>CAVOGA010000001.1:0-1364272 GCA_963695135.1 uncultured Gammaproteobacteria bacterium
TCATTCATGAGCGTGATGTAGTAGTAGACATCCTCGCAGTCCGCGTACATGCGCCGCAGGCCGTCCTGGACGATCACCGCCACCTCGTAATTGAACGTGGGGTCATAGCTGACGCAGTTGGGAATGGTGCTTGACAGGATGTGGCTGTGGCCGTCCTCGTGCTGCCGCCCTCGCCGTTCAGGCGTCGTCCGCCGACGTGCCGCCGAGCAGGAAACCGCGCGCGCGCAGGTCGCCGGCTGCCAGGCCAGGTCGCCGATGCGCTGGAAGCCGAACATCAGTAGTAAATGTAGAAAGGGATCATCGGCTCGCCGTTGGCGCTGTAGCTCGTTGCGAGCAATCCAGGACATCGGCGCCGGCCTCCGTGATGCCTTCCTGGAGAATCTGCCCTTGCTTGCTCTCCTTGTAGAACATCAGCTGGTCGGCATCCATCGGGTCGTAGAGCTGGCCTCGATCGTAAATACCGAGCTGGCGGAACATGCCCTCCATGCCGAAGGTGCGCGCCTCGTCCGCCACGATGGGCACCACGCGTTCCTTGAGGTCTTTCTGCCGCAGGATAATCGCCAGGGCCCGCACAAAGGCCATGGTGCTGGAGATCTCGCGGTCGCCGGTGCCGGTCAGCAGGGACTCGAAGGCCTCCAGGTCCGGCACGGCGAGCGGCTGCACCTTGTGCCGGCGCTCCGGAAGCGACCCGCCAAGCGCCTTGCGCCGCTCGAGCATGTATTGCACCTCCGCACTGTCCGGCCCCGGATGGTAATAAGGCACATCCGCCAGTTCGTCCTCCGGTATCGGCACGTTGAAACGATCGCGAAACTGGCGAATCGAGTCCACGTCCATCTTTTTCTGCTGGTGCGTGATGTTCTGCGCCTCGCCGCTTGAGCCCGTCCCGCAACCCTTGACGGTCTTGGCCAGCACCACCGTTGGCCGCCCTTTTGCCTGGGTTGCCGAGTGGTAGGCGGCAAAAATTTTGTGCGGATCATGGCCGCCGCGGTTGAGGCGCCAGATGTCCTCGTCGGAGATCTGCTGCTGACCATCTGCTTGAGCTCCGGGTACTTGCCGAAGAAATGCTCGCGGGTGTAGGCGCCGCCCTTGGCCTTGTAGGCCTGGTATTCGCCATCCACCGCTTCTTCCATGCGCTGGCGTAACAGGCCGTCCTTGTCCCTGGCCAGCAGCGGATCCCAGTAGGAGCCCCAAATCACTTTCAACACGCGCCAGCCGGCGCCGCGGAACACCCCTTCGAGTTCCTGGATGATCTTGCCGTTGCCGCGCACCGGCCCGTCCAGGCGCTGCAGGTTGCAGTTGATCACGAAGATCAGGTTATCGCAGGCCTTCGCGCCCGGCCAGGGAAATCGCGCCCAGGGATTCGGGCTCGTCGGTCTCCCCGTCGCCCAGGAAGCACCAGACGCGACGCTCGGAGGTGTCGGCGATGCCACGGTCGTGCAGGTATTTGAGAAAACGCGCCTGGTAGATGGCCATGATGGGACCCAGGCCCATGGACACCGTGGGCAACTGCCAGTAGTCCGGCATCAGCCAGGGGTGGGGGTAGGAGCTCAGTCCATCGCCGTCCACTTCCTGGCGGAACCGGTCAAGCTGCTCGGCACTGATGCGCCCTTCGAGGAAGGAACGCGCATAAATGCCCGGCGAGGAGTGGCCCTGGATGTACACCAGATCGCCGCCCCCGGGGTGATCGTTGCCGCGGAAAAAGTGGTTGAAGCCGACATCGTAAAGCGTCGCGGCCGAGGCAAAGCTCGGCAATATGGCCACCCAGGTCACCGCCGCGCTTGCCGGGCCCGGAGCACCATGGCCATGGCGTTCCAGCGGATGATCGAACGGATGCGCCATTCCAGGTCGCTGTCGCCGGGACTGGCTTCCTGGAGATGCGGGGGGATCGTGTTGACGTAGGCAGTCGTGGCGTCATACGGCAGGTAACCGCCGGACCGGCGGGTAAAATCGACCAGGTGCTCGATGAGTTGGTGGGCGCGCTCGGGCCCTTCCCGCTCGATCACCGCCTGCAGCGACTCCAGCCACTCGGCGGTCTCCTGGGGATCCGTGTCCGGCACACCGTGGCGGCCAAAGGGCTTGATGTTCGCGCTCATGAGTTAGGTTCCTGTGGTTTCCTGCCCGCCGTGCGCATCTGCACCTGACTGGCGTTGGTCACTCTCGTTGATTTGCGCATCAACGACCGCCAGGGCCGTCATATTGGCAATGCGTCGCACGGTGGCCGACGGGGTGAGTATATGGACTGGGCGCGCCATGCCCAACAGTATGGGACCGACGGTCACCGCGTTGCCGGCCAGGCGCGCCAGGTTGAGGGCGATATGCGCCGAGTCTATGCCCGGCATCACCAGTAGATTGGCCGGCGCGTGCAGACGCGAATTCGGGAAAACCCGTTCCCGGTAGCGCACATCCAGGGCCGCATCGGCGGTCATTTCCCCTTCGACCTTCAGCTCCGGCGCCAGCGCGCTGATCCGCTCCACCGCCTCTTTCATTTTCACGGCCCCCGCATCGCGATGGCTGCCGAAGTTGGAATGGGACAGGAGCGCTACCCGTGGCTCGATACCGAAGACGCGCACGGCGCGCGCAGCCATCAGGGTGATTTCGCGGCCAGTTCTTCCGCCGTCGGGTCCGTGTTCACGTGCGTGTCGCACACAAAATAGGTGCCCGCATCCGTGGTGGCTGCACCCATGGCGGCCACGACTTTTCCGCCGGGCCGCTTGCCAATCACATCCAGGGCGATCCGGAGCTTTTTCTGAAAACCACCGACCACGCCGGTGATCAGTGCATCGGCTTCACCCCGGCGAACCATGGATCGCGCCGATCACCGCATCGTTGTTACGCACGATGGCCTTGGCTGCATCGGGCGATACGCCCTTGCGCTCCATGAGCTGGTGGTAGGTGGTCCAGTAATCGTAGTAGCGCGGGTCCGACTCGGGGTTGGTAATCTCGAAATCCACCCGGGGCGAATGCGCAGCCCGAGCTTTTCAATGCGGCTCTCGATCACCGAGGGCCGGCCGATCAGCACCGGACGCGCTGTCTGGTCATCGCAAATCACCTGCACCGCGCGCAGGATCACCTCTTCCTCGCCCTCAGAAAAACAGACGGTCTTCGGATCCCGCCGCGCCGCATCGTAGATCGGCTTCATCAACAGGCCTGTGCGCCAGATGAACTGCTCCAGTTTTTCCCGGTAGGCGGGCAGGTCTTCGATCGGTCTGGTAGCCACGCCGCTGTCCATGGCAGCCTGGGCCACCGCCGGCGCCAGCTGGGGCAACAACCGCGGATCGAAGGGTTTGGGAATCAGGTATCCCGGCCCGAACTTGAGCATGTCTCCGCCGTAAGCGGCCGCCGCGTCCGCGGGAACCTCCTTGCGCGCCAGCTCCGCCAGCGCGCGGACACAGGCCATCTTCATCTCGTCATTGATGCCCGTGGCGCCGACGTCCAGGGCGCCGCGGAAGATGTAGGGAAAACACAGAACGTTGTTGACCTGGTTGGGAAAATCACTGCGGCCGGTGGCAATGATGGCATCGGGCCGGACCGCGAGCACCTCGTCGGGCATGATTTCCGGCTCCGGGTTGGCCAGGGCCAGAACCACCGGGCGCTCCGCCATGCTGTCGACCATCTCCCGGGTCACGATGCCGCCCACTGAAACACCCAGGAAGATGTCCGCGCCCACCATGATCTCCGCCAGCCGGCGCTTGTCCGTGTCGTGGGCGTAGCGGGCCTTGTGCTCGTCCATGTCTTCCTTACGGGTGGCATGGACCACCCCTTCGCGGTCGCTGACAAAAATATGCTCGCGCTTCATGCCCAGCTTGACCAGCAGATCAAGGCAGGCCATGCCCGCGGCGCCGGCCCCGGAGGCGGCCAGGCGGACCTCGCCGATGTCCTTGCCGGTCAGTTCGAGGGCGTTCAGGACGGCCGCGGCGCAGATGATGGCGGTGCCATGCTGGTCATCGTGGAACACCGGGATGTTCATGCGTTCGCGCAGCTTGCGCTCAACGATGAAGCATTCCGGCGCCTTGATGTCCTCGAGGTTGATGCCGCCGAAGGTCGGCTCCATCGCCGCGATGATGTCCACCAGCTTGTCCGGGTCTTTTTCTTCCAGTTCGATGTCGAAGACATCGATGTCGGCAAACTTTTTGAACAGCACACCCTTGCCTTCCATCACGGGTTTGGCCGCCAGCGGGCCGATGTCGCCCAGGCCCAGAACCGCCGTGCCATTGGTGATGACCCCCACCAGGTTGCCCCGGATGGTCAGATTGCGGGCCTCGGCAGGCTGCTGGTGGATCAGCTCACTGGCCGCCGCCACGCCCGGCGAATACGCCAGCGCCAGGTCTTCAGCAGTGGTCAGGGCCTTGGTCGGAGTGACCTTGATTTTCCCCGGCGTGGGCCGCCGGTGGTAATCAAGCGCGCGCTCCTTGAAGTTGTCAGTCATCTGTTTGTCAGTCGGGCAGACTGCTCCGGTTGTGTTTGGTGGGCTGGGGCAGGGCGACCCTGCCGGGTTAGCGCAGCGGATCGCACGGGTCGCCAGGGGCCCGGCAAGCTCATCATTTTATCGGCTGTGGGGGGAACAACTCCACGACGGTGGCCTAATGCAGGTCGAGTTCCGCCTGGGCGTCCGCGTAGCCGGTTTCGGTGACCTGGATAAGGCG
This sequence comes from uncultured Gammaproteobacteria bacterium, assembly GCA_963695135.1. Taxonomy (GTDB): domain Bacteria; phylum Pseudomonadota; class Gammaproteobacteria; order Xanthomonadales; family SZUA-36; genus Marinihelvus. Next base: position 4,644 of record CAVOGA010000001.1, read on the forward strand.
CATGGTGTTGGTTCCGCCTTCATTGTCGAGCCGGTCGCCCATGGTCAGGAGCACCCGGTCACCGGCGCGGATAAAGCCCCGGTCCAGCATCATGGTGATGGCGTTGCGTAAAACCTTTTCCATTTTCTTGCCCACGGGCTGGTGCGCAATCGGGTAGACGCCGCGGTACAGGGCCATGCGCCGGCGGCTCGCGGCCACCTGGGACAGGGCGTAAATCGGGGCGGAGCTGCGCACGCGTGACAGCCACTGGGCCGTCGAACCCGACTCGGTCAGCGCGACGATCGCATCAACGCGCACGTGCTTGACAAGAAACATCGCGGCGGAGGCGATCGCCTGGTCAATGCGGTGGAAGCGCACGTTAAGCTGCTGGTTCTCCTTCTGCGCTTCCACGTGGCGCTCGGCGCCAAGGCACACGCGGTCCATGGCCTGCACGACTTCCACCGGGAACTTGCCAACGGCGGTCTCCGCCGAGAGCATACCGCATCCGTGCCGTCGATCACCGCGTTGGCCACGTCCAGCACCTCGGCGCGGGTGGGAATCGGGTTATCCACCATGGACTGCATCATCTGGGTGGCGGTTATGGCCACGCGGTTCTGGTGCAGGGCCTTACGGATGATCTGCTTTTGCAAAAACGGGAGCTCCGCATCACCGATTTCCACGCCCAGGTCGCCGCGCGCCACGAGGGCCGCGTGGGATGCCTCGATAATTTCCTCCAGGTTTTCGATCGCCTCCGTGCGCTCGATCTTGGACACGAGCCGCGCATGGCTGCCGGCTTCGCGCAACAGGGCGCGGGCCTTGTACATATCCTCGGCGTTGCGCGGAAAGGAGACGGCAACATAGTCCGCGTCCATCTCCGCGGCCCGCTGTATATCCTTGCGATCCCGTTCGTCGAGACCGGGAATGGACAGGCCGCCGCCTTTGAGGTTGATGCCCTTGCGGCTGGACAGCCGTCCGCCATTTTGCGTAATGCAATGTATCTCGTCGCCGACGACTTCCCTCACGGTCATGGTCACCATGCCGTCGTCCAGCAGCAACAGGTCGCCGGGCTTCACGTCGCGGGTCAGGCCCTTGTAGGTCACCCCGACCCGGGACTGGTCACCGAGTGCCGGCTCCGGGCTCGCATCAAGGATGAAGGGATCACCGTGCTCTAGTTCAATGTGGTCATTCAGGAATGTTTCCAGGCGGATCTTCGGCCCCTGCAAATCCACCAGGATGGCGATTTCCCTGCCCAGCCCCGCGGAGACCTCGCGCACCGTGCGTGCACGAACCATCTGATCTTCCGGACTGCCATGGGACATGTTGATGCGCACCACGTCCACGCCGGCCCTGAACATGGCACGGAGCACTTCCGGATCATCGGTGGCCGGGCCGAGGGTGGCGATGATCTTGGTCTGACGAACTTGTTGGGTCACGGGGATTGCCTGCAGGCGTGGGGTTTTCGGCTTTGGATTATCTCCCATGACAATGACACGGAGAAGACGTCCCGGGTCAAACGGCCTCCCCCACCACGTCGGCGGCCACCCAGCGCCCGCAGCCATAATGAACGGCCAACTCGCGCTCCCGCTCCCGCAGGCTTGCCTCCTCCTCTTCCGCGAGCTCGATAAAACGCTGGGCTGCCCGGGTTAACGGCTCCCCGGAGCGCCAGGCGAGCCCGTAATTGAGGCGCAGCCAGGGCGCCTGGAACGGCACCATGGCGACCTCGCCGGCCGCGAGGTGCGGGTGGGCAACGCCCAGGGGCAGAATTGCCACGCCGTCTGTTGCCCGGCACAGGCCCAGGGAAGCCGTGAGCGAGGTAGACACCACGCTGGGTGTAAACCAGCCGGTTTTTTCATCCAGCCGGCCCATGGCGCCCCCCTGGAGAAAAGGTGCGACCGCGCGAGGGGGAATACGGGAGCAGATCCAGGGGTACGCGAAGAGGTCTTCGGCGACCGGCGACCGGCTTCGGGCCAGGGGATGGTCCGGCCGCACGATGGCGCGCAGGGGCTGCCGGTTGACGACGCGCGACTCGAAGCCGGCTGCAGGACCGAGCTCACCAAACATCAGCTGGCTACTCCCGGAATCCAGTAGCGCCCGGGCCTGGGTCCAGTCCGTGATCTCGACGTTAAGCTCCAGGCCCGGTAAGTCGTCAGTGAGCCGTCGCAACACCGGAGCGAGCGTCATCTCGGCCGGGAAAAGCCCGCAGGCAAGGTCCAACTCATCGCGCAACCCCCCGTGCGAGGGCTCGATCTCAGCCTGTAACTGGTTGGCCGCGGTAAGCAGTTCGTGACCGCGATCCAGAAAGTGGATGCCCTCCCGGGTTGGCGTTACTCCGCTTCGGGACCGGTCAAACAGGCTGCAGCCCAGCCGCTCCTCCAGGGACTTGATGCTCCGGCTCAGCGCAGGCTGGGTAATTTCAAGATGCTCGGCAGCACGACCGAAATGCCGGTAACGCCCGAGAGCGAGAACATGCTGAACCTGCGCTAGCGTGTATTTCATTACATGAAGTTATCATATTATTCATTTTGATATATTGATTGCATGGGCCGGACAGGCCAGACTGCGGTGTCGAAAAATCCGGTAATGCCCGCATCCAATCAGGCAATCCAAGTAAGTAAACCGATGCCGGACCATCGACCGCACATACCAATCGCCTGCCATTAAATTTTTCTCTGGCAGCGGTTATAGTTGAATTTCAATGTAATTCGGAGATCGTTATGCGCTTATTCACACGCAGCCTGGCCCTGGTCACGGGCCTGCTCTTTCTCGCTCCGGCGTTTGCCCAGGACAAACCCAACATCCTGGTCATCTGGGGCGATGACATCGGCTTCTGGAACATTTCCAATAACAGTCGCGGCATGATGGGCTACCAAACGCCCAATATTGATCGAATTGCCGATGAGGGCATGGGCTTCTCCGACTATTACGGGGAACAGTCCTGCACCGCCGGACGCTCGTCCTTCATCATGGGTCAGAGCGTGTTCCGCACCGGCCTGTCCAAGGTCGGCCTGCCGGGCGCCGAGGAAGGCATGCAGGAAGAAGACCCGACCATTGCCGTGGTGCTGAAGGACCTCGGCTATGCCACGGGCCAGTTTGGCAAAAACCACCTGGGTGACCGGGATGAGCACCTCCCGACCAATCACGGTTTTGACGAATTTTTTGGCAACCTCTATCACCTTAATGCCGAGGAAGAGCCGGAAAACTTCGATTATCCCGAGGACATGATCCTGGCCGACGGCAGCAACTTCCGCGAGGAATACGGTCCGCGCGGCGTGATCCACTCCTACGCGGACGGTCGCATTGAAGACACCGGCGCCTTGACCAAGAAGCGCATGGAAACGGTGGACGACGAAACTTCAGCCGCCGCCCTGGACTTCATCGAACGCCAGACCGCTGCCGGCAAGCCGTGGTTCGTCTGGTGGAGCGGCACGCGCATGCACTTCCGCACGCACGTGAGCGAGGGTGAAATGTCGACGTGCAAGGAACTCTACCCGCGGGTGGACGAATACAGCTGCGGCATGCTTGAGCACGACAAACACATCGGCCTGTTCCTCGACAAGCTGGACGAACTGGGCATTGCCGACAACACCGTGGTGTTCTACTCCACGGACAACGGCCCGCACATGAATACCTGGCCTGATGCGGGCATGACGCCCTTCCGCGGTGAGAAAAACACCAACTGGGAAGGCGGCTGGCGCGTGCCGGCCTTCGTCCGCTGGCCCGGCAAGATCGAAGCGGGCAGCTACACCAACCAGATCGTCCACCACATGGACTGGTTCCCGACTTTCGCCGCCATCGCCGGCAACGATGAGATCAAGGAAGAACTCCTGGATGGTTATCGCTCCCCATCCATGGACCGCAAATACCGGGTCCACCTTGATGGGTACGACATCCTGCCCTTGCTGACCGGCGAGACCGATGAGTCACCGCGCAAGGAGATCATGTACTTCTCCGACGATGGCGACCTGATGGCGCTGCGTTATGAAGACTGGAAACTCGTGTTCATGGAGCAGGAGAAGTACACCACCCTGCGCGCCTGGATGGAGCCATTGACCCCGTTACGCGTGCCGCTGATCTTCAACCTGCGCCGGGACCCGTTTGAACGCGCCCAGCTCACGTCGAACACCTATTACGACTGGATGATCGACCGCGCCTACCTGCTGGTTCCCGCACAACAGTACGTGGGAAGGTTCCTGGCCACGTTCAAGGAATACCCGCCGCGCCAGGAAGCTGCAAGCTTCAGCCTGGACAAGGTGATGGAGAAACTGAAAGACCCTGGCGGAACCCAGTAAGCCGGGTAAGTAAACGGGGCCTTCGGGCCCCGTTTTTTAGATGACGCCCCATGGAACTGCCCGGTTTTCTCCCCGAGGAGCTCCGCCAGCTGGCGCGGTTTGTGCCGGCGCGGGGCTGGGATGCGGTTGAATGGCGGCCGATGCTCGCATCCCTGCGCAGCGTGAGCTGGCGCTTCGTCAGCGGCACCGGCGTGCGCGCGCTGAGCCGGCAGACGCAGGCCGTGGTGGACAGGCTGGTGCTCGCCCCGCCTCCCGCCGGAGGCAACCGCGCTGGCCGACCTGGCTCACGGCGCGCAACGGCGCAGCGCCGGTGACCGGATTCTGTACCTGTACTTTCGCCAGTGGCTGGTGCCGGACGGGCTATTCCTTGATTTGCGACCGGGACGCTTCTGGTGGTCAGAGCGCGAGCTCTACTACCAGCCCAACGGCCTGTGGCTCAAGCTGCGACCCGAATTCCGGCTCGGCATGATCAGCCTTTACCGTTCTTTTTACGCCGATGACGAGACGGCGCTGCGGGCTGCCCTGGCCCGTATGGGCATGTTGCGGCCCGGCCTGGACCAGGCCAGCGAAGTCGCAGCTTCTGGAGCTGCTGAAAACACATTTTGGCATGCAGGCCGGGGCACAACGCTTTTCCATCGATGAATTCAAAAGCTCCTTTGACCGGCTGTTCGATTTTTTCATCGAACACGATTACCGCTTACATAGTGACTTCGTATTCGTTGGCTTCTATCTCATTACGCTGTACCTGAACCTCGAAGCCCTGGGACAACAGCATGATGTGCGCACAATCTGCGCCGCGGCGCTGGGGAGCGACGCGCAGGATCCGGAAACCTGACGCAGCCCACGCTAGATTAAGTCGCGTGCTTCGGCCGCTTCGGCCCGCCGGGCGATGGCGCGGGTCCAGCCGCGAAACAGGAACAAATGCGCCGGCACCAGCGCATACCAGTAAGCCAGTCCCCAGAAACCCTTCGGATGCCAGTAGGCCGTCGCGCGGATGCGCGACCCGGCAGGCTCCGGCATGATTTCAAACTCCAGCACGCCGGAACCCGGCGCCTTCATGCCCAGCTTGAGGGTCAGGCGGCGCGGTTCATCCACGCCCAGGACCGTCCAGCTGTCCACCATGTCGCCGAGGCGCAGCGTGTCCGGGTCACGCCGGCCGCGGGACAAACCCCGCCCGCCGACGCACCAGTCCAGGAACTCGCGGATGGTCCACAGCCAGTTGGCAAAGTAGTAGCGGTTGTGCCCGCCGATGGCCACCACCTGTGCCCATACCGCCTCCGGCGGCGCCGTGCTGGAGGCCTCCCCGCCGGCCTGCTTGGCGTAGTAGGCCACGTCATGGGAGTAGTCGCGCAGTGGAAAGGCGCCTTCCCGCCAACGGGCCGCCACGCGGTGCTCACGCTCGGCGGCAAAGGCCGCCTCGATGGCCTCTTTAACGCCGAGCAGACGCTGCGGCACCAGGCGCCTCAACTCCGCATCATCGGCCTGGAAGTCGTGCTTCAGGCCACCGATCAGGGCCCGCGCGACGCTGGTGGGCACAGCGGTGACCAGCCCCAGCCAATAGGCGGACAACCGGGGAGTCAACAGCGGCACGGGAATGATGAGCGGACAGCGTTTGCCGGCCACCCCGGCCAGGGTGCGCATCAGGTCCTCGTAGCTCACCTGCTCGGGGCCCGCTGCATCAAACACCTGCCCTGCGGCCTCCTCGATAAAGGCGACGCGCACCAGGTACTCCAGCAGGTTGTCCAGGGCAATGGGGGGCGACTTGGCCCGCACCCAGCGGGGTGTGGTCATCACTGGCAGATGCAGCACGAGATCGCGCATAACCTCAAAGGCGGCGGACCCCGGGCCGATGATGATCCCGGCCCGGACCTCGGTCACCGGCACGGCGCCCGCGCGCAGAACGTCACCGGTTTCCGCGCGGGACCGGATGTGCTCGCTGTCCGCATCAGCGGGCACCAGCCCCCCGAGATAAACAATACGGCGGACACCGGCCTGCGCGGCCGCGTGGGCAAAGTTTTGCGCCGCTTCCCGGTCGAGTTGCCCGAAACCCTTGCCGGCGCTCATGGAATGGACCAGGTAGAACGCGGTATCAACGCCGGCCAGGACGGCAGGCAGGGAATCCGGATCAAGCGCATCGGCTGCCAGCCAGCTCAACCTGGTCCCAGTCCCGCGCACGGAGCACCTGCTCGTCCCGGGAAACGGCGCGGATGCGCAGCGGCTCCAACGCCAGGCGCGGAACCAGCCAGGTCCCGATGTAGCCGCTCGCGCCAAAGACCAGGACCAGGGGGCGTTCCCCGGGCGGTTTTGCAAGGTTTTCCTGGTCGTTTTGCAGCGGAGCCTCCGGACGCATCAGCGCCATGCATGCAGCGAAGCCAGCATGCCCCAGGACCCCTGCAAGGGAAAGCCCCGGGGCCGGAGACGTAGCATTCCAATGGCGTACAGGGCATTATTACCGGGCATCATCCTCAACTGTCGTGATCCCATGATTTTCAGTCACAAAGCATTCTGCGCGGCGCTGCTGGCGCTCCTTCTCCCTTGCCTGTCCCTTGCCGCCCAGGTCCCGGGAGACGGCTACGCGGGGACCGCCAGCTGCGGCGGCTGCCACGCGAAAGAGATGGAGGCCTGGCAGGGATCACACCATGACATGGCCATGCGTCATGCCTCCCCGGAGACGGTGGTGGGCGACTTTGATAACGCGACCGTGACCGTGCACGGCGTCACCTCCCGGTTCTTCACCCGTGATGGCAAATATTTTGTGCATACGGACGGACCCGACGGGACGATGCAGGATTTCGAGATTGCCTACACCTTCGGCATCGAACCTCTGCAGCAATACCTGGTTGCCTTTCCGGACGGGCGCATCCAGGCCCTGGGCCTGGCCTGGGACGACCGGCCCGGGGCCGAAGGCGGCCAACGCTGGTACCACCTGTTCCCGGAAGAGCCGCTGGCCGCGGGCGATGACTTCCACTGGACCGGCGCCCAGCAAAACTGGAACTACATGTGCGCCGATTGTCACAGCACCAACCTGCGAAAAAAACTACGACGCGGAGCAGGACCAGTTCGCCACGACCTGGGCGGAGATCAACGTGGGCTGCGAAGCCTGCCACGGACCGGGCGCAAAACATGTCGAGTGGGCCACCCTGGCACAGGAAGTACGCGACCAGGACGAAACCATGGGACTCGTGACCCTGTTTGACGACCGGGAAGGCGTCAGCTGGCCGATCAACCCGGAAACCGGCCTGGCACAGCGCCAGGGCGGTGGTGAGATTGGCCGCAAGGAGATCGAAAGTTGCGCCGCCTGCCACTCGCGCCGGGAACTGCTGGCCGAGGGGCGCGAATCCGACCCGGTATTTCTCAACTATCACCGCCCGGCGCTGTTGACCGAGGGTCTGTACCACGCGGACGGCCAAATCCAGGAGGAGGTGTACGTCTGGGGGTCCTACACGCAAAGCAAGATGCACATGGCCGGCGTAACCTGCAGCGATTGCCATGACCCGCACAGCCAGGAGCTGCGCGCGCCCGGCGAGGCGGTATGCGCCCAGTGCCATCTGCCATCCACCTTTGCCAGTGAAGACCACCATGGACACCCTGCCGGCTCAAGCGGCGCCAACTGCCTGGATTGCCATATGCCGGAGCAGACCTACATGGGTGTCGACGACCGCCGGGACCACAGCATGCGCATTCCGCATCCGGAAATTTCCCAGGCCATCGGGGCGCCGGACGCCTGCAGCCAGTGCCATGTAAATCAGGATCCGGCCCAGGACCAGGCCTGGGCGGTAACGGCATTTGCGCAGATGTTCCCCGATGCCAAAGCCCCCTACCAGAACTGGTCCACGGCCTTCTACCAGGCCCGGGAAGGTATGCCGCAGGCGGAGGTTAGCCTGCTTGGCGTAATCAACCGCAAAGACACGCCACCGATTGCCCGGGCGACCGCGGTGCTCGAACTGGGGAACTACCTCAGCCCGCTGTCCGGCCAGGTCATCTCGCTGGCCCTGAATGATCCGAGCCCGCTGGTGCGCATGGCCGCTCTGCAGGTGCTGCAGCGAATTCCGCCGGCCAACCGCTTCGCCCTGGCCGGGCACTTGCTCCGGGACCCGGTGCTGGCGGTGCGCAGCGAGGCAGCCAATGTGCTCGCGGGTACGCCCATGAACCAGCTCAGCGTGCAGGACCGCGGAGCGCTGCAACTGGCCATGAAGGACTACTTCGACATTCAGCAATTGAACGCTGACCGGCCGGAATCCTATCTGAGGCTCGGCAACGTCGCACTGGAGGCGGGTAACAGCGCCCAGGCGGAGGGCTACTACCGCCAGGCGATCAACCGTAATCCGGGGTTTGCGCCGGCCTACATCAACCTCGCCGACCTTTACCGCAACGAGGGCATGGGCCCGGAGTCCGTGAATCTGCTGCAGGCAGGTCTTGAACAGGCCCCGGACGACGCGGCCCTGCACCACTCCCTGGGTCTTGCGCTGGTGCGCCAGGGCTCCAGCGAGGCAGCCGTAGAGGAATTGCGCGAGGCTGTTGAGCTGGCGCCCGGGGAAGAACGCTACGCCTACGTGCTCGGGATTGCCCTGAGTTCCTTCGGCCAGAGCGATGAGGCGATCGCGGTCCTGGAAACGGCCAACGAGCAGCATCCCAACAGCCGGGAAGTCCTGTACGCGCTGGCCACCATGGAACGCGATCGCGGCAACCGCTCGCAGGCCATCGGCTGGGCCCGCGCCATGCTGACGCTGAATCCGGGTGACCAGCAGGCATCCCAGCTGCTGTCGGAACTGGAACAAACCCCATAAAAAAACCCGGCCGGAGCCGGGTTTTGTGTGCCGTTGAACCGTTGCCTACTGTCCCTGCCCGGCGCGGAACGGATACTTGGCAAACATCTCCGCCACGCCCGAGTTGATCGCGGCGCGAACCTCTTCATTGGACTTGTCGCCGGTCACGCGCCCGACCGCCACGCCTTCCCAGACCATGCGCTTGGCCGAGGCGTCCACCATGTCAATGTTCACGGTGCCTTCGGTGTACTGGCTGACCTGCGTGGTGGTGCCGTAACCATAGCCGTACCACGGATCATAAAAGCCCGCCCGGTAGCCGTAGTAGCCGCCGTACATCGGATCGTTATAGGTGGTCACCCGCGTCTTGTCCTCCATGCGGGCCGACACGTTCATCAGCAAATCCGGATTGGGGGAAAGGGTGTAGCCGCGCTGTTCCATCTCCTTGGTGATGGCCTGGCGAAACATCTGTCCCAGCAGGCTCGAATAATTCGGGTTTTCGATGCCCATGGGTTTGTAGAAATTAAAGGTCTTGAACTCGGCGAAATCAACGGTCGAATCATAATCCGACTTGATCTGGGGGCCAGTGGAACAGGCAGCGAGCAATAATCCACGACCAGCAAAACGAGCAGGGTGCGAATCTGTTTCATGGTAAACCTCAATTAACGGGTCATATTTCCGAACTATACCCAAAAGCGGTGCACGGTAGCGTGATTGACATCAAGTTTTTCAGCGCGGCACGTAAATATTCATATAGCTGTTGTAGCTTTTGGACCGCCGGTCAAAGTAACGCTCCATTCTTTCAATATCTTCCGGGTTCTGCTTGTAGGCCTGCCGCTGCTGGACTTCCGGGCTTCCGAGCTGCGGACCGGCGCCGACACCGTACTGCCGCTCCAGCTCCGCCATGGTGCTCCATTCGCCACCCTCATTCCTGGACCAGCCATCATCCCCATGACGGTAGACCTGCCCTTGCGGATCCGCGAACAGGTCGTCCGCCACGTAGCCGGCCGCACGACTCTCATCCAGTCGCTGTTGCGACAGCGTCGTGTAGTCATACCCCGGGCGTGCCAGACGCGGGTCCTGCTCGGCGATGGACTCAGCCCCGCCAAGTTCGCGGGGTGGCCCATCGATGGTGATCTGTTGCATCGGCGCATAGCCGCCCCAGTAGTAGTAAGGATGACGATAGGGATAACCCCAGGCCGAGCGCCCGGGTAACCCAGGCCAAAGGTCGGGGGGTAGCCCCAGTACACCGGGCTGCCACCGGGATAGCTGATCCACGGCTGGTAGGCCCAACCGGTGCCTCGCACCGCGGTGGAGCCGATGGTGTACATGCCGTTATACCCTTCCGTGTAGGTGAAACGCGCCTCATCTGCGAGGGGCTGGTTGCCGGCGGGCCGCACAAAGGTCACGTAGTAGAGCGGGTCGTTCGGCGGAATCCCGTAAATCGCATCGGGCACCACCGGCGTGGCTTGCCAGGGCCCCGAGGGGCTGTCGGAGCGGTACCAGGCAGCCTCGTAATTCAGGTAGTAGGCATTGTTGTGGCGAATCACGGCGAACGGTGTGTTGACCGCCCGTTCGACAGCGGTTCCGGCAATCGGCTCAAAGCGGGGCGCACCCACGTAAACCACGTCCTGGGCCGGCGCCGAACCGGCGGGGACGGTTTTCTCCTGGGGCAGGGTCGCGGCGATAAAGGCCAGCGCAGCCTCCATGGTTCCCGGCACCGAGGCGCGCACCGCGGCACGGCCGTGATCCTGCGGAATCTTCGCGAACGCGCCGGGCAGTTCGTCTACTGGCGCCCAGCCGTCCTTCAACGACGTGCTGGAGAACCACCGTCCCGCGGCCAGGAAGTACCAGCGGCCGTCAAGCTGAAACAGGTCGCTGGCGCTGTTCGCCACTTCCATGAGTCCGTCCGCACCCGGGATCGCCTGCAGCCGCGGAGCGCCGTCGATCAGCACGAGTTCTGTTGGCTCCAGGCTGACAATCAGCGCCGGGGGCTTCGTGCCGCCGGTCCGCGGCGGCAAGGCTTCCCGCACCGCCTGCCACCGCTGGCCATTGGGCAAGCGCAGGAAGTCTTCCGGCAACCGGTCGGTGGTTGGCCAGTTACCGCTCGCCAGCAGGGATTCGGTTTGCCAGACGCCCTCGTTGATCACGTACCAGCTGCGGCCTTGCGTGTCATAGAACAGGTTCCAGTCCGTGTTCACCACCTGCTCAAGGCTGGTGCCCGTGATGGGCGCCCTGACCGGCCGCTGGTCAATCAGCATCAGCCTGGCCGGCGTTTCGCTCACAACGATGCGCGGCGGATTGCGGTTGAAACCGCTGCTGGAGGCGTCCCGCGGTGGCTCGAAGTCCTCGGCCAGAGACAGGATGACCTCGTCCAGGGTGACTTCCTGCTGCTGCTGGCGAAGGCTGTCACGGGCAAATTCAATCACCTGGGCAGGTGTTTGCTCATCAGAAAAGTTGATCTCGAACACTTCCGGATTACTCAGCACGACCACGTGATCTTCGAGGCGCACCTCGGTGTTTACACGGACGTGCAGGGCGCCAACCCATTGCTGACCGGCAACCGGGCCGGTCACCTCCACCGGAACCCAGGCCTCCAGGATCGTGTAATCAGACCAGCGGTCAACCACCGGGTGGTGCAGCCTGGCCTCCATCCCGTCGCCACGGACCACGCGCGGATAGTCCAGGGGGTTTGGAGCGGACCATGCGGCCGGGGAAAAAGGGCCAGGGAGAGCAATAGCAATACAGCAGGTTTCAAGGCATTTATTCCATTCAAAAACGGCATCATAAGCGTCTGCGCCGCGGTCGCCTAATCAGACCCTTCGCCGGCCCCTTCGTTCACCGCCAGCTGCCACAGACCCGCCACGGCATCGTAGAGTTCGCAGCAGGCCTCAAACCGGCAACGATCCTCCGGCTCAGCTCCCCAACCGTCCAGCAGTTCAGCGCTGCGGGCCGGCGGCAGATCGTGAAAACGGCAGATCACCGCCAGGTCGAACAACGGATCGCCCCGCGCCGCATACTCCCAGTCGATCAGCCGCGTCGGGTTGCTACCCACCAGGTTGCCGCGATGCGCATCGTGGTGACAGAAACAACGACGCTTCGTCGGACACAAGGGCGGAGGCAAGCGATGACACCCGCTCGAGCAGGGCATCCGCACCGGCGGTTGAGACCCCCTGTCGATAAGCCGATGCCACCGCCACCGGATCAAAGTCCCTGGCTTGCGCCGCCGGCACCTCGTGAACACGCCGCATGACAGCGCCGTGGGCCGCCCAGTCCGCTGGTGCTGACCGGTTCCACGCCGTGCCTTCCAGGTAGCGGGTCACCAGCAAGCCGCGATGCGGATCATGGGCCAGGGGCTCCGGTCCAAGGTCGGCGGCGTACGCCATGTTGAGATGGATCCACTCCGCCTGCCGGTCCAGCCCCAGGGCGCCGGCCAGCGCCCGGTCCTTGCGCAGCACGAGTGGGCCGTCGGGACCGGTCAGCAGGTAGCTGTCAGAGACGGGCCCCAGGCCCAGCACCTCGCGCCGGGTGAAAGTCCCTGCCAGTCCCAGGGAGTTCAGGAGTTGGTTGACGTCAGGCATGACCGCTCATGCTCGCCCGCCAGCTTCGATAACCCACGACGGTCAGCAACGGTAGCACGACAAACAACAGCGCGGTCAGCGCCAGGCCCTGGCTGGCATACAGCCAGGCCGAACCCAGGTCGATCACAAACCAGTAAATCCAGTTCTGCAGCACCTTGCGCGCCACCATCCAGGTCGTGACCACCGCGCCGCTGGCCGCCATCGCGTCCAGCCACGGCGCCGCGGCATCAGTGAAACGGTCCATGAGCAAGCCCAGCGCCAGGCCACTTAACGCAATGATCAGCAACGGCACAAGATGATCCCGCGCGGCCCAGCTGGTGACCGGTAAGCCCTCATCCGTCCCGCCGCGTCGCCAACACATCCAGCCATAGACAGCCATGGCGACATAAAACAGCTGCAGCACGGACTGCGTATAAAGCCGCGCCCCGAACATCAGAAACAGGTAAATCGAGGCACTGGCAATCGCGGCGGCCCAGCACCAGGGGTTTTGCCGGATCGCCAGAACCAGGTAAATGACCGCCAGCGCAACCGCCGCCCCTTCCCAGGCGGAAAGGGCCTGCAAGCCATCCAGCAGTGCCGCGGTGATATCAGTCAAGGTGAGGGGTCTGCTCAATCGCCAGATCGAGATTCAGTCTGCCGGCCATCAGTGCGCTCCCGTTGCTGGGGATCCGCTCGCTCGACAGTGGGAAACATGGCGTCCTGTTCCCTACGCCGGTATCAACCGGATCAGGTTCAAAGGGTTCTCCAGACGGAATCTCAGGCCGTATCAGACTGGATCGGGCCACCCCCAAGGTAGCGCGAAGTCTAGCATGGCAAGGTAAACTCACCGGCAAACCAAATCAGGAACCGGCAACTCATGAACCTGCCCTATCGCGCGTTGCTGCTCATGGCACTCTTCGCAACCGTGGCTTTGCCCGGGAGCGGCGAGGCACAGCAATGCCTCTCCGAGCCGCAAGATGGGTCGGCCCGTGATTGGCCTGGCGCTTGGCGGCGGCGGCGCCCGCGGCTTTGCGCACATCGGCGTGCTCAAGTACCTGGAGGAGCAGCGCATTCCTTTCCATCGGATCGCCGGCACCAGCATGGGCTCCATTGCCGGCGGGCTCGCTGCAACCGGGCTGGACTCGGATGAAATCGCGACCATCGTCCAGGGAATTAACTGGGACGACATGTTCTCCGACAATACGGACCGCCAGGACCAGCCGGCGAGACGCAAGCAGGACGACCTGCTGGGACTGGACGGGCCGAAACTGGGTATGAGCAAGGACAAGTCCGTGCTGCCCGGCGGCGTCGTTGCCGGGTCAAAAAATTCTTTTCCTGTTTGAAAGCCTGACCAGCCAGCGCGTGCAGGTCAGTAATTTCAACGATCTGCCGATCCCCTACCGCGCCATTGCAACGGACATCGTTAACGGGGACATGGTGGTTCTGAAGGACGGCTCGCTGGCCGAGGCGATGCGCGCCAGCATGTCCGTGCCAGGGGTTTTCGATCCCGCGTACGTGCACGGTCATCTGTTGGTCGACGGCGGCCTGGTGCGCAATCTGCCCGTGGATGTGGTGCGGGACATGGGCGCTGAGCGGTCATCGCGGTGGACGTCGGCACACCGCTGCGTAATGCCAAGGAGATCGGCAGCGCACTGACAGTCGTCGACCAGATGACCGCCCTGGCGATCGTCGCCAACACGCGCGAGCAGCTTGAATCACTGGGACCGCAGGACGTCCTGCTGCGCCCCGCGCTGGGCAAGGACATCACCTCGGCAAGTTTCGATCGCTTCAGTGAGGCGTTCACGCTGGGCTATGCGGCTGCGCTGGCCATGGCAGACGAGCTGGCCAGCTTTTCTGTTTCCGAGGCCGAATACGCCACCTGGCGCGCACGCGGTTCAGAGCTGTGTTACGGGCGAGCCGCTCATCCAGTTTGTCCAGCTGAACAACCAGTCACGATTTTCCGACGCGGTGCTTGAAGACCTGATTCAATTTGAGCCCGGCATGGCGCTGGACCAGGAGTTACTGGATCAAGATCTGCGCCAGATCTACGGCCTTGGCTTTATTCGCCTGGCCAGCTATCAGGTTGTGGAAGAGGACGGTGAAACCGGCATCGAAATCGCGGTCCTTGAGGATGCGCGCGGCACCGACTTTATCGAGACGGGACTGACGCTTGCCGGCAGCGGGCGCGGCACATTTTTCAATATTCGCGCCGCCTATCTCAAGACCAACCTTGATCAACGCGGCTCAGAGTTTCGCGTGGCCGCCCAGCTGGGCGATGAACCCGCCTTCTACTACCGACGTCTACAAGTACCTTGATGACCGGCAACGATGGTTCGTCAACCCCTACCTGTCCAGTCAGCGCCGGGATTTGCTCGTCTACGACGATGCGGGCTTCGCGCTCGCCAACGTGCGCGTGACAGACTACGGTGGCGGGTTCAGTATCGGTCGGGAATTCACCCGTAGTGCGGCGCTGGCCCTGGGCATGCGTCGCTATGGAGGTGATGCAAAAATCACCGTGGGCCCGCCGGGAGCAATCAGAACTTTCAGGCTGGTGAGTGGGTGCTGTCGGCCACATGGGACCGGCTGGACAATTACTTTTTGCCAACCCGTGGCACCCGGGCACGCCTGGAATATGTGAATTCGGACGAGTCGCTGGGCGCAGATTCGGATTTTGAACAGCTGTTGTTCAACGCCCAGACCGTCAAAACCTGGGGCAGGCAAAGTGCGCAGCTGTTCCTGCGCTACAACGTCACCCTCGACGGAGAGGCACCGATTTACGGCCTGTTTACCGGCGGCGGGTTTCATGAACATGTCGGGCTTTGAGCCGAACGAATTGATCGGCGAAAACTTCGGGGTGGTCGGCGCCGGCTACCGCTACGAGGTGTTCCAGAGCGGGATCCTGCCCGGCTACGTTGGCGGCACCGTGGAATACGGTAATGCGGCGGCAGATCGCAGTGACATTTTTGCCGAGGGCATTCTGAACGGCAGCGTCTATTTTGCCTACGACACACCGCTCGGCCCGCTTTACCTGGGTTATGGCTGGAACACCGAAAATCGCGGAGTCATTTTTCTGAGCCTCGGTGCCAACTTCGGCTCCGAGGACATCGGCGCGCGCTGATTGGCTCGTGAGCCGGTCTAGCTGTCGTCGCGCGCCCGCTTCTCCAGTACCGCGATGGCCGGCAGATTTTTGCCTTCCACATACTCCAGGAAGGCGCCGCCACCGGTGGAGACGTAGCTCACCCGGTCCGCGATATCAAACAGGTCAATCGCAGCCAGCGTGTCGCCACCGCCGGCAATGCTGAAGCAGTTGGAGTCGGCGATCGCCTCGGCGACCGCCTGGGTGCCATGGCGGAAGTTCTCGAATTCAAACACACCCACCGGGCCGTTCCAGATCACGGTCCCGGCACTCCAGATGATGTCGCTGTAGTCGGCGGCGGTCAGCGGGCCGATATCCAGGATCATTTCATCCTCGCCGAACCTCGTCCAGGCGGCGCACAATCGCCTCCGCATCCGGCGCTGAAGGTCTTGGCCACCTTCACATCCTTGGGGATGGGAATGTTGCCGCCCAGCTCATGCGCCAGGCGGATCAGGCGCTGGGCTTCGGGAACCAGCTCCGGCTCATACAGCGATTTGCCGACCTCGTGACCGGTGGCCGCAATAAAGGTGTTGGCAATGCCGCCACCGACAATCAACTGATCACACCGTTTCAGCAAGCGCCTCGATAATGGACAGCTTGGTGGACACTTTTGAGCCGCCGACAATGGCCAGCAGTGGCTTGTCCGGGTCTTCCAGTGCATCCCGCAGCGTCATGACCTCGCGCACCAGCAGCGGGCCGGCGCAGGCTTCAGGCGCATAACGGGCAACACCCTCGGTGGAGGCCTGGGCGCGATGCGCGGTGCCGAAGGCGTCCATGACGAAGACATCGGCGAGGGCGCCCATCTGCCGCGCCAGGCCTTCATCATTGGCCTTCTCGCCGATACTGAAGCGCACGTTTTCACACAGCACGACCTCGCCCACGTTGGACATCAACGCCCTCCAGCCAGTCACGTTCAAGGCGCACCGGACGGCCCAGCAACTCGCCCAGGCGTTCGCGCCACCGGCGCCAGCGAGAACGCTTCGTCAAACTCACCCTCCTCGGGCCGGCCGAGGTGCGACATGATCAGCACCGAGGTGCCCTCGGTGGCCAGCACCTCGACGAATGGAGGGAACCGCGGCGCGAATGCGTGCGTCGGAGGTGATGACACCATTTTTCATCGGGACGTTCAGATCTTCGCGCATCAGGACCTGCTTTCCGGTCAGGTCCAGGTCGGTCATGTGCAGGCAATACACTGGCGTCTTGCTCCCGTTAGCCGCGGCACCGGCCCGTTGCCGCTAGCGGGCGTTCATCAGGGCAAGGGTGGTGTCCAGCATGCGGTTGCTGAAGCCCCACTCGTTGTCGTACCAGCTCAGCACCTTGACCAGGTTCCCCTTCCATCACCCGGGTCAGGCCGGCATCGAACATGGACGAGTGCGGATCGTGGTTGAAGTCCACGGACACCAGCGGTTTGTCGTTGTAACCCAGGACACCCTTGAGCGGCGCCTTCAGCAGCCGCCTTCACAACGCTGGTTGATTTCGTCGACGCTGGTCGGCCCGGCTCGGCCTGGAAGGTCAGGTCCACCACCGAAACATTGATGGTCGGCACGCGCATGGAAAAGCCGTCCAGCTTGCCGTTCAGCTCCGGCAGGACCAGGCCCACCGCCGCAGCAGCACCGGTCTTGGTGGGAATCTGGCTCATGGTCGCCGACCGGGCCCGGCGCAGGTCCGAGTGGAACACATCCGTGAGCACCTGGTCGTTGGTGTAGGCATGAATGGTGGTCATCAGGCCTTTTTCGATGCCAACCGCCTCGTTGAGCACCTTGGCCAGCGGGGCCAGGCAGTTGGTGGTGCAGGATGCATTGGAGATAATCTCGTCGGTCTTGCGTCAGCGTATCGTCGTTCACGCCGTAAACGATGGTCTTGTCCACATCCTGCCCGGCGCTGAGATGATGACCTTCTTGGCGCCGGCCGCCAGGTGCGCGCCGGCCGTTTCCTTGCTGCGGAAAAGCCCGGTGCACTCGAGCACCACGTCGACGCCGAGGTCCGCCCAGGGCAGCTTGGACGGGTCACGCTGCGCCAGTGCCTCGATGCGGTCACCGTTGACCACCAGGTCCCCGTCCTTGACCACGACCTCGCCGTCGAAACTTGCCGTGGGTCGTGTCGTACTGGGTGAGGTGGGCATTGGTTTCAGCGTCGCCCAGGTCGTTGATCGCAACGATGCGGATTTCATCGGTACGTCCGTATTCATAGACGGCGCGGAGAATATTCCGCCCGATTCGTCCGTAGCCGTTAATCGCGACTTTTACTGCCATGGTCCTGCTCCTTCAATCAGACTAAATCAAGGTTTTCCGGACCGCGTCGCAGACGGCGTCCACGGTCAGTCCGAAGTATTCAAAAAGTTCTTCAGCCGGCGCCGATGCGCCAAAGCTGGTCCAGGCCGATCACGCGGCCCGATCGCCAACCAGGCCGTGCCAGCCCGCGGTAACGCCGGCCTCGACGGCCACCCGGGCCTTGACCCTCGGCGGCAGCACCGTCTCGCGCCAGGCCGGGTCCTGGGCCAGGAAGCGATCCGGGTTGGGCATGGAAACCACCCGCACCGCGTGACCTTCACCGGCCAGGCGCTCCGCCGCGCCGCATGGCGAGCTTCACCTCGGAGCCGGTCGCCATGATGATCGCGTCACGGGTCCGCTTCCGTATCCTCCAATATATACCCGCCGCGCTCAATCTCACCCACCGTGTAGTCATTACGCGGCTGCAGCGGCAAACCCTGCCGCGTCAGGATCAGCGCATGCGGGCTGGTGCCGGTCCTCGAGCGCCAGCTTCCAGGCGACCATGGTCTCGACCGTGTCGCAGGGACGCCAGACCGACAGGTTGGGTATCAGGCGCAGGCTGGCAACGTGTTCAACCGGCTGGTGCGTGGGGCCATCCTCGCCCAGGCCGATCGAGTCGTGGGTGTACACGTGAATATTGTGCGCCGGGATCAGGGCTGACATGCGCACCGCGTTGCGGGCGTAGTCGGAAAACACCAGGAAGGTCGCGTTGTAGGGAATAAAGCCGCCGTGGAGCGCCAGTCCGTTGCATATTGCCGCCATGCCGAACTCACGCACGCCGAAGTAGACATAGTTGCCGTCGGCGTTGTCATCCAGCACGTCGACGCTGCCGCTCCAGATCGTGTTGTTGGAGCCCGCCAGGTCCGCCGAACCGCCGATCAACTCCGGCAGCAGGGGGCCGAATGCCTCCAGCGCCAGTTGGGAAGACTTGCGGGTGGCGACGTCGGCAGCCGTTGGCCTGTTCCTGCAAAATCGCCAGCAGCCGTCGCCTCTGCCCAGTCCGCCGGCATCTCACCGGCCATGCGGCGCGTAAGCTCTGCAGCCGCATCCGGATGGGCGGATACGGTAGGCTTCCAGGCGCTCATTCCACGCGTGTTCGTGCTGCCGCGCCTGCGTCGCGGGCGTCCCAGGCGGCCCGGATTTCACCGGGCACTTCGAAGGGCGGGTGGTTCCAGCCAAGTTGTTTACGGGCGCCGGCAATCTCCTCATCTCCGAGCGGCGCACCGTGGGATGAGGCCTTGCCGGCCTTGCTCGGCGCTCCGAAACCGATGACGGTGCGGCAACAGATCAGGGTCGGACGCGTCCGTTTCGGACGTTGCGGTTTCGATGGCCTGGCGCAGTTCTTCCGGGTCATGCCCGTCGACCTGGCGGATCACCTGCCAGCCGTAGGCTTCAAAGCGCGCCGGCGTATCGTCTGTGAACCAGCCGGACACCTCGCCATCGATGGAAATGCCGTTGTCATCCCAGAAGGCGATGAGCTTACCCAGCCCGAGGGTGCCCGCCAGGGAACAGGCCTCGTGGGAAATGCCCTCCATCAGGCAGCCATCTCCCAGGAACACCCAGGTCCGGTGATCGATGATCTCGTGACCCTCGCGGTTGAAACGCCTGGCCAGCACCTGCTCCGCCAGCGCCATACCCACCGCATTGGCAATGCCCTGACCAAGCGGCCCGGTGGTGGTTTCCACACCGGGTGTGTGGCCGTATTCCGGGTGGCCCGGGGTTTTACTGTGCAACTGGCGGAAGTTTTTCAATTCCTCCAGCGACAGCTCGTAACCGGTGAGGTGCAACAACGAATACAGCAGCATTGAACCATGGCCGTTGGAAAGCACGAAACGGTCCCGGTCCCACCATTTTGGATTGACGGGGTTGTGTTTCAGGTAATCGTTCCAGAGCACTTCGGCGATATCGGCCATGCCCATGGGCATGCCGGGGTGGCCGGAGTTGGCGCGCTGGACTGCATCCATGGACAGTGCGCGCAGGGCATTGGCGAGGTCTTTTCTGCTGGGCATTGAGGGTCTCTGAGTTTGCAAGTGGCAGGCCGGCGATGGCCCGGTTAATCCCTAATTTTCCCGTGTCGGGCAGGTGCAGGGCAAGGACAAAACGCCGTTCCGTCCAATCCGGCCCGGCACGCCAGCGCGAACCGGGCCTGCCGGTCCGCTTAGCGGTCCGCCGCTTTCACCAGTCGACCCGCCTTCAGGTCCGCCCAGTAGGCATTCAGCTCTCTTTTGACGACCGGCATCAGGAAGTAACACCCCAGCAGGTTCGGGAAGGCCATGGCAAAGATCATGGCATCAGAAAACTCGATGACCGCGCCCAGTTGCATGGAGGAACCGATCACCACGAATACCAGGAACAGGATCTTGTAAGTGGCGTCGGTAAATTTGTTTTCGCCGAAGAGATAGGTCCAGGACTTGAGCCCGTAGTAGGACCAGGAAATCATGGTCGAAAACGCAAACAGAACCACCGCCAGGGTCAGGACCCAGGGAAACCAGGAGATCGAGGACTGGAACGCATCGGAGGTCAGCTGCACCCCGGCGGAAGGATCAACACCCGGGTCCCAGGTCCCGGTAATGATGATCACCAGTGCCGTGATGGTGCACACCACCACCGTATCAACCAGCGGCTCATAAAGCGCCACCAGCCCTTCGGTGACGGGCCGGTTGGTGCGCACGGCGCTGTGCGCGATCGCGGCCGATCCAACACCGGCCTCGTTCGAGAATGCCGCACGCCGGAAGCCCTGCAAAAGAACACCGATAACCCCGCCGGCAATACCCTCGGCCAGGAAGGCGCCTTCCACGATCGATACAAAAGCGTCGGGAACCGCTGACAGGTTGGTGCCAATGATCGTCAGCCCCGCAAGAATGTAAATTATCGCCATGAAAGGAACGATCTTGGACGTCACGCTGGCTATGCTGCGGATACCGCCGATGACGACCATGCCGACCGCGGCCGCCACGATCAGTCCGAACAGCCAGCCTTTCCCATACAGCCAACTGGCCTCGCCACCGGTGACGTTCACCAGCTGGGAGAAACTCTGATTGGCCTGGAACATATTGCCGCCGCCAAAAGAGCCGCCAACGCAGAAGATGGCAAAAAGAACCGCCAGAACCTTGCCCAGCCTGGCAAAGCCCGGGCCTTTCTCGGCCAGGCCCTGGGACAGGTAGTACATCGGACCGCCGGACACGGTCCCGTCCGGCGTTCTCCCTGCGGTATTTCACACCCAGCGTGCACTCGGTGAATTTGGATGACATGCCAAGAAAACCGGCCAGGATCATCCAGAACGTTGCGCCGGGGCCGCCAATCGACACCGCAATCGCCACTCCGGCGATATTTCCCAGCCCCACGGTGCCGGAAAGTGCGGTGGACAGCGCCTGGAAGTGGGACACCTCCCCGGCCGCGTCCGGGTCATCATAGTCGCCGCGAACCAGTCTGAAACCTTGCCCCAGGGCGCGAATGTTGATGAACCGGAAATAGATCGTGAATACCGCCGCTGCGGTTATGAGCCAGACCAGCACGAAAGGCACCTGTTGGCCGGCGAGCGGAAAAGACCAGAAAATAATGCTGGAGACCCAGTCTGCGGCGGGTCGCACCGCGGCCTCAATCCTTGCATCGATGGACTCCTGTGCCAGTGCGGGAAAACTGGTCAGCAGCAGAATCAACAAGGCCGACGCACGGCGATGAAAAGCTCGAAGACTGGACATGGCATTCACTCTCTTGGGTTTTTGGTTGTTGAGTACCTGGCCTACCGGGCAACAGCTCACGGGACAACAATGACCGGGCGGTCTCCAAGCTGAACCACCTGGCTGGCCACGCTGCCAAACAGCTGGGCGAGGCGCGAGGCGCCCTTGCGCCCGATCACCAGGCAGGTCACATCGTGTTTCCGGCCGAGGCGCACCAGCGTCTGCGCGACGTGACCGTGTGCCACGAGCCCCTCCGCATCGACACCCGCGGCGTGCAGCTGCGCGAGGACCGGCCCCACGACCTGCTCGCGGGCACGCTCCAGTTCCTGCTCACGGCGCAGGTGGCGGGTCTCATTTTCTTCCGGGGTGCTGAAGGTAAACGGCGACCATTCGATCACGTGCGCCACCAGCACCTTGCCCTTGTTCTCCAGCGCCCGTTCCGTGACATACTCCACGGCCCGCGCGCTGCAATTACTGCCATCAACCCCGACCAGATAAATGGTGTCCATGGGAAACTCCTCACAGGAAATGCGGCATAGTCTAGCCCATGCACCTCACCCGAAGACAAATGCGCCCCAATACGGACCGGCGCGCGACAGCCTTATTCCCAACAATGGCCTTGTGTTCACGGTAATTGACTGCATTTTCTGCTAGCATTGTTATGGAACTTGGGGGCGGTTTGTCCGTCATATACAAGGCGGTCGGAAAAAGCGCCGGGAGAGATCGAAAGATGTACACAGTCGGACCAGTCAGCAAGGCACTCGGGGGTATTTTTACCGCCGTGGCAACGCTGTGTCTGACGATTGGCGGCCAGGCCGCGCTGGCGGCGGAAGCTGTGACCGGCAACGCGCTCCCGCAGGCACCGCTGTTCTCGCCCTTCAGATTGACCGACAACAGCGCAGACCCGGCGCCCAAGAACCCTCCGGCAACGCCGCTCAGTTTGCGGCTGGATCAGCCTTTCACCCTCCAGCAGTTTGGCGAGGCGGTGCTGGGCCAGGCCGGTGCAGCAAGGTCACTGGGGTCAAAAATAAGCTACGGCATCGGCGACGGACTCAACCTCACCGGGGGCATGGCGCTGGCCGAATCCAGTGATTTCCTCTCCCTCGGCAGCATTCACTGCGAAAACGGCGTGCTTGACACGGTGTCTTACCGCGCCTCGAACTGCTACTTCATCGATGACGATAACCGCACCAGCGCTGCAGCTGTCTCCATCGGCGCGAGCTATCAGCGCAACGACAAGATTCGCGCCTCGCTGAACCTGTTCCGGGAAGAACGCAACCGCTCGAGTAACTTCCAGGGCGCGGCGTTGTCCGCCGGCAACAGCGCACTGATTGACCCGCTCGGCCTGGGCCTTTTGTCCGGCAATGCCCTGCTGGACACCTCCGACCCGATAGGGGCCGTGCCCGGTTTTGCGAACATGGAGCGAACCGGGATCGATGTTGAGTTCCAGGTAGGCATATCCACCGACCAGGCCGGTGACCTGGTGCTCGGACTGCAATTGACCCGTGTGCTGGACAGCGGCATGGAGGGCGTATTCTATGCCAGCCCCGGCGCCGCCAACTGGACGATTGCCAAGCCCTACGATTCGGCGCGTCTGAGCCTCGATTGGCAACAGGGCGCCTTCAGCGGCGGGCTGGACAGCTACTACCGTTCACCGGTCAGCTTTGCCGACCGTCGTGAACTGGACCAGCAGGCTACTTTCGACGTTCATTTCAGCTGGCGCGCACCCTGGAATGCCAGCTTGAGCGTAGGCGCCAGCAATTTACTGGGTGCGGGCGCCGATGATTCACCGGTGACCGACGGTACACTGGCAGACCCGCTGGAATCGATTTACGGACGGATTCCTTACGTACGGTACAAGCAAGACCTTTAAGGCCGGACACGTCAGCGGTATGGATCGAACTGCTACCGGCCACTCCCTGGCCTGCACACGCCGCCCAGAAACACACCCATGAACCCACAGCCCGCCGCCAAGCAGGCGCAACTCAAGTCCGCTGAACAGGCGCTGGTACAGGGCGATTTTGAACGCTGCGCCCGTCTTGCGGATGCAATTCTTGCCGCTGACACCATCAATTTGCCGGCGCATCTCTTCCGCGGCGTCGCCAGCCACCACCTCGGCGCGCTCGATCGCAGCATTGCAGACCTGCACTATGTGCTTGAGCGTCAGCCGAACAATACCCAGGCAAGCTTTCATCTGGGCCAGGCGCTGAGAAAGAATAATCAGTTTGATCCGGCGCTTGCACGGCTGAAGCCCGCACTCGATACCCCCTCGCTTCGTCCTCACGCCCTGTTTGAAATGGCGCGTTGCCTGCGTGGCCTGGGCAGCCTGAACAAGGCCATTGACCACTACCGGCTTTTGCTCCGGGAAGTTCCCAACCACGCCGACGCAGCCGCCAACCTGGCCGTCCTGCTGGAAAGAACCAATCAGCTTGATGAGGCGCTCAGCTGGTCCGAACGCGCCACGCTGCTCGCACCGCGGAACCACACGGCGCAGCTGACGCGGGCGAGGGTCATGCGACGCCTGGGCAGACAGAAAGAAGCGGCACAACAGCTCGAAGTGCTGTTGAAAGAGCCTCTGCCACCGCTCACGCGCGTTATTGCGACCAACCAATTGGCGCAGTGCCTCGACCGGCTTGGCCGCTACCCGGAAGCCTTCGGGCTGTTCGCCGAAGCCAATCAACTGCAGCAGGAGACGGACCCGGACGCCGGGGTCGATGACTACGCCTGTTACGGCATTGAGATGGCCAGGTTTTTGCGCGAATGGCTGCGTGATAACCCACCGGCGGACTGGTCACCAACACCTCCCGATGACCGCGAGCCGCCCGTTTTCCTGCTTGGCTTTCCCCGCTCAGGCACTACGCTGCTGGACCGCATCCTCAGCGCTCATCCGCGCATCGGGGTGATCGAGGAGCAGGAATTGTTCCTGGAGGTCCGGCGCCGCTGGATGTCTGCCGAGGGTTTTCCCGGCTTTAACCGCATGGCCAGCGGGGAAATCGGCGAAGCGCGCCAGCTATACCGGCAAGCCCGGGCCGCCGCCTACCGGGACCCGGATGCGCAGGTGCTTATCGACAAGCTGCCGCTGAACTCGATGTACCTGCAGTTGATTTACCGGCTGTTCCCCGAGGCGCGCATCATATTTGCACTGCGCGATCCGCGTGATGTCTGCCTGAGCTGCTTTTACCAGACCTTCAGCCTGGTCGGCGCCATGCCGTATTTCCTGGAACTGGACAGCACGGGCCGCTATTACGACGCGGTCATGTCCCTCGCAATGGAGGCGCGCAGTGCGCTGCCGCTGAACGCGATAACGGTTCGCTACGAGGACGTGGTCGAAAACCTGGAACAGCAGGCACGCCGGCTGGTCGACTTCGTCGGTCTGCCATGGAACGACCAGGTCCTCGCTTACCAGGCAGATCAAATGGGACAGACCATCAACACGCCCAGTTACCAGCAGGTCAGTGAGCCGCTGTACCGACGTTCCATGGGGCGCTGGCGCAACTACGAGACACAGATGGCCCCGATCCTGCCGCTGCTCGAACCCTGGGTGCAGCGTTTGGGCTATGGCACTGATCCTTCATCGACCGACCCGCTCGTGAGATAATCAGCGTCCCGACCCAGCTTCCGCGTTATTCGGATACCGGAGTTCTACCTGACCATGAAAAACACTCACCTCAACTTCGCCCGGGCTGTCGCGATGTCCTGCGCCCTTGCCGCACTGCTGCTCAGCCCGCCCCTGGCTGCCCAGCAGGGTTTCTCGACCATCGAGGAACGCATGACCGGAAAGGAGTTCACCGCTGCCGGCCTGGAAAAACTCAGTCCCGAAGAACTTGCCTCGCTCAATTCCTGGCTGCGCTCACACTCGGTTGCCACCCTGGAAACGGTAAACCCGGACGCCCAGGACTACACCGATCAGCGGGGCTTCGAGACGAAGGCGGCAAAGGATATTTCCGATAAGGACATCGTATCTGCAATTAAAGGTGAGTTCAGTGGCTGGAGCGGAGATACGGTCTTCGAGCTGGAAAACGGCATGGTCTGGGAGCAGGCCGAAGGCGGTACTTTCTATATCCCGGCCCAAACCGGCGCGGTGGCGATTATCGACAAGGGACTACTGGGCTCCTGGCGCCTCAGCATTGAGGGGTATAACCGGACCGTCCGCGTGAAACGCATTCAGTAAGCTCAGCGCAGCCTGAGGCGTTTCAACTGTCGCTTGGACTGGAACAGCAGCCCGCGGAGAATGACGTACATTACCGCGCCTATGCCGACCAGCACCATGGGGCCCGCGGATGGCGCAAAATTCATATTGGCCGTCTCATAGAAATACCAGCCGGCTGCAGCCAGCAGCACGCTGATTGCGGCGTAGTTACCCATCTTCAGCCGGTAAATGCGGTCACGCAAACGCCGCCGCTCGAGCTCGGTGATCTGTTCATCGGACATCTCGCCGCGTTCCACCCCGCAGTGAGGACAAACCGTCACCTTGTTTGAAATAGGCTTCCGGCATTGGGGGCAGTTAACGATCATGCTGAACCTCCTCTGGCGTTAAGGCGGCACACGATAGCACGACACATGGCCGGTTTCAGCCCGAACGCCTGGCGCAACTCAGCCCTGGTGATTGCCGAAGAATTCCAGGGTGGCGCGCAAGCCCCCCCGCTTACGGTTCTCGAAATGGATCCGCCAGTCATAGAGGTCGCAGAGGCGCTTGACAATCGCGAGCCCGAGCCCCGAACCCTTGCCCTGGGCGCCCTCGCCGCGGTAGTGACGATCCAGCACCCGTTCCAGCTCTTCTTCCGGAATTCCGGGGCCGGTGTCCTCGACCATGACGCGCCCGTTACCGACGGTCACAAGCACTTCGCCTTCCAGGGTATAGCGGATGCCGTTGCTGACCAGGTTGCCGATGGTCACCGCCAGCACCGACTCGGGCGCAATAACGCTAACCCGGTCTTCCTCGACCATGCGCAGCTCCACCGGACGGTTTTCCATCAGGGGCAGGTGCAGGTCGATGATGCCCTGGACAACCTCGGCCACGCTGTGGGCTTGCGAGTCCTCGTTGGTGCCGCGCTCAGCACGGACCAGGTGCAGCAGCGCGTTGGTGATGTCGGCTGACTGGCGGGCAGCGCGGGCGATGCGCAGCAGGCGCTGGCGCGTTCTCGGCGGCAGGTCCTGCTGGGCCAGGAGCAGCTCCGTTGCGCCGGAAATGACCGCCAGCGGCGTGCGCAGTTCGTGGCTCACATCCGCGTTGAACTCCCGGTCACGCTCAACCAGCTGGTACATGCGCTGCGCATAGGAATCCAGGGCCGTGGCAAGCTGGCCAACCTCGTCATCGGCAAAGGCCTCGGCAAGACGGGGGTTGGCTGAAATTTTCTCTGCCTCCTCCAGGCGGTTCGCCAGTTCGGTTACCGGCCGCATCACCCGGGTTGACGACCACAGACCGATGGCCAGGGACAGGAGGGAAAACAGGATGACCACACCCACCAGGTACAGCACCAGCTGGCGGGTCAGGCGTCGATTCTCGGACACGTCATAGGTCAGAAACGCCCACAGATCATCATCCTTGCGCACCGCCGCCTTGTAGTCGACGCCGGCAATTCTGACATTGTGAACACCGGTGCCCAGTTCACGGACCGGTGCTGCGACACTGTGATTCGGATCGCCGGGCCGGGTGACATAGCCCTGGATGCGCGTGTAGAAGGGTTCGACCACGGTCGGGTCTTCACGCAGCTGGCGGACATAGTCGTCCAGCTCCTGCTCGAGCGTGGAACCGATCAGCTCCTCTTCCAGGTAGCTTTGCAGGTACATAACACTTAGCGCGAGCAGGCCGCTGAGCAGGGTGCCCAGCAACAGAAATGAGAAAATAATGCGGCTGCGGAGCCTACGTCGAAACCGCATCGGACTCCATCAGCCGGTAACCGATGCCATGCCGGGTCTGGATCATTTTGCTACCGAAGGGTTTGTCCAACTGGGCCCGCAGGGAGTGGATATGCACGCGCAGGCTGTCACTATCGGGCATTTCCTCGCCCCAGACTTCCTTTTCGAGTTCAGCACGGGTCACCACGTTGGGCGAGGCGTCCATCAGGCAGCGCAGCAGCTTCAGACCAATCGGGTTGAGCTCAATCTCCCGTCCGCCACGGTGAACCGTCAGCGTGTCCTGGTTGAACTTCAGATCGCCGACCTGCAGGATCCGGTTCGATTTATGGCGCCCCCGCCGTGACAGCACGTCGAGGCGGGCTTCCACCTCCTGCAGGGCGAAGGGCTTCACAAGATAGTCGTCGGCGCCGATATCAAAGCCCGCGAGCTTGTCTTCCAGCCGGTCACGGGCCGTCAGCATCAGCACGGGCGTGTCCTTGTTCGCATCGTCCCGCAGCTTGCGGCAAACATCCAGCCCGTCCATGCCGGGCAGCTGGAGATCAAGCACGATCGCGTCAAAATCATTGACCACGGCCAGGTGCAAGCCGGTAATTCCATCCCCGGCAAAATCCACCGTGTGGCCGCGGTCTTCAAGGTAATCGCCGAGGTTTGCGGCAATATCCGGATTGTCTTCAATGATCAGAACGTGCATCGATTTGGCTTCCTTCCGTGGGAGGAACACGCGCAAAGAAAAAGGCCCAAGCTGATTTGCACCGCGCTTGGGCCCCTTTGCCCTATGGTTACCGTAGCAGCGGCCAGGGCCGCCGCGGGCGCCGGAGTGACGGACAACCCTACATCGGATTGTAGGGTCGCAGTCGTTAAACCGGAGTTAACCGCCAGCGCATTTTCCGTTAAAAACCGCGTTGGCGGGGTCAGTCAATCAGCTCCACGTCAGACAGGTTGGCCGAGAGGGTCTCGGCATTCCCACCCTCGGAAAGTTTCACTGCCAGGCGCACCTCGTTCGAAGAGTCCGCGAAGCGCAAGGCATCGTCGTAGGTGATCTTGCCATCCTTGTAGAGTCCGTAGAGGCACTGATCAAAGGTGATCATGCCGTGGTGACCGGACTGCTTCATGATGTTCTTGAGTTCCGCGATATCGCCTTTGCGGATCGTGTCCTTGACCAGCGGCGTGGCCAGCAGGACCTCGACGGCAGCCCAGCGCCGGGTGCCGTCCACCGATGGCACGAGCTGCTGGGCGCAGATCGCCTTCATGTTGAAGGACAGATCGAGCAGCACCTGTTCCTGCATTTCCTCGGGGAAGAAGTGCAGAATCCGGTCCAGGGCCTGGTTGGCGTTGTTCGCATGCAAGGTGCACATCACCAGGTGACCCGTTTCGGAGAAGGTAATCGCGTGCTCCATGGTTTCGCGGGTCCGCACCTCACCGATCATGATCACATCCGGCGCCTGCCGAAGCGTATTGCGCAGGGCAACCTCGAAGGATTCGGTATCGACACCGACCTCGCGCTGGGTGATCAGGCTCTTGTCGTGAAAGTGGACGTATTCAATCGGGTCTTCGATGGTCACGATGTGACCGCTCATGCGTGGCGGTTGCGGTAACCCATCATCGCCGCCAGGGAGGTCGATTTACCGGTGCCCGTGGCGCCGACGAACAGGATAATCCCGCGCTTCTCAAGGGACAGTTCATTCAGGATCGGGGGCAGGTCAAGCTCTTCCGTTGTCGGAAT
Source organism: uncultured Gammaproteobacteria bacterium (assembly GCA_963695135.1). GTDB lineage: Bacteria > Pseudomonadota > Gammaproteobacteria > Xanthomonadales > SZUA-36 > Marinihelvus. Next base: position 33,903 of record CAVOGA010000001.1, read on the forward strand.
CTTGGTCTCGATGCGGCGGCAGACCATGCCGGGCAGCCCCTGCTGAAAGAAGGCGCTGACACGAAAACGCACATCACCGTCGAGGGAGATGGCGAACTGGCACTCCTGCGTGGTCTCGTACTCCTCGCGTTGCCGTCTCGTTCATCACGTCATGGATGATTTCGTGCACTTCCTCCGGCAACAGCACCTCGGTGGTAATCCCGCGGATCTTGCCGTTGACCTTCACGCAGGGTGGCGCGTCAGCGGTGACAAACAGGTCCGACCCACGCTCTTCATGCAACTGGCGCAGCCAGCTTTCAACCGAACTCATCATCGCCTCACCTCCCTACTGAAACAGCTTTTTATCAACCGCCTTCCGGGCGGCATCGTGCTTGGAAATAATCCCGCGGCCCACGAGCATCTCGAGATACTGGTCAAGGGTGTTCATGCCGAGCGCCTGGCCGGTCTGGATTGCAGAATACATCTGCGCAACCTTGTCCTCGCGGATCAGGTTGCGAATCGCCGGCGTGGAAATCATGACCTCGTGGGCCGCCACGCGGCCGCCGCCGTAGCGCTTGAGCAGCGTCTGGGCAATCACCGCGCGCAGCGATTCGGACAGCATGGAGCGCACCATGGACTTCTCGCCGGCGGGGAATACGTCAATGATACGGTCGATGGTCTTCGCCGCCGAACTCGTGTGCAGCGTTCCGAACACGAGGTGACCGGTTTCCGCCGCGGTCAAGCGCCAGGCGGATGGTCTCGATGTCACGCATCTCGCCGACCAGGATCACGTCAGGGTCTTCACGCAGCGCGGCGCGCAGCGCCTGGTTGAAGCCATGCGTGTCGCGATGGACCTCGCGCTGGTTGATCAGGCATTTGCGCGAGCTGTGAACAAATTCGATCGGGTCCTCGATGGTCAGGATATGCCCGGCCATGGTGTCGTTGAGATGGTCGATCATCGCCGCCAGCGTGGTCGACTTGCCGGAACCGGTGGGCCCGGTGACCAGGACCAGCCCGCGCGGCACGTTGATGATTTCCCTGAATGTCGAGGGCGCACCAAGATCCTCGAGGGTCCAGACCGCTTCCGGAATCGTTCGGAAAGCACCGCCGACGCCGCGGTCCATGTGGAAACAGTTGACACGAAAGCGGGCAAGGCCCGGAACCGCGTAAGAAAAGTCGACCTCCAGGTTGGCCTCGAAATCGCGACGCTGGAAGTCATTCATGGTGCTGTACAGCAACTCCTGCAGTTGCTGGTTGTCAATGTTCGGGACATTCAGCCGCTTGAGTTCGCCATCCACACGAATCATCGGCGGCAAGCCTGCAGACAGGTGCAAATCCGATGCCTTATTTTTTACCGCATAAGCCAGTAATTCCGCGATATCCATATACCCCTCCTGAACTGGATCCTTGCGGGATACAATGGCCAGACCCGCCCCTTACGGATCAAAACCAGATCATCCCTTGGCTTAACTATTAATAGGTTCTCGTAACATTAGAACATTCAAGGTTAAATTCCAACATGAACGTATACGCCCAGCGACTTTCTCACGTTCGCGAGAGAATCACAGCCGCCGCTGAAACAAGCCAGCGCGCGCCATCAGAGGTGCAATTGCTGGCGGTCAGCAAGCAGCAACCCGCAGCCGCGGTGCGGGCGCTGCACGAGCTTGGCCAGCGTTCTTTCGGAGAAAACCGCGCCGCAGAAGGGATCGCGAAGCAGTCCGAACTGGGCGACCTGGACCTGGTCTGGCACTTCATCGGAACCATCCAGTCCAACAAGACCCGGGATATAGCCCGTCATTTCGACTGGGTGCAATCGGTGGACCGCGAAAAAATTCTGTGCCGCCTGGCCGAGCACCGCCCCGCCACCCTGCCGCCCCTGAATATCTGCCTGCAGGTGAATATCGATCGTGAACCACAGAAGGCCGGCGCAGCGCCGGAAGCCGTTGAGGCACTGGCGGCGCTGGCTGCTGAACTTCCGGCAATTCGCCTGCGCGGCTTGATGTGCCTGCCGGCGCTGACGGAAGATCCGCGCCAGACCCATGCCAGCTTTGAACGCCTGGCGTCCCTGCAGCGGAACCTGTGCAAGTCCGGTCACACCCTTGATACCCTGTCGATGGGAATGTCGGGTGACCTGGAAATTGCCGTCGCCTGTGGCAGCACCATGGTCAGGGTCGGTACGGACCTGTTTGGCCCGCGACCGGCGCCCGGCAACGCAAACGCAGAACACGGAGGACCCCAGTAATGATCATCAGCTTTATCGGCGGCGGCAACATGGCCAGCGCCCTGATCGGGGGTCTGCTGAAGGCGGAGGATCCGCCGCAGATCCAGGTTGCCGACACGGACCCGGCTGCGCGGGAGCGGCTGACGGCACTGCCGGGCGTGCGCGTTTTTGCCGGGGCCGCCGACGCCGTGACGGGCGCGTCCCTGGTGGTGCTGGCGCTCAAACCCCAGGTTTTACCCGCCGTGATGCGCGATCTCGGGCCCAGGCTCAGCGCCGGGCAGTGCGTTGTTTCCGTGGCCGCCGGGATAACGCTGGCCGGCCTGCGTGGCACCCTGGCCGATGATGTGGCGGTGATCCGGGCCATGCCGAACACCCCCTCGCTGATGGGGCTGGGTATCACCGGCATGTTCGCCGATGAGCAGTGCAGCGCCGCGCAACGCGCCCTGGCCGAACAGGTCATGGGCGCAGCGGGCGAGACCGTCTGGGTGACGTCAGAATCCCAGATTGATGCCGTTACCGCGATTTCCGGCAGCGGGCCGGCCTATTTCTACCTGTTTACCGAGGCGCTGGCGGAGGCCGGCGCCAGGCTCGGACTGCCGCCGGAGACGGCGCAACGGCTGGCGACGCAAACCGCTTTCGGCGCCGGCAGCATGCTGGCCGCCGGCGGGGACAATCCGGCCACGCTGCGCAGGAAAGTCACCTCGCCCGGCGGCACCACGGCCGCTGCCATTGCGGCGTTTGAAGCCGGCGGACTGCGTGAGCTGGTGCAAACCGCCACCGCGGCCGCTGACCAGCGCAGCGCTGAGCTGTCCCGGGCAGGTGATGACTCATGAACGCGGCCGGCGCATTTTCCTACCTGATCGGAACGCTGATCGATCTGTACATTACCGCGGTCATGCTCAGACTCCTGCTGCAATGGGTACGCGCCGATTTTTATAACCCGCTGTGCCAGTTCCTGGTGCTGATCACCAATCCCCTGCTGATTCCCCTGCGACGCGTTATCCCGTCCATCGGCAAGCTGGACACAGCCTCGGTTGTGCTCATGTTCCTGCTGGAGGTGCTCGGGGTATGGGTGGTGCTGCAGTTTTCCCAGCTGCGCATGGAGCCGCAGGCGCTGCTGATGTTTGCGGTCGTGAAGCTTATTCTGACGCTGCTCTGGACCTATTTTTTCCTGATCATTGCGCTGGTTATTCTCAGCTGGATCGGCCCCAGGGCCCGGCACCCGGTCGTGCCGCTGATCATTCAGCTCACAGATCCGGTCCTGGCGCCCATCCGGCGTTTCCTGCCGCCGCTCGGGGGCTTTGACCTGTCACCGCTGGTTGCACTGATTGCAATCCGGTTTCTGATCGAGCTGCTTCCCGGGCAGTTCTGATCCGGGCTTGCAACGCGGCAATCCGGAATTTCAGGGAAACAGGCGGTTCTTTTGCCAGGCGCCGTCCACGAGGGTAAAGCGGTACCGGTCGTGCAGGCGACTGCTGCGGCCGTACCAGAACTCGATCATTCGCGGAACAACACGGAACCCGGACCAGTGCGGCGGGCGCGGCACAGCCCCGGTGAGGTAACGGGCTTCTATACGCGCCACCCGGGCCAATAGCTCGGCGCGGTTTTTCATCGGCCGCGACTGTTCGGAGGCCCAGGCGCCAAGCTGGCTGCCCCGCGCGCGGCTGGCGAAATAGGCGTCCGCCTCAGCATCGCTGACCCGCTCTGCGATTCCCTCGATTCGCACCTGCTGTTCCGTGGCCTTCCAATGAAATACCAGGGCGGCCTGCGGATTGGCCAGCAATTGCCGGCCCTTGTTGCTTTCCAGGTTGGTGTAGAACACGAAGCCCGCTTCATCCCAGTCCTTGAGCAGGACCATGCGCGAGGACACGCCGCCCTCTTCGCTGAGCGTGGACAGGCACATGGCCGTCGGTTCCAGCTCATCCGAGCCTTGCGCGGCCTCCAGGCACTCGGCAAAGCGTTTGAGCGCTTCCTCGGGCAGGCTCATGGTCAGGCTGCCGCCGGCTGCATGGGCCCGGCATCATCATCGCCGCCATGCTTGCGTTTCCAGCCCGGCAGCTTGCGCAGCCAGATCAGCCACACGATCAGCGCATCGAGAATGATCAGCGCCTGCCACAGGTAAAGATGGAACCACTCGAACGCCGTGTAGTTCCACTGGCCCATGTAGAACAGGCTGATGATCCGCACCAGGTTGAGACCCTGGATCGCAAAAAACCCGATGACAAAACCGATAAGCTTGTATCGGAAGGGCGCGGGAAAGGCGAACAGGGCGGAAAAGAGTATGATGACAGCCTCAAGCCCGTTACAACCGCGCTCAATCCGCACACCAAAACCACTCACCGAGTCCCTGATTACGTTACCGGAGGCAACGACGTTGTCGTCAAACAGGGTAACAATCCACACGCTGATATCAGCGACCAGCGCCGTGAATGGCAGGATGACGTACTTTTCCGTCGGCTGTAGAATTTCCAGCGTAAAGAGGCTGATTAACAGCACGGAAAAAATGACAAAAAACCGCAACATGGAGCGTGACCCGAAGTTTATCCGACAGCGCCACATGGTACCCGACAGCGCGCCGGCGCGCACCTGCAGGGCACGCCGTCCGTGAGCGGTGAAGCGACCCGTCGCGTGATCCTCGTCGGTCCGATGGGCTCAGGGAAAACCACCCTGGGCCGGCGCGCCGCGAGGCTGTTGAACCTGGACTTTTTTGACTGTGATGAGGAAATCGAGTCGCGATGCGGCGCCAGCGTGAATCTGATTTTTGACATCGAGGGTGAAGCCGGTTTCCGGGCCCGGGAGCGGCGCATGCTCAAGGAGCTTGCCGCCCGCGACCAGGTTCTGATCGCCACGGGCGGGGGCGTTGTGCTGGATCCGAAAAACCGCCAGCTGCTGAAGCAGGCCGGGCTGGTTGTCTGGTTGCAGACCCAGGTCGACCAGCAGCTGCGGCGGCTGGACCAGGACCGCAAGCGGCCCCTGCTGCAGACGCCGGACCGCCGGAAACGCCTGTTGTCCATGGCGGCGGAGCGGAATCCACTGTACGAGGACGTCTCCGACCTGGTGTACCGCACCCGGCAACGGGGCGTGGCCCGCGCCGCGCAGGATCTGGCCAGTCGCATAGAGAAGCACTGGAAATGCGAGGAAACCACGTGAAGAGCGCGGCATGAACACACTGAAGATTGAGCTGGGTGAACGCAGTTATCCGGTGCTGGTCGGCAACGGCCTCTTGCAGCAAGCGGAGGCCTGGCGGCAGCTGGTTCCCGACACGCCGCTGGTCGTATTTACCAATGACCGGGTTGCACCGCTTTACCTGGACACGCTGCTCGCGGCGTTGCCGGGACGCGAGGTCCATACGCTGGTGTTTCCGGACGGGGAGGCAGAGAAGTCCCTGCGCAATTTCGAGCGGGCGATCGGCTTCCTGGCCGAGCGCGGAATCCGCCGCGATGCCTGCCTGCTGGCGCTCGGTGGCGGGGTGATTGGCGACCTGTGCGGCTTTGTCGCAGCGAGCTGGATGCGGGGCATCCGCTTCGTGCAGTTTCCCACCACCCTGCTGGCCCAGGTGGACGCCTCGGTCGGGGGCAAAACCGCCATCAACATCCCGGCGGGCAAGAACCTCGTCGGCGCCTTTCACCAGCCCAGCCTGGTCGTTGCTGATACGGCAACGCTGAAGACCCTGGAGCGGCGCGAGTACCTCGCCGGACTCGCCGAGGTGGTCAAGTGCGGTGCGATTCGCGATGCGGAGTTTCTCGACGAACTGGAGGCCGGCAGTGCCGCGCTGCTGGAGGGAGACCCGGATTTCCTGGTTGGCGTGGTCAGCCGCGCGGTCGCCAACAAGGCCGAAGTCGTCGCGGAAGACGAGTTTGAGGCCGGCGTGCGCGCCACGCTGAACTTCGGCCACAGCTTCGGGCACGCGATAGAAACCCATACCGGCTACCGCGGCTACCTGCACGGCGAAGCGGTGTCCATCGGCATGGTCATGGCCGCCCGCCTGAGCGAGGCCCGCGGGCTTTGCCCGGCAGGAACGGCCGATCGATTGGCCGCAATCTTGCAGCGGCTGGATTTACCCGTCACCATTCCCCCTGATATCAAGGCCGGGGACTTGCTTGGCCTGATGAAACTGGACAAGAAAAACACCTCCCGAACCCGCCGCCTGGTTTTGTTGAAGGCCCTGGGTGAGGCCCTGATTGATACGGACAGTGACCAAGATGAGATTCTTCAAGCCATCGAGGCCTGCCGCCAACCCGGAAACCAAGAACTGTGAGTGAATTGAAAAACGATCGCCTGCTGCGCGCGCTGCTGCGCCAGGACACCGACCGAACCCCCGTGTGGATCATGCGCCAGGCCGGACGCTACCTTCCCGAGTACCTGGCAACGCGGGCCCAGGCGGGCAGCTTCATGGGCCTGGCGACCAACCCGGAACTGGCCTGCGAGGTCACGCTCCAGCCACTCCGCCGCTTCGACCTGGATGCGGCCATCCTCTTCAGCGACATCCTGACCATCCCCGACGCGATGGGCCTGGGCCTCTATTTTGTCCAGGGCGAAGGACCGAAGTTTGAGCGCCCGGTGCGCGATGCGGCAGCGATCAATGCGCTTGGCGTGCCGGACCCGGAAGATTCACTCGGCTACGTGATGGACGCGGTGCGGACCATCCGTCGCGAGCTCGACGGCAAGGTTCCCCTGATCGGCTTCAGCGGCAGCCCCTGGACCCTGGCGACCTACATGGTCGAGGGCGGCTCCAGCCGCAGCTTCGGGCGCGTCAAAACCATGCTCTACGAGGATCCGAAGACCGCCCACGTGCTGCTGGACAAGCTCGCACAGTCGGTGACCAGCTATCTGAATGCGCAAATCGAAGCCGGCGCGCAGGCGGTGCAGGTGTTCGACTCCTGGGGCGGGACGCTGGCCTTTGAAGCCTTCCAGGAATTCTCCCTGCGCTACCTCAAGCAGATTGCCGACGGCGTTAAACGCGAACATGAAGGCAGGCGCATACCGCTGATCCTGTTCAGCAAGGGCTGCAATACGCAACTCGAAGCGCTCGCCGACACGGGTGCCGATGCACTGGGCCTGGACTGGACCATTTCACTGGCAGAGGCGCGCCGGCGGGTCGGCGACAAGGTTGCCTTGCAGGGTAACCTGGACCCGGCGATCCTGCTGTCCAACCCGGAGGCCATTCGTCGCCAGGTCGAACTTGCCCTGGAGAGCTACGGCCCCGGCAACGGCCACGTGTTCAACCTCGGCCACGGCATTACGCCGGACGTGCCGCCTGAGCACCTGGGCGTGCTGATCGAGCACCTGCACGCCACCAGCCCCAAGTATCACAAGTAATCACCAGTAACCGCTCGTCAGAAACGCGCCATCGGCAGCACCCCGCGCTGAACCCGGCGCGGCACGGGGCCCGTTGCCGTGACCACCGGCCATTGTGGCCGGTCGTCCCGTCCCCCTAGAATCAGGATTCTTTCCACCGAGGGAGCTTATCGGCAGTGTCTGTTCGTCTGCTCATGGCAGCGGGAATCGTCTTGCTGGCTTTCCTTGCCCTGGCCCTCCTGCTGCTCGCCACGGATACGGCGCTGTCGGTATGGGAGCGGCTGGCCGCTGTCCCGGCCTGGTTGCGCTATACGTGGATTGCCGGGACAGCCACGCTCACCGGCCTGGCCACGTTGCTGGCCTGGCGCTGGCTGTGGCCGCGGGAAAAGCGGGTCCGGCGCGCGGAGCCGGTGGCGCTGGACGAGGCATCCCTGCAGGCGCAGCTGGATGACTCCCTGCAGGCGGGGGTGGACACGAGCGCGGCGCTGGCCGAACTGGCGGAGCAACGCCGGAGAAAATCGGCCGGTGCGCTGTATCTTGCCATTTACGGCGAGGTCAGCACGGGCAAGAGCGCACTGGTGAATGCCTTGCTGCCCGACGCAAAAGCCCCTTCCGACCCACGGGCGGGCACCACCCTGGCGCTGAACCAGTACCGGTGGACCGGTGCTTCCGGCGACGAGGTGATTCTCACCGACCTGCCCGGCTTCAACCTGGGTGAAGACGAGCGCGTGCTGGCGGAGGCACGGCGCTCACACCTGGTCATCTTTCTCACCGACGGGGACATCACTGCCAGCCAGTTCGAAGAGCTTGCGAGGCTGCAGGCTCTCGGCAAACCGCTGATTCTCGCCCTCAACAAGGTTGATCGTTACAGCAAGGCGGAGCTCAACGATATCCGCGAAAGGCTCGCCAAACAGACCGGTATCGAAAGGCCCAAAATCGTTCCAATCAGGACCGGCGGCCGCGAAGAGGTGGTGCGATTGCTCGCTGACGGGCAGGAGCAGCGTGAGAGCCGTGAGCGACCTGCGGACATTGAACCGCTGCGGCAGGCCATCCAGGCACAGATAGACCGCGACGCGGCGCTGCTGGACACGCTGCGCGATAACGCGGTGCTGCTGATGGCTTCGGAACAGCTCGATGCCGCCCGCCAGGCCCATCGCGCACAACAGGCGGAGGAACTGGTCAGTCGCTATGCAAAACGGGCCGTGGTGGGCGCGCTGGCCGCCGTGGCCCCCGGCTCGGACCTGGTTATCCAGGGCGCGCTGGCCACCCGCCTGATCCAGGAGCTGTGCGCGCTGTACGATGTCTCTGTCAAGGAAGTCGAGATCGAGTCCTTTCTCAAACTCGCCGGCGGCCGCATTCGCAAGATGAGCGCGCTGACCCTGGCGATCACCGGCAACGCGCTGAAGGCCTTTCCCGGACTTGGCACACTGTCCGGCGGACTGGTTCACGCGGTAGCCTACGGAATGATTTTTGACAGCCTCGGCCGCGCGGCCGCACAAACCCTGGCCAGCCGGGGTGAGTTGCGGCCGTTACCGGCCGCGCAGGCTTTTGAGGAACAACTGAATGTCGCTCTGGAAAAAGGTGCGGGACAGTTTGCCCGGCTGGCGGTCCGGGAATCGACCGGCGGCAAGACTGCCCGATAACCACCTGCTCGAGGCCAACAGGAACCTCCGGGACCTGCTTGAAGACACCAGCGTGCCGGCCACGGTGCGCCAGGCGCTGGCGCCCGAGTTCCAGGAAATCGAAGCGCTGGCGGAAAAACTCGAGCGCGAAGAAATTCACATTGCGCTCCTCGGACGCGTCAGCACCGGCAAATCCTCGCTGGGCAACGCGCTGCTGGGACGTGAGGTATTCAGCACCAGCGCCCTGCATGGCGAGACACGCAGTGGCCAGTCCCAGCCCTGGCAGACCGTGGCGGCCAGCCACGTGGTGCTGATCGACACGCCGGGTATTGATGAACTCGACGGGGCCAGTCGCGAGCGGCTGGCGCAGGAAGTCGCGCGTCGCGCCGATGTAATCATCATGGTATGCGACGGCGATCTGACCGATATCGAATTTCGCGCGCTGGAGGAACTGGCGCGCCTTGGCCGTCCCCTGCTCCTGGTAATGAACAAGTCGGACCGCTATACCCTGGAAGAGCGCGAACTCCTGCTGGAGCGGCTCGAGTCACGTGTTGCCCCGCTGCTGGGCACCGGCCGGGTGCTGGCGGCGGCAGCCGACCCGCGGCCGGAAACGGTAATACGCGTCGACGCCGCCGGACATGAAGTGGAAAGCCGGCGTGCGCGGTCGCCCGAGGTGCATGAACTTCGCGAGCGGCTCTGGCGCCTGCTGGAGAACGAGGGCAAGAGCCTGGCGGCGCTGAATGCCGCCCTGTTCGCCAGTGAACTGGACAGCCGCATCGCGGAACGGGTGGTGGCCGCGCGCAAGGATATCGCCGACCGGGTCATCCGGAATTACTGTATCGGCAAGGGGCTGGCGGTAGCCGCCAACCCGGTTCCCGCAGCTGATCTGCTGGCAGCCGCGAGTATTGATGTGGCCATGGTCATTCACCTGGGCAAAATCTACGGCCATTCGCTGTCGCGCCGCGAAGCCTCCCGCCTGCTTCTTTCCATCGCCGCCCAGTTGCTGGCGCTGATGGGAACTTACTGGGGCGTTAACCTGGTGTCCTCAGCCCTGAAGGGCATCAGCGCCGGGATGACAACAATCGTCACGGGCGCCGCCCAGGGCGCCCTGGCCTGGTACGCCACCTACGTGACCGGCAAGGCGGCAGAGGCCTGGTTCTCGCGGGGCAAGAGCTGGGGACCGGATGGCCCGCGGGCCACGGTGCGCGCCATTCTGGACAGCCTGGACCGGGATTCGATGCTACTGGAGGCGCGGGACGAAATCCTCGCCCGCCTGCGGGGCGGTAGCGCCCCGGAGCAGGCCGGGCTCGATAAAATCACCGTAAGCCGTCAAGGGTAAAATTTTCGATCCCGGTCCGAGGAAAGCCAGCAGTTGAAGGCAACGATGACCCGGGGCTCCTTGCCAAAGTAGGGAAAAACCTCGTGCAAGAGATACGAGGGAAACATCCAGAGTTTGCCCGCCTCGTGCTGAATCTGCATGCCACCAAGCGCGAACGGTGGCTTGAGGTTCTGATTACCGGGATCCGAGTACATGTCTGCCGCCTGGCGGGGATCATAAAACCGCACCGTTCCCTCGCGACCATCCTTGCCCGGAGTGCCGGGATCAACGCAGAAAATGCCCGACCAACTCGCATTGGGATGATTGTGCGTACCCTGAAACCCGCCCGCGCGGGTGATGTGGTACCAGGCGTGATATTCGAACTTCAAAATATCCATCATGCGCTGGTCGTAACCGTTGAGCTGTGCCACGGTCCGCGCCACCATGCGGTGGATGAACTCGATCATGGGCTGCAGCTCTTTGTCTTTCCAGTAAAAGAGATCAAAGCGGCTTTCATAGACCGGTCCAAACTGGGCATCCCGCTCCAGGTCGTCCCGGTGCGCCGCATCTTCGCGGGCCAGGAAAAATGCCTTCAACTCCGGACACAGGGCGCCCGGGTCCGGGTAACGACATTCAATTAGGGGCACAGCATAAAGCTGGTGAATCTGCATGGGCCGCTCCTGCCTTTCCGTATTGGCCTATTTTTACATGAAAGCCGGCAGGCCACGGCAAGCAGAAATGCCATGACTTGCAAAAATTGACCGCCCAAAAGAAAAGGCCCGCCGAAGCGGGCCTTTTCATCAGCAGTGCTGATGCCAGATCAGAAGTTCTGACGGTAACGAGCGTAGACAATACGTCCCTGTGCAGACGTGTTGTACAGGCTTCTGTCCAGCGGCTGCCAGCCGTAGACGATACCGTTCAGAGGACCGGTTTCGTCAAAGCAGTTGTTACAGCCAACCGAGATCTGACCGTCCCAGGGCGCATTCCAGCCGGCCTGCAGGCCGTTGTAGAACGTAGCGCCGTTGGTCAGCAGTGAAGCACCGGGCTCATCACAACTCGTTGAGCTCAGGCCGTCGACCGTGCAGAACTGGTCAGCAGCGCCGTTTTCGCCGATCCACTCGAGGTTCCAGGCAGCAAACCAGTCGCCCAGCGCCCAGCTAACCTGCGCGGTAGCGCGGCTTTCCGGGAAACCGAACTGGTCCAGCTGTTCTACGAAGCCGTCACCCGGGGTCTGTTCCTGGTCGAAGTTCAGAACCTGGGTGAAGTCACCCCGGAAGCTGAACATACCAATGGAATCGGTGGTCAGGTTGTACTGGACGCCGAAGTCGATACCATCGGTTTCCACACCGGACAGGTTCTGGATCTGCAAGCCCACGAAATCAACCGTACCGTCCGGGTTACGGACAACCGTGTTCGGCAGAGCCGTCGAATTCCAGGTTGAACTGGTTCTGCAGGGTAATGTTGGCGATCTGGTTGGTAAACTCGGTGTTGTAGTAGGTCACCTCAAAGGCCAGGTCATCCGTGGCGTTCCACACGACACCCGCGGTGTAGCTGGTGGACTCTTCAGGCTCAAGCAACGGGTTACCGCCGATAAACGCCCGGTACTGGGCAGAGTTACAGGAAGACACGCCGTTTGCGCAACCAACCCGGTCAATCGCCGGCGGGAAGCGACTCGGCGACGTTACCGTAGAGTTCCTGCATGTTCGGCGCACGGAAACCGGTTCCGTAGGTGGCGCGCAGCAGCAGGCTGTCAGTCGGACGCCACTGGATACCCACTTGCGGGTTCCAGGTGGTGCCGAAGTCCGAGTAATCGTCGTAGCGGAGCGCCAGGCCGATTTCAACGCTGGACAGGACCGGAATCAACGTTTCTGCGTAGAACGACAGCACATCACGGCCTACCCCGCTGATGTTGTCACCACCAGACGTACCGGCGATGATCAGACGGTTGGCTTCCGGGTCGTTCTGCTGATTGAAGGACATGTCCCAGTACTCAAAACCGAGTACCAGGGGCACCGGACCGGCATTCATCTGGAACATATCGAAGCTCATGGAGCCATCGAAGGTGCTCGTGGTGGTGTCGGCCTGGAAAATACCGGTGTGGTTGAACAGCTGCAGTGTTTCGGTGGTTTGGGCATCCCATTCATCGAACGGCAGACCCTGGACGTTGAACAGGTCAAGAATGCCGGCATCAATCGCATTCTGGATCTCAACCTTGTTCGCCAGGTTGTAGCCGAGCGACTGCGTGCGGGCACGCTGGTACTCGTAGCCCAGGTTCCAGTCAGTACCACCGAGCCAGTCGTTGGTGCCCTCGAAACCGGCGAACAACGTTGCCTGGTCGTTGGTCGTGTAGCTCGTGCGCGGACCGTTGGCCACGGTACGCAGGAACACGGCAACGCCACCCCGGTCTGCCTCGGTAAAGGTGTACGGGTTGCCGCCGTTCAGGCCGGGATCCGTATACGTGTTGCCGATAAACAGGTTGATCGGGTTGTTGGGGTTATCGGCCGGATAGAACGGAACCGGCTCGGTAACGGGCGCGCCGGCAAACTGCGACGTGAGCTCGTTCTGGGTAACCAGTGCGGTGGTCACGAACTGCGTGTTGTTGGTGACGTCGAAGCTCGCATCCAGGAACACGCTGGTACGCTCATACGCCGGAATCGCAATCGTGTCGGCAGCGAAGTTGTAGCCGCAACGCGCGCTGAAAGTCTGGTCCGAGCCGGCGACGAAGCCGCCGAAGTCCCAGCGATAGCTGTTCGGGAACTCGCTTGACTCACCGACGTTGCTCGGGCAGCGCGGGTCAACAAAGTTCAGCCCTGCGGACGCACCGGAGGTGAGCTGACCGCTACCCGGGAAACCGAAGCTTGAAATGTTATCAACGCCCGGCGCGACCGCGTTGGCGAAGTCCGGAATGTCCGCGTCAAAGATCGGCGTGCGCTGGGAGTGCTGAATGGCGAAGGTCACGTTGCCGGACTCGCCGCTCATGCCGCCGGAGACGGAAAAGTCATTAACCTCGCCGCCCTCGTAGGTGGAGTCAGCATACTGGTAGCTGAAGGTCGCGCCTTCGAGGTCTGAGCGGGTGATGATGTTGATTACACCGGCGATGGCATCGGAACCGTAAATGGCCGAGGCGCCGTCACGCAGAATTTCCACGCGCTCAACGATGTCCAGCGGAATCGTGTTGAGGTTTACTGCTTCCGCACCGCCACCCGGCTCGCGCGAGAAGCGACGGCCGTTGAGCAGAATCAGCGTACGCTGTGCGCCAAGTCCGCGCAGGCTTACCTCGGAGGTGCCATCCGCGCCGTTACCGAATCCGGACTGTTCGACAAATGAGCCGAAGCTGTTGAACGGCGTTGAGCGAAGCAGGTCGGCGACCGTGGTGAAACCGGTGAGGTCGATCTCTTCGCGGGTAATGGTGGTGATCGGCTGGGCGCCCTCGATGTCCACGCGCTTAATACGTGAACCGGTTACCTGGACGCGGTCCAGTTCGACGCCATCTTCAGCGTCCTGGTCCTGCGCGAAGGCCACGCCGGAGGCCAGTGCCATGCTTGCAGCGGCACCGGCGCAGAGGGTCGTGCTGATCGCCTGCGACAGTGGATTACGGTTGAATTTCATCTCGTTTAGTCTCCCAAATTGACTTTGGTGTGTTTGGTTACAGACCGGGATCAGCCGTCCAGTCGCTGTATGGATGCACAGCCACCGGGGGCATTAAATCCCAACTCGTCGCACATAGTAGCGAAAACTCAAGAGAATGCAAAGCGTTCGTTAATGGATTGTTAAGTGGGCTGCAGCCCCTGTGCCTGCTTGCAATGCGCAAGGAGCCGGGTACACAGCAAGCCGGTCGCGAACGCGACCGGCGCAGGCCGAAAGAAGCAAGAAGTACCTTAAATTACTGTTACTTAAGCGGTAATCCTATTAATCTTTCTTAAATCGGACGTCACCGCTGAAATTTTCAACGCGAATCGTCGCGCTACCATCCCCGGCCTTGTGGTCCAGGCGCATGCCCGGGCCGTTCTTTTCCTTTTGCGGTGAGCCGAAGTCACTGCGTACATCGCCGCTGAAAGTCTGCGCGCGAAAACTCCCTTGCTGATCCGCGGGGAGATTCAGAATAACGTCACCGCTCATGCTCTCAACCGAGAGCCTGCCGCCATTGGCAACGGACAGGGAGAGCTCCAGCGTGCCTGAAACGGACTCGAAGCGGCCAAGACTGAATTCGCCGCCCCGCACATCCGCATCGCCGGACACCAGGCTGACTTCCAGCTCACCACTGAGTCCGTCGAGCTCGATGTCGCCGGAAACCGAATCCACCGAGGTGCGCAGCGCAGAGCCGCGAAACCTGACATCTCCGCTGACGGAGGTGAGCTCCACCCGCTGGGATTCAGCACGGACATCAACGTCACCACTGACCGTCTCGGCGGCAATGAACTCGCCCGCGCTGCCGGTAACCGACAAATCGGCGCTGACCCCGGTCAGCTCAAGACTGGCGCCAACGGGCACGCGCAGGAAAAGATCCGAGTCCTCCGGGCTGTTGAACCAGCCGCCGCTGTCAGCCTCTACCTTGATCGTCAGCTGATCGCCGGAGCGCTCAAAGACCAGCTCCGACTCGCTGCCCAGTTGCCCGGTCAGTTCAACCTCGTTGCGGTCCCAGGTGCTGACCTCGATGCGACCGGTAATATTGGTGACCTCGACCCGGCCATCTGCGGCAAAATCGGTACGTTCGTTGATTGCTTCACCGGCGAGCGCAAGTCCCGGTACAAGGGCAAACAAAACCATAGCGCGTTTCATCAGGTAGTCCTCCAGCTGTTCTGGTCCAGCATGTGTATTTGGCGCATGAATTCAAGTTGCTGGGCGCGCAGGCTAAGCATCTTCTCGCCCAGGAACGGGTTATCCGGGTGCTCCTCCATCGCCGCTTTCAGGGCGATCTCGGCGTCCTGCATGTCCGCCCAGCTCGCACGAAGTGCTTCGGTGGTGCGCGCCTCGAAGATCGTCGGCTCCAGCATCATCGGCCGGAAGCCCTTGTAGGTGGCGGCATACTCGATCTCTACCGCCTCCAGGGCTGCCACCATGGAGGGTGCGGCCGCCTCCGCCAGGCTAAGGCCGGGCGCCGGTGCCGTCGGCGGCGCCTGCCGGCCAAACAGCATTCCGGCCATGAAGGCCACGGCCACGGAAGCGGCTACCGCGCCCAGACCCCAGCCCCGGCGGCGGACGCCGGGCGCGCGGGAAGCACTGTCCGCGCTGCGTTCGGGCAAGGCGGCACTGATCGCCGGCCAGAGGTCATTCGCCGGTTCGATTGAGCGCGGCAGCCCGTCCATTTCGGGCAGCCTGTCTTCGCGTTCCCTGTCATTCGTAGTCATGATTAAAGGTTTCCTTCGTCCCGGTATTCCCGCCGTTGTCCCAGCCCGTGTTCCAGGTTCTCCCGGACCAGTTTCCTGGCGCGGTGCAACTGGGCCTTGGAGGAGCCAACCGCCATTCCCGTCAAGCGGGCAATCTCTTCGTGCCGGTAGCCTTCGATATCGAACAGCACCAGCACAGTGCGGGCCCGTTCCGGCAGGCCGGCAATCGCCTGCTCCAGGTCGGCCCGCTTATCGGCCGACACATCGCGTGCGCCCATCGCGGCACGCTCAACCGCCTCATCCATGGGCGCCTCGCGCGCCACGCGTTTCAAGCGGATGCGCCGGTCACTCAGGGCCACGTTGGCGGCCAGGCGATGCAGCCAGGTCCCGAAGGCGCTTTTGCCTTCGAATTGCTCCAGCTTGCTCCAGGCGCGAATGAATGATTCCTGCACCAGGTCCTCGGCCAGTGCGCTGTCACCACCGCAAAGGCGCCAGACCAGGGCGTGAATCCGTCCGCAGTGCTGGCGATACAGTTGCTCAAAGGCGCCGGCGTCGCCCGACCGGGCACGCTCGACCAGCAGCCATTCCTGCTCCGGTCCCGGCTGGTCGGCCATCTCTCGCATCTGCACCGCCTGAAACGCTCCCATACCTGTAAGACAGCAGGAAGCGGGAAAGGGTTTAAATCTGAAGGTTAACTATAGTGGGCCGGGACGCCAATGCCCCGGGGCGCAGCGCCCGGGGTCTTCCAGGTGTGGCGCCTCAGGCGGCATCCAGGCGCTGCCGCACGCGGGCGAGTTCCTCGAGCAAGCCCTGCGGGGCCCGTTCGCCGTAGCTTCGTACATAGGTCTCGATGTCCGCCAGCTCCCGGCGCCATGCTGCGGCGTCCACTTCGGTGAGCGCTGCAAAATTTTCCGGCGGCAGGTCCAGGCCCCGCACATCAAGATCTTCCGGTACCGGGAGACCCCCTACCGGGGTTACATCCGCTGCAACCTCGCCCTTGCAGCGGCGGATGATCCACTCGAGCACGCGCATGTTGTCGCCAAAACCCGGCCACAGAAACGCGCCCTGGTCGTTTTTGCGGAACCAGTTCACATGGAATACGCCGGGCGGCCGGGTAAGCTCCCCGCCCATGTCCAGCCAGTGCTGCCAGTAGTCGCCGAAGTTATAGCCACAGAAGGGCTTCATGGCCATCGGGTCGCGACGCACCACGCCCACCTTGCCGGTAGCTGCCGCCGTGGTCTCCGACGCCATTCCGGCTCCGAGCAGGACACCATGGCGCCAGGACTCGGCTTCCATGACCAGCGGCATCAGTCGCGCCCGCCGCCCACCGAAGACGATCGCGGAAATCGGCACGCCGCGCGGCGCCTCCGCCGCCTCGGTGTAGGACGGACACTGAGCAAATCGACACGGTAAACCGCGAGTTGGGCTGGGCGGCCGGGGCGGTATCCGGCCCATAGGGTTCATTTTTCCAGTTGCGCGCCGGCACCTGGTCGTCCTTGCCTTCCCACCAGGGCTGGTTGTCCGCGGTGACCCCGACGTTGGTAAAGATCGCATCCTTGTTCAGCATGGCCATCGCGTTGGGGTTGGTATCGGGACCGGTGCCCGGCGCCACGCCGAAAAAGCCGGCCTCCGGGTTGATCGCCCACAGGCGGCCATCGTCGCCGGGGCGCATCCAGCAGATATCATCACCCACGGTCCAGATCTTCCAGCCGGGATAGTGCTCCGGCGGAATCAGCATGGCCAGGTTGGTCTTGCCGCACTGGGACGGAAACGCCGCGGCGATATAATGGATTTCCCCCTGCGGATTCTCCACGCCCACGATCAGCATGTGCTCGGCCAGCCAGCCTTCCGTGCGGGCCTGGTGGCTGGCGATACGCAGCGCATGGCATTTCTTGCCCAGCAGGGCATTGCCGCCGTAACCGGAGCCGAAGCTCTGGATGGAGAGCTCCTCGGGAAAGTGCATGATGAACCGTCGCTCCGGGTCCAGCTCACCGATCGAGTGCAGACCCCGCACAAACGTGCCTTCGCGTTCGATCCGCTTCAGCGCGTCGGCGCCCATGCGGGTCATCAGGCGCATATTGACCACCACGTAGGGGCTGTCGGTAATCTCCACGCCACAGCGCGACAGGGGCGAGTCGATCGGCCCCATGCAGTAAGGCACCACGTACAGGGTCCGCCCGCGCATGCAGCCCTCGAACAGGGCATCCATTTTCGCGTGCGCCTCGGCCGGCGCCATCCAGTTGTTGTTGGGGCCCGCATCCTCCTGCTCCGGTGTGCAGATAAAGGTGCAATGCTCAACGCGCGCCACGTCACCCGGATCCGAGCGGTGCAGGTAACAACCCGGGTGCGTTTCCTGGTTCAGCTCGACCATGTCGCCGGATTCGACCATTTCCGCCATGAGGCGGTCGTATTCCGCCTGGCTGCCGTCGCACCAAAAGATATTTTCGGGCTGCGTCAGGCGGGCAACATCGTTGACCCATTGCTGGAGTGTTTGAAGGCTGGTCACGGGTTTGTCTCCTAACTGCTTTATCTTTGGCCACCATGCCGGTGGCTCTTTTACCGGGCTGAGCTTTGCCCGGTCGGTTGTACGGGGTAAAACTCAGGCCGCCGGAATCAGGGTCGTGATCACATGATCCAGGTAGGCTTCGAATTGCTGGCTGCTCAGGGCGGGAACCTGGGCCTGCCGTTGCAACTGCAGAAATCCCAGGTAAACAGAGTAGGTCAAACGGGCGTGGTGCTCTGCTTTAACGGCGTCCATACCCAGTTCCTCGAATGCCTGGGCAATATGGTGCATACGCCGTTCCGCCACCCGGTCCAGGAACGGCCGGACCTGGGGATGATCCGCGGCGGCGCACAGGGCGCTGTACACCCGGTGGGTCAGTCCCTCCCGGCTGACGCGGCGGAAAAACGATGTCAGACGCTCCCGGGGGCCGGATAATTCGCCCAGGGAGGTTGCCAGGTTTCGCGCGTCATGTTCTTCCCAGCCAAGCAGGGCCTGCTCCAGCAGGGACTCGCGGCTGGAGAAGTGCCAGTAAAAACTGCCCTTGGTAATGCCCATGCGGCGCGCCAGCGGCTCAACCGCCACGGCGCCGATACCCTCATCAGCGATCACGCGCAGCGCTTCCTGTTCCCAGTCCGCTGCGGACAATGTCGATCTCTTGTTTGTGGTCGCTTCAGGCAAATTGCTGTTCCCTTGTCTGGTCCAGGGTTATCCGGTCGGCGAATGATAAGTCATACGAACCGGTTCCGACAGGGCGGCATGGCGCAAGCGGCCCATGTTCCGGCGCTTCGACAAGCGCATGCGTCAAACAAGGTTGACAAGCCCCTGCGGCTTTTCCATACTCTGGCGTATGGAATCCTTCCCGGGCCGCGACTCTGGGCCCGCCTGGCCCGCCCCTCAACGCCAGCCACGTCACCCGGGAACCGACAATTTGATCGAACAGGAATTACGAACATGACCTGGTTAATGCTGCTTGCCCTCCTCGCTACCGCCCTGGCCTGTGCCTTCCGCGGTACCTCCCTGCGTAATTTCACCGTCGCCCTGGGCGTGGTTCTCATCGCTTTTGCCTTGTTTACCGATGTTTCCGCCCTCGCGACCGGGCTGACGGCGCTCGTGCTTGCGGCCGCCCTCATACCGCTGAACGTCCTCCCCTGGCGCCAGAAGCTGCTTTCGGCGCCGTTCCTGAAGACGTACCGCCGCATGTTGCCGCAGCTGTCCGAGACCGAGGCGGTCGCCATGGAAGCCGGCACGGTGGGCTGGGAAGGCGAACTGTTTTCCGGTAACCCCGACTGGGCCGCACTGCGTCAACGCCCCTGGCTGAAGCTGACCGATGAGGAGCAGGCCTTTGTTGACGGGCCGGTGGAAGAACTTTGCGAGATGCTCGATTCCTGGCGCATTTCGCACGCGGATGCCGACCTGCCACCGGAAGTCTGGGAGTTTCTCAAGGAAAAACGGTTTTTTGGCATGGTCATTCCGCGCGAGTGGGGTGGGCTGGGCTTTTCCGCCCTGGCGCACCGCGCCGTGCTGCAGAAGATTTCCTCGGTGGATGCCGTTGCCGGCACCACCGTTGCGGTACCCAATTCGCTGGGCCCGGGAGAGCTGATCCTTCATTACGGCACCGATGAGCAGAAAGCACATTACCTGCCGCGACTGGCCAGGGGCCAGGAGATACCGTGCTTCGCCCTGACCAGCCCGACGGCCGGCTCCGACGCGACCTCCATTTCCGACTATGGCGTGGTCTGCCGGCGCAAGGTTGACGGCAAGGAAGTCCTTGGGATTCGCCTGTCGTTCGACAAGCGTTACATCACCCTGGCGCCGGTCGCGACCCTGGTGGGCCTGGCTTTCCGCCTGCATGACCCGGAAGGGCTGCTCGGTGGCAAGGAAGACCTGGGCATCAGCCTGGCGCTGATCCCGCGCGAAACAGAAGGGCTGGAAATCGGTACGCGGCACTTCCCGCTGAATGTGCCGTTCCATAACGGCCCGGTGCGCGGGAACGACATGTTTGTGCCCATGGATGCGCTGATCGGCGGGCAGGCGATGGCCGGCAAGGGCTGGCGCATGCTGGTTGAAGCCCTCTCCGTGGGTCGCGGCGTCACCCTGCCCTCATCCTCGACCGGCGGCGCCAAGACCTGTTCCCTGGCCACCGGCGCCTACGCGCGGATCCGCAAGCAGTTCGGACTGCCGATTGGCCGCTTCGAAGGCATCGAGGAAGCGCTGGCGCGGATCGCCGGCAAGAGCTACACGATCTCGGCCCTGTCGCGCATGACCTGCACCGCCGTGGACTGGGCGAAAAACCGGCCGTGGCCTCGGGCATCGCCAAATGTCATGCCACCGAAATGGCGCGGGAAGTGATCACGGACGCCATGGACGTGCACGGTGGCAAGGGCATTATCCTGGGACCGCGCAACTACCTGGGGCGCGCCTGGCAGGGTGCGCCGGTCTGGATCACGGTGGAAGGCGCCAATATCCTGACCCGCAGCATGATGATCTTCGGGCAGGGCGCCATTCGCTGTCACCCCTACGTGCTGAAGGAAATGGAAGCAGCGCGGCTGCCTGACCCGGGCGAGCGCCTGCAGCGCTTTGATTCGCTGCTGTTCGCCCATATCGGTTACACGATTCGCAACGGCGTGCGCAGCTTTTTGCTCGGGCTTACCATGGGCCGCCTGGCCACGGTGCCGGTCCGGAACAACCGCCGCATGGCCGGCTACTACCGCAAGATGTCCCGCTACTCGGCTGCCCTGGCTTTCTGCGCTGACATCGCCATGCTGTCCCTGGGCGGCAAACTGAAGCAGAAAGAGCGCATTTCCGCACGGCTCGGTGATGTGTTGAGCCACCTCTACATGGCCTCTGCGCTGATGTACCGCTACGAGGCGCTGGGGCGCCCCGCAGCCGACCAGGTACTCCTGGCCTGGTCCTTCCACAACGCGATGGACGAGGTGCAAAAGGCCCTCGGTGGTTTCGTGGACAACTTCCCGAACCGCTGGATCGGCCGGCTGATGGCCGCAGTCGTGTTTCCACTGGGACGTCGCGAACGCGCACCAGGCGACCGGCTCAGCCGTCTCGTGGCGCAGCTGATCCTGTCACCGTCGGAAGCCCGTGACCGCCTGACCAATGGCATATTTATCTCCGCGACCAGCAAGCAGCCCATCAGTTTCATGGAGCGGGCCCTGCCTAAGGTGATCGCCGCCGAACCGCTGGAGCGCAAGCTTGGCAAGGCCATCAAGGCCGGCGAGGTGAAGGGCCTGACCTGGGATGCCCAGCTGGCCGATGCGCTGCAGCGGGAGCTGCTGACGGAGGAAGAGGCCGCCCAGCTGCGCGAGGTTCGCGAGCTGGTGATGGAAATCATCGCGGTTGATGAATTCGACAGTGAAACCCTGCGTCTCGGGGCGCAGCAGGACCAGGGCGCGCACCCTGAGCTGCGTCACTCTGACGCCGCCTGATCGCTCTAAGGTAAAGGAAAGGGCGCCCTGATGGCGCCCTTTTTTATGCCTGGACGGTGTCCGGCGTTTTCAGAACATGCCGGTCTCAAGCTTGGCCGCCTCGGACATCATCATGTGATTCCACGGCGGATCGAAGACCAGTTCCACGTTGACTGATTCAATCGTCGGGATAATGGAGATTTTGGCGCGCACATCTTCCACCAGGATCGGCCCCATGCCGCAACCAGGTGCGGTCAGGGTCATGTCGACCGACACGCGGCGGTCACCGCTTTCGGCCTTTTCGAGGTCGCAGCGGTACACCAGTCCCAGGTCGACGATGTTGACCGGTATCTCCGGATCGTAGCAGGTCTTGAGCTGCTCCCAGATCAGCTTTTCCACGTCGTCTTCCGTGGCGTCATCGGACAGCGACGGCGGTTGCACCGGCTGCTTGCCGATGGCGTCCGCATCGATGCCGGCTACCCGGAACAGGTTTCCTTCCACGAACACGGTGAAGCTGCCGCCCAGGGCCTGGGTGATGTAACCCGCCGTGCCCGCAGGCATGGTCACCTCTTCGCCGGAGGGGATCATCACAACGTCACAATCGCGCTCGAACTGGCAGGGCTGGCTGGTTTGATTAAACATGCTTGGCGCTCCACGTCAGACCCACATGATGTGGGCGCGCGAACAATGGTTCAAGCCGTGATGCAAACTGAAGTTGCGGAAGCAATGGTCCGCAGACCGGCGGAACATCGCGACGGGCTGCTGCCCGTCGCGACCGATGCTTACTTGCCCATGCGTTCCTGCAGGTAATTCTGGATACCCACCGTCTCCATGAGCTGCAACTGCGTTTCCAGCCAGTCAACATGCTCTTCTTCCGAGTCGAGAATATCGGCGAACAGGTCGCGGCTCACGTAATCGCGGACCGATTCGCAGTGGGCCACCGCGTCGCGCAAATCCGGAATCGCATCATTTTCCAGTGCGAGGTCGCATTCGATCATTTCCTTCGCGTTTTCACCGATACGCAGACGACCGATGTCCTGCAGGTTGGGCAGACCCTCGAGAAACAGGACGCGCTCAACCAGCGCATCGGCGTGCTTCATCTCGTCGATGGACTCTTCGTATTCGTGGTCTGCAAGTTCCTTGAGACCCATGTCCTTGAACATGCGCGAATGCAGGAAGTACTGATTGATTGCGGTGAGCTCGTTACGCAGCACCTTGTTGAGATACTCGATGACTTTTGCATCGCCCTTCATGGGTCAACTCCTTTCCGTATGGACAAAAAATGATCCGCAACAAGGCGGACCCCGCCATTCTAGCCAAAGCGGAAAATCCGTGAGGGAATGAAACGTATTCTCAGCAAGCGGGTGCCTGCACGGCCGGGCCGGTTGTCAGGCGATGGCGACTTCGCCGGATTGGCCCACGACATCCAGCAGGTTTGCTCCCTGGCCGGTTGCCTGGCCAAGAATTTCTGCTGCGGTGACGGCGCAGCGGCCACAGTTGCTGGAGCAGCCGGTTTCCCTGGCCAGCTGGCGCATGGTGCGTATGCCGCCATTGGCCGCTTCGATGATGTCCGAATCGGTTATCGCTTTGCAGAGACACACATACATGGGCGGCTTTCCAGTCCAGTACCAGGGACGCTGTTTACCAGCAGTTGATTGATGTTATTCCTGAATGAGAATGATTGTCAATAACATTTTTCCCACGTGCACCCGGCCCCGTGCAAGCCCCGCGCCCATGGGGCGGGAGCCCGGTACGAATCTTGCGGAAGCCGCGCTACCAGGGTGCTATCGGACCAAAGTCGGTATCGGTCTCCGCAGCAAAGTAGACCAGGGTGACATAGGCCGCCACGTTAAAGGCCATGTCGTCCGGATTCACCTGTGACAGCACGTCATTGGCCGTGTGGTGCAGATCAAAATAACGGCTTGCGTCATGTTTCAGGTCCACCACCGGAACGCCCAGGCGACTGATCTGACCGATATCCGCACCGCCGGAGGCGGGCGTTTCTTCCTGCCGGGGTATGCCGAGTGGCGCCAGGTAGCCGGCCAATTCCACCATGGCCGGCTCGGCAGCCGGGCTGACCCGGCTGCTGAACTCGTAAATGCGGCCCGCACCAAGGTCTGATTCGGCGCCCAGGACGTGCCGGGGCACCTCATCCGCGTGAACCCGGGCGTATTCCTTGCCGCCATAAATGCCCTGCTCCTCGTTGGCAAAGAGGACCACGCGAATGTCCCGGCGTGGGCGCTGCGGCAGGTCAGCGACCAGTTTGGCGGCCGCCATGGTGATGGCCACGCCGGCGCCGTCATCGTGCGCCCCGGTGCCGAGGTCCCAGGAATCCAGGTGTGCGCCGATCAGCACGAAGTCGTCGCTGTCGTCGCGCCCGTCGAACTGCCCGATCACGTTGAAGGATTCGCCGATGCCCTCCATTCCCGTGTCCAGCTCCAGCTCAAAGACCACCGGCGCATCGCGCTCCAGCAGCGCCACGAGCAGGTCTGCATCCGGGTTGGAAATGGCCGCGGAAGGCACCGCCTCGCCCGGGGTTGAACCGGACATATTCCCCGTGTGCGGCAGGCGATCGTTGTCCGTGCCGACGGAGCGGATGATCAGCGCCGTCGCGCCTTTCTGCGCTGCGACAAACGGCCCCTGGCTGCGGCCCTGCACCACGGGTCCATAACCCGCGCCACTGCGGCTGCGCTCCATCCGCGCCGAGATGAAGGCAATTTTACCTTCCAGGCTGCCGTCTTCAGCGGCTTCCAGGGCCGCCAGGTCTGCAAAATGCACGATCTCCCCGGCCACCGGCCCGTCCGTGCCCGGTGACCGCCCGAGGGCTGTTACCGCCATGTCCTGGACACGCGGGCTGATGACCCGGCCGCGCTCGGCGACACGCACCCACAGGGGAAATTCCACCCGCTCCAGCCAGACGCGGTCAAAACCAAGCGTTTCCATGCGCTCCTGCGCCCAGGCCACGCCAAGCGCGTCTCCCGGGGTGCCTGCCATGCGCGGTCCGACATCGGTGGTGAGAGACTCGAGCAGTTCCCATGACAGCTCGTCAGCCAGCGCGCGTTCCTGGAGCATTTCTATTGTGTCCTGGTAGGGCGCGGACTGTGCGGCGGCGAGGGAAGAGGTAAAAACAATCAGGCCCGCCAGTACGACGCGCGTCAGGAGTAATGACATGAAAAATCCTCGAAATGCTTGGGATGACTTGCCTCAGGCCTTGATGGCCAGGGGCTCGAGTAAGGTAAGGGCCTTGTTATAGACCGGTCGCTTGAAAGAAATGACGTTATTGACCGGGTACCAGAAGTCCACCCAGCGATAACTGGAAAATTCCGGTGAATCGGTCGCATCCAGGGTAACCCGGGATTCATCGGTCAGCATGCGCAGCAGGAACCAGACCTGCTTCTGCCCGATACATACCGGCTTTCGGCCGCGGCGCTGAAACCGGCGCGGCAAACGGTAACGCAGCCAGCCGGGCGTGTTGCCCAGCAGCTCCACGTGGTGGCTCTGTAAACCGGTTTCTTCCTCGAGTTCCCGGTACATGGCCTCCACCGGCGTTTCATCCGTGCGCATACCGCCCTGGGGAAACTGCCACCCATCGTTGTTGGCGCGCTCGGCCCAGAACACCTGGCGGGCGTCATTAATAATGACAATGGCCACGTTGGGCCGGTAGCCGTCCGGATCGATCACGACCGGCTCCCGGCGCTGCGCGCTTCTGGACTCATGCGTGTTGGTGAGCTATTGACCATGTGATATTTTGCGCCTTTCCCGGACGGAATGTTAATCAAATCGCTTCCCAAAGCCAATCCACGTCATCATGAGAGGCATGAATCCCGCCGCAGTGCTGGTTCTGCTGGGACTGCTGTGCCTCGCCTGCCTGGTACTCGCCACCGCCCTGGGCTCGGTAAGCCACAGCCCGGCTGATTGGTGGTTCGCGCTGACCCACCCGGCCACCCGGGAAGGCGAGCTGTTGTGGCGTTTGCGCATTCCCCGGGCCATGGCTGCCTTTGGTGTCGGCGCGATGCTGGCAGTGGCCGGGTGCCTGATGCAGGTGCTGCTGCGCAACCCGCTGGCGGATCCCTACATCCTCGGCGTTTCCGGCGGCGCCGCCTGCTTCGCACTGCTCAGCATGTCCCTCGGCCTGGCGGTCGCCTTGATGCCTGTTATGGCCCTGGTCGGGGCGCTGGTTTCCATACTGCTGGTCTTCGGCCTGGCGCGCGGCAGTGGTCCCTGGAGCGGCACGCGGCTGCTGCTGACCGGGGTGGTTACTGCTGCCGGCTGGGGGGCGCTGATCAGCCTGGTGCTGGCCACGGGTCCGGACAACAGCCTGCGCGGCATGCTGTTCTGGCTGATGGGTGACCTGAGCTACGCCCGCCTGCCCGCCTGGGCCGTTGGCGTGTTGCTGGGCGCCCTGGCGCTGGTGCTGGCGCTGTCGCGCAGCCTGAATGTGCTCGCCATGGGCGAGACCACCGCCAGGCTGCTGGGCGAGTCAACGCACCTGTTGCTGTGGGGCGTGTACTTTCTGGCCTCCCTGCTGACCGCGGCGGCGGTGTCGGTGGCGGGCAGCATCGGATTCGTGGGTCTGATCGTGCCGCACCTTATGCGCCTGCTGGTGGGTTCTGATCACCGCATCCTGGTGCCCGCCGCGGCGCTGTTTGGCGGGGCCTTCCTGGTGCTGAGCGACACGCTGGCGCGCACGGTGATTGCGCCACGGCAACTCCCGGTGGGCGTGATTACCGCGCTGCTGGGGGTACCGCTGTTCCTGTTGCTGCTCAACCGGGCCCGCCTGCGGCCCCAGGCGCCATGACGACCGGGGGCGCAACGCTCAGCTGCGAGGAACTCACCGTGCGCATCGGCAGCCGGGCGATCGTGGAATCGCTCAACCTGCGCCTGCAGCCCGGGGAGTACTGGGGCATGCTGGGCGCCAATGGCGCCGGCAAGACCACCCTTTTGCGCCATCTCGCGGGCCTGGTAACCTCGTTGCGGGGCACGGTCAGCCTGAACGGCAACACGCTGGACAACTGGCCACGACGCGCGCTGGCCAGGCATCTTGGCATGCTCCAGCAGCATACCGCCTATGTGTTCGACGCCACGGTCCTGGAAGTGGCGCTTACCGGGCGTCACCCCTACCTGGGCGTGTTCAGCCGCGAGTCCGCTGAAGACCTGCAGCGCGCCCGGGCGGCAACCGGCCGGGTCGACCTGGGCGCGCTGGAGCAGCGGCGGGTGACCAGCCTGTCCGGGGGCGAGGCGCGGCGCCTGGCCTTTGCGGCCCTGCTGGTACAGGACCCCGATGTGCTGCTGCTGGACGAGCCCACCAACCACCTGGACTTCCGCCACCAGGTCGGCATCATGCGGACCGTCGGCGACCTGGTATACCGGGAAGGCCGTTGCGCGGCGGCGGCGTTGCATGACGTCAACCTCGCGGCGACTTACTGCAGCCACGTGTTGCTTCTGTTCGGCGATGGTGAATGGGAGGCCGGCAAGGCCGCCGACCTGCTCACGGTCGACCGGCTGGAGCGTCTATACCAGTGCCCGGTGACCTCGGTTGAAACCGACGAGGGCCGCCGCTTTCACCCGTCTTTTTCCGGCGCCCGGACCGCGGCAGCCAGCCGCTCGTAACTCTTGCCCAGGCGCCAGGCGCCCACGCCCCAGATGGCCATGAACGGCACGTAGACCCAGGCCGCGCCATTGACCGTGAGGCCCGCGGTCATCAGGCCCTTGAAGGTCCAGCTGGCCACCACGTCGCTGCCCCGGTAAACCACCGTGTCGATGAAGTTTTTGCTCTTGTACTTGGTCTCCCGGTCCACCACGGTAAAGAGCATCTCCTTGATCGGACCCAGGAGTCCGTAATTCATGGCCCGCTGGGCCACCTGCACCGCGGCGAACAGCACCAGGCCGATGGAGCTTCCCAGCAGCGTGAAACCGGCGGCGAGTATCAGCGGCGGCAGAATGATGGAGCGGGGCATGCCGATCCAGCGCAGCAGCCGCGAGGTGAGGAAGAACTGGAAGCTGAAGGCCAGAACCTGCACGACCAGGTCGACGTAGCTGAAAAACGCCGTACGCTCCTCGAACCCGGTGATCTCCTGGTTCACCAGCACGGCCAGGCCGTTGTAGAGGAAGGTCGATGAAAAGTTGTGCAGCAGCATCATGAGGCAGATCAGCAGCAGGTAGGGTGAGCGGAATACCGCAACGGCCCCCTCCAGCACGCTGCCGCCGATGACCTTTTCCCCGGAACCATCGGAATGGGCCTGCTCGTAACGCCCCAGGACCACCGCCATGGTGGTCGCCACCCCGAGACAGACCGCTGCAACCAGCATGACGCCCTCGGCGCCGAGACTGCCGATCCAGCGCGCCGTGACCAGCGGCCCGATGATGGCGCCGATCGAGCCCCCGGCCATGATGCTGCCGAACAGCCGCTGGGCCTGGCCGGGCGTAAAAATATCCGCCATGAAGCTCCAGAAAACGGACACCACGAACAGGTTGAACACGCTGAGCCAGACGTAAAAGGTCAGCTGAACCCGGTCCGGGGGTTGCTCAGCGCTGAAGCCCCAGGCAAACAGCAGCAACTGGATTATGAACAGCCCGTAGGCCAGGGGAATGAAAATCCCCCGCCGGAAGCGGGACACGAGGAAGCCGAAAACGGGAACCAGCAGCAGCATCACGGCAAAGGTTGCCGTGTAGAGCAGGTGCAACTGGTCGCTGAAATTTGAGGCCACCGTGCCGCGGATCGGGCGCAGCATGAAGTATCCACCCAGCAGAAAGAAGAAGTAGCTGAAGGCCAGCGCAAAGCGCACCCACAGCCGCGCCGATGAAGCCGGCTCTGCCGCCGGTTCCGCCTCAGTGCCGCTGGTCATCGGAGGCGATCAGCCCTCGCGCACGTTGACCGGCTGGCCGGGCCGCAGGCGCTCATTGCCGCGCACCACGACCGTGTCACCGGCGGATACCGGTCCGCGGATTTCGATCAGGTCACCGGCGCCGATGCCCGTGGTCACGCTCACCTGCCTGGCCTGGCCGCTGTCGTCCACGATAAATACCGTGATGCCTTCCGGCCTCAGCACCAGCGCATCGCGCGGCACCGCGAGCACCTCGCGGACCTCGTCCATGGGCACCGCCACGCGCAGGGTCTGGCCCACCGGATAGAGGCCCGGCTCAATGTCCATGCGCAGCTCAAACTGGTGGGTGTTTTCATCCCCCACGGCCACCACGGTGCGGACCTGGCCTTCGGTCTCAATGCCGAGCGCACTCAGGGCAAGCCACTGTCCGGGCTGCACATAGCGATAGTAGGCCAACGGCGCGCGGGCAATGACTTCCAGGCTTTGCTGGTCCACCAGCCGCAGTACATTGGACCCGTCGCTGGCGCGTTCGCCGGGCATCATCAGGCGCTCCACGACAATGCCCGCAAAGGGCGCGCGGATGACCGTCCGCGACAGTTCATCCTCGTTCTGCGCCAGGCGCGACTCGGCGACATGCAGGTCACCCCGGGCCGCGTCCCGCTCCGAGCGGGTTTGTTCCATTTGCGTGGCGGCGGCGAGGTTGGACTCGGCCAGGCGCGCAAACCGCTGCTCCTCCTTTTCCAGGAATGCGAGCCGGGCCTGGGCGCGTTCAATTTCCGCGGTCAGCTCCTGGCGCCGCAGGATAAGCCGCGTGTCCTCGATCTGCGCCAGCGGATCACCGGCCTCGACCACGGCGCCCACCTCCACCACGCTGATCAGGCGCCCGTCCACCTCGGCGGACAGCCGCGCATCGTGGCGACTGGTAACCGTCCCGGGCACCAGCGTGACCGGCGCCAGTGTCTGCAGGGTGGCGGTGCTCACCTCTACCAGCGCCGGCGGCATACCGCTTTCCTGGGCCGCGGCCGCAGCAATGCCGCCAAGCAGCATCGAAGCAAGAATCAAAACACGTTTCATGGCTGAACTATCTCACACGGTTTCCGGTGATGCATGAACCACGGCGGATTTCTCCTCGTTCATGCGCAACAGGCTGGGCAGAAGAACCAGGGTAAATATCGTGCTGACCAGCATGCCACCGACGATAACGGTCGCCATCCCCCGGTACAGCTCGGAGCCGGAGCCGGGCAGCAACATCAGTGGCAGCATGCCGAAAATACTGGTCATGGTGCTCATCAGGATCGGGCGCAGGCGCAGGCGCACGGCGCTTTCCACCGCATCGCGCCGGCTCATGCCCTCGCGCTCCGCATCCCGGGCGCGGTAGACCAGCAGAATCGCGTTGTTCACCACCAGCCCGAGCAGAATCACGAATCCGATCATGGTGAGCAGGTCCATCTGCTGCCCGCCGCTCCCCGCCAGGGCCAGGTCCATCAGGCGCAGGCACAGAATGCCGCCCACGGTGGCCATGGGCAGGGTCAGTACCACCAGCAGGGAATCGACAAAGGAGCGGAACAGCGCCGAGATCAGGAGGTAGAGAATCACCACGGCGAGAGTGAAGCTGCCGGACATGCTGACCAGCGCCTCGTCGAGGGCTTCCGCCGTCCCGCTCAGCTTGATGGTGCCATCCGGCGGCAATGCCGCGCGCACCACCGGCAGCACCTCGGCACGGACCAGGTCAATCGCCTCCTCAATGGCCAGGTCTCCGGGCGGCTGAATCTGCAGGGTCAGGGTCCGGCGCCGGTCCACGCGGCGGATCTGCGAGGGCCCGGCGGTCCTTTCCAGGCGCACCAGCTCACTCAGCGCCTGCACCTCGCCGCTCGGGGTGGCCAGTGGAATGGCGGCAAGCTGTTCCGGCGTCTCCCAGCCCTCCGCCCGGAGCACGACGTTATAGCGCCGGTTGCCGTCAAAGTATTCGCCCAGAAACGCGCCGTCGCCCAGGGCGCGCACCACCGTTGCCATCCGTGAACGGTTCCAGCCCACCTCGGCGATGCGCCGGTCATCGGGGACCAGGCGCAACTCCGGCTCGGCCAGCTCCAGGCCGGGCGAGGGCTGCACACTGGCGCCGGGCATGGCCTGCATGACCGCAAAAAATCCGGCCCGGCCACCGGCCAGCAACGATTCGAAGGATTCGGCCTGCAGGTCCAGATTGATCTGCCGGCCGCCGCGCGCGCCGTTAAACAGGGCCGCCCGCGAGGCGAAGCCGAAGGTGTCAGGAAAGCCGCGCATGATTTCCGAGTTGAAAATCTGCACGAGCTCGTCCACCTCGTCCGCATCGATCGCGCGCCCGCCGATAAACGTGCCAAACCCCGGGCTGGAGCCCATGTAGTAAGACTCCAGGCGCGGCGATCTTCTCGCCAGTCAGGTAAGGCTCGAGACGGTCATCGATCACATCCATGATCTCGGTCTCGCCGGTCTCAACACCGAGCCCTGGCGGCGCGACCATGAAGCCCTGGATCCAGTTCTGTCGGCCCTCGGGCAGGTAATCCGCCGGCGGCACCAGCAGCACCGCCAGGGCCAGTGGCGCTGCCGTCAACACCGCGATCCAGGTCCACCGTTGCCGCGCGGTGTTGGTCCAGGACATCACGTGGTTTGCCGTCCACTGCCACCAGTGCTGGTGGCGGTCCTCGATGCCGGTGCCCCGGACCCAGGTGGCCGCAGCGGCCGGCAAAACCGTGACCGCGACGATCAGCGAGGCAACGACCGCGGCAGAGATGGTGATGGCGAGGTCGGCAAACAGCTGGCCGGCCTCATCCTGCAGGAACACCACGGGCATGAAGATCGCCACCGTGGTCGCCGTTGACGCCAGCAGCGCGCCAAACACCTGCTGCGTACCCCGCAGGGACGCTTCAAAGGCATCCCGCCCGGCCTCGCGCTGACGAAAGATGTTTTCCAGCACCACGATAGCCGCGTCCAGGACCATGCCGGTCGCAAAAGCGAGCCCGGCCAGGGAAATGATGTTCACGGTCCGGCCGCTGGTGTACATGACGATGAAGGAAAACAGCAGGCACAGGGGGATGGACAGGGCCACGATCAGTGTCGCGCGGAAGCGCCGCAAAAACCACCAGAGCACGGCAACCGCCAGCATCATGCCCAGCAGCAGGTTGTTGCGCACCATCTTGATGGATGAGGTGATGTAAATGGACTGGTCAAAGCCCATGAACAACTCAAGCCCGGCCTCGTCGAGGAGCCCTGCGCGCAACTCGTCCGAAACGGCGCGAATGCCGTCGAGCACATCCAGCACATTGGCGCCGGATTCCGGCGAAACGCCCATACCGATCCCCGGACCGCCGTTCTGGTGAAGCACCGTGGTCGGGTCCACCATGAGCATCTCGATCCGCGCAATGTCCCGCAGCCTGATCGGCCGGCCTTCGCGCCACTCGAGCACCAGGTCGCCCAGCGAATCAACCTCGTACTTGCCGCTGAAGCGCAGCGTGTACATGCGCCGGCCGACTTCCGTATTGCCCGCACTGACGTCTGCATTGGCGCCCAGCTCGCTGGAAATGCTGGTCAGGTCCAGGCCCAGGCCCGCCGCCTTGTAGGGATCAAAGGTAATCCGCACCTCGTGGGTCCGGCCACCGAAGGCAAACACGGAGGACACGCCGGGCACGCGCTCAAAGCGCGTGATCACGTTGTCATCGATAAAATCCTGGTAGGAGGCAATCGGAACGTCGTTGCCCTCCCGCGTGGTGATCTGGAACCAGGCGACCACCCGGTCGAAATTCTCGCCACCCAGCTGGATGATGGGCTCATCCGCGTCCACCGGGTAGCGGGGCACCTGGTTCAGGCGGTTCATCACCTCGATCAGGGCGCGGTTCATGTCCGTGCCGATAACGAACTCGAGCGTTACGGAGCCGCGGCCATAGTTGGCGTCGGAGGACATGCGCAGCAGGCCCGGCGTCGAGCGCAGCACATTTTCCTGCAGCTCGATGATTTCCGATTCAATTTCTGACGGGGCGGAAGCGCGCCAGCGGGTGCTGACCTGGATTTCCGGCCGGGTGATCTCCGGCGTCATTTCCACCGGCAGCCGGGACAAGCCAATGAAGCCGAAGATGGCAATCAGGATGGCCCCAACGGCGACGGCTACCGGGTTGCCCAGTGACAGGCGGGTCAGGGTCATGCTGCGCTCCCTTTTGCAACGTGGTTTCAACGCGTCGGCAGGGCGTGGAGCCGACGCATATCCTCACCGACCCGTGACGGGTGCGGCCGTATATTGTACCAGCGTGCTGCGTTCAGAAGGTCGTTGCACACGCGGGGTCTTGCGCAACGACAGCCAGACGCTATCATGCATACGCCACCGAATGGATCAGCAGGACTACCTTGAGTAATTACGACATCATCATCGTCGGCGCCGGCTCCGCCGGCTGCGTGCTGGCCAACCGGCTCAGCGAGGACCCGAACCGCCGGGTCTTGCTCCTGGAAGCCGGGGGCAAGGACCGCAACCCGTTTATCCACATGCCCGCCGGGCTCTGGCAGCTGCGCAACAACACGAAAATCAACTGGAACTACTACACCGAGCCGGAGCCGGAACTCAACAACCGCCGGCTCTACTGGCCCCGCGGCCGCGTGCTGGGCGGCTCAAGCTCCATCAACGCGATGTGCTACAGCCGCGGCCACCGCAAGGACTATGACGAGTGGGCGGCGAACGGCGCCCACGGCTGGGCCTTCGAGGACTGCCTGCCCTACTTCATGCGCTCGGAAGACCAGCAGCGCGGCGCGTCGGCGCTGCATGGCACCGGTGGTCCGCTGGCCGTGCAGGACCTGCGCTACCACAGCCCCCTGTCCGACCGGTTTCTGCAGGCCTGCGAGCAGGCCGGCCTGCCGCATACCGACGACTTCAATGGCCCGCACCAGAGAGGCTGCGGCCTTTACCAGGTCACCCAGCGCGACGGCCGCCGCTGCAGCACCGCGGATGGCTACCTGCGCCCGGCGCTGGAGCGGGACAATCTTGACCTGATGACCGGGGCCGCGGCCCAGTGCGTTCTGTTTGACGGAGACCGGGCACGCGGAGTGCGGGTGATACACAACGGCAGGCTCAAGGACCTCGAGGCCGGCGAAATCATCCTCAGCGGCGGTGCGATCAATTCGCCGCAGCTGCTGATGCTGTCCGGCATCGGTCCCGGCGGACCACCTGCGTGAGCAGGGCATCACCGTGCAACTGGACTTGCCCCAGGTCGGCGAGAACCTGCAGGACCACCTGGACGTGTGCACCGTCGTGTCCATCAACACGAAAGACAGCTATGACACGCTCAACCACCTGCTGGCCGGCCTCAAGTACTTCCTGCGCCACCAGGGACCGGGAACCTCGAACCTGGCCGAAGGCGGCGCCTTTATCGTCAGCCCGCTGGCCACCGATAACCGGCCGGATATTCAGCTGCATTTCATTCCCGCCCAACTTGATGAACACGGGCGCAACCAGCTGCCCGGTTCCGGCCTGACCATTCACGCCTGCCCCCTGCGGCCGGAGAGCCGCGGGCGGATCCGCCTCAAGTCCGCTGACCCGGCAACCGCACCGGCAATATTCGCCAACTACCTGGACAGCGAGTACGACCGGAAAATGATGGTGGAGTGCGTGCGCCAGGGCCAGTCAATCTTTGCCCAGGACGCCTTCAGCGACCTGGTCGCCGGGCCGGTGTTTCCGGAAGCGGGCGTCACCAGTGATGCCGAGTTGCTGGATTTCGTGCGGCGCAAGGCGGAAACCATTTACCACCCGGTGGGCACCTGCCGCATGGGCAGCGATCCGGACTCGGTGCTCGACCTGGAGCTGAAGGTCCGGGGTATCGAGAGCTTACGCGTGGTCGATGCATCGGTCATGCCGGCGCTGGTTTCCGGTAACACCAACGCGCCGACAGTCATGATTGCGGAGAAAATTGCCGACACCATGAGCACGGTCGGGGCCTGAAAAGACGGTTCAGGGGCGGCCCGAGGCCACCAGCGCGGGAATCGGCACATGCAGGGCGGAACACACGGCCCGCAGCAACTCGACCTCTGCCGGAATTAACTGGTCGTCAAAACGAACACTCAGGGCCAGCGCCCGGAGCAGCTTTTCCTTGCCGCCGGCAGTCAGCTCATCCAGCCGGTCCAGGGACCGTTCCAGGGGCGTGATCCAGTCGGAGGAATCCCGCAACGGGCGGGGCAGCTTATCCGGCAACTCGCCCAGGACCTCACCCACGGCCAGTTGGTACGCTGCCAGCGCAGCTTCCGGATCATCCCGCTGACCGTGCCAGGCGACGACCGCGAGCACGTCCCTGACCTCCTCGCGACGCTGACTGAGTGAACGGTTGCCGGCCACACGCACCCTGCCGGGATTGGCCGACTCCCAGAGGTACTGACGCACCAGCCGGGCCAGCAGGTACTCAAAAACATCCACCTCGCCATCGACCCGAATCATTGCATCGATCGCCGCCAGCATACGTTGCAGGGACGCTGCCGGTTGCCGGTGCAGTGCGGGCAGCGCAATCTCCAGCAGCGGCAGACGCTGGACCGGTTCCAGCACGCCGTTGAGCTCGACCAGTTGCTGCACGCCCTGCGCCGCTTCCGCGCCAAGCTTTTCCGCGATAACGCGCATTTGCTGCTGGCGCGCCTGCTCATCCTCCATCAGCAGGCTGTAGAGCAGCGCCAGGGGTGCGGACTCCACCGCCCGGGCCGCGGCCGCCGCATCGCCGGGCAGGCTATCGGCCAGTGCCGCTGCAATCAGGATGCGCTGCATGTCCGGGTTGCCGATCTGGTCAATGATGCTCTGCGCATCCAGCGGCGCCCGGGGCTGCTGTTCCCGCTGCTCGCGGCGCTGCTCTTCCCGCGCCGCTGCCTTGTGCTCGCGCGCCTGCGCGCGTTTCAAACGGTCCGCCACCTGCTGCAGTTCGTCCTCCCGGAAGCCCGGCTCGATCCGGGCAATGCGCTGCAATAACGGCGGGTGCGTTGCCAGCAGGCTCATGGCCTGGCCGGGGCCGAACAGCATGTGCCCGACCTCCTCGGAGTCGACCTGCAGGTAGGAATGGTTGCCATGCACCGCGATTTTCTTCAGTGCGCCGGCGATGCTCCCCGGGTCACGGGTGAACTGCACCGCGGACGCATCCGCCAGGTATTCCCGCTGCCGCGATACCGCCGCCTTGATGACGCGCCCGAAAAACAGTCCCACATAACCAATAACGACCAGGGCCACCGCCAGGGCCAGGATGGGAAAACCGGAATTTCGGGAGCGGCCGAGCGCACCGCTGTGCATCAGGACGCGGCGTCCGATCAGGGACAGCACCAGGATGCCGAACAGGGCGCCCATCAGCTTGATATTCAGGCGCATATCGCCGTTGAGTATGTGGCTGAACTCGTGCGCAATGACCCCCTGGAGCTCGCTGCGGTTGAGCTTCTCCAGCGTGCCGCGGGTCACCGCCACTGCCGCATCAGAGGGTGAATAGCCGGCCGCAAAGGCGTTGATGCCCGGTTCCTGTTCCAGCACGAAGATCTGTGGCACCGGTACGCCCGAGGCCAGCGCGATTTCTTCAACCACGTTCACCAGCCGGCGGCGCAGCGGGTCGCGGCTGTCCGGGTCAACCAGGGTTCCGCCGAGCTGGCGCGCCACCTCGCCGCCGCCGTCGCGCAGGCGCAGAATCCGGGTAAGGCTGGATAAGCCGACCAGCAACCCCGTTCCAATTGCCCCCATCAGCAAAGCGTCACTGTTGGCCCGCAAATTGGCGGCGGAGAGCAGGGGGGCATCCGCCAACGGAGAAGCGAATCCGAGGGTTAGCAGGAGCACCAGGTCAACGACGGCAATGACCGCCAGCACGGCCAGGGCGAAGAGCAGGAGCAGCCAGCGGGTCTGGCGCCGGGACCGGTCCTGGTGCTCAAAGAAATTCACCGCCGCACCCCTTCAGCGAGCATGCGGTTGCCTCAAAATGAGACCTTGGGCACCTCGCGCTTGGTTTCATCGTCGATTTCAAGCAACTCCGCCGGTGAAAAATTGAACCAGCCGGCAAAGAAGTTGTTCGGGAACGATTCGCGCAGCGTGTTGTAGTCCATCACGGAGTCATTGTAGGCCTGGCGCGCAAACGCGACCTTGTTTTCCGTGGTCGTGAGCTCCTCGGAGAGCTGCATCATGTTCTCGTTGGCTTTCAGGTCCGGGTAGGATTCGGACAGGGCGAAAAGACGGCCCAGGGCGCCGGAAAGCCCCTGCTCCGCTTCTGCCAGCTTTTTCATGGCCGCCGGATCCGTCGGGTCACGGGCCGCGTCCTTGAGGCCTGAAACAGCGGCCGTGCGGGCCTTGATCACGGCTTCCAGCGTGTCCTTCTCATGCGCCATGTAGCCCTTGGCGGTTTCGACCAGGTTCGGAATCAGGTCATGTCGCCGCGTCAGCTGCACATCGATTTGCGCAAAAGCGTTCTTGAACCGGTTTCTTGATGCCACGAGCCGGTTATAGATCGAGATGGCAAATACCACCGCGCCCACGATGAGCGCCAGAAAAATCCAACCCATGAGCCTGATCTCCTCTAAAGCTGTGATCGTCCAGTCTAGCAAAGGCGGCGGTACAACTCCCCTGCCGCTAGTCACCTGTTGCGGGTGGGGGCGACACCCTGTTTTTCCTGCTGCAGTCCTGTTTTATCCCTGTTTCATTTTCGCCCAGGTGTCGCGCAAGGTCACGGTCCGGTTGAACACCACCGCCCCGTCATCGCCGGCCTCGCTATCCCGGGCGAAGTAGCCGGTGCGTTCAAACTGAAACGTCTGCTCAGCACCCTCATCCATCACCGAAGGCTCCACCCAGGCCTGCTCAATGATCTGCAGGGATTCCGGGTTTATGAAATCCCGGTAGTCACGCTCCTTGTCGGCCAGCGGGTTTTCCACGCTGAACAGGCGGTCATAGAGGCGCACCTCCACACCGACCGCGTGCGGCACTGACACCCAGTGAATCGTGCCCTTGACCCGTCGCTCCGCGCCCGGCATGCCGGACCGGCTGTCCGGATCGAACTCGCAATGCAGTTCAATCACTTCCCCGTCCGCATTCTTGATCACATCGGTGCAACGGATGATGAAGGCGTTGCGCAAACGCACCTCACCGTCCGGGCGCAGGCGGAAAAACTTGCGCGGCGGGTCTTCCATGAAGTCACCGCGCTCGATCCAGAGTTCGCGGCTGATCGGCACACGGCGGTTGCCGCGCTCCGGCTGTTGCGGGTGAACCGCCGCCTCCAGCCACTCGGTCTCACCTTCCGGGAAGTTGGTCAGAACCACCTTGACCGGATCCAGCACGGCCATGGCGCGCGGCGCCTTGTTATTCAGATCGTCACGCACGGCATTTTCCAGCACACCCATGTCGATGATGCTGTCGGATTTAGACACACCCAGGTCACCCCAGAAGCGGCGAATGCTTGCCGGCGTGTAGCCGCGCCGGCGCAGTCCCGCAAGGGTCGGCATGCGCGGGTCGTCCCAGCCGTCCACGTGGCCTTCCTCGACCAGTTCCCGGAGGCGACGCTTGCTCATCACCGTGAAGTTCAGGTTGCCCCGCGCAAATTCGATCTGGCGCGGGTGTGAGGGCGCCGGAATATGCTCCAGGAACCAGTTGTACAGCGGCCGGTGATCCTCGAATTCCAGCGTGCACAGGGAGTGGGTAATGTGCTCGATCGAGTCCGACTGGCCGTGGGCCCAGTCGTACATGGGATAGATATGCCAGCGGTCCCCGGTGCGATGATGGGCCGCGTGCAGAATGCGGTACAGGACCGGGTCACGCAGATTGATGTTGGGGGACGCCATGTCGATACGCGCCCGCAGAACGTGGGCGCCTTCCGGAAATTCACCGGCGGTCATCTTTTCGAACAGATCGAGGTTTTCCTCGACGCTGCGATTGCGGTAGGGGCTGTCGACACCCGGCTCCGTCAGCGTGCCGCGCTGGCTGCGGATCGTGTCCGCATCCTGGCTGTCCACGTAGGCCAGCCCCTCGCGAACCAGGTGAATCGCCCAGTCGTGCAGCTGCTCAAAGTAATCCGAAGCGTGGTGCAGCTCGTCCCATTCAAAGCCGAGCCAGCGCACGTCGTCCATGATCGACTGGGCGTAGTCCTCGTTCTCTTTCAGGGGGTTGGTATCGTCAAATCGCAGGTTCGTGCGCCCGCCGAACTCGGCCGCCAGCCCGAAGTTCAGGCAAATCGACTTGGCGTGGCCAATGTGCAGGTAGCCGTTGGGCTCCGGCGGAAACCGCGTGATGATCGAGGCGTGTTTGCCCTCCTCAAGATCGTTCTTGACGATGTTGCGGATAAAATTGGTGGTCTGGGTTGTTTCGTCCATGGAGCTGCCTTCGTGTAGGCTATCGGCCTTCGCGGTTTGTGCCGCGGAAACGACGGATTCTATCCCAAACGGGCCCCGCGCCACCATGAAGGTCAGGCCCGGGGCATCGCCGGGGACCCGGAAAAAGCGCATTCAACACAACAACAACCGCTCACGATTTACTTGGGGACGCCAAAATGGCCGATAAAAAGAAACTCAGTCTCAGTGCCCGGATCCTGTTAGCCATGGTGCTGGGCGGCGTCGCCGGGTGGATCATCTCCGCCATGGGCAACCCGGACTGGACCCGGATCTGGCTGATCGATGGCGTTTTCCGCGTTTTTGGCCAGGTCTTTATCTCCCTGCTGCAGATGCTGGTTGTGCCGCTGGTGTTTATCTCCCTGGTCTGCGGTTCGAGTTCCCTGTCCGATCCGAAGGTGCTTGGCAGGGTCGGTGGCAAGGCCATTGGGCTGTACATGCTCACCACCGGCATCGCCGTCACCCTCGCACTGACCGCAGCGGCCATTTTCGAGCCGGGCATCGGCGCTGAACCGGCCAAGATCGTGGCGCGTGAAGTCGCCGCCGCCACCCCCTTCAGCCAGGTGCTGATCGACATGGTGCCGCGCAACCCGGTGGCCGCGATGGCCAATGCCCAGATGCTGCCGATCATCGTGTTCTCGGTCCTGCTGGGCATCTCCATTACGCTCAGCGGCAGCGCCGGCAAACGCATCAGCGCCTGGTTCGGGGATATGAACGAGATCATCATGAAGCTGGTCACCCTGGTGATGCGCTTTGCGCCTTACGGCGTTTTCGCGCTGATCGCGAACCTGGCGGCCACCAGTGACATGTCGGACTTCGTCGCGGTGGGCAAGTACGTGATCCTGGTGTTCGCGGTGCTGTTTGTGCACGCGCTGGTGGTCTATCCGACGCTGCTGACCGTTCTGGGGCGGGTCAACCCGGTGATGTTTTTCATGAAGATGCGCGCGGCCATGATGTTCGCCTTCTCCACCGCCTCGAGCAATGCCACGATTCCGGTCACCCTGGAAACCGTTGAGAAGCGGCTCGGTGTCAGCAACCGGATCGCGTCCTTTACCGTGCCCCTGGGCGCGACCATCAACATGGACGGCACGGCCATCATGCAGGGCATCGCGACCGGCTTTATCGCCCAGTTCTATGGCATCGACCTGACCCTCGGCCAGTACCTGATGGTGGTGGTGATGGTGATTCTCGCCTCCGTCGGCACCGCCGGCGTGCCCAGCGTGGGCCTGGTGGTGCTGGCGGGTGTGCTGTCCCAGGTCGGACTGCCGCCGGAGGGTATCGCCATGATTCTCGGCGTAGACCGGCTGCTGGACATGACGCGCACCGCCGTCAACGTCACCGGGGACGCCATGGTCACCACCATCGTCGCGCGCAGCGAGGGCGAACTGGACCTGGAAGTACTTAACGACCCCGAAGCAGGCAGCGATTTCGAAAGCGAAGCTGCGCGCGCCTGACACCTGAACCTGCACCCTCCCCCGGCAGCCTGGATGCAGCCGCCAACAAGGCAAAAAAAACCCCGGTCATACCGGGGTTATTAAAGGTGTGCCGCTTAGGCTGATGAAGTGTGGGGACTGCCTGTATGTCGCGACACACCAGGCACAGTCAACTTGCAGGCTTAGGGTAACCAAAGGGTCGTTAAAGCACTGTAAACCCATCGTTCTTCTTTCGTTCACTATGGCCCGCTGAATGCGACCATCAGGCGGACTGACGCTCCGGCGCCTGTTTTTTGAGGTGAACCAGCAGCAGGGAAACCGCCGCCGGGGTCACGCCGGGCACCCGGGCCGCCTGGCCGACCGTGTCCGGGCGGGCCTGCTGAAGTTTCTCAAGCGCCTCGCTGGACAGACCGCGGACCAGGGCAAAATCGAAACCGGCGGGTATCTCCCGGCTTTCGTGCTTGCGACTGCGCTCGATTTCCTGCGCCTGGCGCTGCAGGTAGCCCTCGTAGCGCACCTGGATTTCCACCTGCTCGGCGACCCTCGGGTCCGCCACCGGCGGACCAATGCCTTCTACACCGGTCAGGGCCGCATAGTCGACCTCCGGCCGTTTGAGCAGATCCAGGGCGCGAACTTCCTTGCCGAGCCCCAGTGACAGTGACGCCTGGACGGCGCGACCCAGCGGGTTGTCCGACGTAAGCCACAGCCCCGCAAGACGCTCCGTCTCCCGGGTGATGGCATCACGCTTGGCGCAAAAAGCGCTCCAGCGCGCGTCATCCACCAGCCCCAGTTCGCGGCCGGTTTCGGTGAGGCGCAGGTCCGCATTGTCCTCGCGCAGCTGCAGGCGGTATTCGGCGCGGCTGGTGAACATCCGGTAAGGCTCGCGCGCGCCCTGGGTGGTCAGGTCATCGACCAGCACGCCCAGGTAGGCCTCGTCGCGGCGCGGCACCCAGGGCTCGTCGCCCAACGCCCTGCGGGCAGCGTTCAGGCCGGCCAGCAGGCCCTGCGCTGCGGCCTCCTCGTAACCGGTGGTGCCGTTGATCTGGCCAGCGAAATAGAGATTCTCCAGCGGCCGGGTTTCCAGGCTGGCATGCAGACCGCGGGGGTCGAAAAAGTCGTACTCGATCGCGTAGCCCGGCCGGGTGATGTGCGCGTTCTCAAAGCCGGCAATGGACCGCACAAAGTCCAGCTGAACCTCGAACGGCAGGCTGGTGGAGATGCCATTCGGATACAGCTCACGGGTGTGCAGGCCTTCCGGCTCGATAAAGATCTGGTGGCCCGTCACGCTCGGCGAATCGCACCACCTTGTCCTCGATCGACGGACAGTAGCGCGGGCCGCTGCCCTCGATGGCCCCGGCATACATGGGTGAGCGATGCAGGGCGCCGCGGATGATTTCGTGGCTGCGCTCGTTGGTGTGCGTGATCCAGCAGCTGACCTGTTGCGGATGGTCATCCGCAGAACCGAGATAGGAAAACACCGGCAGGGGTGTGTCGCCGGGCTGCTCCTGCAGGTTCGAAAAATCCACGGTCTTGCCGTCGATGCGCGGCGGCGTTCCGGTTTTCAGGCGCCCCACTTCCAGCGGCAGCTCGCGCAGGCGCGCGGCCAGCGTCAGTCGACGGGGGATCGCCGGCGCGGCCACCGGCAAGCTGGGTCTCGCCAATATGGATCCTGCCACCCAGGAAGGTGCCGGTGGTCAGCACCACCGTGTCCGCGTGAAACTCCAGGCCCTGCGCCGTGCGGCAGCCGGTCACCCGGTCGCCGGCCAGCAGCAGGTCATCCACGCCCTGCTGAAACACCGCGAGATTCGGCTGGTTTTCCACCGCCCGGCGGATAAAGGCGCGGTAAAGGTTACGGTCGCACTGGGCGCGCGTGGCGCGCACGGCCGGGCCCTTGCGCGCGTTCAGGGTGCGTAACTGGATGCCGGCTGCATCCGCGGCCCGGGCCATCACACCACCCAGCGCGTCAATCTCGCGCACCAGGTGGCCCTTGCCGATGCCGCCAATCGCCGGGTTGCAGCTCATCTGGCCGATGGTTTCGATATTGTGCGTGAGCAGCAGCGTCCGGGCACCACAGCGGGCGGCGGCCAGGGCGGCCTCCGTACCGGCATGGCCACCACCGATGACGATGACCTGGTAGTGCTGAACGGGCTTCATTGGATTGCCCCACGCTGAGCCAAAAGGGGCCGCATTATCCAGCTAAAAGCGGCAGAAAAGCAAGTAAAAACAGGGATTAAGAACCCTCGACGGCCAGGCCGCCAACCAGCTCCCGAAGCTCCTGCCGCTCGATCAGCAGCGGGTCCGCCTCGCTCCAGATGGTCAGCGCGTAGTTGGCGGAAGCCGCCGCCAGCGAGTCAAGCCCCCGGGCCGCCTGCAACCTGGCCCGCGCCGACCACAGCTCGGCCAGGTTCGGGTCGATGCGAAAGCCGCGCTCTATGGTCTTTTCCGCTGCCGCCAGGTCACCAGCCAGGATTTCGGCCTGCGCCAGCTGCGCCAGCAAGGTCGACATGCCATAGGCATTGATTTCACCGGCAATGAATGAGCCGTCCACCTGTTCAATGGTCAGTCGCATCTGCTCCGCCGCTTCCTGGTACTTCTCCTCCTGGAACAGGATTGCACCGGCCACCAGGGGCACCTGGAAGGCGAGCCCGTCAAATTTAAGTGCTTGCAGAACGGCCTCGAACTGCTCCAGGGCGTACCGGGCGCTTTCAAAATTCCCCTCCTGTGCAGCGATGCTGGCCTCAATCGCCTCCAGGAACTGGTTCAGCGGTGGTTGCGGCACCATGGCCCGGGCCTCCAGCAGCACGGCCCGTGCTTCGTCCGTTTTGCCCACGCGAAGATAGGCGCCGCTGATGCTGGAATGAATGGACAGCGCCGTGATGAACGGCGGCTGGGTCTCGGTAATCAACGGCTCGGCCGCGCGGAGCTGCTCCACCACCTTGTCGATCTGCCCGAGGCGATTGGCGTAATGCGAGGCCGCGATGTGCACCGCCGCGCGTTGCGCAGCGGTGCGCGCCGTGCGTCCGGCTTCTTCCAGCAGTCGCTCCGCCTGTTTCCGGTCGCCACGCCGTGCCGCGATGAGTTGCAGGCGAAGAAGCGGCGTCGACGGCGTCACTGTCGATGCAGGGAGGCCTGCTGGTACTGGCTTTCGGCCTCATCCAGCTCACCACTGTCGCGCAGCAGGTCGCCCAGCTTGAGGCTGGCGCCGCTCTCCTTGGGGCGCTCTTCCTGGTAGCGCCGCGCGTATTCAATGGCGCCATCAAAATCACCA
The DNA here is from genome assembly GCA_963695135.1 of uncultured Gammaproteobacteria bacterium. Lineage (GTDB taxonomy): Bacteria > Pseudomonadota > Gammaproteobacteria > Xanthomonadales > SZUA-36 > Marinihelvus. The sequence continues at coordinate 77,441 of CAVOGA010000001.1, forward strand.
CTGGAGCGCACCAGGTCCGCGAGGACCAGGTTGAGATCAACGAACAGGGCATCGCGCTGCAGGGCCTGTTCAAAATGGGACCTGGCACCTTCCAGGTCCCCGCTAACCATCAGCTGCTGACCGAGTTGCGCATGCGCGCCGCCGTCGTCCAGCAGGCGGGCCTGCAGGCGCAGAAATTCCAGCAACTTTTCGCTCTGCCCGGTGGTCTGGTAGTACATGAGCTTGATGGTGGAACGGTCCCTCAGGGGCAGGCGGAAATCCAGCCGCTGGGCCTGCTCCAGTTCCGGAACCGCGGCCGGCATGTTGCCGGACTGCACCAACAGCGCCGCCTTCATGAAATAGGCCAGGACGAAATTAGGATCCTGCTCCAGCGTCTCGTCCAGGGCGCTCATGGCGCCGGGCACATCATTTTCCAGCAAACGCTTGTTCAGGGCTGAAATGTACGACTTCAGCGCTTCCTCCGATTCACCATAGGTTTCAGCCAGCGGCAAATCTTCCTGGTCGCGCAGGCTGATGGACGGCACATCCAGCGCCTCGCGCAGGGCAACGGACGTCCTGGTCCAGCATGTCATAGACATCCCAGCCCTGTTGCGTGATCTCGGCAACCTGGGCCATGCTTTCCACGTTCCACAGGCGTGTGGCGAGCACCAGTTCATCACCTGTCAGGCTTATGGAACCCTCGACGAAATATTGCCGGTTCGCGTCCCTGGCAATATCCCGCAGCAGCGAGGCGGGAACGCCCACGCCGTCCTCGTAGCCGGCGGCCTTCAGGCGGCCGTAATAGCCGCCACCCCAGCCTTCATAGGGCGATGAGGCCACCATGTAGGGGTCCTGCTGCAGGTCCTGGGTGAGCAACTCGGTCGCGCCATACTGGAGCCAGTCCAGTTCCGGGTCGTTGGATTCGTTGTCGTAGAAAAATACCGCGACCCGCTGCCGGAACCCCTCTTTGGGCACCAGCATTTCGCCCGCCACGCCCTGCTCATCGACATAGGCCACAACTTCGGCCGTCGCGCCGAGGTTCTCGCCGCCATAGAAGGTCAACAGCAGCCCGGTGGTGGCGATGACATTGATCGGCACACCGATCTTCTGAGCCGTCGTGGCAGTGTCCTTGCCCGGCCGGCCATAGGACCAGGCGATCAGCAGCACCGCCGGGATCAGCGAATACAGTCCCCAGAAGACCAGGTCCGTGAGGTCGGGCGAGAGGTGATGGCGGTCCACGAGACGGTCGACAATCTCGACAACCACCCAGCAGCCGGCAGCGTAAACACCCACCGCCGGCAGAACACGCCGTTCCCTCAATTCCGTAATGAAATCATTCATAAGGCTGGTTCATATCCCCGTTGCTGCCCACTTCAGCAGAGTTTTACGAGCCGTGAAAGTGTAATTCGTTGGTTTTTCAGCGCCTGGGTTCGGGTCTGGTGCCGGCGACCCCTGAACTGTGCCCGGCCGGGGCGCGGGAAGGACGGCTTTGGTAGCGCGTCCGGGGCGCGCTGATGCGCATTGATCCGCTCCGTACCGGGGTTCCGTAGCCGGGAGAGACGCGTTGCTGGCTGAGATCCGGGATACGGACGGGATCCGGCCGCTGAAAGCCCTGCCCGACCTTGCCGGCGTCCGGCTGAAATTTAAAGTCCGTGCTGTAATTGCCCGGATTGCCTGTTGGCCGCGCGAGGCTGCTGATCTGGCTGGCGCTGCTCCCGTAAGTTCTGGCGCCCTACGTATCCGGGCGCCGGATCAAGACCCTGGTAAGGAATGCGATCCACCGGCCCGGTGTAAACCGGTGGCAGCACGGACCCTGGCGCACCGGGCTCTACGGGGCTTGAATGACCGTCCGGGTAAGGGTGCAACGGCCGGCGATAAGGATGCCACGGTCCGGGCGCCCCGTAATAATCCCACACGTACCAGGGCCGGTAGCCGTAGTAGGGATAGTACAGCCCGTAATAGGGGCTGTACGCGCCCAGCCAGCTTGGCTGATACCAGGGGTAAACGGCGCCGTAGGGATAGAAATAGCCGGTTCGTACAGTACTGAAGTTCACGAAGGTAACGCCACCATCAACCCGCTCCACGTTCGCGGTTGAGAGCATGTCGTACAGGGTGGGGGCAGTGGATGTCGTTGGCGTCGTGCTGCACGCCATCAGCAGGCAAGCCGCTGCAGCCAGCAGCAGCGGCAGAAGCCGGCGGGCCTTACCCGCCGCGGGCCATGTGGCGTATTTGTGCATGCTGATAGCGTAGCACAGCGGGGTGCTACCGGTTCGTGAAACCGCCGCGCAGCGCCTGTTATCCGGAGCGCCAGGGCGCAGAAGTTCGCTAGAATGGAACCTTGAGAACGTCGCCCCTCGCCACCGCAGGATAAGTATGAGCAATCGAGTTTACGACCTCCAGGGATACACCATCGTGCTGGACCATATCGCCTTCCTGACGCGGGTGTTTGAGGCGGAGGATGATGAAGGCTTCCAGTTCAACATCCGATTTGCCGCTGATGTGCGCCTGGCGCCGCGGTTTCCCACGCGCAACGAGGCTGAGCTCGCACGCAGCCTGCTGGTGCAGGCGCTGAAGGACCGCTAATCCTGGCGGCTGCTGCTGACGAGTACGGCCCCGGCGGAACCGGGCGCCAGCACGACCACCATCACCTGAGCCGCTCCGGAACGGGCGACCTGCTCATCCGCTTGCAGGGTAATTTCTCCCGTGGTCCATTCCTGGCCACCCTGGGTCCAGCTGATTTCCACCGGCTCAGCACGATAAGCGACGCCGGGAAAGCCCGATGCGCAGCTGGCGCCGGGCGAAATATAGCCGCAGGAGACGAAATTACCCGTTGCCGGGACCAGCAAGCGGATGGAATTGATGGGGCTTGCCGACCGGTTTTCGAAGTCCAGGCCGTCAATTTGCAGGGCCGGCCCCGGTCCGGCGGGCAACGCGGCGCAGCCGGACAACATCAGCGCGAGAAGGCCGGGCCGGACACTGCGCAGTGGCGTTTTCACCGGCCCCTGGTGATCTCAGTCCGCGCTGAGTTTCAGGGCGTGGCTGACTATCTCGAATACGTCGGTAGACAGGCCATCCACCGCGGCGATGCGCTCCAGCTCGGCGCGCATCATGGCCCGCCGTGATTCGTCGTAGCGGGGCCAGCGGTTAAAGGCTGAAACCAGCCGGGCGGCAACCTGGGGATTGGTCGCGTTCAGGCTGATCACCTGGTCCGCAACAAAGCGGTAGCCGCTGCCGTCCGGTGCATGAAAGCCGGTGGGGTTGAGCATGGCGAAGGCGCCAATCAGGGCGCGGACCTTGTTCGGATTGCGCAAACTGAATTCCGGATGACCGGTGAGCGTCTTGACCTGTTTGACCGTGGCATGACCGGGCTTGACCGCCTGCATCACGAACCACTTGTCCATGACCAGCGCATCGCCCTGCCAGCGGGCCTCGAAGTCCGCCAGCGCCTCGCTGGCGCCGGGCAGGTCGTTCAGCACCAGCGCGCGCATGGCCGCCAGCGAGTCGGTCATATTGTCACTGGCCGCCAACTGGCGGCGCGCAAGGGAAGCGCCGGCCGGCGTCAACGCCAGGTAGGACAGGGCCACGCCTTTCAGCGCACGTCCGGCCATCGCCTGCGGCGCCTTGTCGTAGTCGCGGCCATCGTCAAAACGCTGGTAGGCCTTCATGAACTCCTGTTCGAGCGCCAGGGCGAGCCGTCTGCGCACAAACTCACGGGCACTGTGAATGGCGTCCACGTCGACCCGGCCGGACTGTTCTGCCAGGTAGTCCTCATCCGGCAGGGCCAGGGACTCGGCGACCAGGGCCGGATCAGCAGAATCGTCATTCAGCAGCCCGCGGAAAGCCCGCACCAGCGGCTCGGACAGCTCCATGGCCTCGCTGCGTCCAAATCGCCCGACCTGTTCCAGGATCGCCGCCTGGGACAGTCGCTGGGCCGCTTCCCAGCGCGTGAACGGGTCCGGATCGGAGGCGATCAGCACCGCCAGGGCATCGGCGCTGAAGTCATAATGAACTTTCACCGGCGCGGAAAAGTCGCGCAGCAGGGACGGCACCGGCGGCTCCGCCACATCCTCGAACACGAAGGTCTGCTCCGCCTCCTCGAGCATCAGTACGCGGGTTGTGCCCCGCGCTGCATCCTCACCCGCCAGGCGCAGCGGCAGGGAACGGCCGGCCGCATCCAGCAACCCCATGGCGAAAGGGATCACCAGCGGTTGCTTGTCTGCCTGGTCAGGCGTTGCCGGCGTGACCTGGCGCAGGGTCAGGGTGTACCGGCTGCTGTCGGGGTCATGCTCCGTGGTGACAAACACTTCCGGCGTGCCCGACTGGCTGTACCAGCGCGCAAAGCGCGACAGGTCCCGCTGGTTCGCGTCCGCCATGGCCGCGAGGAAATCGTCACAGGTTACCGCTTCACCGTCGTGCCGCTCGAAATAGAGGCGCATGCCCTTCTGGAAGCCTTCCTCGCCCAGCAGCGTGTGGTACATGCGGATAATCGTGGCCCCTTTCTGGTACACCGTCGAGGTATAGAAATTGTTGATTTCCAGGTACTGGTCCGGGCGGATCGGATGCGCCATGGGCCCGGCGTCTTCCGGAAACTGCCGGCTTCTCAGGTCCCGCACATCCTGGATACGCTTGACCGCGCGGGACTGCATGTCGGCGGAGAACTCTTCGTCACGAAAGACGGTAAGGCCTTCCTTCAAAGTCAGCTGAAACCAGTCCTGGCAGGTGACCCGGTTGCCGGTCCAGTTATGAAAGTACTCGTGGCCGATCACGCCCTCGATGCCCTGGTAGTCAAAATCCGTGGCCGTGTCCGGTCGCGCCAGCACGTAGCGGGTGTTGAAGATGTTCAGGCCCTTGTTCTCCATCGCACCCATGTTGAAATCGTTGGTGGCGACGATGTTGTAAATGTCCAGGTCGTACTCAAGACCGAACCGCTCCTCGTCCCAGCGCATCGCGTTGATCAGCGAGTCCATGGCGTGCTCGCAGCGGTCGATGTTCTCCGCCTCGACGTAAACCCGCAGGGTGACCTCGCGACCGCTGCGGGTGGTGAAATGCGCCTCGGTATGCTGCAGGTCGCCTGCAACCAGGGCAAACAGGTAGGAAGGCTTGGGAAACGGATCATCCCAGCGGACCCAGTGGCGCCCGTCTTCCAGCGCGCCAGATTCAACCGGGTTACCGTTCGACAGCAGCACCGGAAAGCGGGCCTGGTTCGCCTCAAGACGAACGCTGTAACGGGTCATGACATCCGGCCGGTCCGGGAACCAGGTGATCTTGCGAAAGCCTTCCGGCTCACACTGGGTGAGCAGAAAGTCTCCGGACCGGTACAGGCCCTCCAGGGCCAGGTTTTCGGCTGGGTTGATCCGGACCACCGAACGCACCGTGCACTCCGCCGGTGCGTCCTCGATGGTCAGGGTCTCGCCTTCAATGGCGTAAGCGCTGTCATCGAGTTCCTCGTCATTGATGGACAAGGTCAGCAGCTCAGGACCGGAACCGTCAAGTTCCAGCGGCCCCGGCGCACCGGAGCGGGATCGCAGGACCATCACCGTGGTCACCTGCGTGTAGCCATCCCGAATGTCAAAATCCAGCTCAACCGAATCAAGATGCCACGGATAGGGCGTGTAGTCTTTCCTGAAGATGGGCTGGCGCGGCTGACCTTGCTTCATAATCGATAATCCATTGGTTCGGCTGGAGCGAAAAATAGCAGCGTATTATAACGCTCCGCCGGTAAAATTCGTCGACGTCGCAGGCCTGATGAGAGTGCGCCAACCATGAAACAGGATTTAACGCTACCTGAGCTCAGTGATGTCGTCCGCGCCGCCCGCCGCATCAAGGGCCTGGTGGAACGTACCCCCGTGGTGCGCGGGACGGGGCTTGACGAAGCCCTGGGTTGCGAGCTTTTTCTGAAGTGTGATCATCTGCAGCCTACCGGCGCCTTCAAGCTACGCGGCGCCAGCAATGCGATCGCCGTGCTCCGGGAACAAGGCGTTGCAGACGATGTAGCGACGCATTCCAGCGGCAATCACGGCGCCGCACTTGCCTGGGCCGCGCGGGCGGACGGCCGCCGCGCCTTTGTCGTGATGCCCCGCAACGCGGTGCGGGAGAAGATTGAGACGGTGCGTCGTTTTGGCGGCGAGGTGGTGCTCTGTGAGCCCGGTCAGCTGCCGCGCGAACAGGGCATGGCGGAGCAGGTTGCCCTTGGCCGGCAGCCGGTTCCCCCCTATGACCACGTGGACATCATTGCCGGCCAGGGCACGGCGGCGCTGGAACTGTTTGAAGATGTGCCGGATCTTGACGATTTGATCGTGCCCATTGGTGGCGGCGGATTGCTCGCGGGTTGCGCCCTCGCGGCGGCCGGACAAACGGGGCAGGTCCGGGTTTATGGCGCAGAGCCGGCCGGCGCTGCAGATGCTGCGGCCAGCTTTAGCCGGGGTGAGCGGGTTGAGAGTTGGAACCCCGAGACGGTGGCGGACGGTCTCAGGGCCGTTATTGGTGAACGGAATTTCGCCATCATCAAGCCGCTGGTTGAAAAGATACTGCTTGCCGATGACAGCGCCATCGAGGCGGCCATGCGCCTGGCTTTCGATCTCGCGGACCTGCGCATTGAGCCCTCGGCGGCCGTGGCACTGGCGGTGATCGCCGAAAATCCGGAACGCTTTGCCGGGCGCAGGGTCGGCGTCATCCTGACCGGCGCCAATATTGACCTGGACCGTTATCCCTGGCTTGCGCCCAATGCAACAGAAGACTGAACCTTCAGCCATGACAAATCTCCGGCGTTGCAGCTGGGTCAGCAATGACCCCGAGTACCTCCGGTATCACGACGAAGAGTGGGGTCAACCGGAATTTGACGAGCTGCGGTTGTTTGAACAACTGACGCTGGAAGGGGCACAGGCCGGCTTGAGCTGGTTAACCGTGCTGCGCAAGCGCGACGGCTACCGGCAGGCTTTCGAGGGATTCGACCCGCGGCGAATTGCGCATTTTCGACGCAGCAAAAAATCGATACGCTGATAAAAGACCCCTCAATCGTTCGGCATCGGGGCAAAATCGAATCAACGATCATCAATGCCCGCTGCCTGCTGGCGCTTGTGGGATCAGGGCAGCAGCTTGCGCGACCTGACATGGGGTGCCGGCAAGGATCAGCCGCAGATCAACCGGTGGAACATCGCTGTCCGAGGTGCCCACGCAGACAGAGGCATCGCACCGTCTCAGCAAACAGCTGAAATCACTGGGTTTTCGATTTGTCGGCCCGACCACGGTCTACGCCTACCTGCAGGCGGTTGGGGCAGTCAATGATCATGAAACCGCTTGTTTCCGGCACCCCGACCGGCTCGCGTGAGAGCCTGCATCGGCCTCGGGGCCGTCACGGCGCAATCAGTCAATCGATTTAAGCCAGGTTTCGGCAATGATGCGCAGGCCGGCCTCGTCAGCCGGGTTGAAGCGGTCAAGGACCGGGCTGTCCAGATCCAGCACACCAATCAATACACCGTCACGCTCCAGGGGCAGCACGATTTCTGACGCGGAATTGGCATCGCAGGCAATATGCCCCTCGAAGGCGTGCACGTCCGCGACCCGCTGAATCTTGCGCGTGGCCGCCGCGGTTCCGCAGACCCCGGAGCCCAGCGGAATTTCCACGCAGGCGGGCAAGCCCTGGAACGGGCCCAGCACCAACTGCCCGTCCTGTAAAAAGTAAAAACCCACCCAGTTCACGTTCGCCAGTTCCTGGTAAAGCAGTGCGCCCAGATTGGCCGCATTCGCCACGCGATCCCGGGTAACTGAAAGCAGCGCCTGCGCCTGCGTATTGAGCAGATTCCAATCGGTAACGGGCTGGCCGGCTGGAAGCCGTGGCATTTGCCCCGGATAATTTTTCAGTTGGTCGATAGTCCATTTTTCGAATATACCGCTATCCGGTTGTTGGCGGGCATGTCGATCAGATCGACGAGCCGCATCTGGTGGGCCTGGGCCTCGATGCCCAGGGCATTGAGATCACGAATCCCCTGCCGTGGATCAGCGGCGCGCAGCTGCCTGTCGAAGACCTCGTTACTGTAGGCATTATGTTGGCCGTTCTGTGTGAAGGGCCCGTAAATCAGCAGCATCCCACCGGGCTTCAGCACGCCGGCGGCGCCCTTGATCATGGCGCATACCGCTGACCAGCTCATGATGTGCGTCGTGTTGGCGGTAAACACGACGTCGTAGCGCTCCGCCGGCCACTTGCCTGCGCATACATCCAGGGTCAGGGGCATGGGCGCGTCGGCACCCTCCCGCTCAATTCTCTCGGCAAGGGCAGGAACAGCTTCGGGAAGCTCACTGGCTTGCCAGTGAACCCGCGGCAAAGCCGAGGCGAACGCGACCACGTGCTGCCCGGTGCCGGAACCGATTTCCAGAACCCGTGCGGCCGGCGGCAGCAGCGATTGCAGGGCCTCCAGTATGGGCGCCTGGTTGCGCTCGGCAGCGGGTGAAAAGGGCAAGTCGCTGGTGTTTGTCATCAGATCGATCTGGTTCCTGCCAGGGTTCGGGCCCCGGTGTAAAAAAGCCCGGGCGATGGCCCGGGCTTTCCATTTGCTCGCTGTGCCGACCGGAGTCGGCGCCGGTCAGTTCACCGGCGGACGATCTTCCACGATGGTCGGTGACACGAAGATCAGCAGCTCGCGTTTCGTTGAGCTGTTGGACTTGCGCCTGAACAAGGCGCCGATTCCGGGAATGCTCGACAGGTACGGCACGCGCTCCTCGGCCCGGGACCGCTCGTCCTGGAAGATACCGCCGAGCACGACCGTTTCGCCATTGTTGACCAGCACGCTGGTTTCCAGCTCGCGGGTGTCAATGGACGGAACGCTGCCGCCGCGGGAGGTCTGGAAGATTTCCCCGACCGTGTCCTGCTTCACGTTCAGGTCCAGCTGTACCCGGTTATCCGGTGTGATCAGCGGCGTGACGCGCAGCTCCAGGACCGCATCCTTGAACTGGACAGCGGTTGCGCCGGAAGAGGTCGCTTCCTCGTAGGGAATTTCCACACCCTGCTGGATGAAGGCTTCTTCCTGGTTGGCGGTCACTACCCGCGGTGTTGAGATCACCTCGCCTTCGCCTTCCGCCTCCAGCGCGGAGAGCTCAAGGTCGATCAGCCAGTTACCGGTCAGGAAGGACAGGCCGATGGTGCCGGCATTACCCCGGGTCACCGGCAGGTTAACGTTATAGCGGTCAGTCAGCGGCGGAATGTCCAGCAAGTCGTCATCGCGCGGATCGATGGCCGGGTTCAGAATATTCGCGCCCTGGCTGGTGCCAGTGACAGCCAGAATGTTGCTGCCCTGGTGCAGGGCCGACACGCCGAAGCGCACACCCAGTTCATGGGTGAAGTCGCTGGAGGCGATCACGATGCGTGACTCGATCTGCACCTGGCGAACGGGCCGGTCGAGATCCGCAACCAGGTCCTGGATGGCCTCGATACGATCTGCGGTATCCGTGATCAGCAGCGTGTTGGTGCGTGTATCAACGGATACCGAACCGCGCAGCGACAGCAGGCCCGCGCCGCCTCACCTTGCCCATCGGCCGCGCTGAGCCATCTGAACCGATTCCTCGATCAGGGTCTTGAGGTCTTCCGCCGAAGCGTAGTTGACGCTGATCATCGAGGTAATCAGCGGCTCAAGCTCGCGCTTGTCCTGCGCAGCCTGCAGCATTTCCTGCTCGCGCGCCGCAATGTCAGCAGCGGGCGCGATCCAGATCACGTTGCCGTTCTCGCGCTTATCCAGGTTGCGCGCATCCAGGATGATGTCCAGCGCCTGGTCCCACGGTACGTTGGTCAGACGCAGGGTCAGGTTGCCGGTCACGTTATCCGCCACCACGATGTTCAGGTCGGACACGTCGGCAATCAGCTGCAGGACGGAGCGCACGGGAATGTCCTGGAAGTTAAAGGTGACCTTGGTTCCGGAGTAGGTGCGGTCTTCGAAAAATTCAACTTCGTCAACTTCATCAACCACGGCCTCGACCGTCGCGACTTCGATGATCAGCTCGTTGCCGGACTGGTAGGCCAGGTGGTCGAAAATGCCCGCCACCATCATTTCCAGCCGCGTTGAATCACCGCGCTTGGAGACGTCAATAATCTGCACCGGAGTGGCGAAGTCCACCACGTCCAGCACCTGGTTCAGGTTATCCGGCAGATCGGCGTTGAATACTTCGACGGTGAGCGTGCCTGCGGAGGCATTTACCGCGACGCTTGCGCCCTCTTTATCCAGACCCAGGATCACGCGACTCTGCCCTTCCTCACCGCGCCGGAAGTCAACGCTCTCCACCGTGTAGGCGCCGAGATTGCGGGTCGTTGCCGAGGCTGCGGCAGGTGCGCTGGAGTCACTGTCTGCGGCCGGCTTGGTGCTGCCGTTGGCGACGGTCAGCATAACCGCATCATCCAGCACCTGGTAATCGAACTGCGCATTCTTGGTCAGGTCAACCAGCACGCGGGTTCGTCCACCGGCGGACAGGGTCGAAAACGAGTCGACCGAGTGGGCCGCCACTTTCACCGGATCGGAGGAGATGGTGCTGGTCGTATCGGCCATGTCCAGAACGATGCGCGGCGGATTGTCCGTTGCGAAAACATTCACGCTCGGCTCGGATCCACTGGTCGCGAGGGTAATGGTGACGTCGCCGCTCGGTGCAACCGCGAAGTCCGTTCCGATCACCTTGGTTTGTGCCCAGGCAGTTCCGGAGGCTGCAATTGCCAGCAAGAGGCCTGCGAGCTTGCCGATCTTAAGAATCCTCATGTTTCTTCCCCACTTTCCGGTCGGCGATCGATCTGCCTTGATCGTATTTTCAGTTTTCATTGCTTATACCCTCTGGGTCGTGCGGCGCGCGGCGCCCCCCCGTTCTGTGTTCAGCCCCCTTCAAGGGCCAAAGATGCCTCACGCTGCAGCCAGCCACCGCTTCCATCGTTGATCAGCTCGGACAATCCGATTTCGCCGTCATTGATGCTCACGATCTGGCCGTGATTCTTGCCTAGGTAGTCCTCTACGGAGACCCGGTGGACAACGCCATCAGGATCGCGCACCAGACCCCAGTAATTGCCGTCCTGACCAAAGGTGCCCACCATGGTCAGCGTATCCAGCTCAAAGCGCTCCAGGTACTGTTTTGCCCGGTCGAAGTCCGGTCGCGGTCCGACCGAACCCGCCTCCCCGGCATCGCCAGCCTGCGCCACTTCCCGGCCCTCGCTGGAAGAACTGCGAAACGGGTCGCGCCCGGCGGTTCCGTCGTATTCGTAAGGCGTGTAGGTCTTCACCGGCGGGATCGGCTCAATTGGCGTCGCCGGCCGCGCCTTGACCTCCGCGATGTACTGCTGAAGATCGCTCATGTCTCCGCCGCAGGCCGACAGGACCAGGGCGGACGCCAGGGCCGTCAAAGTGGCTTTGTGTGCAGTGTGCTTGAGTATTCTCATGGCGCTGCAGCCCCCCCTTCAGCCTGCTGAATCTCCGACCCGTCGAGATAACGGTAGGTTTTCACCTGGCCCTCGAGGATAAGCCGCCCCTGGCCGTTCTCATTGTCCGCGCGGCGCAGCGAAACATTGTGCATGGTCAGAATAACCACGCGCGGCAGGGCTGCCACCGCATCAACGAACTCGCCGAACTCGTGATAATTGCCCATCATCCGGATGGCAATCGGACGCTCGGCGTAGAAGTCCTGCTGCGCTTCGGCCTGTGGCTCAAAGAGCTGGACGTCAATGCCGGAGGCCAGCGCTGACTGGGATATGTCGACCAGCAGCTTGTCCATTTCGGTCTTGCTGGGCAGCTGCCGGAACATGGTTTCCAGCAGTTCCTGCATGTCTTCAAGCTGCTGCTCATACGCACCGAGGTTGGCCGCCTTGCGCTGCTTCTCCTCAAAATCCACACGCAGCGTCAACTCCTGCTGCTCGGCGCGCTGGAGTTGGTCGTACTTGTCCTTGATCATCAGGAAGTAGCCGGCAACCAGCAGGGCCACCAGCAGAAGTCCGAGCAGGAACATCTTGACCGCCGGGGTCGCATTGCCCAGGTCGGAAAAGTCGGTATCGCGGAGATCATTCAGCATCAGTTTGTCCCCCCGTTATCGAATTGCTCAAAGCCGGCTTCCGCCTCTTCGTCAAGCGGAGAACGCAGACGCACCGCCAGGGAGTAATCAAACGCCTCCTGGGGATTGGCCGGATCCGGGTTGGCCCGGACAAAGGTCAGGTCCGGATCAACAAACAGTTCGTTGTCCGCCAGCGCCTGCAGGTAGGCCGAGACGCGGGCGTTTGACTGGCTCGTTCCCGCAAGGCGCAGGTTCATGCCCTGCTGGGAAATCGTGTTGAGCGTCACGCCGACAGGAATGGTTTTGGCCAGCTGATCCAGCATTTCCACGGTCAGCGAGCGGCTGGCCTGGAGCTCTTCGATGATCCGCTTGCGCGAGAGCAGGCGGCTCTTGGTCTCTTCGAGCTCGGCGATTCGCCGGATCTGGACCTGCAAGCGGTTGATTTCGGTCTGGATGGTCTGATTTCTCGCGTTCTGGTTGTTGATGGCGCTGTCAAACGCCATGCTCACGATGAACACGATGACCACGCCGGTAATTGCGGTCATCAGCGCCGAGAGGGCGAATTTCCTCTGACGCTCCTGGCGCAACTCTTCGCGCCAGGGTAACAGGTTGATCTTTGCCATCAGTCAAATCCCCTTAGTGCCAGCCCCATCGCCACCATCAGGTTTGGCGTGTTGCGCTTCAGCGCGGAGACGGCAACCGAAGGCGCCACGTCCATGCCCGAAATCGGATCAGCCACCCGCGTGGTCAATCCCAGCTCCTGCTGGACCATGGCCGCCAGGCCTTTCAGCGAAGCGGTGCCGCCGGCCAGGTATATGGTGCTGATCGGTGAGTAGTCATTGCTCGAGGCGAAGAACTGCAGCGCCCGGCTGATCTGGTGAACAATATTGAGCTGGAACGGTTCCAGCACCTCGGCTTCGAAGTCCTCGGGGCCGTCTTCCGCCCGTTCGAAGAAGCTCGCCTGCTCCGGCGACATGTCGTAACGCCGCATGGTCTCCTCGAGGAGCTGGTGCCCACCAAACGGGTGTTCCCGGTTATAGATTACCCGGCCGCCGCGCAGAACCAGCAGGGTTGTGAGATCACGGCCGATGTCGAAGATGCCGACCGCCTCGTTCTTGCTCAGGTGGTCCCGCTCGCGAATCAGCTCAAAGGCGTTGGCAATGGCGAAAGCCTCAACATCAACAACCTTGGCAACCAGTCCCGCTGCTTCCAGCGCGTCCTGCCGGCTTTCGACGTTTTCGCTCTTGCTGGCGGCAAGAAGGATGTCAATCAGGTCCGGATTGCGCGCCGAGGGGCCGAGGATATCGAAATCCAGGCTGACCTCGTCAAGCGGGTAAGGAACGTATTGGTTGGCTTCGATCTGGATCTGGCTTTCGACGTCAGCCTCAGCAAGATTGGAAGGCAGCGCGATGGTCTTGGTGAACACCGCCGGGCCGGAAACTGCGATCGCACATGCCTTGGACCGCGTGCCCGAATTCTTGACGGCACGGTCGATGGCGTTGGAAATCGCCTCGATGTCCTGGACCGTCTTGTCGACAACAACGCCCTCCCGCAGCGGCTCCATCGCAAAGTGTTCAATGCGATACCCACTCCCGGATTCGGACAGTTGCAGTGCCCTCACATACGATGAGCCAATGTCCAGGCCAATGACTGGCGCTTTCTTATTACCGAACAGTTTCAATGTTTTAGTCCCTTAATTTATCGCCAAAGGCTTGCGCGCCAATAGCTTATTGAAACTTTCTTCAGCCGATTTTTAGCAGATTGCCCGCCAATACTCAATGGCAAGGCCAGTACGCCTGGCTGAAAAAACCCCGTCCCCTCCGGTCCTCGGCCTCGTGATCTGTGCCCGTCTCACCGCAGGAACCCTTTGAGACGTTGATGGGTCAGACCCACTTGTAACATTGTCGAAGGCCCGCAGTGCATAATGGACCACCTTTTTATATTGTCCCGGTAGCATGCTTCTAAGGCACAATGACCGCGGCGTATCTCTTGTGGATACTTCTTTAGCATAACAGGTTAACAGCTTGAAGAAATTATTAAAATGGATTTTGCGTTTTGCGCTCCTGTCAATTGTCCTCGGTGTGACAGCCGTAAGCGTGCTGTACTTCACAATGGGCCGGGACCTGCCCGATGTAGAAACGCTGCGTGATGTGCAGCTGCAGGTGCCGTTACGTGTCTACAGCCGCGACGGCAAGCTGATCAGTGTTTTCGGCGAGCAACGCCGGATTCCCGTGGCGATCGACGAGATACCGGATAACCTCAAAAATGCCTTTATTGCCGGCGAGGATGCGCGCTTCTATTCGCACCCCGGCGTTGACTACCAGGGCCTGACCCGGGCCGTTCTGACACTGGCCACCACCGGTGAGAAGAGTGTCGGCGGCAGCACCATCACGCAGATGCTGGCGCGCAACTTTTTTCTTTCACTCGACAAAACCTACGAACGGAAAATCAAGGAAATCTTTCTCGCACTGCGCATTGAGCGGGAGTTCACCAAGGACGAAATCCTCGAGCTGTTTCTCAATAAAATTCTGCTGGGCCACCGGGCATACGGCGTGGGCGCTGCGGCCGATGTCTACTACGGCAAAACCCTGGCCGAACTCACCCTCGCCCAGAGCGCCATGATCGCAGCCCTGCCCAAGGCGCCGTCGCGCATCAACCCGATCACCTCACCGGAACGGGCGCTGGAACGGCGCAACTACGTGCTGTCACGCATGCTCGAACTTGGTTACATCGACCAGGCGGCCCATGACGAGGCTGTCGCTGCCGCCGATAACGCCTTCTACCATGGCGCCACCACCGAGATCAGCGCCCCTTACCTCGCGGAGATGGTCCGCGCCGCCGCCGTGGAGCAACTGGGCAGCGAGGCCTACACCGGCGGGTACGTCATTCACACCACCATTGATTCGGAGATGCAGGAGGCGGCAAACGCCGCCGTTCGCGCGGGCCTGGAGGCATACGACCAGCGTCACGGCTACCGCGGACCGGAAGCGCGCATCGACCTGACAGAGTCCATGGGCACGGCGGACTGGAATGAGGCGCTGGCGCCGTTCCGGTCACTGGCAGGCTTTGTTCCCGGCCTGGTGATCGAGACCGATGAGGAACTGGCGCTGGTGTACCTGGAAGACGGCCGCACCGTGACCCTGGGCCTTGAGCAGATTGCCTGGGCAAAGAAATTCATTTCGCGCGATCGCTGGGGCAACGACCCGGAAAAGGTTAACCAGGTGCTCAGCGCCGGCGATATCATCCGTGTACGCCTGTTGGATGATGGCCGCTGGCAACTTGGCCAGCTGCCGGACGCAGAGGCCGCTCTCGTCTCCCTGGACCCACAGGATGGCGCGCTCAAGGCGCTGGTCGGCGGCTACGACTTTTCGCGCAGCAAATTCAACCGGATCACCCAGAGCCGGCGCCAACCGGGCTCCAGCTTCAAGCCCTTTGTCTACTCCGCGGCCCTCGAGCGCGGCTTTACCACGGCCTCGATCATCAATGACGCACCCATCGTCTTCGAAGACGACGAACTGGAGCGCACCTGGAAACCGCAAAACTTCAGCGAACAGTTTTTCGGACCGACCCGCTTGCGCGAGGCGATGGTCAATTCGCGCAACCTGGTGTCAATTCGCCTGCTCCGCGAGGTCGGCGTGCGGCCGGCCCGCGAATACATCAGTAATTTCGGCTTCGCCGTGGAGGACCTGCCAGCCAACCTGTCCATGGCACTGGGCAGCGCGGACCTGCCGCCGCTGGACATTGCGCGCGGTTACGCGGTTTTTGCCAATGGCGGTTACCTGGTGGACCCCTACTTTATTGAGCGTATTGAAAACGGCAGCGGCGAGGTGCTTTACCAGGCCAACCCGGCGGTGGTCTGCAGGCGCGACTGCGATGACCCGGCGACGCTTGTTACGGGCAGTGGCGATGAAACGCCGTCCGCCGAGCCTGCCTATCGCCCCCTGAGCATCGGGGACGATGAAAGCGGGGCAGCACAGTCCTACACCCGCGAACAGGCAGTCCGCCATGCGCCGCGGGTGATCAGCGAGCAGAATGCGTACCTGGTGCGCTCAATGATGGCGGACGTGATCCGCCGGGGCACCGGCAAAAAGGCCATGTCCCTGGGCCGTTCGGACCTGGCGGGCAAAACCGGGACCACCAACGACCAGCGTGACGCCTGGTTCTCCGGGTACAACTCGGACCTGGTGACCAGCGTCTGGGTCGGGTTTGACGATCATGAAACCCTGGGGCGGGCGGAAGTGGGCGGGCGCGCGGCCCTGCCGATCTGGATCGACTACATGGGCGTCGCCCTGCTCGACAGCCCCGATGAGCTGCCGCCAATGCCCTCGGGCCTGGTGCGCGCGCGCATCAATCCGGAGACCGGCCTGCTCGCGGCACTTGATACCGACAATGGAATCATGGAAATATTCCAGTCAGGACGGCTTCCGGAAATGGAGGCCAGCACAGGAGTCAACCAGGATGCCACGACGGAAGAAGATCCGTACGACATCTACTGACAGCCAGGCTGGCGGTCCCGGCCTTTCGCGCAGCGCCCGCAAGCTGAACAACATCCGCCGGGAAATTGCCGTCGAGGCAGCGCGCATCATGGCCACCGAAGGCCAGCGCAACTTCATGACCGCCAAGCGCAAAGCCGCTGAGCGCGTCGGCGCCAGCACCCGCGTTGCCCTGCCCTCAAACCTGGAAGTTGAAGAAGCCCTGCGCGCCTACCAGGGTTTTTACGGCGGCGATGACCATTCCGATCACCTGCAGGCCCTGCGCAGCACCGCCATCGAGGTTATGCGGGCGCTCGAACCCTTCTGCCCGCGACTGGTCGGGCCCGTTCTCGATGGGACGGCCGACAGCCATTCCCGCGTGTCACTGCACCTGTTCAGTGATTTGCCGGAGCTTGTCATGTTCCATCTCGAGGAACGGAGCATCAGCTTCCACCAGGAGCAGCGGCGAATTCGCTGGCACGACGGCAGCCATCAGAACATCCAGTTGCTGGTCACGGACGTGAACGGCGTGGCCGTTGAGCTGGCCCTGTTCGGGCCGCTGGACCTGCGCCAGGCGCCACCCAGCCCGGTTGATGGCCGGCCCCAGAAACGAGCGCGGCTGCCGGAAGTCGAAACCCTCCTGGCAGCCGCCTGAATACCCGCCGGCCGGACGGCCGGTGTTCTTGACCTAGCGCTGATCGATCGGCACGTAATTCCGCTCCAGTTCGCCGGTATAGACCTGGCGCGGGCGCCCGATCGGCGTCGGGTTATTGCACTGCTCCAGCCAGTGACTCACCCAGCCGGTGGTGCGCGCAATGGCGAACATCACCGTGAACATGCTCTTGGGGATGCCCAGGGCCTTGTAGATGATGCCGGAGTAGAAGTCGACGTTCGGATAGAGCTTTTTCTCCACGAAGTATTCGTCTTCCAGCGCAATTTTCTCCAGCGCCATCGCCAGGTCCATGAGCGGGTCCTTCGTGCCCAGCTCCTGCAGCACGTCGTGCGCCGCCTGGCGAATAATGCTGGCCCGCGGGTCGTAGTTTTTGTACACGCGGTGGCCGAAGCCCATCAGCCGGAACGGGTCTTCCCGGTCCTTGGCGCGGTCGATGAACTTGCCGACATTGGATACGTTGCCGATCTCCTCCAGCATGTTCAGCACCGATTCGTTGGCACCGCCATGCGCGGGCCCCCACAGGGCCGAGATGCCGGCGGCAACCGAGGCGTAGGGGTTTGCGCCGGTGGAAGCGACCAGCCGCACGGTCGATGTGCTGGCGTTCTGCTCGTGATCGGCATGGCAGATAAACAGCAGGTCAAAGGCTTTGGCGGCGACCTCGCTGACCTTGTACTCCTCCGCCGGCACGGAGAACATCATGTCCAGGAAGCGTTCCGTGTAGCTCAGGTTGTTGCGCGGATAGGCGGTGGGCCAGCCCATGTGGTGGCGGTAGCAGGCCGCGGCGATCGTCGGCATCTTGGCGATCATGCGCACCGCCGCCAGCATGCGTTGTTCCGCGTCGTTCATGTCCAGGCCGTCGTGATAAAACGCCGCCAGGGAGCCCACCACGCCCGCCATCATGGCCATCGGGTGCGCGTCGTAATGGAACCCGGACATGAAGGTGTTGAGCTTCTCGTGCACCATCGTGTGGTAGGTGATTTCCCGGTCGAAGGCATCAAAGGCTTTTTTGCTGGGCAGATCGCCATTGAGCAGCAGGTAGGCCACTTCCAGGAAGGTGCTTTGACCGGCGAGCTGCTCAATCGGGTAACCACGGTGCCGCAGGATGCCCTCGCCACCGTCGATAAAGGTGATCGCGCTGCTGCAGCTTGCAGTCGCCGTGAAGCCCGGATCGTAGGTGAAATAACCCAGTTCCGAGGGCAGGGTCTTGATGTTCAGGGTGGGCTCGCCCTCGGTGCCGCGCACCACGGGCAGTTCCAGCGATTTGCCACTGGCTTCGTCGGTAATGATGACGGGTTTTTCAGACACGTGTGTCTCCTGGATCAGGTTTATCAACCGGCTCGGGTTTGCAAAATCTTACCAACGCGGAGCGCCGGAAAGACACTGTTTTCAGGGGCGAACGGCGGCTTCAGGGCCTGGCGCCGCGCCATAAAAAAGCCCGGCGAGTCGTAACCGGCCGGGCTTTTCAGGAATTCAAGCTGCTTACTTCTGGTAACGACGCTTGAAGCGGTCCACGCGACCACCGGAATCGAGCACCTTGTGCTTGCCGGTGTAGAACGGGTGGGACGCGCTGGAAACATCGATTTTGACGAGAGGATATTCCTCGCCGTCTTCCCACTTGATCGTTTCCTTGCTGTCCATCGTAGAGCGGGTCAGGATCGCAAAGTCTGAAGAGACGTCCTGGAAAACCACCTTACGATATTCAGGGTGAATGTCAGATTTCATGACGGTTTTCCTGCTATCGGGCGTTCGAAGAGCCGGGTATCTTAGCGAGCACCCCCCCGCTTTGCAAGACAATTCTCAGTCCCGGCGGGGGCTTAGTCGGGCAGGAACAGGGCCTGCAAATCATTGCTGAACCGCCAGCCGAGATCGGTGGGCCGGTACAGGCCATCGCGAGCTTCCAGCAAGTCGCGCTCCAGCGCCTCCTGCAGCGGTTCGGCAACCGCTGCGGCATCCAGCCCGGTGCGCCGCGTGAATTCATCAAGACTGAAGCCGCGACGCAGGCGCAGCGCATTCAGAAAATACTCGAAGGCCAGGTCCTTGGGAGATACCGCCTCATCCAGGGCCAGGCCCTCACCGGCCAGGTAGCGTTTGGGGTGTCGCTGCCTGATCCGCCGGCGGATCTCGCCGAGCGCGGGCAAGGTCAGCTTGCCATGCGCGCCGGCGCCGATACCGAGGTAGTCGCCAAACTGCCAGTAATTCATGTTGTGGCGACTCTGGCGACCCGGCAGGGACCAGGCGGAAATCTCGTACTGCTCGAAGCCCTGCGCCTCGAGAGCGGCTCCGCAGGCCTCCTGCATCGACCAGCACAGCTCCTCGTCGGGCAGCGCCGGCGGGTTGGCGGCAAACGCGGTGTTCGGCTCCAGCGTCAACTGGTAATGGCTCAGGTGCGTGGGCCGCGCGGCCAGGGCCTGGGCAACATCATCCAGCGCCGCCTCGAGGCTTTGCCCCGGCAGGCCAAACATCAGGTCGATATTGAAATTGTCGATGCCGGCTGAGCGCAGCGAGTCGATCGCGGTGTGAATTTCCTCAGGGCCATGGATGCGTCCGAGGGCCTTCAGGCTTGCCGCATCAAAGCTCTGCGCGCCCAGGGAAACCCGGTTGACGCCGGCGTCGCGGTAGGCGGAAAAGCGGTCGCGCTCGACGGTCCCCGGGTTGGCCTCAAGGGTGATTTCCGCGCCCGGGACCAGGTCGAGGCGGGCCCGAAAGCCGGCAATCAACTGATCGATCAACGCCGCGGAAAACAGGCTGGGCGTACCGCCGCCGAAGTACACCGTGTGCACCGGCCGGCCCCAGACCAGCGGCAGACTCCTGCTCCAGGTCGCGCAGCAACGCCTCGCAGTATTCCTCGCCGGGCAATTCGGCGCGAAGCTCGTGGGAGTTGAAATCGCAGTAAGGGCACTTGCGCACGCACCAGGGAAGGTGCACGTACAGACCCAGCGGCGGCAAGCCCGCCTCAGCTGGCATGGGACTAGTGCTGCTTGAGCATGCGGATCAGCGCCGCCACGGCCTGCCCCCGGTGGCTCAATTCGTGTTTGGTCGCCGCGTCGAGCTCGGCGGCGGAGCAGCCCTCGGAGGGGACAAAGAACAGGGGGTCGTAACCGAAGCCGCCGGAACCGCGCGGCGTCAGCAAAATCCGCCCCTGCCAACTGCCCGTTGCGACCAGCGGCGCCGGGTCCCGCGGACCCTGAAGCAGAACGACCGCGCAATAAAAGTGGGCGGCGCGTTGCTGACCAACTTTGCCTTCCATCTCGGCGAGCAACTGTGCGTTGTTGGCCGCATCCGTTCCTTCACGACTGTAGCGCGCCGAATGAATGCCCGGCTCCCCACCGAGCGCCGGCACGACCAGGCCCGAGTCATCGGCAATCGCCGGGAGACCGGTATGGGCGGCTGCGTTGCGCGCCTTGAGCAAGGCATTCTCAATAAACGTCCGGGCCGTCTCCGGGGCCTCCGGCGTGTTCCACTCCGACTGTGGCCTCAGCGTGTAGCCAAGCGGTGCGAGCAACTGGTCGAGCTCGCGCAACTTGCCGGCGTTGCCGCTGGCCAGGACCAGGGTGGCAGACCCCGTGTTCACGAGGCCAGGGCCTGGTTCTGGGCCTCCATGAGCTCATTGATGCCCTTGGTCGCCAGGTCAATCAGCGCATCCAGCTCCTCGCGGCGGAACGCGTGGCCCTCGGCCGTGCCCTGCACCTCGATAAAACCGCCGCCATCATTCATGACCACATTCATGTCCGTTTCTGCCGTGGAATCTTCAGGATAGTCCAGATCAAGCACGGCTTCATTGCCCACCACGCCGACCGACACGGCTGCAACCTGGCCATGCACCGGGTCCACGCCCAGTTTGCCCTTGTCCCTCAGCCAGCGGACGGCATCCACCAGGGCCACGTAGGCGCCGGTGATCGAGGCTGTACGGGTGCCGCCATCGGCCTGGATCACGTCGCAATCGATGGTGATCGTCCGCTCGCCGAGCGCCGCCCGGTCAACCACGGCACGCAGGGATCGCCCGATGAGCCGCTGAATCTCCAGCGTCCGGCCACCCTGCCTGCCGGAGGTGGCCTCGCGACGCATGCGGCTGCCGGTGGAGCGGGGCAACATGCCGTATTCGGCGGTCACCCAACCCTCACCCTTGCCGCGCAGCCAGGGTGGCACGCGCTCCTCGATCGAGGCGGTGCACAGCACCTTCGTGTGACCGCAGCAGATCAGCACAGAGCCTTCTGCGTGCATGGTGTAGTTACGCGTTATCGTCACTGGACGCAGCTCGTCCGGCAATCGCTGACTGGGTCGCATGGGTTCTCCCGGGTTGAATGGTGGATGCTTTTCCCCGACCGGCAACAGCGGGTTATGCTGGCGCCGGCAAGCGGCTACCATTGTGCCATTGCCAGCACTCGAGAACCAAAGATGATCAGGAGCATGACCGGCTTTGCCGCCAGCAACGGCCAGTACGATTTTGGCCGGCTGGCCTGGGAAGTTCGCAGCGTTAACCACCGCTACCTTGAATACAGCCTGCGCCTGCCGGAAGAGTTTCGCGCCCTGGAGCCGAAGGTGCGCGAGATGCTTGGGCGCTTTGTAAAGCGGGGCAAAATCGATGCCACGCTGCGTTTTGACCAGGTCGCCGGCAGTCACGACGGCGGATTGAGCATGAACCGCGCGCTGGCCGGCCGCCTGCTGGAAATTCACGTGGAACTCTCCACCATGGCCGGGACCGATACCCCACCGGACATCACCCGGCTCATGCGCTGGCCGGGCCTTCTCCAGGAACAATCCGCGGATCCCGAACCACTGCACGCCGCCGCCCTGGCATTGCTGGAGCAGGCCGGCGCCGAACTGGTCCGCGTGCGGGGCCGCGAGGGGGACAAGATGGCGGAAATGATCCATGAGCGTCTTGACGCGGTCGAGAAACTCACCGTGGACGTGCGCGGCTGGCTGCCGGACATCCGCGCCGCCCTGCGCGAGCGGATGCGCGAGCGGGTCGAGGAACTGGCGACCACCATCGAGCCCGCGCGCCTGGAGACCGAAGTGGCCGTGCTGGCGCAGAAAATGGACGTTGACGAAGAACTTGACCGGCTGGATGCGCACGTGGCGGAAACCCGCCGCACGCTGAAGCAAAGCAAGCCGGTCGGCCGCCGCCTGGATTTCCTCATGCAGGAGTTCAATCGCGAGTCCAACACGCTCAGCTCCAAGTCCGTTGACCAGCGCACGACGCAGGCGGCGGTGGAGCTCAAGGTCTTGATCGAGCAAATGCGCGAGCAGGTTCAGAACGTTGAGTGAGGGCCGCCTGTTTATCGTCGCCGCCCCCTCCGGCGCCGGCAAGACCAGCCTGGTCAATGCGCTGGTCGCCCGCGACCCCCGCCTGGAGATTTCCGTCTCCTTCACCACGCGTGCTCCGCGACCCGGTGAACAGGATGGCGTGCATTACCATTTCATCACGCCGGAGGCGTTCCGGGAACGCCAGGCGCGGGGCGAGTTTCTCGAGCATGCGGAGGTCTTTGGCAATCTTTACGGAACCCACCGGCAAACCACCGAGGACATTCTCGCCACCGGCCGGGACCTGATCCTGGAGATCGACTGGCAGGGCGCCCGGCAGATCAAGGCCGCCTTTCCCGAATGCGATTCGATTTTCATCCTGCCACCTTCGCTGGCAACACTGCGCGAGCGCCTCGGGGCGCGGGGCCAGGACTCGGCGGAGGTCATCCAGGGCCGGATGCAAAAAGCCCGCGCCGAAATCTCGCACTGCAGCGAGTTTGACTACGTTATCGTCAATGACGACTTCGACACGGCGCTGCAGGAACTGCGCGCCGTGCTGGCCCATTGCCGGGACGGCAGCCCCTTCGAGCAGCAGCCAACAGATGATCTGCTGGCAGAACTGCTTGAAAATCGCTAGAATTGAAGGCTTCGCCCTTTCGAACACTGAACCTCAGGGAAACAAGATGGCACGTATTACCGTAGAAGATTGCCTGGATAACGTTGCGAACCGCTTCGAGCTGGTGCTTACCGCCACGCGCCGGGCCCGCCAGATTGGCCACGGCGCCGATCCGATGGTGGCTGAAGAAAATGACAAACCGACCGTGATCGCCCTGCGCGAGATCGCCGCCGGCCTGATTGATGCCGAAAACGTTGAAATGATCCAGGCGCAACTGGAAGCGGCCGAGGTTTTCCACACGGCAGAGTCCGAGGAAGAGTCCACGCTCTGAGCGGATCCCCATGCTGGCGACCTCCAGTTTTCCGGAACCGGTTCTTGACCTCAGGAGTCTCCTGAACACCTACCTGGAACCGGACAAGGTCGCCGTCGTTCTCCGCGCCTTCGAAGTCGGCGCCCAGGCCCACGAGGGCCAGGTTCGCAAAACCGGCGAACCGTATATCCTGCATCCCGTCGCCGTCGCCAGCATCCTGGCGGCGTTGCGCATGGACCACTTCAGCGTGGCCGCCGCGGTCCTCCACGACACGATCGAGGACACCCCGCTCACCAAGGAAGAGATCACCGATCAGTTTGGCGTTGAGATCGCCGACCTGGTGGATGGCGTGACCAAGCTGGACAAAATGAAGTTCCGCACGCGGCGTGAGGCGGACGCGGAGAGCTTCCGCAAGATGCTGCTGGCCATGTCCAGGGACCTGCGGGTGATCTTCATCAAGCTGGCGGACCGGCTGCACAACATGCGCACCCTGGGCATCATGGCGCCCGAATCGCGCCGCCGCATCGCGCGGGAAACCCTGGACGTGTACGCGCCGATTGCCGACCGGCTCGGCATGAACGAGCTCAAGTCCGAGCTCGAGGACCTCGGCTTTGCCAGCCTGCACCCGTGGCGCCACCGGACCATTTCCGAGCACGTCAAGGAAGTGACCGGCAACCGCGAGGAAATCATCGAAAACATCCGCAAATCGCTCAAACGCAAGATGAGCGAGACCGGCGTACCCTGCCGCATCGTCGGCCGGGAAAAGACCCCCTACAGCATTTACCGCAAAATGCAGCTGCGCGACCTGACCTTTTCAGAGGTCATGGACGTGTACGCCTTCCGCGTCATTACCCACTCGGAACCACACTGTTACATGGCCCTCGGCGCAGCCCACGCGCTTTATCAACCCCGCCCGGGACGCTTCAAGGACTACATCGCGCTGCCCAAGGCCAATGGCTACCAGAGCCTGCACACGGTACTGAGCAGCCCCTATGGCATCCCGGTGGAAATCCAGATCCGCACCGAAGAGATGGAGGTCACCGCCGAGAAAGGCGCTGCTGCCCACTGGCAGTACAAGACCGGCGAGGCCAGCGGCGGCACCGCCCAGGTGCGGGCGCGGGAATGGCTCATGCAGCTGGTGGATGTGCAGCGTCATACCGGCGATTCGCTGGAATTCATCGACGGGGCAAAGTCCGATCTGTTTCCCGACGAGATTTTCGTGTTCACGCCGAAAGGCAAGATTATCGACCTGCGCCGCAATTCCACGGCCCTGGACTTTGCTTACGCCATTCA
This sequence comes from uncultured Gammaproteobacteria bacterium, assembly GCA_963695135.1. Lineage (GTDB taxonomy): Bacteria > Pseudomonadota > Gammaproteobacteria > Xanthomonadales > SZUA-36 > Marinihelvus. Next base: position 102,031 of record CAVOGA010000001.1, read on the forward strand.
TACCGACGTCGGCAACCACACCAAACGGGTGCTGGTCGACAAGGTCGAGGTGCCGCTGTCGACACGCCTGAACCACGGGCAGACCGTCGAGGTGGTCACGGACCCGGATACCAATCCGTCGCCCGAGTGGCTTGGTTTCGTGGCGACCGCCAAGGCGCGTACCGCCATCCGCCACTATATCCGGTCCCTCGAATCAAAGGACACGGTCCGCCTGGGGCTGCACATGCTCGAAAGCGCCCTGAACGGCCGCGGCAGCTCCATGGAACTGGTGACGCAGGAGCAACTCGAGGGCCTGATCGCGGACAACCAGTTCGAGCGACCGGAAGACCTGTACCAGCAGATCGCCCTGGGCAACCTGCTGGCCAGCGTGATCGCCACGCGCCTGGCGCCGGATCAGTCCGGCGACGGCGCCATGGAAGCGCTGGAAATTGCCGGTTCCGAGGGCAGCGCGGTGGACTTTGCCGCCTGCTGCTACCCGGTGCCGGGCGACCAGATCATGGGTTACCTGTCCGCCGGCAAAGGCGTGGTTGTGCACCGCACGAGCTGCCGCAACGTGCGCGAGTTGCGCAAGCATCCGGACCGCTGCCTCGCGGTGCGCTGGGCCTCGGTCACGCACAGCATGTTTGAAGTGGCCCTGAAGATCATCAGCGTCAACGTGCCCGGCAGCCTGGCGAGCATTTCCGCCTCCATCAACGAGGCCGGAAGCAATATTGAAAAGGTGGAGCAGCCGGACGCCAACCCGGAAACCGCGACCCTGATGTTTATTCTCAGCGTCAAGAACCGTGACCACATGGCCCGCATCATGCGTCGTGTGCGGCGCAACCGTCATGTCCTGAGGGTAAGCAGAATCAGCAGCTGACCCCCGGATGGGCCGTGTAAACTGCCCAAAGAACCCTGACTTCAGACCACCGACCTGGATGACATCATGGCAAAAACCCCGATTCATACCGACCAAGCACCTGCCGCCATCGGCACCTATTCGCAGGCCATCAGACACGGCGGACTGGTCTTCCTGTCCGGGCAGATCCCCCTGGATCCGGCGACCATGGAAGTGATCAATGGCGATATCCGCGCTCAGGTTCAGCGGGTGTTCCAGAACCTGGCGGCCGTGTGCGAAGCGGCCGGCGGCGGACTCGGAGATATTCTCAAGCTCACCGTGTTCCTGACCGACATGGGTGACTTCCCGGTGGTCAACGAGGTCATGGCCGAGCACTTCCAGACGCCTTACCCGGCCCGCGCCGCGGTCGGTGTCGCCGCACTACCCAAGGGCGTGGCGGTTGAAGTGGAGGCAGTCATGGCGGACCCCGTTGCCCGCTGAGCCACTGCAGAACCTCCGGGGCGTCGGGCCCCAACTGGCAGGAAAACTGAACGGCCTGGGCATTCACTCAATCGCTGACCTGCTGTTCCACCTGCCCCTGCGTTACGAGGACCGGACCAGCTTGCAGCCAATCGGCAGCCTGTATCCGGGCGCCCAGGTGCAAGTGGAAGGAGAGATCGAGCACTCGGCAATCGTTCGCGGCCGCCGGCCGACGCTGGTGGTATTGCTCAGCGATGGCACCGGCCGCATCACCCTGCGGTTTTTTCATTTTCGCGCCCACCAGAAGCAGCAGCTGTCCCGCGGCACACGCCTGCGCTGCTTACGGGGAAGTCCGCCCGGGCTACCGGGGCCTGGAGATGATCCATCCGACCTACACCAGGCTGCTGCCGGGGCAGGAGCAGCCGCTCGCGGACCGGCTGACCCCGGTCTACCCCAGCACGGAAGGGCTGGGGCAGAACACCTGGCTGAAGCTCAGCGAGCAGGCCCTGGACGCCCTGCAGCACGACCAGCTGGAACTGGACGAGCTGTTGCCGGATGCCCTGCGCGCGAACCTGCACCTGCCCACCCTGAGCGAGGCGCTGCAGCTGATCCACCGGCCGCCTCCGGTGGAAGACGTCGCTGCCTTGCTGGAACGCAAGCACCCGGCCCAGCACCGGCTGGCCATGGAGGAGCTGCTCGCGCACAACCTGAGCATGCGATTGCTGCACCAGCGCCAGCGCGCGCGCCAGGCCTGCGCCATGCAAGCGGCGCCGGAGCTGGAAGACCGCTTCATGAAGTCCCTGCCCTTCGACCTGACCGGCGCACAGCAGCGGGTGGTGCAGGAAATCCGCCGTGACCTGGGCGGCTCGCATCCCATGCTGCGGCTGGTTCACGGTGATGTGGGCTCAGGCAAGACCGTGGTCGCGGCCCTTGCCGCCCTGCGCGTGATCGGCAACGGTCGCCAGGTGGCGGTAGTGGCGCCGACAGAAATTCTCGCCGAACAGCACCTGCGCGTATTCAGCGAGTGGCTGACGCCCCTGGGCATCGAGCCGGTCTGGCTCAGCAGCAAGGTCACCGGCAAGGCCCGCAGCGCCGCACTGGCCGCCATCGCCGGACCCGCCCGCCTGGTCATCGGCACGCACGCGCTCATGCAGGAAGGCGTGCAGTTCGGGCGCCTCGGCCTGGTCATCGTGGACGAACAGCACCGCTTCGGCGTTGACCAGCGCATGGCGCTGGTCAACAAGGGCGATGATGACGGCCTGCGCCCGCACCAGCTGATCATGACCGCCACCCCGATTCCACGCACCCTGGCCATGACCGCCTACGCGGGGCTGGAGGTTTCGGTCATCGACGAACTGCCCCGCGGCCGCAAGCCGGTACGCACCGCGGTGCTGTCCCTGGACCGGCGCGACGAGGTCATCCAGCGCGTGGCCGCGGCCTGCGCCGAGGGCCGCCAGGCCTACTGGGTATGCACCCTGATTGAAGAGTCCGATGCCGTTGAAGCCCAGGCGGCGCAGGAAGTGGCGGACGAGCTGGCCGGACGGCTCAGCCAGCTCGAGGTGGGCCTGGTCCACGGGCGCATGAAGCCCGCGGAGAAGCAGGCGGTGATGGACCATTTCAAGGCCGGGACGATTGATCTGCTGGTGGCCACCACGGTCATCGAAGTCGGCGTTGACGTGCCCAATGCGTCCCTGATGATCATCGAAAACTCCGAGCGCCTCGGCCTGTCCCAGCTGCACCAGCTGCGCGGCCGGGTCGGGCGCGGCTCCGCCCAGTCGTCCTGCGTGCTCCTCTACAGCGCGCCCATCGGCCAGATGGCCCGGGAGCGGCTGGCGATCATGCGCGAGACCAACGACGGCTTCCGCATCGCCGAGAAAGACCTCGAGTTACGCGGCCCCGGCGAGGTGCTGGGCACGCGGCAGACCGGGCTGGTGCAGTTCCGCGTGGCGGACCTGGCCCGCGACGCGCATCTGCTCGACCGCATTCCCCCGGTCGCGGAAAACCTGTTGCAGCACCACCCGCAGCAGGTGCGCCTGCTGATCCAGCGCTGGATCGGCGATGCGACACGTTTTGCCGGTGTATAAACCAACCCTACCCTTGCGCAAGAGGAACACCACGACATGAGCTATGGCGACCAGCTAAAGGACCTGCAAATCGAACTGTGCAAGCTGCAGAACTGGCTGCAGGAGACCGGCGAACGGGCGATCATCATTTTTGAGGGGCGCGATACCGCCGGCAAGGGCGGCATGATCGCAACGATTCAACAGCGGGTCAGCCAGCGCGTGTTTCGCGGCGTTGCCCTACCCAAACCCTCCAGCGAAGAATCATCACAGTGGTATTTCCAGCGCTACATTCAACACTTTCCCTCCGCCGGCGAGGTGGTGCTCTTCGACCGCAGCTGGTACAACCGCGCCGGCGTCGAACGGGTGATGGGCTTTTGCACGGATGAACAGCTGCAGCGTTTTTATGCCAACACGCCGAGCTTTGAACGCTCGGTAACCTCATCGGGCATTCGCCTGATCAAGTACTGGCTGGAAGTTGATCCGGAGATACAGCGCGAGCGCCTGGCGGAACGCCTCAACGATGCGCGCAAGTTCTGGAAGCTGAGCCCGATGGACCTGGAGGCGCAGCCGCGCTGGTATGAATACTCACGGGCGCGGGACGACATGTTTCACTACACCGACACGCCGGAGGCGCCCTGGTACGTGGTGCCGTCCAATGACCAGAAGAAGGCCCGCCTGAGCTGCATCAGCCACCTGCTCAGCCTGTTCCCTTACAACGGGTCCGGTTACGACGCACTGGGCGTGGCCTCGATTCCGCCGCTGGGCGAGAGCGATGCCTATGATGACAAGGAATCCTTGCAGCACGTCCACATCATTCCGGACGTCACTGCCGACGAGGATTGAGGGCTCAGCGCATGGACAGGTTGAGCGCTTCGACTTCGCTCCTGGCGCGCGCCAGGTCCGCTTCGATGGCATCGCGCAGTTCGATAAACGCGGGCATGTCGTTCAGGGGCGCCAGCCGCCGGTCGATTTCCAGCAGCCAGGCCTCGCGCCAACCCTTGTCGTAGGCCGCGCGCAGGGAAGCCATTGCGCCCTCCCGGTCGTTGTCGCGCAACAGCAGCAGCAGAGCCTCGTTGTAGTCCAGGTCCGCGGAGCGCAGCCCCTTGTCCCGCGCAGTCTCAAGGGCACGGGTGGCCTGTGCCAGGTGGGCGCGGGCCCGCTCGGGGTCACCGACCGCCTGGTGCAGGGAGGCGGCCGCCATCAGTGAAAAAATCTGATCGCCATCAAAGGCGCCCTCCGATTCCGGCTTGATGGCCTGCTCAAATTCCGTCGAGCGCCACGTTCCATTCTTCGCCCACCAGGTGCACCAGCCCCTGCAGAAAATGATAGGTCCGCTGGAAGTTATCCGGCAGGGCATCTACGTCCGGGCCGAACATATCCCGGATGACGCTTTCCGCTCCTTCCAGCTGGCCCTGCACCAGCAGCACCTGAAAATACTGCCCCATCAGGTCCCGGTTGCCGCCTGCCACTTCAAACCCCTCCTGCAACAGTGGCCTCGGCACGCTCAGGGTCGCCGAGCGAAAACCAGGCCCGGGCCAGGCTCAGGAAGGCCGCCGGCGACTGCGGTTCCAGGTCGAAGGCCCGCTGCGCCTGCTGGAAGCCCCGCACCAGGTCGCCGTTGCTCAGGGCAAGACTCGAGTCGCTGCGCAACAAGGTGGTGGAGTCCGGCTTGAACAGGAGCTGGGAGGCCAGTACGTCGGATGCGCCCTCGTAGTCACCGCGCATGGCCATGTTGCCCGCATAGTTGATGGCCAGCAGTTCATTCAAAGGATCAACGACCATGGCCTCGGCCAGCACCTCGGACTGCTTGTCGAGCTCACCGGTGTCGGCGTAAATATTGGACAGCCACAGGCGCGCGGGCACGTAGCTGTCGTTCAGGCGGATTGCCTGCTTGAGATTTGTTTCCGCGGAGTCGTACTGACCGATCTGCATGCGGGCCAGCCCCAGCGCCGCAAAGGCTTCGGCTGACTGGGGATCCAGTGCCAGCGCCTTTTCGATGTAGGTCTGGGCGCGTTCGATGGCGCGCATCTGGTTGGAGTTGCCGTACAGCGACAGCAGGATGTAGGAATCGGCCATCGCCGCGTAGGCCGGCGCATAGTTCGAATCGTGCTCCAGCGCTTCGGCAAACAGCTGGAGCGCCGTTTGCAGCTCATCCGGCGTGCGCCGCCACCAGTGCAGGCGGCCGTTCCGGTAGGCCTCGAAGGCGGCCAGGTTCTGGGTCCGGGTCGCCGGGGATTCCGCGGCGAGACCGGTAAAGGATTCCAGCAGTTCCGCCGCGATGGCCCTGGCCACATCATCCTGGACCTTGAAAACATCATCCAGCTCCTCCTCGAAGGTGCCGGACCAGATGTGATAGCCGTCATCCACGTTGATCAGCTGGGCCGTCAGGCGAACGCGGTTGCCCGAGGTGCGCAGGCTGCCTTCGAGCACGGTGCGCACCTTCAGCGCGCGGCCGATTGCGGGGATGTCCTGCTCGCCGTTCCTGAAGGAAAAGGACGAGGTCCGCGCCGCCACCTGCAGCCCGTCGACCTGGGCCAGGATATTAAGAATTTCCTCCGCCATGCCGTCCGCCAGGTAGGCCTGGTCCTGGTCGGCAGAGAGGTCCGCAAAAGGCAGCACGGCGATGGAGTTCTCCGGGGCGGTAAAACTGCGCTCGGTCTGCTCCGCCAGCGCGGCGGCCACCGTGCTCTCCTCCTCGAAGAGTTCGCCGTAGTACTCGTAAAAACCAAAGCCCAGGCCGGCGGTCAGCGCGAGCATCACCGCAAACAGGTGAAAAAGCCTGCCCCTGGGACAGCAGGCCGGCCGATTCCGTGCGCTTGATGCCTTCCCCGGTGATGTCGAACAGCCAGGCCAGGATCAGCACCAGTGGAAAGCCGAGGATCATGCCAATGACCAGCACCGGTGGCAGCCAGCCGGGCAGGCGCACCGCCGCGTCCAGCGCATCGATCAGTTGCAGCACAACGAACACGCCAACCGCGTAGGCGCCCAGGGTCCTGAGCACCTTGCGGCGGGACAGTTCGCCCATCACCGCTGCGAAAAATGATTGTCGTTCCTCCCCCATGCCGAACTCAGCCTTCCTTTAATCCATGGCGCGCTTGCGCCTGATAAGGGCCGACGTATCGTCGTCGAAGCCCCCCTCGTCTACGATCTTCCGGTAATCCTCAAGCGCGGATTCCGTTACTGGTAAAGAGATATCCAACTCCCGTGCCAAGCCGTCACAGATCCGCAGGTCCTTGAGCAGCAACCCGCACTTGAAACCGGGCTCAAAGTTGTCCGCCAGCATGGTCCGGCCACGGTGATCGAGGAACCAGTTACCGGCCGCTCCGGCGGAAAGTACTTCTATTAGACGCTCCGAAGGCAGATTTAGTTTCTCCGAAAATGCCAGCGCCTCGCAGACCGCCTCGTTGATGCCGGCCACCATGACCTGGTTGACCGCCTTGGTCGCCTGTCCCGCACCCACGGGCCCCATGTGCGTTACGCGGGCGGAAATCGCCTCCAGGACTGGTCGGATTCGCTCAATATCGGCGGAATCGCCACCCGCCATGACCGACAGGGTGCCCTTGCGCGCGCCCTCGACACCACCGGAAACCGGCGCATCGACCAGGGCCACGCCGGCTTCGGCCAGTTCCGCCGCCAGGGCGCGACTGGTCACGGGGCTGACCGTCGAAGTATCCACCACCACCGACCCGCGCCGCAGTCCGGGCAGGCTGGCGGCGATCACCTCGCGCAGATCGTCGTCTGCGGAGACACAGGTGAGCAGCACATTGCACTGCGCCGCGAGGGCGGCCGGGTCGGTCGCGGCCGGCACATTGAGCTCAGCGGCAAGCTGCCGGGATTTCTCACGAGTGCGGTTCCAGACTCCGGCCAGGAGTCCGGCCGCGGCCAGGTGCCTGGCCATGGGCGCGCCCATGGCGCCGAGTCCGATCACGCCGGTTGCAAGATCATTCATTTTGAGAAGTCCTTTTGAGAAAGCCCGCGCATGTCACGGACATTGTGACCCAGGGGGTGAGGCCATGTTCCCGCCGCCGGCCGGCGGGCGGGCCAGGGTGCACGCAGGCCGGGTTAAAGCGCCTGCTCACCCTCTTCGCCGGTGCGGATACGCACGGCATGCTCCAGGTCGAAAACGAAAATTTTGCCGTCGCCGATGCGCCCGGACATGGCCGATTCGGTAATTGCCTCCACCACCGCTTCCGCCCGCTCATCAGGGACAGCGACCTCCAGCTTGAGTTTGGGCAGGAAATCCACCACGTATTCCGCACCGCGGTAGAGTTCCGTGTGGCCTTTTTGCCGGCCGAAGCCGCGCACCTCGGTCACGGTCATGCCGGTTACGCCGATATCGCCCAGCGCATCGCGGACGTCATCGAGTTTAAACGGCTTGATGATCGCGGTTATCATTTTCACGGTAGCAGTCCCGGAAGGTGTACTGCAGCGACTATATTGTGCTGTCAGCCAGGGGGCAAGCATGCCCCGGACAAAGGAAGCAACGTCATGATCGACCTGAGCAAAATCGACGATCTCGCCAAACGCCTGGCCGGCGCCCTGCCGCCCGGCGCCCAGCAAATGCGCGACGATGCGGAAGCCCAGTTCCGTGGCGTACTGCGCAAGGCCCTGGCCTCCATGGACGTGGTCACGCGGGAGGACTACGAGATTCAGAAAGCGGCGCTGCAGCGGGCGCAGGAAAAACTTCAACGCCTGGAAGACCGGCTGGCGGCACTGGAAGCTCAGTAGGGCGTCAACGGCTCTCCTTCAATCGATAGCCAGGCCTGAAAGCACCCGGCTTCGCACAAGGCAAGATCAGTCCGTGCCGCGGATCAGGGCCCGCTTCTCCTCCGGGCTGCGGGGTTTCCAGTCACCGTAGGTGGGGTTCGGCAGCATGAACCAGTCCCTGCCCCAGTGCGCGCTGTTCTCCTCGACGATGTCGCGACCGCCCTTTGCGGTCTCGCCGTCCGCCACCTCCAGGAAGTCGCCCAGCTGGTCGCCGAACAGCATCACGATGTCATGCCCGATTCGGACGCATTCGCGACGCGAGGTTTTGACTGAAGACCACACGCCCGCTGCACGCTCGCTTTCAGACAGCAACCGGCGGCAAGGCTCCGGGGGACGGTCGCCGCGCAGCATCAGCGTGATCGAATCCGTATCAAGGCCAACCGCCTGCAGGTTTGCGAGCGTGTCTGCGCGTTGTGGACAGGGGTCGGCAAGGCCATCCCGCGGGCGGCAGGAGCGGTTCGTAATGAGAACCACATGGAACCCCGATGATTGTGCCGCCTGGATAAAAGCGACCGCACCCGGCGTTGCCTGTGCCGCGCGGCGCGCGATCCAGCGATCCCAGGTGTCACTCTGGTAAACGCCCTCATCAAGCACGAGCTGGCCCTGGTAAGGCGCGTTGTCGAGCACCGTCTCATCGACGTCCAGTACGATGGCCCGTCCGCGCGCTGCCGGGCCGGCAGCCTCCCCGAGCGCATCCAGCGCAGCGGTCGCCGCCGCGTAAATGCCCAGTGTGACAGCGGCATACTCGCCCGACGCCTGTTGCCAGGTGACCGCGTCCAGGTTGTCGTTAGCGGCGGGTGCAACGGTACCGCCGGTTGAGGCGCACCCGGTCAGCAGCAAACCGGTTAGCAGCGCCGCAAGTCCTCCGCCAAGCTTGTGTCTTTGCATCGCCTTGATCCTTGCATGTGTCTTGGTCGCGGCTGGCCCGGCCGCCGATCGAAGTCATTTTCCCTCCGAAATCCTACCTGCTTTTGAGCATTCAGCGGTGCCCTGACCATTACCAGTTAATCAACACTGGGCTTTCTCACTGCCATGGAGTAGCCGCATGGGTCTGGCCACGGTCTACACACGCGCCTGCTCGGGCGTGGATTCACCGCAGGTGACGGTGGAAGTTCACTTATCAGGTGGACTCCCTAAGGTCCAGATTGTTGGCATGCCGAAGAAGGCTGTTACCGAGGCACGGGACCGGGTACGGGCGGCGCTCATGACCTCCGGCTTCCAGTTTCCGGTTAGGGTTATCACCGTGGCGCTGGCGCCGGCCGAACTGCCGAAGGACGGGGGTGGTTTCGACCTGCCCATTGCACTTGGCATCATTGCCGCCTCGCGGCAGCTCAAAGCAGAACGCCTGGAGGACACGGAGTTCCTCGGCGAGCTGTCCCTGGGCGGTGAGCTGCGGCCGGTGCGCGGCGCCCTGCCGGCCGCGATCCGCGCCCGGGAAGCAGGGCGGACCCTGGTGCTGCCCGGCGCCAACGGCCCGGAGGTCGCCCTGCTGCAGGATGGTAACTTCCTGTGCGCCGACAGCCTCGGGGAGGTCGCCGCCTGGATGTGCGGCCAGGCCGAACTGCAGCGCCCGCAGCGTTCAGAGACGGTGACAGAAAGGCCCGCTGCAGACCTGGCCGATGTCGCCGGTCAGTACCGTGCGCGGCGGGCGCTGGAGGTCGCGGCCGCCGGCGGCCACAACATCCTGTTTACCGGTCCGCCGGGCACCGGCAAAACCATGCTCGCCTCGCGGCTGCCGGGCATCCTGCCGCGCATGAGCGAGGCGGAGGCGCTCGAGACCGCCGCCATTCATTCGGTCAGCCGCATGGGCGTGGATCCGGCGCGCTGGCGCCAGCGGCCGTTCCGCGCGCCGCATCACACCACCAGCGCCGTGGCCCTGGTCGGTGGCGGCAGCCATCCGCGACCCGGGGAAATCTCCCTGGCGCACAATGGCGTGCTGTTTCTGGACGAGCTGCCCGAGTTCAGCCGCAGCGTGCTGGAGGTGCTGCGCGAGCCGCTGGAATCGCGCCGCATCCATATTTCCCGCGCCGCCGCGCAGGCGGAGTTTCCCGCGGACTTTCAGCTGGCCTGCGCCATGAACCCCTGCCCCTGCGGCCAGGGCGGCGATCGCTCCGGGACCTGCAACTGCAGCGCGGAGCAGGTGCACCGCTATCGCAGCCGCCTGTCCGGGCCGCTGCTGGACCGGATCGATATCCAGCTGGAAGTCCCCCGGCCACCACCGGAAGCCATGCGCCCGGGGCAGCAGCCCGGCGAGTCGACGCAGGCGGTGCGGGAACGGGTGGAAGCGGCGCGGGCCATTCAGCTTGAGCGCCGTGGCATGACCAATGCGCGCCTTGACCCGGACGGCCTGGCGCAGGTCTGCCAGCTACCCGGCCCGCTCTGGAACACCCTGCAGAAAGCGGCCGAGCGCTTTCACCTCAGCCCGCGCGCCTGTCACCGGATTCTCAAGGTGTCGCGCACCATTGCGGACCTGAATCATCACCAGGACATCAAGCAGGAGGACCTGCTCGAGGCCATCGATCTGCGCCGCGCCGGTTCGCCAGCGGCACCGGACTGACCGCCACGATCCCGTCTGAAGCGACCATTGCAGGTCCCGGTGAAGATGGTAAGCTGTTTATCCAAGCTGTCCTGCTCCTCCGCGCAGCAGGCGGCCTATTCGCAGGACCTCAAGTGAAGACAAAGGCCAGTAAAACGCTTTCCGCCCTCATCGTCGATGACGAGGCGCTGGCTAGACGTGGTCTGAAACTTCACCTCGCACCACTGGATGGAATCGAGATTGCCGGCGAGGCCGTCAACGGCCGCCAGGCGGTGGAATTGATCCGTTCCCAGGCGCCGGACCTGGTCTTCCTGGACATCCAGATGCCGGGCATGACCGGCTTTGATGTGATCCGGGAACTGCACACCGAATCGTTGCCAGTCGTGATTTTCGTCACCGCGCATGACGAGCTGATCATCGAAGTCTTCGAGGCGCACGCGGTCCACTACCTGCTCAAGCCGATTGATGGGCAGCAACTGGCAAATGCCCTGCAAAAGGTCCGTGACCAGCTGGCGACGCCGGCAGACCCCGTCGCTGCAGGAGTTGTTGCACAAGCTGCCCGCTGAGCTGGGCGGGGCACTTCCGGGCGATGCCCGTGATGAGGGCCGTTCAGCAGATCAACCGGCGCGCAGGGAGCCGGCGAGGCTGGCCATCCGCGATGCGGGCAAAACCACCTGGGTGCGCCAGCAGGATATCGAGTGGATTGATGCAGCTGGCGATTACATGTGCGTGCATGTTGGCGGTGAGACGCTCATCATGCGCAAGACCATGAAGGCGCTTGAACGGGAGCTGGATGCCGAATTCCTCCAGCGTATTCACCGCTCCACCATCGTCAACGTCAATTGCGTCCGCGAAATGCAGAGTCACATCAACGGCGAATACTTCCTGACGCTCGATAGCGGCCACACACTCAAGCTCTCGCGCACCTACAAGGACAAGCTCAGGTTCCTCAAGTAAACCGGGCCGCCGGCACGGCTTAGCAAAACGTTTCATCGCTGCTGAAAAACCCTTCGCCGCAAGCATGACCATGGGCACAGTCCATGACCGCAGCGGGGTTGGACACTCCATCCGACGGTCACCGGAACACCTCCCGATGTAACCCTTTCGGGTCTGGCGACGTCAGATAAGTAAGCGCACCGGGAATGTCATCTTCTTCACCGCGCTACTGATCATGCCAGGCAGGGGTCTTGTTTTCTCCCTGATCATCGTCTGACCAACGATCCCGACCTGGCAATGAAGGCCCCGGCAAGGCTCCCTCTCTTTGCCGGGGCCGCTTTATTTTCTGCTACCGGTTGCGGTGGGGTTGCCCGGTCCTGCCAAGCGCAGGTGAGGGAGGGCAGCCGCAGGCCGAAAGCCAGGCCCGAAAGCAGGAGCGCCGGCACCCACCCCGTCAATATGTGGTTAAGATTCCGGCATGAAGCCCATTTATATTCTTGATATCGACGGCACGCTGATGCCCAGCCACGAGGTGGATAACCGCTGCTACTGGCAGGCGGTGAACGAGGTTTTTGGTACGCCGCAGGGCACGCTGGACCTGCACCAGTTCCGCAATGTCACGGATCATGGCATTCTCGCCGAGTGGTGTGAGCGCACGCTCGGGCGCCCGGCGCAGGGCGCGGAGCTGATCGCCGTGCGCAACCGCTTTCTCGGGTTACTGCAGGATGCCGCCGAGCAGCAGCCCGGGGCCTTCACCCCTTTTCCCGGCGTCGAGGACTGGCTGGCTCAGCATCCACCGGGGGCCATTGCCGTGGCCACCGGAGGCTGGGAGCATACGGCGCGCTTCAAGCTCGCCAGGGCCGGACTTGAGCGCTTTAATCTGCCGCTGGCGAGTTCCGACCAGGGCGACTCGCGAAGCGCGATCATGCGCCATGCGCTGGCGCTGCTCTGCTGCGAGCCGGAGCCGGAGCCGGCCGACATCACGTATCTGGGCGATGGCCCCTGGGACTTTGCCGCCGCCACGGTGTTGGGCTGGGGGTTTATCGGCATAGGCGAGGGGCGCAGGGCATCTGCGCTGGAGCAGGCCGGGGCAGAGCGTGTGTTCAGGGATTTCAGGCCGCTGCTGCGCTGAGTGTGTTTCACGGGCCGGGAACCGATGCACAGGTATGTTTACGTTTTGCCGAGGCTTAAAATAATCGGTAACACCTTAATTGAGACCTGAACGGAGTCGACAATGCGAACACTCATACTGATTTTACTGGTCCTGCTGATGCCCCTGACCGCGGTTGCGCAGGATTCAGCGCTGCGCGGCGACCCGGACCAGGCCCAGGCCGCCTGGACCCTTATCCAGGAAGGCGCGCTGGTCATTGACGTGCGATCCGAAGAGGAGTTTAACAGCGGCGCGTTGCCTGGAGCTCAGCGCGTTCCGCATGACGATACGGACGCCCTTATCGAATTGATCGGCGATGACCCGGACCGTGTCGTTGTGCATGTATTGCGGCAGCGGACGCCGCGTTGAGATAGCCAAAGATGCCCTGGAAGCGGAGGGATTCACCGGCATTTACAACGCCACCGGACTGGACGCACTGCTCGCCACCATGCCGGAAGACTACCAGGCGCCCGTGCTCGAGATGTACCCGGACTCCTCAGAACGCTGAAAGCCATTCGCTCCGTCGCGGGTCTTACTTTAGACAGGTGCGAGAGCGCAAGGCTTTCCGTACGCTGGACCCGTTATCAAAGGAGATCGACATGCAGTCCGCGCCGCTGAAAGTATTGTTGTTCGCCATCCTGGTTCTGGCCGGCGCTGATCTTGCTGCCCGCAGTGCGGAGACCGCCCGTGGTCTGGGAACGGGACGCGGCGCTGGCTGCCGTGGCGGAGACCGACCACCAGGCCGTGACCCGGGCGCTCGTGGACCTCACCATTGCCGGCGCCAGCCTGGATCTGCTCGACCTGCTGGAGGCGACGCGCACACGCCCGGACTGGAGCGGGCCGGCCCGCGACGCGGCGGTGTATCGCTATGTCGAAGACCTGCGTGAACTCACCCCGGGCAGCCTGGATCCGGCGGTTCTGACCTACCTCAAGGCCTGGCCGGCCAACGCGCTGGTGCCGAACCAGGACCACCCCTCCGACCTGATCCCCCTGCTGAATGTGCGCGCCGCGGCGAGTGGCGTGGAAAACAGCTGGAAGCGCCAGGAGGCGCTGCTGGAAGGGCTGGCGCTGCTGCGCTCGAACCCGGAGAGCCTGGCGGACGCCTTTGCCCTGGAGCCGGACGGCGCGGTGCGCGACGGCTACCGCCTGGCGCTGGTGCAGGCGCCACCTGCCGCGCTCGCCTCGCTCAACCGGGCAGCGGCACAGCGCCTGGCAAACATGCCGGAACTGACCCCCCTGTTTGCCGAAGCGGCCAGCCTCAGCGGCGAAGTCAATGCTCACCTGGCCGTGCTCAAGGCAGGCCGGGGCGCCCCGGTGGCCGCCATGTTGCGCCAGTTTTCGGGGCAGGCCGGGCTTCCGGCGCAGCGTGAGCTGCTGCTGGAATCCCTGCATGACACCCCCGCTACCAACACCGCACTGGCCATCGCAGAGCTGGCGCCCGCCCTGGTTGGCAGTTCGCCGGTGGACCAGGCGCTGATCGGGATACTCAGCGATCCGGCGCTGGGCGCAAGCGCCGCGCTGGCCCTGTCACGCTCCGGCGCGCCGGCAACGGTGGAGGCGCTGGAAGCGCTGGCGCAGGGCGGCGCCGGCCCGGCCGCCACGAGAGCCCGCCTGGCGCTTGAGTTGCAGCGGGAACGCCGTCTTCAGGACCGCTCATGAGGCGCACATCTTTTTCTGCCCCCGGCGGCATTCGGCTCCTCGCGCTGCTCGCCGCCCTGGTCTGCGGACCGGCAGCCGCCCAGGTGCTGACCGAATGGGTTGAAGAAGACCCGCTTCAACGAGCAGAACAAGCTCGCCCTGGGCTACCCGGTGCCCATACCGGTGGACACGCCGATGCCCTTCGACGGCTTTCGCACTTACAGCGGGCTGCGCGCCCGTCACCTGGACCTGGCGGACAGTACGCCGTTTGTGCACCCGGAGGCGATCGGTAACACGCGCCAGGGGCGGACCGTCTGGGCCTACCGCCTGGGCGATGCGGACCTGGTCACGCGCTGGGGCATTCCGGAAGCCGCCACCCTGACCAATGGCGGCATTCATGCCCGCGAATGGCAGAGCCCGGAGACCGTCACCGGCATCCTCGAGCTGATCGCCACCGCGCCGGCGGATGCCTGGCTGTATGACTACCTGCGCGACAGCGTGAACATGGTCGTCATACCGGTGCTGAACATTGACGGTTTTATCCACACGCAGCGCGAGCCGAGCCTGAACTACCTGCAGTCGGATCCGGATTTCCCCTTTGGCGCACCGCGGGACGGGCGCATGCGGCGCAAGAACATGCTGGACGCGGACCAGGACTTCGGCACCACCTTCGATCACCTCAACGGCGTCGACCTGAACCGCAACAACGCGCCTTACTGGAACACCACCGGTGGCAGCCAGTCCTCCAGCGACACGCGCTCGCTGATCCACCACGGCGCCGCGCCACAGTCCGAGCCGGAAACCCGGTCCCTGGATGCCGCCGCCGCGCTGGGACCTGCAGACCGCCTGCGGCTTTACACGGACGTGCATTCCTTCTCCATGGTGCATTTGTGGAGCCGACACATCCAACGAACGGCTGGCCAACCAGACCGAAAACACCCTGCGGACCTTCACCGATCACCACCGCGCCTTTCCGGCCGGCAAGTGGTACGCCTATTCTGACCGTTTCAGCCTGACGCCCAACCAGGGCATCGGCTCGACCGATGAGTACTTCACCGTCAATTACCAGGTGCCGGCCTGGACGCTGGAAATCGAACCCAGCGGCGGGCAGAGCTTCCACGCCCCGCTCCCGGGCGGCGGCGCGGACTACAGCGGCGCCTCGGAAAACGGCCACGACGGTTTTATTCTCCCCGAGTCGGAAATCCGGCGCGTGCGCGAGCAGCTGGCCCAGTCCTTTGCGACCGTGTACTACCGCCAGTCCGGCCCGCCGCACATCCAGTCCGTGCGACTGTTCGACCAGGCCAGCGGCGCGCTGGTGTACGCCCTGGACTGGGATCCTGTGGATGAGACGCAACGCCGCCTGCACGAGCAGCAGTTGCAGCCCATTGAGGTGGATCGCGATTACCGCCTCTGGCTGGGCTTTAACAAGCCCATGCGCTGGCTCAAAGACAACGCGGTGGCGCCGTTTCCGGGGCAGCAGAATGATTCGCTGAACACGGTGATCAGCGCCGCGGCTGACGGACAGGCGGTGGCGCTGAGCCTGGCCAATCAGCGCATGTTGCTGGCGCCGGGCGGCGCCCCCGACGGCTATACCTTTTACCGTAGCGATTCGCTGATCACCGACTTCCGCATTCCCGGCACGGAGGCGAACCGGGCATTGTTCAGCGACGGCGGCATGGCGCAGCTGAGCGTTCGCACCCGGGACATGACCGGCCTGGGCCTGGACACGGACCCGGCGACGGTCGCCGACTGGGGCAATGGGCACTGGACCGGCTACGAGAACGAGCTTGGCCAGGAGGCCGATTTTGGCGGTATCGACGAGAACATCGTTTTGCAGGTCACCACGGCCGCACAACAGAACCTCTTCACGCTGGAGCCCGGCATCGCGGCCGCCTGGTTCGACCCGGCGCGCAACGGTGAGGGCTTCCTGATCGAGGTTCTGACCAATCAGCGGGCGGTGCTGTACTGGTTCACCTATGACAAGGCGGGCGAACAGGACTGGTATATCGCCAGCGGCACGATTGAAGGGAACCGGCTGCGTTTTCCGGAACTGCTGCGGGTCAGCGGCGGCGCCTTTGGGCCGGGGTTTGATCCGGACCAGGTCGGCCGGGAAGTGGTGGGCGCGGCAACTTTTGTGTGGACCGGCTGCCAGAGCGGCAGCATGGACTGGCATGTGGGCAATGAGCGCGGGCGCCAGGAACTGGCGCGCCTGACTTTCGTCCAGGGCCTGCAATGCGGCCCCCGCGTGTCCGCCCCGCTGCCGGTAATCCCGGAGGCCCGCTACAGCGGCTCCTGGTACGACCCGGAGCGCTCCGGCGAGGGTTACGTGGTGCAGGTGCTGGCAGACAACACGGCGCTGGTTTACTGGTTCAGCTTCGATCCGGAGGGCAAGCGCCGCTGGTTCTTCGGCACGGGCACCGTGGATGACGGCATCCTGCGTTTCGAGAACATGAACACGACCGCCGGACCGGGTTTTGGTGACCGTTTTGAACCGGATGATTTTGTCCTTGCCCCCTGGGGCACGCTGGAGCTGGACCTGTCCTGCGAAGGCGGCGAAGCGCGTTACTCCAGCACAGAGACGGGTTTCGGCCAGGGCAGCCTCCAGATTCAACAGCTCACGCGCATGGATGGTCCCAACTGCCCGCTGGCGCAGGATTAATGCCCGCAGCGAGCGCGGCACACCGGGTGAAGCCGGCCGGCCGCTCCGTTAAACTACGCCTCCATCGATCAATATTCCGGAGCAATGCGCCATGAGCGACATGGAAAAGCACAACGACTGCACCAGCCGCTTCATCAAGCTGGCCAACGAAATGAAGGAAGAGGGTACGGACATCCGTATCGTCAATGCGGCGCTGATGGCCGCCAGCGGGATTTACGCCACCTACTCAACGGCCGGAAATGCGGGCGCCCTGGAACCCACCGGCGTGGAAAAGGTCGTCACCCTCTATCGCCAGAACCTCGAGCATATCCAGAAGCGCAAAAAAGAAGAGATTCTGGCCGGTATGGGCAACGCCTGAGCGGCTTATCGCCACTTACCGGTGCTTACACGTACCGGGCCAGATCCGTTCGAACCCGCTCCGCCCAGGCATCGATTCCGCCCTCGAGTACTTCGACCGCCTCAAAACCGGCCGATCTAAGCAACTGGCAGGCCTGCGCGGCCCGCGCGCCTTTGTGGCAGACGATGACGTAGCGGCAGTCCGGGTCCAGCGTGTGATGACCTGCGGCGAGTTCACCCAGGGGCAGCTCTATGGCCCCTGCAAAACGCACGATGTCGAACTCCGGCGGGTTGCGCACATCCAGAACCTGCAGCGGCTCACCGGTCTCCAGCGCCTGCGCCAGCGCTTCCGGCTCGATCATCGCGGGCGCCGGCGCTGCGGCCTCACACACCGTGGCGCCCTCGCCAAAGCCTTCCCCGGGCGCCGTGATGCGCGGGGCTGCGCCGCAGGCGGGGCAGTCCGGGTTTTTGGCCACGGCGATCTCCTGGCTGCGCAGGGCCAGGCCATCAAAGAGCAGCAGGCGGCCCACCATCGCCTGGCCGCGGCCGATGATCAGCTTCACCGCTTCCAGCGCCTGCATGGACCCGATGATGCCGGGCAGGACCCCGAGCACGCCGCCCTCGGCACAGGACGGCACGCTGCCGGGGGCCGGCGGCGCGGGGAAAATGCAGCGGTAGCAGGGCCCGCGCCGGGCATCAAAAACACTGAGCTGCCCGTCAAAGCGCAGCACGCTGCCGTAGATCACCGGCTTACCGGACAGCACGCCGGCGTCGTTGACCAGGTAGCGGGTCGGAAAATTATCGCTGCCGTCGACCACCAGGTCATAGTCCGCGAGCAAGGCCATGACGTTGTCCGCCGTCAGCCGCACCGGGTGGGTGATGATCCGGATGTCCGGGTTCAGGGCGGCCAGCCGTTCCGCGGCCACTTCAAGCTTGGGCCGGCCCACATCCGCATCGGAATACAGCACCTGGCGCTGCAGGTTGCTGAGCGCCACCGTGTCGTCGTCCACCAGGCCCAGGGTGCCGACGCCGGCCGCCGCCAGGTACAGGGCGGCGGGCGAACCCAGCCCGCCGGCGCCCACGCACAGCACGCGCGCCGCCTTTAGCCTGGCCTGGCCCTCAACGCCCACTTCGGGCATCACCAGGTGGCGGCTGTAGCGCAGCGTTTCGCCGGGCGTCAGAGTGGTCATGGCGGGCCTGCTGTCATTGGCTGGGGAAAGCCTGAGTATACGGATAGCGCTTCATCCCGGCATGGTATCGCTGCCCGGATCTGCCACCAACTGACCTTAATGTTCACGCGTTCTGAAAGTTTCGCGGCGCCTTGCCGGTCTGTTGTGGGGACTTCAAAACCGGAACGGGGCGATGACAGGAATGAGACTACTGGCCGTGCTGCTGGCCATGACGATGCTGGGCGCGTGCACGACACTCAAGCAGCCCGTCTTTACGGACGATGCGGGCGCCCTGCGCGGCTATGACCCGGTCGCCTATTTCCGGGTCGGCGAGGCGGTCAGGGGTGACCCGGCCTTCAGTCTTGAGCATGACGGTGCCAGCTGGTCCTTTTCCAGCCAGGAGAACCTGGAAGCCTTCCGGGATGATCCGGCGCGCTTTGTTCCGCAGTATGGCGGGTTCTGCGCCTATGCCATGAGCCGGGGCTTCGTGGTCTCCAGCGATCCGGAAGCCTGGACCGTCGTTGATGACCGGCTGTACCTCAACTACAGCAAGAGCGTGCGGAACACCTGGCTGAAGGATGTGCCGGGCTACGTGGCCAGCGCGGATGCCAACTGGGCCGGGCTGCAAGCCGGATCCGGACCGCGCTGATTCCTCGAAGCTGATGCTGTCGCGCCTTCGCACCATCGCCGGGCTGCTGCTCGCGGCCATCACCGTGGTGGCTCTCCTGGGCCTGCCCGAACTGCGCCCCAACAGCCACTATTCGGCGTATTTCGAGGAAGACGCGCCTGTACTGCAGGCCCACCGTGAAATTTCCGCGACCTTCTCGCGCACGGATTCACTGCTGGTGCTGCTGCAGGGCGACCGCAGTTTTCTTGACCCGGAAAACTTCCTGCTCATCGACGAGCTGACGTTCCAGCTGGAAAGCCATCCCCGGGTACGGCGCGTGGTATCCGTGGCGCGACTCGGTATTCTCGGCGAGAACGTGACGGATAAGGGCGACTTCATTCCCACCGCCGGCCAGTTGGAGGCGCATGGTCGTGCCGGGGGCTTATTGCTTTCGGAAGACCAGACGGTGGCCGGGATCCTGGTGTTCGTCGAACTGCCCGACCGCTCCTCCGCAGCCGTGGTGCGCACGGTGACCGGGCTAAAAGCGCTTGTCGAAGAGGCGACGGCACCCCGGGGGATACGTCCCGCGTTCAGCGGCACGCTGGCGCTGAACGAGGCGTATATCAATACGGTTCGGGCCGACCTTCGCAAGCTGTTGCCGGGTCTCCTGCTGCTTATGTTTGTCATCCTCACCCTGCGCCTGCGCAGCTGGGCCACCGCCCTGGTGTTGCTGGGTATCGGTTTGCTGGCCGTACTGGCGGCCTTTGGCATGGCGGGGCTGGCGGGCGCCGAGCTGGCCGCACTGCACGCCTTCACGCCGGTGATTATCGTTGCCATCAGCGTGGCGGGCTGTGTGCACCTGGCCCTGGGCTATGGCCGCTACCGGGCCTGGGGGCAGTCGCCGGAGCAGGCCGCGCGGTCCTCGATTCACCGCAACCTGTTGCCCATGGCCCTGGCCAACGGCACCACGGCAGCCGGCTTCCTGGGTTTGCTGCTCAGTCCGTCGCCACCGGTCCAGGTCATGGGCATGGTGGTGGCCAGCGGCATCCTGGTCGCCTTTGGCCTGTGCCTGAGCCTGTTGCCGGTGTTTCTCGCCGGGGCGGACCCGGTGTCCATTAGCGCGCGCCGGTCATGGCGCGGGGCAGAACGGCTGGCAGCGCTGGTGCACCGCCGCCGTACCCTCATCATTACCCTGTTTCTGCTGCTGGCGGTGCCCGCGACGGGACTGGCCCTGCGCAATACGATCAGCGACAACGTGTTTGAGTATTTTGCTCCGTCGCATCCATTTTCCAGGGACGCGCGGCTGGTGGACAGCGCGCTGAGCGGCGTCAATGAACTCCACTACGCGCTCGACAGCGGCCGGGAAAATGGCTTCCTGGAGGCGCAGGCCGTGCAGGACCTGCAGCGCTTCAGTGCGTGGCTGCGGACGCAGCCGGAAGTGCGCCGCGTGGCCTCTGCTGGCGACCTCGGCCTGATCCGGGAGGCGCAGTCAGAAGGCCGGCTCCAGCAGCGACTGGACTTTTTCAGGGATGCGGCGAAAACCGCCGGCAGCGGCAACGATTTGCTGGCCCTGGATATTTCCCGGGACTACGCCGCCGCCCTGGTCTCCGTGTATCTCGAACCGCTGGATTCGGCGGGTATTGCCGCCTTTGACCAGCGCGCGCTGGCCTGGGCCCGTACCGGACTGCCCGGCTACCGGGTGGTCAGCGGGGGACCGCCGCTGATGTTTGCTCACCTGGGCCAGCAGAACATCCAGGGCATGCTCACCGCCCTGGGCAGTGCCCTGCTCATTGCCGCGCTGCTGCTCGGACTGGTGTTCCGTTCGCTGAAAGTGGCCTGGGTGGCCATGCTGTGCAACCTGCTGCCGATCCTGCTGGTGTACTCGCTGTGGGCCCTGTTCAACGGACGTATCAGCCTCGGCGCCGCGGTGGTCATGGGCATGATCCTGGGTATTGTCCTCGACGACACGGTGTATTTCCTGTCCGCCCACCAGCGTGCAGCGGCCGCGAGGGTTGCGGACCCGGTGCTCGAGGCGATCAAACGCGTGGGACCGGCCATGATCATCACCACGCTGACCCTGGTTGGCGGCCTCAGCCTCGGCCTGCTGTCCCAGTTCGGCCCGATCTGGAGCATGAGTGCCCTGTCAGTCGGCATTATTGCGGCCGCCCTGCTGGTTGACCTGCTCCTGCTGCCGGCTCTGCTCGTGCAGCGCGGCGGGGGGAGGGCAGTCCCATGAACGCCCGGGAACTGCTGGACTGGCATCGCTACCTGCGCGGCATCGGCCCGAGCCTGAGCGATGCGCAGGCCGAAGCCTGCGCCCGCCTTGGCACGGTGTTGCTCTGCGGCGAGCAGTCGGCGGTGCAGATTTTCGCCCGGGAAGTGTCCCGGGGACTGGCGCCGCCGGAAACGCTGCGCAGCCTGCAGATCATCGAACGCGAGGAGGCCGCCCACGAACAGGCGCTGGAGGCGCTGTGCCGGAGTTTACCTGCACCGCCCGATGCCTGGGCGCTGAAGCGCCGCGCCCAGCGGTTCTTCCTGCGACTCGGGCGGGCGGAGAATATTGCGCAGCACTTTGGCCAGATCGCAATCCTCGACAGCGCGGTCTGCCGCATGATGTACGCGATCGAACACAGCAGCATTGCCCGCGGCACGCCGATGCACCGCCTGGCCGGGATCATCAAGCGGGACGAGGCCCGCCACGTGGCGGTCAGCCGGCGCTACGCGGCCTTGTTTGATCCGCCGCCGGCCTGCCGGATCGAAGCCGCGGCAGCCCTGGGCAGCGAGCTGGCCACCATGCTGGCGCCCCTGGGAGACTCCTTCGAGGTCCTGGGGGTTTGCAGTGACCGGCTGTTTCGCCGCCTGCGCCGGGACGCAGCCCCGTGAGCGCGCGCTTCTCTCCAACCCGCCTGAAGCTGCTCGGCTCGGGCACGGCCCTGCCCGGGCCCGCCGTCGGCAATGAGCAGCTGCTGGCTTACCTGGACAGGCACTGCAGCCCCGGCAAGGCCCGCCTGGCGGGCCGGCTGGCGAAGCGCCTGGGAATCACCGCACGCCACGTGAGTCGCGACCTGTCCCTTCCCCTGAGCGGCACGCGTCCGGGTTTCGATGCACCTTCCCTGTGCCAGCAGGCCCTGCAGCAGGCGCTGCAGGGCCAGGCCATGAGTTACCTGCTGGGCCACACGGCCACGCCCCACACGCTGCTGCCCTCCAACGTGGCCTGGGTCGCGGAAAAAATGGACTTCGCCGGCCCTTACCTGGAGCTGCGCCAGGCCTGTACCGGATTTGCCAACGCCCTGTCCGTGGCCGCCGCCATGATCGCCGAAAATACCGGCACCACCGTGGGCATTGTCGGCAGTGAGACCGGTTCCGCCTATTTTCGTATTACCGAGGACTTCGCGGACCGGGAGCAACTGCTCAATTTCGTGCAAATGGGAGACGGGGCAGGCGCCGTGGCAGTTACCGCGGATGACGGCGCCGGCGGCGCAGTGATTTCCGATGTGTTTGTCGGCCAGGTCGGCAAGGACAAGGCGCCGGGCATTCGCCTCAGCGGCGGCGGCTCAGCCGATCCCGCCTGTTCCGCGGGCCTGCCCTATTTCCGTCATGATGCGCGCAGCGTCCGGCGGCACGGTGAACAACTGCTGGCCGCGGGAGTAGACGCGATCCAGTCCCGCGGGCTGGCGCTCGAGGACTTT
This sequence comes from uncultured Gammaproteobacteria bacterium, assembly GCA_963695135.1. GTDB lineage: Bacteria > Pseudomonadota > Gammaproteobacteria > Xanthomonadales > SZUA-36 > Marinihelvus. The sequence continues at coordinate 124,878 of CAVOGA010000001.1, forward strand.
GACTGGATCATTCCCCACCAGGCCAACGGGCTCATGGCGGAACTTCTTGCCGCCCGTTTTCCGGCGACCCGGGGCAAGGTGTTTGTTACCGCCGACCGGCTGGGCAATATGGGTTCGGCAGCGATCTGGGTCAGCTTCGATACGCTGCGCCGCTCCGGTCAGTTGCACCAGGGGCAACGGGTCCTGGTGCTGGGCGCGGAGGCCAGCAAGTATCTCTACGGCGGTTTCGTGTATACCCATTAGCCCCCGCGACGCCAGCAGTTCACGAGACGACAGCGCTTCTTCCCCGACCTTGTAAATAAGTGTTGTCCGTCCATCGGGCGGACATTTACCCTGAACCTCTCTGAATTTTTATGTCCTTCCGAGAGGTAGTGATGAGGCCCCGCACCTTCAAAATTTTCACACTCGCCTGTGTCCTGGCGCTGCTGCTCCCCACCCTGAGCCAGGCCGATTACAGGGACGTCGTCGTATTGGAAAACGGCAATGAAATCTTCGGGACGATCAAGTCGTTATCGCAGGGGCAGCTGCTGCTGGATACGGATGCGATGGGCACGGTTACAATCAAGTGGGACAAGATCGTCGAAATCCGCACCGCCGAGACGATGGAGATCAAGACCGACACCGGCGCGCGACTCTTCGGAACCCTCGATCCGCCTGACGGCCCGGCAAAGGTAAAGATCACCGCCGACTCATCCACGCAATCGCTGGGCATTGATGAACTGGTGCAGATTACGCCAATCGGCGAATCCTTCCTGAACCGTTTGCAGGGGTCTGTGAGCGCCGGCTTCAGCTTCACCAAGTCCAGCGACGTGGCGCAGTTCAGCTTCAGTGGCAACCTGCTGTACGAGGACCGCAGCAACCAGTGGGCCCTGACCTACAACAACATCGTCACGAACCAGGACAGCGGCACCACCCAGCAGCTGTACAGCCGCCTGGGTTACCGTTACCAGCCGGAGGGACGCTGGTACGGACTGGGCTTTTTCTCTTTTCAGCGCAACCAGGAACTGGGCATTGACGCGCGGGGCGTGCTGGGCGCGGGGGCGGGGCGGACGCTGTTCCAGAGCAGCCAGGGCCAGCTGTCGGTCAATGGCGGCCTGGACCTGAACGTGGAAGACAGCGGCACCGAGCAGGACTCCAGCCTCGAGGCCTTCGCCGCCATCGAGTATTCGCTGTTCAAATACTCCGGGCTGCAAAGCAACCTGGTGATGAGCGCCGTGGCGTTTCCCAACCTGAGCGAATCCGGGCGGTTTCGCTGGCAGGTGGATGCCACCTGGCGCCAGCAGATCTTCAACAACATGTTCTGGGACTGGAGCCTGTACGCCAGCGGCGACAACGACCCGCCGGCCAGCGCCAACTCGGAAAGCGACTATGGCATCGTGACCTCGCTGGGTTGGAGCTTTGGACGTTGAGTGATTGCCGGGCAAGCATCTCGCCGGCGGAGACCAGGCCAGTGATCCAGGCCTTAGCCCCCCTCGCGCTCAGTAATCGCTTTAAAGCTGCAGACCGCCCGAGCCCGAGGCCTGGGCGGTCTGCGCCCCACGAGGAAACGCCATCCCCTACAACGCCAGATGATGCATTAGAGCAACCACGAAGTCGGAAAACCTCGGATTCTGGAAAAACCCAAGGCTTGGGCGGTTTTCGCCCTTTGGGCGAAAGAAGCCCACGCCGGTAGAATTGGTGGGCCCTGCAGGACTTGAACCTGCGACCAAGCGATTATGAGTCGCCTGCTCTAACCAACTGAGCTAAGGGCCCCTTGAGACTTGAGCGCGTATTCTAGCGTGCCTGCGCCGCGGACTGAATCAAAACCGGCCCTGTCGTGCCGGCCGGCACCCTCCGGGACTAACGCCGGCCGCGATGTGCGGTAGGCTATGCACGGTCATCCCGTGCATCGGCGGGTTCCAGGGGACAATCTTGCCAGATTACCAGCAGACCACCGCACGCTGGACGCTGTCCGCCAGCCGCAAACTGCGCCTGTTCACGATTTTTATCCTGTACATCGCCCAGGGCATCCCCATCGGGTTGTTCTGGTTCGCGATCCCTGCCTGGATGGCCACGAACGGCGCCGATGCGCAGGACATTGCCTGGGTGCTGGGACTGACGGCCCTGCCCTGGTCGCTTAAGTTCGTGAATGGTTTTCTCATGGACCGCTATGCCTTTTTACCGATGGGTCGACGTCGCCCGTGGATTCTCGGCGCGCAGCTGATCATGGTACTGGTGTTCCTGAGTGCTGCCGTGATTCAACCAACGGCCAGCGACATCCTGCTGCTGGGCGCGATCGGCTTTATCGGCAACGCCGCCACCACCTTCCAGGATGTGGGCGTCGACGGCATGGCGGTCGACCTGCTCGAGGAACCGGAACGGGCACGGGGTGGCGGCATGATGTTTGGCGGACAGCTGATCGGTACTGCCCTGGCCACCGCCGGCACCGGCTGGGCGATCATGAAGCTGGGCGCGTCCGGGGCCTATCTGCTTGCGGCTGTGGCGCTCCTGCTGGTGAACATATTTGTTGGGGGCATCCGCGAACGCCCCGGCGAACGTCGGTTTCCCTGGTCGCCCGGCGAGGCGCATCCGATCAATCTCCAACGGCACGCGGGACGCTGGTGGCCGATTCTTCAAACCACTTTGCGATCTCTTTTCCTGCCCGCGAGCCTGTTCTGGGTCGTCATCATGCTGGTGAAAGGCGCGCAATACGGCGTGATGGCCGGGGTGACCCCGTTGATCGGCGTTACCGAGGCCGGCCTGAGCGAAACCCAGGTCACGTCGCTGACAGGCCTGGCGCAACTGCTGGCCGGTGTTGCCGGACTGGTCCTTGGCAGCTGGCTGGGCGAGCGGCTGGGCGCCAAGTGGTCCACCTTCGCCCTGCTTGTGCACCTGGGTCGTCTTCAACGGCGGCATGATCCTCGCCGCCCCCCTCTGGTCAGAGCCCGCCTTCGCCAGGGGCTTCATCATCACCTGGTTTATCCTCGATACGCTGCTGACCGTGGTCACCATTCCGATCGCGATGCGCCTGTGCAACCTGAAGGTCGCCGCCACCCAATTTACTATTTACATGGCACTGAACAATCTCGGCATCAGCCTCGGCACCGTCCTGCTGGGCTTGTCCGACAAGCTCGGGGGCCTGACCGGCCTGTTCCCCATCCTCATGACCGCCAACTTCGTCGCCATGCTCGTCATGCTCCTGGTCCGCTTTCCCCGCCGGGCTACTATCTGACCCCCAAGAGACCGACAAACCACGATTGACGATAAAAAAAGCCCCGCTCTGGCGGGGCTTTTAGGCACTTCGATTGAATAGCTGTTTACTCGAGATCGAGAAAGCTCCGCAGCTGCTCTGACCGCGTCGGATGACGCAGTTTGCGCAGGGCCTTGGCTTCGATCTGACGAATACGCTCACGGGTGACGTCGAACTGCTTGCCGACTTCTTCCAGCGTGTGGTCCGTGTTCATGTCGATACCAAAACGCATGCGCAGCACCTTGGCCTCGCGCGGCGTCAGGCCGGCGAGCACGTCCTGCACGGTGCCGGTCAGGCCTGAGCCCGTGGCGCTTTCCACCGGGGAGGCGATGTTCGCGTCCTCGATGAAATCACCCAGGTGCGAATCTTCGTCATCACCGATGGGCGTCTCCATGGAGATCGGCTCCTTGGCGATCTTCAGCACCTTGCGCACCTTGTCTTCCGGCATTTCCATGCGTTCGGACAGCTCTTCCGGCGTCGGCTCGCGACCCATCTCCTGCAGCATCTGGCGCGAGATGCGGTTGAGCTTGTTGATGGTCTCGATCATGTGCACCGGGATACGGATCGTGCGGGCCTGGTCCGCGATGGAACGCGTGATGGCCTGCCGGATCCACCAGGTGGCGTAGGTGGAGAACTTGTAACCGCGACGGTATTCGAACTTGTCCACCGCCTTCATCAGGCCGATGTTGCCCTCCTGGATCAGGTCCAGGAACTGCAGGCCGCGGTTGGTGTATTTCTTGGCGATGGAGATCACCAGGCGCAGGTTGGCCTCGACCATTTCCTTCTTGGCGCGACGCGCCTTGGCCTCGCCGATGGACATCTTGCGGTTGATGTCCTTCAGGTCCGCAATGGTGATGCGGTTTTCCGCTTCCAGACGCCGCCAGTCGTTCCTGGATGGCCTTGATCTCTTTTTCGTTCTCCTTCAGCGCGGGCACCCACTTCTGCTTGCCCTTCAGCACCGGCGTCAGCCACTTCGGGTTGGCCTCGTTGCCGCTGTAGCTCTCAATGAACGTGCGCTTGGGCATCTTCGCCTGCACCACGGCCAGCTGCAGAATCATCCGCTCGTGGTCGCGCTGGCGGGAAACGGCGTAACGCAGCCGGTCCACCAGGTGGTCAACCATTTTCGGCGGCAGTTTGAAGTGCATGAATTCCTCGGCCATTTCCTCCAGCAGTTTTTTCGCCTTCGGATCACCGGGGCCATGCTTCTCAACCAGCGCGATGTATTTCGCGTTGTTCTTGCCCAGGACGGTAAAACGGCGCTCGACCTCTTCCAGGTCCGGACCGGTCGGACCCGGATCCTCGTCCTTCTCGTCGTCATCGTCATCGTCATCCGTGGGCTTCTTGGCCTGCGGAATCGGCTCATCGGCCGCATAGGGGTCAATGAAGTCCGTGAACAACTCGGTCAGGCGCTGCTTGCCCTCGGCGTGATTCACCCACTCTTCCAGCAGGCTTGAGAACGTGCCGGGAAAACGACCGAGGGCGGCGTGCACCTGGCGCAGCCCGTCCTCGATGCGCTTGGCAATGGCAATTTCGCCCTCGCGGGTCAGCAGCTCGACGGTGCCCATTTCACGCATGTACATGCGCACCGGATCGGTTGTGCGGCCGATTTCGGTTTCCACGGCCGCCAGCGCCGCCGCGGCTTCTTCCGCCGCCGTATCGTCGTCCGCATCACTGGAGGCGGAGTCATTGAGGATCAGGGAGTCCGCATCCGGCGCTTTTTCGTGCACCTGGATGCCCATGTCGTTGATCATGTTGATGATGTCTTCGATCTGTTCCGGATCGACGATGTCATCAGGCAGGTGATCGTTGACCTGCGCGTAGGTAAGGAAGCCTTGTTCCTTGCCCTGGGTGATCAGGTCTTTGAGCTGGGATGTCTGTTTTTCATTCATAGGTATTGGGCCATTGATGCCTAAATATAGACGAAGGTCTTCCGGCCGGCGACGGCCGGTTCGGGTAGGACCCCTGTTTCATTGTTTTCGCCGACGGAGGCTGTCTTTCAGCCCGTTTCGTTCGGCCTGCAGCGCTCTGAACTGCGTCTTTTGTTCAGCGGTTTGATCCACGGGATTGGGTAGCAGCGCCATTTCCCCCTCCACCTCTTTCAGCCGCAATTGGGCCAGCGCATCGAGGAACTCCTGGGTGACTTTTTCGTCCTGCCCGGGAAGATCCCACAGTGCCAATTTGACGAGGTGGGCGTGCGCTTCGTGATCCCGCAATCTCTCCAATAGCTGAGCTGTCGTAAGATTGGGTCGCTGGCAGCAAATGTCAACCAATTCCCGCAGTAAAGCCATACCCGGAACCGAATCTCCCGCTTTCGCGGCAAATTCCTTCGCCAGTTCACCCAGGGTCGGGTTCTGCAGCAGCAGCGCCATGGCCACGCGCATGGGCGTGCGCTGCTGCGCGGCGCCCGCCCCGGCGGTCTCGCGACGCGGCGGCTGGGCGGGTCGCGGTGCCGTGCAGGCGATGCCGCGCCAGCACCTCGAGCCGCTCCAGCATCATGTCGCGGAACACCCCCTCCGGGAGGGTCTCCAGCAGGGGCCGGGCCGCCTGGACCAGTTTGGCGCGCCCATCGATGCTGTCCATGTCCACTTCAGACGTCAAACGATCAAAAAAGAAATCACCCAGCGACTGGGACTCATCCAGCAGGCGGCGGAATTTCTCCTCCCCCAGCTTTCGCACCAGGCTGTCCGGGTCTTCCCCGTCCGGCAAAAACAGGAACCGGGCCTGCTTGCTGCCGCCCAGCTTGGGCAGGGTGTTTTTCAGCGCCTTCCAGGCCGCTTCGCGACCGGCGTTGTCACCGTCAAAGCAATAAATCACCGTGTCGGTCGCCCGCAGCAGCAGCGCTGCCTGCTCCGGCGTGGTCGCCGTGCCCAGGGTCGCCACCGCGTGCGTGATACCGAACTGGGCCAGGGCCACCACGTCCATGTAGCCCTCGACCACCACGATCGACTCCAGCTTGCCGCTGCGGCGCCGCGCCAGGGACAGGCCGTAAAGTTCCTGGCCCTTGTGGAACAGCTCCGTTTCCGGGGAGTTCAGATACTTTGGGCCCGTCATCGGCAATGGCCCGGCCACCGAACGCAATCACCCGGCCGCGCCGGTCGTGGATCGGAAACATGATCCGGTCACGAAACTTGTCATAGGCGGAGCGGTCACCCTGGCTGAGCAGACCGCCGCGCTTCATCAGCTCCAGCGTGTCCTTGTCGGTGCCCAGCGCTTTTTGCAGGGCATCCCAGCTTGCCGGCGCGTAACCGATGCCGAACTCGGCGCAGATTTCACCGGACAGGCCGCGCTGCTTCAGGTACTCAATCGCCGGCTCATGCTGCTTCAGGGCCTGCTGAAACACCTTCGCCGCCTGTTCCATCAGGTCCAGCAGGCCCTGGCGGGGACGCGGTGCGGGACCGCCCGCCTCTTCCGGCACATCCAGCCCCGCCATGCGCGCCAGGTCCTCCACCGCATCGCGGAACTCCAGGCCCTCGTACTGCATGAGAAAGCCGATCGCGGAGCCGTGCGCGCCGCAGCCAAAACAGTGATAGAACTGCTTACCCGGGCTCACCGTGAAGGAGGGGGATTTTTCGTTGTGGAACGGGCACAGGGCCTGGAACTCGTTGCCCGCACGTCTGAGCGACAGGCGTCGCTCAATGACCTCGACGATGTCCGTGCGTGCGAGCAGGTCCTCGATAAAGGAATCCGGTATCCGCCCTGCCACGTCAGCCCATCATCTCAAAGAGTCATCCCGGCCGTTTAAGTCAGGCGTTCAGTCGGGCCCGGATCACGCCGGAAAGGGCTTTCATGTCTGCCCGTCCCTGGACCTGTGGCTTGAGCACGCCCATCACCTTGCCCATATCCTGCATACCGGCAGCGCCGGTGCTGCTGATGGCCTCGTCAATCAGGCGCTCCAGCTCCGCAGCCTCCAGGGGCTCGGGCAGATAATCCGCCAGCACGCCGAGCTCGTAGCGCTCCTGGGCAGCCAGGTCATCGCGACCCGCCGATTCGTACTGATCCAGGGATTCGCGGCGCTGCTTGGCCATCTTGTCCAGTATCGCCACAACCGCCTCGTCATCGAGCTCGGTCCGGCTGTCCACCTCGACCTGCTTGATCGCAGAGGTGACCAGGCGCAGGGTTCCAAGGCGTTCCTTGTCACGGGCGCGCATCGCGTCTTTTACATCTTCCTGGATCTGTTCTTTCAGGGACATGGGTTTTCTCTGTAGGTACGTTGCATGGGTTCGGTCGCAAACCTTTCACCAGCCAAAGACCGGCGAGATCACATTTAACCTTAGCGGGTTTTTCCCGCCCCATGGCAAAAAGCCGCGCTTGGGCGCGGCACTGAAGCTGGTTATTCACTGTATGGGGCCGGCGTCTGATCCTGTTGACCAACGCGACCACCGCAACCACTGGCCCGGCAACACGCGTCAACGGCGCACCGCCCTGACGGGTTGTGTCAGTAAAGCCGCTGACGACGGGTGGCTTCACGGGCCAGGCGTCGCAGGTTGCGTTTTACCGCAGCGGCCGCTTTACGTTTACGTTCCTGCGTGGGCTTTTCGTAAAACTCCCGACGGCGGGTTTCCGCCAGAACGCCGGCCTTCTCGCAAGAGCGCTTGAAGCGACGCAGGGCATATTCGAAAGGCTCGTTTTCGCGAACTTTTACGCTGGGCATTTCTACTCCAAATTCAAATCAATGGTTTATTAAATTCGACCCTAAACGGGCGTAGCCGCCTATGATAACGTGATTTTGTCCAGTGATGCAAAGAAAAAAGCCCTTTCACCCAGGCTGGCCGGCCTGCCCCACCGCGCCGCCCCGCCGCGGGTCACCCACGCCGCACAACTGCCCGTCCGGGAAACGCTGCACCGCATTCACACCGCCAAAAAACAGGCTGGTGCCCGGCCACGCCTTGGCGCCGGGCCAGCGCGTCAGCAGCGCCGCACTCCACCGCGGCGCGTCCAGCCCCGCCTCGAAGTCCAGGGCAGTCTCCCTCCAGGTGCAGCCGCGGCGCTGCGACCGCCTCGACCAGGTCCATGTCGTAGCGGCACAGGTTAACCAGCACCTGGAGCACCGCGCTGCGGATCCGGTTGGACCCGCCGGTGCCGAGGGCCACTTCACTGCCGTCCGCCAGCCGGGCCAGGCTGGGACACATCATCGACGCCAGCCGCGTGTCCGCCTGCCAGCGGTGGAAGCCGCCAGGGTTCAGGTCTTCCTCGCCCAGCATGTTATTGACCATGACCCCGGTGCCCGGAATCACGTAGCCGCAGCCCTCGCCATTGGAGCTGGTCAGGCTGGCCAGATTGCCCTGCTCGTCCACCACGCTGATGTGCGTGGTGCCGCGACGGAACAGGTTTTCCGGCAACGCCTGCGCCCGCCAGGCCTCCAGGCTGCTCCTCGCTGAGCAAGCGTTCGGCAAGCGCCTCGTCGAGGATTCGTATGCAGCGTTGCAGCGCGCAGCCGGTTGGCCGCATCCATGGCCCCAAGCACGGCCAGGATGCTGCGTTCGCTGCCCCAGTCCTGCGCCGTTGACCTCCAGCGGTTCCAGCACGCCCAGCGCAAAGGCCACCAGGCTGCCACCGGGCGAGGGCGGCGCATTGAACCAGAACTCGGCGCCGTGACTGGCGCATGCGTATCGGGCGCCGGCGGATCACCTGGTAAGACGTCCAGGTCGCGCAGGGTCAGCAGACCACCACGCGCGCGACAGTCGCGCACCAGACGCTGGCCCGGCGCTCCCCTGGTAAAAGCCGGCACGCGCCCTCCTGGCCAGGAACGCCAGCAGGTCTGCCTGTTCCGCATGCGCAACCCGCTGACCCGCCTGCGCCGGCACGCCCGGCGCGTCCGGTGGCGACACCAGTGCCAGCGCCTCCGGCGAGCGCTCCAGGATCGGCAGGAGAATCTCGGTGATGTGGACCTGGTAAGGCGTCTGCACCACGCCACGACGCGCCAGCTCAATGGCCGGCGCCATGACCTCGGCGCAGCGGCAGACTCCCCAGCGCCTCGTGAACCGCGAAGATCCCTGCCGCAATCCCCGGGGACCGCCGCGGCGCCAAGACCCACGTGAAACTCCTGCTGCGCCGGCCCGAAATCGACCAGCACCGGGGCAAAGTCCAGTCCGCCGGCGGGGCGCTTTTGCCGGGGCGTTTGTACGAAGAAGTCGAAAATCTCCGGCTCACCACCGGCCGGGCGCGCCAGCAGGAATCCGCCTCCGGCCAGACTGGTCAGCAGTGGCTCACAGATCGGTGGCCGCGCAGAGCGCGCCGAGGGCTGCATCAAAGGCATTGCCGCCCGCCTCCAGCACGGCCTGGCCCGCTGCTGCTGTCTCCTCGTGGCCTGCTGCCACCATGCCCGCTGTTGTTGCCATCCGGGAACGCCCTGGAAAAAGGCGCCAGTGTACCGCAACGGGCAACGACGACCGGCTGGCCGCCGGCGCGATCAAGGTACAATTGCCACCGGGCGATAGAGCCCTGATCCATGGCTGGGCATCGGCATGCGTGTACTGGGTATTGAAACTTCCTGCGACGAGACCGGGATTGCTGTCTATGACAGCGATGCCGGCCTGCTGGCGCATGCGCTGCACAGCCAGGTCGAGCATCCACGCGGAGTACGGCGGCGTGGTGCCGGAGATCGCCTCGCGCGACCACGTGCGCAAGCTGCTGCCGCTGGTCAGCCAGTGCCTGGACGAGGCGGGGCTGGCAGCGCGGCGACCTCGACGGTGTGGCCTATACCGCCGGCCCGGGACTGATCGGCGCCCTGCTGGTCGGCGCCGCCACGGGCCGCAGCCTGGCCATGGCACTGGGTGTGCCCGGCGCTGGGCGTGCACCACATGGAAGGACACCTGCTGGCACCGATGCTCGAGCCGGACCCGCCGGACTTTCCCTTTGTCGCACTGCTGGTATCCGGCGGGCACACGATGCTGGTGGAAGTCCGCGCCATCGGCGACTACCGGGTGCTGGGCGAGACCCTGGATGACGCCGCCGGGGAAGCCTTTGACAAGACCGCGAAACTGCTGGGCCTGGCTTACCCGGGCGGCCCGGCGTTGGCGCAGCGGGCCGACTCCGGTGACGCGCAGCGCTTCCGTTTTCCCCGGCCCATGACCGACCGGCCCGGGCTGGATTTCAGCTTCAGCGGTCTGAAAACCCATACCCGCAAGCTGTTCCAGGAACGATCAGCATGAGCCGGATGCCGTGGCCGATATCGCCGCGGGCTTTCGAGCTGGCCGTGGTCGACACGCTGGCCATCAAATGCCGCCGGGCCATGCAGGAAACCCGCGCATCCTGCCTGGTGGTGGCCGGCGGTGTGGGCGCCAACCGCCTGCTGCGGCACAAGCTGCGCGAGGACGGCGAACGGCTCGGCTGGACCGTCGCCTATCCGCGCCTGGAGTTCTGTACCGACAATGGCGCGATGATCGCCTACGCCGGTTGCCAGCGATTGCTGGCGGGAGAGTCATCGGGATTGCATATCGAGGCGCGGGCGCGCTGGCCGCTGGACCAACTGAAGGAGCCGGGCATGGAGACTGCCGCATGAAGGACTGTGTGTTTATCGACGATCTGCGCATCCAGACCGTGATCGGCGTCTATGACTGGGAGCGGGAGATCACCCAGACCGTGAGCCTGGACCTGGAGATGGGCTTTGATATCCGTCCTGCCGCCGCCTCCGACCACATTGACGACACGCTGGACTACAAGGCCGTCGCGAAGCGCCTGATCAGCTTTGTCGAGGGCAGCGAGTTCCAGCTCGTGGAGGCGCTGGCGGAGCATTGCGCGCGCATCGTGCTGGATGAATTCCCGGTCCGGTGGCTGCGGCTCAAACTCAGCAAACCCGGCGCCGTGCGCGGCTCCAGCGCGGTCGGTGTGATGATCGAACGTGAGCGCGACCATGAGTAAAACCGCCTACCTGGGCATTGGCAGCAACGTTGAGCCGGAACGGCACGTCATGATTGCGATTGAGCGCATCGGGCAAGCCTTTGAGCAGGCGCGTTTCTCGCCGATCTACCGCAGCCGCGCGGTCGGCTTTGAAGGCAATGATTTTATCAACCTGGTGGCCCGGGTAGAGACGGACCTGACCCCGTTGGCGCTGCGCGACTGGCTGCGCGCCCTGGAAGACGAGTACGGCCGTGAGCGCAACGTCCCCAAATTCTCCGACCGTATCCTGGACGTCGATATCCTGCTCTACGGTGACCAGGTCAGCCGGGCAGACGGCCTGGAACTGCCGCGCCCGGAATTGTTCCACTTTGCCCACGTACTGCGACCGCTGGCAGAGCTTGCGCCGGACCTGGTATGCCCCGGTGACGGCCGCACCATGCGGCAGATCCGGGAGCAGGCAAGACTGGACGAGAGCAGCCTGGTCGCGCTGGGCACCAACCTGGCGCCGCTGACGGACCGCTGAGCTCAGATGTTCAGGCTGCGGCCGCCGTCCACCGCCAGCACCTGGCCGGTGATGTAGGGCGCATCGAGGCCCAGGTAGGCCACGGCGGAGGCAATGTCCTGCGGATCACCCAGGCGTCCCAGCGCCACGCGCGCCATGATGTCCTGCTGCTCCGCCGCAGCCACGCCGGCCTCCGGCCACAGGATGGCGCCGGGCGCCACGCCGTTGACGCGCACCCCGGGTGCGAGCTCCAGCGCCAGGGAGCGTGTCATCATTTCCAGCGCCGCCTTGGCCATGCTGTAGACCGGGTAGCCGGGCAAGGGCTGCCGCGCATAAATATCCACGATGTTGATAATCGCGCCGCCGGACAGCGCCGGCGCCAGCGCCTGGCTGAGAAAAAACGCCCCGCGCACATTGCTGCCCATCAGGTCTTTCCAGGCCTCGCCGTCCACGGACCCGAGCGGCGTGGGATAGAAGCGGGAGGCGTTGTTGACCAGCAGGGCCAGCGACGGACTGACGGTTTGCGCCTGCTCCGCCAGGGACTCGGCGCCACCGGGCGCACCCAGGTCCGCCTGCAGCACCACCGCGCTGCCCGGGCGGAGTTCGTCCAGCCGGCGGGCCAGCTGCGCGGCCGGCTCCAGGCTCCCCAGGCAGTGGATCATGACGTTCATATCGCGCTCATGCAGGCGCTGGACGATGGCTGCCCCGAGGCGCTTCGCACCCCCGGTAACCAGGGCCCAGGGGCTTCTGGACTTTGCTTCACTGCTCAATGACACTGTCTCCATGGACCCCGCCGATTCGCGCCTCATCCTGCCCGATCCCCCTCCTTCGCTCAAGGCGCACAGCACAGCGCCTGATCGCGCGCCTCGCGGATCTGGCGGATGCTGACGGCACCCTGTCCTTTGCCGATTACATGGAAACCGTTCTGTATGAGCCCGGCCTGGGCTATTACAGCGCCGGCCTGCACAAACTCGGCGCCAGCGGCGATTTCGTCACCGCCCCGGAACTCGGCTGCCTGTTCGCCGGCTGCCTTGCCAACCAGGCCGCAGAGGTCGCCGCCAGGCTGGGCGACGACTGGGAACTGCTGGAGATCGGCGCCGGCACCGGCAAGCTGGCGGCGGACCTGCTGCTGGCCCTGGAGGCGCTCGGCGGACCGCAGCCCCGCCGCTACCGCATTCTCGAGCGCAGCGCTGATCTGCGGGCGGTCCAGGCGCAGACCCTGGCAGAACGCGCCCCGGCCCTGGCCTCCCGGGTCAGCTGGCTTGATCAGCCACCCGTCGGGGCCCTGGCGGGGCATGCTGATCGCCAACGAGGTCATTGACGCCCTGGCCGTTGAGCGTTTTCGCATTGCCGGGGACGGGAGCGGGGTCAGGCAAATCCGGGTTGCGGTTGCACCCCACGGTCTCGGGTGGGCCGAGCGTCCCGCGCCGCCGGCGCTGGAACAGGCCGTGCGCGCGGTCGAGGCGGATCTTCCGGAACCCCTGCCGGCCGGTTATCACTCCGAGCTGTGCCTGAACCTGCGTCCGTGGATCGACAACATCACCCGTGCCCTGGAACAGGGACTGGCGCTCTTTATCGACTACGGCTACCCGCGCCGGGAGTATTACCGTCCGGAACGCCGCGAAGGCACCCTGGTCTGCCAATACCGGCATCGCGCGCACTTTGACCCCTTCGTGTTTCCCGGGCTGCAGGACATTTCCGCGTTCGTGGATTTCACCGCCCTGGCAGAGGCGGCGGATGCGGCGCAACTGGAGGTGGCGGGCTACACCAGCCAGGCCATGTTCCTGATCGGCTGCGGACTGGAGACCCTGGCCGGCGCGTTGCCGGAGCTGGCGCCAGCGCAGCGCCAGGCCCTGGCCCACGAGTTGCGTGAACTCACCCTGCCCGGCGCCATGGGTGAAAAATTCCAATGCATGGGCCTGACCCGGGGCCTGGACCATGACGCAGAACCGCCGCTGCGCGGTTTTGCCCTGCTCGATCTCAGGAGCCGCCTGTGAGCCTGAAAACCAGACATGGCCTGCACTACCAGCGCTGGTGGATGGCCCTGGGTTGCCTGATGGTGGCGGCAGTGGTTGCCCTGTCGCTGCTGAGCGTCAGCGGCCCGGTCACGGCGCCCGGCTTCGACAAGATTTACCACGCCATCGCCTATGGCGCGATGATGTTCTGGTGGGGCATGGTGCAGCCGCGCAGGCGCATCGCCTGGGGGCTGGCCCTGGTCGCCCTGGGCATCGGACTGGAGTTCGCCCAGTCCCTGACCGGCTACCGGCACCCTGGACCGCTGGGACGCGCTCGCCAACAGCTGTGGCGTGCTCGCCGCCTTACTGCTGCTGCTCACGCCCGTGGCCCGCCTGCTGCCCTGGTTCGACCGGCAGCTTGCTGATCGCCTCGATCCGGGCGCTGCGTAGGGCCTCCCCGAGCGCGGGGCCGGACAGGCCCCGGGCCACCAGTTCGGCCGCCTTGACCTGCCGCGCCGCAGCCAGCGCTGCCCGGAGCCTGTCCGCCTGCGGATAGGGCCGGTCTTCCCAGCCGCTACGACCATGGAAATCGGCCTCGCAGGCGGCCAGGAAGTCATTGATGTCAGGCTGGCGGATGGCGTCCAGGCCCTCGAGCAAACGCATGATGGTCGCGGGGCGCGCCTCGAGGAGACGATGGCAGCGCAGGTGATGCTCGCAAACCTGCAGCGCCGTGCGCCGCGTCGCGTTGGGCACGCGAAAGCGCTCGCATACCGCCTCCACCAGTGGCAGCCCGGCGGTCTCGTGGCCACGGTGGGATGGCAGCTCGTCTTGCGGCGTGATGCCCTTGCCCAGGTCATGCAGCAACACCGCGACCCGCGCATCTTCCGAGGCGCCGGCCCGGGCCGCCGCGTCCAGGGCCATGAGCGTATGCCGCCCCGTGTCAATTTCCGGGTGGTAACGGGCGTTCTGGGGCACGCCGAACAGCGCCTCGACCTCCGGCAACAGGTGGGACAATGCGTCGCAATCGCGCAGGACCTGGATAAAAACGGACGGACGCGGCGCGTGCATGGCCTTGCGAAATTCCGTCCAGCTGCGCTCGGGCACCAGGTGATCGATTTCGCCGCTGTGCGCCAGCTCGCGCATGAGCGCCAGGGTGTCCTCGTGAACCGTGAAACCGAGATCGGCAAAGCGCGCCGCGAAACGCGCCACGCGCAGCACCCGCAGCGGGTCTTCGCTGAAGGCGGGCGATACGTGGCGCAGCACCCGGTCGTGAAGATCCTGCGCGCCGCCGAACGGGTCCACCAGGGCACCGTCCGGGCCCCGGGCCATCGCGTTGATGGTCAGGTCACGCCGCTCCAGGTCCTGTTCGATGCGGATATCCGGGTCAAAGTCCACGGTAAAGCCGTGGTACCCGCGGCCCTGTTTCCGCTCCGTTCGCGCCAGGGCGTATTCCTCGCTGTTGTCCGGGTGCAGAAACACCGGGAAGGAGGCGCCCACTTGCCGGTAGCCGCGATCCAGCAGCGCTTGCGGCGTGGCGCCGGTAATGACCCAGTCGCGCTCGCTGACCTCCAGGCCGAGCAGCTCGTCGCGGATCGCGCCGCCAACGAGATAGAGCGTTTCAGGCACCGCGCAGTTTCCTGCGCCGCGATTCATCCAGCCGCGCCTGGCGCGGCGATTCGACCAGGTACCCGGGCACCACCGCGTCGATGCTGGCCGGCGTGATCCCGAGCCGGGGGAAAGCATTGTCCTGCGTCACGTTGTCGACCTGCAGGGAACGGAAATTATCCGTGGAAAAGGGCTTGCCCGGCACGAAATCCATCACCGAGGCCTGCAGGCGGGACAGCCCCGATGGCAGTCCAACGATGGCCCGGCTCAGCCCCAGGGTGTGGGCGGTCCAGGCCACCAGCTCCTTGAGTGAATAGACCTGCGGGCCGCCCAGCTCCCAGTGCTCGCCGATGCCACGGGCCTCGTCCAGCGCGATGCGCATGGCGCAGGCCACGTCCCGCGCCCAGACCGGTTGCAGCTTGCTGTCCGGGCAGGCCAGGGGCAGAACCGGGGCCAGCTTGAGCAACCCGGCAAACCGGTTAAAAAAGCTGTCACCCCGGCCAAAGATCACCGACGGGCGAAACACGGTGACATCCAAGCCGCTGGCAGCGAGCCTGGCCTCCGCCTCGCCCTTGCTGACCTGGTAGTGACTCTCGCCCCGGCCGGCCCCCAGGGCGCTGACGTGCAGCACCCGGCGGACGCCACTGGCCTGGCAAGCCTCGATGATCCGCTCAACCAGCTCCACGTGAACGCGATGAAAACCCTTGCCGTCAGAACCCGACTCGTTGAGGATGCCGGCCATGCTGACCACCGCATCCGCATCACGCAGCTGGGCCTCGAGCGTGGCGCTGTCGTAGACGTCCGCATTGGCGGTCGTCACGCCGGGCAACAGACGGAATGCCCCAAGGCCGGAGGCATCGCGGGTCAGGACCCGGTTATGGTGGCCGGAACCGGCAAGAATCTGGGCGACATGCAGCCCGAGAAAACCGCTGCCGCCGATGGTCACTATCTGCATGGTTTCAGGGGCCGGCCGCCGGCGCTTCCGGTGGAAAGGGGCGGCACACGACCTCGGTTGTGGAATCAGTCGATATGGTACCGGATTCTATGCCGGGCATGCGGCTCGAGATACGCCGCACCGGGTTCTGCAGCCGCCAGTCGTACAGCGTTGTGAAGGTCAGCACGCGGGGGATGTAGTCACGGGTTTCATAGTAAGGCAACGTCTCGATCCACTGCGCCGCCTCGTCCAGCTCACGACTGCTGAGCCAGCGGGCGACCGCGTTGGGACCCGCGTTGTAGGCGCCGGATACCAGCACCGGGTTCTGGTCATAGTCATCCAGCAACTGGCGCAGATAGACCGCACCGAAACCGATGTTGTTGTCACCCTTGAGCAGGTCGGAGGAGGACTGGTAGGGCAGACCATGCTTGCGCGACAGGGTACGCGCAGTGGCCGGAGTAACCTGCATCAGTCCCAGCGCGCCGGCGGAGGAACGCGCCGTCTCCATCATGGCGCTTTCCGAGCGCATGATGCCCAGGAGGTAGGCCGCGTCGAGGTTGTAGGCGCCGGCAGCCTGCATGACCGGGTCCGTGTAGATGATTGGAAAGCGCCAGTCGTAGTAGCTCAGCTCGCCGCTGTCACCCAGCGCAAAAATCACGCGGTCATACCAGCCTTCCCGGCGCGCCAGTCCTGCGGCGACCTTTAACTGGTCCGCCGGCAAGGCGGCGGCGGCGCGGGCCCATTCGGCGCGGGCCCAGTTATCCTGGCCGACGCGATGCAACTCGAGAGCGCGGCTGAAGCGCGGCGAGTCGGCCAGCGCGTCGATCTCCTGCTCGGTGACCGGCGGCTCCGCGGGACAAATCGTATAGGGTGCGTCCAGCGCGTCTGCGGCAAGAAAGCCATAGTAGTTGGTGCGCGTGGAGAGCGCTTCCAGCATGGCCGTACCTGCCTCGACCTGCCCCATATTGAGTTCGCCCCGGGCCCGCCAGTAGCGCCAGCGGTCGTCGTTTGCCGTTTCCTCGCCGAGACCGGCGATGGCTTCATTGACCGTCAGCCAGTCCCCTTGCGCCATTGCGACCCGCGCCCACCATTCACCCAGCTGGTCATCGCGGTACGCGGGCGGCACCTGGCGGATGAACCCGGCAGCGCGCTCGTCAAGATCAACCGCCGCCCACAGAGCCACCTCCCGCATCAGGTCTCCGCGGGTGGCTTCGGACCAGTCAAAATGCCGCGACAGGGGGCCGTACAGCTCCATGGCGCGCTCCGCGTCCAGTCGCGACAGGCGGCGCAGGGATGCCGCCGCGATCATGCGTGTCAGCTCCGAGTCTTGCCAGCTCGTCGCCCGGCCGAGTTGCCGGTAGCGGTCCGCGTCAAACCGTTGCCAGCGATCGAGCCACTCCCGTTCCGAAATGGGCAGGTAGCGACCGAGGTACAGTGTCAGGCGGGGATTGCCTTCGTTCATGGCCAGGCTGATCCGCTGCCAGGCCAGGTCGCTGGTGATTCCACCCTGGTCCGCAAACCAGCGGAACAGGGGATCGCAGACCTCCGGCTGGCTTTCGCCCACGGTCCAGAGCTCGCGGGCCTCCGTCATCAGGCCGTCCACGTCACCACTGGCCAGGCGCGCCTGGGCCACGTAACAGCGAATCTCCGTGTTGCCGGAATCCCGGCCATAGTGCAACAGGGCCTGCCAGCGCTGGTTTTTGCCCAGCGTCTTGAGCCAGGCCGTCCGCAGGGCCGGGGTAAATGCCCAGTCCGAATGCGCTTCCAGGAAGGCGGCCATGGTGGCCGGCGCGACCTGGGCCCGGCGATGACGGTAGTCTTCGTACTGCCAGTAGGGGTAGAGAATGTAGTTCTGCAGGCCGGGACCCAGCTGCTCAAATTCGGCCCGACGTCCCGCGCGCGCGGCTGCCCAGGCGGTTTCGAACTGCGCCCTGAGCTCCGCATCAGTGGTCGGCGCGGCGCCGGCAGAGGTTGTAGTGGTCAGCGCAAGAAGGACGAAAAACAGCTTGTACCGCAAGCGGCGCATGGCACCATACGCTATGGTCATCGTCCGATTTGTCCTCATGCAAACACCCTATGGAAAACCTGCCCTGGCGGCAAGCAGCCTTGCGTCCAACGGAGTGACCCGCCCATGGATCCGGACAGTCCTCCGCGGTGATTGACCTCGCGGCCCTCGGAGAGTTCGCGCTCATCGGCCTGATCGCCGGCCTGGCCGCGGGCTACCTGGGAATCGGCGGCGGCCTGATCATCGTGCCGGCGCTGATTCACGTGTATTCGCGGGATCCGGCTACCGCTGCGATATCCAGCCACATGGCCGTCGCGACCTCGCTGGCCAGCATGCTCGCCACCTCCCTGAGCTCAATCTGGGCGCACCATCGTCGCCGGGCGATTGACTGGTCGCTGGTCAAACGCCTGCTACCCGGACTCCTGCTCGGCGCGGCCGCCGGCGCCTGGGTCGCAGACCAGGTTCCGACCAGCCTGCTGGGCCGGATCTTCGGCGCTTTCGCGGTGCTGGCCGGCCTGCAACTGCTGATCCTCAAGGCCAGGGAGGCGGGCCACCCGCTGCCGGGAAGGCTCGGCAGCAGCGCCGTGGGCGCCACGATCGGCAGCGTGTCCAGCCTGGTCGGTATCGGGGGCGGCAGCATGACCGCTCCCTGGCTCATGTGGCACGGTATCCGCGCGCAGGCGGCCGTGGCCACAGCGGCGGCCTGCGGCTACCCGATTGCGGTGGCGGGCACGGCGATGTTCTTCGGGCTCAGCCACGGCGGCAGTGGGCAGGGCTACATTGATCTGCCGGCGGTGGCAGGCATCGCCGTGGCCGGCGTCATCACCGCACCGCTGGGCGCCTGGCTGGTGCACAAAAGCCCGCCGCAACGCGTGCGACGGGCTTTTGGAATATTGCTGTTACTGGTCGGCGCCCGCTTGCTGGCGCCGGCGGGATGATAGCTAATCGACCGCAACTTCCATCGATTCCGCTTCGACCTGAGCGGTCATTTCTTCCGCTTCCTCGGCGGCAACCAGGGCATCAACCACGGCCAGCATCACGTCAAAATTATTGACCGCGCCACCGGCGCTGACCCGGTACTTGCCATTGACCAGCATGCTCGGGGTGCCATTGACGCCTGCTTCGCGCACCGTCTTCTGGTCGTTCTTCAGTTTCATGTCGACGGCGAACGACTTCGATGTTGCCAGGAACTTGTCCGGGTCAATGCCGAAATTCGCGTAGAAGCCGGCGAGCTCTTCCATGCTGCGCATCTGCTCCCGCTGCTTCCACAGCGCATCCATCATGGCGACGTGGGCGTTCTCGCCGGCACCAAGAATGGTCGCAGTGACGTACGCGCGCGCGTACATGGCCCAGATAGCCCGTCCAAACTCGACCGGTATGCGATTGAACTCCACGTACTCAGGCTGCCGTACTTTCCATGCCTGCACGTAGGGCTCAAAAGTGGCGCAGTGGTTACACAGGTAGGAAAACACCTCGGTGACCTGGACCCCGTCCACGGGGCGGTAGTTTTCCGGCGTGTCAATCCGGTAGAAGTGCACCCCCTCCTGGAAATCACCAATGGTCTCCTGCGCCGTCACGGCCCCGGAGGTAAACAGCAAGGTGAGTGCAAGTAAGAGTTTGTTCATGATTTATTGTCTCCGTTTGTCAGGAACCACAGACCACAATCGAGACCGTCGGTTCCGCGATCCCTGACCGTCGGCAATCAGTCCTCGCGGTACAGGCCCTGGATGTAGCTGGAGACAGCGAGAATCTCCTCGTCGGTGAGGCGACGCGCAACGCCGGTCATCACCTGGCTGCTGGCGTCGTCCTCGCCCCACTGCATGCCGTCGCGGAATTTGTTCAACATGCCCGCCGTGTAGGTGGCATGCTGACCGGCCAGCCAGGGGTAGCCGGCAAACGGATTGCCTTCACCTGCAGGGCCGTGGCAGGCGGCGCAGGCGGGAATGCCCTCTGCGGCGTTACCGCCCAGGTACAGCTGCTCACCGGCAGCCACCAGCAGCTCGTCGGCAACACCCGGACTCATGGTCTGGGAGGCGAAGTAGGCCGACAGGTCCGCAATGTCCTCGTCGGTACAGGATCGCCACAATGCCCATCATTTCCGGCACGGGCCGGGCGCCTTCACGGATCAGCGTGATCTGCCGGTTGAGGTAGGCCTCGTGCTGTCCGGCGATCTTGGGCCACATGGGCACGACACTGTTACCGTCCGCACCATGACAGGCGGCGCAGGTGGCTGACTTTTGCTGGCCAGCCTCCGGGTCGCCCTGGGCCAGGGCGTCAATTGAAGTCAACAGTAGTAAACTGGCGGCAAGGCCGAGCAGTGTTTTCATCAGGGTGTCTCCGTCCCCGCGCTGGGGCATAACTGGCTGGGTCGATACTGGAACAACGTACGCTATTATCCCGTTTTCAAATGCTGTGTTCCAGCACCTTATTGCAAACAGGTGAATGATTTTGTGAAGCTCTCAAATCCTTTCCGACAGGCCGAATATGTCCTGGCCGCACACCATCTTCACCAGCTGCCGGCGGACGAGGGCGTGGAAGTGGCGATTGCCGGGCGGTCAAATGCCGGAAAATCGAGCGCCATCAATGTCTTGTGCGACCAGAAGGCGCTTGCCCGGACCAGCAAAACCCCCGGGCGAACACAGCAGATCGTGATCTTCCGCCTGGATGACGAACGGCGCATCGCCGACCTGCCCGGCTACGGCTTTGCCAAGGTCCCGCAGGAACTCAAGGCGCACTGGCAGGAGGTCATGCAGCGCTATTTCGAGACCCGCCGCTGCCTGCGCGGCGTCGTTCTGGTGATGGATATCCGTCACCCGATGAAGCCCTTCGATGAAATGATGTTGCGCTGGTGCGCCGCCGCCGGGCTGCCCTGCCACGTCCTGATGACCAAGGCCGACAAGCTCAAGCGTGGTCCGGCCCAGGCCGCCCTGTTGAAGCTCAGGAAATCCCTGCCGGAAGGCTCCAGCGCCCAGGTCTTTTCCGCCCGTTCCCGCGAGGGGCTGGAGGAGTGGGTGGAACTGATGAAAGTCTGGTATGCCTGGGACCCGGAAAGCTGAACCCGGCTCCAATACACTTGCCAGCACCCCGACAGATGAGAGGAAACCCGTCACCATGAGCTACCCCACAACCCGCATGCGGCGCATGCGCGCGAAAGACTTTTCGCGCCGCCTGATGCGCGAGAACACACTCACCGCCAGCGACCTGATCTGGCCCGTCTTCGTGCTGGAGGGTAATGATCGCAGCGAGGCGGTTGCATCCATGCCCGGCGTGGAGCGGCTCAGCATTGACCGTCTGCTGCCCGAGGCGGAACGCTGCCTGGAGCTGGGAGTCCCGGCGCTGGCGCTGTTTCCCGTCACCCCCCCGGAGGCCAAGTCCGAGTGGGCGGAGGAAGCCTGGAACCCGGAGGGCCTGGCGCAACGCGCGGTGCGCGCCCTCAAGTCGCGCTTTCCGGAACTCGGCGTGATCACCGACGTGGCCCTGGACCCTTTCACCACCCATGGCCAGGACGGTTTGCTGGACGACAAGGGCTACGTGACCAACGACGCCACCGTCGAAGCGCTGGTGCGCCAGGCCCTGTCCCATGCCGAGGCCGGGGCGGACGTGGTCGCGCCCTCGGACATGATGGACGGCCGCATCGGTGAGATCCGCGAGGCGCTCGAGGACAACGGTCACGTCAACACGCTGATCCTGTCCTATGCCGCAAAGTACGCCTCGTCGTTTTACGGGCCTTTCCGCGATGCGGTAGGCTCCGCCGGCAACCTGGGTGGCGGCAACAAGTACACCTACCAGATGGATCCGGCCAACGGTGACGAGGCGCTGCACGAGGTGTCCCTTGACCTGCAGGAAGGCGCTGACATGGTCATGGTCAAGCCGGGCATGCCCTACCTGGACATCGTGCGCCGCGTAAAAGAAGAGTTCAGCGTGCCGACCTACGTGTACCAGGTGTCGGGCGAATACGCGATGCTGCGCGCCGCGGGAATGCAGGGATGGCTGGACGAGGACGCGGTCATGATCGAGTCCCTGCTCGCGATGAAGCGCGCCGGCGCCGATGGCGTGCTGACCTACTTTGCGCCGCGCGCAGCGGCCTGGCTGAAGGCGCAGCATTGATCCGGCTGGCCCTTTTCGGGCACCCGGTCAGCCACTCCCTGTCGCCGCGCATTCACGGCCTGTTTGCGCAGCAGGCGGAGCTGCCGGTTGATTACCGGGCCATCGACACGGCCCCCGGCACGCTGGCCGCAGCCCTGCAGCGGTTTGCCGCCGGCGGCGGTGCCGGCTGCAATATCACCCTGCCGCTCAAGGGCGAGGCAAAGGACCTGGCCGCCGGCTGCAGTGAGCGGGTTCGGCTGGCCGGGGCCGCCAATACGCTGATTCTCGATGGTGGGCGCTGGCATGCGGAGAGCACCGACGGCCCGGGGCTGGTCATGGACCTTGCACGGCTTGGCGCCAACCCCGGCGGTCAGCGCGTGGCCATACTCGGCGCCGGCGGCGCTGCCGCCAGCGTGCTGGCCTCCCTGCTGGCGGCCAAACCCCGGTCCATCGACATATTCAACCGCACGGCCGCCCGCGCCCAGGCGCTGGCGATGCGCCACGCGCAGCTCGGGGCCGTCAGGGGCTGTTCCATGGACTCGCTCGGCGAAGCAGGCCCCTTCGGCCTGGTCATCAATGCCACGTCCGCCGGCCATGCCGGGGCACTGCCGCCGGTGCACGATAAGCTGGTCGGGCCGGACGGCTTTTTCTATGACATGAACTACGGCCCGGCGGCGGAAGCGCTCACCGGCTGGTGCCGGGAACAGCGCATTACCCATACCCAGGGCCTGGGCATGCTGGTGGGCCAGGCCGCAGAGAGCTTTGCCCTGTGGACCGGCTTCCAACCGGACATTGATCCCGTGTTAAAGGCCCTCGAAACCCGCCCGGCGCACTAGGCGCGCCTGGCGCTTGGGCGTCATGCGGCCGGCTGGCCGGTCCGTGAGCCCCGGATCACCTCAAGACTCTGCGAAATGCTGCAGGCGGCCTGGATCAGCACCAGCACCGGCATCGCCAGCACCAGCGACTTGAGCAGATAGACCAGCGGCAGGCCGCCGGCCTGGGATGAACCTTCGAGCAGGCGCCAGGAAGCGGCCACGTAATCCCAGCCCACGGCCAGCAGGTAGACGCTGACCGGAATGACAAACAACAGCGCGCCCGCCAGGTTGGTGATCGCCTTGCCCCGGGGTGAACGGTTGCGGTAGAAAATATCGACCCGCACATGACCGTCGACCTGCCAGGTCCAGGCTGCGGCCAGCATGAAGACCGCAGCGTGCATATAGGTCACGGACTCCTGCATCCACACCCAGCCCTGGTTGAAGCCATAGCGCAGTGTCACGACCAGGAAGGTCAGCAGCACCATGAGCAGGATCAGCCACGCAGCGGCCCGACCCACGCCGCGCACGACGCCTTCCAGCCACACGCGCCACACGGGCCCGCGGCTCACCACTCCTTGATCTTCCACATCGCCGGCTTCACCGGGTAGGCGGCGGCGTCACCCTCGGCAAGTTCCAGGACGCCATCGCCGTCGTCATCGATGTAGTAATAGGGGATGCCCGTTTTCGGGGTCACTTTGACCATGTACACGCGACCCTCGCTGCGATATTCCTCGATGAGGTTGTCATCGTCGTCGCGGCGGATCTGAACCGTGGGCTCAATGAGTGCAGAGTCGTCCATCACTTTCGGCGGCAGGGGCACATCGCCCTCATCGTCCGGTGTGACCGCCGGCGCCGACGGCTTTGCATCAATCGGCGGCAGGGGTGGTGGCGCGGCCGGATCTTCCTCCTGCGCGTAAACGCTGCCGATGCAGCAGGAAAAAATCATTAAAATCAATATCCTGTTCATGATTCCATTCTCCGGCATATGCCAATTCCAAGCGGGTCTGATGGCGCCGCGGCCTGTTACCGCAGTCCAACCTTGAGTATTCTCAGCATAGCAGACCCGCCCTTGCCAAATCTTGAACCCTACATGACAAGCGACACGCCAACGCTCTACCTGGTCGACGGATCCTCCTACCTGTACCGGGCCTTTCACGCGCTGCCAAACCTGACCAACTCCAAGGGGGACCCAACCGGCGCCCTGCTGGGGGTCGCCAACATGCTCCGCCGACTGATCAACGAGGCGAAAGGCAAACGGCTGGCCGTGGTGTTCGACGCGAAGGGACCGACGTTCCGGCACGAGATGTATGCGGACTACAAGGCCAACCGGCCGCCCATGCCCGCGGAACTGCGCAGCCAGGTAGAGGCCATTTTCGAGCTGGTGCGACTGCTCGGCCTGCCGCTGGTGCAGGTGGACGGCGTGGAAGCGGATGACGTGATCGGCACGCTGGCACGGCAGGCCGAGGCAGCCGGCCTCGATTGCGTCATTTCGACCGGCGACAAGGACCTGGCGCAGCTGGTGACCGACCACATCACCCTGGTCAACACGATGTCCGATACCACGACGGATGTGGCCGGGGTAAAGGAAAAGTTCGGTGTCCGGCCGGACCAGATCATTGATTTCCTGGCCCTGACCGGCGACAAGTCCGACAACATTCCCGGCGTGGACAAGTGCGGCCCGAAAACCGCCGCCAAATGGCTGGCAGCCTACGACACGCTCGACGGGGTGATGGAGCATGCCGACGAGATCGGCGGCAAGATCGGCGAAAACCTTCGCGAGGCGCTGGATATCCTGCCCCTGTCACGGAACCTGGCCACGATCCGGGAGGACCTGGACCTGGACATCGAGCCCGGGTCCCTGGAGCAGACCGAGGGCGACAAGCGCGAACTGCAGGCCTTTCTGCAGCGCTATGAATTCAACAGCTGGCTGCAGGAACTGGACATCGACGAGAGCGGCGGCGGACGCGCCGGAAACCCACTATGAGCTGATCCTCGGGCAACAAGATTTTGACCGCTGGCTGAAGCGGCTGGAAGACGCCTCGCTGATCGCCTTTGACACGGAAACGACCTCCCTGGACCCGATGCAGGCCGACCTGGTGGGCATCAGCTTCGCCGTGGAGCCGGGCAAGGCGGCCTACCTTCCCGTGGGCCACGATTACCCCGGGGCAGAAGCACAGCTCGGGCGCGATGAGGTGCTCAAAGCCCTGCGGCCGCTGCTGGAAAGCGATAAGAAACGCCTGGTCGGACAGCACTTCAAATACGACATGAACGTCCTGTCCCGCTACGGCATCCACGCGCGCGGCGTGGCCTTCGACACGATGCTGGAATCCTACGTGTTCAACGCCACGGGCACCCGCCATGACATGGATTCCCTGGCGCTGAAATACCTGGGGCGCCAGACCACCCATTACGAGGACATCGCCGGCAAGGGCGCCAGGCAGATCCCCTTCAGCCAGGTCGGCATCGAGGAGGCCGCCCACTACGCGGCGGAAGATGCGGATATTACGCTGCAGCTGCACGAGCACCTGTGGCCCCTGCTGTGCGGGACCCCGGCTTTGCAGCGGGTATTTGAGGAGATCGAGATGCCCCTGGTGCCGGTGCTGGCGCGCATGGAGCAGCGCGGCGTGCTGATCGATGCCGAAATCCTGAAAAAGCAGAGCAGCGAGATGGGCAAGGAGATCATGGAACTGGAGAAAAAGGCGCATGCCGCGGCCGGCCAGCCTTTCAACCTCGGTTCACCGATGCAACTCCAGCAGATCCTGTTTGAGAAGCTGGAACTGCCGGTCATCCGGAAAACACCGAAGGGCCAGCCCTCCACGGCCGAGGACGTGCTGCACGAACTGGCGGCCGACTACGAGTTGCCGAAACTGATTCTCGAGTACCGCTCGCTGTCCAAGCTCAAATCCACCTACACCGACAAGCTGCCCGAGGAGATCAATCCGCAGACCGGCCGGGTTCACACCTCCTATCACCAGGCGGTGGCCGCGACCGGGCGACTGTCTTCCAGCAACCCGAACCTGCAGAACATACCGATCCGTACGCCGCAGGGCCGCAAGATCCGCAAGGCCTTCGTGGCGCCGGAAGGCATGCTGGTCCTGGCCGCAGACTACTCGCAGATCGAGCTGCGCATCATGGCGCATATTTCCGGGGACGAGGGCTTGCGCAAGGCCTTTCGCGAGGACATCGACGTGCACCGCGCCACCGCCGGCGAGGTGTTCGATACGCCCTACGATGAGGTGACCGGCGACCAGCGACGCGCCGCCAAGGCCATCAACTTCGGCCTGATGTACGGCATGTCCGCGTTCGGCCTGGCGCGACAGCTTGATATACCGCGCGGGGAAGCGCAGCGCTACATGGACACCTACTTCGCACGCTACCCGGGCGTTAACGACTTCATGGAGCGCACCCGTGACCAGGCGCGTGACCAGGGCTATCGTCGAGACCCTGTTTGGCCGCCGCCTTTACCTGCCGGACATCAATGCCAGCAACATGCAACGCCGCCAGGGCGCCGAACGCGCCGCGATCAATGCGCCCATGCAGGGCACCGCGGCGGACATCATCAAGCGCGCCATGATCAGGGTCGATGCCTGGCTGAATGAACATCACCCGGACAGCAAATTGACCATGCAGGTCCACGACGAACTGGTCCTCGAGGTTCCGGCCGGCCGACTGGAAGAGGTCAAGGCCGGCGTCTGTGAACTGATGGAGGGCGCGGCGGACCTGGATGTGCCCCTCGTGGTTGAGGCGGGCCACGGTCCGGACTGGGATTCGGCGCACTGACCGCACCGGCAGAGTCAGGCATCAAACCAGGGAGCGAAAAAAGCCCCGAACCGAAGTCCGGGGCCTTAAAACGGTAACGGCCATTGGGGGACGTGCCGTTACCGGTCGGCCTGCTCAAGGAGGGCTGCAGGCCAGGCTGTTGCAGCCTTAATTACTCAGACCGGCACATCCGGGAAAAGGTTTCACAGGAAATGAAAAATATTTCGCCTCAGGACAGGGCCAGCCAGTTGCGTGGCACGAGATAGTAATCGGTCAGTTCCGCCTCGGGCGTACCCGGCTCCGGGCGCCAGTCATACTTGAAGGCAACCTTGGGCGGCAGCGACATGAGAATCGATTCGGTGCGGCCACCGGACTGCAGACCAAACAGGGTGCCACGGTCGTAGACCAGGTTGAACTCGACATAGCGACCGCGCCGGTAGAGCTGGAATTCCCGCTGCTCCTCGGTCCAGGGGTCATTCTTGCGGCGTTCAATAATGGGCAGATAGCCGTCCAGGTAGCCATTGCCGACCGCTTTCCAGAATCCCAGGCTGCGCTCGAAACCCCACTCGTTCAGGTCATCGAAGAACAGGCCGCCAACGCCCCGGCACTCGTCCCGGTGCTTGTTGAAAAAGTATTCATCGCACCATTGCTTGTAGCGGTCATAGACGTCCTCGCCGTAGGGCCAGCACACGTCATGGGCAACCTGGTGCCAGTGCACCACGTCTTCCTGGCACCGGGTAATAGGGGGTCAGGTCAAAGCCGCCGCCGAACCACCAGACGGTCTCTTCGCCCTCTTTGGCCGCCTCGAAATAGCGGATGTTGGCGTGTGAGGTGGGCACGTGCGGGTTTTCCGGATGGATCACCAGCGACACGCCAAGGGCTTCAAAGCCCCGCCCGGCCAGTTCCGGCCGTGCCTTGGTGGCCGAGGGCGGCAGGTTGTCGCCGAACACATGGGAAAAATTGACGCCACCCTGCTCAATCACCTTGCCACCGGTCAGTACCCGGGTGCGGCCCCCACCGCCGGCTGCGCGGTCCCAGTTATCCTCAACGAACTTCGCCTCTCCATCGGCAGCCTCCAGGCCCGCGCAGATACGGTCCTGCAGATCCAGGAGAAAAGATTTAACTGTTTCGATTGCCTCGCTCATGCTGACCTCTGCCGTCATTCCTGGACCGGGGTTTGACCTCGCATCCAGCGCGGCGGTTCAGCCCGGGTTACCTGCATCGCTCCGCCATGAGGCCGCGGAGCCGGCCATCTGCCTTAAGCCTCTGCTGCGCTCGCCTTCTTGCGGGCGGCCTTTTTGCGCGCCGTTTTCTTGCGGGCCGTCTTTTTGCGGGCCGTCTTTTTGCGCGTGGCCTTTTTCTTGGCGGCCTTTTTTCCACCGCGCTTTTTCTTCTCCGGCGCCGCGGCCAGCAGTTTCTCGCACTCTTCGCGGGTATAGCTGTCCGGTTCGCGGTCCTTCGGAATCCTGACGTTTTTGTCACCGTCGGTGATAAACGGACCCCAGCGACCCTTGAGGATCTGGATGTCGGTACCTTCGAACTGCGACCAGGATTTTGTCCAGATCGGCCTGTTTCTTCGCCGCGATCAGCTTCCAGCGCCTGCTCCAGCGTGACGTCGTGCGGGTCGATGTCCTTCAGGGAGACAAACTTGTTGCCGTAGCGGATGTAAGGCCCGAAACGACCGATGCCCGCGGCAACCTCGTCGCCCTCCTCGGTCACCCCGAGGTCGCGGGGCAATTTGAACAGCTCCAGCGCTTCTTCGAGTTCGATGGTCTCCAGGCTCTGCCCGGGGCGCAGCCCGGCAAATACCGGCTTTTCCTCGTCATCGCGGGTGCCGATCATGACGTGCGGCCCGTAACGGCCGAGGCGCACGGACACCGGGACGACCGGTCTTGGGGTCAGTCACCCAGCACGCGCGCCTGGCGCGCTTCGTCGCGGTCAACCGTCTCGAATTTTTCCTCCACGCGCTCGTGGAAGGGCTTCCAGAACTCCTCCAGCAGCGGAATCCAGTCACGCTCGCCGCGCGAGACCTCGTCAAGGCTGTCTTCCAGCTTCGCGGTGAAGTCGTAGTCCACGTAGTCGTCAAAATGCGTCTTCCAGGAACCGCTCTACCACGCGCCCGGTATCCGTCGGACTGAGGCGGCGCGCGTCGACATCCACGTAATGGCGGTTCTTCAGGGTCTGGATAATGCTGGCGTAGGTTGATGGCCGGCCAATACCGTAGTCCTCCAGCGCCTTGACCAGGGTGGCCTCCGAGTAGCGCGGTGGCGGCTGGGTGAAGTGCTGGTCGGCGCGCACATCCAGCAGCTGCACCTCGTCGCCTTCCGCCAGGGGCGGCAGGCGCTCTTCTTGCTCCTCGCCCTTGCCGTCCTCGGTCTTGCTTTCCTCGTAGGCGGCGAGGAAGCCGGGGAAGGTGATCACCGAACCGGTGGCCCGGAACACGCGCCGGCACCGCAATCGAACTCCACGGACACCTGCTCCAGCCGGGCCGGCATCATCTGGCTGGCCAGGGAACGGCGCCAGATCAGCTCGTAGAGCCGCGCCTGGTCTTCACGCAGGTACTTGCGCGCCCGCTCCGGCGTCAGTGCCGCCGAGGTCGGCCGGATGGCCTCGTGGGCCTCCTGGGCATTTTTTGACTTGCTTTTGAACTGGCGCGGACCGTCCGGCAAGTAGTCGTCGCCAAACTGGCGCTTGATCTGGCCGCGCAGGTCGGCCAGCGCATCGTTGGACAGGATCACCGAATCGGTTCGCATGTAGGTGATCAGGCCCTGGGTCTCGCCGTCAATTTCAACGCCCTCGTACAGGCCCTGGGCGGCGCGCATGGTGCGCTGGGCGGAGAAGCCCAGTTTGCGCGAGGCATCCATCTGCAGGGTCGAGGTGATGAAGGGCGCCGCCGGGTTGCGCTTGCGCTCACTTTTCTTGACGCGGCTGACCGTCAGCTTGCCGCGGGCGTGCTCGAGCAACTGCTCGACGCACCGCATTGGCCCGGTCGCCGTTGTTGATATCGAACTTGTCAAAGGTGCTTGTCATCCAGTTTCGCCAGGCGGCCGAGAAAGGCAAATTCGCCTTTCTTCAGGTCAGCCTCGATGGACCAGTATTCCTGCGGCTCGAAGGCTTCACGTTCACGTTCGCGCTCCACCACCAGGCGCAAGCGCGGGACTTTGCACCCGGCCGGCGCTGAGCCCGGTCTTGATCTTGCGCCACAGCAGGGGCGACAGGCTGAAGCCGACCAGGTGATCCAGGGCGCGGCGCGCCTGCTGCGCATTGACCAGGTCCATGGACAGGTCACGCGGGTTATCAACCGCCTCCTGGATGGCCTTCTTGGTGATTTCGGAAAATTCGACGCGGTAGAAGTGGCGGCCCTCCGTCAGGCCCTTCTCCCGGAGAATTTCGTACAGGTGCCAGGAAATGGCCTCTCCCTCGCGGTCAAGGTCAGTTGCCAGGTACACATTCTCCGCCGCCTTCGCTTCCTTGAGGATGCGATTGACATGCTTCTTGCTGTCCTCGGACAGCTCGTAATTCATGGCGAAGTTGTTTTCGGTGTCGACGGCGCCGTCCTTGGACGGCAGGTCACGGATGTGCCCGTAGGACGCCAGCACGATGAAAGTCGTCGCCAAGATAGCGATTGATCGTTGTCGCCTTGGCAGGCGACTCAACAATGAGCAGATTTTTCGCCATCGGGTTCCAATCAGTTATCCCGCAGGCGCCTCAGGTGACGGGCGGGACCGGTAGCAAAACTCCGGGATTTCGGGTAAAAGCGGGGGTGAGTGAGCTCAGACCGGAAGACCCGGCCGGCGTCCAGCGCCCCCATTGCGCTTTTTATTAGTGCCTGTATTCCTGTTCGGTGTCAAACATGAAGTCTTCCATCCAGGCGTAGTTCGCCTCTTGCCCCGGCTGATTGAACAGCACCATGAGCACGACCCACTTCACGTCTTCCAGGTTGATTTCATCACGACTCCAGGGCCAGCAGACGGTCGAGCACCAGCTCGCGACGCTGCGCATCCAGGATGCCGATGTTTTCCAGGTACATGATGAAATCACGGCACTCGGTATCCAGGCGGTCCAGCTCGGAATCGACATAGATGCGGATCGGCCGGTCCGTCTGCATCTTGATCTCGGGTTGATGGCGTTGTTCCGCCAAGCCGTCCAGCCAGCGAAAGGCCTTGTCGATTTCCGCGTTGGTAAAGCCTGCCTCGTGCAGGTTTTCTTCCATGTCGGCACGGTCCGGTTCGAGCTCCGGCTCGTCATAGAAGTATTTCTCGAACAGAAACATCAGTACGTCGAGTACGTTTTCTTTCATTATTTCCTCTGGTCTTCAGGCGTTCCGGGTTAGTCCCGGTTTACCTGTCCTCTCAGCTCCAGAGACTCCAGCATCCAACAATCTGCCGGCGCGGTCAATGGAAAGCGAAAAATTGTTCCGGTTTCAGCGGTTCAGGCATAAGAGTGCATGAGATGGGTGCGCGAAGGGGACAACTCAAGGAGCCGCGCCGCTGCGCGACTGCGGGCGATCCGACCGCCGGACTCGCGGGTCACGAAGCCGCGCAACTCCAGCATCAGGAGCATCGAGGAAACCTCGCGCGCGCTCATGCCGGTCCGCTCCACCAGCTGATCCTGGCTGAGCGGGTCATGGGCGATGGCATCCCAGAGCCGCGCGTAGTCCGTGTCCTCCAGCAAGTCCGGCTCCGCTTGATGTTCCCTGCGACTGTCCTTGCTTTCGGCTTTCCTTCCGGCTCCTGCAACTGCTGGGTCAGCGCGAGCGCCAGTTCCCTCGCCACCGGTTCCAGCGCAGCGGTGATGTCCCCGGTGGACTCGGCAAGCCTGGCGCCCTGCTTGATCAGCCGGTGACAGCCCTTGACCATCGGGTTGTGCAGGGAGCCGGGGAGCGCAAACACCTCGCGACCCTGCTCCGCCGCGAGCCGGGCCGTGATCAGCGAGCCGCTGTTGAGCGCCGCCTCAACCACCAGCACACCAAGAGAAAGCCCTGCGATGATGCGGTTGCGGTCGGGAAAGTGCTGCTTCCGGGGCGGCGTGCCCGGGGGCAGTTCACTCACCAGCACCCCCCGCTCACTGATCGCCGCCGCCACCGCCTGGTTACTGCGCGGATAGATGATATCCAGCCCGGTGCCCAGCACGGCAACGGTCTGTCCACCCGCATCCAGGGCCGCCCGGTGCGCTGTCACATCGATACCCGCGGCAAGGCCGCTGGTAATGGTCCAGCCGGCACGGGACAGCTCGCCGGCGAAGTCGCGCGCGTGGTCGCGCCCGCCCGCCGTCGGGTTACGGCTGCCGACCATGGCAATCTGGGGCTGCCACAGGGCGGAGGAATCGCCCGTCGAGCCACAGGACCGCCGGGGGCGACGGGACTGGCCCGCAACAACGCGGGGTACTCCGGGTCGGTAATCGTCAGCAGGCGGCGCCGGGAACCCTCCAGCCAGGCGCGATCCGCATCCAGCTGTGCGGGGTCAGGCGCCTTGAGCGCTGCGATCTGCGCCTCGTTGAGACCCGCCTGGCGCAGGGCTCCCGCCGGCAAGCGCCAGGAAGCCATCAATACCGCCGGTGGTCGGCAGCAGTTCCAGCAGGCGCTGCGACCGCAGGCCGGGAGCACGGGCAATTTTGAGCCAGGCGGCATTCACGAATAGCGTTTACTCCAAAAAAAAGGGGTGCCACCGGCACCCCTGATCGTTTCTTGTGGCAACGTTCTCAGAGGGTCTCGTCCGGATGCTTCAGCACATCGTTCTCACGGACCGGCCGGGGGCCCTCCATGATGAGCGCATAGCTCACGTTATCAAACACCCGGAACACCATGATGTGTGCGCTGAACTCATCGGGCAATACCACTTTGTCCCCTTTCCACGTAGCCGCATCTGCCAGGCTGCCGTAGGGATATTTGACACTGTCGCGGATTTCCTCCCCGGGCTTGAAGGCGGAGAAGACATGTCCCGGTTCAACCCCGTCGCTGGAACCGGCGCTGATGGAGACCATTTTCAGATGACCGACCAGCCGGTTGTCGCCCTGCACGGCCAGCACACGCAAGTCAGGCGGCACCACGTCCATGGGACGCGGCTGAAACTCGGCGACGTAACCCTCGTCGGTCAGGGGCAGGATCACGTCGCCTTCCTGCACGGTCGTCATCGAATTGCCGATCGTAATAATGGCGGGATCGCCCTTCTTGGCCAGCATGCCTTCGGCCACCTGGTAGAGCTCAAACCCGACTATTTCGCCGTAGTTGCGGGGCATGACATTGACAATGCGCTGGAAAGTCGTGCCGTGCCACTGCACATCGGGCGGGGCGTACTGGCCATAGCCCGGATCGACAGCGCGACGTATCTCACCGTCCCGGCGATAGTAGATGTTGCCCAGGCGCATAATCGCGTAATACTGGCCAACTTCGCCGTCCAGGCCGCGCACGTAGGTGTTCGAGCGCGTGGCCACGCCAACGTGTTGTTCCTCGTTGGCCACGACGTAAGGCAGCGCATCGTAGGCCTCCTGGGAGTCCAGCATGCGGAAATTGGTGATCAGACCTTTGATCCAGTCGTAGGG
Organism: uncultured Gammaproteobacteria bacterium; assembly: GCA_963695135.1. Taxonomy (GTDB): domain Bacteria; phylum Pseudomonadota; class Gammaproteobacteria; order Xanthomonadales; family SZUA-36; genus Marinihelvus. The sequence continues at coordinate 158,147 of CAVOGA010000001.1, forward strand.
GATCGGCGGAATCGGCTGGCGCACCGTGACGCGCGTCTCGGGCGACAGACGTACCGTCGGCCGTCCGCGGTCAACCATCAGGCGCGGCTGTCCATCGATATACACCAGGGAGATCTTGTCCCCCGGATAGATCAGGTGAGGATTTTCAATCTGCTGGTTGGCTTGCCAGATGGCCGGCCATTGCCATGGGTGATCGAGGAATCGTCCCGAGATATCCCACAGGGTATCCCCCTCGACTACAATGTATTCATCCGGATAGTCGTCCCGTATCGACACGTCCTGCGCCGCAGCGGCCCCACACAGGAACATGGCAAGGATGAGGCAAATGAGTTTCCTTTTCACTGTCCTTTCCCCATTTTTCTGGCTTCCAGCCAGTATGACCCATTGGGCCGTTATTGGTATAGCGAATAGCGTACGTCCTTCGTTATCATAATTAATGTTGTAAGAAAGTTCATCTAAATAGTTTTTTCGGAACGCTTTTATGGCAATACGCGAAATTTTGGAGTTCCCCGACCCCCGTCTGCGCACCGTGGCCAGGCCGGTTGAGGATTTTGACGAAGCCCTCGCTGAGTTCGTCGAGGACCTCTATGAGACCATGTACGAGGAACAGGGCATTGGCCTCGCCGCCAGCCAGGTGGACGTGCACCGGCAGGTGCTGGTGATGGATACCAGCGAGGAGCGCAATGCACCGAGGGCGTTCATCAACCCGGAGATTATTGCCTCCGGCGGAACCCAGGTTTACGAGGAGGGCTGCCTGTCGGTACCCGGCATCTACGCAAAGGTGGAACGGGCCGAGCAGGTGACTGTCCGCGCCCGTCGCCCCGACGGCAGCAGTTTCGAAATGCAACTCGACGGCCTTGATGCGGTGTGCCTGCAGCACGAGATGGATCACCTCCAGGGCAAACTGTTCGTGGACTACCTGTCCCCGCTGAAACGGCAGATGGTGCGCAAGCGCCTGGAGAAGGCGCGACGCCAGGCCCTCCAGGACGCCCAGGTTCCCTCGGCCGTCTGATGAGCGACAGCGCTTCGTCCGCGGCGGCGCCGCGCATCGTCTATGCGGGAACCCCGGACTTCGCCGTACCGGCCCTGAAGCGCCTGCTTGATGCCAGGGCGCAGGTCGTTGCGGTTTATACCCAGCCCGACCGGCCCGCCGGTCGCGGCCGGTCGCTGACGGCCAGCCCGGTCAAAGCGCTGGCCGCGGAGCACGGTATCCCCGTTTTGCAGCCCCCCTCGCTTCGCGCCGGCGATGCGCAGGAGGAACTGGCCGCTTGGCGCCCGGACCTGATGATCGTGGCGGCCTACGGCCTGATTCTGCCCCAGGCGGTGCTGGACATCCCGGCCATCGCCTGCTGGAACATCCATGCTTCCCTGCTCCCGCGCTGGCGCGGGGCCGCGCCAATCCAGCGGGCAATCGAAGCCGGCGACGCGCGCACCGGTGTCTGCATCATGCGCATGGAAGCCGGTCTGGATACCGGCCCGGTTTACCATCGGCTGGAGACCACCATTGGTCCGGACGATACCGGCGGCAGTGTTCACGACCGGCTGGCGGTGCTCGGCGGCGACGCGCTTCTTGAGTGCCTGGGACGGCTGCGCCGCGGCGAACTTGGCGAGCCCCAACCCCAGGATGACTCCAAAGCCGTTTATGCACCCAAGCTGAGCAAAGCGGAAGCGGAATTGGATTTTGGCGAGCCGGCAATCACGCTGGAGCGCCGCATCCGCGCCTTTGATCCGTGGCCGGTGAGCTGGTGCGTGTTATCCGGCCGCCGGCTGCGGGTATTCCGGGCGCAGGCCGACCCGCGCGGCCATGATGCGCACCCCGGAACCATTCTGGACACGGGCCGGGAAGGCATTGAAATCGCCACCGGCCAGGGCCGCCTGCGCCTGCTCGAGGTTCAACGCGAGGGCAGCCGCCGCATGTCCGTGGCCGAATACCTCAACGCGAACCCCGAATTGTGAGTGGTCTGTGAGCCGGCGCCCCGATGCCCGGCGCGCCGCGGTGCAGTGCCTCGGCGAGGTCCTTGACCAGCAACGCGCGCTCGCCGAGGTCCGCTGCCTGGACACGCTGAAAGACGCCCGCGATCGCGCCTTCGCACTTCACCTGAGCTATGGCGTTCTGCGCTGGAAAAACGCGCTTGAATGGCTTGCCGGCGAACTGCTCGACAAGCCGCTCAAGGCCTCGGAACGTCAATTGCAACGCCTTGTACTGATCGGCCTCTACCAGCTGTGGCAGGAAGACACGGCCGACCATGCGGCGGTCCACGCCACGGCGGAAACAGCGCGCGGCCTGGGCAAACCCTGGGCGGTGGGCCTGGTCAACGCGGTGCTGCGGCGTTTTCAACGTGAGCGGGAAACGCTGCTCGCAAGCCTGGCGCAGACAGAGGCCCGCTTTGCCCACCCCGAATGGCTGCTGGACCGCCTGCGCGGGGACTGGCCTGGTGACTGGCAAACCATCATCGAGGCGAATAATGCACACGCGCCGCTCTGGCTGCGGGCCAACCTCCTGCAGGGCGGGTTGCAGGCCGCGGAGCAATTGCTGCAGTCCGGCGGCTTTACGACGCGGCGCCACCCCCTGGCCCCGGCCGCACTGGCCCTGACACCACCGGCGCCGGTGCACGAAATCCCCGGCTTCACGGCCGGCCGCTTCAGCGTGCAGGATGCGGCGGCGCAGCTGGCTGCAGAACTGCTGGATCCGCAGCCGGGCCAGCGTGTGCTGGACGCCTGCGCGGCGCCGGGCGGCAAAACGGGACACCTGCTGGAGCGGGAACCGACTATTGAGCTTACCGCCCTGGACCTTTCCGGCGCGCGCCTGGAGCGGGTCCGGGAAAACCTGGACCGCCTTGGCCTCAAGGCCGCCCTGCTGGCCGCCGATGCGGCGGAGCCGGACCAGTGGTGGGATGGAAAACCCTTTGCGCGCATCCTGCTGGACGCTCCCTGTTCAGCCACCGGCGTGATTCGCCGGCATCCCGAGATCAAGTGGCTGCGCTCCCCGGAACAGGTCACAGAGGCCTGCCGCACCCAGGCGCGCCTGTTGCAGCGACTCTGGCCCCTGCTGGAGCCGGGCGGTATTCTTGTCTACGCCACCTGTTCGGTGCTGAGGTGCGAGAACCAAGCGCAGATTGATGCCTTCCTCGACGCAAACGCCGATGCGACCTGCATCGGACCCGAAGACATGGGGCGCACAAGCGGACCCGGTCGCCAGTTCCTGCCCGGCGACAGTGACGGGGATGGTTTCTACTATGCGGTTCTGCGCAAGACTCCTGCTTAGCCTGCTGCTGGTGCTCACGCTCAGCGCCTGTGATTTGCGCAGCAACAGCCTCTTCACCCTTGATCGCGTTGAAGTCAGGACGGTCGGCGGCAATCTGAGTGTGCACCTGCAACAGCGCCTGCGACTGAGCGACCGGACCACCCGCGGCATCAACAATGGTGTACCCGTTACGCTGGAGATGAGCCTGGAGTTGCGCGACAGTTCCAGCCTGGCGCTGGTGGCCATGCAGCGGTTCCGCTACGAGATTCGCTACCTGCCCCTGAGCGAGCGCTTTCAGCTCACGGCGCTGAATGACGGGCGGGTGCGCACCTACCCGCGCCTGCGTCACGTCCTGCGGGCGCTGATGGACCTCCGGCTGCAGTTCGATACGCCCCCCCTGGCAACCGGTGACTACGAGTTGCGGGCGCGAATGTGGCTCGACAAGACCACGCTGCCTGCCCCGATTCAACTACCCGCCCTGATTTTTGGCGCCTGGAAGCACGACACGGAGTGGACCCAATGGCCCTTCAGAGTCAACGCGTAAGGCGCAACCTCTTCCGGGTTTTGCCCATTGTTGCGGCGATGGTGCTGCTGCTGGTGTCACTGGTCCTGGTCAGCGATGTACAGCAAGAGGGCCAGGGGGCAAGAACCTATCTCTGGGTCCTGGTGCTGACCCTGGTTGCCCTGGCCGTCCTTATGCTGTCAATCATTTCCCGGGTCGCGTCACTGGTCCGCAAGGTGCGCAGTGAGGAACCGGGCGCCAGGCTGGCGGCACGCTGGGTGCGAAACTTCCTGGTCTTCTCCTTGCCCCCGGCGCTGGTGGTGTACTTCTTTTCCGCCTACTTTCTGACGCGAACCATTGATAACTGGTTTGATGTGCAGGTCGAGACCGCCCTGCAGGATTCCCTGCAGCTTGGGCAGGCCTTCCTGGACACGCGCACGCTGGAAGTTCGTAACCAGGTGCAACGCATTGCGGAGTCGGTCTCCCCTGCCGACGAAACAAACCGCACACGCTCGGTATTGCTGGAAAACGTGCGATCGTCCGGGCCCGTGGAGCTGTCGCTGATCAATGGCTCAGGCAGCGCGCTCGCCACCGCCAGCTTTGACCCGCTGAGCAGCCTGCCGGACCGGCCTGACGACTATGCCCTGCTGCAGGCGCTGGAGCGTGGCGAGTACGCTGCTGCAGAGCCCACCGGTGACGGCGGGCTGATCATACGGGTGCTGCAGCGCCTGCCGGCGCCGGCGCTCGGCGAGGACTTTCTGCTGCAGGCGATTTACCCGTTGCCCGAGAGCATTACCGCCCTGACCAGCCGTATTGAGTCCGAGTATTTCCGCTATAAAAACGTCGCCTTCCTGCGGAATTCGCTGAAGCAGAGCTTCATCCTGATCCTGACCCTGGTGCTGTCGCTCACGGTTCTGCTCGCCATCCTCGCGGCCCTGAGCGCCGCGCGCCGCATGGTAACGCCCCTGTCCGACCTGGCCCTTGCCACGCGGCGCGTGGCGGCCGGCGACCTGGACCAGGCCGTTGCGTCCAGCGGCCGCGATGAAATCGGATTTCTCGCAGCGTCTTTTAACGACATGTCGCGCGCACTGGTGTCGGCCAGTGATGCGGCGGAACAGAGCCGCGAAAAGCTCCAGGCCCAGGGCGAAGTACCTGGAGACCGTTCTCGGCAGCCTGTCGGCCGGGGTGCTGACCCTGGAACAGGACGGCCGGCTGGTGAGGATCAATGCCGCAGCCGAGTCCATCCTGGGGCTTCCACCGGGAACGGCAAACGGTCAGACATTGCAAGCGCTGAGCGACGCTATCCGCTGCTGACCGCCCTGGATGAAACCATCAGCAGGCACCTGGAGCGGGGCCACCGGGAGTGGCAGGAGGAAATCCGCCTGGAACCGGAACAAGGCAAGCTGGTGCTGCTGGCCCGCGGCTCGGTTTTACCGGCTGATGACCAGGGCGGCCAGGGCCAGGTGGTGGTGTTTGACGACGTGACGGTGTTAAACCAGGCCCAGCGCGATGCCGCCTGGGCCGAGGTTGCGCGCCGGCTGGCGCACGAGGTGAAAAACCCGCTGACGCCGATTCGCCTCGCAGCCGAACGCCTGCGCATGAAGCTCATGGACAAGCTGGACAGCGGCGACGCGGATATGCTGGACCGGTCCGCCTCGACCATCGTGGCGCAGGTGGAAGCATTGCGGCGCCTCGTTGATGCCTTCGGTGACTACGCCCGTGCGCCGGAACTGGAGCGGCAGGCGCTGCGGCTCGATGAGCTGATCGCCGAGGTGTGCCATCTTTACCGGCAGGGCAATCCCCAGCTGGCCCTGGACACGGACCTGGTACCGGGGCCCGATAGTCTGCACGCTGATGCGGGACAGCTCCGCCAGCTGCTGCACAACCTGATCAGCAATGCGCAGGAAGCGACGCCGCCGGGGCGTGCAGCACAGATCCATATCCAGACCCGGGTCGTTAACGATGAACGGACACGCCATGCTGCAACTTGACGTAAGGGATAACGGCCCGGGATTTCCCGACGAGGTGCTCGCCAAGCCGTTTGAGCCCTATGTCACGCACAAATCCGGCGGCAGCGGACTGGGGCTGGCCATTTGCCGGAAAATCGTCACCGACCACGACGGCAGTATCGAAATCTCCAATCCGGCCGGCGGCGGCGCCCTGGCGCGGATCGTTCTGCCCATGCGCGTCACGGGTGAGCAGCTGGAGAATCTGCGCGGATCGACGCAACGCCTGACTAGGCGCACCGCCCGCTTTGGGCTATTCTTTTGTTGCGTTAACACAACACCCGGCCACAGGCCGATCGGACCCGGCAGGAGTCACCCAGCCATGTCGCAGGCCAGCATCCTGGTAGTCGATGACGAGCAGGACATTCGCAACCTGGTTAGCGAAATTCTCGAGGATGAAGGCTATGCGGTAACCACCGCGGAAAATGGCGAGACCGCGCGGGCGGCGTTTTCCAGCGGCGACCCGGACCTCGTGCTGCTGGATATCTGGATGCCGGATATCGATGGCATCACCCTGCTCAAGGAATGGACCGCCAGCGGCCGCCTGAACTGCCCGGTGGTCATGATTTCCGGGCATGGCACGCTCGAGACCGCGGTGGAGGCCACCCGCCTCGGCGCCTTCGATTTTGTGCAGAAACCCCTGTCGCTGGCCAAACTGCTGGCGACCGTGCGCACGGCGCTGGCAGCCAACGTCCGGGAAAACGACGGTGCGTCGCGCGCCAAAGCCGCCAGTGCACCGCAGGGCAGCAGTTCGCAGAGCCAGCTTGCTGCGCCGCACGGCGCAGCAGGCCGCAGCGCGCCAGGGCCCCGGTGCTGATCACCGGCGAGCCGGGCAGCGGCAAGGAGTCGCTGGCGGCCTGGCTCCATGAACAGTCCGGCCAGACCGGCCCGTTCAAGGTCCTGGACCGCGTCCAGCTGTCCGGGGAAAGCGCACGGGACTACCTGCTGGGCGACCGACGACCAGCCCGGGGCCCTCGCGCAGGCGGCGGGCGGGACGCTGTTTCTGCCCGAACTGCTGGACATAGCGCCGGAGACCCAGGTCCTGCTCGCAGCGATCTTGGAAAGCGGTGGCTTCACGCCGGCCAACAGTCCACGAGCAGCAGCCCCTGAATTGCCGCATCATCGCGGCCATCTCCCAGGATCCCGGAGTCGGCCATTGCGCAGGACTGCCTGGACAAGAGCCTGCACTTGCAGCTCGGTGTTCTGCCGCTGCATATCACGCCGCTGCGCGAACGCGTGCAGGATGTGACCGACCTGGTCGGTCACCACACGGACCGCCTGTCCAACGACGAGGGTCTGAAATACCGCCATTTTTCGATTTCCGCGCTCAACCGCCTGCGCAACCATGACTGGCCCGGCAACGAGCTGGAGCTGATCAACCTGGTCAAGCGCCTGCTGGTTCTCGGCGCAGAAGGCGAGGTGACGGCGCAGGAGGTTGAGGACGCGCTGCGCCAGCCCGGCCACGACACGAGTGGCATCGGCGGCGCGGCACGGCCGGTCTACTTTCGATTTGCCCCTGCGCGAGGCCCGCGAGGCCTTTGAGCGGGACTACCTGATTTACCAGCTCCGTAAAGCCGGTGGCAGCGTCGGCAAGCTGTCAGACGCGGTTGGCATGGAGCGTACCCACCTGTACCGCAAGCTGCGCTCACTGGGCATTGACCCAAAAAAGGTCGTACGCAACAGCTGATGGGAAACCATGAATCATGAAGATTGTCGTACTCGGCGCCGGCCAGGTCGGATCCACCGTTGCCCATAGCCTGTCCAGCGAGGACAACGACATCACCGTGGTCGAAATGGACGCGACGCACCTCAAGTCGCTGCAGGATACGCTCGATATCCGCGGCGTTCACGGTCATGCCTCCCATCCCAAGGTGCTGATCCGTGCAGGCATCGAGGATGCCGACCTGATCATCGCGGTGACCAACTCGGATGAGGTCAACATGGTCGCCTGCCAGGTGGCCTACACGCTGTTCAACACCCCGACCCGGGTGGCGCGGGTTCGCTCGTCCTCCTACACCGACTATCCGCAACTTTTTGCCCGGGAGCATTCCCCGATCGACGTGTTGATCAGCCCGGAACAGCTGATCACCCAGCACATCACCCGGCTGATCGAAAACCCCGGTGCACTGCAGGTACTGGATTTTGCCGACGGCCGCGTGCAACTGGTTGCGACCCAGGCCGACGCCGGCGGTCTGCTGGTCGGACAGCAGCTCAAAGCGCTCAAGGAGCACCTGCCGGACGGCGGCGACGCCCGGGTAGCGGCCATTTACCGGGAAGGCCAGCTGGTGGAGCCGGACGGCGAAACGGTTATTCGAGGAAAACGACACGGTGTTCTTCCTCGCCGCGCGCAAATACATCCAGACCATGATGAAGGAACTGCGACCCCTGGACGGTCCGATCCGGCGCATCATCCTGGCCGGCGGCGGCCACATCGGCGGCAGCCTGGCGCGCCGGCTGGAGCGGGATCATCACGTCAAGGTGATTGAGCGCGATCCGGACCGGGCCGAGGCCATCGCCGAGGAACTGGAAAAAGCCATCGTGCTGGTAGGCGACTGCGCGGATGAAAACCTGCTGCGGGAAGAAGCCATCGAAACCACCGATGTGTACTGCGTGCTGACCAATGATGACGAGGCCAATATCCTGTCCTCCATGCTCGCCAAGCGGCTGGGTGCGGGCAAGGTGCTGGCCATCATCAACCGCGCCTCTTACGTGGACCTGGTGGAGACCAGCGTCATCGACATCGCCGTCTCGCCCGAGCAGATCACGATCAGTGATGTGCTGACGCATATCCGGCGGGGCAACATCGTGCGCGTGCATTCCCTGCGGCGCGGCGCCGCAGAGGCGATTGAGGCCATTGCCCTGGGTGATAAGCACTCATCGAAAGTGGTCGGGCGGGCCGTCGAAGACCTGCACCTTCCCGAGGGCGCCTCGATCGGCGCGGTGGTGCGCGGGGAAGAGGTGATCATTGCCCACCATGACACGGTGATCCAGGAACAGGACCACGTGATCCTGTTCGTCCCTGACAAACGCCATATCCCGGCCGTGGAGGCTCTGTTCCAGGTCAGCGCCACCTTCGTCTGATCGATACCCACGCCGCATGAAGTTCGCTTCCATTCAACGGGTCGTCGGGGCGCTTATCGCCTGGGCCAGCCTCATGATGCTGCCGCCGGCAGCGGTGGGCGCGCTCTATGGCGACGGCACCACCACGATGTTCCTGATCAGCGCGGGGGTCCTGCTGGTGACCGGCGGACTGATCTACCTGCCGGTCCGCCACGCCTCCCGTGACCTGCGCCTGCGCGACGGCTTTCTGATCGTGGTCGCCTGCTGGGTGTCACTGGCGCTGGTCGGGGCGCTGCCCTTCGTGCTGCTCGAAGAACCGCGGCTGAGCTACGTGGATGCGTTTTTCGAATCCATGTCCGGCCTGACCACCACCGGCGCCACCATCATTACCCGGATCAATGACCTGCCGCGCGGCATCCTGTTCTACCGCCAGCAGCTCCAGTGGCTCGGCGGTATGGGCATTATCGTCCTGGCCGTGGCCATCCTGCCCATGCTGCGCATCGGCGGCATGCAGCTGTACCGGGCGGAAACGCCCGGGCCCCTGAAGGACACCAAGCTGACGCCGCGCATCACGGAGACCGCCAAGGCGCTCTGGCTGCTGTATCTCGGCATCACGATCCTGTGCACGATCAGCTACTGGCTCGGCGGCATGAAGATGTTCGATGCGGTGGGACATGCTTTCTCCACCGTGGCCATCGGCGGATTTTCCACCCACGACCAGAGCCTGGCCTACTTTGACAACCCCACGCTGGAGACAGTTGCGATCATCTTCATGTTCCTGTCGGGCATGAATTTCGCCCTGCACTTCACCGCCTGGCGCAAGGCCAGCGCCCAGCCCTACTTCCAGGACGCGGAATTGCGCGCCTACGCGCTGATCATCGTGGTTTTCTCCATCCTGGCCACGGCGGTGCTGACCTTTGACGGGGTTTATGACGACGTCTTCGAGTCCGCGCGCTACGGGATTTTCCAGGTTGTCTCCGCCCTGACCACCACCGGCTTCACCAGCACCAATTTCCACCTGTGGCCGGGCTTTTTGCCGCTGATGCTGATCTTGCTGGCCTTTATCGGCGGCTGCGCGGGCAGCACGGCGGGCGGCATGAAGGTGATCCGGGTGGTCTTGCTGTACCGCCAGTCGGTGCGGGAAATCCAGCGCCTGATCCATCCGCATGCCGTTATTCCCGGTGAAGTTCGGCGGCCGCACCGCCGCGCCCAATGTACTGGAAGCGGTGATGGGGTTCTTCTTCCTGTTCATTGCCAGCACCGTGCTGATGACCCTGGTGCTGCGCGCCACCGGCCTGGACCTGGTCACCGCGTTCTCCGCCGTGGCCGCCTGCATCACCAACCTGGGACCTGGCCTTGGCGAGGTAGGGCAGTCCTATGCCACGCTGAATGATCCCGCCAAGCTCGTCCTGAGCTTTGCCATGCTCGCCGGCCGGCTGGAAATTTATACCCTGCTGGTGCTGCTGACCCCGTCCTTCTGGCGCGACTGACCGGACCCCCGCCGGGTTCGGCAGCAAGACTAGTAGCGGTTCGGCTGACCGTCCGGGCGGGCGCGAAAGCGTTTATAGGCCCACAGGTACTGCTCCGGATCCAGGGCGATGACCGCCTCGACGCCCCGGTTGAGGGCCGCCAGCGCGGTATCGATATCCGGCGAGTAAAGATCGTCTTCCGCCGGAATGATGCACACCTCGAATCTACCACCCGGCTTGCGCAGGCAGCAGGCGAACACCGCCCGGGCGCCGGTACGCTGAATCAACCGGGACACGAGCACACCGGTCAGCGCCGGCGCGCCAAAGAACGGCGCAAAGCGGCCATCGCCGGCGCGGGGCTCCTGGTCGGGCAAAACGCCAACCGCCCGCCCGGCTTTGAGCTGATCCATCAGGGCCTTCAGACCGCGCCGGCCAGCCGGCACCAGCCTGGCGCCGAAGCGCTCGCGACGGTCAACCAGCACCGCGTCCACCGCCGCATCACTGGCCGGCTTGTAAAGCGTAGCGCCCATATCGGTGGAAACACTCAGGCCCAGCATCTCCCAGGCGCCAAAGTGCGGCGCCAGGAACAGCACGCCCCGGCCTTTCGCAAGCGCTGCCTCAAAGTCATTCCAGCCCCTGCGGAGCGTCGAAAAGCCGGTCAAAAGCGGGCCTTGGCCAGTACCAGGCAACCCCTGCCTCCAGCGCATTGCAGGCGTAGTGATAGATGGAACGCCGCGCCAGCTGCTCGCGTTCGGCCTCCGGCAGCTGCGGGTAGCACAGGGCCAGGTTGGCCAGGGACACACGCCGGAACCGCGCGGAGGCCCGCCACAGCAGCCAGGCCAGCGGGCGCGCCAGGGCGCGGCCCAGGCGGGGCGGCAACAGCGCCAGCACAAGGGCCGCGCCACGGAACAGGGCGCCCTTCACGGCGGCGGGCCCGGCCGGCACTGCTCCGGCGGAGTTGCTGCTGCTACACTCTGGCGCCGTGCCAGGGACCCGGATTGATGATTCGATGATCGCATTGCTGCAAAGAGTATCGGAAGCGAGTGTCACAGTGAAAGACGCAGGTGAGACGCGCGTGACCGGCGCCATCGGCCCCGGGCTGATGGTGCTGATCGGCGTGGAGCGCGGCGACACCCGCGCCCAGGCCGACCGGCTGCTCGAGCGGCTGCTGTCGTACCGCGTTTTTGCCGATGCGGAAGGTCGCATGAACCTTGACCTGCGCCAGGCAAACGGCGAGTTGCTGCTGGTATCCCAGTTCACGCTGGTCGCCGATACCAGCAAGGGAAACCGCCCGGGCTTCTCCAGCGCCGCGGCGCCGGAATTGGGCAGGGCGCTGTTCGACTACCTTGTGGACCGCGCCAGCAATGAACTCGGCCGCTGCGCAACCGGGGAGTTCGGCGCCCATATGCAGGTCAGCCTGGTCAATGACGGCCCGGTGACCTTTCAGCTGCGGGTTGCCCCCTGACCATGCCGATCATCGAGCTCTTCAACCTGGTTGGTGTTGGGGTGTTCGCCACCTCCGGCGTCCTGGCCGCCATGCGGCACGGGCTGGACTGGATGGGCGCCCTGGTCCTGGCCGCGGTTACCGCCATCGGTGGAGGCACCATCCGCGACCTGCTCCTGGACAGGCCGGTGTTCTGGCTCGACCAGACCGCCAACCTGTGGGTCATCCTGATCACCACCGCGATGGTCATCATTTATACACGCTACTTTCGCCCGCCCCATGGCCTGCTGCGCATTGCGGATGCCCTGGGCCTGGCCCTGTTTGCGATTCTCGGCGCGCAAGTGGCGGAGCAACTCGGCGCCTCGCCCATCATCGTGCTGACCATGGGCGTGCTGACCGGCTGTGCCGGCGGCGCCATCCGGGATACGCTGATTGGCGAGATTCCGCTGATTTTCCGGCCCACCGAGGCCATTTATTCAACCGCCTGCGTCGCCGGCATCCTGGTGTACATGGGCCTGCAGGCGGCGGACCTGGACCGGACCACCGCCATGCTCGCGGGCATGGTGACCATTGCAGGCTTGCGTATTGCAGCTATCATCAAGAGAATCCGCCTACCGGCGCTGAAGGATCGAGCCTGAAGCGTCCAGTCATCAGCAGGAATACAACCATGCACTTACGAACGATTTTATGCCTGATGCTAGTGGCATTGCTTGCCGCAGCGCCCCTGGCGGCGCAGCAATCCGATGCCGGCAATGGCCCCACGACTCGTGAGGAAGTCGACACGCGACTGGCGTCCATTAAGTCCGAACTGGACCTGAGCGACTACCAGTGGAACCAGGTCGAGATGATCCTCAAGAGCAGTATTCGCGAGCGTGTTTCAATCATTCAGCGCTACGGGCTGAACGAAAATGGCACCCGGGCGGAGCCACTGGAGGGCAAGGACAAGCGTGCGGCCAAACGCGAACTGAAAAGCTCGCGCAAGGACACGGAAAAGCGCATGAAACGTTACCTGGACAAACAGCAGTACAAGGAGTTCAAGGCTTACCAGGAGACGCTCTATGACAACATCGAGGCCATGATCGACGAGAGCTGAGCGCTGCCCTAGTCACCCTGCTCCTTGAGCTTGCGGGTCAGGGTATTGCGGCCAACGCCCAGCAGGCGTGCCGCCTCAATACGTTTGCCCGCGGTGTGATCCAGGGCGGCTTCGAACAGAATCTGCTCCATCTCGGCGCGCGTTTCCGGCAGCAGGTCGGGGGTGCCATCCTGCAGCGCCTGTACCGCCCACCGACGCAATGACTCCCGCCAGTCTCCGGACCGGGGCGGACCCTGGGCCGCTCCCGTCTCGGCCGGCAGGTCGTCGGGAAAAACCTGCTCGCCGGGGGCCATGACGCAGAGTTGCCGGCAGATATTCTGCAGTTCGCGGACGTTGCCCGGCCAGCGGCGCGACTCCAGCGCCCTGAGCGTTTCCGGCCTGAGATGCTTGACCTCCAGCCCCATCTCCCTGGCCGCCTGGTGCAGAAAAAAACGCGCCAGCGCCGGAATGTCTTCAACCCGCTCCCGCAGTGCCGGCAAGTCGATATTGATCACGTTCAGGCGGTGAAACAGGTCTTCCCGGAAGGTGCCCGCGTCGATATGGGCCTTGAGATCCTGGTGGGTGGCGGCAATGATACGCACGTCGGCGCGCAACAGATCGCGGCCGCCCACCCGGTAGTAGTCCCCCTCGGCTAGGACGCGGAGCAGGCGGGTTTGCAAGGCCAGCGGCATATCGCCGATCTCATCGAGGAACAGGGTGCCACCGGCGGCCTCTTCAAACCGCCCGGGACGCGCCGCATGGGCGCCGGTGAAGGCGCCCCGCTCGTGCCCGAACAGTTCTGACTCGAGCAACTCGCCCGGTATGGCCGCCGTATTGATTGCCACGAAAGGCTTGCCGGCCCGCGGACTGTGCTCATGCAGGGCGCGCGCGACCACTTCCTTGCCCGAGCCGGTCTCGCCGGTGATCAGCACACTGATGGTGGATCGCGAAAGCCGGCCAATGGTGCGGAACACCTCCTGCATGGCGGGCGACTCACCGATCAGCTGCCGCTCCTCTATCAACCGTTCATTACTGGCTGGCACCGGGCGGTCGGCCACCGCGCTGGCGACCACGTTCAGCACCTGGTCCAGGTCGAAAGGCTTTGGCAGGTAGTCGAACACCCCCTGCTGAAACGCATTGACCGCGGCATCAAGATCGGAGAATCCGGTCATCGCGATGACCGGGATGTCGCGCTGCTCAGCGCGCAAGGTGTCCAGCACTGTCAGTCCATCCGCATCGGGCAGGCGGATATCCGTCAGGATGACATCCGGCGAGTCCTGGGAGAGCGCCGCATGCAACTCACCCACCGTCGCGTAGGTGGCCACCTCGTAGCCTGCGCGCGACAGGGCCCGTTCGAGCACAAAACGTATCGAGTCATCGTCGTCCGTGACCCAGGCCCTGGTTGCCTGGCTCACGGATCTTCTCCCGCCGGTTCCGGGTCATCCTCGTCATTAACGCTGACATTGAGGGGCAAATGCAGCGTGAACCGGCTGCCCTCGGTCAATGGCTCATAGGTGACAAGACCGCCGTGATCGGCGGCTATTTGCTGCACCAGGGCCAGGCCCAGGCCCGTACCGGCGCGGCGCCCGGTGACCATGGGCAGGAACAGCAGGGGCCGCAGATTCAGCGGCACGCCGTCGCCATCGTCTTCCAGGTCGACCCGCACCACCGTGCCGCGGCCCTCTTCCAACAGGGCCGAGCCGTGCTCCACCCGCGTGCGCACACGAACCTGGCTGGCGCCGCTCTGGGCCGCGTTGCGCAACAGGTTAATAAACAGCTGCCGCAGCGCCGACCAGTCGCCGCGCAGTGGCGGGATGCTGGGATCGTAATCGCGCAATACGCTGACACCGGGTGTTTCCGACTCGAGCAGCTCGATCGCTTCCTGGGCGCAACGATGCATGTCAAACAGCTCCCGGTGCGCGGTGGGTTGCCAGAACCGCTTGATCAGCTCATCGATGCGATCCACCTCGCGCATGATCATTCGCGCCAGGTTGCCGAGTTCCTCCTCGGCCAGCTCGTTGGCCATCATCTGCGCCGCGCCGCGGATACCGCCCAGCGGGATTGCGGATTTCGTGGCCGAGATTCCGCCGCAGCAGGTTCATGAGACCGGTTTGCACTTCGCGCCGCTCGAGCTGCTGTTGCTGCTGGTACCAGTCCAGGCTATGCAGTTCCAGCAGCAGGCGGTCCTCGTCCAGCTGGTGAATGGCGCAGTCGTATTGCCCGCCGGGCAATTGACAGTCATGCAAGCGCCGGGGGCGGTGGTCCAGGAACGTGTTGCTGACAGCATTCGCGAGGGCCGCAGGCACGCCCTGCAAGCCGGACAGGCGGCGGCCGATGAGACGATCCCGCCGCAGGGAGAAGCACTCCTCGGCGGCCGTATTGATTTGTCTCAGACAGTGATTGGAATCCAGCTCCAGGACCGCGGTTTCAAGCGCCTCAATGTCAGTCATGGGGTCCGGAATTCATTTCAATTCAGGCGATGCCCTAGCGTCGCCGCGCCCGGTTGACGGACTGCTGCATGATGAAGAATGTGACCGCCGGCGCACTGACCAGAACGCTGTTGTTCGAATCAACGAGATCCGCCCTGGCCGTGTGCTGGCCACGATCCAGGCGCTCGCTGGTGAAGGTTGAGCTGCGCGTGGGTTCGGTGACCGGCTGGCCGTCGATATAGAAAATCACGGCCATGCCCTCGAGCAGGGGGGCGCCGCCGGCGTCCCAGGCCAGCGTGACCGTATTACCCGTGCCCCAGATGTTCTGTTCCGGTGCCGGGCTGACCAGGCGGAAATCGCGAAAGGTCATGCGCATCTCGTTCGTGCTGGGCTGCGCATCCTCCGGGTCGCTCTGCTGCTGTGTCGTCGGGACGGAGCTGTAGCTGGGCGCTTCCACCACGCTGAGCTGGCGCAGGGTGATTGGCTTTGACTCAGGTGTTGGCGGCTGGTCCGTGTAAACCGGGTTGCCTTCCGCATCGTAGGTCTTGTAAATATCGGTGGCCGCGAGCGTCTCGCTCCAGCTCAGCGCGAACGCCAGCGTCAGTGCCAGGATGCCTGTAATCGTGCCTTTCATTTCCCCTCTCCTTGCTGTGCTGCGACGCGCCCCGCCACTCCAGCGGGGTTCTGACACTCCGGCCGCCCGGGGATAGTACCCCGGGGACCCGAAGCTGCGCCACGTTCAGCAAGAATAATACATATCGAACTCAATCGGGTGCGTGGACATGCGGAAGCGCGTGACCTCATGCATCTTCAGCTTGATGTAGCCGTCGATCATGTCATCGCTGAATACGCCGCCGGCGGTCAGGAATGCGCGGTCCTTGTCCAGGGCTTCCAGCGCCTGGTCCAGGCTATGGCAAACCGTGGGGATATCCCGCAGCTCCTCGGCCGGCAGGTCGTAGAGGTCCTTGTCCATGGCGGGACCCGGATCGATCTTGTTCGCAATGCCGTCCAGGCCGGCCATCATCATGGCGGCAAAGGTAAAGTAAGCGTTGCCCGCCGGGTCGCCAAAACGAACTTCGATGCGGCGCGCCTTCGGCGAGGGCACGTGCGGAATGCGGATCGACGCCGAGCGGTTACGGGCGGAATAGGCCAGGAGCACCGGCGCCTCGAAGCCCGGAACCAGCCGCTTGTAGCTGTTGGTGGAGGAGTTGGCGAAGGCGTTGATCGCCCGCGCATGCTTGAAGATGCCGCCGATGTACCACAGCGCGAGCTGGGACAGGCCACCGTATTCCTCACCGGCGAACAGGTTGACCCCGTCTTTCACCAGGGACTGGTGGACGTGCATGCCGGAACCGTTGTCACCGACCAGCGGCTTGGGCATGAAGGTGGCGGTTTGCCCGTTCAGGTGCGCCACGTTGTGCACCGCGTACTTGAGCAGCAGCAGTTCGTCCGCCTTGCGTTTGAGCGTATTGAACTTGGTGCCGATTTCACACTGCCCGGCAGTTCCCACCTCGTGGTGGTGCACTTCAACGGGCACGCCGAGCGACTCCAGTGCAAGGCACATGTCGGCACGCAGGTTGTGCAGGGAGTCAACCGGCGGCACGGGGAAGTAGCCACCCTTGACGCGCGTGCGGTGGCCCATGTTGCCGCCTTCGTATTCTGAACCGGTGTTCCAGGCCGCCTCTTCCGAGTCGATATGGAAGTAGGCGCCGGCGATGTCGTTGCCGAAACGAACGTCATCAAACACGAAGAATTCCGGCTCCGGGCCGAAGAACGCCGTGTCCGCAATGCCGGTAGATTTCAGATACGCCTCGGCCCGGGCGGCGATGGAACGGGGGCAGCGGTCGTAGCCTTCCATGGTGTCCGGCTCCAGCACGTCGCAGCGCAGCAGCAGGCAGCTGTGCTCGGAGAACGGATCCATGACAGCGGAGTCAATATCGGGCATCAGCACCATGTCGGACTCGTTGATGCCTTTCCAGCCGGCGATCGAGGAACCATCGAACATCTTGCCCTCTTCAAAGAAGTCCTCGTCGACGATGGAGGCGGGCAGGGTGACGTGCTGTTCCTTGCCCTGCGTATCGCAGAATCTCAGATCGACAAATTCGACGTCGTTATCTTTGATGGACTTGAGAATATCTTTGGCGCTCATGGCGTTTGGTTCCTCTTATTCGATGGTTAAATGATTCGAGCCAGTTTAAAGATGCAGGTTTCATGCCAGACAGGCACAGACTAACGGGCACGGGAGTTTAGCGAAGTTAGGCGCTTTTAGTGACAATTACGTCCGAAAAAACCCTTTCCCGAGGCTCTGACTTGGCATGTGGAAGGCCTGCTTTACCCGGCGGCATCTTATAGCGCCACTATAGTGCATAAAGCGAATTAAATTGCACCATATCGGTGCTAAAAGGCAATTCCAAGCAGCAGCAATCCCAGCGCAATCCGGTAGACGATAAAGGGCATCAGGCCCAGCCGCTTGAGCAGGGCGAGAAACACGGCGATGCAGGCCCAACCGGCGACTGCCGCCAATGCCGTGGCTATGAGGAACTCCTGCCAGGCCAGGGCCGAACCTTGCATCGCAACCGCCCAGGCGCCCCGCATGCCGGCGGCGGCGATGACCGGGATTGACAGCAGGAAAGAAAAACGCGCGGCGTCTTCTGACGTAAAACCGAGAAACCGGCCCATGGTCATGGTTACCCCGGAGCGGGATGCGCCGGGTATCAGGGCCAGCACCTGGGCCAGGCCGATCCACAGCCCGTCAACCAGCCGCAGTTCTTTGAGTTCGCGGGAACGGGGGCTCAGGCGATCCGCCGCCAGCAGCAAAACACCAAAAACCAGGGTCGCTATCGCAATGACCCGAACGTCGCGCATGACACCGGCAATGCTCGTGTAGAAGACGGCCCCGACCAGCACCACGGGCACGGTGGCAATCGCCAGGGCAAGGCTCAGGCGCCGCCGCTGAAGCGTTTCCGGATCATCCGGCGCTCCGAACCAGGCGCGCAACATGGCCAGCAACTCGTGCCGGAAATAGAAGAGCACGGCGAGCAGGGTGCCCACGTGCACCGCAACATCCATCTCCAGGCCCTGGTCTTCCCAGTTGAACACGTGGCTGACCAGGATCAGGTGGGCAGAGCTGGAGACCGGTAGAAACTCGGTCAGGCCCTGGACCAGGGCAAGAACAACCAGTTCGAGCAGTGTCACCTGGAACAGGCCTCGTCGCTGCGATCATTCACCCACATAGCTGATCCGGTAAATCACATTGGCCTTGTCATCAGACACCAGCAAGGCGCCGTCCGGCATGACCAGCACGTCATTGGGCCGCCCCCAGTCATCCTGGCCCTGCAGCCAGCCCTCCACGAATACCTCCTGGCCTACCGCCTGGCCGGCCTCGAACCTGACCCGCTTGACCCGGTAACCGATTTTTTCCGTGCGATTCCAGCTGCCATGTTCCGCAATGAACAGGTCGCCCTGGTAGGGCGCGGGAAACTGTGTCCCGGTGTAAAAAGCCAGGCCGAGGGGCGCAACATGGGGTCCAAGCTTGAGCACCGGCGCAACGAAATCAGCGCAGCTGTTCCCCTCGCCAAACTCGTCATCCAGCACGTCGCCCTGGTGACAGTAGGGAAAGCCGAAGTGCATGCCCTGTTCTGGTGCATGGTTCAATTCGCATTCCGGCAGGTCATCGCCCATCCAGTCACGGCCATTATCCGTGAACCACAGCTCCCCCGAGTCCGGGTGAAACGCCAGCCCCACGCTGTTGCGGACGCCTTCGGCATAGGTATTCAGCGCCCCGGTTTCCACGTCCAGGGTGCGAATCTGGGCAAAGCCCGGTTCGTCACACACATTACAGGGCGCGCCAACCGGCAGGAACAGCGTGCCATCCGGCGCGAAACGCAGGTATTTCCAGCCGTGGTGACCCTCCGTGGGCAGCGCATCGGTGATCACGACCGGTTCCGGCGGATTGTCCAGGCGCGACTCAATGTCATCGAAACGCAGCACCCGGTCGACGGCGCCGACGTACAGATCGCCATCGCGAAACTCGACGCCGGAGGGCATGTTGAGGCCCTCGGCGATCAGCACCACGCGGTCGCCACGCTGGTCGCCGTTGTCGTCAATTACCGCGTGTACCTTGCCGGCCCGCCGCGAACCGACGAACACGGTGCCCTCATCCCCGAGCGCCATCTGCCGCGCATTGTCTACCCCGTCCGCATAGATTTCGACAATAAAACCTTCCGGAACAGACAGTTGCTCCAGGGCAGGTTCGGCGCAGGCGGCCAGCGGCAGCGACAGCGCCGCCAGCAAGAGAAATCGTTGGGGAGTGGTCATGGGCGCATCTTACCGGATTAAGGGGTGTAGCGGCCCGGCGCATTCGCCAGTACACGACCTACCAAAACTATTTGAATCAACTATTTGCGCCCTATTCCGTAGATAATTAGGTATCATGCGCGGATGAGAATCAATCCGACAGGAAAAACAGGGCAGCAGATTCATTGATGCAATAAACCTCGGTCCGGCTTTTCCCCTTCATAAACAAGGGTTTTTGCCACCGTTTGTCGTTAACCGCGGGGGTTGAGACGACGTGTCGTTCTTCCAGGAATTAAAACGCCGGAACGTGTTTCGCGTGGGCATCGCTTACGCGGTGGCCGGCTGGCTGCTGCTGCAGTTCACCGACGTGCTGTCCGAGCTACTCCAGCTGCCACCCGAATTCGGGCCGGTTGTGGTGGCCATCGTCGCCATCGGCCTGCCGGTCGCCCTGCTGCTTGCCTGGGCCTATGAGCTGACCCCCGAGGGGATCAAACGCGAATCCGAGATCGACAGTGAAGCCTCCATCACCCCCCGCACCGCGAAGAAGCTGAACGGACTGATCACGGGGCTGCTCGTGGCGGCGGTCGCCTACCTGCTGTTCGATAAATTCCTGCTGGAGGACCGGGCGGAGACGCTGCGGGATGAACCCGGCACCGCGCAGGTGGTGGACACCGCTGCTCCGGTCGCCACAGCGGAACAGAGCGCGGAACCACAAATCCCCGGGGTAAATCCGCACTCCATCGCCGTGCTGCCCTTCACCAACCGCAGCCCGGTGGCCGATGACGAGTTCTTTATCGACGGGATTCACGACGACCTGCTGACCAACCTGGCCAGGGTCGGCGACCTGAAGGTAATCTCCCGCACCTCCGTGAGCCGCTACCGGGATTCGGCGAAGAGCATCCCGGAAATTGCCCGTGAACTCGGCGTGGCCACGATCATGGAGGGCGCCGTGCAGCGCGCCGGCGACATGGTCCGCATCAACGTCCAGCTCATCGACGCGCGCACTGACGAGCACCTCTGGGCGCAGATCTATGACCGCGAGCTCAGCACCCAGAACCTGTTCGCCATCCAGACAGAAATTGCCGGGAAAATTGCCGAGTCACTCCAGGCCCGGCTGACCCCGGAAGAGGAACAGCGGCTGCAATCCCAGCCGACGGAAAACCTGGCTGCCTACAGCGCTTATCTGCGTGGCATGCGCAGCTTCGAGCGCCGGGAAATCGAATCAATGCAAAATGCGCTGGCGGAGTTCCGCCGTGCCGTTGAACTCGACCCAGACTTCGCCCAGGCCTGGGCCGGCATCGCCTACGTGGCTACCGTCATGCCGAGCTGGGGCGGCATGTCCGTGGAGGATGGCTTTGCGATTGCAGAGCCCGCCGCCCAGCGGGCCATGGCAATCAATCCGGAACTCGGCGAATCACAGCTCGCCATGGCGGTGATGCTCAATGGCGAGGAAGCGGTGCCCTATTTTGAGCGGGCCATTGAACTGCTGCCTGGCTACGCCCCCGCCTACCAGTGGTATGGCAACCTGCTCCAGGACCAGCCCGGGCAGGAGGAGCGCGCCCTGGGGATTGCTGAAAAAAGCCGTTGAACTCGACCCGCTCTCGCCGATTTTTCGCCACCAGGTGGCGCGCCAGTTTATTTTCATGGAACGCTTCGCGGAGGCAGAGGAAGTGCTCCGGGCCCTGGTTGAGACCGATCCGGGCTTTTTTCCGGCAGTCAGCTTCATGAGCATCGCGACGGGCGCCCAGGGCCAGTTGGCTGAGGCGGTCCGCTGGGACCGAAGGTCCGCGCAACTCGACCCCGTCAGCCCTTTTCCCATCGGCTCCGAGACTTTCGCCCTGGTCGACCTGCAGGATCTGCAAGGCCTCAAGGACCTGCGCGAGCGGATAAGCGGTCAGGAGCGACGCGCCATGGGCATGCTGGAGTCCTACCTGGATTCCAACATCGCCCTGCTGGAGGGGCGTCTTGACGGCGCCATCGAAAGCCTGAAAAACATTCAGTCCATACGCAACTTCATCCAGCCTGATGACATCCTCACCTGGTATTACAGCTACGCGCGGGACTACCCCGCGGCGCGTGCCATGGCGGAGCAGGCCCATCCCGGATTCTTTGACCCGGTGACGCGCAGCGCCACCATCGAAGAAAGAACCGACGTCGCCTGCAATATCGGCTTTCTAATGGCAAAGACCGGCGATCCGGAACTCGGGCCGCGAGCTGGTTGAAGGCACCATCACTTTCATCAACGACACCCTGGCAAGCGAATCCGGACACCCTCTGTGGGCCGGCAATCTGCAACACTGCTATGCCATCCAGGGCGACATGGATCGCGCGCTTGAAGTGATGGCAACGCTCTATGAGCACCACCACTACCAGGCCTGGTGGGAGCCGCGCTACCTGGAATATTACGATCCTCTGCGTGGCGATCCGCGCTTCGAGACCATTATGGAAAACTTCAGCAACGAAATGGCGCGCCAACGTGAATCGCTGGCCGCCCAACCGGAGCTGTCCGGCCTATGAGTCTTTTCCAGGAATTACGGCGCCGTAACGTGTTCAAGGTGGGCATCGCCTACGCGGTCACCACCTGGGTGCTGTTGCAGCTCACCGATGTCATGTCGGAAATTCTCGAGCTGCCCCTGTGGGCGCCCAAGCTGATCCTGCTGCTGCTGGCCGTGGGCTTTGTGCCCGCCCTGATCATCGCCTGGGCCTTTGAGCTGACCCCGGACGGGGTAAAACTTGAAAGCGAGGTGGACCGCTCAAAGTCCATCGCGCCACGCACCGGCCGCAAGCTCGACTACACCATCATGATCCTGCTGGGGCTGTCCCTGGCCTATTTCATCTGGGAATCGCGCTACAAGGATGAGCTGGCGGAAGTTGCCGCGCCCGGGCCGGTGACGACCGGGGCCGAGGCCGAGCCGCTGGCGGAGGTGCGCAGCGAACCGCCGAAAGCGGTCCAGCAGCGCCGCAACGCGATTGCCGTGTTGCCCTTCGCCAACCGCAGCGACCAGGCGTCTGACCGCTACTTTACCGACGGCATCCACGATGACCTGCTCACCCAGCTGTCCAGGATCGATGCCTTCAGCGTGATCTCCCGCACCTCGGTGATGGAATACCGGGACACGGCCAAGAACCTGAAAGAGATCGCCGACGAGCTGGACGTTGCCCACATCATGGAAGGCGCCGTGCAGCGCGCCGGTGACCGGGTGCGCATCAATGTGCAGCTGATTGATGCGGAAACCGACGAGCACCTGTGGGCGGAGATTTACGACCGGGAACTGACCACGGAAAACCTGTTCGACATCCAGTCAGAAATTGCCGTGGCCATCGCCGATGCGCTCGAGGCCACGCTGACCGACCAGCAACTGGCCAGCGTCAGCGATGCGCCGACAGACAATGTCGCCGCCTACGACCTCTACCTGCAGGCGAAACAGTTCACCATCGGTGAGACAAAACTCGGCTACCAGCAAGCCCTGGATATGTACGAGGAGGCCCTGCGCCTTGATCCGGAGTTTGCGCTGGCCTGGGTGGGCATTGCCGATGCGCACATCACCAACTATTGGCACTACGGCGGCGATCCGGCGGACCGCGAAAAATCCCGCCTTGCCATTGAGCAGGCCCGGGCCCTGGATCCCAATATGCCCGAGCTGGACATGATCGAAGGGGCCTACTGGTACTGGGGCTTCCTGGACTATGAGCGCGCACTCTACCACCTCAACCGCGCTTTGAAGGAAATTCCCGGCAATTCACGCGCCTGGATGTGGCGCGGCTGGGCTTCCCGCCGCAACGGCCAGTGGGAGCAGGCGCTGGAATCGATGGAAAACGCGCTGCGGATTGATCCGCGGGTGGCCTACAACCGGGTGGAGTACGCCCAGACACTGCAGTATCTCCATCGCTTCGAAGCAACGGGGCAGGCGGTGCAGCAGGCGATTGATCTTGAACCCACGAACTACTGGGTCAAGGCCCAGGCGGCCCTGTTTGCGATTATCGCGCACGGCGACCTGACGACCGCCCTGCGGGTCACCACGGGTATCCAGCATGGCGGCGAGCCCAACAGCATTCCGATTTTCGTCGAGCCCCGTCTGATGGACCGGGCGTTTCGACGAGGCCATCGAGGCCGTCATCAACATGCCCGAAGACCTGGAAATTCAGCGGTCCAGGATCCAGCTGCGCGAAGACTTCCTGGCGGTCCTGTACTTCCACAAGGGCGACCTGGAGGAATCCCGCGCCGCTGCCGATGCGGCATGGTTTCGCCTGCAGGGGCTGCGTGAAAAGCTCGGCGATGATTACCGCATCCTGCACGCCGAGGCGACCCTCGCGCCGCTGCGTGGTGAGACGCCGGAATCCATCCGTGCCCGCATGGAAAGCTCCGTTGCCGCCCGCCCGACAGACGCGGTAGAGGACATGTTTTCCGATTATGAACTGGCCCAGGCCCTGGGCCGGGCCGCCATGACCGACGATCTGGTTGCCTGGCTGCAACCGCGACTCGCGCCACCGGGCGTGATCACCCCGGAACGCATTGCCCTCGACCCCGCCTTTGACCAGGTGCGCGATGACCTGGCGTTTTCAACCCTGATGGAGCGTGCCCCATGAGCATTCTTGGCAAACTCAAGGAACGTAACGTCTTCCGCGTGGGCATGGCCTATATCGTCGCCGCCTGGGTGCTGATCCAGATCGCCGACATCGTGCTCAAACAGTTCGAAGTGGATGCCTGGGCGGTGAAGTTCATCGTGTTCCTGTGCATGGCGGGCTTTCCCTTCGCCCTGTGGCTGACCTGGACTTTTGCCCTGACACCAGCTGGTTTGCGGCTCGAGCGACACATCGACCGCAGCGCGATGCAGGATGAAACGGCGATCAAGCGACTGGACTTCATCATCATTTCCCTGCTTGCCGCGGTGGTGGGCCTGGAGGCGCTGGAGCGCTTCATGCCCTTGCCCGAGCCCACCGCGTCCACAGCACCGATTGCGGCCGGACCCGCGGTGGCTGCGCCGCCGGCCGAGCCCGCGGAACCCGCAGAACCCGTGGTGATACTCGAGAACTCCATCGCCGTGCTGCCCTTTGACAACCTCAGCGCCGACCCGACCCAGGAGTATTTCTCCGACGGACTGGCCGATGAGTTGCTCACCGCCCTGACCCGCGTGGACGGCCTGAACGTGGCGTCGCGCACATCGTCCTTCGCCTTCAAGGGCGACCAGCGTGGCAGCAGTGAGCTGGCCCGGGCCCTGCGCGTGGCCTACCTGCTCGAGGGCAGCGTGCGCAAGGTCGGCGACCGGCTGCGCGTTACCGCCCAGCTGATCGACGCGGACGAGGACCTGAACCTCTGGTCCGACAGCTATGACCGGGACCTGACCGACATCTTCCTCGTGCAGGAAGAAATCGCCAACGCCATCGTCGCCGCCCTGCAGACGGAGCTGGGCGCCGGGCTGCAGGCGGTTAGCGTGGATTCCAGCACCGCGAACATCGACGCCTATGACCTCTACCTGCGCGGCCGCGAGCTGTTCATTGCGCGGGAAAACCTGCCGGTCGCCTGGGAGCTGCTGAACCAGGCCACGCACCTGGATCCGGAATTTGCCCGCGCCTGGGAGGCCCTGGCGGCCACCCACTCCGTGGCCACCTCCTGGCTGCCCGGCGACGGCATTGATCACGATGCGCTGGCGCTGGCCGCGGCGCGGCGCGCGCTGGAGATCGACCCCGGCCTGTCCATGCCCAATGCCGTCATCGGCATGAAGCACGAGCGCACGGGGGAAGGCTATGCCGGCGCCATCGCGCGCCTGGACAGTGCTATTGAGAACGATGACCGCAACGCCACGGCCTACCTGTGGCGCGGCATCAAGCTCTCGGAGATGGGCTACAGCGACCGCGCCCTGGATGACTTTGAGGCCTGCATGGCGATCGATCCGGCCTATCTGAACTGCCAGCAATGGCGCGCCTCGACGCTGCTGGACATGGGCCGGGTGCAGGAGGCCGTGCGCCAGTTCGAGTCCACGCTGCAATACAACTTCCACTCTGCCTCTGAATCATTTGTGTCCTACTACGTCACCACCGGCCAGCTCGACAAGGCGTACATGCTGGCCGCCCTGGCCCTGCGCACGCAGTTTGCCCCGGTGCGTGACTGGGTAGCCGCCATCGAAAGCCCGCAGGCGGACCACGCTGCCGGACTGGCGCGTTTCGAAGAATGGGGCCGTCAGCACAACATGGACCTGTGCGATATGGGCATGGTCGCGGTGGCCTTCGATCAGACCGAATGCTTTACCAGCGTCGAAAATGCCCGGTTGCTGTGGCATCCGGACAGCGCGGCTTTTCGCCAGACGCCTGAGTTCAAGGCCTGGGTGAAATCGCAATTCTGGGACTACTGGCAGGAAGCGGGCTTCCCCGGCCAGTGCCGCGCCCTGGACGACGGGGATTTCGTTTGTGACTGAGCGCCCGGACAACTCCCGGTCACAGGTAAGCGGGCAGGTGCTGCCTTGAGCCTCTTCGCGGAGCTGAAACGCCGCAACGTGTTCCGCGTGGGGATTGCCTACGTGGTCGGAGCCTGGTTGCTGCTGCAGCTCACCGATGTGCTGTCCGAACTCTTGAGTCTTCCGCAAGACATTGGGCCCATCGTGGTGACCATCGTGCTGATCGGCTTGCCGGTGGTGCTGTTCGCCGCCTGGGCCTTTGAGCTGACCCCCGAGGGCATTAAGCGCGAATCGACGGCTTGCCGGTGGTGTTGTTCGCTGCCTGGGCGTTTGAGCTGACCCCGGAAGGCGTAAAGCGCGAAGCGGACGTGGACCGCAGCCAGTCCATCGCCCCGACGACCGGCAAGAAGCTCAATACGGCCATTATCGTCATGCTCGGCCTGGCGGTGACCTACTTGCTGTTTGACAAGTTTTACGGTTCACGGCCGGCCAGTACGCCCGGCGAAACGGCCCTGGCGACCGAGGTTGAAGCTCCGGCCGGCAGTGCGCCGGCGCCGGTGGTCTCCCGACAGTCCATTGCCGTGCTGCCCTTTGAGAACCGCAGCCGCCTGGAAGACGACGAGTTCTTCGTGGACGGTATCCATGATGATCTGCTGACCAGCCTGGCGCGCATCGGCTCGTTGAAGGTCATCTCGCGCACCTCCGTGGGCAAGTACAAGGAAACGGAAAAAACCATTCCTGAAATCGCCGCCGAGCTGGGCGTGGCCACGGTCATGGAGGGCGCCGTGCAGCGCGCGGGTGACATGATCCGTATCAACGTGCAGCTGATTGACGCACAAACCGATGAACACCTGTGGGCGGAAATCTTCGACCGCGAGATGACCACGCAAAACCTGTTTGCCATCCAGAGCGAAATATCCACCGCGATTGCCGGCGCACTGGAGGCAACGCTGTCCACGGAAGAGGAACAACGGCTCGCGGATGTTCCGACGGACAATATCGCGGCCTACAACGCCTTCCTGCGCGGGCGCCAGCTGATGTCCCGGCGCAACGCCGAGTCGCTGGAAGCCGCCGCCCGGGAGTTTGACCGGGCCGTGGAACTGGATCCCGCCTACGCCATGGCCTGGGTTGGCGTGGCGGAGACCTATGCCCTGCTTAGCCAGTACAGCATGCTGGACGGGGCCATGTTGCTGGAGCGCCGGGCTCTCGCCACTGAACAAGCCATGGCCCTGGACGAGTCGCTGGGTGAGGCGCATATCGCGCTGGCAACCTTAAGGGATGACACGGGACAGAAAGCCGCCGCGGAAGCCGCCTTTCGCCGGGGCCTGGAACTCAGCCCCAACTATGCGCCCGGACACCAGTGGTTTGGATTGCACCTGGCTGAGCGCATTGACCGCCTTTCAGAAGGCGCCGAACACCTGGACATCGCCGTGACCCTGGACCCGCTGTCCTCCATCGTGCAGGTCAACCGGTACGACGTGCTGGTGCGGCAGGGCAGGTTTGCCGAGGCCCGCCGGCAATTGAACCAGTTAAAGCTGAACGATCCGGACTTCCCGCCCCTGTTCACGCGCCTTGGCGGTTTTCCCTTCGAGTACGGAATGCGACTTGATGAGGCCATCCCGAATCTGCGCAAAGGCCAGCGGCTGGACCCCGGCAATTCCCTGAACTTCTGGGTAGAGGGCATGGCGCAGATATCACTGGGTGACCTCGACGCAACCGAAGACCTGATAGCGCAGCTGCAGGACATGAGCCAGGAACACTGGTCGGTGCGCGTCCTGGCGACCATGAAGAACATTTATGCGGAAAATTATGCCGGGGCTGCCGAGGCATGGCGCCAGACCGGCAGCAGCGCACCAGACGAGACCGGCGTGGACAACTGGATGTTGTTCACCATAGCAAATCTTGCAAAAGACTACCCCGCGGCGCGTCGCCTGCTGATTGAGATCAAGCCGGAAGCCCTTGACCCGGCGCAGTGGGCGGACTGGATTGCCCGGCGCCCGGACGAGGCCTGCTCCGCAGGGTGGGTCCTGATGCAGAGCGGTGAGGAAGCGAGCGGGCAACAACTGTTACAGCAGGCAGCCGACTTTATGGCCAATACCGCCCCGTTGCACATGAACCGCACGGAGCGCCTGCCCCTGGGCGAGTGCCTGGCTGCACTGGGTGACCGTGAAGGCGCCCTGGCCCACATGGAAGCCCTGGCCAGCTTGGATTACAGCTTTTTCAGCTGGTTCCCCCAGAGGCAACCCATGTTCGACGAGCTGCGCACTGAGCCACGGTTCATCGCAGCCGTAGCCCGCATGGAAGAAAAACGCGACGAGCAGCGCGCCAACCTTGAGCGCATGGAAGCCGGGGGCTCGTTATGAGTTTCTTCGCCGAACTGCGCAGAAGAAACGTGTTCCGCGTGGGCATTGCCTACGGGATCATGGGCTGGGTGCTGTTGCAGGCGGCGGATTTTCTGCTGGACCTGATCGCGGCGCCCGAACTGGGTGATCCAGAGCCTGTTTATCATCGTGGTGCTGGGTCTGCCGGTGGCGCTGTTTTTTGCCTGGGCCTTTGAGCTGACCCCGGAAGGCATCAAGCGCGAGAAAGAGGTCGACCCCAACGAATCCATCACCCCGGTGACCGGCCGCAAGCTCGATCGCACCATCATGGCTCTGCTGGCGATCGCCGTTGTTTACTTTGCGCTGGACAAGTTCGTGCTGCAGCGGCCAGACGCAGCGGCGCCAGCAACTGAAGTCAGCACCGCGGCTGAAGCGGAAATCACCCCGTCCATCGCCGTCCTGCCCCTGGCGGACATGAGCCCCGACGGCGATAACGAATATTTCTCCGACGGCCTGACGGAGGAACTTCTCAACATCCTGGCCAAAATCAAGGAACTCCAGGTGGCCGGCCGCACGTCTTCCTTTGCCTTCAAGGGCCAGAACGAGGACTTGCGCGAAATCGGCCGCAGGCTCAACGTGGCGCACATTCTCGAGGGCAGCGTGCGCAAGGAAAACAACCGGGTGCGCATCACGCTGCAGCTGATCGACACGGAGAGCGGTTTCCACCTCTGGTCGGAAACCTATGACCGGGACCTGGAGGACATTTTCGCCCTGCAGGAAGAGATCGCCGAACAGGTTGCCGGCGCCCTGCGCGTGACCCTGCTCGGCGAAGACACCGCCCGCCTGCAGCAGGTCGCCAGCACCGACGTGGATGTTTACGACCTGTTCCTGCAGGGCCGCTATGAACTGGGACTGGGCGGTTACGTCAACCTGGAGCGGGCGGAAAACCTGTTTCAGCAGGTGCTGGCCCAGGACCCGGACTATTTGCCGGCGCGGATGGGCCTGGCTGACACCTGGGGACAAATGGGCCGCACAGGCGCAATCAGCGTCGCGCAAACCGTGGAACGGGGTGTGCCGATGCTGGAGGCCATCCTCCGGCAGGAGCCGGACAACGCGGCGGCCCTCGCCCTGCTGGCCGATTACCAGCGCGTCCTGGGTAATCACGATGACGCGCTGCGCAACTTCCAGCGTGCCCTGGAAATTGAGCCCAACAATGCCAGCATACTGACCCGCTACGGGCGCTATCTCTTCGATCAGGCCGAGGTGGAGCGCGGCGTCGCCCTGATCGACCGGGCCATGGAAATCGAACCCCTTGATCCGCAGGTGCTGTGGGAGAGCTGCGCAACCAGCGGCCAGCTCGGGCCTGTTTGAAAAGGCGCTGATCGCCTGCCGGCGTATCCAGGAACTCCGCCCCGATGGACCCCAGGGCTATTACGGCGAAGCCGTGGCGCAGCTGTACCAGGGCAGAATGCCACAGGCGCTGGCCGGCTATGAACGCGCCATCCAGCGTGACCCGGAAGATTTCGAAATGCTCTCCGCCATGGCCATATTCTGGCTGGCGGTGGGCGACGACGAGCAATCCCGGATCTGGCTGAACCGCGCCGAGGCGATTGGCGCCGGCCAACCGATACCCACGCACGCCAGGATCCTGTTTCTGGAGTTCAAGGAACAGTACGAGCAGGCAGGGGACCTTGCAGCCGCCGCCCTGGCGCGCCAAATGGATGACCGGCACGGCTCAGAGTATTTCTTTCGCCGGGCCAATGCGGCGGCGGCGGCACGCGACCGTGACTGGGAACGGGGGCTTGCGCCTTATCGCGAACTCACGCCCTGGGCGTTCGAGGACGAACTCGTGTTCCCGGAAGACGCCGCCGTCATGGGGCAGGAGATTATTTTCGTGGCGGCACTGATGAAGGCTGCTGAACCCCTGAGCGAACGCCCGGACGCGCTTCTTGCCTTTGCTGAAGCCAGTGTGGCGAACCATCCCCCGGGCATGGGGATAGCGAGCGTGCCGCTGCAGCTGGCGGAGATAAACGCGATCCGCGGGGAACAGGAGCAAGCCTTTGAGCAGATCAAAGCCTACCAGGCCTATGGCCTGCAGCCTTACTGGCGCCAGGAACTGCTGGATAACCCTGCCTTTATGCCACTCCGTAACGACCCCGGATTCAGGGCGTTGATCGAGAAACAGTCCGAGCTGGCTGAACAACAACGCGTCGAAGCACGGGCGTTGCTCGGGGTGGACTCGTGAGCTTTTTCGACGAGCTGAAGCGCCGCAACGTCTTCCGCGTCGGGATTGCCTATGCCGGTGGTGGCCTGGCTGCTGCTGCAGGTGGCCGACCTGATGATCGACAACATCGGCGCGCCGGACTGGCTGTTCCGCGCCATCCTGCTGGTGCTGGCCCTCGGCTTTCCGCTGGCGCTGATTTTCGCCTGGGCGTTCGAGATGACGCCGGAGGGCATCAAGCGCGACCACGAGGTGGACCGGAGCCAATCCATTACCCACAGCCACCGGGCGCCGGCTGGACCGCAGCATCATGATTGTCATGGCCGTGGCGCTGGTCTGGTTCGCCTGGGACAAGTTGGCGGCAACGCCGGATTGCACGCATCGGAACTGCTGCGCAAGTCGACTGGCAGCCGCCGCCGATGAGAACTGTCATGGACAAGTCCATCGCCGTGCTGCCTTTCGTCAATATGAGCGCGGACGCGGACAACGAGTATTTCTCCGACGGCCTGTCCGAAGAACTGCTCAACCTGCTCGCCAGGGTGGACGGCCTCAAGGTGGCCGCGCGCACCTCGACCTTCAAGTTCAAGGACAGCGAGGCCGACATTGCCCAGATCGGTGAACAACTCAACGTGGCCACGGTGCTGGAAGGCTCGGTGCGCAAGTCCGGCGACCAGGTGCGCATCACCGCCCAGCTGATCAAGGTGGATGACGGCTTCCACCTGTGGTCGGAAACCTACGACCGCGAGCTGGACAATATTTTCGAGGTCCAGGACGAAATCGCCCGCGCCATTGTTGGCGCGCTCAAGCTGCCGCTGCTGGGCGAAGGCAGTGCCGCCCTCAGCTCACAATCGACGGCCAGTTTCGAGGCCTACGACCTGTTTCTGCTCGGCCGGCATCACCACCAGATGATCAATGCCGCCAGCTTCGAAAAGGCCATCGACTACTACACGCGGGCGCTGGCCATCGATCCCGGCTACGCGCCGGCCTGGGCCGCCCTGGCATCGGCCCAGCTGGCGCTGGCCGACTATGGCGGCAAACCGATAGAAGAGGCGACACGGCAGGCGGGCAAGGCGATCGAAAAAGCCGTGGCCATCAACCCGGAATTAGCAGAGGTGCTGGTGGCCCAGTCCATGCTGGCGCGTTACACCGGTCGCAGCAACGACACCCGGATCGCGGCCGAGCGTGCGCTGGAATTCGATCCCCAGAACGTCTGGGCGCTAAGCCGGCTTTCCACCATGCTGCTGGTGACCGACCCGCCGCGCAGCCTGGAACTCGCGCAGCGTGCCATGGAGCTGGACCCGCTGGCTGAACAGACGCGGGTGCGGTTGCTGTTGTCGCTGGCCCGCGCCAAAGGGCCGGATGTCGCATTGGCCCGGGCACGGGAGATGCTGCTGGACGAACCGGACAACCCGGGACTTTTTGAAGCCATGGGTAACATTAACCTCTGGCAGGGCAAGCTGGACCAGTCCATTGCCGATTTCGCCATGACCCATCGCCTGCGCCCCGGTGACGTGTTTCCGGCCATGCGCCTGAACGAGATTTACCTGTACCTGGATGACCCTGCAGCCGCCGCCAAGTGGGTGGCGGCAGCCTACGAACGGGGTCCGGACAACGAGTGGGCCAGGATCGCGGAAAATCTGCTGGATGTGTACGAGGGAAACCCGGAATCCATGCTCTCCCGCGGCGGCGAGCTGTTGTCCGGCAATGCCAACCTGATGCCCGAGCAGGTGGAGCCGCTTTCCCTGGGCCTGCTCCAGGCCGGGCGCCGCGAGGATGCGGAGCGGCTGCTGCGCGCCGCCGTGGCCAGGGCAGTCGACAGCGAGCAACCGATCTACCTGTGGTACGACGGGCAGTCCGTCGCCTGGCTTGCCCACCTGTTGCCCGAAGGCGCAGAGCGCGATGAGCTCATGCAAAGGCTGCAGGACTTTGTCGACACCTTAAGCCGGCAGTTGCCGGCCGACCCGCAAACCTTATTGTTCCGGGCCCGGCTGGCTGCGCTGAACGGCGACCGGGACGGCATGCTGACGTCCCTGCAACAGGCCGTCGACCATGGATTGCGCGGGGCCCGCTGGCTGCGAATGGAGCCGGTATTCGAGGCCTATACCAATGATCCCGCCTTCCAGGAACGGGTATTGGAGCTGGAGCAGATTTCCGCCGAAGCACAGTCGCGAATGTCCGGGAGTCTGGGCGTATGAGCCTGTTCGAAGAGCTGAAACGGCGTAACGTGTTTCGGGTGGGCATCGCCTATCTGCTGGCGTCCTGGCTGATCCTGCAGATTATCGATTTCATGCTGGAGCTCACCGATGCGCCGACCTGGGTGCTGCAGGTGTTCTTTATCGCCGCCCTGGTGGGTGCGCCGATCGCGCTGATCCTGTCCTGGGTGTATGAGCTCACGCCGGATGGCATAAAACGGGAGTCGGACATCGACCACGATAAGTCCATCCTGCCGGATACCGGGCGCAAGCTGGACCGCACGATCATCGTGTTTCTTGGTGTTGCGATTGCGCTCCTGCTGGCGGATCGTTTCATCTGGTCAGGGCTGGAAGGCCGGTCTCCTGCCACGGAGGTTGCCGCCGAAGCGCCCGTGGCGGAGGTCGTCGAAGCCGCAGACAAACTGCCCTCCCTGGCCGTACTGCCCTTCCAGGATCTCAGTCCTGAAGGTGACCAGGCCTACTTCTCCGACGGTATCGCCGAGGAAATTCTGAACGTGCTGGTCAAAACCGACCGCATGAAGGTGGCCGGTCGCACCTCGTCCTTCCAGTTTGAAGACAGCAACCTGAGCCTGCGTGAGATCGCGGAGCAACTCGGCGTGCAGCACATCCTCGAAGGCTCGGTGCGCAAAGCCGGCAACCGGGTGCGCATCACCGCGCAGCTGCTGAAGGCTGATGACGGCTTTCACCTGTGGTCGGAAACCTACGACCGCGAACTGACCGATATCTTCGCCGTGCAGGATGAGATTGCGCGGTCCATTGCCGACGCACTGGCTGTGCAACTGGACCTGGAAGGCAGTCAGCTGGTTACGGCCAGCACCGGCAACATGCTGGCCTATGAAAAGTACCTCGCCGCACGCTCACTGATCTCCGCGCGGTTCGACTTTGCGCGTGCCAGCAGCCTGGCCACGGAAGCAACCGAGCTCGACCCTGACTTTGCACCTGCCTGGGCGGCCCGGGCGCAGATCCTGGCACTGCTGCCCTACTACGAGCTTGTCGACCGGGATAAAGTTCTGGCGGAGGCGGAAGTTATGGCCAAGCGGGCCATTGCCCTCGACCCGGGATTGTCCACGGCGCATTCGGTGCTGGGGGATGTGTACCGGGACCGCTCGGAGTTTGAACCGGCGCTCGCCAGCTACACGCGGGCCGTGCAGCTCAATCCCTCGGATGTGGAAGCGCACCAGCAGCTGGCACAGTTCTGGTTGCGGCTTGGGTTCTTTGAACAATCCCTGCACCACGCGGGCATATCACAGGAACTGGACCCCCTGTCCTGGGTGAACCTGACCGTCCAGGCCAGTGCGCAGTATCTGAGCGGCGACCGGGAAGGCGCCTGGGCAAGCGAGGCCCGCAGCAGACGCATCACCGGTGTATTGCGCGACTACCAGGCACTCAACTCCATGTACATGGCCTTGAGCGAGGGCAACCAGGCGCTGGCCAGGGAAGTGACCGAAGCCTTCGTCAAAGCACGCTCCATGACGCGAACCGAATCGCCGCGGTTGACTTACATCCAGGACTTACAGAGTAAATTGGATGACCCCGAAGCGTACCTGGCGTCGGTGCGTAATCACTATACGGAAAGTGACGGCCAGTCCGTGCGCACCGGCTGGGAAATGGAATTGCTATGGGCCACACAATTCGGCGACCTTCAGCTCGCCCGCGACATCCTGGTCGTCAATCCTTCCGGTAACGGTGGCTCCGGCTGGATGTTCATGCCGGTCATGGACGTGATCAAGGCCCGCTACCCGGAGCAGTGGAAAGCCGAGTTTATCGAAGACGGTGCATTGGAATTCTGGCAGAGCTACGGCTTTCCCGACTTCTGCACCCCGCTGGGTGACGACGACTTCGAGTGCGAAGACCTATGAGCTTCTTCGAGGAGTTAAAACGACGTAACGTGGTGCGGGTCGGCATCGCCTACGCGGTGGCGTCGTGGATCATCCTGCAACTCACCGACGTGGTCGGGGAAATTCTTAACCTGCCGCAATGGGGCGGGCAGCTGATTCTGGTGATGCTGGCGGTGGGCTTTGTGCTCGCGCTGTTCTTTGCCTGGGCCTTTGAGCTGACGCCGGAGGGCATTAAGCGCGAGGCGGAGGTAGACCGGAGCCAGTCAATGGCGCCGCAGACCAGTCGCAAACTGGACCGCGCCATTATCGGGCTGCTGGTGCTCGGACTGGCCTACTTCATTTACGAGTCACGGTTTATGGACCGAGATGACCCGGCAATGCCTTCTGCCGAAACAAACGAAGTCGCCGTCGTTATGGATGACACGGGCCTGGCGACCGGGCAGGCAACCCAAAGCGCTCCGGAACCGGACCGCCAGTCCATCGCCGTGCTGCCCTTCGCCAACCGCAGCCTCAAGCAAGAAGACCAGTTCTTCACCGACGGCATCCACGACGACCTGCTCACCCAGCTGGCCAAGATCAACGGCCTCAAGGTGGTGTCACGCACCTCGGTGATGCAGTACCGGGATACGCAGAAAACCATCGCCCAGATTGCCGGGGAACTGGGTGTGGGCACGGTGCTTGAAGGCGGCATTCAGCGCGCCGGCGACCGGGTGCGTATCAACGCGCAGCTGATCGACGTGAACAGCGACCAGCATCTGTGGGCGGAAACCTTCGACCGGGAAATGACGGTCGAGAACATCTTCGACATCCAGTCGGAAATTACCCGGCAGATCACCCAGGCGGTACGCGGTGAGCTGAACGAGGCGGAGCAGGCCAATCTGGCCCAGGTGCCGACCAGCAACCTGGAGGCCTACGAGGCCTATCTCAAAGCGCTCGCCCTGATTAACAAGGGCGACTACGACCAGAAGAATTACCAGGAGGCCGAAGTCTGGGCCAACCAGGCCGTGCAACTGGACCCGGAATTTGCCCTGGCCTGGGCGATGCTGGTGGAGATTCACGGGCAGGCCGTGTGGATCGGCTACGACGCCAGCGAGGAGCGTGAGGCCCGGGCCCTGGAAGCGCTGATCAATGCCCGCCGCTTCGGGCCCGGGCAAGCGGAAACGATCGCCGCAGAAGCCGAGTACGCCTATCGGATTCAGCAGGACTTTCCAGCCGCCGTTGCGCTGTTCAGGAATGCACACGAGGCCCTGCCCGGCGATGCGGACGTGCTGTACCGGCTGGCCATTGCGCAGCGGCGCACGGAAGACCTGGACGGGGCAGAAGAATCCTTCAAGCAGTCCATGGTGCTGGACCCGAACAATGCGCGTCCGGTGATCGGCCTGGCCGAGCTTTGGGTCTTTAACGGCGAACTTGAGAAAGCACAGGTGTTGCTGGACCGGGGAATCGAAAAATTCCCGGACTCCCAGGACCTGAAGGCCTTCCGGGTGGAATGGGCACGAAGCACCGGCGACCAGGATTTGATCCGCAGCACGCTCACAGGCATGACTGCAACAACGACCCCGATGTACTTCATTACCCGGACGGAGGTTTACCTCGCCCTGGGCGACCTGGACCGTGCAATCGCGGTCTGGGATGAGCCCATCATGCAACTGATGGACAAGGATCGCAGCCGCATCGGCAGCCGCGAGGCTTTTAGTGCGTGGGCCTACAGCCTCAAGGGCGAGCCCGAAGCCGCGCGCGCCGAGGCCGAACGCTGCATTGCCCGCCTGTCCAACCTGCCCCCGGGTGGCGGGCAGGTTGAAGGCTTCGAAATGATCACCCTGGGCTATTGCTACGTGTTTGCCGGCGAGCCGGAACTGGCGGTTCGCGCTGCCAACCAGGCGCAGGCCGCGATCACGACAGCCGATGACCTCTTTCACGGTTCCCTGATCGCCCAGTACCGCGCGCATATTCTGGCCATGGCCGGCCGCCGGGATGAGGCCCTGCAGGAAATTGAACGTTTACTGGAAGGGCCATTCCCCATCAGCAAATGGCGCCTGTACCAGGACGTTCGCTGGGACTTCTTTCGCGATGACGAACGCTTTAACGAGCTGATCCGTCCGGACGGGGTGGAGGCATCATGAGCTTTATCGCAGAGCTCAAGCGCCGCAATGTTGTCAGGGTGGGCATCGCCTACGTCGTGGCGGCCTGGCTGCTGCTGCAACTCACCGAGGTGCTCACGGAGCTGCTGGAGATCGGCCCGGAAGTGGGCAAGATCGTCATTGTCCTGATTATCGTTGGCTTTGTGCCCGCGCTGATCTTTGCCTGGGCCTTCGAGCTGACGCCGGAAGGCATCAAGCGGGAAAGCGAGGTGGACCGCTCCTCGTCCGTGGCGCCGCAGACCGGGCAGAAGCTCAACATCGCGATTATCGCCATGCTGGTGCTCATCGCCGGGTACTTTATCTGGGAATCGCGCTTCAAGACCCCGGCAGCACAGGACATTGCCGAAACCATGCGACCGGCTGATGGCCAGGCCGCGACTGAACTGTCCAGCGTTAAGCCGTCAGCGCCAGACGCCGTGGAACAGACCGTCCAGAAATCCATCGTGGTGCTGCCCTTCGTGAACATGAGCGCGGACGCCTCGCAGGAGTATTTCTCCGACGGCCTGTCCGAAGAAATCCTCAACGCCCTGGTGCCCATCGAGAACCTGCGGGTGATCTCCCGCACCTCGGCCTTCGCCTTCAAGGACAAGGACCTGTCCGTGCCGCAGATTGCCGAACAGCTCGGCGTCACCCATGTTCTGGAGGGCAGCGTGCGCACGGCCGGTGATGACCTGCGCATCACCGCCCAGCTCATCGAGGTGGCCAGCGACTCGCACCTGTGGTCGCAGGCCTACAACCGCAAGATGGAAAACGTCTTCGAGGTGCAGGAGGAAATCTCGCTGGCCATTGCCGAACAGCTTCAACTGAGACTCTCCGAACAGGCCCTGGGTGAGGCGCAGACCAACAACATGGAGGCCTACACCCTGTTCCTTCGCGGCCGGCATCATTACCAGAGCAGGGTTGTGGAGAACCTGTTCCTGGCCGAGGACCTGCTCAGCCAGGCCGTTGCGCTGGATCCGCAATTCGACGAGGCCTGGGCCAACCTCGCGGCCACCTTTGCCCTGCTGGCCTTCCATGCGGACGAGGGCTTTGACGCCTATTTCCTCCAGGCGGACCAGGCCGCGAGAAAGGCCATCGAGATCAATCCGGACAACGGTTTCGCGCACGCGGTGCTGGGTCTCCTCGCCTATGGAAGGCTGGAATTTGAAGCCGGCCTGAAACAGCTGGAGCTCGCCATCAGGCTGAACCCCAATGAATCCAATGCCTACCTCTGGCAGGGCATCGCGCTCTTCGGCCTGGGTTATATCGACCAGGCAACGGCCGTCTTCAAGCAGGCCGAGACCTTTGACCCGGCCTTCAGCAATCTGCACAACTGGCTGGCCAGCATTTACCTCTCGCAGGGCGATATCGCAGCCGCCCTGCACCACCGGGACATCCTGGCCAAACTCGATCCGGCCTTCCCCATTAATGACTTCGGTGACCCCGATCTGTATGGCGGCGATCTGGATCTCGCGGAGGCGAAAGCTCGCGCAAGACTTGCCGGCCTGGCGGACAGTGAACAACTCATCGCTGCTTACTACGCCGCGCTGCGCGACCCCGCCCGGCGCGAGATGGCGATCCGGGTTTTGCGCAGCTTTGACACCCAAAGCTGGCAAAATCCGGCGTATTACTGGCTGCTCAGACTCGGCGCTGTCGGGGAGGCCCTGGAGATCTGGCAACGACTCAATCAGGCGGGCCGCGGCCTCCGTGCCGCAAACGTCCTCTCGGGCATCTGGACCGTATCGATGCAGGAAAATCTGCAGGACCCGGCGATCGTGCCTTTCTTCGAGGAAACCGGTGTGGCCGACTACTGGCGCAAGCACGGTGACCCGGACTACTGCCGCCCGGTCGGCGACAGCTTTGCATGTGGAACGCCATGAGCCTCTGGAACGAGTTAAAACACGCGCGACGGCATTCCAACAGCGCTTCTTTCGCTGCGCGAAAACCGCACTGTTCATAGCCTGCGCTGCAACGTTATGAGGGGGCTTTGGTGTCTTCAAGAACTAAAGCGCCGAAACGTCTTCCGGGTCGGTATCGCTTACGCGGTGGTCGCCTGGTTGCTGCTGCAACTGACCGACGTGCTGAAGGAGCTGCTCGGTCTGCCGGATGAAGTCGGGCGCACGGTCGTGCTGCTGCTGATCGTGGGGTTCTTTCCTGCGGTGATTTTCGCCTGGGCCTTTGAAATGACCCCGGAGGGCCTGCGCAGGGAGTCGGACGTGGACCGCACCAGCTCCATCGCGCCGCAGACCGGCCGCAAGCTCGATCGCATTATCATCGGCATCCTGGTGCTGGCCCTGGCCGGGTTCGCCTGGGACAAGTTCGGCCGCAGCGCGCCGGCGCCAGTGCAGGATTCCGGGCTGGTTGAGACGCCGGTCGAGGCCCCCGCGCTGGACAAATCGATCGCGGTACTGCCCTTCGTCAACATGAGCGGCAATGTCGATAACGAGTATTTCTCCGACGGCCTGTCCGAGGAACTGCTGAACCTGCTGGCCAAGGTCAATGGCCTCAAGGTGGCCGCGCGCACCTCGTCGTTCAAATTCAAGGGCAAGGAGCTGGATATCGTCGAGATCGGCAACGCGCTGAACGTGGCGACGGTGCTGGAAGGCTCCGTGCGCCGCTCCGGCAACCAGGCCCGCATCACCGCCCAGCTGATCAAGGTCGATGACGGCTTCCACCTGTGGTCGGAAACCTATGACCGGGAACTGGACAATATCTTCGAGGTGCAGGACGAAATCGCGCGGGCCATCGTGGACGCGCTGAAGCTGCCGCTGCTGGGACAGGGCGACAGCCCGATCCGCGCCGAGCAGACCGCGGATTTCGAGGCCTACGACCTGTACCTGCTCGGCCGCTACCGCATGAACGAGTTCAACGAGGACAACATTCGCACCGCGATCGGCTACTTTGAGC
Organism: uncultured Gammaproteobacteria bacterium; assembly: GCA_963695135.1. GTDB lineage: Bacteria > Pseudomonadota > Gammaproteobacteria > Xanthomonadales > SZUA-36 > Marinihelvus. The sequence continues at coordinate 197,681 of CAVOGA010000001.1, forward strand.
GCGTGATTGAAATTGACCCGGACTTTGCCCCGGCCTGGGCACAACTGGCATCGGCGTACCTGCTGCTCCAGGATTACGGCAGTTTCAGCTTTGATGAAGCCATGCAATTGAGCGAGGAAGCCGCGCAGAGAGCGCTGCAACTTGAACCCGGCCTGGCGGACGCGCTGAACGCCGAGGCATTGCGCTACAACTACCTGGGCCTGCCCGGCAAAGCGGCGGAAATCTATGAGCAGGTCCTGGGCATCGAGCCCTCCAATGTGCAGGCCTTGCGGGGCCTGTCTCAAAGCCTGAGCCCCATGGAAACCACACGCCGGGTTGAGCTGGCGCGCAGCGCCCTGGCCCTGGACCCGCTCTCCGGCACCTTGCAGCAGTTTGTGATTGATGCCCTGTCGGGAGACAACCGGCTGGAGGAGGCTTCCGCGCTGGCCGCAGACCTGCTCCGTGAAGCACCGGACAATCCGGGGGTTCACGAGGGGCTCGCCGGAATGTACCAGGAGCACTCCATGATCCCGGAAGCCATCCGGGAATACGAGCTGACCTGGGAGGGGCGCCCGGGCGACGTCTACCCCGCCTGGAGACTGACCCAGTTATACCTGGCGATCGGCGATTTGGACGGTGCGACGCGCTGGGTCGAGGCCGCCCGGGAACGGGGCGGCGACGATTCAAGGTGGGTGGTGCTGGCCGAACAGCTTACGGACCTGGCCGCCGGTCGTTATGAAACCGCCCTCGAGAAAAGCAGCGCCCGCTCCGAACCCGGCAGCACCATCACGCAGGGCGCCAGGCTGTTCCTTGCATACGTGCAGCTGGGGCTCGGCAACGAGGCGGAAGCGGAACGGCAGGTCAGGATGGCGCAGCAGCAATTCGCCGCAGCCTACCCGGAAATCGCTGACTGGCCTTATGCACGGAATACGGTCTTCCTGGCCGGGCTGTTGCCCGCCGGACCGGAAAGAGCGCAGCTCATCGAACAGGTCGAGCCCTTTGCCAATGCCTGGCTGACAGCACAACCCTGGAATGCCCTGGCCTGCGAATTGAATGCCATGACCGCTGCGCTGCAGGCCGACCGCGACCGCCTGCTGGAGCAGATGACCCAGTGCAAAGACCTGGGATTGGTCAATGCCACCGGCTGCGTCGGCACCCGGCCTTCAGTCCTTACCTGGAGGACCCCAGCTTCCGCGCGATACTTCTGGAAATGGACGCGGCCGCAGAGGCGATCCGCGAGCAGCTCGCACAGGACCGCGAGGAGAATGTGCTGTGAGCAGGCATTCAGACAAGAGACAAACCGTTTTTGGCAGGCCTGGCCTGCCAGGTGGCCGCGTGGCTGCCGTGACAAGCAGCAAATATCGATACCCCCGCATCGAGCTGCTTGGCGCGACAGTCACGCCGGTCACCACCCTTTCAAACGCACCGCGGAGTCTAGCATGGCCCGCCAACGGGATGAGGCGATGAGCTTTTTTGCAGAGCTGAAGCGGCGCAATGTTTTCCGGGTCGGCGTGGCCTACGTGGTCATGAGCTGGGTGCTGCTGCAGGCGGCGGACTTTGCGCTGGACCTGATCGGTGCTCCGAACTGGGTGATCCAGAGCCTGTTCGTCATCGTGGTCATCGGCCTGCCCGTCGCCCTGTTCTTTGCCTGGGCGTTTGAGCTGACCCCGGAAGGCGTCAAGCGCGAGTCCGAGGTTGACCGGTCCGAGTCCGTGACACCGCAGACCCGGCGCAAACTCGACTACGTGATCATCTCGGGTGTCGTGCTGATCGCGGCCTACTTTATCTGGGAGTCGCGCTTTCAGGCAGACCGCGGCGCAGCCGACGACCGCGCAGTCGTGCGCGAGACGGTCATCGAGGACGCGGCCGATAATTCCGTGCAGATTCTGACGGGCAAATCCATCGCCGTGCTGCCCTTCGCCAACCGCAGCAACAAGGAAGACGACCTGTTCTTTACCGACGGCATTCACGACGACCTGCTGACCCAGCTGGCCAAGCTGGACGACCTGAAGGTGATTTCCCGCACTTCGGTCATGGAGTACCGCGACACCACGCGCAAGATCTCCGACATCGCCCAGGAACTGGGCGTCAGCACCATCCTGGAAGGCGGCGTGCAGCGCGCCGGTGACCGCATCCGCATCAACGTCCAGCTGATCGACGTGCAAACCGACGAGCACCTGTGGGCCGAGACCTTCGACCGCGAGCTGACCATCGACAATATCTTTGACATCCAGACGGAGATCACGCGGCAAATCGTCACCGCGGTGCGCGGGGAGCTGACTGATACGGAAGCCGCCCGGCTCGTGGACCGGCCCACGGACAGCCTGGAAGCCTGGGAGGCTTACCTGCAGGCCAGGTCCATCGTGAACCAGACCCCCGAGTACAACCCGGCCAAGTACCAGCGTGCCGAGCCCTGGATCGAAAAAGCGGTCGCCGCAGACCCGGGCTTCGCCGAGGCCTGGGCCATGCTCACGCAAATCCAGCTGCAGGGCGTCTGGATGGGCTACGCCAACACCGATGCGCAGCGCCAGCTGGCGCGCGAATCACTGGAGCGCGCGGAACAGCTCGCGCCGCTCAATGCCAGCGTCATTCGGACCAGGGCAGACTACGAGTACCGGGTCAATCTCGACTACCAGAAGGCCCTCGAGCTGGTGGAAGAGGCGCGGTTGCTGGAGCCCGGCAATGCAGACACACTCAATTTCATGGCCATCACGCTGCGCCGCTTGGGCCGCTGGGATGAGGCCACGGACACTTTTCTGCAGGCGCTGGCGCTGGATCCGCTCAACAGTTTTGCGGCGATGGTCTACACGGAGACCCTGATGTACATGCACGCCTACGACCGGCTGGAAACTGAGCTGGACCGCTGGTTGCTGCGCTATCCGGACTCAACGGACTTCATCAGCCAGAAAATCCAGTTACTTATTCTCGGTCGGGGACAGCTGGACGAGGCGCAGGCCTTCTACGCCAGCCTGCCTGAGCACATCCGGCAGGCAACGGTGGAAGACGCGGCGCTGATCGCCTATTACAACCGGGACTGGGACACCCTGCTGGCGCTGCATGAACAATTGCCGGAAGGCTTCGTTGGCATACCGATCTATCAGCAAACCCGCGACGTTGTTCTCGGGGAGGACCTGTTCATACAAGGCAGGCGCGAATCGGCACGACCCTACCTGGAGGCCTACCGGGACAACTTCATGGGCCGGGACAGCGGCAGCCGGACCGGCAATGCCTTTCGGCTCGCGCAGCTTGCCCGGGTGCAGATGATGCTGGGAGATACCCCCTCCGCACTGGCGCTGGCTGAGCAGGCCAGTGCGCTGCTGCCCCAGGAGGAAGACTGGATGTTCGGAACGGTAACGCACTGGACCGAGTGCTGGGTCCTGGCCATGGCCGGGCAGCGTGACCGTGCACTGGCGGAGATCGCCCGGCACCTGGACCAGCCGACCGGATTCACGCGCTGGCAGCTGTACCTGGACCCGGCCTGGGACTTTTTCCGGGATGACCCGCGCTTCGTGGAACTGTCCCTGCCCGACGGCGTAGAGCCCGAACCCTTCAGGGCGCAGCGACTGGGAGACGGCACATGAGTTTCTTTGAAGAACTCAAGCGGCGGAATGTCGTCAAGGTGGGCATCGCCTACCTGGTGGCCGCCTGGCTGCTGCTGCAACTTACCGAGGTGCTCACGGAGCTGCTGGAGCTGGATACCGACATCGGCAAGATTGTCATCCTGCTGCTGATCATCGGTTTTATCCCGGCGCTGATCTTCGCCTGGGCGTTTGAAATGACGCCGGAAGGCATCAAGCGCGAGAAGGACGTGGACCGCAGCCAGTCGGTCACGCGGCAAACCGGCCAGAAACTCAATATCGCGGTCATCGTCATGCTGGCCATGATCGCCGGCTATTTCATCTGGGAGTCGCGCTTCAAACTGCAGGACATCGCGCCGCGGGAAATCGCGGTCAGCGAAGTGTCCGACGCTGTCCCGGCAGCGTCTCCCGAAACGGCGGCAAGTGACGAGGCAACCATCGACAGGAACGCCATTGCCGTCCTGCCCTTCGCCAACCGCAGCAACGTCGCTGAAGACCTGTTCTTCACCGACGGTATACACGACGACCTGCTCACCCAGCTGGCGAAGATCAGTGATCTGAAGGTGATCTCGCGCACCTCCGTGATGGAATACCGCGACACCGACCAAGAAGATTCCGGAGATCGCAGCGGAGCTTGGCGTCGGCAAGATACTCGAGGGCGGCGTGCAGCGCGCCGGGGACCGCATCCGCATCAATGCACAGCTGATCGACGTGGCCACCGACCAGCACCTGTGGGCGGAAACCTACAACCGCGAGATGACGATCGACAACATCTTTGATATCCAGTCGGAGATCACCACGCAGATCGTGACCGCTGTGAAGGGTGAGCTGTCCGAGCTGGACCGCGCCCGGCTGTCCGACCGGCCCACGGACAACCTGGCCGCCTGGGAGGCGTTCCTGCACGCACGGGCCATCATCAACGAACCGGACTACGGCGCTGAGAAGTATCAGCGAGCCGAGCCCTTTGCCCTCGAGGCAGTCACCCTGGATCCCGATTTCGCCGATGCCTGGGCCATCCTCGCCACCATCCAGATGCAGGGAATCTGGATCGGCTACGCCAACACCGACGCGCAGCGTGCGGCCGTTCGGGAAAGCCTGGATCGCGCCGAGGCGCTGGAGCCGGACAGCCCGGAAGTCAGGGCGGCCCGGGCCGACTATTTCTACCGGGTGGAAGTGGACTACGCGGCGGCGCTTGCGCTGATCGACGAGGCGCTGGCACAGACTCCCGGCCACTCCGAATTGCACCGTGACCGCGGCCTGAGCCTGCGGCGCCTGGGCCGCTGGGAGGAGGCCGTGCAGGCCTTTCAAAAGAGCCTTGAGCTGGACCCGCTCAACGGGGATGCCGCCAGCACCCTGGTCGAAACCCTGGTTATCATGAATGCCTGGGACCGGGTCGAACTCCTGGCGGACTCCTGGCTGTTGAAAGTGCCGGACAGCGGCGACTTTCTGAATTACAAGGCCCGCGCCATGGTGAACGGGCGTGGCGAAGTTGATCAGGCCTGGGCCCTGCTCGCGCCGGTGAGCGATGTCTCCGGCTCCCGTCTTGGCGGAACCAGGATCCTCCTCGCCAGCATGCGGGGGGACTGGGCGCAGGCGACCGAGCTGGCCAGCGATGAGGGCGTCGAAGGCTTCCTGGAGATTTTCGAACGAACACCGGATTTGCGCGCCGGAGAGGTCTACGCCATGAAAGGCGACGCTGAAACAGCCCGCGACTATTTCGCCGACTACATCGCCTACACCAATGAGACTGACACCAACGGCCGACTCGGGCGGGGCCTGCGCCACACCAACCTGGCCGAGGTCTATGCCTGGCTCGGTGACAACGACCTGGCGCGGCGCCACGCAGAGATCGCGGCGGAAGCCATTCCGCTGCAGCTCGACCACGTTTTTGGCGCCAACGTGGACCGACGGCTGACCTGGGTAATGGCCCGTACGGGAGACCGCGACCTTGCCCTGGAGCGTCTGGCCGCAAAGCTGGACCAGCCCGAGGGCTTCAGTCGTTGGGAGCTCTACCTGGACCCGGCCTGGGACTTTTTCCGCGATGACGCCCGCTTCAATGCGCTGGCGCTGCCCGAGGGCATAGAGCCAGAACCCTTCCGCCAGCAGCGCCTGGGGGATGGCACGTGAGACCGGCCGGTCACAGCAGCGGGAGCCGGCCATGAGCTTTTTTGCCGAGCTGAAGCGAAGAAACGTGTTCCGCGTGGGGATCGCCTATGCGGTGGCGGCGTGGCTGCTCCTGCAGCTCACGGAGGTGCTCACGGAGTTGCTGGCCCTGCCGGCGGAGATCGGCCGCACGGTGGTGCTGCTGCTGGTGATCGGTTTCGTGCCGGCGGTGATCTTTGCCTGGGCCTTCGAGCTGACGCCGGAGGGTATCAAACGTGACAAGGACGTGGACCGGAGCGTGTCCGTCACCTCGTCCACCGGCCGCAAACTGGACCGCGTGATCATTGTCATCCTGACCGTCGCCATCGCGCTGCTGCTGTTTGAGCGCTTTGTCCTGCAGCCTTCGGCGGCGCCGGACAGGACCAGTGCAGCGACTTCGGCGCCAGCGTCCGATGAGGCGCTGGCCACAGGTGCGACCACGACGACCTCCATCGCGGTCCTGCCCTTCGTGAACATGAGCAGCGACCCGGAGCAGGAATACTTTTCCGACGGCATTTCCGAGGAGATCCTCAATGTGCTGGCCCGGATCCCGGACTGGCGGGTGGCCGCACGCACCTCGTCATTCCAGTTCAAGGGCCTGAACAAGGATGTCGCGGACATTGCGCGACAACTGAAGGTGTCCCACGTGCTGGAGGGCAGCGTGCGCAAGGCCGGCGACCGGATCCGGATCACGGCGCAGCTGATCGAGGCGGACTCCGGATTCCACCTGTGGTCGGAAACCTATGACCGGGAGCTGGCGGATGTTTTCGCCATCCAGGATGAAATCTCCCAGGCCATCGCCGGCGAGCTGCGCAGCCAGCTCGGCACCAGCGCAATCGAGGCAGCGCAGCCCGTGGACGTGACCGCCTACGAGCTGTTCCTCAAGGGACGCGGCCTGGTGGCCTCGCGCGACGAGCAGCAGTTGCTGGAAAGCTTCGATATTCTCCAGGAAGCCATCAACATCGCCCCCGGTTACGCGCCGGCGATGGCGACCCTGGCCCGCGGCTACGCCGTTCTCCCGTGGTTCTCAGCAAAGATTCCTTCCGGCGAGGCACGGGAAAATGCCCGGCGCTGGGCGACCCGCGCGCTGGCCCTGGAGCCGGATAATGACGAAGCGCTGGCGGCGCTGTCCATCGTGCTTCGCGAGGCGGACCTGGACAATGACGGCGCCCTGCAGTTGCTGCAGCGCGCGCTTGAGATCAACCCCAACAGCGTGGCGGCACAGAATTTTCTCGGTGATCTCTACACGCGCACCGGCGACATCGACCGCGCCATGGTGCACGAAGCGCGGGCGGCCGAGCTTGACCCCCTCGGGGCCGTGCACCTGACCGACCTTGCCAATGTGTATGCGCTGACGGGGGACTATCAAAAGGTACTGGAATTGACCCATCGCGCCCTGGAGATTTCGCCAACCTTTCAGAACGCGCTGCAACACCTCGTTGATGCGAATTTCCTGCTGGGTGATCTCGAGCAGCTGGAAGCGGCCGTCGCCCTCGTTGAAGCGGCCGGCGTCCCGGCGGGACGCCTGGCGTCCGCGCACCTGACGCTGGCGATCGCATTGAATGACCCGGAGCTGATCGAGCAGCGAATGCAGGAGTCCCTTGAGCTTGTTGCGGATGGACAGATGACGCCCTCCGAGGCGGCATTTTCCGCAGTAGTCATTGGCGATTATGACCTGGCGGGTGAGCTGCTGCTGCAGGCCTACGAGTCCAATGACGGCACCTGGACCTTCCCGATTTACATCCGCCTGCCGGAGCAGGCGCCCGACAGCATGCCCTGGCAGACCTTCTGGGCGCTTCCGGGCCCGGCCCAGCTGGCCGATATCCGCCGCAAAAACGGCCTGAATGCCCAAATCCCCGGCTACGGAGACGGCGCCCGATGAGCATTTTCAACGAGCTCAAACGCCGCAACGTGTTCCGCGTGGGCATTGCCTACGCGGTGGCGGCGTGGCTGGCGCTGCAGATTGCGGACGTGCTGATCGACAACATCGGCGCGCCGGACTGGGTGTTCCGCACCCTGTTGCTGGTCATCGTTATCGGCTTCCCACTCAGCCTGATCATGGCGTGGGCCTTCGAGGTTACCCCTGACGGCATCAAGCGGGATGCGGAAGTCGACCGCAGTGAATCCATTACCAGCACGACGGGACGCAAACTGGACCGGGTCATCATCGGCATGCTGGTTGCGGTGGCGGCCTATTTCATCTGGGAGGCGCGCTTCAAGGCAGACGATCCATCCCCGGCAGAGGATATTGTGGTCGCCGAAGCCGAGTCATTGCCGGACGTTTCAGTGACCTCTGAGCCGAGCCCGCCGCCGCTCGACAGGAACGCCATCGCCGTGCTGCCTTTCGCCAACCGCAGCCTGCGCGAGGAAGACCTGTTCTTTACCGACGGCATCCACGACGACCTGCTGACCCAACTGGCGAAAATCGACAACCTGAAGGTCATTTCCCGCACCTCGGTGATGGCCTACCGGGGCACGGACAAGCGCATCCCCGAGATCGCCGCTGACCTGGGTGTCGGTATCGTGCTAGAAGGCGGTGTGCAGCGCGCCGGCGACCGGGTGCGCATCAACGCCCAGCTCATCGACGTGGCGACGGACCAGCACCTGTGGGCCGAGACCTTCGACCGCGAGATGACCATCGACAACATCTTCGACATCCAGTCGGAGATCTCCCAACAGATTGTTGCCGCGGTGAAGGGTGAGGTATCACAGGAGGACAGGGACTCCTTGTCCGACCGGCCCACGGACAGCCTGGAGGCCTGGGAAAGCTACCTGCGCGCGCAGGCGATCCTGCGTCAGACGGACTATACGGCGGAAAAATACGCCCGTGCAGAGCCGCTGGTGCAGCAGGCGTTGGCCGAAGACCCGGACTTCGCCGAGGCCTGGGTGCTGCTGTCAGAAATCCAGATGCAGGGAATCTGGATGGGCACCAACAACACGCTGGAGCAGCGGGAAGCCGCCCGGCAAACCATCGCCAGGGCCACCGCTCTATCGCCGGGCAATCCTGCGGTAATCGCGGCACAGGCCGACTATGAATACCGGGTCAACAACGACTACGAAAAATCCCTGGAACTTATCGACCAGGCATTGAAACTGGCGCCCGGTTCGGTCAAGTACCACTACCACCGCAGTCTGAGTCTGCGGCGCCTGGGGCGCTGGGAAGAATCCATCGCCGCCGGCAACCAGGCACTGGCGCTTAACCCGCTGGACAGCTTCACCGCTGCGATCCAGGCGGAAACCCTGGCCTATATGAAGGACTGGGAACGCCTTGAGCCCCTCCTGGAGCGCTGGCTACAGATCGAGCCCGACTCCGCTGACCTGCTGTCATGGAAATACCATTTATTGGTGCGACGCGATGGTGACCTCGACGGTGCGCAGCAGTTGCTTGCCGGAGTGCAGTCAAGCGCCGGCACCCGGCTGGAAGTCTTCTTCGTCGAGCTTGCCAGCTTGCGCCGCGACTGGGACACGCTCATCGAGATCGAAAGTGATCCCGCCAGCCAGGGCTACATGGCGATCCTTGACCAAACCACGGATTTCCGTCTCGGCCGGTCCTATGCACTGAAGGGCGACCAGGAATCAGCCGCAAGCTATTTGAAGCGTTATCTCGCGACCGCCGCTGCGGATGAAAAGCAGGGACCTATCGCCAGATCACAGCAGGCCATCAACATGGCCGATGCCTACGCATGGCTTGGTGACTATGACCAGGCCTTGCGCTACGCCCGCCTGGCCGCAGAGACGATGCCCAAAGACCTCGATGCCATGTGGGGCGCGCTCATTGAGGAACGGGAGATCAGGGTTCTTGCCGCCGCCGGCCTGCGCGACGAGGCGCTGCAACGAATCTCAGAAGCCATCGACCAGCCCGGATGGCTGGACCCCTGGACCCTTTACCTCGACCCGTCCTGGGACTTCTTTCGCGACGATCCGCGCTTCAACGAGCTCGTGCGTCCCGAAGGCGTGGAGCCGGAGCCGTTTCGTGCCCAGCGGATCGGTGACGGCACATGATGTTTAACGACGCTGACAGGATGCGCAAACCATGAGCCTTTTTGAAGAACTCAAGCGCCGTAACGTGTTCCGGGTGGGCATTGCCTACGCGGTGGCGGCGTGGCTGCTGATCCAGATCGCGGACATCATGATCGACAACATCGGCGCCCCGGACTGGGTGTTCCGCACCGTGTTGCTGGTCATTGCCATCGGTTTTCCGATCAGCCTGATCATGGCCTGGGCCTTTGAGTTGACCGGGGACGGCATCCGCCGCGAATCAGCTGCTGATCCCGGTGAGGGCACGAGTCCCGGACCCTTGCGCTTTCTGGGCCCGACGATCATTGGCCTGCTGGCGGTGGCGCTCGGGGTGCTGCTGTATCAGTCCGGCAAGCAGGCTGGCAGTGATTCCGGCCCGGCCGTTTCTGCACCACCGGCAGTTGCTGAAACGGTGCCGGCAGAAGGCAGCAACAGCGCGAAGGCCGTCAACCCCCGGTCGATTGCCATCCTGCCGTTTTTGAATATGTCTTCAGACGAGGACCAGGAGTACTTCTCCGACGGCATCACCGAGGAAATCATCAATGCGGTGGTCAAGATACCCGGCGTAGCGGTGCCGGCGCGCACCACCGTGTTTGCCTACAAGGGCCACCAGGGCGACCTGCGCGAGGTTGGCGAAACGCTGGGCGTGGCGCATATCCTGGAGGGCAGCATCCGCAGCCAGGGCGACCAGATCCGGGTCACGGCGCAGCTGATCAAGGTGGAGGACGGCTTCCACCTGTGGTCGGAGACCTTTGACCGGCAGCTGGACAATATCTTTGCCGTGCAGGAAGAAATCGCCAGCGCCATTGCCGCGGAACTGGTCGGCAACCTGGGCGGGAGCTCCGTCACCATTCCCAACCAGACCAGCAATATGGTCGCCTATGACGCCTATCTGAAGGGCCGTGCCGCCCTGCGTGATCGTGACCCGATCGCCCGGGAGTACCTGCAACAGGCCATCGATGCTGACCCGAAATTTGCGCCGGCCTATGCCGCCATGGCGATTTCCTACCAGTCGACTAACGAGGACCCGGATCTCGCCATGGGAATGGCGGACCAGGCCCTGGCACTGGATCCGGACAACGTCGATGCACTCAATGCCAAGGCCGCGGCGCTGCGCCATCATCGCCGCTGGCCGGAGGCCGATGCCATGTTTCAGCAGGCCCTGGCCATCGACCCCAGCTCCGCAGAGTTGCTGGAGGATTACGCGGAGTTTCTGGCGTTCGTCGGCCGCATGGATGAGGCTCTGCAGGCGACCAGCCGGGGAATGTCCATCGATCCGAACCTGATGCCGCTGGTCGCGGCCCATCTTGAGGCCTTGTATGCCAATGGCCAGGGCGAACGTGCCTGGCAACTTGTAGCGCAAGACAGTATGGATCAGAGCGCGGCCGGTAGTCTTTTGGTTGGCATCAGCGCCCCTGTGGCTGGATCAATCGCTGGTTACAAGTCTTGGCCCGGCCCCGCCTTTTCCGGAATTTGATCAATTTCAGGTTCAGAATTTTTCCGATGGGTTGTCTGAGGCATTTCGCCTGATGAGTATCGCGGCGATGGAAGGCCCACATGTCTTGAGTCCGCAGGATCTTGAGACGCTGAAATCCCTTTATGGTGAGCAAATAGTCGGAGCCGAACTGGATCTCAATTTCAGCGCTATGATTGCCCGTGGCCTGCTGATCAGCGCCGGTGAAATTGACCATGTCATAACCACCGACCTGTCGCTTATCGAGCGGGGTTTATACCCCCTGCATGAATGGCAGTGGACCCCCAGCCGTGCGGAACTCCGCCAGCACCCCCGGTTTCCCGAATTCCTGGCCGGCATCGGCTTGATTGACTACTGGGATGCGACCTCCTGGCCGCCGTATTGCCAACGCGATAGCGAAGGAGTGATTTCATGTCAGTAAGTCGCCACCCACACACCGGAGCATTCTGCCCATGAGCCTTTTTGAAGAACTCAAGCGACGCAATGTCTTCCGCGTGGGCCTGGCCTACGTGGTTGGCGCGTGGCTGATGTTGCAGCTGACCGATGTGCTGACCGAATTGCTGGATCTGCCCGGGGAGATCGGCCGCACCGTGGTGATGGTGCTGGCAATCGGCTTTATCCCGGTGCTGCTGCTGGCCTGGGCCTTTGAGCTCACACCCGAGGGCATCAAGCGGGAAAAAGAGGTCGACCGCAGCCAGTCCATCACACCACGCACCGGCCGCGTGCTGGACCGCACGATTATTGTCCTGCTGGCGCTGGTGATCGTCGGTTTCGGGGTCAACGAGTTCGTAATTGAGCCGCGCCAGGCCGAAGAAGCCGCCACGGAGCTGGCGATAGAGGCCGCCGTGACTGAGCCCCTGCCGCCGTCGGTCGCCGTGCTGCCCTTTGTGAACATGAGCAACAACGCCGATAACGAGTATTTCTCCGACGGCCTGACCGAGACCCTGCTGCACATGCTGGCGCAACTGCCCGATCTGCGCGTGGCGGCCCGAACCTCCTCGTTTGCTTTCAAGAACAAGGGGGTGGGTATCGCCGAGATTGCCCAGACGCTGAATGTTGCCCATGTATTGGAGGGCAGCGTCCAGAAATCCGGTGACCGGGTACGCGTCACCGCCCAGCTGATCCGGGCAGACGACGGCTTCCACGTCTGGTCACAGAACTACACCCGGCCGCTGGAGGATATTTTCGCAATCCAGGACGAGATTGCCCGCGACGTGGTGGGCGCCCTGGATGCATCGCTGCTGGGCAATATGGACGCAATGCACGGCGTCGAAACCCGCAATATGTCGGCCTATGAAACCTATCTGAAGGCGCTTGAGCAACAGGCCCTGTTTTCCTACGCCAGCCTGCCGGCGGCCGAGAACCTCTTTAAAGAGTCACTGGCCATCGACCCGGACTTTACCGACGCAAAACTGGGACTGGTGCGTAATCACTTCCTGATGATGAGAACCGGCCTGCTGGACCAGCAACAGGCCTGGGCGCAGTCCGAGCCGCTCATCCAGCAGATTCTCAATGAAGACCCGGGCAACCTGACCGCCGAAGCGCTCGGTCTGAGCTACCGGATCTGGTTCACCTCGGATATCGAACCAGCCGAGCTGGAACAGGTGGTCGAGCGTCTGCGGGAAATTTTGCCCGGAATACCGACTGAATCTGTTCTGCGGAGCGTTACCGCGAGCATTACCTACTTTCGGCTCAATGACCCTGACGGTGCTCTGACCATGTTGGATGCCGGGCTTTTGCTTGACCCGCTGGACCCCGGACTGCTCGATGCCCGTGGCAGGATTCTTGCCGAGATTGGACGTTATTCAGAGTCGGAGCGGTATCTGATGAGCGCCCTTGAGCAACAGCCCGGCGATGCCAACATCCTCGCCGATATTGCAGACCTGAAGGCAAAGATGGGCGACGCGGCCGGCGGACTGAGCTGGATGCGCCGGGCCAGCGAGGCCGACCCGCGCGATCATGAACTCGCAGCGGAAGTGGCCGAGCGGCTTTACGCCCTGGGCCTGGTCGAAGAAGGCGATACCTGGGCGAGGCGGGTGCTTTCCCAGGCGCCCCAGTCTGCGATGGGTCGCAAAATCGCGCTGCTGCAGGCCGTCTATCGCGATGAACAGGCGCGCGCCCTGGAATTGGCGGAGGCCATGATGCGGGACGGGGTTTCGGTGCGTCGAGGCACTCTCGGTGCCGCAATTTTTACTTATACGAAACTGATGGCCATCGATGGCAGGGCCGCCGAAGCCATGGCCCTGATCGAAGAGCTCCACCCGGAAGCGGTTGTCTACGATGGTCAGGAACTTGATCTGGAGGCAGCAATTTACCTGATGGCTTCCTCCCGTCTGATGCCGCTGCTGCAAAGTCCTGAGGAAGTCGCCACCAACTGGGCAAGCGCCATGTCCACTCTGGACAAGATCATGCCGCGGCGAGGCGACCAGCCCAATTCGAGGTTCTGGGACGCGGTGCTGCTTGGCGACCATGATGGCGCGCTGCGCCTGGCCCGCGAAGAGGTGTTCACCCAGCCCATAACGATCGCCGTGCATCTTCCACAGATGTTTGAACACCCGTCCCTGCAGCCACTGGCCGACGAGCCGGAAATCCAGGCCGAACTGGCGCAGCTGGACCGGCGCATCGCGCAAGCCCGCTTGGAGGTTGAAGACATGCTGCTGCAACCGGAATGGAGCGAGTAGGCACGCCATGAGCTTTTTCGAAGAACTCAAGCACGCGCGACGGCATTCGAACAGCGCTTCATTCGCTCCGCGAAAACCGCACTGCTCTCATAGCCTGCGCTGTAACGTTGTGCGGAGGCTTCGATGAGCTTCTTCGAAGAACTCAAGCGCCGTAGCGTTGTGAGGGTGGCGATTGCCTATGCGCTGATCAGCTGGGTGTTGTTGCAGGGCGCCGACTTTTTCCTTGATCTGGCCGGAGCGCCCGAGTGGGTGATGCGCGCCCTGTTTATCCTGGCGGCCGTTGGCCTGCCGGCCGTGCTTGCCTTCTCCTGGGCGTTTGAGATGACGCCCGAGGGCCTCAAGCGCGAGGCGGATGTTGATCGCTCGCAGACCCAGGCGCCGTATACCGCGCGTAAAATCGACAAGCTGATCCTGGTGTTCCTGGCCCTGGCCGTTGTTGGCCTGCTGGTAGAGCGCTTTTTGCCGGGGTCTGCGCAGGCGCCATCGGCCCAGGACATTGCTGCAGTGGTCTCAGAAGCTGAACAGGGCACGGCGGAAATGGCCCGGGACAACGCGGCCTCAGGCATGACGGCGGCGCCGGTCACCGGGGAAGAACCATCCATCGCGGTACTCCCCTTCGCCGACATGAGTGCAGATGGCGACCAGGGCTATTTTTCCGACGGTATCGCCGAGGAACTGCTCAACCTGCTGGTGCGGGTCGACGGACTCAAGGTCGCCTCGCGCACCTCGTCATTTGCCTTCAAGGACACCGGGCAAAGCATCGGTGACATTGCCCGCGAGCTGAAGGTTAATCACGTTCTGGAAGGCAGTGTGCGCAAGGCGGAGAACCGCGTGCGCATCACCGCCCAGCTGATTGACACCAACACCGACCGGCACCTGTGGTCAGAAACCTATGACCGGGAACTCAACGACATTTTCGCCATTCAGGACGACATCGCCACCGCCATCGTGGCCGCCTTGCAGGCGGAGCTCGGTGTGCTCAAGGATGCGCAAATCCAGGTCAGCGCGAGTACGGAGAACCTTGATGCCTACCAGTTGTTCCTGGAAGCCCGTGCCCTGTACAACGCCCGTGACCGCCTGACCGACAGTATTGCCCTGTACGAGCGGGCCGTGGAAGCTGGATCCCGGCTTCGCGCGCGCCTGGGAAGGGCTGTCAGCAGTCTACTCAGTGGCGCCGTCCTGGCGTATCCGCGACCGCGATTATTCCGCCCTGTCGCTGACAGCAGCGGACCGGGCACTTGAGCTTGACCCCGGCCTGTCCACGGCCTGGGCGGTGAAGGCGCAGGATCTGCTTAACCGGAATGGCGATCACGTTGCGGCAATGCAGGCCTTTGACGAGGCCATCAGCAACGACCCCAACAATACCGATGCCCTGCTGTGGCGCTCGATCCAGTGGTTCACCCTGGGTTTTGTCGACCTCGCCATCGATGACGCCGAGGAGTGCCTCAGGGTGGACCCGGGCTATCTGAATTGCACCCGCTTCCTGGCCCGGTACTACCTGCAGGCGGGCGACCAGGCGCGCGCCCTGGACTATTACCTGCAAAGCGCGGAGGACGGTTTCTTCGGGGCGGACTACGCGTTCCTGCCGTTGCTGATCAACCGTGGCGACCGGCTGACCGCGGCCATGGCCCTGTGGAACTGGAACGACGAAGACCGCAGCTATCCGGCCAGGCTGATTTTGGATGCGGTGGAGTTTCCGTCGCAGGATCATTCCGCCAAGCGGACGGCATTCAATGCCTGGCTGCAGGCGAGGGGTTATGATCCCGCTGATTTCAATGCGGACCTGACCATCCTGGGGGATTACGCCCAGGTTGCCGAAATCACGACCTCCGAGACTTTCAGCAATGACTGGTTGTGGGAACCCGTCGCTGCGGGGTTTCGCCAGTCACCCTATTTCAAGCCATTGCTGATCAAGCTGAAAATTCCGGATTTCTGGCGTTCCTTCGGCTTTCCACCCCAGTGCCGTCCGCTGGGCGATGACGACTTCGTGTGCGACCCATGAGCGTTTTTGCCGAGCTCAAACGCCGGAATGTCTTCCGGGTCGCAGCGGCCTACGCCGTGGTGGCCTGGGTGTTCCTGCAGGCGGCGGACTTCCTGCTGGAACTGATCGAGGCGCCGCCCTGGGTGCTGCAGGTGTTTTTCCTGGCCGCCGCCATCGGCTTTGCCGCGGCGCTGATCTTTGCCTGGGTGTATGAACTCACACCCGAGGGCGTACGGCGCGAATCAGACCTCGACAGTGAGCAGTCCATCGCGCCACGGACCGGCGGCAAGCTGGACCGGGTCATCATCATATTTCTCGTCCTGGCGGTGGGCGGCTTGCTGCTGGAGCGGTTTCAGAAGGAGGAAAAGGGGCCGGATACCTTTTCCAACCCGGTGAGTGAAACGCCAGCAGAGGCAACCGTTGCCGGGCAAAGCGATGGGCTTTCCCTGGCCGTGCTGCCCTTCGCCAATATGAGCGCCGACCCCGATAACGAGTACTTCTCGGATGGCATCTCCGAGGAGCTGCTGAATCTGCTGGTCAAGGTGGAGGGTCTGCGCGTGCCCTCGCGGACTTCCAGCTTTGCCTTTAAAGGGCAGAACACGGACATCCGCGACATCGCCCGGCAGCTGGAAGTCGGGACACGTGCTCGAGGGCAGCGTGCGTCGCTCCGGTAGCCGGGTGCGCATCACCGCCCAGCTGATTGACGTGTCGACCGATACGCACCTGTGGTCGGAAACCTATGACCGCGAACTCGAGGACATCTTCGCCATCCAGGACGAGATCGCCAACGAGATCGTTGGAGCCCTGCAACTGGTGCTTGGCACCCGGGTTGAGCACGATCGGCCGACCGACAGCCTGGAAGCCTATAACCTCTACCTGCAGGGTCTTTATTTGTTCCAGCAGCGCGCATCCCTCCTGGACGCCGAACAACTGCTGCGCCAGGCCGTAGAACTTGATCCGGAATTCGCCGATGCCTGGGCGATTCTCGGACTGACGCTCATCATGCAGCCAAACTATGACCCAGCGACCTCTGGAAGAGGCCATCCCGCTGGCCCTGGAGGCGGCAGACCAGCTTGACGCGCTGCGCCCTGATACGGCGGAGGCGCTCATGGTGCGGGGTAATGCCGCCGGCAAGACCGGGGATTTCACCACGACCATCGCACTGCACCAGCGCTCTGTTGAGCTGCACCCGGATCACAGTCTCGCTCAACTGTGGTTCGCCATTCAGCTCCTGAATGCCGGCTACCTGAGCGAGGCAGAAAGCCACATGCTCATCGCCCGTGATCTGGATCCGGCATCGGGCCTTATCCTCGATTGGCTTGGGCGCGCCCAGCTCATACTCGGCAAGTCGAACCAGGGGCAGGCAAACCTGGAGCGGGCAATCCAGTTCAACCGCGAGGCAGCGATCTGGGGTCTGGGTATCCTGACCCTTGAGGGCAGCATTTCGCCGGAACGCTTTCTTGAGCTTGCCGGAACAGCCCAGACCTTTTTCCCGGGGATCTCACGCTTGTCCGTAAGCGTCAACGCCGGTGAGCTTGAGCTTGCAGAAGCCTATGAAAGTTTGCAGGAAGCGCCCGTCGACGAACTG
This sequence comes from uncultured Gammaproteobacteria bacterium, assembly GCA_963695135.1. Lineage (GTDB taxonomy): Bacteria > Pseudomonadota > Gammaproteobacteria > Xanthomonadales > SZUA-36 > Marinihelvus. The sequence continues at coordinate 215,121 of CAVOGA010000001.1, forward strand.
GCCAGGAATTATGCCCAGTTTGTTCTTTCCACCTTAACGGGCAATACGGCTGGCATGGTGAAATTCTTCCCGCTGATCTGGTCCTATGACACTTCTGTTATCAGCACACTCTGGCATCCCGTTTTCGGCGGACTGCGCAACGATCCGGCTATCAAGCGCGAGCTTGAGCAAATGGGCATGGTTGATGTCTGGCGCGAACGTGGCTGGCCGGACCGCTGCCGGCCGCTGGGCGACAACGATTTCGAGTGTGACCCATGAACGTGCGACGGCATTCAGACAGCGCTTCTTTCGCCATGCGAAAACCGCAATGCCCTCATAAGCCTGCACCTGCGACGGCATTCAGGGGGCTTCGATGAGCTTATTTGATGAGCTGAAGCGTCGTAACGTTTTCAGGGTCGGTATTGCCTATGCGGTAATGGCCTGGCTGGCCATACAAATCGCCGATGTCATGATCGACAACATCGGCGCGCCGGACTGGGTGTTCCGCACCCTGCTGCTGGTCCTGGCGGTGGGCTTTCCGCTGGCGCTGATTCTTGCCTGGGCCTTCGAGATGACGCCGGAAGGGCTCAAGCGCGAGGCCGAGGTGGATCGCAGCGAATCCATTGCGCCGCAAACGGGCCGCAAGCTGGACCGCATGCTGATCGGTGTTCTGGGCCTCGTCGTGGTGTGGTTCCTGGTCGACGAGTTCTACCTGGAGCCGATGGAAGTGCCGGAACCGGCGCCCGTTGTCGCGATTACAGAACCCTCTGCCGGCGCACCGGGGGCGCAGGAATCCGGACAGGATGCGGAGGCCCCCGCTCCGGCCCCGGTTTCGCTCGTCCAGCAATCGGTCGCCGTGCTGCCATTCCGCGCCATGTCCAGCGGGCAGGATGACGAGTACTTTGCCGACGGCCTGACGGAGGAAATCCTCAATTCCCTGAGCCAGCTGCCCGAACTGCTGGTGACCGCGCGCACCTCTTCCTTTCACTTCAAGGACCAGGACCTGCCGGTGCCTGAAATAGCGGCAGCCCTCGGCGTGGAGCACGTGGTTGAAGGCTCGGTGCGGCGCGCGGGCGAACAGGTCCGCATCACCGCGCAGCTGATCCGGGCGGCGGACGGCTTCCACCTGTGGTCGCAGACCTACGACCGCACGCTGGAAAATGTCTTCGCCGTGCAGGAAGACATCGCCAGCAGCATCGCGGAAACCCTCGACGTTGTGCTTGACGAGCAGAAACTCCAGCGCATGCGCGACATCGGCATCGGTAATGTGGAAGCCTTCGTCGCCTACCAGAAGGGGGTCGAGTCGTTCAACGCCGCCCACGAGGACCTTGCCAATGTCACCAGCAGGCTCACGGAGGAGGCCGTCCCGCTATTTGACCAGGCCCTCGAACTGGCGCCCAACCTGGTTGCCGCGCGGGTCCTCAAGGCGGATGCGGCGGGCCACGTGGTGTTCGAGATTGCGGCCGGTGAGCGGGAGCCGGCCTACGAGGGCGAGGGCGAGGACGCGCTGAACGCGCTGCGCGAAGAATATGAACTGGCCTGGAAGGAGTCCCCGCCCGGCAGGCAGCGCGACATGCTTAACGTGGAGCGCGGCATTTTCGAGGACGACTGGAGCGGCCTTGCCGCGCGTCTCGACCGGGCCTTCGAGCCGGGCGGCTGCATCACCATGAACTGGGGCGGGGAACTCGCCAGCGCCATGGGTCGCAAGCAACAGGTGTTGACGAAAAGGCTGGAGCAAAAGCGTTGCGATCCATTGAACCCGCTCATCGCCGTCCGGCTCATCATCGCTCAGCTGGAAAGCGGTGATGCGGAAGATGCGCTGGCCAGTCTGCAGGCTGCCATTGACGAGGGCAATAACTTCGGCTGGCTGGAAGATACGGAAGTCGGCATCCGGCTGGCCCTGGGCGACCTGGACCACCCCGCTGTGCAGGCCACGGGCCAGGGCAGCGCGTGGATTCAGTTTCCGAGAGAACTGCTGTTGCAAGCGCGCCTGGGCAATGCGCAGGGCGCCAGGGCCATCGCCGAGGAACTGGAGCGTAGCGGTGAGGCCAGCGATATGACCGGCCTGATCACCTTCGCCATCGTCGGCGACCGCCAGCGGGCCAATGACTACGCGGCGCTCATCGACGCACGGCCTGGCGGGACCCTGGTGCTGGTTAACAGCATCGTGAGTTGTGGTTGCGGCGCGCCTTTCGACCTGGAGGCCACGCCGAACTTTCGGGCGCGCTTGACCGAGGCCGGCTTCCCCTGGCCACCGGAAGCGGTCATCAGTTACCCGACCAAGGAATGGTGATGCTGTGAACTTCTTCACCGAACTCAAGCGACGCAACGTGGTGCGCGTGGGCATCGCCTACGCCCTGATTGCCTGGGTGGTTCTGCAGGCTGCCGATTTCGGGCTGCAGGTGATCGATGCGCCCAACTGGATTCTGCAGGTCTTTGTCCTGGCCGCGGCCATCGGCCTGCCGGTGGTGCTGGTGTTCTCGTGGATCTTTGAAATGACACCGGAGGGCATCAGGCGCGAGGCGGAGATCGACCGCAGCGCCTCCGTGGCCCCGGAAACGGGACGCAAGCTGGACCGGGCCATCATCGTGTTCCTGGTGCTGGTGATTGCGATCATGGGCGCCGAGCGGTTCTGGCCGGCGCAGGATGCCGGAACGCCGGACATGGCCGGCAGCGCGGAACCGCTTGCAGCCCGACGCGGTGAGCGGACAAGCAGCCGACGAGGCACTCTCCATCGCCGTGCTGCCCTTCGTGAACATGAGTCCGGATCCCGACAACGAGTATTTCTCCGACGGCATTTCCGAGGAACTGCTCAACGTGCTGGTCAGGGTGAACGCCCTCGAGGTGGCCTCGCGCACCTCCTCTTTCGCCTACAAGGGCAAGGACCTGTCCACCTCGCAGATCGCCGCCGAGCTGAACGTGAATCATGTTCTGGAAGGCAGCGTGCGCAAGGCGGGCAACCGGGTACGGATTACCGCGCAGCTTATCGATGCCACCTCAGACCGGCATATCTGGTCAGAGACTTACGAGCGCGAACTGGATGACATCTTCGGCATCCAGGAGGAGATCTCCAACAGCATCGTGGACGCGCTGAAGCTCGCGCTGAACCGCGATGAAGCGGATGCCATGGCCCGCCTGCAGCGCCCGACGGACAACAGCGAAGCCTATGAGCTCTACCTGCAGGGCCGCTACCAGTGGCGCCAGCGTGAAGAGGAAAACCTGCGGCGCGCCATCGAGTCCTTCGAGCAGGCCATAGCCCTCGACCCCTCGTTCGCCAAGGCCCACGAGGCCCTGGCCAGCGCCTGGATGGTGCTGCCGTCGTGGTCGAACTCCACCGACCTGCAGGAGGCATCAAACAAGGCCCTGGCCGCCGCCGATTACGCCCTGCAACTGGACGACAGCCTGGGCGAGGCCTACGCCATCAAGGCCCATGTCAGGCAGATCAACCGGGACTGGCTCGGCGCCGACCAGGCCTTCCAGGCGGCCCTGGAACGCGAACCGCGCAATGCCACCGTGCGCCAGTGGTATGCCGAGTTTCTTGGTGATGCCGGCTACGCCGAGCGTGGCCTTGCCATGGCGCGGCAGGCCTACCAGCTCGATCCTGCCTCGCCCGTGATCAACCTGGTAGGAATCCAGCTCGCCTCGCAGGCAGGCGACGCAGACCTCGCGCGGCGCTATTACGAGCGCAGCATCGAGCTGGGGATCACGCCGTTCCGGGCCATGTACATGTACTCACCCACCCTCCTCGACCAGGGTGACTTTGAAGCCGTCCGCGACGTGATGACCGAGCCATCTGGCCCAGGGCTGCCTTGAGGCTGCAATGACCATCCCGGCGGCCCCGGATGCGCATACGGGCCGTGCTGGACGACCTTGCGCGGGACAATAAAAATGGCCGGATCTGGTGCGCCAGCCTGGTCGACGACAAGGATCTGGTGCTCGAGGTGCTCGGGGAAATCGTGCGGAAAGATCCGGTCCAGCTCCGCCATGCCTGGCGGGCGGGCAAACGCATTACGGGCCTGCGGCAGGACGACCGATTCAAGGCCCTGCTGACAGAGATCGGGGTGATCCCCCTGTACCGCAGCGAGGGCTGGCCGGATCTGTGCCAGCCGGTCGGCAATGATGGCTTCAATTGTGAGTAACATGCGCGCATGAATTTTTTCGAGGAATTAAAAAACGCGCCACGGCATTCGAGCAGCGCTTCTTTCGCTTCGCGAAAACCGCACTGCCCTCATTGCCTGCGCTGCAACGTCTCTGTGGGGCTTCGATGAGCTTCTTTGAAGAACTCAAGCGGCGTAACGTATTCAGGGTGGGCATCGCCTACGTGCTGATGGCCTGGGTGCTGCTGCAGGGCGCGGATTTTGTCCTTGACCTGATCGGCGCGCCGGACTGGACCATTCGCGTGCTGGCCGTCGCGGTGGCGATCGGTCTGCCCATTGCCCTGTTCTTCGCCTGGGCGTTTGAGCTGACGCCCGAGGGCATCAAGCGCGATGCGGAGGTGGACCGCAGTGGCTCGATCGCGCCGCAAACCGGCCGCAAACTGGACCGCGCCATCATCGTGTTCCTCGCGGTAGCCGTCGTGCTGCTGCTGAGCGAGCGGTTCTTGCTTACCGGCGATGCGCCGGAAAATGCGGAAAAGGGGCCGGATACCTTTTCCGGCGCCAGCGCGGAAAAGGTATCCGGCCCCTTTTCTGACGTGACATCCCGAAAGTCCATTGCCGTCCTGCCCTTCGCCGACCTGAGCCAGAACCAGGACCAGGGCTGGTTTGCGGACGGCCTGGCCGAGGAAATCCTCAATTCCCTGGCCCGCACGCCCGATTTGCAGGTCAGCGCGCGCACCGCATCCTTTCTCTACCGGGACTCGGAGCTGGAGCTTGCGGAGATTGCCGAACGCCTGGGCGTGGCCCATATTCTTGAGGGCTCCGTGCGCAGTTCGGGCAGCCGGGTGCGCGTGACGGCCCAGCTGATCCGTGCCGAGGACGGCTTCCATATCTGGTCCGAAAACTACGACCGCGAAGAAGCCGACATGATCGAGATCCAGGAAGACCTGGCGCAACGAATTGCCACCGCGCTGGAAACCACCATGGATCCGGCAGAACTGGAGCGCATGAGCGACGCCGGCACGCGTTCCGTGGAGGCCTACCAGGCCTATCTCCGTAGCCTCGCCCTTTGGAATCAATACAACGCCAGCGGTGATCGAACACTGGTACCGGACCAGCTTGAACAACTGGAACTGGCACGCACCCTTGACCCGGAATTCGCCCGGGCGCATTTCGGGGTGGCCTCGTGGTGGAGCGACCAGGCCAGCAGCTGGACCGGCTCCGGCGCGACCGAGTTGTCAATGGAGCAGATGCTGGAACGCTTTGATGCGGCGATCGCCCTGGCGATAAAAACCGCATCATCCCCTGCCGACCGGAGCCTGTACCGCGCGGAACAGGCGCGTATGAACCTGCGCTGGAGCCAGGCGCTGCCGCTCTACCAGGAATATCGCGCGCAACGGCCCAATGAACGCTTAACCAGCAGCCGGTGGCGGATGGTCGACATCATGAGGCAGCTGGGCGCGGAAGATTCGCTCCGTGCAGAGCTGGTCGATGTGGGTCAGAGCGGCCAGCGGGATGTCACGAGCGCGATCATGTACATCTCTGTTATGCGCGATGTGGATGTCGATCTTGCTGCCGATTATGCTGTCGAGGCCGTTGACCTCTGGCCGGACCAGGAGGCCCTGCTGTACCAGGCGCACCGGGTTCTGTTGATGGCCGGGCGCACTGAGGCGGCCGCCAGCGTCCGTCAACAGTACCTGCGCCAGTTTGAACCGAATTCGCTCCTGGAACTGCGCCATGCCTGCGTGAGCAACAACTACGATGAGGCGCTGGCGATAGTAGAGGCTGCAGAGAACAACCCCACGGGCCGGTTTCGTCAAGCCAGGTGGCTCACCCTCAAGACCCTTGGCCATGACGCGGAAGCTGACGCCATACTGCGCAGCCTGGACAACAATATCGGGCTCCACGACCTGGTCCAGCTGCTCAACTACCAGTGGTTTGACCCGCGGCCCCTGCCCAACATGATGGCCTGGATCCAGCGCGAGGGCATAGAACTCCGGCCCGTGAAGCAGATGCCTTATGCCTGCACGCCGCCGGCGCCGCCGTCCATCGCCGTGCTGCCGTTTCGCGACATGAGTGCAGCCCAGGACCAGGCCTACTTCGGCGAGGGCATCGCCGAGGAGCTGCTCAACGGCCTGGTCCGGCTGGAAGGCCTGAAGGTCGCCTCGCGCACCTCCACCTTTGCCCTGGCGGACGACGGCCTGGATATCCCGACCCTGGCGCAGCGCCTGGATGTGGGCCATGTCCTGGAAGGCAGTGTGCGCACGTCCGGCAACCAGGTGCGGGTGACGGCCCAGCTCATCGACGTGAGCGATGACAAACACCTGTGGTCAGAGACCTTTGACGGTACGCTGGACGATATCTTTCAAATCCAGGATGAAATCACCGGACAAATCCTGGCGCAGCTCCAGATTCAACTCGCCGGCGAATCACCCACCAGCGCGGCCGTGGCCCTGACGGACAACCCGGAGGCCTATCGCCTGTACCTGCAGGGCCGGGCGCTGTGGCGGCAAAGAACCATCGAGGGCTTGCGGCAGTCTGTCTCGCTGCTGGAACAGTCGGTGGCCCTGGATCCTGAGTTCCACGCGGCCTGGGCCAACCTGGCCGTGGTGTATCTCAACGTTGCCAACTACGACCCGGAGTATGGCGTGGAGCGCGGCGAACAGCAGGCGGCAGACGCGGCCAATCGCGCTCTGTCGATCAACGCCCAGGCCACCGAGGCGCTGAGCGTAAAGGCGGAGCTCGCTGGCTTGCGCTGTGACCAGGTGCGAAGCGGCCCGGCTGTTTCGAGGCGGCGATCAGATCCAACCCGCGCGAGCCCACGCCGCGTCACTGGTGGGGCCTTGCGCCTCGCCGACTACGGTCACCTTCGCGCTGCGCAGGCCGAAATTGACGAGGCCCTCGCGCTGGACCCAATGATTACCGCGGTCCAGGCCGTGTATGGAATGTTCAGTGCGCTCAATGGCGACTACACCAGGGCCACCCAGGCCATCGATACAGCGATAGCGCTTGGCGGCCCGCAAGGTATGGCCTCGATGAAGACAGTCTTCATGCTGCTGGATGGCAGCATCACCGAAGTGCCAGAGACCGAAACCCAGCTTTGTCTACTATCCGCCACTGATTCCGGAATTCAATGCGGCATTGCGTGACCCTTCATCATTACCCGCACTGGAGCAAAAGGCCCTTGCACTGAAAGACCTTACAAAGGCTGATATCTATACCGTCATGGAAACACTGGTCCTGGCGGGCTCAGAGGCATTGCCGGCCTTTGCCGAGCGCGAAAGCTGTCCACAGACTTCCTTTTACATCTGGTCTGACCGCTATCGCGAGCAGCGCGGGACCCCGGAATTCTTCCGCTACATGGAACGGGCGGGAAACGTGGACTACTGGCGCGAGTTCGGCTGGCCCGACGACTGCGCCTCCCTGGACCAGGAACTGGCAGAATGCCCGCGATGATCGCCCACAGCACAGCAAGGACCGGTAGCTCGTGAACCTGTTCGCAGAACTCAAGCGGCGTAACGTGGTGCGCGTGGGCATCGCCTATGCGCTGATCGCCTGGGTGGTGCTGCAGGCGGCCGATTTCGGGTTGCAGGTGATCGATGCGCCCAACTGGATTCTGCAGGTGTTTGTGCTGGCGGCGGCCATCGGCCTGCCGGTGGTGCTGGTCTTTTCCTGGATCTTCGAGATGACCCCGGAGGGCATCAAGCGCGAGACCGAGATCGACCGCAGCGCCTCCGTATCACCGGAAACCGGCCGCAAGCTGGACCGGGCCATCATCATCTTCCTGGTGCTGGTCATTGCCATCATGGGCGCCGAGCGGTTCTGGCCGGGAGCAGAAAAGGGGTCAGAAAAGGGGCCGGATACCTTTTCCGGCGTCAGCGCGGAAAAGGTATCCGGCCCCATTTCTGACGAACCTGACTGAAGCCGCACCAGCAAAATCCATCGCCGTCCTGCCCTTCGTCAACATGAGCGCGGATGCGGATAACGAATATTTTTCCGACGGGATTTCCGAAGAGATTCTCAACGTCCTGGCCGGCGTTCCGGAACTGAAGGTGGCCTCCCGCACCTCGGCCTTCCGCTACAAGAACAGTGATCTGGCCATTGAAGACATCGCCGATGAACTGGGGGTTAACCACGTGCTGGAAGGCAGCGTGCGCAAGTCCGGCAACCAGGTGCGCATCACCGCGCAGCTGATCCAGGCCGAGCGACGGCTTTCACCTGTGGTCGGAGACCTATGACCGGCAGCTGGACCAATATCTTCGCCATCCAGGACGAGATCGCCGGCAGTATCGCCGATGTCCTGCAGGTGCAGTTGCTCGGTCCGGGCAAAAACTACACGACCGTGCAGGACCTGTCGCCGGAGAGCTACGAGAAATTCCTGAAGGCCCGTTTCCTGCTGCGACAGCGAAATGAAAGCGCGATGCGCGAAGCGACGGCGCTCACCCGCGCGGTGCTGGAGGAATACCCGGACTTCCCGGTGGGCATCACACAACTGGCCGAAGCACTGTTGCAACTGAACATTTCCGGTGAGTTTGATTACCTACCGGAAGTCAGGGGCCTGGCGAGCCGGGCGCTGGCCCTTGAGCCAGACCTTGCAGCCGCCCACATGATCAACGGCGAACTTGCCCAGCGGGACCTGCAGACCCTGCAAGCCATCCGGCAACTGGAACGCGCCGATCGAACTCGACCCGTCCGAACCCCGGCCGCACCACTGGCTGGGTATCACGCTCGCCAACGCCGGTTATCTTGAGCGGGCGCGCCGGGAGCTGGAAATCGCCGTCGAGCTGGAGCCGGATCATGCCAACGCGAACGGCTACCTGGGCTATGTGGCATTGTTGCTGGGCGATTACGACACGGCCCAGCGCCAGTTTGTGCTGCAGGACGAGCTGGGCAACCCCTTTGGCAGCCAGCGCCAGGTTCAGATTGCGGTGCTCAAGGGAGACCTGGACCTGGCCCGCCAACTTCTTGAGCAGCGGGAGGGTTTCACCGCAGAGGATGCGGAACGCATGCGACTGTTCGTCGACGCCAGCCAGGACCCCGGCGCTGTCGATGCGTACCTGGCGTTCATTGACGAAAATGCCGTCTGGAACTGGCACGTGGTGCTGGAGCTTATGGCCCTCGGTCAGTTCGAGCGGGCGCTGGCTTTCGATCTCGGCGGCTACCCCCGCCATTCCTGGGGCATACAATGGGCAGAAGCCCGTGGGTTGCCGGCCTTTCAGCAAAAAGTGATCAACGCCAACCTGCCGGAAGTATGGGATGCACTGGGCCCACCCCCCGCCTGCCGCAGGGTCCCTTCGGGGTATGATTGCGCCCCAGGGGGAGTCGAATGAGTTTCTTCGAAGAATTAAAGCGCCGGAACGTGTTCCGCGTCGGCATTGCCTATGTGCTGATGGGCTGGGTGCTGCTGCAGGGCGCGGACTTTGTGCTTGACCTGGTCGGTGCGCCGGACTGGGTGGTGCGGGCGCTGGCGGTGGTTGCGGTCATCGGCCTGCCGGTCGCGCTGTTCTTCGCCTGGGCCTTCGAGGTCACGCCCGAGGGCATCAAGCGCGAGGCGGAGGTGGACCGCAGCGGCTCGATTGCGCCGCAGACCGGGCGCAAGCTGGACCGCGCCATCATGGCGTTTCTCGCCATCGCCGTGGTGCTGCTCCTCACCGAACGTTTCCTGGTATCCGGTGACCGCGCGGGAACCCCGTCCACGACGCAAACCGCGTCAACCCGCGCCGAGTCCCCTGCTGCGGCGACCCCGGACAAGTCCGTGGCCGTGCTGCCCTTTGCCGACCTGAGCCAGAACGGCGACCAGGAATGGTTTGCGGACGGCCTGGCGGAGGAAATCCTCAATGCCCTGGCGCGCACCCCTGACCTGCTGGTAGCCTCGCGCACCTCCTCGTTCAGCTACAAGGGCAGCAACAAGGACATGCTGGAGATCGCCCGCGAGATGGGTGTCGCCCACGTGCTGGAAGGCTCCGTGCGCAGCAGCGGTGACCGAATCCGCGTCACCGCGCAGCTGATTCGCGCCGAGGATGGGTTTCATATCTGGTCCGAGAACTACGACCGCTCGCCCGAGGACATGATCGCCATCCAGGAAGACCTGGCACTGAGCATCGCCGAGGCGCTGGAGACCACCATGGACCCGGCAGCGCTGGAGGCGATGGCCCTGGCCGGGACGCGGTCCGTCGAGGCCTACAAAAGCTACCTCAGGGGCGTCGCGGCCCAATCCGCCGTGAGCGAGGAGGGTACGCCCAAGTTACTTGAAGCGCTGGAGCACTACGTGGCCGCCGCCGATGCTGACCCGCGTTTCGCACAGGCGTACCTGCGCCAGGCGCTCTGGTGGAAAGCCCAGCTGACGCCCAGCTTCCGGCTTTCCGGCACCACGGACCTGAGCGTCGAGGCCCTGATGGAGCGCTTTACCGCGGCCATCGACGCGGCGATTGAGAACGCCGCCTCGGACCTCGACCGCAAGGGCTACCTGGCCCAGAAAGCCGAGGTCGAGGTTCGCCTGCGCGACGCCATCGACCTCTACCAGGAGTACCTCGCGGCGCGACCCAACGACACGGATGCGCTGCTGAGCCTGGCGGTGGTTGCGGACATGGCGGGCGATGCATCTGTTCTCGTGCCAACGGAGCAGGCTGTGAGGGAGCGCGGCCTGCGCGACCAGGAGGCTGCTGTTTTTTACCTGTCTCTTGCCTACGATGGCGACGATCCGCAGGGCGTGGCGGATTACGCCAAAGAGCGCGCGCAGCAATGGCCCAATAACCCCGGCGTGCTGTACCAGGTCCACCGGGCGCTGATGTGGGCCGGTGAGGTCGAGGAAGGGGCGACGCTTCTGCGCCAGTTCAACCGGCAGTTCGATTCGAGCCCGCTGATGGAAATGCGCCAGGCCTGCATCGAGGGCCGGCGCGATGACGCGGAGACCGCCTTCACCGCCATTCCGCGCGGCGAGAACGACCAGTGGCGAACCAGCGCCTGGCTGGGGCTGAAAATGCTGGGGCGGGACACGGAAGCCAGCCGTATGCTGCAACCCATCTCCGAGTCCAGGTCGCCTTACCAGATCGCCAGCACCCTGAACTACGCCATTTTTGATCCCCGGCCTTTTCCGGAGCTGATGGACATCATCAACCGGGAAGGCATTTTGCGGCCGCCGGCGAAAACCATGCCCTTCAAATGCCCGCCACCGGACGAGACCTCCATCGCTGTCCTGCCGTTCGCCAACATGTCGTCCGACCCGGAGCAGGAATTCTTCTCCGACGGCATCACGGAAGAAATCCTCAACGCCCTGGCCCAGGTGCCGGACCTGAAAGTGGCCGGGCGCACCTCGTCCTTTGCCTTTAAGGGCCGCAACGAGGATTTGCGCGCCATTGGCGAGGCGCTCGGGGTCAACCACATTCTGGAAGGCTCGGTACGCAAGGCCGGTAACCAGGTTCGGATCACCGCGCAGCTCATCAAGGCCGATGACGGCTTCCACCTGTGGTCAGAGACGTTTGATCGTGAACTGACGGATATCTTCGCCATCCAGGACGAAATCGCCGCGGCCATCCTCGCGCAGCTGGAAACACAGCTGGCGGTCGGCAGCAGCATCGACGTGGCCGAAGTGGACCTCGCCGTCTACGACCAGTATCTGAAAGCCCGGCAGCTCATGCGCGGCCGCGCCGAGCAGGACCTGCAGCAGGCATCCAGTCTGCTGGACCAGGTGATCGCCAGGGATCCTGAATATGCACCGGCCCTGGCACAGCGCGCCATTGTCGAGCTGATGTTATCCGATCAATTCGGTCGTTACGGATCCATCCCCATGCTGGAGGCGCTGGACAACGCCGAGGGTTTTACGCAGCGCGCGCTGGTGCTGGAACCCGATGACCCGGACGCGCTTGCCGCGCAAGGCACTATCCTCCTGGACCGGGGTGAACTGGCCGAAGGAACAGCGATGCTGGAGCGCGCCCTGGAGCTGAGCCCCAACCATACCAATGCCATGAACTGGCTGGCCGGTGCCTACGGCCAGGCACGCAGGCTCGGGTTGCAGTTTGAAATGCGAGAACGACTGTATCGCGTTGACCCGCTATATCCCCCGGGCGTTGGCAACCTGATGGGCGAATATATCAGGCGCGGCGAGTCGGAAAAAATGCAGCAGCTACTCGACAGCGTGACACCCTACCTGAGTGGATCCTCGCTGAACTATGTGAAAGCCGTGGCTGCCTGGGGAAGCATCATGCAGGGGCAGGAAGCGGAAGCAATTCGTCTTATCGACTCGCTACCGCCCGGAGAGCGGGGCTGGGGCGAGGTCGCCGGCGCCATCGGATATGCGCGATTGCTGGAGTATGAGCGCGCCCTGCCTTATGTCGAAGGACTGCCGCCAACGGTAACTATCCTGGGGCGTCTTGGCCGCGTCGAGGAAGCTTTGCAGCTCGGACAACGTTTGCTGGCCGGCGGACAGGGTCTGGGCGCCTACATTGGGGTGCTAAGCGAGGCGGGCCGCCATGCGGAGATCGTGACGCTGGTGGAAAGTCGATTCGAATCACCCGAGGAGTTTGTCCAGAAAAGTGGCGAGGGCGTCGACGAAGTGGTCTATGCGTATCGGATCACCGGCCAGGAGGAAAAGGCCTCCCGGACACTTGCCCTGTATCGCGAAGTACTCGAATACCAGCTGAACGAAGGCCTTGACAACGTTTTTCTATCGCTTCGCCTGGCCGCACTGGCCATGCTGGAGGATAATCCGGAACTGGCGCTCGAGTACCTTGAGCGCGCCGTGGACCAGGGTGCTATCGAAGACTTTGCGCGCCAATCACCAATTTTTCAGCCCCTGCTCGGTGAGCCCCGCTACCAGGCGCTGATGATCCGGATCAACGAACGCCGCAACGAGCAACGCGCCCTGCTGGATCTGCCGCCCATTGAGTTCGAAACATGAGCTTCATTGAAGAGCTGAAACGGCGCAACGTCTTCCGGGTGGGGATCGCCTATGTCCTGATGAGCTGGGTGCTGCTGCAGGGCGCGGATTTTGTGCTGGATGTGGCGGGCGCGCCGGACTGGGTGATCCGCACACTGATCGTGGTGGTCGCCGTGGGCCTGCCGATCGCTTTGTTCTTCGCCTGGGCCTTCGAGGTCACACCCGAGGGCATCAAGCGCGAGGCAGAGGTGGACCGCAGCGGCTCGATTGCACCGCAGACCGGACGCAAGCTGGACCGCGCCATTATCGTGTTTCTCGCCCTCGCGCTGGTCCTGGTCCTGGGCGAACGGTTCTTTTTTGCAGGCAAGACCGAAAGCGAGCCAATGCCGGCGCAACAGGCGTCCAGCAATACGCCGGTCGCCGCAGCAAAATCCGTTGCGGTATTGCCCTTCTCGGACCTTAGCCGGGCAGGCGACCAGGGCTGGTTCGCCAGTGGCCTGGCGGAGGAAATACTCAATGCGCTGGTGCGTGTGCCCGATTTGCGCGTTGCCCCCCTGGACTCGAGTTTACGGTTCAGTCAGAGCGACCAGCCCATTGATGAGGTCGCCTCGGAGCTGGGCGTAGCCAATGTGCTCAAGGGCTCCGTCCGCTCTGATGGGGACCGGATTCGCGTCACGGCGCAACTGATACGGGTCGCGGACGGCAAGCACCTGTTTTCCGAGAATTACGACCGGGACATCAGCGACATGATCGGCATCCAGGAAGATCTGGCGCAGAACATCGCCACCGCCCTGGAAACGTCGATGGATCCCGCGGCGCTAGCGGAAATGTCCCGGGTAGGCACAACATCGGTTGCGGCCTATCAGGCCTATCTGCGTGGCTTACAGCTTCGCCAGAATCGTGTGGGGCGGGATACGGGTGAGCCGCTGATGCAAAGCTATCAACAGTTTGAGGAAGCGCGCCGTCTGGATCCGAAATTTTCGGATGCCCATCTTAATGCGGCACGCTTCTGGAAAATTCAGCTGACGCCCTCCCGGATAGATTCGGGTTTGACCGAACTGGACGCACGGCAACTGTTGGCAAATTACCAGGAGCGCATGAGTGCAGCAGAGCAAACCGCCAATTCCGACCTCGAACGCCTGCTGATTGCGGCAGACCGGGCAGAGGTAGAACTGCGACTTCGCGACGCCCTGCAAAACTATCAACGCTACCTCGAAGAACGTCCCAATGATTCACCGGCCCGGGCCTCGGCAATCATGGTCGCCATGATGCTCAAAGATCGGGCAGCGGGTCGCCAGCTGCTTGGCCCCTTGATTGAACGCGCCAACACAGATAGCGGGTCAGCGTTGGGTATCGCCAATTTCGCCTACCGGTTGATCTCTCCCAGCGAAGCCGCAGACCTGGTCAGCGCCATCATGTCCCGATGGCCGAACGATCCGGGGTTGCTATACCAGGCGCATCGGACATTTCTCTGGGCCGGGCGTTATGGAGACGCAGCGGATGTTGCAGCGCGCTTTCGCGCGCTCGCTGGCCAGCCCGTCCCACTGCTGGAAGCACGTCAGGCCTGTGCTGATGGTGATCGCGAGGCCGCGCAAGCCTGGCTGGACCAGATGCCTGAAGATGAACTCGATGACATCTGGCTGATTGAAGGGTTTCTGGGCAATGCCCAACGCGCTACAGATGTTTTGCGGCAGTATGAATTGGAAGGCGTGCCCTATCAGCTGGCCACCTTTGCCGTGTACCCACAGTTCGACCCGCGTCCGTTTCCCACCTTGATGTCGACGCTGCAGCGCGAGGGCGTTACCCGCTTTGAGCCGGTAGACCTGCCCTTCGCCTGCCCGCCGCCGGAAATAACTTCCATCGCCGTGCTGGCCTTCGAGAACATGTCGCCGGACGCGGAGAACGAGTACTTTGCCGACGGCATTTCCGAGGAGATTCTTAACGTGTTGACCGGCCTGAGCGAGCTGCGGGTTATCGCGCGCACCTCGGCGTTCTCCTTCAAGGGCACCGGCGCCACGGTGAGCGAGATCGCCGGGAAGCTGGGCGTGGGCTATGTGCTGGAAGGCAGTGTGCGCAAGTCCGGCAACCGGGTGCGCGTCACCGCCCAGCTGATCGAGACCGGAAATGAATCGCACCTCTGGTCGGAAACCTACGACCGCGAGCTGGACGATATTTTCGCCGTGCAGGACGAGATCGCCCGGGCGATCGCCGGGCAGCTGAAACTGCAGCTGACACCCGACCAGCAGGTCGCCCTGGTCGAGGCGCCCACGGACAACCTGGAGGCCTACAACAAGTACCTGCAGGGCAGGCAGCTGTGGCATTCCCGCGGCATCCAGAACCTGCAGGTCTCGGCCGCACTGCTGGAACAAGCCGTGGAACTGGACCCGGACTTCGCCGAGGCATGGGCGGCGCTGGCGGATTCCTGGCTGCTGATACCCGAGTACAGCGAAAGCCGGTCGATGGAAACCATTCCCAGGGCCCGCGACGCGGTTAACCGTGCGCTGGAACTCAAACCCGGCATGCCCCAGGCCCTGACCACCCGGGCCTATTTGCGGTTCATGTACGACTACGATTGGGTTAACGCGGAACGGGACTTTAAACGGGCCATCGAGCTCGACCCCGGCTACGCGACGGCTCACCAGTGGTACGGCGAGTTCCTGGCGATCAGGGACCGGGATGTCGATGGCGCGTTGGCGCAGGTCATGACAGCGGCGAAACTGGACCCCCTGGCACCGGTGATGTGGAACGTCGCCGGATTTATCACGGCATGGACAGGGCGCTTTGAGGAGAGCACCGGATACTATCGCCGCACTCTGGAGATCGAGCCCGCTTTTGATGCTGCCTACGCCAACCTGGCCTTCATTTACGTGCAAACGGGCGACTTTGAAACAGCCCGGGAAATGTGGCGGCGCGGCGCGGCGCTGACTGACGATTCACCAGACGAGTTCCTGCGCTTTATCGACGCATTGGAAGACCCGACCCTGCGGCCCGCCTATCTTGATTCACTGGCTGACAGCCGTTTTTGGGTCAGTGGCGCCGTGGACCGGGCTGTGGCCTACATGATGCTCGGCGATGCGGAGGGGGCGATGACAGACCTTGAGCTATCGCTTGAGGCCGGCTATCCCTATGCTACTCACGTCAACCGGATGAAAATCTACGACCCGCTGCGGGATACGCCGCGTTTCCAGGCCCACCTGGCAAAAATGAACCTGTGGCCACCGGCAGAATGACATGAGCTTCTTCGAAGAGCTGAAAAGAAGGAACGTGTTCCGGGTCGGCATCGCCTATGTTCTGCTGGGCTGGGTGGTGCTGCAGGCGGCGGATTTTGCCCTGGACCTGATTGATGCGCCCAACTGGGTCATCCAGACGTTCTTTATTGCCGGCGTTGCCGGGCTGCCCATTGCGCTGTTTTTTGCCTGGGCCTTTGAGCTTACCCCTGAGGGTATCAAGCGCGAGTCGGAAGTGGACCGCAGCAGCTCCGTTGCGCCGGTGACGGGCCGCAAGCTGGATCGGGCCATTATCGCCTTTCTGGCCCTGGCATTGGTGCTGGTGCTGGGAGAACGGTTCTTCTTCGCCGAGGCGCCCGGACCAGAAAAGGGGCCAGAAAGGGGCCGGATACCTTTTCCAGCGCAAGCACGGAAAAGGTATCCGGCCCCTTTTCTGCCGTTGCCCTGGAAAAATCCGTCGCGGTTCTACCCTTTGCGGACCTCAGCCAGGAAGGCGACCAGGAATGGTTTGCGGACGGTCTGGCCGAGGAGATTCTTAACGCGCTGGTGCGCGTACCGGACCTGCAGGTCGCGGCCCGCACCTCCAGCTTTCAGTACCGGGACACGGAAAAATCCATTCCCGAAATCGCCAATGAACTCGGCGTGGCCCACGTGCTGGAGGGCTCGGTGCGCTCCTCCGGCGACCGCCTGCGGGTGACCGCCCAGCTGATCCGCGCCTCGGACGGCTTTCATGTCTGGTCGGAAAACTACGACCGTGACCCGCAGGACATGATCAGCATCCAGGAAGACCTGGCCCGCAATATCGCGACCGCATTGCAAACCTCCATGGATCCGGAAGCTTTGGCTGCCATGTCACGCGTTGGCACGCGCTCGGTCAGCGCCTACCAGGAATACCTCAAGGGACTGAAAATCCGCCAGGAAGCCCTGTCGTCCGCCAATGGCGGCAAGCAGTTCCTGGAGGCCTACGGGCATTTTGAACGGGCCCGGGAACTGGACCCGGGCTTTTCCAGCGCGCACGTGGACGCGGCGGACTTCTGGAAGGTACAGATGACGGTCAGTCGCACCGATACGGGGCTGACGGACCTGTCGCCACGCGAGATCCTGGCGAACTACCACGAGCGCATCGACGCGGCCAGCCGCAGCGCGGCATCGGAACCGGACCGCCTGCGCATCCTCGCCGACCAGGCCGAGGTGGATCTGCGCCTGCGGGAGGCCATGGAGCTCTATCAGCGCTACCTCGCGGAACGCCCCAACGATGACAATGCCCGTTTTTCGGCCCTCTTCGTCGCCGCCACACTCAATGAAAACGCTTTGGGCCGGGAATTGCTGGCGCCCTGGCGTGAGCGCGCTCAAGTGGACTACGGCGCAGCCAACGGCTTCATGAATGCCGCGTACATCTTCGTGGACCCGTCCGAGGCGGCGGATGTCGGCGTGGAAGCGCTGCGCCGCTGGCCCAACGATGACGGACTCTTGTACCAGACCCACCGGACGCTGCTGTGGGCGGATCGGCGACTGGAGGCGCGCGCGCTGGCAGAACGGTATGTCTCCCTGGTTCCCGACCCATCGCCACTGCTGCTGGCCAGGGAGGCCTGTGCCGCGGGCGACCGTGATGAAGCCGAACGAATACTCGCGCAACTGGACCCCGCCATGGGCAACCTGATCAGCACGAAATGGCTGATCGCTGACCTGTTGGGCGACCAGGAAATGATTCATGCAACCCTGCGTCCACTGGAAACCGACCGGGTGCCCTTCCGGATTGCCGCCCTGCTCCCATACCCGCAGTTCGATCCGCGCCCCTATTCCGGCTTGATGGCGATCCTGAAGCGCGAAAGCATCAATCGCCCGCCGCCAGTCCAGACGCCCTTTGCCTGCCCGCCGCCGGAAAAAACCTCGATCGCCGTGCTGGCCTTCGAAAACATGTCGCCGGATGCGGAAAACGAATACTTTGCCGACGGCATTTCCGAGGAGATCCTCAATGTGTTGTCCTCCCTGGAAGACCTGCGGGTCATCGCGCGCACCTCGGCGTTCTCCTTCAAGGGTACCGGCGCCACGGTCAGCGAGATTGCAGAGAAGCTGGATGTGGGTTACGTGCTCGAAGGCAGCGTTCGCAAAGCGGGCGACCGGGTACGGGTGACGGCGCAGCTTATCGACACCAGCGATGAGTCCCACCTGTGGTCGGACACCTATGACCGGGACCTGACCGATATTTTTGCCGTGCAGGATGAGATCGCCCGGGCCATCAGCGATGAGTTGAAAATTCAGCTGACCCCGAGCCAGGAGCAAAACCTGGCGGTGGCCCTGACCGACAATCTCGAAGCCTATAACCTGTTTCTGCAGGGCCGCCAGCTGTGGCACCGCCGGCAAGTGGACAACCTGGAAGCCGCCGCGGAAGCCCTGCGCCGGGCGGTGGAACTCGATCCGCAATTTGCCGAGGCCTGGGCGGCACTGGCCGACGCCTGGGTGCTGTTGCCTGAGTACAACCGGAACGGCTCCCTGGATGCAATTTCTGCGGCGCGGGATGCGGTCAACCGCGCCCTGGAACTGAAACCGGACCTGGCGCAGGCGTTGACCACGCGCGCCTACCTGCGCTTCATGTATGACTATGACTGGGCCAATGCGGAAAGGGACTTTAAACGGGCCATGGAACTCGACCCCTCCTACCCGACCGCAAAACAGTGGTACGGGGAATTCCTGGCCGCGCGGGACCGGGATATCGACGGCGCCCTGGCCCTGTTTCGCGAGGCGGCCGAACTGGACCCGCTGGCGCCCATCATGTGGCACGTGTCCGGCTGGGTCACCGCGGAGGCGGGGCGCGTCGAGGAGGCCCTGCCTTATTACAACAAGGCGCTGCAACTGAACCCCCAGGCCCTCAATACCATGGGCAACCTCTACTTCATGTACCTGCGCATGGGTGACTTTGAGCAGGCCCGATCCGCCCTGGAGCGGGCGCAGAGCATGGGCAGCGATCTCTTTGATATGCCGGTCTCGCTTCTCGACGCCATGCAGGACCCAACGCAAGGCCAGGTCCTCATCGAGTTCCTGTCCGACACGGATGATGTCCCTGAAGGCGTTGGCGGTAAGGCGTCGCTCTACATGATGCTGGGCGAAGAAGAACTGGCCATGGACAGCCTGGAGCAAGGCCTGGTCACCGGAGACGCCTACGCGGCGCACGTCAAGCGGCCGGAGCTGTTCGAACCCTTGTGGGGTACGCCCCGCTTCCAGGCGCACCTGGCCAAACTGAACCTGGAGCCGTGAGCACCGTGATGAACCTTCTGCCATGAGCTTTTTCGAAGAACTCAAGCGACGCAATGTATTCCGGGTCGGCATTGCCTACGTGCTGCTCGGCTGGGTGGTGATCCAGGTGGCGGACTTTGCCCTGGACCTGATCGACGCGCCGAACTGGATCATCCAGGTGTTTTTTATTGCCGGCCTCGCCGGCCTGCCCATCGCGTTGTTTTTCGCCTGGGCCTTCGAGGTCACCCCGGAAGGCATCAAGCGAGAGGCGGAGATCGACCGCAGCCAGTCGATCACGCCCCAGACCGGGCGCAAGCTGGACCGGGCGATCATCGTGTTCCTGGCCTTTGCGGTTGTTCTGCTGCTGCTCAGGCCGTACTGGTCTTCTTCGCCAGATGCCGAAATTCCTGCTGTGGCTGTCAGTGAACCACCCCCCGCAGCGCTCAACACCCCGCCGCGAAAGCGCACGGGCGGACAAGTCCGTTGCCGTCCTGCCCTTCGTGGCCTTGAGCGCCGGCGAAGACGACGAGTTTTTCGCCGACGGATTAACCGAGGAAATCCTCAACGCCCTGGCCCAGTTGCCGGAGCTGCTGGTGACCGCGCGAACCTCGGCGTTTGCCTTCAAGGACCAGGATGTGCCGGTCGAGGAGATCGCCACCAGTCTCGGCGTTAAGCACATCGTCGAAGGGTCTGTGCGTCGCTCCGGGGACCGTATTCGCGTCACCGCTCAGCTTGTTCGGGCTTCAGACGGCTTCCAATTGTGGTCCGAGAGCTATGACAGCACCGCCACCGACACCATAGCCATGCAGGAAGACATCGCCGAGCAGATCGCCACCGCGCTGGACGTGGTGATGGATGATGAACGACGGGAAGCCATGCGCCGCGTTGGACTGAGGGATCCGGCGGCATTCGTGGCCTTCCAGCGCGGCCGGGATGCGTCGCGCAAAGCCCATGGTGACGTTAACCAGATCACCGGCCTGCTCGCGGCCAATCGTGACTTTGAAACCGTGCTGGAGCGCGTGCCGGACTATGGGCCGGCGTACACCGAGCTGGCCGATGCCTACGTGCACATCATCAATGACGCGGCGACCAATGAGCCGACCCTTGACGGCCTGGACGAGGAAATCCGGGAAAATGCTTACGCCCTGGCCGTGCAGGCCATGACCCGGGCGCGGGAAAATGCAGCGAACCTGGAGGAGCGCAACGCCGCCGAATTTGACCTGGCGGTGCTGACCGGGGACTTTTACCGGATTCGCCCGCGCATGGAGGCCTACCTGGCGGAGACCAGCTGCGAGACCACGCAGTGGATCGAGTCGATGGCGTCGGTCTTTGGCTACGCGAGTGACCTGGTGCAGCGCCTGGAGCCGGTGGTCGCGTGCAACCCGCTGGGTCCGGTCCGGCACTTTTCCCAGGCGCGGGCGGCATTGATGGCCGGGGATCCGCAAAGCGCCCTGGCCATGGTGGAGCAGGCGCGGGAACGGATGGACCACCCCTGGCTGACCATGCTGAACGTGGACGCCCTGGTTGCCAATGGCCAGGTTGAGGCGGCGCAGACCGAGCTGCGGCGCAGCAACCCGGGCCCGTTCTATACCTTCCTCAACGGCTTCAAACTGGCCGCCAGCCAGGGTGATCGCGCCAGGGCCGAGGAGGACCTGGCGGCCTTGCAGAGCCTGAGCGATGACGGTGAGATAGGCGGGTTTCTGATGCTGCAGTATTACGCCGTTACCGGAATGCGCCAGCAGGCCAACGCGTTGGCGGCGGAAATCGACGCGCAGGCCTACGGCCCGCTGCCCCTGGTGCTGATCACCCTGTGGTGTGGTTGCGGGGCGCCCTTCGAACTGGAGGCCACGCCCAACTTTGCCGCGAAAATTGAACAGGGCAATCTGCCCTGGCCGCCACCGTCGGCGATCGACTACCCGTTGAAAGACTGGTAATGCGCCACTGTCCGGGTCCATGAACGCGCCATGAGTTTCTTCTCCGAACTGAAGCGGCGCAACGTCGTGCGGGTCGGCATAGCTTATGTGCTGATCGCCTGGGTGTTGCTGCAGGCAGCTGATTTCGGCCTGGATCTGATTGATGCGCCCAACTGGGTCATCCAGGCCCTCTTCCTGGTTGCTGCCATCGGCCTGCCGGCCATCCTGGTCTTTTCGTGGATCTTCGAAATAACCCCTGAGGGACTGAAGCTTGATCGCGAGGTGGATCGCGAGGCGTCCATCGCCCGCGGCACCGGGCGCAAGCTGGACCGGGTGATTATCGTGGTGCTGGCGGTGGCGGTGGCGGGCCTGGTGTCGGAAAGGTTCATGCCAAACAGTCCTGCGCCGGATACCGCCGTTCCTGAAATTGAGATCAACGAACAATCTCCATCAGAACCAGTCAGCCCGGGGGAGCAGGAGCAGACCGGGCAAGCGCCCGCCAGCCTGGATAAGTCCGTCGCCGTACTGCCCTTTGTCAACATGAGCGCCGATGCCGACAACGAGTTCTTTTCCGACGGGGTCTCCGAGGAAATCCTCAACGTCCTGGCGCGCATTCCCGAGCTCAAGGTCGCCGCGCGCACCTCGGCCTTTTCCTACAAGGGCCTGAACCAGAACATCGCGACCATCGCCCGCGAACTGGGCGTCAGCTACGTGCTCGAAGGCAGCGTGCGCAAGGCCGGTAACCAGGTCCGCGTCACCGCCCAGCTGATCAAGGCCGACGACGGTTTTCACCTCTGGTCGGAGACCTACGACCGGGAGCTGGACAATATCTTTGCCATCCAGGACGACATCGCGGGTCAGATCGCCGAGGCGCTGAAAGTGACCTTTGCCGTCAATGCCGGGCCGGCCAGCAACCTGACCGGCACCACCAGCCTGGCAGCCTACGAACAGTACCTGCGCGGCATTGGCCTCTGGCACGAACGGACCGCGGAAAGCCTGCAGCAGGCCCTCGAGGCCTTCGAGGCAGCGCGCGCGGCGGACCCGGATTTTGCCAAGGCCTACGCCGGCCTGGCGCTGACCTGGACCGTCTGGTCAGGCTATATGCTCAGTGACTCTGCAGAATCCGCTAACAACGCCCGGGAGTACGCAACGACAGCTATCGAGCTGGACCCCTCAAACTCCGAGGCCTACGCCGCGCTGGGTAACGCCGCCAGCCGCTTCTGGGAGCAGTGGGATGAATCGGAAGCCCATTACAGGACCGCCATTGACCTCAACCCATCCTACGCGACCGCTTACCAGTGGTATGGACGCCTGAAGTTTATCCAGGGCGATTATGCCGAGGCCAGCAGACTGATGGAAAAAGCCCTTGCCCTGGACCCGCGTGCGCGCATCATCAGCACCAACCTCGCATGGGTCTGGCTGACTGACAATCAGTATGAGCGGGCAAGGGAGCAATTTAACGCCGCGGTGACCCAGCATCCTGATTTTCCCGATGCCTGGGCGGGTATGCTCACGATCAACATGTTGTTGGGCGATTGTGCCGGCGTGCGCCAGGCCGCCGGGCGCCTCACCGAAATTCTGCAGAAGAAAGAGGACAGTTCCGGCACCTATGTGCGCCTTTGCGAAGCGGAGACGGTCCAGGCGCGCAACGCCATACTCCAGGAAATGCTCTCCTGGGGTCCTTTCGATTTTTTCAGCCCCGACTCAAAGCACCTGGGGTATGACATTGACCTCTGGGTGGTTGCAACCGAATTTGAGGCGTTTGATGCCGCCGCCGACCTGCTTGCGCAGATGACCATCCAGTGGGCTCCAGGTGAGTTGGCCTGGCTTCGTAACGACCGGCGACCCAACGCCATAAGGTTTAACTGCTCGGAGACAGCCCAGTCTCTGTACCGTGAAAAAAATGCGGCGCCCGCTCGCGACGCCAAGCTGTGCCGCGAATGACGGCTTTTGTTAATGAGTTAAATGGCTGTCCTGATTCGGCAAGCGCCCGAACTGTTCGCACGGCACAATGTCAAAATCGACAATCAGTTTTACGATCGAAGGAGGAGCCCGCCAGCGATGTATGTCTATGACATCTACGAGCATCCCAGATACGGCGCGGAAGCCGTGCGCCGTGGATTTTCCTGGTCAGCGTTCCTGGTGCCCAGTGTCTGGGCGGTGAACCGCGGCCTGGGCATGACGACCCTGCTGCTGGTGGCGGCGACATCGCTGGTCTTTGATGTCGCCAAGATAGTCGGCGCCTGGCTGGAACATCCGCTGCTGACGATCAGCCTCTCGCTGGTGCTGATCGGCCTCGTCGGCCTGCGCCCGGGCATGTTCGGTTATCGCTGGCACGCGGAGGCCCTGAAGCGGGCAGGCTATACCCGCCGGGACACGGTGGCCGCGTCAAACCGCTGCGCGGCGTTGCGCGCCTGGTCGCGGCACAGCTACCTGCCCTTGCCGGTTCACCTGGCCGCGGGCTGAGACCCGCGCAGCCCGGAGCTCAAGTCATGGCGGATAACCTTCTGGGACAGGTCACGGCGTACACCGACCGCTACGCGCCCGAAATCCTGTTCCCCATCCCGCGCCAGGCGAGCCGCGAGGCCCTGGGAATACCCGACGATTTGCCCTTTCGCGGCGTCGATCGCTGGAACGCCTACGAGATCTCCTGGCTGAACCCGCGCGGCAAGCCCGTGATTGCCGTGGGCGAGATCGAATTTCCCGTCACCAGCGCCAACCTCGTCGAGTCGAAATCGCTGAAGCTCTACCTCAACTCGCTGAACGGCATGCGGTATTCATCAATCGCAGAAGTGGAAGCGCTGATTCGCAAAGACCTCGAGGCGACTTCCGGCGGGCCCGTGACGGTCCGGCTCAGCCCGGCCGATGCCACCGACCTGCCCGCCCCGGGACCACTTGCCGGCCGGTGCATCGACGGGCTGGACGTGGCCATCGATGACTACGTCGTCAATCCCGCGCTGCTGGAAGGCAGTGCCGACGCCGGTGACCCGGTCGAGGACACGGTCCACTCACACCTGCTGCGCAGCAACTGCCCGGTTACGGGCCAGCCCGACTGGGCCAGCGTGCTGATCGCCTACCGGGGCCCGCGCATCGACGATGCCGCCCTGCTGAAGTACCTGGTGTCCTTCCGCGACCATAACGACTACCACGAGCAGTGCGTGGAGCGTATCTTTATGGATCTGCTTACCCGATGCCGGCCCGAGGCGCTCACCGTGCAGGCCTGCTACACGCGACGCGGCGGCCTGGACATCAATCCCTTCCGCAGTAACTGGCAGGAACCGCCGCCCGGCCGGCGGCTGTGGCGGCAGTAACGATTGGCCGGGGGACGCGGCAAAGGACAGGGATTTACCGATGGACGACAAGAAGAAAGAAACCTTACGACTACGGCGCGTCGCGATCGACACCTACAAGGAAAACGTCGCCTACCTGCACCGGGACTGCAAGATCTATCGAAGCGAGGGTTTCCAGGCGCTGGCCAAGGTCGAAGTCTCTGCGGTTCCCGGTGGTGCATCGATACTGGCATCGCTTAACGTCGTCGATGACGCGGACATCACGGAGCCCGACGAGCTTGGCCTGAGCCAGGAGGCCTTTCAGCAGTTCGGCCTCGCCGAGGGCACTGAGCTGACCGTGGCGCATGCAAGACCGCCGAAGTCACTGGAGGCGGTGCACCGGAAAATCGCCGGTGAACGTCTCGACCTGGCCGACTACGAGGCCATAACGCGTGACATCGTCGAGCTCCGCTACGCGAAAATCGAGATGGCCGCTTTCCTGGTAGCCTGCACGGTAGCCGGCATGGAGCGGGAGGAGGTGCTGCAGCTGACCCGCGCCATGGTCGACAGCGGCGAGCGGATCACCTGGGACGAACCGCTCGTGGCGGACAAGCACTGCATCGGCGGCATCCCGGGCAACCGGACGAGCATGCTGGTGGTGCCGATCGTCGCCGCGCACGGCATGTTCATACCCAAGACCTCGAGCCGGGCCATCACCTCGCCCGCCGGTACCGCCGACACGATGGAGGTCCTGGCCGAGGTCGAGTTGCCGCCCGAGCGGCTGCACGAGATCGTACGCGAACACCGCGGCTGCCTGGCCTGGGGCGGCACCGCGCGACTTGCACCGGTCGACGACATCCTGATTTCGGTCGAGCGTCCGCTGTCGCTGGACTCGCCGGGCCAGATGGTCGCTTCGATACTGGCAAAAAAGCTGGCGGCCGGCGCCACCCACCTGTTGATCGACATCCCGATGGGGCCATCGGCCAAGGTGCGCACGCAACAGGATGCACTGCGGCTGAGAAAGCTTTTCGAATTCGTCGGCGACCGGGTGGGACTGGAGCTTGAAGTCGTCGTGACCGACGGCCGCGAGCCGATCGGTCGTGGCATCGGACCTGTCCTGGAGGCGCGCGATGTGATGCAGGTGCTCGAAAACGACCCGGATCAGCCCCGGGACCTGCGGGAAAAGGCCTTGCAGCTGGCGGGCCGGATTCTCGAGTTCGATAGGGACGTCCGCGG
Source organism: uncultured Gammaproteobacteria bacterium (assembly GCA_963695135.1). Classification (GTDB taxonomy): domain Bacteria; phylum Pseudomonadota; class Gammaproteobacteria; order Xanthomonadales; family SZUA-36; genus Marinihelvus. Next base: position 240,951 of record CAVOGA010000001.1, read on the forward strand.
CGGAAAAGGCTACTCGCTGGCGCGTGACATCCTGGATTCCGGTCGCGCGCTGGAGAAGATGCGCGCCATCATCGACGCCCAGGGGGTCCAGACACGCCAGTTCGTGCCGGGCAGGCTCAGGCAGACCATCAACGCCCCGCGGGACGGAACGGTTGCGGCGATCGATAACCTGCAGATGGCGCGGATCGCCCGCCTCGCCGGTGCGCCGATGGCCAAGGGCGCCGGCGTCGACCTGTACCGGAAAATCGGCGACAGCGTCACCGCCGGCCAGCCACTGTACGCGATCCACGCGGAATTCGAGTCCGAGTTCGCGTTCGCTTGTGAGGCTGCCGAAGTTACCGGCTATACGCTGGCGCCATGAAGCCGCGCTGCCCAAGCACCGCTGGTTCTCGGCTTTCCGGACTACCGGGACGAGGCGCGCCGCTTTGCCGACGCGATCGATGCGGATTTCGACATGGTCGATATTCATCATTTTCCGGATGGGGAAAGTCTCGTGCGGCTGCCGGAAGCACTGCCTGCCGAGGTCGTGTTTTTCACCAGTCTCGATCGTCCCAATGCGCGGCTCATTGAGCTGGAACTCGCCGCCGCCGCGGCACTTGAGCTCGGCGCCACGCGGCTGACACTGATCGCCCCGTACCTGTGTTACATGCGACAGGACATTGCGTTTCACCCGGGTGAGGCGGTGAGCCAGCACATCATCGGCGCCCTGCTCGCGCGCCATTTCGATACGCTGGTGACTGTCGATCCGCACCTGCATCGCACGGAGCATCTCGCCGAGGCCGTGCCCGTACGGCGCGCCGTGACCCTGACTGCGGCCCCGGCCATGGCGGCTGCCCTGCACGAACGCGGCGATACCCCGGTGCTGCTGGGTCCCGATGAGGAATCTGAACAATGGGTAGCGCGCATCGCGGGGATGGCAGGGCTCGATTTCGGCATCGCGCGGAAACGCCGCAGCGGCGACCGGGACGTGCACATCACGCTGCCCGAGATCGAGCTCGCCGGGCGTAACGTGGTCCTGGTGGACGATATCGCCAGTACCGGCCGGACGCTGGTCGAAACGGCCCGGGCGCTCGGCACGCGGAACGTCAAATCGGTATCGGTGATGGTCACGCACGCGCTGTTTGTCGGCGATGCGATCGCGCAGCTTCACGCAGCCGGGGTCACCGACATTATCAGCACGGACAGTGTGCGGCACGACAGCAACCGGATTCCGCTCGCGGAGCTGCTCGCGACCGGCCTCAACGGGCATTGAGCCGTGCGCCCCGGCAGGCTTGAAGAGGCGACCAGGGCAGCGAAGACGGGGGTTTTAGCGGCTCCCTGGACGCAGGAAGTGGACATCGTGCTCGATGCGCTGCAGGTTGATCCCAGAACCGGTCTGGATTCCGCCTCGATGGCCGCGCGTCTCGCACGCCACGGTCCCAACCAGCTGCGCAGAATCCGGCAGCGGCGGCTGCGGGACATTCTGCTCGACCAGCTCAGGAGCATCATCGTCTTATTGCTGGCCGCGGCCAGCGCCGTGGCGATGCTGATCGGCGACGTGGCAGAGGGCCTGGCGATCCTCGCGGTGATCGTGATCAACAGTACGATCGGCTTCCTGACCGAGTGGCGCGCGGTGCGCTCCATGGAGGCGCTGACCCGGCTCGGCCGCGTCGAGACCGTGGTCATCCGTGATGGCGCAACCATCGCGGTACCCGCAGAGGCTTTGGTACCCGGCGATATCGTGGTGTGCGAAGGCGGGGACATCGTGACCGCCGACCTGCGCCTGCTGGAAGCCGCCCGGCTCACCGCAGATGAGTCGACACTGACCGGGGAATCCATGCCGGTCAACAAAACCACGGCGCCGCTTGCCGGCGACACGCCGCTGGCGGAACGCCGCAACATGCTGTTCAAGGGCACATCGATTACCCGCGGCTCCTGCAAGGGCGTCGTGGTCGCCACCGGTCTCGACACGGAACTGGGCCGTATATCGGCACTCGTGGAGACAGCGGAAGCCCAGGAGACGCCCCTCGAAAAGCGGCTTGGCGGACTGGCCAAACGCCTCGTCGTGGTCGTCCTGCTGCTGGCCGTCCTGGTCGCAGTGACCGGCATCCTGGCCGGTCGCGGCACCTACCTGGCCATCGAGGTTGCGATCGCGCTGGCGGTGGCGGCCATTCCTGAGGGTTTGCCGATCGTCGCGACCATTGCCCTGGCCCGGGGCATGTGGCGCATGGCCAGGCGTAACGCGCTGGTGGCGCGGCTGTCGGCCGTGGAGACACTTGGCGCCACCAGCATCATCCTGACCGACAAAACCGGCACGCTGACCGAGAACCAGATGACGGTGACCGCCGTCCGTGTGCCCGGCGCCGACACCCTGATCCTGGACGCATACGGGTCTTTCGAGCCGCCCGCAACGCTGGCGCACGCGGTTGAACAGCTGTTGGCGGTGGCGGCGCTGTGTAACAACGCTGCACTCTCGAAAACCGCTCAGGACCCGGAAGGAGCCGTTGGCGATCCGACCGAGGTGGCCCTGCTGCGGGCGGCAGCAGGTCGCGGCATGCATCGCGACACCCTGCTCGGCGAGTATCCTGAAGTGCAGGAACACGCCTTTGACCCGGAGAGCAAGCTGATGGCGACCGAGCACCGCGCGCCGGAAGGCATCCTGGTCGCGGTCAAGGGCGCCCCCGAGGCCGTGCTGCCGTTATGTGCCAGCGTGCACACCTGCGAAGGGCCCGGGGCGCTTGACGATTCCGGTCGCGACCGCTGGCTTCAGGAGGCCAGGCGCCTGGGCGGCATGGGCCTGCGAACCCTCGCGCTGGCGCGCCGATCGGGGTCGGCGGAAAACCCCTACCGGGATCTGGAACTGCTTGGCATCGTAGGCCTCGAGGACCCCCCCCGGGAAGGTGTTCGGCAGGCCATCGAACGGTGTCGCGCCGCCGGTATCGACGTGCGCATGGTAACCGGCGATCACGCCGCAACCGCGCGCCACATTGCAACCGAGCTGCACATCGCGGCGCCGGACGCCGGTACGGGCGCATTCCTGGACGGTCCCGATCTTGCCCGCGCGCTGGAAAGCGGCGACACCTGCGCCCTGTCCGGCGCCAGTGTCTATTCGCGCGTTGCCCCGGAACAAAAACTGCAGCTGATCAGCCACTTCCAGCAAAGCCGGCAGGTCGTGGCAATGACCGGCGACGGTGTCAACGATGCGCCGGCGCTGAAAAAGGCGGACATCGGGGTCGCCATGGGCGTACGTGGAACGGCCGTGGCCAGGGAGGCGGCCGACATGGTGCTGCGCAACGACGATTTCGGAACAATCGTCGAGGCGGTGGCGCAGGGCAGGGCGATTTACGCGAACATCCGCAAATTCGTCGTCTACCTGCTGTCCTGCAATATCAGCGAGGTCCTGATTGTCACCCTGGCCACGCTTGCCGGCGCGCCCTTGCCCCTGTTGCCGCTGCAAATCCTGTTCCTGAACCTGGTGACCGACGTATTTCCTGCGCTCGCACTCGGTGTCGGCGAAGGAGCGCCACGGCTGATGCAGGAGCGCCCAAGGCCTTTCGACGAGCCCATCCTGACACGACGCCACTGGACGCGGGTGGCGCTCCATGGCGTTGTTCTGGCGTTAAGCGTGCTCGGCGCGATGGCTATCGCGGTATTTCAACTGGGATTCGATGCGGACCGGGCCGTTACCGTGTCATTCTGCACGTTGGCCTTCGCCCAGATCTGGCACGTTTTCAATATGCGTGATGATATGCGCGCCCTGCTTCGCAACGAGATCACGCGCAACATCTGGGTTTGGATTGCGATAGTGATCTGCGTCCTGCTCGTGCTGCTTGCCGTCTACCTGCCGGTGGTCCGGGAACTCCTGAACCTGGTCGACCCGGGCCTGGCCGGCTGGACCGTGATTCTGGGCATGAGTCTCCTGCCCCTGTTCGTGGCGCCGCTGGTGCGGGCCCTGACGACGACAGCGCCAGTGAAGCCATGAACAAGGGCGGGTAACAACCCGCCCTTCTGACCCCTGACTCTGTTCCTAGCCGTCCCCCGGGAACAGCCCCGGGTTGGAACCGCCGCCCCTCACCGTGTAAAGCGTGCGGCTCATTTCGACGGCGCCGGTCGATATCATGAGCTTCTGCTTAATTTCTCCCCTAATGCCGACCCGGCCCCCGGCCACACCGGTGTAAGTGCCTGCCGTGGAAATGCCTTGTTCAATCGTCGCTTCAAGTTTGGCAGAAACGGTCGCAAGGGGGATTGTTCCGCAGACATAAATTTTATAGAGGTCGACGGGCAGTTCCGCGGTGATGCTGCTGCTGAACTTGACGAGCTGTCCGTCCGCCACCTCAGCGGCAGCTGCAAAATCGGGCGCCTTGCTGTTTTTGCTGTTATCCGAGTCTTCCCCCTTCAAGAAGCCCACTTTGATTTCTGCGCCCCTTGGCGGCTTGGAGGTGAAAGACCATTGCGCGATGTCGTACGGCTCAGCACCGGCGGGCATCTTCACATTCGTGGCTGCACCGACCTCGTTGCGGTTGCCCAGAGCCCAGGCCAGGTTGCCGACCAGGGCAATGGTCTCTACGACCTGGGCGCGTGCAAGGGCAGAACAGACGGGTTGAACGCGGATCGCGATCTGCTGCCCAATCAGCGAGATATTCTGGGCGAGCTCCATTACTGAGAATTGTCCGGTAGGGTCCAGGTTATTGATCGGGTCAGCCGAGGCATATAAATAAGGCTGCTGGCTAAGTGGCTGGTCCATTGTGCCGGTGAAAGGATCGCGACTGAGAAAGACGCCGGTGTCAGGATCATAGTAGCGGGCGCGCAGGTAGTAAGCATCGGCAGCTTCCTCAAACTGTTCGCCAGCGTAAAGATAAGCGTTTTCACTGCCCCCAGTGCGGTCTTCGAGCCGCCCGTAGCCGTCATAAACATAGCGGTCGGTGGGTAGTGTCAGCTCGTCGGTGAGCAGTCTCGTGTTGCCGTGGGCATCGCTGTGGAAGAAACGCGTCGAGCCGTCTTCCGCGGCGATCAGATCCGTGCCATAGGTATAGCTGGCCAGCAACACGTTGTTGTTATCGCGGGTCTCAGTCACCTGCGCGTAGCCGCTCAGGCTCTGCGGATCAACCACATAGCGGCTGGACCCGGCTGCGGTATCCGCAGTAATCCGGTTACCGTCAACGTCGTAGCTGAAACTGCTCTGTCCGGATGAATCAATGATTCCAACCAGCTGATTCTGAACGTTCCACTCCATCAGGGTGGTGCTGTTGCCCGCCGTTGTCGCGGTGCGATTGCCGTTGGCGTCAAAGCTGTAGCTCACCGGGCCGGCACTCAACAATCGGCCGTTTTGGTCATAGCTGTAATTTTGAATATTGCCATCGCGATTCACCAGGGTGCGGTTGCCCACCGCGTCGTACTGGTAGTTCACCGCACGGGGGGCAGTGCCGGTGCGGACTTCACTCACCAGCCGGTTAAGCGCGTCATAGCCATAGGTTTCCCGCGAACCGTCGGCCTCGGTAACGCTCTCACGCAGACCGTTGGCCAGGTAGCTGTTGTCATAGGAAGCAAGGAGAATACCAAGACTGTCCGTGTGCCGGACCGAGACCACCCGGTTGCGCTCATCAAAGCGGTTTTCGGTGACGGCAGCGCTGGGACGGTCAATGAGCACCTGGTTGCCAACAGGATCATAACCATAGGTGCTGATGCCTTCCTGGGAGGCGACCTGCACCGGCCGGTTTAGCGCGTCATATGCGTAATTGATGGTTTGTGCCGGCGTGCTGGTGCTGGTCAGGTTGCCCTGTGCATCAAAGGTATAGGTGAGCTGACTGCCATCGGCCTGGGTAATACCCACCACACGGTTGCGGTTGTCATAGGCGTAGGTTTGCGTGCCCGTAGCCGTGGTCGCTGTGCGTCGCAATCCATTAACCGTATAGCTGAAGCTTTGCTCCTCCCCGCCCGGCAGTTCAACCCGGATCACCCGGTCGCGCAGGTCATAGGTAGTGCTGACCACATCGCCGTTGAAGTCTGTCTGGGCAATAACGTTACCTACCGCATCGTAACTTGCCGATGCAAACTGACCACCCGGCAGCGCTTTACCAACCTGGCGACCCAGGGCGTCATAGTAGAACCGCGTCGTCCGTCCCAGGGCATCGGTTTGTGTCACACGGTTGCCGGTCATGTCCCAGCTATAACGCGTAACCGGCTGAGGCGTGTCGGCCACCGGCGCGGGCTGTGTAACCGACAGCAAGCGGCCCGCCCCGTCCCAACTTTGCAGCGTGGTCCTGCCCAGCTCGTCCGTGCGGCTGACCAACTGTCCCGCCGCATCATAGCTGCGACTGGTGGAGCTGCCGTCGGCAAATTCGGTGCGCACCAGGCGGTTCAGCGCATCATAGCTGAAGGTCGTGGTGTGGCCGTTGGCATCAGTGCTGCTTAGCGTGTTGCCCGCCGCGTCCAGAACATTTTCCATTACGGGAACCACCGGGTTGCCGGAACGCGCATCAACGACCTCGGGCATCACGGTCCGCACCAGGCGTCCAGCCGCATCGTACTCATACTCGAATCGGTTGCCGAGTGCGTCTATGGTGGCCAGCAGGCGGCCGCCGGCGCTGAGCACCTCGTCCTCGCGTTCGTTGTCCGGGTGGATGATGGCGACCTGTCGATCCAACTCGTCATAAAGATATTCAGTGACGCGGCCTGCCTCGTCGGTACGGCTGGTCATGTTGCCGGCCCCATCATAGGTCTGCGAGGTTCTGCTGCCATCGGCATAGAGCGTTGCGGTTCGCAGCCCGCGAACGCTGTACTCGAAGACCGTTCGTCGTCCCAGGGCGTCAACCAGGGCGACAACCTGGCCGGCGGCATCGTATTCGCGGCGACTGGTATTACCAAGGGGGTCGGTGGTTTCGATCAGCCTGTGGTTGGCATCGTAGGCGAAGGTCGTGGTCAAGGGCGTGAGCACGCCGTCGATCATGCGATATACCGACTCGCTCGTTTTCAGCTGGTTGTCGTCAAAGCTGAAGGTCTTGCGTGACAGCAGGTCGCCGGATGCATCAACAATGTCCTCTCGCAGCAAGGCGCCCCGGGGGCTGTAACTGTAGCTGGTGACCGTACCCCGCGCGTCCGTGCGGGTGGCGATACGCCCTCCGGTGGTATAGGTGAACTGCTCAACATTGCCAAGGGGATCGGTAATGCTCAGTATGCGGTTGCTGCTGTCGTAGCGATAGCGCGTCACACGGCCTAATGGATCCGTCGCGGTCAAGCGGTTGCCTTCATCGTCCCAGCTACTGCTCGAGGTGATGTTCAGTCCACCAGGGTCTACGACAGTGCTGAGCAAGTTGTCGTCAGCATCCCAGGTCATTTCCGTGCGCACGCCATCGGCATCGATTTTGACAATTTCATTGCCGCGCGCATCGTACTCAAACACTTCAGCCGCCACCACGGGCAGTCCGTCAATGGTCACCGTGCGCTCGCGCAGGAGCACGTTGCCCTTATCGTCGTACACGGCGCGCTGAATATTGCCGCGCGTGTCCCTGATGATCTCTTCGCGGCCATCGATGTCCCGTGTGAATTCCACGCGGTTGCCCGCCGCATCGACCATCGCCGTCAAGCGGCCATCATCGTCGTATTCATTGCGCACGGCACGGTTGCCGAGCGGGTCCATGACTTCCAGCAAGCCGTGGTTGATGTCATAGCGGAAGCGCGTGGCATTGCCCTCGGCGTCAGTGTGCGCGGCCAGGTTGCCGGCGCTGTCGTAGCGGTAGGTCTGTTGGTTGCCTTCCGGATCCGTCAGACGCGTAATGCGGTTCAGACCATCACGCTCAAAGGACACCTGTGTGCCGTTGGAATGCGTGATCGCCTGATCTGTAAAGGTGAGGCGATTGCCGCTGCTGTCGGCGAATTCCTCCAGGCCGGTGCTGCGGTTAAGGATGAACTCGAGACCCTCCGGTGTGGTGTAACGAAAGCGTTGCGGATCGAACACATCAAGAGTCGCATCGTCGAGGAGCTGAACTTCGCCTGGCTGCGCGTCTATGACGAGCAGGAAGGGATTGTCCAGCAATTCCAACTGTCCGCGTGTCTCACCAACGGGCTCAAGGCTGGCGGTCAGGAAACTGAAAGGCAGCAGGAATGAATTACCCGGGCTCACCTTGAGCTCAAAGGTTTCAACCTCCCCTCCCGGCAAGGTGACACTCAGCAGGTGCTGATCGGTTTCATCGAGCTGGAATGAATTGCCGGATTTGAGCGATTCCCACCCGGTCCCAAGTAAGCGGTTGGCCCGAACCTCCGCGGAGCGCAGGCCGAGGGTCCAGCCGATGCCGAAATCACCACGCCGCTTGTCGCGGCTGTCGTAATTGCGCTGCACAGTGATGGGCAGACCGGCGATGTTGATGTTCAGATCCTCGTAGGTCAGGCTGAAGTTGCCGACCTTGAGCTGCTCTGTAAGCTGCACCGAAACCCGCGCCGTGCTGAGGTTGCCGCCACGGTCAAACACGTTCAGTTCAAGCGTATACAGGCCGTTGAGCAAAGTGGTGGGGTCAAGCTCACCGAGCACGCCGTCGTTCACGGCGCTCGTCCCGGTCGCCAGCATGACGGCTTCACCCTCGCTCCCGGCAATAAGACCCAGCTCCCAGCGCAGCAGGTTGCCATCAGCCGCGGTTCCCGTGATCTCCAGCGGGGCGGTAACCTCCGTAGCAGGCAAAGGCGCCGTGATTTCTGCCCGGGGCGGAATCGTATCGGTGGATACGCCGTTCAGTACCGCTACGCCGGCCTGGCCCGTAATGCCCTGGTAACTGAGGCTGACGGTTGCATTGCCCGCTGCGAGCGTGCGTACCTGGCCCGGCTCCTGCAGAACGGCGACGCTGGTATCGTCGGACGCCCAAACGCCAAGACCGTCCAGACTGATGGCTGAACCGTCGGCCCGGATGCCCATCGCCGAGTAGCTGATCCTGCGATTGCTCAGGACAGTGCTGTTGGCCGGCTCGAGAACAATACGTTCGAGGTCCAACTCCCCGTCCACGCCGTCGCAGTTCTGATCGACCGCATCGCCCTCGCTGTCGGGGGCGCCGGGGTAGACCGCGCTGTCTGTGTCATCACAATCACCGTCGTTGTCCGAAAAGCCATCGCCGTCGTCGTCCGTGTCGTCGGGACCCGGGCCCAGGGACAGGATCAAATCAATGGCGGCTCCGAATTCCGCTACCGCTCCCGCCGGCGGGTTTTGCGCCACGACCTGGCCAGCCGGGAACGTGCTGTCAAAACGCTCCGTCAGGCGCCCCGTCGTCAGGTTTACATCTTCCAGGGTTATGCCGGCCTCAGTTCGCGTCAGACCCAGCACGTCCGGCACTTCCACGGGCTCACCGACAACCAACACCCAGCTCTGCGCCGCGCTCAGACCGCCCGCATCGGTAACAACCACGCTGACGTTGTGCGTGCCGGTGCTCGTCGGTGTCCAGCGCAACAGACCGGTGACCGCATCAATCGTCATGCCCGCCGGGCCGCCGGTGAGAATGAAGCCAAATGTTTCACCGGGGTCCGGATCAGTCACCCTCGGCGCGTACAGGTATTCGAAGCCGACAGTTGCGGTGTTGTCTGGCGTGGAAAGAAACTGAGGCGGATTGCTGTTCTGAACAACCCGCAGATACACAGTGGCCTGATCGCTGAGTTCGCCATCGGTGGCGCGGTAGGAGAACTGATCAAAGTCCTCCGTGCGTTCTTCCGGCATGCGTTCATTCACCCGGTTCTGGTTCAGGCCGGGCAGCAGCCAATGCGGCTGCTCAAATTGCGGCACTGTGCCGTCGGCATTGATGTTGGTGACATGATAGTTCCACTGGTTCCACAAGCCACGCATGGGCGGCCAGTCGTCATTGACACTCTCATAGACAAAAAAGGCGGGTGCAGTCGGTGCGAAACTCCCATGCCCGATAAACACGAGCTCTGCTGCGCCGTCTCCATCCACATCGGCGAAGATCGGTATGCTGGGGTCAAAATTGGCACTGCTGAAGAGTTCTTCTTCGCTCTTCAGCGTGCCATCCCGTCCATCCAGGATCAGCAGCCTGGCGGGGTTCCGGCCATAGGGCCAGATCACCTCGTTAAACCCGTCGCGGTCCAGGTCCAGAACGGTCGCGGAAGAGGCCCGTGTCTCTCCGGTAACGACATAGGTCCACAGAATGCTGCCGTCTGCGCCATTCACCGCCGTCAGGCTACTTAGGCTGGAGCTGGTGGTCAGAATGTCTGCCTGGCCGTCACTGTCCACATCAGCAATAACCAGCGGGGCATCGAGACCGACGGCATAAGGCACATCTTCACTTACCCATAAATCGGTGCCATCGTGATTCCAGGCCAGAATGGTGTTGGCCCGCGCACCGAAACCGGTTTCCGTGCGCCGCACCAACTCGGGAAAAGGATCGTTGTCGAGGTTGACGGCAATGGGCGTGTGATAGCCAAGGCCGTTGAATCTGATGTCATTGCGGGACCAGAGCACCTCGCCGCGATGACTGAAGGCGACCGAACCAGCAACGATTTCCAGATCGCCATCCAGGTCCAGGTCAACAATTTCCAACTGGGCATTTTGTCCGGTGGACTTGATACCTTCGGCCTGAACCGTATCGAGCAGCATGCCCTGGTGATCAAAAACGCTGTAACCCACACCGAAAAACGCGCCACCGCGACCGTGACCGACGATGATTTCCGGTGTTCCGTCCTGGTCAATATCCGCTATGGAGACTTTCGCTTCATTGAACGTACCATCACCGTCGCCCACCAGCTGGTCATTGCGAAAGTAACGATCCGGGAGGACTTCGCTCAGCCATTTCAGTTGCCCATCATGCTCCAGGGCAATCAGCTTTTTGCCAAGCTGGGTGCTGCTACGACCGTTTTCCATGCCAATCAAAACGATCTCCGGCTTCCCGTCAAGATCAATATCGGCAATGGCCTTGTCGTACCACAGCGTGCGGTCTAGCCCGATCTTGAATAACGTCTCACCGGTATCACCACGCACGGCGCCAAGTTCAGAAAAGGTGTGATAAATGATGTCCGGCACACCGTTGCCATCCATGTCCATGATCAGCGGTGGCTGGATTGGCCCGGAACTCGTCTCAAAGCGGAGTTTCTGCGTGACAGCCAGGGTGCCGACCGGGATGTCGGGGGTGTAATCAAAGCTGCCATCCGTATTCAGCACCAGTGTGCCGTTGCCGGGACCCGTCACGAGTTCCGCCGCAAGAATGTCATCGTCGGGGTCGCTGTCGTTAGCCAGGGTGCCTGGTGCGGACACGCTCAGGGTGGACCCTTTGGTGACATCCCAGGCATCATCAAGCGCCAGAGGAGCCTCATTGCGGGCGATCACGCTCAGATTGAAGGACCCTGTATCACTCAAATCAGCCGGATCACTGACCTTGACGGTGACCGTGTTGTCCCCCGCCTGTTCGTTAGCGGCCGAAAAGCGGATCACCCCGGCGTTATCGATCGTCATGCCGTCCGGCGCCGCGAGCAAAGTGAACGCCAGGCTGTCGCCCTCAGGATCGCTGGCCGTGGTGGGCAGTACCAGGGACTCACCGGCACTGACGGCTTGATCAGCAATGCTTGCCAGCACGGGCGCCCGATTCGGCAGGGTGGTCGGCCCGGCTGGCCGGGTCACCTCGACCGTGAAGGCCTGTTCGTCAATATTCCTGTCCTGATCTTCGACAACAACTCTCACGGGATGACTGCCCAGGTCCGCAAGGGTAGTGAGCCAGCTAACCTGTCCATTGCCGGGATCGACCTGGAGGGTGTCCGGCCCGGCCTGCTTGCTGAATGACAGGGTCGCTGCAGGATTGCTGCTCGCTGCATAGAGCTGGAACTGGAGGGCTTCGCCAGCCACCACGGTGAAGTTGCCGGGCGCCGAAAGCTTCAGGCTCGTGGAGCTTGCCTCGAAGACCGTCGCGGTAAAGGACTCGGTATCACTCAGACCCTCCGGGTCAGCCACGGTTACGGTCACCGGATGAGCACCGAGATCCGCGGGGCCCGGTGTCCAGGTAATCAGCCCGCTGCTGCTGATACCCATGCCCGGCGGAGCGGCAGGCAGGTCAAAGCTCAGCGCGTCACCTTCCGGATCGCTGGCCTGTACCGCGTAGCTGAAAGGCGCCCCAACAGTCAGCGTCTGATTGGCTATGGGCGCAATTACAGGAGCTTGATTGGTGTCCGGACTGCAGGCTTCATTGCGGGCGCAAATCAAGTCGCGCACATCAACCAGGCCGTCTTCATTGCAGTCTTCTGCCCCATTCGGAGCCTGCCGCCCAAGGATGACTGCGGCAATCTCAGGAAGCGTCGCATTCGGCTCCGCTGCTTGCGCCAGCCCGGGTTGATGGGCTGCCAGTACCAGGCTCGTGGTTGCAAGAACCACCAGCACATTTATCCCGCGCCGCTGCAGGCTGATGAGGCCGACAACAAGCAGCAGGGCGGCCAGGGCCATCAGACCGTAGACCGGCAAGGTCGGTATATCCCGTATGACGCCCGGCGGTCCCACGGAAGCATCGAGTATTTCTATCTGCCCATCAACGACCCCGGCAGCCAGCAGAGCGGCGCTGTCATCCGCGGCGATGATTTCCGTAAGCGTAACGTTCACAAGACCCGGCGCAGCGTCGTCCGCTATCCTGATGGATACCTGGCCAAGTTGCGCATTGATGAGCGCAAGCGGGGTATTTTGCGATCTGTCGCCCGGGTCCTTCTCCGGCCCGGGAAGGGGAGCAGGACAGCTCGTCTCGTAAGCCACGACACGCAGGTGATCGTCGCCCAGTATTGCGAAGTCAAGCACAAAGCCAGCCGGCAGGCTGGATGAGCTGAATCCGGTCAGCGCGAGGTCCGGATTGTCCAGTTTCAGCTCGAATTGCACGGCGGCGAACTCGCCATCGATATCGATGGGCAGGTTCAGCGTCGCACCAGCATTACCCGCCACATTGCCAAGCGTGACGACGGGACCCTGGGGTAGCGGCTGGGCAAAGACAGAAAAGCTGGAGGCCAGCAGCAAGAGGCAGAGGCAATGGCGAAGATGGTTCATGGCCAGGGCACGATTCACAGGGGGTTTGGCACGCGAAAGATGTCTCGCGCCTCGTTGCTGTCACTGACCACCAGGTTGGTGGCATCAGATTCGAAGGAAATCCAGTTGCCATCACCCGAGACATCCGGCTGGTAGGAATGGCCATTGGCTTCGCTGCCATCGGCAGTGGTGCTGACGCGCAGGGTTTGGCCGGTGTCGCGGTCGTGGACGAAGATATCCCAGCGTTGATTGGTATCGTCCGACACCAGGTTCGAGGCGTTCGACCGAAAGACCACGTAACGCCCATCGTCGGAAATGGACGGCGAAAAGCTGCCGTGATTGGCCTGCTCACCGCTGCTCGAGACACTCACCCGCTCTGTGATGTTGCTGCTGCGATCATGGACAAAAATGTCCCAGTGGCCATTCGTGTCGCCGCTCACCAGGTTGGCGGCCCTTGATCGGTAGACGACGAACTGTCCGTTGCCGGAAATCATCGCTTGCTGGCTGTCGTCATTGCCCTCCTCGCCGGTGGATGACACGCTGACGCGCTCAATGCCGTCACCAACGCGGTCCTTGACGAAGACATCGCGACTGAGATTTTCGTCACCGGCCACAAGATCATCGGCGAAGGAGTAAAAGGCCACGAAACGTCCATCGTCGGACAGGCTGGCGGATAAGCTGCCGGCGCGACCCTCGATGCCGGCAGCATCACGACTGACCCGCTCGATAGGCGGGACGGGTTGGGTGTCCAGGTCATACACAAAGACATCAGCAACGCGGTTCAGATCATCATCCGGAGGCCTCGCACTGGTCGGCAAGGAGGCCTGGAAAGCAGGCAGAAAGTGAAAGGCGACATATTGGCCGTTGCCGGACAGGGCCGGTTCCTGGCGCCCTTCACGATCCGGATTATCAGTCGTGAAGGCAATGGGCATAACCACGGTTGTCTGGTTGGTGATCCGGTCTCGCACCAGGACGTTGGCGAATCCCCGCAGGCTGTAGTTCTGAAAAGCGATACGGTTACCGTCATCGGAGATGGAAGGGTTCAGATTGTTGTTGAAATTGCCATTGCCCAGCTCCCCGTTGGCTTCATCAAGGCTCACTCGCTCAACCGAGTTCAGATTCAGGTCGTGCAGGAAGATATCGCCGGAGGCGTTGTTATCATCTCCGACCAGATTGGTCGCATTGGAATGGAAGGCGATGATGCTGCCGTCGTCACTCAGGACAGCGGCATAGGAATCCTGGTCGGCCTGCTCGCCGGCGGCGCTGACACTGATTCTCTCGACCTGCGCCTCTGCGCTCGTCGCAAGCGAGACCGCCGCGAGGAGGCTCAGCAGTCCCCAACGGGGCCCCGTGGCACCCAAGATCCGTTTCATGTTTTTTCCTTTTGCGCGCCCTGTTGACGGGCAGCAAACCACTACCCTTGCCCCTAAAGCGACAAAATCGGGAAAAACCTGTCATTGAAAATCAGTCGGGAGTGCAGCGGATATCAGAGTGGCCAACCCTGGCACTTCACTGGGGATGACGTCAGGACGTTTCTTCCAGGGCTGCGAGAATGCCCTCGACGGTGCTGATCCACGCCGGATCGACCCCCGGGGCTGCCTGGTAGATTTCCAGGGCCTGCCGTGCATGGGTCCGCGCCAGCTCAACACGCCCCGTGGCCTGATAAACCTGCGCCAGCTTCTCATGAGCCTTGCCGATTCGGGGGTGGCCAGGTTCATAGCCCTTGGTCGCAACCCTCAGCGCTTCCACGGCATTGGGTTCTGCTGCCCCGTATAGTCCTGCCGCCACCTGGCCGGCAGCCAGGTTGAACAATGCCGTCGCAGTTTGTGGGTGTTCCGGGCCAAGAGTGGCACGGCGGATTTCCAGGGACTCTTCAAACAGCATTGCCATGTCCTCGAGATTACCCATGCCGTAGTGCGTCAGCGCCAGATTGTTGAGGATGATTGCCGTATTCGGGTGCAGGCGCCCGGTGCTTTCTATCTGAAGCTCAAGCGCACGCTCGAAAGCGACAATCGCTTCGCTCATTCGCTCCTCGATGCTGCCCAGGGCGTTCGCGCGATTTCCCCAGATCGAGGCCATCGTCTCAGTGTCCACCATGCCCGCCCACTGCGGATCTTCCGCCAGCGTTAGCGCTGCATCGCTGGCCGCCAGGCTGGCGTCAATCTGGCCGGCATCAATCCGCATACCCGAAAGATTATTGAAAATATTGACGCGTAACAGGGTGGCGCGCTCGCGTTGCATGTCCGTAGTGAATTGCACCAAGTCAAGCGCCTCAAGCGCCTCTGCGAAGCGGGTTTCACCCTGGTCAAAGTTGCTCTCCCACCAGTTTATGATGCCCAGCCCATCCAGCACCTGCGCCTGGTCCAGTGAATCACCGACTTCTTGCCACAGATCCCGGGCACGTTCCATTTGCGCCCGCGCGGTCGGGATCTCTCCCAGGTTCTGGAGCGCGTAGCCGATGGCATAGCGCATCTCCGCCTCAAGGGCCGGGTTGTTTGCAAAGCGCTCCTCGATGCCCGGCAGGGACTGACGCAGAGCGCCGGCGAGCGTTGCCGATTCCGTGTTCTCGTACGGATCGCTACGGGCGATGATATCGATCAGGAAGTCCTTGGCAGCAGTGGCACGGGCAGCTTCGCGCTGAGCAACATCACGCTGCCTTTCCGTCTCGGCAGCCTGGTTCATCACTACGGCCAGGGCGATGACCAGGGTCAGCACAACCATTGCCAGGGCGGCACTGGCCGCGCGGTTGCGCTGCACGAATTTTAGAATTCGATAGGACCGGGACACGCCGCGGGCCCGCACCGGATGCCCGCCCAGGTAACGCTCTATATCGTCGGCCATGGCAGCCGCGGAAACGAAGCGGCGCGCCGGTTCCTTGCTCAGTGCTGTCATGACGATACAGTCCAGGTCACCGCGCAGCCGGCGACTCAGGCTGCGCGCACTGTCCAGACCCGAAGGCAGCTCTCCACGCCGTTGTCCCACAAGCGCCGAGGGATTGGAGGGTATGGAGTCACATACTGTCCGTTCAATCGCGGCAGGAGTCAGGGAGGGAAAATGGTAGGGCCGGGTGCCGACGAGCAACTCGTAAAGCAAGATGCCCATGGAGTAGATGTCACTTCCGATACCGACCTGTTCCCCGCGCACCTGTTCCGGACTGGCATATTCCGGCGTCATGAGCTGGGCACTGGTTCGCGTCTCCGGCAGCGCTTCACGAACAAAGGCCGGGTCGAGCACCTTGGCAATGCCGAAATCAATAAGCCGCGGATCGCCGTCACGGGTAACGAGAATGTTGCCGGGTTTGAGGTCGCGGTGCACCACACCCTGTTGATGGGCAAACTGTATGGCCGAGCAGACGCGCTGAAAAAGCCGCAGCCGCGCCTCAAGACTCAGGCCCTGGTCGGTACAGTAATCCGTAATGCGCTGACCCCGCACCAGTTCCATTACCAAATAGGCGGCACCGTCGTCCGTGGTTCCACCATCGATCACATGAGCGATACCCGGATGTTCCAGGGCAGCGAGGATCCGGCGCTCGGATTCAAAACGTTCGCGGGCATTGTCGGAGGCGTAGCGTATATCGAAACACTTTATCGCCACTTCCTGTTCGAAAGCTCCCTCCACCCGGCGTGCACGGAAGACCCGGCCCATGCCGCCACTTCCCAGTAGACTGGTCACCTCGAAGGCGCCAAATCGCTGTCCGATCATGGATGGCGCGTCGGACAATGGCGCCAGGGGCGAGCGGAGAAAATCCTTGTCCGCCGACCGATCTGCCGCCTGCAACCGCAGTACCGCCTCGAGCAATGCGGCGTTGTCAGCGCAACGTTCGATCAGCCAGGCTTCACGGGCATCTTCGGCAAGCTCAAGGCTGTCGGCGAAGATCATCAGGGCGTCGGCATCCAGGTCCCTATTGCGTGCACCCTTGCCCCGCTCGTCGTTCACCATGCCGCAGGCAACATATCGCTGGTGCGGGTCACGGGCCTAGCGCGCCTCTTCCATGACCTGGTAGAGCCAGGCTCTGGCAGCGCGCCACTTCCGGTTGACCGTGGCTTCGGAAACTTCCAGGGCGATCGCTGTCTCGTCAATGGTAAGGCCGCCGAAATAGCGCAGCGTGACGATATCCGCCTGACACTCGTCTATGTTTGAAAGCCTGGTCAGCGCCTCGTCCAGGGCAAGCAACTCCAGCGTCTCCTCGACGCTTCCGTGCACGTTTTCGTTCAGGGTGACAGCCAGTCCTCCACCGCGGCGCTGCGCATTGCGGCTGCGACCATAGTCCACGAGGATCTGGCGGATAATGCGCGAGGCGATGGCAAAGAAATGCGCACGGTCCTGCCACTCCACCGGTGCACCCCGCTGAAATTTCAGGTAGGCCTCGTGAACCAGCGCTGTGGGTTGAATCGTGTGCCCGGCCCGTTCCTGCGCAAGCTGTCTCTGCGCCACGCTCTTTAACTGCGGATAGAGACGCTCGAAAATCCGGCCCGCAGCATCACCATCGCCCTGGGACCAGTCCCTCAGCAACATGGTCAGATTGTCGTCGCTTTGTTGCATCGCTTCCCCGGACACAGAGAGCGCACGGACTTTCTTCACCGGTGTACCGGTCCGTGACCCTGTAACTAAAGGGGATATTATCAGCTGCCGCGACCGGGCCGCGAGACCCCCCGGGTCACTCCCTGACGCGCCGGTGCCAGCGTGGACAGCATCCCGCCAGAGCGTGAGGGGTCAGAGTAAAGTGTCAGAGCGGCGCACTCTGGCACTTTACTCTGACCCCTGACTCTGACCCCTGACTCTGACCCCGGGGTGTTCGTTCAGCCGAACTGGTTCATCGTGTTGTCTTCACCGGCTGCCTTGAGGGCCGCATCGCCGCTGAAGTACTCCTTGTGGTCGTCGCCGATGTCGGAACCGGACATGTTCTGGTGCTTGACGCAGGCGATACCCTGGCGGATTTCCTTGCGCTGCACGCCGGCCACGTAGCCCAGCATGCCCTGCTCGCCGAAGTACTCGCGGGCCAGGTTGTCGGTGGACAGTGCTGCCGTGTGATAGGTCGGCAGGGTGATCAGGTGGTGGAAGATACCCGCCTGGCGAGCCGAATCGGCCTGGAAGGTCCGGATCCGCTCGTCTGCCTCGGCGGCCAGCGCGGAGTCGTCGTACTCGACGCTCATCAACCGGTCCCGGTCGTAAGCGGACAGGTCCTTGCCCGCTTCGCTCCAGGCATCGAAGACCTGCTGGCGGAAGTTCAGCGTCCAGTTGAAGGACGGGCTGTTGTTGTAGACCAGCTTGGCGTTCGGGATCACCTCGCGGATGCGATCGACCATGCCGCCGATCTGGCCGATGTGCGGCTTTTCGGTCTCGATCCACAGCAGGTCTGCGCCGTTCTGCAGGGAGGTGATGCAGTCCAGTACGCAGCGGTCCTCGCCGGTGCCCTTGCGGAACTGGAACAGGTTGGAGGGCAGCCGCTTCGGACGCAACAGCTTGCCGTCACGGTTGATGACCACGTCGCCGTTGTTCATGTCGGCCAGGTCCACTTCCTCGCAGTCCAGGAAGCTGTTGTACTGGTCGCCCAGGTCGCCCGGCTGCATGGGTCACGGCGATCTGCTTGGTCAGGCCGGCGCCCAGGGAGTCGGTGCGGGCCACGATCACCCCGTCGTCCACACCCAGTTCCAGAAAGGCGTAACGGATCGCGCGGATCTTGGCCAGGAAGTCCTCGTGCGGAACGGTCACCTTGCCGTCCTGGTGGCCGCACTGCTTCTCGTCGGATACCTGGTTCTCGATCTGGATCGCGCAGGCGCCGGCCTCGATCATCTTCTTGGCCAGCAGGTAGGTGGCCTCGGCGTTGCCAAACCCGGCGTCGATATCGGCAATGATCGGCACGACGTGCGTCTGGAAGTTGTCGATCTGGTTCTGGATGTCCTTGGCCTTGACCTGGTCACCGGCGCCGCGGGCTTCGTCCAGCGCGCGGAACAGGCCGCCCAGCTCCCGGGCGTCCGCCTGGCGCAGAAAGGTGTACAGCTCCTCGATCAGGGCGGGTACGGACGTCTTCTCGTGCATGGACTGGTCGGGCAGCGGGCCGAACTCGGAACGCAGGGCCGCGATCATCCAGCCGGACAGGTACAGGTAGCGCTTGTTGGTAGTCACCGAAGTGCTTCTTGATGGCGATCAGCTTCTGCTGGCCGATAAAGCCGTGCCAGCAACCGAGGGACTGGGTGTACCGGCCCGGATCGGCGTCATATTCCGCCATGTCCTTGCGCATGATGTGCGCGGTGTAACGGGCGATATCCAGGCCGGTCCTGAAACGGTTCTGCAGGCGCATACGGGCAGCCGATTCCGGGCTGATGTCGTTCCAGGCGTGGCCCGCCTGCTCACGCAGGGCGGTTAATTTGGCGATTTCTTCAGAATAGGTCATGAGTGCACCTCGGTTGTGTAGGATTGCTGAGTCCGGCGTCGGGCCACTCCGTCATGGCAGTTCACGCCTCAAAGCCGGCCTCGCGGTTTAGTCTTTAACGCCCGCCACTCACGCCACCAGGTGGGGATAAGCGGGCAGGGTCAGGAAGTCTTCTAACGTTTCGCGCCGGGACATTTCGCGCAGCAGGGCCGTGGCCCGGTTGACCGCCGCCGTGTGGCCGTTCATCCCCGCCGCCATCAGCTTGGCGTGCTCGGAACTGAACAATTCATCGATATAGTCATTGTCGACGGTCCGGCCCCCGGCGGTTTTCACGCCATGGTGCGCCCACTGCCAGATCTGCGTGCGGCCGATTTCCGCCGTGGCCGCATCTTCCATCAGGTTGTCGATCGGCACGCAGCCATTGCCGTCCATCCAGGCGGCCAGGTACAGGATGGCAACGCGGATATTGTGGCGGATGCCCTCCTCGGTGATCTCTCCCGCACAGGGGGTCAGCAGGTCTTCCGCGGTAATGACCTCGTCGGAGATCGGCTTGTCGATCTGGTTCGGACCGGTCATGACCTTGTCGAACTCGGCCCTGGCCAGGGGCTCCAGCGCCGGATGCGCGACCCAGGTGCCGTCATGACCATTGCGGGCCTCGCGCTCCTTGTCGGCGCGGACTTTTTCCATGGCCGCCGCGTTGGCCTCTTCGTCGCCGCGAATCGGAATCTGCGCGGCCATGCCGCCCATCGCGAACGCGCCGCGCCTGTGACAGGTTTGAATCAGCAGGCGCGAGTAGGCGCTCATGAAAGGTACTGCCATGGTCACGCTGGCGCGGTCCGGGAGAATCCGGTCCGGGTGGGTGCGCAGGGTCTTGATGTAAGAAAAAATATAATCCCAGCGCCCGCAGTTCAGCCCCAGGATGCGATCCTTGAGGGCGTAGAGAATTTCGTTCATCTGGAAAGCCGCGGGCAGGGTTTCGATGAGCACGGTCACCTTGACCGTGCCGTGTTCCATGCCGAGGCGCTTTTCCGACCAGGCAATCACGTCTTCCCAGTACTCGGCCTCCTTGTAATGCTCAAGTTTGGGCAGGTAGAAATAGGGGTGCTTGCCCTGTTCCGCCAGGACCTCGTGATTGAGGAACAGGAACAGCCCGAAATCGACCAGCGAGCCGGGAATCGGATGACCCGCGATGCGCAGGTGACGGGTCGGCATATGCAGACCGCGCGGGCGCACCATCAGCACCGCAGTTTCATCGTTCAGGCTGTAGCGCTTGCCTTCCTCGGTGGTGAAGTCCACCCGGCGGCGCAGCGCATCAAACAGGTTGACCTGGCCTTTCATGATTGCGTGCCAGGTCGGCGAGGTGGAGTCTTCAAAATCGGCCATGTACACCTGGGCACCCGAATTGAGCGCGTTAATGACCATCTTGCGCGTTACCGGCCCGGTTATTTCCGTGCGGCGGTCCAGAACCTCCCCGGGAATCGGCGCCACTTTCCAGTCACCGTTGCGGATGTCGGCGGTTTCCGGCAGGAAATCCGGCAGCGCGCCCGCGTCGAAGGCGGCCTGGCGCGCCTTGCGCTCTTCAAGCAATTCCCGCTGGCGGTCAGTGAACGTTTCGGCCAGTTCCACGAGGAAATCCTGCGCTTCGGGCGTCAGCACCCGGCGGGAAGCCGGCGTGTCGATATGGATCATCTCGAGACGGGGAGAAGTGTATTGCAGGACAGTGGAATTCATGAGCTGAGCCTTTAAAAGAGGTGTTCGTGAGCACCCCAGCTTAGGCCCGTGAGGCTATAATTCACAATATAAATGTTTCAAATACCATTATTAGTTTTGTTAATGCTACAGGTGATTGTTTTCCAATGGAAAAAACACAGCGCTTCTACTACAAGGGAAATCCGCTCAAGCAGCTGCGCGCTTTTTGCACCGTGGCGCGCACCGGCAAGATGACCGATGCGGCCGAGGAACTGTTCCTCAGCCAGTCTGCGGTAAGCCTGCAGGTGAAGGCGCTGGAAACCGCGCTGGAGACCACCCTGTTCGAACGTCGCGGACCCAGCATCCAGCTGACCCCGGAGGGCAACAAGCTGCTGGACATGGCGCGCCCGCTGGTCGAGGAAATCGACGCCCTGCCGGCACGTTTCGAAAAGGAAGTCCGCGGCAACACGGAGACCGGCGAGGTGATTATCGCCGCCGGCGAATCCACGATTATCTACATCCTGCCACGGCTCGTCTCGCGCTTCCGGGAGCGTTACCCCGGTATCAAGGTGCAGATGCGCAACGTGACCGGGCGCGACGGACTGGCGATGATCCGCGAGGACGAGGTCGACTTCGCGATCGGCTCCATGCTGGATGTGCCCACGGACATCAGCTACACCCCCATGTATACCTTCGACCCGGCGCTGATCATGCCCCTGGGTCACGAGCTGGCCGACCGCGAGCAGATCAGCCTGGAGGACATCGCGCCGTACGGCCTGATCCTGCCGCCACGTCGCCTCACCACCTGGCGCCTGGTGGACCGGGTGTTCCAGCAGCAGGGCGTGCCCTTCAACGTGGTGCTGGAAGTGGGTGGCTGGGAAGTGATCAAGCGCTACGTAGAGGCCAACTTCGGCCTGTCGATTGTCACCAGCATCTGCCTGCGCGAGGAGGACCGGCTGGTGGCGCGCAATATGAGCCACTACTTTCCCAAGCGGACTTACGGGGTGGTCAGCCGACGGGGCCGGCACCTGCCCATGCAGGCGCGGGCGTTCCTTGAAGAAATCCGCGACCTGCCCATCTCCGACTCGCCCTGGCACACGGGCGAGTCTTCACGCTAAACAACGCCGGCAAGGGGCCGGCGTTTGCGTTGTCGGGGCATTGCGTGCGCCTTAACCCGAGTTGACGAATTCCGGGTAGGACTCCATGCCGCACTCGGCCACGTCCAGGCCCTCGTATTCCTCTTCCTCGGTGACGCGGATACCAAGCACCAGCTTCAGGGCCAGCCACACCAGGAAACTGGCGCCGAAGACCCAGCCAAAGATGGTGGCAGCGCCGATAAGCTGACCGGAGAAAGTCACCTCCGCGTTGGTTACGGGCACCAGCATGAGCCCGAGAATGCCGACCGTGCCGTGCACGGAGATCGCACCCACCGGGTCATCGATCTTCAGTTTGTCGAGGGCAACGATGGACAACACCACCAGGATCCCGCCGGTCACGCCCCACAGGAAGGCCTGCAGCGCGGTCGGCGTGGAGGGCTCCGCGGTGATGGCCACCAGGCCCGCCAGGGCGCCGTTCAGCGCCATGGTCAGGTCGGCCTTGCCGAACATCAGGCGGGCGGTGATCAGCGCCGCAATCAGTCCGCCTGAGGCTGAGGCATTGGTGTTAAGAAACACCCAGGCCATGGAATGGGCGCTGGTCGCATCGGCCAGCTTCAGGACCGAGCCGCCGTTAAAGCCGAACCAGCCCATCCAGAGGATAAAGGTGCCCAGCGTGGCCAGCGGGAGGTTGCAGCCCGGCAGCGCGTTCATGCGGCCATCGGGCCGGTACTTGCCCCGCCGCGGCCCGAGCAGCAGCACGCCCGCCAGGGCTGCCGAGGCGCCGGCCAGGTGCACGATGCCGGAACCGGCAAAATCACTGAAGCCCAGTTCACCCAGGTTATACAGGCCAAACACGTCCTGGCCGTTCCAGGTCCAGGAGCCTTCCACCGGGTAGATAAAGCCGGTCATGACGACGGTGAACAACAGGAAGGTCCACAACTTCATACGCTCCGCCACGGCGCCCGAGACGATGGACATGGCGGTGGCCACGAACACCACCTGGAAGAAGAAATCCGCGGCCCGCGAGTACACCGCGTCACCGCCGAACCCGGCGGCGGCGGAATCGGCGTACACCGTTTCAACGACAAAATCGCTGGTGTGCACGACCTCCGACAGCAGGTAGCCGCCGTCGTACATGATCGCGTAGCCGAACAGCATGTACATGGTGCAGGCGATCGCGAACAGGGCGACGTTCTTGGTGAGAATCTCCGTCGTGTTCTTGGCCCGCACCAGGCCGGCCTCGAGCATCGCAAAGCCGGCCGCCATCCACATGACCAGGGCGCCGCAGACCAGGAACATGAAGGTGTCGAGGGCGAACTGAAGTTCGAAAATCTGGTTTTCCATGGGTCTAACTCACTCCCGGAGCGCGCAGGGGCTGGCGCCGCTTCAAATGGCTTTCTCGCCGGTTTCACCGGTACGGATACGCACGACCTCTTCCAGGCGGGTGACAAACACCTTGCCATCGCCGATCTTGCCGGTCACGGCGGACTGGATGATGGCCTCGACCACGGCCTCGGCCATGTCGTCGCTTACCGCGGTTTCCAGCTTGATCTTGGGTAACAGGTCGACCACGTATTCGGCCCCGCGGTACAGCTCCGTATGACCTTTCTGACGGCCAAAACCCTTGACCTCGGTAACCGTGACCCCGGTGACACCGACCTGGGCCAGCGCTTCGCGGACCTCGTCGAGTTTGAAGGGCTTGATGATGGCAGTAACCAGTTGCATGGTCAGGGAATCCTCGCTGTCCGATTCAGGGCATTGCTGATGGAAGATGCAGAAATCGGGCCAAGCAGAAACTTGCCTGCCATCGCCGGCTTGCCGGGGTACGCACCAACAACGTGCATCATTTTGGTGCACGGGTAAATTGCTGGTGCGCTGTTGGGTCGCAGGCCGGCAAAGACGTAGACTTGCGCGATGCCTGCTGTACTTACTTTCATGGCCCGGTCGACGGGACTGCTTGCACTGCTGCTGTTGACCGGCTGCGCGCCCGGGCCGGACACGGTCCACGTGCTGGGGGGCAGCACCATGGGTACCGGCTACGAGATTCAGATCGTAGGCCCGGTGCGCGATGACGAGGCACTGGCGAATCAGATCGCAGCGGAACTGGCGGTGATTGATCAGGAAATGTCCACCTGGCGGGACGATTCCGTGCTCAGCCGCTTCAATGCCGGGCCCGCCGGTGTATGGGTCGACATACCGTCGCGGACTGCCGCGGTGCTCAGCGCCGCGGAACGCCTTCATGAACTCAGCGGCGGGGCGCTGGACATTACTTTACGACCGCTGTCGCTGGCCTGGGGTTTCCAGGGCGATTCGCTGCCGCGCATACCCCCGGAGGCAGAATTGCTGGGACTTGGCAAACACACGGGCATGTCCCTGCTGGAGCGCTCCGCGGACGGAACCGCGATCCGCAAGCAGGTTGCCGGGCTGGAGATCGACGTTTCAGCGCTGGCCAAGGGCTATGCGGTGGACCAGCTCGCAGCCCTGCTGCGGCAAGCCGGCTACCGGAATTTCATGGTGGAGATCGGCGGCGAGATCTACGCCGGCGGTGAACGCCCCGGCGGCGGGCCCTGGCGCGTGGCGGTGGAGGCGCCGGGCTCCGACAGTGACGAGCCCGTGGTGCTCTCACTGCAGGACCAGGCCGTGGCCAGTTCCGGGGACTACCGCAATTACTTTGAAATGGACGGGCAGCGCTACGCGCACATACTGGACCCGCGCACCGGCCGCCCGGCTGCGGGGGCAATCAGCGCGGTGACGGTGATTGCGGACGATGCGATGACCGCGGATGCGCTGGCCACGGCCCTGATGGTCATGTCCCGGGCCGAAGGGCTGGCGCTGGCCGAAACCGCCGGTGTCGAGGCACTGATCAGTTTGCGGGACCCCGGGTAAACGGCCCGCCCGGCAATCTCCAGCCAGACAGCGATGATCAATCAAGCAGGCCTGATTTAAGGCGCCAACTTTTTGCGTGTGTGTTGGTAATGCCAAAAAAGGCAAGGAGAGCACTTATATGAACCAGGAAAGCAGGCAGGACGAGGACGGGGCGCCGGAACATCAGCCCAGTCACCCGGAAAACCAGGAAGACGCCCCGGAGGGCGAAGAAAGCGACAGCAGATCCGGAATCCAGGGGGCTGGAACCGGTTAAAAGGAAACCCCGCCAAGCGCGGGGTTTTTTTAAACACCAGAAAGCGACCCTGAAGTAATATCAACGCAAAGGTCTGCGCAGGGCTTCAGGCATAAGACAGACCTCATTGCTGGTGCAGGGCCGCTTTCATGATCACCAATAAACTTTCAAGGCTTGTTCAGGGGGGGCATTGGCCGACCCTGGCTGTCGAGTTCTTTGCTGTGCTGTTGGGTATCCTGCTGGCCCTTGCCGTCGATGAATGGCGTGATGAGCGGAATGCCAGGGCTGATGAACTCGAAATCCTGGTCGCCATGAACAAGGACATTATTGTCAGCATCGCGGAAGTTGAGGACGGCCTTCGCGAAATAGACCTGATCAAAAACGGGCTTATTTTTCTCGCCGCCGGCAGTGACGGTCCCGGCAGCACCTCCGAAGCGCATGTGCTGGACTCGCATATTGCCAACGGGCTGTGGGAGATGGGCGTTTATGCACCCGAGATGAACACCTACCTGGAGCTTATGAATTCCGGCAAGCTGGAAGTCATCGACAGCATCGATATTCGCCGGGGCCTGACGAAATACGAGCGGTCTCTGCAGCTCTCGCTGGCCTGGTTCCGCGGCGTATTCGATCACCAGCAGAACAAGCTGGACCAGTACCTCCTCAACAGCGTGCACATGCCGCAGGTGCTCGAGGCGCAGGCACGGGTCAGGGGCGACCGTGAGTTTGATTTGCCGGTCACCGCCAGGGAGGACCAGGCGCACCTGGACCTGCTGGAAAATGACCTGTTTCAGAACCACGTCGCCGCCAAGTTTTCGCTGACCGTGGAATATGAGCGCTATACCCGGGACGTACTGGCGGAGTTGATTGAATTGCAGGAACTGGTGGTTGCGCGGATTGCGGTGCTGGAGGGATCTTAGGGGTGGTAAGGTTCAGTCCAGTGCACATTGCAACGTAGTACCCGGTCATGAACATTGATGCATTCCCCCAGCTGGTTCGCGACACCAGGCGTTTAAGCGAAATCATCTCGACGCTCGCCAAGTACCAGCTCGCGCCGTGGATCAGCACCATTAACGCCGCCTGGATCCAGGGACATTTTCAGTCCGTTGACGGTGAGCCCATCAGCGAGCTGGAGCCCGGCGTCCGCATGCGCGAGGCGTTTACCGAACTGGGCACGACCTTCATCAAGCTGGGTCAGATTCTCAGCACGCGCCCTGACCTGGTGGGGCCTGAAATAACCCGTGAATTGGCCAAGCTGCAGGCCGATGCCGCCGCCGACCCGCCGGAAGTCGTTGAGGAGGTCTTCATCTCCGAGCTCGGCGTGCCCCCGGAAGCCTTGTTCCTGGAATTCGACAGCCAGGCGGCCGCCTCGGCCTCCATTGGCCAGGTGCATTTTGCCTACATGAAGGACGGCACAGCCGTGGCTGTGAAAGTTCAGCATCCCGGCATTGAAGGCAAGATTCGCAGCGACCTGGAAATTCTGAAAAAGCTGGCGGAGCTGGCGGAGCACCACTCCGAGCAGGCCCGTCAGTTCCGCCCCGTCGCTACCGTCGACGAATTTTCCCGGATCCTGCTGGCCGAGCTGGATTTCAGCCGCGAGCAGCGAAACCTCAAGAAGTTTGCGCAGAACTTCGCCGACGACCCGATGGTGGTTATTCCCAGGGTCTATGACGAGCTGTCAACCCAGCGCATTCTGACCATGGAGCGGCTGGATGGCGTCAGCCTGGCCCAGGCCGGCCTGCTTCGTGAACAGGGTCACGACCTCGAGGACCTGGCCAACCGCGGGGCGAATATCTTCCTGGAAATGATCTTTCGGGACCAGTTCTACCACGCCGATCCGCACCCGGGGAACATCCTGGTGCTGGGCAATTCGGAGATCGGCCTGCTGGACTTTGGCATGGTCGGCCGCATCGATGACGAGCTGCGGCGGACCATGGAAGACATGCTGTTTGCGCTGAACGAAAGAAACTCGCAGGACATGTGCGACCAGATCCGCGAGCTCGGCGATGTGCCGCCTGGACTCAATGACAAGGAGTTCCGGCGCGATATCGAGGATTTTCTCGCCGACTACGCCACGCAAAGCATCGCCGATCTTAAATTGGGTGACGCCCTCAACCGGATGATGGAGATCATCCGCAGCTACAAGATCGTGTTGCCGACCCGGGCCACCCTGCTGATCAAGGTGCTGGTCATGCTGGAAGGCACGGCAAGGTCGCTGAGTCCCAAATTCAGCCTCATGGAAATTTTAATCCCCTACCAGCAGCGGATCATAGAGCGCCGCCTCTCGCCACGGGAGCTCTTCAAACGGGCCAGGCACAACGTGCAGGACTGGGCCGCGCTGGTGGAAATGGCGCCCCACGAGATTGCCGAGCTGCTCAAGCAGATCAAGGGGGGCAAATTCGATGTTCACCTGGAGCACCGCAAGCTGGACCCGGTGGTCAACCGCCTGGTGCTGGGCGTGTTAACCGCCGCCCTGTTCGTCGGCTCCGCGATGATCCTGAGCTCGGACGTCCCGCCAACCTTTCACGGCGTATCCATTGCCGGTTCTGCCGGATGCCTGATTGCCTTCGCCATGGGTTTCCGCCTGGTGCGGGCCATCCAGCGATCCGGCAACATCGAATCGAAGAGGTCGGATTCCTAGTTGGCCGGCCGGGCTGCAGCGATGCAGGTTGCGGCGGGGCGCCACGGCTCTGGCCGGCCATAAAAAAACCCCGCTTTTGCGGGGTTCTTTTATTTGGCGCGCCCGAGAGGATTCGAACCTCTGACCCCTGCCTTCGGAGGGCAGTACTCTATCCAGCTGAGCTACGGGCGCTTAAATCGCATTGTAATCCCAAACTTCCACAACAGCGGCTTCGGTGTAAAACCCCGATTCAACTGTTATCCCGTGTTACTCGTCTCATCCTGAGACTCGCCCTGCGGGCTTGCCGACCGCTGCGCGTCCGGCTGCGTGAAAATTCGCTCCCGGCGAATTTTTCGGAGGGCAGTACTCTATCCAGCTGAGCTACGGGCGCTTAAAGCTGAGAGGGCGCGTAGTTTAAGGCTTCCGGGCGCTCAGAACAACGTCAGCAAGGTTTCCGATGCCGATACTTGCCGGTATAATGCGCGGCTGGTTTGCGGGTGCCTGGCAGCGGGATTGACGCCCGGCCTGACCCATCGGAATCCCGGGAATCACCCGCCAAACGTTTCTGAGGCAGTTCATGAGCGACACAGACGATATTTTTCTCAAGCGATTCAGCATGGTGATCGCCATCCTGGTGCTGATTACCTTTGGCATTCTTTTTATTGCCGACCAGACCGCCACGGCGCCGGCGCCGGGCGTCAATCCCAGCCGGATTGCGCTGGCCAATGACCGGACCCTGCCCGAGGCCGCGGTGCGCACCGTGCTGACCGAGGAAGACCTGGTGGCCGAAGCGCTGGTGGCCGCCGAGACCACCCCGGTGCCGGTGGGTGATATCGACGGCGCCGCCGTGTATGCCTCCGCCTGCCAGGCCTGCCACATGGCGGGTGCTGCCGGGGCGCCGATCCCGGGCTCAGACCCGTGGAACGAACGCGCCGGCAAGGGCCTGGAAGCCCTGGCCTACAGCGCCATCAACGGCCTCAACGCCATGCCGGCCAAGGGCGGGCGCGCGGACCTCTCCGACGAGGAAGTGACCGCGGCCGTGGAGTACATGCTGGCGCAGTGAGCCGGCCGATCGCTTTGCGCGACCCCAGGTTGTCATCCGCCGCCCTGCTCGGGGCGCTTGCGCTCCTGTCCGCCTGCGACGCGCAGGACGGCGGGGCAGTGCTGGACGTCTGCCCCGTCAATACCCCCATTCACGAGGTCCAGGGTGATGACTTCGTCTCCCCGTTCGTCGGGCAGGAACTGGCCGTCACCGGCGTGATCACGCTGCGCACGGACGCGGGCCTGTATATCGAATCGCTCGCGCCTGACCGCGACCCTGCCACCTCGGAAGGCCTGTTCCTGGCCGTTGACGAACCCGACAGCACGCTCCAGCCGGGCATGGTGGTAAGCGCCAGGGGCACGGTGGATGAGCTCGGCGAGCGGCGTGACACGCAAACCGCCCTGACCGGGCTGACATTCCTGGCCCGCTGCGGCGCGCCACAGGCCCGGCCGCTCAGCACCACCACGCTGCCCCTGGGCGGCCGCGACCGGGAAGCCCTGGAAAGCATGCGCGTGAGCATCGACAGCGCGTCCATCGTGACCGATGTGTACCGGCTGAGCGATGGCGGTTTTCGCGTATCCCGGGACTTCTACCTGCCGGAGCCGACCGAGGTAGCCCGCCCGGGCAGCGAAGCCGCCCAGCAAAAGTCCCGCAACTGGGCCTACAGCCTGCATGTCGCCCTGCCGCCCGGGGAAACCGCGGCCTTTGCACTCGGCGACGAGCTGCTCAGCGACGCCGGTGTGCTGGGTCACGACGGCATTGGTCCCCGGCTGTACCTGGAGGAAACGCCCCGCCTGGTGCGGCAGGCGCTGCCGGAGATCCGACCTCCGCGGCCGGGCGCGCTGCGCATCGTATCGCTGAATTTGCACAACTATTTCAACGGCGACGGACGTGGAGGTGATTTTCCCACCCCGCGCGGCGCGGACACGCCCGCGGAGTTCGCGGCGCAGCGGGAGCGTTTTCGTGCGGTTATCGCCCAGCTCCAGCCGCACGTGGTCGGCGTCCAGGAGCTGGAAAATGACGGCTTCGACCCGGCCGGCGCCGCCGCGGACTTTATCGGGGACCTGCGCCAGGCAACCGGCCAGGACTGGGAGGTCGCGCGGCCGGAAGCATCCATCATCGGCACTGACCAGATCACCGTCGGGCTGTTCTATCGCACGGACCTGCTGCGCCCGCTGGGTCCGGCCATGCTGCTCGATGCAGCGCCGTTTGATCTGCTGAACCGGGTGCCCATTGCCCAGGTGCTGGAGCAGACCAGCAACGGCCAGCGTCTGCTGATCAGCGTCAACCACTTCAAGTCCAAGGGCAGCTGCCCGGACCAGGGTCGGGACCGGGACCAGGATGACGGGCAGGGCTGCTGGAATTCAGCGCGCCTGGCTGCGGCGAAGGCGCTGGCGCCCTGGCTGATCTCACTGGCGAACCAGCGGGCGGGGGGCAAAGCCCTGCTGCTCGGTGACCTGAATGCCTACCGGATGGAGAACCCGGTGCAGTACCTCATCGCCGAGGGGTTCCAGGACCTCACCGCCTCGATCGGTGAGCGCCACCAGTACAGCTACACCTTTGCCGGTCACTCCGGCACGCTGGACCATGCGCTGGCCACCCCGGCCCTGGCGCAGGACGTTGAAAACGCGCGGATTCTGAACATCAATGCCGGCTACCCGCCGCGGGTGGAACTGTCACCGGCCTGGCTGCGCAGCTCCGATCACGACCCGGTGGTTATTGATCTGCGCCTGGCAGGGCCTTCCGACTGATCCAGGCATCCACGTCGGCCTGAACCTGCGGGAAAACCGCCAGGAAGGTCTCGGCCAGCGGCTTGCGGAACTCCGGCCAGATTTCCTCCACCCGGTCCAGCGGATTGGCCCGGCGTAAACGTCCGCCGACGCCCGCCAGGCTCAATAACAGCTCACTCTCGTCCCGGTAGGCGGCAAACAGGCCGCGGCGGTCCGCATAGTTCATGAACTGCGCCAGCCCCCCGGGGACCAGTGCCGCATTCCGCCTGAGCATGAAGCGGATCTGCCGGTCAAAGTTCTCCAGGGACTTGTCCGTGTAACGCGACCAGTGCCGCGCCAGTTCATGATCGAACGCCACGTCCACGATAATGCCCGCGTAGCGCCGGAAGGGGCGCGGGAACAGGCGCAGCAAGGCCTTGAGCTGCGGATTGCTGTCGGTTGTGCGGTCAATGAAGCGGTGCAGGCGGATGCCGGCGCGGATATCGGGCGGGAAACCCCGCAGGGCCCGCAGCCCCCGCACGTGGTCGCCGAACAGCCCGCCCAGCATCAGGCCTTCATCGCGGCGGGCTAGAAATGCGTGGGCCAGGTAATTCATGCGCGCACCCTAGCACAGCGGTGTTGCAGGGGCATGTGCGCCAGGGCTGAGAGCGGGCGGTCAGCGACCGAGGCTGGGCAGCGCCAGATACGCTGCGGTATCATGCCTGCTCGTTGTAAGCAGGTTCCAGACCCATGTCCCAGGACCAGGCCAATTCCAACCCGGAAACGTTCCCCGCAGAGCGCGCAGAGCTGTTTTTGCAAGGCCCGGCCGGGCGCCTGGAATGTATCGTGGACGTTCCGGAACCCGGGGATGCGCGCCCGGCGACCTTCGTGATCTGTCACCCGCACCCCCAGCATGGCGGCACCATGCACAACAAGGTCGTGACCATCATGGAACGCTCCATGCGCGAGCTTGGGCTGAACACGGTCCGCTTCAACTTTCGCGGCGTCGGCGAGAGCGAGGGCCAATATGACGACGGCTACGGCGAGACCGATGACCTGTTTGCGGTCACCGAGTGGGTGCGCCGTACCCGCCCCGGCGACCAGCTCTGGCTGGGCGGCTTTTCCTTCGGCTCCTATATCACCCTGCGCGCCGCGCAGAACCTGAAGCTGGGCCAGCTGGTTTCCATCGCCCCGGCCGTGTCGCGTTTCAGCTTCGCGGACCTGCACCGCCCGGACTGCCCCTGGCTGATCATCCAGGGCGACGAGGACGAGGTGGTGAGCTTTGACGAGGTGCGGGACTGGGTCGAGCAGGTGGATCCGCCGCCGGACTTTATCGTCATGGAACATGCCGGTCATTTCTTCCACCGGCGCCTGATGGACCTGCGGGGCCTGCTGAAGAACGGCGTATCGTCACAACTGCCCGAGCCGGTAAACCCCACGTCCTGACGCCCGTTTCGCTCCCGTGACAACCCCCCTGAAACGTTACGAGGCGCTGCTGGCCTCGGGCACGATTGACGAGGACCCGCAGCAGCGCAAGGCCATCCGTGTCCTTAACGAGCTCCGGCAAACCCTGCTTGAGGATCAGTCGCGGCACTGGTGGCAACGGTTCAGAAACCCCGCCCCGGTCCAGGGCCTGTACCTGTGGGGCAGCGTGGGGCGCGGCAAAACCTGGATGATGGATCTGTTCTACGAGACCCTGCCCTTCGAGGACAAGCTGCGAATTCACTATCACCGCTTCATGGCCCGCATCCACGACGGCCTTCGCGAGCGCAGCGAGGCACAGGATCCACTGCAGTCGATCGCCGCCGACTGGGCCCATGACTTCCGTGTGCTCTGCCTGGACGAGTTTTTCGTATCGGATATCGCGGATGCGATGTTGCTCGCCGGCCTGTTGCAGGGGTTGTTCGCCGGTGGCGTGACCCTGGTTACCACCTCCAATGTCCCGCCGGATGAGCTGTACCAGGGCGGCCTGCAGCGCGCGCGATTCCTGCCGGCCATTGACCTGCTGCAGCAGCATACGCGGGTGCTGGCGATTGGCGGCGAGCGGGACTTTCGCTTGCGCAAGCTGCAGCATTCCGAGCTTTACGCCTGTCCGCTGGACGAGCACGCGGACCGCCTGATGGCCGAAAACTTCCAGCGCATGGCCGGCGGCGGTGAACTGCCCCGGCACATTCGTATCCACGGCCGCGAGCTGCAGGCCCGGCGGCGCAGCGATGACCTGATCTGGTTCGACTTCCACGAGCTCTGCGTCGAACCCCGCAGCACGCTGGACTACATTCACCTGGCCCAGACCTTCAACACGGTGCTGCTGTCGCGGGTGCCGGTGATGACCGATGAGACGCCGGACGCGGCACGGCGCTTCATCAACCTGGTCGATGAGTTCTATGACCGCAATGTCAAAATGCTGATCAGCGCGGCCGCGCCCATCAGCCAGCTCTACCGCGGCAAGCGCCTGGCCTTCGAATTTGAGCGGACCCGCAGCCGCCTGACTGAAATGCAGAGCGAGGACTACCTGGCCAGGCCGCACCTGCCGTAGCCGGAGGCAAAAGAAAGGACCGGCAAGGGGTCAGCCGGTCCTTTCAGTGAGATCCGGTGCAAGGGGAACACCGGCCTCGGGTCATCCACGGCACAAGGGGGGCGCCGTGAACAAACAAGCAAAAACAGCGGTCGCGGCTAAAGTCTGGACCACCGCTTTCATTTTAGGACATTTTCTGGCGTTTTTCTGATGACCAGGATCAAGAAAACCGCCAGTCGCCCTGCCATGGCCCGTCCATAGCCCGCACAAAAGGAATGGTGCCTATGCGGGGCGCCGGCATCAGCCGGTCCAGGGTTGCCAGGTTTCCGCTGCTGCTCGAGCATGTCCGGATCCACGTGGTTGGCCACCCAGCCGACCAGCTCGAAGCCATCACGGCGAATCTGCTCTGCGCTGAGCAACGCATGGTTGATGCAGCCCAGGCGCATCCCGACCACCAGCAGGACACTGGAGGTAAACGCGCCGGCCAGTTCGCGCAGCATGCGTTGATCATCCAGCGGCACGTTCCAGCCGCCGGCCCCCTCGACCACCAGCCAGTCCGCCTCGACCTCGCGCTGAATGCGGGTGGCAAGCTGCAGGTCAATCACTTCACCCACGGCCGCGGCCGCCAGGTGCGGCGCAATCGGCGGCTCGAAGCGGTAAGGATTGATCAACTCGTAAGGCACACGGACATTGGACGCAGCCTGCAGCGCCAGCGCATCCTCGTTGCGCAAACCTGCAGCGGTCTGTTCACAGCCGGAGGCAACCGGCTTGGCAACCGCGACCCGCTGACCCTGCGCTACCAGGTAACGCACCAGGTCGCAGGCGGCGAAGGTTTTACCGATCTCCGTATCCGTGCCGGTCACAAACCAGGTACGCATCAGCGCCCCCGCCCCTGGCGCAGCGACTCAACGGAAAAGGTCGCGGTTTCGCCCTCCGGGCCGCGGACCGGCTGCCCCTCCGGTGGGCCGAAGGTGGCGCCGTAGACCACCTCGTAGCTCGCCGGGTAGCGCCCGTTGCGCTTGAAGGCCTCGTAGGCCTGGAGCACATTGCGCAGCCGTTCCTTGCCGGTCAGCCCGGCAGCGCGCTGCGTTGCGGCGTTGGCTGCGCCAATCCCCTTCAGGTCGCGCATCAGGGTCATGACATCGCCGTACTCCAGGGTCAGCAGTTCCATGTCCATGACCGGATCCATGAACCCCGCGCTGACCAGCGCGTCGCCGATGTCGTGCATGTCCACGAAGCGGTTAACATGCGGCCGGTCATCCACTGCGGCCCAGGCGGAGCGCAGCTCGTGGAGGGTATCCGGGCCAAAGCTCGTGAACAGGAACAATCCGCCGGGACGCAGCACGCGCAGCACCTCCCTGAAAAGACGCGGCTCCTCGCTGCTCCACTGCACCGTGAGACTGGAGAACACCAGGTCAAAGCGCCGCGGGGCAAAGGGCAGCTGGTGCATGTCCGCGCACACCAGCGCGGGTGCATCGGTGGTGGCGCCTGGCGCCGGTCAGGCCCAGCATGTTCGGCGAACGGTCCAGCGACACCACCTCGGCGCCGGGAAACATCGTTTCCAGGGCCCGGCTGCCGCGGCCGGTTCCACTGCCCAGGTCCAGGACCCGGGCCGGCTCCAGTTCAAAATACGCCACGCGCTCCAGCAGGCGGCCCTCCACCTCCATTTGCAGGGTCGCGTGTTCGTCGTAGCTGGCGGCGGCCCGGTCAAAAGCCTGGGCGACGCGCGCCCGGTCCAGGTCCGTCAGGGTCATGAGCACTCCTCCAGAAGCCAGCGGCTCACATGGTCCGCCACATCGGCCTCGTGACTGATGAATGGCGCGTGGCCCGCGCCGGGCAGGCATTCTACCCGCGAATGCGCCATCGCCGCCGCCGAACGCCGGGCCGCTGCAACGGGGGTCAGGCGGTCCTGTTCCCCGGTAAGCCAGAGCACCGGGCAGCGGATTTCCGCCAGCACCGGGCGCAGGTCCGTTTGCCGCAATACGTCCAGGCCGGACAGCAGGGCCTGCTTGCCCGTCTCCGGCGCGGCGGCCAGGGACTCGCGCAGAGCGCGCAAGGTGGCGCTGCGCCGTTCGCTGCCCAGCACCTGCAGGCCCAGAAACTGCTGCAAGGTATCTTCCGGGTCGGCCTCGCAGCGCGAGTCAAAGTCCTGGAAATCGTTTTCGCCCATGGCGCAGGGCCAGTCCCCGGTCGCCACAAACCGCGGTGTTGCGCCGAGCACAACCGCGCCACGGACCTGCCCCTCCGCGCAGGCGCCTGCCGCCAGTGCCACCTCGGCGCCGAGGGACCAGCCAAGCCAAAAGGCGTCCGGCCAGGTCTCCAACCAGCGTTGCGCCAGGGACATGGCGCTCCAGCCGGGCAGGACCGGCGCACCACCATGACCGGGCAGGGCCGGGCAGTGCACACGGAACCGCGCGCGCAGGCGGTCCGCCAGCGGATTCCAGACGCCGGGGTTCATGCCCCAGCCGTGGACCATGAGCAGCAGTGGTTTGGCGTTGTGTTGTGGACCGGCCTGCGCGGTCACGGGGACGGGACCCGCGACGGCGGTTTCACGGGCCGGTCTGCAGCTGCATCGGCCGGAACGTCGCGCACAGCCGCCAGCAGGGCATCAAGCAGGCGTTCAATCTGCCGGGGTTCATGGGCGGCGGATAGCGTAATGCGCAGGCGACTGGTGCCGGGCGGCACCGTGGGTGGCCGTATCGCGCTGACCAGGAAGCCCGCTGCTTCCAGGCTGGCCGAGACAGCCAGTGCGCGGCGCTCCGGGCCCAGCAACAGGGGCTGGATCGGAGTCCTGGAATCCATCAGCGTCAATCCGCGTCTGCGGGCGCCGGCACGAAAACGGCTGATGTTATCCCGCAAACGTTCACGCAGCGCGGGCTCGGACCGGATACGGTCCAGGGCCGCCAGCCCCGCATGCGCCATGGCCGGCGACATGGCCGTGCTGTAAATCACGCTGCGGCCCTCGTTAACGAGCTGTTCAATCAGCCCGGTGCTGCCGGCGACAAAGGCGCCGGCGCAGCCGAATGCCTTGCCCAGCGTCCCGACCAGGACGGGAACCTCCGCCTGGCCCAGCCCAAGTTCTTCGAGCAGGCCCGCACCGCGCTGCCCCAATACGCCGATGCCATGCGCGTCGTCCACCAGCAGCGTAGCGCCCGCGTCTGCCGCTGCAGCCGCCAGGCCGGCCAGGGGCGCCTCGTCGCCATCCATGGAAAACACGCCGTCGGTGACCAGCAGCGTGTGTCCCGTCCGTGTCTTCAGCCTTGCTGACGCGGCGGCGGCATCCGCGTGGGCATAGCGTTTCAGCCGAGCGCCGCTCAGGCGCGTGGCATCGATCAGGGAGGCGTGGCACAGGCGGTCCTGGACCACCTGGTCACCGCGCCCGGCCAGCGCGGTGACGGCCGCGAGGTTGGCGGCGTAGCCGGAACTGGTCAGCAGTACCGCATCGCGTTCAAGAAATTCGGCCAGCCGGGCTTCGAGCTTGCAATGTACCGGCTGGTAGCCGCAGACCAGGGCCGATGCGCCGCTGCCGGTCGCGCCGCGGGCGGCCGTTTCACCCAGGCCCAGGTAGTCATTGCTGCTGAAATTGACCAGCACCCGCTCACCGGCCCTGACACACTGGCCCGGAAGCGGCTGGAGCACGCGGCGTTGGCGTTGACGATGACGCGCCTGGCGGCGTTCGCGGTCCTGCGCCAGGCGCTGGGTGAGCGTCTCAGGCGGCCGACTCACCGGCGCACTCCTGGACAGACGCGCCCCCGCCCGGCGCGGGTTTCAGGCCCAGCCGGTTGAGCAGCGCCCGGTCCCGCACCGCTTCCGGGTTGTCCGTGGTCAGCAGCCGGTCACCGTAGAAAATCGAATTGGCCCCGGCGAGAAAACACAGGGCCTGGGTTTCATCGCTCATGTCGGTGCGCCCGGCGGACAGGCGCACCACCGAGGCCGGCATCATGATGCGCGCCACCGCAATGGTGCGCACAAATTCAAGCGGATCCAGCGCATCGGTATGCTCCAGGGGCGTTCCAGCAACCCGCACCAGGTGATTGATCGGCACGCTCTGCGGGTGTTCCGGCAGGTTCGCCAGTTCCACCAGCAGCCCGGCGCGGTCTTCACGGCTCTCGCCCATGCCGACGATACCACCGCTGCACACGTTCACGCCGGCCTTGCGCACATTGCCCAGTGTCTCGAGGCGGTCCTCGATAACTGCGCGTGGTAATCACTTCCCGGTAGTACTCGGGCGATGAGTCGAGGTTGTGGTTGTAGTAGTCGAGCCCGGCGTCGGCCAGCCGCTGTGCCTGGTCCTCCGGACAGCATGCCGAGGGTGACGCAGGTCTCCAGGCCCTCTTCCCGCACCGCCACGACCATGTCGATGACCTTGTCCAGGTCACGGTCTTTCGGGCTGCGCCATGCCGCGCCCATGCAGAAGCGGGTCGCGCCACCGGCCCGGGCGGCGCGCGCCGCCTCGCGGACCGCCTCCACGTCCAGCAGGGTCTCGCGCTCCAGGCCCGTGTCGTAGCGGACGCTCTGCGGGCAGTACTTGCAGTCCTCCGGGACAGGCGCCGGTTTTGATGCTCAGCAAGGTGCTGATCTGCACCTCGTCCGCAGGAAAATGTTGCCGGTGCGCCATTTGCGCACGAAACAGCAGGTCGTTGAATGGCAGCTCAAAGAGCCGATGGACTTCCTTTCGGGTCCAGTCGTGACGGATGACGGCGGCGGCAAGGGTCATGGAACATGTCCTGTATGAAGAGGCGCGAAACAGCTGGTCAAGGAGTATCGGCAGCGGCAGGAAGGCTGTCAACCTGGCCCGGGTTTTCAGGTTGACAGCTCCTGCGCGGGCCCTGCTGGCGGGCTGGCACACGGGCGCTGCTGCCCGGACGCTGCCTGCTGTGCGCCGGTCCAGCGGCAGGCAAGCCCTGTGCCCGGCTTGCCTGCGCGGCTTGCCCTGGCCCGGGCCGGCCTGTCCCCGCTGCGCCCTGCCCCTGGGCGCGCATCGCCAGGCCTGCGGCGCCTGCCTGCTGCGGCCCGCCGCCGTGGCGTCAGCGCTCATGCCGCTCTGCGCTATACCTTTCCTGTCGATACGCTGGTCCGGCAGCTGAAGTATGGGCGTCAACTGGCAGCCGGCCGGGCCCTTGCACAGGCCATGCTGGCGCTAGCCTTCGCCCGCCGGCAGCCGGACCGAGCGGACATCACCCTGGCTGGTTCCGGTGCCTCTGCACTGGCGGCGCGAGACCGCTGCGTGGCTTTAACCAGGCACGGGAACTGGCCAATCACCTGGCCCGCGACACCGGGTGGCCGATCAGAGGCCGCTGGCTGCGTCGCTGACCGGTCCACGGCATCGCAGGCCGGCCTGCAGGCCGCGCAGCGCCGGCGAAACCTGGCGCGGGCTTTCCGATGGGACGGCCCGACACTCGCCGGAAAGACCAATCGTGCTGGTTGATGATGTAATGACCACCGGCGCGACCGCCGCGGCCTGCTGCCGGCGCTCGCCGGGGCCGGCGACATCTACCTGTGGGTTGCGGCCAGGACACCCAAGCCCTGAACCCCGGAATATGCGGTTCGGGCAATCAGTCCGCCAGCAGGGCCCAGCGTTCATGGTCGCGCCAGCGACCATCGATGCGCAGGAAGCGCGGTGAGTAGCCTTCACATTCAAAGCCGAGGCTCTCCACCAGGCGCACGGAATTTTCGATTCCCGGGCTGAATATTCGCCTCCAGGCGGTGCAGGTGAAGCTCATTGAAGGCGTGGTGAA
This sequence comes from uncultured Gammaproteobacteria bacterium, assembly GCA_963695135.1. Classification (GTDB taxonomy): domain Bacteria; phylum Pseudomonadota; class Gammaproteobacteria; order Xanthomonadales; family SZUA-36; genus Marinihelvus. The sequence goes on from CAVOGA010000001.1 coordinate 279,807, forward strand.
TGAGCAGCCGCAGGCCTTCCTTCATATAGCCGCGACCGGCCATCGGGGCCACGTGCGTAGTAGCTGAGATAGGCGCTGCACAACGCCTCGTAGGTGATGATGTTGAGGTTGACCACGCCGCACAGGGCCTCGTCATCGCGCCGGCGGATCAGGAAACCGGCCTCGTTGGGCCGCGACACCCGGTCCAGGAAGCGCCGCCAGGCCGGCAGATCGCAGGGCGCGCTGACCCAGGGATGGTGAAAGTGGCGGCTGTCCCGCATCAGCCGGGTCACCTCCACGCCATCCGCCTCCGCAGGATCCTGCAGACGTACCCGCAGGTCCGCATCGGGTAAGCCGGTCAGCAGCGCGCTCATGTCAGCAAGCGTATCTCCGACGATGCCCAGAAACAATGCACAGCCCACCCAGTTATTGTTCAGAAAGGCCTGGAAACAGGCGATCACGGTCACGACCCCGGGTCCGCACCAGCTGCGCAATAAACAGCAGGGCCACCACGGCAACGGCCACGAACCAGGGCCAGTTGCCAGCCCATGCCCAGCCCCAGGAGCACGCAGGCAATCACCATCAGCAAGTTGCAGCAGGCCGATAATCAGCAGGTCATGGCGGCCAAACAGGATGGCCGTCGAGCGAACGCCGATCGGCCAGGTCGTCCTCCCGGTCCACCATGGCGTAAAAGGTGTCGTAGATCACCGCGTACAGCATGTTGATAAACAGCAGCGCCCAGGCCAGCGAAGGCACCGCGCCGGTCTCCGCGGCAAAGGCCATGGGGATGCTCCAGCCGAAGGCGATACCCAGCACCACCTGGGGCAGGTCGATAAAGCGCTTGAAGAAGGGATAACTCATGGCCAGGCCGGCGCCGACAAAAGACAGCTTGATGGTCAGCGGATTGGTCAATGCCACCAGGCCGAAGGCGATCAGCAGCAGCACGATCAAGAGGGCGCGGGCCTGCGCCGGGGTCACTTCGCCGCTGGCCAGTGGCCGCTCACTGGTGCGCTCGACGTGCGGATCAAAATCCTTGTCCGCGAGATCGTTGACCACGCAACCGGCAGCGCGCATAACAACCACGCCAAGAACGAAAATTACACCGTTCTTCAGGCTGGGCACGCCGCCGGCCGCCAGCCACAGCGCCCAGAGTGTCGGCCACAGCAGCAGCAGGATGCCGATGGGCCGGTCAAAGCGCATCAGGCGCCAATAAGCGTCAACGCGACCTGCCTTTGCACTTGGACCTGTATCCTTCATGCGGATATTTTAGCGGCTTTCAATGCAGATTGAGCCCTTGCGCTCAAGGCAGCGGGCCCCACATCCAGGGACCCGGAGAACCTGGCAGGAGTGAACCATGGAACTGATCGATATCGGCTGCAACCTGACCCATGACAGCTTCGATGCAGACCGCAGGGATGTCATTGCTGCCGCAGGGGCGGCGGGTGTCAGCCAGATGGTGGTTACCGGGGCAAGTTTTGACGGCAGCCGGCAGGCACGGGACCTTGCACATGACCATCCCGGCGTATTGTTCGGCACCGCCGGGGTTCATCCGCATCATGCCTCGAGCTGGTCAGCGGAAGGTGAGAGTCAGCTGCGTGAATTGCTGCGGGACCCGCTGGTGGTTGCCGCAGGAGAGGCCGGGCTGGATTACTTCCGGGATTTTTCACCACGCCGGGACCAGGCCAGGGCCTTCGAGGCGCAACTGGCACTGGCGGTGGAGAGCGGCAAACCCATTTTCTTGCACCTGCGCGACGCCCACGAGGACTTTCATGCGATTCTCAGGGAATTCCGCGACCGCCTCGACAACGCCGTGGTCCATTGCTTTACCGGCAGCAGGAAAGAGCTTTATGCCTACCTGGACCTGGACTGCCACATCGGCATTACCGGGTGGATCTGCGATGAGCGGCGGGGCACGCACATGAAGGACTACCTCGGCGATATCCCCGCGGACCGCCTGATGATTGAAACCGACGCCCCTTACCTGAAGCCACGCAACTTGCGGCCGAAGATCAAATCACACCGCAATGAGCCGCGGGTGCTGCCATGGATCCTCGGCACCATCGCCGCGGCGCGGGGCGATCACCCGGCCACGCTGGCCGGGGTGACCACCGCCAATGCACGGCGCTTCTTCGGCTTGCCGGAAGCGCCTGCAGCCAGCCCGCAGGAGCCCCGGGGATAATCAGCCCGGCAATACCTCCTGCTGCGCGATCCAACGCTGCACCTCGTCCTCAAGCACGTCCAGGGGTACCGAGCCAAGGCCAAGGATAAAGTCGTGAAAGGCGCGCAGATCAAATTCGGCGCCCAGGCGCGCTTCTGCATCCGCGCGCAGCTGCCAGATCAGGTATTCGCCGAGCTTGTAGCTCAGGGCCTGTCCCGGCCAGCTGATGTAGCGATCGACCTCGGTGGTGACCTCGTGGATTGAAAGCGCCGTGTTGCTGGCCAGGTAGTCCAGGGCCTGCTGCCGGGTCCAGCCGAAGGCGTGCACCCCCGTGTCGATCACCAGGCGGCAGGCGCGCCACATCTCGTAGGTCAGGCGCCCGAAGTCCTCGTACAGCGTCTCGTAGATGTCCATCTCCACGCCCAGCTTTTCCGCGTACAGGGCCCAGCCTTCGCCATAGGCCGAGATATAGGTGGTGCGGCGGAATGGCGGCTGCTCCTCCAATTCCAGGGCCAGCGCGTTCTGCAGGTGGTGCCCCGGCGCGGCCTCGTGCAGCGTGAGCGCCGGCAGCGTATACAGGGTGCGGCTGTCAAGCTGGCTGGTGTTCACCCAGTAGTAGCCACCCCGGCGCGCATCGGCCGGCGCACCCACGTAGCGGCCGGTGGTGAAAAAGGGTGCAATTTCTTCGGGAACCGGGGCGACGCCGTAGGGCTGGCGTGGCAGGTGGGAGAACAGCATCGGCAGGCGCCCGTCGGTCTTTTTGGCGTAATAGGACGCCAGCGCGAGCAGCTCTTTCGGGGTCTTGGCATAAAACTGCTCATCGGTGCGCAGGAAGGTCAGAAATTCCTCGAAGCTGCCCTCGAATTCGAGCTGGTTGATGATCGCCTCCATCTCCGCGCGGATGCGGGCGACTTCCGCCAGGCCGATGTCATGGATCTCGCGCGGCGTCATGTCACGGGTCACGTAGCGGCGAATCTGCCCCTGGTAGAAGGCCTCACCACCGGGAAGCTCCGTCGCACCCAGGCTGTCCCGTGCGCCGGGAATATATTCCTCGACAAAAAACGCCAGCAGCTCGCTGTAGGCCGGGATGACCCCGTCATTGATGATGCCCTGCGCCCGTTCGCGCAGCTCCGCCTGGCGTGCCTCCGACAGCGTGTCGGGCAGGGCGAGGAACGGGGCATAGAAGGGGCTGTTCTCCGCACCGTCGACGATCTGTGCCCGGATTGACACATCGCGGCCGTCCATGATGACGCCCGGCTGGGTCATGCCGGTTTCCAGGCCGGTACGCATCAGGGCGATGTACTGGTCCATGACCAGCGGCAATTCACTGAGGCGCGAGAGGTAGGCCAGGTAGTCGTCTTCGTTGGCGAAATTCGAGTCATCCGCCATGCGCGACCAGCCGACCCAGAAGGCCCAGTCACTGGTGAACGGGATCAGGTAGGCGCGCGTCTCGTAGTCGGTGAGGTTGTCATCCATCTGCGCCACGAAAATGCGGTAATTGATGCACTCCTCGCGGGTCAGTTGCTCGCAGGAAATCGCATCCAGGCGCTCGCGAATGGACTTCCAGTACAGGTAACGCCGCTCCTGGTCCGCTTCGCTGACGCGGGTCAGCTGGCGCACCGGCTCACGGTCGCCGTCACTCTGGGCAAGCCCGGGAAACTCGCTGGTGCGAAAGGCCCACTCCTCCTCGTAGATTTCCCGGAAGGCCTCGCTGTCCCCGGCGGCGAACACCACTGGACTGGCCATCAGCAACCCGGCACAGACCACCAGTAACTGCAGCGCCGGACCAGCCAGCCTGCGGTGGATCAGGCGGCTGCAACCTTCGGAAGTCATCTGCCCGGTGGATATTTGCCCGGTGGAAATCTGTGCGGTGTTCATCAGCGGTGGACGCTCCTTGAATTGGTTTCCGGACACCCGGACCGGGCGCCATCCAACCCCCATTGTGCCACGACCACTGCGTTCCACGCTGCCGCCGGCAGGCCGGTTTCAGACGCGTGGCGCCGGACTTCCGGTTTCAGTAAACCAGGAAGCCTTCCCAGAAGGGGTCTTCCGGGTCCACGGTGATGCGGTTGTCGCCAAATACCCTGGCCCAGCCCTCGATGGAGGGCAGAATCGCCGGCGTACCGGCGAGCTCGGTAGCCTGTTCCACCCGGCCCCGGAAACACGAGCCGATAATGCTCTCGTGAACAAATTCATCACCGGGCGCCAGCTCGCCACGAGCAGCCAGCTGGGCCATGCGCGCGGAGGTTCCGGTGCCGCAAGGTGAGCGGTCAATCGCCTGGTCACCGTAAAACACCGCGTTGCGTGCATGGGCGCCGGGGGTGCGCGGCGCGCCCGTCCACAGCAGGTGACTCAGGCCGTTAATGCGCTCGTCCAGCGGGTGCACAAACCGGTAGCGTTCATTGAGTCGCTGTCGCAGCACCGGGCTGATGCTCAACAGTTGCTGGGCGCTCAGATCCGCAAGATCCCGGTAATGCGCCTGCGGCTCGACGATCGCGTAAAAGTTGCCCCCGTAGGCCACATCCACGACCAGGGAGCCGCCGAGCTCGGGACAGTCCACCTGCAGTCCCGCGCTGTGCAGGAAGGACGCCACGTTATGCAGCCGGACCGAGCTGACCCGGCCGCCGGACTGCTTGAAATGGGCCTCCACGCGGCCGGCGGGCGTATCCAGCACCAGCAGACCCGGCGTCCCGGGGGACACCAGCCCGCGTTCGATGGCGATGGTGACCGTGCCGATCGCGCCGTGACCGCACATGGGCAGGCAGCCGGAGGTTTCGATAAACAGGACCCCGATGTCGCAATCATCCCGGGTGCTTGGATAGAGGATGGAGCCGGACATCAGCGCGTGACCACGCGGCTCGAACATGAGCGCGGTGCGGACCCAGTCGTGATTCGCCTGGAAGTCCGCGCGGCGCTCGGCCATGCTCGCGCCCGCCAACTGCGGTCCGCCGGACGCCACCAGGCGCACCGGGTTGCCGCAGGTGTGCGCATCGATGCATTCAAAAACCGCGGTCTGCTCCGGGCCTCGCTGCCTGCCTGGTTTCATTGGAATCGATCAATCCGGTAAGGGGCCATATCCAGACCCGGGTCGCGGCCGGCCACCAGGTCGGCAATCAGCCGGCCGGTGGTGGCGCCCTGGGTCAGCCCGTAATGTCCATGGCCAAAGGCATAAAACACGTTGCTGTGACGGGGAGAGGCGGAGATTACCGGCACCGAGTCCGACATCATGGGCCGCTGTCCCATCCACTCGGTCACACCGTCGATCTGCAGTCCCGGCAGGTAATCCTGCGCGTGTCTGACCAGCACCGCGGCACGCCGGTAGTCCGCCTCTGCATCCAGCCGGGCAAATTCGGCGGTGCCCGCCAGGCGCAGGCCGTCGGCCAGCGGGGTCATGACAAAGGACCGGGAGCCGGAAATGACCGGCAGACCGAGCTCTACGCCCGGATGGGCGATCATGCTGTGATAGCCGCGCTTGGCCGTCATGGGCACCGCACAGTCCAGCTGCGCCGCGAGCCGGTTTGACCAGGCCCCGGCCGCCAGCACCAGGATATCGGCCTGTACCGCCGTGCCGCCTTCCAGCCGTGCCGTGATGCCTTCCGGGCCGGCTTCCACGCCGGTTACCGCGGCTGAGCGCCAGTGCGCACCGGCGCTGAACGCCGCTTGCGCGATGCCCGCTGTCAGGGCCCCGGGGTTCAGCGTGTGCTGCCAGCTGGGCAGCATCAGCGCGACCCCGCCGGGCAAGTGTAAATCCGGCGCCAGTGATGCCACTTCCGCGGTATCCAGCCGCCGATAGTCAAAACCCAGCTCCGCCTCCAGGTCGTAGATCCAGCGCTCCTGCTCAAAGGCTGCCTCGGTATCGTAAATGGCCAGCGCGCCGCGCGAGCGGAGCAGCCCGGTAAGCCCGGTGGCCTCCAGCAACTGGTGATAGTCATCAATTACCCGGTGCATGAGGACGGCCTGGGCGCGTGCGGACCGGTCCACACCGGCCATGGTGCCGGCGCCGAGAAAGCGCAGGAACCAGGGCGTCAGCCAGGGCAGATGCTGCCAGCGTATGGTCAGCGGTCCGAGCGGGTCGCGCAGCCAGCCGGGCAGCTTTTTCCAGACACCCGGATGGGAAAACGGGACGACGTGGGAAGGGGATACACAGGCGGCGTTGCCAAAACTGGTTGCCTGGCCGGGCTCGACGCGGTCCAGCAGGGTAACGTCATGACCGCTGGTCTGCAGATGCCAGGCGCAGCAGCTGCCGACGATACCCGCACCAATAACCAGGCACCGGCGCGGTGTCGCGGTGCCGTTGTTGTTGCCGCTCATTGTGCGCCTCCCAGGCTGGCCACCAGGCCGTCAAGAATGTTCATGATGCCGTTGAGGGCGCGCACGGCGCCGGCCCGGTCGCCCTCCCCAACCGACCGTGCCAGCGATGCATGGAAGGTGGCGGCGCTGGACAGGTCCACACGGGGCAGCTTCATGTACCAGAGTCGCCGGCAATGGGCGTGCATGGGCGCCAGCGCCTGGCGCAGGTGCTCATTGCGGCCGGCGGAAGCCAGCAATTCGTCCAGGCGGCGGTCCAGGCGCATGAACAGCTCCAGCTTGTCACTCAGGCCATCGAGATGAATCGCCAGCGCCTGCAGGGCGCGGCGCTGGTCGTGGGTGGCGCGCTCGGCTGCCTTCACCACCAGCAGGCGCTCCAGGACCCGGCGCACCTCGACGATTTGCGCCAACTCGCTCTGCCGGACCGGTGATACCACCAGGCCCTTGCGCGGATAAACGGTCAGCAGGCCCTGCGCCGAAAGGCGCTGCACTGCCTCGCGAACCGGCGTCCGGCCCAGTCCGACGGCCCCGGCAAGGTCTTTTTCCTGCACCTTCGCGCCCGGCTGCAGCTGCAGGGTAACCAGCAGGTTCTCCAGCGCGTCGAAAGCCTGCTCGGCCTGGGTTTGCTGATGGCGCCGTCGGTCGGCGGTGGCGTTCATAGCCGGGGACGGTTCGCCAGGGCTTCTGCGAGTACCTGCTCAACATGGGCCCGCTCGGCTCCCTCGAGCGGCAGGCGGGGCTCGCGGACCCGCGCACTGCCCACGCCGACCAGCTCCTCCACGAGCTTGATCTGCTGAACGAATTTGGGGCCGATATCCAGCTCCAGCAGCGGCAAAAACCAGTCATACAGGGCGCGCGCGCGCGCCCAGTCGCCGGCTTTCATCAGCTCGTAGAGCCGCACCGTTTCTTGCGGAAAGGCCACGACGAGGCCTGCGACCCAACCGACTGCACCCACGGCAAAGCATTCGAGCGCCAGGTCATCTACTCCGCAAAACAGGGCGTAGCGGTCGCCGCAGAGCCGCCGGATGGCGGACATGCGCCGGGTATTGGCGGACGATTCCTTGATGGCCATGAAATTATCAACACTGGCCAGCTCCGCGAAATCTGCCGGGAGCAGGTCCGTGCCGTAGGCCACGGGGTTGTTGTACAGCATGATGGGACGGTCGGTGGCGGCAGCCACGGTGCGCAGATAGGTCAAGGTCTCGCGCCGGTCGCTGGGGTAACGCATGGGCGGCAACAGCATATAGCCGTCCACCCCGGCGTGGTCGGCCGCGCCCACGCGTGCGAGCGCCTCGGTGGTGGCGCTCTCGGCCACGCCGGCAATCACCGGCACACGACCACTGACCTCCCGGACAAAGAACCGCACCACCTCGTCCTTCTCCGCGGCGCTGAGCGTGGCGTTTTCACCCAGCGAGCCGAGCAGGATGAGGCCATGAACACCGGCATCGAGCTGGAATTCCAGGTGCTTTGCCATGGCCGGAAAATCCAGCTCGCCCCGCTCATTGAATTTGCTGGTCAGGGCCGGGAAGACCCCCTGCCACGATGTCTTGTGCATAACCGCTCCTCTGATATATCAGGAGCATAGCACGGGAATCAGCGACCGCAAAACAAAAAAGCCCGGCCTTGGCAGGCCGGGCTGTCGCGGGGTGCCGGCCGGCCGGAACAGGCCGGCACAGCCATTGAATTTACTCAGCTCTTGCGAATTTTCACGCCGCCATTGACGGTATCCGCGCTCAGCCTGGCGCTGCCATCGCCGACCTGCCCCCGCAGCGACCGGCCGATCAGCCCCTTCTCGGCCTCAATGCCGAAATCATCCGCGTTAATGCCACCATTGACGGTCTCGGCAGTGAGCGTCACGTCCGAGTTGGCGGGGATCCTGACATTGATTTTGCCGTTGACCGTTTCCAGTTGGATGCGCTGGTCAGCGGTCAGCGAACTGACCACCGCGTCAATGCTGCCATTGACCGTCTCCAGGGAGGCATCCGCCGAGATGTCCGCAACATCGATACCGCCGTTGACCGTTTCCGCTTCGATATTGCCAAACACGCCGCTGATATCCACACCGCCGTTGACGGAACTGATGGAATCCAGGTTGCTGGTGGCCGGCAGCGAGACCTCGTAGGAGACCGACGCGCCGCCGCTGTTGCCGCCGAACCAGCCCTTGCTCTTGGGCAGTTTGGTGTCGATGCTGATGCGCTCGCTCGTTGCGTCAATCAGAATTTCGATGCCATCCAGGGCCTTTTGATTGTCGGCTTTCTTGTAGGCGGTCACGATCACCTCGCTACCGCTGCCACCGGTGACGCTGACACTGCCATTGACGTTTTCCAGGCTGAACCGTCCACCGCTGTCGAGATCGAAGGTGAACCGTTCTTCCTCGCGGACATCGGCCACGGCCAGGCCGGACAGAAACAGGGTGGCCACAGCCACGGCGGCTTTTTTCATCATCGTCTCGTTCTCCTGTATCCACGCGGGCGCGGCCCGGCATGGGGTTGAATCCGTAATTGTTATGCCTTTGACGGCAGGTTTGACCTAAAGGTTTAAATCCGGTCACCAACACGCAATTGCAAGAAATAAACCATTGAAAGCGCCACCCGGGTGCCTTATCCTTGCATTCATGTACTAATACGTTAATACACTATTACACCAAACCATTACACCAGACCGGTCACATGAAGCAACACAACGACAAGCAGCGCGAGGCGCTCAAAGCCCAGGCCAACGCCCTCTACAAGGCGTTCCTGACCCTTGAATCCGAGGAGCAGGTCCGCCAGTTTCTGTTGGACCTGTGCACACCGTCTGAGCTGGAGGCCATCGTCGACCGGTGGTGGACCGCATCCCTGCTGAACGAGGGACGCAGCTACCGGGAAATCAGCGAAGAGACCGGCGTGAGTGTGACCACCATCGGGCGGGTTGCCCGCTATCTGAACATGGGCGAGGGCGGCTACCGGCTGGCCCTGCGCCGGGAGAAGACCGAATTATGAGCCGCATTCGCGTTGCCATCCAGAAATCCGGACGCCTGTCCGACAAGTCACTCGGGCTGCTCCAGAGTTGCGGCCTGCGTTTCGCACGCAGCAAGGACAAGCTGTTCTGGTACGGCCAGGATTTCCCGGTTGACCTGTTGCTGGTCCGGGACGACGACATTCCGCGTTTGCTCCTGGACGGTGTTTGCGAGCTGGGCATCGTCGGCGAGAACATTGCCGAGGAGGTGATGCTGGAACGCAACGAGGGCGCCGGGCTGGAGCAACTCCGCAAGCTGGGTTTTGGCGCCTGCCGCCTGTCGCTGGCGGTGCCGGAGGATAGCACGATCACCCGCGCCGCTGACCTGGATGGCGCGCGCATCGCCACCTCCTACCCCTCGCTGACCCGGCACCTGCTCAAGGAAAAAGGCATTTCCGCAACGATCGTCGAGCTGGCCGGCTCGGTGGAGATTGCGCCCGGCCTCGGCACGGCGGAGGCCATCTCCGACCTGGTCTCGACCGGCACCACGCTGCGCGCCAATCACCTGCGCGAGCTCGAGGTGATCTACCAGAGCACCGCGGCCCTGTACCAGGGCGCCGCCACGCTGACCGGCGAGAAGCAGGCCCTGCTCCGGCGCCTCCTGATGCGCCTTGATGGCGTTCTGCACGCCGCGGAAAGCAAGTACGTGATGCTGCACGCGCCGCGCGAGGCGGTGGAGCGGATTACCGCCCTGCTACCGGGCGCGGAGCAGCCAACCCTGCTCACCCTGGAGGGCAACAGCGAGCGGGTCGCTCTGCACGCGGTATGCCGGGAAACGCTGTTCTGGGAGCACCTGGAAGCGCTGAAGGCGGCGGGCGCCTCGGCGATCCTCGTCATGCCCGTGGAGAAGATGCTGGCATGAACGCGAACTCCAGGGCCTCAACCCGGCTGATCGACTGGTCAGCACTGAACGCGGCGGAGCAAAACCAGGCGCTGGCCCGGCCACCGCTGGACCGGGGCGAGCTTGAAAGCCGCGTCGCAAAAATTATTGCCACGGTTCGGGAGCGTGGTGATGCGGCGCTGCGTGATTACGCGGAACAGTTTGACGGCGTGGTGCTCGAAGACCTGCGGGTCAGCGAGGCGGAGCTGCGCGGCGCCTCCAGCCGGATATCGCCGGCGCTGATGACCGCGATCGAGCAGGCCGCAGGCCGGATCCGCGCCTTCCACGAGGCCGGTGCGCCACGGGGGTTTTCCCTGGCCACCGAGGCGGGTCTCGACTGCTCCGCGCGCTACCTGCCCATTTCACCGGTGGGACTGTATGTTCCCGGCGGCTCCGCGCCGCTGATCTCAACGGTCATGATGCTGGCGATACCGGCGGCCATAGCCGGCTGCGGAGAGGTCGTGCTGTGCACACCGCCGGGACCCGGCGGACGGATCGACCCGGCGGTGCTCGCTGCCGCCTGGCACTGCGGCGTGACGCAGGTACTCCGCTCCGGAGGCGCACAGGCCATCGGCGCCATGGCCTTCGGCACCGAGAGCATTCCTGCCTGCGCCAAGCTGTTCGGCCCGGGCAATGCATGGGTTACGGAAGCAAAACGCCAGGTCTCCGCCCTGCCCGGCGGGCCGGCGCAGGACATGCCCGCGGGCCCCTCGGAGGTGCTGGTCATTGCCGATGCAGACGCGGACCCGGACACGGTTGGCTGGGACCTGCTGTCCCAGGCGGAACACGGGCCCGATTCCCAGGCGGTGCTCCTGAGCGACAGCCGCACGCTGCTTGAGGCCACGGCGGCAAGCCTGCCGCGCCTGGCAGCAAAGACGGAGCGCGCGGCGATTCTCGACAACGCGCTGCACAACCTGCGGCTCATCAAGGTGGCGGACCTGGCAGAGGCCATCACCGTATCCAACCGCTATGCGCCGGAGCACCTGATCATCAACACCGCCAATGCGGATGAACTGCTGGAGCAGGTCACCACCGCCGGCTCGGTGTTCCTCGGTCGCTGGACGCCGGAGTCCCTCGGGCGATTACAGCTCGGGAACGAACCACGTGCTGCCCACCTACGGGCACGCCCGGGCCTACAGCGGCCTTTCCGTTACCGACTTCATGCGCCGCATGACAGTGCAGCGCGCCACGCCGGAGGGCCTCGCGGCTGCCGGGGCGGATGCGATGCAGATCGCACAGGCCGAGGGCCTCGGCGCACACCGCATGGCGGTGGCCTGGCGCCTGGAGCAGATTGAGAAGGAGCGGACGCAGTGAACGACCCGGCATACCTGCAGGGACTGGCGCGGCCGGAAGTGGTCGCCATGTCCCCCTACGTGTCAGCGCGCAGCGGCGCCGGCGCCGACGGCGTATTGCTCAATGCCAACGAGGCGCCCGGCAGCCTGCTGCAGGATGAACGCTGGGCGGCGCTGGAACTGCACCGCTACCCGCCGCCGCAACCGGCGGCACTGCGCGCGCGGCTCGCCGACATCTACCAGGTGCCGGAAAACCGGGTGCTCATCACCCGCGGCAGCGACGAGGGGATTGACCTGCTGATGCGCGTGTTCTGCCGTCCCGGCCAGGACCAGGTACTGGAGACGATCCCCTGTTTCGGCATGTACCGGATCGCGGCCCAGGTGCAGGGCGCCGGGGTCGTGCAGGTGCCGCGGGATCCGGTCACCCTGGCGGTCAGGCCTGAGGCACTTATGGCCGCCGTGCGGGAAACGGAAAACCTCAAGCTGGTGTTCCTGACGAGCCCGAACAACCCGACCGGCGACGTACTTCCGCGGGGCCTGCTGGAAGAGGTCCTTGAGGCCACCCGGGGCCGCGCCCTGGTTGTCATGGACGAGGCCTATATCGAGTTCTGCCAGGAGGGCTCCGCCACCGCGAAGCTGGCGGATTACGAGCACCTGGTGGTGCTGCGCACCCTGTCCAAGGCCTGGGGCGCCGCCGGCCTGCGCTGTGGCGCCGTGCTGGCCGCGCCGCAGGTGATCGATTTGCTGGGCAGAATCATGGCCCCGTACCCCCTGACCGCACCGGCGATCGCCGCGGCACTTGCGGTCACCTCGCCGCAGGCCCGTGCGCAACAGCAACAGATGCTGCGCGATCTGCGCCGGGAAAAAGACCGGCTGATCAGCGAGCTGGCCGGCGCCGGATGGGTGGAGGACCTGTGGCCCGGGGAGGCAAACTTTGTGCTGATCCGGGTCGGTGACGGGCCGCGGCTCGTGAGACACTGCGCCGAGCGGGGCGTGCGGATTCGCGATTTTAACGGCCAGCCACTGCTGGACAATTGCGTGCGCCTCACCGTTGGCAGCAGCGACGACATGGCCGCCCTGCGCGCAGCCCTCGACGATTTTCAGCCCTGAGCCCGACCCATCAACCAGGCATGACAACGACATGAGCCAGAAGAAGCGACGTATCCTGTTTATCGACCGGGATGGCACCCTGATCATCGAGCCGGAGGACTTCCAGATCGACAGCCTCGAGAAGCTGGAGCTTGTCGAGGGCGTGATTCCCGCCCTGCTCAGGCTGCGCGATGCGGGCTACGAGTTTGTCATCGTGAGCAACCAGGACGGCCTGGGCACGGACAGCTACCCGCAGGAAGACTTCCAGGTTCCCCACGCCAAGATGCTGCAGCTGTTCAACTCGCAGGGCATCCACTTCAGCGCGGAACACATTGACCCGCATTTCGAGGAAGACGGCTCGCCAAACCGCAAACCGGGCATCGGCATGGTGCTCGATTACCTGAAGTCCGGCGAACTGGACCTGGCGGACAGCTGGGTGATCGGCGACCGCGAAACCGACCTGCAACTGGCCGCAAACATGGGCATCGGCGGCCTGCGCCTCGGGCCGGAAGGCCTGGACTGGGACACGCTGGCCCACCAGCTGGTGACCCGGCCCCGTACCGGCGAGGTGCGCCGTACCACGAAAGAAACCGACATCCGGGTGCGCGTTGACCTGGACGGCACCGGTACGACCATCGATACCGGTATCGGCTTTTTTGATCACATGCTGGACCAGATCGCTTCCCACGGCGGCTTTGCCCTGGAACTGAGCTGCAAGGGCGACCTGGAAATCGACGAACACCACACGGTGGAGGACGTCGCCCTGGCACTGGGTGAAGCCCTGAACAAGGCGCTGGGCGACCGCCGCGGCATCGGCCGCTACGGTTTTGTCCTGCCCATGGACGAATCCCTGGCCCAGGTGACCGTGGACCTGTCCGGCCGGCCGGCGTTCGTGTTCATGGCCGAGTTTCCGCGGGACCAGGTCGGCCAGCTTTCGACGGAGATGGTGCGGCACTTCTTCGCCTCCCTGTCGCAATCCCTGGGCGCCGCCCTGCACCTGGAGGTCAGGGGGGAGAACACGCACCACATGGTGGAAGCGCTGTTCAAGGGCGCGGGCCGGGCGCTGCGGCCGGCGCTGGCCCGCTCCGGGTCGGAAATGCCCAGCACCAAGGGCATGCTTTGAGCGCCCCGCCATGAGCCTGGCCATCATTGACAGCGGCGGCGCCAACATCGCCTCGGTGCGCTTTGCCCTGCAGCGCCTCGGCGCCGACTCGGTTTTCACCGCCGACCCGGCGGTCATCCAGCGCGCGGACCGTGTCATCCTGCCGGGCGTCGGTGCTGCGGCGGCGTCCATGCGCCACCTCCGTGAGCAGGGCCTGGTGGACTGCATACGTGCGCTGACCCAGCCCGTGCTGGGCATCTGCCTGGGCATGCAGCTGCTGTTCGACTCGTCGGAGGAGGGCGACGTGGACTGCCTGGGGCTGATTCCGGGCCGGCTCAGGCGCTTTCCCGGCAGTCCGGGCCTGCGCATACCGCACATGGGCTGGAACGCCGCCGATGCGCTGCGCCCGGATCCGCTGCTGAACGACCTGGGGGAAACCCCGTGGTTCTATTTCGTCCACAGTTACTATGCTCCGGTCAGTGATGCGACGCTGGCGGTCACGACCCATGGGCTGCCGTTCAGCGCCATGGTGCAGCGCGGCAACTTCCGCGGCGCGCAGTTTCACCCGGAGCGCTCGGCCGGCGCCGGAGCGCAGGTGCTTAAAAATTTCCTGGAGCTGTCATGAACCTGATACCCGCAATCGACCTGCTGGACGGACGCTGTGTGCGCCTGGTGCACGGGGACTTCCGCAACGTCACCTTCTACGACGAGGAACCCGAGGATATTGCCCGGCGCTACCATGAAGAGGGCGCGCGCTGGCTGCACGTGGTGGACCTGGCGGCCTCCCGCGACGGCGAGTCGGCGGATACCGCAGCGCTGTTCAAGCTGATCCACAGCGCCGACCAGATGATCCAGACCGGCGGCGGTGTGCGGTCGGGAACCGACATCGTGGAGCGCCTCCAGGAAGGCGCCGACCGGGTGGTAATCGGCAGCCTGTGCGCCAAGGACCCGGAACGCTTTCTCCGCTGGGTCGCGCAGCACGGCGCCGACCGGATTGTCGCCGCACTGGACGTGCAGATTGACCCGGCCGGGGTTCCCTATCCGCGAATTTTTGGCTGGACCGAGGCAGCCGGGATGGACCTGTGGACACTTCTCGACCAGTTAATGGCAGGTGGCCTGCGCCACGCGCTGGTCACCGACATCAGCCGGGACGGCGCCATGAAAGGCCCCAACGTGGACCTGTACCGGGACATCATCACGCGCTATCCGGACCTGCAGTTGCAGGCATCCGGCGGCGTGAGCCGAATCAGCGACCTGGTCGAACTGAAAGCAGCGGGCGCCACGTCGGTCATCGTTGGCAAGGCCCTGCTGGAAGGCGCCATCAAACTGCCAATGGCGCTGAGCGCCTTGCGGTGACGGCCACCAGCACAGGCCTGGCCCGGCGCATCATTCCCTGCCTGGACGTGCGCGACGGGCAGGTGGTGAAAGGCGTGCAGTTTCGCAACCACCGGGTCATGGGTGAGATCGTCGAGCTCGCCAGCCGCTACAGCCTCGAGGGCGCCGACGAACTGGTTTTCTACGATATTACGGCCAGCCCGGAAGGCCGGTCCGTGGACCATTCCTGGGTCAGCCGCGTTGCGGAAGTCATCGATATTCCCTTTTGCGTGGCCGGCGGCATCCGCACCGTGGACGAAGCGCGACGCATCCTGCGCGCCGGCGCGGACAAGGTGTCGGTGAACACCCCGGCAGTCCGCAACCCGGACCTGGTCAATGCGCTGGCCGATGCCTTCGGCAGCCAGTGCGTGGTGGTCGGAATCGACTCGATCGTGCAGGATGACGGCAGCTGGACCACGCGCCAGATGACCGGTAACCCGGACGCCATGGAAGCCACGGGACTCGACACCCTGGCCTGGATCGGCGAGGTGGTGGAACGCGGCGCGGGCGAAATCGTCCTGAACTGCATGGGCAGCGACGGCACGCGGGACGGCTATGACCTGGTCCAGCTCACCGCGGCGCGCGAAGTATGCCCGGTGCCCCTGATCGCCTCCGGCGGCGCCGGGGAAGCGCGGCATTTCACCGAGGTCTTCACGACTGCGGATGTGGACGGCGCGCTGGCCGCAACCGTTTTCCACAACGGCAGCTTGCCGATACCCGAGCTGAAGCGCATGCTCGCCGGCGCAGGAATAGGAGTAAGACCATGCTGAATGCAGACCCGGATTGGGAAAAGATGGAAGGGCTTTTGCCCGCCATTGTCCAGGACGCGCTGGACGGGCGGGTGCTGATGCTCGGCTACATGAACCGCGACGCGCTTCAGGTAACGATGGAAAGCGGCCAGGTGACGTTCTGGAGCCGCAGCCGCCAGGCCCTGTGGACCAAGGGCGAAACCTCGGGCAACAGCCTGAATTTCGTCGACGCCACGCTGGATTGCGATCAGGACTGCCTGCTCATCCGGGCACACCCGGCAGGGCCGACCTGTCACCGGGGCACCCCCACCTGCTTCGATCCGCTGGATGACCCCGGCAATGGACCGCAGCCCGACCTGGCGTTCCTGGCCACCCTGGAACGCGTCATTCACCAGCGGGACCTGGATCGACCGGAGGGCAGCTATACCACGAGGCTGTTTGAAGAAGGGGTCAAGCGCGTATCGCAGAAAGTCGGTGAGGAGGGCGTGGAAGCCGCCCTGGCCGGTGTGGCGGGAGAGCGCGAAGAGCTCATCAATGAGTCAGCGGACCTGGTTTACCACCTGATGGTGCTGCTGCGCACCCGGCGCATCAGCCTGGCCGACCTGCTGGCAACACTGCGCGAGCGCCACGGCCAGATCAGGGACTAGAACCGGGCGCAATGCCGGACCCGGGGACCAGCCGCGCAGGGCTAATCCCGGGCTACCACCGCCGGCAAGGCCTTGAGATAGGCCGCGATCGCGGCACGGTCCGCATCGTCCAGGCGGGACATGTTGGCCTGCACGGCCGCCATGCTGCCGCCGACCACGTCAAAGTCCGGATCAACACCGGACTCCAGGTAGTAGGCAATGTCATCAGCGCTCCAGTCGGCAAAGGCTGAGTTGCCCGGCGTGATATTGGGCACCTGGCCCTCGCCATCCGGATTGGGTGCGCCGCCCAGCCAGCGATCCAACTCCAGCGCCTGGGCCAGGTTGCGCGGCGTGTGGCACTCACCACAGTGGCCCGGGCCCTCGACAAGGTAGCGGCCGCGCTCAAGCTGCTCGTCGCCGGGCGGAACCGGGATCACCGGCGCGCTGTCCAGGTAGAGCCGCTTCCAGGCGCCCAGGGCGCGACGGATATTGAACGGAAACGCCAGCTCGTTGGGCCCCACGACATTCGGGTCAGCCGGCATCCGGTCCAGGAAGGCCTTCAGATCAAGCAGGTCGGTCCGGCGCATGCGTGTGTACGAGGTGTAGGGAAAGGCCGGGTAGTAATTCCTGCCGTCCGGCGAAACACCGCGCTGCATGGCATTGAGAAAATCCAGCTCGCTCCAGGCGCCTATGCCCTGTTCCCGGTCCGGCGTGATATTCGGCACGCGAAACAACCCGATGGGGCTTTCCATCTCCAGGCCGCCCGCCAGCACGTCACGCTGTGGCTTGCCGTCCACGATGCGGCCGTGACAGGAGGCGCATCCGCCCGCATTGAACAGGCGCTCACCATTGGCCAGGTCCGGTTGATGAGCCGGTACATCGCCCGGACCCAGCGCCTCGGGCCGGCTGAACCACCAGCCGGCCAGGGCAAGAACCACCAGGACCAGGAACAGCTTTTTCATGCGGCCAGGCGGTTAGTCCTTCTCGACACGGAAGTCGTCGTGACAGCCCTTGCAGGTTTTCAGGATGCCCTGGAGCGCCGGCTGCAGCGTTTCCACCGAGTCGATGTTGGCATCCTGGGCAGCCTCAACTGCCGCCGCGAAATCCATGAAAGCAACATCAAAGCCGGCCCGGTCGGTCCAGATCGTGGCCTTGGCCTCCGTGTCGTAACCGGTATCAGAGCCCGGCGGGAAATAGTTCGGCCCTTCCTCGGCCGTGTTCTCAAACACCGCGAGGCTGGCGGTGACCGTTTCCGCGTTAAAGTCCACCTGGCCGCGGGTCATGCCGATCAGGGGTTTGAGCGCGTCCCGGGTCTGCTCCATAAGGTGCTGGCGCTGTTCGATCGGGTTATCCCCATCAGCAATGGCGAACAACGGCAGGGCGAGAGCGAGAAGAGCAAAACGTTTCATGGGTTACCTCCAATGATTAAGACAGCAAGCTGAATTCTGAACCGAATCCTACCATGCAATCCCACCCGGGATTGAGGCATTATCACGCCTATGACCAGTGACGCTAAGCCCATTATCGAGCCTGCCGGGCACCATGACCTGGCGGGCATTCTCGACATCCTGAACCATTTCATCCTGCACGATCACTGCACTTTTGACACGCAGCCATGGTCCCCCGGGGACAAGCAGGCATGGTTCGAAAGCTTCGGTGAGAAGCCTCAATATCTCCTGTTGGTGGCGCGGCAGGGTGACGATATTCTGGGCTATGCGCACAGCGGCCAGTGGCGCGGCAAGCGCGCCTACGACGTGACCGTTGAGACCACCGTGTACGTGGCGGCCGGGCATGCCGGACGGGGCCTGGGCCGGGCGCTGCTGGGCGATTTGCTGCACCGGCTCGAAGACACACCGGCGCGCCGTGCGGTTGCAGGCGTTGCCCAGCCCAATTCCGCATCCAACCGGCTGCATGAATCCCTGGGCTTCAGCGCCGTCGGAACGTTTCACGGGGTGGGCCACAAATTCGGGAAATTTTGGGATGTGCGCTGGTTTGAGCGCTCAATCCCCTGATTCACCCTGCTGCAACGCGCCAATCACCTGGAAAATTTGATTGACCTGCTTCGAGCTTAAGCTTAGAATCGCAATTCGTCGAATTACGAATATTAGCCGAGATGAATAAACGCAAAATCGAGCAGGTGGCCAACACCTTCCGCGCCCTGGGGCACCCGGTGCGACTGCAGATCGTGCAGATCCTGCTGGACCGTGGCGCACTGTTCGCAGGCGATATTACGCGGCGCCTGCCGGTGGTCGCCTCCACCGCCTCCCAGCACCTGAAAATCCTCCGGGAGGCCGGGCTTATTGAGCAGGCAACGGACGGTCCGCACCGCTACTACTCCATCGACAAGCAGGCGCTGCTGGACCTCAAGGCGCTGGTGAGAAAGCTCTAGGCAACCGCCAGTCAGGCCCCCGCCAGATCGACCACCTGCCCGGCTTCAGCCACGTTGACCGTGGCTTCGAAGCGCTCTCGCAGGTGCGCGGCCAGGGCCTGTTGCGCCTCCGGCTCACCGTGCACCAGCTGCACCGGCGGATGATCTGCGATCCCGGAGTACCAGCGCGCCAGGTCCGCCTGATCCCCGTGGGCCGAGAAGCCCCCCAGCGTGTGAATCTTTGCCCGCACCGACACATCCTCGCCATAGATTCGCACATGCGATGCGCCGTCCACCAGCTTGCGACCGGTTGAACCGCGCGCCATGTAGCCGGGAATGATCACCTGGGTGCTGGCCAGCGGCAGGTTGTGACGCAGGTGGTGGACAATCCTGCCGCCGTTACACATGCCGCTGCCGGCGATAATAATGGCCCCGGAGCGGATCCGGTTGATCGCCATGGATTCTTCCGTATCGCGGCTGAGCTGCAGGTTCGGCAGCAGCGGGCTGTGGTCGTTCTCGTCCCGCAGTTCGGTTGCTTCCTCGTCGTAGAGATGGCGGTAGCGCCAGTAGACCTCGGTGGCCTCGATGGCCATCGGGCTGTCCAGGAAAATCTGGAAGCGCTGCATTCCCCACTCGTCAAAGTGCTTGGCGAACTGGTAGAGGATTTCCTGGCTGCGCCCGATGGCAAAGGCGGGAATCAGGATATTGCCATTGCTGGCGGCGCTGATGATCTCCCCCATTTCCACGACGGTCGCGTCGCGGCCCCGGTGCATGCGATCGCCGTAGGTTGATTCCATGATGACCAGGTCCGCCCGCTCCGGCGACTCCGGATCGCGCAGGATCGGCGAGTTGTACTGACCGAGGTCACCCGAGAACACGAGGGTGCGTCGTACGCCCTCCTCCTCCAGCGCCAGCTCGACCACGCAGGACCCGATGATGTGACCGGCATCGCGGAACCGCACCTGCAAACCGGGCACCACCTCGAACCATTGCCCGTAAGCCTGCGGGCTCATGCGCTTCATGACCGCCCGGCCATCCTCGGCGGTGAACAGCGGCATGTGCTTCTTGCCCTTCTTGCGGGTCAGGTAGGCCGCCTCCCGCTCTTCGAGATGCGCCGCATCCGCCAGCAATATCGCGACCAGCTCGCAGGTCGCGCGCTGGGCGAAAACCGGGCCGCGGAACCCCCGCTTGACCAGCAGGGGCAAACGGCCGCAATGATCCAGGTGGGCGTGACTGAGCACCACCGCATCAATCTTTGCCGCCTCGAAAGGAAAGGGATCCCGGTTGCGGGCCTCGTCTGCGCGGCCACCCTGGATCAGGCCGCAGTCAAGCAGCACCCGGTGGCCGCCAATCTCCAGGATATGGCAGGACCCGGTTACCTCGCCTGCCGCGCCAAAAAATTGAATTTTCATAAAGGCTCCAGGGCTCAGTGCAGCGGGTTGCCGCAACCCCGCAACACGCGGCCGCCGACATTTACCGCAACCGTGGTCTGATACTCGACGTCGACCATCGTGTCCGTGCAGGGTCCGGGCGTCAGTTCGACACGAATAGACAGACCCCGCGCCTGGCCGGTAAACACATTGCCCGGTCCCTCCTCCAACAGCTCCGGGCCTTCGGCCATGAACCGGAAGCGCTCCGCACCGTAATCGGTCACCAGCAGACTTTCCCCGGAAGAGAACAGTTCCAGATGCCAGCCAGGCTCGTTGCCGACCGCACGAAAGTCAGCACCGCGCAATTTCGCGTCTTCCCACACGGAATAGTAGCTGTTGACCTTGCACTGCAGGGATTTGCCGTTAACCTCCAGCGTGGCTTCATCGCCCTTGGCCCAGAACGACAGGCCACGGGTTTCATATTTAGCGCCGGACGCGCTGCGGGCCGGCTTCAGCGTACGCTGTTCCTGGTCAATCCACAGGTACATGTCGCCATCCTTCATGCTGCTGACCAGGTAGCGGCCATCTTCACAGTCCCAGGCCCAGTTGGTCTGGCGAACAACTTCCTGAGCCTCGGCTTCCGGCTCAACAATTTGCGGCAGTGCCGCGACGATCGCCACCGGCTCCGGCAGCACGGTGGCCGGCGCGTCTTCGCTCATCATCCGCTGACGCGCCAGCGGAATCGGCGGGCCGCCCAGGGACAGGAACTCGTCGTGAAATGCCTTCCAGGCCTCGCGCCCGCCCCGCTCCGCGGTCCAGTCATCGCGAAGCTGCTTGATCATCAGCTTGCCAAGGGTGTAGTTCAGGTACGCCGGATCGTAGGTGCCCCGCGCCGCCTGCTGGATCGCGGTGCCTTCACTCTGGTAAGCCTCTTCCATGAAGAAGACCCTGGCATCTTCCACGCTCCAGCCCTGCGTATGCAGGCCAATGCTGGCCAGGAACCGGGCATTGCGCAGCAGGGCGTTGCTCAGCTGACCGATGCGTGTCTCGGCATCGGCATTGCGCAGGCCGGCCTCCAGCATCATCTCTTCCGTGTAATGCGCCCAGCCTTCACCGAAGGCATAGCTGACGAAGGCGCGGCCAAAAATCCACGGCGCGCGGTTCGCATGCATGAAGTTCAGGAAATGGCCGGGCCAGACCTCGTGTACCGAGGTGAACAGCAAGTCCGACTCGCCCGGAATGTAACCCTCCTGAACATCTTCCGGCCAGGCCGGATTCGGGGGCGTGATGTAGTAGACCGATGGCTGGTTCTCTTCCCACGGCCCCGGGATGGAAATGTAGGCAGAGTTGGACCGCGCGTAGGGCGGTGACTCCTCCACCAGGGCGAGTTCATCGCCGGGAATGCTGACCAGGTCCGCTTCCACCAGGAATGCACGGGTTTCCTCGAGCTGCCGGCGGGCGGCGGCAACCGGGCCACCCTCCGGCTTGCGCGCGGACATTTTGTCCATGCAGTTGGGCAGGTCCATGCCCGGGGCAAACTCGGCACAGGCGTTGCGCAGGGCGGCCAGGTTGCGCTCCATGTCAGCGCGGCCGGCAGCCTCCAGCTCGGCCAGGTCCATGTCAACCCGTTCGGTATCCCAGAGCATTTCCGCGTAAAGCTGCGGGCCCAGGGCAAAGCTCTGGTCCGCGATGGTCTTGCCCAGTTCCATCCAGTCAGCCAGGTCACTCATGGCGGCGACCGCCGTCGCATTGGCCCGCTTGAAGCGCGCCTGCAGTTCCGGGTTGTCCACGGAGGCAAAAATGGCCGGCACATCGTCCCGGAAATAGCTGGCGTAACCGGCGAAGGTGTCCTGGCCGAGCTGCAGCCAGGTTTCCGGCATGGGCATGCGCAGGTTGTTGCGGATCTGTGCCGCGGCGAAGGGCAGCGCCTCCAGGTACCGCGTGAAGGACACCATGCGCTCTTCGAGGGGCGCATAGTCCAGCGTGAGGTAGGGGGCGGGGTCCAGCGAATCATTCATCCAGCCGAAATAGAACTGGGGATTCCGGTAGGGCCAGCGCGCCTTGACCAGCCAGAACAGGTCATGGTCCATGCGGGCAACGAAATAATCGCGCTGGTACTGCTGCTCTGCTGACAGGCTGTCATCGGCGAAAGCGAGGGCATCACGCCGCGCCTTGCGCAGACGCTGCGCCTCGCGCTCCAGGCCCTCCTGGCTCCAGTCCGGCAGCTTGCCGTCAAACTCGTGACGGCCCTGCGTCACCGCCCAGGCAGGGTGCGCAGCCAGGTAAGTCTCGATCTGCCCATCGATGAACACGTCCCAGGGATGAGGTGGAGGCGGCTCCGGCGCTGCAACGGTCTGCGGCTCGTCGTTGTTGCCGCCGCAGGCAACCAGCAGCAGGGTGAACAGCGCGGCCAGGGCCGGCGCAAGGCGAAGTTTTTTCATGATGACCCGAATTCGTCTGCGATTCCCTAGTTTACCAAGGCATCGGGGCCGGCATAACTCCCGGCCGGGTGTTTGCCGTGGCCTTGGCGGACCGCCGCCGGCATGATGCAGCGCGCTGGGCTATGGTTCGGAGCACGGGCCGTGGAATAATGTGCTCCCACGCCAGAATCACCGACCGGAGATCTCCCGAACCATGGATACACCCAGCGCGCAAAACTTCATCGACGAGAAGTGGAACGACGAGATCGTTCCCGAGCTTGTCGAGTACATCAAGATTCCCAACAAGTCCCCGCACTTTGATCCGGACTGGGAAGCGCACGGGTACATGGAAGACGCGATACAGCAGATCTACGCCTGGTGCGCGAAACAGGACATTCCCGGCATGACCGCGGAGATTGTCCGCCTGCCTGGCCGCACCCCGCTGATTTTCATGGAAATTCCCGCAGCCAACGGTGGCAGCAACGAGGACACGGTGCTCCTGTACGGGCACCTGGACAAGCAGCCGGAGATGAGCCGGCTGGGCGGACGACCTGGGTCCATGGAAGCCGGTCATCAAGGACGGCAAGCTCTACGGGCGCGGCGGCGCGGATGACGGCTATGCGGCCTACGGCTCGCTGACCGCGATCCTCGCGGTGCAACGCGAAGGGCCTGCCCCATTGCCGCTGCGTGGTCATCATCGAGGCCTGCGAGGAGTCCGGCAGCTACGACCTGCCGTTTTACATTGACCACCTGCAGGACCGCATCGGTGAACCGTCCCTGGTGGTTTGCCTGGACTCGGGCGCGGGCAACTACGAGCAGCTGTGGCTGACGGTGTCCCTGCGCGGCATGGCGGCCGGCACGCTGCGCGCGGAGGTGCTGACCGAGGGCGTTCACTCCGGCTATGCCTCCGGCGTGGTGCCCTCCAGTTTCCGGATCCTGCGCCAGCTGATAGCGCGCCTGGAAGACGAGAACAGCGGTCGTGTACTGCCGGATTACCTGCACGCGGATATCCCGGAACAGCGCCTGGAGCAGACCCGCCGCATGGCCGAAGAACTCGGCGACAAGGTATGGCAGGCCTATCCCTTCGTTAAGGGCGTGGAACCGCAGGCCGACAACAACGTGGACCGGATTCTCAACCGCACCTGGCGCCCGGCGCTGTCCTATACCGGCGTGGATGGCATGCCCGCACTGGGCTCCGCCGGCAACGTGCTGCGCCCCTACACCAGCCTGAAACTGTCCATGCGCCTGCCGCCCACGGTCAACGGTGACCAGGCGACCGCGCGCATGAAAGAGACCCTGGAGGCCAACCCGCCCTGCAACGCGCGGGTCAGCTTTGAATCAGACCAGGGCGCCACGGGCTGGAATGCGCCGGCGATTGCGCCCTGGCTGCATAACTCGCTGGAGAAGGCCTCCCAGGCCACCTATGGCCGCAGCGTGATGTACATGGGCGAGGGCGGCACGATTCCCTTCATGGCCATGCTGGGCGAGGCATTCCCCGAGGCACAGTTCATGATCACCGGGGTCCTCGGGCCGCAGTCGAATGCGCACGGACCAAACGAGTTTCTGCACATTCCCTTTGCGCGCCGCCTGACCACCTGCGTGGCGCAGGTCCTCACGGACCATGCGGGACGCAGCCCGCAGCAAGCGGCCGCCTGAGGCGCACCGCACAAAACGTCGCCGGCAAGAACGCCTAGCTGACGCCCGGCTCCGGGCGGGGTTCAGGTGGCGGTTGCTGTTCGCCATCCGGCCCGGCCGCACGGCATCCTGGGCATCGTCCGCCAGGACGCGCTCCAGTTCCGCCAGGTTTGCCTGGATACGGAAACCGTAAGCCTCCTCGTCACCCCAGACCTCGTAGAGTTTGCGCAGGCCTTCCGTGTCGTGCTTCTCGAAGGTCTCTGCAATCCACCTGGCGCGGGCGTCCGGCACGCCCAACATGCGCAAGGCCTCCTCGCCGGTGGCCAGGGCGGAGCCAAAGGTTTCGCGGGCAAAAAAGTCGACCCCGGCCTTCATCAGGCGGTAGCTGTGGGGGCGGTCCACGGCCCGGGCCAGTACCTTGAGATGCGGGAACATGGCCTTGGTGGTTTCCACCATGGCGACCGCCTTGTCCGGGTCATCGATCGCGATCACCAGCAGGCGCGCGTTGGCCGCTCCGGCCGCCAGCAGCAGGTCGGCCCGGGACGCATCACCGTAAAACACCTTGTTGCCAAAGCGGCCGGTCAGTTCGATCTGCCCTGCGTCATGGTCCAGCAGGGTGGACTCGAAGCCGCCGGCCTTCAGTGTGCGACCGACGATCTGGCCGAAGCGCCCGTATCCGGCAATGATCACGGGGCGTCCATGATCCTCCAGGGTTCCATCATCCTCCGGCTCGCTGCTGCGGTCCGCCAGGCGGGGCTGGATGACCCGCTCAAAGACAATGATCATCAGGGGCGTCAGAATCATGGAAAGGATGACCACCAGGATCAGGACGCTGGCCGTGTCACCGGGCATGGCGGAGGACTGGAGCGCGAACGACACCAGCAGGAAGGCGAACTCGCCCCCCTGGGCCAGGGCAAAGGCAAACAGGGTCGCATCCGGCACCGGCAACCGGAAAAAGCGCCCCAGAAAGTAGAGCACCAGCAGCTTGATGCCCATGAGCGCCACGACCCAGGCCAGGATGGTTCCCGGCTGCGAACCCAGCAGCGCCAGGTCGATGCTGGCGCCAACCGACAGGAAAAACAGGCCCAGCAGCAGCCCCTTGAAAGGCTCGATATCCGATTCGAGCTGGTGGCGGAACTCGCTTTCCGCCAGCACCACCCCGGCCACGAAGGTGCCCAGCGCCGGTGACAGGCCGATCAGGTTCATCAACACGATGACGCCAATGATCAGCAACAACGCGGTCGCCATGAAAATCTCGCGGCTGCCGGTACGCGCGATGTAGCGGAAGAACGGACGGGCCAGGTAGCGGCCCGCCAGCCAGATACCGAGCACCACGCCGATGACCATCAGGGCGCGCAGCCAGCCGGCCATGTCACCATGCGCCGGGCCGTGACCCGCTTCGGCGCCCGGCGCACCCAGACCTTCGAGGGCGAGGAAGGGAATGATCGCCAGGACCGGGATTACCGCGATGTCCTGGAACAGCAGCACGGAGAAGGCGCGCTGCCCGGCAGCGGTTTTCATCCAGCCCTTCTCATCCAGCGTCTGCAGGACCATGGCAGTGGAGCTCAGGGACAGGGTCAGGCCAATGAGCAGCGCGGTTTGCCAGGGATAGCCGAAGGCATAACTGATGGTGCCTATCGCCAGCGCCGTGATGACCACCTGGGCGCCGCCAAGACCCAGGATGGGCACGCGCAGCCGCCAGAGCTTCGACGGCTCCAGTTCCAGCCCCACGATAAACAGCATCAGCACCACGCCAAACTCGGCGAAGTGCATGACATCGGAGCCCTCCTCGCCAACCAGCCCGAGAAAGTAGGGGCCGATCAGCAGGCCGGCCAGCAGGTAGCCCAGCGCAGAGCCCAGGCCGAGACGCTTGGCCAGGGGCACGGCAATCACCGCTGCGGCGAGATAGACCAGGGCCTGTAGCAGTATCTCCTGGTACATAATCAGTCCCCGACCAGGGGACGCCAGAGCTGATCGGTGAAGTACTCGCGGCGATCGGTGAAGATGTCCTGCACTTCGAAACCCGCCGCCCGGGCCAGCGCATCGATGTGCGGCTGGTCGTATTTCTGGGAAATTTCCATGTGAATCAGCTCACCCTCATCGAAATCAAAGGACTGCCCGAGTGCCGCGATATGCACCCGCTGGGCCCTGTCGCTGCGCAGGTAACTTTTGGCCGCGCCCGTTTCCGGATCGTAATCAGGCTGGTGGGAGAACGCGCTGGTGTCGAAGTCACCACCCAGCTCCCGGTTGATCCGCTCGAGCAGGTTCAGGTTGAAACGGGCCGTGATACCGGCGGCGTCATCATAGGCGGCGCGGATCACCGCCGGGTCTTTCTTCAGGTCCAGGCCAATCAGGAGAAAGTCGCCGGCGGTCATGGACTGGCGAATGGCGGCAAGAAACTCCACGGCCGCGTCCCGGGTAAAGTTGCCCAGGTTGGACCCCATGAAAGCAAACACCCGGCGCACGTCGGGCCGGCGCTGCTCCGCCAGCCAGTGCATGTAGTTGCCGGCGATCGGCTCCATGACCAGCCAGGGGCGACCGGGGCGCAGACGCTCTTCAAGCAGGCGCAGCACGTTGGCCGAGATGTCCAGGGGCTTGAAGACAAACTCCGCGCCGAGCTCGTGGAGCGCGTCGACCAGGTGAGAAATCTTGCTGCCGTCGCCTGCCCCAAGCTCAACCAGCTCAAAGGCGCCACCCGTGGCCATGGCGCGGGCAATGCCAGGGCCCTGTTCGCGCAGAATTTCGCGCTCACAGTCGGTCAGGTAATACTCGGGGCTGGCCATGATGTCCTGGAACAGTCGGTCACCGGCCGCGTCGTAGAAATAGCGTGATGAGAGACGCCTTGGCTTTGCAGCCAGGCCCTCAAGGACGGAATTGGCGAATTCCCTGTCGATTCCATTGACCTCCATGAACCCCCCGGTGCGTTTTATTGTGCGCAGTTGAGCTGCGGGCAGGGTTCGTCAGCCTCGCCCCGTTCCAGCTGGATGGTAGCGTGCTCGATACTGAACTGCTCGTGAAGCCGAACCGCGAGTTCGTTGAGGAAGTTGTCCGAATCCGGCAGAGGCGACATGACCAGGTGGGCGGTCAGGGCCGTGTCCGTGGTGCTCATGGGCCAGATATGCAGATCATGCATTGCCTGCACAGCGGGTTGAGCGAGCAGGAACGCCCGCACCTGCTCCGGGTCAATTTGCTCCGGGACCCCGTCCACCGCCAGGTTCAGGGAGTCGCGCAGCAGGCCCCAGGTCGACCAGAAAATCACCGCGGCGATCAGCAGGCTGACTGCCGGATCCACCCAGGCCCATCCGAACCACCAGATCAGCGCGCCGGAGATCACCACACCCAGGGAAACCGCCGCATCGGCGGCCATGTGCAGGTAGGCGCCACGGATGTTCAGATCGCTGTCCTTACCGCGCAGAAACATCAGTGCCGTTGCCGTGTTGATGACCACGCCGATGGCAGCCACCACCATTATGGTGGTGCCCACCGGCTCCACCGGTTCAAAAAGCCGCCCCAGCGCTTCCCAGGTAATGGCGCCTACCGCAACCAGCAGCAGCAGGCCGCTGCCCAGGCTGGCAAGTATCGTCGCCCGGGAATAACCATAGGTGCGTCGTGCCGAGGGCTTGCGCGTCGCCAGCGCCGCGGCGCCCCAGGCCAGCAACAGTCCCAGCACATCGCTGAGGTTGTGGCCCGCATCGGTGAGCAACGCGAGGGAATTGGAGGCCAGCCCGAAGATGACTTCGACCACCACGAAGATGACATTCAGCGCAACGCCAACTCCGAAAGCCCTGCTGAAGTCAGGGGCCGAATGGTGATGATGGTGGTGATCAGCGCGGTTCATGACAACAGGCTGCTCATTAGGCGGCAGCAAAAAATCCGCTGTACAGCACCCAGGCGCCGATGACCATGAATCCGCTGCCCGCAATAAGGGACAGTATCCGCGGATTGAGCACCTCGGACAGCAAGGCGCCCGCTGCCACACCGATCGCGCTGGTCAGCACCAGTGCGGAGGCGGCGGCCAGGAATACGGTCAGCTTGCTCACGTCACGATCCGCCGCGAACAGCATGGTGACCAGCTGGGTTTTGTCCGCCATTTCAGCGATAAAAACGCTGAGAAACACGGTGCCAAGCAGTTTCCATTCCATCTCGATGTATCTCCGGTCAGGTAGTCACAGTGTAACGGGCCGGAATGATTCCGGCCCTCGTCCCGGCGCCTGGCTAGCCGCGTTTTTCCCGGGCCAGGGCGCGCTGAACACCCTCGTCATCTTCCATCAGCGCCAGGAAATTCGCCAGCTTCGGCCAGGGCTCAAGGCCGCCGTCGAGCAGCCGCAGCCAACGCAGCATTGCATAGGCGTAGGCATCGAGCAGCGTGCGGCGCCCCAGCGCGATATGACCGTCCCCGCTGACCTGGCCCTCCAGCACATCCACGACCCGGCGGATACGCAACTCGAGGCCCGCCTTCACCGCCGCCAGGGCTTCTTCGCTGTGATCGGTCGTGAAGCGGCCCGGGTTGAACCAGCCGCCAAACGGCGGATGGTAGTCGCCGGTGAGAAAAGCGACCCAACGGTGGAACTGGAGCAGTTCCTCGTCCGTTTGACCGCCTGCCAGCTCCGAATCTCCGGCCAGGTACTGCAAAATCGCGTCAACCTGGGTCGCCACGGTCCCGTCGTCCAGCTGCAGCGCCGGAACCGCGCCCAGCGGATTGATGGCGAGGTACTCGTCGGACGGGTCGCGATGATTCACCCGCTTAAGCTCCAGCCCGACTCCCAGCCATTCGGCGAGAATGATCGGCGCGAGGGCGCAAGTTCCCGGTGCAAAGTAAAGTTTCATAAATCCTCCTCAGGCCCGCCGGGCCATGTCAAACAACAACACTTCCGCATCCTTGCCCGCGGTAAATGACAGGGCGCCGGGCCCGTTAAGCGCAGCACCGTCACCCGCCGCCAGCGCCTGACCGTTAAGCATCAGTTCGCCGCGGGCAATGTGCACCCAGACGTCCCGGTTTGCCGTCGCTTCGAAGGTCAGCGCCTCCTCTCCGGACAGCAGACCCGCATAAAGGTCCACGTCCTGGTTCAGGGAGACCGAGCCGTCACGCCCCTCCCGTGAAGCGACCAGCCGCAGGCGGCCGCGCTTTTCCGCCGCCGCAAAATGCTTTTGCTCATAGCCCGGCTCGTGGCCGCGCGCATCGGGCAATATCCAGATCTGCAGGAAGTGCACCGGCTCATCAGCCGAGGGGTTGAACTCGCTGTGGGTGACGCCGGTTCCGGCGCTCATCCGCTGCACATCCCCGGGCCGCATCTCCGACCCGTTGCCCATGGAGTCCTTGTGGGCAAGCGCGCCATCGAGCACGTAGGAGATGATTTCCATGTCCCGGTGCGGATGCGTGCCAAAACCCCGCCCCGGCGCTACGCGGTCATCGTTGATGACGCGCAGCTGCCCGAAACCCATGTGCGCCGGGTCATAGTAATCAGCGAAAGAAAACGTGTGATGACTGTTGAGCCAGCCATGGTCTGCATGGCCGCGCTCGCTGGCTTTGCGAATCTTCAGCATGGTTTTGCTCCTGGTGTTCTGAACCTGCGAGCCAGTCTAATTAATATTCGATAGGTAATTAATAGATGTTTTATTTAATACACCTTTGCATATAATTAATCAATGGACCGCCTCGCCACCATGCGCACCTTCTGCTCAGTCGCCGAAACACGCAGCTTCAGCGAATCTGCGCGGTTGCTGGGCGTATCCGCACCCCTGGTCAGCCGGCACATCTCTGACCTGGAGGCCCACCTCGGGATCCGCCTGTTCAACCGCACGACGCGGCGGGTGGAGCTCTCCGAGGCGGGAACTGCCTACTATGCCGATTGCCTGCCACTCCTCGAACAACTGGATGCGGCGGAGGCGCGGGCCTCCGGGCAGGGGGCGCGGCCCATGGGCCTGTTGCGCGTCTCCGTGCCCATGGACTTTGGCCGCCTGTTCCTGGGGCCGGCGCTGCGCGAATTCCTGTCCCGGTCGCCGGAGGTACGGCTGGACGTGCACTACGAAGACCGGGAAGCGCGCATTGTTGAAGAGCAGGTGGACGTGGCGCTGCGTATCGGTGAACTCGTGGACTCTTCCCTGGTGGCGCGACGCCTCGGCGAGGCATGCCTGGGCTGTTACGCCTCCCCCGACTACCTCGCCACCCACGGCGAACCCCGCTCCCTGGATGAGCTGGAGCGGCACCGGCTGCTCGCTTACAGCCTGTCCAGCACGCCGGGACAGTGGCCATTTGAAACCGGTGAAGGAGAGCGGCTCATCAACCTGGCAGGACGCTGGCAACTGTCCTGCAACAACGGCCGGGTATTGGCGGACGCCGCCTGCCGCGGGCTGGGAATCGTGAGGTTGCCGGAGTTCCTGGTCGCCGATCACCTCGGGAGCGGCAGGCTCATGGAAGTGCTCAGGCGCTACCGCTCCCGCTCCCTGCAGATCTCCGCGGTGACCCTGGATCGCCGCTTCAGGCCTGCCAAGGTCAGCGCATTTCTGGACTTCCTCGGCGAGTATTTCGCACGGCAGGATGGCTGGATGCCCCGCGGCCTGGTGAGCCAGCCGCCGATGGCTTGATTCAGGGCGGTGCCGCAAGGATACTGCGTCCCTGTTTCATCAGGATTGCAGCGTTATGAGTGATGAGTTCAAGGTCTGGTTCAACGGCCAGATAAAGCCCTTTGAAGACTGCCAGGTCAGCGTCCGGGCCCACGCCCTGCACTACGGCTCTTCCGTTTTCGAAGGCATTCGCGTCTACCGGACACCCGACGGGCCGCGGGTATTTCGCCTCACCGACCATCTGAAACGCTTTTTCTGGTCTGCCTCGGTGTACCGGATTCCGATCAAATGGAGCCCGGAGGAAATCCACGCGGCCTGCCGTGAGACCGTCACGGTGAACGGCCTGGAGGCAGCCTACCTGCGCCCGGTGGCATTCCGTGGCGACTGCGGCCTGGGACTGTTTCCCCGGAACCTGGATGCGACGGAAACCGCCATCATCGTCGCCGAGTGGGGTACCTACCTTGGCGAAGGCGTGCTGGAGAACGGCGTGGAAGTATGCGTCAGCTCCTGGCAGCGCGTGGCGCCGAACACGATTCCAGCGGGCGCCAAGGCCGGCGGCAACTACCTGTCATCGTTCCTGATTGTCTCCGAGGCCCGCGACCGCGGCTTCACGGAAGGGATCGCGCTGGGCACCGACGGCCTGGTCAGCGAGGGCAGCGGTGAAAACATCTTCGTGGTCAGCGAGGGGCGCATCCTGACGCCGCCCGTGTCTTCCTCGATCCTGGGGGGAATTACCCGGGATACCGCCATCAAGCTGGCCGGCGACCTGGGCATGAACGTGGTGGAACAATCGATTTCCCGCGAGCAGCTCTACGCGGCCGACGAGATTTTCATGACCGGGACAGCGGTCGAGATTACGCCGGTCCGCCGCGTGGATCACCTGGTGATCGGCTCCGGACGCCGCGGTCCCGTCACCGAGCAACTCCAGGATGCCTTTTTTGGCCTCTTCGACGGCCGGACAGCGGACTCGCGGGGCTGGCTGGAGCCGCTCTGAGACGGCCTAGTCTTCGATCGGGTCGATCTGCAGGTTGAGAATGACTTTTTTCGTGCTGGTCTGATAGGGCTCGCCGATCGGCACGACCAGGTTGGGCTGCGCGGAAAGGTTGCCCGAACTGTAGTCCATTGACACCTGCAACTGGCCGTCGTCCATGGTTTGAATCAGCACGCCCATGGTGAAGTTGGGCGGGTCATCCCGGTAAATCCGGGTCGTCTGACCTTCCTCGGCAATGATGACCGGCGCGGCCACCACTTCCCCAAGGTGCACCAGGGATACCGTCACGCGGTATTTCTGGGCTGCCAGGGCCGGCGTCGACAGCAAGGCGAACGACAGCATCAGCAACCAGCTGAGAACCAACTTGCGCCTGGGCGCCCGGGCGCGTTTCGGGCAATGATTGATCGTTGTCATGAGCACAATTTAAGGCCGCCGGCCCCCGCTTACAATCCGCCAGGGCGCAAAACGCCGCCTTTTTATCGCTTTTTCGGCCGGCACACGGGCCAATGGTGACAATTTCTGTCACCACGCCGCCCCAAAAAGTCAGCTTTCGCGCATCGCCAGGTTATGCGCTGACGCGATTAATTCATAATAAGTTATATTTTTCAGTCGGTTATGGATTCTTTCCAAATGTGGCATCATTTTTGTATTTATATACCTGCCAGCGACGATGGTCTGCCCGATTCAGCCTTCGCTGTTGGTAAGAGAAGCCAGCTTTCTGCTTCAAGGCCCCATGGTTGCTGGGCCGCCACAAGGGAACTTCCGCTGGTTCCCCGGCACGCAGAAAGTTCGGACCGAATCTTCACTGTGGAAAGGACTCCGCATTGCCAGACGCGCGGAACCAGGGAAGATAAGCCGAGGGGGGGTAAGGACGCCCGTTCAGACCCCCCGGCACTCCGCCCACCATGCCGCCCACCCGCGGCACGGTGGAGGCCTCTCACCGAATATCCCAAGGACAGCTTGGGGGTTAGGTGTCTGTGACCGGTCTGCAGGGGGAATGCGACCGGTCACGACCTAGGGGAATGTGGCCGGATGCCTATCCAGCCACATTTTTGAAAAGACCCGCGGATGCCGGGTCTTTTCTTTTTCCGGCGTTCTAAACTTGACTCTGCCGGGCTGATCCAGCGCGCTGGCGCCCGTTCCCGACCCTAATCGTTGTTGTAGTCGGTAATGATAAAGCCGCCTGACTTGCTGTCGTGCTCCAGCTTGAGCAGATCGCGCTTTTCCATTTCCGCCAGCAGCAGTCCCGAAGGACTTGAAGCCGTGATAGCTTTCGCTGAATGAGGGTTTGCGGCGCTTGATGGCCTGCTTGACCATCGAGCCCCAGACATTGCTTTCCTCGCCACGCTCGCTGGTAATATCGTCCAGCGTTTCCAGCACCAGGTCGAAGGCCTGCTGCTGCCGCTCCTCGGCGCCGCGACCACTCCCTCCGGCACCGCTGGCACCGCCCGCATTGCTCTCCTTGGCGCTGGTGTCATTTTTCTTGGGCTGATTCTGCTTCTTGGGCTTGCGCTGTGCCGCCTTGCGAACGATGTCCTCGTAGTAGATGAACTCGTCACAGTTGGAAATCAGCAGGTCCGAGGTGGATTCCTTGACGCCGATTCCGATCACGATCTTGTTGTTTTCCCGCAGCTTGGAAACCAGCGGTGAAAAGTCCGAGTCGCCGGAAATAATCACGAACATGTCCACGTGGGACTTGGTGTAACACAGGTCCAGCGCATCAACGACCATGCGAATGTCCGCGGAGTTCTTGCCGGACAGGCGCCGGTGCGGAATGTCGATCAGCTCGAACGACGCCTCGTGCATGTCGCGCTTGAAGTCCTTGTAGCGCTCCCAGTCACAGTAGGCTTTCTTGACCACGATGTTGCCCTTGACCAGCAGCCGTTCCAGCACCTCCTGGATATCGAAGCGGGCGTAGCGGGCGTCGCGTACGCCCAGGGCGATGTTTTCGAAATCACAGTACAGCGCGAGGTTGTTCGTGCCAGTGCTCATATCAGGTTTGCCTTTGTGTTTCGACGATCATTGGAATATGCCCATTCTAGGGGATTACGGCACCGCCCGAGGTCAAAAGCGCGGCGCAAGCCGGTTAAATGAGGACACCGACCTCACGGCAAAGGGCTAAGATGCGCCGATGACTGACAACATCGACAAGGCGCCGTATTACCAGCTGGGCCCCGACCAGGTGATTCAGGCCGTGGAATCCCTCGACCTGCTCTGCGATGGCCGGCTGCTCGCCCTGAACAGCTACGAGAACCGGGTCTACCAGGTCGGCCTCGAGGAGGCCGCACCGCTGATCGCCAAATTCTACCGGCCGGCGCGCTGGAGTGACGAGCAAATCCTCGAGGAGCACGAGTTTGCCCTGCAGCTGGCGAAGGCGGAGATTCCGCTGGTTCCGCCCCTGCTGATCAACGGCGCGACGCTGCATCATTACGAAGGCTTCCGCTTTGCCCTGTTCGAGCGCCGCGGCGGTCATGCCCCGGAACTTGGCGACCGGGATACGCGCCTGTGGCTGGGCCGCTTCATGGGCCGGATTCACGCGGTCGGCGCGAGCCAGCCGTTCAAGTATCGCCCGGCCCTCACGCCGGCGCGCTTTGGGCAGGAGTCTATCGACAGCATCCGGGCCGGTCGCTGGCTGCCGGCGCACCTGGAAACCGCCTTTGACAGTCTTGCCAGGGACCTGATGATCGCCATCGAGGCGGCCTGGGCCAGGGCCGGCGACTTCCGCTCAATCCGCCTGCACGGGGATTGCCACGTCGGCAACGTGCTGTGGCGCGACGGCCCGTTTTTCGTCGACCTGGACGACTGCCAGTCCGGGCCTGCAGTACAGGACCTGTGGATGTTCCTGTCCGGCGAGACCCCGGAAATGGCGATTCAGATGAAGGACCTGCTGGAGGGCTACAAGGAGTTCTGCGCTTTTGACCACCGGCAACTGCAGCTTATCGAGGCGCTGCGCACGCTGCGTATGCTGCATCACGCGGCCTGGCTGGGGCGCCGCTGGGAAGACCCGGCTTTCCCGCAGGCCTTTCCCTGGTTTGGCGAAGGGCGTTACTGGGAAGACCTGGTGCTCGGCCTGCGTGAACAGCAGGCGCGGCTGCAGGAGCCCGCCCTGGAACTGCCCTGGGACTGAGGATTGAGCCCGGATACTCAGTAGTGCGGGGGAATCTCGTGACCCGCGTCCGTCGCGCCGGGCGATATATCCCGCAACTCGGCCAGCCGCATGGCCAGCGCCTTGAGCTGGCTCTTGAGCTGCAGGACTTCCTGGTCCTGGCGGGCGACCGTGTCATCAAGCCGCCGCAGCAGCTCTTCCTGGAACGCCACCTGGGTCTCCAGTTCGTGAACGCGGGACTCCAGAACGCGCACTGCGTCGCCACTCACTCGCCCAGATCCTCGGGAATGGTCGTGGGCGGCTCCCACAGCTCCACGCGGTTGCCGTCCGGATCCTCGAACCAGCCGAAGCGCCCAAAATCCGCCTCTTCCCGCTCCGGGAGGACGATGCCGCCGGCACGGCGGACCCGCTCCAGCGCCGCATCCAGCTCATCAACCACCAGGTTGATCATGAAGCCCTGGCCGGAAGGGCCAAAATATTCCGTATCCTTGGCAAACACGCTCCAGACCGTGAAGGAATTTTCCGGCATGTCCGCCGGCGCAAAGCTGGTCCCCCGCGTATCCCCGTAGGCCTCCACCTCTATCCCCAGGGTGGCCTGGTACCAGCTTGCCAGTCGCGCCGGATTGGCTGAGCGAAAAAACACACCGCCAACCCCCAATGCCCTGCCTTTTGTCTCCGCCATGCTGATCTCCGGGAAATGAATTCGGGCTCATTCTAACCCAGGGTGGTCGCGTGGCCTTCAAGACCCGGCCACCGGCGCTTGCGCCGAAACGCTTCAGGCGCAATAGTTGACAGCGGACAGAAAAGGACTCCCCAGCCATGCGCCATCTCGCCCTGCTAGTGCCACTGACCCTAGGCCTGACCTCCATGACCGCAACTGCCGACCTGAACCAACAACCGCTGCCGGATCCCAACCAGGACCCCTATCTCTGGCTTGAAGATGTCGAGGGCGAGGAAGCCCTGGACTGGGCCCGCGCGCGCAACCAGGAGACCCTCGCCGTGCTCCAGGCGCAGCCCGAATATGAGGAATTTTTCGAGAAGAACCTGGCGGTCTACGATTCCGAAGAACAGATCGCCAACCCGACCATCCGTGGACAGTACGTGTTCAATTTCTGGCGCGATGCGAACAACGAACGGGGCCTCTGGCGCCGGACCACGACTGCGGAGTACCGCAAGGACCAGCCCGAGTGGGAGGTGCTGATCGACCTGGATAAACTGGCCGAAGAAGAGGGCGAGAACTGGATCTGGGGCGGCGCCTCCTGCCTGCCACCGGCCAACGAACACTGCCTGGTTTCCCTGTCGCGTGGCGGGGCGGATGCCGCGGTTATCCGCGAATTCAATGTCAACGAGCGCCGCTGGGTGGCGGACGGCTTCAATCTGCCCGAGGCCAAGGGTGGCGCCGTTTTTGTCGACCGGGACACGGTCTTCGTCAGCACTGACTTTGGCCCCGGCACGATGACCGCGTCGGGCTACCCGCGCATCGCGAAAATGTGGAAGCGCGGCCAGCCGCTGGAAGAGGCCACCACGCTTCTCGAGGGCACAACGGAGGACATCGGGGTATTTGCTACCGTCATTCACACACCGGAACGGGACTACCCGATGGTGATCGTGGCGCCCACGTTTTTCACGAACGATTACTACCTGCGTGAAGGGGATCAGCTTCGCCGCCTGGACCTGCCCCAGGACGCCGACATCGAGGCGATCTTCAAAAATCAGCTGCTCGTCGGCCTGAAATCTGACTGGCAGCGGGACGGCCAGAGCTGGAAGCAGGGCAGCCTGGTCAGTATTGACGTGGACGAACTGCTGGCCGGCGAAGGGCAGGTCAAAAAAGTCTACGAGCCCGATGCACGTTCCTCGATTTCCAGCGTCAGCCGCACCCGCGACCTGGTGCTGATCAACCGCATGGAAGACGTGCGCAACCGGCTCGATGCCTACTCCCTGGTTAACGGGGAGTGGACCTCACGCGCGCTGGACGCGCCCACCATGGGCCGTATCGACGTTCGTCCGACCTCGGAAGACAGCAACTTTTTCTACTTCAGCTACACCGACTTCCTGAACCCCACGACCCTGTTCGAAGCCGAGGGCGTCAGCAAGCCGACGGTTGCGAAATCCCTGCCGGCGTTTTTTGACGCCAGTCCCTACGAGGTGCAGCAGCAGTTCGCGACCTCGGAAGATGGTACCCGCGTGCCCTATTTCATCGTGGCGCGAAAGGATCTGGAAAAGAACGGCAAAAACCCGACACTGATCTATGCCTACGGCGGTTTCGAAGTATCCCAGCGCCCCAGCTACTCGGCCACGATCGGTATTGACTGGCTGGATGAAGGCGGGGTCTACGTGCTGGCGAACATTCGCGGCGGCGGTGAGTACGGTCCCCAGTGGCACCGCCAGGCGCAGCGGGAAAATCGCCAGAAATCCTACGATGACTTCTACGCGGTCGCGGATGCTGTCATCGCCGACGGCATTACTTCCCCGCGTCACCTGGGCATTCGCGGGGGCAGCGGCGGCGGTCTGCTCGTTGGCATGCTCTTCACCCAGCGGCCGGACCTGTTCAACGCGGTGGTGTGCCAGGTGCCACTGCTGGACATGTACCGCTTCGACAAGCTGCTCGCCGGCGCCAGCTGGGTAGAGGAATACGGCGACCCGGACAATCCGGAAGACTGGGTCTGGCTGCAGAATTACTCGCCTTACCACCAGGTCCGGGAGGGCGTGGATTACCCGCGCGTCTTTTTCACCACCTCCACGCGCGACGACCGGGTGCACCCGGCCCACGCGCGCAAAATGGTGGCCCGCATGCTCGACCAGGGGCATGAAGTGTTCTACTACGAGAACATCGAAGGCGGCCACGGCGGCGCGGCCAATAACCGCCAGGGCGCCATGGTGCAGGCGCTGACCTACACCTACCTGTTGCAGGAGCTGCGCTGAGCGGGCGCAGCGCCCCGGTAACCGTCAGTCGCCGAAAACGTCCCGCAACATGAGCTGCATATGGGACCAGGCGGCAGCCTCGGCCAGCGCGTTGTACGCCAGGGGCAGGCCGTAGGTCTGCCCCTTTTCCGTGGCCGCCGGATTGGAGAATCCGTGCAGGGCGCCAGGCAGCTGCACCAGGTAGTAGTGCGCATCGACCTTGCGCATTTCCGCCTCGAA
This sequence comes from uncultured Gammaproteobacteria bacterium, assembly GCA_963695135.1. Classification (GTDB taxonomy): domain Bacteria; phylum Pseudomonadota; class Gammaproteobacteria; order Xanthomonadales; family SZUA-36; genus Marinihelvus. The sequence continues at coordinate 317,956 of CAVOGA010000001.1, forward strand.
GGCCGCGATGTCCTGCGCCGGCACAAGCACATCCTGCTCGCCGTTATACGCCGCGACCCGTGTGCTGATCCGGTCGGGGCCTTCGGTAACCGCCAGCCCCAGGCTGCCGTGAAAGGAAGCCACCACGTCCAGTGGCACGCCGGCGCGGGCCATGTGCGTGACCACACCGCCGCCGAAGCAGAAGCCGATGGCGCCGCAGCGTTTTGCATCAACCCGGTCGTGGGCCCTGGCGGCGTCCAGCGCCGCCTCGAAGCGCCGTCGCGTCGAGGCCATGTCGTTAATCAGGGCGGTCATCAATGCGCCGGCCTCGTCCGGGTTGCCGGCCTCGCGGGCGTCGCCATAGAGGTCAAGCGCCAGGCCGACATAGCCCATCGCAGCCAGCTGCTCGGCGCGGCCGCAGGCATAATCGTTGCGGCCCCACCACTCGGGCGCAACAATCACTAACGGCCGCGGGCCGGCCTGCCGCTCATCAAATGCGACGTGACCGTGCATGAGGATGCCGTCAGCGCTGTATTTCAGTGTCTCCGTACAAATCTTTGCCATCTCAAGCTCCCAGTCCGGCCCTGCAGCCGCGCAAGCGGCTATCACCGGTCCGCTGTTCAATATTGATAATCCTGGATGCACATGACCCGCTGCGGGCGCGCCGCTACACTGGGGCCCATGTTGCGTCGCAGGGCGCTTGCCCCAAGATAGCAAAGCATTACCCATTATTCACAGGACAAACCAATGAGCGACTTTATGCAGTCTCCCGGGCGGGAGCAGGACATAGAAATGGACGCCGGCAACCTCTGCCGCGAAGAGATTTACACGGACAGCCGCATTGGAACCGTGCGTTGCCTTATTCCCGTCACCGTCGCCGGCGAGACGGACCCGGAGCGCGAGGTGCAGTACATCGGATCCACCCAGATCATGACGCCCGCCGGCGCACTGCCCCTCAACTTTGAGCTGCCCAACGAGTCGCTCGCCGCCGCGGTTGCCGGCTTCGGTGCAGCCGCCAGGGAAGCGGTGGAACGCACCATGGAAGAACTCAAGGAGATGCAGCGCCAGGCCGCCTCGCAGATCGTGGTGCCGAAAGGCGGCATGGATCCAGGCAGCATGGGCGGCATGGGTGGCATGGGCGGCGGCGGCATCCAGATGCCGTAAGGTCATGCGGTTCAAGGCACAGCTGATTCTGGCCCTGGCCCTGCTGCTCGCGGGGCCGGCAGCGTCGGCCCAGGACGGGCTGACCTGGCGGCAGGTGCCGCCGGAGAACCTGGTCTTCATCGGCATGCGTGAAGGCGAGATCGTGCTTGAGCTCAACCCGGTGTTTGCGCCGGAAACCGTGGAGCGTTTCCTGCAGCTGATTCGCGAGGACTTTTATCGCGGCATGAGCTTTTACCGGGTGATCGAGGGCTTTGTCGCGCAGGCCGGACCAGGCGAGGACATTGTCCTGGGCGAGGAAGATATGTTGCCTCCCGAATTCCAGCTGGACTGGGACCCGGAGCTTCCCTGGGTGTCCGTTCAGCGCGACGACCTGTTCGCCCCGGAGACCGGATTCATCGATGGATTCCCCGCCGCGCGTAACCGTGACGAGGTCTGGCTGACGCACTGTCCCGGCGCCGTGGCCATTGCCCGGGGCAATGAGCCGGGCTCCGGCGCCAAGGATTTTTACATCGTTATCGGCCAGGCGCCGCGCTACCTGGACCGGAACCTGACGATCTTCGCCCGCGTCATCAATGGCATGGATACGGTTCAGCGGATCCAACGTGGCGCCATTGAAGACAACGGCATCATCGCCAACGACCTGGCCCGCAGCCGCATCGGTCGGATGCGCATTTATGACCAGCTGGAGGAGGAAGAGCGCCGGGATTTCTATGTCATGGATACCAGCAGCCGCGGATTCCGCACGCTGATGAATGAGCGCAAGAACCGGAACCAGGACTTTTTCATCAACCGCCCCCCGCGGGTGCTCGACGTCTGCCAGATTCCGGTACTGACCCGGGTAGAGCAGGTCCCCGCCATGACCCGGATTATCGAGTAATGAGCCTCGCCGGCACGGCCGGGATGATGACGGCGCCGGCGGGTCTATAATTCCGACTCGATTTGCGACCCACCCATGAGGAGCCGCCGGATGCGCGTCATGCTTCAACTGCTGTTTGTTCTCCTGATTTCCAGCGGGTCCGCCATGGCGACCGCGGGCACAGGCAGCGGGGGGATCAATGCGCCGGAGCAGCAAGAGAAGCCCTACGTGGTTCTCGTATCGCTTGACGGGTTTCACCAGGACTATGCAGCACGTTATCCCACGCCCAATATCCAGCGCTTGCTGGCCTCCGGCAGCCGCGCGGAATCACTGGTTCCGGTCTGGCCGACCCTGACCTTCCCCAACCACTACAGCCAGGTTACCGGGCTGACGCCGGCGCAACACGGGCTGGTGGGCAACGAGTTTCCGCTGCGACCCGGTGCAGGCTGGTTCGACTACCGCGATCGCGAAACCGTCAGTAACGGCCGCCTCTATGACGGCACACCGATCTGGGTGCTGGCGGAACAGCAGGGCATGGTCTCCGCATCTTTTTTCTGGGTTGGCAGCGAAGCGGATGTGCAGGGCGTTCAACCCACCTACTGGCGCCCTTATGACTACACGGTTTCCCACGAAGTGCGCGTTGACCAGGTCATCGCCTGGTTGCAGGAGCCGGCCGAGACCCGGCCGCACCTCATTACCCTGTACCTGGGCATCGTCGACGACCGCTCGCACCGTTTCGGCATCGACAGCGATGAAATGATTGCTGCGATCGACCAGGTGGACCGCTCCCTCGGGCGGCTCATGGACGGTCTTGATGCCCTCCCGATCGCCGGCCAGGTCTACCTGCTGGTGGTTTCCGACCACGGCCAGATGGGCTACCGGAACGAACCACCGTTCATCCTCGACGAGCACGTGGACCTGGAAGGCCTGGAGATCAACGATGAAGGCCCGGTGGTCTACCTCTGGGGAGCGGACCCGGAACGCGCCGCCGCCATGGCGCAGGTGATCAACAGCGTATGGACAACGGGCACCGCCTATACCCGCGCCACCGCGCCGCCGGAATGGGGTTTGCCCGGTAACCCGCGCATGCCGGACCTGGTCCTGCAGGCTGACGCGGGTTATGGCGTCATCCCCAGTGCAGGCGCCACATCCACCCTGTCCATCGGGGACCATGGCTGGACGCCGGACGTGCCGGAAATGCAGGGTATTTTCTGGGCGCGCGGCCCCGGCATCACGCCGGGTAAAATCATTCCCGCCCTGCACGCCACCGATATCTTTCCCTTGCTGGTCGGTTGGCTGGGCCTGGAGCCGCCGGCCGGGTATACCCGGATCGCGCCGGTCAACGAACAATTGGAACCCCGCTGAGCAGGAGCCCTGGACCCCATGAGCCGGTTTGACGCCGTGATCAACGTCTCCGATTGGCGGGCCCTGGCCCGGCGGCGCCTGCCGGCGCCCCTGTTCCATTACATAGATGGCGGCTCGGAAGACGAGAGCAATGTGCGCGGCAACGTGGACGCTTTTCGCGAGGCGAAGCTGGTGCCGGAATACCTGGTGGATGTTGCGGACATCGATACGCGAACGACACTGTTCGGCCGGGAACTCTCCATGCCATTGTTCCTCTCACCGACCGGCATGACGCGCCTGTTCCACCACGTGGGCGAACTGGCGGTAGCCCGCGCCGCGGCCCGGGCCGGCACGGCGTACAGCCTGTCGACCCTGGGCGCGACGTCCATCGAGGACGTCGGCGCCGCCAGCAGCGGGCCAAAGGTGTTCCAGATCTACGTGATGAAAGACCGCGGGCTGACCCGGGAATTTATCCAGCGCTGCAAGGAGGCCGGCTTCGATGCGCTGGCGCTGACCGTTGATGTGCCCGTGCCCAGCAAGCGGGAGCGGGAAATCCGCTATGGCTTCAACCTGCCACCCAAACTCACACCTGCGGCGCTGCCAGGTTTCCTGGCCAGGCCCGGATGGCTGTGGCGCTACCTGACGACACCAACGCCGATACTGGCCAACGTGGCGCACCGCATCGACCAGGGCAGCCGGGACAACTCCTCGCTGATTCAGTACGTGGCTGACCAGTTCGACCCCAGCGTTACCTGGGACGATATGGCATGGATGATTGACGAGTGGGGCGGCCCCTTCGCGATCAAGGGCATCCTGTCACCGGCGGACGCGCGCCGCGCGGTCTCCGTGGGAGCCAGCAGCGTCATGGTGTCCAACCACGGCGGCCGGCAACTCGATGGCGCCCTGTCCGCCTTTGAAGCCCTTGGCCCGATCGCCGACGAGGTCGGCGGTGAATGCGAGATCATCCTGGACGGCGGTATCCGCCGCGGAACCCATGTGCTCAAGGCGCTGGCCCGCGGCGCCACCGCCTGCTCTACCGGGCGGCCCTACCTGTGGGCGCTGGCCGCCGGCGGCGAGGCCGGCGTTGGCCGGATGCTGGAAACGCTGGGAGAGGAAATTCGACTGAATATGGGACTGTTGGGTGTGCAGCGGGTTGCGCAGATCGGATCCCGTCACCTGCAGGGCTGAACAGCCGGTTGCGCTGAACGCGGGCTCATAGATGAGATCTTTTCACCTGTATTTCCAATTAACGCATTGTGTCTGAATGTTCTCGCAATGAAAAATCAGTTGCTTAGCCAGATGCACTGTTTTTACGCCTCGCATTTAGCCAAAAATGCGCTATACTCGGACGAAGTGGACTGAATTATCGTCTTACAGGCTCTGAAATCTGGGCGAACCGCGTATCACCCCTGCTTACGCTTCGCATCCATCTTCTGGTCCAGGTTCAAAGTCCGCGCCGCCTTGTGCGGGGCGACACAGCATCCGATATTCGAACGATTTTCGAATTAATCACGTGGAAAGCTGGCAGGGGATGCCCGGCCGGCTCATTTCATATGGAAATACGTCGCCACCCGCGTGATTAACAGAAAGCCCGATCTCTCCTGGTCGGGCTTTCGCCTTGTTGGACGTCCGTTTCTGCAAATCCGCTTAAGCGCAAAGGAGGCTCGTCTCAGGCGGCCTGCTCACCGAACTGCAGCGCCGCCAGGCGCGCGTAGAGGGGCGTGTTGCGCAACAATTCTTCATGGGTGCCCTGCGCCACCAGCTTGCCGTGGTCGAGCACGAGAATCCTGTCGGCCTTCTGCACCGTGGAAAGACGGTGGGCAATGATCATGGTGGTGCGGTCCTGCATAAGCACCTCCAGGGCGGCCTGCACCAGGCGCTCGCTTTCCGAGTCCAGCGCGCTGGTCGCTTCGTCCAGCAGCAGTATCGGCGGATCTTTCAGAATGGCGCGGGCGATGGCGATGCGTTGACGCTGACCGCCGGAAAGACGGATACCGCGCTCGCCAAGAAAGCTGTCATAGCCTTCCGGCAGGTCCTTGATGAAATCATGCGCGGCCGCGGCGATGGCAGCAGCCTCGACCTCGGCATTGGTGGCGCCAGGCCGGCCCAGGCGGATGTTCTCACGGGCGCTCTCGCCAAACAGCACCGTATCCTGGGGCACCAGGGCGATCTGCCGGCGCAACTCCAGCGGGTCCAGGTGGTCCAGGGCATGCCCGTCCACGCAAACCCGGCCGCCCTGCGGGTCATAAAAGCGCAGCAACAGCTGAAAGCAGGTGCTCTTGCCCGCCCCGGAGGGGCCCACGATCGCCACGGTCTCGCCGGGCGCAACGGTAAAGTCCACGCCCGCCAGCGCCAGGTCATCGGGACGCGAGGGGTAGCTGAAGCTCACCCGGTCAAAGTGGATGCTGCCTTCGGCCCGGGGGCCCAGGCTTTCCGGACTGGCCGGCGCGGCGATGGCCGGGGTTGCCTTGAGCAGCTCGGCCAGGCGCTCCATGGCGCCCGCACCGCGCTGAATCTCACCCCACAGCTCGCTGAGGGCACCGGCCGAGGCGCCCACGAACAGGGAATAGGCCAGGAACTGGGCGAGCTGACCCCCGGTCATGGTGCCACCGATGACCGCCCGCGACCCCATCCACAAAATGAAGGTGATGGCGCCGAAAATCATGATGAAACCCACCGCTGTCATCGCCGCGCGCGTGCGAATACGGCTCATGCCGGCCGCGTAGCTGTCCTCCACCGCTTCGTCGTAATGCTGCACCTGCAGGCTTTCCAGCGTGTAGGCCTGCACCGTCTGGATGGCTTCCAGGGACTCACCGGCAACGCCGCTGGTATCGGCCACACGATCCTGCGCCGTGCGCGAGAGGTTTCTTATCCGCCGGCCGATCCAGATAATCGGCAGCACCACCAGCGGCACGCCGAGGATGATGTACAGCGTCAGCTGAAAGCTCGTCAGGGCCAGCATCACCAGGCCGCCGATAAGGTTCAGCGTCGAGCGCAGCGCGATGGACAGGCTGACCCCGGCGATGCCCTGGACCAGGGTGGTGTCCGTGGTCAGGCGCGACAGGACCTCGCCGGTGCGCGTCACTTCAAAGAACGTCGGGTCCATGCGGACAACCCGCTTGAACACCGCGCTGCGCAGGTCCGCCACCACGCGTTCGCCAAGCTTGGTCACCAGGTAAAAACGCAGGGAGGCAAAGCCACCGAACATCACCGCGGCCAGGAAGAACCAGCCGAAATAGCGGTTGACCGTCTGCAGGTCGTTGGTGGCAAATCCGTTATCGATCAGGTAACGCAGCGCAATCGGCAGGGCCAGCAAGGCCACGGCCGCCACCAGCAGGGCGGCCAATGCGCCGAGCATGAGGGCCCGGTAGGGCCGCAGGAACGGCCCGAGCATGCGCAGGGGCCGAAGCGAATCAGCCTTGGGGCGTTCGCCGGAATCCGGGGTTGGGGGCATGGCGTGGTATCGATGCGAGAATGATCAGGGTGCTAATCATCGCATGTCTGCCGCCGCAAGTCCGTAGCGCGGCCCCTATTCACCCTCGGCCGGCGCTGCACCGGCCAGGGCGGCCCGCAGCTGGCTGAGCTTGTCGCGCAGCGCCCGGCGGTCGTCCGGCGCCAGGCGCAACATGGCCTTCTGGCCCACTGCCAGCGCCTCGAGATCCGGATCCACGAACTCGTAAACCGCCTCATTCTGCCGGACCTCGATCAGGCCCACCGGCTCCGGCGTTGCAAGCAGCAGGTCCAGGATTTCAATCAGCCGGTCATTGAAATAGACATCCTGGTAGCCAAGTCCCAGGTAGGCTTCCTGCAGCAAGGGGTAATAACGCAGATAGAGGGGCACCATGGTGTCCACGTCCACGGCCTGCACCAGGTCCAGGTAGGGCTGGTAGCGCTCCCCGTTGGCGGGCGAGATAACCGACTGGTCGTCCGCCTCCAGCACGAGGAAGCGGCCGGACACGGGCTGCGTCGGACGCATGGGTTGCGGCAGCCGCGCCGCATCCAGGCCGTCAATGGTCGAAACCAGCCGGCTGAGCAGATAGTCAGGAACCAGCACGGCGGCGAGATCGGCCCCGGGAAACAGTTCTTCCGCCTGCGCCAGGACTTCCCCGTCACTTTCCGCCAGTATTGGCAGCGGCACCGCGGGCTCGGGCGGCTCCTGGACCTCCAGGATCTCCACTTCCGGCTCCGGTTCCGGCACCACCACGCGCTCGACCGGATAGCGCGGCGCGGGCGCCACGATCTCCTGCTCCACCGGCGCCGGAAGGGTCTCCACCTGTTCCAGCTCTGCCTGGTCCTGGCGCATGGAAAAGTACCAGGCGCCCAGCGCGACAGCGACAATGACGATGACCCAGATCAGGCCGTTTTTCATGGTTTCTCCCTTCCTTTATCCACGGGCATCTCTCAGTCTTTCTGCGTGCCCTGAAAACTGTGACCACCACGCGGGGCGGCGGTTCACCCCAACAACAGTTCCGCCATGCCCTGCGCTGCCTTGCGCGCGTCGGCGATCGCGGTAACGACCAGGTCAGCGCCGCGCACCATGTCACCGGCGGCAAACACCCTGGGGTTGCTGGTCTGGAACGGCAGCGGCCCGTCCTGGGGGGCTTTCACAAGCCCCCATTCATCGACCTCGATACCATGATCTGTGAACCATGGCGCGGGTGATGCGTTAAACCCAAAGGCAATCACCACCGCATCGGCGGTGACGGTCCGCTCGCTGCCCGGGACCGCCTCCGGCCGGCGGCGGCCCGATGCATCCGGCGGCCCGAGCTGCGTATCCACAACCCGGACGCCGGCCGCGCGGCCGTTCTCGCCGACAATCTCCAGGGGCTGCACGTTGTAGTGAAACTGCACCCCCTCTTCCATCGCGTTGCCTACCTCGGTCTGTGAGCCCGGCATATTCTCCCGGTCACGCCGGTACAGGCAATGCACCTCGCTGGCGCCCTGGCGAATCGCCGTGCGCACACAGTCCATGGCCGTGTCACCGCCGCCGAGCACGACCACGCGCTGGCCTTCCAGGTCAATGAACGGGTACTCGCCGGCAGGCATTTTGAGCAGGGCGCGCGTGTTGCCAATCAGGAAGTCCAGGGCCCGGTGGGCGCCGGGCAGCTCGCGCCCCGCCAGGTCGCCGTCCAGCGCGGTGTAGGTCCCCATGCCAAGAAACACCGCGTCGTGCTTGTCGAGCAGTTCATCGAACGAAATATCGCGTCCGATGTCCGCCCCCAGCACGAACCGCACGCCCATCCCCTCCAGGATGTCCCGGCGGATGCGGATGATGCGGTGTTCGAGCTTGAACTCGGGAATGCCAAAGGACAGCAAGCCGCCGATCTCCGGATGCCGGTCGTAGACCACCGGTTCGATGCCACGGCGGACGAGGATATCGGCACAGGCCAGTCCTGCCGGCCCGGCGCCGATGATCGCCACGCGCTTGCCCGTGGGCTGCACATGGGACAGGTCCGGGCGCCAGCCCTGCTCGAAGGCCGTATCAACGATATGCCGTTCAATGGCGCCAATGGTGACGGCCCCGTAGCCCGTATTGAGCGTGCAGGCGCCTTCGCAAAGGCGGTCCTGCGGACAGATGCGGCCGCAGATCTCCGGCAGGCTGTTGGTCTGGTGCGCAAGCTCCGCCGCCTCGATGATGCGCCCCTCGGCCGCCAGCTTCAGCCAGTCCGGGATGAAGTTGTGCACCGGGCACTTCCACTCGCAGTAGGGATTGCCACAGGCGATGCACCGCTCCGACTGGTCCTTGCCTTCGCTCAGCTCAAAGGGGGCATAAATTTCGCGAAACTCGTGGCGGCGGATTTCCAGCGGGTACTTCTCCGGCTCGCCGCGGGCACGGTCGGTAAATTCGAAATTCCGGCGGATTTTCAGAATCTGCTTGCTCATCCGACCACCTTCAGCGGCACCTTGCTGATCGTTCCACCCTGCTTCATGGCCTCCTTGTCGACCTTGGGCCGCACGACGCGGAAATAGAACATGAAGTGATCAAAGCCATCGAGAATTTTCTGGGCCCAGGCGCTGTCGGTGAAGGCGACGTGGCGCTCCAGCAGGCTGCGGATTGCCGCCAGCTCCTCGCTGCCCTCGGAAACGTCCAGGTCCTGCACCGTCACCGACTGCTTGTTGACCCGCTGGCGGAAACGCTCGCTCATGTCCAGCACGTAGGCCACGCCACCGGTCATGCCCGCCGCGAAATTCGAGCCGGTCTTGCCCAGCACGAGGACCTCGCCGCCGGTCATGTACTCACAGCCGTGCATGCCCACGCCCTCCACGACTGCCGTGGCGCCGGAGTTCCGGACCGCGAAGCGCTCGCCGGCCTGGCCCGCGGCGAAAAAGGCGCCGCCGGTGGCGCCGTAGAGGCAGGTGTTACCGACAATCGCGCTGCGCTTGGCCACGATCTGCGCGTCGGAGTGGGGCGCAATGGCAATGGAGCCGCCGCACATGCCCTTGCCGACGTAATCGTTGGCATCACCGGTCAGCTTCAGGTGCATGCCGTGGGTGTTCCACACCCCGAAGCTCTGCCCGGCCGTGCCCAGGAAGCGCAGCTTGAGGCCTTCTCCGGGGAAACCCTCGCGCCCGAAGCGCCGGGCAATGGCGCCGGCAACCGCCGCGCCGACAGACCGGTCGTGATTGCGGATATCAAAACGCCGCGTGGCGGCCGTTCCAGCTTCCAGTTCTTCCGCGAGGCTTGCCAGCAGCTCCCGGTTCAGCAGCCCCTGGTCGTGCGGGTGATTGATCAGCCCCGCGTACCCGCCTCCCTGGCCGCCGGCCGCCGCGGCGGCGGTGCAGATGCGGTCCAGGTCAATGGTCGCCTGCTTCGCGGTCAGCGGCTCAATCCGTTCCAGCAGATCGCTGCGGCCGATAATGTCTTCCAGTTTCTCGTAGCCCAGCGCCGCCAGATGCTCACGGGTTTCCTCGGCCACGAAACGGAAGTAGGCCATGACCATCTCCGGCAGGCCCTTGAAGTGATCTTTGCGCAGCCCGTCATCCTGCGTGGCGACGCCGGTGGCGCAGTTATTGAGGTGGCAGATGCGCAGGTACTTGCAGCCCAGCGCAACCATGGGGCCGGTGCCGAATCCAAAACTGTCGGCACCCAGAATCGCGCCCTTGATCACGTCCAGACCGGTTTTCAGCCCGCCATCCACCTGCAGGCGAACGCGATCCCGCAGGCCGTTGGCGACCAGCGCCTCGTGGGCTTCCGGCAGGCCCGTCTCCCAGGGCGAGCCGGCGTATTTCACGGAGGTCAGCGGGCTGGCCCCGGTGCCGCCGTCATGGCCGGCGATGGTGATGAAATCCGCATAGGCCTTGGCGACACCGGCGGCAATGGTGCCCACGCCGCGTTCCGCCACGAGCTTCACCGAGACGGTGGCTTTGGGATTGACCTGCTTCAGATCGAAGATCAGCTGGGCCAGGTCCTCGATGGAGTAAATATCATGGTGCGGCGGCGGCGAGATCAGCGTGCTGCCCGGCACCGCGTGGCGCAGCGCCGCGATGTAGGCGGTGACCTTGTGACCCGGAAGCTGACCGCCTTCGCCGGGCTTGGCGCCCTGGGCAATCTTGATCTGCAGCGTATCGGCGTTGACCAGGTAGTGCGCCGTCACCCCGAAGCGGCCGGACGCGACCTGCTTGATGCGCGAATTGCGCTCCGTGCCGAAGCGAGCCGGGTCCTCGCCGCCTTCGCCGGAATTGGACGATCCGCCCAGCCGGTTCATGGCAATGGCGAGCGCCTCGTGCGCCTCCGGCGACAGGGCGCCGATGGACATCCCCGCCGAGTCGAAGCGGGGAAATATCGATTCCGCCGGCTCGACCCGGTCCAGCTCAATCGGGGCACGGTCGCCGCGCAGCGTGAACAGGTCGCGCAAAGCGGCCGGTGCGCGCTGATTGACCCGGTCGGCGAAGGCCTGGTAATCCGCCTTGTCTTCCGACTGCACGGCCTTTTGCAACAGCGTGACCACGTCCGGGTTGTAGGCGTGGAATTCGCCGCCATGGGTGAATTTCAATAGCCCGCCCTGGCTCAGCGGCTGGCCCTGCTGCCAGGCCAGGCTGGCGACCTCGCGCGCTTCGCGGTCAAGCTCGGCGAAACCGACGCCGCCGACCTGGCCGGCCGCACCGGGGAAGCAGCGGTCGGTGATTTCCTTGCCCAGGCCCACGGTTTCAAACAACTGGGCGCCCCGGTAGCTCGATATGCAGGAGATGCCCATCTTGGAAAGAACCTTCAACAGGCCCTTGCGCACGCCGCGCCGGAAGAACTTGCGGTGCTGCAGCAGGTCGCCTTTCAGCGCCCCCTTGGCATGCAGGTCGTTGATGATCTGGAAGGCCAGGAAGGGATAAACCGCCGTCGCGCCAACCCCGAACAGCACGGCAAACTGGTGCGAGTCCCGGGCCGTGCCGGTCTCGACAATGATGTTGCAGTCGCAGCGCAGGCCTTCGCGGATCAGGCGCTGATGCACGGCGCCGGTGGCCAGGGCTGCGTGGATCGGCAGCTTGTCCCGCTTGATGTCGCGGTCACTCAGCACCACGATCACCACGCCGTCGCGAACCGCCGCAGTAACCTCATCGCAAAGCCGGTCGAGAGCCTGCTCCAGGGTCTCCTGCAGTGGATAGTTGAGACTGAACTGCTGGAAGCGGTACCAGCGCTGGTCCAGTTCCAGCAGCTTGCGGTACTTGACGATATTCAGCACCGGCCAGGGCAGCACCACGCGATGCGCATGCGTGTTGGTTTCCTGGAAGATGTTGTGCTCGCGGCCGAAAATGGTCTCCAGGCTCATGGCCGAGACCTCGCGCAGCGGGTCGATCGCCGGGTTGGTGACCTGTGCGAACTGCTGCCGGAAGTAGTCATAGACCGAACGCGGCAGGCGTGACATCACCGCCATCGGCGTGTCGTCACCCATGGACCCGGTGGCCTCGACCTGGTCCTCCGCCATCACGCGGATAACCTGTTCACGCTCCTCGTTGCTGACGCCGAACAGTTTCTGGAAAACGGGAAAATTGGGCGGCACCTCGGCCAGGAACTGCGCCGCGGCGGCCGCCTCCTGCTCGTCGTTATTGGCAATGCGAATGATGTTTTCGGTCAGCCAGTCCTGGTAGGGACGGCGCGCCTTGAGCTGGTTGTCGATTTCCTCGGACCGCCACAGCTTGCCGCTGCGCGTGTCCACCGCGAACATTTCCCCCGGCCCGACCCGGCCCTTTTCGATCACGTCCGCCTGCGCGTAATCCCACACGCCGACTTCCGAGGCCAGGGTGATGAAGTTATCGCGGGTGATCACGAAGCGCGCCGGGCGCAGGCCGTTGCGGTCGAGGTTGCAGGCGGCGATGCGGCCGTCGGTCATGACGATTCCCGCCGGTCCGTCCCAGGGCTCAACGTGCATGGAATTGAATTCGTAGAAGGCCTTCAGGTCCGGGGGCATCTCCGGTTCCGCCTGCCAGGCGGGCGGAATAAGAATCCGCATGGCGCGGAACACGTCCATACCGCCGGCCAGGAACAGCTCCAGCATCTTGTCCAGGGACGAGGAATCCGAGCCCTCCTGGTTGACCAGCGGGCGGATTTTCTGCAGGTCCGGCAACAGGGGTGTCTGGAATTTCGGCGTGCGCGCCTCGGACCAGCTGCGGTTGCCCGCAATCGTGTTGATTTCCCCGTTGTGCGCCAGGAAGCGGAACGGCTGGGCATATTTCCAGTTCGGCAGCGTGTTGGTGGAGAAACGCTGGTGGAACAGGCAGATGTGGCTTTCCAGGCGGGGGTCTTTCAGGTCCGGAAAAAATTCCGGCAGATTGGCCGGCATGACCAGGCCCTTGTAAACGGTCACGACGTTGGACAGGGTGGCGACGTGAAAGGCTTCGTCCGGGGCATCCGCCGCCTGGTTTTCCGCCGAGGCCATGCGCCGCGCCACGAACAGGCGCCGCTCAATATCGTGCTCGGACCAGCCCGGCGGCGCATTGACGAAGACCTGCTCGATGCGCGGCTGCGAATCCAGCGCCAGTTGTCCCAGCACAGACCGGTCAACGGGCACTTCGCGCCAGCCGGCCACCTCCAGCATTTCGTTCTGCAGGTGCCGCGTGAGCGTGTCCCGCGAGCGCCGGGCAGCCGCCGGATCCTGCGCCAGGAACACCATGCCAACCGCAAAGCGCTCGCCAAGCCAGATTCCCTGCTCCCGTGCCACGGCCCGGAAAAACGCGGTCGGCAGGGCCATGAGCACGCCGCAACCATCACCGGTCTTGCCGTCCACCGCGATGGCGCCGCGGTGCGTCATGCGGTCCAGGGCCGTGCAGGCCGTGGCCACCAGGCGGTGGCTGGGCTCACCGCGAATATGCGCAATCAGGCCAAAGCCGCAACTGTCTTTTGCGTTATCGGGCTGGTAAAGCCCTGGTTTCTGGCCTGGCCACTGCATGGTTGATCAGTTTCCTCGTCACCGGCGGGCTTGCGCCGCATCGCCGAAATGGGCCGCCGCAAAGGCGGGGAGACCCTTGATCATAAAGAAGATACCGTCAAAGGGAAGGGAATTTGACCTTGTTGCCGGAAAATCCAGTGCCGGCGCGGGTTTATTGCTCGCGAAGGGCCAGCGCTACCGGGGTGCGCGCGGCGTGAATCGCCGGAAACAGGCCACCGATAAAGCCGATAAGCAGGGCGAAGGCGATGCCCAGGGCAAGCAGGGGCGCATTCACGTCAAAGGCAAAGGTAATGGCGCTGAAACTCGCGAAATTCAGGGTCGCCGCGCGGAAGCCGTCAAAGGCCAGCCAGGCCAGGCCGGCGCCGATCATGCCGCCCACCAGCGCCAGCACCAGCGACTCGGCCAGCACGGAGATTACTACCGGCCCGGAACGGAAACCCAGTGCCCGCAGCGTGGCAATTTCCCGTGTACGCGCTGATACGGCCGTGTACATCGTATTCAGCGCGCCAAAAATGGCGCCCAACCCCATGATCGCGGCGATGATCACCCCGAGCCCGGTGATCACCCCGTAGAGGGTCTGGGACTGTTCCGAGTAATACTCTGCCTCCGTAACGACCTTGACGTTCAGCCGCGAGTCGCTGGTCAGCGCGTCCTTGAACTCGTTGAAGCGATCGGGGGATTCGAGGGTCGCATGCACCGACTGGAAAGAGTTTTCCCGGCGGAAGGCGCCCTGCAGCACTCGCGAATCGGTCCAGATTTCCGACTCGGCCATGCCGCCGCCGGCGGTAAAGACGCCAACCACGGGCCATTGCTCTGTACCCACTTCAATCGCGGAGCCCACATCCAGCCCGGCGAACTCCATGTGCGCGCCCAGGCCGACCACTACCTCGGCCAGGCCCGGTTCGAACATGCGGCCTTCAGTAATCTCGAAGCCTTCGCGCACCAGCGGAGCAGCCTTTTCAATGCCCCGCAGGGGAACATTGGCGTCGGTGCCGGTGGAGCGCATCGGCAGATTGATGATCACGAACAGCTCCCGGGAGGCAATCGGGCCGTCGCGGTTGGCTGCCAGACCCGGCGCCTCGGTAACGATGCGCGCATCATCGCCGCCGAGGCCGCTGACCAGTTCCGTGTCAGCACCGCTGCGCAGCACCATGACGTTGCCGGTGCCGGTGGAACTGGTCATGGTGCTCACGATGCCCTGGGCAATCGACAGCACACCCACCATCACCGCCACCACCCCGGCAATACCCAGCATGGCGGAAGCCGAGGAGCCGAGGCGCTGGGGGATGGACGCGAGGCTGAAACGCGTGACGGCAAACACCTGGTCGAGGACATTGAACATGGCTGCCGTCAGCGTCTCAGGGCGTCGGAAATCTGCAGGCGCTGGGCGGTCCGCGCGGGCAGGATCCCGACCAGGAAGGCCAGCGCAACGATCAACAGCAGGCCCAGAAACAGATCCCGGGTCGGAATGAAGAACACCGGCAGGGAACCGCCGGTCGGGTCCCCGGCAGAGACCATCAGCCACGCAATCAACAGGCCCAGCCCGCCGCCCAGGGCCGTGAGCACCAGGGATTCGCCCAGCACCAGGCCCAGGACGCCGCTATTGGTAAAGCCGATCGCCTTGAGCACGGCGAGTTCGTTGGTCCGCTCGCGCACCGTGTAGGCCATGGTGTTGCCGGCCACGAGCAGGATCGTGAAGAACACGGCGGACACGATCGCCATGATGATGAATCCGATGTTGCCGATCTGGTTGGCGAAGCCCTGCAGGAAGGCGCCCTCCGGCTCGGTTTTCGTCTCGTTCGATGAGTTGGCGAAGCCGCGATCAATTTCCGCAGCGATCTCCGCCGCCCGCTCAGGCTCGGTGATCCGTACCAGGTACCAGCCGACCTGTCCCTTTCCGCCGCTGCGCGCCTCGTCAAAATAGCCATAGGGAATGAACATCTGGCTTGTGTCCACGCCCTGCTCTGCTGCCTCGTAGATCGCTGCCACTTCAAAATCCCAGTTGCGGTCACCGCCGCTTCGGGACCAGATCGGCGACATGAGCGGAATCCGGTCGCCCACGGACCAGCCGAAGCGCTTCGCCAGGCCACTGCCTACGGCCACGCCGGTCCGGCTGTTGAACCAGGCCTGCTTCTCCGCCTCGTCGAAAACGTACTCCGGGTAGAGCTCAAGAAACAGTTCCGGCTCCACCACGAACTGGGTAAAAAAATTACTCGGCTTCTGGTACACACCGCCAAACCAGGTGTTGTGGGTCACCAGGTCAACGCCCTCGATGCGCAGCATGTCATCGCGATAGCTCAGGGGAACCAGGTTGATGATCGTGATCTTGTCGCGCGTGATCAGCCGGTCCTGGCCCGCCACCTCGACACCGGCGGTAAAGCCGGTCTTGATCGCGGACAGGTAGCCGAACAGCAAAAAGGCAATCATGATCGACAGCAGCGTGAGCAGGGTGCGCAGCTTTTTGCGCTTCAGGCTGGCGAAGATCAGGGACAGGTACTTCATCGTTTCAGGCCGCGACGTCCGTTTGCAGGCGGCCCTTGTCCAGGTGCAGCGTGCGCGTGGCGCGGTCCGCCGCCAGCTGATCGTGGGTCACCATGATAATGGTCTTGCCCTGGTCCCGGTTCAGGGCCTGGAGCAGGGTGAGGATCTCGTCACCGGATTTGCGGTCCAGGTCACCGGTGGGTTCATCGCAGAGCAACAGCGTCGGGTCGGTAACGATGGCACGCGCAATACCGACGCGCTGTTGTTCACCGCCGGACAGCTGGCGCGGGTAGTGATTCAGACGGTGTGAAAGCCCCACGATATCGAGGGCGATGGCGGCGCGCTTTTTCCGCTCGCTGCCGGAGAGCCTGGTGAGCAGCAGGGGCAGTTCCACGTTCTTGCGCGCATTCAGGACGGGCATCAGGTTGTAGAACTGGAACACGAGGCCCACGTGGCGTGCGCGCCAGCCGGCCAGCTTGCGCTCGGACATGTTGTCGATCCGCTGGCCGCCGATCGTGACGCTGCCCTGGGTGGGCCGGTCGAGGCCACCGATCAGGTTCAACAAGGTTGACTTGCCGGAGCCGGAAGGCCCCATCAGCGCCAGGAACTCACCCTCGGGAATCTGCAGGTCGAGGCCGCCGAGCACGTGAATCTCCTCGGAGCCGCGCCTGAAGACCTTGTCTACCCCGCTCACTTCAACGAGGGTTTCCTTGTTACCCATTGCTCAACTCCCGCCTGATACCTTGACCCGCGCACCGTCCCTGAGCCCTGCCGGGGCGTTGATGATCACCTTTTCGCCACCGGACAGGCCGGCAACAATCATCACTTCGCTGTCCTGCTTGCCGCCGGTGGATACCGCGCGGCGTTCCGCCAGGTCGCCATTCACTATCCAGACGATCGTGCGGTCACCCTCCTGGCTCAGCGCACGCTCCGGCAACAGCACGCCGGATTGCGGTGCCGCATCCGAACGCTCCTCCTGGAAAGCGACCTTGACCCCCATATCCGGAAGAATGCGCGGATCCAGTTCATCAAAGCCAACCCGCACCTCAACCGTGGCACGCTGGCGGTCCGCGGTCGGGATGATGGCGATCACGTGCCCGGGAATGTCCCAGTCCGGGTAGGCGTCCAGGCGCGCGGTCACCGGCTGGCCCGGCTCGACCCGGTTGATATAGGCCTCGTTAACGTCGATCTCGATTTCCAGCGATTCCATGTCCACCACCGTGCCGATACCGGTGCGGGTGAAGCCGCCGCCGGCCGATACGGGGGAAATCATTTCACCGGGCTGCGCGTTCTTGGCGATGACCACGCCGGCAAAGGGCGCGCGGATGACCGAGTCCTCCAGCTGCTGGGCAAAGATCGCCACCTGGCGCTGGGCAACCTCGATATCGGCCACCACGCGTTCCAGGCGCGCCGCCAGCGACTCGGCGGCAGCATTGGCGCGGTCCAGCTCCTGCGCGCTGGCCAGCTCGCGCTCCACCAGGTTCTTCGTGCGGGCCAGGTTGGCACGGGCCTCGCGCAACAGGGCCTCGGTTTCGTGGGCCGCGGTCTTCTGGGATTCGAGCTGCGCCAGGGACAGTTCATAACTGCGGCGGATATTGGCGTCATCCAGGTAGGCCAGCACCTGGCCGGCTTCGACCTCCATGCCTTCCTCGATGAGAACTTCGCGCACCTGGCCGGTGAGCTTGGAGGAGACGGTGGCGGAGCGCCGGGCGGTCACATAGCCGGAGGCGTTCAACACCGTGTTGGCCGCGGCGCCACTGACCGCCCGCGCGGTCACGACCCGCACCTCCAGCGCCGGCTCCGGACGCAGGGTCCACCAGGCGCCCGCTGCGCCGGCAATCAGCAGGATGATGACAACAGGAATCCACCAGCGGAAGCGGGACTCACGTTCCGGTTCCCGTTCGATCTTCAGCTGGTCAAGCTTGGAGGAATCCATGAGCTCCGATCGGTATGCATGACCGTCGCATCATAAGATGCCGGCGGTGGAAAAGCGACGCGGGCCCGGACGACTGGACCGGGCCCGCTTCGGGAATAGCCGCCGTGGCTGGACTTATTCCTTGATGAACTTCAGCGTCCAGCGGTCCGTGTTGCCGGTCACCGACGGCCGGCCGACCTCGTACACCAGTTCGTCATCAGGCCGGTAGTGCAGCGTGGAGAAATCCACGAGCGTGAAACCGGCATCCTGAATCTCCAGGATGGCCAGCACCGGGTCGACGCGGCGGCCGTTTTCCGGGCCATCCGGCTCCATGTGCCGGCGCGTGTGATCCACCACGGCGTAAATGCCACCGGGCGCCAGCGCATCGTAGACCGCCTCGTTCAGCGCCGCGCGCGCTTCTGCGTTGAAGTTGTGGTAGTTGCGGAAGGTCAGGACCATGTCGACGTCTTCGACCCCGAGACCGTCAAACTCCAGGCTGTAAAAGCGGTCGCCTTCGGCCCGGAAGATGTTCGCGTCTGTCGCGACGAACTCCATCTCCTCGAAACCCGGCTGGTCCGCCAGCGACTCAATGCGGCCCGTGCCGATAGCGCCGTAGTACTGGCCGTTCTCCGCCACCACCGGTGCGAGGATTTTCGTGTACCAGCCGGAACCGGGCATCAGCTCCACGATGGTCATGTCTTCGGTCAGACCGAAAAACTCGAGGGTCTCCAGGGCGCGCCGGTTACGGTCACGCTCCGTATCGCCTTCGTCACGGATGTCGGCAGCCAGGGCGGCCTGGATCTTGGCCTGGGTTGGCGCCCAGTCCGTATCCTGGGCCAGCGTGGTGAGGGGGGCCAGCATCGCCAGGCCGGCAATCAGGGTGTACTTTGCACTCCGCATACTTCGCACTCCATTAACTGTGTTTATGTCGTTGGCCAGTATGCCAACCTTGCATCAAAGATGCGTGATTCAGCGCCTGCATCAGTCTGACGTCCCGCCACCCAGGTTGGCCGACTGATCGACCATGATCAGCTCATCCATCGGAAAGCCATGCGCCCCGGCCATGGCCCGAAGTTCGCCAGGGTGGCCTCCGGCAGTGCTCGGCGTGCGCGACAGTATCCACAGGTAGCCCCGGTCGGGACCGGAAATCAGCGAGTAGCGGTAATCCGGCGCCGTCCTCGTCCAGGGCCATGATGTGATAGCCACCGTAGAAGGGTCCGAAAAAGGAGACCTTGAGGGAACCCGACGTCCGGCGCCCCGATGAAATAGGCCTTGCCTTCAATATCGTCCCAGGCGCCCTTGTCTTCCTTGAAGCCGCGGTTGAGTACCGATACCCCGCCGTCCTCCCGCCAGGCGTATTCCGCGGTGACCGCGCTCAGGCCGCGCTCAAAACGGTGATCCAGCCGCGCGATCTCGTACCAGCGTCCCAGGTAGCGCTCGGCCTCAAAGTCCGTGACCGGCTCAACGCCCTCGGGCGGATGACGAGCAGGCTGCAGGCCACCAGGAATGCGGTTGACAGCAGGGCCGCCAGCGGTAGCCGGAACGCAACGGGCGCCGCCCGGCACCGGGCAAGGGGATAGCTGCTCTGTTGGCTCATAAGATTATCCTAAACAAATGTTATACAATCGCCGCCCAATTCCTGAATGATACGGATCGAACCCGGAACAGCCCATGCAACCAAGCCGCCACCATCGTCTGGTTTCGCCGCGACCTGCGCCTGCAGGACAACCCGGCACTGGCCGCAGCGCTGGAGCGCGGCGCGCCCGTTGTCCCAGTGTATCTCTTCTGCGCCGGACGAGGAAGGCGCTGGGCGCCGGGTGGCGCCAGCCGCTGGTGGCTGCACCATGCCCTGGAAAGCCTGCAGTCGGCCCTGGCGGAGCGTGGCCTGCCGTTGGTATCTGCGACGCAGCTGCCAGTCTCGACGGACTGCGCAGTCCCTGGCACGGAGACCGGTGCGGACGCAGTCTACTGGAATCGCCGCTACGAGCCCGCCATCGTCGCGCGGGATAGGGCATCAAGCAGGCGCTGCGCGATGACGGTCTGCAGGCCAGGAGTTTTAACGGCTCGCTGATCTGGGAGCCGCACGAGAGTCAGCACGCAGACGGGCGAGCCCTACCGCGTGTTCACGCCCTTCTGGAAATCACTGCGCGCGCGGCCTGCCCCTTCCCCGTGCCCGCTGCCGGAGGTGAAGTGGCTGCCACCGGAAAATAATCCGGCGAGTGAAACACTGGAGTCACTGGCACTGCTGCCCCACCCTGGACTGGGCGGACCGCTTCACGGAACGCTGGACGCCGACACTGGCGGGTGCGGAAACGGCGCTGGCGGAGTTCCTTGCCGGGCCGATCAGCGGCTACCCGGACCGCCGCGACCGCCCGGCGCAAGAAAGGCACATCGCGCCTGTCACCGTTCCTGGCCCACGGGCAGCTG
The DNA here is from genome assembly GCA_963695135.1 of uncultured Gammaproteobacteria bacterium. Taxonomy (GTDB): domain Bacteria; phylum Pseudomonadota; class Gammaproteobacteria; order Xanthomonadales; family SZUA-36; genus Marinihelvus. The sequence goes on from CAVOGA010000001.1 coordinate 338,501, forward strand.
GGACCCCGGCAGGTGTGGGCCGCAGTCCACGCGAGCGGCGCGGCAGACAGCAATGACGGCTACAAATTCCTCAGCGAAATCGCCTGGCGGGAGTTTGCCTACCACCTGCTGGTGCACTTCCCGCATACGCCGGAGCAGGCGCTGTACGACAAGTACGATAACTTCCCCTGGCAACCGGACCAGGCACAGTTGCGGGCCTGGCAGCGGGGGCAGACCGGCTACCCGATTGTCGATGCCGGCATGCGCGAACTGTGGGCCACCGGCTGGATGCACAACCGGGTGCGCATGATCGTCGCCTCCCTGCTGGTCAAACACCTGCTGCAACCCTGGCAGGACGGCGCCCGCTGGTTCTGGGACACGCTGGTCGATGCCGACCTGGCCAGCAACACCATGGGCTGGCAGTGGTCCGCCGGCAGCGGCGCCGATGCGGCCCCGTATTTCCGCATCTTCAACCCGATTCTGCAGGGTGAAAAATTTGACCCGGACGGCGCCTATGTAAAGCGCTGGGTGCCGGAGTTGAAGGACATGCCGGCCAGGTACATTCATAACCCCTGGGAGGCCCCGCCGGAAATCCGTCGCAGCGCGGGCCTGCGCCTGGGTGACAACTACCCGAAACCGGTGATCGAGCACAAGACGGGGCGCGAACGCGCGCTGGCGGCGTTGCAGGCCAACAAGGCCCGCAATGAAGCAGCGCAAGAGGAGCACACGTCGTGAGCGGGGCTCTGGTGCCGGGCGACCGGGATGCGCTGGTGGTCGGCGCCAGCCGCGGTATCGGACTGGCACTGGCCAGCGCCCTGCTGCAATCAGACAGCAGATCACGAATCTGGCAGCCGGGTGTTCGCCACCTTTCGCGGGGAAACACCACCGGCCGCACTGGAAGCCCTGGCAGAACGTTTTGGGACGCGACTCCAACTGCTGCGCTGCGAACTGGCTGACGATGCCTCCATCGCGGAACTGGCCAGCCAACTCGCGGCCGCCAAGGCAATCCTCGGCCTGACCCTGCACGCCGCCGGCATTCTGCACGAGGGCGAACTCCAGCCGGAAAAGGCGCTGCAGCAGGCCCGGCGTGAGTCCCTGGCCCGCCTGTTTGAGATCAACAGCATCGCGCCCCTGCTCATCGCCCGGGCAGTCCTGCCCCTGGTCCCCCGGCAAGGCGTGAGTCATTTCGCCGCACTGTCGGCCATGGTTGGCAGCATCGGCGACAACCGCATAGGCGGCTGGTACGCCTACCGCGCCTCCAAGGCAGCCCTGAACCAGTTGCTAAAGACCCTCGCGATTGAGGCCCGTCGCACCCACCCCGGGCTCTGCGTCACATCGATTCACCCGGGAACCACGGACACCGCCCTGTCGAAACCCTTCCAGGGCAACGTTCCTGAGAACCGCCTGTACACGCCGGCCCAGTCGGCGGAGCGCATTCTGCAGGTGGTGCTGGACGGCACCCCTGAAACTTCCGGCCGTTTCATGAACTGGAACGGCGAACCCCTCCCCTGGTAAACGGAGACCCTCATGAAACCACAGCCGGAACACACGGAACACCAGCAGTTACACCATCGGCGCCGCCGCGCGCCTGACCGGGCTCAGCACGCAGCTGATCCGAGCCTGGGAACAGCGCTACGGCGCCGTGGTGGCCGAACGTTCAGACAATGGGCGCCGCTGTTACAGCGCCGCAGACGTGGAGAAGCTCGGCTTGCTCAAGGCCCTGACGGACCGGGGCATCGCAATCAGCACGATTGCCGGCCTGGACCGCACGGCCCTCCTCGCACAGCTCAACGAAGCCGACCAGGTTGCACTCAGGCCGCTCGAAGGCAAGGTCCGCGTGGTGGCGTTGGGCGCCAGGGTTTCCGAACTGCTGGAGCTGGACGTGGTGCCCACCAACCCGATTGAACTGGTGGCCCGGGGCGTTGAGACAGATCGCTTTCTTGCGGATGCGCGCGGCCTGGCGCCGGATGTTCTGGTGATCGAGACCGGCAGCCTGGGTCCCGACAGCCGTTCCTGGCTGGAGTCCGTGCGCCAGTCAACGGGCGCCGGGGAAGTCCTGGTGGCCTACGGATTTGCGCGCGGCGCGGATGAACGGGAACTCGCCGCGCACGGATTCCGCCTGCTGCGCACGCCGATCAACGGCGAAGAGCTGGCGGTCGCCATCCTTGCCGCCGCGGTCAAGCTGCGCTCCGGCGACTACTTCAATGCGCCGGTGGAAACGCGCACGGCCCCGGCACGCCCGGTGGTAGACATCCCGCCCCGCCGTTTTACCGAGGCCCAGCTCGTCGCCCTGGCAAGGATCAAGAGCGCCGTGGACTGCGAGTGTCCCAACCACATGGCGGACGTGGTCCAGACCCTGTCCGCCTTTGAAAGCTACTGCGCGCAATGCGAGGACCGTAACGACGACGACGCGGCATTGCACGCCTACCTGCACCGCAGCACCGCCCAGGCGCGGGCCCTGATGGAGGTCGCCCTGGCGCACCTGGTCGAAGAAGAGGGCCTGACCCTGTAGGGACTTGCATCTTGTTTATCTTTTGTATATGATTAAATCATTCCTTAGTTAAACAAGTCTTTAACAAAGGAGTGCGACTTCCCAACGATTGTTCGCATCTCCCTCTGCACTTCGCAATCCCATCACTCCGATGGATGTGAACAATCCCTCGCCCGCCGTCACACCGGCGGGCGTTTTTTATTCCTCCTCGCCAACCAATGGTGGCTTAGTTGGCGGTTGTGGTGGGGCGACCCGGTACTGACCGGCCGGACTCACAGGCGGGCAGGGTCGGCGATGATCTGCTCGGCGGTCGCCAGGATTGCTTCGCGGCGATCTTCGGCCATGCGGTCCCAGTTGCGGTAGACCATGCCGATACGCGGGTTTTTTTCCAGGCGCGCCCGGTGGCGCTCCATGAAGTGCCAGTAGAGCGGATTGAAGGGACAGGCCTTGTCGCCGCTGCGCGTTTTCACGTCGAAGTGGCAGCCGGCGCAGTGATCGCCCATCTTGTTGATGTAATTACCGGAGGAAACATAGGGCTTGCTGGCGATCACGCCGCCGTCGGCAAACTGGCTCATGCCCCGCGTATTCGGCATCTCCACCCATTCGATCGCGTCGATGTAGACGCCCAGGTACCAGGCATCCACCGCGTCCGGGTGCACGCCCAGCAACAGGGCGAAGTTGCCGGTCACCATCAGGCGCTGGATGTGGTGCGCGTAGGCGTGCTCCAGGGACTGGCCGATGGCCTGTCGCATGCAGGCCATGCGGGTCTCGCCGGTCCAGTAGAACTCCGGCAAAGGCGCTTCGTGCCCGAGCTCGTTCAGCGCCGCGTAGTCCGGCATGCGCGTCCAGTAGATGCCGCGCATGAACTCGCGCCAGCCGATGATCTGGCGCACGAAGCCCTCCACCGAGGCCAGCGGATAGCTGTCCGGGTCAGACTTCCACGCCTCGAGGACCGCCTCCACCACCTCCCGCGGCGACAGCAGCTTGCTGTTCATGGCAAAAGACAGGCGCGAGTGGAACAGGGCCCAGTCGCGGTCGGTCAGCGCATCCTGGTATTTACCGAAGTGCGGCAGCAGCTCCGCGATAAAGTGTGCCAGCAGTTCCTCGCACTGCTCGCGGCTGACCGGCCAGGACAAGGTATCGCCGGCGATCGAGCCCAGGGTCGGGATCTCGTGACGCTCCAGGCGCGCCCGGGCGGCGGTCACATCGTTGCTGAACAGCAACGGTTCAGGGAGCTCGATGGATTTGGGCAGCGACTTGCGGTTTTCCACGTCAAAGTTCCACTGGCCACCGACCGGCTCACCGTCCTCGTCCATCAGCCAGCCGCTGTCGCGCCGGATTCGCCGGTAGAAATGCTCCATGCGTTGTTGCTTGTCCGCGGGAAACACCTCACCGAGCGCATCGAAGGTGACCAGGAAGTGTTCCGTACCGCAGCAGCGACCGGGGATATGCAGACCATCGCAGAACTTCGAGAGCTGTTGGAGGAGGCGGAACTCATCCGGACGCTGGTACTCAAAGACCTCCGCGCCGCTGTGCCTCAACAAATGGGTCAGCAGGGCGGGAAGGTCCTGGAAATCGGCCGTCGTCGTCCAGGTCCAGGTGCAGCACCCGGTGGCCGCGCGACTGCAGCTGATCGGCGAAGGCCTGCATGGCGAGAAAAAAAGCGAGCACTTTCTGCACGTGGTGACGCACGTAGGTCGCCTCCTGGTGGAGCTCGGCCAGCACGTACAGCGTGTCGGGATCGGTCTCGCCCAGCCAGGAGTGGGCATCATTGAGCTGATCGCCCAGGACCAGGCGCAAACGCTTGCAGGCGGGGACGTTCACGAGGCGCCAGCCGTCTGCGCGCCCTGGCGGCGCCCCCGGCGGCATCGCTCAGAACAGTACTTCACCTCGTCCCAGCACTCCGCCCACTTGCGTCGCCACTCAAAGGGGCGATCACAGACCGGACAGAGCTTGGTCGGGCTTCGGGTCCGCGCCGGCCCACGACAGGCGCTATGAGCCGGGCCGCTCGGCAATCAGGTGCACGTCGGAGATGGCGCGCTCGATAAATCCGCCTTCGCAGTAGCACAGGTAGTACTCCCACATGCGGATAAACGCCTCTGAGTAACCCAGCTCACGCACCTCGTCGAGGCGCGCGTAGAACCGTTTGCCGCCAGTGATTCAGGGTCAGGGCATAGTCGCGGCCGATGTCATGCAGGCCGGTCACCATCATGTCGCTCTGCCCGGCGATCGAGTTCACCATGGCCTTGACTGACGGCAGGTTGGAGCCGGGGAAGATGTAGCGCTGGATAAAGTCCACGGACCGCTTGGCCTCTTCATAGCGGGGCTCGCAATGGTGATCGCCTGCATCAGCAGCCGGCCGCCCGGCTTGAGCAGTTCGCCACACTTGTGGAAGTAGGTGTCGTACTGCTGCCAGCCGATCGCCTCGATCATCTCGATGCTCACCAGCTTGTCGTACTGGCCCTGCAGATCGCGATAGTCAGACAGCAGCAATTCGATGCGGTCCTCGCAGACCCGCCTCCGCAATCGCCGCTGGCCGCCCAGCGATGCTGCTCCGCGGAAATGGTGGTGGTGGTCACCCGGCAGCCGTAGTGCTGCGCCGCGTGGATCGCCAGCCCGCCCCAGCCGGTGCCGATCTCCACCAGGTGGTCGCCGGGCTGCAGGTCCAGGCGCCGGCAGACCGCGTCCAGCCGGGCCAGTTGCGCCTCGTGCAGGGGCGTATCCGGGGTCTCGAATATCGCGCTGGAGTACATCATGGTCTCGTCCAGCCACAGGGCAAAAAAGTCATTGCCCAGGTCGTAGTGCGCCGAGATATTGCGCCGCGCGCCCTCACGCGTGTTGCGGTTCACCCAGTGAAACAGTTTCTGCAACGGCTGCGGTAAAGCGCGCCGTGCCACCTTCCATGTCATCGAGCACATGGCGGTTGCGCAGCAGCATCTGCACCAGCGCAACCAGGTCGTCACAGTCCCAGGAGCCCTGCATATAGGCCTCGCCGGCGCCGATGGAGCCGCCAAAGGCGATATCGGAATAAAACGACGGCTCGCGCACGGTGATCGTCGCGGCCGGCGCATCACCGGCGCCGAACGTGTGCTGCTGCTCGCCGTCGACGAGCACCAGGCGGCCGATCTCCAGCCGGGCCAGTTGCTTGAGCACCAGGCGCTCGGCCAGCTGATCCAGGCGGCGGGGCTTGGGTGTGCCGCCCAGGTGGCGGTCGGAAGCCAGACTGACAGCTTTCATGAACTTTGCTCCATTTTCCGGGCATCGATTTTATTCGGATGGTCGTGGACCGGCGAGCCCTTCAGCCACAGTTTCAGGGCCTGCCAGTGTATCGCCGCCATGACCTTGCCGGTCATGAACGGGATGACTGGCCAGGGCGCCGGCCAGCACCGGGCCGGTGAGCGGGCGGCGTTCCAGGTCCAGCGTCGCATCAAAGATCTTGTCACCTTTACGGTGATTGGCCATGTGCACCGTCAGGCGCTCGTCGGGGGCGCGAAAGCGCCAGTCATAATCCACGTCCATTTCCATGAAGGGCGAGACATGCATGGCCTTGACCGGCTCGAAAGCGCTGGTGACGGCCGACCCGCCCGCTGTCGTCCCGCAGCACGTAGCAGTGCCGCTCACCCCAGGGCGTGTTGTTGACCTCGGCCACGATCGCCTCGACCCGCGAGTCCGGCCTGGTCAAAGCAGTAGTAAAAGCTCACCGGGTTGAAGCAGTAGCCGAAATACTGGAGGTGGGTCAGCAGGCGGATGGGGCCGTCCACGGTCGCGCCCGACTGCTCCAGCACGTGCTCGCGAACGCAATCGGCCAGCGGCCGCTGCGGGTCGCCGAGGTGATCCTCGCGCCGGAAGCGCGCCGGCGCGGCCCGCCGCGTGGACCAGAGCCAGCGGCCGTCAAACACCGTGTCCAGCTCGTCCAGGTCGAGGTAGACCATGAACAGCCGGTAGCTGAACTCGTGCTCCACCGGGCGCATGCGCCGGTGTCTAACTTGCCCTTGATAGATTGCGCTGTGCATAACTGCGGTCGGTGGCGAAGTGTTCCAGCGCCGCCAGGGCGCTGACCACGCCGTCCTCGTGAAAGCCGTTGCGCCAGTAGGCGCCGCAGAAACTGGTGCGGCGACCCTGGTTGAGTTCGCGCTGCCGGGCCTGCGCGGCAACCGCCTCCGGGCGTAAACACCGGGTGGCTGTAGGAATAGCGTGTCGATAATACGTTGCCGGGTCGATCGCATCGGTGTGGTTGAGCGTCACGCAAAACGGCTGCTGCGACGCCAGGCCCTGCAGAATGTTCATGTTGTAGGTCACCGCGGCGGGCCGGTCCGGCTTCTCCAGCAGGTGATAATTCCATGCCGCCCAGGCCAGGCGGCGTTTCGGCAGCACCGTGTGATCCGTGTGCAGAACGGCCTCGTTTTCCTGGTAGCCGATCGCACCCAGTACTTCGCGCTCAGCGTCGCTGGGATCCTTCAGCATCGCCAGCGCCTGGTCGCTGTGGCAGGCGATGAATACGTGGTCGAAGCGCTCCGCCTCCTGCCCGCGCACCTTCACCGTGACATGGTCGGCAAAACGCTGATGGCCTCGACCGGCGCGCCCAGGCGGATGCGCTCGCGATGTCCGGCAACCAGCGGCTCCAGGTAATTGGCTCGAGCCGCCCTTGATCACCCGCCAGGTCGGCCGGTCATCCACCGACAGCATGCCGTGGTTCTTGAAAAAGCGCACAAAGAACTGCGCCGGCATATGGCGCAGGCGCTCCTGGGTTGCCGACCAGATCGCCGAACCCATGGGCACGATGTAGTGCTCCTGGAACGCGCGGCCGTAAGCCTTCCCGCTCCAGGTACTCACCCAGCGTTCCGGCATCCGGCGCATCGGCTGCGAGCAGCGCCGGCGCCTCGCGGTGAAAGCGCAGAATGTCGCGAATCATGCCGAGAAACGACGGCCGCAACAGGTTGCTGCGCTGGGCGAACAGGCGAGTTGAGCGACGTGCCGTTGTATTCCAGCCCGGTGCGCTCATGCTTGCACGCTGAAACTCATGTCGCTGTCCTGCCAGGGCACCTGCAGCGTCATCGAGCATCTCGATGAAGTTCGGGTAGGTCCAGTCGTTGAACACGATAAAACCGGTGTCGACGGCGTAGTGCTGGCCGTCGAGCTCCACATCCACCGTGTGCGTGTGGCCGCCGATGCGCCGGTCCGCCTCAAACACGGTGATGTCGTGCTCCCGGCGCCAGCTTCCAGGCCGCCACATTGCCGGCAATGCCGGTGCCCACCACGGCGATTTTCACGGCGTCGCTTCCGCGGCGAACGCGGTGGGATTCACGCCGCTCACGGGACACCGGCTTGCAGGTCCCAGACCAGGCCGACGGCGGCCATGGCGCGCAGGACGTAGTAGGTCAGGTCAATTTCCCACCAGTAGAAGCCCTGGCGCGCAGCCAACGGGATAATGATGATGATTGTTGTGCCAGCCCTCACCGAAGGTCAGCAGGCCAGCCAGAAATTGTTGCGGCTGTCGTCGCGCGTTGCGTAGCGGCGGCTGCCCCAGCGGTGCGCCAGGGAATTGATGGTAAAGGTGGCGTGGTACAGCACGACGGTGGAAATGAAGAAACCCCACACCAGCATCTGCCCCCCACTGGTGCCCAGGCCGGGCGCAACACGTTCCAGCAGCATGCCCAGCAGCAACATGCTCACGGCAAACAGCACCGGCACCGCAATGTCGAAACGGTCCAGGAAACGCAGTTCGGGAAAGCGCATCAGGTCCTTGACCCGCTTCTCCTGGATCGGGAAGTGTTCGCGGGTCAGGAACCAGGCCGTATGGCTGTGCCAGAAACCATGCTGCACCGGCGAATGCGGATCTTCAGGCTGCTCGGAAACCACGTGGTGATGGCGGTGATGCGCCGCCCACCAGATCGGCCCGCGCTGCACCGAGGCCGCGCCGATGAAGCCGAAAATAAACTGCATCGGCCGCGAGGTCTTGAAGCTGCGGTGGGAGAAATAGCGGTGATAGAAGCCGGTGATGGCAATCATGCGCACCGCGTAGGCCAGCAAAGCGACCACCACGGCCACCGGGCTCCAGCCCACCCAGAACACGGCCAGGCAGGCCAGGTGCATGCCGATATAGGGCAGGGTGCGCAGCCAGTCGACTCTGCCGGCCGGGGCCGCGCCATCGGCAGCACAGATCCAGCCGCGCTGGCGTCGAACCAGCTCATCAATACCCGCAGGGGATTTCTCATTGGCGCGTTACCATTGTTGCGGCACCTTGCGAAGTTTGGACGTGTCGTAACCCATGTCTGCCATCAGCGTGACCAGTTCCGCGTAGCGGTCATCGGGAATGGCGGGCTCGCGCGCCATCAGCCACACATAGTCGCGCTTGTTGCGTCCAATGATGGTGATGGAGTAGTCCTCATCCAGGTAAACGATACGAAAATCGGCCTTGATCGGCCAGATAAAGCGCATGCCCCAGACGGCGTTGTTCTCGCTCTGCACGAAGCCCTTGGGGTTGTACTCCTTTCGCTCGCCATCGAAACCGCCCTCGCGAAACGTGAAGGTGGTGGCAATCGTGCCGTCATCATTGAGCGCGTAACTTTCCACCGCGTTGTAGGCATCGGTCTCGATGAAGGTCGGAATGTTGCCGATCACGTACCAGTCGCCCATGAAGCGCTCCAGATCCACGTAATCGACGGGCTTCAGCGGCTCCATGCTGCTACAGCCCACGGCCAGCAGCGCCAGGGCGGCAAGGCCCCAGCTGCGCAACGATGTCGTTCGAAATGATTTCATGATTGATTCTCATCAGGTTCTTCAGTCAGCCGCGGTTGCGCGGCGGACCGGGAAAAAACGCATTTGTGCGCTTTATGTAGTCGGCGTAAGCCGGCCGCCGGTCTTTTATGTCCTTTTCCAGCAGGGTCACACCGGAAACCCGCAGCAGCAGGAAGGACATGAGCAGCGGCGAGCCGATGGTCCACCAGCCGCCAGCCGCGACCGCAATCAGGTAGTAGCCCCACCAGAGGGCAAACTCACCAAAATAGTTCGGGTGACGAGTGTAGCGCCACAGGCCCGAATCGAGCACCTTGCCCTGGTTATCCGGGTTGGCCTTGAAGCGCGCCAACTGGTTATCTCCACCGACCTCGAACACCATCCCCAGGCACCACAGGGCTACGCCCTGCCAGGTCCAGCCAGCCCAGCGGCGCGGCACCGCCAATGCCCAGCGCCAGGGGCATGGCGACCAGCCAGGCCAGCAGCGCCTGCAGGCCGAACACGATGTACAGGCTCTTGAACCAGAAGCCTGGCTGGTTGTTGGCACGGATTTCCTGGTAGCGACGGTCTTCTCCGTCGCCATGGTTGCGCTTGGTGATGTAGTAGGAGAGACGCAAGGACCAGGCCGTAACCAGCACCAGGACCAGCACGGCCCGGCCGCTCATCACATCCAGCTGCCAGGCGTAACCCAGCGCCACGATCAGAAACATCAGCGACCAGAGGCTGTCAACGATGCTGACATCCTTGCGCGGCACGCTGATGCCCCAGAACACCAGGGCAACGGCGACCAGGCAGGCGAGCATGATGCTGTAGGCAATCCAGTCCATGTTCAGCGCGTTAACATTCAGTGGGTCAGCCAGGTCATTGCGGTCGGCCTGCCGGGCACGGTGGTCCCGTCAAACCGCTCAGCCAGCCGGCTCAGCAAGGGCATGAGCAAACCCCACATCAGCGCAAGCGCCAGTAGGGCGGGCAAGGGCTGCATGAGCTCCAGCGCACCCAGGCGGGCGCCCAGCAAGTACACCAGCGGACCGCTCACCAGGCCGAAACCGACCGCCAGCAAGGGCCGGCCCCGCAGCCAGCGCATGCTGCCATTCAATGTTGTCGCGAAACCGGCCCACATGAAAATGATCCAGTAGGGGGCGATGCCCGGCAAAAACAGGCCTTCCCGGTAGCCCACGAGGCCAGCGGCAACCAGTGCACTGTCCAGCACCAGCCCGATCAACATGGCCAGCACGACCAGGATGGCTTCCTGCCCCGGGCGGGCCACGATGCTCAGGTGCAGGGCGACAACCATCAGCACGATCATCGGGCCCACCCAGGGCAGGCCGGAGGCAGCGCCGAGCACACTGCCAAGCCAGCCGGCCTGGAAGGCCAGGAAGTTAACGATCGTGTTCATGTCTGACTGTCCTGCTGACGCACGAAGCGGTAGTGGCTCACGAGCCACTCCTGTCCGTTGTTCAGGCCGAACAGTTCGGCGCAGGCCATGAAGAAGATACGCCAGCGCTGAATCCACTGCTGTACCCTGGCGTCGCCGTAGACCGGCGCCAGCACCTCGCGGGCCTCTTTACGGTTCGCATCAAGCAGCGCCAGCCAGGCATTGGCAGTCTTTTCGTAATGCGTGCCATCCCAGAGCCACTGTTCTTCCAGGCGCAGGTCACGCTGGAAGCGCAGGGGCAGGTCAGCGCTGGGCATGATGCCGCCGCTGAAAAAGTGCCGGCTCATCCAGTCGCTGGGCCCGTTGTCCTCGAAGGCATAAGGCGTGGAACGGTGGCAGAAGATGTGCATGAAAAACTGTCCGCCCGGTTTCAGCCAGCGACTGATCCGTCCGAACAGGGTCTGGTAGTTCCGCATGTGCTCGAACATTTCGACAGAAACGGCGCGGTCGAAGCGCTCGTCGATATCGAAATCGTTCATGTCCGCAGTGATTACCCGCACGTTGTCCAGGCCGCGCCGCTGGACCTCCGACTCGATATAGCGCCGCTGCGGCGCCGAATTGCTCACCGATGTCACGCGGCAATTCGGATATTGGCTGGCGATCCACAGGGTCAGGGAGCCCCAACCGCAGCCCAGGTCGAGGACATCCATACCGTCTTCGATACCGGCGCGCTCGGCGCTGATTGACAGCGAAAGGGCCTCCGCGTCATCCAGGGTCCGGGTGGTTTCATCCCAGAAGCACGAGCTGTATTTGCGGTGCTTGCCCAGCGCGATGGCGAAAAATTCCGGCGGCACCTCGTAATGCTGTTCGTTCGCAAGCTCGGGAACCGGCGCAACCTCGGCCTGTTCCATCGCACGCACGAAGGCATTCTTTAAGTCCGCGGATGCCTCCACGTCCAGCGCCTGGATCTCCGCCAGGCGATCCCGGCACAGCCGGCGGATGCCCGCGCGAATGACACTGTCCGGGACCAGGCCCATTTCGGCCCAGCCGATCGCCCGGCTGCCGGATTTGCCCGTGTTGCTCATCTGTTCTGCTTCCACCGCCATGTCAACCTCCCATTATGAGCCCTCAGCTTTTGCGGGGCACCAGTTTTTCCAGTCGGGCCAGGCCCGTATCCACGTCCGTGCCCAGCGACTCGATGCCGCAGCGGCGCAGGGCGTCCAGGTAACGGACACTCGCGGCGCCGCCCATGAGGACGGGCACCGCCGCCGCCTCCACCAGCGCCGGCAGCCTGTTCCTGAGCAAATCACCGGACAGTTCCATCAGCGCGGACAGCACAATGGCGGCACAGCCGGTTTTTTCCGCCGCCACCGCCAGTTCTTCCAGGGGCATATCTGCACCGAGGATGACCGGACGAAAGCCGGCCTCGTTGGCGCCCAGCGCCAGCAACAGCAGGCCGATTTCGTGGCGCTCGCCGGGCACACAGGCCATCAGCAACCGCGGCCCGGGACCACTGCGGGCCCGGTGGTGAAAACGGGCGCCCAGGGTGTTGCGCAGGTAAAACCCGAAGAAATGCTCCTCGGCGATCGATCCCTCGCCGCTGGACCAACGGCGACCCAACTCCACCAGCAGCGGGTATACAAGACGCCGGGTGACTTCCTGAATGCGGAACCTGGACAGCGCCTCGTTATACACCGCGTCCAGCGCCTCTTCGTCAAACCGGATGATCGCCGACAACATGCCATCCATCAGCCGCTGCCAGGTATCCTGCTCCCCGGGGCGGCCGGCGGCATCTTTTGCCGGCGGCCTGCCTTGGTTTTCCTCACGATCCAGGTAAGAGCCTACCTCGCCGATGCGCATACCGCGGTCAAGTAGCGCGACCACCCGGTGTATGCGGTCGACCTGCGCCTGGCTGTAGAGCCGGTGGCCACTCGCCTTGCGTTGCGGCATGACGATGCCGTAGCGGGTCTCCCAGGCGCGTAAGGTAATGGCCTTGACGCCAGTGAGGTGCGCCACGGCCCGAATGGGATAAAGACCCGTTTGCGCGTCATCGTTCATCGGCAAGGCACTGATCCTGTTCAAAGCAACTCCCGCTGGCGGAGGTTCAGTGTACGGCCGGCCCAGGGTCTAAGCAATTTCCTATACAAAAAAACCCCGGCATCATGCCGGGGTCCAAGGTCATTCGGGAATGAATGAGGGTACAGAGGATCACATTCCCAGGGAGTAAACGAGTTAGGATTCAGCGGCGGCGCTATGTTCCGCGCTTCATCATTAACCTGTCGCGAATGTAATTCAGCTCTCGTGAAAGCCGCGTCAAGTTAAATTCACCCTGTGTGAATTATGATACAAAAACTATACGACTTCTCCACACGGAGCACCTGAAGTGTGCTGAGCTTCCTGATGACCGCCATGATCAACCTGAGCACCGGCCCCTGGATCATCGTCAATGACGGCGTCATGGGCGGCCGTTCCAGCGCCCGCATCGAGGCGACGGATGACGGCATTCGCTTCGCGGGCTACCTGTCCCTTGAGAACAACGGCGGTTTCAGCTCGACCCGCCACCTGCTGGCAGAGGCGCCAACGGGCATGTCCGGCGTGCGCATGAAGCTGCGCGGCGACGGGCGCTCCTACCAGCTGCGTCTTCGCCAGGACCAGCGTTATGACGGCGTGGCCTGGAGCGCCCCATTCCGCACCACCGGCGAGTGGCAAACCGTCGAGTTCCGGTTCGCCGACTTTGAGCCCGTGTTCCGCGGCCGGAGCGTACCCGGCGCCGGGGCGGTTGATCCGGCCGCGGTCACGCAGATCGGCATCATGCTCGCGGACAAGCAGGAAGGGCCTTTCGCACTCGAGATCAGTCAACTGGGTTTTTACCGGGCTGACGACTGAACCCGGGGGCGCCCGTGCACGGTCCGCAGGCATGACTGATGGACCTTAAAAACCCCCGGGTCCTGCCGTATGCTCTGCGCTTACCTTGAGGGGGGTCGACATGTCCTTTACCAATCTGCCCGTTGATTCAGAGGCCCTGCCCCGGGCTGCCGAACTCGATCTGAAACCCCTGCCGGAAGAACACCGGCGGGAAATTATCGTGCAGAGCCTGATCACCCTGGCCATCATTACGGCATCTGCGCTGATTCCCCAGCTGATCACCGCCATACCCCCGGAGGTGCGTCGCGGGTTACTTCTGATTCCTGCTGCGGTGCTGCTGATCGGTGGACTCATCACCGTTTTGCTGCTGATCCGGCATCGCTACAAGGGTTACGCGATGCGCGAGCACGACATCGTGTTCCGGACCGGCTTGTTCTGGCGCAAAACCACCGTGCTGCCCTTCAACCGCATCCAGCATGCAGAGGTGACCCACGGCCCCTTGCAGCGCCGTTTTGGCCTGGCGACCCTGAAGTTCTTCACTGCTGGCGGCGCCAGCGTCGACCTCAGCATCGAGGGTTTGCACGCCGCGGAGGCCGAAGCCCTTCGCGAGGATATCCTGCGCCGCAGCGCCAATGCCCGCTGACGCCAACAGCCTGGCCGGCAGCAACCCCGGCCACGACTGGCAGCGCGTTTCACCACTGTCGGTCATCGACTACGTGGTCACGCTGGTCCGCCAGGGCGTGATCCAGTCCGTGCCGGCGCTGGCCGTGCTGGTCGCCAGCGCCGCCTCCTCGGAAAGGCTGCAACTGGCCTTCGTGATCCTGGGGGTTGCCGTCCTGCTGCTGCTGATCATCGTCTATGCCTTCCTTGCATACCTGAGATTCGGCTACCAGCTGACGGACGACCGCATCAATGTGCGCAAGGGGGTGCTGCACCGGGAGCTGTTGAATATCGACAAGGACCGGATCCAGAACGTCACGATCCACGAACCGTTCTACTTCCGGCCTTTCTCTCTCGCGGCCCTGGGCATTGATACGGCGGGAAGCAGCGGCAAGGAGATCCGCCTGCCCGGAATTAGCCTGCTCGAGGCGCGCCGGCTGCGCGACGAGCTGGTTGATGAGGACAGCCTGATGTCAGGCGCCGGTGCCCCGCCGCAAGAGGATGACCGGCCTGCAGGCGTTGACGCACCGGCCGCGACCGGCTCAGCTGCCCGCGAGGTGCTTGTCCGGCTGACGCGACGGGACGTCATCATTGCCGGCCTTACCGCCAACTTCATGCTGTGGGCCGTGATTGCCATCGGTACGATTTTCGGCTCCGGCGACACGGCGGAGCACGCGGTTGACTGGCTTTTCAGGGAGTTCCAGATCAAGGAGACGGTGGCGGCGGCGCGCGCGGAGGGCGGCGACCTGTTTGCCGGTCTGCTGATTCTGGGCGGCATGATGCTTGCGATGATCCTGCTGCCCCTGATTTCCATTCTTGGCGCCCTGTTTCGCTATGACGGCTACGAACTGAGCGTCAACGGCGACCGCTTCCGCCGCTCCAGCGGCCTGCTCAGCCGGCATGATGAGTCGGTTCGCCAACACAAGATCCAGGCCGTCACCTGGCGGCAGAACGCGATCGCCCGGGCGCTCGGGCGAATCAACCTGCAACTGCGCCAGGCCAGTGCGGGCACCGGTCTGGAATCGGGTGACGTGACCGGCGGGGTTTTGCGGCAGACTTTTCCCGTGCCGTCCCTGAGCCGGGACCAGGCCGAAACGCTCACTGCGCGCTTTTTGCCGGGCTACCCGCCACATGCCGCCCGCTTTACCCGGGTTGACCTGAGACGCTACCTCACGGTCTCACCCCTGCTGATGCTGACCCCCCTGGGCGTCGGGCTTGCGCTGCTGGGCTACTTTGTGGACTGGCGTTTCGCCGCCGCCTGGGTGCCGGTTGCCCTGGCCGTTTTTCTGATTCACATCCAGTGCTGGCGCCAGACCGGCTGGGCCGTGGTTGGCGATCATGCGCTGCTGCGCACCGGCTTTATCGGCTCCACCACCAGCGTCTTTCCGCTGTTCAAGGTCCAGCGTGTGGACGTGACGCAAACCGCGGGCATGCGCCGCCGCGGCCTGGCGCATTGCACGGTGCACCTGGCCTCGCACTCAACCACGCTTCCCTGGATGGGGGCGGAGGACGCCTTCCGGCTGCGGGACCTGGCGATATTCAAGGCGGAAAGCAGCCGCCAGGCATGGTTCTGAACAACTATCGCGTTGCCGGACAGCCATGAAAAAGCCGCTGCCACCCCGCGCCGGGCGCGGGGACAGCAGCGGCGTTTGTCAGAATCCCGCGTTAGCGAATCTGCTTGTGCCAGCGGCGCACCAGCTGTTTGACGTTGATGTCCGGGCCACCCTGGCGCCAGTTTTTGGTAAAGTCGATGTCGGTGGAGTTGGGTGGCGGGCTGGGCCGGTTGACCTGCAGGCGCACGGGAATCGGCACGCCTTCACCCATCGCAATGACCTCTCCGGGGGCCAGGCTGGTCATGGCGGACAGCACGCCGTGGGCTGAATCCGGCACCATGGCGCGAATGTATTCCTGGTCATTCGGGTTGGTGGTGCGCAGACACACGTAAGTGCCGCACTGGGCCAGCACCGTTTCGGAAACATCGTGCGGACGCTGGCTGACCACCACCAGGCTGACACCGTATTTACGGCCAACCTTGGCAATACGCTCCATCATGCGACGCGCCTGCTTGTAGCGCGGGTGGTCGCCGCGCGGAATGTATTCATGCGCCTCTTCGCAGACCAGGGTGATCGGGAACTCGCGGCACTGCGGGTTCCAGAAGTTGAACTCGAAGGCCAGTCGCGCAATCTGCGCGGTTACCATCGGCGCAACATCAATCGGCACGGCGCTGAGGTCGAGCACCGTGACTGCGGCCGGCTTGTCGCCACCGAGACCGACGAAATCCTGCATCAGGTCCACCAGTGACTCGGTCGAGGTGCGGTGCTTCGGGCGCAGCAGAAAATCGTAGCGGTTGTCGTGGAGCAGGCTCTCCATGCGCACCAGCAACTGGTCGAACTTGCCGAAGGTCGCGGCCTTGGTTTTGCCAAAGTCACTGGAGCGCTTGTTGGCGTCCTTGATGCGCTGGAACAGGTCTTCCATGGCGAAGTACACCGGGGCATCCACGGTGATCTGGCCGAGATCGGCGTCCGCGTTGGTCTCGCGCTTCAGATCGATCAGGCTGGAGCGCAGCAGCGCTGTCTGCACGGCCGCGTGCGGGTCGTCGTCGTCGATGAACAGCTCGCACAGCTCGGCAAAGCTCAGCAGCCAGTACGGCACCTCGAGATCGCGCGCATCCAGGCAGCGCACCTTGTTTTCCGGGAACGGTGAACGGGCCATGACGCCCATTTCCTTGTCCCCGTATTCCGCGTGCATGTCCATGATGATGATGTGCGAGTTGGGCATGGTGCGCAGCGCGGACTGGATGAAGCTGGTCACCGTCCAGGACTTACCGGAACCACTCTGACCGAGAATGGCCGCATGGCGGCCAAAAAACTTGTTGGCGTCAAAGAACACGTCAATGGTCTTCGAGGCGCTGAGCTTGCCGATCTTGTAGCCGCCCTGGGCGTTATCCGCGAAGATGCGCTCCAGCTGCATGCTGGACATCGCGTGAATCTCTGCGCCGGGCGTCGGGTAATTGGCCACGCCGCGTTTGAATTCGCCGCCCATTTCCATTTCGCCCATCGGGCTGAGGCGGATCATGTGCTCGATCCGCCCGTCCGGATCACGCTCCTGCCAGGTGCCTTCCACCATCACGATCACATCGTGGCCGTGCTGGCTGACCTTCAGATAGGAGCCGACCTGGCCCACACGCACCTTGTGCATGCCAACCATTCGCTCGGAAATGAATTCGCCACCGCGACTGATGAGCCGGCCGGTGAAGGCGTCGCCGTCGACCGCGACAAGGCGTCCCACCAGGGTTTCATTTGCGGGCGACTTGCTCCCGCCGGTGCCGATTTGGGCTTCGGTCTCTTTCTCTGACAGCACTGTGGCTCTCCTTGCCGTGGGACTCCAGGGACGCTTCTTGCGGCGCTTAAGCTCGTAAAGATTACTTTTTTGAAGGATTTAGCGCAACTTTCTAATATTCAGTCGCTAAACACCATTCTTCAGGCCGCGTTAGTGTAACCGCCAACCCGGCAACGTACACTGGCGGCTCTTTAGGACAAGCGGCCCTGAAACGCAAAGCATGGTGCACGACGTCGCCCACCCATGACCTTCGCCACTGGCTGCAGGGCGACCTGGGCCCTAGCCTTTTGCCCGCCGTAACCAAACTACAGTACAGTGTGCGCCCCCGGCCACGCGCTGCGCGGCCCTTCAAGACACAATCAGCCCACCCGAGGGAATAGCAATGGATAGACGGGATTTCGTCAAACTCACCGGTATCGGTGTCACCGGACTCATGTTGCCCATCACCGGCCGCATCGTTTCCGCCGCCGAACTTGTTGGCACCGGCATGGATTTCGCCACCAAGAAAGGCCTCGCGAACATCGCCCTGGAGGCAGCCACCTCGGCCGGCGCCACCTATGCGGACGCACGCATCGGGCGCTACCTGAACCAGTTCATCACGGCCCAGGAAAAGCGCGTCGATAATATCGTCAACACCGAATCGGCGGGTATCGGAATTCGTGTCATCGCCAACGGCACCTGGGGCTTTGCGGCCACCAGCAGCATGACCCCGCAGGCGATTGCCGACACCGCGCGCAAGGCGGTGGCAGTAGCCAAGGCCAATTCGAAGTTCCAGACTGATCCGGTACAACTCGCCCCGGTGCAAGGGGTGGGTGACGTGCGCTGGCAGACGCCCATCGAAATCAACGCCTTCGAAGTCCCGATCCAGGACAAGGTTGATCTGCTGATGGCGGTCAACAATGCGGCCCTGGATAACGGCGCCAACTTCATCACCTCGATCCTGTTCCAGGTCAACGAGCAGAAATTCTTCGCCTCCACCGATGGCTCCTATATCGACCAGGACATCCATCGCCTGTGGGCACCCTTCTTTGCCACGGCTGTTGGCCCCTCCGGGTTCAAGCAGCGCGGCAGCCTCGGCAACCCGGTCGGCATGGGCTACGAGTACCTCAACGGCGACGAAGCGGAACAGATTACCGTGCAGGGCGCCAACGTCGGCTACCGCTGGTCCTACGACATGGTCAAGGATGCGCGCGAGGCCGGCCAGCAGCTGCAGGCCAAGCTGAAAGCCCGCTCAGTGGAGCCGGGCACCTACGACCTGGTGCTTGACCCGCACCACCTGATGCTGACCATCCACGAATCCGTGGGTCACCCGCTGGAACTCGACCGCGTGCTCGGCTACGAGGCCAACTACGCCGGCACCAGCTTTGCCACCCTCGACAAGTGGCGCAGCGGCAATTTCCAGTACGGCTCGGACATCGTCAACCTGTACGCGGACAAGACCCAGGAGCACACGCTGGGCTGCGTCGATTACGACGACGAGGGTGTCAAAACCACGGAATGGGACCTGGTGGACAAGGGTATCCTGGTGAACTACCAGGCCATTCGTGACCAGGTGCACATGATTGACCAGAAAGCGTCTCATGGCTGCTGTTACGCGCAGAGCTGGGCGGACGTGCAGTTCCAGCGCATGCCGAACGTATCCCTGCGCCCCAACGAAAAAGACCTTAGCGCCGATGACATCATCGCGGACGTTGAAGACGGCATTTATATCGTTGGACGGGGCTCATTCTCCATTGACCAGCAGCGCTACAACTTCCAGTTCGGCGGGCAGCTGTTCTACGAGATCAAGGACGGCAAGATCACGGAGCAGATCGAAGACGTGGCCTACCAGTCAAACACCCAGGAGTTCTGGAATTCCTGCGTGGCCCTGGCCGGCGAGTCCGACTACCGGGCCGGCGGCTCGTTCTTCGACGGCAAAGGCCAGCCCTCGCAGGTCAGCGCCGTGTCCCACGGCTGCCCGACCACGCGCTTTAATGCCATCAACGTGATCAACACCGCCCGCAGCGTGGGCTGAACACCCACCTGGTCAACAGAATTGAAGAGGATTCATCATGTCTATCTACACTGAACAGGAAGCCCGGGCGCTGCTGGAGAAGGTCCTGTCCTTCTCCAAGGCCGACGAATGCTCGTGCGCCCTCGAAGGCTCCATCGCCGGCAACATCCGCTACGCGCGCAACACCGTTTCCACTTCTGGTGAAGTGAGCAACACTACGCTCGCGGTCCAGTCGGCCTTCGGCAAGCGCGTGGGCACGGCGACCATCAACGAGTTTGACGACGCCTCCCTGGAGAAAGTTGTGCGTATGTCCGAGGAGCTCGCCCGCCTGGCGCCGGAAAACCCCGAGCACATGCCGCTGCTCGGGCCCGCTAGAATACGTTGAAGTGAACGCCTGGCACGAGAGCACCGCCGAGGTCACCCCGGAGCAACGCGCGCAGCTGGCGGACAACAGCATTTCACCGTCCAAGGCCAACGACCTGGTCGCCGCCGGCTTCCTCAATGACAGCAAGGGCTTTACCGCACTGATGAACAGCGCGGGCATGTTCGCCTACCATCGCGGAACCACCGTGGACTTCACCGTCACGATCCGCACGGAAGACGGTCGCGGCTCCGGCTGGGCCACCCGCGACTTTAACGACGTCACCCAGCTTGATACCGCCACCGCCTCGGCCGTCGCCATTGCCAAGGCCAAAGGCTCGGTGGATGCGAAAGAGATGGAGCCGGGCAAGTACACGGTGATTCTCGAGCCCGCCGCCAGTGTCACCCTGCTGGGCAATATGGCAGGAGCGATGAGCCAGCGCGCCGCTGACGAAGGCCGCAGCTTCATGAGCAAAAAAGGCAAGGACGGCGCGACCCCGGCTGAAGGTGAACCCACCAACCGCATCGGCGAAAAAGTCTTCGGCGATCAGGTCACCCTGTGGAGCGACCCGACGGACCCCCTGGTACCGACCCCGGCATTTGCCGGCGACGGTGCGCCGGTGAGCAAGACCATGTGGATCGAAAAGGGCGTGGTCAAGACACTGCCGAATTCCCGCTACTGGGCCGAGAAAACCGGCGTGCCCTATGTGCCCACCGCATACAGCGGCGGCGGCCTGTTTGGGGGTGGCGTGCAACTGATCATGGAAGGCGGCAGCGCCACGCTGGAAGAAATGATCCGGGACACGCGTCGCGGCGTTCTCGTAACCCGGCTGTGGTACATCCGCGAGCTCGACCCGCAGACCCAGCTCTACACGGGCCTGACCCGCGACGGCACCTTCTACATTGAAGATGGCGAGATCAAGTATCCGATCAAGAACTTCCGCTTTAACGAGTCGCCGATCGTGATGCTCAATAACATCGAGGAACTGGGCGTGCCGGTACGCATCAACGGCTCCATGATTCCGCCGATGAAGATCCGCGACTTCACCTTCTCCAGTCTCTCGGACGCGGTCTGATCCAGGCCACCCCGCCCCCGCTGCTGCGGGGGCGGGGCCAATGTCGATGAACCGCCGGACCCTGATCAAAGCCCTTGGCCTCGGCCTTCCCGCCCTGGCGCTGCCCGGCTTTGCCCGCGCCTCGGATTTCTACATCACCCGCCTGAGCTACGAGTCCGGTGACTGGGACGTCGATGAACGCGCGCCCTCCAACATCCTGAACGCGCTGATCGAGTACACGACGATACGCGTCGACCTGCAGGAGCGGGTTATCGCCCTGGCGGATCCCGCCATGCTGGCCTCACCCTTCTGCTACCTCGCCGGCCGCCGCCTGCTGCGCTTCAATCACGCCGAACGACAGAATTTTGAACGCTATGTGCGCAATGGCGGATTCGTGCTGGTCGATGACTGTAACCATGACATCGACGGCCTGTTCGCGACCAGTTTCGAGGCGCAGATGGCGGAAATTTTCGGCCCGGACGCACTGCAGCAGCTGCCCAACGACCACGCGCTGTACAACAGTTTCTTTGAATTCGACGGACCGCCGCGCACCGGCCAGGAACTGAACGGCTGGGGTGACGGGCTGGTACACGAGTACCTGAAAGCCATCGAAATCGACGGCCGCATCGCGGTGCTCTACAGCAACAAGGACTACGGCTGCGAATGGGACTACGACTTCCGCAACAAGCGGTTCATGGTCAATGACAACACGCGCTTCGCGGTCAATATCGTGGTCTACGCGATGACCACGCCAGCTTGAGCCTCTCGCTGACGGCGACCACTTACCCAAGGAACAGGACATGCAGGATCACGAGCTGACGGAAGCCCAAATCCAGGAACTGCTGGGCAAGCTGACGCGGGTTAATGAAGAAATCGGCAAGGTGATCGTCGGCCAGCAAACGGTACTGGAAGAAATGCTGATCGCGATTCTTGCCGGCGGCCACTGCATCCTCGAAGGCGTGCCGGGCCTGGCCAAGACCCTGATGGTCAGCACGCTGGCGCGCACCCTGAACCTGGGATTTCACCGCGTTCAGTTCACGCCGGACCTGATGCCCAGCGACATCATCGGCACGGAGATCCTCGAGGAGGACCACGCCACCGGCAAGCGTTTCTTCAAGTTCCAGCAGGGGCCGGTGTTCACCAACGTGCTGCTTGCCGATGAGATTAACCGCACGCCGCCAAAAACCCAGGCGGCCCTGCTCGAGGCCATGCAGGAACACGCCGTGAGCTACGGCGGCGAACGCTACCCCCTGCCGGAGCCGTTTTTCGTGCTCGCCACGCAGAACCCGGTGGAGCAGGCCGGAACCTACCCGCTGCCGGAGGCGCAGCTGGACCGCTTCCTGCTGTTCATCCGGGTCGCCTACCCGACCCGTGACGAGGAAATTGCGATTCTCGAACGCACCACCGGCGGCGCCGGCGAGCCCGTTGAGCAGGTGCTCAGCGGCGATGAAATGCTGGCCCTGCAGCAACTGGTGCGTTCGGTGCCCGTTTCCGAACCGCTGCTGCACTATGTTGCCGACCTGTGCCGGGCGACACGCCCGCAGGAAAGCGGCCTGGCGACAGTGCAGGAATACCTTCGCTGGGGCGCCGGCCCCCGTGCCGGCCAGGCACTGGTGCTCTGCGCCAAGGCGCACGCGGTATTGCGCGGCCGCTTCGCGGTCACGCTCGAAGACCTGCACGCGGTTGGCCCGTCCGCCCTGCGCCACCGCCTGCTGCGCAACTTCCAGGCCGAAGCGGACGGTGTGAGCACGGATGACATCATCCAGCGCGTGCTGGATGGGGTTGCGAAACCCAAAAGCCCGATCAGCTGAAGCGCGGCGCGGCCGTGGAACGCTTTATCGACCCCCGCACCCTGGCCCGGGTGAAAGACCTGCCCCTGGTGGCGACGAACCGTCGCCGACGGCTTCCTGCACGGCATCCAGTCCAGCCACCAGAAGGGCGTGGGCATCGAGTTCAGCCAGTATCGAAGCTACGAGCCCGGCGATGAGCCGGGCAGGATCGACTGGAAGCTCTACGCCCGTTCCGACCGCTACTTTGTCCGCGAGGCGGAGCGGGAGAGCGAGATCGCCATCTGGATCGTGCTCGACTGCAGCGGCTCCATGGCGCAGCGCAGCGACAGCGCCGCCCCGGGTGGCTGGTCCAAATTTGATTACGGGCGCCACCTGGCCGCCACCTTATCCTGGATCGGCGCAGCGCCAGGGTGACATGGTCGGTTTCATGACCCTGTCCAGCGAAGCGCAGGAGGTGTTGCGCCCGCAGACCGGCGAACGCCAGTGGCATCGGATCCTCAAGGCTCTGCATGGCGTGCAGCCCGGTGGCGGTATGCCCGCCGGCGGCCCGGGTACAGGCCTCTGCTCGGACAGCTGCAGCGCCCCGGCCTGGTGCTGGTGATCAGCGATCTCCACCAGGCATCCGACGAGATTCACGCCCTGCTGCGACGCATCTCCACCCAGCATAACGAGGTTGCCTGCCTGCAGTTGCAATGCGAGGACGAGCTGAGTTTTCCCTGGCGCGGGCCCACGCGTTTCGTGGACCTGGAAACCGGCGAGCAGTTGCTGGTGACCGGTCGCGGCGCCAGGGAGCAGTACCTCGCGGGGCTCGAGGCCCACCAGGCCCAGCTGAGCCGGTCACTGGCGCTGCTGGGCATCAGCCTGGAAACGGTGAACATTGACCAGCCCATGGACGCTGCATTGCACGCTTTCCTGACCCGGCGGCAGCGCCGGCCGGGACCATGAACAACTGGGTTCTGCTGGCGCCCGCCGGGCTGATTGCCCTGGCCGGGCTCGCCGTGCCCCTGCTGATTCACCTGCTGAGCCGCAGCCGGGGGCAGCGGGTGCTGGTTGGCAACATTGAGCTGTTCCGCCAGGTTCGACGTCAGCGGGCCAGCCAGATCCGCCTCGTGCAATGGCTGCTGCTGGCCCTGCGCCTGCTCATGCTGCTGCTGGCCGCGCTGCTGCTGGCCGAGCTGGCACGGCAGGGCATGGCGCAGCCGGAAGCGAACACCGCTTATGTCACACCGGCCCGCCTGGCCGCCGCAGAGCGCGGCGAAGCGCCGATTCCCGCAGACCATGACAATCTGGTGAGCCTCACCGGTGGCTGGCCGCAACTGGCCGAGGCGCTCGCGCTGCAGCCACCGGCGAACGAGGTGGCGGTCTACACCCTGGCCAGCGCCGGGGATCAGCCGGCCCGGCCGCTGGCGCTGCCCGCGCCGGTCACCTGGGTCAGCGACGGCGTGGCCGCCCCGCGCGCACCCGCCACGCTGAACGTGCTGATTGCTCATGAGCCGCAGACGCTTGCGCGACGCACAGGCCCTGGCGGCCGCCCTCCGGGCGGTGGCGGAATTCCGCCAACTGGTGGTCTCCGTCCAGCTCGCGGAAGCCGGGACGGCCACCCTGCCCGCGGCAGACCAGGCGCGCCCGCACGCGCTGATCTGGCTAAGCACAGCGCCGGTTCCCGCGGACAGCCAGGCCGGTGATCTGCTGTTCGAGTCAACAGCGGGTTCGGCGGGGTCGCAAACCTTTGTTTCGGTGAGCGACTGGCCAGGGCTGGATTTCCTCGGCGCCGGCAGCAGCGGGGCCACGAAGCCTGCGGGCGACGCGCTGTGGCGAGACGCCATGGGGCGGCCGGTGCTGATGGAACAGCGCCGGGATGGCCAGCGCCAGCTCCAGTTCATGCAGCCCCTGTCCCTGGACGCGGGCGATGGCGTGGGCGTGGACATGAATGGGCCGCTGGCGCAGGACGGCTGGCCGGATACGCTGGCGCGCCTCCTGCTGGACGAATCCCGCTGGTTGTCGGGAACCGCGCACGCGGCTTTGCCGGACGGCACGCCGCCGCCGGCGACGCCCCTGCTCAGCCAGGGTCAGCCGGCCCGCCCTGTCGCCCCCATCCTGGCCCTGCTGCTGGCCCTGCTGTT
The DNA here is from genome assembly GCA_963695135.1 of uncultured Gammaproteobacteria bacterium. GTDB lineage: Bacteria > Pseudomonadota > Gammaproteobacteria > Xanthomonadales > SZUA-36 > Marinihelvus. The sequence continues at coordinate 363,266 of CAVOGA010000001.1, forward strand.
TCTTGCCGAACGGTGGCTCGCCGAACGCCCCCGCCAGAATGCCCTTGATGCGGACCCGCGCGATGGGTAAGCGCGGAATCGTAACCCCGGCCGCGCCATCCGGCGGCTCACCTCGCCCTTCACCCGCCTGGGTACTCGGACGATTGCGCCGCCGCGCCCGGGCAACGACCTTGCTGCAGTGCCTGGCCTTTGCCGCGCTGGCCACAGCCTGCGGCGCCCTGTTCCTCGAAAATTCACTGGTGCTGGCAGGTATCGCAGCAGGCAGCGGGCTCGCCGCGCTGGGCGCTACGCTTCCGGGCCGCCGGCGCCGGATACCCGACGAGAGCCGGCTTGCGCAACACCTGGACCGCTGTTTTCCAGAGCTGGAGGAGAGCGCGGCGCTGCTGGTGCAGCCGCCGCAGACGCCCAGCGCACTGCAAACACTCCAGCTGCAACGTATTGCGCCCCGCTGGAGCGGCCTGCTGACGGAACGCCAACGCTGGTTAGCCGCCCCTGCCCTGGCAGGGACCGGCCCTGCTCCTGTCGCTGGCGCTGCTGGTGATCCTGCTCGGCGGCGAAGCTTTTTGGGACCGCGAAGCGACATCGCCGCTTATGCCGGACGGCACGACTCCCGGACCCGCCGCCGGCGCCGCAGCACCGGAACTGCTGGGCATTACCATCACGCCCCCGGGCTACACGGGCCTGCCGCAACGTCAGCAGCATGACTTCAACCTCGAGGTGCCCGAGGGCAGCGTCGTGAGCTGGCGCCTGCGCTGGCCGGGCGCCAGGGAGCCGGTACTCGTGTTCAATGACGGCCGGGAGCACCGGGTGTTGCCGACAACGGATGAGACCGGGCAACTGGCTTTCGAGTACACCGCCGGGAGGACAGGGCTGTACCGGCTGGTCGGTGCATCACCGGAAGGGGCAGACGCCGGTGGTCGCGGCGAGCCGGCGGGCGGAGATTTACACGCTGACCGTTGAGCTCGATGCCCCGCCGAGCCTGCGCGTGATTGAGCCGTCGCAAACCACCCTGGAGTTACCGCGGGATGCGCCACCCCGCTTTGTCAGCCAGGTCCGGGTGCGTGATGACTACGGCATCGGGGCGGTAGAAATCCGCGCCTCCGTGGCCAAGGGCTCCGGTGAAGGCGTTAAGTTCCGTGATGAGCTTTTTGCGTTCGATAGCAGCATGATCGACGATGATGGCGTCATATTATAGTCGTGAATGGTCTCTTGATCGACTGGGCATGGAGCCCGGCGACGAGGTGTACTTCTTTGCCGTGGCCCGGGACAACCGGGAACCCGAACCCAACGAGGCACGTTCAGACACGGTGGTGATCCGCTGGCTGGACGAGGAGGCGCCCCTCGAAGCTTGCCGATGGCTTCGGTATCGACGTGCTTCCCGAGTACTACAAGAGTCAGCGGCAGATCATTATCGAAACAGAGCAACTCATCGCCGACCGGGATGCAATCGACAACGACCTGTTCGACGAAACCTCCCGGGCACTCGCGCAGGCCCAGGCCGAGCTCAAGGAGCGCTATGGCCAGTACCTCGGCGATGAATTCGGCGAGGGTGAGGGCGCCTCGTTCGGCGCCCCAGGCGACGCGCACAGCGGGGATGCTGATGCTGAACAACATGACGACGAGGATGATCACGCGGGTCACGATCACGGCTCGGAAGCGGCCGCGGCACAGGTGGACACGCGGGGCAGCGCCGCGGACCTGATTGAGCGCTTTGCGCACGAGCACGGCGCGGCAGAGATCGGTCCGATTACCCGTCGTAACCCGGTGGGCCTGATGAAGCGCTCGCTGAGCAATATGTGGCAAGCGGAGCTCCAGCTCCACCTGTCAGCGCCTGAGAAGGCCCTGGCTTACGAGTACGAGGCCCTTAAATACCTGGATCTCGCGCGCCAGGCAGATCGCATCTACACCCGTCGTCTCGGTTTTGAGCCGCCGCCGGTGACCGAGGAGCGGCGCCTGACAGGAGAACTGGACGACATCAACAGCCGGGTGCGGCGCCAGTCTCCTGAACCGGACCCGGACCCCGGGGCCATGGCCGAGGCGCTGTTTTCACAACTGGGCGCGGCAACACCCGGACAGGCCATTGATCCGGAAACGCGCGCCCTGCTTGGCCGGGCCGCTGACCACCTGACCGCGCTGTCCCAGCAACGGCCGGCCCTGATAAGCCAGGTGGTGAACATCGAGCGCCTGCTGCAGGCGGACCGAATTGACCCGCCGGGTTGCGAGCACTGCCTGGAAGAGCTGCGGGAGACCGCCTGGTCGCTGTCCGGCACAGGCGAAGCCGGGCCGGACCGTCGCCCGCCGGCATCCTCCACCGCAATGTCACCGGGCCGGCGGACCGTTACCGGGAGGCGCTGCAGCGACTCCAGGCGGAGCGGGTCCAGCCATGACAGCGATGTTCGACATCACCGGCCCGGCAGGCCTGACCTGGTCAATCAGCCTGGCGGCCCTGCTGATGCTGATTTTGCTGGCTGCCGGCCTGTTACTGACCCTGCATCGCGCCGGGCAACGCCTTGCCGGCGCGGCGCGCGCCCGCCGCTGGCTCGTGGCCCTGCTCAACCTGGTCGCCTTCGCAGCCGTCGCCCTGCTGCTGGCGCCGCCGGAACGGCTTGAAGTCCGGGACCAGGCCGCCGTGCTGTTCACGCCCGGCGCGCCGGTCGATAGCGCAAGCCTGCCCGCCAACCGGTCTCTTTATGCGCTGCCGGGCGCGGCCCCCGGCGCCAGTGATCCACGCCTGCAACGCCTCAGCCAGCCCGGCCAGCTGATGCTGCGTGAGCCGGGCCTGACTGCCATCGAGGTGCAGGGACAGGGTCTCAGCGAATCCGAGTGGCAACAGCTGCCGGCGGGCCTGGGCGTTCGCTATGAACCGCCGCCGTTGACGGGGCCGGTGGATGTGCAATGGCCCCGGCGGCTTGTAGCGGGCGAGCCGCTGCGCCTTGCAGGGCGACTGGCCCTGCCCGAAGAAAGCCAGGTTGCCCGGCTGGTGCTGCTGGATCCTTCAGGGCTGCCGGTAGCAGAAACCAGCGCACGCGCGGGCCAGTCTTTTGCCCTGCAAGCCGTGCCGAGGGCCACGGGCGCCATGACCTACCGCTTGCAGACCTGGCGCGGCGACGCGCTGCTGTCGGATGAGCCCGTCGCGACCTTCGTGCAAGCCAGTCGCGGCGCCAACCTGCTGGTGGTTCAGTCGGCGCCCTCGTTTGATACGCGCCAGCTGGTCAACTGGACCGCGGACCGGGGCCAGCAAGCCGTCGTGCTCACGCAAATCAGCCGCGACCGGGACCTGGCCCAGGGTTTCAATACGCCGGAACAGCTGCGGCTTTCCCTCGACAGCGAACTGCTGCGCTGGGCCGACCTGATTGTCATGGACGGGCGCCGCTGGACTGAGCTCGGCGCCGCTCAGCGCCAGCTGGTTCTGGAGGCGGTCGAGGCGGGGGCCGGGCTGCTGCTGCTCGCGGATCTTGAACTCGCCGAATGGCTCGAGGGCGCGGTCAACCAGGCGCTGGACTTTACCCTGCAAGCCGCCGAACCCGACCGGGTTGCATGGCCGCTGTGGCCCGGCGGTTCACCAGCAACGCCTCTACCGCTGGCGCCCTGGCAATTTGTCGATACCACGGCCCATGCACTGACCGGCAGCGAGGAAGGCCCGGTGCTCGAGGCCTGGCAGGGGCTCGGGGCAGGCCGCGTTGCGATCAGCCTGATCCGTGAGCGACAGCGCTGGTTCACCGAGGGCCAGGCGGGCAATGCGACCCGCTACTGGTCCTATCTCATGCGTACGCTGGCGCGCCCGGCTTCCGGCAGCGAATGGCTGGCTCCACCGTCGCGGAAGCACTACCGGGCGGGCGAGGTCTTTGAATTCTGTATCGCGGGCGCCGGGCCTGTGTCCTACCGGCTCTTCCCACCGGACCCGGCGCTGGTCCTGGAAGGCGAACTGGTAAGCCATGCCGACGGGTTTCCCGTGGCCTGCGGTCGCGCCCGGGCAACACAGCCGGGCTGGTATTTACTTGAACTGGCCGGTGAGGACGGCAACACGCTGTCGGCCGGCGACCTGTCGGTGCGGGTCTACGGCGACCAGGAGTGGCTGGCCAACGATGACGCTGCACGCCAGGCGGCAAGCCTGGCGCGGGCGGAAGGGTCACCGGCCATCGCGAGCGATCTTGCGCCCGTGCGGGGCCGCGCTTTCAGTCCCTGGTGGCCCTTCGGAGCGCTACTGCTTGCCGGCGGCCTGCTGTGGCTGGAACGACGCCTGTATGACCTGGAGTAAGAGCGTGGACCGGGTCAGCGGACAGCCGCCTGGGGATTCCGCGGCGCGTACTGCTCCGCTTCCTGTTCGGTGAGCTCAATCACTTTCAAGGTCCAGGTCGCAAACGAAGAATTGACGCGGAAGTAGTACCTGCCGCTGTATTCCTTGAACAACTTGACCCCGTTACCCGGATACTTGGTCATCAACACCCGGCCCTGGTAGGCGCTGGTCCCCGCCTCTTCCAGCGAGATGTCAACGGCGGACTCGTAGGCGCCCTCGGTGCTGATGCGCCACTCAAGGATCCACGGCGCCCTGACCTCGAACTCCGGTGAGTTGCGACTGGTCGACGACTTGAATTCCATCACGACGTTTTCCGCCGCGGCGACGCTGCACAGCGCCAGGCCCAACAGGGCGGCCATGGCCGCGCCCCATGGAGGCGAGCGTTTCAGGAGTGGGTCTGGATTAACAGGGGGCATTGCTTTCGCCGGGAACGGCCGGCCCGTGACTCGGGGCTCAGGGCTCGGGTTTGCGCTTGGGTTTAACGCAATCCTGCTCCTCGTTGGAGGAATCACATTCAACCTGGGCTACGGCGCTGGAAGAATCCATCTCTTGCTTGTCTTCCTGGCTGAGCATGGAACCGCGAACCTGGCTCTCATCAACCGGCGGAAAACCCAGATCCTTGAACACGGGCTTGAACCCGGCCCAGGCCAGGGCGAAAACCGCTGCAAGGACGACCGTCCAGCTTATGACGCGTAATAAATGTTCCACTATCTCTTCTTTGGGGGGGAAAGACGCCGAATACAAGATTAACCCAGTACAGTCCGGAGCAACTGGGCCATAAGTCATGGTTTGAACCGCGGGGGCCCTGGTGGCGCCCACCGGATTTATCGGCCCCCTTGCCGATAAGCCGTTATGATCGATTCACTTGTTTTGCAGTCTAGTCCATGGCGGGCAAAATGTCGCAGCCGCGTGATAGTGTCTCTCCCATGACCCCGAACAGCCCGTCAGCAAACGCCATGCGCCGTAATCGCTGGATCATCGCGATTCTCGGCATTCTCACGCCCTACCTGGCGAGGCTTCCCGGGGTTCCGGAGCATGGCTGGTGGTGGCTGACGAGCTATTTTGGCGACACCCTTTGGGCGCCGTTGTTCTTCGGCGCCTTCAACGCGGTGTGCTGGGTGCCGGCCATCATGGGCAGCCTGCTCTACAAGCAGCCTTCCTCCGCCTGGTACCCGGCTGTCGGTGCGCTGGCCAGTTCCGCGGTCATGCACTCCACCGTGGACCTCTCCGCGGACGCGCAGGCCGCCCTCGCGTTGGTCATTCTGCCCTTTTTCACCTTGCCGTTTACGGCTACCGGCTGGATCATCGGCTATTACGTGGACCGCGCCAAAAGCAAAACCAACCCTCTCTGAACAAGGTGGACCTATGCCCGTTTCCCTTCCCGATCTTTGCGACACCCATGCTGAAAAGCTGACCGTGCTCGAGCCGGTTTTCCACGATTTCGGCGCCCGCGAATGCTTCTCAGGCCCGGTGGCAACCGTCAAATGCTTCGAAGACAATTCGGTGGTCAAACAAACACTTGGCGAGCCCGGCGAGGGTCGCGTCCTGGTTGTCGATGGCGGGGGCTCGCTGCGTTGCGCCCTGCTCGGCGACATGCTGGCTGCCCTGGCTGCACAGAACGGCTGGGCCGGCATTGTCATCAACGGCTGTGTGCGGGACGTGGAAATTACCCGCGGTATCGAAATCGGTATTCGTGCCCTGCGCGCATACCCGGTGCGCTCTGAAAAACGCGGCGAAGGGCAGCGGGACGTGCCACTGTGGTTCGCCGGCGCCGTTGTGCACCCCGGCAACATGCTCTATGCGGACGCCAATGGCATCGCCGTAGCCGACGAGGACCTGGGCGTGGATTTCGTCAGCTGAACGGACGTTTACCGTCCTTCAGTCACCCGCGGGCTGGGACACGGCCAGCGCACAGGCCAATTCGGCCGCCAGCTTCGCATTGGATCTCATCAGGGCCTGGTTGGCGGCCAGGGAATCGCCACCGGTGGCCACCATGACCCGCTGCAGGAGAAAAGGCGTCAGCGCTTTACCGGCAACACGCTGCGCAGCCGCATCAACCATCGCCGCTGCAATGGCTGTCTCAACCTGCTCCCGGGGCAGCGCATGTTCAGGCGCCAGCGGATTGCACAGCAATACGCCCCCCGGCAGGCCCAGGGCTCTCTGGTTGCCAAGTATCCGGGCCGCTGCGGCCGCGCGAGTCCACCCGTTGATCAACTGCAAAACCGCTGTCCCTGCACCAGAAAGCCGGCAGCTGGTCCGTTTGGTAGCCAAGCACCGGCACCCCAAGGGTCTCCAGGTATTCCAGCGTGAGTCCCAGATCGAGAATCGCTTTTGGTCCGGCACAGACCACGGCAAGTGACGAATTGGCCAGCGCCGGAAGGTCCGCGGAAATATCCATCGAGGACTGGGCGTTCCTGTGGACGCCTCCAATACCGCCAGTGGCAAAAACCGGGATCCCGGCGCACTTTGCCAGGTGCAGCGTTGCCGCCACCGTGGTGCCGCCGGTCTGACGGGAGGACAGCGCGAGCGACAGGTCACGCAGGCTGCACTTGCGGGCGCCGCTCGCCTCGTCCGCCAGCCTTTCAAGCTCACGTCCACGCAGAGCCGATCCGGACCCGGCCGTCGAGCAGCGGCGATGGTGGCCGGGGTGGCGCCCGCATCGCGAATCGCCTGCTCCGCCTGCCTGGCGGTCTCCAGGTTCGCCGGTGCGGGCATGCCATGGGTGATGATCGTTGATTCGAGCGCCACGACCGGCAAGCCACTGTGCAGTGCCTCGCGGACCGCCGGCGTGAACTCAAAAAGCGCGTGATCGATGCGACCGGCCCCGGCGCCGAAGGGGGCTCCGGCCGGGTTTCGTCACCGGCCTCATGGCAATGGACTCATGGCAGAGCGGCCAGTGAGCCTGTCGCAAACCCGGACCGCTCACGCAACCGCTCCAGCAAGCCGGCAAGCGCCGGCCCGGCCTCCATTTCCAGCTTCAGCCGCGCCATTGCATCTGCCCGGGTCGTGCCGCGGTTGATGATGAACAGCGGCTTGCCCGCCGCCTCCGCCTGGCGACAGAAACGGAACCCGGAATAGACCGTCAGCGATGAGCCGACCACCAGCAGCGCGTCGGCCCGCGCCAGCGCCTCCTGAACCCGGTCGACGCGGGGCCGGGGCACGCTGCCGCCGAAGAACACCACGTCCGGCATCAGCATGCCGCCACAGGCCGCGCAGTCCGGCACCCGGAAGTCCGTGACCCAGTGATCCGCCACCTCGGCGTCGCCGTCCGGACGAATCGCCGCGCGGTGACTGGTGTAGCCGGGGTTAAGGGCCTCGAGCTCCCGCTGCAGCGCGTCCCTGTCCAGCACTGCATCACAGGCGCGGCAGCGGACCCGGTCAAGCCTGCCATGCAGGTCAATCACCGACCGGTTGCCGGCCTGCTGGTGCAGGCGGTCCACGTTCTGGGTGACCAGCAGCGCGACGTGGCCCAGTTGTTCCAGCCGGGCCAGCCCATGATGCGCCGGATTCGCCCGCGCATCGCGAACGTAAGGCCAGCCGTTCATGCTGCGCGCCCAGTAGCGCTGCCGCATGGCCGGATCGCTGATGAATTCCTGGTGCAGAATCGGATCGCTGCGCTGCCATTCGCCGCGGTCATTACGGTAAGTGGGAATGCCTGATTCGGCCGAAAGCCCGGCCCCGGTGAGTACGACGAGACGCGGATAAATCTGGACCATTCGCGCCAGTTCGTCGATCATCGCGGCATGTTCGAAGGAATTCAGAGCCCGAACGCGGCTACGGCCAGGCTCGCCACGACGATAGCGGTCAGGGTCAGCCGCAGGGTAAAAAACCATTCCGGGGCGAGGCCGTCCCGCTTGACAATGTAGTCGTTGATCAAGGCGCCCAGAAACGCCACCATGAGCAGCACGAGACCGATAAAGGGTGGCAGTAACAGGGCGATCCAGGCCGCGAAGAAAGGCGCCATACTGGCCAGGTAGAGCGGATCGTTGGACTGCCGCCGGGTTACCGCCAGGCCCCAGGTGATGCCGCCCAGGTAGGAAAGAATTACCGCACCGTAAGCGATCAGCGCGGTGGATACCCAGTCACGCCACGTGTACGGTCCGACCAGGGTGAGCGCGGCCAGCACAATGAAGGGAATCAGGCCCGCCAGGCCCAGAACGTTGGGTGTCAGCTGTCGCATAACCATTTTAGTCCTGCCCTGTTTCGCCGAGCATGCTCTCAATCGGAAGTATAGATGGGCGCGCGGCACTCAGCATGTAATTGACCGCCGTGCTGCGCGTCAGGGACAGGCGCTTCCTGAAGGGGTTTACCTTCACACCGGTGCGGTCCTGAATCTCCAGGCCGTTGGCAGCCAGCAGGGCCTGGACTTCCGAAGGCTTACGCAGCATGCCGTAGTGGTGCGTGCCGCGAGGCAACCAGCGCAGCACCTGCTCGGCGCCGAATATGGCCAGCAACCAGGCAAGCGGGTTGCGGTTTATGGTCGCCAGGAACATTTGCCCCTGCGGCCGCAGCAGATCACAGGCAGCACCCATGAAGCCGGGCAGGTCCGCCACGTGCTCGACCACTTCCATGTTAAGGACAATGTCGAACTGCGCGTTTGAGGCTGTCAAAGCTTCGGCGGTGATCAGTTCGTAGTGGACGGTGATGCCGGCTTTGGCTGCGTGATCGCGGGCGATCTGGATGTTCCGGTCGACGACATCAATACCCGTGACCCGGGCGCCCAGGCGGGCCATGGACTCAGACAGGATGCCACCGCCACAGCCGATATCCAGGATTTCCAGGCCTTGCAGGGGGCGCGGGGAATCAAGTCTGCGCCCAAACCGGGCGCAGACTCTTTCAACAATCCAGGGAACGCGCAGTGCATTGAGGCGGTGCAGGGGCCAGAAAGGCCCCGCTGCATCCCACCAGGTTTCCGCAAAGCGCTCAAAATGCGCTACTTCGCGGGGGTCGACGCTGGGCGCCTCCCTTACCTGGCGAGCCGCCTCCAAGAGTGGTTCAGGCTGCTGCAACCCAGGCGCTGCACCAACCCGCGTTGGCTACCTGCTTGCCGGGGAAAATACCGCAGTTGCCCCAACCCTCTTCGCTTCCAGCGGAGTAGAGCCGGCAGTTACCGCAGTGCTGGCCGTCCTTGCGCTGCGGGAATTTGGCAGCGTCCACGGTGCTGGCGTCATTCTTGTAGCCCAGCGCGGCTGCGGCCGGATCGTCCTCGGAAACCTTGTCCTGGGCGAGCGTGATAATGGGGATGCCGGCCAGCGGAATGGCTGCGCCTGCGGCGATGGTGCTGCGAAGAAATGTTCTGCGTGCTACTTTGCGATCTTTCATAACTGGGCTCCTCGTGCCTGGTCTTCATTGCTAGATTGGGTACGGTCCGGCGCTGGATGCGGGGACCACGAGAATGGAGTGCCTTTTTAATATGACGCTGTTGACGTCGACGTGAAGACACATGTTAAGTTCGACCCCGTTTTCCCGCAAGGATTCCGTGATTTTTTGAACATGCTGAGCTCATGACCAGAACAGAATCAAACCCGCCTTCAGGCGTGCCAGCTGATCTTTTTAAGCGCTGCACGGAGCGGCTGAACGCGGCGACGAGTGAGCGGGGCAATCCATGGCGAACACCCGCCCTGGCAACAGCCGTTGAATCCGGCCCCGAGGTTCGCACCGTGGTGCTGCGCGCCGTGCACAGCAACCCTTTCCAGCTGGACTTTCACACGGATCGCCGCTCGCAGAAAGGCCGGCAACTCCGCGACCGTGACACAGTGGCATGGATGTTCTATGACGGAACGCTAAAGGAGCAGCTGCGTTGCCGCGGCCCTGTCACGGTGCACTCGGGAGACGCGGCGGCACGCGCCGCCTGGGACCAACTGCAGGCGGCCAGCCGCGCACTTTATTGCCAGGTCCCGGGTCCGGGCACCCCGCTGCAAGGCGAGGCCCCGTCGCAGGACGAGACCTTCGGTTTCGGTAACTTTCTGCTTGTTCGGTGCACCATCAGCTCAATGGACTGGCTGCAACTGGGAGACACCGGGTCAGTCCGCGTCCACATGGAAGCAGATGACGGGACCTGGGCGAGCCAACGGGTGGCGCCGTGACATCCGGGCAGCGCAGCCTGACCACACCCCGGGGTGAGCTGGTCTATACCATCACGCACCGGCCGCGCATCACGCGGCGAATGCACCTTGAAATCGATGAGAACGGTGAGCTGCTGGTCGTGGTGCCGCGGGACTGGCCTCCTTTCTACACGCAGCGGTTGCTGCGCAAGCACCTGGCCTACGTGCAGCGTTTTCTGGACCGTGCCAGGCAACGTCAACATGCCCCGGTGTCTTACTCCAACGGCTCAAACCACCTGTTTGCCGGAAATGTTCTCACCCTGAATGTCTACACCGGACGCCAGCGCCGCGCGCGAATCGAACGGACGGGAGACCAGTTGCACATCGAACTGGCGGAACCCGGCGAAGCACGCATTCGCAGCGCCCTGCAGGACTGGTACCGGGAGCGCGCGCAAGCCATTTTTCCGCGGCGCCTGGACGTGTTTCAGCAGCGTGCCGCGTGGGCGCGCGAGCGCAAACTTACGCTGCGCCTGCGGCGCATGAAGCGCACCTGGGGAACCTGCAGCAGCAAGGGCGTGATCCGCCTGAATACGCACCTCGTCAAGGCACCGGAAGACTGTCTTGATTACGTGATCTCGCATGAACTGTGCCACCTGCAGGAAATGAACCATGGCCCCGGCTTCTACCGGCTGCAGAGCGAGCTCTGGCCGGACTGGCGCCGCTACCGGCGGCACCTGCGCGAGCACGGCCACCGGTATACGCAGGAGTGAGCCCGCGCCGCGCCTGTAACGGAGCATCGAAGGGGTGAGTTCGCAGGCCCGCACGGCCGACTGCATTGTGCTTGGCGCCGGCGCGGCCGGCCTGATGTGCGCGCTGGTCGCCGGCCGGCGCGGACGCCGGGTGCTGGTCCTGGATCGCTCGAACCGCATCGGCAAGAAGATCCTCATGTCCGGCGGCGGCAAGTGCAACTTCACCAACCTGCAAATCACCCCGGAACGCTACCTGTCGGCCAACCCGCATTTCTGCAAAAGCGCGCTCAGCCGCTACACCCAGTGGCATTTCATCGAAATGGTTGAAAAACACCAGATCAGTTACTTCGAGAAAGAAACGGTCAATGGATTGAGCGGCCAGCTGTTCTGTCGCGAATCGTCAAAACTGATCGTGGCCATGCTGCGCCGGGAGTGTGAACAGGCCGGCGTTGAAATCCTTACGGACTGCGAAACCCGGCGGGTCGGCGACGGAAATGGCAGCGGATTCCACCTGGATACCTCGCAGGGCGCTTTCAGTGCGGAGACCCTGGTCGTGGCAACCGGCGCGCTGTCCATCCCATCCCTGGGCGGCTCCGGATTCGGCTATGAGCTCGCGCGGCAGTTCGGCCTGGACGTGTTACCGACGCGGGCAGGCCTGGTTCCTTTTACCTTCTCCGGCATCACCGGCGAGCGACTACAGGCGTTGGCCGGCACCGCCTGCGAGGTCATCGCAAGTAACGAACGCGTCGAATTTCGTGAGGACATGCTGTTTACCCACCGTGGCCTCAGCGGCCCGGCCATGCTGCAGCTCTCAAGCTACTGGCTGCCGGGTGAGCCGATTGCCCTGGACCTGTTACCGGGGATCGATGCGAGCGGGCTTCTGCATCGCTGGAAAACAGACACGCCAAGAGCGCTGCTGCGCACCCGGCTGGCCCAGCAACTGCCCCGCAAACTGGTCGCGGAGCGCGAACAGGCAGCCTGGCAGGACCTCGCGGAACGCCCCTTGGCAAACTGGCCGGACCGTGATCTTGAGCGGGCCGCGCTGTCGCTTGCGAACTGGACACTGCGCCCGGCCGGCACCGAGGGGTACCGCACAGCGGAGGTGACGCTGGGCGGCGTCAATACCGACCACCTGTCGTCACGAACCATGGAATCGCCCGTCCCCGGGCTGTTCTTTATCGGTGAAGTCGTTGACGTGACCGGACACCTTGGCGGCTTCAATTTTCAATGGGCCTGGTCCTCGGGCCATGCCGCGGGCGAGGCCGTGTAGCGACAGGCAGGTGAGGCACTTAGCGACAATTGGTGAAGAATAACTGCCAAATAACCATATTTTGGAACTTTATAGAGGATTTTAGGCGCTGAAGATAAGGCCCTGACAGGCTGGATCGTGCGGCGTATCTACGAACCTAATCAATCTAAATCCTTAGATAGTTTTTTCAACACATTTAAATGCAGAAAGGCTTTATATTACGCCTTTTAATTACTTTAGCCGGCATTTAGATGCAGGTTTTTCGTTCACAGACCAGCACCAACCCCGTTGCTCCCGCGCTCCTGGCGGACGCACAGCATTCTGATGACGTAAATATCGGCGCGTAAATCCGGCGATAATTTAGCTATCTCCTTCGAAAAAGATTTATATCTCGGGAAAATTGCTTTAAAAGCCTACGGGAAACTTCGCGACTGAAAAGCGGGGCCGGTTGCCGGCCCCGCGCAGCGAGATAGCTCAGTTCCCCATCAGATCCATCAGGGCAACCACGGTGCTCTCCACACCGGCGGTGACCGAGGGCTCAGGGGAGATCTTGAAGAACGGCGAGTGGTGACCCGCGACCGCCGGGCCACCGTTGGCCTCGGCGATAAAGTCCGCTTGCGGCGTGCCGCCCACAGCCCAGTAAACGGTGGGAATCGTGGGATCAACCGTGAAAAAGGGGAAATCCTCCGCGCCCATGCCCTTGGTCGGCTCATAGCCCACCCGGTCGCCGCCCATCGCTTCTATCCAGGCGGCTTCGAGACGAGCGGCCAACTCCGGGTCATTGGTGGTCGGCGGCACAGAGTCCTCGGAGACGATCACCTCCGGCAGTTTGTCCTCCGGAATCCCCGCCGCCCGTGCCGTATTGATGGCGATTCGCTCAATACCGTCCAGCAGCAAGTCCCGGGTTTCCGGGCTGGTATTACGCACGGTCAGCTGGAGGTGGGCGCGGTCCGGAATGATGTTGTGCTTGGTGCCTGAGTGGAAGGAACCCACGGTGACCACGCCGGGATCACGCGGTGGCAGCTCACGGGATACGAGGGTCTGCAGGGCCATGACGATCTGCGCGCCCAGCACGATCGGGTCACGGGTCTGGTGCGGAGAGGCGCCATGGCCGCCTATCCCGTGGATGATGATGTCAACGGAATCGGCGCCCGCGTAAGGGGAGCCATCCGTGATATTGATAAAGCCTGCCTCGTTGTTGGCGCTGACATGGAACGCCAGCGCATAGTCAGGGCGCCCAAACCGTTCCCAGATGTCGTCCGCGCGCATGGCCTTGGCGCCGGCGCCGGTTTCTTCCGCCGGCTGGACGATCAGCATCAAGGTGCCGCTCCACTCATCGCGCCGGTTTGCCATCTGCCGGGCGGTGCCCACCAGGCTGGTGATATGCACATCATGACCGCAGGCGTGCATGGTGTAGACCGTCTCCCCGGTAATGGGGCTGACCTGCTGCGCCTTCGAGGCGTATTCCAGGCCGCTGGCTTCCTGCACCGGTAACCCGTCCATATCCGCGCGCATCATGACCAGGGGCCCTGCGCCATTTTCCATGATGGCCACCAGCCCGGTGCCGCCAACACCCTCGGTAACGTTGAAGCCCGCGGCGCTCAGCTCATCGGCCATGCGCGCGGCGGTTTCCACCTCGACGGTGGAGAGCTCCGGGTTGGCGTGAAAGTGCTCAAACAGGGGCTGCAGGTAGGCGTCATAGTCCGCCTTGATGCTGGTCGGCAGGTCATCGCCGTACGCGGGCGAAAACATCAGGGCCGCAGCGGCGGCGGCAAGCAGGGTTTTGTTCATGGAGTCCGGTCCGTGCATTTGGGGGAGCAGGCAAGTTTAGTGGATGAAGCCGCAAGGTCAAATGGCGGCCGGATGGGCCGGCCAACGATATGCAGAACAACGCGCCGCAGGCCGGGGCAGTCTGGCTATAGCCATTTTGGCAGAGCGGCTATAGCCATGTTGGCAAACTGGCTATAGCCAGAATTGCACAGCCATTCAGACAGCCTGGTAATCAGGCTATAACCCAATCTGCCCGTTATTTAGCCATTCTGGCAAACCGGCTATAGCCAGAAATGCCCGGACTCTTAGCCATTTTGGCAAACCGGCTATAGCCAAATCTGCTTGATTCTTTAGCCATTTTGGCATTCCGGCTATAGCCAGAATTGCGCAAACAAACGGCCGGCCGAACGTTCGATTTGGTCTATAGCCAGATCTGCACACCTCTCTAGCCACATTTGCATAAGCGCAGAACCGGAAAAATAATCGCTGTAAAGCGCATTACAGAGCGATTTAGACGATTTGGCAGGCTGTCTATAGCCAGTTTGGTAAAACGGCTATAGCCACTTTTGCATGGAACCTGGCTTTTTCTGCAAAATGGCTATAGCCAAAGTTGCTGATAAGGTTAGCCATTTTGGCATTTCGGCTATAGCCAATCCTGTTCAAATCCGGCAACGCGTCAACAACAGGCCAGGCACTGATGACTGGTGCAATTCCTGGCTTTAGCCATTCTGGCAATGTGTCTTTAGCCAATCAGGCATTTTGTCTTTAGCCAATTTGGCGGGACGGCTATAGCCAAAATTGCATGCCAAAGCCGGCGGTCTCCTTCCATAAAGTACCAGCCGCCCGGGCCCGTCATACCCGGCCTTACAGGCCGGCGACCCTTTCGAGAAGTGGCGCTTTTGACTACGATGAGTAACCTGATCCCCGGATGCCCCATTATGACTGCAGCAAACCAACCCCCGATGACCCTGGGCTGGCGGGAATGGATTACCTTGCCGGACCTGGGCCTGTCCCACATCAAGGCGAAGGTAGACACGGGCGCCCGCACATCGGCGCTGCATGCCTTCGAGATCAGCGAGGAGCAGCATGAAGGAGCGCGCTGGGTGCGGTTCCTGATGCACCCCGACCAGCACGACCAGGAAAACGTCGTGGAGTGTCGCGCCCGGGTCAGCGATGAGCGCGAGGTGCGAGACTCCGGTGGACACGTGACCCTGCGCTACGTCATTGAGACCACCCTGCAGCTGGGCGGGCACGACTGGCCGATAGAGCTGACCCTTACCCCGCGCGATGACATGCTGTTCCGCATGTTGCTGGGACGCAGCGCAATGAACCAGCGCTGCCTCGTCGACCCGGCCCGGTCCTACCTGGTGGGCAAGAGCCCGGAGTCTGGCACGTGAGCCGCAATGAGCCCATTACGATCGGCCGGACCACGGTCTTGCCCGGCACGCGGCGCAATATCGATTTGCCGATTGCTGACCTCTACACGACCACGGCGCTGCATATGCCGCTGCAGGTAATCTGCGGCCGCCAGGCCGGGCCGACCGCCTTCGTGTCCGCCGCTGTGCATGGCGATGAAATCAACGGGGTCGAGATCATAAGGCGGCTGCTGGGCATGAAAGCCTTGCAGCGACTCCGCGGCAACCTGCTGCTGGTGCCGGTGGTCAATGTGCACGGTTTTCTTGACCGTTCACGCTACCTGCCGGACCGCCGCGACCTGAACCGCTGCTTCCCCGGCACGCCCAGCGGCTCCATTGCGGCACGGCTGGCGCATACCTTCACGGACGAGGTTGCCTTCAAGGCGGATTTCGGTATCGATCTGCACACCGGCGCCCTGGACCGTTCCAACCTGCCCCAGATTCGAGTAACCAGGGGCGATGAGGCCGCCGCGGAACTTGCCGCCGCCTTCGGCGCGCCGGTGGTGATCGGCGCCAACGAGCGGGAAGGCTCACTGCGCAGTGCCGCGGCAGAGCAGGGCATCCCGGTCATCGTTTACGAGGCCGGCGAGGCGCTGCGCTTCGACGAACTCAGCATCCGCGCCGGTGTTCGCGGTATCCTGCGCGTGCTCCGGGCGCGCGACATGCTGCCGGGACGCAAGGAGCGCCGGGCACACGGCACCGTGGTCGCCAGCAGCACCACGTGGGCCCGGGCCCCCAGCAGCGGCATCGTAACGCAGCGTGGCGCCCTCGGCCGCCGGGTCAAGAAGGGTGATACGCTTGCGGTAATCACCAACCCGCTCGGCGACCGCGCCGACGCGGTGCTCTCCCCGATCAGCGGCCTGATCATCGGCCGCAGTAACCTGCCGCTCGCGCACGAGGGAGACGCCCTGTTTCACGTGGCCAGTTTTGAAAGCGTGGCCCAGGCCGAAGTGGTAGTTGAGGACTTCGCAACCACTCACGACCCGGCGCTGGGCCGGTCCGTGGAATCCGAATTAATAGGAACCTGAAATGAAAATTGTCGTACTTTCCACCAACGGTCGCCTCTACAGCACCCGCCGCCTGATGGAAGCGGGCAAGGAGCGCGGGCACGACATGCGACTCCTGAACCATCGCCGCTGCTATATGAACATCGCCTCGCACCGCCCCAGCGTGCACTACAAGGGTGAGGCCATCGAGGACGTGGATGCGATCATTCCGCGCATCGGCGCAAGCGTATCGTTCTACGGCACTGCCGTGGTTCGGCAGTTCGAAATGATGGGCGTTTATTCCCTGAACGAGTCCATCGCCATTTCCAGGTCACGGGACAAGCTCCGCGCGCTCCAGTTGCTGGCGCGCAAGGGCATCGGCCTGCCGGTCACCGGCTTCGCCAGCGCCCCGGACGATACGGAAGACCTGCTGTCCTTCGTCGGTGGCGCCCCGGTGGTCATCAAGCTGCTCGAAGGCACCCAGGGTGTGGGCGTGGTGCTGGGCGAGACCAAGAAGGCGGCGGAGAGCGTCATCGAGGCGTTCCGGGGCCTCAACGCCAACTTCATGGTGCAGGAATTTATCAAGGAAGCCGGAAATTCGGACATTCGCTGCCTGGTGGTGGGAAAAAAGGTCGTGGCGGCAATGAAACGCACGGGCAAGGAAGGCGACTTTCGCTCCAACCTGCACCGGGGCGGTAGTGCCTCGCTGGTGCGCATCACCCCGGAGGAGCGCTCAGCGGCGGTTCGCTCGGCGCAGGTCATGGGCCTGAACGTGGCCGGCGTGGACCTGCTGCGCAGCAATCACGGCCCGGTCGTGCTGGAGGTCAATTCGAGCCCCGGCCTGGAGGGCATTGAGAACGCCACCGGCAAAGATGTCGCGGGCAGTATCATCCAGTTCCTGGAAGCCAACGCGAAGCACGGCAAGACCAAGACCCGCGGTAAGGGCTGACCGCCCAAAAGGCGCCCGTCCCGTGGTAGCTTATGCCAAAGCACCCTGGGGCGGACCATGTTGCGCTGGCTGAAACGACTAATGCTGGGCCTGTTGGGCCTGACCCTCGTCGCTCTGGGCGCTACTTACGCCTGGAGCCAGCTCATTCTCTCGAAAACCTACGAGCCTGCGCCGCGGGCGATCGCCTGGACCGAAGATCCGTCGGAACTGGCGCGGGGCGAACGACTGACCCAGGTTTTCGGGTGCTTTCACGGCTGCCACGGCGCGGATATGGAAGGCAAAGTGTTCCTTGAGGACGCCTTCTTCGGCCGCTTTATCGCCCCGAACCTCACCCAGGCCGTGCGCCGTTACACGCCCGAGCAATTTGAAGCCATCGTCCGCCAGGGCATCCGTCCAAACGGTCATGGCGTGCTCGGAATGCCCTCGGCCGGTTTCTCCATCATGACGGACCGGGACCTTGGCGCCATTTACAGTTTCATTTCCGCCTTCCCGGAGCAGCCGGCGCAAGACCTGGGCCGGACCAGCGTCTACCCGTTTGCCCGGCTGTTTCTCGCCCTGGGTGAATTCAAATTGCCGCCGGAGGAGATTGACGACCACCCGTGGGACGAAGGGCGGCTGTCCGACCCGCTGGCGCACGGCGCTTACCTGGTCAGCAATGCCTGCAGCGAGTGTCACGGCCTTGACGGGGAGGGCAGCGAAGGCTTCGCGCCGCCGCTGGTGATTGCGAAGGCCTATGACCGGGAGGCCTTTCGCCGGCTCATGGCAACCGGTGTTGGTATCGACGAAAACCGTGACCTGGGTCTGATGTCGCTGGTCGCACAGAACCGGTTCGCCTATCTGAATGACGATGAAGTGGATGCGCTCTATGCCTATTTACAGTCGCGCTAAGCGTGGCCGGGGACAGATTCCGGTCTTGTTGCTGGGCCTGTTGACCTTTTTCGGCGCCGTTGCGGCACAGGCCGACGGCGAATATTTCCTGACCAACGGTCGGGTTTACACCCTGGATCCAGCGCGGCCCTGGGCAGAAACGGTGGTGATAGCTGACGGGCGCATCAAGGCGGTGTATGAAACCGCGACAGCCCCCGAGGACCCAGACACGCCGGTGTTCGACCTTGGTGGCCGCATGCTGCTGCCGGCCTTCCAGGACACGCATATCCACGCCGCCGCCGGCGGTGCGCTGTACCTGGGTTGCGCGCTTTTCGATCTGGACAGTCTGCAGGCCGTGCTCGCGGCCATCAGCGCATGCGCCGAGGCTGACCCGGAGGCGCCGCTGATCCGCGGCACGGGCTGGACCATGGACCAGTTTCCCGAGGGCGAGCCGCCGGACAAGGCGCTGCTGGACGCGATCGACGACACACGGCCACTGGTCTTCGATGATGCTGACGGTCACGCCATGTGGCTCAACACCGCTGCGCTGAATGCCTACGGCATCAACGCGCTGACGCCGGACCCGCCCGGCGGCATGATCGCGCGGGTCAAGGGCAGCCGGGAACCGCGGGGCTCGGTGCACGAAACCGCCATGGATCTGGTGAAGGAGCAGTGGCCGCCCTTTTCGCAGGAGCGACTGATGGCCGGCCTGGTCTATGCACGGGACCTGCTGCACTCCCTGGGCATCACGGCATTCCAGGAGGCCCTGGTGAGGCTGGAGGACCCGGCGGAGTACCAGACATTGCCCGCCTTCCTCGCCCTGGCCGAGGCCGGTGAACTGCAGCTGCGCGCCTCGCTGGCCCTGGGCTGGCAACCCGGTGGCGGAGAGGCTTATTTACAGCGCCTTGTCGAGGCGCGCGACCGTTACAACGGCAGGGTTTACGAGAACGGCGAGTTGCGCATCAACATGGTCAAGTTCTGGGCCGACGGGGTGGTGGAGACGCGCACGGCACGGATGCTCGAGCCCTATTCAGATCAACCGGATACTTACGGTCTGCTGATGATCCCCCGCGAGGAGCTCGTGGAGTCCGTGACCGCCGTTGATGCGGCCGGCTTCCAGGTCCACATTCACGCCATTGGTGACGCCACGGTCCGCTACGCGCTGGACGCGTTGGAGGCCGCCCGGCAGACCAACGGCCGGCGCGACGGCCGGCATCACCTGAACCACGTCCAGTTCGTCGACCCGGACGACCTCGGACGCTTTGCCCAACTCGGGGTTGCCGCCACCTTTGAGCCTTACTGGGCTTACGAGGACACCTACATCACCGAGCTCACCCGTCCCCGGGTGGGTCCGGAGCGCATCAAGACAACCTACCCGATCCGGGCGATCATGGACACAGGGGCCCGCGTTGCCTTTTCCAGCGACTGGTCCGTGTCATCGGCCAATCCCCTACTGGGTATCGAAACCGCGGTCACACGGGTCGATCCCATCGGTAACGAAGGTGATCCGTTCCTGCCCGAACAGGCCGTCACGCTGGCCGAGGCCCTTGCTGCCTATACGCGCGACGCGGCCTGGGTGAACGGCTGGGAGTTGACCACGGGCACCATCGAGGCAGGCAAGTATGCCGACCTGGTGATCCTGGACCGGGACCTGTTCGCTATTCCGATCCAGGAAGTCTCCGACGCACAGGTGGTAGCCACCCTGTTCGAGGGAAAGGTCGTTTACGGGGCATTGCCTGGCGAGCAATAGCCCCCCCGGGCCTGCGACGCCAATGCGCCGCAGGCACGGGTTGCTGCCGGCTTACTGAAAGGTATCCGCGGACTCGATCACGGTCACCCTGGTCACGTTCAGCGGGTAGGTCGCTACCAGGGCATCTTCCTCGATCATTTCCTCGCTCAGCCCCTCGGCCACCAGGTTGGAGTAGCTCATGGGTGATGGCGTGTTGTTGATCAGGCTGTCAGCCAGCGGCTGGGCCTCGCTGGTGTCGGTAACGATGCTTACAAACATGTTTTGCGTCTGCCAGTGTTTACGCAGGGCCGCATTAACCTGCTCCAGGGTGGTCTGCGCCAGCAAGTCATCGAGTTCCGCCAGGTAGTTCTTGCGGCCGTAAAACTGCGAGTCCATCAGCCAGCCCAGCTGGGCCTCGGGGCTCTGTGCATAGAGCTTGGTGTAGCTGCGCAGAAAGGTGCGCGTGGCCTCGAAGTCCGCCTCGTTGAGGCCGTTCTTAATCAGTTCGTCAAACTCCTTGATGGCCATGCGCAGCGCGAAGTGGGCGTGGCCGATGGGAACCTCCGACAGCTCCTCGTACTGTTCGCGCAGCTGGGCGCCGATCTGCACCGGGCGAATCCAGATGGACCAGTAGTTGGCGCTGCGCGGCACGCCGGACGGCGGCAGCTGGTTCTGGCCGCCGGCCTGGTACCACTCGATGTAGCTGTAGTCGCCATAGTTCATGGAGCGCGCCTCGCGGATCTTCTGGTACAGGCGCGAATAGCTCTTGCGGTGCTCGCCCATCCACGAGTTGGCAATCATCAGCGCGGCGAATTCGTCATCCTTGCGCGTGATGCCCAGCGGTGCCCCGGTGAAGATCGCCGAGCCGAAGGCCCCGTCCTTGGCGATGATTTCCACCTCGATACCTTCCGGCGTGCGCGCCGGAGAAGGCGTCACCGCCACGAATTGAACGCCGGACAGGCCACCGGACAGGTCCGACTGCAGCCGCTGCAGAAGCGCATCGCTGTAGTTGCCCGCCAGGCCGATCGACACGTTATTGCGGGTAAAGGCGTTACGGTAATGAGCCTTGATATCGTCCAGGGTGATCGCCGCCACGGTTTGCGAATTGCCCTGCACCATGTGCGCCATGTTGCCGCCGCGGAACAGCAGGTGCTCCAGGGCCATCTTGGAATAGTCCTCGTCCGAAGAGGCGCGGATGGTCTGATCCACGTAGTTCTGCTGCTGCTGCATAACGCGGGCGAAATCCGCTTCGTCGAAATTCGGGGCCAGCAACACGTCCCGCACCACCGGGTAGAACTCGTCGACAAACTGCGCGGGCACCTCAAAGGTGAATGTTGTTACCTCCTTGTCGACCATGGCGTAGTAATAGGCCGCCCAGGGGTAGAGCATGTCCTGGATTTCCGAATAGCCTTTACCGCCGGCGCCGCCATTGGTCATCAGTGAAGCGGTGGCGGCGGTCAGGCCCAGCTTGTCCACCGGATCTGAAATCGAGCCGTTACGGAAGCGCACCTTCAATACCACCTTGCTGCTTTCTTTCATCTGCAGCTCGGTGGTGTCCATGGCAGCCAGGGGCTGGGCCAGCGCGGCCAGCGGCGAGCATCGCAACAACGAGGCCCGTTGCAAAACGTTTTAGCGTCATATTCATCGTTATTCTCCCCGCGCCTTATTGCAGCGCCGCCGTTTCATCGTCGGAAATGGTCGCAATGGTCAGCCGCTCCGACTGGAGGAAGCGTTTCGCCACGGTCTTTACATCCTCCTGGTCCACCTGGTCATAAAGCGCGTACAGGCGGTTCATGGCTTCCGGGTCGCCGGTCAGCTGGATGTAGTGACTCAGGGAACCGGCAATCGCATCGGGGGTGTCGAGGTTCATGGCCGTGGAGTACCTGAGATGGGACTTGGTTCGTGCCAGTTCCGCGGCGCCCACGCCGTTCTCCTGCACGTTCGCGATGGCCTTTTCAATCTCCGCCATCACGTAGGGCATATCGGCCTTGTCCACCAGGGAAGCCTGGATCGTGAACAACCCCGGATCACGCTGGTCATAAGCGCCGCCGCCGAGGAAACGGACCTTCTGCTCCTGCAGCACCAGTTTTTTGTACAGCTCGCTGGTCGGTGAAAACACGATGGATGCCAGCACGTCCAGCGCCGGCATGTCGATGGCCTGGTCGCTGAAGGCGGCAGTCTTGTAACTCATGCTCAGCAAGGGCGGAACGCTGCCGTTTTGCAGGTGCACATAGCGGGTTTCGTTCTGCTCCGGCTCCACCGGGATCTCCGCCTCGTAGCTGCCACGCTCCCAGTCGCCAAAATACTTCTCCGCCAGGCGGTTAACCTGCTCCGGCTTCACATCACCAACCACCAGGATCGTGTTGTACTCGGGCCGGTAGTAACGATCGAAAAACTTCTGCGAGTATTCGTACTGGTTCGGCATGTCCACGATGTCATCGAAATAACCCATGGTGGTGTGACCGTAGGTGTGCTCCTGAAACGCTGTTTCCAGCCGCAGCTCGTACAGCTGCTGGTAAGGACTGGCGAAGTTTTTGGTGTACTCGCCCTTTACCGCGCCCGCCTCGGTCTTGAAGTCGTGTTCCGAATAGTTGAGGTTCTGGAAGCGATCGGCCTCCAGCTCAAACATCAGGTCCAGCTGCTCAGCGCTGCCGGTCATGTGGTATTCGGTGCGGTCCTGGCTGGTGTTGGCATTGGCCGCCGCGCCGGTGGACTTGAGCGCCGCCGAATACTCCTCCTTGGAATAATTGTCCGTACCGCGGAACATCATGTGCTCGAAAAAGTGCGCGAAGCCGGTTACCCCGTCTTCAACCTCGTTGCGCGAACCCACCCGGGTAATGATGTAAAACGCCGCGAGGCCCGGCGAGGGAAAGGGCACGGTCACGACGTTAAGCCCGTTGTCGAGCTTGTGCTGGTAAATCTGGTAGGGAAGAATCTTGTCGGTTTCCGCCTGGGCTGCGCCGGCGGTCAACGCCAGAATCGCGGCCAGCAGGAAACGCCGGGTAGAAGTATGCAAACGGGTCATGGTTATACTGTCCGGGTGCTCAATAAACGGGCCCATATCATACGCCCTGGCGCGCGGAATCGACCCCTGCCGATGGGCATGGGCGCCATCGGGGCCGTGTCCATCTGTGGCAGAATGCGCATCCCGGCAGTCGTGAATGCTGCCTGACTCACGCGCAACTGCCCCAAAAACCTGGATCTGAAGAACGTGGAACCCCCGGCCCATATGGATGGCGCAATACCCAAGGCGCGCAGTACGGCACCGAAGCCGCTGCGCGTACTCGCATTCGCCTGGGGTGCAGGCGGCTTCCTGGCGCTGCTGGCCTGGGCCGTGGCGCGGCTCGGGCCCCTGGTGTCAGACAGCCTGGCGCTGCCCTGGGCGTGGTTCCACTGGGTGCTGTTTGCGCTCAACCTGGTGCTTATGGCCTGGTTCGAGGGCTATCGCGGTTTTCAGCAAAACTATGCCCCGCGCTTCGCCGCCCGTTGTGAGTACCTGTATCGCCGGGCGACACCGCTGCAGGTGCTGATCGCGCCGCTGGTCTGCATGGGCTTTGTGCATGCCCCGAAACGCCGGATGATCACGGCCTGGGCACTGAGCGGCGGTATCGTGCTGGTGGTGCTCCTGTATCGGCAGCTGCCGCAGCCCTGGCGCGGCATCCTGGATGCCGGCGTGCTG
This sequence comes from uncultured Gammaproteobacteria bacterium, assembly GCA_963695135.1. Taxonomy (GTDB): domain Bacteria; phylum Pseudomonadota; class Gammaproteobacteria; order Xanthomonadales; family SZUA-36; genus Marinihelvus. The sequence continues at coordinate 387,000 of CAVOGA010000001.1, forward strand.
CTGGGGTTGGCCTGGGGTATGGCCGCTACCGGCTGGAACCTGGTGCTGGCCCTGCTCAAAGGACCGCAGGCAGACCCGCAAATCAGGTAAGGCACGGGCCGTGATCCAGGCAGCCGGCAAGCGGGCCCGGCTGATCAGTCCCGGAAAGGCCCGCTCACGTTGATTGTCAGGCCGCGAAACTGCCCGTCAGAGCTGATGCGATAGCCCAGGCCGAGCTGGTCAAACTCAAAGAGCCACAACTTGATCGGCCGGTCGCGGAGCGCCAGCGCGGCGCCAAGGCGCCACTCATCGCTGATGCTGGTGCTGTTGCTGAGCCCCCGGTTGAAGGTAAGCTCATCGCCGTACCAGCGGTAGCGAATGTCCCAGACCAGGTCCAGGGGCTCCCCCGAATTGCTGCGCCAGGAAACCGGATGCCTGAAGTCAACGCCGGCGCCGACGCCGGACAGATTGTTGGCCGGCGCACCCTGCGGTCGATAGCCCGCCGTGAAGACCTCCGAAAACAAGCCTACCGGACGTTCCGGGCTGCCAACCTGAAAGCGGCTTTTCAGTCCCGCGTCCCACAACCAGGCCTGCTCATCGTTCTGTGTATCGATTCCCCAGCCCAGGTGCGCATAGGCGCGTAGCCACCAGTCGTCCGTGACCGCCCATTCCGCCTCGACGCCGGGCGTGAAACTGACAGTGCCAAAGTTATCAGCATCAAGCAGGTCATCAAAAAGATCGAGCTGGTAAAGCCCGAAGGTGACCGGCAAATCCAGTGTCACGCCAATACCGGCAGCGCCGGCCTTGGCCGGGTCCGTTTCACGCCAGGTCCAGCTGAGGGGGGCGCGCAAGACGAAAACGTCCAGTTCCGCCTCGACCTGGTACCAACCCGTGCCCAGAAAGGCGGAATAGGCCCAGTGGACCGTATCCTGCGCCGCGGCCGGCCGCGGCAGGGCCAGTAAGGCCAGGAGAATCAACAGCCGCAGTGCCGCAGGAGCCGCCGGGCCGGGCCGCCTTGTGCCGGCCGCGGGAGTGGAGGAGGATAGGGGCCCGGATAACCCGCAGGAGCCGCCGTGGCCGAAGTCGAGATGTACATCAAGGGCTGGTGTCCTTACTGCGTGCGCGCCAGTAAGCTGTTGACGGACAAGGGCATTAGCTACCGTGAATACGAGGTCTCCAACGACCCGCAGCGCTTCCAGGAAATGCTCGACCGCTCCGGTGGCCGCATGACGGTTCCGCAGATTTTCATCGGCGACACGCACATTGGCGGCAGCGATGACCTGGCGGCGGCGGAGCGAAGCGGGCGTCTTGATGAGTTGCTGGCGGCGGCAGGCCGTGGAGCGGCAAAGCTCCGGGGCTAGGCTGGCTGAACGGCTCAATGTCCGTCCGCAGGGCGGTCCTTGCGAAACAGTTTCATGGCAAGTTCGATGATCAGCACGAGCAGCCCCCCCAGCAGCATGCCGAACAGGCCCACGAACAGGAGCCCGGCAAGTGTTCCGGCAAAGGCCGGCAGGGCCTGCTCAATGAGCGTCTGCAGGTGGTGCAGGAACGGAATGCCGTGCACCACGATGCCACCGCCCACGAGAAACATGGCGATGGTGCCGGCAACGGCCAGAAACTTCATCAGCCAGGGGGCGAAGGCCACGATGCCGCGGCCAATACGCTGGGTCAACGCACGCGGGCGCCGGGTCAGCGCCAGCCCGACATCATCCAGCCGCACGATACCGGCCACCAGGCCGTAGACACCGATGGTCATGATCACCGCGATGGCGGCAAGCACGCCGAAGCGCGTCATCAGGTCGGCGCCGGCCACGGTGCCCAGCGAGATGACGATGATCTCCGCAGACAGTATGAAGTCCGTGCGAATAGCCCCCTTGATCTTGTTACGCTCGAGCGTTTTCAGGTCCATATTCGGATCCTTGAGCGCCTCGTGGATTTCCTTTTCCGCTTGCGCCGCCGCATCCGGATGCAGAATACGGTGCACGATCTTCTCGGCGCCCTCGAAGCACAGGAAGGAACCGCCGAGCATCAACAGGGGCGTGATGGCCCAGGGCGCAACCCCGCTGATCAGCAAGGCGGCAGGCACGAGAATGCACTTATTGATCGCCGAGCCCTTGGCCACGGCCCACACCACGGGCAGTTCGCGGCTCGCCTTGACCCCTGAAACCTGCTCCGCGTTGACAGCAAGATCATCACCCAGGACGCCGGCGGTTTTCTTTGCCGCCACCTTGGTCATGGCGGAGACGTCGTCCAGCACGGTGGCAATATCATCGAGAAGCGCAAACAGGCTGCTGGCCATGGGTAAAACCGTCGGGTACGGGCTGCAGAGCATAACCAATGCCCCCGGCATCACCAAGTCACAAACACGGCACCCGTTGCTCAGGCCCGGACCTTCATGCGGCATAATGGGGCGTTGAAGCGATAAATTTTCCGCAGAGGCCTCACCATGCAGAAACTCCTGTTGTTGCTTTTGCCCGCGGTCACCGCGCTTGCTGCCTGCTCGCCGGACGCCCCGGAACCCGCAACAGACGCATCGGCCACGGCCGGCGCGCCGGTGGTTTTTGCCGATGCGATCTACAGCGGCGGGCCGGTCGTCACGGTTGATGAATCGCTGGGAACGGTTGAGGCGGTGGCCGTCAAGGATGGACGAATACTGGCCGTGGGCGGCGCGCTTGAACTGTCCGCACTTGCCGGACCCGGCACCGAACAGGTCGACCTGGACGGCCGCACACTGGCTCCCGGCTTTATAGACGGCCATGCACACGTGGCGAACTTTGGCATGCAGGCGGTGGGCGCCAACCTGCTGGCGCCGCCGGATGGACAGGTCAGCACGATCGAAGACCTGGTGACCACGATGCAGGCGTGGGCGGCGAACTCGGACGACGACGACCGGGTCGGCTGGATTTTCGGCATGGGCTATGACGATTCGGTGCTGAAAGAAGGCCGCCACCCGACGCGCGAGGATCTGGACCGGGTCAGCACGGAGGTGCCGGTCATGGCGGTCCACATTTCCGGCCACTTCGCCGCGGTGAACAGCAAGGGACTGGAGCTGATCGGCTACGATGCCGACACCCCGGACCCGGCCGGTGGGATCATCCGGCGCCAGCCGGGCAGCCAGGAACCCAACGGGGTCCTCGAAGAGCTTGCCGCGATTCCGGTGATGATGTCCGCGCTAACGCCCAAAACGCCGGAGGACTTTGAATACTTCATGCAACGGGGCCTGGAGATGGCCATGTCCTTTGGCTACACCACGGCGCAGGAGGGGCGGGCCTTCGCCAGCAGTCACGCCGGGCTGGTCAATTACGCCACCACGCTGGGTTTTCCCATCGACGTGGTCAGCTATATCGACTACACCGACACGGCCCCCCTTGAGAGCGCCTGGAACCGTCCGGAATACCAGGGTGGCTACCGGGTAGGCGGCGTAAAAATCACGCTGGACGGGTCCCCGCAGGGGCGCACGGCCTGGCGCACCGAGCCCTACCTGCTGCCGCCGGAAGGCTTGCCGGACGACTACCTCGGCTACCCGGCCATCGAGGATGACGCGGTGGTCGAGGGGGTATTTGAACAGGCCTATGCGAACGGCTGGCAGGTGCTGGTGCATGCAAACGGCGATGCGGCGATCGACCAGATGATCCGGGCGGTGCGCCCGTCACAGCAGCGCTTCGGCCCCGGTGACCGTCGCCACACCCTGATCCACGGCCAGTATATCCGCATGGATCAACTTGACGCGCTGGCGGAGCTGGACATGGCCGCAAGCCTGTTTCCCATGCACACCTTTTACTGGGGCGACTGGCACAGCGAGATCATCGGTGATGAGCTGGCGCAGAATATCTCGCCGACCCGTGCTGCCCTGGACCGCGGCATACCCCTGACCAGCCACACGGACGCCCCGGTGGCGCTGCCAAACCTGATGCAGGTGATGTGGGCCACCGTGAACCGGACCACCCGCAGCGGACGGGTCCTGGGCCCCGACCAGCGCCTGACACCGGAAGAGGCCCTGCAGGCAATGACAATCCAGGGCGCCTGGCAGCACTTCGAGGAAGACGAAAAAGGCTCAATCACGCCGGGCAAGCGCGCCGACCTGGTGATCCTGTCCGATAACCCCTTGACCATCGCGCCGGAACGCATCAACGACATCTTGGTGCTGGAAACCATCAAGGACGGACACGTGGTGTGGCGCCGCGAAGACGGTCCATGAGCAGACAGCCAAATCAGGGAACGTTAGCCGGACTTTTGGCGCGTTTACGCGCGGGGAGCCTTTGGCGCCGCCTGCGGGGACGTCGCAGTGTCGAGGCCGGCCTGTATGCCAACCATTGCGAGCGTTCGCAGCTGCTGGGCGACAAAACCCACGCGGTATCGGTACTGGTGACGAACTGGAATGGCGCACAGGAAATCACAACGTTTCTGCAAAGCTATGCGAGACATCATGATGTGGACGCCGCGGAGCTGGTGATTGTTGATCATGCCTCCAGCGACAACAGCCGTGAATGCATCCGGAGCTGGATGAAAAAGCTGCCCATCAAGCTGATTTGCTGCGATCGCAATCAGCGCTACTCCGTCGCCAACAACCTGGCGCAGGCCTATGCCGAAGGCGATGTGCTGGTGTTTGCCAACAACGACCTGATCTTTGATGAGCCGGTCATTCCCGCGCTCCGCGAGGCCATGAAGGATCCCAAGGTCGGGCTTGCCGGCGTGATGCTTTACTACCCGGATGCCGAGGGCGGTCGGTCGGACAAACTACAGCACCGCGGAGTCAGCTTCGCACCGGACAGCAACCTCGATTTCATGCGCCCCTACAACATCAAGTCCGGCGCCAGTTCAACGCAACGTTACGAGGAGGCTGCCGCAGTCACGACCGCACTGGCCGCCTGCCGGCGGGCGGATTTCGATGCCGTCGGCAGGTTTCTCGAGGAATACGACTATGGTTTCGAGGACGTGGACCTTGCCCTGAGGTTGCGCCGGAAATTGCACAAGCGGAATGTGATCTGCACCGGGGTTGCCGCGATTCACCTGGAGTTCGGTTCACAGCGTCGCCAGTCCAGGCGCGTGTTACTGGCCCGCAGACAGGCCAACGCGCTGATCTTTCGCAGCCACCACAACCGCTGGCTGACGCGCGAGGTCATGCGGTCCCAGCTTGAAGATGGCGTCTGGCACCGCAAGCCGCTGCAGGTCAGGCTGCCGCAGACCCTGGAACTGGACCTGTCCGGCCCCGATTCACCCAGGGGTAGCGTGGAGCTGCTGTCAATGGCCCCCGGCGCTGGTGAGAGCCAGACCGGGTTTTGCGGCATCTGGCTGCTCGACGACCCGGAAGAGCTGCGCTACGGGCCGACGCCCAGGGGGGCTTTGGCGGTAGCCCTGGTTTATCCGGGAAGCGCCCACAAGTGGCTGGACTCACTCGGGCAGCACCAGCTTGACCTGCTGCTCTGTGATGACCCTGAGGACCAACGTTTACTCAAGGCGCACAGCGACGTCGACCGTGCGAAAACCCGCTCCGCAACTCATACCCTGACGGTCGACTGGGTTGACTGGCTCCTCGAAACGACCAGCGCACACCTCGCGAAGCCCGCGGTTGCCATTAAGGCAGCGATGCCGGATTTCAACCGCTCGGAACAACCGGACCTGGAACTGGCGCGCCAGCTTGGGCGCGACCTGCGGGAGCAGGACTACCGTGTGCGAATCGACTTTCCGAAGCACTGGAAAAGCCTGCGCATGTACATGGATGACGTGACGGTGACCCTGCGCGGCAACGAGCGCTACCGTCCGGAAACCGGTGCCGTGAACCTTCTATGGCTGATCGATGCAGACCACCCGGCCAGCGACCAGGAGCTCAATGAGTTCGGGCACGTGTTCACGATTTCACGCTCGGAGGCGCGGTCCCTGAAGCAAAGGCTGTCTTCACCGGTGAGCACGCTGGAACGCAGCAGTGGCACGGCAGCGGCCACCGCCATGAGCCGGGTAATTGGTGAACTCATGCCGGGCAGCTGATCATCCCCGCCTGAACCAGTTGGCCAGGCGCCAGCGGCCCGGCGGATCAAAGCACCGGCGGGTATAAGGCCTTTCATTCCTGATCTGCAGCAGTCGCCCTCCGCGGTCAACCACCAGGGTTCCCAGCAGCCGCTCCAGCGCATGCGCCGGCGTTCCGTCCAGCTGGCCGCTTTCCTCGGGGAAATCGCTCGCCGCCAGCCCGGCATCGAACAATCCCCTGAGGGCGCTCGTCCTCGCCCAGAACATGCTGCCCGCAGGAAACAGCGCCATTCTGTGCGCTTCAATCGACAGATTCAGTCGCGCGGCGAGCCGCTGACAGGCAGCCAGGTTGTTTCCCCAGGAGATTTGCTGACGGAGCGATTGATGGTAGACCGGAAAAATCATGCCGAGTAACGGGTCGGCCGCAAAGGCGCTGAACACGGACCGCACCGCTGCGGGGCTGCCCATCAGGTTGGCCATCAGCTGGCGTCGCCAGTCCGCCTTCAGGGTGCTGTGCTCACTGCGCTTGCCGTGGATATGCGCAATAAAATCGTGACGTGCCAGCGCCTGCGCGAACTCGCTGACAAAGGGCCCCAGGTCGCGTCCGCGGTTCGCCACCAACCGAACCTCGACCTGCGCCGCGGGCAGCGCGCCACGCAGCTGCTTTTTTACCCGCTCCAAACCTTCTGGATCGGTGACAGAAACATACAGCGTGAACGGAAACGGGACCTGTTTCAGGTAATGCGCCATCTCGTGCAACAGGTCGACAAAGTGCAGGTGAAGGTGAACGCCCAGGTCCGGCCCAGCCTCTCCGGCCGGCCCCGCCTGCCTGCCAAAAGGGGTCACGAGCAAGGATTCCGACGCTTGCGGGCCCTGCGGCGCTCCCTCGAACACCGGCGCGGGATACAGACCGACCGTGACGCCGTTGAAATCGGTCACAGGCTGGTAACAGCGGGCGTCATCGGACGCCGCTTCGGCGGCCTGTGCCGGCTGCGGGGGTTGCCCTTCGGCGCGTTCATCTAGCGTTGGAGGCATGGGCGGCGTTTGCGCAGGGTCCGGAGAGTCAAGCGTAACAGCCCTGCGACGGGCCGGCGACCCGGAGGACAACGCTTCATGCCGCGACGGCACGGAATTACTGCTGGCAAAAGTTCGCGGTCTGCGGTGTACTGGTTCCGGCCAGGAGGCATGCGCCCGCCCCTGCAAACATCGATTAAACCGGGAGGAAAGGTCCGCGTCATGAATACCCGCAGAGAAAGGAAGCTCAGAGGATTCGCCGTCGCTTCAGTCATCGCGCTGGGGCTGTCCTGCGCCGCCAGTGTCGTCGCGGAGGACTATCGCGAAAGCAGCAACGGTGATCTTTCCGATGACCCGCTGCAACCCACGGTGATCCCGGTCGACGAGGGTGAGAACCGGGTTCGCGGCCAGACAATTGATTTTCCGACAGACCGGGATATCTTCACCCTGGTGGTTCCACCGGGCCTTGAAATTACCGGGTTGTTCCTCAGCGAGTTCGAACTGATCAGCAGCCCGAGCGATGGCGGCTCATTGATCGCCCTCGAAGAAGGCGACCAGATTACCGACCTTAACAGCTCCGACAATCTTCGCGGCTTTGTGATTGCGGGCACGACCAGCGGTACGGAGGTTGGTGATGAGCTGCTGGATGACCTCGGTGGCGGTCCTCTGGGACCCGGCAGCTGGACCTTCTGGATTCAGAACACGGGCTCGATAACCGCTTACGAGCTCACGGCGCTCGCCGAGCCACAACCCGCAGCGCCGCCACCCGGCGATAACGCCACACCCGCCATTCCAACACTCGGGCCTGCGGGCCTGCTGGTCCTGATCAGTATGATGCTATGGCTGGGCGCCAGGCGCCGGGTTTAGCAAGCGGTAAGTCACGGCGGCACCGGCCGGATCGTCCGGCCCGGTTGCGGGGTCATTCAAAGCCGCTTCTGAAAAAGCCCTGGCCTTCCGGAAGTTCCACGGCCGTCCTGATCAGCCCCATGTCCAGTCCACCGCTGTACTCCGGAAAAACCGAGCTGACGTTGGGGTTGCCCAGGTGGTTGCGAACAATGTCACCCAGGGGCCGGCGGAAGTCCGTGGTCGGCAGCAGGTCGGAGTTCAGATACAAGCTCCTCGTTGCGAATGCCGGGAAAACGGCCATATACCTGGCCGCCGTTGACGTTGCCACCGACGACCATCATGGCCTGGCCGGAGCCATGGTCGGTACCGCGGTTACCGTTTTCACGGACGCGGCGGCCAAAGTCGGTCTGAGTGGCCAGAACGACCTGGTTGTTCTTGCCCGACTCGCGCAGGTCACGGAAGAAAGCGCCGACCGCCTGCGACACGGTTCCAAGACGGTCCACGAAGTAGCCCTGGCCGTTGTCACCCTGGTTCTCGTGGGTATCCCAGCCGCCGAAATCGACGGTGGCCACGTGCAGGCCGAGGTTGGCCTTGATGATCTGGGCGATCAGGCCCAGGTCCTCAGCCAGGCCCGTGTCAGGGTAGTAATCCGGAATACTGAGGGTGAGCTCGGAGAGGATATCGACGTTATTCAGCGCGCCGCCGATGGCCAGGTCCAGGCTCGAGTTGCCGTTGTAGAGCTCGCGCAGGGCGACCATGTGGTCATCCGCGTAACGGCCGCTGTTGGGGTGGAAGCCACTGGTGTCGGTGCTGTCGATGGACAACAGGTTCGGCTCACCCAGAAAGCTCTCGGGCGAGAAGCCGGGCGCCATCGAGCTGATGATCGCATCCTCCGGAAATGCCGGGTTGGAGTCGAGATGCCGCGCCAGCCAGCCTGTGCTTCCAGTAATCGCACCCGGTGTGCCTTTCTCGAACATTGCCTGCGAATCAAAATGGCTGCGCGAGCTCAACCCGTCTGGCATGCCCACTGAGTGGATCATGGCCATTTCACCCCGGCTGTACAGCGTCTGCAGGTCCGCACAGGTGCTGGGAATGCCGAACTCGCCGTTCAGATTCAGTATGCGATTGTCCGGGATGGCGATAGCCGGGCGCTTGGCCACGTATTCATCGCGGTTTACACCGGTGCGCGGCACGAGAAAGTTAAGCGCGTCCATGCCGCCGCGGAAGAACAGCATGACCAGCGTGTTGTTGGTGGTTCCCGCCGCCATCGCGCGGGGCGCAAACCCCACGGTCAGCCCGGTGCCTGCCAGGGTCAACATGGCGGAAGATCCCTGGATGAATTTTCTGCGACTGATCATGATGCTCACCGGTACAGGAAGTCAGGTGTGGACATGATCAACTTGACCATGCCGCGCAACCGTTCGTGGGGATACAGAGGATAGTTAGCGGCGATGTCCGGGAAGGGCTCGTCCTCGCCCTGGTTGGCAAATTGATCTAATGAACTTTGCTGCATGAACTTCATGACCGCGGCATGCTGGGTTGTGCCCTGCCAGCCGCCATTGGGCGTATAGCCCAGAATCCGGTTCAGCCAGAATGCCGCCAGCTGGTTGGGCGAGTGGTCCGGTAGCTCTGCCGGGTCGGCTTCCTGCGTATCGCGCAGCAGCGGCACCATGGCCTCGTTCTGATCGCCCGTATCGCGATCACAGATGAAATCAAAACCGCGCAGCACGTACATGAGCGCATTGCCGCCCATCCAGTGCTGTTCCTCCATGGGATAGCCGTCCGGAGAGGACCAGTAAAACGGCCGGTGGCCGCCCCGCCCCAGGTAGGTGCTGAAAATGGAGTTGGAGTTCCGGTCACTGGGCGCCGGGATGTAGTTCGTATTGGCCACCCGCATGGCGGACACCAGGGAGTCCATTGGTCGCTTCAGGATCACGCCCCAATTCGCAGGGTCCTTGAACGCACTGGAGTTAAGCAGCGTGCGATAGGTTCTCTCCAGCTGATCGGGGGCATAGCGATTGTTGTAGAAGGTAGCCGCAACTGAATCGACCACGCCCTGGGGCGGGTTGTAATTGATGAAGCGCCGGCACAGCTTGCCTGCGATATGCCGCGCCGTGCCCGGATGGTAGGCCAGCAGGTCAAAAAACTCCCGGATGTCGTTCGGCGCCAGTGCGTTGTTGCCCCAGCGATGCCCCAGGATGGTTTTTTCGAATTTGTCGTGCCAGGGCTCGTGGAAGTAGAACTCGCCATTATCGGTATAAGTCGGCGTAGTCACGATCGCTGCGGTCCTTGATCTTCCAGCCGGTAAGCATGCGCATGGCCGAGTAGACATCGTTGTCGGCATAGGTGTCGGCGACGGTCACCATGATGTCCTGGCCATTGTTGCCCCAGGGCATCGGAATACTGGACGTCGGAATATCTTCGGGCTCGGCCAGCGGCGTGTAGTTCTCCGAGCCCAGCGTGTGCAGCTCCATCACTTCACGCGCGTAGTTCTCGTTGGGGCCGCCAACCTGGTTGATGTAATTGTCCAGGTAGTGCTGCATGGCCGCGTGTTGCGAGGACAGTTCCAGCATCTGGCGGAAATTGCCCATCAGGTGACCGTGCTCCAGCCCGGCCGGGCGCGGATATCCTGCAACCGGCGGACGAATCACGTCGCGATCCCACGACACCAGGGTCGACTGAACGTAGAAGTCGTACAGGTAAACGTTGAAGTGGTTGTGCCAGAAGTCGGTCAGGGACTCGAGCAACTGGCGCTTGCTGTGCAGCGCCCGCGCCACGGCGAAGCGTTCCATTTCCCGCCCCGGGAGGCTTCGGTCCATGTTGTCAACGTGGTGGTCCTGCCACATCTCCGACAGGGTCTTGTCCAGCGTCTGGTAACCCAGCGTTGCGATGCGCGCCTGGAACTCACTGTCGTTGATGGAAGACCAGTCAAGCTGCTGATCAACATAATTTGCCAGGCGGGCATTGTCGTTGCCGCCCAGCGCGTTGAAAGCCTGGAGGTCAGCCTGGGTCGCACCATAGGTCATGCGATCCAGGCAATGATTTGCAAATTTTTTCACGATACACCGTCCCTGGTTCGTGTTTTTTTTACTGCCTGTACCCCAATAGTAACGAAAATTCCGCAAGTTACTAGTTTTTTTATTTTTCTTTAAGCGGGGGGCTTAACTGCGAGGCGTTAGGTTCCGGTTCTCCAGGATGTATTCATAGAGCATCCGGTCAAATCGAATTAGCGGCAGCAACGCCTCCGCCAGGTCCGGATTTGCAGGATCCATGTGAAAGAAGTTCGTCGTGACATTGACGCGCTCGGCTGGCGGCATCTCCGGCCACTGCATGTCCTCGGCCACATTTTGGAAAAATTCATCCAGATTACTGGCCACCCCGATGTGCCGGAAGCGGCTCACGGCCCGCTTGGCCGAATCAAGCTCCGCGCGACCAACCCAGGCGCCCGGCACCGTGGCAAAGTGCCTGACCTGGTAGTTGTCCACGAGGCGTCGCTCGGCGTTGTTCAGGGAGTTGATGAGTGGCGCTATCGAAGCGGGGTCCCCGAGATCATAGCCGGCAAGCTTCTTCGCAAACGCCTGAACGTAAGGTGGATGATTCGCAAGACGTGATTCCTCACCGGGCTCGGCAAGCCTGCGAATCCAGGCAAAGTGGGATATCAACTGCGCCAGGGGCTCACGCACAACGGTAACCAGGTGAAACCTGGCCAGGTTGATTCGTTGATCCAGGATCTCAAGTCCGAGATGGCCGGAGAGGAACTCGTAACCCTCGAGCAAGGCCGGATCATCCCGCCACTCGGTGCTGCTCTCAATATGCTCCTTGCTGAATTCTTTCGCGAACCGGCGACTGAACATCTTGTTGACCGTCGAGCCGCCTGCCTTGGCAATGTGCATATAAAAAACCTGGGGGCGCTTTTTCCGGGTGAGCTGCAGGTCGGCCATGCGCAGCATCCCGCCATCGGGAGAACCGGCTGCCGCTAACCAATAAGCGCCCTCAACGGGGTTCGGGTGACTCAGTTCGTAACCGCACCGGGCAGCCCCGGGCAGTGCGGAATGCTGCTGGAAGGCCAGGGGGCGATGCTTGAATGGTTGTGCGCGCTGCAAGATTTCCTCACCCTGCCCGAGCACTATTTCCGAAATTTCAAAATCCGGATGAATGGCCCAGCCACTCAGCTGCAGGTCGCTGCGCGCGTCCTGTAGAGAGACCTCCGGGTCAACGTCAAAAGGGAATGCCCGGTCCGCCGAGCGTTTTACCGTAACTGTCAGCACCTCCTTGCTCATGTGCTGACGGAACATCGATAGCTTCGTTTCACCTGCTCGTAAAGCGCCATGTCCTTGGCATTGAGGCTACGAATGCGGTCCTGGACATCACGCGGCAGTTCACACGCCGCCAGGTCTGAATCCGGTGACGTGTTCGCGCGTCGCTCCCTGAAATTCAGCGAGAATATGTCGTTAAAGCGCTGCAGGGATTGACCGTACGCTTCCGTAATCCCTATAAACGCCATGGTTTCGGGGTTTGGTCCAACCCTGCGGGTTTGCAGGTTGCGGAACCGGGGGTCGGTGCAGAAGGTTTCCAGGTCGCGGTCGTAATCATGATGGCGGCAGAAATGACGATACAGGGACCATACCTGCGCTACCGGCTCACGCACCCAGGAAACAAACGCGGCATCGGGGAAAACCTCAGCGTACTTGGCGCGAGGAAAATGACCTGTGAGAAAACGGCACCCGCCGCGCTCCACGGCTTTTGCGAAGCCTTCCATATCCTGTCGGTCAAACACCCATTCACGCACCAGCGAGCTTGTGAGCATGGACATCGGCTGATAGTCATAAACTGTCTTATCCGAACCAAAGCAGTGCTCTGCTTCGTTCCGAAAACTGCTTCCCGCAGTCTTGGGGATATGCGTGAAAATAATAAGCGGGTTCAAGTGACAGCTTCACGGACACGGGGCCAGAAGAGTATAGCGGAAGCCGGTCCAGCCGTTAATTACAGAAAAGCTGCTGCTGTCCATCGACAGCAGCAGCTTTGTGTGCGTTCCAGGTGCCGGGTTGGCAGTTCCGATCGGCTAGTTTGCCTCGATCGACCCGCCCGTCTGATCAATTACTTCGATAATGCCAATACCCGTCTGGTGAATCGGAAGGACCAAGCCGTGCGGTATAAACCCCCGGGTCAAGCGTGATCAGAATGGCGGAATCGAGCGCATCACCCGGGGCACTGCCCGTGGCTTGTATGTCGCCAGCATTCGGCGCTGACTGCCAGTCATCGTTGGAGACCAGCACAGTCCGGACCACTGACCAGATCAAGAACCGGGTTTGCCAGCAGCGTGGTCGCCAAGGTTGCAGGGAAGGCCCGCGGCCGCGAATCAAGACCGTCTTGGGGACATCACCCTCAATAATGAATCCGGCAATGGCACGTTGCTGGCCGGTTTTGACGTTTGCACGGGTCGAGATGCTGAACAGGAACGGTGTGCCTTCGTCAACGTCGATAACTTCGACGATGCCAATTCCGAGGGCAGTGCTCTGAATCAGCTTCCAGACAGAGCCGTGTAGGCACCCGGATCAAGGCAGGCGTAGATCGCTGCATCCGATGCAGCCGTGGGCGCGTTGCCGGTCGCCTCGATCAGATCTGCGTTGGGATGATCCTGCCAGTCATCATTGAAATCGATCAGGACGCCGCCCGACCGTTGTCAGGGTCAGCAACGGGTCTTCGAGCTTCTGCGGCTCCAGGTTCACGCTCTGTCCGCGGCCACGTACAATCACACATTTCTTGCGTCGCGCCATCAATGATGAAGCCGACGATCGTGCGAGAAGCGACCCGTACCAACGTCGGCTCGCGTCGAAATGCTGAAGAGCTCATTGACCGTGAGCAGGGGCGGTTCCGGGATGGCCCGGCGCGCCTCGAAGGCGTCGACGACTATCTTGCCGCTGCCGTTGACATCATTGATCAGCCCGAGGTCAAGGTTGCTGATGAATTCCCCGTTGTTGTTGATGCCTTCAGCGGTGATCATTTCGCGGCCATCAACTTTCACATAGGCGCTGCCCGAGATCGCGTCCGCGTTCCAGCCCACCGTTACCCCTTGCCAGGTGGGAAGCAGGGGCGCAACTTCATTATCCTCGACCAGGTTCCCGTTGCTACGGTACTTCATTACGAGTCCCAGCCCATTGCCGAGTTGGCGAATGACAAGCTGCAGCTGCACCGCGCTGTTACCACGGGCCTGAAAGACGATTGCTTCATCCTGCGCGCCGTTCAGCACGAGCTCTTCGGGATAGATGTAAAACCTGGAGAGAACCAGCTCGTCAGAATTTGGCGCAGCGCTGGTCACATAGCCGGGCGAGGCGCTTGCCTGGATGGAAAGCCCGCAGCTGCCCTCGTACTCCAGCTCGGTCTTTTCCACTGTCGAACCGACGGCGGTCACCGAACCGGTGGTGCTTGACCAGGCGGCCGTTGTGCACTGGGCAAGAGCCGTTTGCGCCCCGCCTAGCAGTAAGCCCAGCGCCGTGAGCGCCAGACTGAATCTGGTTAAACCGATGTTGTGTTTATTCATGTCACATCCTTGCTAGCCTGGCTAGTGGTTTTTTGGAGCGCATCCTTGCTCAGACGCTATCATGGCTGAATGATCAGGCTTGCGCAACTGCCTGATGTTAGTCAAAAGAATATTGCCGGTTTTCGCGGGCCGCGGACCTGTCCGGCAGACCAGCACTAAGCCGCGCCTGTTGTCCGCTCCGCTCAGGTCTCAAAAACGCGATTGCGGTTCGCCGCCGGGTTTGCCATGTGCTCCCGGTTCAATACATTGGCTGAAAGAAAAAAGTTTTCCTGGGCGCGTGTCAGGTTTGGATTATAGAACGCATCGCGCTTCTCGAGCGCGTCCTGGTGCCGGGACCTGAAGGACCTCACTTCCCCCGCAAACCGCTGCTTTTTTTCTTCCGTGTCTTCATATCCCCTTGATATGGACTCATGGTGCCACGCTTCGCAATAGGGCGTGTATACATTGAGATAGCCGGCCTCAAGCACCCGCATGCAAAAATCCACGTCATTAAAGGCAACTTTGAAGTTCTCTTCATCAAGACCGCCAAGCGCCCGGTAAACACTGCTTTTTACCATGCAGCATGCGCCGGTCACGGCGCTCAGATTTTGGATGAGATGTGGTCGAAAGAAATATCCAGGGTGGTCGCTGCCCAGGTGCTTGTGTGAGTGCCCGGCAACGCCGCCAAGACCAACAACGATACCCGCATGCTGGAGGGTTTTGTCCGGATAAAACAGCTTCGCGCCGACGACGCCCACGTCAGGGCGCTGGGAGAATTCCAGCAGGCTTTCGATCCAGTCCCGGGAAATCAGCTCCACGTCATTATTGAGCATGACAACGTGCTCACCGCGAACACATTCAGCTACCGCGAAGTTATTGATCTCGGAGAAATTGAAGGGCACGTTGTGTTCCACGAAGCGAATTCGTTCATCACGGCGGGCCCAACGCTCCATTTCCGCGAACGTCTCCGCCTCTTCCGAGTTGTTGCTGACGCCAATAACTTCGAAGTTGCGATAGGTGGAACGCTCAATGATGGACGCAAGGCAAGAGCGCAACAGCCCCGGCTGATCCTTGAACGGAACGACGATACTTACCAGCGGGTCGCCGGGAATCGCGTAACGCACGCGGTAGGTTCCGGGGTAGCGCCCGGCCTCAACGGAGGCGTCCAGGCCCCGTCTTTTCAAGGCGGACGCCAGGGCCATCTGACCGCTTTGCTGCGCGTAGGACTTTTCACTGAAGCTGGCCGCTGTCGAACCCGGCACCATCCGCCAGTGGTAGAGCACCCTGGGGATGTGCACGATGCGCTTCGCATGCTCGAGGACCTTTAAAAAGAGGTCGTAATCCTGCGCGCCATCCATGCCGGGCGTGAAGCCCCCAACCCGCATGGCGACCTCCCTGCGCATGACCGCGAGATGACAGAGGTAGTTTTGCGACAGGAACAGTTCCGGCGAGAAAGCCGCCTTGAAATGCGGAGAGCAGTAACGCCCTTGCATATCAAGCTTGTCCTCATCCGAGTAAATGAAGTCTGCAGACTCATCCCGGATAGCGCGCCATGCGCAGTACAGGGCGTCGCTGGTCAGCTCATCATCATGATCCAGCAAGGCAATAAACTCGCCCTTCGCCATGGCAAGGGCCGCATTGGACGCGCCAACGATATTGCCGCTTTTCTCGAGACGTTGAACCCTGATCCTCGGGTCGTCCAGCTGACCAAGCAGCCGGAGAGTCTCCGGGCGATCGCTGCAGTCGTCCACGATGCACAACTCCCAGTTGGGGTACCACTGGGCAAGGACAGAATCGATAGCGAGGCGCAACCACGCCTCCGGGGTGTTATGGACCGGCATGAGAACTGAGAAAAGCGGCAAATCGGCCCCTGCCAGCTCCGCTTTGATTGCCGGGGAAAACTCTGGTTCGAAGTAATCGTAATGGTCAAAGGGCAACCCGACAGGTGGCGGAGCCGGGGCCGGCACAGAAAGTGTCTCGGGAGCCGGCGCATCGAACACGGGAAGCGGATCAGGCGCCGTCAGCGGCTCGTACTTTGCCCGGTCAAAATACAGGTACCACCGGGTCAGCAAGGGATTTTGCGCAAGCCGTGCCCGCCAGCCGGCCGGCACCATTAATATCAGCCCCAGCAACGCCCGGCGCAGGCCAACATTCACCGTGTGGATCCAACGATTCATCCGAAAATTGATTGCCTCTGCGGGCTTTGCGGGAACTGCAGCATCGCTAGTTTAGCAAAGGAACCGGTTCGAAAAACGTCGCCAAGCGTCCTGTCCGAAGCGATCGCCAAAGCAAGGCGGAACGAACAACACTGGCGGCACGGTTTTGATTGGCTCTCCCGGTTCTTATGCGCGAGAATGGACGAATGCGCCGGGCAAGCGAGGGAAATGACTGTAATGACTGATGATTCCGCCCCGCGGACCTGCAATGAGCCTTGTGAAATGAGGCTGTGATTTGTAAAATGAACTGGGAAGCGATCGGCAGCGCCGGCGAGGTCATCGGCGCCGTCGCGGTATTTCTTACCCTGCTCTACCTGGCGCGGCAGATCCGGGACAATACCAGGGCGTTATCCGCGCAGTCCCGCCATTCCCTGTCTGATTTCGCCCGCGAGCTGTCCCAGTTCCGCGCGGAGCATGCCGACCGTTTCGCCCATATCGAATCCGGCGAGCCGCTTCGAGTCCGGGCGATCTCGAATTCCGTTTCTGGAGCCACATGCAGGTCACGCTCTACGCGGAAACCTATTTCCGCCAGCACGAGCTCGGCCTCATGCCCGAACATCACTGGAGCGGCTTCAGCGAGTTTTTCAAAAACTATACAGCGACGCCCCGGCTTTGCCGAGTTCTGGGAGGCGACCGGCTATGCGTTTTCAGAACACTTCCGCAACTGGCTGAACAAATCGATCGACACGAAACAAAGCGGCAACGGCGCCCGATGCGGGCTGACGAAAGCGCCGCCAATGGTCAAAGCCCCGGGAATACGCCAGAATGACGCACTCGGGATAAGGGGCACGCGCTGACATGAGCGAACACTCTGCCGATTCCGGCAGTTTTCTGGAAAAACTGAAACGCCGCAAGGTGATCCGTGTGGGCATCGCTTACGCGGTCGGCGCCTTCGTGCTCATGCAAATTGCCGACGCCACCTTTGAGCCGCTCGAACCTGCCGGACTGGTCCGCCACGCTGGTCCTGTGGCTGCTGGTCCTGGGCTTTCCCGTGGCCCTGTTCCTGGCCTGGGCGCTGGAAGTGACCCCGGAAGGCATCAAGAAAACCGACAGCGACACGCCGCAGGGTGCGCCGCTGCGCGGCGGCGGGCGCCGAGCCCGTCCGCGAGCGCCAGACCGCCGACGCGCGTCCGGAGGAAGCGCGCAGGTCCAGCGACGAGGGCGCCGCTCCATCGCCGTGCTGCCCTTCGCGGACATGAGCCCGGAGAAAGGACCAGGACCACTTCTGCGAGGGCATGGCCGAGGAGATCATCAACGCGCTGGCCAAGATGCATGGCGTGCACGTGGCCTCGCGGACCGGCTCCTTCCAGTTCAAGGGCACCAACACGGATATCGAAGTGATCGGACGCCAGCTGAAGGTCAACACGGTGCTGGAAGGCAGCGTCCGCAAGTCCGACAGCCAGCTGCGCGTGACCGCCCAGCTGATCAACGTGGAAGATGGTTATCACCTGTGGTCCGAGAGCTTCGACAAGGAGCTGAAGGACGTCTTCGGCATCCAGAAGGACATCGCCGAGTCCGTGGCGCGGGCCTTCAAGCTGACCCTGAGCCCCATGGAAGAGCGCGCCATCGAACACCAGCCCACGGAGAACGTGGCGGCCTACGAGTATTTCCTGCGCGGCCGCCGGCACTTCTACCAGCTCAATGAGCAGGGCTGGGCCAAGTCCCGCGAAGAATTCAGCCGCGCCATCGAGCTGGACCCGGATTACGCGATGGCCTACGCCGGCCTGGCGGACTGTTTCAGCTTTCTTTACATGTATGCCGACTCATCGGCCAGCAACCGCCTGCAGGCCGAGACCAATTCGCGGCTGGCGCTGCAACTGGCGCCGGACCAGGCGGCAGTACACGCCTCGCGCGGCCTCGCCCTGTCGCTGGGTCACCGGCACGAAGAGGCGGAGAAGGCCTTTCGCAAGGCCCAGGAACTCAACCCCAAGCTGTTCGATGCCTATTATTTCCATGCCCGGCACTCGTTTGCACAGGGCAAGCTGGAACAGGCGGCGGCGCTGTTTGAAAAAGCCTACGAGGTGCGTCCGGAGGACTACCAGGCGATCAGCCTGCTGGCCCAGGTGTACCGCGCGCTGGGCCAGGAAGACAAGCGCGCCGATGCGCGGCGGCGCACCCTGGTGGCCATCGAGAACTACCTGGCTGCCAACCCCAACGACCCGCGCGCCCTGTGCTTCGGCTCCGTGAACCTGTTCGAGGAAGGGAACGATGAGAAGGGCCGGCGCTACCTCGAACGGGCCATCGAAACGCACCCGGACGACGCCATGAATCTCTACAACGTGGCCTGCGTTTACGCCCACATCGGCGAAACCGAAAACGCCCTGGATGCGCTGGAAAAAAGTGTCGGCAAGGGCATGGCCGAGCTCGAGTGGATGCAAAACGACTCGGACCTGGACAACCTCCGGGACCACCCCCGTTTCAAAAAGCTGCTCGCGGAAGCCGGCGGCGCCTAGCACCGGCTGAGGCCACGGCCTCATCAACCCGGAGGCTACCGGCGTTTTCGATGTCCATCTGGATGGGCGGAAACGATGCGACCCTGCGTCCGTGGACCAATCCGACCTCGATCAGCAGCCGCGGCGCGTGGCAAATCGCGGCGATCGGCTTTTTCGCCTCGAATATGCCCTTGATGAAGCGGATCGTCTTGACGTGCGTCACGTTGTGCTGACGACGAGGGTCTATGCTTGGGTAATAGGCAAGCTTGTAACCTCATTGTTTTGCGCTGTCGCGCCGGAGTCATCATGAAAACGAATATTCACCCCATCGAACGTGTCGTCCGCGTCCTTGCCGGCGCGGCCATCGTCAGCCTGGTCTTTATCGGCCCGCAGTCGCCCTGGGGCTGGCTGGGCCTGGTGCCCATCGCCACGGGCCTGATCGGCTGGTGTCCGCCTTATGCCTTGCTGGGTATCAGCACCTGTAAGACCTCGCCAAAAAGCAGCTGACCGGGTCGCGGGCGGCGCCCGGCGCTCAAGGGACTGTTCCGGGCCATCGCGGGCCGTTTAGAATGCGGCGGTGAAGACACCTCTGCAGCACACTCTGCCCACATCGTGGTACCTGGATGACGATCAGTTCCGGCGCGAGCTGGACGCCATCTGGTTGCGCGAATGGTTGCTTGTCGGCCACGTCAGCGAGTGGCCCTTGCGGGGCGACTACCGCGTCCTGTCCCTGGGTCAGCAGCAGCTGGTCGTCACCCGGGATCGCCAGGGACAGTTCCACGGCTTCCATAATACCTGCCGGCACCGCGGTTCACGGCTGTGCGAAACCAGCGACGGCCGTTTCCGGGGCGGACGCGTGTTGTGCCCCTATCATGCCTGGGCCTATGGCCTCGACGGGCAGCTGCTGTCAGCGCCGCGCATGGATGAGGTCCAGGATTTCGACCAGGGCCAGTACGGCCTGTATACGTTTGCGGTTGCCGAGGTCGAAGGGTTCGTCTATCTCAATGCGGGCCAGCCGCCGGGCGCCAGGCCGGGCGAGCAGGTTCTGGAAGGTCTGAAGCCCCTGCAGAGCTGGCCCTTGCGCGAACTGGCGGTAGCGCAACGGGAACATCACGAGGTGGCCTGTAACTGGAAAGTATTCTGGGAAAATTTCCTGGAGTGTTATCACTGCCCCGGTGTACACCCGGACCTGTGCAGGCTCGTGCCCATCTACGGCCAGGGCGTGAGCAGCGCCGGCGAACTGCCGGAGGGGCATGCCTGGCGGACGGTTCCCCGGGCCACCGGGCTGAGCAACGGGGCCGTGACCTGGAGCGAGGACGGCACCACGGCGCTGCCCTGGTTTACCGGGCTGGGCGAGGCGGAACAGGCCGCCGGCATGACCTTTGGTGACGCCATGCCCTCCGCCTACCTGGTGGGGCACGTGGACTACCTGCGCACGGTGCAGGTCATGCCGTTGAGCGCGGACCGCACGCGACTGACCGTGACCTGGTATCTGCACGCCGACACCCTGTCAGCAACCCGGCCGGACCTGGCGCGCCTGACCGGCTTTGCCCGCCAGGTGGTCATGGAGGATGCGCGCGTGGCCGAGCTCAACCAGCAGGGCCTGGCCTGCGCGGTTCACCAACACGGTGTGCTGTCTCCCGGCAGAGGCAGATGTGGCGCGCTTTCAGGACTGGGTGCGGGAGCGCGTCGCTACTGGCGGACCGGCGACCGGACCAGCGTTGACCGCGTGTCCGGGCGCTGCTGACTAGTTGTTTTCAAACCCGTCCTTCAACACCAGCTCAAGATTGGAAAATGCCTCGACGCCATCCCAACCGGGCGCCTCGGCGATCAATGCCTCACCCAGCGTTTCATCAAACATGATTCGGTAAGGAAAGGGCCCGGCGCCAGACCCACCCCGCGGTCAAGTAACCGTCCGCTGGTATGCAGCGGTGTGGTCGCCACCGAAACGTGATCTTTTGACTTTCCCAAACGACATCTGCGCCCCAGGACAGAATGTGCCCCCGCGAGCATTAAGGTTCATACTCAATGCTGATGAAGACGTATCTGCTCAACCTCTGGGACAGCCTGCGCTCCAGCTACTGGTTTGTGCCGAGCTTGTGCGCCCTGGGCGCCATCCTGCTCTCCGTGCTGCTACCCCTGCTGGACGCAGCGGTCGCAAGAGCCGGCTGGTCGCTACCGGAGTGGGTTCAGACGACGACACCGGCGGCCCGCGCGACCCTGTCGGTCATGGCAGGCTCCATGGTGGCGGTCACCGGCACCGTGTTTTCCATCACGATCGTGACCCTGTCGCTGGCATCGCAGCAATTCGGGCCGCGGCTTCTGCGACGCTTCATGTACGACCTGGTTACCCAGGTCACCCTCGGCGTATTTCTCTCCACGGGAATCTATTGCCTGCTAATCCTGCAGAGTTGTCGAGACCCACGGGGGTGGCACCGTCATCCCGCACTTTTCCGTCCTCCTGGCGGTGCTGCTTTCCGTCCTCAGCATGGCCATATTGATCCTGTTCATTCACCACGTGGCCATGATGATCCAGGCGCCGCACGTGGTCGCGGCGGTCGCGCGCGATCTTGATGACTCGATCGCCCGCCTGTTTCACGCAGAGACCGTGGCGGAAGCGGAACCGGCGCAGGCTGGACGCAGCCCGTCGGCGCTGAACGACAGCCACCGCTTCGGCGATCCGCTACAAGAGCCCGCGGGGCGTCGCAGGGACAGTCTGGTTGTTTGTTCCACGCAGGACGGTTACGTTCAGGCCATTGATGAGAGCGGCCTGATGCAACTGGCCTGCGATCGGGATTTGCTGCTGCACATGCGCGCCCAGCCCGGGGACTTCATCGCAACCGGCACGCCGCTGGCGGATGTTTTGATGTCCGGTGAGGTGCAGGCGGACAACTCGCTGGCGGATGAGCTGAGCCGCACACTGAACGAATCGGTGGTCGCCGGAATTCGCCGCACACCGCGGCAGGATCCGGAATGTGCCATTGAAGAACTGGTGGAAATCGCGGTGCGCGCTCTGTCGCCGGGCATCAACGATCCGTTCACGGCGATGAATTGTATTGACCGCCTGGGCGCCGCACTGGGCCGCTTGTCTGAGGGCGAACTGCCCAGCGGGTATCGCTATGACGATACCGGCAGCCTGCGCCTGGTCATCGGCAGGACATCCTTTGCCAGCGCCCTGGACACCGCGTTCAACCAGATCCGGCAACACAGCCAGGACAATGTCGCGGTCACATCCCGCCTGTTGCAGGCCCTGGCCTCGATCGCCAACCACGTTCAGCGCGAGGAAGATCGTGAAGTGGTGGAGCTCCACACGGAGATGGTCGCCCGCCACATCGAAAACTTTGCGGAAGGCTACGACATCGGGCAGGTGCTGGCGCAAATTCACGATTAGTGGCGCCGGCAAAGACGGGCGGCGCTCTGCTTACCCCACGTGCCGCAGCAACAACCAGATCCGCTTGCGGATGTTGTTTACCCGCACGCCCCAACGGTAGCTCTCATCCCGGCCCAGGTGCGGATAGCGCAGCTTGAGGTCCCGCAAGCGGTCGTAGATCGACTCAACCAGTTCCTCCGTCGTCTTGCCGGGCCAGGAGGACATATTCGTACCCTCCAGGGAGGGAAAGGCTCGAATGCGGCCACGTTTGAGCGTGTTGAAGTTAAAACCGGCCTTGGCAAGACGCTCAAACTCGACAGCCGACAGTTTGCCCACCACGTCGGCCAACGGCACCCGGTCATCGGCCACCATGTCCAGGTACTTCAGGTTGTCACCCAGTTCCAGCACGAGGGCGCGCTTGTCGCCCCTGAGCCTGCGACCCCATGCAGTGAGGGCGCGCAGGGCGGAACCGCTGGTGGAAAATACCTGCAGGGCAGCGGGAAGAGACAGGGTCATGAGGGCACGCGCGTAGCGGGAACACTGCAAAGTGTAGACCGTCCGCTTCTCAGAAGCAGAGAACCGGGCGACAGGCAGATCGCCGCCTGCCTGTCAGCGCCCGGCCGGCAACGTCTTATGCGACCGATTTTTGACCGGGCGCACCCGCCCCGAACCAGTGTCCGGTGCGGTTCACGATCGCCACCAGCGAGAGCATGACGGGCACCTCCACCAGCACCCCGACCACGGTGGCCAGCGCCGCCCCGGAATTCAGGCCGAACAGGCTGATGGCCACGGCCACGGCCAGTTCGAAGAAGTTGCTGGTGCCGATCAGGCAGGCAGGGCCGGCCACGTTGTGGGCCAGGCGCAGGCGTTTAGCCGCCCAGTAAGCCAGCACGAAGATGCCGTAGGTCTGGATGAGCAGCGGGATGGCGATCAGCACGATGGCGAGGGGCTCGGCAATGATGGTTTCGGCCTGGAAGCCGAACAGCAGCACGACCGTGGCCAGCAGGCCGGCAACGCTGACCGGCTTGAGAGCCTGCACAAAACGATCGACCCGCGCCGGACCGCCGCGCCTGACCAGCCATTGGCGCGTCACGATGCCCGCCACCAACGGCAACACCACGTAGAGCAATACCGACAGCACCAGGGTGTTCCAGGGCACGGTGATGTTGCTCATGCCCAGCAGAAAACCCGCTATGGGCGCGAAGGCAAAAACCATGATGAGGTCATTCACGGACACCTGCACCAGGGTGTAGTTGGCGTCACCACGGGTCAGCTGGCTCCACACGAACACCATGGCGGTGCAGGGGGCCACGCCCAGCAGGATCATGCCCGCGATGTATTCGGTGGCCGTGGCCGGATCCACCCAGTCGGCGAACAGCACCCGGAAAAACAGCCAGCCCAGGGCCGCCATGGTGAAAGGCTTGATCAGCCAATTCACCACCAGGGTCAGGACCAGGCCCCGGGGTTTGCGGCCGACGTCCCTGATCGCGGTGAAATCCACCTGGATCATCATCGGGTAGACCATCACCCAGATGAACACCGCCACCACCAGGTTCACATGGGCGTACTCCAGCCCGGCAACGCCCTGGAACAGGCCCGGGGCAGCCAGGCCCAGGGCGACACCGGCGACAATCGCCAACGCGACCCAGACACTCAGAAAGCGCTCAAAAATTCCCATCACTCGACGCCCTTGTGAATAGCCTGCGCCGCGGCGACCAGCGCAGGACCATCCAGCCCGGCCAGGTCGAGTTCGAGCAGGGCGCCGATGCGCTCACGCAGTTGCCGGTAGGTTCTCTCGAAGGCCGCGCTGACGGTCGCCTCGTCGCCGGTGACATCCGCCGGGTCGGGAATGCCCCAGTGCACGCGGGGCGCAGGTTGCAACCACAGCGGGCAGGCCTCGCCGGCGGCGGCGTCACAGACGCTGATCACCAGGTCAATGCGTTCACCGGCCAGCGCCTCCATGGTTTTCGAGGACGGTGCATTCACCGGCACGCCGTGACGCTCCAGCACGGCCAGCGCGCCGGGGTTGACGCTGCCCGTCGGGTGACTGCCCGCACTCAGGCCGCGCAGAGCCCCGCCGCCAAGGTGCGTGGCCAGGGCCTCGCCAATGATGGACCGGCAGGAGTTACCGGTGCACAGGAACAGAATGTTGATGGGCAAGTGCATCAATGCCTCCTTAGCCTGTCTTGCGCAGGGCCGCCAGGCCGAGCTGCATGCTGGCTGGAACGACGAGTGTATTGACCGCCTGGATTGCCCATCCGGGCAAGTCCGGATTGACCCGATAGTGCATCCAGGTCCCATCGCGGCGGGCCGTGACCACACCAGATCGCCGCAGCTGTGCCAGGTGACGGGAGATCGTCGATTGCGGCGCCCCGAGGGCGTCAACCAGCTCACAGACGCACACCTCATCACTGGTGGCGATCAGGCAGAGCAGGGCCATCCGCGTGTCATCTCCGAGGCATCGGGCCAGTTCGGTAGGGGTAATCATTAGTTGATCGGTCAAGTTTAATATTCGTTAATCCGGATTAACAAATATATCAGGCAACATTTTCCCTGACAATAATCCGGGCCTCTTGCACGACCGTGACATGAATCCCGCTACACTCCATGCATGTCTGGTCCACCCCAATCCGAACACCCGGCGCCTGCAACCGACCGGCCAAGAAGCAGCCACGGTGACAACGTCATCCTCGGCATGGGCGCGGCGCTGGGCGCTTTTTTCCTGTTCACCCTGATGAACGTGTTCGCCAAGCTGCTGGCGGAAAAGCACTCGGTGGTCGAGATCGCTTTCTACCGCAACGTGGTGGCCTTGCTGCCGTTTCTGTTCATGGTGTTCGTGCTGGGTAAGCGCGACATGATGGTCCTGCGCGCCAAGCCCTTCCTGGTGCTTCTGCGGGCATCGGTGGGCGCACTCAGCCTGATGGTGACATTTGCCGCTTTCGCCATGATGCCCATGGCGGACACCACGGTGCTGCTGTTCGCCTCCTCCCTTTTTATCCCCATCCTGGGCGTGCTGATCCTGAAGGAATCGGTCGGACCCTGGCGCTGGGGCGCGGTGGTGGCCGGGTTCGTCGGCGTGGCCGTCATGGCCCAGCCTTCGGGCAACGTACCGGCCCTGGGCCTGGCCCTGGCCCTGGGTGCGGCGCTCATGCACGCGGGGCTGCAGATCATCCTGCGGTATCTCGGCGGCTATGAGCGGCCGGAGACCATAACGTTCTACTTTTTCCTGGTCGGAACGCTGGTGGCCGCCCTGCCCATGCCGTGGGTGGCGCGCATGCCCAGCGCGGATGAACTCCCGCTGCTGCTGGGTGTGGGCCTGGCCGGCGCCGGTGCCCAGTGGGCCCTGTCGATCGCCTTCCGGCATGCCCAGGCAGCCATCGTTACCGTGTTCAACTACAGCAGCATTGTGTGGGCCACCCTGCTCGGCTGGCTGATCTGGAACGAATGGCCGCTGCCCCTGGTGATGCTGGGCGCCACCATCGTCATCGCCTCCAACGTGGTGATGATCTGGCGCGAGTCACGCGTACGGCGGCTCACCGGAGAGCGGGTGCGGGCGAGGCTTTAGGACGACCGTCGCGGCGTTCGCCTAGTCGCCTGAAGGACGCCCCCTGATCGTGCCCTCGTTTTCAGGACGCTTGCCCCGCCGTCCTTCGTAGAAAGCACGGATCAATTCAAAATCCGCCTCACGGTCATCACCCGGCATGAAGCCTTCGCCAATGACTACCTCCCGTTTCGCATAGTCAAGCGACGCCATGACGATAGGTACTCCGGCCGCGCGCGCAATATGCCAGAAGCCCGATTTCCAGTGCGACTGGTGTTTGCGGGTACCCTCCGGCGCCATGGCCAGAATCAGGTGATCGGTGCGGGCGAAGCGCCCGGCCATTTGCTGAATCATGTCGCTGGCGTCATCCCGGTAAACGGGAATGCCGCCCAGGGCCCGGGCGAACGGCCCCATCACTCCCCTGAACAGGGTGTGCTTACCCATCCAGTTGGCCTGCAGATTGATTGCCCAGGAGACCAGCAAACCCAGGGGGAAATCCCAGTTGCTGGTATGCGGCGCAACGATGAGCACGTAACGCCGTGCGCCCGGGTCGTCATAGCGCACGGTCCAGCCGATGGCGTGAAGGAGTTGGCGCGACAGGGACTGAAGCATCTTGCTTAACAATCGGAATCCAAGCCTGCGACCCGGAACTCGGTGGACTCAGCGCCTGCCGGACACGAACATCATGCCCGGCAGGTGTGTCGCAGAGTCAGCCGCTGCCCGGGCCTAACCCCGCAGGCGCTGCGCAATACCGTCCATGGTTCCGAGCAGCCCCTCCACCTGGACCGCCGTCGCGCCGGCGGCACTGTCCAGGGGTTGCAGGACATCGGCCAGGGCCTGCATTCCCTCAGCCACCTCGACACGCACAGCCGCATTGTCGCCGGCCAGCGCGATCTCGGCCTCGTCAAGCAGACCTTCGAAGGCAGCGCGATCATCTGCGCTGAGCACGCCGCTGCGCGCCAGCTGGTCGAGGTAGGCGCGCGCTACGACCGGTTCCGCCGGCCAGGTAACCATGAACTGCTGCTGCGGATTGAACACCGCGACCCTGGTCCGCGAGCACCGCCGCGGCAATCTCGTTTTCGGTCAGGTACTCGCTCGGCAGCAACGCAAGCACATCCAGGCCGCGGACAATTTCCGTTCCGTAGATCTTGCCCTGGTACCAGTAAACGGACCAGAAACCGCCGGTGATCAGCTCATCATCCATGTAGGGACCGCGGTCGAAGTAGGCGATCTCCACCGGGTTGGCGGAATCGGTGAAATCGATCACCGAGATGCCGCCCTGGTACCAGGCCTGGACAAAAATGTCGCGCCCCGGCACGGGGATGATGGAGCCGTTGTGCGCCACGCAGTTTTCTGTCTCCACCTGCGGCGCGGGCATCTTGTAATGACTGCGGAACACCAGCTCGCCATCGACGATGTCGTAAATCGCATTGGCGCCCCAGGTCAACGGGTCCCAGGCGCGGCAACGCGGCCGGCTGCCGCCGCCCCACTCGTCGGTAAACAGCACCTTGGTGCCGTCGTTGTTGAAGGTGGCCGAGTGCCAGTAGGCAAAGCCCTCGTCGGTGACCGCGTCAATGCGGACCGGGTTTGACGGATCCGAGATATCGAAGAGGATGCCGTTGCCGGAGCAGGCGCCGGCGGCCAGGTTCGCCTCGGGAAACACGGTGATGTCATGGCACTGGTCCGTAACGCTGGTTTCCTGCGTACCGTCCCCGTGGTCGCCACCGCGCCACAGACCGGCCACCACGCCACTCTCCGGGTCCGCAAACACGCGCGGGGCTGTCAACGATGCGCGCCGCCGCCGGGTTATCGACCGGAATTTCGATCACGTCGATGCGGAACAGGGCGGTGCGGTCGTCGCCCGGCACGTCCCCGATGCAGCCTTCCAGTTCTTCCTCGTCGCGCACGCTGGACGTGCCGGAGTTGTACACGGTAATGATCCCGGTCACGCCCGGCCCGGAGACCACCGAGTGGGTGTGCGAGCCGCGACAGGTTTGCACCGCGCCAACCTGCCTGGGCCGGGTGAGATCAGAGATGTCGAAAATGCGCAGGCCGCGGAAACGTTCCGCGCTGACGTCCTCGGTCACGCCCTGCAGACCGCAGTCGAGCCGCCCCCGCGTCTGCTCCACCGACATGATCAGCAATTCGCCAACAATCGAAACGTCCCCCTGGCCACCGGGACAGACAATGGAAGAGACCAGCCGGGGAACACCGTCATTGTCAAGTTCATAAATATTGAAGCCGTGATAACTGCCGGCCACGAGCACATTGCCGGCAAAGGCCATGTCCGTGTTTGAGAAGCTCAGCATCGGCGAGCGCTGCTTGCGCGCTGTCGCCTCGATGGACTTCGGGGAATCCTCGTCATCACTGCTGTCGTCGTCATCTTTGGCCGGCGCCGAACCGCGCTCGGCAGGGTTGTTCGGATCAAAGAACCCGGCGGGCTTGCGCAGGCTGGCAACCAGCTCAAGGTTCATGATGGCTTCACCCGCATCCCACAGGCCGGGCGCGAGGCCGGCGCGCGGATCGTCGGAGAGCGCGACCAGCATGCCGTTCATGCGCTCAATCTCGACGGTCTGGTCGTTGACGATGTCGTTGGTGAACTCGAACAGCACCGGGTCGTAGGCGGAGCCGGGTTGCTCGGTCAGCTCCTCCACCATGGTGACCGCGCCATCGTGGTGACGGATCATCAGCTCCAGGAACAGGCGGTCGAAGTCCGTGCCTTCCAGGGACGCCAGCTGGGCCATCTGCTCCGGCGACGCCATGCCGGCCATGTCATGATGCATGTGCATCCCCGCGTGGTCCGCCGGGTTCGGCACAGACTCGCCGCGCTCTTCGAGCCACCCCTGCATAAATGCGATTTCGTCTGATTGCGAAACATTAATGCGCCCTGCCAGGTCAGCCAGCTCCGGGTTATTGGTTCGCGCCTCGACCAGAACCGCCATTTCCGTGGCCTGGTGGTGGTGCGGAATCATATCCTGCATGAACTTCACATCCGCCGGCGTGTAGGAGGACTCGGCAATCTTGACCGCTTCCTCGGCGCTCAAGGTGCTGGAGGCCTCACCGGGCGCGCCGGGTTGAACGATCGGCGCCTGGGCCTGGGCGAAGGAGTAGCCTGCAAGGCAGAAAGCGACCGCCAGGGAACGAACAGATAGCGCGCGGGTTCGGTGATCAGGGTTCATTGGATAGAAAACTCCCTTGGGTTGTGAGCAACAAAATAGTGACGGTCGGCAATCATAGCGTGGCGGAGGCAAGAAAGTGTCATTGACCGTCCCGGCCGGCGCCAGGGCGAAGGCTCTGGTCAAATGAACGCATAAGCCATACCCTGTGCGCCCACGCGCTGCGCAGACCCAAACCATGCCGCTACTTCGCCTCGACCAGGTCGCCCTGCATTACGGCACCCTTGCCCTGCTGGACAACGTCAGCCTGTCCATTGACCGGGGTGAGAAGTTCGGACTGCTTGGCCGCAACGGCGCGGGCAAGACCACCCTGCTCAAGGTGATTGCCGGCGACGTGCTGCCGGACAGCGGCGAGCGCTGGCAGCAGCCGGGCACGCGCATCGCCTGGCTCAAGCAGGCGCTGCCCGCCGCCAACGAACAAACCGTTTTTGAAGTGGTTGCGTCGGGCCTGGCCGAAGCCGGCGAACTGCTGACCCGCTATCACCAGCTGATTGCCGACACGGAACACCCGGACCTGGAGGCACTTGCCCGCGTGCAGGAAAAGCTCGAGGCCGTGGATGGCTGGAACCTGCAGAGCCGGGTGGAAACCACCCTGAGCCAGCTCGAGCTGCCGGCAGATGCGCAGATGTCCTCCCTGTCCGGCGGTTGGCGGCGGCGCGTCGCGCTGGCCCAGGCACTGGTCAGCGAGCCGGACCTGCTGCTGCTCGATGAACCCACCAACCACCTGGACATTCCGGCGATCGAATGGCTGGAGGAGCAGCTGCGCAACTTCGGCGGCGCCCTGGTGCTGATTACCCATGACCGGCGCTTCCTGCAGCAGGTGGCCAACGTGATGGCGGAGCTGGACCGGGGCCACCTGACCACCTGGAAGGGCGACTACCAGGGTTTCCTGCGTCACCGGGACGAGCAGCTGCGGGCCGAAGAACGCGCCAACGAGCTGTTCGACAAGAAGCTGGCCCAGGAAGAGGTCTGGGTCCGCCAGGGCATCAAGGCGCGGCGCACCCGTAACGAGGGCCGCGTGCGTGCACTCAAGGCGATGCGCGAGTCACGCAGCCAGCGCCGGGAGCGAACCGGCAAGGCCGATTTTTCCATCGAGGAGGCCCAGCGCTCGGGCAAGATCGTGGCCGAGGTCAGCCATATCTCGAAATCCTTTGACGGCCGCCCGGTGATTCGGGATTTCTCCACGGTCATTCAGCGCGGCGACCGGATCGGTATTGTCGGCGCCAACGGCGCCGGCAAATCAACCCTGGTCAAGCTGCTGCTGGGCGAACTGGAGCCGGACAGCGGCGAGGTGAAGCTGGGCACCAGGCTGGAGGTGGCCTACTCGGACCAGCTGCGCGGCGACCTGGATCCGGAAAAAACCCTGATCGACAACGTCTGCGGCGGCCAGGAGTTCATCGAAATCAACGGCCGTCGGCGCCATGCGATTGCCTACCTGGGCGACTTCCTGTTCCAGCCGGACCGCGCGCGCCAGCCGGTCAAGGCGCTGTCCGGCGGCGAACAGAACCGCGCGGTACTCGCCCGCCTGTTCAGCAAGCCGGCCAACCTGCTGGTGCTCGATGAGCCCACCAACGACCTGGACCTGGAGACCCTGGAACTGCTGGAGGAGATCCTCCTCGACTTTGCCGGCACCGTGCTGCTGGTCAGCCATGACCGCGAGTTCATGGACAACGTGGTCACCAGCCTGCTGGTGGTCGACGGCGAGGGTGGCGTGGAAGACCGGGTCGGCTCCTACAGCGACTGGGAACGGGCCGGGGGACGTTTGCAGGAAGCGCGGGCGAAAAGCGACAAGACCGCCGGGGACAACAAGCGCAGGGTTGAATCAACGCCACAGGCCACGCCGGACAAGCCTGCGCGACGCAAGCTGAGTTACAAGCTGCAACGCGAACTCGACGCCCTGCCCGGCCTCATCGACACGCTGGAGCAACAACAGGCGCAGCTGGCCGGACAAATGAACAAAGCGGGCTTTTTCGATGGCGACCCCGCAGAAGTCCGGCGGGTCACCGATCAGCTGGAAAAAATCCAGCAGGAGCTGGAACAGGCCTTCGAGCGCTGGGGCGAGTTGGAAGACCCCGCCTGAACCAGCCACTCAGGAGCGCGACGGATCCGGCCGGGCGCCCGCCGGCAGCCCGGCCCGCCCGTCAACCCACAGGGCGGCGCCGGCCAGTATGATCAGCAACGGCAGGAACGGCTCGAAGGGCCAATAGGGTAGATAACGCTCGGGCCAGCCGGTCAGCTCGTGCCCGACCAGCAGCACCCCGGCATGCGCTTGCCAGAGCGCCCCGGTGCCCGTCGCTACCAGGCCAGAACCGAGCAACACCGCGCCCAACGCCATGACGGCCGGTTGCGCCTGCGCGGAGGGCGCCTGCCGGACACGTTTCTGGGTCCGCTTTTTACCCCAGGCCGCGACCCGCAGGCCCCAGCTGCCCAGCGCGGCAAGGTAGTAGAGATAGTCGATCACCCGCGGGCTGGCGTAGTAGCTCAGGTTCCACCAGTAGACACTGAAGGCGTAAACCCACAGGGAGTAGATCCCGATCTTGTGCAGCCACTTCCAGGTCTTCGGGCGCAGGCGCCGGCGCACTGGTGCAAAAGAGGTGACCGTCATGGCGGCCAGGAAGCCGTAGCCGAGCACCCCCTCGATCACGTCACGCAGTACATAGACCTCGCTCACGTAATAGGCCCGGTGCACCGTGACCAGCCACAGTATGAAAAAAGCCTGCCAGGCCATCACGGCGGCGAACACCAGTCCGAAGTATTTGCGGTTGCGCAAGAGCCACAGGCTGAAGGCGCCCGGCCACAGCACCTGGACGGCCGAAGCGCCAAAAACCAGGAACAGCCAGGGCACCGCGCAGCGGACAGAGATGCCAACCAGGTAAGACACACCGGCGCCGGTATCGGTGGGGGCACCCGCCATCGTCAGCGTAATGCCCGCGGAGATCGGCAGCACCACCAGCCAGAACAGCGGCCAGCCATTCAGCCAAGGTTGTTTCAGCAAGGCCTTCAAACCGCCCTCAGGCACGCCAGAATGTGGGCGCAAACAGCAACAGCACGCCGATGATTTCCAAACGTCCCATGATCATGCCGGCGCAGAGCAGCCACTTGGCCGTATCCGGAAGGGGCTGGAAGTTACCCGCCGGGCCAATCGTATCGCCCAGGCCCGGGCCGACATTGGTCAAGGCCGTCGCAGCGGCGCTGATGGCGGTTACAAAATCCAGCCCGATCAGCGCAAGCAACAGGGTCAGGCCGGCAAACGTGGCGGCGAAAATCATCGCGAACCCCACCACGGAATAGACGATGTCCTCCGGCAGGGGATCACCCCCGTACTTGATCAGTTTCACCATGGAGGGGTGTACCAGGGTGCGCAGCTGGGTCACGAAGAACAACCAGCCAATCTGGAACCGGAATATCTTGATGCCACCGGAAGTCGAACCGGAACAGCCGCCCACAAAAGTCAGGAAGAAAAACGCTGCGACCGCAAGCCCGCCCCAGGTCGTATAGTCCGCACTCGCGTAACCGGTAGTGGTGACAACGGAAACCACGTTAAAGGCCACGCTGGTCAGGTCATCAAGAATACTGGCGCCACCGGATGTGAGCGCTTTCCAGGCCGTCAGCACCAGCACCGTAATGAGCAGAAAACGCAGCAAACCCCTGACCTGGGGGTCACTGAACAGGGAGCCGCGCTGGCCGCGCAGCAGCCGGATAAAATGAACAAAGGGCAGCGCGCCGGCGAGCATGAAGGTGACGGCAATCCATTGCAACAGGTTGCTGTCGAAGTATCCGAAAGACGCATCGTGGGTAGAGTAGCCACCGGTCGAAACCGTGCTCGCCATATGCGTCACCGCGTCGAACAGGCTCATGCCCCCGGCCAGGTACGCCAGGAAACACAGCAGGGAAAGAACCAGGTACACCAGCAGCAGGGACCGGACGAGGTCCAGGGCCCGGGGCGTCGCTTTCTGCGACCAGTCCGAGGACTCGGTTCGGAACAGGCGCATGCCGCCAACGCTGAGAAACGGAAGGATCGCCACGGCCATCGCGATGATCCCGATACCGCCCATCCACTGCAACTGGGCGCGCCAGAAGGTAATGATGTGCGGCATCTGGTCCAGGCCGCTCAACACGGTCGAGCCGGTCGTTGTGATGCCTGAAACACTCTCGAAAACCGCATCGGCCGCCCGCAGGTCCAGGCTGGAGAGCAGCAAGGGCAGCGAAGAGAACAGCCCCAGGCAGGTCCACGCCATGGTTGTCAGTAAAAACATCTGGCGGACATTTAGTTCCAGCCTGGCCCGGCCACCAAACCATCGCAAGGACAGGCCGGCCAGCACCGTGATCAGGGTGCTGCCCACGAAGGCCAGCAGGTCCTGCCGGTCCGAGTCGTAAAAAACGACTATGGGCAGGAGCATGAAGGCGCCAAGAATCAGGAGAATGATCCCCAGCAGGTGCGCAACAGGGCGCGATTCAAGACCAATGTAGGACATGGCGATGTCGCTTCAGGCGTAGCGTTGTTCGTGGGCAGCCAGCGTATCCTGCACCCGGTCCAGGGCTGCCTGGAGCCGCTCGGGAATGGTCGCATCGCCGACTTGCGGGGTAAGGATACCGTTATGGGCCGCGCACAGGGTAGTCGCGCCCTCCCAGCACTCGATCAGCCCCTCCGCCCAGCGGTGCAACTCCACGGCCGCATTGGCGCGCGGCAGCAGCGCCTTCGCCAGGGTCGGGTGAAAACTGACCGTGTCGGCCAGCGGGGTAAAACGCAACAGGCCGCTGGCCGGCAGGTAGTTGAAGGTGTCATCAACATGGATGGTTCCGGAGGCGAGGTGCAAGGCCAGCACCGATGCGAAATGGACCTTGTCATTGGCGGAGATAAAGTCCACGCCGGCGGGTACGGAAAAGGCCAGGTCGTCGGCAAAGCGCTTTTGCACGGCGGCGCTGTCGGTCGTTTCCTTTGCCCAGGACAGTTCCGGAAAGCGCTCCTGGTGCCGCCTCGTGCCGTAGAGCCGGGCCGCCGGAAAGCGCTCGTGAACCGCCTCCACGTGCACGGTATGGAACGGGTGCAAATTCAGTATTGCCTCGATTTTGGCGCCGCCATCGGTCAACTCATTGATGGCGGCCGCGGACTGTGGATCCGGCACCAGGCTGTCAAGCAGCACAAAGCGTCCATTGGCGCGCCGCAGCAGGGACATTTGCGTGCCCACGTCCAGCAGGCCCGCGATGCGGAAACTGCCCCGAATATTCCAGAAGTTTTCTCCGGTCTGGATCATGCTCAGCCTCCTGGGCCTGGGTTCCTGTGCGATTCAACACACACCCCGGAAATCCCTGCGTCGCCATTACCGGGCAGGCCGGGGAGCCGGGGCGCGCGCAACACGATATCATTGTTTACCGTCAATGCGATCAGACGGGCCGGCGACACGGCTCATCACACCCTGACAGGAGCGACGCCCATGAAAACTGCCCGTAACCCCCTTGTTGTGGTGCTCTGCGCCCTGCTGCTCGCGGCCTGCAGCACCGCCTATTACGAGACCATGGAAAAACTCGGCTTCGAGAAACGCGACCTGCTCGTGGACCGGGTGGAGGATGCGCGGGACGCGCAGGATGACGCCAGCGAGCAGTTCGCCACGGCGCTGGAGCAGTTTCGCGCCACCGTCGACTTTGACGGCGGCGACCTGGAAAAGACCTACGACCGCCTGAACCGGGAGTACGAAAAAAGCGTTGAAGAGGCGGACGCGGTTCGTGAACGCATCGACGAGGTCCAGGACGTCGCGGGGGACCTGTTCAAGGAATGGGAACAAGAGCTGGATGACTACAGCAGCGCCAGCCTGAGAGCCGAAAGCCGCAACATGCTGAACGAAACCCGGGGCCGCTACAATCAGCTGATGGCCGCCATGCGCCGCGCGGAAGCGACCATGAACCCGGTGCTGGAGGCCTTCGAAGACCAGGTGCTGGTGCTCAAGCACAACCTGAATGCGCGGGCGATCGGCGCCCTGCGCGGGGAACTGGCCAACATTGAACGGGACACGGAACGACTGGTGGCGGAAATGCAGCAGTCCATCAAAGAGGCCGATGCGTTTATCGCCTCCATGAAATAGCGCCGTGAACGGGGCCCGGTTCGAACCAGCTCAGTCGCTGCCCATGGCGGGTAGCGGCTCACGTTGCCAGAACGCGACGACCTGGTCATCGAGTCCGGTCATGTCCCAACGCACCAGGGACAGGGGCAATCGACCGGCCGCCATAAACCGGTCATGGAAGGTCATCAGGTCAAAGTCCGCCCCCAGCTGACGTTTGCGGTCCGCCAGCAACTGATCCATCTGCAACTTGCCAATCGAGTAACCGATCCCGTAGCCCGGCGGGCGGCGCAGGTAGATCTCCGCATCCACGCGCGCCACGTCCCGGTCCAGGAAGGGTACGCGCGCCAGCCAGTAGTCCACGACCTGGCTGACGTTCATGGTGTTGCTCTGTAACCACACATCCGCCGGCACCCGCGCCGCGCGAAAAATGCCGAAGATCTGGATCAGCTCGCGGACCCGCGGCTGGTCGGCGAACAGCCCGGCCTGCAGCATGGCCTCCTCCAGGTAGGTCGCCCAGCCCTCGACCCGGGCCCCGGAGTAAATGCGGCTGCGGATCGGGTGATCCTGCCGCGAGGCCATGACCCCGTCAAAACGGTGCCCGGGGATCACCGCGTGCAGATGGTCCGGCGCCGGATCGCGGTATTGCACCTCTTCCCAGAAATTCCGCCCGCCGGCGCGCACTTTCCAGGGCACGTTGGTATCCAGAACCCCGATGTCCGCGGGCACGGTGATGATCTCCTGCTCCGCAAGAAACTCACGAATCCGCAGATCGGCCGCGTCAATGCGGGCCTGGTAATCTTCCGCATCTACGGCGGGCTCCAGGATCGGCAGGTCCCGGTTGCGGTGTTGCTCCAGCGCCAGGAGCGACCACAGGCGGTCCAGTTCACGTTGGCCAAGCACGACGATTTCACTGCTCGTCCAGGGCATGAGCTTGACGTGCTTCAGATACCAGTCAAAATCGGCCTCGCCCACACCCGCCGCCGCGGTCCAGCCGCTGCGCTGTTCTTCCATCCATTGCCTGAACGCCTGCACGGCCTGCTGTGCGGTCTCGATATCCGGCAGCAGCTCGGGCTGCTCGAACTCCGCCCGCAGGCGCAGGTCCTCGTACCAGCCGAGCACCCCGTCGGGGGAAACTTCGCGGTAGGGGTAACCGTGACCCACACCATCGGCATTGGCCAGGTTGAAAAGGGCGAGGTCGGCATAGTCTGCCGCCACGTCATCAAGGTTTTGCATCGCCTCAGTTACGAGCACCGGAACTGATCGCAGGCGCGCCAGGAACCGGGCTTTCTGTTCACCGCTGAGGGGTAAATCCGTAAAAGTGACGCGCAACATCCGGTCCACGTAGAACCCCGGGTCCCGGGCCCAGGGCCGGGAGCGAACCAGCAAAAACTCCTGCTGATCCAGGCGCGAGCGCACCGCCAGCCAGTCCACCTGTTGATCCCGTGGCCAGGCGGCGACGTTCATGTCCTGCAGGCGCGCCTGGAGTCGCCGCAGCGCCGCCAGCTGGTCTGCCATGGTCTGTGGGCTGTAGTCCGCCACCGGATCAATTGTTTGACCGGCGGTATCACGAATGATCTGGCGCGGCTGTTCGCCCGTCCGGTCCCGCAGGGCCAGAAAGTCATCCAGCACCTGCACCAGGTCCGCGTAGCTGCCGGTGCCCTGCGGCGGCCCGGCCTGCGAGGCGTCCGCCGCTGCAGGCGGCACGAACGAAACAGCGAGCAACAGGGCCAGGAACGAAATTCGTGGCATAGTCAGATACTCCAGCCAAGGTTTTGCGTGAATGCGCCTTATCTTAACCGCCCTCTGTTCACGGTCAGGAGACAAGCCGGCGAAAAGTTGGCGGCCGGTTTAACCCCGCAGGGGCCGCCTGGCCGTTCATAGGATCAAACGGTAATGACCAAGGAGCAAAAACCATGAACCGTATCCGCAACAACCTGCTGCCCCTCGCTATCGCCGGATTGTGCAGCACCGCAGCCCACGCCGCCGATAGCGATGACTCGATCACCATTTATTCAAGTCTCCGGCCCGGCGCCGTGTCGCCAGAGCTCTACCGGCCGGTTGCTGGACGGACGAACTACTACCAGATTCCCGGCTACGCGATGGTCCGCCACGACCGCAGCTACAGGCTTGAAAAGGGGCTGCATCCGCTGCGCATCACGGACGTCGCAGCGCTGATCGATCCGACCACCGTGACCTTTACGTCGCTGACGGAACCGCGGACCGCGGTGCTCGAACAGAGCTTCCAGTTTGACCTGGTCTCCCAGGCCAAGCTGCTGGAGCGCTTTCTCGGCCAGACCGTGACCGTGGAACAGCCCTATGGCGACGGCGTTAACCTTGTCAGTGGCACGCTGCTCGGGGTCGCCGACGGCCTGACGCTGCAACTGGAGGACGGTTCCGTCCAGGCGCTGCGTCAGTATGGCAACGTGCGTTTTCCGGACCTGCCCGGCGGGCTGATAACGCGACCGACACTGGAATGGCAGCTGAGCAGCCCGCGCAGCGGCGCGCAGGACACGCGCATCGCCTACGAGACCAAGGGCATGACCTGGTGGGCGGATTACAACATCCTGTATGACGAGTCCCTGCGAGACCCCGGCGGGGACTGTCATCTCGATCTGTCGGCCTGGGTCAGCATCATCAACCAGTCCGGCGCAGGCTTTGACAACGCGCGGCTGAAACTCATCGCCGGCGACGTCAACCGCCAGCAGCAGCCGACCCCGGAAACCCGCCAGGTCATGCGCTCGGCCATGGTCATGGAGGATGCCGCTGCGGGCTTCGAGGAAAAAGCCTTTTTCGAATACCACCTCTACACGCTGCAGCGCCGTACGGACCTGCCCAACAACAGCACGAAACAACTCCAGCTGTTTGATACGGCGCGGGGCATCGAGTGCGAGAAGGAGCTGGTCTTCGCTCCCACCCTGGCCTGGGGCTACTACGGGGGCCGCCAGCTGGACCAGGATTACGGACGCGTCGCCCAGGCAGACGTGCACGTCAACCTGCGCTTTCGCAACCGGGAAGACCAGGGGCTGGGCGTGCCGCTGCCCGCCGGCCGCATCCGCGTAAATCAGCTGGATCCGGCGGACGGCTCACTGGAGTTTATTGGCGAGGACACGATCGACCACACGCCCCGCAACGAGGAAGTGCTGATCCGCATGGGTAACGCCTTCGACGTGGTAGGGGAGCGCCAACAGGTCGACTTTCGCGTCGATACCCGCGCCCAGCAACTCTGGGAGACCTTCGAAATACGCCTGCGCAACCAGAAGGACACGGCGGTGACTGTCACCGTGCTGGAAAATCTTTACCGCACGGCCAACTGGCGCATCGAGGGCGCCAGCGACGACTATGACAAGGTCAACAGCAACCGCATCCGTTTTGACGTGGAGATACCGCCGGAGGAAGAGGTGGTGTTGCGTTACACGGCGCATTACGACTGGTAAGCGCCTGGCCGGTCAGACTATCGACCGGGCGCCCTCCGGGGCGCCCGGTTTGTTCAGCCCAGCTGGATGACCCCGTCCATCTCGAACAGGAGCTCCTCGCGACAGATGTCGGCGCGGAAAAACCGGGTTCGCTGCAAGGGGCAGGCCCGCGTCGACGAGCATGGCCCGGGCGACCGGCAGGTGACTTTCATGACGCAGGTAAATCCGGTACCAGGCCTGGTCCGTCAGGGTCGGCCGCGGGTTATCCAGCGCCTCGTAGGCGTCGAACAGGGATGACCAGTTGCGCAGGGTTTCCCGGACCTGGCCCTCGATGCTGCTGGTGTGCAGCGAATCATGACCCACGATTGCCGCGGTTCCGCTGATAAACAACCAGCGCCGGTCGCCGCCGATGGCCGCAGCGCGGCTGAAGGACGGGCTTTTCGGCCCGTACTGGCGCGGGTAGCGGTAGGCGCTGACCTGGCGCGGGTTTTCAATCAGCAGCGGCCGCTCCTGGCTGGCGAGCAGGGTTACGCACAGGCCGGACCCGGTATCGCCACCGACCCCGGTGCCTGCCGGCAGGTAGTCCTGGCGCCAGCCCGCATCCAGCGCCTCACCGCGTCCCATGCAAAACGTCTTGTAGCGCTCCCCGTCCCCTTCACCCACGTTGATATCCGCCAGGTAATTCCAGCCTTTCACGATATGGGGATAGCCTGCCCGGGCGATGTAGTCCAGCAGCTCTGCATAGATGGTTCGGGCGGTAGCGCGCGGGTCGGCTGTTTCCCCGCGGAAGGCCTCGCAGACCATCAGCCCGCCCGCGGCAACCGCGCGAATCCCCTCCGGCGGGGGGGGCAGCGTGTCGCTCTCGCCCAGCAACCACCAGGCCTCCGACTCGGGGCCTTCCAGCTGCACCAGCGGCAAGGGAAAGTCAGCACCCTGCGCAAGGGCCGCAGGAACCGAGGAAAACCGCACGCAGACGCCGGCGCCCGATGACTCATCATCGAGGTGCAGGGCGGCAGGCAACTTTCCCTGCGTGATGGGATCCGGGACTGTCATTTTGCGGATGCGCTCGTCACTGCTGTCGCGGCAGGAAACCGGATTATATCGTTCCGGCCGCCCGGGGGGCACGGCTTTTTCCCGGCAGGCACGTGTTCGCCAAGGCTTTCTTTAAGGGCCCGTGATTATATAATTCATCATCGTTTCAGCCGGCGCCCCGGGCGCCGGTACCAAACCCTTTCCGCAATTACCGGGCCAAGCCATGACCGACAAGAGTGCCGCAGAGCAACAGCTTGCAGAATTGATTGTCGAGGTGCTGAACCTCGAAGACATTACCGCCGATGAAATCGGCGCCGAGGAGCCGCTGTTCGGAGACGGCCTGGGCCTCGACTCGATTGACGCGCTGGAGCTGGCCATGGCTATATCCAAGGCCCATGGCGTGCAACTGAAGGCAGATGACGACGCAACGCGCGCGGTCTTCGAAAACGTCCGGACCCTTTCCGCCTATATCCAACAAGAAGCCAGCGCGGCCTGACCAGGCACGCGATGTCCCGGCCCCGCGCCATTCCCCGGACCATCGCACTGCTGGAACGCTCGCGGGACGAGGTATTCGCGCGCCGTAAGGGGCGTGATATTTCCGTGGCCACCTTCCTGGCGCACGTGGCCGCCCTGCGCGATGCCCTGCCGTCCGAGTCTCATATCTTCAACCTGCTGCGTGACCGCTACGAGTTCACCGTTGCCTTCGCCGCCATCGTCGCCGCGGGCAAGTGCAACGTGCTGCCGGCCAGCCCGAAACCAGCCGTATTGCGGCGCCTGGCGGAACAACTGCCGCCCGCCGGGATGATTCACGACGGCCTTGAGCCGGTTGCCGGGATCACCGCCCTGGCCTTTCCCGAGCTCAGTGAACAGGCTCCTGGTGAACACGATCCGGCGGCAGGGTTGCACGAAGCCATCCCCTTACTGGACGCGCACCAGCTCGGCGCACTGACGTTTACCTCGGGCTCCAGTGGTATCGCCAAGCCGGTGCGCAAGCCGCTGCACACGCTTCGCGGGGCCGCCGCCATCTACGAGGACACGCTGCTGCCCCGCGGCGGCAACATCGTCGCCACTGTTCCCGCCCAGCACATGTACGGGCTGGAGCTTGGCTCGCTGCAGGCGTTCTGGTCACCGGTGAGCTTCAGCGCGGGCAAGCCGCTGTTTCCCGCAGACGTGCAGTCGGAGCTTGCCGGCCTGCCGGACAACCGCGTCCTGGTCACAACCCCGCTGCACCTGCGCGCGCTGGTGGAGAGCGGACTCGTGTTTCCACCCCTGGAACGGATCCTGTGCGCCACCGCACCCCTGGATGCGGCGCTGGCCCGGCGCGCCGAACAGGTTCTGGGCGCGCCGGTGGTGGATGTTTACGGCTGCAGCGAGGCCGGCTGCCTGGCCACGCGCCGCCTGGCGGAGACGGAGGCCTGGACGCCGCTGCCCGGCTTCCGGTTCTCCGATCAGGCCCCCGGGGCGCTGCCGCCCGGGAGCGTTCCGGCGCCGCCGCGCAGTTGCGTCGATGCCGCGCACCTTGACGAAACGGTGACCCTGGGCGACCAGTTGCTGCCGATGGAGGCCGGGCGCTTCCGGCTGGCCGGCCGCCTTGGCGACATGATCAACGTGGCCGGGAAGCGCGGCTCCCTCGGGGAGATCACCCGCCTGATTCTCGAAGTGCCCGGCGTGGAGGATGCGGCCGCGCTCCTACCCGACCCGCCGTCGGACAAGCAACGCCCCGCTGCGCTTTATGTGGGGACCGCGGACGCGGCGAGCATCCGCCGGAAACTCGGCGAGGTGCTGGACCCGGTGTTTATTCCACGCACGTTATTACGGGTCGACGCCTTGCCGCGCACGGCCGCATCAAAGCTGCCCCGCGAGGCGTTGCTCGCCTGCTTTGAGCAGCACCGCCGGCGACGTTAAAGACATGAGCAGCAGCTGGAAGTCCCGCAAGGAGTCGGGCAGCCCCACGCTTATGCGGCTGTTTGCCCGGCTCTGCCTGTGGGTCGGCCCACGCGTGGCGCGGTTCCTGCTGGGTCCCGTGTGCCTTTATTTTTTCCTGGTCAAGGGTACTGCACGCGACGCCTCACGGGCGTTCCTGGCCCGGGCGCTGGGTCGCAAGCCGACGACCCGGGACACCTGGCGCCATTTCTGGACGTTTTCCCAGGTGCTGCTGGACCGGGTTTACCTGCTCGGCCAGGACGGACGCGGCATCGAACTGGATGCGGCGCAACCGGAGGCACTGGCCGAGGTCGTGGACCAGGGCCGGGGCTGCCTGTTGCTCGGCTCGCACCTCGGCAGCTTCGAGGCCTCACGGGCCATCAAGCGCGAACGACCCAATGTTCCATTGCGGCTGGTCATGGACCGCCAGCAAAGCCCGGCGGCCACCGCCTTTCTGGAAGCGCTGAACCCGGAGCTGGCGGCGCAGGTGCTCGATATCGGCGGGCAGCCGGGCGCCGGGCTCGCCCTGCTGACAGCCCTGGAGGGGGGGTCGCTGGTTGCCCTGCTGGCGGACCGGCCACGGGGTGGTGAAAAAACCGTTGTTGCCGAGTTCTTCGGCCAGGCTGCGCGCTTTCCCGCAGCGCCGCACGAAATCGCCATGGTCACCCAGGCGCCGGTGGTGCTGTTCTTCGGCCTGCAGCGGGGCCCGGGAAGGTACGAGATCATTTTCGAGCGGCTGCCGGCGCCGGCCCGGGTGGCGCGGGCAGAGCGCAGCGCGGAAATCGAGAAAAGCGTTCAGCGCTATGCGGCCCGGCTGGAGCATCATGCGCGACAGGCCCCGTACAATTGGTTCAACTTCTACGACTTCTGGGCGGAGGCGGCCTGATGAACACCCGACGAGCACTCTTGCTGCTGACCATACTTCTGCCGTTTGTTGGTGCGCCCGGCACGGTTCACGGCGTTTCGCTGAGTGAGCGGGTCGGCGGCCTGGCGGCCCCTGCAGACGGTGCCGGTGAACTGGCCTACACGGAATCGCGCACCAGCGGCCTGCTGCAAGACCCGGTGATCTACACGGGACGCCTGGCCTTTGATCCGGACAACGGCACGCTCACCAAGTGGGTAGACGAGCCCCGGCAGGCGCGGCTGACCCTCACGGATACGCAGCTCGAGATCCAGGCCGGCAACGGCCGCGCGCGCCGCCTGCCCCTTGAGCGCCAGCCGGAGCTGGCCGTGTTACTGCGCGGCCTGCGCGCGCTGCTGTCCGGCGACGCCGCAGCGCTGCAGGCTATTTTCCAGGCAGACTACCTGGAAGGGGACGACGACACCTGGGTGATGCAGCTCAGACCCCTGGACCCGGAGCTTGCCGGTGAGCTGGTGCTGCTGGAGCTGCGCGGCAGCGGGGATGAGCTGACACAGATCGATTCGCTGATGGGCTCCGGAGACCGGCAGTCCATGACCATCCTGCACACGCCAGAGGATCCATGACGGGCACTCCCCATGGATCCTGATCGCTCGCCGCGGGCCCTGCCGCGCCTGCTGATCTGGCTGCTGTGCCTGGCAGGCCTGGCAGCCCTGGCGGCCCAGCGGCTGGAAATGTCCTACGACCTCGGCCTGTTTTTGCCGGCCCCGCGCACCGCAGCGCAGGAGCTCCTCGTTGAGCGCCTTGGCGATTCCCCCGGTTCCCGTTACGTGATGATTGCCGTGCCGGACGATGCGGCGCGGGTGACCGGACTTGCCAGGCGGCTGCAAAACGCGCCGGAAATCGAAGCCGTGCTCTCCGATCTCTTGCCGCCTCCCGAACGCCCCCCGGAGCCCCTGTTCGGCCACCGCTTCCTGCTGGCTGACATGGACTGGTCCGCCGAAGGCCTCGGGGCGGCGCTGGATGAACGGCTTGCGGACCTGGGCCTTGGCAGCAGCCCGGAGTTTGAACAGCTGATCACCCGCGACCCGGTGCTGCTGTCCGTGGCCATCATGGAATCGCTTTATGCGGGCAGCGCTTCGCCCTGGCTGACCGCCTCCGGGGAACGGGTCCTGATTGCCGTTACCGCGGCCCCGGCTTTCGATATCGATGCGCAGGCACGGGCGCTGCAAACGATCGAGTCGGCGGTCGCCGACAGCTTTGGCCAGCTGGATGCGGCACGCATCAGCGGCGCCGGCGTATTCGGCGTGGGACTGCGCAGCACCATCGAGTCCGAGGCTTTCTGGCGTTCCCTGTGGGCCAGCGCGGCACTCATCACCGTGCTGCTGCTGCTGTACCGGAGTCTCTACGTGCTGCTGCTGGCCGCATTGCCCCTGGCTGCCGGCCTGGTTTGCGGTGTCGCAGCAGTTAGCGTAGTTTTCGGCGGCGTTCACGGCATTACCCTGGCATTTGGCTTCACTTTGCTTGGCGTCGCCATTGATTATCCGCTCCACTACCTGAGCCAGGCGCGGCGTGAGGCGCCGGCGCAGGCCCTGCGCAGCACCTGGCCTACGCTCAGCCTCAGCGCCCTGAGCACCATGCTGGCCTACGGGGCGCTGATGGTGGGTGGCGCCCGCGGCATGGCCCAGCTGGGATTGTTTTCCGCGGCCGGGGTGGCCGGCGCGCTGCTGACCACCGGCTGGCTCCTGCCGTCGCTCAGCAGGCGCCGCCTGGCGCCCGGGTCCGGCAACCCGGCGCCCGCATTCATC
The DNA here is from genome assembly GCA_963695135.1 of uncultured Gammaproteobacteria bacterium. Lineage (GTDB taxonomy): Bacteria > Pseudomonadota > Gammaproteobacteria > Xanthomonadales > SZUA-36 > Marinihelvus. The sequence continues at coordinate 431,152 of CAVOGA010000001.1, forward strand.
GAAGCGGCTGCGCCCGCCCCGGTGCTGCGTGCAGGCGTAATCGGCGCCCTGTTCCTGGCCGCACTGGCGCTGGCCTGGGCCGGGGGTGACCGTCCCTGGTGGTCATCCAGCCTCGCCGCCCTGAGCCCGATTCCCCAGGCGCAGCTGGATGAGGAACGCGAGCTCAGGCAGGCAACCGGCGCACCCAGCATCCGCTACCTGGTCGCGGTGCAGGATCCGGGCTTGCAGTCGCTGCTGGCCGGCGCGGCGCAGACCCGCCTGGCGCTGCAGGGCGCCGTAGACGCCGGCCTGCTGGGCGGCTTTGCCGGCATCACCCCCTTGCTGCCCACCGAGGCGGCACAACGCCGGCGCCAGGCAGCCATTCCAGAAGCGGAAACCCTTGCTGCCAACCTGGCGCGCGCCGTGGCAGCCTCCCCCTTTACGCGCAGCGCCTTTGACCCCTTCCTGGCCGACGCGAACCGCACACGCGCGCTGGATCCCCTGACCCCGGCCAGCTATGCCGGATCGGACCTTGAAGCGCTGCTGCAGAGCCAGCTCTACCAGGCGGCAGACGGCGACTGGACCGCCCTGTTCACGCTGCAGGGCGCAGCGGATCCTGAGGCCCTGGCCGGCTTTCTCACGGCGCAACAGCCGGGCGCCATGCTGGTTGACCTGCGCAGCGCCTCCGAATCGCTGGTCAGCGACTACCGAAAACGGACCCTGGCGGTACTGGGGGTGGTGTTCCTGGTTCTCACGGCCGGGCTGAGCTGGCGCCTGCAGCCGCGCCGTGCGCTCTGGACCGTGCTGCTCGTGCTGGGTTCGGTGCTCGTGACCGCTGCCGGTCTGCGGGTGTTCAGCGGGTCGCTGGACCTGTACCAGCTGGCCGGCTTGCTGCTGGTGACGGGCATCGGCCTGGACTATGCCCTGTTCCTTGGCAAACGTGACCGGGGCGGGGCGCAGCACGCGGTGTTTGCCTGCATGGCATCTACGGTGGCGGCCTTCGGCGTGCTAGCTGCCTCGTCGATTCCGGCGCTGCACTCCCTCGGCAGCACCGTGGCACTGGGCAGTGCCGTGTGTTTCAGCGCCGCCTGGCTGGGCAGCCGGCCGCGTCGGTCCTGACCCCCAGCAACGGGGTATGGCTCAGGCGGCGATCAGCCGTGGAAAGGTGCCGATCAGGCTGGTTTCGTCGTCGCTGACCGGACGTCCCGGGTCTTCCATGCGATCGCCCAGGTAACCGGCCAGGCGCTCCAGGCGGGCCACGTTGGCCGTGACACGCTGCAGCAGGGCGCCCGCGTCAAGCGAGTCGTTGAGTTCCGCGTTCAGCCGGCCCATCAGCGGCACATCCTGCTGGTTAAAAAAGCGTCCGCGGCCCGGAAGCTGCCGGCCGGCTTTTGCTGCTGCGCGAAAACGCCGTTGCAGGCCGCGATTGAGCGCCACGCCAGTCAGCAACTGGTTGCGCAGCGGCGCATTGTCGGCGAGATCCGTCATCGCGTCCTGGGTGAACAGCAGCGCCAGCAGGCTCCAGTAGTAGCAGTAGTCCCAGGTGGTCTTCAGCGCCATGAAGTGCGCATCACCAAAGCCCCCGTAAAGCCCCTGGTAGATCGACAGGGTGTTGTCATAGAGCGAACGGTAGACCGTCTCCAGCGCACGGCTGCGCACGCGGATGTCCTGGCCGGCGCAGTCGCGGCTGACCAGGTCCGTGATGAAGCTGTTGCTGATGGCAATAAAGTCCGTGCCCGGCGAGTAGAGCGGATCCAGGAACACCCCGGCCTCGCCGGTCAACGCCCACTGGTCCGGGCTGAACAGCTGCTCACAGTCGTGGGAGAAATGCCGCAGGAAAGCAAAATCCAGCAGCGGGTGGTCCTTGAGCGCGGCAGCCAGGCGGGGCTCGAAGCGCTCCAGCCAGGCCAGCGAGGCCGCCTCCGTGCGAATCTCGTCAAGCCCATGCCATTGCGGGTCCGCCACGATGCCGATGCTGGTCGCACCGGAGGCCAGCGGAATGATCCACACCCAGTAGCCCGGCCCCATAAGCTGGTTCGTGCTCAGCCAGCGCGGCCGCTCCCCGGTCCGCTGTCCCCAGGCCGGGTCGCTGGACCAGTCGTCCACGCGGATTTCCCCCTCGACCCGGAACCAGCTGGCATTCACATCGTGCGTGTTGGCGCGCGCCAGGGACAGCTGCCGCTTCAGGGGGCTGGTGCGGCTGGCCGCGTCCACCACCCAGCGGGATTCGAGCGTACGCTCGCCGTCCGGGCCGTCGTACAGGACCCGCTTGCGGCCGTCGGTTTGCACGCTTTTCACCCGCGCCCCGCCGATCAGGGTAACGCCCTGCGCCCCGGCGCGGCGGGCCAGCTCGTTTTCCAGGCGGCCCCGGTCAACCTGCCAGGTCGGCGTTGAAAAGGTATCGCTTACCCCGAGCTCATCCGCCGTCTCCAGGCTGCGTCCGCCGGCGCCGAAGAAGAACCGCAGGCCGAACTTGCGCAGCTGTGACTCATCAAGGTGATCGCGCAGGCCCAGCGTATTGGCCAGGTACCAGGAGCCCAGCTCGACGGTGGACTCGCCGATCTTGTGGGTAATCTCCGGCACCGGGTGACGGGCCCGCTCAACGACCGCGACCGACAGGCCGGGCTGCGCATCGCGCAGCTGCAGCGCCAGGGTCAGCCCGGCCAGGCCGCCGCCGACGATCACGAGGTCATGCCGGCCGGCTTTCATACGGGCTCCATTGCTGCAGGCGCGTCGAGGCTCAGCCCGGGGCTCGGCTTCAGATTGAGGACAAGCGCCATGAACTCGCCGAGGGGCAGGACCAGCGAATCGCCGTTACCCGCCAGGGACTCCAGCAGCGGCAACAGGCGGGCCGTGGGATTATGTTCATACAGCGGGGTCAGCGCTTCGGTGCGGAGTCCCGGCCAGCTAACCGCACCCTCGCGCAGGTCCAGGTCGAGGACCGGCGCCGCGCCGTGAACGCTTGCAGGGGTTTCCGGCACCAGCAGCAATGCAAAGGCGCAGGCCTCGGGGATATCGGCAATCAGGCGGAACGGCTCCGGCGAGGCAATGTCCTGGCAGGCCCAGAGCACCGGCACCTGCTCGGTCACGCACTGGGTCGCCGCCTCCAGCAGGCTCACGGGCACCGTGTCCCGGAAGCCCGCCACCGCGTTGCTGCTGCGCCGCGCGCCCTGGCTGATCGACCAGTAACCGACCGGCGCATTGTGAACCGAGTTGTGAAACTTGGTCGGCGATACCAGCGGCTGGTCACTGGCCAGGGTGCGGCACATGTAATCGGTAATATCCATGTCGCCCATGCCCGAGGCAAAAACGCAAACCGCCTCCTGAGGCGCCACCCCGGCCATTGCGCAGGCCTGTTCCGCCACTTCGACCGCCAGCTTGACGGACAGCGGCGCGCGCCGCCGTTCCCGCGGCGGGATGCAGGCCGGCGCCGGGCGGGCGGTCTGACGCTCGGACGGCGCAGCGCCACCCCGCAGCCAGTCCCTGAGCGACTGCCAGTCGCTGAACCCCGGACCCCAGGCGCCGACGCCGGCAATCTGCAGCCTCACCCGGACACCTTCGAGAACACCAGGCTGCAGTTATTGCCGCCAAAACCAAAGGAGTTGGTCATCGCATGCTGCAGGGACCGCTCCGCATTGTCGCGGGCAACGGGAAAGGCCATGCCCGGGTCCGGCTCATCGAGATTCAGCGTGCCGGGCAAGCGACCGCTTTGCAGCGCCTCCAGCGTAATCACTGACTCCAGGATGCCGGCAGCGCCCAGTGTGTGGCCGGTCCAGCCCTTGGTCGATGATACGAACACCTCCGGCGGCAGCAGCGTCGCCAGCGCGTCCGCTTCCGCCCGGTCATTGGCCTGGCTGGCTGTGCCGTGCAGGTTCACGTAGCCCAGCTCTGACCCGTCAATGCCGGCGCGGCCGAGCGCATCGCGCATGGAGCGCTGGGCGCCCTCGCCGCCCGGCGGCGGCTGGGACATATGGTAGGCATCGGAGCTCTCGCCGTATCCGGCCAGGCGGATCGCCCCGGCGGGCGCGTCCGCGGCCCGCATCAGGATCGCGTAGCCGGCCGCTTCGCCCAGGTTGATGCCATTGCGATTGGCGTCAAAAGGCCGGCAAGGGTCCGGGGACGTCAGTTCCAGCGACTGGAAGCCCGCCAGCACGCTGTGGCACAGGGAGTCGATTCCACCCACCAGGACCGCATCGACCAGCCCGGCCTGCAGCCACCGCCAGCCGGTCGCAAAGACGCGGGCGCTGGACGCACAGGCGGTGCTGATGGTGATCTGCGGACCCCTCAGGCCGGTCAGGTGCGCCACGTAGGCGCCCGGCGAGTGCGGGTTGTGCACCCGGGGCTGGCAATAGCCCCCGGCAAAGACCGGTTCAGCGCCCAGGGCATAGGCCTCTTCCGTGCGCCCGATGCTGGATGTGCTGGTGCCGATGGCCACACCCACGCGGTGCGGTCCGAAGCGCTCCCGGCACCCGGCCACCTGGTCCAGGAACCCGTCCGCCTCCAGGCCGATCCGCACCAGCGCGTTGTTGCGGCTCTCCCAGTGCTCCTGGCCCGTCCAGTCAACCGCTCCTTCCTCGTCAGCGCCGTCAATACGGCCAATCCAGGTGTCGACCCGGGAGCGCGGAAAGTCGTTGCGCCGCAGCCCGCTGCGGCGCTCGTCGAGCGCCCGGCGCAAGGCATCGACGCCCCGGCCAACGGCGCTGGTCTGCGTATACGCCGTGACCCGGCAATCAATGGCAGAATGGGAAATGGTTGTCTCCGGAACAGAACGGATGGGTCTTCAGGGACTTCTATTGTGACCATCGCCGAAGAAAACTCAACACATCGTGAAGGCGGCGGGCGACTGCCGCTGGACGGCCCCGTCGGGCTGGCGTGGCGTAAGCTCTGGACCGCGTTGTCCTTTTTGCTGTTTGGACTGGGCGCGGTGCTCTTTGGCACGGTTTATTTCCCCCTGCTCTGGCTGCTGGTGCGCCAGCGGGAGCGGCGGGAGCGGCTGGCGCGCCGGAGCATATCGGCCCTCTTCGGCCTGTTTATCCGCTTCATGGGCCTGTTCGTGCTTTCCTGGGAGTCGACCGGACTGCCGCCACACCGCGGGCAGCGCGGCCTGGTCGTGATCGCCAACCACCCCACCCTGATCGACGCGGTGTTTCTCATGTGGCTGCTGCCCGGCGCCGACTGCGTGGTCAAGGCCTCGCACTGGCGCAATCCGCTGCTGATGTTCGCGGTGCGCGCGGCCGGCTACCTGCCCAACGATGATGATGAGTTTCTCCTCACGGAGGGAACCCGCCGGGTACGGGCTGGCGGCTGCCTGCTGCTGTTTCCCCAGGGCACCCGCACGCGACCGGGTGAGGAACCGGTTTTTCGGCGCGGCGCAGCGGTGATCGCCGCCCGGTCCGGGGCCCCGTTGCTACCTGTGCGGATACGCTGCGCACCGCCCGCCCTGCGCAAGGGCGAGCCCTGGCTGGCCGCACCGGCCCGCCGTGGTCATTTCACCATCCGGGCGCTGCCCGCCATCGAGCCGGGGCAGAGCTGTGGCGACGCCCCGGCAGAACGCGCCGGCACACGGCAACTGACCGCAGAGCTTAGTGTCCTGCTGCTCGAGGAGGTAGAATAGGAGCGCTTGGCGTACCGGTGGCGGTCGCCGGACCGGCTCCGCAGAAGAGCCTGCAGACAACCATCGCGACCGGTGCGTTCGGACTGGAACGTCCCGGCCGGGACGATTAAAAGGGACGGAATTGATTTGAGCAAGCACGACAACCCCTTTCAGTACGTTCACGACCTGCTGGTTGATGAATTTGACATTCCCTCCGAAGCGATCCGGCCCGAGGCCCGGCTGGCTGACGACCTGGGCATCGACAGCATTGACGCGGTGGACATGATCGTTCATATGCGCGAGGTGACCGGCGGGCGTATCACCCCGGAGCGTTTCAAGACCGTGCGCACCGTGCAGGATGTCGTGGACCTCGTCGATCACGTCATGGCCTGAGTGGCGCGGCAAACCTACCACCACCGCGCAAAACCGCGGCCTCACGGGCGTCATCCTGCGAAGCCTGAGCATCCTGGCGCTGCTGGCCTATCCCTTCGCGGTTTACTTCGGCCTTGAACGCTTTGGGCCAACGGCGCTGGCCATCGCCCTCGGCATCCTGTTGCTGCTGCGCCTGGCCGCCGGTGGTCAGCTGGGAGCCCCGGGCCAGGCCCCATTCAATACCCCTCTGAAAGCGCTGGGCCTCGTGCTGATGGTTGCCCTGTTCATCACGGCCGCAGTGCTCTCCGGTGACGACCGGGTGCTGAAAGCCTACCCGGTGCTCATCAACCTGGGCCTGCTCGTGCTGTTTGCCCTCAGCCTGGTCTATCCCCCGACGGTTCCGGAGCGCGGCATGCGCCTGGCCGGACAGACCGTGCCGGAGGAGGCCCGCAGCTACCTGTGGTGGGTCACCCTGGCCTGGTGCGGCTTTTTTCTCTGCAACGGCCTGGTTGCCGCCTGGACCGCCCTGTTTGCGCCACTCGCCTACTGGACCGTGTACAACGGGCTGCTGTCCTATCTCCTGATCGGCGTGTTTTTTGCTGCCGAATACGGGGTACGTACGCTGGTCAAACGGCGGCACGCCCGCGGGCAGGACGCGAATGATTGAAGTCATGCACCCCGGGCTTCCACAACGGTGGCCAGCCGGCGCCGGGGACCCGCAGGTCATCAGCGCAGCGAACACGGCAGAAGGCGTGGTGACCCTGGACCTGGACGTGCCCGCCGACTGTCCGTGGCTGGAAGGGCATTTTCCCGGCCAGCCGGTCTTGCCCGGCGTGGTCCAGCTGCGCTGGGCCTTGCAGCTGGCGACCCTGATATGGCCCGACCTGCGCACGGTTGCTGCCGTGAGCAACCTGAAGTTCCAGAATCCCGTGCTGCCCCCGGCACAACTCCGCCTGCTGCTGCAGCGGCACCCGCAGGCGGCACGGATCGATTTCAGCTATCACCAGGGCGAACAGCGCTGCGCGCTGGGCCGGGCGGGCTACGCATGAGTCCGTCCGGGGCCGGGCGGTTCCAGCCGGTGCTGCTGATACCGCACTACGAACACCTGCGGCAGCTGCGCGACAGCCTGCCGGGTTTGCGCGCCGCCGGTGTGCCGCTGCTGGTGGTGGATGACGGCAGCAGCCGGGAAACCGTTCAACAGCTGGCGGAAACGGCAGCCGCGAACGATTTTGAACTGCTGTCGCTGCCGGTTAACGAGGGCAAGGGCAACGCCGTGATGGCGGGCTTTGCCCACGCCGCGGAGCGCGGGTTTACCCATGCGCTGCAAATGGATGCCGACGGGCAGCACGACCCCGCGGATATTGCCCGTTTCCTGGACGCTGCCGCGCGCCGGCCGGACACCATGGTTTGCGGCACGCCGGTCTTCGGCCCCGATGCCCCCCGGGTGCGGGTCTGGGGCCGAAAACTGACCGACGGGGTGGTGTTCCTGGAAACCTGGACGCGCGGTATCAGGGACTCACTGTGCGGCTTTCGGGTTTATCCGCTGGATGAGACGCTGCGGGTGATTGGCCGGCACCGCCCCGGCGCAAGAATGGATTTTGATGCGGAACTGCTGGTGAATGCCTGCTGGGACGGCATGCCGTTACATTTTCTGGATACGCGGGTGATCTATCCGGAAGCCGGGGTGTCCCACTTTCACTACCTGCGCGACAATCTGCGCATGGTCCGCATGCACCTTCGCCTGCTGGCACGGATGGCCTGGCGCTCGCCGGTGCTGCTGAAGCAGCGCCTGCAGGGCAATGGCCCGCGGGTCACGGGAAGCTGATTGATGGACACGCGACAACTTACGGACATTCCGCTGGAAGACCTGGTGCCGCACCGTCCGCCGATGCTCCTGCCGGACCGGCTGGTCGACGGGGACAGCACGCAGGCCCGTACCCGGGTCACTATCACGGATGCCTGTCCGCTGATCGAACCCGGCCTGGGCCTGCCCACCTGGGCCCTGCTGGAGTTCTTTGCGCAGACCGCCGCCGTGATCGGGGGCCTCAAGGCCCGCGAAACCGGCGAGCCTGTCGGCCAGGGTTTCCTGCTGGGCACGCGCCGGCTGTCCTGCCCGGTCAGCCATATTCCCGTTGGCGCCACCCTGGTCCTTGCGGCAGAGACCGGCTTCGTCGACGAGAGCGGCATGGGGGCTTACCATTGCGCCACGGAATATGAAGGCCAGCCGATCACCTGCACGCTGACCGTTTACACACCCCCGACAGGAGCGTCTTCCCCATGACTGATTCCCGCCCCGCTGTCCTTGTCACGGGCTCGAGCCGCGGCATCGGCCGCGCGATTGCCCTGGATCTCGCCGAGCATGGTTACGACCCGGTGATACATTGTCACAGCCGCCGGGAAGATGCCGAGTCCACCGCCGGGGAGGCGCGCCGCGCCGGCGCCGCCAGCCGGGTACTGCAATTTGACGTGACCGACCGCCCGACCACACGCGCCGCGCTGGAAGCGGACCTGGCGGCCCACGGCGCCTACTACGGCGTGGTGCTCAACTCCGGTATTGCCCGCGACGCGGCTTTCCCGATGCTGCAGGAGGATGACTGGGACCAGGTCATCGATACCAACCTGAACGGCTTTTACAACGTGCTCCACCCGCTGGTCATGCCCCTGGTGCGCCGGCGGCAACCGGCGCGCATCGTCACCCTGTCCTCCGTTTCCGGGCTCATCGGCAACCGGGGCCAGGTGAACTACAGCGCGTCCAAGGCCGGCATCATCGGCGCCACCAAGGCGCTGGCGGTCGAACTGGCCAGCCGGCGCATTACCGTCAACTGCGTCGCGCCGGGGTTAATCGAGACTGACATGATCATTGATATGCCGGACGAGGTCCGCCAACGGATGCTGGAACACATTCCCGCCGGACGCCTGGGCGAGCCGGGCGAGGTGGCCGCCGCAGTGCGTTTTCTGCTCAGCCCGGAAGCCGCCTACATCACGCGCCAGGTGATCTCGGTCAACGGGGGCATGGCGTGACGCGACGCGTCGTGATCACCGGCGCCTCTGGATTTACCGGCCTGGGCGCGGACTGGCCCACCATCCGCACGGCCCTGGAACAGGGCCGCAGCAGCATCCGCCGCATGGATGACTGGGCAAAAATCCGCGGCCTGAACAGCCTGCTTGGCGCGCCGGTCAGCGACTTTGAACTGCCGGCGCACTACACGCGCAAGCGCGCCCGCACGATGGGCCGCAACGCCCAGTTCGCGGTCCGCTCGGCCGAAATCGCCCTGGAACAGGCCGGCCTGCTGAATGATCCGGTGCTGACCTCCGGCCGCGCCGGCGTGTCCTACGGCTCCTCATCCGGAAGTTCAGACGCGCTGATCGAAATGGCCCACATCCTGGTCAGCGATACGGCGCGCAAGGTCAACGCCACCAGTTACATGCGCCTGATGGGGCATACGGCGGCAGCCAATATCGGCATCTTTTTCAAGCTGCGGGGGCGCGTGATTCCGACCATCAGCGCCTGTACCGCGGGCAGCCAGGGCATCGGCTATGCCTGGGAGGCGATCCGCCACGGGCTCCAGGACGTCATGCTGGCCGGGGGCAGCGAGGAGCTTTGCCCGACCCACGCCGGCGTTTTCGACATTCTTTACGCAACCAGCACCAACAACGAGCACCCGGACCAGACCCCGCGGCCGTTCGATATTGACCGTGACGGCCTGGTGGTCGGGGAGGGTGCGGCCACCCTGGTGCTCGAATCCCTGGACCATGCCAGGAGCCGATCTGCTCCGATCCTCGCCGAACTCGTCGGCTTTGCGACGAATTCCGACGGAGATCACGTGACACGCCCGAACCGCGAATCGATGGCCCGCGTGATGCGCGATGCGCTGGAAACGGCCGGCTGCGACGCCGGCGATATCGGCTACGTGAATGCCCATGGCACGGCCACCACGACCGGTGATATTGCAGAGAGCCACGCCACCCGGGACGTTTTTGGCCCCGCAACCCCCGTCGCCTCGCTGAAGGGTTTTCTGGGCCACACGCTTGGCGCCTGCGGCGCCATCGAGGCGTGGCTGAGCCTGGAAATGATGCGGGCCGGCTGGTTTGCGCCCAACCACAACCTGCAAACGGTCGACCCGGAGTGCGCGGAACTCGACTACCTGCAGGGCCGCGGGCGGGCTATCTCTACCGACACGGTCATGAGCAACAATTTTGCCTTTGGCGGGATCAATACCTCACTGATCCTGCGCGCTATCTGAAGCATCCGGCGCCTCCGCCGGGGTGCGCACAGCCAGGCTGAGACAGCCTCCCGCCAGCGCCAGGCTCCACCAGACGCCGGTCGACAGACGCTGCGGCGCGGCAAACAGTCCCGGCGCGGCCGCGAGGACCTCGGCGTAGACCAGGTCCGGGGCATCCAGCACAGACCCCCCGGCCAGCTTGCGCCACGCTTCCCACAGGGTCCAGGCCTGCAGATAGCCCGGCGGTTCCCGTTCGCCCCAGCCGAGACGCTCCGCGACTTCGGCAAGGTGCCGCGGCAGCCGCGATTCCACGTCCAGGCCGAGCGCGCAGTTGTCGCTGCCGGCCACCGCGATCCAGCGGTGGCAATGACTGATGGTGACCGGTCCCGAGGTGGGCAGCTGTTGTAAAAGCCAGCGGGAGGTAACGTACTCGGCGTAGCGGGCCGGACTGAGCAGCGATGCGGCACGGTCACGATCCCGCGGGTTCAGACTGCCGAGCAAGGTGGCCGGGTCCAGCTTGCCGACGGGCAGAATCAGTACCTGCGCCAGCACGACCCCGTCCAGCCTGACCGTTTCCCGGCGCAGAAGGCCGCTGCTGCGCATTTCGGCATCGGGGTTCGCTGCAGAGCCCGGCGTCGAACCCGGCGTCGATCCGGGTTTCAGTTCAGCGCCCCGTTTCCGGCCCGGCATCGCCTTCGACCCTCGTGGCGCGGCGCGGATCCCAATGGCCCACCTGGACGCGAATCGCCTCGGCGATGACCGCTTTCCAGTCCACCCAGAGGTGCTCACCGTCATACAGCATGAAGGTGTAATCCAGGCCGCTGTCATCCAGGGTCCGGCGAAAGGCTTCGCCGGTGGTCTTCATACGCTTCTTGTCTTCGGTGCCCCAGCTGAGAAACAGTGACTTGCTGCGTAACTCGTCGTTTTCGACCCAGCCCACGTAGGGGTCCAGGTCCGCCGGCGCCGTGTTTGGATCGTCGATATCGCCCCAGATTTTCTTGAAGGGAATGAACAGGCCGATGATGGACCGGCGCAGGGTCGGCTTGACCTCCTCCCGGGACAGGATCATGCCGGAAATCACCGTGACGCTGCTGAAGCTGTCGCCCTCGTAATAGATAAACCGCAGGGCGCCGTGGGCACCCATGGACATGCCCATCACGTGGCAGTTTTCGGGACAGGGGGCGGTGTTGTATTCCGCCTCGATAACCGGCAGCAGGTCATCCATGACCCAGTCGCGGTACAGGCGCGAGCCGTCATACCAGTTCTCCCAGAAGCCCAACTCCCCGTCGGGATTCACGATGATCGCGCGCGGCAGGCGCCCGGCCGCATGCTCCGCATCCAGGTAGGCGCCGACACCATACTCGTCGAAGGACAGGTGGTCACTGCCACCCCCGTGCAACAGCACCACCAGGGGCAGTTGCTCATCGCGACGCCAACCGGGCGGCGTGTACACGGAGTAGGCCATGGTTTTGTCCATGGCCGGACTGAACATCTCACCGACGTCGCTGGGCGCCGCCATGGCCGGCGGCGCCAGCAAGGCGGCCAGCAGGGCTATGAGCCCCGCAATCCGCCGGCCGCCTGTGCGCGGACGCATCACTCAGCGGGCGGCCTTCAGCAGGGCGTTGTTGATGTCACCGTTGAGGTTCTGCACCCAGCTGTTGTAGTTGCGGTGGATCTTGCCGTCCTTGTACTTGAGGTCAACGCTGTTCGCGTAGGTGATCGAGTAATGCTCCGTGGTGTAGTTGATATCCACCACGGCGGTATGCGAACGCAGTTGCAAAGTACACTGCAGGTAGCCGTCTTCGATCTCCTGGGCGACCCAGTTGCGCGTGCTGCAGCCATCGATAATCGCGTTGCGAATGGTCTGCATGTCCAGTCCGGCCGGAACCGGTGCGTTTTCAATGTTCTCAACCGGCTGCACGCGGGCGGCTTCCGCCGTCGCTGGCAGCAGGGCGGCCGTCAGTAGAACCGTGGTGAGAAGTAACAGGCTGAAGGTGTTGACCCTGGCAAACATAATCGAAGCTCCTTTCTTTTTGCTTTACGCGGCAAAACTACCGCGCTTTTGAGTCTAGCTTACCGGCGCCAGGGAAAAAGCCGGTGAAAGTCCGCAGCAGCTCTGCCACGCTTTCAGGGCAGGCTTTTCAGCAGGACACGAAAGTAGCGCTCCGGGAGCCAGCGCTTCAGCCGCCAGGCCCAGCGGGTCTCCCGGTGCGTCAGAATCAGGAACTTGCCGGCGCCGACGTCCCGGAAAACGTGGTCTGCAAGGGCGGCGGCACTCACCGGCGAGCGTTTCATCCAGCGCTCCACCTGCTCGCGCGTGCCCGCCTCCGTACTGCGCATGGTTTCCGTCAGGCGCGTCTGCACAAACGCCGGACAGACGACGCTGACGCGCACGCCGCTGGCGTGCAACTCGGCCCGCAGGGCTTCCGACAGGGCCACCACGCCGGCCTTGGCAACGCCGTAGCTGCTGACCCCGGGGACGCCGGCCAGGCCTGCAAAGGACGCCATATTGACCAACTGGCCCCGGCCCTGCTTTTGCATGAGCGCGGCAAACCGGCGGCAGCCGCGCACCACGCCCAGCAGGTTGATGTCCAGGACCCAGTCCCAGTCTTGTTGCGGCGTGTCGACCACCGTTCCGGCGGTTGCGACCCCCGCGTTGCTGATCAGCTGCTCGAGGCCGCCCCAGCGGTTCATCACCTCGGCTTCCAGCGCCTCCCAATCGTCCTCGTCCCGGACGTCCAGGCGCATGGCGAAGGACGCTTCACTGCCCGGCCCGCCGGCCGTGACAATCTGCTCCAGCGTCCCGGCAGCACGGCCCGCGTCCTGGTCGGTAACCGCCACGCGCCAGCCGGCGGCGGCATAACGCCGCGCCAGCGCGGCGCCCAGGCCGCTGCCGGCGCCCGTGATCACCACGGTTTGATGAAACTCAGCCATGCGCCATGATGCTAGGCGTCATCGGCCGACTTTTTGTCCTGTTCCAGGCGGATTTCCCAGAACGTGGCGTTTTTAATTCCCAGGGCACGGGGATCAAAACGGTAGGGCCGGGTGCCCGCCTTCTTCTGCGCTTCGTAATCCCGCAGCGCCCTGACCGCGGGCCGCGCCGCGATGAAAATCAGCAGGATCCCGATGATGTTCATCCAGGCCATGACCCCGACCCCGATGTCGCCCAGGGCCCAGGCGGTGCCGGCGGTGCGGATCGCGCCATAGAAGGCCGAGGCAAGCAGGGCGATTTTCAGAATCAACATCAGGCCGGGAATATTCAGCGTGCGCTTGATGTAGGCCACGTTGGTTTCGGCGATGTAGTAATAGCTCAGCAGGGTGGTGAAGGCGAAGAAGAACAGCGCCACGGCCACGAAGGGCTCACCAAAGGCGGGAAAGACCTGGCTCACGGCGAGCTGCGTAAACGCCGGGCTGTTCGGGTCTATGCTTGCCGCCAGGATGCCACCGGAGGCGGCGCTCTCCACGCCGGTGACATGGTAGGCGCCGGTAATGAGGATCATGAATGCGGTGGCCGAGCAGATGAACAGCGTGTCCACGTAGACCGAGAAGGCCTGCACCAGGCCCTGCTGGGCCGGGTGCTCCACCTCGGCGGCCGAAGCGGCATGCGGACCGGTGCCCTGGCCGGCCTCGTTCGAGTAAATGCCCCGCTTTACGCCCCAGCCTATCGCGGCACCCATACCCGCCATCGGGGTAAACGCATCCCCAAGGATCAGGCGGAAGATATCGGGCACAGCGGCCGCGTTCATGGCGATGATGACCACTGCGCTGGCGATGTAAAGCACGGCCATCAGCGGCACCACCACCTGGGTGAAATGGGCGATGCGCTTGACGCCCCCGAAGATGATGATGCCCAGGGCGGTGGTCACCGCGCCGGCCATCAGCAGCTTGGCAAGTTCAAAATCCCCCAGCGGGGTGCCTACCAGGCGGGTGCCACCGCTGGCCAGCTCCGCTGCGTTGCCTATGGCGTTGGCCTGCGCGCCCGGCAGGAGCACGCCACAGGCAAACACCGTGGTCAGCGCGAACAGCCACGCATACCAGGTCTGCCCGAGGGCTTTTTCAATGTAAAACGCCGGACCGCCGCGATATTGCCCCTCGTCAACCTCCTTGTAAATTTGCCCCAGCGTCGACTCGACATACGCCATGGAGGCGCCCAGGAAGGCGACCACCCACATCCAGAACACCGCACCCGGGCCACCAAAACCAATGGCGGCCGCGACCCCGGCGATGTTGCCGGTACCCACCCGGCCGGACAGGGACACGGCCAGGGCCTGGAAGCTCGAAATCCCCTCCGGCGACTCGTTGCCGGAAAAGATCAGGCGAATCATTTCAGGAACCTGGCGAACCTGGACGAAACGGGTCATCAGGGAAAAGAACAGTCCGGCGCCCAGGCACAGGTAAACCAGCGCACTGCTCCAGACCAGGCCATTGATGGTGTTGATGAAGTCAGTCATTGGGTCGCCGCCGCGTCAGGAAAGCGCGCTATTCTGGCAGATCACGGGTGAACGCGCCGCAGACTTGGCGCACTCAACGGTAGCCGGCCGCCTGCAGCGAGAACAGCCTCGCATAGTGGCCATCGGCAGCCATCAGTTCTTCATGCGAACCGCGCTCAATGATGTGTCCCTGGTCAATCACGATGATCTGGCTCGCCATGCGCACGGTGGAAAAACGGTGCGAAATGAGAATGGCGATGCGATTGCTGGTGAGCTGACGGAAATGTTCGAAGATGGTCGCCTCGGCCGCCGCGTCCATGGCGGCCGTGGGCTCATCCAGCACCAGGATGTCGGCCTTGCTGCGCATAAAAGCGCGCGACAGGGCAATTTTCTGCCACTGTCCGCCAGACAGCTCCTGCCCGCCCTTGAACCACTTGCCCAGCTGCGTATTGAACCCCTCCGGCAGACTCTCGACGATATCGTCCGCCATGCCCTTGACCGTGGCGTCGCGCCAGCGCTCCTCGTCCTCGAAATGCGTCACGTCTCCAACCCCGACGTTCTCACCCAGCAGGAACTGGTAGCGCGAAAAATCCTGGAAGATCACACCAATACGCGAACGCAGGGCGTTTTCATCCCATTCGAGCAGGTCCAGCCCGTCGAGCAGGACGCGGCCGCTGGTGGGTGAGTACAGGCGGGTCAGCAACTTGATCAGGGTGGTTTTTCCGGAGCCGTTTTCACCGACCAGGGCCAGGGATTCGCCGGGGCGGATGTGCAGGTCGATATGCTCCAGTGCCGGCTTGTGCGCGCCCGGATAAGTGAAGCTCACGTCCTCAAAGCGAATCCCGTCAGCGCGATCCGGCCCCTCCAGAAGATGACCCGGTGATTCAATGACCGGGGTTTCAAGGTATTCGTAGAGCGTGGAAAGATAGAGGTTGTCCTCGTACATGCCGCTGATGGCGCTCAGGCTCGAGGTCACCGCGGACTGCCCCTGGCGGAACAGCATCACGTACATGGTCATCTGCCCGAGGGTGATGCGGCTGGCCACCGCGGCCACGGTCACCCAGGCGTAAGCGCCGTACAGGGCCGCGGTACCCAGCAGGCCGAGGGCAAAGCCCCAGCCGTCGCGGCGGATCGCCAGCTCCCGGTCACGGGCGTAAATACGGTGGAAGATATCCCGATAGCGCTGCAGCAGCAGGGGCCCCAGCCCGAAGAGCTTGACCTCCTTGACGTTGTCCTCCCGGGCAATGACCGATTCGAGGTAGATCTGCATGCGCGTATCCGGCGAGCGCCAGCGAAACAGGGCAAAGGCATCGTTGGAGAACCGCGTTTCCGCGATGAACGAGGGCAGGCCTGCCAGCAGCAGCACGAGCACCGCCCAGGCGGAAAACTGCACCAGGATGACACCGTAGCTGATCAGCGAAATCAGGTTCTGCGCGAGGCCAAAAATGCGCGTCACCAGCGACAGGGGGCGGCTGGACGCTTCCCGGCGTGCCCGGGTGAGCTTGTCGTAAAACTCCGAGTCCTCGAACTGGGTCAGTTCCAGGCGCACGGCCTTTTCCAGGATCATCATGTTCACCCGCTGGCCCAGCTGGGCGCGCAGGAGCGCCTGGCAAAAAGAGATGCCGCGCTGGGCGCCGGCCAGGGCGGCCACGATGGCGGCCTCGAGCCCCACCAGCTGGAAGATCCGGCCCATCACCACCTCGCCGGTCTGGCTGGCCTGCGCGGTGGCGGCGACTACCGCGTCAATGATCAGCGCGCCCACCCAGGCCATCGCGGCCGGCAACAGGCCGGCGGCGACCGTGCAAACGGCCAGGAATATCGTCAACAGGTGATTGGTGGTCCAGACCAGGGACAGGGCGCGACCACTGAATCGAAAGGCGCTGAGAAAACCCTCCCGCGGCACTTTCGATGGCTGATCCTGTTCGGATTCGGCGTGCGCGGCCGTCACGGGGGGGGACTAACCACGTCCGTCGTCGCCTTCGCGGTCCGCGGCGGCATCATCGTCCAGGTAGTTTTCCGGACGGAAACGGGGCGTGCACAATGCCAGGAACACCAGGTCCTCCGGGCCCGGATTTTCGACACGCTGCCTGACCATGGGCGGAATGAGGATCACGTCCCCGGCGCCCACTTCGCGCACCGGGTCATCACCGACACCAACCAGGCCCCGGCCGGACTGGACCAGGTAACGCTCGGTGGTGTCGCGAAGACGATGCCAGCGGGTGGTGACGCCCGCGGGCACCCGCGCCCGGGTGATGCTGAGCTCCGGGTCACGCTCATCATTCAGGTATTCCAGAATGTAACAGCGCTCCCCAAAGTAGTACTCGTCATCCTCGCCGGCGTGAAACCGGGTGCCTTGCAGGTCACTGTCAGCGTCGCTCATGGTCACTGGGCCTCGCGCTGCGCCTGGCAGATATCGAGAAAACAGAATTGGTCACTGGTCGCCATGCATCCGGCCTGCACGCCCTCGGTGATCAGGCCGCAGTAGCGCCGTCCGACGCGGGAGTTAACCGGGTCATCACTCTCAAGAAGAAACGGCTCCAACTCCAGCGCCTCGTTGAAGGGCTCCATGCAGACAGCCAGGAAATGGTGTACCCGCGGGCCGCCGGGCTGCGCACCGAGACAATCCCGGCTACTCTGCGCGACCGGTTCGTCGATGGCGGGCATCACGTTGACGCGGTTTTCCAGGTCGGCCTGTTCGCAGCGGGTGGCGTTGGTATAAAACACGGTTCCATCCGCGGCGCTGCAGGTCAGAATCGTGTCGCTGCGGTTTGGCGCCCGGGTGACGGGCGCCGCTTTTTGCGCCACGGATGGCGGCGGCGAGGATTCATCTTCCGCGACCTGCCGGGCTGTTGCCGGCGCGTTCACGGCCAGGTTGGAATAGACGAAATAGCCAACCGCAGCGACCGCGAGCAGGGCGATAAAAATGCCCAGCCACAGCTTTCCCAGTCCCGGGCGCCGGGCTTTCGGAGCAGGAGGAAAAGGGTCCATAGATTACGACTCCACCGATAAAAACCCGAGGCTATCGCCCCAGGCGCTGCCGAGGCAAGGCGCGTCAGGGCTCGAAGGTGATGTCCACCATGAGGTCATCCGCCAGATCTTCGAGCGCACGTGCCAGCTCGGCCGCCTGCGCGGTTTCCGGCAGCAGCAGTCGCGCATAGGCGCGGAACAGTTCGCCCCCGGCCATCGAGGCGCCTTCCACCACCGTCTCCAGGCTGATCACGTTGACGCCGCGCTGTCCCAGCACCGCCGTTATTTCCGCCATGATGCCCGGGCGGTCATTGCCCACCAGTTCGAAGCGGTACTCCTCACCGGCCGTAACGATGCTGTCCAGGTTTCCGGACTGGATCACAATTTGCACGCCCTCGCCTTCCAGCGCCTGCAATGCGGCCACGCAGGCCTCCAGGTCTTCTTCCGGCACGTGGCCCTCGAGGATGCCCGCAAAGTGGCCGGCCATGCGGCTCATGCTGCTGCGGTGCCAACTTCCGCCGTGCTCGCGAAGCACCGCGGAAAGCCGCTGGACAATGCCGGGCCGATCAACGGCGATCATGGTAAGAACTATTGACTGCTGCATGGACACCACGCTTTGGCTGAAACCGTTCAGGCGCGCCAGTGTACACCAGCGCGGCACAGACCCAAACGGGGTGTCGTGTCATCGAAAACGCTTGTAATCCTTGGGTTTCAGGGGTAATTTAGCCCCCGAATCTACATGGAACGGGTTGTTCCATGGGTTCACGGAAAGATTAGTTGCACGTCCTCAGGGTCTAACGGAAGTACCACGGTATCACCCGTCTTGATTTTCTTGAGCAAGCGATTGATCAGTTTTAACGCCAAAGTAAGAGGTATTCTCAATGGCAACCGGTACCGTTAAATGGTTCAACGAATCCAAGGGATTCGGTTTTATTTCACCCGCCGACGGTGGCAAAGATGTGTTCGTTCACTTCTCAGCCATTCAGGGCAGTGGCTTCAAGACCCTGGCGGAAGGCCAGAGCGTGAGCTTCGACGTGGAAGACGGCCCCAAGGGTCCGCAGGCCTCCAACGTGACAGCTGCAGGCTGAACACGCTGCAAGCCAGCAAAAAAACCCCGCTCCGGCGGGGTTTTTTTATGCCGCAATAAAACACCGGGCGGTACGGGCAAACGTCAGGGGCCGTGGGGTTAAACAGTCGTCCACCTGAAGCGGAAAAGAAAACGCCGCCAGAGCGGCGGCGTTTGGTTTGAATACCAGGTTTGGGCAGCGGATCCCTCATCCCGGTAGCTTTTGGGCAGTTAAAACGAGATTGTGTGTGTCTCATCGATGCAAACGCCGGTTTTCGGAAAAAAATATCACTCGGGATGAATATTTTTCCCCTTCGCACCTTCCCAAACACCTAAAAATTGTGTAAGATGTTGATTCTGGGCAGAATCCTGCCCCAACTTTTTGTTTCTCGACTTCAGAAAGGAATTTCCCATTAATATTCGAAAAGGCGAGTCTATTCATCATCCGCAACACGGCATCGGCAAAATTCAATCGATTGGCGAACGCAGCTTCGGCGGCTGCGCAAAAGCCACGTATGCAGAGTTGTATTTCGAGCGGCAGAATCTGAAGCTCACCATCCTCAAGGACGACGTTCCGAACACGGTTCGCTCCCTGATTTCCACCAAGGAGGCCAAGCGCCTGCTGGATGAACTCAAGGATTACGACGGCAAGGTGAGCAAGCAGTGGAAGGCGCGCGCCAACGCACACCAGGCGGCTATTGACCGCGGCGACCCCTTCGAGACCGCGCGTGTCTTCAAAGGCCTGAGCAAACTGGAATCACAGGACGGTCTGCGTGCCCAGGACAAAGCGCACCTGGCCCAGTCGCTGGAGCTGCTGACAGAAGAACTGGCCTGCTCGCTGCGTAAGAGCCCGGAGCAAGCCCGCAAACTGCTGGCCGCTGTCGCCGCCTGAACCGGGACCGGCCGTGCGGTGAGTCGCCAGGCTTAGCGCTACCCGGAAATCACTGACGGGTCACTCGCCGCAAGTGGCGGGTGACCGTTTTCGTTTAGGCTTCGACTTCCACTCCTTTCCAGAAGGCGACGCGCCCCCGGATTTGTGCGGCCGCATCGAGCGGCTCCGCGTAAAACCAGGCAGCGTTCTGATTCCTGGATCCCCCGGCTTCGATATGGTAGTAACCCGCTGTGCCCTTCCAGGGACAGAAGCTGCTGTGCTCACTCGGCCTCAGGACACTGGCGTCCACGGACTCCAGGGGGAAGTAATGGTTACCCTCGACCACGACCGTATCATCCGATTCCGCGATGAGCTGTCCGTTCCAGGTGGCTTTCATTGCTCGCTTCTCCATGTTTTTTCAACGTCAGCTGACCACGGCCGCCGTGAATGGGCTGCGAAAGCCCGTTGCCATCACGCCGTTGCGGGTGCCACCATGAACCCATGCCGTTAATCCCGATCAAGCGCGTTCTGTCCCTGGTCCTGGGAATGGGACTGCTTGCCGCATTTGACCCCGCAGCGGCGGAGCAGCGGGGCGATCCTTTTGATGTCCGGCTGGAGGTGCTAACCGGCGGCATCTGGGTTGTGTCGAGGCCGGAACCGGAACGACAGCCGGTAATGGGCAACGGGGTCATCATCGATAACGGCGACCACCTGGTAGTGGTTGACGGCGCCGGGTCGCCGCTGCTCGCGGACCGGGTCATAGAAAAGATCAAGGCGGTTTCGGACCTGCCGGTTCGCACCCTGATCATTACCCACTGGCATGGCGACCATCATCTTGGCGCATACCGATTCCTCGAGGAGTGGCCAGACCTGGAAATCATCACCCATCGCGCAACCCGCGAAGCGATGCTGGGCGCGCCCATGGACTATCTCGACGAGCTTCGCGTCAGCCTTCCGGAGCAGCTGGCGGCATTGAGGCCGATCGCCGAAAAAGGCGAGCTGGCCGATGGCTCACCCATGCCGGAGATCATGCGCGGGGACTTCAACGACCTGATCAGTTATGACGGCCTGATCATCGAAGAGCTGAACAACAGCCGGGTGACCCCGCCGGACCGGGTCTTCGAAGAACTGCTGATCCTCGATAGCGGCAGCCGACGTATGGAACTGCGCTTCTTCGGGCGTGGCAACACGGCAGGGGATGCCGTGCTCTGGCTGCCGGATGAACGCATCCTGGTGGCCGGTGACACGGTCGTGGCACCAACGCCCTTCGGCACCGGCAGCTATCCGCGCAGCTGGGCTGAAGTACTGAACCGCTTTCGTGGCCTGCAGCCCCGCTACCTGGTGCCGGGCCACGGACCGGTGCAGCAGGACCCGGCCTACCTTGAGCTGCTGATCGAGACGCTGGAAATGATTGCCGTCCAGGCCGCGGCAGCCGTCGCCGACGACCTGGGCCCGGGAACCCTCAAGGCGCATTTCGACTGGCGCGGCTATCCGCAACGTTTTCACCACAACGACCCGCGCCTTAAGCTGCGCTTTGAGCAGTGGTTTGCCGGACCGGTCCTGGATGCCGCGCACGCCGAGGCGAGCGGTGCAGCCAGCGAGGCCCCGGATCGGTAAATCACCGGGGCCCCGCTATCGTCGTTCGGTCAGCCTTCAGGCATCAACCGCCAGGGCACGGTCAATCATCAGGGTCAGGTTCTGCACATGCGCCCGGGTGGACGTGTTGATCCGCCCCTTGTCATTGACCAGGTCGCGAATTTCGCCGAGGTTGTAAACCGCCATGGATACCGCCTGCGTCGGGTAGCCGTTTTCCGCCATGTTATCGCGGGCCAGCGCGGCCAGGCGCTTGACGTACTCCACCTGCAGGTTCTGACGCACGGCGTTGACGTTGCCTTTCGCATCCGCCGCAAAAACGGCGTCGGTGAGGTCGGTCATCATCTCGGCGATGTCGTAGTTGTTTCCATACAGACCGGTATCGACGATACGGGTCAGCACGATCGGGTTCAGCAGGTGGTTCAGCGTAGCCTGGTGCATGGCCAGCATGCCGGCATGTACTTTCGGATCTTCGGTGTCACCAAAGTGATCAAAACCACGGCGCTGCTCAGCCGTATAGCGCAGCAGTTCCTCGGACATGGCGAACACGTCCGGGGCGAAGACCTGCTCGGAAAGTACGGTCATGGCAGCCTGCTGCTGTTCCGCCGGAACCGGCGTCAGCGGCGGCGTAGCGCCGGGCTGGCCGGCCACCGCGCGGTCGACATACACCCCGCCGATATAGCGCGAGACAACCGCGGCAGAGCGGGTCCAGTCACCCAGCACCAGGCCAACGCCGTCCCAGATCTCCTGGTAGGAACGGCCGGCGGCGATCGCGTCCGGGCTCATGTCGTTCAGCGTGTCCTGCAGCAGCGTCATGCGCTGGGAGGCGTACAGCACCGCGTCCGAGGACATGTCGAAAATATTGACGCGCGGGTCCAGGCCCGAGCCGGGGCTGCGCATATCATCCGCGTCGTTGCCAAAGGCCAGTTCCGGCTGGGTGGATTTGGCCAGGTGTGCTTCCATGAGCTGCGGATCGTCCAGGCCCGGGTCGTAGGCAAACTGGATGTACCAGTCATCATACGGCCCCGGCTCAACGGCGTAGAACAGGGTAATGTCCTTGCCGCGCGGCGGATAATTGACCGCCGGATAGTCCATCACCGAGCCGGCCAGGCCGCGCTCTGTGACGACGGTTTCATCGAAGGCCTCCTCCGGACTCAGGTACTGGGTGGCTTTCATGTTGTGGTTCATGCCCAGCGTGTGACCGATTTCGTGCAGGATCAGGTAATGCATCGAGTCATGCACGATCTGCTGGTTAACGTCGTCACCGTATTCTCCCCCTCCCGGTGAAAACTGGTTAAAGGTCGCGGCAAGCATGGCATTGTCCTTGAGCCCGTGACTCAGCGTGCAGGTTCGGTGCAGGAGATTGGGGTTATGCGCAAGCGCATCAAAACCATCGTCCAGCAACCAGGCGGCGCGGGTATGGCGGTTCAGGAACGAGGCCTCCAGCATCACGTCCGCACCGATGATCTGGCCGGTGCGCGGGTTGACAAAGCTGGGGCCATAGCCGCCGAAACGGCGGCTGCGGTGAGGCGGTCCAGCGCAGCACGTTGTAGCGGATGTCGCCGTAGTCCCAGTCCGCGTCGTCGGGCTGAACTTTCACTACAACCGCATTGGTGAAACCGGCTGCTTCGAATGCCTTGTTCCACTCCAGCGCGGCGTCGCGCACCAGGTCGCGCCACTGCAGCGGGGTGGTGTTCTCGATCCACCAGGTGATTGGCTCAACCGGGTCTGACACCGGCGCATCCGGGTCTTGTTTTACCAGGTTCCAGCGGTGCACGAGGTCACGGTAGGGGGTCGGGGACAGGGAGGTGAGGTTGGTCACCTTGGTCTCGAAAGAACCGGCGCGGGGATCGGCAAAGCGCGGCTCGTAGTCATTCTCCGGCATGGCGATCAGGCTGTGGAACACCTTGATGGAGACGTTGCGCGCATCCGTCACGTCCTCCGAACCGCGGTCCCTGGGCATCGGGTTGTTGTACACGTACTCGACTTCCAGGTCCGTGTTCAGCGGGTAGTTACGCGTGGCAAGGATTTTGCTCTTATCTTCAGCCAGCGTGCCAAGCGTGAAGGTCGTCTCGGCATTCGCGCCCTCGGCAGGGGGAACTTGATTTGCAGCAGGTTTTCCCCGAGGAAAATCTCATCCGCCCTGATCAGCAGATCGCCGCGTATCTTCGTCCTCGGCAACGATTTCCTGAACCGCCAGCACCGCATTGGAAATGTTCGCATCGGCGGCGCGTGAGAGCGGGTTGTCCGGGTCGAAATAGAACGAGAAGTTTTCCGCAACCAGCTCAACCCGGTTGTAGTAGCGCTTGACGGCGATGACGCCATTGGCCACGTAGGCGCCGGTGAAATAGCCGGCCTCGACCACGCCGTTAGCAATCTGCGCAAAGTAGATGAACTCTTCGTCAACCTGGTCGCCCTTGATCAGCATGTGCAGCTCGCCGGTTTTCGGATTGCGAAACAGGGTGAACAGTCCGTCAATGCGTTCTGCATCCTCGGTCAGCTCTGCAATGGTTTGAGGCGTTTCTTCTTCTTCGCTCTTCGCCGTTTCTCCTCTTCCTGGGCAAAGGCTGCCAGGGAAAAATGCAACAAAACCAGGGCAAGCAGCCAGCGGAGGGTTGGTTTGAACATGGATTCTCTGCCTTCTGTTCTGATCAAAAGTGGTTTTCCGCCGGTTCCAGGGGGGTTTGGTCGACGAATTCGCTGCCGTGTCTGCCATGGGCACAATACGCGGCGCGCCGGATGATATCAGAACCACATCAAGTCATCGTCGGCGCCGCTGCAGCGCAGCAGCAGCAAAACTTTGTCCCGCTGCGCTGCGCACGGTACATTGTGCGCCACCGAACTGCCCGGGGATTTCACATGCATAAGCTGCCTGCCGTTCTCGCCTTGCTTTTACCGGCGATTGCCTCCGCACAGGTTCCTCCTGCCGAGGACCTGCGCCTGTATGACATTGCCACGGCGCCCTCCGCTGAGCGCATGGAGGCGGACATTCGCAAACTCGTGTCATTCGGCACCCGCCATTCCCTGTCGGAGACCGTTTCCGAAGAACGCGGCATCGGCGCTGCACGTCGCTGGATCGAGGCGGAGTTCCGCGCCATTTCGGCCCGCTGCGGGGACTGCCTCGAAGTGTTACTGATTGGCGACACGATCAGCGGTGAAGCCCGCATTCCCAGTCCAGCGGAAATCGTCAGCGTCATTGCGATCCAGCGCGGCTCAACCGACCCGAACCGGATGGTCATGATGAGCGGCGACATTGATTCACGGGTCAGTGACCCGATGGACCGCCTCAGCGACTCCCCCGGCGCCAACGACAATGCCTCCGGTATGGCCGGCGTCATCGAGGCGGCCCGGGTTCTGAGCCAGTACGAATTTCCCGGCAGCATTGTCTACGCGGCGCTGGCCGGTGAAGAGCAGGGCCTGTTCGGCGGCCAGATCGTGGCTGCCCATGCGCTGGAAGAGCACTGGAACCTTGATGCGGTTCTCAACAACGACATGATCGGCAACATCGCGGGCATCAACGGGGTGGTCAACAACCATTCCCTGCGGGTGTTTTCCGAGGGCGTTCGCGCGGCGGAGACGCCCGAGGAGGCCGCTTTGCGCTATCGCCAGGGTGGTGAGGTCGACTCGGCCTCGCGAAACCTGGCCCGCTATATCAAGCGGGTAGGCGAGCAGTACGTGATCGGCATGGACCTGAACATGGTCTACCGGCTTGACCGCTTCGGCCGCGGTGGACACCACCGGCCGTTCAACGCGGCCGGCTTTCCCGGCGTGCGGATCATGGAGGTCAATGAACATTATGACCGGCAGCATCAGGATCTGCGGACAGAGGACGGGCGCCAGTTCGGTGACACGATCGAGTTTGTAGACTTTGATTTCGCCGCCCGCGCCACGGCGGTCAACGCGGTGGCACTCGCGGCGATGGCGTGGGCGCCGGCGCCGCCGTCCGATGTCAGCATCGAGGGCATGGTATCGCCCAGCACCACGCTGCGCTGGGCCGCCAGCGAGGAGCCGCAGCTCGCGGGTTACCGGGTGTACTGGCGCGAAACCACCGCCCCGGAATGGCAGCGCAGCCGCTACGTGGGCAATGTCACCGAATACACGCTGGAAAACCTGGTCATTGATAACTACATCTTTGGCGTCGCGGCAGTTGCCGTGGATGGCAACGAGAGCCCGGTCGTGTTCCCCGGACCGGCCGGTCGCTTCTGAATGCGCCGCAAGACCCGCCAGGCAATGCGCGCTTCCGGCAACCGCGCTGAGAAGGACCTATGAACAACACCTCTAAACTCTACGCCTTTGATCTTTGCGGGGCTTATCCGCTGACCAACGGGCGCATGCTCGTGCGCAACCCGCGCAACGGGCGCCACGCCATCCTGACGCCGGAGGTCCATGCGGCGCTGGTTTTTTGCCGGAAGTTCCACACGCTGGAAGACCACGCTCAGCGCATTACGCAAGCCAGTCCCGCGCTGCAGGGCCAGGAGGCCGAAGTCCTGAACATGCTGGAGACGGTCAGGGATGACGGCCTGATGGTTTCTGCGGACATCTACAGCGTCACCCTGCAGCCATCGGCGGACCCGCTGTTCAACCTCGACAAGCCGGTCGCAGCCATCATCACCTGGGAGCGCCCGGACGCGCTGCAGCGCTGCCTGGAATCCCTGCGAGCCAACTGCAATACCGATAACCTGGCGCGCATCGTGGTGATTGATGACAGCCGCGATGAAGCCGTGCAGCGACGCAACCGCCAGAGCACGGAAACCTTTGCGGCGAAAATAGACACCCCGGTGCAGCACTTCGGGGCGGAAGAGCAGCAGGAGTTTATGGCGGCCATCATCCGCCAGGTGCCCGCCATCGAGGCGCAGGTCCGGTTTCTGATTGACCGCGAGCGCTGGGCAGATCACTGGACCAGCGGACTGGCCCGCACCCTGGCCCTGCTGTTGTCCGTCGGCCAGCGGCTCATCGTGCTGGATGACGATATCCTGTGCGAGGCCTTCGAAGCGGACGTGTCACCAGGTGCGAGTTTCGGCGATGACGCGCGCGAAACCCGTTTCTACCGCAGCCGCGACGACGTCCGTGAGCAGCCGGTTCGGGAGGTCCCGGACCCGCTGATCCGGCATATGCGCACGCTGGGCTCGGGTCTGAAAGACGCGCTCGGCGCCCTGGGGGCGCGCACACTCACCGCCGAGGCCTTCGAAGGCGC
Source organism: uncultured Gammaproteobacteria bacterium (assembly GCA_963695135.1). Taxonomy (GTDB): domain Bacteria; phylum Pseudomonadota; class Gammaproteobacteria; order Xanthomonadales; family SZUA-36; genus Marinihelvus. Next base: position 457,440 of record CAVOGA010000001.1, read on the forward strand.
GGACCTGGAGATGCTTGAGCGCCTGCATGGCGATTCGCGGGTGCTGGTCACCGAGTGCGGAACGCTTGGCCACCCGGGCACATCCAATCTCAACTGGCTTGCCTCGCTTGAGGGCGAGAGCCTGGCGTCGATGCTTAAAGACGATGACAGCGTGGATAATGCGTTTTCATCCCGCGTATGTTTCAACGGCGCCCACCGGGCGCGTCTGAAACCCCGCTCAAACATGTCACAGCTGACCGGGCTGGATAACCGCGCGCTGCTGCCACCCTACATTCCCATACTGCGGGGCGAGGACCGGTTGTTCGGTGACATGCTGGAGTTCATTCATCCGGCTTCGGTGGTCGTGGACCAGCCCTGGGCGATCGTGCATGAACCGCTGCCCCCGAGGCAGTGGAATGAGCGCGAGCAACAGTTTCAGACCGGCCGGAATTTCGAGGGCCTCGGCCTGCGCCGGGTCGAAGAAAACATGGGTTCCTCAAAGGCACGGGAACCCCTGAAACGGCTCAGCCACCTGGCCAGGCTGTACGAGGACCTGGCCGATATGGACGATGAGCTCCTGCGCAAGGCAGCGACAGATTCCCGATTGGGCGCCCAGGCCGCTGACTACCGGATGCTCAAGGAAGCACTGGAGCAGGCGGGAGAGGCGGCCCCGGAACGATGGCGCCAATTTCTCCAGGCCGGGGTGGACAAGCTGAACAGGGAATTGATCAACAACCCGCCGGACGTCAACATCACCGGCTATCCGCCGGACCTGCAAGATGAGGCGCTGATCCAGTGGTGGCGTGAGTTCTGGACGGAATTCGCCCGCGCACTGCGGATGTGGCCGGCCATTCGCCAGGCAGCAAGGCAGGTTAAAACCCCGCAATAGCACCCTTTTTGCTTGCAAGACGGTGTTTTTGCCTTCATCAAGGGGGCTTTTTACGCCGGCAAGGCACCAGAGGCCGCAAGATCAGGGCACATTCGAATAACCGACTGTAATAATCGACTGTAACTCATTGATTTTTTATTTCTGTGGATAAGTTTCCGCAATTTTCGCCCCGTTTACCGCAAAAAACGGCTGACAAACCCGTCACGCCTTGCCTGGCGCCGGCCAATCCGCGCCCATCGCTACCGGCCTAATGGCCCTGGCGGGCCTCGCTGGGCGAGTGTCCGTACCAGTTCTTGAAGGCCCGGGAAAACGAGCTCATTTCGGAAAAACCGAGCAGAAAAGTGATTTCTGTGAGGGTGAGCGAATTATCCGCGACGTACTGGCGGGCAAGGTCCCGTCGCACCGCCTTGAGCAGCGAACGAAAACTTTCGCCATCGTCTTTGAGCCGGCGGTGCAGGGTGCGCGGTGTCATGTGCAAGGATTCGGCTACCGACTCATCGCTGATTCTGCCTGACGGCAACTGTTCCATGATCGCTGCCGTGACCCGGCCGGGAATATTGTCCCGATCCAGCTGCGCGAGCCGCTGGATGACAACGCGCTCGTTCATTTCCGCCAGCACCCGGTCGGCGGAGGGCAGAATACGGTCTGCCTGCGCCAGGGTAATTTCCATGTCGTTATGTTCGGCGGCGAACTGCACCGGGCAGCGATACAGCTCCTGCCAGGGCGAGGGGTCTGCCGGGGCGGGCCTGCGCATCGCAATGCGGACCGGCGCAAAATCGGGACCCGAATTGAAGCGGCACAATGTCACGAGTACAGACATATGCACATCGTCCCGCACCGCTTCATTGAGCGACGCCAGCGCGGTTCCCGTGCGGCACACCAGCAAGCCCTCCCGCTCAAAAGTATCAAACCGGCTTTGGTCGTTAATCACCCGGACGAACCGGTGGATCCGTTGAAAAGACTCGCGCAGGGTTTCGCTGGCAAGCACCGCGTAGCCGAGCGCACCGAGCTGGGCCGGGTGGAGGCAACTGGCCGTGCGCAGGCCAAACAGGGGATCGCCGCTGGCCGCCGCGGCACGCGCGCGCACCGCGTCCAGCTTGTCGTATGAAACCCGCGTCCCCGGCTCGATAGGCCACTGGATGGCCAGGTCCTCGGCCTTGAACAGCGCTTCCGGATCCAGCCCGTAGGACTCAATGACCCGCCAAAGGTTACCCACTGATTGCGCCAACACGGACATGTCCGAACTCCCCCGGGCGACGAAACGCGCCCCGCGATTCATTGTCCGGACCGCGGCAGGTTCGGTCAAATCATTGTCCTATCGTGACAAGCCTGCCGGGGCGTGCCTGCCTAAACTGCCCACCATCGAATCAGCACATGCACAAGAAGACAGGAATTATGCAGGCATTGCAGCAACAACTCGCCGTCGAGATCGAATTCTGGCGGGAAATGATCGAGCAGCAGGATACGCCGTTTCCGCCCGAGTCGCTGGAGCGGATGAAACAGGCGCTGGCGCTGGCCGAGCACAAGCTGCTGCTGTTGGGGCCCGTAACCGGAAGCTCTGCGCATCATCACGACGCAGACGCCGATCCGGCGGGCGCCATCGGAATGACTCGTGGATCGGACAGGAGGCACTAGTTATGAAAATCATTGCGCGCTTCGTGGTCCTGGCTTCGCTGGTGACCTTGCTCACAGGTCTTCTGACAGGCAGTTAACAACGATTTTTCGGGGAATGGCAGTAACGCCCTCTGCCGCTTTCTTAGTCCCGGTGCCCGCTGAACCCAGTGGTTTGACTCCCCCCCTCAAAGCATGGGCAGGGCACCGGGGCGACCTTTTAACAGGGCGCATCAACCCGTCAACGGCCCCGGGATGAGCAACATCCAGCTAAGCCCCCCCTGCGCTGGATTCGTCACGGGGCCACCTTTACACCGGGCATAACCCGGCAGAAAACCCGGGGGCAACAGATTTTGGGCAGCAGCGGCGTCTCCCGCTGCCGGCCCGCAAGGCAGCGGCTCCCCCCCTGAGCCGGTGACAAAAGCCCGGAAGCGATAACCGGGTATTACAACGACCGCGCTGCAGCAATTGAGCGCATCCACCCGCGGGTGGCGACGTCTACGGCCCCGGTGCAATTGACAGTGGTTTCCTCCTCCTTTTTCCACTGCTTTGCAGCGCCGGGGCTTTCTTTTTTTGGTTATTTGGCGGCGCAAGCCTCACTTTCTGTGCTTCTGGCACGGGTGCTGCGCGGCGGACATGGGATAATGGGCCCGATGTTTAGTTTGGGGTGTGTTCGATGGACCTGAGTATCTTGTGGTGGGTAATCGCTGTATTGCTCGTGATCGGCGGCCTCGTGGGCACCATTCTGCCGGCGATGCCCGGCGTGCCCATGGTGTTTGGCGGCTTGCTCCTGGCGGCCTGGATTACGGGCTTTGAGCCTGCCGGCGTCGGCACGATTGCAGTTCTTGGCGTCCTGACCATCGCAGCCTGGTTGATTGACTTTCTGGCCGCTGCATTGGGCGCCCAAAGACTGGGGGCCAGCCCCCGGGCGTTCTGGGGCGCGATGTTTGGCGCCATTGCGGGGATGTTTTTCGGGTTGCCGGGGATCATCCTGGGACCGTTTGTCGGCGCCGTGGTCGCCGAGCTCAGTGGCGGCCGCTCGGTCAAGGATGCGGGCCGGGCCGGGGTCGGCGCCTGGATCGGCACGGTGATCGGTGCCGCGGCCAAGCTGGCGATTGCCTTCACGATGGTTGGTTTCTTTATCCTCCGCCAGTTCTTCAATTAGCCGCGTCAAGAGCGGGCGGCGTCGCGGGCACGGCAACGCGCCCGGATTGGCTCAGACAGGCCGGACAAGAAGGCCGGGCAAAAAAAGACCCGGCTGCATGCCGGGTCGAATCAGAGATGAATCACAACCTTATGCAGGTCCGTTCACTGTTATAACCAACGATCAGAAAAAAAGTTGGTGCGCTCGTAAAAACCGGCGCGCATCACAGCAGCGCCTCCAGGGAGCGGAAGTCGCCGGGAATCCGCGCAGAAAGCACCTCCAGGTCCCGCACCGCCTCCAGTGCGGGCGGCAACGGCACCGGCCGGCCCAGCGCCGACTCCATGACCTCGGCAAACTTTGCCGGGTGGGCCGTGCACAAAAACACCCCGGTCTCGCCTGCTGCCAGGTCACGCTGCAGGGCGCGCCAGGCCAGGGCGGAATGGGGATCCGCCAGGTAAGACTGCCCGTCCAGGGCGCGAATCGCATCGGTGGTCGATTCATCGCTCACGGAGCGGCTGGTAAGCACCCCGGTGATGGACTTGCCGGCCCGCCGGGCCAGCTCTTCGACCCGCGGAAAATTATTCGGTCGCGAAATATCCATCGCGTTACTCAGCGTGGCCACCGTTGGCCGCGGCGCCCATTGGCCGTCCGCCAGGTAGCGCGGCACCGTGTCATTGATGTTGGTGGCCGCAAGCACCCGGCGCATGGGCAAGCCCAGCGCCCGGGCGACCAGGCAGGCGGTGACATTTCCGAAGTTTCCGCTCGGCACGCAAAACACCGGCGCTTCACCCCCGAGCATGGCAACGGATTCAAAGTAGTAGCACACCTGCGCCAGCAGGCGGGCCACGTTGATCGAGTTGGCGGAGTTCAGGCCCAGGCGCTGGCGCAGCGCCGGGTCGTCGAAAGCCTGTTTAACCAGCGCCTGGCAGGTGTCGAAATCCGCCTGCACGGCAACCGTTTCGATATTGTCACCCAGCGTGCAGAACAGCTTTTCCTGCAGTGGTGAAATACGCCCTTCCGGATAGAGGATCACGGCGCGGACGCCATCGATGCCATGGAAGGCATGGGCTACCGCGGCGCCCGTGTCTCCGGAGGTGGCGGTCAGGATGGTCGTCGGGCTGCCATCGGTAAATTCCGCCAGGCAGGCAGCGAGGAAGCGGGCGCCGAAATCCTTGAACGCCAGGGACGGTCCGTGGAACAGCTCCAGCGCAAAGCTGCCATCCGGCAATTGCGGCTGCTCGATGGGAAAATCGAAGGCCTGCGTCACCAGCCGGAGGGTGGTCGCGTTCTCCAGCCCGGTGAGGTGGGCCAATAGCCGGGCACTGCGTTCGACGAACGGCAGGGCGAGCAAGCCGGGAACGTCCTCGAGCGGATCGATGCGCTCCGGAAAGTAAAGCCCCTGGTCATGGCCCAGGCCCCGTTGCACCGCCCGGGCAAAGGGTACCCGGTCATCGGCATGTTTGAGGTTGACGAACTCCACCCGGCTCAGGCTCCGTGCAGCTGGCGGGCGCCCGCGAGATCGGCGCGGCAATGGCGGACAAAACCCTGATCCGTCTGCAGGAAGTTCTCCTGGAGCCAGACCTTGCCCCTGGCCGCGACCTGGCTGTTGTCGGCGATGGCGAACACCGTCGGACCGGAGCCGGAAATGCCGAAGGCCAGCGCACCCAGCGACATGAGGGCCTTGCGGGCTTCATCAAAGCCGGGAATCAGCGCCTTGCGCCAGGGCTCCGCAATCAGGTCGTTCATGCACGCCGCCGCGTCCCGCGGATCGCCGCTGTACAGCTCGTGCACGAACCGCGCGAACTGCGCCCCGTGGGCAACCACCGTTGAGCGCCGCAGGCGGTCCGGCAACAGCGCCCGCGCAGCCTTGGTTTCCATGCGTGTTCCGGGCCAGGCCACGAGCACCTGCCAACCGCCGGGCCAGGGCAGATGCGTTCTGGTGGCGCGCCGTCCGGCATGCACAGGCGCAGACCACCGAGCAGGCTGGGCGCGATGTTGTCCAGGTGAACATCACCGCTGATGTTGCCTTCCATCTCGGCCATGAGCTGCAGCAGTTCGGGCCGGTTCAGCGGCTGACCGAAGAAGCGGTTGAGCGCCACCAGGGTGGCAACAATGGAACTGGCGCTGGAGCCCAGGCCACTGCCCACGGGCAGGCGCTTTTCCAGGTGTACCTGGAGCGTCTCGATTTCCTTGCCCGCCGCGCGGGTCAGGCGCTCGAAGCGCCGGCAGGACGCCATCACGATGTTGTCTTCCGGATCCTCGGGCAGTTCACTGGCGAAGGGCCCGTCAACCTTCAGCACCCAGTCGTCCTGGCTGCCCGCGCGCAGGCTGACCACGTCGCCGATGACATCGCCGTCGACCGCATGCAGCGCGAGGCCCAGGGAATCAAAGCCCACGGACAGGTTGCCGATTGATGCCGGCGCAAAAACTTTCATGTTCGAAACTCCATGCCCCTTGGTGGGGTTTTAGTTATCCAGCGGCCGCCAGGCGGTCCGCAGCACGTCCATATACACGCCGGCCGCGGTAACCGCGGCCCCCGCACCATAGCCCCGCAACACCATGGGAATCGGCTGATAGTAGTCGGTGTAGACCACCAGCGCGTTTTCCCCGTCGCGAATGCTGCCCAGCGGCTTCTCCGCCGGTACCGACTCGATGGATACGCGGCAGCGGCCATCGGCAATACGTCCCACGTAACGGAGCACCTCGCCCTTCTCCCGGGCTGCCGCTATCCGTTCCGCGAAGCCCGCATCAAGGGCTTCCAGGCGCCCGGGCAGCTCGGCCACCGCGGCATCTGCGGCAAAGCCCTCCTCGATTACCGGCATCACCTCGACATCCGCCAGCTCAAGCTCCATGCCCACCTCGCGGGCAACGATCAGCAGCTTGCGCGCCACGTCCATGCCGCTCAGGTCATCGCGCGGATCCGGCTCCGTGAAGCCAAGCTCCATGGCGCGCGCGACCGCGGCAGATAAGCTTTTGCCATCCTCAAGCAGACCGAAAATCATCGACAGGGAGCCCGACAGTATGCCCTCGAAGACCCGCAACCGGTCCCCTGATCGCATCAGGCCGGCCACCGTATCGATGACCGGCAGACCTGCGCCCACGTTGGTCTCGTACAGGAACTTGCGGAAGTTGCGGGCGGCCGTCTGCCGGATCTTGCGGTAGTAGGCCTGGTCCAGCGTGTTGGCCTTCTTGTTGGCGCAGACCACGTTAAAGCCGTTGGCAAGCAGGCTGTCATAGCAGCGCGCCAGGCCTTCGTCGGAAGTGCAGTCAACCACGGTCGGGTTGAGAAGTCCCAGCGCGTCCTTGACCGCGATGATGTCATCGACCGTGTAAGGCCGGCCATCGCGTTGCAGCTGCTCCTGCCAGTCATCCAGGTCAATCTCATCGCTGGCCACCAGCAGTTTGCTGCTGTTCGCGATGGCGCGGACCTTCAGCTGCCCGTTGCTGTTCCGCCAGCTGACCGGCCTGGCGGCGGAACTGGGCAAGCAATTCACCACCGACGTTGCCGCAGCCGATGACCAGCACATCAATATGGCTGGTATGGCCGAAAAAGGCGGTGTGGCTGGCGCGCGTGGCAGCAACCGCATCCCGGCGGTCGACCACCAGGGAGATGCCGCACTCGGTCGAGCCCTGCGCAATGACCTCCACGTTCACACCGGCCGCCGAATTGGCGGTCAGAAAGCGGGCTGCAATACCCCGGTTGTGCTTCATGCCGTCGCCGACCAGCGTCACCACGGCCCGCTCCTCGAGCACCGTGATCTCGCTGACCAGGCCATGCAGACGCTCAAAGTGAAACTCATCTTCCAGCGCCTTGCGGGCAATGGCGGACTGTTCCGTGCGCACGCACAGCGTGATGCTGTACTCGGAGGAAGACTGCACAATCAGCAGCACCGATATGCTGCGCTGCGCCAGCGCGCCCATCAGCCGGTGCGCCACACCCACCCGCCCGCGCAGACCGGTGCCGGCAATGGTGATGGCGGCCACGTGATCCAGCAGGGAAATGCCGCGCACCGCGTCTTCCTGCGATGCACCGGCGTGCACCACGGTACCCGGCAGATCCGGCTCGTAGGTATTGCGGATTTCGCAGGGAATGCGCACCGCGGCCAGCGGCGCGAGGGCCTTGGAGCTGATGACGCCCGCGCCGTAGAAAGACAGCTCCATCGCCTCGGCGTAGCTGACTTCCGGCAGAACCCGGGCATTGCTGACCAGGCGAGGGTCGGCGGTGTAAAAACCGTCAACGTTTTTCCAGATCTGGCAGCAACGGGCCTCCAGCGCCGCGGCGATCGCCGCGGCGGAGTAGTCGGAGCCATCGCGTCCCAGCAACTGGTAAGCGCCTGCGGCGTTACGCCCGTGGAACCCCGGCAGAACCAGGATGCGCGGGCCGTTCTCGGTCGCTGCGCGCAGCCGGGGCCTGGCCAGGTCCAGGTCCACGATCGAGTCCAGCCAGCTGTCATCAGCCGGGGGGATCAGATCCGAATCGGACCACTGCGCGTCCTGCCCCTGCAGACGCAGCAGTTCGGCCATTAACCGGCTGCTCAGGTTTTCACCGGAGGCCAGAATTTCCGCGCGGCTCTCATCCGGGCAGTTTTCCAGCAGGCTGATGCCCTGCAGCCGCTTGTACAGCCGCGCCCGCCGTTCCTCGAGCACATCCTGCAGTGCCCGGGTGTCCAGGCCGTCCGCCGCGAAGCCGTCGATGATGGATTGTTCTGCAGCGATGATCGCATCCACCGGGGCTTGCCAGGCCTCGCCGGCCACCGCGGCCTCGATCGCTTCGATCAGGAGATTGGTGACGCCATAGACAGCGGACAGCACCACCACGAGCTGTTCCTGCTGCGCAAAACGGGAGATGAGCGCCGCGCTCGCGCGAAAGCCTTCAACCGTTGCCAGGGAGGACCCGCCAAATTTTTGCACCAGCATCAGTAAGCGTCCTTGTGTACAGAGCGCATGGCGCGGCCACTGGGGTCAGCCAGTGCCGCAAAAGACGGATCCCAGGCCATGGCCTCAGGCGATGAACACGCCACCGACTTGCCGCCGGGAACGCACAGGGCGGCGCTGGGCAGGGGAAAGTGGCGCTCGAAAATGCTTCGATACAGGAACGCCTCTTTCGTGTCCGGTGTGTTGTGCGGAAACCGGCGGCCGGCGGTTTCCAGCGCGTGATCACTGACCTGGTTGGCCGCGTGATCGCGCAGCGCATCAATCCAGCCGTAGCCGACCCCGTCGGAAAACTGCTCCTTCTGACGCCAGGCGACCGCCTCGGGCAGAATGTCACCCAACGCTTCGCGCAGCACCTGTTTTTCCATGCCACCTTCCGGGACCATCTTGTCCGCCGGGTTCAGGGCCATGGCGAAATTCAGAAAATCCCGGTCCAGGAAGGGCACACGGGCCTCGACGCCCCAGGCCGACATGGCCTTGTTGGCGCGCAGGCAGTCGAACTGGTGCAGGCGCATGATCTTGCGCACCGTCTCCTCGTGGAAGGATCGGGCGTCGGGCGCCTTGTGAAAATAGAGATAGCCACCAAAAATTTCGTCGGCGCCTTCGCCGGACAGCACCATCTTGATGCCCATGGCGCGGATTTTTCGCGCCATCAGGTACATCGGCGTGGCGGCGCGGATGGTGGTGACATCGTAGGTTTCCAGGTGATATATCACCTCTTCCAGGGCATCGATGCCTTCCTGCAGCGTATAGGTAAAGCCGTGGTGCACGGTGCCGATTGCCCGGCGAAACCTGCTCTGCCGCCGCCAGGTCGGGAGAGCCCTCCAGCCCGACCGCAAAGGAGTGCAGTCGCGGCCACCAGGCCGGAGACTTTCTCGTCATCTTCGACCCGGCGTTCCGCATGGCGGGCGGCCAGGGCGGCAATCAGGGACGAGTCCAGGCCCGCCGGACAGCAAGCACGCCGTAGGGCACGTCGCTCATCAGGTGGGCGCGGACGCTGTTATCCAGGGCGTCCGACCAGCGCCTGCCGGTCGACGGGTTCGCGGGACACTGCTTCGAAGTGTTCCCAGGCCGGGGTGAAATAAGCGCGTCGGCGCATCGTCCCCCTGCGCCCAGTAGTGCCCCGGAGGAAACTCCTGGACCTGCGTGCAGACCGCCATCAGCGCCTTCATTTCGCTGGCCACGTACAGGCGGCCCTCGTCATCGAAGCCGGTATAGAGGGGAATGATGCCGACCGGGTCCCGGGCGATCAGCCAGTGATCCTGCGCTGCATCGTAGAGGACAAAGGCGAACATGCCCCGCAAACGGTTCAGAAAACCGGCGCCCTCGCTGAAGTACAGGGGCAAAATGACCTCGCAGTCCGATGCCGTGGTAAAGGCATAGTCGGGAAAGGACGTCGCGCAGCGCCTGGTGGTTATAGATCTCGCCGTTGACGGCCAGGGCGCACTGGCCGTCAGGACTGAGCAGGGGCTGGGCGCCGGTATTGACGTCAACGATGGCAAGGCGTTCGTGCGCCAGCACCGCGTGGGCGCTCGGTGTAGCTGCCGCTCCAATCGGGGCCGCGGTGGCGCAGCAACCGCGACTGGCGCAGGGCAACCTGGCGGAGATCGACGCTTGCATCCCCGATATCAAGGATCCCGAAAATGGCACACACGAAAAGACACCTGCTTCTGAGCTAAAGGAGCATCATAACCAGCAATGCTGGTTCGTTGAACCTCTGGAGATTGAACACCCGGCAATAAGCCCCGGCGGCTTGCACCCAGGCAGCAGGGGAAGGAAGATAAAACCCCGTCCGGATGCGAGCCCCTGACCCATGCGCCTAAAACGAGTCTTGTTGACCGGCTTCGGGGGCGCCGTTGTGCTTTGTGGCGCCACGCTGCTCTGGCTGTTTAACACCGACCTGGGCCGTTTCCAGCCGCAGATCCAGGCTTATCTTGGTGAACAGCTGCACCGGGAGGTCAAACTCGACACCCTGTCCCTGGAGCTTGGCTGGCCCACCCGGCTTGCCCTCACGGGGTTGTCCATCGCCAATGCACCCTGGGCCGGAGACAAACCCCTGCTTGAAATTGACCGCCTGGACGGGGCGGTTGACCTCTGGTCCCTGCTCAAGCGTGACCTGATCATTGTTGACAGCCTGGATGCCAGCGGCATCAGGCTGCAGCTGGCCTGGGACAAGGAGGGAGCAAGCAACTTTCAGTTCGGAGCGGACGATACCGGGAAGGAGCCCGCCCGGTCAGCCAGGCCCCGCGTGATACTGCGTGAAATCACCGTGGCCGACACCACCCTGGACCTGGTGCAGCCGGACCATGCCAATCACATCGGGGTGTCCCGGCTGTCGCTCGACGAAAAAGCGGATGGCATGATTGCTGCCGATCTCAAGGGAACCGTTAACGACCAGCCGCTGAGTTTTACCGGTCAGCTGGGCACCTTCGATGCATTGCTGGCGGCCGCTAATGTCCGCTTTGACGGGACGGGGCAGTTTGCGCGCCTGGATTTCAAGGGCTCGGCAACGGTTGACGACCTGAAAGCGCCAAACCGTCCCGTACTGGACCTGCAGGTGAGCGGGCCGGACATCAGCGATATTGAACGCTTTCTTGGTGTTGAGCCCGCAGTGGCGGGGGCCTTCAAGGTACATGTGACGTCTTCCGTGGCAGACAAGGCCAAATGGCAGTTTGAGGTCGATGGCCAGGCAGGTGAGGTCACGGTTGAGGCAACAGGACAAGCGAACGGTCTGCGCGACCTGTCAACGGTGACCGTTTCCGCGCAGGGCAGCGGGCCCAGCCTGCAAAACGTAGCGGCATTGTTCGGCTTTAAAGATGCGCCGGCGGAAGCCTTCAAGATAGACGGGGCGGTAACACGAGACGGAGCGGCGCTGGCCATCAATGCCGTGCAGCTCACCATTGGGCCGACCCGGCTGAAGCTTGACGGCAAAATGGATCACTTCCCCCATGTCCTGGGCGGTGATATCAAGCTCGACGTCAGCGGGCCCGACCTGGCGCATTTTCGCAGCCTGCTGAAACTCCCCGGGATCGCCAAGGGGCCTTTTGAGCTCAACGCAGAGCTCAAACCCGCAGACAGCGAACAGGAGCTGTTAAGCCTGCAGCTGAAAAGCCAGCTTGCCAACGTCAAGCTGGACGGCACGCTGACCCGCGATCCCGCCTATCTCGGGAGCAAGCTGCAGGTTGACATCGACGGTCCCAGCGCGGCAGCGGTGCTGGAACGCTTTTCCGTGCCCGGCGTGACTGCCACGCCCTTTACGGCGAAGGCTGCTGTGACCATTGGCGACGGCATGGTGAGCCTGGATAACGGCCTGGTTACCGGCCTATATGATGGCAACCTGGGCGTTGACGGGGATATCGGCTACGCGTTTTTCGACGGTAAAACACAGCTGAATCTGAGCCTGGCGGGACCGGACCTGGACCGCTCCCTGTCACACCTGTGGCCGGGCTCCCCCGCAAGAAAGGTGCCGTATGAAATCAAAACCCTGCTGCAGCCAGGCCCAGGGCAGATCCTGCTGAAGGACATGGCGCTTCAGGCAGGCCAGACGAACGCCTCCGCCACGGTAATGATCCCCTTAAAGCCAGGTGTTGAGGGGCTGGACATCACCTTCAGCGGCAAGGGCCCGGACCTGAGCGCGTTTCTCAAGGGCCGCCTTGACACGGAACCGGGCCATGTCCAGGTGCCCGACAAGCCATGGGCTGTTTCCGGGCGGGTCCTGAAGCAGGCGGGTAAGTACAGCCTGACAAGCCTTAATCTGCAGGTGGCGGACCTTGCCGCTGACGGACAGGCAAGCCTGCCGTGGCCGCTGCACACGGGCGAGATGACGTTCAAGCTGAACGCCAGCGGCAACAACCTGGCGACCCTGTTCCCGGAGATCCACGGATTCAGCCCGGCCAGCGCGGCCTATACCGTTGACCTCGATGGCGCCTGGACCATGGAGGGCTGGCAATTCGAGTCGTCCCGCCTGGGTTTCGCCGGCGCGGAAATGAGTTTCGAAGGCGATATTGACGGGCTTCCCGACTTTTCATCAACAGACTTTTCCTTGGATATAACGATTCCCAGCCTGCAGGCCCTGGGCGCCTGGAAGGGTGAGCCGCTTCCGGATGAAAGCGTGAGTCTCAACGGCCGGCTGAGCGGCTCCGTGGACCAGCTCTCGTTCCAGCAGCTCCAGGCCGCGCTCGGCAAGTCAAAGTCGCAGGGACAACTGAACATCAAGCCCGGTGATGAGCGCCTGGCGCTTAATTTTCAGATGAGCTCCGAGTCACTGGACCTGCGCAAAGTCTGGCCCGTAGATGAGCAAGAGAAGGCAGAAGCCAAGCCCAAACCCGCCGGTGACGGTCTGCTGATTCCCGACACACCCATCAACTTCGGTGTCCTGAAGCGCTTTGACGGGGACGCAGATATCAACATCGGCAGGCTTACTCTGCCGGACCGCATACTCGATGAGCTGTTAGTCAATGCATCGCTTGACCAGGGTTCGCTGGTGCTACACCGCTACCACAGCAAGGGCCTGGCCGGTGATTTGTCAGCCACCGGTTCGCTGGACGTACTGGATTCGGGCGGCGCCCGGATTGCCCTGAAGCTGCGCAGCCACGGACCTGGTTCCCGACCGGAAGGACTGGAGGAACGTTGATCCGGCCACGCTGCCGCGCTTTAACGTGTCGCTCGACGGCAAGAGCAGCGGCGCTTCCCTGCGCGAACTGGCAGCCGGACTGAACGGCCAGGTCGCCATGGTGGCGAGCGAGGGCCTCCTCCCGGGTAAGGGCTTGGGGGAGCTGAACGCGTTGCTCCTGGAGCAGCTGGTAAGAATCCTGGTGCCCGGGCTCAAAACCCAGGCACCGACCCGGCTGATGTGCCTGGCAGCAAGGTTCGGTGTGGTTGACGGACTGGTGAGCACGGCACCGTTGTTCGTGCTGCGCACGGAAAAGGTCCTGTTGCAATCCAGCGGAACCCTGGACCTGAAAACCGAGGGCCTGCGGCTGGATTTTCAGACCACCCCGACCAAGTTCCTCAATACCAGCATTGCTGAACTCGTAAATCCGTTTGTCACCATCGAGGGAACGCTGTCGAAACCGTCACCTGTCATCAATCCGACCGGTACGCTGGTTTACGGGGGTGCTGCTGCCGCCACCGGTGGCCTGTCCATCGTCGCGAAGAGCCTTTGGGACCGCTTGCGCGGCTCAACCAAACCCTGTGAACACCTCCGCGAGGAACTGAGCAAAGAACTCGCCGGTGAACAAGTTGCTCAGTGAGTGGGGTGCTCAGTAGCGCCAGGCGGCGCTGACGCCGTACACCCTGGGCTCACCAAGCTGGTAGTAGGGCTCAACCTCGTAGAATTTCCGCGGGTCATTGCCGAAACCGCCAAAGCCCCGCGTCTGCACGTCTTCATTCGACAGGTTGCGCCCCCACAGCGCCAACTCCCAGGGGCCCGACTGCCAGCTGATTCGCAGGTTGAACAGCAGGTAGTCCGTGGTTCGCTCATTGTGATTGGCGGAGGTGTAGAAACCGTCCTTGCCCTCCAGGTCCGCCTGCACGGACCAGGCCTCCGTCACAAACCACTCGCCGCCAAAGCTGTACTGGTAGTTCGGCGCGTGGGCCTGGTCCCGGCCGCTGAGGTCGTAGGGAACGCCATTCTCCGGATCCGCCTGCGCATGCGAAAAACTCTGGTAGTCCCGGTAGCCGGTATCCAGCAGGCCGAGCGTGGCAAACAGGCGCAGCTGGTCCATGACCAGCCAGTCCAGCTCCAGCTCCAGCCCCTGGTTGGCGCCGCCGGCGGCGTTTTGCAGGCTGTCGACAAAGATGCAGGGACAGGCATCGCCGGCCGGGTCTTCCGGTATGACGATGGATTGCTTGACCTGCACCTCGTCCCGGTCCTGGTAAAACAGCGCCAGCGAAAACTGCAGACGCCCATCCAGCAGACGGCCTTTCAGACCGGTTTCGTAGTTCAGCAGGGTCTCCCCGGCAAACACCAGCGCGCCCGGCGGCAGCTCGTAGCCGATGTCTTCCAGTTCGCGGTAGCTGGCTGGCCAGGGCCGAGTTGTACCCCCCGGGCTTGTAACCCCGGGACACCAGCGCATACCACAGCAGTCCGCGGTCGCTGCGGTACTCCAGCGCTATCCGCCCGCCCCAGAAGTCTTCATCCTCCCGGGTTGACGGGCTGCCGGGGGTGTTGTCCCGGTATTTGAAATCACGGGACTCCAGCCGTAAGCCCGTGGTCAGGCTCCAGCGGGGCGCCAGGGGTATGTTCACCTGTCCGTAGGCGGCCAGGTTGCGGGTGTCATAGTCGCTGCTGAAATCACCGTCGGCGAAGGTATAGACCCGCTCCAGGGACTGATCCTGGTCACGCACATAGAGGCCGGCCACCCAGCTGGGCGCACCCTCCTCGACGGCGGAAAGCCAGCGAAGGTCCGCGACCGTGTTGCGGTTCTCACGGTCGTAGGCATCAAAGGAGCTGTACCACCAGTCAAAACCCCACAGCGCGGAATCGCAGGGTGTGCCCTCGCAGATCCCCGGGTGACTCCAGTCCTCGTCAAAGCTGTAGCGGGAGTCCGCGTTGACGTGGCTGAGCAACAGCTCGATGGCGGCGCCGTCGTCCAGACCCCAGCGCGTCCGCAGGGAGCCGGCGATGCTTTGCAGCGAATCGCGGCCCGGCTCGTCCGAGTAGGTATCGCGGGTGTTGTCCAGGGAAAACGCGTCGTAGCCGTTGTCCACATCGCTGAGCAGCAGCGTCAGATCCATGTTCAGCCTGGCCGCAGGCGTCCAGTTAAGCCGCGCACGCGCATGACTTTCGTCGATATCCTGCGTCGGACGACCGAGAAACACGTTGTTGGTGAACCCATCGTTGCGGTTGGACTGGGCAGCAAGGCGCCAGGACAGGCTGGAGTTCGCGGGACCGCCAAAAGCAACATCGAGGGTTTGCTGGTCGTAATTGCCCAGGATCGCGTCCGACCCGCGCCCCGAACTCATCGCCGGGGGCGTTGGATACCATGTTGATCATGCCGGCCAGGGCATTCGCGCCAAACAGGGTGCCCTGCGGGCCGCGGAGAATTTCGACCTGTTGCAGGTCAAAGGTGCTGGCAACGCCGGCGATACCGGTAAAGTCCATGCCGTCCACCAGCAGGCCCACGGAGGGGTTGATCGGCTCCACGAACTGGCTGCGCTCGCCGATGCCGCGAATCTGCAGGAACCGTCCGCGCGAAGCCCCGGAGGCAAAGTTGACGTTGGGCGCGAGGTTCAGCAACTGGGCCACGTACACCGCGGTGCGATCCTCGATCACACGCTGGTTGAACACGCTGATGCTGGCGGCCGTGTCCTGCGCACTGACCGGGCGGAACTCGGCGGTCACCAGGACCTCCTCCAGGGCATCACCGGACGCATCTTCCGGGCCCCCGGCGTGATGCGGGTCCTGCGCAAAGGCGCTGAAGTGAAACATGAGCCCGGTCATCAGGGCGAGAACTGTGCGTTGCATGAGCGCTCCGTTCGTCTTGGCGTCCGGAGTTCGAGCGGGGAGGGGCTTGGCAAGGAAGCATCCGTCCCTACGCCGGTACTAACCGGGTCAGGTTCAAAGGGTTCGCTTGCGCGTCTCAGGCCGGCCATGCGTTGTGCACGGGGGGCCACCCCTGGATCGGCCACCAGTATAGGGCAGTCCTTGTGAAAATCGGTGGTGTTGCGGCCAGGGAGGTATCAGCCGGTGCCGGCGGAATATGCCGCCGGCTGGTTTACTTCATTGATTGCTGGAGTTTTTTCAGGGCCGCGCTGCCCGGGTTGAGGGTCTCGAAAGGCAGCCCTGACAGGGGCTGCGGACCAGTGCCGAGCACATCATGCATTTCCGGCAGGGACTCGTTAAGGTACATCAGGCCGGTAATGACCTCGCCGCGGGCCCGGTGCTCCTCGAGGTACTGCATGGCGCTGCTGCGCTGCGACGGGTCATAGCTGGGATCGGCCTTGCGCAGGATCACGCGCGAGCCGTCGTGCAGGGTAACCGGCGTCGCGCTGCCGTCGGCATACTCCACGGTGATCTGCTCCGCGGGGGGAACGAAGTCCGCCTCCACCGCCTTGTGGGACATTTTGCGCGTGTAGGCGTAGCTCTTGGTGGAGCCCTCGTGGTCATTGAAGGTCACGCAGGGGGACACCACGTCGATCACCGCGCAGCCCCGGTGACGCACACCGGCCTTGATCAGGGGCACCAGCTGCTCCCGGTCGCCGGAAAAACCCCGCGCGGCAAAGCTGCCGCCCAGTGCGATCGCCATCGCCACCGGGTCAATCGCCTGCATCCGGTTCACCTCGCCGCGCTTGGCGCGGCTGCCCGGGTCGGCGGAGGCGGAGAACTGCCCCTTGGTCAGGCCGTATACCCCGTTGTTTTCGATGATGTAGAGCATGTTGAGGTTGCGGCGCACCACGTGACCAAACTGCCCAAAACCGATCGACAGGGAGTCACCGTCGCCTGACACGGCAATGCAGGTAAGGTCGCGGTTGCCGGCCATGGCGCCGGTGGCCACGGAAGGCATGCGCCCGTGCACCGAGTTGAAACCATGGGCGCCGGAAAGAAAATACGCCGGGGTCTTGGACGAGCAACCGATGCCGGACATCTTGACCACCCGGTGCGGTTCAATGGACAGCTCCCAGAAAGCCTGCACGATGGCTGCTGTAATACTGTCATGACCACATCCGGCGCACAGCGTGGAGAGCACGCCCTCGTAGTCACGCTGGCGCAGGCCGATCTCGTTGGTCCGGTCGGTCGGCAGGTCAATGCGGGGTTTCGCGATGTAGGTCATGCAGCGGCCTCCTCACCCAGGTGGGCCTGCACCGCGCGGGCCACCGCCCGGCTTGGAATGGGCATGCCGTTATAGTGCAAAACGGACACCAGCTTCTGCGCCGGCGCCTCCAGTTCGGTCATCAACAGGGCGCGCAACTGCGCGTCACGGTTCTGCTCGACGACGAACACCGTGTCATGTTCCGCGATAAACGCGGCGACCTCGTCGCCAAAGGGAAAGCCCCTCACGCGAAGATAATCCAGGTGCGTACCCTCCGTCGGCCAGCTCGTCCATGGCCTCGTTCACGGCCCCGTCGGAGGAACCGAACGCCAGCAGGCCCAGGCCCGTGGACCGGGCTGCCGGGCGCAGCACGGCGGCGGGCACCGACTGGCGGATCGTTTCCCACTTCACCAGCAAGCCGCTCCATGACGTCCTGGTACTCCGCCGAGTCCTCGGTGTAGCCCCCGTAGCGGTTGTGGCCGGAGCCGCGCACAAAGTAGGCGCCGCGCGAGTCTTCGCCGGGCAGCGTGCGCGCGGTAACGCCATCGCCGTCCACGTCCAGGTAGCGGTAGAACTTCTCCATCTTCTCGAGTTCGGCGGGACCGATCATCTTGCCGCGGTCCGGCCGGTAACTGTCATCCCATTCGCAGCTCCGGCACCATCCAGTCGTTCATGCCGATGTCCAGGTCCGACAGCACGAACACCGGGGTCTGAAACCGCTCCGCCAGGTCAAACGCCATGACCGCCATCTCGAAACACTCGCGCGGATCGGCCGGAAACAGCAGCGGATGCCGGGTGTCGCCGTGGGACGCATAGGCGCACAGCGTGAGGTCACATTGCTGGGTCCGGGTCGGCATGCCGGTGGACGGCCCGACCCGCTGCACATCGAAAAACACCGAGGGTATTTCGGCGTAGTAGGCAAACCCGATAAATTCGCTCATCAACGAAATACCGGGTCCGGATGTCGGCGTGAACGCGCGCGCACCCACCCAGTTGGCGCCAAGCACCATGCCGGCGGCGGCCAGTTCGTCTTCCGCCTGGATGATGCAAAACAGGCTGTCCCCGGTTTCCGGGTCTTTTCTGAAGTGTTCGCAATAACGCTGGAATGCATCCATCAGCGACGTCGAGGGCGTGATCGGATACCAGGCCCCGACCGTGGCGCCCGCATAAACGCAACCCAGCGCCGCAGCGGAGTTGCCATCGATCAGGATGTTCCGCGAGTTATCGCCCATGCGTCTCGGCCCGCACCGGCAGGGGGCAGGCGAAATGGGTTTGCGCATAGTCGTAGCCCAGGGCAATGGCCTCGAGGTTGCTCTCAACCAGCTTCGGCTTGTTGGCAAAGGTTTCCTCGAGCAGTTCGCGAACGATCTCCCGGTCGATGTCCAGCAGGGCGCAGAGCACACCCACGTAGGCAATGTTCTTCATCAGGATGCGGACGCGGGCCACGTCGAAATGCTCATTGGCCAGCCGCGCCAGCGGCACGCCCAGCACGGTGACATCGTCGCGCGTCATGGCCTTGTCGCGCGGCCAGGTGCTGTCGTAGATAAAAAACCCGCCGGGGCTGACCTCGGCAAGGTCTTTGGCATAGGTCTGCGCATTCATGGCGACCATGACATCCACGCGGCCCTCGCGGGCCATGTATCCGTCGCGGCTGGCGCGAATTTCATACCAGGTTGGCAGGCCCTGGATATTGGACGGGAACAGGTTCTTGCCGGTTACCGGCAGGCCCATGCGAAACAGGGCCTTCATCAGCAGGCCGTTGGCGCTCGCCGAGCCCGTGCCGTTCACGGTGCCGATTTTCAGGACAAAGTCGTTTACCCGGCTTGGCGCTTTTGACATGGGGTGGTTCCGTAATCGGCGGCCTTGGGAAAGGTCAGCAGGGATTTCTGCATGTCCCAGGCCGCGGTGGGGCAGCGCTCGGCGCACAGGCCGCAGTGCACGCAGAGGTTTTCGTCCTTGACCATGACGCGGGCCGTCTGCTTGAGCGAACCGGATACGAACAACGGCTGGTCCGGCTCCAGACGGGGCGCCTTCAGGCGCCCGACCAGGTCCGGCTCTTCGCCGTTGCGGGTAATGGTGAGACACTGGGTCGGACAGATATCGATGCAGGCATCGCATTCGATACACAGGTCATCGGTAAACACGGTCTGGATATCGCAGTTCAGGCAGCGCTCCACCTCCACGGCGGTCTGTTCGGCATCAAAGCCCAGCTCCACCTCCGTGCTGAGGTTGCGGAAACGCTCGGTGAGCGGCACGTGTTCCATCTTGCGCCGGGCCGCCGGATCGAAGTTGTTCGAATAGCTCCACTCGTGCATGCCCATTTTGCGGCTGCCGAGGTTCAGCATCGGCGGCAGGCGCTCTTCCAGCGCATCCCCCTGGCAGTGCAGGTGGATGGAAATCGCCGCCTGGTGTCCATGCTCCACCGCCCAGATGATGTTTTCCGGGCCGAAGGCGGCATCCCCGCCGAAGAACACGCCGGGACGGGTGGACTGGAACGTCTTGCGATCCACCACGGGCACATCCCAGCGGTCAAACTCCAGGCCGATGTCACGCTCGATCCAGGGAAAGGCGTTTTCCTGGCCGATGGCCAGCACCACGTCATCGCAGGCAATAAAGACCTCTTCCAGCACCCGCTGGTCGACAATGCGCCCCTCGTCCGTGTCATATTCCATCACGTCAAAGCGCATGCCCACGAGCTTGCCGTCTTCGACCACGAACGCCTTGGGCGAGTGGTTGATCACGATTTCGACGTTTTCTTCTTCCGCGTCCTCCAGCTCCCAGTCGGACGCCTTGAAGAAATCGCGCGGCTTGCGGGCCATGACCTTCACCTCTTCGGCGCCGAGGCGCAGGGAGGTCCGGCAGCAGTCCATCGCCGTGTTGCCCACGCCGATGATCAGCACCTTGCGACCGATCTCCTTGGTGTGGCCGAAGGCCACGGACTCGAGCCAGCCGATGCCGATGTGGATGTTCGCGTCGCCTTCCTCGCGGCCCGGCAGGATCAGTTCCTTGCCCTTGGGCGCGCCGCTGCCGATAAACACCGCGTCATAACCCTCTTCCAGCAGGCGCGGACAGGCTTTCGACCCGGTGCCCCAGGCGCAGGTCCACGCCCATGTCGACAATGGTCTGGATTTCCTCGTTGAGCACCTGCGCCGGCAGGCGGAAGGAGGGGATGTTGGAGCGCATCAGGCCGCCGGGTTCTTCCAGGGCCTCGAATACCGTGCACTCGTAGCCCAGCGGCATGAGGTCGTTACAGACCGTGAGGGAGGCGCAGCCGGCGCCGACCAGGGCAATTTTTTTGCCGTTCTTCTTTTCCGGCACGAGCGGCAGGCGTTCGGAGATATCGCCACGGTGGTCTGCGGCCACGCGCTTCAGGCGGCAGATGGCCACGGGCTTCTGCCCGGTGCGGCCGCGGCGGCAGGCCGGCTCACAGGGCCGGTCACAGACACGGCCGAGAATGCCGGGAAAGACGTTGCTTTCCCGGTTCACCATGTAGGCGTCCGTGAAATTGCCCTGCGCGATCAGGCGAATGTATTCGGGAACGTCCGTGTGAGCGGGACAGCCCCACTGGCAGTCGACTACCTGGTGGAAGTAGTCCGGATTCGAGGTATCCGTGCGGTCCATGCGAGCCTTGTCTTCTCCGCTTCCGGCGCCCGGCCGGTCATCGGGGGCAAGAATAACCGTTTTACCCCACAGGCGCACCCCGCGCGCCCGGGGTCGACCGGCCTCCGCTGAATCCGGCGATAAGCCGGCGCTCAGTCCAGAATTTCGTCCAGCGCCGAAATCAGCCGGGAGACCTCTGCGGCCGTGTTGTAGTGCACCAGGGAGCAGCGCAGCACGCCAACGTCCGGATCGATGCCGAGGTCCTCGACCAGCCGGTAGGCATAGAAGTTTCCGTAGCCCGTGCCGATGTTCCTTTGGGCCAGGGTTTCACAGATTTCCCGGGGGCTCCTGCCCTGCACCGTGAAGGCCACGGTCGGCGCCCGGTTGTCCACCGTGCGTTTGCCGATCAGGCGCACGTCCGGCCGGTCGCCCAGCCACTCGAGCAGGGGTGCGACCAGTTGCGCCTCGCGTTGTTGCAGCAGACCGTGGACCCGTCGTGCAGCAGCTACCGGGTCGCGGTCCGCAGCGGGAAAATGATGGTGATCCAGCCGTTCCATGTAATCCACCACGCCGGCAGCGGCGGCCACCTGGGCATGATCCGGCCCGGCGGGGGCAAAGCGCAGCGCAGGCTTGTCCGCGTTGAAGAAGTGTCCCTGGTTGGCCAGCTTGTCATTGAACTGCCTGGCCAGCGTCATGATGCCCAGGTGCGGGTCCATAGACCTTGTACAGGGAGTAAAGGTAAACGTCCGCGCCCAGGTCGGCCGGCTGGGGAATGCCGTGCGGCGCGTAGGACACCCCGTCGACGATGCTCATGGCGCCCGCCGCGCGAATTTTTTCGCACCATTCGCGTACCGGGTTGACGCTGCCCACAACATTGGAGCAATGGGTGAAGGCCACCGCCCGCGTGCGCTCGTTAAGAACCGCATCAAGCCCTTCGCTGGTCAGCGCGCCGGTATCCGGGTCGACCGGCCACTCGCGCACCCGGAACCCCTCATTTTGAAGCCGGTGAAACGCGCCCCGATTCGCCTCGTGATCCTGCCGGCTGATGACCACCTCGTCGCCGGGCTGCATCCAGCCACGCAGGGCCTGGGCCAGCACGTAGGTGTTCTGGGTGGTCGACGGGCCGAAAACCAGCTCATCCTCCGCGACCCCCATCCAGGCGGCCAGCCGGGTGCGCGCCTCGTCCATCTCCTCACCGCCCTCCGTGGAGGGTGCAGACGGATAGTAGGGCTGCAACTTGGTGCAGCGGTAAAAGTGGTTCAGCCGCTCGATGGCCGGCGCGCTCGCATAGGAACCGCCGGCGTTCTCCAGGTGCGCAAAGCCCTCGAGATCCGGTTCGGAAAATGCGGGAAACTGCTCGCGGACAAAGGCCTCGTCAAAGGGTCGCTGGTTGGCGGGTTGCTGCGGCGCGGCGCTCATGAACCCAGGCCCGCCATGGTCAGGTATTTCAATTCCACGTACTCCTCGATGCCGTAGCGCGAACCCTCACGGCCCACGCCGGATTCCTTGACCCCGCCAAAGGGCGCAACCTCCGTGGACAGGATTCCGTCATTGATACACACCATGCCGTATTCCAGTCCCTCTGCCACGCGCCAGATGCGGCCGATGTCGCGTGCATAGAAATACGCTGCCAGGCCATACTCGGTCGCGTTCGCAAGCTCGATTGCCTCCTGGTCTTCTCCGAAGCGAAACACGGGCGCCACCGGGCCAAAAATCTCTTCCCGCGCGAAGCGCATATCCGCCGTTGCTCCGGCCACCACCGTCGGCTCGAAATACTGGCCGCCCAGGGCGTGGCGGGCGCCGCCCACCACCACTTCGCCGCCTTTATCCCGGGCATCCTGGAGCAGGTCTTCGACCTTTTCGATGGCATCCCCGGAAATCATCGGGCCAATATCAACGCCGTCCTGATCGCCCTGGCCGACCGTCAGCGCGCGCGTGGCCTCGACAAACTTTTCCAGAAAGCGATCGTAAACGCCGTCCTGCACATAGATGCGGTTGGCGCAGACGCAGGTCTGGCCGGCGTTGCGATACTTACTGATCATGGCGCCCTGAACGGCGGCGTCGATATCCGCATCATCAAAAACGATGAACGGCGCGTTGCCGCCGAGCTCCATGGACACCCGTTTAACCGTCGAAGCGCATTGGCGGATCAGCTGCTTACCGACAGCAGTAGATCCGGTAAAGGAGAACTTGCGCACCAGCGGATGCTCGGTCAGCTGCTCACCCACTTCCTGGGAGCGGGTGCTGGTCAGCACGTTGAAAACACCGGCCGGCACGCCGGCCTCTTCCGCCAGCACCGCAAGGGCCAGCGCCGATAAGGGCGTTTCCGCGGCAGGCTTGATCACGATCGGGCAACCGGCAGCGAGCGCCGGCGCCGCCTTGCGCGTGATCATGGCATTCGGAAAGTTCCACGGGCGTGATGCAGCCCACCACGCCCACCGGCTGACGCAGTCACGAGAATACGCCGGTCGGCCATGTGCGTCGGCACAACATCGCCGTACAGCCGCTTGCCTTCCTCCGCGAACCACTCGATAAACGAAGCGCCGTACATGACTTCCCCGGCAGACTCGGCCACGGGCTTGCCCTGCTCGGCGGTCATCAGCGCGGCCAGGTCGTCCTTGTTTGCCAGGATCAGGTCATACCAGCGACGCAGGATATGGGCGCGTTCCTTGGCGGTTTTTGCTCGCCAGGCGGGCCATGCGGCAGCGGCAGCTTCAATTGCGCGGCGGGTCTCCATAACACCCAGCTCAGGGACCCGGGCAATTTCTGACCCGTCGGAGGGATCTGTTACAGCGAAGGTCGCGCCGTCATCGGCGCCGGTCCAGGCTCCGTCAATGTAAGCGGCGGTCCGGAGAAGCGAAGGATCATTCAGTTCCATGGTGTAGGCCTTGTGCGTGTTGTGCCGGGTATTCTAACGGCGCGTTCAATGCTTTACGCTCGTGGCTTACCGAGGCGTTGTCAAGTGACGCAGCTCATGACGGAAAATCCGGGGTTGGCGGCCTGGGTTCTGCATTCAAAAGAACCATGACGCCCAGGTCTGTTCACTTTCAGGGCCGCGATGGCGTGCGGCTTTATTGCCGACTGCACGGCACGGGGCCCAATACGCTGCTGTGTCTTCCCGGCCTCGTGCGAACCGGCCGCGACTTCGAACCCCTGCTGGCCCGGCTGCCCGCCAACTGGCGAGCGCTCTGTCCGGATTATCGTGGTCGCGGCGGTTCCGCCCGCGACCCGCGACCTGCCCGTTACCACCATGCGACCTACGTGAGAGACAGCGAGCAACTGCTGGAGCAGCTTGGCGCCTCAAGCGTAACTGTGCTGGGAAACTCCTTCGGCGGATGGGTCGCCATGTCGCTGGCCCTGCGGCAAGCAAAGCGGGTAAGTGGCCTGATCCTGAATGACATCGGCCCGACGGTTCCGAGGCAGGCGGCGCTCCGCTACATGGCGTTCGTTGCACGGCACGGCGACCCGGAGTCCATCGACCCGGCCGTGCTCGCCCAGCTGAGGCGGGCTCACCGCTGGTCCCGTTTCATCTACCCGCTGTGCCGGCTGGGGCTGATGCGCCACTCCGCGCCAGTCGTAACGGGCTTCGAGGCGACCTTTCGCGCCCTCGATTTACCAATGCTCGTTTTGCGCGGCGCAAGATCGAAAGTGCTGACCCCACTGATCGGGGAACAAATGCGCCGCGATCAGCCTGGTCTTGAGTGGGTAACCGTCCCGGCGGCCGGGCACCACCCGCGGCTCGACGAGCCTGAAGCCGTGGCCGCCATCCGGGCCTTCCTCGACCGGGTCAGCGATGCCGAAACCTAATCCGGGTTCACCATGACCTCAAGCGCTTCCTCGATGTCTCCGGGATAGGGCATCAGCTTGGTGAAGCCATGCTTTCCCATCATTTTCAGGTTGGGGAAGTAAACGGCCATGCGGAATCGCATGTGCAGGGCCTCCACCTCGTTCCCGTTTACGAGCACCTCGTAGGGAAAGTAGGCGCGTTTCCGGCAACCCTCGAAGTCCACGACCTCCATTTGCTTCGCTTCATCGATATGCTGGTCCGGATCCGTGGACGACATGGCGACTCCGAACAGGGTCTGGTCCGTGTCCGGGATGTCTATTCGGTAGACCTGCTCGAGCGTGTCATCCGGCATCGCAAGGCCCTGTTCCACAGCGGCTACGGCAGTCGCATGATCGCTGAACTGACCCAGCTCCGATGGATCATCAAACCGCTGCATGCCAACCATGTAGTGATACTTGCCGAGGCGCTTGGCGGTCATTTTTTTGCCTTCAGCGCCACAGAAGCGGTCAAAGCCCAGCGTCTCAACCAGCGTGTCATAGACCCCGTCAAGGTCATCTTTCAGGCGGTAGGCCAGGCGTACGTATTGCGGATTGACAAATGACACTTCGACCCGGTCGTCAACCTGGGTCACCGCGATCCGCTGCGCAGCGGCGTAGCCGCCGCGGGGCGATGATCCCGCGGCCTCAAGGAGTGCGTCGTTGGTAACGACGATGACCTGCGTATCGTCCAGGGGTGCGTAACTCCCAACGATGGTAAAGCCTGCAGCCGTGAGCGCCGCTTCAACTGCCTGTGCGCTCTCGCCCATCTCGCCGACGTCGTCAGAGGCGACGACAAAGGGCCGATAGGTCGGCTGGTCTTTCGCCAAGGCCGGGCAGGGGGCGCAGGCGAGGCCCACGATGGCAATCAGGATCAGGACCGGGCTTCTCATCATGGTCTGTGCTCTTTTGTCGGGTCAGTGCCTCAGGCCGTTGCCGGCTCCTCTTCTACCAGGTTATCCGCCAGGACCTCCACCAGGCTGTCCAGCCCATGGTCCCAGCCCCAATGGGCTTTAGATTCCTCCATGGTCAGGCGACAATTGGAGCATGCGGAAACGAGCGTGTCCGCGCCGGTTTCCTCCACTTGCTTGATCTTGATCTGAAACACCTTGTGGCGCAGATCGGCGGCCCGGCCCATGGCCTGGACGCCACCACCGCCACCGCAGCACCAGTTGTAGTTGCCGGTCGGCGTCATTTCCCGGAAGTCCGTGGCGACCGAGGAAAGAAGCTCCCGGGCTGCCTCGGTGGCGCCGCCGCGGCGGGAAATCTGGCAGGGATCGTGGTAGGTGAGCGATTGCCCGGTGCTGCCCAGGCGTAACCTGCCCTCGCGGTTGAGTTCCGCCAGGAACTCTGTGATGTGCACCACGTCATAGGGCAAGGGGCGGCCCAGAATGTTGGCGCCGGACCAGCGAAGCACCCCGAAAGCATGCCCGCACTCGGGTATGACCACTCGCTTGGCGCCGATTTCCTCTGCGGCATCAGTGATCCGTTCAATCATGATTTTGGCAATATCCGGACGGCCCGCGAGGAATCCGAAATTCGTCGCCTCGTAACCTTTGCTGCTGAAGGTCCAGTCAACACCCGCATGGTTGAGCAACCGGGCCATCGCCACGACCGACTTGGGATACTTCATGAGCTCAATCGACGATACGGTCAGCAGAACCTCGGCGCCCTCTTTGTCCAGCGGCAATTCCAACTCATAGTCATCCTCGAGCCATTCGAGGCGATCTTCGAGGACTTCCGGGCTCACGCCCAGGGGACTGCCCTTGTCGCGGGAGTTCTCGGCAGCCTGCAGCAAGTCCTCGGGACCGAGCCCCGCCGCAGTGAAGGCCTGGCGCGATGCCGCCACGATAGAAGCGATGTCGATGCCCATGGGACATACCTGGGTGCATCGCCCGCACATGGTGCAGCTGTCGTAAAGCAATTCCTCCCAGTGCGCCAGGTCAGCACTGGATATCTTCGGTTCACCGAACCAGCGCCAGGGCGCCTTCATGCGCTTGTGCGCCTTCGCCATGGGAAAAAGCTTGTAGGCCGGCGTGTATTTCGGGTCACCGGTCACCTCATAAAAATGGCAGGCAGTCGCGCACTGGCCACATTTCACGCAGGATTCAAGGTAGGCCGCGAGGTTGCCGCTGTTAAGGGCCAGAAACTTCTTGCCCGCTTTCTGGGGGTCAATGCTGCGACCGGCTGCTTCACTTCCCATGGGACGACTTCCTGGTGAGCCAGACCACCCCCACAATTGCCAGCAGTGCCGCCAGCGTCCAGGCGGGGTGACTGAACAGGAGGTGCCGGATGGTCTCCGCCAGGGTGGCCAGCGAAGTGGCCTCCTCGTGGGGACCGGGGTGAGCCAGGGCAGGCGCAGCCATCATCATCAGGGCACTGCCGAACAGTTTCAGTGGTGTGGTCATCATTTTCGCTCTCCTCATAACGCCCGATTAGTTGACCTTGACGTTGATCAGTTCACTGCCTTCCTCGTCACGGACGTGAACGGCGCAGGCGATGCATGGGTCAAAACTGTGAATGGTCCTCTGGATCTCCAGCGGCTGATCGCGCACTGCCAGGGTGTGGTTGTCCATCAGGGCCGCCTCGTAGGCGCCGGGCTGCCCGGCCGGATCCCGGGGCCCGGCGTTCCAGGTACTGGGCACGACCGCCTGGTAGTTGTCGATCTTGCCGTCCTTGATCACGATCCAGTGCGCGAGACCGCCCCTTGGCGCCTCCATGAATCCCACGCCACGCGCCTCGCTTGGCCAGGTTTTCGGATCCCAAAGCTCCTCGTTGTGCACGGCCAGGTCTCCCGCCTTGATATTGCCCATCAGGTTGTCCATCCAGGGCGTCATCTGGTCGGCGATGATCTTGGTTTCCATCGTTCGTGCGGCGGTCCGGCCGAGGGTAGAAAACATGGCCTCCAGCGGAACGTCCAGCTGGTTCAAAACGGAGCCGGCCAGCTCGCGGGTGGGCTCGTGACCCGAGGCGTACAGCATGAGAACGCGTGCCAGCGGACCCACCTCCATCGCATGGCCTTTCCAGCGCGGCGCCTTCAGCCAGGAATAACTGTTTTCCACATCCAGGAACTCATAGGGTGGCTGCGGCCCGGTGTAATTAAGCGTGGTTTCACCCTCGTAGGGGTGCAAACCGGCCTCCTTACCGGCCTCATAGTCATACCAGGAGCGGCCAACGAATTCCTGGATCTGCGAATCGTCATTGAGATCAACTTCGTAAATAGTGGACAGGTCGCGATTCAGGATGGCACCGGACGGAATCAGCCAGCTGCCTGGATCATCCGTACCGGCGGCGGGAAAATCGCCAAAGGTCATGAAGTTGCCCAGGCCTTCCCCGCGGTTGAACCAGTCCTTGTAAAAGGAGGCAATGGCAATCGTGTCAGGCAGGTAAACCTGGTCGACGAAGTCCTGCATCTTCTTGATGATGTCACGCACCCGTCCAAAGTTCACGATATTGGCCGCAGTAGCGGCTGAGCCGCCCGTCGACATGGAGGGGTCATTGCTGATGGGCGACGGGGAGCCCCCCACCAGGAAGTTCGGGTGCGGGTTCTTGCCCCCGAAAATCGTGTGAATCTGTACGACCTCGCGCTGCCACTCAAGGGCTTCGAGATAATGCGCGACGGCCATGAGGTTGGCCTCCGGGGGCAGCCGGTATTCCGGGTGTCCGTAGTAACCGTTGGCGAAGATACCCAGTTGCCCGCCCTCGACGAAGTTCTTCACCTTGAGCTGGACGTCATTGAAATAGCCCGGGCTGGACTTGGAATAGGACGATATGGATTGCGCCAGCTCCGAGGTCGCCCTCGGGTCTGCTGACAGGGCGGACACCACATCCACCCAGTCCAGCGCGTGGAGATGATAGAAATGCATTACGTGGTCATGCACGTATTGCGTTCCGATCATCAGGTTTCGGATCAGCTGGGCATTGACGGGAATCTGGTAGCCCAGGGCATCCTCCACGGAGCGTACCGAAGCGATGCCATGGACCAGTGTGCAAACCCCGCAGATCCGCTGGGCAAAGGCCCAGGCTTCCCGCGGGTCGCGGCCCTGGAGAATCAGTTCAATGCCACGCACCATGGTTCCGGAGCTCCATGCGCTGCTGATTCTGCCGTCCGGCTCCGTATCCGCCTCAATTCGCAAATGTCCCTCAATGCGGGTGATGGGATCTACGACAATTCGCTCGCTCATCGCTCGCTCCTGGGTTGGTTGGTGTGCTGGAATAGCGGGTTACTCATTGCTGCGCTCCCCGGTGATTTAACTGGGCGCCTGTTTGTGACCGGGTCACAAAAACAAGGAAAAAGTGCATCAGCTTCCCGAAGGGCAGCCAGATGAGCAGCAGGGCAAAGGAAAGGATATGCACAGCCAGCAGTGTCTCGTAGCGGGCGCCGAGATGGCTGGCGGCCAGCAAACCGGTAACCAGCGGCAAGAGGGTTACAAGCCAGCTGAAGTAATCATCAAAGGTCGAGATAATGCGTTGCACCGGGTTCATCAGGCGCGCCGCCAGCGCCGCCACCATGGATGCAACGGTTACCACGGCTATGCCGAAAATGATGTTGTTAGGCAGTGCGGGCCAGGACACCCCGAAAAGACCCTTGATGAAAAGTATGTGCGGCAACAGAAAAAACACCACCAGCGCCAGGCCGATGTGCATGATGTAGCCGTTCACCAGCGAAAACATGGTGCGGTTCTTGTACGCCGCGCGGGGCCAAAGCCGAATGATGATTTCCCGGATCGCGGCAACCGCCACCGGCCGCTCACGGCTGCTTCCCGCAGAGGTGTCTCCGGTGCGAAACATCAAAAATAGCGAGAAAATCCGGAACAGCGTGCCAAAGAAAAACACGGCAAGTGCAAATTGCAGCGCCGGGCCGCGGGCAAATTCCAATAGCTCCATGTCAGCTCTCCTCCATGGCTTTTTTGCGCCGCTGGCGGGATGCCAGTGCGCTCGCGGCACCCACTGCCGCCCCCGCAGCCACAGCGCCGGCGGCCCATTTCAGCGGCTCACCCGTGGCCGCGGACAAGGGCTTGTACAGCCCTCCCATGTCCCAGAAACCGGGTTCGGAGCAGCCGATGCAGCCGTGACCCGACTGGATCGGGAAAGAAACACCCCCGTTCCAACGCAGCGTGGCGCAGGCGTTATAGGTCACCGGGCCCTTGCAGCCAACCTCGTAGAGACACCAGCCCTGGCGCGCGCCTTCGTCGTCAAAGCTCTTGGCAAACTTGCCGCGCTCATAAAACGGACGCCGGTAGCAGCGGTCATGAATGTTTTCCCCGAAGAAGGCTCTCGGCCTTCCCAGGTGGTCCAGCTCGGGAATCGTGCCGAAGGACAGCAGGTAACTGATCGTTCCCGTCATCGCCTCGGGAATCGGTGGACAACCGGAGATGTTGATGATCGGCTTGTCTTTAACCAGTTCGGAGACCGGGACCGCCCCGGTTGGGTTAGGGTTGGCATAAGGTATGCCGCCAAATGCAGCGCAGGTACCCACGGAAATGACGGCAAAGGCGTCTTTGACCGTCTCCTCGAGCATCTGCATGTTCGACATGCCGGCGATGGTGGAGTAGGCGCCGCCCTGCCCGGTCGGAACCGAACCGTCGACCACCACGATGTAATTCCCGGCATTTTCCCGCATCGCCGTCTTACGGGCTTCCTCTGCCGCGTGGCCGGATACGGACTGCAGCGTGTGGTGGTAGTCCAGGGAAATGAAATCGAAGATCAGATCTTCGATGGATGGGGCCCGCGCCCGGGTGAAGGATTCGGTGCAGCCCGTACATTCCTGAAAAGACAACCAGATGACCGACTGGCGCCGGGCTGCCGCCAGGCCCTGGGCGATGGCCCGGGTCGCTGCCGGCGGCAAGGCCATGAGGGACGCCGTGTAGGACGCGTATTTGAGGAAGCTGCGGCGGGAAAAGCCCCTCGCCGACATCAGCTCACCCAGGGTTCGGTGCTTTGACATTATCTGCCTCCTCATAGGCGTTCGGCTTGATCGCCGGACTGTTCTCCAATTCCCGCGCCAGGCGCGTAGCGGCGGCCGCGATGTCCTCCGGATGCGACTTCAGAATTTCCGGCACCGTCGCGACAACGATCTCTTCACTGGCAACTTCACCTTCAGCGCCCAGGTGGCGAACCCACCACACTCCGGAGTAAGCGGTCTCCCATATTTCCGTGCTGCCCAGCACCGTCAGCGCGCAGGCCACTTCGCCCTGGCCAAGGTGTTGTTCCAGCTCAGCCCGGTCTGCACTCGTGAGTGGCAGGCTGCGTAAATCAATCGTGGAAGGCTCTGCCGACTCGGTCAGGCGACCCAGCAAGGTATGAATTTCCGAAAGCACGGACCACGCCATGCCCGTTGAGAACGTTGTCTGGCACGGAGCGGTTGCGTCACGTGACATGGCGGACACGCTCAATAAACTCGTGAATCCTGCGACAGGCCTCGGGAACCGCTGCCTGGACATCGTCTGTAAGCTCAAGGCCCCAATCGATGCTGGCGGGCTGAATGCCGATGAGGGCGCAGTGTTCTGGTCGGCGGCCACGAATACCGGCGGCGGCCAGCAGGTCAACGATGGCCACCTCGTGTACGGAGGGGCGTTTGCCGTTAAGAAAACGATCGATTTCCCCGTTGACGAACACCCGGACCGTTCCGGGAGGGGCGCCCAGCTCCGTTGCGTCGACAATCACCAGCACCTCGGACTCCTCAACCTCCGGCAGCAGCGCCAGGCCAATCGTTCCGCCGTCGATGATCGTCAGCCCGGAAAGCGACGAAACCGAACCCCGAAGCGCGCTGGCGACATGGATACCGATTCCGTCATCCCGAAGAAGCGTGTTGCCCACGCCCATGACGAGGCACCGGCCCTGGCTCGCCATAAAAGGCTGTTTCGCAACCACCTGTCGATTTTTATGAAGTTGTTCCAAGACCTTTTGCCCGATAGTTGTACCACTTACCCTAGTAGCTGTTCCGAAACCCCGACTTGACGAAGGTCAACTAACATTAACAGGATCTAATCTAAGGTGGCTCCAGTAGGAGCATTCCTGGAAGTGCCTATACGGAGAAACCTGTTATGTGCCTCGGCGTTCCAATGCGCATTGTCGATATCGATGGCTTCAAGGCCACCTGTGAGGCTCGCGGCATCCGTCGTCAGGTCAACCTGTTTCTTCTGCAGCACGAGGACTTGCAACCGGGCGACCAGCTCATGATTCACGTTGGCAACGCGATCCAGAAGATGAGCGAGGAGGAGGCGCAGTCGGCCTGGGCCTTGTATGACGAAATGCTGGCGCGGGAAGCCGCCGCCGGGGAGACGCCCCATGCATGAACTGGCAGTCTGCCAGGCTCTGATCCGGCAAGTCGAGGCTATCGCAGCACAGCACGGCGCCACGGCTGTTCGCCGGGTCGTGATCGAGGTCGGGCCTTTGTCCGGGGTTGAGCCGCCGCTGCTGGCGCGGGCGTTTACAATCGCCCGGGGCGGCACCTGTGCCGAACATGCCGGGTTGACCATGGAGCACAGCCCGTTGGAGATTCACTGCCGTAGCTGCGGCCACGACGG
This sequence comes from uncultured Gammaproteobacteria bacterium, assembly GCA_963695135.1. Lineage (GTDB taxonomy): Bacteria > Pseudomonadota > Gammaproteobacteria > Xanthomonadales > SZUA-36 > Marinihelvus. The sequence goes on from CAVOGA010000001.1 coordinate 489,699, forward strand.
CCCGGCACGAATAAACCGCCTGATCTGCGAGGCCTGTGGAGACTGGCAGGTCCGGGTCGTCCGCGGTGAAGACCTGATGTTATTGCGCGTCGAACTCGAAGAGCCGGACAGGCCCCATATCAATCATTCTCAGGAGGCCCAACATGTGTAATACCTGTGGTTGTTCCACTTACCCCGGGCAACGCACACCTGGTGGAAGCCAACGGGCCGCTGGCAAAAACGGAAGACGGTATCGCCTCCGTGGAAGTTCTGTCCCGGCTGCTATCGGCAAATGATCACGAGGCCGAACACAATCGCGAGCACCTGGACCGCCACGGCGTCCTGGCGCTCAACCTCATGTCTTCACCGGGCTCGGGAAAAACCCTGCTCTTGGAAGAGACCATAGAGGTGCTGCGCGCGGACCCGGAGCTCTCGCAGCTGCGCATTGCCGTGATCGAAGGAGATCTGGAAACGGAAAATGACGCGGACCGGATTCGCAGCAGGGGCGTTCCCGCCATCCAGATAACCACCGGTCAGGCCTGCCATCTGGACGCGCACATGGTGCACCAGGCTCTTCACCAGCTGGACCTTGAAAACCTGGATCTGCTGTTTATTGAAAACGTCGGCAACCTGGTCTGCCCTGCCAGCTTCGACCTCGGCCACCACGTGAATGTGACCCTGCTCTCAGTGACCGAGGGGGACGACAAGCCCGCCAAGTATCCGGTCATGTTCCGGGCTGCGGACCTGGTCCTGATCTCCAAGGCCGACTACCTGGCGTTCATCGATGACTTTGATCCGAACGCGGCCAGGGACGCGGTGCGCGCGCTGGCCAATCCGGCGCCTGTGCTCGAGATTTCAAGCCGGTCCCCCGATGGCCTTGAGCCCTGGGTCGAATGGTTAAGGGCGACTCTGGCGAGCCATGGAAAAGGAACGGAATTCCGCCCGCGCATGCAGGAAGACGGCGTGGCGCTGCATGCCGGGGCGCCCGCGGCTTGAGCGACCCCCGCTACTGGCTGGAGCGAATCCATGCTCTGCCCCTGCCACGGCGGGTGCGGATCATGAACGTCTGTGGCGGCCATGAACGGTCCATCACCATGGCGGGTTTACGGGGCGCCTTGCCCGGGCAGGTAGAACTGATCCCCGGTCCCGGGTGCCCGGTCTGCGTGTGCCCGGAGGAGGATCTCTACGCGGCCATACAGCTCGCCATGAGCAAAAACCTGACCCTGGTGGCTTTCGGGGACATGCTGCGCGTGCCCTGCAACGGGCCGAAGGGTTCGCCCCGATCCCTGGAGGAAGCGCGAGCCGCAGGGGCCGATGTGCGGCCGGTTTCCTCACCGGAAGAGGCGGTGAACATCGCCCGCAACAATGCGAACCGGGAGGTGGTGTTTTTTGCCGCCGGCTTCGAGACCACGACGGCGCCCGTCGCGGCGATGATGTTGCAGGGGCTGCCGGAAAACATGAGCATCCTGCTCTCTGCCCGACTCACCTGGCCGGCCGTGGCCATGCTGCTCAATGACAGCCCGGGCTTTGATGCGCTGGTGGCGCCGGGCCACGTGGCAACGGTCATGGGACCAGAGGAGTGGGAGTTCGTCGTGCAAGACCACGGCATTCCAGCAGCCGTAGCCGGCTTCACAAGCGAAAGCCTGCTTGCTGCTTTTTATTCTGTATTGAGGCAGGTCTGTGAAGGGCGGGCTTTTCTGGACAATTGCTACGCATCCCTGGTCCGCCCCGGTGGCAACCCCACAGCGCTCCGCGTACTGCAGGAGGCATTGGAGGTTGTCGACGCCACCTGGCGAGGCATTGGCACCATTCCGGACTCCGGTTTCCAGCTCAGGCCGGCCTTCGCGGCCATGGACGCGCGCCGGCGATATGCGATTGACCCGGCAGAGGACCGCAAACGCGCCGGCGAAATGCCCCCGGGCTGCGATTGCGCCCGCGTTGTCCTCGGGCGTATTTATCCCAATCAATGCGCCCTCTTTGGCCGCGCGTGTACGCCCCGCAAGCCAATAGGTCCCTGCATGGTGTCCGATGAAGGCGCTTGCCGAATCTGGTGGTCATCCGGTGTCCGTGAGCCTGCCACCGCAGCCTGAAATCGCCGCTGCCCGCAGCATCGTAATCAGTGGCCGCGTGCAAGGCGTGGGCTTTCGTCCATTCGTTTATCGCCTGGCCCACGAGCTGGGCCTGCACGGTTCCGTGCTGAATGGATCGGGTCGCGTCTACCTTCACGCGGAGGGCTCCCCGGAACGCCTGGATGAGCTGGAGCGCCGCCTCCTGGAGCAGGCGCCGCCCCTGGCAAAGCCAGTCATCGACTCCATATCCCGCGCAGAACTTACCGGGTCGGGTGAGTTCCTTATCCGGGCGAGCCTGGACAAGGGCGAGCCGGAAGTTCACGTGCCGCCGGACCTTTTTACCTGTGATGAATGCCTCGCGGAACTCGCCGGGCCGCAGGAGCGCCGTCACGGCTACCCGTTCATTAACTGCACCCAGTGCGGACCCCGCTACACACTGATCACTGCCATGCCGTACGACCGGCCCAACACCTCCCTGAAGGACTTTCCCCTGTGTGATGACTGTCGCAGGGAATACGAGTCGCCCCTGGACCGCCGCTTTCACGCGCAACCCCTGGCCTGTCCGGCATGCGGGCCGAGCCTGTCCCTGGAAGGGCCGCAAATCAGCGCCACCGGTGACCAGGCGCTGGCCGAAGCGGTCCGGGCGCTGGCGGCGGGTGCCGTGATCGCAGTCAAGGGCGTGGGCGGCTACCACCTGATCTGTGACGCGGCCAACAGCGGGGCCGTGGACACGCTGCGCCGCCGTAAGCGCCGTCCGCACAAGCCTTTGGCTGTCATGTTTCCGATCGGGGGGGAGGACGGCCTTGAGCCCCTGCGAAGAGAGCTGGCGCCTGACGAGGCGGAAGCGAGGGCTCTGCTGGACCCGGCCCGCCCAATCGTACTGATCCGTAAAGGCGCGCAACATTCGCTCAGCAAAACTTTGGCGCCCGGGCTCCAGGTATTGGGCGCGTTCCTGCCTTACAGCCCGCTGCACCACCTGCTGTTACGCGCATTTGGCAGACCGGTCGTGGCGACCTCCGGAAACATCAGTGGCGAGCCGGTAATCACCGATAACAGCGAGGCCATGGAGCGCTTATCCGGCATCGCGGACGTCTTCCTCAACCACAATCGTCCTATCGTCCGCCCGGCAGATGATCCGGTCATCGCGCTCAACCGGGGGCGGACGCAACCCCTGCGGCTGGGCCGGGGCACGGCGCCACTGGAGCTGGAGCTGCCATTCACACTGCAACGTCCCCTGCTCGCAACCGGTGGACACATGAAGAATACGGTCGCCCTGGGCTGGGGTCGCCGGGCTGTCATTTCGCCCCACGTTGGCGAACTGGATGCCCCGCGCAGCCGTGACGTCTTTGAACAGGTAGCGGGCGACCTTCAGGCGCTCTACGGCGTCGAGGCGGAAGCCCTGGTGACAGACCTCAACCCTGGCTACGCGGGCTCGCGCTGGGCCGACCGGCAGGCGCTCCCCGTCTTGCGGGTTCAGCATCATGCCGCCCACGCATCCGCCCTTGCCGGCGAACATCCGGACATCAGGCGCTGGCTCGTTTTTGCCTGGGACGGCGTGGGCCTTGGGCCAGACGGCACGCTCTGGGGTGGGGAGGCGCTGACGGGCGCTCCGGGCGCATGGCAGCGGGCAGGCAGCTTCAGGACCTTCCGGCTCACCGGTGGCGACCGGGCCGGACGGGAACCGTGGCGATCCGCGACGGGCCTGGCCTGGGCGCTGGGCCTTAACTGGTCCCCATCCGGCATCGATGCGCCGGTGCAACTCGCCAGGTCAGCATGGCGTCGCCAGCTCAATACGCACGAGACCTCGGCCGTGGGCCGGCTGTTCGACGCTGCCGCCTGCCTGGTGCTCGGCCGCACTGAAGGCAGCTTCGAAGGGCAAGGACCCATGGAGCTTGAACATCTCGCAGCCAACAAGCTTGGGGGCCTCAGTTTGCCACTGGCAAAGGACCCGGCGGGGGTGTGGCGGAGTGACTGGGCGCCCCTGTGGGCCCTGCTGACCGATAGCGGGCGATGCCCGGAGGAGCGGGCCGGGTTGTTCCACGCCAGCCTTGCCCGCGCCCTGGTCGATCAGGCGCTGGCCATCCAGTCGGAGCAGTCTTTCGATATGATCGGACTAACCGGGGGCGTGTTTCAGAATCGCCTGCTCTGCGGGCAGATCGAGGACTTGCTGGTGAAAAAATCCCTGCCCTTGCGGGTGCACTCACAGGTACCCGCGAACGATGGTGGATTGTCCTTCGGCCAGCTGGTCGAAGCAGGAGCCCGCCCGTCATGAAGCGAATCCGCCTGGCGCATGGCAACGGCGGGCGCTTCATGCGGGAACTGATCGACGAGGTCTTCGCCAGGCACCTGGGCGCCCCGGATCAGCAAATCACCCTCGACACCCGCGTCGATGCCGCCCGCATTCCGCTCGGCGAGGGCGTGCCCTACATCACAACGGACGGTTTCATCGTTCAACCCCTGGAGTTTCCCGGCGGGGACATCGGCTCCCTGGCCGTTCACGGCACAGTCAACGACCTCGCGGTGGCCGGTGCGGAACCCCTCTATCTGACCCTTAACGCGTTTATCGAAGAGGGCCTGGAGCTGGCACTGCTGGACCGGGTCGTCGCCAGCCTGGCCAGCGCAGCCAGAAAGGCCGGAGTGCAGGTCGTCGCAGGGGATACCAAGGTCGTTCCACGCGGGCAAGGCGGCGGACTATACCTCGCGACCACCGGAGTCGGATTAAAGGCCGGTGCCCGCCAACTGGGACTGGACCAGGTGCAGGATGGGGACCATGTGCTGGTATCCGGGCCCGTTGGAGATCATGGCGTTTGCGTGATGCTCGCCAGGGAATCGTTTGAAATCAGCGGGGACGTGCGCTCAGACAGCGCTAATGTCCTCGGCCTGGCCCGGACCGCCCTTGATTTCCCCGGCCTGCGCTTCATGCGTGACCCGACCCGTGGCGGCCTGGCTGGAGTCGCCTGCGAAATCGCCCGCGCCGGGGGCCTGACCGTGCGACTGCTCGAACAGGAAATACCGATCCGCGATCCGGTGGCCATGGTCTGTGAAATGCTCGGCTACGACCCGCTGTCCCTGGCCTGCGAGGGGCGCATCGTGGCCGTAGCAGATCCCGAGGACGCTGCGGCGCTGCTGGACGCCTGGCGTAAGCTTCCGGAGGGTAAGTACGCCGCCGATATCGGTGAGCTGCAAGCGGGCACCGCAAGAGTCATCCTGGAGACAGTCCTGGGCGGGGAACGCCTCATCGAGGAGCTTGAAGATGATCCGCTGCCGCGGATTTGCTGATCAAGCAGGGGCAGCGAAACGCCAAGCGGCGCTTGACCGGCGAGCGCCTCTTCAGGCGCCCCCGGCTGGCTCGCAGTAGATATCGTGCAGCTTATTGATCAACGCCACGGCCTGAGACTCGGCCAGAGAGTAATAAATGGTGCGGCTCTCCCGGCGCGTGCGCACCAGGCCCTGCTCACGAAGCACAGCAAGGTGCTGAGACAAAGCGGACTGGCTCAGGTCGATACGCTCATTGAGGGCGCCGACAGAGCACTCGCCCTCGGCGAGCACGCACATGATCATCAGCCGGCTTTCGTTGGCCAGGGTCTTGAGCAGCCGAACCGCCTGGGAGGCGTTCCGGCGCATTTCGTTGAAATCCAGTATTTCGGCTGTCGCTAGCGAGTCAGGGTGCATGGCGGCAAGTGTATTCATGATTGTTGATGCCTACAAATGAATATGGGCGCGTTAATGCGCATAATTTTTAAGAACAGGATAACCGGCCGAACGTAAATATGGGTGAAGAACAGGCAAGTAAAGGCTTGCAGGCGCTTAAATCGTTACACAGGCACTGGGAGGAGGTTTATCAGCGACAGCCGGTGGCGAGCACCAGCTGGTTTCAGCTGGAACCGTCCCTGTCCCTCCGCCTGATCGAAAATGCCGGTTTGAACAGGCGCAGTTCAATCATTGATGTGGGCGGTGGCGCCTCGACGCTGGTCGACCACCTGGCAAGGAGTGGCTTCGATGACCTGACGGTACTGGATATTTCCAACGCGGCCCTCCATGCGGCCCGTGCCCGGCTGGGTTCGGGCCAGCATCGCATCAAGTGGATTGAACAGGACATTCTCGAATTCGAACCCCGGCGGACCTACGACCTGTGGCATGACCGGGCCCTGTTTCACTTCATGACCAGCGAAGCGAACCGCCAACGCTACCTGGCCGCCCTTGGAAAAGCGCTTGCCCCGGGGAGTAACGTCGTCCTGGCAACCTTTGCCAGCGACGGGCCTGAACGCTGCAGCGGCCTGCTGGTTCAGCGCTACGACGCCGGAACCCTGCTCCGCGCGCTGGGGCCGGACTTCACGCTGGTGGAACAGCTTGATGAAGATCACCTGACTCCCGCCGGCAACGTACAGAGGTTTTCCTACTTTCATCTGCGGCGACTATAAGCCGGCACTTCCGCCCTGAGGCTCTGTCCCGGTTTCCTGCCCCAGCCAATAAAAACTGCTTTTAATTGACCTTCATCATCAATTAGGGCTGAAAATCATGGTGAAGTTTATTAGATTTACATAAATTAATAGAACAAAATGTTTCACGGGAGGCTCAGAAGATGCAGAGGCACAAGAAACTTGCGCTAACGATCAGCGCCATTATCGCGTTGGGTACCACGGGGTCGGCATTTGCGACCAATGGCTACTTCACGGATGGCACCGGCACCAAGAATAAAAGCATGGCAGGCGCGGGTATCGCTTTGCCCGAGGACAGTATTGATTCGGTAAACAATCCGGCGTCTGCTGTGCTGGTAGGGGAAAACCTTCAACTGGGTATCGGACTGTTCAGCCCGCAGAGGAGCTACAGCACCACGCCAAGCCAGCTCAACGGGCAATTCGGCGCGTTCACCATCGGGCCTAACGATCTTGACAGCGGCAGCGAATACTTTTTAGTTCCACATATCTCCAAGTCGTGGAATAACGGAGAGGGGCGGGGTATCGCAATCTCCCTGTACGGACGCGGCGGTATGAATACTGACTGGAGCGGCGGCACGGCAACTTTCGACCCCGACGGCCCCGGCCCGGCCGACCCGATGACCTTTCCAGGAACGTTCGGAGCCGGTGATGCGGGCGTGGACCTCTCCCAGGCGCTCCTGGACATCGCTTTCGCCTGGAAGGTAAACGACCGTTTTTCCTGGGGCATCTCGCCGGTTCTGGCCTTCCAGATGTTCGAGGCCTATGGCATTTCAACCTTTGCGCCGTATACCAGGACCTATGCCGCCAGCGGTGGGACAGAGTTTCCCGCTAACCTGAGCAACAACGGTCATGACACCTCCTACGGCTGGGGGGGCAAGGTTGGCGTGCAGTTAGGTCTGACCGAGTCTGTTGACCTCGGCATCATGTACCAGTCCAAGATCTACATGACGAAGTTCGACGACTATGCGGACCTGTTTGCCGAGCAGGGGGACTTCGATATTCCCGCCAATTTCAAGATAGGACTGACCTGGCACACGAGCGAGGCCCTGGCCTGGAGCTTCGACATTGAACACACCTGGTTCAGTGACGTGGACTCGATCGGCAACTCCATCGCCAACATCTTCACCTGCCCCACCGCAGGCCAGGGTGGTACGAACCTGCAGGGTTGCCTCGGCGGCGACTCGGGCGCGGGCTTCGGCTGGGATGACATGACCACCTACAAGCTTGGTTTGCGCTGGATTCAGAACAATGACTGGACCTGGCGCTTTGGCTACAGCTACGGTCAGCAGCCGATCCCGGAATCCCAGATGACCTTCAATATCCTTGCGCCGGCGGTTATCGAACAGCACATCACGGCGGGTTTCACCCGCGCCCTGGAAAGCGGCAACCAGTGGAACCTGGCGTTGATGTATGCGCCGAAGAGCGAGCAGACCGGCCCACAGAACTTCGATCCGACCCAGAACGTGACCTGGGAAATGACACAGTGGGAACTTGAGCTCAGCTATAGCTGGCGCTGAGTTCCGGGCAATCACAGCGGCACCCTGGCGCGCTTCCGCCCGCCAGGGTGCTTCTGGAGTATGGAGTCCCCATGAAACGAAAACGCGCTGGACTGCACGAACTCTATTCGAAGAATCCGCTTGCAGCGGACGAGCGCCTCTGGGGACGGGTCCCGGATCCGGTCAGCAGGCGCGGCTTTCTTGGCGGCGCAGGCTACGCGGCCATGACGGCGGCCCTTGGCGCGAGCATTCCCTTTGCTCATCTCATGCCCGGCGGCCTGATCCCGGCAGCCCTGGCCCAGAGCGCCGAGGCCTTTGAGCTTCCGGGCAAGGATGGGCTCATCGTTCTGAACGACAGACCGATCAATGCGGAGACGCCGCCCTGGTTGCTGGATGATGACGTTACTCCCGCCTCACGCCTGTTCGTGCGCAATAACGGCATACCGCCGCAGGCCGTGGATGCCGACACATGGCGCCTGGAGGTGGCGGGCGAGGCCTGTGTCGAGCCCCGGTCCTTTTCCATCGCCGATCTCCGGGAGCAATTCGAGCACCACACCTACCAGCTGGTGCTGGAGTGCGGTGGTAACGGCAGAAGCGAGTTCAACCCGCCCGCCTCCGGCAACCAGTGGACCACCGGCGCGGTTGGTTGCCCCAGTTGGACCGGGGTCCGGCTGAGGGATGTGCTTGAGGTATGCGGCATCGCGGATAATGCGGTTTACGTTGGCTACTACGGGGCCGATACCCATCTTAGCGGCGACCCCGGCAAGCACCCAATCTCCCGCGGCGTGCCCATGCGCAAGGCGCTGGAGGATGAAACCCTGCTGGCCTGGGCCATGAACGGCGAACCGATTCCCGCCCTCCATGGCTACCCGCTGCGCATGGTCTGCGGCGGCTGGCCCGCGTCCACCTGTGGCAAATGGGTCAACCGGATCGTCGTACGGGACCGTGTCCATGACGGTGCCAAAATGGGCGGCTCCTCCTATCGCGTTCCCTGTGATCCGGTTGCGCCGGGCACGGTGGTTCCCGATGAAGACATGTGCATCATTGAATCCATGCCTGTGAAATCCCTGATCACCTTTCCGCAATCCGGGCTGGTGGCCTCAAGGGGAGAAAAGGTGCAGGTGCGCGGGCATGCCTGGGCCGGGGATGGCGCTGTCCGCCAGGTAGCGCTTTCCCGGGATTTTGGCGCGACCTGGGAGGATGCGCAGGTAGCCGATCCTCCGAACCGGCTGGCTTGGCAAAGATGGCGTGCGGAGCTGTCGTTTGCTGAGAAGGGTTACTACGAAATCTGGGCACGGGCGACTGACGACTCGGGCATCTCTCAGCCCATGGTCCTGCCCGGCTGGAACCCCAAGGGCTATCTGAACAATGCCTGTCAACGAATCGCCATCCAGGTGGTCTGAGGCCATAAGCATGCGACTCGGAAAGACAGCCCTGACCCTGGCAACCGCGTTGGGACTGGCCTTTTCGGTCATGGCCGTCGCGCAGTCGCCCGAGCCGTTGCCGGTCGACCCGGCTACCGGCCTGGTAATGGACGATAACTGGCAGATCGTGGCGGCCCACTGTGGAGCCTGTCATTCAACCCGGCTGGTCACCCAGAACCGCGGTAGTCGCGACACCTGGCTGCACCTGATCCAATGGATGCAGGAAACCCAAGGGCTCTGGGTCTTCAACGAGCCGACGGAGCAGATCCTGCTTGATTACCTGGCGACGAACTACGGACCCCTTGCGGCATCCCGGCGCGCGCCCTTACCGGCAAACCTTTTGCCCCCGAACCCCTATACGACGAACTGACGCGACCGCGAATTCCGTGGCCACGCTGCAGAGGAGACAACGCTAATGATGATTCTGCCCGGGCTGATATTGGCCCTCGCCCTGGCCATGGCCGGCGACTATCTTGCCCACCTGATCGGAATAGACCTGATGGGCCTGCCGAAGAGCCCGATCAGCCCAATCATGATGGCCATCATCCTGGGCCTGATGGTGCGCAACATCCTGAGCCTGCCGACGTTTTTCGAACCCGGCATTCGGTTCAGCCTGGTTCGGGTACTGCGCCTCGGCATCGTGTTGCTGGGCATTCGGCTGAGCCTCGGTGAGGCCGGCGAAATCGGCTTGAAAAGCCTGCCGGTGATTATCGGGTGCGTTACCGCTGCGCTGGTGATCGTCACCTGGTTCAGCACGCGGCTGGGGCTCAGCCGCCGCCTCGGCACGCTGATCGCTGCCGGAACAGGCATCTGCGGGGCTACGGCGATCGTGGCCCTGTCACCAACCATTAACGCCAAGGACGATGAGACCGCCTATGCGGTTGCCTGCATTACCCTGTTTGGAATCATCGCGATGCTGGCTTATCCGTTCCTGGCGCACTGGATGTTTGCCGCTGATTCATTCAAGGCCGGACTGTTTCTCGGCACCGCCGTTCACGAAACGTCGCAGGTTGCCGGCGCGGGGCTGGTTTACCAGGAGTATTTCAACGACGCAGCAGCGCTGGACACGGCCACGGTGACCAAACTGGTGCGTAACCTGGGCATGCTCATTGTCATTCCCCTGCTCAGCGTGATCTATCACCGCAACTCAGAGGCCGGGGATGAACGCCCGAGCCTGTGGTCCATGGTGCCCCTGTTTGTTATCGGCTTTGCGCTGATGAGCCTGCTGCGCACGGTCGGTGACCTGGGCGTGGTTGAGAGCGGCGAAGCCTTTGGCATGATTCCGGCGGAAAACTGGAAGCTGGCGGTGGGTTACGCAAAACAGGCGGCGGAGATCTGCCTGGGCGTGGCCATGGCCGCGGTCGGTCTGGGTACGAGTCTGAAGGGCCTCAGGGAAATCGGTTTCAAACCCCTCGGCGTAGGGCTGTTCTCGGCCCTGCTTGTCGGGGCGGTGAGCATAGGCCTGATCAACCTGCTCTATTGAGAACCCGCCTGTTGAACATCCGTCAGGAAAACGTCGCTGCGTGAAACACCAGCTGATCAAGCCTGATGCGGGCGACAGCACTGTTCTGGACCATGGCGAAGAGTTTGTTGAGTGCGTTGCAAGCCGGGCGCCCGACCGCTATCGGCGGTGGCTGGCGCTGACAGAGATTCAGGGCTTGCTACAGGGCGAGAACGCCTTCAATCACGGCAAGCTTTATACCTGGGCAGAATTTGAGGTTTTCAGAATGGAGTTTGCCGCGCGCTTTCCGGCTGCCTCCGCAGAGGTGTGCATCAATGCGTTTTGCAGGCTGTTCCTGAAGAACGACATTTCTCTGTCCAACCTGGTGGAATTCATGGAGGACTGGTTGGGGGACGGGAAGGCGTTGCCACTGGAGCCGCCCGACCAGGGTCAGGGCGCCTGAGCCGAGCCGGGCTGGCTCGACCAGACCTGGCATTTTGCGGGCCCGCATCAGCCGGGCCCGGTGATTTTACACTTGCCTGTCAGGCAGCTTTGCGAAGCAAAAAGCGGTAGACGCCGCCTTCCTCGCTGTGCTCAAGCAGCTCATTGCCGGTCGTTCGACAAAAAGCCTGGAAGTCAGCCACCGCGCCAGGATCAGTCGCCAGAATCTCCAGCGTCCCGCCGTCGGGAAGCTCCTTGATTGCTTTTTTGGCCTTGAGAATGGGCAGGGGGCAGTTCAGGCCTTTGGCGTCGAGTGTTGCATCAGCCATGTTTTGTTTCCTTTGGTGTCGGCTATCGGGGTCAGATGAATATATTAATGTGGCTCTGGGTAGCAACTTCAATGTAGCTCGCTGCGCCACCCAGTTCGGGGCCTTCGATCATGTCATCGAGCGTGTACTCGAAAAGATCCATGGTCATCTGGCAGGCGATCATTCGAACATCCGCCTCGATCGACAGCTCCCGGAGATCTTCGAGACTGGCCACGCCCTTCTTGCTCATCATGTTCTTCATCATCCGCGATGCCGCCGCATCAATACCGGGCAAGGTCGAGATAATGTTGGGCAGGCCCATGTGTCCACCCATCATGGGCATCTTCATGGCCGGGTTACCAAGGGTGGACATTTTCAGGTCCATGTCCTTGAGCAGCAGCCCGAGCCCATAGAAGGTGAAGAACATGGTTGTCTGCAAGCCCATCGCGGCAGCAGTGCTGGCCAGGATAAAAGGAGGATAGGCCCAGTCGAGGGTGCCCTTGGTAACGATGATCGACATGGTATTGGGGTCGATCGCGGCGGCCTGCTGGGGTTTGATATCAACGTGGTCTACTTCCGCACTCATGTTTTCACCCGCTCTATAAACTGTCCGGTATCGGTACCGAGTATATAGAATTGTCATTTATTAGGGAAATCGAATACTATGATCTCTGTCATGTATTTCCCAGTTAAATGGCCGTTCTGACAAGCGCTCCGGCCAGCGCTCCGCCTCCCCGTTTCACCCCCGCTCTCCCGGGACCGTCGCTGTTCATCAGCAGCGATGAATTCAGAAAGCCTGCCTTCGGCAAGAACCACCCCCTGTCCATCTCGCGCCAGGGAAGCGTGCTGGACCTGTGTACGCTGCTCGGCTGGCTTCCCGGAGACCGGCTGCGCCGCTGTGAGCCAGCCGACGTTCAGACGCTGACCCGGTTTCATGATCCACATTATGTAGAAGCGCTCCGCTCCGCCTGTAAGCGTCGTCTGGCCTCGGTGGAAGCCCGCGAACGCTACCATTTCGGAACCATGGAAAACCCGCTTTTCGAGGGGCTTTTCGAACGCGCGGCGAGCACCGTTGGCGGCTCCATCCTCGCGGCAGAGTCCGTGCGTGGAGGCGGCATCGCCTTTCACCCGGCGGGAGGAACGCATCATGGACGCCGTGACCGGGCCTGCGGCTTCTGCTATTTCAACGATCCGGTTTTCGCCATCATGACCCTGCTGAACGATTTTGAGCGGGTTATGTATATCGATCTTGACGCGCATCATGGCGACGGTGTGCAGATCGCCTATTCTGGGGATGAAAGGGTTTTGTGTCTCTCCGTTCACGAGATGGATCGCTGGCCGTTCAGCGGCGAGGCTTCCGACCGCGGGCTGGGTATGGCGCGCAACCTGCCCGTGCCGCGCGGGCTGAATGATTCGGAGCTGGCGTACCTGGTTCACGAGGCCATTGACCCTTTGCTCAGGCACCATAAGCCGGACGCGCTGGTCCTGGTCTGCGGAGCGGACAGCCTGCACGGTGACCCGCTGTCCGCCATGGACGTGAGTAACGGGGCCATGTGGTCCGCGGTGGAGCACCTCGTGGCACAGGTCCCGGCCGCTGTCGTGCTGGGTGGCGGCGGCTACAACCCCTGGACCACGGTGCGCTACTGGGCCGGGTTATGGGGTCGCCTGTCCCGCCAGGAGACGACGGGGATACTGCCGGATGGTGCACGGGCCCTGCTCGGCAGTTTCGAGTGTGACCTGGTGGATGAAGAAGATATTGAGCCGGAATGGCTGGCGACCCTGCAAGATGCCCCCAGGGAAGGCCCCATTCGCAGAGACCTCCGCCAGCTGGTGGAAGCGGTGATGGAGAACTGACAAATGAGACAAGAAAACGGCAGCTGGCTACACGCGGTGCAGGCCATTGAGGAACTCGAGGATGCGGAGCTGGACGCCAGCCTGGTTGCCGAGCTCCAGCGCGCCGCAGCAGGCGGACCTGAACGCATGGTCCGCTTCTCTACACCCACGTTCAAAGAGTATGAGAGCACCGAGTTGCAGAGCTGCGGCGCGAACAGCTTTCCGGCCTTTTCCATCACCGCCGGGGGGTGCGCCCTCATGTGCGATCATTGCGAGGCCCGTATCCTCGAACCGATGATTCCAGCCGTAAAACCGGAAATCCTGGATCGCAAGGTCCGTGAGATGGTGGAAACGGACAATCTGCAAGGTTTCCTGCTATCCGGCGGCTCCAACAAGCGGAACGAGGTGCGCTACGGCCGTTTCTACCCGGTGATCGAAAAGCTGAAGCGGGACTTTCCCCAGCTTCGCATCGCGATCCACACGGCCCTGACGGATGTACAGGGGGCCCGTGACATGGAGTCCGCCGGCGTGGACATCGCCATGCTGGATGTCATTGGAGCCGAAGAAACGATCCGCGAGGTCTATCATCTTGATCGCCCGGTTGATGACTTTGAGGCGACCCTTGAAGCGATTTGCTCAACGTCAATGCAGGTGTCACCCCATATCGTTATCGGACTGCATTACGGACGCATCCTGGGCGAGGAAAACGCCCTCGATATCATTGCCCGTCACCGGACCCACGCCCTGGTGCTCGTGGTGATCATGCCTTTCTATGCCAAGCCCGGCACCTTCGTTACCCCGGACACCACCGATGTGGGCCGCTTTTTCAAGTCCGCCCGCGAACGGCTGCCTGACCGCCAGGTGCTGCTTGGCTGTGCACGTCCGCCTGGTATGCATAAGCGCGTGACCGACGCCTATGCCGTGATGGCAGGGCTCGACGGCATCGCTTTTCCAGCGGATGGGGCCGTCGCCGTCGCCGGCGCCATTGGCCGGCCATTTCACCAGGCGCACGCCTGCTGCTCGGTCAAGCTCGGCGAAGGTATCGCCACGCTGTCCAGCTCCAGCTGCGCCGCCTGAAACCCTATTGATTCACCCTGAAACCACGGGAGCGAGAACATGAGTTGTGTAAAGCAGGACGGTAAGAGCCCGGCGAAAACAGGCAAGAACGGCCTGGACTTCAATCCCTTCGAGGCGATGGAGCCGCGCCTGCCGCTCAAGACACCGAAAGCGATGCGCAATGGCAAGCCCGTTAAATCAGCCGCGGTTGAGCCCCGGGGCGTTTATCGACCCGACTACAACATTCTCACGCCGGAAATGCGGTCCCCGGAGTACGTGCAACTCTCCACCGCCGCTGCGATTACCCTCGGCATTGCCGATGGGCGCATGTACCGCTGCTCCTGCACCCGCTGCCTTAACCTCCTGCTGACCTACCCGGAAGGCTGCCGGGCCAACTGCGCCTACTGCGGCCTTGCGCGTCACCGGGAAGCAGAGCGCGATTACGCGGACCGGAATTTCATTCGCGTGGACTGGCCCGCCGTGCCGATGGAGACCGTCGTGGACATCGTGGCCCGCGACGGTGCCGACAGCCCGTTCCACCGCATGTGCATCTCCATGATCACCCACCCCAATTCCGATGACGACACGGTCACGGTGCTCAAGCACTGGACCAGCCGCATCGACCCGGACACGATTCCCGTCTCCATCCTCTCCAACCCCACCACCATGGGGCGCCAGGACGTCCGCAACCTGAAAGACCTCGGGGCGGACATCTTTACCGTGGCGCTGGACGCGGCCACGCCGGCCATCTTCGACCGCACCCGGGGGAAAGGCGTCCAGTCCCCGCACAAGTGGAAGAAATACTGGGAAGTGCTGCTCGACGCCAGGGATATTTTCGGCCCTGAGAAATTCGGCGCTCACATTATCGTGGGCATGGGTGAAACGGAGTACGAAATCCTGTCGCTGGTGCAGGAACTGGTGGACCTTGGTGGACACAGCCACATGTTCTGCTTCTTCCCGGAGGATGGATCCCTCATGGATCACCTCCCGGCCACACCGCGGGACCAGTGGCGCCGGGTTCAGCTCGGTCGCTACCTCATTGATTACCGCGGAGTCCGGGTGGAGCACATGAAATTCGACGAACAGGGCCGGGTGGTTGATTTTGGTTTACCCACCGGCGAGCTCGACGACGTGATCAACGCCGGCGTGGCGTTCCGAACGTCCGGGTGTCCGGGCAAGGTCGCCGAGGATATCTCGGCATGCGACCGGCCGTATGGTGACTCGCCACCCAGCGATATCGCGAGTTATCCCTTCCAGCCGGACCGCAAGGACCTGAAAAAAATTCGCAAGCAACTGAAGGTGCCGATCCGGACGGTCTGATCGTTATGGGCGAACTTCTGCGAGTCATTGACAGCGGCATCGTCGAGGGGCGCATGAACATCGCCCTTGGCCAGGCCCTGATCGAGCGCCATGCCGCCGGCGAAATTCCGGATACGCTGCGTTTCCTGCGCTTCGCGCCCACTGCCCTCGTGGGCCGGCACCAGGCCCTTGAGCAGGAGGTTGATGTTGCCTATTGCCGCGCAAACGATATTGCCCTGGTTCGGCGCATTACCGGCGGCGGGGCGATCTACCTGGACCCGGATCAGCTAGGCTGGGAGCTGGTCGTGAACCGCAACCGGCTGCCGGGCAAAGATCTGACGGAAATTGCCGGGGCCCTGTGCGAAGCAGCCGCCCGCGCCCTGCAGCGCCTTGGGGTGGATGCCCGGTACCGGCCCCGCAACGATATCGAGGTGGACGGCCGCAAGATTGGCGGCACCGGCGGCTTCTTTGATCAGGACACGCTTTTCTACCAGGGCACCGTGCTGGTGGACCTTGATCCCTCTGTCATGACCGCCGCCCTGCGCGTGCCTCAAAGCAAGCTTGCACGGCATGACCTTGATTCAGCGGAGCAGCGCATCGTTACGCTGCGCAGCCTGCTTGGCGAGGCCTGTCCCGGGCTGGGCCAGATCCAGGCAGCGATCGCCGAAGAGCTTGCCGGGCTGCTGGGAGCGCAGGCAAGCCCCGGCGAAATGGACGCTGAAACACAGATCCTGGCCCGGGAGCTGTATGAAGAAGAAGTCGGGCAGGACGAATTCGTATACGAGATCGAGGCGCCGGCGAACGACACCGGACTGCTTGAAGGAACCTGCAGCGGCCCCGGCGGGACCATCCAGGTCTATCTCAAGCTCCAGGGCCCCGCGCAGAACCGTATCGGGGCCGTGCTCATTACCGGCGACTTTTTTATCACGCCCCCCCGGGTGGTTTACGACCTGGAGGCCGCGTTGCGCGGCATTTTTCTTGAGGAAATTCCCGGCCGGCTCGACTGCTTCTTCAAGTTAACCCCCATCGACAGCCTGTCCGTGCGCCGGGCAGACTTCGAAGAGGCGCTCGGTAATGCGCTGGCGAAGCGTGCCGCGGTCGCCGATTAAGCCGACATGCAGGTACTGGACGTCATACAGCACACTTCCGCCGATTACCTCGGTTTGATGGAGGACCACCTGGAAGGTCGCCGCATCGGCTTTCGTTACCATCGACCTTTCACCGAGAAGGGGCGTATTCCCGCATTCAGCGAATGTGGAGATGGCCTTGTGCTGCTCGGCGGCGGCCCCTGGGGCACAGCGGGAGACAGGAATTTGCCAACGCTGGAGGAGGAGCTGGCGCTGGTGCGCAACTTTCTTGCTGCGGACCGGCCTGTGATCGGCATCGAGCTCGGCGCCCAGATCCTGGCACTGGCCTCCGGTGGCGCAACCCGGCCACACCCACTGACCCTGGACGTCGGCTACGCGGAGCGAACGGAGCCGGATGCCTTGAACGGCTTTTTACCAGAGCGCTTTCCCCAGGTCAGTTACATGCGTGACCGTATCGAACTGCCCCCGCAGAGCCGGGTTCTGGCCCGGGACCAGGCCGGTGCGGCGGCAGTATTCCAGGTCGGCGGTAACAGCGTCGGCTTTACCGGACACCCCGGGTTCAAGCCGGCCATGGGTGAGGACCTCGTCATGGAGTTTGAGGAACACCCGGAAGATCCGGGCCCGGCCCTTGAGCAGATCCGGGTAATGATCAAAGAAATCGAGGATGCCCTGGTCTGGACCATGACAGGGCTGGTGCAGGTAACGGGGCTAATGATTCCCGGCCGGAGGATACCGATCAGCCTTTTTAATGGCTGACGGCAAACTACTCACACAGCAGGTTAGCAATTTACATTAGAGTATCTTAATATTAGTAACAGAAAGCCCCGATCCTGCCAGCTGGCGCCCGGGGATTAAAAACGGAGAAGCAAAGATGGCGGATAAACTCATTATCGTTATGGCCAACACGGATCCCCGCAACGGTGAGGAGCTCGGCGCGCCGATCTTCCAGGCAACGGTGGCCGCCGCCATGGAATTTGAGGTCGATGTGATCTGCACAGCCACCTCCGGCAGGCTCATGAAAAAGGGCGTGGCGGAAAAGCTTTTTGTGAAGGAAGGCTCGCCCAAGTCGGTTCTTGACTTCATCAAGGACGCGCACGAGGCAGGAGTAAAGTTCTACTGTTGCTCCCCCAACCTTGACCTCTTCGACATGACCAAGGACGACCTGATACCCGAGTGCGAGGGAATTGTCGGCGGCGCCCACCTTATTGGCGAAATTATGGAAGACGACGACGTCAGGGTTCTGACCTACTAAAACAGGGAAAGCAGCGAAAAACATGTCCCATTCACACGGCACGCGCGTACAGGAATTCATCGGAGATCCGGTTTCCGACAACCCGGCCGTAGGGCGGGATGAACTTAAAAGTATCTTCAAGGACATCCAGGCCGACATACGCTACGACCATGAACTGAACGGATGTCTGAACTGCGGCATCTGCACGGCGACCTGTCCCGCGGCCCATTACTACGATTTCAGCCCCCGGGAAATCGTCCAGCTGCTCTGGACGGAAAACCTGGAAGGTATTTATGACGCCATGCAGGAAAAAATCTGGGCCTGCGCCCAGTGCTACACCTGCGCGGCCCGCTGTCCCTTCGGTAATTCCCCCGGCGGTCTTGTCATGCTGATGCGCGAGGCTGCGATCAAGAACGGCATGGAGTCGGCCAAGAACGTGCTGCGGCCTTTCTCCCGCGTCATGCTGAAACTCATATCCACCGGCAACCAGCTGTCGCCGGACATGATTACCGCCGACGGTTTTGCAGACTGGGGACCGAACGTATCCAAGATCGATGCGCCTCTCAAGGTGCTGCGCCAGGCCATTCCCATGCCAACCCTGAATACCACCGAGACCGCGTGGGCAGTCAATCTCAAGACCTCCGTGGAGCTCTACACGATTTGGGAAGCGACCGGGGTGCTGGACCAGCTCGAAACCATCGATGAGAACCTCTTCGACGTCATTCTCGACATCATGGACGAGAAGCGGGAAGACCTCGAAGACTGGGAAGACGAACAGTGAGACCGACCCCGGCGCGAAGACTCTCCGGGGCACCATGGAGAAAAGCATGAATTCAGGCGATAAACCAACCGGAGAGCGTTTCACGGGCCACGGACCCGAATGGCGCGAATCGGAGCTTAGCCCGCAGGAGGCCCAGGTGGCGACTGCCTGGGTCGAGCAGCGCATCGACAAGCGGTCCATGGAGACCAACAAGGACCGCGTGCAGGATGTGCGGGACCAGATGTGGGAGCTGGAAAAGGACGGGGAAATCGTGGTTCACCGCATTGGTGACCAGCACGCCCCCAAGGTCGCCAAAACCATTTACGGTTGGGATAAGCGGGTCCCCACGAACCAGCTTTGGCACCACAAATCCTGCGGCCAATGCGGCAACATTCCCGGCTACCCCACGTCCCTGCTGTGGCTGATGAACGAGATGGACATCAGCTATCTCGACGAGACCGACCAGACCTCCTGCACGGCCTGGAACTACCACGGTTCCGGTATCGGCAACCTGGAGAGCCTGGCCGCCGTGTTCCTGCGAAACTTTCACCAGGCCTACGTTTCTTCCAGGGCCCAGGGCCTGCCTGACGGGCATTTCTATCCCCTGGTGCACTGCGGAACCTCCTTCGGCAACTACAAGGAAGTGCGCGGTTACCTGCTGCAATCGGCCACGCTGCGCGAAAAGGTCAAGAAAATCCTCGGCAAACTCGGGCGCCTGGTTGACGGCAAACTACTGATCCCAGAGGAAATCGTGCACTACTCCGAGTGGGTTCACATGATGCGCGACGAGATCGCCGAGCGTCAGACCATTGATGTGAGTAACGTGCGCGCCACGATCCACCCGGCCTGTCACGTGTACAAGATGGTGCCGCAGGACGCGATTTACGACGACAACATTCTCGGTGGAAACCGGGTCGCCGTGTCCACGGGCATCATGGAGTCCCTAGGCACCCAGGTCATTGATTATTCGACCTGGTACGACTGCTGCGGCTTTGGCTTCCGCCACATCATTTCCGAGCGCGAGTTCACCCGTTCCTTCGCCATCGACCGCAAGATACGCGTCGCGGTGGAAGAAGCTCACGCCGATGTCATGATCGGTCACGACACGGGCTGCATCACGACCCTCGACAAGAACCAGTGGATTGGCAAAGCCGCCGGCAAGGACTACAGCCTGCCCGTACTGGCGGATGTGCAGTTCGCAGCTCTCGCCTGCGGCGCGCATCCTTACAAGATCGTTCAGTCCCATTGGCACGCCTCGGCCACCGAGACGCTGATGGAGAAGATCGGTATCGACTGGGAGGCAAAAAAAGCAGAATTCGAAACCTATCTCGAGGAGGTGAAGGCCGGGCGCTTCGAAAGCCTTTACGACCCCCGTCTCGCGATCACGAGTGGCCCCGGTTTCGAGCCCATCAAGCAAATTGAACAAAAGTAAACAGGCGAAAAAATTATGGCACATCCCATACTCATAATTGGCGGTGGACCGGCTGGCCTCGCTGCAGCACATTCCCTGGCCAGCGTTGGCCGCAAGTGTGTCCTGGTGGAAAAACAGGATCGCCTCGGCGGCGCGCCCATCCTCTCCGGGTACGCCAAGCTGGTGCCATCGGGGGAATGGGCCCGGGACGCCATCGGCGGCATGGTGGACCGCGTTGCGGATAACCCAAACGTGGAAATACACACTGGCACCCAGGTTTCCGGTTTTGACGGCGGGCCTGGAAATTTTGCCGTGACCCTGGATGACGGCACGAAACTGACCGCGGAGTCCGCGATACTGTGCACCGGTTTCACGCACTTTGATCCGGTGAACAAACCGGAGTGGGGCTTTGGCACCTATGAGGACGTGGTGACAACCACGCAGGTCGAACAGATGATCTCTTCCGGCCAGGGTGTGCGCTGCCCATCGGACGGCCGCCAACCAAAACGGGTCGCCATCCTGCTGTGCGTCGGCTCCCGGGATCGCCAGATCGGCCGGGAGTGGTGCTCCAAGATCTGCTGTACGGTCTCCGCCAATATGGCCATGGAAATTCGCGAGGAGCTCCCGGATTGCCATGTCTATATTTACTACATGGATATTCGCACCTTCGGTCTTTATGAGACCAAGTACTACTGGGAGAGCCAGGAAAAGTTCAAGGTCAAATACATCAAGGCCCGTATCGCCGAGGTAACCTCTGATGGCGAGCGGCTTATCGTCAAGGGTGAAGATACGCTGGTAAAACGCCCCATTACCATTCCCTTCGATATGGTCGTGCATGCGATCGGCATGGATCCGAACGCGGACAATGCGCGCATTGCATCCACCTTCGGCGTGCAGCTCGAGCGTCACGGTTACATCGCGGAAAAGAACACCTACGGAACCCTCAGCGAAACCACCCGCCCCGGTGTTTTCGTGGCCGGTTCCGCCACGGGTCCGGAAACCATCGACGACTCAATCGCCCAGGGCACCGCGGCCGCAATGGCCGCCCTGCAGTTGCAGGCGAGCGCGGCCTGAGCGGTTTGACTGCGCTTCGATGATGAAACCCGGGACCCACATGCAAAGCGCGGAGGAGCTGTCCAGGCCGACCCTGCACCTGAGCGGGCCGCTCCTCAAAAGCGCCTTCGAGGCTCTGCTGATCGGAACGGAAGCGCAGGGGGGCATCGAAACCTGGACCGACGCGCTGAAACTGAAAAGCCAGATGTTTCAACGAGCCCTGGAAGGCCCGGTGGAAGATCTGCCCCTGGATACCTTCAAGGGACTCTGCGCCTTTATGGCCAGCGTCCGCCGGCGCGTTGGACCATGGCTGGAACAGCCCGGCTGGGACGAGATGCGCGCCGGGGTGGCCGCCCTGGTTGACGGCCGCCGGGATACGGCGGACACGGATGATCGCATCCGGGAATTCTGTGACAGGTTTCCCGGTGACCGCCATCATCGCTGGGTGCGCGACCTGGCCACGGAGTTGCTGCATGGCCTGGATCCTGAGCGGTATCCGCTGATGAACCGCTGGGTCTGGGATCACGGCAGCAATACAGGAGTCATCCGGGAAATATGGTACGGGGACGACGTGGACAACATCACCCTGCCGGTTCCGGACGGCTACGGCACTTTCCTGGTGCTGCGTGAAGAGCTGAGCCAGTTTCTCACGGAAAACGGCATTTTCAAGGATACGCTCTGGTACGTGGACCTTCTCTGCGCCCAGGTGTATGCCGGCTACGTCTGCGCGCAGGGCGGCGTCTATCTGCGCGCAGATTTTTCCACACCTCACGACCCCATGGAACACACGCGCCGCATGCTCGGGCTGGACGGCGTCCGCGCCGGCAGCGGACGCACGCGACTAAAGGAGGTTGATGGCGAGGCACACGTTATCGAAGACCCCGGCCTGGCCGCAGAACCCACGGCGCAATGCGCCACTGAACAAGGCTGAAGCCTATGCCGATTCATGAAAAATCCCTGATTCGCCCGGAAAACCTGGTCGTCCACGAGAAGCTGGAGCTGGATGGCATCGACGTATCGGGGCACTGGAGCACCTTCATCGAGGACCGTATTGTCCACGACTACAACGAGGCGATGGAAGAGGAGATCAGCGCCTTGCCGGGTGGAGAACACATTCACCGTTGTTGGCAGTGCGGCTCGTGCACCAATTCCTGCACGGTCAATGCCCTCAACCCGGACTTCAATCCCCGCTACTGGATCTACCTGATTCGCACGGGTATGGAAGCAGAGCTGTTACGGGACAAGGACATCATCTGGCAGTGTGTTTCCTGTAACAAATGCACCTATGCCTGCCCCCGTGACGTGGAACCGGAGGGCGTGATGAAAGCAACGGCGCACTGGCTGGAGCTCAAGGGTCACACGAAGCCTTCCCACTCAACGGTGTTCGACGAAATCTTCTACGAACAGGTCGCGGAGACCGGCAAGATTGAAGATGGCCGCGTCCTGCGCCAGTTTATGCAGCGTACCGGCCAGGCCCTGATGCAGGACTGGATCGTGAAAATGATCAAAGGCATGGTCCGTCATCTGCCTCTTTCGATGCTGACCCGCATGGGAGTCGCCAGCATTATCCGCCCCCGAACGGACAAATGGAGCGGGGCGCGGGCGGCGATGGAGGAATACGTCGAGGAGCAGGAGCAGAAACACCGGCAGGCGCTTGGCCTGGACCAATTGATTCAGGCGGCCGCTAACGAAGTGTCCCTGGCGGGCGAAAACAAGGAGCAGGCAAATGTCTGATGAAAAAAAGGATTACCGGGAAGTCGCCTACTATCCGGGTTGCGCTCTGGAAGGCAGCGGCCATGCTTACAACCGGTCAACAAAGGCGCTCGGCAAGAAGCTTGGGCTCAAACTCAAGGAAGTCGACAACTGGAACTGCTGCGGTGCGATGGAGGTGAAAAACATTGACCCGAAGCTGCAGACCTATCTTTCTTCGCGGGTGATGTCCATTGCAGCGAACGAGATGAAGCACGACGTCGTGATGGCCCCCTGCAACGGCTGTTACCACAACCTGAAGAAAGCGGAATACGACCTTGCGAATGACCCGGAGTCCGTCGAAGTGGTGAACCGCCTTTCCAAAAAGGCCGGGCACGAAGCCTACGAGGCCGGGCAGGTCGAGACAATCCATGCCCTTGACTGGGTTAAGCAGACCATCGGCGAGGAGGGGCTCCGGGAGCGGACCAGGGGCAAGCTAAAGGGCCTGAAGATCGCCAATTATTACGGCTGCATGTACACCCGCCCGCGGCATATTTTTCCTGAGAAGGACGCCGGGCCCGGCAGTGAATCAACATCGAAACCGCATTTCATGGACGACCTGCTGGAAGCGGCCGGGGCGGAAAATGTCCAGTTTCCCCTGAAAACAGCTTGCTGCGGCGGCGCCCATACCTTGTCTGACAGCGATACCTCTTCGCGCCTGGTCGCCAATATCCTGCAGGCGGCGGAAGCCGCCGGGGCAGAGGTGATCGCCACCGAATGCCCGACCTGCCACAGCGGTCTTGAAATGC
Source organism: uncultured Gammaproteobacteria bacterium (assembly GCA_963695135.1). Lineage (GTDB taxonomy): Bacteria > Pseudomonadota > Gammaproteobacteria > Xanthomonadales > SZUA-36 > Marinihelvus. The sequence continues at coordinate 513,525 of CAVOGA010000001.1, forward strand.
ATCAGATTCGTGCGGCAGAAAAACTGGGCATCAAAACCAATGTAAAAATCCTTTATTTCACCCAGTTGCTGGGCCTGGCCCTGGGTATGAAACCCCGCAAGCTGGGTATTCACGAAAATATTTCGGACAGCCTTCCGCTCCTGAAGGAGAGGGGTCTCGCATGATGCCCCTGGCCGACGTCGGTGCGGAACTGGACGGCGCCGTCAACGGCGAACGGGTGCTAACGCCCGCCAGACTCCTGGCGCTGGGCGAAGAGACCCTTGAGAACTGGGTCACCGCACGCGGCGAAGCGCCAACAAATGAAAAGCGCGAAGGGTTTCGCCTGCTGGCGCTGCACCGCCAGGGCGCTAACGGCAACCCGAGCTTTAACGCCTGCCGTGAAACCTGCCGCGAATTGGTCTATCACTACAACCTGATCACCATGCTGCCGGACGAGGCACAGGACGGCCATCAACTGAAAATGATGGCGTTGGTCGCGAATCACCTGTTTCTTTTCGTCAGCGGTAAACTCGAGTCACAGAGCCTCGGGGACTTTTGTTGTTCATCAAAGCCGCTTCGCGCGGTGCAATGAGGGAGTTGAGAAAATGCCTGTAGTACGCGGATGCAACCTGCCGGACGACTTGCTTTACGACGTGGAGAATCACACCTGGTTCAAGGAAACCGGCGACGGCAATGTTCGTCTGGGCATGACTACCATCGCCACGGCCATGGCCGGGCAACTCGTCGCGTTTACGCCGAAGAAAGTCGGCCGCTCGGTCAAGGCCGGGCGCTCCTGCGCAACGATCGAGTCCGGCAAGTGGGTCGGGCCGGCCAAATCAGCGGCTGGTGGCGAGGTGGTCGGCGTGAATGAAGAGCTGCAAGCCAACCCGAGCATGGCCAATGCGGATCCATACAGCGCCTGGCTGGTCGAAATCAGTCCGGAAGAATGGGACTCGGTCAAGGGTACGCTGACCCCGGGCGCTGACGTCGCCGGGCCTTACGAGGCAAAAATGGAAGCCGACGGCTTCGCCGGTTGCGGCTGACCGCCCGTAACGCGCCGGGGCGCATTCTGGACTAACCTGCCGACGGCAGCACTTCCCTGGGCGTGGCACCCGCCGCCCCGGGAATCGCCGGGTCGATACTCACTTCCGGCAAGGTGAAAAACTGCAGCTGGCCCGGTATGCCCGCCAGCTTGAATGCTTTGAAGGGCCCCTGCCGCTCCAGCTGTAACGAACGGTTAAGGGCCTCCTCCATGGCCAACTGGTAAGCCGCGCGGCGTTCTGCCCAGGACAGTGGCGTGCTCGTATCTTGCCCGCACTCCAGCGCCACGTTCAGGGAAAAATCCTCCAGGTCCACCGGATCCGCGCGATGCTGCCAATTGCCCGTCAACAGGTCAAAGCGGTACAACGGCAAGAAGCGCACTCCGTGCTCGGCGACAAAGTCGACCGCGTCCAGGATGTAGTCCACCTCAAGGTCATCCATCACGTAATGCAGACTGATCCGGCACCAGCCCGGCTTGAGGCCGCTGTAGCCTTTCCTGATCCATCGCCGGTAGCGCTCCGACTCCTTGTCATTGATGCCCAGGAGGCGGTGTCCGTAGGGTCCCGCGCAGGAGCAGCCGGCCCGCGTCTGGATGCCGAACAGGTCATTCAGAAGGGTGGTAACAAATTTCGGGTGCAGGTATTGACCGGCCCGGCCCTGGAGGTTGAACGAGATGATACTGATGCGCCGGTCCGGATCAGGGTTCCCAAGAATTGATACCCGGGGGTTGTTGGACCAGCGCCCGAGTGCCCGTTCAAGCAAGGCGCGCTCCCGGGTCTCAATGGCCTCGACCGTGACGCGGTCCTTGAGCTGTATGGCTAATGCCGCCTTCAGGATTTGCAAAACCCCGGGGGTGCCCGCCTTTTCCCGTTCTTCGATGGCCTCGATATAGTCCTGGTCCCGCGGACTGACGTAGTCAACCGTGCCTCCGGCGCTGACGCTGGGCGGCAGTTCACGGTGATAGATACGCTCATTAAACACCAGGATACCGCTGGAACCAGGTCCCCCAAGGAACTTGTGGGGCGAGATGAATACCGCATCAAGAGACGCATCCTCGCCCTCAGCCGGTGGTGACATGTCGATCTTTACATAGGGTGCGCAGGCGGCATAGTCGAAGCAGGCGATGCCCCCGTAGCGGTGCATGATTCGCGCGATATCATGAACCGGCGAACGAAGACCGGTGACATTCGAAGCAGCAGAGAAAGAACCGATCAGGAGTCGGCCACTGAATTCGGGCTTTTGCAGCAAACGATCCAGGTGCGCCAGGTCGATATCGCCCTGGTCATCAAGATCAACCTCCACAACCGTGGCCAGGTTCTGGCGCCAGGAAATTTCGTTGGAGTGATGCTCATAGGGACCCACAAATACCACGGGCTGATGTTCGTTCAGAAACGCCCGAAAAGCCTGTAAGCGGGGAAGGCCGAAAAAACCGGCCAGCAGGGTCTCCAGGTTCTGCCGCGTTGCCGGCGGCAAAGCCACGCCGATAAGTTGTTGAAACTTGTCGATTGCACCGGTGGCCCCCGTGCCGATTGCTATGATTCGCCCGCGCTCTCCGGCATTGACGGACCGTTTGATCTCCGCTTCCGCCTGGTGAAGCAAGCGGGTCATGGACCGTCCGCAGTGGCCATCCTCCGTGTGGGTGTTCGCATAGAAGCGCTGCAGGCGTTGCAGATAGCGTTCGATAAAGCCAAGGCAGCGCCCTGATGCGGTGTAATCCCCGTAAACCATCAGCCGCTCACCGAAGGGTGTGCTGATGGTGGCATCGGCACCAATCAGCTGACCCCGCAGATAAGCAAAATCTGGCCCAGGCACCGTAATCCGACCTCCGCAATGGTTTAAAGCTTAGTTTAGCGGATTATAATGTGGCTTATGTCCCGCCTTCGCCAATATCTCGCGGACCCTTTTCTCAGGGGGCTTTACGAGGAAATCCGTGATGCCGGGGCGCTACGGTCCATATCGCTGGACATCACCAGCAAATGTAACCTCCGCTGCGACGGCTGCTACTACTTCTCCGAGGGGATGGATCAACAATCTGACTACCGCAACGAGGAAGCCTTCGAGGAGTTGCTCGACCGGGAGGCAGAGCGAGGCACCAATTTCATCACCGTGGTCGGCGGTGAGCCGGCGCTGGAGCCGGAACGGCTGCGAAAAATCTACCGTCGCTTCAAAATGAGTGTCGCCACAAACGGCCTGATCCCGATCCCGAGGGAGGGCCTTGAGCAGCTGCCGATCGGTGTGGCGCTCTGGGGTAACGCCAGCACCGATTCACGTTTGCGCGGCGATGGCCGGCAGGACTTCTTCGCCAGGGCCAGGGACCATTACCGCGACGATGAGCGCGCCTTCTGGTACTACACGGTGGCCCCCGGGCTCGCCGACGAGGTCGAGGAGACCGTCGAGCAATGCCTGGCCAACGGCAACCGCCTGCTGTTCAATTATTACAGCGACGTTGACGGGCGTGGTGGAGAGCTGGACTTTCGGTCCGGCCTGGAGCCGGTGCGCGCCGAGATCGACCGGATGAGCGAACGCTATCCGGACAGAATATTTACCACCCCGTACTTCAACAAGGTCGTTACGACCGGTCGCCTGTTCGGTGAACGCTGGGGCTACGACGTTTGTACGAATGTCTCGACAAACGCTGTCATCAATAGCGAGCGCATGCAAAACGGCAACCCGTTCAACCCCCACTTTCGCGCCTACAACGCCGACTACCGGACAACCCGCCGCTGTTGCACCGGAGTCAGCCGGGATTGCGCGTCATGCTTCGATACCTGGGAGCATTTCAGCTGGATCATGATCAACCTGAAGAAGCATCTGGGGTCGCTGGAAGACTTTACCGGCTGGCTGACGACCATGTACGTGTTCTACCTGGTAACGCGCATCATTGATTTCGACCAGGGCATCGGCAAGCTGACATTGATCCAGCAGCGCTTGCGGGAGACCGGCAAGCACGCTCAATACGCGTAACGAATACGCGCATAAACATTGCTGTTGTCTTCAAACTGCGCAAAGAAGGTGTGTTTTTCCGGACCACCCAGGAGATTTCCGCCGACATTCAGGCTCCACTCGTCGCTGATCCGCCAGTAGAACTCGGGGCGCAGGTAAAAGTCCCTGTCGGTCGTGCCATAAAAAGTGAACAGGGACCACAGCACGCGGTTCTGGCGCGTGCTCAGGGTCAGCCGGTTGGTTAACCAGGTGCGGTGTTCCGCGACCTCAAATTCCGGCCATGGCGAATTTTCCAGCAAGGCCTCATGGTCCTGGGTCCACTCCTGGTAGTACTGGAAACCAACAGTCAGGTTCGGTATCGCCTCCCATTCGTAGCCCAGCAGAAAGCGGATCTGGTCGTTGGGTATCGCGGGATTGGTTCCGCTGCGGTCATCCTTTGAGTAATAGCGCGAGACCTCGGCGTTGACCAGGCCGGGACCCAGCGGCTGGCGCCAGCTCGCGCCGAGAGCTCTCAGACCGGGAAATGCCAGCGCCCCGCCGGGGCCGAACGGCCAGGGCTGGTGATAAAACCCGTCAAAGGCGTACAAGGCGAACTCGCCGGATCCAAAGGTCCGGAACAGCCTTGCCGCATACTCGGTATTGTCCAGGCGGGTGGACGGTTCACGGCCGATAAGGGGTGGGTCGGGTGCCGCGATGTCTCCGACGGGTGGCCAGAAAAAGGACAGCCGCTCACCGGTAAGATACTCATCGGGATTGAAGAACGGCGCGATCGCCACGTCAATGTTGATCAGGTCGTTGTACTGCGTAAGACGTATTGCGTCGGACGGGGCCTTGAGATATTCATCATCCCGGCCAATGAAAAACGATTCCCAGCCCTTGGGAAAAAGATCATTGAGAAACAGGAAGTCACCGGTCCCCCAGGTAAGAATCTGCCGACCGGCCTTGATGTCCAGGCTGCCCAGCCTCCAGGTGGCATAGAGTTCCCGGACCTCGGCCTCCACCTCCTCGATCACCGCATCGCCGAGAAGGTCACCGCGAAACTGAACGCCGACATCGTTCAGCTCCCAGAACCTCTCAATACGCCAGCGGGCCTCCCAGAGGGTGACGGACCGGCCCACGGCTTTGTCTTCCTGCAGCCGGACACCTATCCCGAGTTCGGCGAAGCCATGCCACGGGGAGCTTGCCTCCTCCTCCCAGTCATCGCCCCAATCGTCGCCCCAGTCATCATCTTCCTCATCGCCCCACTGCTCATCCCGGTCGTCGGGCTGTTCTGTTTCATCAACGCTGCCGCTGGATTCCTGTTGGGCGAACGCGGTCCCGGCCACCAGAACTGCGGCGATGATAAAGGCCGCGATACGCATTGCTCGCGTCAATCGTTGGCGGGGCGTTGCAGCCACTGCTGAGGTGGTGAGCGCAGAGCGCGCTCACTGAAGGCATCTTCTTCCATACCCAGATCATAGGCGACAAACCGGAACTGGAGATCCGTCTGTCCCCCGTTACGCAGGTCGCTGATCCGGCTGGTTTTGACCGTGGGATGTCCCTGCACGGTTTCGACCTCCAGAACTTCCACGCGGCGGATCGGGTTTCCGGCCTCGTCGTAGTATTCAATTTTCATCGGCAAGAACGTGGACGGGTCAATCCAGGTGAGATAGCTCGGCAAATTCCACGCTGGACGGATCCTTCGGCACGATGACGAAGCAGGTAATAACCATCCTCACTTTCCTGCATTTCATGATAATCCTCATCCGTACCACGTCCGGACACGTCCTCGTAGTAATAGTGGGAGCCCACGAAGCTGGTTCGCTTATCCCCCGGGGCGATTCGCTTAACGAGGTCCAGGGCCGGCAGGTAAAGCCAGCGGTCATCATCGCCGCCCTGCACCTGTTTGTGGACCAGGAACGTGGTGCCCCGGACGTCGGCGGGTTGGCTGAAAACCACGAGAAACTCCTGGTTTCCGCCATCTTCCACATCGCGCCTTAAAATCGTGAATTGACGACGCTGCTCCCGTCCCTGCGTATCAATGATGCGCATGCGGGCCTCACTGCGACCGTCATTTCCGGCGTAAAAAGCGGCCAGGTTGGCCCGCTCCACGACCTCGTCAGCTGTCATGTCCTGCGCCACCAGGGGAGCACCAGGCAAGCAAAGCAGGGCAAGAGCTAATGCGTTGGCCCACCGGGCCTGGCGCAGGCGGTCTCGAAAGTTGTTCATGATTCCCTCCTTTGGTTCTCGGGGAAAAGCAGATTTTGCAAGAGCGTCATCGCGGCCGGGAGCACGAGTAACGTCGCGACACCAGAGATCAGCATGATTGATGACATGAAGGCGCCCACGGTGACGTAGGGGATCAGGGGCGCAAGGAACAGCGGCGTGAAGCCCAGGGCGATAACGACGGCATTTCGAAAGATCGCCCGCGCGGGTTCTTCGAAGACGGCCTGGGCGGCGGCGGCGAAACTGCCCAACTCCTTCGCCAGTTCTCGCATACGCTGAATGAAGTGAATCGCGAAATCCACTGAAAGGCCCAGGGTCAGGGACGAGAGTACAGCGATCGGCATGTCGTAGTACTTTCCCCCCCAGCCAATTAGCCCGTAGACCCCGATGATCGTCAGGGACAGGGGCAACATGGCCACGAGCCCCCAGGACACAGACCGGAACAGGAGGGCCATCATCACGAACACGAAAACGAAGGCTCCAAGAAGGCTGTTAAGCATGCCGCCGAACCATTTCCGCCTGCCACACCACGTTGATGTAGGTCTTGCCGGCCCAGCGGCCGCGAACACCCTCCGGCAGGGGGTTCTCGGCAAGCCAGGTATCCACCGCCTGGATGACGCGGTTCATGTCCTGGTTGTCACCGGATTTCAGTTGCAACCAGACCGGCGCCTCCTGGAAATCCGTGGATACAAAGTGCCACAGATCCGATGGGCCGGTGGGAGGACTGGTATTGCAGCAGGGTCTGCGCAACGCCGAAGGCACTGTCAGGAATCACGAAATCCTGCTCGGCCCCGCTGCGAAGCTCACGGTTTACCACCTTGACGATATCCGTGATCGCATTGGTCTTGCCCACAAGCCCCGTGTCCGCCAGGGCAAGCTGGAAAGTCGGCCATGTACTCGAGTACATCGGGACGCTGGAAATAGCGCCCGTCCACCTGGGTCGCTTCCGCTTCTGCCATCAGCAGTTCGAGGCGTTCCACCTCGTCCGCCGCCGTGGCCTCGAACAGCGCATCGTCAACGGCGACGATGAAGGCGCCGAGGCGCCGCATCCACCTCACCCGGGTCCGGGTTTTCCTGCAGGGCCTGTTCCAGCTGGGGATAGGCAGGCAAGGCCCTGACATCCGGCAGGGCTTCGTCTACGAAACCCTGCCAACGGCCCGGGTCCTCGTAGGTGAAGACGAAAAACGCGTCATAGGTGCCGGCAAAATGCTCATTCAGCACCTTGTCGGCTATACGCACCCGGTGCGAATCCTTGAACCAGCGCAGCGGGTTGTCATTGATCTGGATCCGGGCAATTCCGGCGATGCTGATCGCCAGGGCCACCACCGCCACGCTGATAATCAGGCCGGAGCGGGAAAAGGCGAAACGACCGATGGAACGCAGTCGGCGCGCCATGGGCGTATCGATGTCGGACGCCTTCGCGCAGACGATCCAGTCCCGCCAGCGATTCGGGTTTGCTGCGAACGATAAACGCGGGAATGAATACGACGGTCAACAGGAACGCGAACAGGATACCGAAAGCCACGAAAGCCACCAAATACCTGCACCGGGGGTATCGGTGTCAGGAGCAGCGAGGCAAAACCGACCGCCGAGGTTGTCGAGGTGAACAACATGGGTTTGAACAAGTGCCCAACGACCCGTCGCATTACCACCCGGGGGTCATCCCCGGCCCGGTAGGTGTCCGCAAACTCCGACATGATGTGGATCGAGTCGACAACCGCTATGGGCATGAGAAAGATGGGGATCATGGAGCTCATGATGTGGACCGTGAAGCCCATGCCGATCAACAGGCCCATGGTGACAATGACCGTGGACATCGCCACGATCATCGGGGAAATCACCAGCCGCAGGTTGCGGAAAAAATAGAGCATCAGGAAAAAAATCATCACCGCCGCCAGCGGGCGCTGATATACCCATCTGAACAAACATCTCGTTGCCGAAGGTATCTTCCGCCACGGGCAAACCGGTGATGTGCCATTCGCCCGCTGCGGTCTCCTGTTCCAGCAGGGCGCCGATCTCCCGGGACAGGCGGTAGCTCTCGTCCTTGCTCTCGATCGGCACGTAGATGGCTGCCGCCTTGCCGTCGCCGGCAACCAGCGTATCCAGCAGCATGGGCAAGTCTTCCATGGCCGCGCGGATCTCGTCAGCCGTGCGCCTGGTTGTCCGGTGGCTCAGGCATCATCCACTCAAAGCGCAGACGTCCCGGCACCCTCCTGGGTGATGTTGTCAGCCACTGCAATGGACATGGTGTCGCGCGGTATTACCCCGTCCATCTGCAGGATGGCGCGGGTTACGCGGTGCAGGGCAGACAGGGTCTCAGGGTTGTAGATGCCGTTTTCCTGCTCCTGCACGACCCCGACCACGATGGCGTCGTGCATGCCAAAGCGCTGCTTAATATAGTTGTGGAAAACACGGTCCGGCTGATCCGCCGAGAGCATGCTCTCGGGATCCGTGTCGATCTGGATTCTGGGCATCAGGGCGCCGGTGGCCAGCACGAGGAGCAGCAGTCACCAGGTAGACGAGTTTCGGGTGGCCCGTGCCCAGGTGTATGATCCAGTTTTTCATGAACTACCCTTGAGTTTTCGCGCGCCCAGCAGCTTCAGTGCTGAATTTCTCGTACTGAGACTCCGTTGTTCCCTTGCGAATTTTTCTGAGGTAATACTTTTCAAAAGCCACCTTGGCCAGGTGCACCCATTTGCCGGAAGAGGACCAGTTGGTATTGCGCGGAGGAATCTGGGGCAGGGCAAGAAAGGCCACTCCGCGGTCGCCAAAATCAGCCAGGCAGAAAGCATTCCAGGTGGCGCGGTGTTCCGCCGGGCGACCGGCCAGGTCCAGGGCAATGTTGCCAACGGCCGCAGTCACCATGGATTCGATCATGTAGCCGGTCTTGGGTACACCGACGGGCAAGGGCGTCGGCCCGACCGGCGGAATGGCCACGCACACGCCAACCGCATAGATGTTCTTCCAGGTGGGGTTGCGTTGGAATTCATCGACGATGATGAACCCCCTGGGGTTGGACAGGCCCTCAATTCCCATGACCGCATCGATCCCGGTAAATGCCGGAAGGATCATGGAATGCTTAAATTCCAAGCTCCGCGCTGGATTCCTCCTCGCCCTTGTCGTCGACGGTGGTCACGAACATCCGGTTTTCTTCCACCCGATCGATCCGCGTGTTGGTCATCCACTTCACATGCCGTTCGCGAAACTCAGACTCCATGAGCCCCTTTGGTATCGCCGACCCCATCCAGGCCAAGATGGCCGATATAGGGTTCCGGTGTCACGAAGGTCATGGGCACCTGGTCGCGAATTTTTCGTTTACGCAGCTCGGTTTCGAGGATAAACGCATACTCGTAGGCCGGCCCGTAGCAGGATGCACCCTGGGCGGCGCCGATGACCACGGGGCCCGGGTTTGCGCACAGGCGCTCAAAGGCCTCGGAAGACGCCAGCGCATGCGCTGTCTTGCACACTGACTCCGTATGACCATCCGGTCCCAGTCCGTCGATTTCGTCAAAGGCCAGTCTTGGCCCGGTTGCGATCACCAGGTAGTCGTAGGTGACTTCTGCACCCGACTGGAGCATTAAGGTCTGATTCTCCGGCTCAACCTTCACCACCGGGTCACAGCGAAAGTTCACGCCATGGCGCCTCAGCGTGCTGTCCAGCGGGATACGAATCTCATCCGGCTTGCGCCATTTGACGGCAACCCAGGGGTTGGAGGGCGTGAATTCAAAATCCGGGATGTCCGATATCAGCTCCACCTCCGCGTCTTTTCCGACCGCTTCCATGAGTTCATAGGCAGCCGATACACCCCCGATGCCTCCGCCGATAACCACGATCTTTTTCATCTGGACACTCCTCAGGCCGCTGGCCTGTCTTCTCGCCGTCAACTGGAAAGCAGCACCTGAAAAGAAGTAAACTGCTATTTAAGAATACACTAATTTAGAGTATTCTAATCTATATGTGGAAAATCTCAAGTTCTGCTGATGACAGCAACCAATGACATTAGCGCCATGAGTAAGCTTGCTGCCGGTGATGCCGCGCGACTGCTCAAGGAGCTGGCGAACGAAAACCGGCTGCTGGTCGTGTGCGCTCTGGCGGAGTCGGAACTTTCAGTTGGAGAGCTGAATCAACGTATTGACCTCAGCCAGTCCGCCTTATCCCAACACCTGGCGCGACTGCGCGCCCATGGGCTGGTTAACACCCGCCGGGAGGGTCAGACGATCTATTACGCGCTCAGCGAATCCCGGGTTGTGGATATCGTCAAACTGCTGCATGACGAATTCTGTCCGGCCAACGGAGACGGGTCGCCCTCGCCCGGCCAGTCACCCGAGTAGGTGGGGAATCGACGTGTTAAAGGGAATTTTCAAATAGGAAAAGCCATTCTCTTCTGCCGGAGGTGCGTCTCCGGCGAGCACGTTAACCTGTATCGCCGGGAGGATCAGCTTTGGCAATCCAAGACCGGCGTCACGCTCCCGGCGCAGACGAACAAAATCTTCCTGACGGGTATCCGCCTGAAGATGGATGTTGTGTCTTCGTGATTCCTCAACGGTAACAAAGCTCTTGGGCTCAACACCTTGTGCAGGATAGTCATGGCAAAAATAGAGCCGCGTTTCACCTGGCAGGGCATAAAGCTTTTGTATCGACTGATACAGCAGGGCCGCATCACCGCCGGGAAAATCGCAGCGCGCGGTACCATAAGCCGGCTCGAACAAAGTGTCCCCGATAAACGCCGCATCGCCGACCAGGTAAGTAATGCTGTCACTCGTGTGACCCGGTGTGTCCAGCACGCGGATCGTGCTGTCACCCAGGGCAATCTCATCACCCTCGACCAGAAGCCGGTCAAACTGGCTGCCGTCCGTCGCCCGGTCCGGCGTATTGTAGACTCGGGCAAAGGCCTCCTGAACCCGGCAAATGCCTTTGCCGATAGCAATCCTCGCTCCGAGTTCGGATCGGAGGAGCGCCCCGGCACTCAGGTGATCAGCATGCGCGTGGGTTTCCAGAACCCATTTAATGGTCCAGTCATTGGCGCGGGCGACGGACAACACCCCGTCAATAAAGTCGCGACTGACCTGCCCGCTCACCGGGTCAAACACCCATACCGGGTCAATTACAGCAGCGACTCCACTAGCCGTGTCTGCTAACAGGTAGGTCCAGGTGAAGGATTCAGGTTCATAAAATGCCTTGACGTCAAAGCTCATGAGCGATTCCGATTGTTGGCAACAGCTTGTTACGGTGAACCGGCAGCACCACGCGCGCCATGACCGGCATCAAGGAAAACCGGCGCAGGCGTTTTCCCATATTACGAGTGACCGCTTATTTGCCGATACAGAACGACGAGAAAATTTCAGCAAGCAGATCGTCAGGCAACACCTCTCCGGTCACTTCCCCAAGCGACCGCTGAGCCAGACGAAGCTCCTCCGCGAGGGTTTCCGGAGAACCGTAAGCCTCCAGTTGCTCCCGACCCTGGTCCAGGTGTTGCCGTGCGCGGCCCAGCGCATCCAGATGCCGGCGTCGGGCTGAAAAGGCACCGCTGAAATCACCCTGCAGGCCGGCTGCCCGATGGAGCAGTCGCACGAGCTCACCGACTCCTTTTCGTTCAATAGCCGACAGACTCACCGCCCAGTTTTCCCGCGGGCCGGGGTCGTGCTGCTGCAGGTCGCTCTTGTTGTAGACGCTGATGCAGACGAACACCTGCCGGGAATTTCCCGGCCCAGGGCAAGTTGCGGCCCCAGTTCCTGGGTGGGGTCAATGCACCAGCAGGGCGACATCCGCACTTTGCAGGGTTGCACGGGCACGCCGGATACCCTCCCGCTCAACGGGATCACCCGCCTCACGAATCCCCGCCGTATCCGCCAGGTGAACGGGCAGACCATCCAGGGAGAGGGTTTCACGCAGCACGTCGCGTGTGGTGCCGGGGACGTCGGTAACAATGGCTGAATCACGACCCGCCAGGGCATTGAGCAGACTGGACTTTCCCGCGTTGGGCACGCCCACTATGGCGACCGTGATTCCATCCCGCAGCACCTGCCCCACGTTCAGCTTCGCTGATCAGTGTCTTCAGTTGCGTCTGTATATCGCCGCAGCGCGATCGAGAACATCGCTTTCTGCGATGAAGTCGATTTCTTCATCCGGAAAGTCCAGCGCCGCTTCGATGAACACGCGCAGGGCGGTAAGCGACTCCTGAAGGGCGTCGACCTGTCGGGAAAAAACACCCTCCAGCGACCGCTGCGCGGCACGGGCCGCAGCCTCGGAGCCGGAGGCGACCAGGTCTGCAATCGCTTCCGCCTGCGCCAGGTCCAGTTTGTCATTGAGAAAGGCCCGCTCGGAAAACTCACCGGGCCGGGCCGGGCGAGCCCCCAGATCCAGGACCCGTCGCATGAGCATGTCCTGCACTACCGGGCCGCCATGTCCCTGGAGCTCAACCACATCTTCGCCGGTAAAGGATGCGGGTCCGGCGAAATAACATCACCAGGCCGGAGTCGATGGCGGCACCGTCAGCATCATGGAAGCGACACAGGTGCGCTTGACGAGGTTTCAACCGGCGGCCGCTGATGGCTTCACCGAAGAACACGGGCCTGCGGCCCGGAGATGCGCAGCACCGCTACCCCACCGACACCGGGCGGTGTGGCGATGGCAGCGATGGTGTCTCTGAACTTGACCGGTGCTTGGCTCATGGGCTTGCTCATACATGGCCAGGATCAGGACAGCGGCTTGGCAGGCGCCAGGCGCCTTCAGTCTTCCGCTGCGATTTTGCGCGTGATGTACCACTGCTGAGCCAGGGAAAGCCCTGCGTTGGTTGCCCAGTACAGCACCAGGCCCGCCGGGAAGAAGGCAAACATGACCGCGAACACCACCGGCATGGCCTGCATCATCTTCTGCTGCAGGGGATCCATACCCACCATCGGCGTCAGGCGCTGGGTCGCCAGCATGAATGCCGCGTTGAGAATGGGCAGAATAAAGTAGGGGTCGCGCACCGACAGGTTGGTGATCCACAGGATAAACGGCGCCTGGCGCAGTTCCACGGATTCGAGCAGCACCCAGTACAGGGCGATAAAGATCGGTATCTGGACAAGGATCGGCAAACAACCGCCCAGCGGATTGACCTTCTCCTCCTTGTACATCTTCATCATGGCCTGGCTCATGGCCTGGCGGTCATCACCGTAGCGCTCCTTGAGCTTTTCGATGCGCGGCTGGAGCTTGCGCATGCGGGCCATGGAGCGGTACTGGGCCTCGGTCAGCTTGAAAAACGCCAGCTTGATAAGAATCGTCAGAATGACAATCGCCCAGCCCCAGTTGCCCACGAAGTCATGGATTTTGGACAGTAACCAGAACAGGGGCGCGGAGAACACGGTAAAGATGCCGTAGTTGACCGTCAGGTCCAGTCCCGGCGCAATGCCTGCCAGCTCGTCCTGGATTTTCGGCCCGACATACAGGGTGCTTTCAAATTTATGCGTCTGGCCGGCCGGCACGCTAACCGGCTGCGGCCACCGCGCGCGCAATGACCCGCTGGGCGCCTGCGGGCTTGAACGTCTCCGTGCTGTAGGTCTCGACCTCTTCACCGGGCGGAATCCACGCCGAGAAGAAATAATGCTGAATCATGGCGGCCCAGCCATCCGCCGTGGTCATGCGGAACGGTTCATCCTCCGCATCCTCGAAATCGACCTTCTGCAACTTGTCCTCGGGGCTGTAAAAACCCAGGCCGTCAAAACTGTAACGCTCCGGGTTGTTGAAACCACCACCGCCTTCATCGTCACCGGGGACCGCCTTCTGCAACTGCAGGTAGCGGCTGCCCTGCCAGGCTTGCCCGCTGTTGTTGCGAAGCTCATGGCTGACGGCAACATCGTATTTCCCGCGCTCAACGCGAAAGGTTTTAATGACCTCGACACCGGAAGTGTCACGCCAGCTCAGCGGTACCTCGATCACATCCTGACCGTCAGCCAGCGCGTAATCCCAGGCTGAGCCGGCATAGTTCGCGGTGTGATTGGGGGCGGCCTGGCGACTCAGCAGACCGGACTGTGCAACGGCATAACGACCGGGTCCGGTATTCAGCAGGCTTACCTTGATGTCGGGCGCGTCAAGGTTCACCGGGTAGTTGAGCAGCTCTGCGCGCGTTACCGTGCCGCCGAGCGGGTCGATTTGAAGAAGCAGTACATCCGTGGTCACGGTGATCTGCTGACGCGCTGCGGCCTGGCCGGCTGCGGCGGGGACCGCGCTGTCCGGCTGGGGCGGCAGGTCACCCTGGTTTGTGGCCGCCGGCGCCATGTCCGATAGCGCGGGCAGGTCAGCAGCGTCCGGCACCGGACTCATGCCCTCTGCAGAGCTGACCGTCGACGGGCTCGTCGGAACGGGAGCGGGCCGGGGTCCATAGTCTTTTTGCCACTCGACCCAGAGCAGGTAGCCGAGGAAAACCAGTGAGATAAGCAGGATGGGCCTCAGGTTAGGCATGGATCAGTTCTTCCCTTGCTGTTGTTCTTGCGGATCACCGGCCAGTCGCTGCTGTTTTTTCCAGTGTCCATCCAGGGCTTCATAAAGCACTTTGTTGCACATGGTGGCCGCCTGGCTGCTAGGCAAGACCACCATGTCGATGCCGGGAGCGCTGACCATGCCGGCGTGATGACGGCGAAAGCTTTCACGAACAATGCGCTTGATGCGGTTTCTTCCCGTCGCCCGTTTGCATACCTTCACGGACACGGCGAGACCCAGGCGTGACCGCGCCAGATCGTTGTCGCGGCCCAGAACCCTGAACAGCCGGTCCTGAGAAACCCTCGGGCGCGCGAAAACGCGCCGGAACTCCGCCTGCTGGGTGAGTCTCGACGCCCTGGTAAAGGCCTCGGTTGCGGTATTGTCGACTCCAGTCACGATTTTGCCTGGCGTGGAGCAATGGCCCGGGGAGTGCGAACGTCGCCGAAATGATGAACAGGCCGTCCGCTGGTCCCGACCCTGGTCGCGAGATTTCGCACAGGGACGTACACGGGACGTGACTCGCTGCAGCGCCGATCAGTCTGCAGCGAGTAACGGCAGATCAGGCGGTCAGGCGCTTACGGCCTTTGGCGCGGCGTGCGTTGATGATGGCGCGGCCACCCTTGCTTGCCATCCGGGCACGAAAACCGTGGCGGCGTGCGCGCTTCAATCTGCTGGGCTGAAAGGTACGCTTCATGATGGAAACCTCAAAATATTTGCCGTCGACACGCTGGCTGGCGCGTCCGGTGAATTGTTCGTATTAACTAATTGTCCGTCGTAAGTTTCGCGGTCGCCCGATGGCGCACCTGGCCGCCCGGCTGGATTAACGCTTTCCAGGAGCGGCGCACGAATAATCGACACAAGAGCGAAATTGTAACGCCGCAGTCGCGAAAGCTCAAGTGCAACGACATTTTTCCTCAAAATACGACAAGCGGTTGCCGGGGCAGTAGTCAAGTTATCCACAGGGGAGTATGCTAAATCCGCGTCTTGTCCTGTCCGTGAAATCCGCCAGGCGCGGAAACACTACGCGACAATCCGTGAGTGCCACTGGAGGAAACCTGCCACTCGCCGCCCTTCCGCAAAGGAAACGGGGGCCAGCAGGGAGTCGGCAACCCCGGGTAACTGCAATGACCAGACCACTAAAAACAATGCCCCGTGCGACCGGCGTTGCCGGGACGGGCTTGACAAAAATATTGCTGAATTGAAAAAGGTTTATGTCGCAGAACATCTGGCTTCGATGCCTTCAACACCTCGAACGCGAGCTGCCAGTCGAGGATATCAACACCTGGATCCGGCCCCTCCAGCCGGTTTTTGACCGGAGTCGGACGCTGCTTATGGCGCCCAACGACTACGTTCGGGATCATATTTCCACCCATTATCTTGAACGGATCCGGGATATCTTCGAGCACCTTGGCGAACCCCGTGAATCCGCCGTTATCGAGGTGGGTAACGCGCCGGAACCGCAACGCGAACGCCGACGCGCCAGCACGCGCCAGCCGATAACCGATACCGGGCTCGACACCCGGTACCGGTTTGACAACTTTGTACCCGGCAAATCCAACGAACTGGGGTTTGCCGCTGCCCAGCAGGTCGCCCAGCTTCCCGGTGGAGCCTACAACCCGCTGTTGCTGTATGGCGGCACCGGCCTTGGGAAAACCCACTTGCTGCACGCGGCCGGCAACCTGTTGCGCGAGCAGAATCCCGATTCCAAGGTGCTCTACCTGCACTCGGAGCGTTTTGTGAGCGAAATGATCCAGTCCCTGCGGCAGGGGTCCATCGATTCATTCAAGAACCATTATCGATCTGCAGATGCCCTGCTGATTGACGACATCCAGTTTTTCGCCGGCAAGGACCGCACCCAGGAAGAGTTTTTCCATACCTTCAACGCCCTGCTCGAGAGCAAGCAGCAAATCATTCTCAGCTGTGACCGCTACCCGAAAGAAGTGCAGGGTCTGGAGGCCCGTCTGCGGTCGCGTATTGGTTGGGGACTGACCGTGGCCATTGAGCCGCCGGATTTTGAAACCCGTGCCGCGATTTTGCTGAACAAGGCGCAGGAGCGCGGGGTGCTGCTGGATGAGGCGGTCGCTTCACTTATCGCCAAGCGTATGCGCTCCAATGTGCGGGATCTCGAGGGCGCCCTGAATACACTGATAGCCAACGCGCGCTTTACCGGACGGCCCATCGACGAAGCCTTCGCCAGGGAGGTGCTCAGGGACCTGCTTACGGTCCATGACCGGCTGATCACCATCGAAAATATCCAGAAAACCGTGGCGGAATACTACAAACTGCGCATGGCGGACCTGCTCGGAAGACGCAGGACCCGCACGATCGCCCGCCCCAGGCAGCTCGCGATGGCGCTGGCCAAGGAGCTGACGGAGCACAGCTTGCCGGAAATTGGCGACGCTTTTGGGGGACGCGACCATACCACCGTGTTGCATGCCTGTCGTAAAATCGAGGAATTGCTCGATACCGAGGGCCGGCTGCGAGAGGATAAGGCGCGACTGTTACGGGCCCTGACAACATGATGTGTATAAGGCCGCGCACAGACCTGGAGATAAACTGTGGATAAACTATGGGTAGTTTATCCGGGCGATTTGGCCCACAGTTTATACACAGGCTACGCGCCCGTAGCACACAGGAAATAACTTTCGTAAACACTTGATTAATAATGATTTAATCAGTGTTCTTGGCTTACCCACAGTGCTTATAATTACTACTTTTTATAAGTTAGAACAAAAGTAATCAAGGGACGGACCATGAAATTCAAAATCCAGCGTGAAGTCTTTCTCCAGCCTCTCACCCAGGTCGTGGGTGTCGTGGAACGGCGTCAGACCCTACCGGTACTGGCCAACTTCCTGTTGATTGCCAGGGACGGACAAATTTCCGTAACCGGGACGGATATGGAAGTTGAGCTGATCAGCTCTGTTACTGCCGAAATCGAGCAGGAAGGCGAGATCACGGTTCCCGCCCGTAAGCTGCTGGATATCGTTAAAGCCCTGCCCGACGGGGCCACCATCACGGTGACAGTCAGCGATGAAAAAGCCACGCTGGTTGCCGGCAAGAGCCGCTATACCCTGTCTACCCTGCCCGCGGCTGAGTTTCCCGCCACCGATGAAGTGGAAACCGTTGACGAGGTAACGATCTCCGAAAAGGCGCTCAAGGAGCTGATTGACAAGACGGCCTTCGCCATGGCGAACAATGATGTGCGCTACTACCTGAACGGCATGCTGTTTGATTTTACGGATGGCAGGTTGCGCGTGGTCGCGACCGATGGCCACCGTCTGGCGGTCAGCGACTACGACGGCTCACTCGAAGTGCAGGGTGACCGGCAAATGATCGTGCCACGCAAGGGGGTTCTTGAGCTTTCGCGAATGCTGGGCGATACCGATGACAAAGTCAGTCTCTCCCTGGGCCGCAGCCATATCCGCCTGGTGAAGGCAGGCACACGGTTCACCTCCAAGCTGATTGACGGACGGTTTCCGGACTACGAGGCGGTTATCCCCGTTGGCGCAGACAAACAGATCCTGGTCGACCGGGAGCTTTTTGCCAACGCACTGCACCGCGCAGCCATCCTGTCCAATGAGAAATACAAAGGGGTTCGCCTGGATGCCAATGGCAACATGCTGAAGATCATTGCGCACAACCCGCAACACGAAGAGGCCGTCGAAGAGATTGAGGTTGAACTCAATTTTGACGCGCTGGCTGTCGGGTTTAACGTGACCTACCTTCAGGATGCCCTGTCCGCCCTGGAGACGGAGCAGGTGTCGCTGGAACTGAAAGACCCCAACAGCAGTTGCCTGGTGTCGGCGCCCGACTCGGATTTGTATCGGCACGTGGTTATGCCGCTGAAACTCTGATCACGACACCTCACGCCAATCCCGGCAATATCTACCGGGCCTGAGCCCGGTATCCCGTTATGCGTGTTACCTCGCTGGTGATACACAATCTGCGCAACCTGGAGCAGGTTGCGCTGCAACCCGGTAACAGCGCAAATGTCCTGTACGGCGCAAACGGCGCAGGAAAAACGACGGTTATCGAGAGCCTCCTGATTCTCGCCAAGGGGCGCAGTTTCAGATCCGGAAGCACCTACCAGTCTGACCGGTCCGCATGCTGATCATTTCCTGGTGCGGTCAGAACTCCTGGCTGATAACGGGAGAAAGCACGCGGTGGCGCTGCAACGGCGACGCTCAGACTGGGAAGGTCGACTGGACGGTCAGCCATTGCGACAGATCAGCGATACGGCCCATCTGTTTCCCCTGATACTGATGGAACCGACCACGCATCAACTGATCGGTGGTCCGCCGGAAGGACGCCGCCGCTACCTGGACTGGACCGTGTTTCACGTGAAACACGAGTTTCTCGTGGTCTGGCGACGCTATGTGCGGGTTCTCAAACAGCGTAACGCGGCCTTACGGGATCGTGATGTAAGAATGGTGAAAAGCCTTGATCCGCAGTTGGTGTCGGTTGGAAACCAGCTGTCGGACGCGCGCGACGAGGTTTTCAGCGCCTTGCTGCCGCGAATAACACAAAGGTTCCAGGCCATGAGTCCGCGCCAGGACGGCCTGGAGATCAGGTTGCAGCCCGGCTGGGGCGGGGACTCTCTCGAGTCCTCCCTTGAGGAAGGGCTGATCCGGGACCTGGAGCAGGGTTATACCAGGGATGGGCCACACCGCGCTGATCTGCTTATCAAGGTGGGCGGCAAACCGGTGCGCGATCGTTTATCACGCGGCGAGGAGAAAATCCTGGCCGGCGCCATGTGCCTGGCCCAGGGCGAGGTATTCCGCGATCACGGGCAGGTGCCTATATTGCTTTTGGACGATCTCGCTTCCGAATTCGACAAGGCACACCTCGAAGCCGTGGTGCAGAACGGGCTTGAGCTGGGTTCGCAGCTCTTTATTACCGGCATCAGCGCAGAACCGTACGGCATTATTCCCCGTTCGGAATGTGCATTGTTTCACGTGAAACACGGTCAAATTACCCGGGACTGAGCATGCGCTTTCCTACCGCCATACAGGCCTGAAAACCGCTTGGAATCAGGACTTTGACCCTCATATAAGGTATAGTTGTCGGCTACAACGCTGGCGGTTGCCGACTTCTGGTGCAATCGCACTCCCCCTTGACCCTGACACTTCGGTGCCGGGTTAGCGCATGGATTCTGTAATGAGCGAAAAACAATACGATTCGTCGAACATCAAGGTGTTGAAGGGCCTTGACGCGGTCCGCAAGCGTCCAGGCATGTACATCGGGGACACCGATGACGGTACGGGCCTGCATCACATGATTTTCGAGGTCGTTGATAACTCCGTCGACGAGGCCCTCGCGGGATACTGTGACCGCATCGAGGTCATTCTGCGCGAAGATGGCTCGGTCAGTGTTCGTGACAATGGTCGCGGCATCCCGGTTGATATTCACGAGGAAGAAGGGAAATCAGCTGCCGAGGTGATCATGACGGTGCTGCACGCCGGCGGTAAGTTTGATGACAACTCGTACAAGGTTTCCGGCGGTTTGCACGGTGTGGGTGTATCGGTAGTTAACGCCCTGTCAGAGACCCTGGAGCTCCTGATCCAGCGAAACGGCAAGCTGTGGCGACAAACCTACAGCATGGGCGTTCCGGATGCGCCGCTCGAGGCGGTTGCTGACAGTGATGAGACGGGTACCGAGATCCGCTTCATGCCGAGCCTGCAGATCTTCTCCAACGTTGATTTCCATTATGACATCCTGGTTAAGCGGCTTCGCGAGCTGAGTTTTCTGAACAGCGGCGTTCGCATCGAACTCAGTGACGAGCGGACGGACGAGTCCCATGTCTTTGAATATGAAGGCGGAATCAGTTCCTTTGTAAAGCACCTGGCGCGCAAAAAGACCCCGCTGCACCCCACGGTTCTGCACTTCAATGGCGAAAGCGATCACGTGGGCGTGGAGGTCGCGCTGCAATGGACGGACGCCTACCAGGAGTCGGTGTTCTGCTTTACCAATAACATCCCGCAGCGGGATGGCGGTGCCCATCTCGCCGGTTTCCGCGCGGCGCTGACGCGGACCATCAACCAGTACATTGATGAAAGCGGCGCCGCCAAGAAGAGCAAGGTCTCCATGACCGGCGACGATGCGCGTGAGGGCCTGATTGCCGTGCTCAGCGTCAAGGTGCCGGATCCCAAGTTTTCTTCCCAGACCAAGGACAAGCTGGTCTCGTCCGAGATCAAGCCGATCGTGGAATCCCTGGTCAGCCGGGAGTTGCGCGACTTCCTCCTGGAGAACCCGGGAGAGGCCAAGGCCATTACGGCCAAGGTCGTCGACGCAGCGCGGGCGCGTGAGGCCGCACGTAAAGCGCGCGAAATGACCCGTCGCAAGGGCGTACTGGACGTTGCCGGCCTGCCCGGCAAGCTGGCGGATTGCCAGGAAAAAGACCCGGCGCTCTCCGAACTGTTTATCGTCGAGGGTGACTCAGCCGGCGGCTCGGCCAAGCAGGGCCGTAACCGTAAGAACCAGGCCATTCTCCCGTTGAAGGGCAAAATTCTCAACGTGGAAAAGGCGCGCTTCGACAAGATGCTCGCCTCGGCTGAGGTTGGGACCCTGATTACCGCGCTGGGTTGTGGCATCGGCAGGGATGAGTTCGATCCCGACAAACTCCGCTATCACCGCGTGATCATCATGACCGACGCCGATGTTGACGGGTCGCACATTCGCACCCTGTTGCTGACATTTTTCTATCGCCAGATGCCGGAGCTCATTGAACGCGGCCACATTTATATCGGACAGCCACCGCTGTACAAGATCAAGCAGGGTAAGCAGGAGCATTACCTGAAGGATGATTCGGAGCTGAACGAGTACCTGATGGCTCGCGCCCTGGATAATGCCAGCCTGGTGTTTGACCCTGATGCGCCGCCCCTGCAGGGCGAGGGGCTTGAGTCCCTGACGCGGGAATACATGGCGGCCATCGGCGCCATTGACCGCCTGGCCAACCGCTATGACCTGGTATTTCTGAGGCAGCTTGTTGATTATAAAGCGTTTTCTGATAGCTGGTCCATGGACGAGGTGGCTGAATGGGCCGCGGGCCTGACCGAACGGCTCAAGCGGCACGCCGGACCCAGTGTTTCCTACCTGGTGGAGCCCTGTGACAGTGAATCGGGCCCTTCTGTGCGGTTTACCCGGGTTACCCACGGAGTGAGTGATGCGCGCGAGATCCGTCGCTCGTTTTTCCGTTCTCCGGAATACCGCCTGATCGGCTCCGTGGCTGAGAAGCTGATCGACCTGGTCCAGGAGGGCGCGGAAATCCACCGGGGCAAGGCGTCCGAGCCGGTCTCTGATTTCCACGGCGCTTACGAGTGGCTGATGGCCGAAAGCCGCAAGGGAAGGACCTTCCAGCGCTTTAAGGGTCTCGGTGAGATGAACCCCGAGCAACTCTGGGATACGACCGTGAATCCGGAAACGCGGCGCCTGTTGCAGGTATCCATCGAGGACGCCGTGGCGGCGGACGAAATCTTCGCGACCCTGATGGGTGATGAGGTTGAGCCGCGCCGTGAATTTATTGAGAGCCACGCCCTCGACGCGTCAAACCTGGATATCTGATTAAAGCCCCTCGAGCGTCGCTATCAGCGCCGTAATGCTGAGGTCGTCCTCCTGCGGGAGGGCGAAGGTGTTGATTCCCAGCCGCTGAGCGGCCTTGATGAACGCTTTGCTGGAGCTGATCAAGGTCGCGTTTTCCCCTTCGGCCTTGTAGCGCCGAAGAATGTCCTTCAGGGCGGTGGAACGCTTGCGGTCCTGGGTAAAAACTGAGCGCGGCACGTAGTAAATACCATCCAGGTCACCTCCCGAATCCTGCAGGTGCTGCAGCATCCGCGCTTGTGTCGCCAATACACTGTCCGATTTGCCGCGGGTCGGAAACCACTGATCGGGCTCTGAAGCGGTTAGCAACAGGCGGTTGCCCCCGCGGGTCAGGTTGGCAAGGCGGCGAAACACGGTCGGACCCTGCGGGGATTGCTCGGCAGCGAGTAGCAGCTTGCAGCTGACGATCAACAGGGCGTGTGGTTTATCCTGCACTCAGTCAGCCTGTGAAAAATCGGCAACCCGGTCAAAGAGCTGCTTCACCTGGGCCAGCTGCGCGAGGCGGTTGCCCCGCACGGCGGGGTCCTCGTCCATGACCATGACGCTGTCGAAGTACGCATCCACGGGCTCGCGCAACGTCGCCAGTGTCGCCAGTGCGTGTCCGTACTCACCGGCCTTGAAGCGTGGCGACACGGCCTCCCTGGCGCTGTTTACTGCGTCGAAAAGCACCCTTTCTTCATCTAAAACGAAAAGATTTGTCTCTATCTCCTGCGAAAAATCCAAGTCATTCTTCTTCAGGATGTTGCCAATACGCTTGTTGGCGGCCACCAGGCTCTCGGCTTCCGGACGCTGCATAAAGTCGCCCACAGCGTTGATACGCTGACGCAGATCCGGGAGGCCGTGCAGGGGGGCGGCAAGCACGGCATTCACCAGGCGCGTGGAAGCGCCGCCGTCGAGCAGGTGGTTGCGCAACCGCTCCAGCAGGAAGGCCCGGACATCTGCGATGGCCTCGTCGCTGACCTCGAGCTGCCGTCCTACTTCCTCGCGGGCAATGGTCAGCAGGTCATCAATCTCCAGCTTGAGCCCCCCCTCTTCGAGCAAGCGGATAATGCCCAGCGCGGCGCGGCGCAGGGCGAATGGGTCACGGTTTCCGGTGGGCTTCAAGCCGGCTGCAAACACGCCGACGATCGTGTCCAGGCGGTCCGCCAGCGCCACGACGCGACCCGTATCGCTTGCCGGCAGGCGGTCGCCGGAAAAGCGCGGGTAATAGTGCTCACCCACCCCGGCAACCACGGCGTCATCCTCGCCCGCGTGGCGCAGGTAGTGTGCGCCCATCGTGCCCTGGAGCTCGGGAAATTCGCCAACCATCAGGCTGACCAGGTCAGCCTTGCTGTAGCGGCCGGCCTGCTCGGCGAGGCCTTCCGGGAAGCCACAATTTGCCGCTAAATTCTTCGAAATGGCAGCAACACGTCGTGTTTTATCGCCAACTGTGCCGATTTTCTGCTGAAAAACCACCTTGTCCAGGGCCTCCAGCCACCGATCCATGGACTGCTTAAGGTCCTGGCGCCAGAAAAACTGCGCATCGGCCAGTCGCGGGGCAATCACGCGTTCATAGCCGGCACGCATGGCGTCTTCATCCTCCGATCTAATGTTCGCCATCACCACGAACTCGGGGGTAAGCGCCTCGTTCCCGTCCAGAATGGGAAAGAACTTCTGGTGGTATTCCATGCTCGCGATCAGGGCCTCAGCGGGCACTTCGAGAAAGCCCGCATCAAACCCGCACTTAACGGCAACGGGCCACTCGACCAGGTTATTGACCTCGTCCAGCAACTCGTCGGTCAGCCGCGTGTGGCCACCGGCTGACCTGCCGACCTCCAGGGCCTGGCTGCGAATCCGTTCGCGTCGTTCCGACGGGTCAACGAGGACAAACCGCTCACGCAGGAACGATACGTAATCACGCGCATGGGCGAGGTCGTGTTCTCCGGGCGCCATGACGCGGTGTCCACGTGTGACGGGGCCCGCTGAACAACCATAGAGCTGGCCGGGCAGCACCTGGTCGCCGTGCATGACCAGCAGCCAGTGCACGGGCCGTACGAAGCTGAACTCGTGATCGGACCAGCGCATGGGGCGGGGCACCGGGAGATTATCCAGTGCCGCTTGCAGGATGGGGTAGAGCAGCTCACCCAGGGGTTTGCCCGGCTGCTCCAGGCGGCAATACAGCCACGATCCCTTGTCCGTCTCCAGGTGTTCAAGCTGGCTGACTTCGAGGCCAACCGACTGCGCAAAGCCGGTGGCGGCCCGGGTGGGCTCACCGGCGTCATCGAATGCGGCGGCGAGGGACGGCCCCTTGCGTTCCACGGTGCGGTCGTCCTGCTGGTCTGCAACCTCGACCAGCAGCATGCTCATGCGACGGGGGCTGTACAGACACTGGCTGGCGTCGCGGTCGAAGGCCACGCCCGCCTCGGCCAGGCGGTCGCAAACACCGTCAAAAAAAGCACTGGCCAACTGATCGAGCGCCAGTGGCGGCAGCTCTTCGCAGCCCAGCTCGATCAGCAAGGGTTGTCTGCCGGCTTCACTCATGACCCGGCTCCCGTCCAACCGGGAAGCCCAGTGCTTCGCGGCTGTCGTAGTAGGCTTCGGCAACCCGGCGCGCCACGTCGCGCACGCGCAGGATGTATCGCTGACGTTCCGTTACCGATATTGCACGTCTTGCGTCCAGCAGGTTAAAAGTATGCGAGGCCTTCAGCACCTGCTCGTAGGCGGGCAGGGGAAGTCCCGCCTCAACCAGCCGGCGCGCCTCGCCTTCGCAGCTGTCAAACCAGCCGAACAGGGCGTCCACATCCGCCTCTTCGAAGTTGTAGCGGGACTGCTCCACCTCGTTCTGGTGAAACACGTCGCCATAGGTGACCTTGCGCCCCTGGTACTCCGTCCACACGAGGTCATAAACGTTATCGACCCCCTGCAGGTACATGGCAAGCCGCTCCGAGCCATAGGTAATCTCACCCATTACCGGGCGGCACTCGAGTCCGCCGACTTGCTGGAAATAGGTAAACTGGGTGACTTCCATGCCGTTGAGCCATACTTCCCAGCCCAGGCCCCAGGCCCCCAGGGTGGGGGACTCCCAGTTGTCCTCGACGAAACGGATGTCATGGACCTTCGGATCAATGCCGATCGCCGCCAGCGAACCTAGATAGAGCTCCTGGATGTCATCCGGCGAGGGTTTCATTACCACCTGGACCTGGTAATAGTGCTGCAGGCGGTTCGGGTTTTCACCGTAGCGTCCGTCCGTGGGTCGGCGGGAAGGCTGCACGTAAACGGCGCTCCAGGGTTCCGGGCCGATGGCGCGCAGAAAGGTTGCCGGGTGAAAAGTGCCCGCGCCGACCTCCAGGTCAAGGGGTTGTATGTGCACACAACCCTGGTCCGCCCAGTAGGCGACCAAACGGTTGATGAAATCCTGGAAGGTCATGCGAGGCCTTTGCCAATTGGAAACCAGCCATTATACGGTTCCGGTGTCGAGCAAAGAAGCGCCCGTGGGTCCTCCGGGAGCGGGGCTCTAGCCGTTCCTCTGCACTGTGACTCAGCTGCTGCCGCGGCTTCGCTCGATAAGAAACACCACGCCGTCGACATCACGCACGCGCACCCGGGTCCCGGCCGGCAGGTCAGGCCCCTTGATGCGCCAGGTTGAGTCATCAACCACGACTTTGCCCATGCCGTTACTTATCGGCTGTTCAAGGGTAAATTCGCGGCCGATGTACTGGCGACCCCGCCGGTTGAGGTTGGGCTGATCGCTCTCGGGAACCGAGATTTCCCGGTAACGGCGCCAGGCAACGATGGCGACGACAGACAGGATGGCGAACAGCACCAGCTGTGTTTCCAGGCCAAGGCCGGGAAAAACCAGCATTACCAGGCCGGTGGCAGCAGCGGCCATGCCGAGCCACAGGAAAAAGAAAGTCGGCACGCTCAGCTCGATAATCAGCAGCACACCGGCAAGAATCCACCAGTGCCAGAATACGATGCTGTCAAACCATTCGCTCATGCCTCAGGGTTCCCTTCCCGGGCCGCCACGCTGGTCGCTGGCGGCCTTGGCCAGTTCGGTAATACCGGCGAGACTTCCCAGCACCCCGGTGGCCTCTACGGGCAGCAACAGGGTTTTCTGGTTCGGCCCGTCGGCAAAGGCCTTCAATGCTTCGACGTACTTTTGGGCCACGAAATAGTTGACCGCCTGCACGTCGCCCTGCGTGATGGATTCCGACACCATGCGCGTGGCGTTGGCTTCCGCCTCCGCCAGGCGCTCGCGGGCCTCTGCGTCCCGCCACGCCGCCTCCTTGCGCCCCTCTGCCTGTAGAACAGCAGCCTGTTTCTGACCCTCCGCGCGCAGGATCTCCGACTGGCGCGTGCCTTCCGCTTCGAGAATGGTGGCGCGCTTTTCGCGCTCGGCCTTCATCTGGCGCGCCATGGCCTCCACCAGGTCCACCGGCGGGCTGATGTCCTTGATTTCGATGCGCGTCACCTTGATGCCCCAGGGCGTGGTCGCCTCGTCCACGACCAGCAGCAGGCGGGCATTGATGTCATCGCGTTTGGACAGGCTTTCATCCAGGTCCATCGAGCCCAGCACGGTCCGGATGTTGGTCATGGTCAGGTTAAGCATCGCGTGCTCCAGCCGGAACACCTCGTAGGCGGCCTTGGCCGCATCCAGGACCTGGAAAAACACCACCCCGTCGACGGTCAGGACGGCGTTGTCCTTGGAAATAACCTCCTGGGAGGGCACGTCAAGGACGCGCTCCATCATGTTGACCTTGTGGCCGATCCGTTGCACGAACGGGATCAGCAGGTGAAAGCCAGGGGCGAACGTGGCCTGGTATTTGCCAAACCGTTCAACCGTGTACTCGTAGCCCTGGCGGACGATAATGACCGAGGTGCGGACCAGAACCACGGCCAGCGCCACCACGACCAGTGCCCAGACAATAGTGGACTCCATATATTCACCCTCTCCTTTACGGCGCCGCGCCCGGCCTTCGAGCCTCACCGCGGCATTCCGCCTGTGCGATACTTTGAGCGCAATCAGGGCATCGTTTCCCTGCAGACAGCTTAACAAAAACGCCCGTGAAAACGATGCGCCGGAGGTCATGCCAACGTGACCCCCAACGGTCCTGTAACAGGCGGCAGGAGAAACACACGGTGAGTAAACGCGACAATCTTTTTGCCGGCCGCGATGGCAAGCCGGGCTCCTTTCGTTTCGATGAAGAAGTCGTGGAAGTCTTTCCCGACATGATCAACCGTTCCGTGCCCGGCTACGCGCTCATCGTGCCCATGATAGGACAGCTCGCGCGGCGTTATGTACAGCCGGACAGCACGGTGCACGATCTTGGCAGCTCCCTGGGCGCCGTGTCGCTGGCGGTCCAGGATGGCTTGCGGGGGCGAAGCGACCTGGGCACAACGAGCATCCTGGCAACGGACAACTCGCCCGCCATGGTAAAGCGCTTCAATGAGTTGCTGGATGCCCGCCAGCAGGCAGCGCCGGGGCTGGTTCCGATTCATTCAACGCTGGGAGACATCCGCGACGTGGAGATCCGGGATGCGTCCCTGGTGGTGCTGAACTTCACGCTGCAGTTCCTGGCCCTGGAAGAGCGGGACACACTGCTGCGCCGCATTGCCGCAGGTTTGCGCCCGGGCGGTGTCCTCGTGCTCGCCGAGAAGGTGTGCTTCGATGAAGAAGCGGAGCAGCTGCGGCAGACCAGCTGGCATGAAGACTACAAGCGCCTGCAGGGTTATTCGGAGATGGAAATCGCCGGCAAACGCGCCGCCCTGGAGGAGGTCCTGAAAACGGAACGGGAGGCCACGCATCTTGCCCGGCTGGAGGCGGCAGGTTTCCGGCGTGTCACCCGCTGGTTCCAGTGCTTCGCGTTCTGCGCCTGGCTGGCGGAAAAATGAGCCAGCGCCTGATGCCCGGGGCCTGGAACGGCCTCGGCGCGGATCTGGCCGGTGGCCCGGTGAACGCCAACGCCCTGCTTGAAGCACTACGGGCGCGCGTGGAAACGCTGCAGCATGGCGACCTGCCGCGCTGGATGGACGCACTCGCGAACCTGCCGGAGGTGATTCCGGGAATGGACGGCGACCGGGCAGCCCCCCGGCTCGGCGCGCCCGTTGCAGACCCCGCGGCCCTGCGCGAGACCCTCATGGCTTTGCATCCCTGGCGCAAGGGCCCCCTGGAACTCGGTGGCGTCACGATTGATACGGAGTGGCGCTCGGACTGGAAGTGGGACCGGATCGCCCCGCTTCTGGAGCTGCAGGGCGCCCGGGTGCTGGATGTGGGTTGCGGCAACGGCTATTTCGGCTGGCGCATGCTGGCCGCGGGCGCCCGCTGCGTGGTGGGCATCGATCCAACGGTCCTGTTCGTGATGCAGTGGCTGGTGCAGAGGCATTTTTCAGGGCCGCTGCCCAACTACGTGTTGCCTCTGCGGGACACCGACCTGCCCCCCGGGCTTGGCCATTTCGACCTGGTCCTGTCCATGGGCGTGCTTTACCACCGCCGGGAACCGCTGGATCACCTGGGCCGGTTACGGCGCTGCACCGCTCCGGGTGGTCAGCTGCTGCTGGAAACCCTGGTGGTGGACGGCCCCGCGGGCCTCCATCCCCGGGGCCGCTACGCGCGCATGCGCAACGTCCACGAGGTGCCGACGGTGGAGCGCCTGTGCGAGCAGGTCCGGGAGGCGGGATTTGATGACCCCCGGGTGATCGACCTGACCCGGACCACGACAGGCGAACAGCGGAGCACGTCCTGGATGCATTTCGAATCCCTGGCCGAGTGCCTTGATCCCGATGATCCGCTGCGCACGATCGAAGGACATCCCGCCCCCCTGCGCGCGGTAATTGTTGCCCGGGCTTGAAGCCCTGCACGTTAAGCCCCGCGCGCTTCCTGACACCACGTGTCCTTCACGATTGGCCGCGTAGGATGCCAGCCCCGTTGCCAGGGCGCTGAGACGCCTGAACAGCCCACCAGGGCTTCCGGAACCAACCGCATGATCGAGCTAAGAAACCTGCGACGCACTTACCACGTCGGTGGCCAGACCATCAACGCGCTGGATGGTGTTGACCTGGACATCGAGGAAGGCGAGTTTCTTGCCATCATGGGCCGCTCCGGTTCCGGCAAGTCGACCTTGCTCAATATGCTCGGTTGCATGGATCGCCCCGATGGTGGCAGCTATCGCCTCGACAACAAGGCGGTGAGTGAAATGAATGATGACGAGTTGTCGGCATTCCGCAATCGCTACATCGGCTTTATTTTCCAGAGCTTTCACCTGCTGCCGCGTCTCACGACGCTGGAAAACGTGCTGCTGCCGCGTCGCTACCACGAACATGGTCAGCAGGAAGCAGACGTGGAGCGGGCCCGGGCCCTGCTCGAGCGGGTCGACCTGGAAACGCGCATGGACCACAAGCCCAACGAGCTGTCCGGTGGCCAGCGTCAGCGCGTTGCGATCGCCCGTTCACTGATCAACGAGCCCCGATTGCTGCTGGCCGATGAACCAACCGGCAACCTCGACAGTCGAACCTCCGATGCCATTATGGATCTGCTCCGTGAGCTGAACGAGGACGGCCAGACCATCGTCATGGTGACCCATGAACAGGAAATCGCCGATTTTGCCCGCCGCCAGGTGGACATGATGGATGGAAATATTCTCAGGGAGACTCGTACGTGATCATTAACATCCGCAAATACCGCCCGAAGCCGCGTCGCTGAGTTGATGACCGTGGCGCTGACCGCTGCTCGTCGCCGGATCCGCGGCCGCGGAGTCCCCACCGCCGCTGATCACCGGCGAAGTGTTTTCGCGGCAGGCCCAGCAAGTCATCGTTCCCATCACCAACAACTCGCAGACGCTGATCAGCAAGCTGGTCCCGGAAGGGAGTTATGTGGAGACCGGTGCGGTGGTGGTCGAGTTCGATGGCACCGAGGCGGCGCGCCAGCTGGAACAGCAGCGCGAGGTGACCCGCACGGAGCAGGCGCGCACGGACCGTGACCTCGCGCGCCTGGCCAAGGAGCTTGAACAGGCGCGCTATCCGCTATCAGCAGGCCGAGGTTGACCTGGAGCTGGCCACGCTCAAGGCGGAGATTCCCGAGGGCGTTATCGGCGCCATCGAGTACGCGGAGAATCAGCTGGCCTTCGAAGAAGCGACCAACGCGCTGGAAGATGCCCGCCGTTTGCTGGATAACAGCGAGAAAAGCCTGCGTGACCGGCAGCAGCAGGACGAGCTGGACCGGACCCGGATCGCTTTGCAGGAGGCCTGGTGGGCAGAGATGCTGGAGAACATGACGGTATTCGCGCGCAACAGTCCGGCTACGTGATTTACGGCAACCATCCCTGGACCCGCGCCAAGTTCCAGGAGGGTGACAATGTGCGCACCAGCTTCCAGGTGGCCCAGGTGGCGGATACCTCTGACCTGGCGGTGAAGATCTGGATCAACGGTGTCGACCGGCCGCGGGTCGCCGAGGGCGACCGGATCCAGGTACGTTTCGACGCGCTGGCCAATCGCAGCTGGACCGGTCACATCGAGTCGATTTCCGCCAGCGGCTCGAAGCGCCAGGAGTGGGGCGACGCCAACTATTTTGAGGGCGTGGCCGTGCTGGATGAGAGGGGTGAGGGGGCGCTGCTCCCCGGCATGAGCGCGCTCGTGGAGGTGATGCCATGAACGACCCTGTTCCGCCTAGCAGCGTGTCATCCTGCTGTCCACGGCCCTGGCGGCGTGCAGCGAGGATCCGCGCCGCAGTGCAGACCCCCGCGGCAGACAAAGCCGACGTGGTATCGGTAACCGGCGAGCTGCAGTCCGCCAACTCGCATTTTTTCGGTCCGCCGGCCATTGCCGATATCTGGAACTACACCATCTCCTTCATGGCGCCCGACGGTGTAGGAGTTGCCGCCGGCCGGCCCGTGCTGCGGTTTCGACACGCAGGAGCTCAAGACCAGGCTGCGCGATAAGAACAACGAGCTGAACGAAAAGCAGAAAGAGCTGGACCGCACGCGGATCATTGCCCGGGAGCAGCTGGCGGAGCTGGCGCTGCGCGTCGAGGAGGCCGAGGCGGACCTGGATAAGGCCCGTTTGAAGGCGGACATTCCCGCCAACCTGCTGGCGGCCCGGGAGTACCGCGAAAACCAGCTGGTGCTGGAGCGGGCGGAGCTGGAGCTGGCCCTGCGCCGGGAGGAGCTGGCCCGCGAGCGCGTGATCCAGGACACCGAGGTGGAAATTCTTGAGCGGGAAATCGCCGTCCTGCAGGTTGACGCGGATCGCTTCGAAAGCTCCATTAACAGCATGACCATCATGGCGCCGGGCCCCGGCGTCGTCATTCACGTTCGCGACAGTCGCAACAACAAGATGGCCGTTGGTGACAATGTCTGGGGGGGACGGCGCGTCATCGAACTCCCGGACATGCAGCAGCTCGAGGCCCACGTGGAAATCCCCGAACGTGAGTCCGCCCGGATCCGGGTCGGCCAGCAGGTTCGCTTCACCCTGGATGCGGCGCCTGAAAAAGAGTTCATCGGCGAGGTCAAGGAGCTGGCCTCGGTGATTCACACGCGTTCCACCAACCAGCCCGACAAGGTGTTTGACGCCATCGTCACCCTGTTGAACCCGGACCCGGAGCTGATGCGGCCGGGCATGAACATCAACGCGGAAATTCTTATCGACACGCCGGCCAAAGAGGTCGCAGGACTGTGAACCGGCGGGCCTGGTCCCTGGTTGCGCTGGCCGTGATCACCGCGGCGCTGGCCGGTTGCGGCGGTGATGCGTCCGAGCAGGTCGAGACGCTGACGATGGAGCGCAAGGACTTCACCGTATCCCTGCTGTCCGCGGGGGAACTGCAGGCGGCCGAGTCCACGGCCATCATGCCGCCGCCCGGCAGCCGGGCCCCGCGCACAATTCGCTGGCTGGCGCCCAATTACAGCTGGGTGCGGCGAAGGCGAGGTCGTGGCGCGCTTCGATGTCTCCACGGCCGAGCGGGAGGCCAGCACGGCGGGCATCGAGATCGACAAGGTTGACCTGCAGGTCCTGGGCAAGGAGCGGGAGCTGGAGCGGCTTCTCTCGGAACTTGGCAATGACCTGGAGATTCTGGACATCGAAAAACTGATGGCCACCGAGTTCAATTTCGAAAATGAACTGGCCTACTCGCGCTTTGAGATCATTGACGCCATGCGTGACCGCGCCCTGCTCGATTACAAGACCGGCCACCTGGAGGGCAAGAAGGACAGCTACAGCGAGCGGCAGGGCGCAGAAGTCGCCGTACTGAGCGCCCAGCGGTCGACCCAGGAGTCCAAGTTCGAAGAGCAGCGGAACATGCTGGAAAACCGCGAGGTGCTGGCGCCCCACGACGGTTACTTCGTGACCGAGAAAACCTGGTGGGGCCAGCCGATAGACGTGGGCAGCACGGTGTTCGGCGGCAACAAGCTCGCGTCAATTCCCAACCTGGACAAGATGGAAGCGGTCCTGCAGGTGCTTGAAACCGAGGCAGTGGGTATCGTCGAGGGGCAGTCTGTCGACCTGGTGGTGGACGCGTTTCCGGATCGGCCGCTGACCGGCAAGGTCAGCGCCATCACGGCAACGGCAGCCCCGATCGAGCGGGACAACCCGGTGAAATACTTCATGGTGACCGTGGCGCTGGACCAGTCCGACCCGGAATGGATCATTCCCGGCGCCATCGTCAGCGCCGAGATTCACATCAGCCAGGCCGAGGCAGCCATCGCGGTGCCCAACCAGGCCATTTTTCGTGAGGGTGAGCGCGACTGGGTGCTGGTGCGCCAGGGCGGCGACCTGGTGCGCCGCGATATTCGCCTGGGCCTGCGGGGACCGAACCGCTCGCAGGTCCTGGAAGGCCTGGAGCCCGGTGAGAAAATCGCCCTGTTCCCGCCCCGTGAGA
The DNA here is from genome assembly GCA_963695135.1 of uncultured Gammaproteobacteria bacterium. Taxonomy (GTDB): domain Bacteria; phylum Pseudomonadota; class Gammaproteobacteria; order Xanthomonadales; family SZUA-36; genus Marinihelvus. The sequence continues at coordinate 546,592 of CAVOGA010000001.1, forward strand.
TCGAGTCGTGAGCCTGTTCGAGGGCATCAACCGCGAGGGTTTTGTCCACGCGCTGGCGCAGCTGAAGCAACACAAGCTGCGCACGGCCCTGACCCTGCTGGGCATGGTGTTTGGCGTGGGCGCCGTGATCGCCATGCTGAGTATCGGCGAGGGCGCCAAGCAGGAGGCCATGCGGCTGATCGAGACCATGGGCTTGCGTAACCTGCTGGTCCAGGGCCGCGAGTTTGACCAGGAAACGCTGCGCGAAATTCGCGAGAAAAGTGTTGGCCTGTCGCGCAGCGATGTACGGGCCATCCGCGAGACCCTGCCCAGCGTGGTGGAGGTCAGCGAGGAAAAGCGCATCAAGAACTGGGCGCTGTTCAGCTTCGAGGCATCCTCCGACGCGCAGGTGTTCGCGGTAACCCCCAGCTATTTTGAGCTGGCCAGCCTGGAGGTGATCCAGGGACGCCCCTTCGACGAGGAAGACAACGCGCGCTATTACCCGGTTGCGATTCTGGGCGCGCAGGCTGCACGCGACCTGTTTCCCGGCGGAGATCCGATCGGCAAACGGGTCAAGGTCAACCACCTGTGGCTGGAAGTGGTCGGTGTACTGGCGGACCGGGACCTGGGCAGTGACGAGTTCCAGGGCGTCAGCCTGGGCGGTGACCGGAACCGGGTCTTTCTGCCCCTGGAAACGGCCTACAAGCGTTTGAGTTTCGAGTCACTGGAGAGCGAGCTGGACGCAGTCCGGTTGCAGCTTGGTGACGGGGCCAGCCCCCAGCAAACGGCGCAGACGGTGGATTTTCTGCTTGAACGGCGTCACGGCGGCCAGAAAGACTACGAGCTGGTGGTGCCCGCAGCGCTGCTGAAACAGCAGCAACAGACCCAGCAGATTTTCACCATTGTCATGTCCGCCATCGCCGGTATTTCGCTGCTGGTCGGGGGCATCGGCATCATGAACATCATGTTGGCGACGGTGCTGGAACGCACCCGGGAAATCGGCCTGCTGCGCGCCCTGGGGGCCCGCAAGGTTGATATTCAACACCAGTTCCTCATGGAGTCCGCGACGGTCGCGGCCATCGGCGCCATCATCGGGATCTTCTTCGGCCTGCTCCTGGCGGTGGTCATCCAGCAATTCGCCGGCTGGCCCGCCGCCTGGTCCATGTTCGCGATCATTCTGTCCGTGTCCATCTGCCTGATCACCGGCGTGGTGTTCGGCTGGTACCCGGCGCGCCAGGCCGCGGACCTTGACCCGATCAAGGCGCTGCACGCGGAGTAGGGCTCAGGTCTCGTTGCGGGTAATCCATTTGCGGACCACCGGCGGCTGGTAGCCGGCGTAGCGGTCCAGCAGTTTGTCCGGGTCCGACTCGACGATCACCATGGCCCGGTATTCCGCTTTCACGAAGCCCTCTTCGATCGCGTGCTCGAGGAAGGCGTGCAGGTGGTCATAGTAGCCGTCGACATTGAGCAGGCCGCAGGGCTTGCTGTGAAAGCCGAGCTGGGCCCAGGTGAGGATTTCGAAAATTTCCTCGAAGGTGCCCCAGCCGCCGGGCAGCGCCACGAACCCGTCGGACAGATCCGCCATCATGGCTTTGCGCTCGTGCATGGACGGCACCACGTGCTGCTCGGTCAGGGCCGGGTGCGCCACCTCCTTGACCGCCAGAGCTTCCGGAATCACGCCGATCGCCTCACCGCCTGCCTCGAGCACCGCGTCGGCAACCTGGCCCATGACGCCGACACTGGCGCCGCCGTAGACCAGGCCCAGGCCGCGTTCTACCAGCGCCCGCCCGAGCGTCCGGCCGGCCTCCTGGTAGGCTGGATTCCGGCCCGGACTGGAGCCGCAATACACGCAAATTCGTTTCATGAGGTTTCCTGTCTCCCGTGCGCTGCTTTCAGCGCAGTCGCTGCAGGCTGCAGCCGGCTTCTATAGATGCCCAGGGAAAGGTCGGCCCCGGGTCGGTTTTACGCGCGACGGTCAGCGCCGGGTTGTCACTGGCCGGAACCTGTTCCCGGTCGAGGTCTTCGTGGCCGGCGATCTGCGCCAGGCCTGGAAGTTGATCGCACAGGCTGCTGATCAGTCGCGCCAGGGCTTCAATCTGCGCTGCCGGATAGGGCTCGTGCCCGGCCTGGCTGCGCGTATCGAACCAGTCCGGATAACGGCCGCGGTTGACCAGCTCAATGCCGATGCTGCGTTCGTTGAATCCGCGCACGTGGTGAGCGACGCGGGTCAGGGGAACCCACTGCTCGCAGTGGCCGTCGCGGTCGATATAGAAGTGTCCGCTGTTACCGGTTCCCGATTCGCCGCCCTGGCCCGGGTAATGGATGACCTCCCCGTACTCCCGCGCGGTTGCCAGGTCGGGAAGTTCGGTGCAATGGAGTACCAGCAGATCGATCTGTTCCAGCGGACGTGGCGACAGGAATTCGGCGTAGGAAAGCGGTTTTTCCTGCCACCAGGCGTCCGCGGGTCCGCGCATATCAGCGGTTGCGCTCCCGGATATCGGCCAGGCGGAGGTCCAGGTCATCGCGGTCATACCAGCGACCGTCCCGGGATACGCCGAGAATCTGCGTGCTGTTGTGGATGTCCTCCAGCGGGTTGGCCGCGAGCAGGACCAGGTCCGCTGCCTGGCCGGGGCCGATGGCGCCGCGGTCCGCTTCATCGAAAAACTGCGCCACGTTAATCGTGCCGCTTTGCAGCGCCTGCAACGGTGTCAGGCCGGCATCGACCAGGTAGGCCAGTTCCTGGTGTATCGAGACCCCGGGGACATTCATGATTTGCGGCGCGTCGGAGCCCAGCAGCAAGGGCGCGCCGGCTTCCTGCAGCGCCAGGATCAGCGCCCGGCGCGCTGCCAGGAACAGTGCGCGGTTTTCCGGTGTGCTCTGCGCCCGGATGTTATCAATCGCCCCGGACCAGCTGGTGCGAACCGACTCGCTGACCAGGTCCATGCCGGGCCGCGCCAGCAACTCCGTGACGCCCGCGGGGCCGGTCGTTGTCTCAAACAGGCTCTGCGTCGGCACGTTCCACACACCTGCAACGGCCGTGGCCCGGGCCAGCCCCGGGGCGAGCGCGGGGTCCATGCCGGCGGCGAGGTTCAGGCCGAACCACTCGGGCGCCAGGCCTGACAGCGGGCTGGACGGGGGAACCATGGCTTCGGCATAGGCGTCCAGGTGATCAATCGTGTCCTGGCCCTGTTCCAGGGCGGTTGCCAGACCGGTCTCAAAGGAGATATGACCGCCGTAGGGCATGTCCAGCTCAGCGGCCGCAGCGCTGATCGCCAGGAATTCATCGCGGGTCAGCCCCGGGTGGATTTTCAGAAAATCATATCCGGCCTCCTGCTGGGCCAGCACCCGCTCCGCACCCTGTTCCGGCGAGGTCACCGTATTGCCGTTAAAGGACGGGCCGCTGGTGATCAGCCTGGGGCCGAACATCGCGCCGGAGGCGAGTGCGTCCCGGAGTTCCAGGTGGGAAGGCTCACCGAGCATGCCGCGGATCGTCGTCACACCGTGGGCCAGGAACAGGGTCATGACGTCGGCGGTGGCCTGCGGCCCCTGGCTGGCGGGCGGAACGTGGGCATGCATTTCGGCCAGCGCCGGGATCAGCCACCCATTGTGGCCGTCTACCGGCACAAAACCGTCCCCGGGTGCACCGGCGCTGCCGACCGCCACGATCCGGCCGGCCTCGACGAAGACGGCGCGGTCCGCACTGATCGCGCCCGTTTCCATGTCGACCACGTGGACCGGTGAGATGACCCAGCGGGTATCCGGGGCGTCCTGGGCAAAAGCGTAAACCGGAGCGCCGCCCAGCAGCAGGGACAGCAGCAGGCCCGTCAGCAGGCGGGCGGGGGACAGCTTATGCATGGTTCAGCCCTCGGACAGCAGGAAACGCAGGTCAATAATGGCGGCGTTGGCGCGCGCCACGTAGTTGGCCATGACCAGCGAGTGGTTGGCCAGGGGGCTGAACTTACCGCCGTTGAGCACCATCGGTGAGCGCAGCGGCTCCTGGGTGGATTCGAGCTCACGAATGATCTGGCTGAAGCTGGCCCGGGCATTTTTCTTTTCCAGCACGTCCTGGAAGTCGACTTCCATGGCCTTCAGGAAGTGAATCAACACCCAGGTCGTTCCGCGCGTCTCGTAGAACACATCGTCGATCTCCATCCAGGGCGTCTTGACCTCGATTTCCGATGCTGTGCCGGTGGATTGACGCGCTTCCGATTCCCCGGACAGGTCCGTGTTGAAGCGTCGCTGGCCCGCGCTGGCGGAGAGGCGCTGGGACAGGGAGCCCAGGCGCTTTTCCACAACTGACAGCCAGTCCGCCAGGTTATCCGCGCGGGCGTAGAACTGCGCGTCCGGCTGGGCAGGGTCCGTGAGCCGGCCCAGGTAGCTCTCCACGTGGTCGCGCGCCTTGCGATAGCGGCCCTCCGTGGCCGGTGGAATCCAGCGTTCGCTGTCATAGTGATAGAGCGGATCAGCCAGCTCCAGGTCGGGGTCGGCGGCCGACTGGGTCTGCGAGCGGCTGAAATCGTTGCGCATGGAGCGGGCCAGGTCCCGGATCTGCGTCAGGGCGCCAAATTCCCAGTTCTGGACGTTGTCCAGCAGCACCCAGGGAGGCGCAATGTCGTTCGACATGTAGCCGCCGCGCTTGTACAGCAGCACGTCGGTGACATCGATCAGTGACGAGGTCGTCGCGGCGCCGGTCGCCGGCCGGTGACCGTGTTCGGCCGCGTGTGACCGGCCGTGTTCAATCGGGTCAAACAGCGGCGGTTCGTAATTGAACCACCACATGCCGATCAGGTTGAGGGCCAGCAGGGCGGCGGGTATGGATATCGCCAGTTGTTTTTGCAGCGGGGTCAGGCTCATGACGTGGACCAGGAATTAGTGAAAGCAAGGCCTGATACCTTAGCAGATCGGCGTGTCCGGAAATGTGCCGGAAGTCGCCGGAACGCCCGCTGCCCGGCGAGACTCAGGCATCGACGCTCATGGGTGTGAGGCCGGCCCTCAGGCTGGCTTCGAGCTGGCGGGTCGCAGATTCATCGGCGCCAATAATCGCGGCTGCACCGGTCTCCAGGCCGATCACGCGGGCCTGGGTGTGGTCCAGGGACAGCAGCAGCGGCTCATCAAGTTGAATTGAAGGCATAAAGATCACCGTGGCGGGTCCATCTCCGGTGTTCACGATCATGTGCGCCCCCTTGCCCTCCGGTGTCGGGCAAAACTTGATGTACACGATGCCCTCGGCCAATTGCGGTGAGGCCTGCACGCCCAGGCTGGCAAGCACCGCGGTGACGTCCGCCGGGCTGTGACTTGCCCGGGCCATGGCCAGCACCGCCTGCCCGTCATGCTCATAGTGCGAGCGCACATACTCATCCACCGGCATGCCCGCCGGCCCACGCCAGAGGAACACCGAGGACAGCCCCGCCACCAGGAGCAGGCTTGCGGCAACCGCCAGCCACGCCGGCGGCAAGCGCCGCCCCGCGCGCGACGGTGCGGCCAGGATTCCTTCCAGCAGATCATCCCCCGGTTGCGGGGCGCGCAGGGCCGCCTCCAGCTGGTCCTCGAAAGCCAGCGCCTCGTCGGTTGCGGCCGACCAACGCGGGTCGGCGGCAATTTCCGGCGCTAATTCTGCGGCGGTCTTGCGCGGCTCGGCGCCCAGCCGTTCCCTGAAGTCAGAAGAGTTCATGTACGTTTCCTGTTATTCCATCATCCTGCAGCTTTTGCCTGATCTGCTCGCGCGCGCGAAACAGCTGGGTCATTACGGCGCTCTTGCTGATCTTCAGCTCCCCGGCGATCTCCTCGCAGCTGTAGCCCATGACGATCTGCAGCAGCAGCGGCTCCCGGTAGCGCGGCGCCAGGGAGGCGATGCCCCGGTGCAGGAGCTCGCGCTCCACCCGCTCATCCGGCGTCAACTCGTCGGTTTCCTCGACCGCCACCGAGTCCAGATCGGTGAATTTCGGCACTTTGCGCTCAAAGGTGCGGGCATACTCCCGCCGCAAAATCGTGATCAGCCACGACTTGGCAGCGGCGCTGTCCTGCAGGCTGTCCAGCGCCTTCCACGCGCGCAGGAAGGTCTCCTGCACCAGGTCCTTGGCCAGGGCGTCGTTGCCGCACAGCCACAGTCCGTAGCGAAACAGGTCGGCGGAATATTCCCGCGCGAGCGCCTCGAACCGAAACTGTTTTTCCGCCTTACTGTTCATGACCGGAATAGGGCCCGTTTTCTTTCAGGTTTTTGTGCAAATGCGCCATCATTACGCAAAATTCTCATGGGTCGGGGTATCGTACGACAAGGTACCGGGTTTAGCCGTAACCTTTGCCGCCCCGGAGTCGTCAAACTTACCAGACGGTGACCTGACGAGGGCAGCCCGGCAACACCGAAATGACTAATGGCACTTCATGGCAAGGGCCTGTAAAGGCACGCTTTACCTTGCCTCGTGGTGGTTGAGGGCGTACCCTTTGCCTCCCCTGAAAACCGGCACGGCTGGTTAAGAAAACAGGTACTGGCGCGATGACGATGAATTTTGACGAGGCCCGCCACAACATGGTGGAGCAGCAGGTGCGGCCGTGGGAAGTGCTCGACGCCCGCGTGCTGGAATTGTTCGGCTCCATCCAGCGCGAGGACTTTGTGCCGGTCCGGTATCGCAAACTGGCCTTCGCCGACCTGGCCATTCCCCTGGATCATGGGGAGTTCATGATGAAGCCGGTGGTCGAAGGGCGCATGCTCCAGGCTGCGGACATTGCCCCGGGGGAGACCGTTCTCGAGGTTGGCACGGGCAGCGGTTTCATTACCGCCTGCCTGGCGCAACTGGCGAGCCACGTGGTCAGCGTTGACATCCATGAATCATTTACCGAAGACGCTCGCCGCCGGCTCGCGGAACAGGGTATCGATAACGTCGACCTGCATACCGGTGATGTGATGAACGGCTGGCAACCTGAGCAGGCCCAGGACGTGGTGGTGGTTACCGGGTCGGTCCCCGTGATCCCCGAGATTTTCCAGGGCTGGGTAAATCCCGGCGGGCGGCTGTTCTGTATTACCGGCCAGTCCCCCGCCATGGAAGCGGTACTGATGACCCGCCTGAATGCAACGGAATGGCGCCGCGAAAGCCTTTTCGAAACCGACCTGCCACCGCTGGTCAATTCGGTGAAAGCTGCCGAATTCGAATTCTGAAAGAACACTGGAGTGAAACATGTCTAGCCTGTTGAAACCGGGAAAAACCATCATCTTTGCCACCGCTTTTGCGATCACCGGCCTCGTTAGCCCGGCGCATGCGGTGGATCTGATCGGGGTGTACAACCTGGCATTGAAGAGCGATCCAACCCTGCAGGCGTCGGCCTTCCGCAAGGATGCGACCGGCGAGAACGAGCGCCAGGCAATCGCCAATTTCCTGCCCAACATCGGGGCCGATGCAGGCCTGACCCTGGGCAGCAACACTGTCTCTATCGCCGGTACGGAGGTGTCCGATGTGGACGTGGACACCGACCGGTGGGGCTGCCAACCTGAACCAGGTGATTTACAACCAGGCCAACTACGAGCAGCTGGACCTGGCACGTGGCCAGGTCAGCCAGGCGGACGCCATCTATCAGACGGCCTACCAGGACCTCCTGGTGCGCACGGCGGTGAATTACTTTGAAGTGTTGACGAGAAACGACCGGGTGATTTTTGCCGAGGCCGAAGAGCTGGCACTCAAGCGCCAGTATGAGCAGGCGGAGCAGAAGTTCGAAGTCGGTCTGACGGCCATCACCGACGTCTACGAGGCGAAGGCCGGTTATGACAACGCCCGGGCCCGGGCCATCGTTGCCCGCAACCTGCTGTCGGACGCACGTGAAGCGCTGCGGCAGCTGACCGGCGAGTACTTCGAAGACGTGGATCCGCTGCAGGATGAACTGCCGCTGGTTGATCCGGACCCGAACAACATCGAGGAGTGGGTCAACACGGCGCTGGAATACAACCCGGCGGTCATCACCCGGCGATACTCCGTCGACATCGCTGATGCGAACACCCGCCTGCAGCGCTCCGGTCACTTTCCGACCCTGAACTTCAACGCAGGCTACTCCCAGTTCAGCAACAACGAGTTTCTGATCCGGGACGACTTCCAGCGCCCGATCGGCACCGTTACCCTGCAGTCGGACGACCTTACCTATGGACTGACGCTGCGGGTTCCGATCTACCAGGGCGGCGTGGTGAACTCGCGTACCCGCCAGGCGCGTTACGAACTGGGTGCGGTCGAGCAGGACCTGGTCGAACAACAGCGATTCACCATGCGCGAGACGCGCAACGCCTTCCGGTCAGTGCTTGCCGGCATTGAGCAGGTGCAGGCCTTCGGGCAGGCGCTGGTCTCCGCCCAAAGCGCTCTCGAGGCCACCCAGGCCGGCTTCGAGGTGGGTACGCGCACCATTGTTGACGTACTGCTGGCGCAGCAGCGCTACTATGGCGCCGCGCGGGACAATTCAGAGGCCCGTCATACCTACATCCTGAACCATCTGCGGCTCAAGCTGGCGGCGGGGCTGCTGTCGGAAGAAGACCTCCGCCGGGTCAATGCGATTCTGAAATGACCGTTGGCCAGCAAGCCGCGAACTGAATCAAAACCCCGGCCCCGGCCGGGGTTTTTCATTCCGGCGTGGTGTCGGCGGGTTTGCGCAGCTCGTCCAGGACCCCGAGGGTCAACTGCAGGGCGCCCCGTCCCCGTTCTATGAGTTGCAGCCCTGCCTGACCCATGCGGTCGCGGGTTGCCGGATGGGTGAAGAGGTTTTTCAGGGCGGCTTCGATATCGCCGGGGGTCAGTACGCGCTGGGCGGCGCCGGACTCCAGCAGCCGGGTCGCCGTCTCCCGCACATGGGCGGTGTGCGGACCGAACAGCAACGGTTTGCCGAGGGCAACGGGCTCCAGCAGGTTGTGTCCACCGACCTCGGCAATGGTGCCACCGACAAAGCTGACGTCGGCGGCAGCGTAGTAGTTCAGCAATTCGCCCATCGTGTCGACCAGCAGGCACTGGGCATCCCCCGGCAGGCGCGAGTCGCTGCGGCGGCTGAGGCTCAAACCGGCGTCCAGCACGCCCTGGGCGGCGCGGTCAAAGCGCTCCGGGTGGCGTGGCGCCAGGACCAGGAGCGCGTTCGGGTGTTTTGCCAGGACGCCCCGAAAGCCTGCCAGCAACACGGCTTCATCCGCCTCATGGGTGCTGCCGGCAACGAACACCGGGCGCCCAGCACCCCAGCCGGCGCGCAGCAGCTCCCCGGTTTCCAGCAGGCTGGCCGGAAGCCGGATATCAAACTTCAGATTACCCGCCTCCCGGACCCGCTCCGGCGCTGCGCCGCAGGCCACAAAGCGTCGTGCATCCTGCCGTCCCTGCACAAGGACCTGGTTCACGCTTTGCAGCGCGGGCGCGAACAGGCGGCGCAGGCGCTGGTAGCCCCGTTCCGAGGGCTTCGACATCCGCGCGTTGACGATCACCAGGGGCAAGCCGCTCTGCTGCGCATGGAAATAGAGGTTCGGCCAGATCTCCGTCTCGACAATCGCGATGACAGCCGGCCTGGCCCGCTGCAGAAAACGCCGCGTGGCGCCGGAAAAATCCAGTGGCAGGTAGGCGTGCGTCACCCGCTCGCCAAACAGGTCCTGGATGCGCCGGCTGCCGGTCGGGGTAAAGCTGGTGAGCAGGATTCGTACCCCGGGTTCGCGGGCCAGCAGCTCGTTGACCAGGGGCAGGGCGGCGTTCACCTCGCCCAGGGAGGCGGCATGCACCAGGTAGTCATAGGGGCCGGGCGGAATCGCTTTCCAGCCCAGCCGCTCGGTCCAGCGCTGCCGGTAACGGGGGTCGCGTAGCCCCCGCAGGCCGAAATAGGCCAGGATCAGGGGTGACGAAAGAAGCAGAACCAGGGAGTAGAGCCGTCGCATGGGCGCTCCGGTGCGCTGACGCGGGGAGTATAGCAAGCACCGCAGGCCCGGACAGAACCCCCTTTTCCCCTTGGAACGATCCGGCGCAGGCACGACAATGGGCGCATGAGCCAGGGCTTCACACTGCAGCAGTTGAAACGACCCTCTTTCGCGCCGCGCAACTGGGGCGGTTGGTTCATGGTGGCGTTGCTGTGGGTGCTCGGCAGGTTGCCCCGGCGGCTCGGGCGCTGGTTGGTGGCGCCGATTGCGCCCCTGATGTTGCGCGTGCTCGGGTCCCGGCGGCGCATCGCGCAACGTAACATCGCGCTCGCACTCCCGGAACTCAGCCCGCAGCAGCAGGACCAGTTGCTGCGCCAGAGCTTCCGGTCGCTGGCGCGCATGATTGCTGAGATGGCCTGGTGCTGGGCGGGTCGGCCCCGCGACCTGGCGCGCATTGTCGAAATTCGCGGCCTGGAGAATGCGCGTGACGCCAATGAGCGACCCGGTGGCATCCTGATCGTGACGGCTCACGTCACCTGCCTGGAAATCGGCGCGCGGGCGCTCGGCGAGAGCTTTTCCGGGCGCGGCCTGTACCGGCCGTTGAGCAACCCGGTGATGGAGTGGTACCAGAACACCGGGCGCAGCCGTTATGCGGACGGAATGATTCCCAAGCGCGACCTGCGCGGCGCCATCCGCTACCTGCGCGAGGGCGGTGTCCTGTGGTACGCGCCGGACCAGGATTTCGGACCCAAACAGAGCCTGTTCGCGCCGTTTTTCGGCGTGCAGACGGCCACCCTGCTCGCCACGCACCGCTTGCCGCGCATCAGCGGCTGCCAGGTCCTGATCATGATGCCCCGTTACGATGCGCAGCAGGACCGCTACATCGTCGACTTCTCGCCCGCGCTGGAAGACTTTCCCTCGGATGATCCGCAGGCTGACCTGGCGCGTATCAATGCGCTGCTCGAGGCCGAGGTGCGCAAGGCGCCGGACCAGTACTGGTGGGTGCACCGGCGCTTCAAAACGCACCCCCCGGGAGAGCCGGACCGGTACGGGGACGATTCCCGCGACCGCCAACACGACGCCGAATGACGGCCGGCCGGCAGCTCAGCTACTTCTGGCAACGGCAGGTGCTGCGTCGCTCCATCCTCACCGCGGACGGTTTGCCCCTGGGCCTGTCCATGAGGGTTTATGCGCCGGACGACGTGGGGCGCCGCCTGTTCAAGTACCGCGTTCACGAGCCGCACCTGCTCAAATGGCTGGAAGGGCGGCCGGCGCCGGACACGGGCGCCCTCGCCCTGGATGCCGGTGCGAATATCGGCTGGTACAGCCTGGTGCTGGACCGCCTGTCAGCCGGCTCCCTGCGGGTGCACGCCTTCGAGCCGGATCCGGACAACCGCGCCCTGCTGCAGGAAAACCTGGAGCTGAACGGGGCGGATCATGTCGCCGTCAGCGATCTTGCCCTGGGTGACTCAAGCGGCTCTGCAAGTCTGAACCGCTACCGGGACATCAACCGGGGCAAGCACAGCCTGTTGCCGCTCGCCGGTGCGGTGGACAGCATCCCGGTGCCGGTCAGCACGCTGGACGACTACCTGCAGAACGCCGGCCTCGCCGCTGCGGACATCTGGCTGCTGAAGCTGGATGTGGAGGGCCATGAGCCGGCGGTGTTGCGCGGCGCCGCGTCCAGCCTCGAACGGGTCCGCGCGGTTATCCTCGAATATTCACCGATGTTCTATGCCCGCTCTGAGGCGCAGGCGATGCTTGAGCAGCTGTGGTCCGCCGGTTTGCGCCCGTCGGGCTACCGGCAGGGCGCCTGGTCACCGGTGACCATCCCGCAGCTGCTGGCCCGCGAGAACCAGTGCGATACGGTCTGGGTGCGGGACTAGCGCTGGTCGCTGACACGCCGAACCGGCGTCTCCGGCGCCAGCACGGAGGCCCAGCAGCCCACCAGGAACCAGATCAGCATCGAGGTATAGCTCCCGTAGATCGCAAAATGCGTATTGAACGGGAACAGGATCAGGAACAGGGCGAATACGAAAGGAAAGGCCTCCTGGCGCTGGTCCGGCGTCATGCGACGCCACAGACGCAAGGCAAAGTACCAGCCGAGCACAAACCCCAGGATACCGATGGTGCCCATATCCGCCATCAGCTCGAGCACCACGTTGTGGGCATGCCGTGCCCCGATTTCGCCACCGGTAGCCAGCAGGTGGGGGTCATCCGGCGCCGCATACTCCATGTAGGCGACCGGAAAGGCGCGCACGCCGACGCCATTGACCGGGTGGTCACGGTACATGGCAACCGCGTTGGTAAAAATAGGCACGCGCAGGGAACTCGCCTCGTTGAGGGCCTCCGTGGTTCCCTCGGCCGCGATCAGGGTCACGGCAACGCGCTGCTGAAGCATTGGCGATATGGTGTAAGTGACCGCAATAACCAGGATCAGGATGGCCGGGATCGTCAGCGTGACCTTGCGCAGCTCGCGGTTTTCGCGGCGCAGCATCAGGAAGGCGTAGACCACGACCACCAGCGCCATTAACACCCAGCCGGAGCGCATGCCGGAGATCAGCACGGCGCCGGTAATCAAGGCAAAGGCGGCGGCCCAGGCCCAGCCGCTCCAGTGGCGACGGGCGTATTCCAGCAGCAGCGGTGAGAGCATGGCCATCACCGGACCATAAAACTGGTAGTTGTCGAAAAACATCGCATTCAGCCGGTCCCCCTGGATCGGGACACCGAACAGGTCAACACCAAAAACCAGCTGTACGAAACCGTCCGCGGCCCAGAACAACAGCATCAGCGAGGCCCACATCAGCAGCTGGCTGCGACGCGACCGCTGGTGCAGCAATACCCCCATGGCAACCGCCGCCAGGAGAAACCGCAGGTTGACCAGGCTCTGGGACCAGCTCTTGCCGGGATCGTAGGAATCGAAGCTGGACAAGACCATTGGTATCCAGAAACACAGGAACAGGGGCAGGATGGCGCGGAAGACCTGGCGTGTGCGCTCACCATAGACCGGCGAGCGCCACAGGAAGGGCATGGCGATGGCGAAAATCCACAGCGGAATCTCGGACAGCCGCTTGACCGGCAACAGCAGCAGAAACGCGATGGCGCTCCACGACGGCCACTCCGCTTCAAGTTTACGCAACAGCACTTTCATTGGCGTGTCGCCTCCTTTTGCCGCTGGCTCAGCAGGGTACGATAAAGCTCAAAGGTCTGCTTCATGGAGTCCTCCAGGCGGAAAGCCCCGCTTGGTTTGACCGGCGGCGCCTGCCTTAGAAACTCGCGGGTTTTTTCCAGCAGCGCCGTAGGACTGTCCGGCGTCACGGCGCCTTGCGGATAGATGCGCGCGAGAATCTCGGCGACGCCGCCGTGATTCCAGCCCAGCACCGGCCGGCCCAGGTACAGCGCTTCGAGAACCGTGCGGCCAAAGGCTTCCGGCGGGTCGCTGCACAGGTTGAAGACGAGTTCGGAGGCGGCCATCCAGTCACGGATATCGCGACGTTCACCCGTGAAGGTGATGCGGTTACGAATCCCGCCGGCCTGGGCCAGCCCGACGAGCTCATCGTGGAACCTTGACCCCACGCGGCCGGGACCCAGGATCACGCCATGCACACCCGGGTGATCAGCAGCCAGCGCCGCAATCAGGTTGATGAAGGTGCTGTGGCCCTTGTAGCGCGACAACCGGCCCGGCAGGCACAGCAGCCTTTTTCCCTGCAACTCCGGAAACTCCCGGAAAACATCGTCATACCAGGGCTGATCCGGCTGGTAGCCGAAAGGAAAAGCCCGGTGATTCGTGCCGCCGTAAATCAGCGCCAGCCGCTCCTCGTCAACCGGGTAGTTGTGCAGGGTGTAGTCGCGGATGGTCCGCGAGACCGCGATGACCCGGTCGCCCTGCGCCATGCAGCCACTGTAGCGGCTGACGGAGTAGCAGCCGTGCATGCTGGTAACCAGGGCCGGTCGTTCAGCCGGGCGCATGCCTTTCAGGGCACGCGTGGTTAACAGCGCCGGCAGGCGCGAGTGCACGTGGACCAGGTCCGGCTGCTCGGCCCCCAGCCAACGGCGTAGCTTGCCGATATAGCGCAGCGTGCCCAGCCGTTTCCGGTTAACGGGCCAGGGCAGATAGTTGGCGCCCGTCGCTTCGATCCGGCCCTGCAAGGGTCCCGGCGCAGCGATAACCGTGACACGCGCACCCTGGCTGACCAGGTATTCGGTCAGCTCTGTTGCAACCAGCTCCGAGCCGCCAACGCTGAGGGCCGCCAGGGCCTGGACCACATGCATGGTTTACCCGGCGCGCGCCGTCAGTCGACCAGCTGGTAGCGGACGCTGCAATAGGGGCAGGATGCGGTGCCGGTCTCTTCGATGGGCAGGTAAACGCGGGGGTGAGCGTTCCACAGCTTCTGGTCCGGCATGGGGCAGGACAGGGGAAGCTGCGCACGGCTGACCTGGCAGGTGTCCTGGGCGCTGGCGGTTTCCAGTGCGCTGTTATTGGCGTCGGTAGGGTGGGCCACCGTATTGCTCTCCGGTCGGTCGGGACCGGCATTTTAACGCGAAATGCCGCCTCAGGCAGGTTCCACGATGTCATACCGGCGGCAAATTTCGGCGGCGCGGGAAGTATCCGGAGCCTTTTTGCAGCCGCCCCGGCACAGCGCCTGCAGGTGCCGGGCCCGGGTCAGCGCCTGGTGCGTGTCCATCAGCACCCGGGTCTCCCCGGGGTCCAGCCAGCCGTTGTCACCCAGAGCGGCAAGCTGCGCCTGGGTGGCCGTGGCGTCACACAGGCCGGGGGCGCGTCCCGGCTTCCGAGAGCACGCCCAGCTGCGCGAGAAAGTCGATATCGAGCAGGCCGCCGGGGCCATGTTTCAGCGGATCACCGGCTGGATGTTGTTCGCGCAGTCGCGCGCGCATTGCAGACACTTCCTTGCGCAGTTCGACCACATCGCGCTCCCTGCACAGGACCTCGCGGCGCAGCGCCTCGAAGCGCGCGCCGAGTTCCGCGCTGCCGGCAACGGGGCGGGCGCGGGTCAGCGCCTGCCACTCCCAGGTCCAGGCCTTGTCCTTCTGGTAACGCTCGAAGGCCGCAATGGGTGAAACCAGCAGACCGGCGCGCCCGTTGGGCCGCAACCGCGTATCGATATCGTAAAGCCTGCCGGCCGGCGTGGTGGTCGTCGCAATGGCCAGCAGGCGGCGGACCAGCCGTGTAAACCAGGTCTCCGGGGCCATGGTGCCGGCGGAGCCGGGCTCTGCATCCGGGTAAAGAAACACCAGGTCGAGGTCCGACTGGTAGCTGATATCGGCGCCGCCGAGGCTGCCATAACCGATGATCACCAGCCCCGGCCCGGCGGGCGGGTCATGACGCTCGCCAAGCATGTTCTGCGCCAGGGACAGGCTGCTCTCAAGCATGACCTCGGCCAGCTCCGTGAGCAGGGCTTCGGCCCGGCCGGCGTCAATGGCCTCACCCAGCTCTGCTGCCGCAATGCGCAGGCTCTGGGCGAGCTTCAGGTAATTGAGCGCGTTGACCTGTTCCTCCTCGTCGCCCCTGGTGGCCATTCGCTCTACCGTGCGCATGAGCGATGCCCGGTCTGGAATGTCTCTTCCCAGCGCCGGGTCCAGCAGTTCGTCGAGCAGTGCCGGATGGCGCACAACGGTGGCGGCGATCCAGTCGCTGGCAATGAACAGGTCCAGCATGCGCTCCAGCGCCGGCGGGTTCTGCACCAGCATGGCGAGGTAGGCGCTGCGCTGGCTGACGGCCAGCACCAGTTCGTACACATCGTTCATTACTTCGACCAGCCCCTTGTCCGGGTTGGTGGCGCTGGCGCCGCGGGCTTGCAGGGCCTCGATCAGCCGGGGCATGAACTGGTCCAGCCGCTCCCGGCCGCGGGGGCTCAGCGCCCGCCGCTCCAGGCTTTCAATAAATTCCCTGGCGTTGCCCGGCAGGCGCTCTTGAAGCACTTCCCGCCAATCCGGTGTTGTCGGGCGTATCTTCCCCCTGGCGGGGAAAGCTCTGATCAAGGGCTTCGGTCACCGTGCGGCGGGTCTGCTCAAGTTGCGCCAGCAGTGCCTGCGGTGACTCCAGGCGCATGCAGCGGGTGATGCGCGCCAGGGCCTCGCCGCCGGGCAGGCTGTGGGTTTGCTGATCCTGCTGGGCCTGGATCGCGTTTTCCAGGTGCCGCAGAAAGGTGTAGCTCCGGCGCAAGGTCAGCACGCGTTCGGCAGGGAACAGCTCCAGCGCCTCGATCGCCGCCAGGGCCTCCAGCAGCGAGGGCGTTTGCAGCATCGGCTCGCGACCGCCGCGCAGCAGCTGAACACACTGAACCAGGAACTCCACCTCGCGGATCCCGCCCGGGCCGCGTTTCACGTCATTGCCCCGGTCCTTGCGCGCGGCATCCCCGCGGATCGCGTCGAGCATGGCGCGCAGGGACTCCACCGCGCCGAAATCAATGTAGCGCCGGTAAACAAAGGGCTTAAGGCGCTGCAGAATCGCCTCTCCGGCAGCGCGATCGCCGGCAACGGGACGCGCCTTGACCAGTGCATAGCGTTCCCAGTCGCGGCCCTCGCGCTGGTAGTACTGTTCCAGTGCCGCGAAGCTGCAAACCAGGGGCCCGGCCTCACCAAAAGGCCGCAACCGCGTATCGACACGGAAGGCGAAGCCGTCCTCGGTCCGCTCCGCCAGGCTGCCGATCACCGCGCGGGACAGGCGGGTAAAGAACTGCTCATTGCTCAGCCCCCGGCGCCCGTCACAGGATCCACTGGCCGGGTAGGTCAGCACCAGGTCGATGTCTGACGACAGGTTGAGCTCGCGCCCGCCGAGCTTGCCCAGGCCCAGGACCACCAGGGCCTGCCGCCGGCCCTCGCTGTCGCGCGGCACCCCGTGGCGCTCAATCAGCTCCGGCTCGTGCGCATCGATGGCGCCCTGCAGGCAGAGTTCCGCCAGCGTGCTGAGGTCTCTTAGTGTCTGCTCCAGGCTGGCGCTGGCCGCCAACTCGCGCCAGGTGATGCGCAGCATTTCCCGGTTACGAAAGCGCCGCAGGCCCGCATCCGTACCGTGCGCGCGGATGGTGTCCGCCAGGGTGCCGGCGTCCGGTGGGATGTCGCCGTCCAGGCGGCCTTCCTGCTGCAGCTCGGTCCGCCACCCGGGATGGCGCGCATCGAGCCGCTGCAGGAACGGGCTGCACGCCAGGGGATCGGTCGGGAGACTGCTCATGCGCGGAGTATAGCCAGCGCGGCCGCCGTCAGGCATCCGGCGCCCTGCAAAAAAAGCCCCGGCAAGATGCCGGGGCCAAGTGTTCAGGCCAGCTCATTGGGTCGGGGGCTCAATTCCGTCCCGGGCCTGTTGGAGAACAAGCGTGGCATCAATGCAGAAGCATCAACGCGCCTGCCTTCTTTAATGCATAAATCGGGCCAGCCTGCTTCGGGTTGGCGCTACAGGGGATCAGGGGCCGGCGCATGCCGATGAATGGAATGGTGTGCCTGATAATGGGGCACGCCTGCCTCCGAATGTGGCAGCGTGGTGCCGGCTTACTTGGTCAGGATCAGCTTGCGGTTGCGGGTGATCCTCAGGCGGTAGATCTGCCCCTCGTGATCAAGCTCCAGGACCTGGCCCGGCGGGATGAGGTCACTCACCTTCACGGGCTTGTCGCTGCGGCGCTCTGCCTGGCCTTTGGCTTGGTGTGGGATCATGCGTTAGATGATAATGATTATCATTACCAAGGGCAAGCCCTTTGCCGGGGGGTTGCAACTGCAGTTCAGCGAACCCAGTGCCATTGGGTCTGCCGGCCGGCGAGGTAGATCACCGTTTCACCGTCAAACAGGGCGGTCTGTTCCAACTTGATCTGGACCATCTGACCGTCCCATTCCGGCACCGGCGCCTTGATATTGCCCTCGATGGCGTAGGCGGTCATCGGGTACAGCGGCCAGTCACCGCGGACCGGCGTGTCTCCCTGGTTGTCCCACATGCCAATGGTCGGGCCCGGCGCGTGGCCATAGAAGCCGATCGGGTGCGTGTAGGTGCTGGCAATGACTTTACGCCCCGCATTGCGCTCAAGGCTTTGCGCGAGAATCTCGTTGCCGGTCTGGCCGGTAGCGAAACCGTCCGTCAGGTCGTCCTGCCATTGGTTACCGACCGCGAGCGCTGCGGCGAGCCCCGCAGGCACCGTTTCCTCGGAGCGGCGCGGGACATAGGCCATCTCCTGGGTGTCCGTGCAGAGTTTGAGATAGCAGACGCCCACGTCCGTATGCAGGACATCACCGGGCTGAATAATCCCGGAAATGCCGCAGAAGGGCGTCTCCGGACCACAGCTGACGCCCTGCCGCTGGAGGTTCACGTAGGGCTGGAACCAGGTCGGCAGTTGCAGCTCGGCAAAGCGTTCACGGATGTACCAGGCCACCTCATCGGTGCTGGTTACCCCCGGGGTAATGACCTGCGGTGAAAACGCCTCTGCGATCACCTGGCGGGCCAGGGACACGATGTGGGCATACAGGTCAGCCTCGGCCGCGCTGCGCGTCTCCACCCACCGCACCACCAGCGCCTCGGCGGACACCAGCCGTTCCTGCAGCGTTTCCGGCAGCACCGTGAGAAGCTGCTCGTAAAGTCCATGGGTCAGACCGTCAGCGACGGGCCAGTCCGCTGATACGTTGATGCCGATGCGTTGCGGGTCCTTCTCCTCCAGCAGGTCGGCCAGCGCCTGCCACTGCTCGTCCAGGTCGCCGCCCGACCAGCCCGTCTGGTAGGGCTCGCCCAGCGGGTAGCGGTTAACGGACAACATCTCGAAGCCGTCGTCCCCGCGGAAAAAGACCAGCATGGTGGTGCGCCGCGCCGCAAAGGTCGGCTGCGGAACCAGGCTGAAATACACCGGATCCTCCGCGTACTCCCGCGCCATCACCAGCCACAGGTCAATTCCGGTTTCTTCCATGAGTTGCGGCAACAGCGTCTGCAGCCGCTCCTCCAACAGGGCGTTCTCCACGGCAGGACGCTCGCGCCAGGGCAGAACGGCCTGGTTGGCGCTTACCATGCGTCCCTGCTCAAAATCGCCGGCGTGGCCGGTCGGCTGGAAGCTCAGGATGAGCAACAGGGTGGACAGTGACAGTGTTGTTCTCATGGCCTTCTCCGCGTTTCCGGCTGTTTGCCGGCGCGCCTCATTGGGGATGACATGGCAATCTCAGTGCGTGAGCGCTTCGCAGGGGGAAACGGCGCACACACCGCCGTAGTTCGTGAGTATGGGCTGAAGCGCGTCGGTAATGCGGTCAACCAGCGCCCGGTCATCGCAGATCACCAGGAATACGCAATTGCTGGAATCGCCGGCCAGCTCATCGCCGCGCCGAATGCCCCGGTCACCGCTGCCTCCGGCCCGCGGGATGAGCGTGTAACCGGGAACCTGCAGCTTCTTGAACACGGACACCACGCGGGGCGCCAGCGGTTCTTCAATAACGATTTCGATGCGGTAACTGGGTGTCATGATGTAATCGACCTCGGGGCATTCATGTCAACCACTGGGCAGCCAGGTGGTAGAGGGGAATGCCGAGCAGAATGTTGAACGGAAAGGTAATGGCCAGGGACATGGGCAGGTAAATGCTCGGGCTGGCCTGGGGCAGGGCCAGGCGCAGCGCTGCAGGCACGGCGATATACGAAGCGCTGGCGCCGAGCACGGTGAGCAAGACCAGGTCTCCCTCGTTCAGTCCCACCAGGGCGCCCAGGGCAAGCGCCGCACTCCCGTTGAGCAGCGGAAACACCAGCCCGGCCGCGATCATGGCGGCCAACGGCAGTTTGTTGGGACCTTCCGAGTCACCGAGGTCACGCAGGCGCCGTGCGGCGACAATGCCCATGTCCAGCAGGAACAGGCAAAGCACCCCGAGAAACGGCGCTTTGACCACCGGCGCGATCTGCTCCATGCCCTCCGGCCCGCTGATATAGCCGATGATCATGCTGCCCAGGATCAGGAAAACGGAGCCGTTCAGGCAGGCCTCGTGCAGCAACGGACCCCAGTGCAAACGCTTGCGGGGCCCGTTTGCGTCCCCTTCCCGGAAGCGGCTGTAGAGCAGCATGCCGACAATAATCGCCGGTGATTCCATCAGGGCCATGGCCGCCACCAGGTAGCCGCTCCACTCCACGCCCTGGTTGTCCAGGTAACTGGTCGCGGTGATGAATGTCACCGCGCTGACCGAGCCGTAGGTTGCGGCAATGGCTGCCGCATTGGCCACGCCGAAGCGCGACCGGAGCGCGAAAAAGCTGTACACGGGAACCGCAGCAGACAGCAGCACCGCGGCGCCCAGCGCCAGTGCAACCGAAGGCCCCAGGGGTGCCGCTGCCAGCGCCACACCCCCTTTAAAACCAATGGCGAACAGCAGGTAAAGGGACAGGAAGCGCGCAATCTGGCCGGGGATATCCAGGTCCGAGCGGACAAAAACAGCCGCCATGCCCAGGAAGAAAAACAGCAGGGGCGGGGAACTCAGGTTTGCGAGAAATGCGCTGCTCAACGGGGTCTGGCCTCTGCGGTCATTATGATTCCAGCGTTACACGCTGTTTGTTATTGCGCCGCATTATAGAGCGATCAAGGTGATGAAATTGCCGCGGAATCATCACGCTGCCCGTGTACCATGTGGCGTTTTCCGGCAAGGCGCAAGACCGCAACCATGGAACTGATCGTTTTCGACCTCGATGGAACCCTTCTCAATGGCGCCGGCGCATTGTCTCCGTTCACCCAGCAAACCCTGGCGGCGCTATCGGACCGGGGTGTTGCTTACACGGTTGCAACCGGACGGACACTGCATGCCGCGCGCAACCTGCTGGAAGGCCACGGCTTTGCCTTGCCCCAGGTCTACAAGAACGGTGTCCTGATCTGGAATCCGGCCACCGACGCCTATGCCCACCGGAATTTTCTCACCCTCGGCAGAAATCCAGCATGTGCTGGAGGCGATCCTGGGTCAGAACATCACGCCATTTGTTTTCACCTTTGAGCCCGGTAAGCGTCACGCGGTCTATCACCCGCCCCTGCAGAGCGGGATCGAGGAAAAGCTGGCGCGGGAATTCGGCCTGCGTGAGGGGGTCAAGGTTTTGCCTGCCGCTCAATTACCGGCCACGGCGGAAATCACCAACATCAGCGCCCTTGGCGCCGCCGCGGCGATTGACCGCATAGAACAGCTGATTGCCGATGAGCCACAGCTGGTGGCCTATGCCGGTGAAGCCTGGGAGGGTCAGGGCTGGCGCTGGATCGACATTCACCACACCGATGCGAGCAAGGGTGCGGCGGTCGACAGCCTGCGCGCGGAGCTCGGCGTTAAAAAGGTGGTGTGCTTCGGCGACAGCGACAACGACCTCAGCCTGTTTGCCACCGCGGATGAAAGCTATGCGCCCAGTAATGCGGCGGCGCATGTGCAACGCGCCGCGACCGCGGTCATTGGCCACCATGACGAGGACGGCATCGCCCGCTTTCTTGCCGAGCGTTTTGATCTCAGCCCCTGAGTTCGATCCGGGAAGCGACGGATAAAGCGCTTTCACGCGTTTTTCCCGCAAAAACCAGATAATGGAGAGCTTTATTCAGATTCTTGAGAGGCTGGCGGTGTTCCGAATGACAAACAATAACAGCACTGGACAGGCATGAACGTCCGCAACACGCTCCTGCTCTGCACGGCCCTGGTGCTGCTCGGCGCCGGTGCGCTGTACCTGATTTTCAACAGCGAGCCGGAAACCGAGCGCGAAGACGCGGTGCGCCAGTCAGCGATGCTCGTGGACGTGGTGACCCCCCAGGCCGGCGATTTCCGCCCGGTCATCCAGGCCCTCGGCACCGTGCGTCCCACGCGCGAAGTGTCGCTGCGCAGCCAGGTTTCCGGGGAGGTTATCGAGGTGTCCGACCAGCTGGTCCCCGGTGGATTCGTGCGGGCCGGCGACATGCTGCTCAGGATTGAAGACGCGGATTACCGCAATGCCCTGCTGCAGCGACAGAGCGAGTTGCTGCAGGCCGAGGCCGAGCTGGAGCTTGAGCAGGGTCGCCAGGTCCAGGCTGAGCGTGAATACCGCGAGTTGAAACAGGATCGTGGCGAGTCCTTTGCCACCAACAGCCAGGCGCTGGTCCTGCGCCAGCCCCAGCTTCGCAGCGCCGAGGCCCGGGTGGCCGCAGCGCAGGCCGCGGAAGCTCAGGCCCGCCTGGCGCTGGAGCGCACGGTGTTGCGCGCGCCCTTCGACGCGCAGGTGATCAACCGCTCCATGAACCTGGGCTCGCAGGTTTCCGTGGGCGAGGAGCTCGCGGAGCTGGTGGGTGTTGACAGCTACTGGGTCGAGGCCACGGTGCCCCTGGACCGGCTCCAGTGGATGGTGTTTTCCAGCGGCGATGACGACGGGGGCTCTCCCGTCAGAATCAGCCACCGCAGCGCCTGGCCGGAAGGGCAGCAGCGCGAGGGCTGGCTGGACCGGCTGGTCGGCGAGCTCGAGGGCGGCACCCGCCTCGCCCGTGTGCTGGTCAAGGTCGCAGACCCGCTGGCGCGGCTGCCTGAGCATGCGGGCCAGCCGTCGCTGATCATCGGCGCCTATGTCGAAACCCGGATCCAGGGACGCGAAATATCCGGCGCACTGAAGCTCCCCCGCGAGCTGATCCGCCGGGACGATACGGTGTGGCTGATGCGCGAGGAAGCCCTGGTGATCCAGCCGGTCGATATCGTTTTCGAGGACCCCAGCTTTGCTTACATTGATGGCGGCCTGCAGGCCAACGACAAGGTCGTGACCACCAACCTGGCGACCGTCAAGGAAGGCATCCGCCTGCGCCTGCGGACCGCCGGCGGCGCCATCGGCGAGGAAACCGCGGCGCAGCCATGAATGCTTCGATGAACACGTCCGGGGACCAGCCGGGTCGCCGCCAGGGTCCGATCGCCTGGATGGCGAACAACGCGATCGCCGCCAACCTGCTGATGATCGTGCTGCTCGGCGGGGGTATCTTCACGGCCCTGACCATGCAGAAAGAAGTCGATCCGGATTTTGCGCTGGATATCGTCGAGGTGGTCGTCAGTTACCCGGGCGCAGCGCCGGCGGAGGTGGAGCAGGGCATCATCCTGCCCGTCGAGGAGGCCATCCGCGGGGTCCAGGGCATCCGGGAAATCAGTTCTTCGGCCCGCGAAGGTTCAGGCTCCGTGAGCCTTGAGCTGGTTGCCGGCGTGGACCGGATCAAGATATTCCAGGACATCGACCAGGCGGTGACCCAGATCCGCACCTTCCCGGAAGACGCGGAGGAGCCGGAGGTTCGCCTGCAGGACCGCACCCGCGAGGTCATGCAGATTGCGCTGTATGGCGACGCGGATGCCTGGACCATGCGCCAGCTGGCCGAGCGTGTGCGCGACCAGCTCCTGAACCAGCCGGCGATCAGCCAGGTGGAGATCGGCAATGCCCTGCAGTACATCACGCATGTCGAAATCTCCTCGGACACGCTGCGCGAGTACGGCCTGACCCTGGGCCAGGTGGCCTCCATCATTGAGCAATCCAGCCGGGATATTCCCGCCGGCTCCATCGACACCAGCGGCGGAGAGATCCTGCTGCGCGTGGATGAGCGCAAGGAGTGGGCAGGAGACCTTGGTGACGTGGTGATCCGCAGCGCTTCCACCGGCGCGCCATTGCGCCTGTCGGACATCGCGGATATCCGCGACGGTTTCGAGGAAGTAGGGTTCCCGAGCCAGTTCAACCGCCAGCCATCCATTGACCTGGAGATCTACCGCATCGGTGAGCAGTCACCGCTGGAAGTCGCGGCCGCGGTGCAGACCGTCCTCGACGACCTGGACCAGACCCTTCCGGAGGGCATCGAGTACCGCATCGACGGCAATGCGGCGGCCGACTTTGAAGACCGCATGAACCTGCTGCTGGAAAACGGCGCCATGGCGGTGATCATCATCGTGCTGATCCTCAGCCTGTTCCTGGAGTTCCGCCTGGCCTTCTGGATCATGATGGGCATGACCGTGTCCTTTATCGGGGCGATCACCGTGCTGCCGTGGATCGGCGTGAGCATCAACATGATCTCCATGTTCGGCTTCCTGGTCGCGCTGGGCATCGTCGTGGACGATGCGATCGTGGTCGGCGAGAACGTCTACGAATACCGCGAACAGGGCATGAGCAACATGCAGGCGGCGATCAAGGGCGCCCGGGAAATGGCCTGGCCGGTGACCT
Source organism: uncultured Gammaproteobacteria bacterium (assembly GCA_963695135.1). Taxonomy (GTDB): domain Bacteria; phylum Pseudomonadota; class Gammaproteobacteria; order Xanthomonadales; family SZUA-36; genus Marinihelvus. The sequence goes on from CAVOGA010000001.1 coordinate 570,549, forward strand.
TCAGCATCCTGACCAATATCGTGGCCTTCCTGCCGGTGATGTTCCTGCCGGGCGTTACGGGCAACTACTGGTGGCCGCTGCCGGCGGTGGTGGTCGCGGTGTTGCTGTTCAGCCTGGCCGAGGCCCTGTTCATCCTGCCCGCCCACCTGGCGCACGTGAAGGACCGGACCCACAATTCCCTGACCGATTCGCTGCACCACTGGCAGCGGCGCTTCGCGCGCGGCGTCAGTGACTGGATCGACAACCGCTACCGGCCATTCCTCAGGCTTTGCCTGCGCCAGCGCTATGTGACCGTCACCGCTTCCGTGGTCCTGCTGGTGGTGACCGCCGGTTATGCGCTGAGTGACCACATGGGCATGGTCCTGATGCCGGAGCTGGCGGCCGACGAGATCGAGGCGGGCGTGCGCCTGCCCACGGGCACGACCCGCGACAAGGCCGCCGCGGTGGCCGTGGAGGTGACCGAGGCCACCCACCGCATGTTCGAGAAGCACGACCTGAGCCGCACGGCCGAAGGCATCAAGACCAACGTTCGCGGCGGTTCCGCCTTCGTCGATGTGGAGATCGTCATGAAGCCGCCGGACGAGCGGGACATGACGGCCCGCCAGGTCATCGAGCTGTGGCGTGACGAAATCGGTGATATCGACGGCGTGGACCAGATCACCTTCGAGGCCGAGCGCGGCCCCGGCAGCTGGCGCGACGACATCGAGGTGGACCTGAGCCACGCGGATGTAGAGGTGCTCAGCCTGGCCAGTGCGGCCCTCGTTGAGCGGCTCGAGGCCTTCCAGGCCACGACCGGTGTCAACACGAACTACCAGCCGGGCAAACCGCAGCTGAGCTTTAACCTGCTGCCGGAAGGCCAGGCGCTGGGATTGACCCCGGTGGAAGTGGGCCGCCAGGTGCGCGATGCCTTCTTCGGCGCCGTGGCGCTGCGCCAGCTGCGCGGCACCAACGAGGTCGAAGTGCGCGTCAAGCTGCCGGAAGCGGAGCGCGAAGACCGCCAGTACCTGGACAACTTCATGGTCCGTACGCCGGACGGGCGCGAGGTGCCCCTCATGGACGTGGTCGAGGTCACCGAGGGCACCGCGTTCCGCTCCATCGACCGTCGCGACGGACGCCGCGTGATCCAGGTGAGCACCGATGTGGAGCCGAAAAGCGCCGCCGGGCGCGTACTGGCCGTGGTCCAGTCCGAGGTGCTGCCCGCAGCTGCGCGCCGATTTCCCCGGCCTGACCTGGTCCTTCGAGGGCAGCCAGGCCGAGATTCGTGAATCCACCGCGTCCCTGTGGGGCGGCTTCGGCCTCGCCATGTTCGTGATCTACGCGCTGCTGGCCATCGCCTTCGGCAGCTACCTGCAGCCCCTGATCGTGATGATGTCGATCCCCTTCGGCGTGGTTGGCGCCGTATTGGGCCACATCATCCTGGGCTACGACCTGTCCCTGGTGAGCATGATGGGCGTGGTCGCAGTATCCGGCGTCGTCGTGAACGGCGCCCTGATCATGGTCCACTACGCCAACGGCAAACGCGGCGAACAAAGCGCCTTCGACGCCGTCCTCGACGCCGGCACGCGCCGCTTCCGCCCCATCGTATTAACCACCCTGACCACCTTCGGTGGCGTCACCCCGATCATCTTCGAAACCTCCCTGCAGGCCTACCACCTGGTGCCCATGGCCATCTCCCTGGGCTTCGGCATCATCTTCTCCACCTCCATCACCCTGGTGCTGGTCCCCTGCCTGTACATGGTGCTCGAAGACCTCAAGGGCCTCGGCAAACCCTCACCAAGATCCCTCGGCAGCGGCAAAGTCGCTCAGACCTGAGGTCGTTGCCCGGGGTGGGCGCGGGGGCCGGGGGTTCCGGGCCGGACTTTCGGCCTGCGGCTTCCCTCACTCGCCTGCGCTTGGCGGGGTCGGTGACACAAATCATCCTGATTTGGGTCACCTCATTTCGCCATGGCCCAGGCCAGTCTCTCGACCGGTTCCCGGTCTCACCTTCTCCCTGGCGAAATGACCCCGGTCGCGCCGGCTCACTCGGCTCAAGCCCTGATGGCCCGGAACCCCCGGCCCCCGCGCCCACCCCTTCATCGCAGGTGAATGGGAAATTAAAGTCCGCACTACCGTCATATCGCCCCGATTCGCTCGCGCGGTGTCAAAGGCACGCGTCTGCGCACCCCGTCCCGAAACCGGCCACCGCCACTGTTCATGATTAGGCACGAAGGACAATCAGGCGCGAAGTATAAAAAAGGGGCCATGCGGCCCCTTTTTCAGTTGCGCTGTGGAAGCCGCTCTAGAGCAGGATACCGCCGTACTGCACGAAGAACGGTGCGAACACCAGGCTGAGGATCGCTGAGAGTTTGATCAGGATATTCAGGCTGGGGCCGGAGGTGTCCTTGAGCGGGTCACCCACCGTGTCGCCGACCACCGCCGCCTTGTGCTCTTCCGAGCCCTTGCCGCCATGATTGACCCGCCTCGATGTATTTCTTGGCGTTGTCCCAGGCGCCGCCGGAGTTCGAGGCGCTGATGGCCAGCACGCCACCGGCCACGAGCGAGCCGGCGAGGAGGCCGGCAACGGCGGATACACCGAACAGGGCGCCGGTCAGCAGGGGTGTGCCCATGATCAGCACGCCGGGCGCAATCATTTCACGCAGCGCCGCCTTGGTGGAGATCTCCACGCAGGTGGCGTAATCCGGCTCGCCGGTGCCTTCCATGATGCCGGGGATGGTGTGGAACTGGCGGCGCACCTCCTCGATCATGTCGAAGGCCGCCTTGCCCACGGATTTCATGGTCATGGCGGTGAACAGGAACGGCAGTACCGCGCCGATAAACAGGCTGGTGTAGACCACCGGATTCAGCAGGTCGACGCTGACCGGCGGCCGGCCCTCGGAGGCGAGCAGCGAGTTGGAGGCCGTGATAAAGGCCGCGAACAACGCCAGGGAGGTGAGGATGGCCGCGCCGATGGCAAAGCCCTTGCCGATGGCCGCCGTGGTGTTGCCGGCCGAGTCGAGGATGTCCGTGCGCCGGCGCACCTCGCTTTCCAGGCCCACCATTTCCGCGATGCCGCCGGCGTTGTCCGCCACCGGCCCGTAGGCATCGATGGTCAGGGCAATCACCAGGGTGCCCAGCATGCCCAGGGAGGCAATCGCCACGCCGTACATACCGGCCAGTTCCCAGGAAATGAAGATGCTGGCGGCGATACACAGGTACGGCAGCACCGTGGACTTGTAGCCCAGGGCGAGGCCGTAAATGATGTTGGTGGCCACGCCGGTTTCACAGGCCTTGGCGACCTCCTGGACCGGACCGTATTTCTCCGAGGTGTAGTAACCGGTCAACAAGCCGACCGCGAGGCCCGAGACCAGGCCCGACAGGAAGCACCAGTAAACGCCCGAGCTGGTTGTAGTTCATTGCCGCCGATAACGAAGGTCTCGGGAATCAGCCACAGCGTAAAGCCGAGCATGGCGACCGCCATCAGCGCGCTGGAAATCACCAGCAGCTTCATCAGCGCCGGCGCCACGTCGTCCTCGTGTTCGACCTTCACCATCAGCTTGGTCAGCAGGCTGACGGGAATGCCCACGGCGCTGATCAGGATCGGGTAGAGCAGCGCGTTCGGGTCGCCGGCGAAGACCATGGCGGAAATCACCATGGCCGCGCAGGTGCTCTCGGCGCAGGAGCCGAACAGGTCAGCGCCCATGCCGGCCACGTCACCCACGTTGTCACCGACGTTGTCGGCGATAACCGCGGGATTGCGCGGGTCGTCCTCGGGAATGCCTTTTTCCACCTTGCCCACCAGGTCCGCGCCGACGTCCGCGGCCTTGGTGAAGATGCCGCCGCCCACGCGGGCAAACAGCGCGATGGTGGAGCCGCCCAGGCCGAAGCCGGCGATGACCTCCATCAGTACGTGGTTGTTGTGCGCGCCCAGATCGGACAGGGCCCAGCTCATGAACAGGTAAATCAGCACCAGGCCAAGGGTGGCCAGGCCAACCAGGGCAAAGCCCATGACCGCGCCGGAGTTGATCGCCACATTAAAGGCGTGACCAATGTCCTGCTTGGCCGAGACGGTGGTGCGGGCGTTGCCCGCCGTGGCCACTTTCATGCCGATGTAGCCGGAGGCGATGGAGATGGCGCCGCCGAACAGGAAGGCAATGGCCGTGTACCAGCCGCCGACCTTGCGGAGCACTTCCTGGTGGCCTTCATCGTAAACGCTGTAGTTGACCGCGAAGGCGATGACGATGGCGAAAATCAGCATGAAGACCGTCAGGACCCGGTACTCGGCCTTCAGGAACGCCATCGCGCCCTTGGCAATGGCCCCGTGGATGAACTTCAGCCGCTTGGCGTCTTTTTCGTCCAGGCCCAGGTCAAGCGGCACCTGCGTTCACCTTGCGCATGTAGAAGTAGGCGATAGCGAGCCCCAGAAGGGACAGGATGGTCGTGATGGTCAGGGTCATTCCCGGCATGAACGCGTTCTCCGTGCTTGAATATTATTGGTTAGGCCGCGCGCAGATTATCACATTCACAAAAAATTCACGCCGCCGGATGGCCTCGTGAATCCGGCGGGTTCAAGGCCTGGCCATCTTTATCAGTGATCTGCGGGTCCGGTCAGCCAGGCGGTTGGCTATTCGGCCAGCCAGCCGGGGACGGGCAAGCCCCGCTCCGATAGGAAAGCGGGGTTGTAGAGCTTGGATTGGTAGCGCTGACCGAAGTCGCAAAGGATTGTGACGATGGTGTGCCCCGGTCCCAACTCGCGTGCCAGCTGCATGGCGCCGGCCACGTTAATGCCGCTGGACCCGCCCAGGCACAGCCCTTCTTCGCTCAGCAGGCGGAACAGCACGGGCAGCGCCTCCTCGTCCGGCACGGCAAAGGCCAGGTCGACCGGCGCGCGGGCGACGTTGCCGGTTTCCCGTCCCTGGCCGATGCCCTCGGAGATTGAGCCGCCCTCGGTTCGTTCCATGTGGCCGTCCCGGAACCAGTGGTACATGCACGAGCCGAGCGGGTCTGTAACGGCGATGACCGTGTCCGGATTTTGTGACTTGAGGTAGCGACCAACACCGGAGAGTGTGCCGCCGGTGCCGATCGCGCAGCAAAAGGCATCAACCTTGCCGTCAGTCTGCGCCCAGATTTCCGGCCCCGTGGACAGGAAGTGCCCCTCGCCATTGGCCGGGTTGTCCCACTGGTTGGCATACAGCACGCTGGCCCCGTCGGCGCGCAGCTCACTGGCGAGACGTTCGGCGACGTGGACGTAGTTCTCCGGGTTGCTGAAGGGCACCGCGGGCACGGCGCGCACCTCCGCTCCCACCAGGCGCAGCGCATTCTTTTTTTCATCGGACTGCGTATCCGGCATGGTGACAATGGTCCGGTAGCCGCGCGCATTGCCCACCAGGGCCAGGCCAATGCCGGTATTCCCCGCCGTGCCTTCCACGATCACGCCGCCAGGCTTGAGCACCCCGCGCTGCCTCCGCGTCGAGCACCATGTACTTGGCGGCCCGGTCTTTCACGGACCCTCCCGGGTTCATGAACTCGCACTTGCCCAGAATCTCGCAGCCGGTTGCTTCCGAGGGGCCGTTCAGGCGCACCAGCGGCGTGTTACCGATAAGCTCCAGTAGATTTTGTCGAAGATCAGTTGTCGGGGGTGTGTTGCTCATAGGGGTGCTGTCAGCCTGGACTGCGCCTATTCCATCACGTCGGGCAAGCCGGTAACAGCCTTCGGCCGGGATCGGTCCTTAATCTATACTCATTGGGGGTTTTGGTCCGGGATCAGCTTATGAAATGGAAAGGGCGTAAAGGCAGCAGCAACGTCGAGGACGCGCGGGGCCGGGAAGTCGCTACGGGCCTGGGTATCGGCGCAGTCCTGATGCGCGTTGTCGGGCAGCGGTTCGGCGTGAAAGGAATCCTGGTCCTGGTGGTGCTGGGTTTTGTCGCGGTCCAGAGCGGACTGGTGGATATGAGCTTCTTCACCGGCGGCGGGACGGTCAAGCAGGTGGACTACCAGCCCAGCCCGGAGGAGCAGCAGCAATTTGAATTCGTCACCGTGGTGCTGGCCGATACGGAGCGGGTCTGGAATGAAGAGTTTCGCCGTCTCGGGCGTCAATACCGCGAGCCGGTACTTGCAGGTTTACCGCAGCCGCACCATGACCGGCTGTGGCACCGGCGATGCGCGCATGGGTCCTTTCTACTGCCCGGCGGATCAGAAGATTTACATCGACCTGAGTTTCTATGACCAGCTGGAAAGCGAGTTCGACGCGCCGGGCGACTTTGCGCAGGCCTACGTGATCGCTCACGAGGTGGGTCATCACGTGCAGAACCTGCTGGGTATTTCGGAACAGGTGGCGGCGCGGCGCAATATGCCGGACGGCAAACAGCAGTCCGTCCGCCTGGAGCTGCAGGCGGATTACCTGGCGGGTGTCTGGGCCAACCACAACCAGGCCTACCTGGACCAGGGGGATATCGAAGAGGCCATGCGGGCCGCCAACCAGATCGGTGACGACACCATCCAGCGCCGGACGCAGGGGCGCGTGGTGCCGCACGCCTTCACCCATGGCACCTCCGAGCAGCGCATGCGCTGGTTTAACAAGGGACTGCGCAGCGGCGCAATCGAGGGCGGCAACACTTTCGAGATGCCCTACGATCAGCTCTGAGCGAGAACGTGCAGGCACTCGGCACTTGACTCTGACGATCCTCGCGAGCTTTATCAGTGCAGCTTGATCTCCGCCCGGGTGGCGCGGTGAATCCGGTCCCCCAGCATGATCAGCAGGGTGGTAAAGCTGCCGTGGATGGCGCGCTGGTGCATGCGGTACAGGGACAGGTAGACCATGCGCGCCATCCAGCCCTCGATGAACACCGTGCCGCGCATCAGGTTGCCCATCAGGTTGCCGACGGTGGAAAACTTGGACAGCGATACGAGACTGCCAAAGTCCTTGTACATGAATGTCTTGTGGGCTTTGCCCTTGCGGTCCGCCAGCAGGTTCCGCGCCGCAATGCCGGCCATCTGGTGCGCCGCCTGGGCGCGCGGCGGCACCTCTGAGCCGTCCGCGTTGAAGCACGCGCAGCAGTCGCCGATGGCGTAGACCCCGGGGCGCCCCTTGACCTGCAGCTCCGGCGTTACCTCGATCCGGCCAAGGCGATCCGTGGGAAAGCCGCGTCGCAGCCAGCCAGTCGGGCGCCCGGACGCCGGCTGCCCATACGCTGATATCCGCCCGGATCCGTTCACCATCGCTGGTAACCACCGCGTCCGGCTCGACGGCTGACACCATGGTGCCGGTTCGAACCGTGACGCCGATTCGCTCCAGCTCGCGCTCCACGGAAACACCGATGCGGTCCGGCAGGCGGGGCAGCAGGCCCGGCGCCGCTTCGATAATGCTCACGCTCAGGCGCTCGGAGGAGAAGTGCTTGTAGCCGTATTCCCCCAGGCGCTGGGTCACGTTGTGCATATCCGCTGCCAGCTCCACGCCGGTCGCGCCGCCGCCGACAATCACGATGGCCAGCTCGGCGGACGGCGATTCCATGGAGTTCACCCGGTTCAGCTGGGCCACGAAGCGGCGATGGAACATCTCGGCCTGTTCCCGCGAGTCGAGCTGGCGGCTGAACTCGCGCACGCCGGGGATGCCAAAATCGTTGCTGTGGCTGCCCACGCTGACCACGAGTTGGTCATAGGACAGCGTGCGCCCCGGCAGCATGGCCAGCCCGGACTCGTCCTGTACCGGGGACACGCTGATCGCTTTTGCATCCAGGTCGATGTTTTCGACCAGGCCAAGCACGAACACGAAGCCATGCTTGCGCGCCAGGGACCGGTAGGCCGCCTCGTCGTGATAACTGTCCATGGAGCCGGTAGCCACTTCGTGAAACAGCGGCTTCCAGATGTGCGAGGGGCTCTTGTCGACCAGCACAACCTCGACGTTCTTTTTGCGCCTGAGCTTGCGCGCCAGCCGCACGACCAGTTCGAGGCCGCCCGCACCGCCGCCGACCACGACGATGCGTTCTTTGACTTTGTCTTCCACGATGACCTTGATCCTGATCGTTGTAAACGCGCTGTAGAAGCGCCCGCTAATTTTACGGGAAATCTGCAGCGAACATGGCGGACTTTGGCGGGCAATTTACGGTTTCCGCCGCCCGCGAGCGCAGCAGGGCTGGAGCGGTGCGGCACCTTGCACGCATAATACGGGTCTGTTGGCAGGTGCGAAAAAGTAGGCGGGAACGGCGAGCGGACGTCAAGCAGGCGGCTTTGGCCGGCTCAAGCGCCGCACGTTCCGTCCACCGCAGCCCGAAACCCCATAAGGATGATGTATGAGCCAGTGTATGAACCGATGCTTTGCCCTTGTTTGCCTGGTGCTGGCTGTCAGCGGGGCCGCCCAGGCCCAGACGCTGCAACTGGGTAACGAACCCTGGCCGCCGTTTGTGCTCGAGGGCACCAAGCAGGGCACCGCCGAAGCCATCGTCTGCGAGGCGCTCAGCCAGTCGGGTTACACCTGCGCGATGAATTACGGCTCATGGGAAAGCATGCTCGCCGAGGCGGAGGCCGGCGAGCTGGATGGCATCGCGGCCATCTGGTTCACCCCGGACCGGGGCCGTGAGCTGGTGTTTTCCGCCCCCTACCTGACCAACCGGTTGGTGCCCGTGACGGCTGCCGGCGGTCCTGCCATACGCCAGGTGGCGGACCTGAAGGGTCGACGCGTGGCGCTGGAAGTTGATGTGGCCTACGGCGAAGAGCTGCTGGCGGCCCAGGACAGTTTTACCGTGGTCCCCGTGCGTGGCTCGGACGGCGCCCTGGAGGCGCTGCGTCAGCAGGAGGCCGAGGTGGCCATCGTTGACGAGCTGTTCGCCCGCGAACTGCTTGAGTCTGACGAAAACCGTGACCTGGTCATCGGCGATGTGGCGCTGGCCTACCGGGAGCTGCATTTTGCCGTCTCAAGGGCCAACCCCCTGGCCCAGCAGATCGTGGCGGGCTTCAACCAGGCCTATACCGTCATGCTCCGGGATGGCATGGTCAACCAGATCCTTGATATGGACTGGGTCGCAACCGACCTGGGCGCGGACGGCGTCATGGACTTTATCTACCGTGGCGGCCTGGACCCGGTCGGGATAGACGCGGATCCCAGTGGCTCGGTCTACGCCCTGGGACAGGATGAATACAACCAGATCCGTGATCCGGACTTTATCGGCTCGAACGCGCAGTATCTGTCCGATGACCAGGTGCACGAGACCCCCGAGGCGGCGATGAACGCGCTGGATACCGGCAAGCGTTGCCAGTATGACAGCCTCTCTGCGCAGATCGTCTGCTCGCGCCGCTAGGCGGAAACCGGCAGGCACGGGAGCTTACTCGACCATGGACGCCATCATTCTCGCAGCCGGGCGCGGCAACCGCCTGAAGGATTTCAATCCGGACGGCCGCCCGAAGAGCCTGCTGGAGTTTGGCGGGCGCAGCCTGCTGTCCCGCGAGCTCGAGTGGCTGGCAAAAACCGGCGTGGAACGGGTGGAAATCGTCGTCGGCTACGAGGCGGATCAGCTGATCGCGCATGTGCAGGATCAGCCGCATCGTCCGGAAGTGCGCTTTGCAAGGAATCCGCGCTTTCTCGAGGGCAGCACCATCAGCCTGCTGGCCGCGCAGGACACGCTGCTGGCGGGGCGCGATGCGCTGGTCATGGATGCCGATGTGCTGTTTCACCCGGCGATCCTCGAGCGCCTGGTGGCTTCCCCGCATGCCAACGCCTTTTTGCTCGACCGTGGCTTTGAGCCGGGCGATGAGCCGGTCAAGATCGCCGTGGCCGGCGGGCGCATGGTCGAGTTCAGAAAAGCGCTCGCGCCCGGTCTTCGCTACGATGAACTGGGCGAATCGGTCGGCTTTTTCAAGTTCGATGGCGACACCTGCCGCGCAATCGAAGCGGCTTGCAGGGCCTACGATGCCGCCGGCAAGGGTGACGCGCCCCACGAGGAGGTCCTGCGCGACCTGCTGCTGGCCGATCCCGGACGCTATGGTTACGAGGACGTCACCGGCCTGCCCTGGCTGGAGGTCGATTTTCCGGAAGACGTTGCGCGGGCGGAACAAAAAATCCTGCCGGCGATCATGGCTGACCGCAGCGACTTCTGAAGCGCAGCTCAGAAAATCCCGCCCGGACCAGTGAGTCCGGCGAGGAAAGGACACAAGGCTCGATGACAACGCACAACAAGACCACGCGTCTGCGGCAGATGCTGCAGTCGGACCGGACGGAATTCATCATGGAGGCCCACAACGGCCTGTCGGCACGCATTGTCGAGGAGGCCGGTTTCGACGGCATCTGGGGCTCCGGCCTCGCGCTGTCAGCCCAGCACGCGGTCCGTGACAATAACGAGCTGAGCTGGACCCAGGTCGTTGACCAGCTGGACTTCATGTCGGACGCCACGAGCATCCCCATCCTCCTGGACGGGGATACGGGCTACGGGGACTTCAACAACATGCGCCGCCTGGTGCGCAAGCTCGAGCAGATCGGCGTGGCCGGCGTATGCATCGAGGACAAGATTTTTCCCAAGACCAACAGCTTCATCGGCGGTGAGCAGCAACCACTGGAAGACATCCAGACCTTCTGCGGCAAAATCCAGGCCGGCAAGGACTCGCAGGGCGATGACGATTTCAACATCGTGGCCCGTGTGGAAGCCTTTATTGCCGGCTGGGGTCTTGACGAGGCGCTTAAGCGGGCCGAGGCCTACCGGCGGGCGGGCGCGGATGCGATCCTGATCCACAGCAAGCGCAGCCAGCCCGACGAGGTGCTGGCCTTCGCTGCCGAATGGGCCAACCGCTGTCCGCTGGTGATCGTCCCGACCAAGTATTACGCCACGCCAACGGAAGTGTTTCGCGAGGCCGGCATCAGCCTGGTGATCTGGGCCAATCACCTGATCCGCGCGAGCATCTCGGCCATGCAGCACACGGCCCGGACAATTCACGACAGCGAGTCCCTGGTCGACGTGGAGGGCGCCATCGCAACCGTCGGTGAGATCTTCCGTTTGCAGGGTGCCGATGAACTGGCGGAGGCGGAAAAGCGCTACGTGCGCGGCGGCGCCAATCCGGCATCGGCGGTGGTCCTCGCCGCTTCACGGGGCGAGAACATGGATGACCTGACCGAGAACCGGCCCAAGGTGATGATTCCCGTGGCCGGGCTGCCGGTGCTGCGCCGCCAGGTCGACAAGTTCAAGAAGCAGGGCATCAACCAGGTCGCCGTCGTGGCGGGTTACCGCGCCGATGCGATCGACGTGCAGGGCGCCGAAGTGATCGTCAACGAGCACTGGGAAACCGGCGGCGAGCTGGTGTCGCTGGCCTGCGCCCGCGACCGGATCAGCGACGACACGGTCATCATGTACGGCGACCTGCTGTTCCGCTCCTATATTCTGCACAACCTGCTGGACTGGGACGCCGAACTGCTGGTCGTGGTCGATTCCACGCCGCTGGAAGGCGCCAGCGGCAACGCCAACGACCTGGCCTGGTGCTCTGCGCCGGACAACCGGGCCATGTACCAGCAGAAGGTGTCCCTGGAGCACGTAGCCTCGGTGAAGGAATGGAAGGGCCGTGCGCCCAGCGGCCGCTGGGTCGGCATGTTGCGCGCCACCGGTGAGGGCGCTGAACAACTGCGCCGGGCCCTGGCCACGCTGGAACAGCGGGACGACTTCAACCAGCCTCGGCCTGCCGGACCTGCTCAATCAGCTGATCGCCGAAGGTCACGCGCCCCAGGTGCAATATGTCAGCGGGCACTGGCTGGACATCAATAACCTGGCGGACCTGGAGCGCGCCGGGGATTTCGAGCACGACGCGCGGTGATCGAGGCGGCGGATTTTCTCGAGCCGGCGCGCGCCAGGGGCTTCGACTTCTGGGCGGGTGTGCCGTGTTCCTACCTCAAGCCTTTCATCAACTACGTCATCGATGACCCACAGCTGGACTGGGTGTCCTCGGCCAACGAGGGTGACGCGGTGGCCACGGCCAGCGGCGCGACCCTGGGCGGGCGCTACGGGGTGGCCATCATGCAGAACTCCGGCCTGGGTAATGCCATCAGCCCCCTGACCTCGCTGAACTGGGTATTCCGGGTGCCGGTGCTGCTGATCGTCACCCTGCGCGGTGACCCCGAGCTGGGCGATGAGCCCCAGCACGAACTGATGGGCCGGGTAACGGCCGGGCTGCTGGAGCAGATCGATATCCCCTGGGCCTGGTTTCCGACCGAAGCCCCCGCTGTGGAGGATGCCCTGCGCGCCGCGCAGGAGCACATGGATGCGACCGGCCGGCCCTTTGCGCTGATCATGCGCAAGGGCAGCGTCGCGCCGCACGCGTTGCGCAGCGAGCCGGACCCGGTCGCGGAGCACTGGCCCCCGATGCCGTCCCCGGTGACCAGCGAACTGCCGTCCAGGACCGAGGTCCTGCGAGCGCTGCAGGAGCGCACGCCGCCGGGAGATTCTGTTTTGATCGCCACCACGGGATATACGGGCCGTGAACTTTATGCGCTGGAGGATCGTGCGAACCAGCTGTACATGGTGGGCTCGATGGGCTGCGCCTCGTCCCTGGCCCTGGGCCTGTCGATGACGCGCCCGGAACTGCGCGTGGTGGTGGCGGACGGTGACGGCGCGGCGCTGATGCGCCTGGGCAACTTCGCCACCATCGGCGCCTACGGGGGCGCCGGCCTGTCCCATATTGTCCTGGACAATGGCCGTCACGAATCCACCGGCGGCCAGGCGACGGTCAGCCATCGCGTGCGTTTCGCCGCCATTGCGGCAGCTTGCGGCTATGCGAAGGCAATTGAGGCGCGGAATTCAGGGGAGGTGGCCGACCTGGTCGGTCGCGGTGAAGGGCCCCGCTTCGCGCACATTCGCACGCGGCCGGGTGTGCCGGACGGCTTGCCGCGACCGTCGATCACACCACCGGAGGTGGTGTCACGACTGCTCGGCCAGCTGGGGTGCCGTCCCCGCTGGAGCCAGGGATGACGGGCGGTTAGCTGGATGCCGCCAGCCTCAATAAGCCCTGTTCGCCGGGTGACGTCTATGGCCAGGCCTGTACTCGGGTAAAATAGGGGTTTGTCCTGATGTCAGGGCCTCGCCAATGAAACAGTTACCGCGCCAATGAAAAACATTCTGAAAAACTTAACCCGGGACCGGTGTCTCTCAGCGACGGCGTGCGCGCCGCCGCGGTACGCGAGGACTTTTGCCATCGCGAACCGGAGTTTTTCGAAATCCAGGCGCGGGTGCTGGAGGGCTTGCGGGCAGTGTACGATCTGCCCGCGCATGACTGGCGCGCCGTGACGCTGGGCGGCTCCGGTACCGCGGCGCTGGAGGCCATGATGGCTTCCCTGCTGCCCGCAGACGCGCGGGTGCTGGTGGTGGAAAACGGGGTCTACGGGGAGCGCATTCGCCGCGTGCTGGACGTGCACCGTATCGAGGCTGAATCCCTGTCCCACGCGTGGGGTGAAGCGCCGGATCTCGAGGCGCTGGAGCAGCGACTGGCCGGCGGCGGGTTTTCGCACCTGGCCATGGTGCATCACGAGACCACCACCGGGCGCCTGAATCCGGTTCACGCGGTCGCCGCCCTGTGCGAACGGTACGGGGTCGGACTCATGCTTGATACGGTGTCGAGTTTTGGCGCCGAATCCATTCCCTTTGAAAGCCCGGCGCTGGAAGCCTGTGCGGGTACCGCGAACAAGTGCCTGCATGGTATTCCCGGGCTGGCCTTCGTGCTCTGCCGGGCCGACTCCCTGCGCAATGGCGCACCGCAGCGAACGCTGTACCTGCACCTGCCGGACTGGGCCGCGAAGCAGCAACACAATTCAACGCCCTATACGCCGGCGGTCAACAGTTGCCTGGCGCTTGACCAGGCGCTGACCGAACTCGACGAGCAAGGCGGCTGGCCCGCTCGCCGCGAGCGTTACTTCGCGCTCGCCGAACGCCTGCGGCGCGCGCTGAAGGACTTGGGCATCGATCCCTGGCTGCCGGAAGGGGAGAGCTCCTGTGTGCTGCGCAGCTACCGGCTGCCCGCGGGCTTCGACTACGCCAGCGTGCATGACGGCCTGAAGGCTGCCGGCTTTATCATCTACGAGGGCCAGGGCGGTCTGGCGTCGGAGATGTTTCGCGTGTCCACCATGGGCGCCATCACCGACTCTGACATGGACCGGCTGGAAGCGGCCTTCGCCAAGGTTTTTGCGCCGGTCCCGTCGACCGCATGATCAAGAGGAATACACCATGCGCTTAGTTTTCTTAATCGTTCTGGCGTGCCTGGCGCCGCGCCCGGCCCTGGCCTACCTGGACCCCAGCACCGGCAGCATGATCATCTCCGCGATCGTTGGCCTGTTTGCCTCGGTGGCCCTGGCGGTGAAGACCTACTGGTACCGCATCAAGTCGCTGTTCCGGGGCAAGAGCGCCAGCGGCCAGACCCCGCCGGACGAATCAGGCAAACAGGACTCCCAGGGGCAATAACACGTGGGGGGCTTTAAGGGCTGGCGGGCCTATCGCAAGCTGCCGCCGGAATGGCGGCAGATCGTGTTTTACTCTGAAAGCGGCCAGGACTGGCACCACTTCGAACCACTGATCAATGAGCTGACCGGACCCCTGGGCCGGCGCGTGACCTATGTGACCTCGGATCCGCAGGACCCCGGCCTGTCCCGGGTGAATCCCCGCTACCGCGCGCTGTGCATTCCCGAGGGCTGGTTCCTGACCCTGCATTTCCAGTTTCAGAAAGCCGGCGTCGTGGTGCTGACCATGATGGACCTGGACAATCTGCAGCTGAAGCGCTCCATCAACCCGGTGCACTACATTTACCTGTTTCACAGCATGGGCTCGACCCACATGGTCGACCACGCCAATTCCTACGACGCCTATGAATCGCTGTTCTGCGTCGGTCCGCACCATGTCAGGGAACTGCGACGCCGCGAGGAACTGGCGGGCCTGAAGCCGCGACACCTGTTCGAGTTCGGCCATCCGCGTCTCGAGGTGCTGATCAAGGAGGGTCGGCAATGGGCCGGGGCGCACCCGCGGGGGGAAGGGCCGCCGGACCCGCCCACGGTGCTGCTGGCGCCCACCTGGGGTGAAGACTCGATATTCAACCGCTGCGGGGTAGAGCTGGTGGGCACGTTGCTGGATGCGGGCATGCGGGTGATCATGCGGCCCCATTACCACACGCGCCGTAAGACCCCGGAGGTGCTGGATGCGATTATCGGGCGGTTTTCCGGCCGGGAGGGCTTCGAGTTGATCGAGCAGATGGGCGAAAACGAATCCCTGTTCCGCTCCGACCTGCTGATCTGTGACTGGTCTTCGATGGCCATCGAGTATGCCCTGGGCCTGGAAAAACCGGTGCTGTTCATCGATCTGCCGCGCAGGGTGCGCAATCCGCAGTGGCGCGACTGGGGGCTGGAGCCCCTGGAAGCGTCGATCCGCGAGCAGGTGGGACGCATTCTCAGCCCGGATGATCTGGACCAGGCGCCGGCGGCGATCCGCCGGCTGCTTGCGGAACCGGAAGCGTTCGCCGGGCGCATGCAGGCGCTGCGCGATGAGGTTGTATTCAACCTGGGCGGCGGCGTGCCCCTGGGGGCCCTGGAGATTGCGCGTCTTGCTGACGAACGCGCCAGCGCCGATGGAGGCTCGTGAGATGAAAAATCAGGTTTCCCGCGGCACCCTCTGGCGCTGGCTTGGCTGGTTTGGACTGGCCAACGCCGCGGTCCTGGGCGTGATCAGCGTGCAGTTCCTGGGCCACTATGGCGGCGGTGGCACCTGGCTGTCCTGGCTGTATACGGTCACCATCTATGTCAGCCACCATGCGTTGCTGGCGCTGTTGCCCCTGTTCCTCATCGCCGGCCCGCTGGTCTTGCTGCGGCCTTCCCGGGCGCTGTTGATGACGGTCGGGGTGGTGCTGTTCGCCCTGGCCATCGCGGTGATCCAGCTCGATGTGCTGCTATGGAACCAGAGCCGCTTCCACATCAACCTTCTGACCGCGCGCATCCTGGGCTGGCAGAGCTGGGTGTTTGTCGGCGTGATGTTTCTTATCGGCCTGATTTTCGAGAGCGTCCTCGCCCGTGCGACCTGGAACTGGGTAAACGCCAAACCCCGGCGTCACGGCGTGGCGACCGGCGCCTTCGTGTTCCTGTGCCTGCTCGTGGCCCAGTCAATCTATGCCTGGGCCGATGCGAGCTACTACACGCCGGTGACCGGGGTGGCGCAACAGCTGCCGGTGCACGGCGGCTTTACCGCCAAAAAATTCATGGTCAAGCACGGCCTGGTGGATATCCAGCAAAGCCGCGAGCGGCAGCTGGCCCAGCGTCTCGCGGAGGGTATTGATCCGTCCTCCCAGGGGGGGCTCAATTACCCGCTGGAGCCCCTGCAGTGCCATCCGGCGGAACGCCTGAACCTGCTGATTATCATGCTGGACGCCTGGCGCTTCGACATGCTGAATGAACGAGTCGCGCCGCAGATGACCCGCTGGGCGGCCCGCAAGGCCACCCGGTTTACACAGCACTTCAGCGGCGGCAACTCCTCGCGCATGGGGGCGTTCTCTTTCTTCTACGGGCTGCCGCCGGGCTATTTTCCTGCCGTTGAGGCCGTGCAGCAGCCGGCGCTGATGATCAGCGAGGCGCAACGGCAGGGCTACCAGATGGAATTGTTAACCAGCGCCGACATGTACCGCCCGGTGACCCTGGACCGCACGGCTTTCGCCAGCGTGCCGGACCTGCGCGTCACGCCGGAAAACCCGCTGGCGCCTGCCTGGGAGCGCGACCGGGACATCACGGCAGACTGGTTTGCCTGGCTGGACGAGGCAGACCCGGCGGCTTCCGGCGAGCCATTTTTCGGTTTCCTGTTTTACGACGCGACCAATGCCAAGACGGTGCCGCCGGATTACCCGGTCAGCTTCGAGGCCCCGCCCGGTCACCCGATGGCGGAGGACTATATCGCCTACCAGGCCGTCACCCACTATATCGACAGCCTGGTCGGTTCCGTGCTGCAGGATCTGGAGCGGCGTGGTCTCGCCGATAACACGGTGGTAGTGATCACGGCGGATCACGGCGAAGAGTTCCAGGAAAGCGGCCCGGAGTACTCCTCGCACGGCTCGGGCTACAGCCGCTACCAGCTGCACGTGCCGATGCTGCTGTCCTGGCCGGGCCGCGCGCCGGCGGTCGTGGAACGCCGCACCTCCCATTATGATGTTGCCCCGACGCTGCTGCGCGGCCTACTCGGTTGCGAGGGCCCGCCGCAGAACGTGAGCATCGGTCATGACCTGTTCGACGGCCCCCAGTGGGACTGGCTGCTGGCCGGCAGTTACTTCAATTACGCAGTGCTTGAGCCCGCGCAGATTACCGTGACCTTTCCCAACGGGCTCTACGACGTGCGCGACTGGGACTACCAGGTCCGCGCGGACCCGGAATTCAACGCCGACGTGGTGCAGGAGGTCATGGAGGCCAACCGCAGGTTCCGCCGGTGAAGCGCTTTGCGCGATGGCTGCCGGCAATGCTGGGCCTGCTCCTGGTGGCGCCGGCGACGGCCGGGACCACGGTCGCCGTGGAAAACCTCGCGCTGGGCTTCGCGGACAATGGCGATCTGCTGGAAGCGAGGGCCTGTTTGCTGGCCTGCGACGCAGGCGCGATCCACGAGCGCTCCCTGGCAGCAGCGCAGGGACTGGTGGTTTTTGGCGACGCCTCTGCCGAGCGGTTCAGTCTCGAGCGCCGCGACACGCCGGAGGCTGTCGAACTCGGGTTCACCAGCCCGGACGGCGCGCAGCAGCGCCGCTGGCGTATCCCGCGACAAGGCTGGCGCCTCGAGCTGGAAACCACCGGGGTCAACGAAGTTCTGATCTCCGGCAGCGCGGACTTCCAGCCGCGGGACGCGGCGGGCTTTGGCGCCTGGCTGGAGCAGCCGCGCTACCTTGACCTCGGGGAGGACAGCTTCGAGGTCATACCCGTTGATGAGCTGACCGACACCAGCCGCGTGATCAACGGCTGGGGCGGGTTCCGCGACCGCTTCTGGACCGTGGTAGTCAGGAGCGCGGGCCGGGCGGATTTCCAGTTCAGCCCGGTGAACGACTCTGCGATGCCTCAAGGCCCGTCCATGACCCTGGGCGGGGCGGGACTCGAGACCCTGTCCCTCTATCTCGGGCCGGTCGAACCCCGCGCCCTGCGCTCTGCCGACCCGCAGCTGCACCAGATGATGTACGCCGGCCTGTGGTTCTGGCTGCGCTGGATCTGCGACGGCCTGTTCTGGCTCCTGGCCCTGGTCCAGCAGCTGATACCCAACTGGGCACTGGCGATCATGGCCCTGTCCGTGGCGGTGCATTTCCTGATGCGCCCCCTGTCGATGATCGCCGACCGTCTGCAGGATGATGTGCACCGGACCGAGGCGCGGCTGGCGCCGGAGCTCAAGGAGATCAAGCGCAATTACAAGGGCGAGGAACAGTCCGAGCGGGTCCTGGCGCTGTACAAGGCGCACGGCGTCAATCCGCTATACAGCCTGAAAAGCCTGGCCGGCGTGGCGGTGGTGATTCCCGTCTTCATTGGCGCCTTTGACATGCTGGCGGAAAACATCTGGCTGGCGGAGGCGGGCTTTCTGTGGATCGATGACCTGTCCCGGCCGGATCATTTTTTCGCCCTGCCGTTCACGATCCCCTTCTTCGGCGGCTATTTCAACCTGCTGCCTTTTATCATGACGGGCCTGTCCGTGGCCGCCTCGGCGCTGCACCGCCACGAGGATATGGATGACGCGAGCTTTGGCCACCACAAGCGGAACCTCACCCTGATGGCCCTGGCCTTCCTCGCCCTGTTCTACACTTTCCCGGCAGGCATGGTGCTGTACTGGACCACCAACAACCTGCTGTCCGTGGTCAAATACGGCTGGCGCGCCGCCCGCCGCGCGTCATAAAGTCATCCTGAACCGGACGGGGCCGCTCAGTTCTGATCGCGTTGGCGGCTGATGCGGTGCACCAGCAGCACGGGGATCAATCCCAGCAGCACGATGGTGAGCGCAGCGCTGGATGCCTCGGCCAGCCGCTCGTCACTGGCCAGGCGGTAAACCCGCGTGGCCAGCGTGTCGAAGTTGAAGGGCCGCAGCAGCAGCGTAGCCGGCAGCTCCCGCATCGCATCCACGAACACCAAAAGCGCCGCTGCCGCCAGGCTGGATCGCAGCTGCGGCAGGTGGATGCGCCGCACCACGCCCCAGGGCGAAGCCCCCAGGCTGCGCGCGCCGGCATCCATCGCCTGCGGAATGGCTGCAAGGCCTGCTTCCACGGTGTTAAAACCGACGGTCAGGAAGCGGCACACGTAGGCGTAAACCAGCAGGATAACGGTACCCGACAGCACCAGCCCGCCGCCGTAGCCAAAGACATCGCGCAGCCAGGCAGTGAGCTGGCGGTCCACTGCACCCACCGGGCCCAGCAGGCCCACCGCCAATAGCATGCCGGGCAGGGCGTAACCGAGGGTGCCCAGGCGCGTCAGCACCCTGACCGGGTTGTTGCGGCCGCCGCCGGGGCCCCGGCGAAGGGCGTAGCTCATCAGCAGTCCAAGCGCCGTTGCAATCAGCGCCGCGGCCAGCGAAACGCTGGTGCTGTTAAGCGTGTAGTCGATAAAGCCACGCCCCAGCAGCTGGTCGCCCCCGGATTGCAGCTTGTAGGACAGCAATACGCCCACGGGCAGCACGAATCCCAGCAACACGGGCAGGGCGCAGGCCAGGCTGGCCAGCAGGGCGCGTCCGCCGCGCCAGGCTCAGCGTGCGCGGCCGGCGGTGGTCCCGCGCGTCCGGGCGGCCCTTGCGGGTGGCCGCCTCGAAGGACACCAGCAGCGCGACAAACAGCAGCATCACCGCGGCCAGCTTCATGGCCGCCGTCTTGTCGCCCAGGCCCAACCAGGTCCGGTAGATCCCGGTGCTGAAGGTGGACACGCCGAAGTAGTCCACCACGCCGAAAGTCGGCCAGGGTTTCCATCAGCACCAGGGCCAGTCCGCCGGCGATGGCCGGGCGCGCCGGGGGCAGGGCGACGCGCCAGAAGGCCCGGCCCGGCGACATGCCCAGCACCCGCGCGGCTTCAAACTGCGCGCCGGAGCGCGTGGCGAAGCTGGTGCGGGTCAGCAGGTAAATGTAGGGGTAGAGCACCAGCGCCAGCATTGCAGCCGCCCCGGGCAGGGAGCGAATACCGCCAATGGCGAACTCGTCAATGCCCAGCCCCAGGGCCTGGCGAATGCCGCTTTGCAGCGGTCCGGAGACTTCCAGCAGGTCGGTGTAGGCATAGGCCAGTACGTAAGCGGGCGCCGCCAGCGGCAACACCAGCATCCAGTCGAAGTAGCGCCGCCCGGGGAACTCGCAGCTGGCCACCAGCCAGGCGCAGCCGACACCCGGCACCAGCGCGAGCACCCCGGTCAGCACCATCAGCGCCAGGGTGTTGAGTACGTAATCGACCAGGACCGTGCTGAGGATGTGTGACCAGCCCTCGCTGCCGGGTGCAAACAAGGCCAGGCACACGGCCACAAGTGGCACGGCCACCACGGCGGCCGCCAGCAAGGAGGGTATCAACCACAGGCGGCTGGCGCTGCGACCGGCGCTCAGCATAGACTTGCGCTTTGAGCGCTCAAGAGTCTGCCGTCCTGTCGGCGCCGAACACCCCTATGCTGTCTTTCGAATCGATCCATTACGCCTACCATAAGCGTCCGGTACTCAAGGATGTCAGTTTCAGCGCTGCGCCCGGTGAGATCACCTGCGTGGTGGGGCCGTCCGGTTGCGGCAAGTCGACGCTGCTCGCCCTGGCCGCGGGCCTGCTCGACATGCAGGAAGGCGCCCTGCGTCTGGACGACGAGCTGCTGGCCGGTGCGGGCCTGAACCTGCCGCCGGAGCAGCGTCCGGTGGGTCTCGTGTTCCAGGAGGGCGCTTTGTTTCCGCATCTTACCGTGGCCGAAAACGTCGGCTTCGGCGTCAGCGGCGCACAGCGTAACGCACGGGTAACGAGCTGCTAGGCCTGGTAGGCCTGGCTGAGGAGGCACAGCGCCATCCGCATACCCTGTCCGGCGGCCAGCGCCAGCGGGTCGCCCTGGCGCGGGCGCTGGCACCGACGCCCGCGCGCGCTGCTGTTTGACGAGCCGTACGCCAATCTCGACCAGGAGCTGCGCCAGGCGCTGCGCGTCGAGGCCCGTGACATGGTGCGCGAGAGCGGCACCATCGGCGTGTTTGTCACCCATGATCCGGATGACGTGATGGCGCTGGCGGACCAGGTGGTGGTGCTGAGCGAGGGTGAGCTGGTGCAGGCGGGCACGCCCCGCGCCCTGTTCGATGCCCGGCCAGCAGCCTCGTGGCACGGCTGTTCGGCAGCGCCCAGCGCCTGGACGCGGTGCTGGAAGCCGGCCAGCTGGTCACCGGCTTCGGCCGCTGGCCGCTGGATGTGCTGGCGCCGGCCACGGCGCCGTCCCTGCTCGAATCGGGCCGGGCCCTGGAGTTGAGCCTGCGCCCGGATTCGCTGCAGCTGGCCAGCACCGCTGACGATGCCGGCGTTACCGTCCACGAGGTGCGCCTGGCCGGCAACGATGACCTGGTCGAACTGGACAACGGGCAGGGCGGGCGCCTGTATGTCCGCCATGTCCGGCCCCACGGCCTGCAGGCGGGGGACCCGGTGCGTGTTCAGCCGGCGCCCGGCAGCGTGTTCGCTTTTCCGCCCCGTGAACTGAGCCGCCTGCTGTGTTGTTAATGAGAAAGATTCTCATTAACATACGCCCCTTCAACCATGAACGGAATACCCCCGATGCGTTTGCAAAGCCTCATTGCCCTTGTTGCCGCCGTGCTGCTCGCTGCCTGCGACCAGTCCGAAAACACCACGACCGACTCAAACTCTGAAGCGGCCGGCGCAGCGCAGGACCAGGTAGTCAACCTGTATTCCTCACGCCACTACGACACGGACCTGCGGCTCTATGACGATTTCACCGAGCAGACCGGGCATCGAGGTCAACCTGATCGAGGCGGGCGCGGACGAGCTGATCGAACGCATCCTCAGTGAGGGTGAGTTCACCCAGGCGGACCTGCTGGTCACCGTGGACGCGGGACGCCTCTGGCGGGCCGAGCAGGCGGGCGTTTTCGCGCCGGTAGAGTCGGAGGTTCTTATCGAGCGGATCCCGCCCTACCTGCGCCAGCCGGAGGGCCTCTGGTTTGGTCTTTCCACCCGCGCCCGGGTCATCATCTATAACAAGGCTGCCGGTCTGCCGGCGCCGCTTGCCAGCTACGCGGACCTCGCGGACCCGGCGCACCGGGGCCTGGTGTGTATCCGCTCCTCGGGCAATATTTACAACCAGTCCCTGCTGGCCGGGATGATTTCCCGCGACGGCGTTGAGGCTGCGGAAGCCTGGGCGAGCGGCGTGGTGGAAAACTTCGCGCGGCCGCCCCAGGGCAATGACACGGCGCAGATTCGCGCGGTGGCCAGCGGTGAGTGCGGCATCGGCCTCGTGAACAGCTATTACCTGGCGCGCCTGGCCGCGTCGGAGGACCCCGAGGAGCGGGCCCTGGCCGGGGCGGTGGGCGTGGTCTTTCCTGACCAGGGGGGCAACGGCACCCACATCAACGTCAGCGGTGCGGGCCTGGTGGTGAACGCACCCAACCGCGAAAACGCGATCCGCTTCCTCGAGTACCTGACCAGTGAGCAGGCGCAGAGCTACTTCGCCAATGGCAACCACGAGTACCCGGCGGTGAACGGCGTGCCGCCCTCCCCGGCGCTCGTGGCCCTGGGCAGCTTTGAGCCGGACACGATCAACGCGGAAGAGCTTGGCAAATACCAGGCCGAGGCCGTGAAAGTCTTTGACCGGGCCGGCTGGCGCTGAGCCGGCGACCAGCCAGCCCCGGTTTGCTCCCGGGCCATCCTGAGATGTCCCGGTGATACCCGGGCAATGGTTTGCCGCCCACCAGGACTGGCTGTGGCTGGTCACGGTGATTGCCGACCTGGGTTTCGCCGTGCTGTGCTACCGCCTGTTCGGGCGCGTGGGCCTGTATGGCGTGATCATTTTCAGCCTGTTGCTGGCCAACATCATGGGGCCCAAGCTCACCATCGTGTTCGGGCTGCAGACCAGCATGGGCGTGATCATTTACTCCAGCATCTTTTTTGCCACCGACCTGTTGAGCGAAAAATACGGCAGCCGCGAGGCCCAGCGCGCAGTGATGCTGGGCTTTTTCATCAGCATCGTGCTGGTGGTCATGACCCAGCTGAGCATGCTGTATGCCCCGTCCACCGCGCCCGAGACCGCCGAGTTCGCCAGCACCGTGCACGCAGCGACCGTGACCCTGTTCGATTACACGCCGCGCTTCGTGTTCGGCTCGCTGCTGGCCTATTTGATCAGCCAGTCGCTGGATGTGTGGCTGTTCCACAGGATTCGCGAAGCCACCGGCGGCAAGCACCTGTGGCTGCGCAACACGGGGTCCACGCTGCTGTCCCAGGCCGCCGATACGCTGATTTACGGCCTGGTGGTGTGGTGGGGCCTGGTGGACCTGGTCACCGCCCTGCAGCTGGCTGCGGCCAAGTACGTGTTCAAGTTTGCCATCGCGGTGATCGACACGCCGTTTATCTACTGGGCCCGGCGCTGGCCACCACGCACGGAGCGCTGAACCGGAGGTCGACTGGCCACCGGGTAACCTGAACGCAACCGACTGATTTTACGTGAATAAATTGTTCGTGCCGCCAGAAAACGCTGCAAAAACCATGAGCCTGCGCAATAAGCCCTGCGCCTGCGGCTCGAGCCGGAACCCGGCATGCTCGTGGCCTTTCCTCACGAGCCACCCGCCAGCGCCAGGTAAAAGCGGCTGACGCGCCGGCGGCGGACCGAACCTTCCTGCCAGCTGTCCACCAGCTCGCCGCCGGCCTGGTCGATAAGCGCCTCCACCCGTGAGCGGTGGATGTGATGAATCTCCACCGGCGCCTTGCCGCGCAGGCGCTTCCAGGCCCGGCGCAGGGTGCCTGAGCGGAAACGATACCAGGCCGCAGCGGCCGTGCCCGGCTGGACCAGCGGACCGTCGGGCACCTGGAACAGGGCGATGCCGCCGGGCCTCAGGACCCGCATGAATTCGCCGATGTAGGCCTCCGAAGCCTCCGGCGGGATGTGCTGCAGGGTAATGTTGCTGTAGATAAAGTCGAAGGCCCCGTCCGGAAACAGGGACAGGTCCGCCACCGTGTTGACATGGTAGTTGCAGCGCTCCGCCATGCTGGTTGAACTCGCGGGCCTTGCTGACCATGGAAGCTGAAATATCCACGCCGTCCACCGCGTCGAAATGTCCGGCCAGCGCCTGGGTCAGCCGGCCCACGCCGCAGCCGAAATCCAGCGCACGGCCCCTGGCGGCGGGCAGGCCCCGGTCCGCCAGGCCGGCCATCACGGCGTCAATCTCGGCCTTGCCGCGGGCGAAAAACACCTGCGGATCCCAGCGGTTGCCCTTCGCCTCGGGAAAGCTGAGCACCGCGTAGAGCGGGTCCTCGGCGCCAAGGGCGTCATAGGTTTTCTGAACGTGTTTCAGGGCCATGATGGGTCAGCAGTCCGCCTCAGCTTGAGCGTTCGGGGCAAGTACCGCAGTTTAGCAAAGCGGCGCGGTCAGCTTTCCGCATTCCGGGTCCGCGGGTACTATCTGCCGATGTTCGAGCTCAATGTCATCGGCGTGTTCGCCCTGCTGGCGACCGCCATGTGCTGGTCGCTGGCCGTGCTGCTGTATCGCACCGGCGCCCCCGACTCGGTGGCGCGCAAGCTCTCCCTGCTGCTGGTGGTCGAGGGCATAACGCTGATCTCCAGCGGCTATATCGATCTGTTCTTCACGGCGGAACTGAAGGCCCTGACCTGGTACCCGGCATGGTTCCAGGCCGAGTTCGTGGTGCACACCATTGGCGATTGCGCAATGCTGGCGCTTTATCCGCCGTTCCTGGCCGCCGCGCTTGATACCCCGCTTGCGCGACCCTTCGGCAGCCGCAACGCCCGCATTGCCCTGGCTGTCGCCGCGACGGCGCTGGCTGTGCTGACGCTCACAACGCCATGAAGCTGGGCAGCACCCTGCTGTATCTGTCCCTTTCGACCATGTTCACCTTCGCCCTGATCGCCTCGCTGCACGCCTGGCGCCGGGCGGCCGCTGCGGCCAGGACCCGTGCCCGGTCCTTTGCCGTGGCCTTCGGCGTGCGGGACCTGCTCTGGGGTTATGTATACGGGAATGTCGCCTGGCAGGTCTGGGGCAACACCATGGGCTATGTGCCGGATGATGTGAACGACCCGGTATACACCATTTACCTGCTGGGCACGCTGCTCGCCGTGCCCCTGATCGCCTATGGCATCCTGCGCACGCAGCTCTTCGACATCGATCTGCGCATCCGCTGGACCATCAGGCAGTCGACCCTGGGCGGGGCGATCCTGGCGATACTGTTTGTCACCACCGAGGCCGCCGACCGGTTCCTGAGCTCGGAGCTCGGCGACTATGCGGGCCTGGCCGCCGCGGCGCTGATCGTGTTCTTCCTGTCGCCGCTGCAGCGCTTCGCCGAGGGCGTGGCGGCCAGGGCGATGCCCAATACCAACAACACGCCGGAATACGTCGCTTTCCGCAAGATGCAGGTGTATGAAGCCGCGGTATCGGAAGCCCTGCAGCAGGACGGGATTTCTGCAAAGGAACGCGCCCTGCTCGGGCATTTGCGTGCTTCCCTGGGCATATCGGAAGCAGACGCGGAGTTGATCGAGCAGGGCCTTAAGCCCGGCTGATTGCCGCTGCGCGCCGCAAACAAGGCCCATGGCGAAACCAGGCGGCAGTGCGGTCCAGTCCGCCGGGGTGGGCTTGGCCCGGGGTCGGCGCTCTGCCGCCGGCGCTTGCGGGTCAGTCCGCCTCGCGCAGGTGGCGGCGCACCCAGGCCCGGGCAAAACGCAGCTGGCGCTTGGCTGTGGATTCGGACACCTGCAGCGCCTCGCCGATCTCCCGGTAGGTGTGGCCGCCAAAGTAGTGCAGCTCCAGCACCCGCTCCAGTTGCGGATCGTGTTCTGCCAGCGCCGCCAGCGCCTCGTGCAGGGCCAGGACGTCCGGACTCGTGGACGGCCCCGCCAGCCGGCCTTCCTCGAGGGTGAGTTTGACCAGTCCGCCGCCGCGCTTCTGTGCGTTACGGGCCTCGGCGTGGTTGACCAGGATGCGCCGCATCATGCGGGCGGCCAGGGCGTAAAAGTGGGCGCGGTTTTCCACCGCCGGCTTTGAGCCGGCGAGCTGCAGCCAGGCCTCGTTCAGCACCGCCGTTGCCTGCAGGGTCTGGGCCTGGCCCTCCTGCCGGAAGGCGGACCGGGCCAGCCGGTGCAGGTGCTCGTAGACCAGGGGCGTAAGGGCCGCCATGGCCTCCTCGTCCCCGTCACTCCAGCGCGACAGCAGCCGGGTGATGTCCTGTTGCTCGTTCACCGCCAGGGCGTCGGGGAGCGTGCCATGGGCGCTTCAGCTCCCGGCCGAGTCGATGAGCGCCCGCATGTCCGCCGCCTGCTCCGGCCGGCCCGTGCGCTCGTACAGGAGCACCAGTCGCTCGCGCGTCTCCACCAGGCGCTGGGCGCCGGGCAGCTCCTTTGCCGCGAAGCGCTCGTGGGCGTCGGTGAGCAGGGCTTCTGCTTCGTCCAGCTCACCCAGCTCGAGCAGGGAGCCGCCCAGGTCACTCTTGAGCTCGGATACGAGCCGGTGGTCTTCGTCGAGCGCCTCCCGGCGGATCGCCAGCATCTCCCGCAGCAGGGGCGCGGCCTCGGCATGGCGGCCGAGTTTCTGGAAAACCTGGGCTTTCCCGGAGGTTGGGAAGGTGCGGTTGAGGTGGCGCGGGGGCAGGTTGACGGCGTCCTGCATGGCCAGGGATTTGTCGAAATTTTCGATGGCTTCCTCCTGGTAGCCGGCCTCTGACAGCATGAAGGCGCGGTTGTTGTAAGCCGCGCCCAGGCTGGGGTGCATGTCCCAGCCCCGCTCGATGATCCCCACGAAGTTCGCATTCGCCTCCAGCGCTTCCTCCTGGCGGCCGGTGCGCAGGAACAGCTGGCTGTAGCTGTTCCAGGTCACCGCCAGCTCGTAGTGGTCCGGGCCGAGCAACTCCTCTTGCAGGGCGATGACTTCCGCGTAGAGCGGCTCGGCCTCGCTGAAGCGGTCCGAATTGCGCATGAGGCCGGCGAGCTGTCGCTTGGCCTTGGCCGCCAGTGGATGGCGCCCGTCGTAGAGCCGGTCGAGCACGGCAAGCACCTCGCGCAGCATGGGTTCGGCTTCCTCGCGCCGGTCCTGGGTACGGTAGAAGCCGGCCAGGTTGTAAACCTGCTCCGCACGGCCGACATCGTCACCCGGGTAGAGCGCTGCAGCGATGTCCAGGGCTTCCAGGTGGTATGCCTCGGCAGCGTCGAAATTGCCGCGTGTCTCCTCCAGGAAAGCCATGGCGGCCACGGCCGCCAGCACCTCTGCGTGGACAGGGCCATAGGCCGCCCGGCGGGCTTCCAGGGCGTCCATGAAGGCGGCCTCGGCGGCGTCATAGTCCCCCCGGTTCTGCGCGACGTTTCCAAGGTTGAAGCGGGCGGCGATGGTGTCCGGGTGGGCGGCACCGAGGGTTTGCTCCAGTTCGCCCCGGGCTTCTTCCAGCAGGGCTTCGGCCTGGCTTTCCTCGCCGAGCGCGTAATACACCTCGCCAAGCACGCGTTTCATGGTGGCGCGCAGCTCCGGCTGGTCAGACAGCTCGTTGTCGATCTGCCGACGACCGGCCTCGAGAAGTTGACGGGCCGTGACGTCCTCGCCGCGGGCGTTGGACGGGTCCGCCTCGGCAAACAGCCCGGTGACGAAGCGCACCACCTCGTCCGCCTTCTGCTGCTGGAGCAGGGCGGCGTCGCGTTCCTCGGCCAGGCGATTGACATGGTAGGCGCCGAAAGCAACGAACCCGGCGGCGGCCAGCACGGTGGCGGCCGCTCCGGCCCGGTGCCGGCGCACGAACTTGCGTGCCCGGTAGCCCAGGCTGCCCTGGCGGGCGCGTACCGGCACGCCGGTGAGGTGGCGTTCGATGTCCTCGGCGAACTGCTCCGCCGAGGCATAGCGCTCCCCGGGCTCGGGACGGATGGCCATGAGGCAGATCGTATCCAGGTCCCCCCGGAGCAGCTGGCGCAGGCGGCCGGCGCCAATGGAGCGGGTCTGGCTGAGCTGCTCCAGCGTGGCGGGTCCGGGCACGCCGTCTTCCCCGCTGGCCGGCGCCGTGCGCGTGATGATGGCGCTCGGGCGGGGCGCGTTGCCCGACAGCACCTGTTCGCGCAGCTCCGTGGGGGTCTTCATGGACTCGAAAGGGCGGCGGCCCGTGAGCAGCTCGTAGAGCACCACGCCCAGGCCGTAGACATCCGTGGCCGTGGTGATGTCCAGGTTCAAGAGCTGTTCAGGGGCGGCATAGGCCGGCGTGAGGAGCTGGCTGCCGGTGCGGGTTTTCTCGCTGGCCCCTTCGTCCAGCAGCTTGGCAATGCCGAAATCCAGGAGTTTCACCTGTCCCTCGGTGTTGACCAGGATGTTGCGGGGTTTCAGGTCCCGGTGCACCACCAGGTTGCGGTGGGCGTGGTGAACGGCCCGGCACACCACCTCGAACAGGCGCAGCCGTTCGGCGATGGACAGGCGCCGTTCGTCGCAGTGTTCGGTGATGGGCAGGCCGTCGACGTACTCCATGACGAAATAGGGGCGCCCGTCCGGCATGACCCCGCCGTCCAGCAGGCCGGCGATGTTGGGGTGATCCAGGCGGGACAGGATACGACGCTCATCTTCGAAACGCTGCACCACCCGTGCGCTGTCCATGCCCCGGCGCATGACCTTGACCGCCACCTGCCGTTCGAAGGCGCCGTCCGCGCGCTCGCCGAGGAACACGGTGCCCATGCCGCCAACGCCAATGCGTCGCAGCAGGCGGTAGGGACCCAGCTCGCTGCCGGCGAGCTGGCTGTCGAAATCCGCATCGAAGTCCTCGCCGAGGGAGCCAGCGGCGGCGCCGGCCAGGGTGCCATTGGCCGAGTCGTCGGCATCCAGCAGCGCCAGTACCTCGTCCAGCAGTGCCGGGTCGTCGCCACAGGCGGCTTCGAGGAAGGCGCGGCGGTCAGCGGCAGGCCGCTCCAGCGCCTGCTCAAAAAGCGTCTGCAGTTTTTGCCAGCGTGTCACTTCTTCCCCATCCCCCGGTTGGTCCCACCATGCACCACCAGTGTAGCGTGACCGGGCGCAAACGGCAGCACGGGTGCATAAACTGGTCCGACGGGGGCCGCGGACCGTATTCCGGGTGCATCCTGTCCGCCCGGGGGCGGGAGTCTGCAACACGCAAAAACGCCGGCCCCGGACCGTCCCCCGTGGAACGGTCGCGGGGCCGGCGGGATGGGCCGCTCAGTCCACCAGGTGGACGCGTTTGTTGAAGTTGCCCTTGTGGCCCGCGTCGGCCTCGCCCTCGATCTTGATGCTGTCGTAGAAGCTCGAATACTCCATGACGAACTCCTCGCTGCGTTTGCTGGGCTGGGTCCAGGCGGCGTTCTCGAACACGTCCAGGTCCTGGGCCAGCAGGTCGGCGCCGCGGCCTTCACGGAAGCCAATGATCGTGCGCCTGTCGCTGCCGCCGATACCCGGGCGGTTGAAACTCAGGGTCAGGGACGAGATCCACAGCTCGCTCTCGAAGATCCCGGCGCATGAGCCGAATCCGTCCTGTTCCAGCAGCTCGGTCTCGATGCGCAGCGTCATGTGCAGGGGCACGGACACCGAGCCGGTGGCGTTGCGCCAGACCTCGTCGTTTTCCTGCGTGCCGGACACCGTGAAGCGGCTCACGTAGTTGCCGTCCAGGTCAAAGAACGCGATGCGGGTGCGGTGCGTGCAGTCCTTGTCGGGCACGTTGTAGCGGTAGCGCAGGTTGTAGGAGGCGGTCACGCGCTGGTTGTTCTCGCGGCAGCTGTCGGGCGCGCGCGGGCCGGAGTAGCCAATGTAGTAGCTGGCGCCGATCGACCCGGACTCCATCAAGTCCAAAGCCCTGGCCTGGCAGTGCTCCGAGCCCCAGAACCAGGGCTGGAAGGTGACGTTGCCCTTGTCGCACTCGGAGGAATCCCAGGCGATCTTGTCACCGGTGGCGCAGTAGGGGAACCAGTCGGCCCGCGCGCCTTCGCCGTCGCGCCAGCGGTTTCCGGCGAGGCCGTCCGTGTACAGGCCGCCGTAGTTGTTGTGGTGGTCAATGCGCTGCTTGAACGGATTGGCGCCGGTGGTGCGGTCCTCGCGGATCCACCCCGGAAACTCCCAGCGCTCGGGCACGCCGAGGCCGTTAAAGCCGCTGCCGGTGTAAACCGCGACCTCGTCGTTGCGGAAGGTAATGCCCACCAGGTTGTTGGACAGCTTCTCGATGTAGCCCAGGCGGCCAAGCCGGCCGGGCCGGATGTCGGACCGCGAATCGATATCCACTCTGGTGCGGCCGGGCTGGGCGAAGGCGTAGAAGTCCACGTCGCGGAATTCTGGTTCGTCCGCGACCAGGGCCACGGCGTGGGAGCCCTTGCTGTGGCCGTAAACGCGGATGTCCTCGGCGCCGTTGCGGCGCAGGCCCCGCAGCAGGTGCATCAGGGACTGGCGGGCGTCGATGACGCCCTGGTCGTACTTGGCGCCGTCCAGGTCCTGCAGGTCGTTGTCTGCCTCCCGGGCATCCTCGTACTGCAGGGATATGTGCCCCCGGTCGTTGTCGCTGTTGAAGATGTGGTTGAACTGCTTCCAGGCCCCGAACTCCGCGTTGGTGCCGGGCACGAACACGTCCACGTTGCCCCAGCAGCCCAGGGGCAGCGCCACGCGCAGCTGTTGCGCGATGCAGACCTCGACTTCCGCGTCGCTGTCGAGGCTGGTGCACACGTTCGGATTGTCCTTGTCCAGCTCGTCCTGGCTCAAGTTGGCGATCACCGCGCCCACGTGGTCGCAGGCCTGGGTTGCGACCCTGCCGGTGGCACCGAAGGCCTCACCGTCAGAAAGCCGGAACAGGTTGAAATTGCGGCGGAAGTCACCGAATGGCGGCTGCTGGTAGACCAGGTCCAGTTCGGCCCGGTCGAAGCCCTCCTCGGGCTGGCGCGTGAAGTCCCGGTCCAGGTTCAGGCTGCCGGCCGGGGTGGGCTCAACGGGGAAGGTCGGGCACTCGCGGCAGTAGCCGAGAAACTGGTTCAGGGGAATGCTCAGCGCGTCTTCCGGCGCCGAACCCAGCGCCCAGCGGGGCTGACCGTCAGCGTCGTAGTAGTACACGAGGGCCGTGACGGTTTTATCCATGTGCGCCATCGTGAAGCCGTAGCCCGAGTTGCCAAGGCCGCCGTACCAGATGCCGCCATAGTAGGGATCGGTGCCAGGTTCGGCCCCGAAGTCCAGCAGTTCCGTACACCAGGTGCCCGTGTCCGCGCCGATGCGCCAGGTGAATTCGGACGGCTGGCGGGCATCGCCGCGAAACACGCCGTCGTTGCAGGCCGGGGCTGTAAGGCCCTGGGTGAAATCCAGCATGAAATCGCCATCGAAGTCAGGGTCGGCGACGGCCTGGGGATTGCCGGCCGTGTCGTAGGTGAAGCGCAGGAAGTCCCCCTGCAGCACGCCGTCACGCATGGCGCCGGTACCCAGGTACCACTCCGGGTCCCCGCGTCGATCAAAGGTGTAGAAGTAAAGAATCCACAGGTCCCCATCCTTGTGCAGCTCAAAGCCGTGGCCGTCGCGGCTGCGGTCGTAACCCAGGCCGAGCATGACCTCCTCGGCGATGGCGGTGGTGGTGAGCCAGGGGCCCACGAGCACCGTCAGTGTCATCAGTAGCATTCTGCAAAATCGATTCATGTCCTAACTCCCTTGGCATCATCCGGCGCGAACGCACACGCCCTTGACGATGAATGCAGGAAAGGAGACTGAATCGGGTCAGGCCGGGGACCGCGTGCCGCTCTGGCCCGGGAACCGTAAAGTCGACCTGAGACAGGAATAGCTGGTC
Organism: uncultured Gammaproteobacteria bacterium; assembly: GCA_963695135.1. Lineage (GTDB taxonomy): Bacteria > Pseudomonadota > Gammaproteobacteria > Xanthomonadales > SZUA-36 > Marinihelvus. Next base: position 602,399 of record CAVOGA010000001.1, read on the forward strand.
AGTAACGCAACAGCTCCGGCCATTGCAAGGGCGATGGGCGCCGCACCGCGGGTAACTTCAACCGTGAGTCCGGCGACTGCAAATATTCCACCACCCACCTTTCCGCTGAGGACTGATGAATATATATTCAGGATCGTGAATCAAATTGACATTCCGGGACTACAAAACAGACTGATTACCCAGGTTCAGGATTCCACCAACATTCACTCCGGATTTACGCTTAACAAGGTCAAATATGTACACACAATTTAATGATGCACTTCATTTCCCTGGACGCCGGGCATCAAGCAGCTGGTACTTTGTCTTGTGCCTGATTGGCCTGTCGGCGGCGCTTCTCATCTTGCCGGCACCCGCTTTCGCACAACCAGGCACCAGCGCTGATACTCAGCCCGCAGATCCCGCTCCACCGGCGCTGAACCAGTCGTCCGAGATCAACATAGACGCCAGACCGTTTCCGCGCGATTTCACCCAGAACGGCACCGAATTCAGTATTTACCAACCTCAGTACGGGAGTTGGCAGGGTAATGTGTTGAAGGGACGTTTTGTGATGGCAGTCAAGACGGGAACACACACCGACAAGGACGGCAAAACGGTGGATGATATGGCTTATGGTGTGGTCTGGTTTACCGCCCGTAGCCAGGTGGACAAGGCAGCCAGGGCAGTTGTATTGACCGATTTCGATTTAACCAGGGTGAGTTTTCCCACCGAAACTTCCCAACAGGATCACTACCTCTCACTGGTCAAAGCGCAGATTCCCGGCAGCGGCACCATGACCGTGTCGCTTGATCAACTGGAGGCTGCGTTGGCGATTGGAGCGGTGGACAACGCTGGTCAATCGTTTGAAGTTGACAACACACCTCCCGATATCATTTTTGCCGCCAGCCCATCTCTGCTTGTGCTGGTGCAGGGTAAACCCGTGCTGCGAGATACCGGCCATGGCGCAGTAAAACGTATCGTCAACTCGCGATCGCTGTTGCTGGAACATCACGGATCCTACTTCACCTACTTCGCGGACCATTGGGCCCGGGCATCCTCGCTGCAAGGCCCCTGGGCAGCAAGCGATGACATTGACCGTGATTTAACCGAGTCCATGCAACAGGCCGTCTCCGAAAAGCTGGTCGACACCCTGGCCAACCCACCTGAAGAATTGCAAAAACTGTTCGCGGATGGTGGCTTTCCTGAAATCTATGTGCGCACCTCACCAGCTGAACTCATCACCACACAAGGCACGCCTGCTTTCGCTGACATTCCGGGCACTCATCTCAGCTACGTTGAGAACACCGGCGCTGATGTTTTCGTCGATACGGCGGATGATCATGAATGGTACGTTCTGGTTTCGGGAAGATGGTTTAGCGCACCCGGCAGCAAGGGGCCCTGGAGCCATGTTGAGGCCGACAAATTGCCCCCGGACTTCAGCAAAATTCCCGCCGACAACCCCAAGAGTGGCGCATTGGCTTCCATTCCGGGCACTCCCGAAGCACAGGAGTCCCTGATTGCAAACAGCATTCCCCAGACCGCCACAGTTTCCAGGAGCAAGGCCACACTAACCGTTGACTATGATGGCGCTCCCCAGTTGGCGCCTATAAACGGCACCGCACTGCAATACGTTGAAAACACGGCCGTTCCGGTTATCCAGGTTCCGGATGGTGCTTATTACGCGGTGGACAAGGGTATCTGGTTTACGTCAGCGAAAACTGAAGGCCCCTGGAATGTCGCGACATCCGTTCCAAGCGAAATTTATGGTATCCCCAGCAGTTCGCCACTGCACTACGTCACCTATGTGCAGGTCTATGGCACCGATGAAGACAATGTGTATGTGGGATACACACCGGGATACTACGGTACCGTGGTCAATAACAACGTTGTGGTTTATGGCACGGGTTACCCCTGCAGACCTTGGATCGGAAGTTTTTGGTACGGATGTCCGCTGACCTACGGAATGGGCGCCTACTTCGGCTGGAACCCCTGGGTAGGCTGGACATTCGGCTGGGGCTGGGGATGGTACGCCGGATGGTACGGTGCGTATAGCCCCTGGTGGGGCCCATGGGCAGGTGGTCTGTATCGCTATGGCTGGTGGGCTGGAGGCGCGGCCGCCTGGAACGTATACGGCCATTGGGGCAACAATGTTGTACGCGGCACCGCTGCAGCCTGGGCCAATCCCTGGACCGGAAATTATGGGCGCGCTGGACGGGGGGGATACTACAATCAAGTCACCGGTGGACGTGGCGCCGGACGGGCGGGCATCAACACCAACATCTATACAGGGACAACCCGCGCGGGAGCACAGGGCGTGCGCTACAACCCTGAAACCGGGCGCGCAAGCGGCGGCGAGCGGACAATCGCGGCAAACCCCTACTCGGATCGTGTGGGTACGCAAGGTAGTAATACCAGCGTCAATACACGCGACGGCCAGATTACGCAAAGAACCGGTGCTGCCGGAGCAGGGCCAGGCGGAGCGGCAGGTGCTGAGGCCTTCAGAACCACTGGCAGCAGCGGTACCGCCGAGGGAATCGGCGGATTCCACTACAACGCTGATACAGGCGCTCTGGGACATGGCGGTGTGGCCAACGTCAATGGCAACCTGTATGCAGGACAGGATGGCAACGTCTACCGCCATGGTGACGATGGCTGGAGCCAGGTGAATGGCTCCGGGAGTTCAGGCAATTTTGGCTTTCAGATGGGTGGCCTGAACAATGATCGATTTGCCAATAGCAGAGGCGACGACCGAATTTCCGGAGGATTCGGTGGAGGTGGATTCGGTGGTGACGGATTCGGCGGTGGTGGGTTCAGGAGCGGTGGATTTGGCGGTGGTGGATTCAGCAGTGGCGGATTTGGCGGCTTCCGGGGCGGACTGGGGGGCTTTCGAGGTGGAGGCTTCAGGCGTTAGTAGTACCCCAATCGGAGTATTTGGGGTCAGAGTAAAAACATCCTGGTTGTTACTCTGACCCCTAATTTGTAGTCGGCTGCGATTTTTCCCTGTTGGTTAAGGCTCAGCGACCTGATTGTGGAGTTGTGGGGGCCGAGTTCGAGATCAACGCGCGCCGGACCCTCACTGGTATCGACAGTCACCGGCCGGCCCGAGCAAACTGGGCGAGTTCAACTGCCTGAAGCGGGTGTTTGCCATGGGAAGCGGGATCGACGACGTCGATTCTCGCCCGGTTCTGCCTGGCTGATAAGTTGAAAAGGTTGGGCAGGGTTCCTAAACGCTTTCAAGAAGAGTCTTTTCGACGTCGCCATTGATAAGGGGTTTAGGGTTGGGAGCCCTTTGGTCTGAGTGATCGTATAAGAAGGCGGTTTCTGCTCCCCATCTGCAGATAGACCCAGCGATAACGGCCTGGGCGGAGAGATTCATCCGGGCTGATATCCAATATACTCGAACCCCAGCATCGAATTGCCCATCGCATCGAATACCCTGTAATCGGGATAGCGGTTTCTTTAACCCGCCGATGACACCAGGCTGAAAACTGTTATGCAAGAAGTTGTAGAGATCAACGTCTTACTGATCCAGATCGCCGCGATCTTGCTGGCAGCCCGCATTTGCGGTGAGATCGCTCTGCGTCTGAAATCACCGTCCATTATCGGCGAGCTTTGTGCGGGTATTATCCTCGGCCCCAGTGTCTTTGGCTGGATCTCGCCAAACGAGGTACTCAGTTTCCTCGCCGAAATCGGGATCATCCTGTTGCTGTTTGAAGTCGGGCTCGAAACCGACATCGATCGCCTCGTCAAGGCTGGCCCCAAGGCGGTGGTCGTAGCCCTCGCCGGATTCGTGCTGCCGTTTACGCTCGGTGCATCGTGCAGTTACTGGCTTTTTGGATTATCGCCGATGGTGTCGCTCTTCATTGGCGGCACGTTGACGGCGACCAGTATCGGTATCACCATTCGTGTTCTGTCCGATCTGGGCCGACATCGGGCGCTCGAGGGACAAATTGTGCTCGGGGCTGCCGTGATCGACGATCTGCTCGGGGTATTCCTGCTGGCCGTACTCTACGAATTCAGCATGAGCGGCTCGGTGACCGTGGCCAACACCGGCCAGATCATGCTCTACGTGGGCGCGTTTTTCGTGCTGGCCCCGGTCGCTGCCAAGATCCTGTCACCACTGTTCAAGCGATATCACGACTTCAGCAGTTTGCCCGGCATGATTCCGATCGTACTGGTATCTATCGTGCTCATATTTGCGGCATTGGCGCACAGCGTCGGGGCGCCGCATTTGCTCGGCGGCTTCGTTGCCGGAATCGCGTTGTCCAGGCGCTTTTTCCTGCCATTTGGCGCCTCCCTGCAGATCGACCCCAAGTTTACGCAGCGCATTCACGATCAGATGCGACCCATTATCCAGCTGTTTACCCCGATATTTTTTGTCGTCGTGGGCCTCTCGCTGGATTTGACCGCTGTTGATTGGTCATCCGGGTTTATCTGGGCGTTTTCCATACTCATGGGGGCAATCGCAATTCTCGGCAAACTGATTGGGCCCTGGCTCATCAAGGTGTCGGTTCCGATGCGGGTTGCGATCGGCATGGCGATGGTGCCGCGTGGCGAGGTCGGCCTGGTATTTGCCGAACTCGGCAGGGCGACCGGTGTTTTTGATGCCTCGATATACGCCGGTATCGTGCTGGTTATCGCCTACACGACACTCGCATCCCCATTCTGGATCAAGAAGTTTTACGAGCGATACGGAGGTCAACTCCCGGAATCCGAGGCGGCCGATGCGCCGGATGTGAAGACCTGAAAAGACCCCAATTATTTTTTGAATGGCGCAGAATTTCGTTGACGCCCATATAAGCCGGAGCGCCGGCGAGGGAACCGCAGGGGTAGATGCTGGAACCGGAGATTGACACGCTTTCATCGGATCCGAATTGATAGAAACGGCGAGGCGGGCAAAGGGCTCATCGAGGCCCGTGCGGCGCATGGCCGCATCTTCGCAGTAAATTTGATAATCACCGGGCGCGAAGCTCTGCCTTATCGATTCTCGCCCGGTTCCACCTGGCTGATAAGCTGAAAAGGTAAGTTATGGTTCCCGGACGCTGACACAGCGGACTCGTTGGTGATCGTGAAACCTGGAACACGTCATATTGGGAAGCTACGCCAGAGTCGGACCAAGCCCGACTCCGGCATTTGACTCTGACCCCACAAAACGGCGCATGACCTTGACCGCCACCTGCCGTTCGATGGCGCAGTCCGCGCGCTCGTCGAGGAACACGGTGCCCATGCCGCCCACGCCAATGCGTCGCCGCAGGCGGCTTCGAGGAAGGCGCGGCGGCCTGCGGCAGGCCGCTCCAGCGCCTGCTCAAAAAGTGTCTGCAGTTTTTGCCAGCGTGTCACTTTTCTCCACCCCCTGATCTTCCCGCAATGCACACCGGTTTAGCGTGACCGTGTGAAAACGGCAGCACGGGTGCATTAACCGCCCCGGCGGGGCTGCAGACGATCTGCCGGGCGCCTCTTGTCCACCCCGCGGGTGGAAGATAACCTTGGGCAATGCGTTGGGTGAAAGTCTTTCTGAAGCGCGGGTTCCAGCTGGCGCTGTTGCTCCTGCTGGTCCTTGTCTTGCTGTGGACCGTCGCGCGGGTGATGTACCCGACCGCTGCCCAGCGCCAGGCGATTGCCGAGCTGGAGCAGTGGCCGGAATATCCGGGCGAAAACGCGTTTGCCCTGCTGTGGACGCTGGGTCGGGCGGTCCCGGTGGAGCGGCTTGGGGACGTTGTCGCGGCCGATGCGCTCACGGTGTCGCGTGAACAGGACGCCCAGTGGGCGGGAGGCAAGTCGAGTGTCATGCCCTCGGCCGAGGAATTGCCTTCCGCGGCGAATGGCTACCCGAACCTGGTCCCGGATGACCAGGACAGGTCGCTATTTTGCAGAGGACGCGAAGCCGATTGCCTGCAACGGGTACGCGACGATCTCGAGGTCTACTCGGCGCTGGTGACGCGCTATGCAGCGCTGCTGGACCGGGTGGACCGTCTCGCGGACTACGGATACATCCGCTCCGGGTTTCCGGCCGATCCCTGGGCGCCGATGCTGTCTTATGACCTGGCCTACTTGACGCAGACACGCAACGCCGTGCGCTTCGCGCGGGGCGAGGCCCATGAAGCCATCGCGGCGACCTGTCGCGACCTCTCGACCTGGCGTCGCCTGGGCGCGCGGTCCGATGGCCTGATCCCCAGGATGTTCGCCATTCAGATTGCCGGCCGGGACGGCGGGCAGCTGCTGGCCCGCATGCTCGCCGAGTTTCCGCCGGAGGAGCCCCTGCCGGCGCCCTGCCGGGAGGCCCTGGCGCCGCCGACCGGGCCCGAGCTTTCCCTGTGTAACGCCATGCGTGGGGAGTTTGCGATGAATGCGGCGTTCGCCACGCGAAACGACCTCGCCTGGGAGCAGGCCGGGGCGATCGATCGTCTGGTTGCGGGACTGGTCACCAACAACCAGGCAAGTCTCGGCAGAAGAGCGGAGGGTTTTCTCACCCTGTGCACGGCGCCGGCAGACGACGAAGCGTTCGCCCGGCGCCTGGACGCGTTGAGAAGCGAGAATCAAAGCGCCTGGCGGTTCGAATGCGCCGGCGACCTCATGAGCTGCGCCCTGGATTCGCTGGCGATTCCGGCCTACGCCGACTACATGCTGCGCGTCCTGGATCACGGCGCCCGCCTCCGGGCGCTGGGAACGCTGGCCTGGATGCGGGACAGGGTGGGCGAGGGCCGGACCATGGACGAACTGCTTGCAGACCGGCCGCCGGAACTGAACGTGCCAGCCGATGGCATGACCTTCGGCCCCGATGGCCAGACCCTGCAGATTCAGCTGCGCTGGACCCGGCGGGGCGAGACCTGGTCGATCCCGCTCCCGCCGGCCCTGGCACGTAGCCCCTCCTGAAATCTGGGGTCGGAGTCAACACTGACCCTGGCCCTGAAAACCGGCATCTACCGGGTTTTGTGAAGCCGCACATCGTTCGGCCGGCCAGGACCGGGCAGCCCAACCGCAGCCGCCAACAAAGCCCCCGCCGATCACCATCAGTTTGCGAAAAGCCAAAAAAAACCCCGCCGAAGCGGGGTTTTCTATTGGGAGATGCGAGAATCCCCCGGGTCTTGCGCAGCCGGGCTGCCTTACATCATGCCACCCATACCGCCCATGCCACCCATACCGCCCATGTCAGCCGCCCATCGGGGCGTCGTCTTTGGGCTTTTCGGCGATCATGGCTTCGGTGGTGATCATCAGGCCGGCAATGGACGCCGCGTGCTGCAGGGCAGAACGCGTGACCTTGGTCGGGTCCAGGATGCCGGCTTCGATCATGTCGACGTATTCGCCGGTGGCCGCGTTGTAACCGAAGTTGCCTTTGCCTTCGGCAACCTTGTTCAGCACCACGGAGCCTTCTTCACCGGCATTGATGACGATCTGGCGCAGCGGCTCTTCCATGGCGCGACGCGCGATGCTGATGCCGACGTTCTGCTCGTCGTTGTCACCTTTCAGGCTTTCCAGGGATGCCTTGGCGCGGATCAGCGCCACACCACCACCGGGAACCACGCCTTCTTCGACGGCTGCGCGGGTGGCGTGCAGGGCGTCTTCAACGCGGGCCTTCTTCTCTTTCATCTCGACTTCGGTCGCAGCACCGACCTTGATCACGGCAACACCGCCGGCCAGCTTGGCCACGCGTTCCTGCAGTTTTTCACGGTCGTAGTCGGAGGTGGCTTCTTCGATCTGGGCGCGGATCTGGTTGACGCGACCTTCGATGGCGTCGCCATTACCGGCACCGTCGATGATGGTGGTGTTTTCCTTGGTGATCTGGATCTTCTTGGCGGAACCCAGCTCTTCCAGGGTGGCCTTTTCCAGGGACAGGCCGACTTCCTCGGAAATCACCGTGCCACCGGTCAGGACGGCGATGTCTTCCAGCATGGCCTTGCGGCGGTCACCGAAGCCCGGGGCCTTGACGGCCGCGACCTTGACGATACCGCGAATGGTGTTGACCACCAGGGTCGCCAGCGCTTCGCCTTCGATGTCTTCGGCAATGATCAGCAGCGGCTTGCCGGACTTGGCGACGGCTTCGAGGATCGGCAGCAGGTCACGGACGTTGCTGATTTTCTTGTCGTGCAGCAGGACGTACGGGTCATCCAGCTCGACGGACATGGTCTCCTGGTTGTTGATGAAGTAGGGCGACAGGTAGCCGCGGTCGAACTGCATGCCTTCAACCACGTCCAGCTCGTTTTCCAGGCCGGAACCGTCTTCCACGGTGATCACGCCTTCTTTGCCGACTTTCTCCATGGCCTCGGCGATGATGCTGCCGATTTCCGTGTCAGAGTTGGCGGAGATGGTGCCCACCTGGGCAATCGCGTTGTTGTCCGTGCACGGCGTGGACAGGCCTTTGAGGCTCTCCACTGCAGCGATCACGGCCTTGTCGATACCGCGCTTGAGGTCCATCGGGTTCATGCCGGCAGCGACGGCCTTCAGGCCTTCGGTCAGCATGGACTGGGCCAGCACCGTGGCGGTCGTGGTGCCGTCACCGGCAATGTCAGAGGTCTTGGAAGCCACTTCCTTGACCATCTGTGCACCCATGTTCTCGAACTTGTCTTCCAGCTCGATTTCCTTGGCCACGGACACGCCGTCCTTGGTCACGGTGGGGGCGCCGAAGCTCTTGTCCAGGACCACGTTGCGGCCCTTGGGGCCGAGGGTGACTTTCACCGCATCGGCAAGCACGTTTACGCCGCGCATCATCTTCTTGCGGGCGTCTTCTCCAAATCGTACGTCTTTCGCACTCATTGTTTAATCCTCAATAAATTCTGTTTTGAACCGTGAAACCGTGATCAGCCTTCGATCACAGCCATGATGTCTTCTTCGCGCATGACGAGCAGTTCCTCGCCATCGACTTTGACCTCGGTGCCGGAATACTTGCCGAACAGCACCTTGTCGCCGGCCTTGACGTCCAGGTCGCGCTTTTCGCCGTTTTCCAGGATCTTGCCGTTACCCACGGCGATCACTTCGCCACGGACGGGCTTTTCGGTGGCCGAATCCGGAATGACGATCCCGCCAGCGGACAGGCGCTCTTCTTCCATGCGCTTGACGATCACACGGTCGTGTAAAGGACGAAGGTTCATAGGAATAACTCCCTCAAATGTTCTAAACCAAAAAAGTTTTACTCCGCCAAAACAGGGGCCGGAGCCGTTTTTCTGTGCGACTGGTTTGACCGAATGACGATCAACACCAGTGCCTGCGGAACCAAATTGGGCCGCAGAAATGCTTTTCAAGGGTTGGCGCCTCCGAGGGGCTTTGGAATTCCAACGTTTCCGGGGCAGTTGAAATTGTTTTGTAACCAATTTTGCTGCGCTGCGTATAGTTCAGTGAGATGAGCAGGGAATACCAACAGTGGGTGAGGGCCTACCAGGACCAGGCATGGTCCCTGGCGCGGTACCTCCTGAAGGATGCCAGCGAGGCGGAAGATGCGACCCAGGAGGCTTTTATCAAGCTCTGGAACCACCGGGACAGGATCGACCCGGAGCGCATCAAGCCCTGGCTCATGCAGGTGACACGCAATACCTGCCTGGACCGGTTGCGGCGCCGCAAACCGGAAACTGAGTTGACGGAAGTAATGGTGGTCGATGACCACGGCCCCCTGGCCGGGGCAGAGCAGGGCGAACTGGGCCGCTGGCTGCATGCAGCGATCAGGCGGCTCAAGGAACCCTACCGCTCGCTGGTGGTGCTGCGCGATATACAGCAGCACAGCTACGAGGAGGTGGCCCACGCCACCGAACTGACGCTCGCGCAGGTGAAGGTATACCTGCACCGGGCAAGAAAACAGCTGCGTGAACAGCTGGCCGAGGTAAGACCATGAACGACAGGATCGACACAAACGACTGGGACGCGCAAATCAACGCGCTGCTCGATGGTGAGCTGGATGACGCGCAGTCAGACGCGCTCAGGGCGGCGGCGGAACAGGACCCAAAACTGGCCCGCGCCATCATCGAGGCCTATGAACTGCAGCAGCTGATGGCCGCCTTGCCGGAAGAGCGCGCGCCCGACAGCCTGCGCGAGAAGCTGCAGCGGATTCCCGACGACCATGCGCCACGGGCCGCGCTGTCGGAACGCCCGCCGCGCCGCTGGACCTGGTTCCAGCCCCGCTGGGCAATGGCCCTCGCGGCCGTGCCCCTGGTGATTGCCATCGGCATGCACCAGAGCGGGCCCAGGGCGCCGAGCGAGGCGGAGCTGGCGCAGGCCCGGCAGGATCTGGCCCTGGCGTTTTCCTATCTGCAGAAAGCCAGCCAGGTTACCGGCCGGGAAATTGAGCACAGCATCGGCACGGGAATGCGTGATCCGGTGAAAGAAAACACCCTGCGGACCATCGCAGACCAATTTGATTTGAATCAGGAGCAGGAAACATGAAGCACTTAATGCAAAAACTCTGCGTCGGAGCCCTGGCAACGATGCTGGCATTGCCCGTCGCGGCCCAGGAAGACGAGCTCAAGGCGATGCCGGGCTATGTCGATTTCGGCAGCCTGGAAGCGGTCTACGGCGAGCCCAAGGTGATGGTGAATATCGGCGGGTTCCTGCTGAGCTTCATGTCCCAGGCCACCAAGGACGACCCGGATACGGCCGCGCTGATGGAAGGTCTGAAGGGCGTACGGATCAACATCTACTCCACCGATGGACAGACGGCGCCGGCGATGGAACAGATCAACAACGTCAAGTCCATGCTGACCGCCCAGAACTGGGAGCCGATCGTGCAGGTCAACGAGGAAGGCGAGAACGTGCAGATCTTCATGAAAGCCGACGGGGAAGGCATGCAGGGGCTGACCGTGATGGCCGTGAATGGCGACGAGGCGGTGTTCCTCAACATCCTCGGCTCCATCGATCCGGACAAGCTGGGCCAGGTCATGGACCAGTTTGACGTGGACATGGACGTCAACTGAAGACCGGTCGTCCAACCGAAAGGTAAACAGCGGGCAACAAGGCCCGGGTAAAAAAAAGGCCGGGGGATTCCCGGCCTTTTCAATGTGGGCGCCCGCCGATCAGAAGCGGTAGCCGACACTAGCCGTATAGACCATCGGGTCGATCTCGACCTTTTCCAGGAATACTCCATCCAGGAACGCATCCGTCTCAATGTCGATGTACTTGGCGTCCAGGTTGAAGAACCAGCGCTCCCCGAGCATCCAGTCGATACCCACCTGTCCTGCCAGGCCCCAGCTGTCGTCCAGCTTCAGCGATGTTCCGGTGAGCGGCCCGGTTGTCTCCTCGTCGAAGAAGGTCGTGAAGTTCACCCCGAGTCCGATGTAGGGCTGGAAGTCCGCGTTGGGCAGGAAGTGATAAACCGCGGTGACCGTCGGCGGCAGTTGTTCGGTTGAGCCGACCCTGGTGCCGTCTTTCAGGTAAATGTTGTGTTTGAATGGCCAGGCCGCCAGCACGTCCACGGACCAGTGCTCGGTGAACATGTAGGCAAGGCTGACGGTGACGGATGAGCCGCTGCCCACGTCAACCACGTCGCCATTATCTGATTTCGGATCCACCTGGCCGCCACCGACGCGCAGCAGCCAGTCGCCCTGCTCAAAGGCCATGGAGGCGGAGCTTGCGCCGAGCAGCGCCAGGGCGAGTATTCCTTTGGTGAAGCGTGATGTCATCGGTAGTTCTCCCAACAGGTTGATTAAAATTTTTTGTTAACGGTTACAGAACAAAGTGTGATCACGTTGTTAACTAGACTCGACTATATCGGCGTAAAATCAAAATATCGTGATGTAAATCAAGTTTTGGGAACTGCAAAACAACGGAATTTCCGATGATATGATCAGGGCTATGTTGAGACGCCTTTTCATGGCTGGTTGCCTGGTAATCCTTACCGGTGCGACAGCCTGTTCCGCAGGGCAGCCTGCCGTTGAACTGCAGGGCAAAACCTTCACCGTGGATCTCGCGCTGACCCGCGCTGAGCAGGCCCGCGGCCTGATGTTTGTCGAGGACCTGCCGGCGGACCACGGCATGTTGTTCATCTTCTCCGGCGAGGCCCGCCGCAGTTTCTGGATGAAAAACACGCGGATTCCGCTCGACATCCTCTACTTTGACCGCGATCTGAAACTGGTCAGCGTGTCGGAAAACGCGCGGCCCTGCGTGGCGGACCCCTGTCCGACCTACCCCAGCACCGGCCCGGCCCAGTATGTGCTGGAGCTCAACGCGGGAATGGCCGGAGAACTGGGTGTTGAGCGGGGCGATCCGCTGGTATTGTTGTTCGAGCCCTGACCGGCGGGCAGGTCCAGACCGGCGTCCCGTCCGGGAGCTGGCTGAGCACGAGAAAGCCAACCTGGTAGGGGACCAGCCGCTCGCGCTGATGGGGCGGCGGCAAATTGTTTTCGTCAAGTGGAATAAAGACCTTCATGCCTTTAATCTTGCTTGTGCGAGGCGACAGCAGTGTGTCGCAATTCTGTCATTCTGATGACTCAGGATGAGACGAGCACCTGTGCGGGTCGGGAACTCCGGATCCGGCGGGGGGAAAATCAGTAAAAAAACCGATTGAGGAGAGATAAATCATGGCAGGTAAATTCGTGTGCTCGAAGAGCAAAGACGGCCAGGAGCAGTTCGTACTCAAGGCCAGCAATGGGCAGGTGATCCTGACCAGCGAGCGTTACAAGAGCGCCAAGTCCTGCGCCAACGGCATCGAGTCCGTGCGCAAGAATTCACAGGACGCAAAGCGTTTTGAAACGAAGACCGCCAAGGACGGCCGCAGCTACTTCGTTCTGAAGGCTTCCAACGGCCAGACCGTCGGCCAGAGCCAGATGTACAAGTCCGCCAGCGGCTGTGCGAACGGCATCAAGTCCGTCGCGGAAAACGCGCCCGGAGCGGAAGTCGTCCACGTCTGATTCCGGCCCCGGCCCGGGCGTCCGCCGCCCGGGCCGGCTCCCTTCATGCTCAAGCTGATTCAGCTCAGTGACTGTCATGTCACGCGCGCCAACGATGTCCTGTACCGGGACCAGGACCCCCGCGCGAGCCTGCGCGCGGTTGTTGACCGGATTATCGACTGGGCGCCTGACCTGGTCCTGGCCACGGGAGACCTGAGCGAAGACGCCAGCGAATCCTCTTACGCTTTTCTCGCGGAGCAGTTTGAGCGCATCCCGGCGCCCCTGTGGGTTACCGCCGGCAACCACGACGATGCCGCCGTGCTGGCACGCCGCTTCGACCTGACGGCGCTGCGCGAACCGGTTCGCGTTCACGATGGTGACTGGCAGGTCATTCTGCTCAACAGCGCGCGGGACGGGGAGATTTCCGGGTGGGTCGGATGCTTTACAGCTGGACGCCCTGCGCGCCCTGCTGGCGGACGACCCGCGGCCGGCGCTGCTGGCGCTGCACCATCATCCGTGGCCTGTTGAAAGCCCCTGGATCGACCGCTATCCGCTGAACCAGCCGGAGGAGCTCAGCGCTGTGCTGGCAACCGGCCCGTCGCGCCAGCTGGTGGTGTGGGGCCATGTCCACCAGGCCCTGTGCCGGCAGCACCAGGTCGCGCCCGGCAAGGTGGTAACCGGCCTGGCCGGCCCCTCAACGGTTTGTAACAGCCTGCCCGGGCAGGCGAAGTTCACGATCGACCCGGCAGGGCCGGCCTGTCGCTGGCTGGAACTTGAACCGGATGGCGCGTGGCGAACGGGTTTGCTGGGAACGGCCTGAACGCCGCCGGTTGCGACGGGATGCGAGCGCCGCTCAGGCGCTGGGCAGCACCAGCCACAGAATCAGGTAGACGATAATGCCCGGAAAGCCAACGGACAGAATCGACAATAGAACGTAGGCGACACGGGTTGCGGTGGGTGACCAGCCGAAGTGCTCGGCAATACCGCCACAGACCCCGCCGATCATGCGGTTACGCCGGGAGCGCTGTAATCCTCCGGAGCCGGCCACGGGTCAGGACTCCACCATCTCGAAGTCGTCCTTGCTGGCGCCGCAGTCCGGGCAACACCAGTCCTCCGGCACATCCTCCCACCGTGTTCCGGGGGCAATACCGTCTTCCGGAGAGCCTGTTTTCTCGTCGTACATCCATCCGCAGATGATGCACATGTAAACCTTGTAGTCCTTTTCAGTCATCGCTGTCGCCGTGGGTTCCGGAATGGTTAAAGGCGCTAGTGTGCCACGCCCCAACACCAGGCGAAACCTTGCGCGCCATGTCGGGTCAGAATCATGCCGGCAGCCGTCCCGTCAGAACGCGTTGAAATGAACCCGGTGGTTGCGGCGCTTTGCCGCTTTGATGAGAATGTGGCGCCCACCTCAGCAAAACCCCCTGGCCCGGAGGCCCGATGAACACCATGCAACGCAATGCCGAACTGCTCAAGCGCGCCCGCGCCCACATCCCCGGCGGGGTGAACTCCCCGGTTCGCGCCTTCAATGGCGTGGGCGGTGATCCCCTGTTTTTCGAGCGGGCCGAGGGCAGCCGCCTGTACGGGGTCGACGGCAGGGACTACATCGACTACGTCGGTTCCTGGGGACCCATGATCGCCGGCCACGCGCACCCGGCGGTGGTCGAAGGCGGTGCAGCAGGCCGCGGCGCGGGGTTTGAGCTACGGTGCGCCGGCGCCCGGCGAGGTCACCATGGCGGAGCGGCTCTGCGAGCTGGTGCCGTCCATGGACCTGGTGCGCATGGTCAATTCGGGAACCGAGGCGACCATGAGCGCCATCCGCCTGGCGCGGGCCGCCACCTCGCGGGACCGGATCATCAAGTTCGAGGGCTGCTACCACGGCCACGCGGACTCTTTCCTGGTGAAAGCGGGCAGCGGCGCCCTGACCCTCGGCGTACCCACCTCCCCCGGCGTGCCGGCGGCGTTGGCGGACCTGACCATGACCCTGCCCTATAACGACCTGGAGGCACTGGAAGAGACCCTCAGCGAGGTGGGTGACCAGGTGGCCGCGATCATCGTGGAGCCGGTAACCGGCAATATGAACTGCATCCTGCCGCGCCCCGGCTACCTGGAGGGCATGCGCCGCCTGTGTGATGAACACGGCGTGGTGCTGATTTTTGACGAGGTCATGACCGGCTTCCGCGTCGCCCTCGGCGGCGCCCAGGCGATGTTTGGCGTGACCCCCGACCTGTCGACCTTCGGCAAGGTCATCGGCGCGGGCATGCCGGTGGGCGCCTTTGGCGGCAAACGCGAGATCATGGAACTGGTGGCGCCCCTGGGTCCGGTCTACCAGGCCGGGACGCTGTCCGGTAACCCGGTGGCCATGGCGGCGGGACTGGCCAACCTGGACCTGATCACCGAGCCCGGTTTCTACGACTCGCTGACCGAAAAAACCACTACCCTGGTCGACGGCCTGCGGGCTGCCTCGCAGCAGGCCGGGGTGCCGATGGCTTTCAGCCAGGCCGGCGGCATGTTCGGCTTCTTCTTCACCGATGCGGAGGAAGTTACGAGCTTCGACCAGGTCATGGCCTGCGACCAGGAGGCCTTCAAGCGATTCTTCCACGGCATGCTGGACGAGGGGGTTTACCTCGCCCCGTCAGCTTTCGAGGCCGGCTTCGTGTCGCAGGCGCACACGGAGGAGGACCTGCGTGACACGACCGATGCGGCCGCCCGCGTGTTGCAAAAGATTCGTTCGTAGCGGATCGGATTCGCCGGCGCGGCCGGCCCGTGACGTTCAGTCCAGGAACAGGTCCTTCATGAGCGGCGCGCCGGCTTTGACCGCGTAGCGGTCGAAGTTTTTCACGCCGGTTCTGGCCAGCACTTCCTCGTCGATGAAGAAGCGGCCGGTAGCCTCCTTCGGGTCGCGGGAAAGGATTGCATGAGCCGCATCGGCCATGATGGCCTCCGTCCGGCAGTTTTCCGGCTTGACCACGCCATCGAGCATGTTGATTGCCGCGGTGGCGATCACCGTGCGCGGCCACAGGGCGTTGACGGCGATGCCCAGTTCACGGAACTCCTCGGCCATGCCCAGCACGCACATGCTCATGCCGTACTTGGACATGGTGTAAGCGGTATGGTCCCTGAACCACCGGGGTTTCATGTTCAGCGGCGGCGACAGGTTCAGCACGTGCGCCCGCGAACTTTTCTTGAGATACGGCAGCGCGGCGCGGGTGCAGGTGTAGGTGCCGCGGACGTTGACGTCGAACATCAGGTCAAAGCGTCGCATGGGCAGTTGCTGTGTATTGCGCAGGGTAATGGCGCTGGCGTTGTTGACCAGGATGTCGATACCGCCGAAGTGTTCTGCGGCCTGGGCCATGGCCTGTTCCACCGCCTCGTCGTCGCGCACGTCCAGGCGCAGCGCCAGCGCCTTGCCGCCGGCAGCCTCGATGTCCTCCGCCGTTTCGTGAATCGTACCCGGCAGCTTGGGGTGGGGTTTGTCGGTCTTGGCTGCGATCACCACCTGCGCGCCGTCCCGCGCTGCACGCAATGCAATGGCTTTACCGATACCGCGCGATCCGCCGGTGATGAACAGGGTCTGCTTACTCAGGCTTGCCATTTCATAGGCTCCAGTCACAAGGCTGTCGTATCATAACCGAGTCCGCCGGTTTGGCGTCGCCCTGCCTTCTCAATTCTGACCCGATTCGATGGAAACCGGAGTGCTACAACAGCTCTTGAGCTGGATCGCGGAAAACCCCGGTTGGGCGGGCGCTGCGATTTTCGTGATTGCCTTTGTCGAGTCCCTGGTGGTGATCGGCTTCTTCCTGCCCGGCATCCTGATCCTGTTCGGCGTCGGGGCGCTGATAGGACTGGGTGAGACGAGCTGGCTGCCGGTCTGGATCGGCGGTTCCCTGGGCGCACTGTGCGGCGACCTGCTCAGCTTCTGGATCGGTCACCGTTACCAGAATCATTTGCGGCGCATGTGGCCGTTTTCCCGCTATCCCGGGATGCTGCTGCGTGGCACGGATTTCGTGCGCCGTCACGGCGCGAAAAGCATTATTGCCGGGCGCTTTATCGGGCCGCTGCGGCCCATCATTCCCACCACCGTGGGCATGATGGGCATGCCCCTGGGGCGTTTCCTGCTGATCTGCATTCCGGCCTGCATTGCCTGGACACCGGCCTACCTGGTGCCGGGCATGTTGTTCGGGGCCTCGCTGGACGTGGCGGCCGATTATGCCGGCCGCCTGGCGCTGGTGGTCGGGCTTGGCGTGGGCATCCTGTGGCTGAGCCTCTGGTTTATCCGCTCGGTTTACGAGTTCGGCGCGGTCTACTCGGCGCGCTGGATGCGGCGGGCGATTCGCTGGACCCGGCGCCACCCGGTCCTGGGCCGCGTGGTCGGGCCGATCATCGATCCTTCCCAGCCCGAGGTGCTGTCGGTCAGCATGCTGGGACTGCTGCTGGTGGCAACGCTCTGCGGCCTGCTGCTGTTGCTGTTGCTCGGGCCCTTCGGGGCTCAGCCCGGGGCGCGTGACCTGGCCGTGCTCGACTGGACGCTGACCCTGCGCAACGACATCACCGACCCGATCATGGTGGCCATCTCGCAGCTCTCGCGCCTCTGGGTGCTGCTGCCGACCCTGATCGCCACGGCGCTCTGGCTGCTCGGCGCTAACCGCTACAATGCCGCCGCCCACTGGATGGTCGCCATGGGCGGCGCCTTCGTTACTGCAGTTGCTGATGGAGTGGACCCTGCGCGCCATGCCGCTGGCCGGACTCTCGGGCGAGTCCCTGACCTTTCTGCCCAGCGCGCAGCTGACCCTGGCCACGGTGATGATCGGGTTTTTCACGGTCATGGTGGCGAAGGAACTGCGCCGCCGTCACCGCAAGTGGCCTTACCTGGCGGCCACCGTGCTCCTGACATCCCTGGTGATGGCCCGGATTTACCTCGGTATGGACTGGCTGAGCGGCGCCCTGCTGGGCTTCATTCTCGGCCTGGCCTGGACCGCCATCGTTGGCATGGCCTACCGGGCCCGGGCCCTGCGGCCCTTCTCCGGCACCATGGCGAGCACGATTTTTTACGGCACCCTGCTGATTACCCTGGTGTGGCAGATTGGTGTGCACCTGGAAGAGGACCTGGCCGCCGTGCGCCTGCCGGTCGCGGAGCGGCCCCTGGACGCGCAGGCGTGGTGGACCGGCCAATGGGCGGACCTGCCCACGCAGCGCAACCGGTCCGCCAATCCGGCGGCGCGGAATTTCAACCTGCAGGTCGCGATGACCCCCGCGGAGGCGGAACGCGCGCTGGCGCCGCTGGGCTGGCAACCGGTCGGGAAAGCCACCTGGCAATGGTTTCTCAAATCCATGAACCCGGACGCGGATGAGCGCACCTTGCCCCTGACCGGCCGTAATTTCCTGGGCCAGGGGGAAGCGCTGGTGCTGCGCCATGACAGCGGCAATCCGCAGCGTCAGCTGGTGTTGCGCCTGTGGGACTCGGGGGTGCGTCTGCAGCCCGGTGGGGCGCCGGTCTACCTCGGGCAACTTTACCCGGAAGTGCTGTCCCAGCGGCTCTGGCTGTTCAGTCACTGGCAGCCGGAGTTGCCGGAAGCGGGTTACCTGGAGGAATTCGCCCGCAGCCTGGACGGCATGGAGACCTCGCAGACCGGCGGCGGCCTGCTGCTTATTCGTCCGTCGCGTCCGCCTGGAAGCGGGGCAGAATCTCGACCAGGGCCTGCAGTCGATCCAGCGGATCCCTGAGCTCCAGCAGGGCCTGTTTTTCCGCGTTGTCCAGCGGCAGGAGCTCCGTTAAGCGGTAGCTGACCCAGGCCGCGTTGTCCCGGTCCGGCGATTCAAAGCAGGGATAATCCGTGCCGACGCTGTTCATGAAGCCGTCGACAATGTCCGCCAGCAGACCGTAGCGGGCGGGCAGGGCGATGGGCGGCTCCGGGTCCAGGGGGCGCAGCGTGCCCAGCAACAGGCCATCGTGGCGGGCGCTGGTGGACATGACCTCGAAGCGCCGCTCACCGCGGGCGGACACGCCCAGCAAGCCGTCTTCCAGCGTGTTGAAGTCGCGAATGCGCGCCTCGGTGCCAATGCGCACGTGGGCGGCCGCCTCGCCGGGCTCGTTGCGCCGCACCACCAGCACGACGCCGAACGGCTTATTCTCGGCGGTGCACTCGCGCACCATGTCGAGATAGCGGCGCTCGAAAATCCGCAGGGGCAGGTGCGCGCCCGGCACCAGCACCACGTCGAGCGGAAACAGTGGCAGTTCGACGGTATCAGTCACGGTGTCACGACTCGAGTTCGCCCTTCTCCAGCGCCTCGGTAAATCGTCGCGGCGCCGCGTCAAAGCCGCCGTTGCTCATGAACACCACGTGATCTCCCGGCCGCGCTTCATCCAGCATCTGCTGCAGCATTTCCCGGGTGCGCGTGACCACCCGCCCGCGCCCCTCGAGTGGCGCCAGCGCCACCTGCGGGTCCCAGTCGATGTCATCCCCGGTCATCAGCCAGACCCGGTCCGCGGCAATCAGGGATGGCCCGAGACGGTCCGCGTGCACACCGGCGCGCATCGTGTTGCTGCGCGGCTCCAGGCCGACCAGGATGCGCGCATTGCCCACGCGGCGACGCAGGCCGCTGAGGGTCATGCGAATGGCGGTGGGGTGGTGGGCGAAATCGTCATACACGTGAATATCAGCAAACGCGCCGAGACCTTCGAGGCGCCGCTTGACGCCGGCGAAATCCGCCAGCGCTGCGACCGCCACCTGCGGTTCAACGCCGACGGCCACCGCCGCGCCGACCGCGGCACAGGCGTTCTGCGCATTGTGCTCGCCACAGTGTGACCAGCTGACCTCGGCGATCGCCTCGCCGTCCCGCTCAAAACCCAGCCGCGAACCGTCCGATTCGAGCAGGCGCACGCGCCAGTCCGCACCCTCTTCCGTGGAGAACCGCTCCAGCCGGCTCCAGCAGCCCTGGCGGAGCACGGCCTCGAGGTGCGCGTCCGCGCCGTTGCTGAGAATCGTGCCTTCGCCGGGGATGGTGCGAACCAGGTGGTGGAACTGGGTCTTGATCGCGTCCAGGTCAGGATAAATATCGGCGTGATCGTATTCCAGGTTGTTCAGGATGACCACGCGGGGCCGGTAGTGGACAAACTTGGCGCGCTTGTCGAAAAAGGCCGTGTCGTACTCGTCCGCCTCGACCACGAACAGGTCCTTGCCGGCGCGCGCGGATACATCGAAGTTGCGCGGTACGCCGCCAATCAGGAAACCCGGCTCGAGGCCGGCGGCCTCGAGGATCCACGCCAGGATGCTGGACGTGGTGGTTTTGCCGTGGGTGCCGGCAACGGCCAGCACGGTCTTGTCACGGAGGATGGTTTCGCCAAGCCAGCGCGGCCCGGAAACGTAGCGCATGCCGCGGTTCAGAACGGTTTCAACCGCCGGGTTGCCGCGGCTGAGCGCGTTGCCAATCACGACCAGGTCAGGCTGCGGGTCGAGCTGCGCGGGGTCGTAACCCTCGGTCAGCCTGATGCCCTCGGACTCGAGCAGCGTGCTCATTGGTGGATAGGTGTTCTGGTCTGAACCGGTGACCGTGTAGCCCGCGCGGCGGGCGAGCAGGGCGACGCCGCCCATAAAGGTTCCACAGATGCCGAGAATGTGTATGTGCTTGCTCAAGGTCTCACTTCATACCTGTTTCAGCGCCAGCTCCAGGATTACGTAGGTCAGGGCCAGCAGCATCACCGCGATCAGCACGGCGATGGGCATGGCGATATCCAGCGCATGGCGAAAAATGTTGGCATCAACCGCCAGGCTCCAGCCGAAGATGACGAACCAGAACAGCGCGAGCAGCGGCTGGTTTACATCCGGGTCTGACTGCAGCAGCAGGGTGAAAGCGACCAGGCTGACCACGGTGCCGGTCGCAGCCAGGGCCAGCAGGGTTTGCTGAACCCGCTCCGGGTGTCGACGCCAGGCGAGCATGGCCGCGACGGCCAGAAACTGCAGCGCGATGGAGAACAGGGCGCGTGCGGCATTGCTGTCGGCGTCCACCATGCTGGAGGTGATAACGGCCTGGGCAACGTAAACACCAATCACGACCAGGGTCAGGGGCCGGCTGTCAGGCAGGTCCTGCGGTCCGGCGCGCAGCCGAAGCAGGTCGAACAGGGTTTGCCAGAGTCCGTTCACGATTGCAGCTGCTCCAGGGACCCGGGTGCGGGTCGCCTCACGCCGGCCGGTTCCGGCCGGCCGTGATTCAGTCGTTGTCGCCCTGCTGCAGGGCGCCCTTGATGCGCTCGAGCACCTCGTCGATGGTGCCCTCGCCCAGAATTCGCGTCAGCAGCCCGGCGTCCGCGTAGAAGCCGGCCACGGGGGCGGTCTGTTCTTCGTAGATGCGCAGCCGGTTACGGACGACTTCTTCCGTGTCGTCGCTGCGGCCTTCCTCCGCCGCGCGGCGCGCGATGCGCTCCACAACCATCTCCGGGTTCACCTCGATCAGCACCGCTTCCTCGACCGGCTGGTCGATCTCGGTCAGGACCCCGGTGAGGGCCTCGGCCTGGGCCAGGTTGCGCGGGTAACCGTCAAGAATGAAGCCCCTGGCCACATCATCCTGGCCAAGTCGCTCCCGGATCAGGTTCAGCATCACGTCATCGGGGACCAGCTCTCCCCGGTCCATGATGGCTTTCGCCTTGAGGCCGAGGGGCGTCGCATGGGCCACCGCCTGCCGCAGCAGGTCGCCGGTGGAAATATGCGGGATGGAGTAATGCTCTTTGAGCAGCGCCGCCTGGGTTCCCTTTCCGGACCCGGGGGCACCCAGTAAAACGATTCGCATGAGACGCTTTTCGTCCTCTAAAATGGGGGCTTGAACAAGGCGCTACGCTAACCGCTCGCTGGGGCCCAGTCAAACCCCGACCGCGCCCGGCGCAACATTGGCCTGTCGATTGCCGCGCCTTCACTGCAGGGAAATTTCAATGTCACGAAAAAATGTGCTCTATGCCCAGTCCGGCGGCGTCACGCCGGTCATCAACGCCACGGCCTGCGGGGTCATTGAAACCGCCCGCGCGGCGGCCGGCAAAATCGGCAAGGTTTACGCCGGCAAGGACGGCATTATCGGCGTGCTGCGCGAGGAGTTGATTGACACCAGCAAGGAGCGCAAGGCGGACATCGCCGCGCTGCGGCACACGCCCGGCGGCGCTTTCGGTTCCTGTCGTTACAAGCTCAAGGGCATCGAGGAGAACCGGGCGGAATACGAACGGCTGATCGAGGTGTTCCGGGCGCATGACATTGGCGTGTTTCTGTACAACGGTGGCGGCGATTCCTCCGACACCGCGTACAAGGTGTCCCAGATCAGCAACAAGCTGGGTTTCCCGGTGCAGTGCATCGGCGTGCCCAAGACCATCGACAACGATCTGCCGATCACCGACAACTGCCCCGGTTTCGGCTCGGTGGCCAAGTACGTGGCCATCAGCGTCATGGAAGCCAGCCTGGACGTTGAATCCATGGCCTCGAGCTCGACCAAGGTTTTTGTTCTCGAGGTCATGGGCCGACACGCGGGCTGGATTGCGGCGGCGGGCGGCCTGGCCAGCAAGGACGCCGGCGGTCCGCCGCACGTCATCCTGTTTCCCGAGGCGGCATTCGATGAACAGGCCTTCCTGGCCAGGGTGGACAAGGCCGTCAAGACCCACGGCTACTGCTCCATCGTGGTTTCCGAAGGGGTGCGGGGCAAGGACGGCAAGTTCCTGTCTGACACCGGCGGGGTGGATGCCTTCGGCCATGCGCAGCTGGGCGGCGTGGCGCCGGTTATCGCCCAAATGGTGAAGGACAAGCTCGGCTACAAATACCACTGGGCGGTTTCCGACTACCTGCAGCGCTCGGCGCGACACATCGCATCAAAAACCGACGTGGACCAGGCCTACGCCATGGGCAAGGCGGCGATCGACCTGGCCTTGCAGGGCAAGTCCGGTGTCATGCCGATTATCGAGCGGGTGTCCGACCAGCCCTATCGCTGGAAAGTCGGCGAGGCACAGCTGAGCCGCATGGCCAACCGCGAAAAAATGATGCCCCGCAAGTTCATCAGCAAGGACGGCATGGGCATCACCGCGGCGGCGCGCCGCTACCTGGAGCCGTTGATCCGCGGGGAGGACTACCCGCCCTACGGCAAGGATGGCCTGCCAAAGTATGTGCGCCTCAAGCGCGAACTGGCGCCAAAGAAACTTGAGCCCTTCGAGCCGTGAACGAAACGATCACCATCCTGTGTACCTGCCCGGACGAAGCAACGGCCGAACGGCTGGCCCGGGGCATGGTGGAGAACCGTCACGCGGCCTGCGTGAACATCCTGCCGGCAGTGCGGTCCATATACCGCTGGGAAGACGGCATTCAAGACGAGCAGGAGGCGCTGATGATCATCAAGACCACCCATTCGCACTTTTTCGTGATCGAGCACTGGCTGGAGGAACATCACCCCTATGATGTGCCCGAGCTTCTCGCCCTGGATGCGGAGCATGTTTCCGAACCCTATCTGCGCTGGCTGCGCTCCGCTGTTTCCACCTGAAAGAGAAAGGCCGTTGCGACGG
Organism: uncultured Gammaproteobacteria bacterium; assembly: GCA_963695135.1. GTDB lineage: Bacteria > Pseudomonadota > Gammaproteobacteria > Xanthomonadales > SZUA-36 > Marinihelvus. Next base: position 625,706 of record CAVOGA010000001.1, read on the forward strand.
TCTTTGGCGCCCATGAACCTGATAACAAGAACCATCCTGGCCACCCTGTTCCTGCTGCTGTCGACTGGCGCCCGGGCGGTCGAACCCAACGAGGTGCGTCCCTATGACGAGGTCTTCGCGATCTCCGCGGAGCTTGACGGTCCGCGCCGGGTCATCGTCGCCTGGGACATCGCCGAGGATTACTTTCTTTACAACAACCGCTTTCTCGGCTTCGCCAGCATCACCCCCGGGGTAGTGCTTGGCGAACCGGACATTCCCCCCGGCAAGAAAACCTTCGATGAGCTGCTCGGCGAGGAGGTGATCAAGTTCCGGGACCGGCTGGAGATCGGGCTGCCCCTGGCGACCGTGCCGCCCGGCATCCGCGAGGTCGAACTCGAGATCCGCTCCCAGGGCTGCCTGGAGTCGGTGCTGTGCTATCCGCCGTCCCGCCAGTTTGTCACCGTAGAGTTGCCGGCATCCGCGGCCGGCGCGGCCGGTGCATCGCTACCGCCAGCCCTGTCCCCGCTGGAAGAACTGCTTGGCACCGCAGCGGCGCCCATGGGCAGCGGCGCGCCGGCCCTGCCGGCGGAAGAGGCCTTTGCTTTCGAGGCCATTGCTCAGGATGCGGGAACGATACTGGTGCGTTTCACCGCCCAGCCGGGCTACTACCTGTACGTGGCCAACTTCGCCTTTTCCGTGGTCGGTTCCGATTCGGTCAGCGTGGCGTCCGTTGAGCTGCCGCAAGGCACGATCAAGGACGACCCGGAGTTCGGCCCGGTGCCGGTCATCTACGACCAGGTCGAGATTCCCGTGCGCCTGGCGCGTCCGGCAGGAGGAGCGACCCAGGTCACTTTGCAAGGCAGTTGGCAGGGGTGCCGGGACGGGGACATCTGCTATCCGCCCCAGACCGGCCGCCTGGACGTAAACCTGCCGGCGGCGAGCGTCGCCTTCGAGGCCCCGGAAGCACCGCAGGCCTCAGCGCCTGTGGCCAGTCCTGCCTTTCCGGGCGCGCCGGTCTCCGAGCAGGGCCGCCTGGCCACCCTGCTGATCGAGAATCCACCGGTCGCGCTGCTGGCGTTCTTTGTCGCCGGCTTGTTGCTGGCGTTCACGCCCTGCGTGTTTCCCATGGTGCCGATCCTCTCCGGCATCATCGCCGGGGAAGGGGACCGCATCACGACCGGCCGCGCGTTCACCCTCTCCCTGGTTTACGTCCTGGCCATGGCGCTGACCTATACCGCCGCCGGCGTTTTGGCCGGCCTGTTCGGGCAGAATCTCCAGGCCATGTTCCAGAATCCGTGGATCATCGGCACCTTCGCGGGCATCTTCGTGCTGCTGGCCCTGTCCATGTTCGGCTTTTATGAGCTGCAGTTGCCGAGCAGCTGGCAAACCCGGCTCACCGAACAGAGCAACCAACAGCAGGGCGGGCGCCTCGGTGGCGTGGCGGTCATGGGGCTGCTGTCTGCCTTGATTGTCGGGCCCTGCGTGGCGCCGCCGCTGGCCGCCGCGCTGATCGTGATCGGTGAATCCGGCAGCGCTGTACTGGGCGGCTCAGCCTTGTTTGCCATGTCCCTCGGAATGGGTGTGCCGCTGATCGCTGTTGGCATCGGCGCAGGCAAGTTCCTGCCCCGGGCCGGGATGTGGATGAACGCGGTGAAAGCGGTATTCGGTGTCGGCCTGCTGGCGCTGGCCATCTGGATGCTGGAGCGTATCCTGCCGGGCGCGCTCATCATGGTGCTGTGGGGCCTGCTGGCGATTGCCTCGGCGATCTACCTTGGCGCCCTGGAACGGATCGCGGACGGCGCGTCCGGCTGGGCGCGCTTGTGGAAGGCCCTGGGCGTCGCCCTGTTGCTGTTCGGCGCCATCCAGTTTATCGGCGCGGCTTCCGGTGGCGACTACTGGCTCAAGCCCCTGGATCACCTGGCCGGCGGCGGCAGGGGTGAAGGCGCACAGAGGGAAGAGGTCGAGTTCCGGCGTATTGCATCCCTGGAAGAGCTCGAGGTCGCGGTCGCCCAGGCCAACGCGCAGGGGCGCCCGGCCATGCTCGATTTCTACGCGGACTGGTGCGTGGAGTGCATCCGCATGGAGCGCAACACCTTTCCCGAGGCCCCGGTGCAGGAGCTGCTCGCCCGGCTGCAGCCGATCAAGGTGGACGTGACGGAGAACAACGATGCGGACAAGCGCCTGATGCGCGAATTCGGCATCATCGGCCCGCCCGCGATCCTGTTCTTCGGCCTGGACGGCAAGGAAATGGAAAACTACCGGCTGGTGGGCTACTTCGATCCGCAAGCCTTCAGCGCGCACCTTGAACAGGTGCTGGGCGCGCAGTAGCCGCCGGCCATGAGTCGCTCAAGGATTATCCTGTTTGCCGCGGTGGCGGTGGTGGCCGGCCTCGCCGGCGCACTGACCGGCATGGTGTTGCAGGAGGACCCGAACGAGGGCTCTGCCGGTGCCGGGCCGGCCTCCCTGATCGGGCAGCCCCGGCCGCCGTTCACGCTGGGTGCCGCCGACGGACAGCGCGTCTCGGCGGATGATTTCGCCGGCCAGGTCATGCTCATTAACTTCTGGGCCACCTGGTGCGAACCCTGCCGCAAGGAGATGCCGATGCTGAACCAGGTGCAGGCCGAACTCGGGCCGGCCGGCCTCGCGGTGGTGGGGATCGCGCTGGACGATGTGGCCCGGGCGCGTGAGTATGCGGCGCAGCTGGGCATTGAATATACGATCCTGGTCGGCGCCGGTGATGTGATGGCTACCGGCCTGGCCTATGGCAACCGGGCCGGTGTGCTGCCCTACACGGTGCTCGTGGATCGCGACGGCGTGGTTCGCTGGACCTATCTCGGTGAACTGGAGCGCGAGCCGCTGCTGGCGCAAATCAAACCGCTGCTTTAGCGTCGAGACGAAAGCCGGTTTAACTTTTTGGTAACGATCCTGCTGCTATCGTCTTCAATACGGTGGCGAACAGTTTACATTTCGGACGCCATATTGCAGACTGCGCCCCCTCAGAGGCCAAGCCGGACGCCATGACCCGCATTCTCGTCATCAACGGACCTAACCTGAACCTGCTTGGCGAGCGGGAGCCGGGGACCTACGGGCAACAGAGTCTTGAAGACATTATCAAAGAGCTCCAGTACGTTGCCGACAGCTGCAACGTCAGCCTCGAGTCCTATCAGAGCAACAGCGAAGGCGATCTCGTTGACCGGGTTCAGCAGGCCGGGAGGGAGTCCGTCGACTACATCATTCTGAACCCGGCCGCCTACACGCACACCAGCGTAGCGCTGCGCGATGCGCTGCTGGCGGTCAAAATTCCCTTTATCGAAGTTCACCTGTCTGCGGTCTCGGCCCGGGAGCCCTTCCGCCAGGTGACTTATTTTGCGGATATCGCCGAGGGCGTTATCAGCGGTTTCCGGGGCGAGGGCTACCTGCTTGCCCTGCAGGCCATCCTCAACCGAATTGAACCCTGAGCGGAGTGCACGGGCATGGATATCAGAAAAATCAAAAAATTGATCGAGCTGCTGGAAGAGTCCAGCCTATCGGAAATCGAAATCGTCGAGGGCGAAGAGTCGTTGCGCATCGCGCGTGCTCCAGCGGCGCCGGCGCCGGTTGCCATGCCGCAATATGCGGTGCCCCCGCCGCCCCCTGCGCCCGCAGCAGCACCGGCGAATGATGCCGCGCCGGCAGCGTCCGAAGAGGACGCGATCCCGGACGGCAAGGTCGTGCGCGCTCCCATGGTCGGCACTTTCTACGCTGCCTCGAGCCCGGAGGCCGAGGACTTTGTCAGCAAGGGTCAGCAGGTCGCGGTCGGCGACACGCTGTGCATCATCGAAGCGATGAAGATGTTCAACCAGATCGAAGCGGATTTCTCGGGCACGGTGGTGGCGATCCTGGCGGAAAACGGCCAGCCGGTGGAGTTTGACCAGCCACTGTTCGTCATCCGCTGACCGGCTGCCCACATGGCCATCATGGACAAGATCGTCATCGCCAATCGCGGCGAAATCGCCCTGCGTATCCTGCGGGCCTGCAAGGCGCTGGGTATCAGGACCGTCGCGGTTCACTCGACCGTGGACCGAAACCTCAAGCACGTTGCCCTGGCCGACGAGTCCGTCTGCATCGGTCCCGCACCAGGCTCAGAGAGTTACCTGAACGTGCCGGCCATCATCGCCGCGACGGAAGTGACCGATGCACAGGCGGTGCACCCCGGTTATGGCTTCCTGGCGGAAAACGCCGATTTCGCCGAGCGCGTTGAGGAAAGCGGCTTCATCTTTATCGGCCCGCGCCCGGAGACCATCCGGCTCATGGGTGACAAGGTATCGGCGATCGCGGCCATGAAGGAGGCGGGCGTGCCCTGCGTACCCGGCTCCGGCGGCCCCCTGGGCAATGACCCCGAAGAGAATGCCGCCATTGCCCGCGAGATCGGTTACCCGGTCATCATCAAGGCTGCCGCCGGTGGCGGAGGTCGCGGCATGCGCGTCGTGCGCGAGGAATCCGCGCTGACCAATGCGCTGCAGCTGACGCGCCAGGAGGCCGGCGCTGCTTTCGGTGACGACACGGTGTACATGGAGAAGTACCTGCAGAATCCGCGGCATATCGAAATCCAGGTGATGGCGGATCAGCACGGCAACGCGGTGCACCTCGGCGAGCGTGATTGCTCGACGCAACGCCGGCACCAGAAAGTGATCGAGGAAGCGCCCGCACCGGGCATTACCCCGGAGCAGCGCGCGAAGATCGGCGCCGTGTGCGTGGAGGCCTGTCAGCGCATCGGTTACCGGGGCGCCGGCACTTTCGAGTTCCTGTATGACGAGGGCAACTTCTACTTCATCGAGATGAACACCCGCATCCAGGTGGAGCACCCGGTGACGGAACAGATCACCGGCATCGACCTGATCCGTGAACAGATCCTGGTGGCCGCCGGCGAAAAGCTGAGCATCCGGCAGGAAGACATCGTCATACGTGGTCACTCCATCGAGTGCCGGGTGAATGCCGAGGATCCGGAGACCTTCATGCCCTGTCCCGGAACGATCCAGGGCTTTCATACCCCCGGCGGGCCGGGCATTCGCGTGGACTCGCACATCTACGATGGCTATCGCGTACCCCCGAACTATGACTCGATGATTGCCAAGATCATCGCCCACGGCCAGGACCGGGAAACCGCGATTGCGCGCATGCGCGTGGCCCTCGGTGAAACGGTGCTCGGCGGCATCAAGACCAACATCCCCCTGCACCAGTGGTTGCTGGAAGACCCCGGCTTTATCAAGGGCGGCTTCAATATCCATTACCTGGAGAAGCGCCTGCAGGAGCGCGGCGGTTCGGACGCTTGAATGCGGGGGGCGCAAGCCCCGCGTGGCTCGAGGTCAGCGTTCGCCTCGAGCGCCGGCACGTGGAGGCTGCGGAAACCCTGTTGCTGGGCCAGGGGGCCCTGGCCGTCACCCTGACCGATCATGGCGACTCGCCAATCTGGGAGCCGCCGGTCGATGAAACACCCCTGTGGGAGACGGTTAGGCTCACCGGCCTGTTTCCCGCCGACACCGACCGGGAAGCGCTGCTGGCGGTGATCGCCCTGCTGCCGTTGGTCGCGGAGCCCGAAACCAATGACCTGGCTGACCAGGTCTGGGAGCGGGCCTGGATGGACCGCTTCAAGCCGATGCGTTTTGGCGAGTCCCTGTGGATTATTCCCAGTGGCAGCGAAGCGCCGCAACCCGATGGCCTGCTGCTGCACCTGGATCCCGGCGTTGCCTTCGGCACCGGCACCCATGCCACCACCCACCTGTGCCTGGAATGGATCGACGGCCAGGCGCGCGCCGGTGGTATCGAGGGCAGGGATGTGCTGGATTTTGGTTGCGGCTCCGGTGTGCTGGGCATTGCCACGGCGCTGGCCGGCGCCCGCCACGTGCGGTGCCTGGACTATGACCCGCAAGCGGTATGGGCCACTGGCGAGAATGCCCGGCGCAACGGCGTCACTGACCGGGTGAACGCCGCCGAGGCGGCCACGCCGAAGGGCTTTGATGGCGACATCGTGATCGCCAATATCCTCGCAGGCATTTTGCAGCGCCTGGCGCCGGACCTGGTATCCGCGGTGCGGCCGGGTGGCTTGCTGGTTCTCACTGGCATCCTGGAAGAGCAGGTGGACGCCATGGAGGCCGCTTACGCCGCCGCCGGCATGCGTATAATGCCGGCCGCCGGCCGCGAGGGCTGGGTGCGCATGGAAGGCAATAAGCAATGAGCCAGGACCTGATCATCGAGTCGTTGAGCCCGCCGGGTGACCAGGGGAATTTCCGGGTCGTGTTTCGCATTGAGCAGGCCATGATGTTTGACCTGGATCTGCAACTGCAGCTGAACGATGCGGCAACGGGGGCGGAAAGCATCTCCTCGCATATCCGCCAGGCGGGCTGGGACGTGGCGTGGCTGCCCCGCGGACGCTATGCGGCCGAGGTGAACCTGTCCGGCGTGGCCGTGCCCGGGGGAGCGCAGCGGGCGCGCCTGCTGGCGTGGAAAGAGGCCAACGGTACGCCGGTGCTGCTGGCGGAAACGGCACTGGCGGAGCCGGTGACCGTGGCGCCGGCGGACTCGCAGCGCATCGCCCCGGCGGCCTGGTCATTGCAGAGCCTCGACGGTGTGCCCATCCAGGATCTCAGCTGGAACCGCGGCCACGAGGACTGGTTCTTCAAGCACTTTGATCACGCCGCGCGCGTCATTATTCACCTCATGCTCGGCAACGATGCGCGGCTCAAGGGCCGCATACTCGATGTGGGCTGTGGCGACGGGATGACGGACCTGGGCGTATTCCTGCGCTGCCAGCCGGAAGAGCTGGTGGGTATTGACCCGTCGCGCCGCTACGAGCTGCTGCCGGAAGTGGCCGGCAAGAACCACGTACCTGATGACTGGCGGGACAACCCGGCGCTGCGCTTCGAGGCGCATGATGGCAACGCCATCCCCTATGCGGATGACTACTTTGACGTGGTCCTGTCCTGGGGTTCGCTGGAACACATCGATGGCGGTTACGCCGGAACCCTGCAGGAAATCCGCCGCGTGCTGAAGCCGGGCGGGCTGCTGTTTGTCCATCCCGGCCTGTTCTATGGCGCCTATGGCAACCACCTGGGCGAGTTTTTCGAAGATCCCTGGGTGCACCTGAAGCTGCCGGAAGCGGAACTGCGCGAGCGCGTGCTGGCCTCCCGCCCGGACTACATGGACCGGGGCGGCGAATTCGCAACGCCGGAGCAGTACTGGCAGTGGTACACGGAGCTGAACCCGATCACCGTCGCGGAATTTGAACAAGAGCTCCGCGATCTTGGTTTCGAACCCTGGCGCGTGGCGCTGCGCACCAGCCCGCTGGTCGAATACACGCCGGAGCTGCAGCAATACGGGTTTGAGCAGCTGGCGAACCGGGAAGTCTACGTTTCCGCGCGGAACCGCAAGTAGGCCGGCGGCGTTCCGCGGTGCGCTGGATTCTGCAACAGCTGCTGGACCTGCTGGCCTACTGGCTGTTGCCCTTTATCTGCTTTCTGCTCCCGGCCCGGCCGGCCAACGCGCTGGCCCGCTTCATCGCCGGCCGGGGCTGGTTCTTCCGCCGCCCTGCGGCCAATGCGCTCGCCAATGTTTCGGCCGTTATGCCGGTCGCGGATCCCGAGGCCTGGCAGACCGAATTTCGACTGGTCCAGTTCCTGGACGCGGTGGATGTCTGGCACGGACGCTTCAGCTCCGATCGACGCATCGCCCGGCACCTGGTCACGGGCCCGGAGGCCTGGCCGACCGCGGCGCGGCAGATCTTCCTCGGCTCCCACCTCGGGCCCAGCACCCTGGTCCTGCGGTGCATGGCCGCGGCAGGACTAAAGCCGGCGTTTATTTACCGCCGGGCCCAGGTTGATCTGAAACGCCGTGCGCCGGTATTGCACGCTTACCAGCGCTGGCGCGTGGGCTACCTGACCAGGGTCTGCGAGGGCCGCGAAGTGAGCGCTCCGGGCGGGCGCGATGCGGTCCGGCGCCTGTTCCGGGAGCCGGTCTGTTGCCCGGTGTTGCTGGTCGATGCGCCGGCGCCCCGTGACCACGGTGTGGCCCTGGATATCGGTGGCGGGCGCCTGCCCGTCGATCCCCGCGGCGTGTCCATGGCGGTGGCCGAGGGCCTGTTGGCGACGCCGTTCGTCATGTTCTGGGACCCCGCAAGCGGTCGCCGCAAAATCAAGCTGGGAGAATCGGCGCCGCTCACGGACACGGACTTGACACTGCGCCGGATGAATGAGCTTATTGACCGCTGGGTCCGGGCGCACCCGGCGCAATGGCAGCTGTGGCTGACCGCCCAGCCCGTGGTCGGTGGCACGGTGAACGCAGAGGGCTGAGTACCGGCCGGAGTCACCCGGCCTGGCCGGGCTCATCCCGGCAGCCGGCATCTTGATGAAAGGCAGTTTATGGCAAAGCTCTACTTCAACTATTCGGCGATGAACGCGGGTAAGACGACCCACCTGCTGCAGTCGGCTTACAACTATCGCGAGCGGGGCATGACACCCCTGCTGTTTACGCCCCGGCTTGATGACCGCTACCAGGTCGGGATGGTCCGGTCGCGCATCGGCCTGCAGGCCGAGGCCCTGGTGTTCGATGACAGGACGGACCTGATGGAGCTGACCCGGAACGAGCTGGAGAACCGCAACATCCACTGCGTGCTGGTGGACGAGGCCCAGTTCCTGAGCCGGGACCAGGTGTACCAGCTCACCGAAGTGGTCGACCAGCTGGGCATTCCCGTGCTCTGCTTCGGTCTGCGAACGGACTTCCAGGGTGAGCTGTTCGAAGGCAGCAAGTACCTGCTGGCCTGGGCGGACCAGCTCGAAGAACTGAAAACCATCTGCCACACGGGCCGCAAGGCCACCATGGTGGTGCGGGTGGATGACGATGGCTATGCGCTGCGCGAGGGCTCCCAGGTGGAGATCGGCGGCAACGAGCGCTACGTGTCGGTGTCCCGCAAAGAGTTCAAGGCGGTGTTCACCGGCGGCAAACGCGTCAAGTTTATCGAGCCCCCGGACGCCGGCCCCACCGAACCGGAGACAGGCGACCTGCTCTGATGTAGGCTGGGGACATGCGCGTCTTTATCGCCCTGCTGATTATTCTTTTCGCTGCCTGGTATTTCATGGGGCGGCCGGACCCGGTGCCGGTCGAGGAAAGCTTCATCGCCGAGCCTGTCAAAAAGCTCCAGGAGGCAGAGTCAATGAACGAGACCTACCTCCAGCAAGCGGACGAGCACAAGAAACGCCTGGAGCAGGCCGTCGACGGCGACGGCGGATAGCTCCCCCATCCCGGCTGGTTCGTCAGCGCTGGCAACGGGGGCAGTAAAAACTTGAACGCTGTCCGATCACCTTGTGACGTATTTCCGCACCGCACTGAAAACACGGTTTCCCATCCCGTCCATAGGCCAGCAGGTCCAGGGCGAAATAGCCCGGCGCCCCGTTGCTGTTCACGTAGTCGCGCAGCGTCGTTCCGCCCTGGCGGATTGAACGGGCGAGCACGTCGCGGATGGCCTGCGCCAGGGCGCGATAGCGGGCCAGGGAAACCCGGCCGGCCGCCCGGTTCGGGTGAATGCCGGCCATGAACAGCGCTTCGCTCGCGTAGATATTGCCAACGCCGACCACCACCCGGCCGTCCATGATGAAGTTCTTCACTGCGACCCGGCGGCCCCGGGAGCGCTCAAAGAGCAAATCGCCGCTGAACGACCCGCCCAGGGGCTCCGGGCCCAGGTGGGCCAGCAGTTCATGATCCTCGCGGGGCGGGCTGACCCAGAGCAGGGCGCCGAAGCGGCGCGGGTCGTTGTAACGGATAACGGCTTCGCTTGTGACCAGGTCAAAATGGTCGTGCTTGCGCGGCGCGGCGTCGTCCGTGATCACGCGCAGTGAGCCGGACATGCCAAGGTGAATCAGCAGGTCACCGCCGGCGTCGGTCTCCAGGATCAGGTACTTCGCCCGGCGCTGCAGGCCGGTGACACGGGCGCCCACGGCCTGCCTGATCGAGTCAGGCACCGGCCAGCGCAGCCGCCGGTCGCGAACTTCGATTGCCTGCAGCCGGCGGCCTTCAAGGTAGGGGCGGATGCCGCGCAGCGTGGTTTCGACCTCGGGTAGTTCGGGCATGGGCTGTTTCCTGACGGGGCTGCCACGCTACCATAGGGCCGCTCCTGCAAGAAACCACCCCGGCACCGGATAATTTACCCATGCACCGCAAATGAAACGTCGATGACCCGTCTTCAACACGACTCCGGCCAAGCGCGCGAGCCCGCGGCGGGTCCACGGGCGCCGCTTCTTGTCGGTGTGGACACCGGCGGGACCTTTACCGACCTGGTGCTGTGGGACGGCGAGACCCTGGCCCATGGCAAGGTCCTGTCCACCCCCGATGATCCCTCGCGCGCCATCCTCGAAGGCCTTGAGCGCCTGGGTGTCCGCGATCTGCCGCTGCAGCTCATTCACGGCACGACCGTCGGGACCAACGCGGTGCTGGAGGGCAAAGGGGTTCGCGTGGCCTATGTGACCAGCGAGGGTTTCGGTGACGTACTGACCCTGGCGCGGCAGAACCGCCGCCAGGTTTATGCGCTGGAGCAGGCGGTGGAAAGGCCGCCGGTGGCCCCGGAGCTCTGCCTGGAGGTGGCCACGCGCATCGATGCGCAGGGGCGCCTGTTGGCCCGCGCCGGTGACGAAGCACTTGCGGCGCTGGCCGCTGAAGTGCAAGCCCTCGGCGTGGAAGCGGTGGCCGTGAACCTCCTGTTTTCCTTCCTGTGTCCGGAAGAGGAGCGGCGCATCGCCGATGCCTTGCCGGAAGGCTGCTTCGTCAGCTGCTCCAGCGAGTTGCTGCCGGAGCTTCGCGAATATGAGCGCGGCATTGCCACCTGGCTCAACGCGGCCGTGGGCCCCTTGATGGCGCGCTACCTGGGCCGCCTGTCCAGCCAGCTGCCAGGCTCCAGGATCAGCGTCATGCAAAGTGCCGGCACCACGATTGGCGCCGGCCAGGCTGCCGGACAGGCGGTCCGGCTGCTGCTTTCCGGGCCGGCCGGCGGTATCGCGGCGGCGCGACTGCTGGGCAAGGTGACCGGTCACGACAAGGTAATGACCCTGGACATGGGCGGCACCTCGACGGATGTCGCCCTCCTCGATGGCGCCATTCCGCTGACGAACCGCTCGCAAATTGCGGGTTGGCCGCTGACCATCAGCACCGTTGATATTCATACCATCGGCGCGGGCGGTGGTTCCATCGCGCGGGTCGACCAGGGTGGCATGCTGCTGGTGGGGCCGGAATCAGCCGGGGCCAGTCCGGGGCCGGCCTGCTATGGCCAGGGCGGTGAACGGGTGACCGTCACCGATGCGAACCTGGCCCTGGGGCGCCTTCCTCCGGACACGCTGCTGGGCGGTTATCTGCCGCTGGACCGGACGGCGGCCGATGCGGCGCTGGCGCGCCTTGGTGATGCGCTTGGCTGCAGCGCCGTGGAGGCGGCGGAAGGGGTTCTGCGCCTGGCCAATGAGCACATGGCCCGGGCCCTGCGGGTTATGTCCGTCGAGCGGGGGCATGACCCGCGGGACTATTCGCTGCTGTGTTTTGGCGGCGCCGGCGGCTTGCACGCCTGCGCGGTTGCGGAATTGCTCGCCATGCGCACGGTCATCATGCCGGCCCTGGCGGGCGTGTTGTCCGCCCAGGGAATGCTGGCATCGCGGCCTGGCCGGGATCTGTCCCGCGCGGTGCTGATGACGCTGGAGGACTGCACCGAAAACGCTTTGTGCAAGGCGTTCGAATCGCTGGAGCAGGAAGCGGAGCAGGCGCTGGCGGAAGAGGGCATCGCGGCAGAAGCACTGGAGCACCGGCGCCGGCTTGAACTGCGCTACCTGGGGCAAAGCGAGGGTTTGACCCTGCCCTGGGGCGGCCTGGACGGGCTCGACGAGTCGTTTCACCAGGCCCATGAGCACGCCAGCGGGCACCGGCTGGACCGGCCCGTGGAACTGGTGAATCTGCGCTTGCTGTCCCGCGCAGATGCGCCCCTGGCCGGACTGCCGGAGGCCGGGCGCCCGGAGGCGGATGAGCCCGTGGCCGGCGATGTCTATCTGCCGGACCTCGATTGCCGTGCGCCGGTGGTGCAACGGGCCACCTTGCTTCCCGGTAACCGCACGGCAGGGCCCTGCGTCATTCTTGACAAGGCGGCCACCACCTGGGTCGCGCCGTCCTGGGTCGCCGAGCCGGACCGGTGGGGCAACCTCCTGCTGCGCCGGGCGGACTGACACAAAAAAACCCGCCATAAGGCGGGCTTTTTGAGGAACAGCGGGGCGCCGCGTCGCGGAGCCCGGGATCAAATTACTTGATCTTGCCTTCCTTGTAGATCACATGCTTGCGCACCACGGGATCATATTTTTTGATCTCCATTTTGCCCGGCATGTTTTTCTTGTTCTTGTCGGTCGTGTAGAAGTGGCCGGTGTCAGCGGAGGACACCAGGCGGATTTTCTCGCGATTTGACTTGGCCATGGTGAATACCTCGCTTTAGAAGTTCTCACCGCGGGAGCGCAGATCGGTCAGAACGGCATCAATGCCTTTCTTGTCGATAATGCGCAGGCCCTTGGTGGACACGCGGAGTTTGACCCAACGGTTCTCGCTTTCCACCCAGAAACGATGGGTGTGCAGGTTGGGCAGAAAACGTCGCCGGGTTCTCCGGTTGGAGTGCGACACATTGTTTCCGGTCATCGGACCTTTGCCGGTGACCTGACAGATTCTGGACATGGGGCTTTCCCGTACGTACTGGAGCGAAAGAGCCGCACTTTATACCGCAAGGAGGGCCCTCACGCAAGGCTTTTGTCTGAAGGACGGGTGGTTTGTGCCCGCGCCAGGCCGGCAGCGCCCGGTGCTTTCGGCCCCCTCGTCAAAGCAGGCCCCGGCAGGCCATGGACACCGGTTCACCATCGCCGATGACGAAATGGTCCAGCAGGCGGATCTCCAGCAGCGCCAGGGCCTCTTTCAGGCGGCGCGTGATGGCCTGGTCCGCCAGGCTGGGCTCGGCGACGCCGGAGGGGTGGTTGTGCGCCACAATGACTGCAGCAGCCCCGTAGCGGAGCGCCTTCTCGGCCACCACGCGCGGATAAACACAGGCGCCGTCGATGGACCCTTTGAACAGCTCTTCGCTCACGATCACACGGTGGCGGGTGTCGAGAAACAGCCCGGCGAAGACCTCGCGATGACGATCGCGCAGGGTCATGCGCAGATATTCAACGGTTTCACCCGGGCTGCCCAGGGCAGAGCCGCGCTGCAGCTGTTCCTCCTGGTGGCGGAGCATCAGCGCGCGGGCCGCGTCGAGCAGGCTGACGCTTTGCAGGTTCCACCCGGGCTCCGCCGCAAGCTCTTCCGGAGCCAGCCTGAGCAGGGCGCGCAACCCGCCCACCCGCGACAGACTCTCCTCGGCCAGGTCGCGGGCTGCGGCCGCGCCATGCAGGGGCGCCAGCAGTTCGGCCAGCAGAGCCCCGGTGGGACGGCGTTGCGTCCGGGCGAGAAGAGCGCTTGCCGCAGGGCTTTGGCAGGGTTGAGGCGGCTTTTTCATGGATCCAGTTTGCTGTGCGGGATGGCTGCCGGGGCAGGGGCACGCGGCGCGCCCGGCTGTGGGAATTTTGCTCGTTGCGGGTGAAATTGGCCGGCGCCTTGGTATAGTAGCCAGATACTCGGAACAGGACGTTCGCCGGCGCCGCCACGACGCCGCGCAAAAGGGATGGGGAACAATGAGTTACGAACGAACGGGTGCCGGCATCACTGCGGGGGCGAAATGATGGGCAAAACGGACGCGCGACCGGTGCGGCTCCGGGTGCTGGACCCGCGGCTCGGCAGCGAATTCCCCTTGCCCGCCTATGCCACCGACGGCGCAGCGGGCATGGACCTGCGTGCAATGATCGACGCCCCCCTGGTGATTGAGCCCGGCGCCACCGAGCTTCTGCCGACCGGGTTCGCCATGCACATTGAGGATCCCGGGCTGGCGGCCGTCATACTGCCCCGCTCCGGGCTGGGACATAAACACGGCCTGGTGCTGGGCAACCTGGTGGGGTTGATTGACAGCGACTACCAGGGGCAGGTGTTCATGTCCTGCTGGAACCGCTCCAGCCAGCCTTTCGAGGTGGAACCGGGTGCGCGGATGGCGCAGCTGGTGTTTCTGCCCGTGGTGCCGGTGGCCTGGGAGCAGGTTGAGAGTTTCGAGGAGTCAGACCGGGGCGCCGGCGGCTTCGGGCACACGGGAAAGAACTGAATCATGGCCAAACGTACACTGGCAGACGTCACCCGCATCCGCGAGCCTTCCGATAGCGTGCTGGCCGCGCCCTGGCCGTATTTCCTGGCCGGCTTCATCATCCTCGTCATCGCCGGCTGGTCAGCCCTGGGCGGCAGCACGGAGGCTGCCCAGAGCGAAGAGGCGCGCAACCAGGCGCGCCAGACCGTTGGCAGCCTTGGTCGCGTGGTGCAGGAAATCCAGGAAATGCTGCGCAGCGACGCCTTCCAGGAACAGGCCCAGGCGGTGCAGGCCGGCGAGGCCATCACCTCCAGCCTGCTTGCCCAGGCGCGGCGCATGATTCCCGAGGTGACCGATGTGCACCTCTATGACAGCGGCGTGTTCATGACTGACCTGGACGCGATCGGTGACAACGGGTTCATCATGCTGGACATGATGTCGGCGGCGCTCGAGGACGAATTGTCGCCGGTGCAGTTCATCCAGGACGAGGGTTTAAGTTACGTGGCGGCCGCGACCACCATTGGCCGCGCCGTGCAGGGCAAGGGTTTCGTGGTGGTATATCTCGATCCGAGTTACCTGCTGAATCTCTTTAGCGTGGCCGAGCCCGCCGCAGGTTACCTGGGGCTCGAGCACGCGGCCGGCGCCAATGCCCCCCTGAGCCTCAAGGCGATTGGCAGCGAGATGCCCTCGGGGTACACCGCAACGCGCCTGAAGGTGCCCAGTTCGCTGTTGCAGGTGGTGTTTCCCGAGCAACGCGGCTCCATGCTGATCGGCGTGAAGCAACAGCTGGTTTTGTTGATTCTTGGCGCCCTGCTGGTGCTGTTCGGAATCGCGCGCCACTTCGCCCTGAAGAAAGCAGCGGCCGGGGTCGAAACCATGCCCGAGCGCTTCGTGACCGTGCGCGAGGGGGACACCCTGCGCGACACGACGCCGCCGACCCTGGCCGGCGCCAGGCAGGAACGGGCATTGCGGCCGCCGAAACCGGCCCCTGGCAAAACCCGGCCCACGGAACCGACAACCCGTTCCCCGGCGACCAGGCCACCGGACTTCGAAGATATCCCCTCACCCCTGACATCGGTGTCCGGGTCCACGCCGGGCTCCGGACGCAAGCCAGGCGAGCCGGAAGACCCGCCGATCGTGCGACGCGACCCGCCGCAGGCGCCGCGAATTGCCAGGCCGGCGCAAGAGCCTGAGGATCCGCCCCTGGTGCCGCGAATTTCCCGGCCGGCGCAGGAACCCGAAGATCCGCCCCTGGTGCCACGAATCTCGCAGCCGGCGCCCACGGAGGGTGACGAGTTGCCACCGTTTATACCGTCTTCCAGCAAGCCCGGGCCCGCCGATGCGCCGCCACAAGAACCGGTAGCGGAGACGCGGACAGCGGATTCTCCGCCCGCGCCGTCGACGATTCCCTCTACCGGGGTGCCCCTGAGCAGCGAGATTTTCCGCGCTTACGACATCCGCGGGGTGGTCGGCAAAACCCTGGACCGGGGCATAGCCATGATGATCGGCCGGGCCGTGGGCAGCCTGGCCCAGGACAGCCTGGCCGGACCGCTGGTGGTCGGGCGCGACGGGCGGCATTCGGGACCCGACCTGGTCGATGGCCTTATCGACGGCATCAGCGCCTCCGGCTGTGACGTGATCGATGTCGGCGCGGTGCCCACCGGCGCGCTCTACTTTGCGGCCTATGAGCTCGCCAAGGGCTCCGGCGTGATGGTGACAGGCAGCCACAACCCGCCGGACTACAACGGCTTCAAGATCATGATCGGCGGCAAGACGCTGTCGGGTAATGACATTTTCGGCCTGTTCGAACGCCTGCGCACCGGCAATCTTCGCCAGGGCAAGGGCGAGGTGAGCGGCGAGGATGTGCTGGGCGCCTACCGTGACCGGATCGCCGGGGATATCCAGCTGGCCCGGCCGCTGAAGGTGGTTGCGGACGCGGGCAACGGCATCGGCGGCATCTGCGCCACCGAGATTCTGCGCGCCATCGGTGCCGAGGTAATTCCGCTCTATGACGAGGTGGATGGTGACTTCCCCAATCACCACCCGGACCCGAGTGAACCGGAAAACCTGCGTGACCTGATCGAATCCGTGCGCCTGACCGGCGCGGACCTTGGCGTCGCCTTCGATGGCGATGCGGACCGTCTCGGCGTGGTGACGCCCAACGGTGAAATCGTATTCTCGGACCGGATCATGATGCTCTACGCCCGCGAGGTGCTGAGCAGACATCCGGGCGAGACCATCATCTATGACGTGAAATGCACCGGCCACCTCGACACGGTAATCCGCGAGGCCGGCGGGGTGCCGGAGATGTACAAAACCGGACATTCACTGATCAAGAACCGCATGAAGGAGGTCGATGCGCCCTTCGCCGGTGAAATGAGCGGCCACTTTTTCTTCAAGGACCGCTGGTACGGATTCGATTGCGGGATTTACTCTGCCTGCCGCCTGCTGGAGATCCTCGCGGCGAGCCCCGACAGCCCGGCTGATGTGCTGGCGGCCCTGCCCAACTCGGTCAGCACACCCGAGCTGAAGGTGCAGCTGCAGGAAGGCGAGAACCATGCCTTCATCGAGCGGTTTCAGAAGGAGGCCGCGTTCTCCGATGCCCGCATCAACACCATCGATGGCGTTCGCGCCGACTGGCCGGATGGCTGGGGCCTGGTGCGGGCCTCGAATACGACCCCCATCCTGGTGCTGCGTTTTGATGCGGACAGCAAGGAGGCGCTCCAGCGTATCCAGGAGGACTTCCGTACGCAGCTCCTGGCCCTCAAGCCCGATATGAAGCTGCCCTTCTAGCGGGCGGGCCCGGGGACAGCGCGTTCAGTCAGGGTTCAGCCTGCCTCACGCAAACTTGATCATCCCCGGCCCGTGGCGGTGCATGAGCCGCAGGAGGGGCCAAAAATCGATCAAGAACTGGAGAGTCCCCATGCGCTGCAAGCTCGTTTTCACCGCCCTGGTTTTCACCGCCCTGCTGGCGCCGGCCGCGTTTGCCGCTGACGAGGAGATGGCGCAGATCGTCACCCAGGTCGCGTTGCCGGTGCAGTGCATTTCCAGGGTGGCGGTCCGTAAGATTGACGGTAAGGAAAAGTTCGTCTCGCCGCAGGGCTTCAAGTTGGAGCCGGGCCGCCATACGCTGTCCGGCACGGTGGCCGTTAACAGGCGTAACTGCCCGGTATTGCGGGGCCAGGATGACTGGACCGCGGCGCCGCTGGAGGCGGATTTTGAAGCGGGAAAAACCTACTACATCGGCTTCGACCACAGTTCGGATAACCGCGCTGACTGGAAGTACGTGATCTGGAAGGTCGAGTAAAACGCGATGCCCGGCGCCTGCCGGGCGTGCCTGCACCAGGATTCAGTAAGCGAACTCTCTGAAGACGGGGTCAACGCTCCGGTTCCACTCATTCTCGAACAGCTGGAGTTTGCGGTCCGCGGGCGTGAGACCGGTTTTCGCGGTCTGCATCAAGGGAGCCAGAAAGCCTGTTTCGTTGTCGCCTGCCGCATCCAGCCGGTTACGTGCGCTGAGCCCGGCCCGCGAAAGTTCCAGCAGTTCCAGGGCAAGCTCCTGCAGGCTGCGCCCGCGGATCACGGCCCGCAGGCCCAGGCGCGCGGCGTCGCGGCGTAACTGCAGGCGCTCCTCGATGCTCCAGGTGGCGGCCAGGTCCCAGGCCGCGTCCAGGGAAGGCTGGTGGTAGAGCAGGCCGGCCCAGAAAGCCGGCAGGGCGCAAAGTCTGCGCCAGGGCCCGCCGTCGGCGCCACGCATTTCCAGGTAACGTTTCAGGCGCACCTCGGGAAAGGCCGTGGTCAGGTGGTCTTCCCAGTCCTTGATTGTCGGCAGCTCGCCGGGCAGGGCGGGCAGGCGGCCGGCGAGAAAGTCCCGGAACGACTGGCCGGAGGCATCGACGTAGTTCCCGTCGCGGTAAACGAAGTACATGGGCACGTCGAGCATGTAGTCGACGTAACGTTCAAACCCCATGCCTTCTTCGAAAACCCAGGGCAGCATGCCCGTGCGGTCCGGGTCCGTGTCTTCCCACACGTGTGAGCGGTAGCTGATAAAACCACTGGGCTGGCCTTCAAGGAACGGCGAATTCGCAAACAGGGCGGTTGCCACCGGTTGCAGGGCCAGGCTGGCGCGGAACTTCTGCACCATGTCGGCCTCGGAACCAAAGTCGAGGTTAACCTGCACCGTGCACGTGCGCGACATCATGTCCAGGCCCTGGCTGCCAACCCTGGGCATGTAATTGCGCATGATCCGGTAGCGCGCCTTGGGCATCCATTGCATGTCCTCCCGGCGCCATTTCGGCTGGAAGCCCATGCCGATGAAACCGATGCCCAGCGGTTCGCAGACGGCCTTGACCTGGCGCAGGTGCGTGTTCACCTCGCGGCAGGTCATGTGGATGTCTTCGAGCAGAGCGCCGCTGAGTTCCAGCTGGCCGCCCGGCTCGAGGGTAATGGAGGCGCCGGTGTCGTCGAGCAGGGCGATGATGTTGTCGCCCTCCAGCTGCGGGCGCCAGTTAAACTGGCTGGCAAGTCCCGACAGCACGGCGCTGATGCCGCGCGGGCCGTCGTAGGGGAGCGGCCTCAGGTCGTCGGTGGTAAAGCCGAATTTTTCATGTTCGGTGCCCAATCGCCAGTCTTCCGGCGGCCTGCAGCCGGAAGCGAGATAATCGATAAGTTCCTGGCGGTCGCTGACCACCGGGCTGGATGTGTTTCCCGCCAAGGCCGGGTCTCCTCAACACCTGTAATGGATTAGGATAAACCAAAGCTGATGCCTGCGCCCCGTCCATCGAATGACTGACCATCCGAGAGCACTTCGACAAGCCCCGACCTGGCGCCGGCACGCCGTGCTCGGCTGGATCCTGCTGGGCCTGGCGGCCTGCGTCGTACCGGTGGCCTCGGCAGCGGACAAGATTCTGACCCGCGGCCTGGGCCCGGAACCGGACTCGCTGGATATCCACCAGGCCCAGGGCCTGGCGGCGCTGCAGGTGCTGCGTGATCTCAACGAGGGGCTGGTTACCTTTGATGCCGCCGGCGAGCTCATACCGGGTGTGGCGCAGGGCTGGACGGTGACGGAGGACGGCCTCGGCTACCGCTTCGAGATCCGGGACGATGCGCGCTGGTCCAACGGCGACCCGGTTCGCGCCAACGATTTTGTGCGCGGATGGCAGGCGGCGCTGGCGCCGGCAAGCCAGGCGCGTACCGCCAGCCTGCTGGCGCCCATGAGCCGGGCGCGGGAGGTGCTGGCCGGTGAGGCGGATCCTTCCAGCCTTGGCGTGCGGGCCATTGATGAGCGCACCCTGGAAGTGGACCTGGCGCAGCCGACCCCCTGGTTCCTCGAGTTGCTGACCCACCCGGTCGCCTATCCGCTGCATCCTTTCGCCATGGAGTCCGCGGAGGACGGGGTTTCAGCGCGACCGGTCAACGGCGCCTGGGTGCTGGAGGAACAGGTGCCGCGATCGCATATCAGCCTGCGGCCCAATCCCTATTACCACGCTGCTGCCGGGGTCGCGCTGGACCGGGTGGTTTACGTCACCATCGAGGACCCGGGCTCCGAACTGTCGCGCTTCCGTGCCGGCGAGGTCGACATCACCGAGACCATACCCCCGGGGCGCTACGCGTGGCTGGCGGAAAATCTGCCGGGCGACCTGCGTGTTGCGCCCTACATGGGCAGCTTCTGGCTGGGTATCAACCTGTCCCGGGCGCCGCTGGCGGGTCAGCCTGAGCTCCGGCGGGCGCTGTCGCTGGCGATCGACCGGGACACGCTGACCCGCGTGGTCATGGGCGCCGGTGAAATACCCGCCTGGACCGTCGTGCCGCCCGGCCTGGCCGGCTACGTGCCTCCGCGGGATCCGGCGGAGGGCCTGGACAAGGCGGCGCGTGAGGCGGAGGCGCGTGCGCTCTATCAGCGGGCCGGCTACAGCCAGGACCGGCCCCTGCGCCTGGAGCTGCGCTTCAACACCTCCACCCAGCACCGGCGCATGGCCGTTGCGGTGGCCGCGATGTGGAAGCAGGTGCTGGGCGTCAACACGGACCTGTTGCACGAGGAATGGATGGTGTTCGTGAACAACCGCCGGCAGGGCGTCCGGACCCAGGTGTTTCGTGGCGGCTGGATCGCGGATTATGCGGACCCGGTGTCCTTCCTTGACCTGTTTCGCGCCGGCGACCCCCTGAACAACACGTTCTACGACAACCCGGTCTATGACCAGCTGCTGGACCGCGCCGCGACCCGCACCGGCATGCAACGCCTGGAACTGCTGCAGCAGGCGGAAACCCTGTTGCTTCGCGACACGCCGGTTATCCCGCTCTACTATTACGTCTCCCGGCACCTGGTCAGTCCGCAGGTGCGCGGGTACCTGGATAATGCCCGGGACATCCACCTGTCCCGTTACCTGGACCTGGAGCAGGAAGCGCCTTGAGCACGCCGTCCCGCATGAACCGCCGACCGTTCCTGGCGCTCGCCCTTGCCGCCCTGGCCTTGAGCGCCTGCGGTGAACGGGACCCGGACGCGCCGCGCGACCGTGGCCAGGCGGAGCGTCCCGTGCCCCTTTTGCTGCTCGAAGACGGGCGTCCGGACCCGGCCGTGCTGGCGCCGGAGCAGGTCCTGCATCGCGGCAACGGCGAAGAGCCGCAGACCCTGGACCCGCACCTGGCGGAGGGCGTTCCGGCGGCCAACATCCTGCGGGACCTTTACGAGGGCCTGGTGAGCGAAGCGCCGGACGGGCGTATCGTGCCCGGCGTCGCCATGCGCTGGAACATCAGCCGCGATGGGCGCACCTACACCTTCTACCTGCGGCGTGACGCGGCCTGGTCCAATGGCGACCCGCTGCGCGCCGCGGATTTTGTTTACTCCCTGCGGCGCAGCGCAGACCCGTCAACCGCCTCCAAGTTCGCCAGCATGCTCATGCCGATCGAGAACGCGGAACAGGTCCTGTCCGGACTGGCGCCCCCGGAATCGCTGGGCGTCGAGGCCCTTGACGACTACACGCTGCAGATCCGCCTGGCCGACCCGACCCCGTATTTCCTGTCGCTGCTCACCCATTCGGCGACCTACCCGGTGCACCAGGCCAGCGTGGAGGAGTTCGGCGCGCGGTTTTCCCGCCCGGGCAACCTGGTATCGAACGGCGCCTTCGTTCTCAGCGACTGGGTCGTGCGCTCAAAGATCGAGCTGGTTCGCAATGAGCGCTACTGGGATGCGGCGAATACGATTCTCGAACGGGTGGTTTACTACCCCCTGGAGGACCAGTCCGGGGCGCTCAAGAAATTCCGCTCCGGTGATCTGCAATGGACCTATGACGTACCCAACAACCAGTTCCGCTGGCTGCAGGAAAACTATCCGGACGAACTGGTCGTCAGTCCCTGGCTGGCCTCTTATTTTTTCGGCTTCAACATGACCCGGGAGCCCTTTATCGCCTCACCGATGCTGCGCGAGGCGCTGGTGCTGGCCATCGACCGCCAGCTCATCACGGAGAAGGTCACCCAGTTCGGTGAACAGCCCTCCTTCACCCTGGTGCCTCCCGGCCTGGGGGACTACGAGTCGCCGCTGCCCGGGTACGCCACCTGGACCCAGGAGGAGCGCAACGAGGAGGCGCGCCGGCTGTATGCCGCCGCCGGCTACACGCGCCGCCGATCCGCTGCGCATCGAGATTCGCTACAACACCAGCGAGAACAACAAGAAGGTGGCCCTGGCCATCGCGTCCCTGTGGAAGCAGGTGCTGGGCGTGGAGGCCACGCTGTTCAACGAGGAGTGGAAGGTCTTCCTGCAGAACCGCTCCCAGCGGGTGCTGACCCAGGTCTTCCGGGCCGGCTGGGTGGGCGACTATGCCGACCCCTACAGCTTCCTGCAGATGTTCGCCAGCGGCCACGGGCAGAATGACTACGGCTACAGCAACTCGCTGTATGATTCGCTGCTCAAGCAGATCGCCGAAGAGCGCATTCCGGCGCGCCGGCGGCGGCTCATGCAGGAGGCGGAGCGGCTGCTGCTCGAGGAGTGGCCGATCATTCCCATCTACACCTATGTGACCAAGCGGCTGGTTGACCCGCATCTCCGGGGCTGGGAAAACAACGTCATGGATCATCACTACAGCAAGCACATGTTCCTGCTGGCCACCCGCTCCCGCGATGCCGGCGGGGCGGAGCCCGCCCCGTGAGGATCAAGCACGGCCTGCTGAGGCATGCGGCGGAGCGGCTCCTGGGCGTGGTGCCGACGCTGCTGCTGCTCATCACCGTGGTGTTTTTCCTGGTTCGCGTAGCGCCGGGCGGCCCCTTTGATACCGAGAAGGCCCTGCCGCCGGAAATCGAGGCGAACCTGAATGCCAAGTACCACCTCGACGAGCCCCTGGTGCAGCAGTATTTCCGCTACCTGGGCCAGGTGCTGGTGTTCGATTTCGGACCGTCCTTCCAGTACAAGGACTGGACCGTCAACGAGCTGATCGCCCAGGGCTTTCCCGTGTCCCTGACCGTCGGCGGGCTGGCGATGTTGCTGGGTTTCGTGATCGGTGTCAGCGTGGGCGTGGCCGCCGCGCTGCGCCAGAACAGCGCAGCGGACTTCACCACCATGGGTTTCGCCATGCTGGGGGTATCCATTCCCAACTTTGTCGTGGCGCCGGTGCTGATCCTGCTGTTTGCCGTTTACGCGGGCTGGCTGCCGGCCGGGGGCTGGGACTGGACCTGGCAAAGCGCGGTGCTGCCGGTGATCACCCTGGCCCTGCCGGTGATCGCCTATATTGCCCGCCTCATGCGCGGCAGCATGATCGAGGTCCTGCACAGCGATTTCATTCGCACCGCCCGCGCCAAGGGGTTGCCGGAGCGGTATGTCATCCTGCACCACGCCTTCAAGCCGGCGCTGTTGCCCGTGCTGTCCTACATGGGCCCGGCCACCGCTGCCCTGATCACCGGGTCGGTGGTGGTTGAGCGAATCTTCTCCATACCGGGACTGGGCAGCTACTTTGTGCAGGGCGCACTGAACCGGGATTACACCCTGGTGATGGGCGTGGTCATTTTTTACGGCGTGCTCATCATCCTGCTGAACCTGCTCGTCGACCTGCTGTATTCGCTGCTGGACCCGAAGATTCGTTATGAAGAGCTCTGAGGCCGGTCGAACAGGACTCCGTTCGAGGTCGCGCTGCACCTGGGCGACGTCAAGGGACGCTCGCCCTGGGAGGACGCCTGGCACCGCCTGCTCAGGAACCGGGCGGCGGTGGTCAGCGCCGTGATCATGGCGGTAATTATTCTCGCGGTCATTTTCGGGCCCGATGGTGATCAGCTGGGACATGGATTACACCGACTGGGATAACACCAATGCGCCGCCCAGCTTTGCCAACGGGCACTGGTTCGGCACCGATGCGGTGGGCAGGGACATCCTGGTGCGCACCCTTGAAGGTGGCCGCATCTCCCTGCTGGTGGGCTTTGTCAGCACCCTGGTGAGCCTGCTGATCGGGGTGACCTACGGCGCCATCGCCGGCTACTACGGCGGCGCCACGGACCGCATCATGATGCGCATCGTGGATATCATCTACGCCATGCCCTTCATGTTCTTCGTGATTCTGCTGATGGTCGTGTTCGGGCGCTACATCGTGTTGATTTTCGTGGCCATCGGGGCGGTCAATTGGCTCGACATGGCGCGCATCGTGCGCGGCCAGACGCTGGGCCTGAAACGGATGGAATACGTGGAGGCGGCGCGCGCCTGCGGGGTGGAGAACCGGGCCATCATCTGGCGGCATATCGTGCCGAACCTGCTTGGCGTGGTCATGGTTTATGTGACCCTGACGATTCCGCAGGTCATCCTGGTCGAGTCGTTTCTGAGCTTTCTCGGCCTGGGTGTGCAGGAACCGATGAGTTCCTGGGGGGCGCTGGTCAATGACGGTGCGCAGGATATGGAGTCGGCCCCCTGGACCCTGGTGTTTCCGGCCGCGATGCTGACCATCACGCTGTACTGCTTCAACTACATCGGCGACGGCCTGCGCGATGCGCTCGATCCGAAGGACCGCATGTGAGCAAGCCGCTGCTGGAAGTCAAAGACCTGCACGTCCGCTTCGAGACACCGGAGGGCGAGGTGCACGCCGTGCGCGGCCTGGACTTTGTGCTGGAGCCCGGCGAGAGCCTGGCGATCGTGGGCGAGTCCGGGTCCGGCAAGACCCAGGCCATGATGGCGGTGCTTGGCCTGCTGGCGGAAAACGGCTCGGCCACCGGCCAGGCGCTGTTCCGGGGCGAAGACCTGATGGCCATGAAGCCGGCCGCCCTGAACCGCCACCGGGGCAAGCGACATCGCGATGATTTTCCAGGACCCGATGACCTCCCTGAATCCCTACCTGCACGATTGAGCAGCAGCTCAGCGAGGTCTGCATGCACCACCAGGGCCTCAGCCGCCGCCAGGCGCGCGTCCACGCCGTGGAAATGCTGCGCGCGGTGCGCATCCCGGATCCGGAGCAGCGCATCACGCAGTATCCGCACGAGTTCTCCGGCGGCATGCGCCAGCGCGTCATGATCGCCATGGGCCTGATCTGCGAGCCGGCGGTCCTGATTGCCGACGAGCCGACCACGGCGCTGGACGTCACGGTTCAATCGCAGATCGCCGCGCTGGTTGACGAGGTGGTTTCCCGCTCCAATATGGCCTCGATTCTGATCACCCATGACCTTGGCGTGGTCGCCGGCGTGAGCGAAAAAGTGCTCGTCATGTACGCGGGTGAGACTGGTGGAATTCGGGACCGTCCGGCGATATCTATGCGCGGCCGCAACACCCCTATACCCGCGGCCTGATCGACTCGGTCCCGCGCCTGGACCGGGCGGACGACGATGAACTGCACGCCATTCCCGGCAATCCGCCCAATATGCTGTCCCTGCCGGCCGGCTGCAGTTTTCGCGAACGCTGCAGTCATGCCTTTGACGCCTGCATGGAAGCGCCGGCGCTGCGCGAGGCCTGGCCCGGGCACCTGAAGCGCTGTCACCTGGAGAAGGCGCCATGAGCGGCCCGGCCGGCAAGCCCGTTCTGCGGGTGCAGGACCTGTGCGTGCATTTCGAGGTGCAGCAGGGTGGCGTGTTCCGGTCGCGCGATCCGTGCCGCTCAAGGCGGTCGACGGTATCAGCTTTGAGCTGCTACCGCGGCGAAACGCTTGGCATCGTGGGGGAGTCCGGCTGCGGCAAATCGACGCTGGCCCGGGCCCTGCTGGGCCTGATCCGCCCCCGCCGTGGCCGCGTGCTGTGGCTGGGCGAGGACCTCGTCGGCCTGGACGAAAAGGCGCTGCGCAAGAAGCGCAAGGAACTGCAGATTATCTTCCAGGACCCGCTCGCCTCGCTGAACCCGCGCATGACCGTGGGTGACATCATTGCCGAGCCGCTGTGGACGTTTTATCCGAAGATCGCGCGCGTGCAGGTCGAGGAGCGCGTGCGCGGCGTGATGAAAATGGTTGGTCTGCTGCCCAACCAGATCAACCGTTATCCGCATGAGTTTTCCGGTGGTCAGTGCCAGCGCATCGGCATTGCCCGCGCACTGGTGCTGAACCCCAAGCTGATCATTTGCGATGAGCCGGTCAGTGCGCTGGATGTATCGATCCAGGCGCAGATCATCGACCTGTTGCGCGATCTGCAGAAAAAGCTGTCGCTGTCGTTGATCTTCATTGCCCACGACCTGGCGGTGGTCAAGCACATCAGTGACCGGGTGATGGTGATGTACCTGGGCCGGGCGATGGAGGTGTCCAGTGCCAAACATCTGTACCGCCGCCCCCGTCACCCCTACACCAACGCACTGGTCAACGCGGTGCCTATTCCCGACCCGGCCGCGCCACGACGGCGGGACGACCTGTGGCTGCGCGGAGACATGCCGTCGCCGTTGAAGCCACGCCGGGGGTTGCGTGTTTCACCCGCGCTGTCCTCACGCGGTCAAGCGCTGTGAGCTCGAGGTTCCGCCGCTGCGAAAACTGCCGGAAGGTGACTGGGTGGCCTGCCACCTTGCCGAAGAACTGGATCTGACCATCGTCATGAACGATGCACAGGCCGTATAATGTCCGCCTGATTTTCAGGAACACGACATGAAACAATTTTTAGTCAATAGCCTCGCACTGACCCGGCGCTCTGCAGTTCTTGCCGGCTGTGGCACCACCAAGGTGGTCGACACCTGGCAGTCAGACACGATCGCAGCCGGAAGCTACCGGAGAAGCTGGCGGTCCTGGTGGCCTGGCCGGACGCGCTGCGAGCGGCTGGTTATCGAACGCGATGCGGTCGCCCAGCTTCGCGACAAGGGCGTCAACGCCGTGGAGAGTTCCGAACTGCCGGGTATGCGCGGCAAGCTGACCCGTGAGAGCGTCGAGGTCGCGCTGCGCAATGCGAACGTGGATGCGGTGATCATCGTTTACGTCATCGGTGGCGGCCAGGGCCCGCAGTACGAACGCGCTGATTACTGGGTGCAAAATGTGGGCACCGGCGTAGGGTGGCTGGTACAGCCCCTATTTCTACGATGTGTACACGGTTCGTGAAGGCCCCGGCTGGGAAGACAAGGTTATCGGAGATGATGCTGGAAACCGTGTACATCGACGTGCGCCAACTTGAGCGGGTCTGGAGCATGGTGACGCAGAGCGAAAACCTGGAGTACCAGGATGTCGCCGGCAAGGTGATGGACCGCATCATTTCGCAGATGAAGCGGACAGATCAGATCTGACGACTGCGGCCTGGACGGACTCCTGGCCCCGTGGCTGACCGGAACAGCGAGCGCGTGAGACTGGACCAGGGCCTGGCTGAGCTCGGCCTGTCCCCGGACGCGCAAACCCGCGAAAAGCTCCTGGACTACCTGGAATTACTGCGCCGCTGGGGCAAGACCTATAACCTGGTGGCCCCGGGTGAAATGCCGGTGCTGCTGGAGCGCCACCTGCTCGACTGCGCTTTCGATTGCCCCCTGGTGCGGGCCGGGCCCGCTGCTGGACGTGGGAACCGGGGCCGGATTTCCCGGTTTGCCCCTGGCAGCCCTCGAGCCCGAACGCACCACGGTTCTGCTGGACAGCGCCGGGAAAAAAGTGCGTTTCCTGCGCCACGTCGTTCGCGAGCTGTCTCTCGACCGGGTGGAGGCGGTCCACGACCGGGTTGAGCACTTTTCCGCGGCGGGCGGGTTCAGTACCATCACGACCCGCGCGTTCAGCTCCCTGGCGGATTTTGTACAGGGCGTGCGTCACCTGGCAGGCCCGCAGACCCGGCTGCTGGCGATGAAAGGCCAGGCGCCTGTTGAAGAACTCGAAGCGCTGCCCGGGGGCGTCAGCCTTGAGGCCCTTGAAACGATCCGGGTGCCCGGGCTCGACGCGCAGCGTCACCTGGTGATCCTGTCGATCGCCGCAAACCAATGAACAGAAGAGCAGGACCATGGCACGCATCATCGCAGTAGCCAATCAGAAAGGTGGCGTAGGCAAGACCACCACGGCCGTAAACCTGGCCTCGGCGCTGGCTGACATGAATTACCAGGTGCTGCTCGTGGACCTTGACCCGCAGGGCAACGCGTCGACCGGCTGCGGCGTGGATCCGCGCGCGGTGCCGCAAACCGCCTACGAGGTGATGGTCGGGGACTGTGCGCTGGCGGACGCCATCCTGACGCCGGAGCGGCTCGATTTTGATCTGCTGCCCAGCAACGGTGATCTGGGCGCTGCCGAGTTCAAGCTGATGAGCATGGAAGGCCGGGAGTATCGCCTGCGCGATGCACTCGAGGCCGTGGCGCCGCGCTACGGCTGGATCATCATTGACTGCCCGCCTTCCCTGAACATGCTGACCCTCAACGCGCTGGCCGCCTCCAATTCGGTGCTGGTTCCGATCCAGTGCGAGTACTATGCGCTGGAAGGCCTGGCGGCGCTGCTGGAGACCGTGGAGCAGGTGCGCGACAGCGTTAATCCCGGCCTGGAAATCGAAGGCCTGCTGCGGACCATGTACGATGGGCGCAACAACCTGGCGACCGCCGTGTCGGAACAGCTGATCGAGAACTTTGGCGACCGTGTGTACCGGACGCTGGTGCCGCGCAATGTGCGTGTCGCCGAGGCGCCAAGCCATGGCCTGCCGGTGCTGAAGTATGATCCCGCCTCCCGCGGCGCCCTGGCCTATATCGGCCTGGCGGGCGAGGTACTGCGCCGACGGCGCAAGCGGGAGGCCGGCTGACCGGACGCTTTTTAGATCACTGCCAATCACAGATACATGAACTGAGCTGGAACCGACACCGATGGCCGCCAAGAAAAACCCCCTGGGACGCAATCTCTCCTCCATGCTGAGCCAGGCCACGCTGGAAAAGGCGCAGCGCGAGCCGACCGATGGTCACTCCGGCTCCAGCCTCAGGGACCTGCCAATAGAGCAGATCCAGCCGGGCAAGTACCAGCCGCGGTCGGTGTTCGACCCGGACCGGCTGGAGGAGCTGTCCGAGTCGATTCGCCAGCAGGGCATCATCCAGCCCATCGTTGTGCGGAGCATTGCAGCAGACCGCTTCGAGATCATTGCCGGTGAGCGTCGCTGGCGTGCGGCCCAGCTGGCCGGTATCGACCGGATTCCGGCAATCGTTCGCAAGGTGGCCGACGAGATCGTCGTGGCCATGGCGCTGGTGGAAAACATCCAGCGCGAAGACCTCAACCCCCTGGAAGAGGCCACCGCGCTGCGTCGCCTGGTCGACGAGTTCCAGTTGACGCACCAGGAAGCGGCAGATGCCGTCGGGCGCTCGCGCTCGGCCGTCTCCAACCTGTTGCGCCTGCTGGAGTTGTCCGCCGAGGTGCGCGAGCTGGTCGACGACCGCCACCTGGAGATGGGACATGCGCGGGCGCTGCTGGTGTTGCCCGAGGGCCTGCAGGCCCAGGCGGCGCGGGAAGTGGTGCGGCGACAGCTGTCGGTCCGGGAAACCGAGGCGCTGGTCAAGCGCCTGCAGGCGCCGGCCAGGCCGAAAGCGCGGGCCATGGATCCCGACATTGCCCGCCTGCAGGATGACCTGACCGAGAAGCTCTGCGCCCGGGTGCGCATCCAGCACAACGCCAAGGGCAAGGGCAAGCTGGTTATTTCCTACAATTCAGCCGATGAGCTGGAAGGCATCATCGGTCACCTGGCCAGGGACTGAACCGGCAACCGGCCGGGAGAGTGGCCGGTCCGGTTGAACTCAATTTATTAAGGAGCAGAACATGCAAGGTTTTCCCCACGTCTACCATGTCACCGCCCGCAGCGGCACTGACAACCCGGTCACGCTCAGCAGCAAGGGGCTCCCCGAGTTGTCCACGATGCCGCCCCCGGAATTCGGCGGCCCCGAGGGTCACTGGTCTCCGGAAACGTTGCTGGCGGCCTCGGTTGCCGATTGCTTCATTTTGACCTTTCGCGCCATTTCACGGGCGTCAAAGCTGGAGTGGACCTCGCTCGAATGCGACGTTGAGGGCACGCTGGACCGCGTGGACGGTGTAACGCGTTTCACGCGTTTTGATCTTCGCGCCCGGTTGCAGGTGCCGGCGGGCGTTGATGTGGAAAAGGCGGAGAAAATCTTGCACAAGTCAGAGTCTGTCTGCCTGATCACCGCCTCGCTGGCGACCGAAAACCATCTCGAAACTGTCATCAACGTCGGGTAGGGTACGGCCGCGCACGATTATTTTGCGCGGAAAAGCGAATCCGGGCGGGGTTTCTATTGCCCCATAGAAAACCCGAATGCTAAAATGGGCGGTCTTTGTCGGGTAAAGGGTAAGACACCCCGAAACGCGACGGGATCTGACAGCGGCAAAAGCGTAACGTTTTGGCCGCCTTTTTATTGCTCTCTGAAGGGCGTTTTACGGGGCTGCATTACGGTGCCCTGGAACGGGCGCCCCGGCAGCTGGCATTTTTGCAACACGTTTGGGGGACAGCACCAATGACCGTTCCCGCCGTGGTGAGCAATCAGAAAATGACTCGCCGGTGGTTGCGGGTCCAGGCCCTGGCCGGGCTTGGGGTCACTGGTCTGGCGGCCGTGTTGTCTGGCGGTGTTGCCGCCTACTCAGCGGTATTCGGGAGCCTGGCAGCTTATGTGCCCGGTCTCGCTTTTGCCCTGATCGTGGCGCGGCGCTTTGGCGCGGACAGCGCTGCCTTCCTCCGGGCTGCAGTC
Organism: uncultured Gammaproteobacteria bacterium; assembly: GCA_963695135.1. GTDB lineage: Bacteria > Pseudomonadota > Gammaproteobacteria > Xanthomonadales > SZUA-36 > Marinihelvus. Next base: position 655,939 of record CAVOGA010000001.1, read on the forward strand.
CTGGCCGAGGGCGCGAAATGGCTTTTCTGCGGTGCGATTTGCGTCGCGGTGTTCCTGGGGGTTAAGCCCCTGGCTGCCGGTTGGTTCTTCGCCGGCATGGGCATGGTCATCCTCTCCGGTTGGTTGGGGTTGATTTTCAGCAGTTGATACCCACCTAGCCGGTGGGAATGAGAATGATTCAGACGAATCAGGAAGCGGACTTCGATAGATGGCAAGCGGCAACGAACCTCTGACGACTTCAGGCTATATCGGCCACCACCTGCAGAACCTCACCTGCGGGTTTGGCGACGATGGCTTTGTGTGTGGCGGCGCCGATGTGGCGGCGGAGCTCGGGTTCTGGGCGTTCCACCTTGACACCATGTTCTGGGCTGTTCTGCTGGGTGTGCTGTTCCTGGTGATCTTCGGCCGCGTGGCCAAGGCGGCCAATTCCGGCGTTCCGACGCGCTTCCAGGCGCTGATCGAAATGATCGTTGAGTTCGTGGACGAATCCGTCCGCGACAGCTTTCACGGTACCAGCAAGCTCATTGCGCCGCTCGCTTTGACGCTGTTCGTGTGGATCTTCTTCATGAACTTCATGGACCTGATCCCCGTCGACTGGCTGCCGGAAGCCGCGGTTGCCAGCGGCATCAAATATCAGAAAGTGGTGCCGACCACGGACGTCAACGCGACGCTGGGTATGGCCATTGCCGTGTTCGCGCTGATTATCATCTACAGCCTGCGCTTCAAGGGCGTGGGCGGATTTTTGTCCGAACTCGTTATGAACCCGCTCAATCCCAAGCAGCTCGGTATGCCTGTCGTTGTGTGGCCGTTCGTGATGGCGTTCAATTTCATTCTCGAGGTGGTGTCCCTGCTGGCCAAGCCGGTTTCGCTGGGTCTGCGACTGTTCGGCAACCTGTACGCCGGTGAGCTGATCTTCATCCTGATCGCCATCGTATTTACCGCGGGTTCGGGCGTGGTCGCTGCCGGCCTGAGTTCCCTGTGGGGAGACCACGTGCCATGGTGGTTCTGGTCCATCGGCTCACTGGCGATTTTCGCCGTGCTGTTCGCCAACTACCGTGGCAAGCTGGCCATCAAGCCGACCCTGATTTTGCTGGCCCTGCTGATGCTCGCCATCGGCGGCGCAGGCTTCCTGGGGGGACAATTGATGCACTTCGGGTGGGCCGCGTTCCACATCCTGGTGATCCTGCTGCAAGCGTTTATTTTCATGATGCTCACCATCGTCTACCTGTCGATGGCCAGTGAGCATCATTAATCGGTTCTTTTTTAGCAAAAAACTCTTAGACGGAGCTTAGTAAAAATGGAAACTGTAATTGGTATGACCGCTATCGCCGTTGCCCTGCTGATTGGCTTGGGCGCGCTTGGCGTAGGTATTGGTGTGGGTATCCTGGGCGGTCGCCTGCTGGAAGGTTCAGCACGTCAACCGGAACTGGCGCCCATGCTGCAGGGTAAGTTCTTCCTGGCCATCGGCCTGCTTGACGCTGTTGCCATGATCGGTGTGGGTATTGCGCTGTTCTTCACCTTCGCAAACCCCTTCGTTGGCCAGCTGCAAACGGCGCTGGGCGGATAAGAAGCCCTGACGGGGCGCGGATTCGTCCGCGCTGCGACACCTGACCGAGAGGTACCGGCATGAACATCAATGCCACCCTGATACTCAATTCGATCGCCATGATGATCTTCGTGTGGTTCTGCATGAAGTTCATCTGGCCGCCGTTGCTCAAGGCGCTGGACGAACGTCGCGAGAAAATCGCTGATGGTCTGGCGGCTTCCGACCGGGCCGAGAAAGCCCTGGAAGAGGCCAATGCCCGTGCCGAAGAGCAGCTCAAGGTGGCCCGCGACAAGGCTGGTGAAATCCTCGACCAGGCTGCGCAACGTCGCAACCAGATCGTTGATGACGCCAAGGAAGAGGCTATCGCTGAACGCCACCGGCAGGTTTCTGCGGCCGAAGCGGACATCACCCAGGCGGCAAACCAGGCGCGTGAAGAACTGCGCAGTGCGGTTGCCGGACTGGCCGTGGCGGGCGCTGCCAGGATCCTGGAGCGCGAGGTCGATGAGAACACCCACCGCGAGCTCCTGGACAAGCTGATCGCTGAGATATGAGCAGCCTGACGACACTGGCGCGGCCCTACGCAAAGGCCGCTTTTGAGCTGGCCCAGTCTCAGGGCGCGCTGGGCGCCTGGGGGCAGGCGCTGGCCAACACCGCGCTGGCAGCTTCCGACGAGGTGCTGGTGGAGTGGCTGGAGAGCCCGGAGCTGGATCGCAAAAAGGCCGTCGCGCTGATGCGTGATGTGGCCGGCGATGCAGTTGACGCCTCTTTCGGGCGGTTCCTGGAGGCCCTGGCCGACAATGACCGCCTGGTGTTGCTGCCGCAGATCAGCGCCATGTTCAGCACCCTGCGTGCGGAGGCGGAAAACCGGCTCGATGTGCGCGTGGTCTCCGCGATTCCCCTGAACGATGAGCAGGTGGCGCGGATGACCGAGGCGCTGGCCAGGCGTTTTGATTGCAGCATTACGCTGCACAACGAGGTCGATGCAAAAGTGCTGGGCGGCGCGGTGATCTACGCCGGCGACCAGGTAATTGACGGCTCGCTGCGCGGGCGGCTGGGCAAGCTGGAAAGCTCCCTGCTCTGACGAATTGAACTGAAAGTGAATCCGATCGGCCCGCAGGCTGATCGTCACAGGAAAAAGACGATGCAAGCAACTCTGAACCCATCTGAAATCAGCGATCTGATCAAGAAACGCGTTGAAGAGCTGAATATCTCAGCCGAGACGCGCAACGAGGGTACGGTCGTTTCCGTATCCGACGGTATCGCGCGCATTCACGGTCTCGAAGACGCCATGCAGGGCGAGATGATCGAGTTCCCCGGCAACACCTTCGGCCTGGCGCTCAACCTTGAGCGCGACTCGGTCGGTACGGTAATCCTGGGTGACTATGAGCACATCACCGAAGGCGATACGGTCAAGTGCACCGGTCGAATTCTGGAAGTGCCGCACGGCCCCGGACTTCTCGGTCGCGTCGTGGACGCGCTGGGTAACCCGATTGACGGCCAGGGCCCGATCGAAAACGACGGCTACTCGCCGATCGAAAAGGTCGCCCCGGGTGTGATCTGGCGTAAATCGGTTGACCAGCCGGTACAGACCGGTCTGAAGTCCATCGATGCCATGGTGCCGGTCGGCCGCGGTCAGCGCGAGCTGATCATTGGTGACCGTCAGATTGGTAAGACGGCCATCGCCATCGACACCATCATCAACCAGGCCAAATCCGGCATCAAATGCATCTACGTCGCCATTGGACAGAAACAGTCCACCGTGGCCAACGTGGTGGCCAAGCTGGAAGAGTACGGCGCTCTTGAGCACACGATCGTGGTCAACGCCTCCGCTTCCGACTCAGCCGCCATGCAGTACATCGCGCCTTATGCCGGTTGCACCATGGGCGAGTACTTCCGCGATCGCGGTGAAGACGCGCTGATTATTTATGATGACCTGACCAAGCAGGCCTGGGCATACCGCCAGGTTTCCCTGCTGCTGCGCCGCCCACCGGGCCGTGAAGCCTACCCGGGTGATGTGTTTTACCTGCACTCGCGCCTGCTGGAGCGTGCCGCGCGCGTGTCCGAGGAGTACGTGGAGAAGTTCACCGACGGCAAGGTAAAGGGTAAAACCGGCTCCCTGACCGCGCTGCCGATCATCGAGACGCAGGCCGGTGACCTTTCCGCCTTCGTACCGACCAACGTGATCTCCATCACCGACGGCCAGATCTTCTTTGACAACGACATGTTCAACAGCGGCATCCGTCCCGCCGTGCACGCGGGCCTTTCCGTGTCGCGAGTGGGTGGCGCCGCGCAGACCAAGGTCATCAAGAAGCTGGGTGGTGGTATCCGCCTGGCGCTGGCCCAGTACCGCGAACTGGCGGCGTTCGCCCAGTTTGCCTCCGACCTCGATGACACCACCCGCGCCCAGCTGGAACGCGGACAGCGCGTCACCGAGCTCATGAAACAGGCCCAGTACAGCCCCATGTCCGTCGGTGAGATGGCCGTTTCCCTGTTTGCTGCAGACCGCGGCCACATGGACGACGTCGAACTGAACAAGATCAGCGCCTTTGAAAGCGCGCTGATCGACGCCATCCACGCCAAGCACGCCGACCTGATGGAAGTGCTCAACGGCGGTGACTGGAATGCGGACATCGAAGAGAAGCTCGAAGCGGCCGTCAGCGAGTTCAAGACCAGCGGCAGCTGGTAAGCGGACTCGGGATGACCCAGGGCAAGCAGCGGAGCTAAGGCATGGCAAGCGGCAAGGAAATTACCAGCAAGATCAAGAGTGTCGAGAACACCAAGAAGGTGACCTCGGCCCTTGAGATGGTATCGGCTAGCAAGATCAGGAAGTCCCAGGACCTGATGAATGCGACCCGTCCCTACGCGCGCATGATGCGCCGCATCATCGGTCACCTTGGTAAGGCGAACCCGGAGTACCGGCACCCGTTCACCATCTCCCACGGGGAGGAGGTAAAAAAGGTTGCGTTTATCGTGGTTTCCACGGACCGTGGTCTGTGCGGTGGTCTTAACACCAACCTGTTCAAAAAGGTGCTGGCCCATATCGGCGAGTGGCAGGGCAAGGGCGCGGAAGTGACCCTGGTGACCCTGGGCAAGAAGGCGTCGGCGTTCTTCCGGGGCATCAAGGTCAATATTTCCGCGCATGCGCAGGATCTCGGCGAGCAGCCGCAGATCGAAGACCTGATCGGTTCCATCAAGGTCATTCTTGATGCCTACCGGGAGCAGGAGGTCGACGAGGTGTTCCTGGCCTATAACGACTTCATCAACACGATGGCGCAGAAGCCGGTGGTTGAGCAGTTGCTGCCCCTGCCGGTGACGGAAGATGAGGAAGTACCGGACATCTGGGACTACATCTACGAGCCGGATGCGGAAACGCTGCTGGACAGCATCCTGGTGCGGTACATCGAGTCGCTGGTTTACCAGGGCGTCCTGGAAAACCTGGCCTCCGAGCACGCCGCGCGCATGATCGCCATGAAGAACGCGACCGATAACGCGGGCGACCTCATCGGCGAACTGAAGCTTGCCTACAACAAGGCGCGCCAGGCCGCGATCACGCAGGAAATCTCGGAAATCGTCAGCGGCGCAGCGGCGGTATGACCCGGTAGCGCTGCACTGGAAATTTTGCATTGGAAAGCGGCCGAGGCCGCTCTTTGAAGACAGGAAAAAGCTATGAGTGCTGGATCAATTGTTCAGGTAATCGGTGCCGTTGTTGACGTCGAGTTCGATGTTGCAGACCTGCCGCTGGTTTACCACGCCCTGAAGGTAGACAACACCGACATCACGCTCGAGGTGCAGCAGCAGCTCGGTGATGGCGTTGTGCGCACCATTGCGCTGGGTTCCACCGACGGACTGAAGCGCGGTGTGCCGGTGACCAACACGGGCGCACCGATTTCCGTGCCGGTCGGTGAAAAGACCCTGGGACGCGTCATGGACGTGTTGGGTCGCCCGATCGATGAGGCCGGCCCCATTGGTTCCGACAAGCTGATGCCGATTCACCGCAAGCCGCCTTCATACGAAGAGCAGGCCGGCGGTAACGACATCCTGGAAACCGGCATCAAGGTTATCGACCTGATCATGCCGATCGCCAAGGGCGGTAAGGTCGGCCTCTTCGGCGGCGCCGGCGTGGGTAAGACGGTAACGCTGATGGAACTGATCCGTAACATCGCCATCGAGCACAGCGGCTACTCCGTGTTTGCCGGTGTGGGTGAGCGTACCCGCGAGGGCAACGACTTCTACCACGAGATGAAAGAGGCGGACGTACTGTCCAAGGTGGCGCTGGTTTACGGCCAGATGAACGAGCCGCCCGGTAACCGCCTGCGCGTGGCGCTGACCGGTCTGACCATGGCGGAGGAATTCCGTGATGAGGGCCGCGACGTACTGATGTTTATCGACAACATTTACCGCTATACGCTGGCCGGAACGGAAGTGTCCGCGCTGCTCGGACGTATGCCGTCCGCGGTGGGTTACCAGCCGACGCTGGCCCTGGAAATGGGCCTGCTGCAGGAGCGTATCACCACGACCAAGACCGGCTCCATTACGTCCTTCCAGGCCGTTTACGTACCCGCCGATGACCTGACCGACCCGTCCCCGGCCACGACCTTTGCCCACCTGGACGCCACGCTGGTGCTGTCCCGCTCGATTGCCGAGCAGGGTATTTACCCCGCCGTGGACCCGCTGGACTCCACCTCCCGCCTGCTGGACCCGAACCTGATCGGTGTGGAGCACTACGAGGTGGCGCGCGCGGTGCAGGGTGTACTGCAGCGTTACAAGGAACTGAAGGACATCATCGCCATCCTGGGTATGGACGAACTGTCGGAAGAAGACAAGGACACGGTAGCCCGCGCCCGTAAGGTGCAGCGCTTCCTGTCCCAGCCGTTCTTCGTGGCGGAAACCTTCACCGGGGCGCCCGGCAAGTATGTCAGCCTGAAAGACACGATCCGCGCCTTCAAGGGCATCGTGGAAGGCGAGTACGACCACCTGCCGGAGCAGGCCTTCTACATGGTCGGCGGCATCGAGGAAGCCCTCGAGAAAGCCAAGGCCATGGAAAAGAAAGCGGCCTGAAAACCGCCAGGGAGCAGTCATGAAGACGATGCAATGTGACATAGTCTCGGCGCAGAACGAGATCTGGTCCGGCCAGGCCGCCCAGGTCTTCGCCAGCGGGGTGTCCGGTGAGTTGGGGATTTACCCGCGGCACACGCCGCTGGTCACCCAGCTCAAGCCCGGCCCGGTGCGGGTCGTCGATGAGACCGGCACGGAGCAGTTCTTCTTCTGCGGTGGCGGCATCATCGAGGTGCAGCCGCACATCGTCACGGTGCTGGCGGACACGGCCATGCGCGGTGAGGACATCGACGCGACTGCTGCCCAGCGGGCCCGCGAAGAAGCGGAGCGCACGCTGGCTGACCGCACCGACGCCATGGAAGTGGCGGAAGCCCAGGCCAAGCTGGCCGAGGCGATGGCGCAACTCCAGGCCCTGGAACAGCTGCGCAAGAAAATCTCTCGCTAGGAGCGTGCCCGCGTGCCCGTGGTCGATAAATGTTGACCCCGATTCCTGCTTAGAAATTACATCTTTTATCTCTGCTAAGCTGATGATAGATTAGCGCTTAATAATAATTTGCAAGGGGCAAAGTAATGCAATCAAAGATTAAGATTCTCCTCTCCACCGGGCTGGTCCTGTCCACCCTGTTCGCCCAGGCGGCGCTGGCCCAGCAGTTGGTGGTCACACCCTCCAATAACCAGGGGTGGGTGATCGCCCCGGACGTACCCGGCGAGGTGCCGGTGGAATTCACCGACGGTCCGTCGACTACCGGGACGGGTGCGTTGCAGTTTGGCCCGATCGGCCCGACGCCTGCCGCGAAGTTCATCATGTTTCCGCCGCTGGCGAATGTTCCAAGCCAGACGTTTACGGAATTCGCTATTGAGTTCTATCCGATCGCCGGCAACCCCGACGACTTCTATCTCAATGTCTATGTGGACCGGATCGAAAACGGCATTGGAACCTTCACCAACGGGTTTTACGACTGCCGGTACGATCTCGTGCCGGGCGGCGCGCTCGACACATGGGGCGCTCTCTTCTTTACCAGAAACTCCGCGGGCTGGACCAACGTTACAGGCGCCCAGTGCCCGCAAACGATTAACGGCCTGGGCGATGACAGCCTGATTCTGTACATCGCAGTAAACGGCGGGCAGTCCAATGCAACGGATGTCGGCCTCGAAGGGCGGTATGACAGTGCGCTGGCCGTGGTCGGCGGCGTGGTGACCGAGTGGGATTTCGAGGCGGATCCGGCCGGGCCGGTGGGTCCGGGCGCGGCGGTCGCCATTCCTTCCGGTTCAACCTGGAGCCTGGTCCTGCTGCTGATCGCCCTGTCCGGCGCGGCGGTATTCCGCCTGCGCGGGAATTAATCCGGCAATTTCATGCCCCGGGCCCCCGCGGCCCCGGCACAGGAACCGGGGCCAGGCTGATCCACAGCCTGGCCCTTTTTTTTCAATGTCGTAATACCACGGTCCGGCTGCCGTTCTGGAACACCCGCGCCTCGGCGTGCCAGCGAACGGCGCGGTTCAGCACCGTGCTCTCCACGTCCTGTCCCAGCCGTTCCAGTTCCTCCGCCGGCATGCTGTGGTCAACGCGCTCGACGCCCTGCTCGATGATGGGTCCTTCGTCGAGATCCATGGTGACGTAATGCGCGGTGGCGCCAATCAGCTTGACGCCCCGGTCGAAGGCCTGCTGATAGGGGCGTGCGCCCTTGAAACCCGGCAGGAAGGAATGATGGATATTGATGGCCTTGCCGGACAGCAGCTCGCAGGCATGAGGCGTCAGGATCTGCATATAGCGCGCCAGCACCAGCAGTTCCGAGCCGGTTTCGTTGAAAAGATTCAGGATCTTCGCTTCCTGCTCAGGCTTCTTGCCCGGCGTGATGGGGAAGTGGTGGTAGGGCAGGCCGTGCCACTCCACCAGCGAGCGCTGGTCGTCATGGTTGGAGACCACGCCGGTGATATCAATCGGCAGGTGGCCGCCGGCCCAGCGGTGCAGCAGCGCGTTCAGGCAGTGACTCTGGCGGGAGCAGGCCAGCAGGGTGCGGAGTTTCCTTTCAGCAGGCATGATCTCGAAGCTCATGGCGAAGCGCTTCGCGACCTGGTCATGGAAGCCGTCTGCGAGTCCTGACTCCGCGGGGCTGCCCTGGCTGTCATCCTCGAAGCGCACGCGCAGGAATGACTTTTGCGCCTCCTCGTCGACAAAATGCGACATCTCGGTCAGCAATGCGCCCCGGTCGGCGAGAAAGCCGGTCACCTGCGCCACGATTCCGACCGTATCCGTGCAGCTGGCTTTGAGAATGTAGGCGGCTCTGCCCATGGTGTCGATTCCTGTGTAAGCGGTCGCCAATGATAGCGGCAGAAAGCACGCCGGGAGAATGGCGAAGACAAGGGGTCCTTTCGCTCCGGGCCATAAACTGGGACAATTCGCGTTTCACCGGGCCGGCGAACGAGGCCGCCCCGCACGCCAGAACAGGATTTACCCGAAATCATGAACCACCAGCAACTGACTAAAATCATCGCATCGTCCCTGGCCGTGATCGCCGGCTCACTCATCGCCCTGCCGTCGCAGGCCACGGAGGTGCTCATGCGCACCAACCTGGGTGATATCCGCATCGACCTGTTCGAGGACGAGGCGCCGATCACGGTGCAAAACTTCCTCGAGTACGTGCGCGAGGGTGGATATGAGCAAGGCATCATTCACCGCAGCGTCCGCAACTTCGTGATCCAGGGTGGGCGGGACAAGATCGTTGGTGAGGAACTCGTGCCGATCGAGACGCGCCCGTCAATTCAGAATGAGCCGGGTATTTCCAATCAGCGCGGCACCATCGCCATGGCCAAGCGGAACGGCGACCCGAACAGCGCCACCAGCCAGTGGTTCTTCAACATGGACGACAACTCGTTCCTGGATTCAGATAATGGCGGTTTTACGGTCTTTGGCGAAGTTTCCGAAGACTCACTGGCGGTGCTGGATGCGATCAATGCGCTGCCGATCGTTAATGCCGGCCAGTTTTTTAGCGAGTTGCCCCTGTTTGACTGGTCACCCGGCGACTCGATTGGACTGGACAATTTCGTGGTCCTGAGTGTCGAGGAGTTTGGTGATTTCCAGATCAACCCTGGCCTGAATGACGCCTGGTACAACCCTGCAACCGCTGGACAGGGCTTCTTCATCAATGTCTTTCCGGATGCCGGCAGCATGTTCGTGGCCTGGTTTACCTATGATGTTGAGCGCCCCGCGCCGGATGTCACCGCGACGCTGGGTGAGCCCGGCCATCGCTGGATTACCGCCCAGGGTGCTTTCACCGGCGATCGCGCCAACCTGAGCGCCACACTGACCAGCGGCGGCATTTTTGACAGCGCCAGCCCGGCACCGGTCAATGAGATTAATTACGGCACGATCGAAATCGTGTTTACCGGTTGTGACGCGGCCGAGGTCAGGTACGATTTCCCCGGCCAGTCGCTGACTGGCACCGTGGAAATCCAGCGCGTGGTCAAGGACAACGTGGCACTCTGCGAAGCCCTGGCCGAGCCCGCAGCGACCCGGTGATGGCGCCACTGCACCGGCGCGCGCGCTGAGCGCTTACCATTACGCTCATGAGTGAGCTGGACAAGGTAGAGAAGCGCCTCGCCCAGGCCAGCACGGCCTTGCAGCAGGCGCTTGCCTCCTCGAAAGCGGAACAGGACGCGGCCGACGCGGAGCCGGAAGCACCGGCAAAGCCGCCGGGCAGCAACCGCGGCGTCGAGACCATGTTCCGGAATATCTACCGGGTCCAGATGGACCTGACCGGCCTGGCCGATAACAAGGCCAATATGATGATCAGTATTAACGGCATCATTATTTCGATCATCATCGCGTCCGTGGCGCCAAAGCTGGACAGTAACCCCTGGCTGATGATCCCCACCACCATCCTGCTCCTGGGCACCATGCTGTCGCTGGTGTATTCGATCCTGGCGGCCAAGCCGCGCGTCAGCCCGCATCCGCTCAGTCTCAAGGACCTGCGGCACAGCGAGGGCAATCTGCTGTTCTTCGGTAACTTCGCCAGGATCAGGGAAAGCGAGTTTATCGAAGGCATGACCGAGCTGATGGGAGACCGGGTTGCCCTGTACGAATCAATGATTCGCGATATTCACGGTCTTGGCTCGGTACTGAACAAGAAGTTCCGCCTGCTGCAGACCGCTTACCTGCTGTTCATGATCGCGCTGGTGACCGGCGTGGTCTCCTTCATTGTCGTATTCGCCTGGCTGGTAAGCCAGGCCTGAACTCCGACCTACTCGCCGGTTTCCGCCAGGTCGACCAGGAAGGCAAATTCTTCCGCGGTTTCCCGGTATTGCTCATAGCGACCGGAGGAGCCGCCGTGTCCAGCGTCCATGTCCACCCGCATCAGCAGGCGGTTGTCGTCGGTGCGCGTGTCGCGCAGCTTCGCCACCCACTTGGCCGGCTCGAAGTACTGCACCTGTGAATCGTGCAGGCCGGTGGTGACCAGCAGGTTGGGGTAGTCCTGTGCCTGCACATTATCGTAGGGCGAGTAGGACAGCATGTAGGCAAAGGCTTCCGGGTCAGCCGGATCGCCCCATTCGCGGTATTCGCCGGTGGTCAGCGGAATCGTGTCGTCCAGCATGGTGGTGACCACGTCCACGAAGGGCACGGCGGCGATCACCCCGTCATAGCGCTGCGGGGCCAGGTTGATGACCGCGCCCATCAGCAGGCCGCCGGCGCTGCCGCCCATGGCATAGGTGCGTTGCGGATCAATCATGCCGCCGTCCTGCAAGGCAACGGTTACGTCAATGAAGTCCGTAAAGCTGTTCATCTTGTTCATCAACCGACCCTGTTCGTACCAGTTGCGGCCCAGCTCCTGGCCGCCGCGTATGTGGGCAATGACGTAGATGAAGCCCCGGTCGAGCAGGCTGATGATCGAATTGCGGAACCAGGGGTCGGTGGAGGAACCATAGGAGCCATAGGCGTACTGGAGCGCCGGGGCGGTGCCGTCCAGCGGCGTGCCCTTGCGCCAGGCCAGGGACACGGGTACCCCGGTGCCGTCCCGGGCGGTGATCATGCGCCGCGCGGTCTGGTAGTTGGCGCTGTCAAAGTCGCCCAGGATGCGATCAGCCTTGAGCAGCGTGGTTTCGCCGCTGGCCAGGTCGATATCCCAGATCTGGTTCGGCGTGACCAGGCTGGAAAAGCCATAACGCAAGGTGTCCGTATCCGTGTGCGGGTTCGTGGAAAGCCACATGACATAGGCCTCCTCGTCCGCTTCCAGGTAGCGGTCCACGCTGCCGTCGCGGGCCATCACGCGCACCTTGCGCAGGCCATCCTTGCGCTCATCCAGCACCAGCCAGTCATCAAAGGCCAGCAGGTCACGCACCATCGCATCGTTGCGGTGGGGGACGACCTCAACCCAGGCGCTGCGGTCCGGGGCGCTGGGCAAAGCGGTTTTCATGACCCGGAAGTTCACCGCGTCCCAGTTCGTGCGGATAAAAAACTCGCCGTTGGCGTGATCAATCGTGTACTCATGGCCGTCCATGCGCGGCACAAAGGGCTTGAAGGTGCCCAGCGGGTTGTCCGCGGCGAGCAGCTGAACCTCGGTGGTTTCCGTGTTCTGGTGGAACAGCATCAGGTAGTCGCCGGAGCGGCTGCGCTCCACGCTGTTATAGAAGGTGTTGTCCGTTTCCTCGTAGACCAGGACGTCCTCCGCCGGGTCCGTGCCGCGCTCGTGGCGCATGACGCGATAGGCCAGCAGGGTCTGGGGATCCTTGTCCAGGTAAAACAGGTACTGTCCATCGGCAGACCAGGCCAGCGAGGCGGAGGCGTTGCCGATGACCTCCGGCAGGAATTCCCCGGTCTGCGTATCCAGGATCCGAATCTCGTGAATCCGCCGGCTCAGCGTGTCCTCGGCGATCGCAACAAAGCGCTGGTCATCACTCACCTCGATGTTGCTCAGGTCGTAATATTCATGGCCCTCGGCGCGCTGGTTGCCGTCGATCAACACCTCCTCGGGCGCCTCCATTGACCCCTTGCGCCGCGCGTAGATCTCGTACTCCTTGCCGGGCTCGTAGCGGGAGTAATACCAGTAGCCGCCTTGTTCATAGGGCACCGAGGACTCGTCCGGATCCAGGCGCGCGGTCATTTCCTCGAACAGGGTTTCCTGCAACTGCGGCCGTGTGCGCCATCTGCGCCTCGAACCAGGCGTTTTCCGCTTCCAGGTAGGCCAGCACCTCCGGATCACTGCGCTCGTCATCGCGCAGCCAGTAAGTAGTTGTCGACGCGGGTCGTGCCATGCAGCGTCATCTCGTGCGGTACTTTCTTCGCCATGGGTTCCTCGGAAGCATCACCAGTGGGCGTTACCAGGGCGCTCACTACCACGGTCGCGGTAATCAGGCTGCTTTTCAGGTTCATCGACGTTGCCCTCAAGGAGAAGGGGGAGCGACCCTGCATGGTACATCACGGGCAGCGGTCAGCAAAAACCGGGGCGGTGGCGCCGTTAAACGACGGTAAATCCGGTACTTGACTGACCTCGGTCATGCAAACGGGCCAGTGAAGTCCTATGCTGGGCTTGAACTGGTTTCCGGGAGTGCAGGTAATGAAGCGACTTTTCACCCTATTGGCAATGACCTTCCCCCTGGTGCTGTTACCCGCCGTGCTTGCCGCCCAGCAGGCCAAGTCCCTGCCGGGCAATCAGAGCCAGGCCGTCAGCAGCGCACAGCTGGACAGCCTGGTGGCACTCTGCGAGACCTGTCACGGGCCCGGGGGCGTTTCCGACCGGCCGGATGTGCCGACGCTGGCGGGTCAGAATGCTGATCAGCTGTTCGCGGAAATTGAGCGTTTCTACTTTTACGAGCGGCGCTGTCCCAGCGTGCCGATGGACGACGAGGATGCCGCCCGGGGGCATATGAGCATGTGCGATGTCACCAGCCGGATCAACAAGCAGGAGGCCGAGGCGCTGGCTGCTTATTTCCAGGCACAGCCGGTAGCGGACTGAGCAGCAAACGTCAGCGGCTGATCTATACTGGCGCAGTCGCCCCATTGAAAAACCAGGAAAGAATCGCTGATGCCACACCGCCTGCTGCCCTTGCTCGCGATGGTCTGTCTCTGGCCAGCCGTTTCTCCCGCCGATGAGACCGTGTTGCTGGTCCGCCCGGACGGCAGCTATCCCACCGTGCCGCTGGAGAAAGACACGGTGGTCGTTAAGGTGGTTCAGAACGGCGTCAGGAACCTGCAGGATTTCGAGGACGCCGCCCAGGGCCTGGCCGAAAACCTGGCCATCATGCAACGCTGGGTGACCCGTGCCTGCACCGAGGGGCAAAGCCCTGATTTCATCCTGTTCAACGAGTTCCCCCTGACCGGCTACTCGTCCGGCACCCGCGACGAGAAGCTCAGGTTCACCATCGAGATTCCCGGGCCTGAAACGGCGGCGCTGGGCGAGCTGGCCAGGGAGTGCGACAGTTACATCATCTTTGGCAGCTATGCGCGGGATGCGGCCTGGCCGGGCCATATCCTGTCAATCAACACGGTGATCGGCCGGGATGGCGAGGTGAAGCAGGAATTCTGGAAGCCGCGCAGCGTCAAGCGCCTGAATGCCGGCACGGAGATTCCCACCACCACGATCGAGAATGTGCGCGACCGGTTCCGGGAGATGTACGGTATCGAGCAGGAGTTTCCCGTGCTCATGACCGAATACGGCAACATCGCCGTAAGCACCGTGCAGCTGGATCCGATGGTCTACGCCGCCTTTGGCATGCGTGGCGTGGAGATCATGTTTCGCACCTCGACCCTGTTCTCGAAACCGGACGTGCAGGCCACGGCCCTGTTCAATGACTATTACTCGGCCATGTCCAACATCACCTTTCCCCCGGACGTGGACTGGGCGCACATGGGCGGTGGCTCATTGATTGTCGATCCGGACGGCAAGGTGATGGCGGAAGAGCCTGGCAACGTTGAGAGCATCATTACTGCCGAGATTCCCATCGCCGCGTTCCGGGCCGGCCGGCGTATCGTCCGCTATCCGCTGGAAGTCGTGCAGCCGGTTTTTGAGCAGTACATCGACGAGGTGCCGCTCAATCACCTGGACCTGCCGCCGGAGCAGCTCCCGCAAACCGGTGAAGAAATGAAGGCGCTGATGGATGCGCAGAGCCGCTGGCTCAATCCGCCGGACTGACTTCAGCCCCGGGCTGCCGGAACACCAGGCCGCCCTTGATCACCGTATCGACATTCTCCATCAGCGAAATGTCTTCCAGCGGGTCGCCCGGAACGGCGATCAGGTCGCCGAAGCGTCCCGGCTCAACGGCCCCGACCCGGTCTTGCCAGCCCAGTTGCCACGCCGCCACGGAGGTGGCTGCCTGGATGGCCTGCATGGGAGTCATGCCGTACTCCACCATGAAGGGAAACTGGATGTAGGCCATGCCGTGCGGATAAATGCCCGCGTCCGAGCCGAACACGATGGGCGCGCCGGCCGCATGTGCCTTGCGGAAATTGTCGCGCTGCACCTGGGTGGTCTCGATGGTCTTGCGCATGAACTCTTCCGGCCAGCCGAGCTCGTAGCCCTGTTCGATCATCCAGGTTCCCGGGCCCACGTCCATGGACAGGCCCACGTTGTTCTCGATGGCCAGGGCAATGCCCTCGTCATCAATGTAGGTGCCGTGCTCGATGGTGTCCGCGCCGGCCAGGATGGCCTCCTTGATGGACTGCGCACCGTGGGCATGGGCAGCCACCTTGAGGCCGGCCGCGTGGGCAACGTCCACCACGGCCTGGATGGATTCCGGATCCATCTCCGGCGCGCCGGGAACCCCGCCGTAGGCCAGCACGGCGCCGGAGGCGATGATCTTGATAACGTCCGCGCCACCATCCACCGCTACTTGCGTCTTCGCGGCGAACTCCGCCGGCGTGCTCGCCACGCCCATGCGCAGGTGGGGTGGGATTGCTGATTCCTCGACGCCGGGGGCCAGCAGGTCTCCGCCGCCGCCGGGTATGGTCAGGTAAAAACCGGCCACCTGCAGCCGCGGACCGGCCACTTCGCCCCGGTTGATCGCATCGCGCAGGTCGCGGGCGGCCCAGCCGTAATAGGTGCCGACGTTTCGCGCGGTGGTAAAGCCGGACTCCAGGGTGATGCCAGCGTAGCGTTCGCCCTGCGCCAGCGTGTACTGGAGGCTGTGGTCGTAATAAACCGTCAGGTCCGAGAGTTCCTCGTAGCTTTCGAGAATATGCGTGTGCATCTCGATCAGCCCCGGCATGCAGGTATGCCCGGCGCGGTCCAGCACGGGCGTTTCAGCGTCTTGTGGCGACGTGGTCGAGATGCCGGTGAAGCGGCCCTCCTCGATGCGCACATACACGTTTTGCCGCGGCTCATCGGACAAGCCGTCAATCAGCTGGCCGCAGTACACGGTCAGGGAGCCGCTGTCCGGGACATAGGGCGCCGTCGTGACAGGAATGGCTGCAGCCAGCGCTGATGTGCTCAGCAGCAGCCCCGCTAACGGGCAAACACGAGTCAGGATTTTCATGCGGAAAGCATAGCACCAGCGGCCGGCCCATGACCGGGCCCATGACCTGGCACATTGCCCATGGCGCCCCTGCGCGCTACTCTTTTCGCCCACCCCGAGCAGATGCCAGCACAGCAGAGGAGTCGTCATGCCGGTCATGGAAAGCTCCGACCTTACCCCCCGGGAATACTGGGCGCAGGTGAAGGCCAACCCCAACCGCGCGAAGTTCGGTTTCGGCGAAAAAGCCGCGATCATTAATATCGATATGCAGCGCGCCTACACGGACATTGACAGCTTCAAAACCGCCTACCAGACGGACCCGAAGCAGATCGACTACATCAACGAACTCTCGGCGCTGGCGCGCGCGAAAAACATGCCGGTGATCTGGACCTATGTCGCCTACATGGACAACGCGGACGACGCCGGGGTCTGGGGTACGCGAACGAATACGCCCGACTCGCTGCAGAACATCAAGGTGGGTGACGCGCGCTCCGAGCTGGACCCGCGCCTGGAAATCGATCACGGGCGGGATGCGATCATCAACAAGCGCATGGCCAGCGTGTTCCATGACACGTTGATTCCCTCCCTGCTGGTCTGGCACAAGGTCGACACGGTGATCCTCACCGGCGGCAGCACCTCCGGCTGCATCCGGGCTTCCTGCGTGGCCTCGCTGTCCACCGGTTACCGCACCATCGTTCCCGAGGAGTGCGTGGCTGACAAGCACGAGATTCCGCATTTCGCCAACCTCTGCGACATGATGCTGAAATACGCCGATGTTGAGCCGGTTGCGACGGTTCGCAACTGGCTTGAAAAGCACCCGGGTTGCGAGCCGGTTCGCGCCGCCCGCGGCTGTCCTTTCTGAGGGCGCGCCGAGATGCGTGAAGACCCCGGCTTTTACGACTACTGGCCCTACGAGGGCCGGCCGAAAATCAACTGGCCCGGCAATGCACGGGTCGCTTTCTGGGTAGCGCCGAATATCGAGTTCTACGAGCTGGATCCGGCAGTCAACCCGCACCGCAAGGCCTGGCCCAAACCGGTGCCGGACGTGCAGGGCTACGGCACCCGGGACTACGGCAACCGCGTCGGCCACATGCGCATGATGCAGGTGCTGGACCGCTACGGGGTGCGCGGGTCAATTTCCCTGTCCACCGCCCTGTGCGATCACCATCCGGAGATCATCGCCATGTGCCGCGACCGGGACTGGGAGTTCTTCAGCCACGGCATTTACAACACCCGCTACAGCTACGGCATGGACGAGGCCCAGGAGCGGGCGATGATCGAAGATTCAATGGAGACCATCTTCAGGTATTCGGGCAAGCCGTGCGCCGGCTACCTGGCGCCGGCACTGACCCACACGGAGCATACCCTGGACCTGTTCGCCGAGGCCGGCGGTATCTACACCTGCGACCTGTTTCACGACGATCAGCCGACGCCGGTCCGGGTCCGCTCCGGCAAGAAGTTCATCTCCGTGCCGTACTCCCTGGAGATGAACGACACCATCGTTTACGTGGTGAACAAGATCGAGCCGCGGCGCTACGGTGAGATGATCAAGGCCAACTTCGACCGGCTGTATGCGGAGGGCGCGGACAATCCGGTTGTCATGTGTGTGCCACTGCACGCCTACCAGGTTTCGCACCCCCATCGCCTGCGCGCCTTTGAAGAGGCCCTGGAATACATTACCGGTCACGACGGGGTGTGGGTTACCACGGGCCGGGAAATCGCCGAGCACTATATCGAGCACAACTTCGATGCGGCCCTGGCCGACATCAATGCAACGGGGGGCGGGCGCATGACCCTTGATCCGGGCTACCTGCGAATATCCGCATCGCAGCTATGGCATGGATCATGACCTGTACGACTGGTCCATGCTCACCGACCGCAAGCCCGTTCAGTGGCCGGGGGACAAACCCCTGGCCCTGTGGGTCAACGTGGCGCTGCAGTATTTTCCCCTGAACCAGCGGGGTGTGCCCTTTCCGCCGCCTGGTGGCATGAGCACCGCGTATCCGGACCTGCGTCATTACACCCTGCGTGATTATGGCAACCGGGTGGGTGTGTACCGCGTGTTCGAGGCGCTGGACCGCTACGGCATCACGGCCAGCGTGGCAATGAACAGCCGCCTGGCCGAGCGCGCGCCTTACCTGCTCAAGCGCGTCGTGGAGCGGGAGCATGAACTGATCTGCCACGGCTGGAACATGGATACCCCGCACTTCGGGGGCATGGAGCGCAGCGGGGAGGCGGAAATCATCCAGCGTTCCCTGCGCGTGCTGCGCGAGGCCTCCGGTCAGCCGGTGCGTGGCTGGCTGAGTCCCGGCAAGTCGCAAAGCGAGAACACCCCGACGCTGCTGGTGGAAAGCGGTGTCGAGTACATGTGTGACTGGATCAATGATGAACTGCCGTTCCAGTTCCGCACGCAGGCCGGCGAGATCACCGCCATGCCGCTGTCAACGGAACTCGAGGACCGGTTCATCCTGGTGAACAACCTGCATTCGGAGCAGGAGTACGCGGACCAGCTGATCGATGCCTTTGACTTCCTCCTGGACGAGGCGAGGGCGGAAGGCGGCCGTATGCTGGCACTGAATATCCACCCCTGGTTGCTGGGCCAGCCGCACCGGATTGGCTCCCTGGAGCGCATACTCGACCACATCACGGCCTACGGCGAGGTCTGGTCCGCCAGCCCGTCACAAATTCGCGCGACCTGGCTGGCGCAGCAGGACTGAAGCCGGGGCTGCCGCAATGGCGGCAGCGCCCCGCGCTGCAAGGCTCAGGATTCAGGCGTGGTGGACTCGCGCAACGTCAGGCGAAAGCTGACCGGCACCGCCGGGCTGATCGAGGGCAGGCCGGCGATTTCCCGCAACTGCTCCACACCGGCACCCAGGCCCAGCGCCTCCGCATTGATCACCAGGGGCTGCAGGCTGCTGACCAGCAGCGTGTGGGCATCCAGGCGGGCGACGACGGCGTCCACGGTCAGGTCCGCCTGGTTGCCAAGCAGTGAAAGCTGCGCCCCGGTAGCCAGAACCATCTGCTCCCCGGTGGCCAGGGACATGAGCGGCTCCATATCCAGGTCTGCTGACAGGGTCGCGGTGGGAAACACCTCCGTGTCAAAGAACAGTTGCCGCATGCGCTCGTTGCGAATCGGGATGCCGGTCTCCACGCTGGCCAGCATGATGTTCAGTTCAAAGTGGCCGTCGGCCTCCAGCAGGCCGTCCACCTCTCCGAAGTAATTCACCTCGGCAATCGTGTTGGCCTTGATGGTCACGTAAGACAGGCGGGAGTCGTTGTTATCGACGGTCCAGTCGGCTTGCGCAGCGACGCTGAGCGTCAGGGCCAGCGCGGCTGCAGTGGCCTGAGTCATTGATAAGGTCAGGATCTTGTGGAGCATGGCGATTCGCTTTTTCAAGTGAAGAAGTCTGTAATTGTAGTCCCGGCAGTTCAATTTCGCGTGGAGGCGGCCAGGGGCAGCCGCCGGCCGCGCTATACTCTCCGCTATTGCAATCCCAAAACTGACCATCACCGGATACGCCCATGACCCGCACCCGCACACCCACCGCCAGCCAGCTCCAGACCCTGATCCTGACGCTGCTGCTCGCCGCGCCATTGTCCCTGGCTGCAGAAACCATCCGGCTCTCCGAGCCCGTCGAAGTGACTGAAACCGCGGAGGTGTTTGGCGCCGCCCTGGACGACAAGTCGCCCGGCCTCAGCCTGAAGCAGCTGCTGGCCGAGCAGGATGCGCTGGATGGTGAGCAGGTCCGGGTCACCACGCGGGTGGCCAAGGTCTGCCAGAAAAAAGGCTGCTTCTTTATCGCCCAGGAAGGCGCGGCCAGCGCCCGCGTCAGCTTCGTGGACTACAGCTTTTTTGTTCCTACGGACAGCGGTGGCAAGGAAGTGACCCTGGTCGGCACCTTTACGCGCCAGTCCCTGGATGCCGACAAGGCCGCCCACTTTGCGCAGGACCTGGGTGAGGCAGCGCCCGAGAATGACGAGCCGGTCATGGAATACGCCATCGTGGCGACCTCGGTCATTATTCCCAGGAGCTGAGGCCAGCCCCGGCGCGGCTTCCGCATACCGCACGCGGTGGCACCCAGGTTACTTGTCCTGACCGGCCTGGCGATGATCGCCTTTGCCGCCAATTCCCTGCTCTGCCGGGAGGCGCTGCGCGGGGGCTCCATCGACGCCGCTTCTTTCACGGCCGTGAGAACCGCCTCTGGCGCCGCCGTGCTGATGCTGCTGCTGGTGCTGCGTGACCGGCGCTGGGCCCTGGGTGGCAGCCTGCCCATGACCGCCATGCTGTTCCTGTACATGATCGCTTTTTCCCTTGCTTACCTGAGCCTGGGCGCCGCCACCGGCGCGCTGCTGCTGTTCGGGGCCGTTCAGCTGACCATGTTCACCCGCGCGCTTGCGAGTGGTGAGCGCCTGTCAGGGACGGCGTGGATCGGCCTGGTCCTGGCCGTGAGCGGCCTGGTGATACTCCTGCTGCCGGGGGTTACGGCGCCCGCGCCGGTGGGCGCGGCGTTGATGATCGTGGCGGGCATGGCCTGGGGTGTTTACTCCCTGCTGGGGCGCTCCGCCGGCGACCCGTTGATCACCACCGCCGGAAATTTCCTGCGCGCCACGCCGGCGGCCTTGCTGGCGCTGTGGCTGGTGCCTTTACTTGGCGGTGCGCCGTTGAACATGAACGGCCGGGGTTTGCTGCTGGCGGTGGCTTCCGGTGCGCTCGCTTCCGGCCTTGGTTACGTTATCTGGTATGCGGCCCTGCGCGGTCTCACTGCCAGCCGGGCGGCAACCGTGCAGCTGAGCGTGCCGATGCTCGCGGCGCTGGGCGGCGCATTGCTGCTCGGCGAGGCCCTCACACCAAGACTGTTGCTGGCCACATTCGTTACCATTGGCGGCGTGTGGCTGGTGCTGGCGCAACGCGCGCCGGGCGGATGAGGAGCGGCCAATGAGCGCACTACAAGAACCGGTCCTTGAGGCGGGTGCAGCCCTGGCGCGCTTGCGCGAGGGCAACCGGCGTTTTGCCGGGGGTCAGGCCAGGTCCCAGAACCTGGCCGATAAGGAGCGGCTGGCGATGGCCAGGAGCCAGTATCCCTTTGCAATCATCCTGGGCTGCTCCGACTCGCGGGTTCCGGCGGAACTGGTTTTCGACCAGGGGCTTGGCGACCTGTTCGTGATTCGCGTGGCGGGCAACATCGTTGCGCCGTCGCAGATCGGCAGCGTCGAGTTCGCCGCCGCCACCTTTGGCACACAGCTGGTGGTGGTGCTGGGGCACAGCAACTGCGGTGTGATCCAGGCATCGGTGGATCAGCTGCGCAAAGCGCCCGGGCTCGAGTCACGCAGCCTGTCCAGCATCGTGGACCGCGTGACACCCGGCCTGCTACCGTTGATGACGGTGTACGCCGGTGACGACCATGCGCTGATTTCCGCCGCCACCCGCACCAATGTGCTGGCGTCGGTTGACCAGCTGCGCGCCGGTTCGGAAATTCTTGGCAAACTGGTGGATGAAGGTAAGCTTGTGATTGTCGGAGCCCACTATTCCCTGGAGACAGGCGAGGTGGACTTTTTTTCCTAGACCCTGGGTGCGGCGATGCTGCGCCATGACCAAAAATCCCGAGGAGAAGCAAAATGACCCAGAAAGTCCCCGCGCCCGTCTGGTTTACCGTGGTGGCCATCATTGCACTGCTATGGAACCTGCTGGGTTCAGCAGCCTACCTGTGGATGACCTGGTTGATGCCCCAGATGATCACGCCGGAAGTCCTCTCCACGCTGCCGGAAGCGGAAAGGGCGGCCATGGAGGCGCAACTGGCCATGCAGGCGGTTATGCCGGCCTGGGCTACCTCGGCGTTTGCCCTGGCGGTGTTCGGCGGCCTGCTCGGCAGCTTCTTTCTCCTGATAAAGAAAAATTTCGCGATCATCCTGTTCACCGTATCCCTGGCCGGTCTGCTGGTACAGACCTATTACTCCTATGGCATTGCGGGGGCCTACGATATTCTCGGCATTGCCGCGGTTATCCAGTCAGTGGTCATCCTGCTGATCGCCGTGTTCCTGCTGTGGGTCGCCAACAAGGCCAAGGCGGAGCACTGGTCCAACTGACAGCAGGCGGGCAGGGGTCCGCGCGGCGTTTGTTCCCGGGGTTCGGCGGGCGCTCATGACACCGGGCGCGCCCAACTATGGATTGTTCATGGCGGCGCTGATGACCCAGGGTCCCTGGGCTTCGCGGCGGGCCATACGCCTGCCCCCTGCGCCGGGTCCGGTGCAAGGCAGTTACGGCTCCGGGCAGTCCCTGGAGTTACTGGCCCTGGGAGACTCGATTATTGCTGGTGTCGGGGTCGAAGACAGTTCCCTGGCCTTGCCGTCACAGCTTGCCCGGGCCCTGTCATCCACATTGTCACGCCGGATTGACTGGTGGGCGGCGGGCGTGAACGGTCAGCGGTCGCGGGGGCTGGTGAGCCTCCTTGAGAAGTCCGGGCCACTGCCTGCCGCGCCGCAGCTGATTTTGCTGAGTAACGGGATCAACGACATCACCCGTCCCGGCAGACCCGAGCTCGTGCTGGGGCGGCTCCAGGCGGTCGTTGAATCCCTGGAGCAACGCTTTCCCACGAGCCTGATCCTGCAACTGGGCATGCCTCCGCTCGGCCGCTTTCCCGCCTTACCTGAGCCACTGCGGCGCATCCTGGGCAAGCGGGCGGCCGCCATTGACGACAGCCTTGCCGGGTGGATCGCGCCGCGCACGCAGTCGGTGCACCTGCCCTTTGATGAGCCCACGTACAAGGAAGATTTTGCCATCGACGGCTACCACCCGAACGCGGCGGGGGTCCGGCGTTGGGCCGGACACCTGGCGCCCTCGGTGCAGGCAGCACTGAACGGCAAGGGCGGGCCGGAATCATGACATTTCAGCCGGCCCCGCCTACACTGACGCCCCGGTCCCGTTGCTGCCACTGTTAGGAAAAGTTGATCTCTTGGCGCCGAAAAGAAAAATTCTGCCCCCGGTCTGGCTGCTCCTGTTTGTGCTTATGGTGTTCCTTGTTGACCGCTTGCTACCGTTGATGGCGCTACCGCCAATGCTGCAACTGCTGGCCATGCCGCTGGTCCTGGCAGGCTTGCTGGTCATCGCTTGGCCCGCGTTGGCTTTCGTGCAGAAAAAAACCGGCCTGGTGCCCTTCAGCAAGGCCACCAGCCTGGTGACCGGGGGGCTTTACCGATTCACTCGCAATCCGATGTATCTGGGCATGCTGATGATCCTGCTGGGTGCCGCCCTTAAGTTCGGGTCCATTGGCGCCCTGCTGCCGGTCCCCTTCTTTCCGCTGGTCATGCAGCAACGATTCATCATCCCCGAAGAGCGTTTTCTCCTCGAGACCTTTGGCGATGAGTACCGGGCCTATCGCCAGCAGGTGCGGCGTTGGCTGTGACCATCGGGCCGCGCTGATGCACCTGGGCTTAAAAACGCTGCGGGCATTTCTGCTCGAGCACGCGGACGCGTCGCAGCTGGTGCTGGCGGTCGTGGTCGCGACGGAGGGGTCCACCTACCGCAAGCCGGGCGCGATGATGCTGATCGGGCCCGACGGTGATTATGCGGGACTGGTGTCCGGCGGTTGCCTGGAGGGCGATCTCACTGAACGCGCCCGGGAAGTGCTGTCCAGCGGTGAGCCGCTGCGGGTGCACTACGACCTGAAGGATGATGACCTGCTGTTTGGCCTGGGCCTGGGCTGCGGCGGAGCCGTGGACCTCCTGCTGCTGCGCCTGGATGCGGCGCGGCAGTTTGCGCCGCTGGGCAGCCTGTTCGAAGCCCTGGACGCGGGAGAACACTGTCAACTGGCGCTGGTCTGTGACAGCACGGATAAGAGCCTGCCGGTCGGCAGCACAGCCCTGTTCAGCAGTGGCGCAATCCGCACCGGGCCGGCGCCGATTCTTGATCGCCTGCGCCGCGGCGCGCCCGGCCCGGCCCGCGCGCGGCGGGAGGTGCTGGAAAGTCCGCAGGGGTCGGCCGGGCTGCTGGTCATCGGTATCGCACCCAGCCCGCATGTGCTGGTCTGCGGGGCCGGTCCGGACGCGGTGCCGCTGGTCAGCCAGGTGCTGGCCCTTGGCTGGGACTGCACCGTTGCCGATCACCGTGAAAACTTTGCTGATCCGACCCGTTTCCCCCCTGGCGCACAGATGTTGTGCCAGCGGCCGAAGGCACTTTCCGGTCACGCGATCCTCGAGCGCATTGATGCCGCCGTGATCATGACCCATCACGTCGGTCACGATGCGGACTACCTGCGCGCCTTCCGGGAGAAACCGCCGGCTTACCTGGGTTTGCTGGGACCGAAGGCGCGGCGCGACCGGCTCATCGAGGAAACCGGCTCCCAGGCGCTGGCGATTCACGGTCCGGCGGGCCTTGATATCGGGGCGGAGCTGCCGGAGGCCATTGCCCTGGCCATCATGGCCGAGATGCACGCGGTCCTGGCCGGCCGCCAGGGCGGACCACTGATTGATGTCTGAAGCGGCCCGTGTATGAACTGCATGCCATCCTGCTCGCTGCCGGGGGCTCTTCCCGCCTCGGCCGGGCCAAGCAGCTGCTGGAGTTCCGCGGCGAGAGCCTGGTGCGCCGCGCCGCCGGACAGCTGCTCAAGCTCACCCCGCGCGTTACCGTCATCACCGGCGCCTGCGCCGGGGAGGTGGCGAGAGCACTGGACGGGCTGGAATTGGACGGACTAACACCGGAACTGTGTTTCAACGAGCGCTGGCGGGAGGGCATGGGCACGTCGATCGCGCTCGCAATGACCTGTGTGGAGCCGGGTACGCGGGCGGTGTTGATCATGCTCTGTGACCAGTACCTGCTGGACGGTGATGACCTCGCCCGGCTGCTGGGCGCCTGGCGTCAACAAGCCGGGCGTATTGCCGCGGCGCGCTGGGGCGATTCCATCGGTCCCCCGGCGATTTTCCCCGGCGCTTATTTCAGCGAACTGGCCCGGCTCAGCGGCGACCTCGGTGCGCGGCGGCTGCTGGTGGAGCAGCGCGCCGGGACCCGCTTCGTGGATATGCCCCATGCCGCCTTTGACGTGGATACCGCGGAGGATCTGGCGCGCCTGGAAGGCTTGCGGCAGCGGGACTAGGGTCCCAGCAGGTAGCGTTGCAGGAACAGGTAGGTCACCTGCTGGTACACATCCCGGTTTTCCTTCTTCTCGTAGCCATGCCCCTCGTTCAGCGCGTTCAGGTACCAGACGGTCTGGCCCCGGGCGCGCAGCGCGGCAACCATCTGTTCCGATTCACTGACCGGCACCACCGGATCGTTCTGGCCCTGGACGATGAGCAGGGGAATGCTGATCCGGTCAACGTTATTCAGGGGGCTTATCGATTCCAGGAAGGCGCGCATTTCCGGATCGCGCTCGTCACCGTATTCGAAGCGACGCAGGTCGCGACGGAAATCAGCCGTGTTTTCCAGGTAGCTCACGAAGTTGCTGATCCCCGCCCGGTCCACGGCGCCGACCAGCCGGTCGCTGTAATGCACCGCGCTGGCAAGGGCCATGTAGCCGCCATAGCTGGCGCCGAAAACGGCGACGCGGGTTTCGTCCAGATCATCCTGCGTGGCAATCCAGTCGAGCAGGGCGCCAATATCGCGCACGGCGCTCTCCCGTTGCCGGCCGTCATCAAGGGACAGGTAGCCGCCTCCATAGCCCAGCGAGCCGCGGACATTCGGCGCCAGCACGGCCACCCCCATGTCACTGGCCCACATCTGCACCGTCGCATTGAAGTCCGGGCGGAACTGGCTTTCCGGGCCGCCGTGGATGTAGATCACGACCGGGTGCGGGCCGCGGCCGCGCGGCCGGTAAATAAACAGCGGAATATTCAGCACGCTGTCCGGCAGCAGCCCCGGCGCGGGAAAACTGCCCAGGGCCGGCACGACCAGGTCCCGCGCCCGCAGGTCGCCGACGCCGCCGGACGTCCACTGCTTCGGCCGGCCGGGGTATGCGCCGAGTCTGCTGAGCGTGATCACGTAGACGTCCCCGGGCGAGGTTGGCGTGCTGATGGTCAGCGCCAGGCGCCTTCCGTCCGGGCTGAACTGCAGGTCGCTGGCTACGCCCACCGGAATGCCACTGGCTTCCCGGAAGCGGAAGCGGCGGGTATCAAACAGGTACAGCCGGCTGAGTCCGCTCTCATTGGTAAGAAAGGCGCCGCGGTGGCCGTCGGGTGAGAGCTCGACATCGGTGATGTCCCAGGCAATGTTGCTGTCGAGCCAGCGCACCTCGCCTGCCGGATCCAGCGGCGCCCAGCCAATTTCCGCCGCACGTCCCCGCTGGTTGCTCACGAAAAACACGCCCGTATCATCGGCATCAAAGGCCACCGCCACGTTGCTGGTCTCAACACCGGGCATCCCGACGACTTCGCGCAGCGCGCCGGTCTCCAGGTCAAGCAGGTGAATGCGCGAGTCGGTGACGCCGCTGTACTGCTGCACCAGCAACAGGCGGTCATCGCGGCTGAAGGCGACCGGTTTCCACAGGGCCCCGTCATCCACGGCCAGGATCAGCCGCGCCTCCGCCGGGGCGTCGATGGCCATCAGCCACAGGTCGTTGCCGGCCCCGTTGCGGCGCGTGGAACGAAACGCCAGTTGCCGGCCTGAGTAATCCCAGACCACCCGGTTGTTCAGGGCCCCGGGCGTATCGGTCAGCTGTCGCACCGCCCCGTCCTGCGGGTCAAGCAGGTAGATCTGGTCCAGGCCGCTGCCGCCATGGTCCATCGTGAAAGCCAGCAGCTCGCCGGCGTGCTGACGGACGACCTCCCGAACCGGTTCGGGCAGCCGGGTGAGCTGGGTCGGCACACCCCGGGCACGGTCGATGAGCTGAACCTGGTTGACCCCCTCGAAGCGGCTGCGCACGTACAGCTGCTTACCGTCGCCGGTCCAGGCGAGCATCGCGTTACTGCGCAGCTGCTGGAACAGGTCCAGGCGCTCTGCGAGCGCCGGCGGAATCGGTGGAATATCTTCGAGGATGAGTTGGCCGTCATTGGCCAGGCGCCGCTCAACGGCCCCGGCGGCCACGCTGGTGACCATGAGGATGACCAGTGCCAGGCAGGAAATATGGCGCCGGGTGCTGACTCCAGGGGCGGGCCGGTCCGCCTGGCAGTACCGTGAGCCCTTAGCGGGGACGTGCTGCACGGTACTTTCCTGGTTCATTCGCAGCGGCGGGCGCCCGGAGTTTGCCTGAATTGATGCGTCGCACAGCGTAGTGCCTCCCGGGACCAAGAGCTATAATCCGTTGGGGGAGCACCAGCCATGAATCCATTACACATCATCATACTGGCTGCGGGTGAAGGAACCCGCATGCGATCGCGTTTGCCCAAGGTGCTGCACCCGGTAGGGGGGCGGCCGATGCTGGCGCACGTGCTGGACCGCGCCCGCGAACTGCAGCCGGCGGCACTGCACCTGGTGGTCAACCCGGAGGCGCAGGCGCTGACGGAGGCCATCAGCGGGGACGATATCCGCTGGGTGCCGCAGGCCGAACGGCTGGGAACCGGTCACGCGGTGATGCAGGCGATGCCGGAGATCCCCGATAAGGCGGATGTGCTCGTGCTCTACGGGGACATTCCCCTGCTGGATGGCGACGCGCTGCGGGCCCTGCGCGAAGCACACGCCAGCGCGCTGACCCTGCTGACGATGCGGCCCGCGAATCCTGCCGGCTACGGGCGCGTGGTTCGCGACCTGGCCGGCGCTATCACCGGCATCGTGGAAGAGCGGGATGCGGACGAGGCCACGCGGGCCATCGGCGAGGTGAACACGGGCATTATCCTGGCAAGTGCCGCGGCCCTGCGCGGTTGGCTGGAAGGGCTGGACACGAACAACAGCCAGGGCGAGTACTACCTCACGGATGTGTTTGCCCTGGCGCGCCAGGCAGGGGTCGATATCGGCAGTGTCGTTGCCGCAGACGCGCAACGGCTGGAGGGCGCCAACGACCGGGTACAGCTCGCGCAGCTCGAGGCCCGCTATCGCCGACTGCAGGCGGAGCGCCTGATGCGCGCGGGCGTCACGCTGCTGGACCCGGCGCGGACAGACCTGCGCGGAGACGTACAAGCCGCCATGGATGTGACCATCGATGTCAACGTGGTGCTCGAGGGCAGGATACGCCTTGGCGAAGGCGTGCGCATCGGCCCGGGCTGCGTGCTGAAGGACTGTGAGCTGGCGCCCGGAACCCGCGTGCATGCCAACAGCGTTCTCGAGGGCGTGGTCACGCTGGGCGCCTGCGACATCGGGCCCTTTGCCCGCGTCCGCCCCGGCACGGTGCTGGGTGAGGGCACGAAGATCGGTAACTTCGTGGAAACCAAGAATGCGGTGCTCGGCGAAGGCAGCAAGGTGAGCCACCTGAGTTATATCGGCGACTGTGATGTGGGCACCAACGTCAACATCGGCGCCGGCACTATTACCTGCAACTATGACGGCGCCAACAAGCACCGCACGGTGATCGGCAACGATGCGTTTATCGGTTCCGACTCACAGCTGGTTGCCCCGGTCACCATTGGCGAGGGTGCGACTATCGGCGCCGGCTCGACGGTCAGTCGCGATGCGCCTGCCGGACAGCTGACCGTGAGCCGTTCCCGCCAGACCACGGTCAAGGGCTGGAAACGGCCCGTAAAAAAGGCGGACTGAATCATGTGTGGCATCGTCGCCGCGGCGTCATACCGCGACATCACAGGGCTTCTGATCCAGGGCCTGAAAACCCTCGAATACCGCGGCTATGACTCGGCCGGCATTGCACTGCAAACCAATGGCGTACTGACCCGCCAGCGCATCAAGGGCAAGGTGGCCGCGCTGGAGGAGCTGCTGGAGCGGCATCCGGTGCAGGGTGTCTGCGGCATTTCACATACACGATGGGCGACGCACGGCGTGCCGAGCGACCGCAACGCGCACCCCATGGCCAGTGGCGACCAGGTGGCGCTGGTGCACAACGGCATCATTGAGAACCACGACGAGCTCCGCCAGGAGTTGCTCGCCGGGGGCGTGGAATTTACCTCGGAAACCGACACCGAGGTCATGGTGCACCTGGTGGCCAGCCTGATGGGCGAGGGGGACTCCCTGTTCGATGCGGTGCAGAAGGCCGCGCGGCGCTTGCAGGGGGCTTTTGCCATCGCGGTCGTGGCGGCGTCCGAACCGGGCGTGGTGGTGGGGGCCCGCCGCGGCAGCCCCATGGTGCTGGGGCTGGGCACGGAAGAGAATTTCCTCGCCTCGGACATTTATCCCCTGCTGCCGGTCACCAAGCGCTTCGTTTACCTGGAGGAAGGTGACGTGGTGCGCCTGGACAAAGAGAGTTTCACGATCGTCGATGAGGCGGGTGTGGTGGTGGACCGGCCGGAGCGTCTTGCGGACCTTGAAGCCGACCAGGTCCAGCGCGGCGAATATCCCCACTACATGCTCAAGGAAATTTACGAGCAGCCCCATGCGGTTGCCGAAACCCTGGAGGGGCGCATCGGGCCGCGCCGGGTATTACCGAACATTTTCGGGGTGGGCGCCGAGGAGATGCTCGCCAGGGTGCGGAATGTGCACATCGTGGCCTGCGGCACCTCCTACCACGCGGGCCTGGTGGCCCGGTACCAGCTGGAGTGGTTGGCCCGGCTTCCATGTACCGTCGAGGTGGCCAGCGAATACCGTTACCGCAGCCCCGTCGTGCCGCCGGACACCCTGTTCGTAACCATCTCGCAGTCCGGCGAAACCGCGGACACGCTCGCCGCGCTGCGCCATGCAAAAGCCTCCGGTTACCTGTCAACGCTGGCCATCTGTAACGTGCCAGAGAGCTCCATCGTGCGCGAGGCGGACCTGGTGCTGATGACCCGCGCCGGTCCGGAGATCGGCGTGGCCTCGACCAAGGCGTTCACTACCCAGCTGGTGGCCCTGCAGCTGCTGGTGCTGGAACTGGGACGCCTGCACGGGCAGGACAAGGAGGCCTACGCAGAAGCGGTCGGCCTGCTGCACCAGCTGCCGGACCTGATGAACCAGGCGCTAAGCCTTGATGATGAATTCGCGGAGCTTGCCCAGCTGTTTGTCGACAAGCAGCACGCGCTGTTCCTCGGCCGGGGCAGCCACTATCCGATCGCGATGGAAGGGGCGCTCAAGCTCAAGGAAATCTCCTATATCCACGCCGAGGCCTATCCCGCCGGCGAGCTGAAACACGGCCCGCTGGCCCTGGTCGATGAAAACATGCCGGTGGTTGCCGTGGCGCCGAACGACGAGCTGCTCGCGAAGCTGATCAGCAACATCGAAGAAGTGCAGGCCCGTGGCGGTGAGCTGTACGTGATCGCCGACCGGCAGGCCGGCAAGAATTTCAGCGCCCGGCATGGGCGCATATTGCGGGTCGACACCGGCGGGCGTTTTCTTGCCCCCGTGGTGCTGACGATTCCGCTCCAGTTGCTGGCCTATCACGTGGCCGTGGCGCGGGGCACGGACGTGGACCAGCCGCGCAACCTGGCCAAGTCGGTGACCGTGGAGTAGCCCTTGCTGCGTTCGAGCCTTCCGAGGGTCAACATGCCTCACCGTAGCCCGCTGGCTTGCTTATCCAGGTAAGCCGGTCCGCGGCGTCCAGAATGTGCCGCAGGGGCCAAACTTACTGATTTGCTGCTATGCTCAGCATCCACACTCCGGGAGGGTCGCCGGCCTGATCCGCACGCGTAGCAAGCTCCTGTTCACCGTTCTTTGTGTTCTGCCCGGCCTCCTGGCCTCTGTCAGCATGGCAACCGAACAAGCTGAAGATGGCCAGTTACAGCTGCTCGGCTGGGTGGAAAATGCCTGGCTCGTGGCGCCGGGCTTCGAGGTGCGCGCCAAGCTGGACACCGGCGCCAATACGTCGTCGCTGGATGCGCACATCATCAAGCGGTTCCACAAGGGCGGCAAGCGCTGGGTTCGCTTTGCGGTGACGAATCCGGAAACCGGCGATCAGACCGTGCTGGTGCGCGAGCGCAAGCGCACGATCGGCATTGTCCAGCACGAGGGCGAAAACGATGTGCGACCCACGGTGGCAGTCGAAATCTGCATCGCGGGAGAGCGGCGCAAGATCGAGGTCAGCCTGATCGACCGGAGTAATTTCAGTTATCCCCTGCTGCTCGGCAGGCGGGTGCTCAAGGATCTGGCGGTGGTTCATTCCGGTGAGACGTTCCTGTCCAGGGCCGTGTGCCCGGAGAACATGGAGCCTGGCGACGCGGTGCTTGACCACTCGGTTGCAGCGCCCGGGAAAGGCAAGTCGTGAGCAGCCGCGCAACCCACGGTATCACCCTGTCCGTGATCCTGATCCTGGTCGGGACAGCGATTTTTCTCTGGAAGGTGGAGCGTTTCGGCTATCCGGTATTTCCGGACGAAACCAGTGATGTCTACTCGGTGCAGGCGCAGCTGCTGGTCGACCCGGGACAGGGCGCTACCAAGATCAGTCTCAAGCTGCCCACCCGGACACCCGGCTTTGCGCTCAGTGATGAGCACTTTATCTCGCGGGGTTTTGGCGCAGCCATTGATGAAGACCCCTGGCAGCGCGTGCTGACATGGTCTGTCCGGCGCGCCTCCGATCCGCAGGCGCTGTTTTACCGGGCGGTCTTTTTCACCAGCGATGCGCCTGTCGAACTCGCGCCGAAGCCGCGCTTTCCTCCGCCCCCGGTGCTGGAAGAGCCCTTCCAGACTGCGCTTGAGGAAATTGTCGCGGAGGTCAGGGAAGAGTCCGCGGATGTCGTCAGCTTTGCGGCCCAGGTGCTGGTCAAGCTCAACGACCCCTCGCCGGAGGACAACCTGGCGCTGTTCCTGGAGGGCCCCCTGGGGCTGGACAAGGCGCGCACCGCACAGCTAATCATGTCCGCTGCGCGTATTCCGGTGATTCTGGTCAACGGCCTGCGCCTCGTGGAGGAGTCCCGCGACGCACCGCTGGAGACCTGGATTGCCGTGCACAACGGCACCCGCTGGACTGCCTTTGACCCGCGCACCGGCGACCAGGGCCTGCCCGCTGATTTCCTGGTCTGGTGGATCGGTGATCAGCCACCGGTGGAGGTCATGGGCGCGCAGCTGGATGAACTGCGATTGAGTGTGCGCCGCCAATCAATCAGCGCCCTGTCGCTTGCCACGGAGCGTGCCGGACTGAGCGGCTCTCACCTGCCGGAATTTTCTGTCCTCGCGCTGCCCCTGGATCAGCAATCGGTGTACGAGGTGCTGCTGCTGGTGCCGCTGGGCGCGTTTCTGATTGCCTTTCTGCGCAACGTGGTTGGCTTCCGGTCGTTCGGGACGTTCATGCCGGTCCTGATCGCGCTGGCCTTCCGCGAGACCCAGCTCGTCGCCGGGCTGGTGCTGTTCACCGTGATCGTCAGTGTCGGTCTGCTGTTTCGTTTTTACCTGGAAAAACTGCGCCTGTTGCTGGTCCCGCGGCTCGCCGCGGTTCTGACCATCGTGGTGTTGCTGATGGTGTCCGTGTCTGTCGTCAGTCACCAGCTGGGCATCACGGCCGGCCTGTCCATCGCCCTGTTTCCCATGGTCATCATTGCCATGGTGATCGAGCGCATGTCGGTTGTCTGGGAGGAGCAGGGCCCGGGTGACGCGATGATTGACGGCATTGGCAGCATGGCGATCGCGGCGATTGCCTACCTGGTGATGGGTATCGACCTGTTTGGCTGGTGGGCCGTGGTGTTTCCGGAGCTGCTGCTGGTGCTGCTGGGCCTGACCATTGCACTCGGCCGTTACACCGGTTACCGCCTGACGGAGCTGATCCGCTTCCGGGAGCTGGCCCGGTGAGGTGGCTGGCTTCACCCAGCCAGCTGCACGCTTCCGGCGTGCTGGGTCTGAATGCGCGCAACGGGGACTACGTGATGCGCCTAAATCCCCGCTCAGCCTACCCGCTGGTCGATGACAAGGTGCGCTGCAAGGAGGTGCTCCAGGCGCTCGATATGCCGGTCCCCGGGTTGATCGGCGTGCTCAGGCGGTCCGGTGACTCCTCCCATTTCACGGAAATACTGGCCGGGAAGACCCAGTTTGTGATCAAGCCGGCCAATGGCAGCGGTGGCGATGGCATCCTGGTTATCGTGGGAAGCCGCGGCGGCAAATTCCTCGCGATTGATGGCCGGCTGTGGGACGAGGACGAGCTGGCGCATCATTTCACCAACGTGATCAGCGGGCTTTACAGCCTGGGCGGACAGCCGGATTACGCCATGCTGGAGGAACTCGTGGCGTTTGACCCGGTGTTTGACCGGATTGCCTTCCAGGGCGTGCCGGACATTCGCATCATCGTCTACCGGGGGGTGCCGGTCATGGCCATGGTGCGTTTGCCGACGCGCGGGTCCCATGGCAAGGCCAATCTGCACCAGGGCGCGATCGGCGCCGGCATCTCCATCGCCACCGGCGCCACGACCAAGGCGGTGCTCGGCAACCAGCATGTTGGCGAGCACGTTGACACGGGTGCAACGCTGACGGCCTTTACCGTCCCTTGCTGGGAGCAGATGCTGACCATGGCCGCCGGTTGTTACCAGGCGGTGGGCCTTGGTTACCTGGGTGCGGATATCGTGCTCGACCGGGACCGCGGGCCGCTGATTCTTGAGCTGAATGCGCGACCGGGGCTGAACATCCAGATTGCCAACGGCGACGGGCTGCGCCGGCGGCTCGAACTGGTGGATGCGTCGGACATTGCCGATGCGACGTTGGATGAGCGGGTTGCCTGGGCCCGCACCCGGCTTGATCCGCCGCCAAATTAGAACTCTGGAAGACTTTCCCGTCTTCCAGTAAGCTGTCAGGCCCCGGCCAAGCCCTGCCGGGCCGGTTTTCGAGGTTTTTACTTATGCGCAGAAGGTTCCGGGCCGACGAAGAGGCCGAGATCAACATCACGCCCATGCTGGACATCGTGTTCATCATGCTGATCTTCTTTATCGTGACCACGTCCTTCGTTAAGGAAAAAGGCCTGGAGGTCTCGCGTCCCTCGAATTCACCGCCGAAGCAGACGGAACAGAAAAAAGGCCCGATCGTCATCAAGATCGACGGCAGCAGCAACATCACGCTGAAAGGCCGCATGATCGAACCGAAGGCAGTGCAGGCCAACCTCGAGCGCGAAAAGGCGGAAAAGCCGGACTCCCCGCTGATTGTCGCTGCCCACCCGGATGCCGAGACCGACGCGCTGGTAACGATTCTTGACGCGGCCAAGGCCGTGAACATCTCCGGCGTTAACGTCGCTACCACGAAGAATTGATCATGCCCGCCGGTGGCCCGGCGAAGTTCGTGACCAGGGGTGAGTTCCCCGCTGCCCTCAGGGTGATCCTGTGAACCTCGACCGGGGCGTTTTTCTCGATCTTGCCACCGTGCACAACGGTGATCTGCGCCTGGAGGCGCTGGATCGCTGCATGGCGTCCTGGCAGTTCTATTACCGCACCACGCCCGACCAGCTCCACGAGCGCCTGGCCGATGCGCAACTGGTGGTCACCAACAAGGTGGTCCTGGACCGCGCGGCCCTGGCCGCGGCGCCGCGGTCTGAAGCTGATCGTGGTGATTGCGACCGGTGTGGACGTTGTTGACCTCGACGCGGCGAAGTCAGCCGGCATCACCGTGTGCAATATCCGCGATTACTGTTCCGCGTCCGTGGCCCAGCACGTCCTGACCCTGATGCTGAACCTGGTCACCGGCCAGCCGGATTACAGCCGCCGCGCGCGCAACGGCGAGTGGCAGGCGGAGGGTATTTTCAGCCTCCACGACCGCCCCATTCGCGAGCTGCATGCTCTGAGCCTGGGCATCATCGGTTACGGCACCCTGGGGCGCGCCGTGGCGGAGCTGGCGCGGGCGATTGGCATGAATGTGCTGATCGGCGAGCGGCGGGGGCACCCGCAGCGCCCGGAGCGCCTGTCTTTCCGGCACCTGGTGGCAAGCGCCGATGTGCTCAGCCTGCACTGCCCGCTGACCGAAACCACCCGCAATATGATCAACCGCGAAGTGCTGCGCGCCATGAAGCCCACGGCGGTGCTTATCAACACGGCCCGTGGCGGCCTGGTCAACGAGCAGGACCTGGCCGATGCGCTGCGTGCCGGTGACATTGCCGGCGGCCGGCATCGACGTGTTCAGCGTGGAGCCGCCGCCGCTGGATCACCCGCTGCTGGCGGATGACATCCCCAACCTGTTGCTGACCCCCCACAATGCCTGGGGCAGCGTCCGTGCACGCCAGGAAGCCGTTGACCAGGTGACCGCGGTGATCCGCTCCTTCGAGCGCGGCGTGCCGCTGAACCGGGTGGTCTGAGGGCGCCGCCAGGCTCAGGCTTTTTTCGGCAGGTCCAGCCAGCCGCTGGGATCGTCCTCCGGCGGCAGCTGCAGGTGGTAGCCGGGGTCCGCCAGGTTGGCACGCACGGTTTCTATGTCTTCCTTGGCCAGAGAACGTCGCCCGGCCAGGTCGATGTCCATGGTGTGCACTGCGGTGCCCATCAGTTCCCGCAGGGTAGCCGGGAGATCATCAAGGGTAAGGTCCTCCCGCAGATAGAGGTAGGTGTATTCCTTGCGACTGCTTTTGAACACGCTACAGCGGGTCATTGCATCAGGCCTTTGATCAACAGACCACCGGTCGCGGTGGCGTTACCATTATCCACATTTCGAATCATCACTCTCTTGGCAGTGCGCGGCCGGCCCGCCGCAGCCAACTTCTGGCCGTACGTCATGTACTTGTGCGTGCAGGTTAATTTCAAAGCGCTATAGTAGGGCGCAATTGAAGAGGCACTTTACCGTACCGGATGATCCGGTGCCGGCGGGGTGTCGGGGGAGAAAACATGTTTCGACTGTTGCTGGTCAATAAGAGCGCCATACTGCTGTTGGGCCTGTTTTTCGCGCTGTACGCTTCAAGCGCCGTCGCACAATATGCGCCGGTCACCGTGCTTGTCAGCGTCGATGCCGGTGAAACGGGACTGGATATCGAGTCCCCGTCACAGTGCGCCAGCGGGGGAAAAATGGGCTGTGTTGAGGCGGCCAAAGGCAAAAAGATAAGGATCCAGGTCGTGATGCGCGGCAACGCACAATGCAGCAGCGGCGGTAAATGGGCCTTGTCACAGGTCTACCTGGGCGGTGAGAACAGCCCGGTCAAGCCAACGTCCTGGGGCGGCTTGCAGCTGGCGGCGCAGGATTTTGATGTGGATCCGGCCACCGGCCTGGTGACGCCGGAGAACGGCTCGAATGGCAACCAGCTGAAGTTTATCAACCAGAACAGCCAGCCCTACGATGTCTGGTACAAGGTCACGGCGACCTGTAGTGGCCGGACCATCGAGATGGATCCGAGAATCATTAACCGCGGCAGGGGCTGAGGCTGACCGGCGCCGGTGCGAGCGATTTCCATGGGTTTGAAGCATCGCGGGCAGCTGTCTGATATTGTTGGGTAAAGCGGGGAGGAGAAGCGTGATGAACGGTAAACATATTGTTCTCGGGGCATCGGCACTGCTTTTAAGTGCCTGCTCCACTGTATTGCCACAGCCGGAGGAAATCGTCGGGGCTGCAGCGCCCACGATCCAGATGGCTGTTGACGCAAAGACCGGGGAGTTTCGTATTACGACGAAAGCCTCGGAAGCCTGCCGGCAGGCTGGCGAGAACGTAAATGGGTGTTTCGAAGTGGGCCGCAACAAGGTGGTCTTCGCCCGCTTCCAGCTGGGCAACTCGCCCGGCTGGCAGTTGCAGAAGATAAGGATCTGCCTGGGCGAGAACGAGGCAACGCAAAACTGCAATCTCACGCCGTGGAACCGGCTGGAGTTTGTCGCTGCGAAGAACCGTGATTCCGAATTCCTGCTGCCGGACAACCAGGGCATCATTAACCTGGCTGACCTGGGTACTGACCTGGACAGCTTTTTCCTGGCGACACAGAACCTCTACGAACAGTGGTGGTACTACCAGCTGCAGGTCTGCCCCAGCGGCTCGTCGCCTGACACAGCAGCGGATGATGCCAAGTGCGTGTGGAACGTGGATCCGCCGATGAAGAACCGCGGTCGCAGAACTCTCTGAACCTGAACTTTCCAGATTCTCAAGCGGAACATGGTCATGTGCCTGATTTCAGATACAAGGCCTATCTGAGCTACAGCCACGCCGATCAGCAATCGGCGGACTGGCTGCATCGTGCGCTGGAGGGCTACCGCGTTCCCAAACACCTGCGCGCCGCCGGCAGCGGGACAGCGGTTCCGGAGTCCCTGGCGCCTGTCTTCAAGGACCGCGAGGACCTGTCCTCCGCAGCCAGTCTCAGCGAAACCCTGCAGCAGGCGCTGGAGCAATCCGGGGCGCTGGTGGTGCTTTGTTCGCCGGATGCTGCGGCATCACGCTGGGTCAATGAGGAGATCAGGACCTTCAGGTCGCTGCGGGGCTGTGACAGGATTTTTTGCGTTATCGTGGGCGGTTCCCCCGAGGCCTCGCCCGGCGAAGGGGGATGTTTTCCCCCGGCGCTGTTTGAGGGCGTTGAAGAATCCAACCGGGAACCGCTCGCGGCCGATGCCCGCGATTTTGCCGACGGCAAACGCCTGGCCCTGCTGAAGGTGGCGGCCGGCCTGCTGGGCGTTCCGCTGGATGACCTGCGCCGCCGTGACCTGGCCAGGCGACGCCGGCAAAGGCTGGTGCTGGCGGCCGCCGGAATTGCCGCGCTGGCGCTGGCGGGTCTGACGCTGAACGCCAAGCTGGCTGAGCGCCAGGAACGTGCCCAGGCGGAGCAGATGGCGGCTTTTATCGTGGACCTGGGCGAAGACCTGAAAGGCGACATCGACCTGGAATCCCTGGGGCGTATCAGCACCACCGCCATGGGCTACCTCGAACAGCTGGACCCGGACCGCCTGAGCGTTGCGTCACGTATCAAGGTAGGCAAAGCGCTGCGCCAGGTCGGCAATGTGAATTGGATGCAGGGTAAATCCGAGGCGGCGCTGGATGCCTTTGAGCGATCACGCGATATTTTCGTCACCCTGAATCAGGAAGAGCCGGGCAACGATGAAGTGTTGTTTGAGCTCGCCCAGGCGGAATTCTACTCGGGTTATGTTTACCTGGATTTCGGAAATTACGAGAAGCTGCGCGAACACTGGAATCGCTACCTGGAGATTGCCCGGGAGCGCCACGAGCCCAGGCCGGATGACCCCCGCTGGCTGCTTGGAGCTGTCCTATGCCACCAGCAACCTGGTCAACGTCGGGCTCCAGCTGCGCGAGCAGGTCGATGAAAAGGTGCTGGAGGACATTGAGAACAATATTGAACTTGCCGGACTGGCACTGGAAGCCAACGCGGGGAACCCTGAGGTCATGGAGCACTACGCCAATGAGCTTGCCTACGCCGCAGATGCGCAGGTTTCGGTTTGTAATCTTCAGGATGCGCTGAACAGCCGCATCGCCAGCCTGTCAGTCGCGGAACAATTGTCCGCGCAATCGGGTGGCGGATTTGAAACGGACCTGGATGTTGCCCTGCGAAATTCCGGATTGGCGAATGTATATGAGGATCTTGGTGAGACGGATGCAGCGATTCGAGCATTTTCGGGCGGCGATTACCGTGCTGGAGCGACTGACCAGCCGGGATCCAAGCAACGAGTTGGCTGCGAAATGACCTGGCTTCCATCCAGCGCCGCCTGGCAAATGCCCTGGCTTTTCAGGGCGACCTTGCCGGTGCCCGCGAAGAGTTAGCCAAGGCACGTGCTACCCTCGCGCCGATTGTGAATGGGCCGCAGCCCAGTCCCCGGGACCTGGACGAATATCGATTGCTGGTTCTCAACGAGGTCATTGTAGCGCGCCTGGGAAATGAAACTCAGAGGGCCCTTGCATGGCTGGACCGAAACGAGACGCTGCTTGCTGGGCCGGGACGGGGTCGCCGGTGAGCCGAGAACCATGGCGATTACACGAATTCTCTATCGCTATGAGCGCTATTTTCTGACGGGTATTGATCCGTCCACGGCAGATAAAACGTTACTTGCGGACTTGCCTGAGGAGCGGGCTCAGTTCCTTGATTGTGTTGACGCGGACGGGCTGGCGCGACACGGCGCAATGAGTGGCGATCAAGAGCTTGCGAGACGGCAGGTCGACTACCTGGCCGATGCGGGATATAGAAACCCCGCCTACCTCGAATTCTGCACTAACGAAGGAATCTGCGACCCGTGAGCGACGCTGCCGCGAGCCGGCAGCGACTCACCGTCGCGGTCACCGGTCACCGGGACCTGCTCGCTGCGGAACTGCCCCTGCTGCGCGAAAAAGTCCGCTGGTTTCTTCAGCACCTGGTCGATGAATACCCCGATCTGCAGCTGGAAATCCTGTCCGGCATGGCCGACGGCGCCGACCAGCTGGTCGCAGAGGTGGCGCTGGAGATGGACCTGCCCGTGGTGGCCGTGCTGCCATTCGCGCTGGACGAGTACCGGCGGGACTTCGCCGACGGTGGCGCGGTGCTTGATGGCCTGCTGGCCCGCTGCGAGGTCATTACGCTGCCGGATCTGGAAGGCTGCGATCCTGCCGCCGGGGCGGGGAACCGGGCCCTTCACTATGCGCAGCTGGGCGTGTTCCTGTCCAACCACTGCCAGGTGCTGCTGGCTTTGTGGGATGGCAAGGACAGCGCGCGGGTCGGAGGCACCGCCAGCGTAATCACCTACCACCTGACCGCGGTGATGTCCGGCTTTGATGTCGATGACTCGACCCCCAACCTCCTGGCCAACAACGAAAATGACCTGGCCTACCACCTGGTCTGCTCCCGTGACCGGCCCGATGGCGCACCGGCGCCCGAGTTTGCACCGCTGGAGTCCTACTGGGTCACCGGTTATTTCGGCAGGCAGTCCGGGCAGCACATGCCCTACGACTACGACCTGATGCTGGACCGGCTCGGCGCCTTCAGCCGCGATGTGCAGCGCAATGCGGACGCCCTGGAGCGCGAAGCGCGGGATCTGATCGGCGAGGAGGTGTCCCTGCCGCGCCCTTCGGGCGTGGATTATGCCAACCGGCTGTATGCCACCGCCGACTGGATGGCGGTTCATTACCAGAAGAAGTTTGCTTTCGGCCTGTTCCTGAGCCACCTGCTGGCGGTCCTGATGGGCGCCGTCTTTATCGTGTATTCCGAGATGATCGAGCGCTGGGGGCTGGCGCTGCTGTTCATGGGTCTGTTTTTATTCGGCGTGGCGTTCCACCTGGTCGGCGAGCGTCGCGAGTGGCACCGCAAATACCTTGACTACCGCA
The DNA here is from genome assembly GCA_963695135.1 of uncultured Gammaproteobacteria bacterium. Classification (GTDB taxonomy): domain Bacteria; phylum Pseudomonadota; class Gammaproteobacteria; order Xanthomonadales; family SZUA-36; genus Marinihelvus. The sequence continues at coordinate 696,078 of CAVOGA010000001.1, forward strand.
CCCTGGCCGAGGGCCTGCGCGTGCAGGTCTACTGGAACCTGGCCGGCGTGATCAGGAGCCGCTCGGCGGTATTTGCCTACGACAATTTTCTTCAGAAGCAGGACGTGGACCTGGCCTGGATCCGTCACGTCATGCGCTCGGCGAGCCTGCGGCGCAACCGGAACACGCAACCGGACCCGGCCTGGGTGCCGTGGGTGATGCAGGAATGGGTGGGTCGCAGGGAAACCGGCGAGGGGCAACTGGGCTACTACGCCCGCAAGGCCCGCGAGCGCGCGGCAGGGTATCGCCGTACCCAGTTGCTCAGCCAGGTGGCCCTGTGGGGCGGCATCGCCATGGCCGCCTGCCTGGCCATTCTTGCCACGCGCCTGGATGATCAGCAGGTTCTGCTGCTGCTGATTCTCATGGGTGTTCTGCCGCTGGTCGCCGCGGTCCGCGACGCTTACTCGCATAAGAAGGCGGACAAGGAACTCATCAAGCAATACCGCTTCATGGCCCAGGTGTTTGGCAACGCGCGCCGTCTGCTGGACGGGACGAATGACATCGGCCTGCAACGCCGCGTGCTCAGAGCCGTGGGCGACGCCGCCCTGGAAGAGCACGCCGAGTGGTTGCTCATGCACCGGGAACGCCCCCTGGAGCACGGCGGCATCTGATCCCCTGGCTGCTTTAGCGGTTCAGGCGGTTCTCGACCAGTTCCTCGACCACCGCCGGCTCGGCCAGCGTGGAGGTGTCGCCGAGGTTGCCGTAATCGTTTTCCGCGATCTTGCGCAGGATGCGGCGCATGATCTTGCCCGAACGTGTTTTGGGCAGGCCCGGGGCCCACTGGATCAGGTCCGGTGAGGCGATCGGGCCGATCTCCTTGCGCACCCAGTTGCGCAGCTCAGTGCGCAGGTCCTCGCTGGGCTCAACGTCCACGTTCAGCGTCACGTACACGTAAATACCCTGGCCCTTGATGTCGTGGGGGTAGCCCACGACCGCGGCTTCGGCCACCGCGCTGTGCGCCACGAGCGCGCTCTCGACCTCGGCGGTGCCCATGCGGTGCCCGGAGACGTTCAGCACGTCATCGACGCGCCCGGTGATCCAGTAGTAGCCGTCCTCGTCCCGGCGACAGCCGTCGCCGGTGAAGTAGTAGCCATCGTACTGGCTGAAGTAGGTCTGCACGAAGCGTTCGTGGTCCCCGTAAACGCTGCGCATCTGTCCCGGCCAGCTGTCGGTGATCACCAGGAAGCCTTCCGCGGCGCCTTCCAGCACCTTGCCCTCCTGGTCCAGCAGCGCCGGCTGGATGCCGGGCAGGGGACGGGTCGCGGAGCCGGGTTTCATGGCCGTGGCGCCGGGCAGGTTGGAGATCAGGATGCCGCCGGTTTCCGTCTGCCACCAGGTGTCCACCACCGGGCAGCGCTCCTCGCCGACCACCTTGAAATACCACTCCCAGGCCTCCGGGTTGATCGGCTCGCCGACGGTTCCGAGCAGGCGCAGGGACTGGCGCGAGGTTTTCTTAACCGGCCCGTCGCCTTCGCGCATCAGGGCCCGGATCGCGGTGGGTGCGGTATAGAACATATTGACCTGGTGCTTGTCCACCACCTGCCAGAAGCGGCTGAAGTCCGGATAGTTGGGCACGCCTTCGAACATCAGCGTGATGGCGCCATTGGCCAGCGGGCCGTAAACGATGTAGCTGTGACCGGTCACCCAGCCCACGTCCGCGGTACACCAGTAAACATCGCCCTGCTGGTAATCAAAAACGATTTCGTGCGTGTAGGCGGCATACACCAGGTAGCCGCCGGTGGTGTGCAGCACGCCCTTGGGCTTGCCGGTAGATCCGGAGGTGTAGAGGATAAACAGCGGATCTTCCGCATTCATCGGCTCGCAGGGACAGTCCGCGGCAACCGACGCTTCCGCCTCGTGCAGCCAGACGTCGCGGCCGTCAGTCATGTTCACTTCGCCGCCGGTGTTGCGCACCACCAGCACCTTGCGCACCACCTCGCTTACGCCGTCACGTTCAATGGCGGCGTCCACGTTGTTTTTCAGCGGCACCTTGCGGCCGCCACGCAGGCCCTCATCAGCGGTGATGACCACGCTGGATTCGCAGTCAAGAATCCGCCCGGCCAGCGCGTCCGGTGAAAACCCGCCAAACACCACGGAATGCACCGCGCCGATCCGGGCGCAGGCCAGCATGGCCACCGCCGCCTCGGGAATCATCGGCATGTACAAGGTGACCCGGTCGCCCTTGCCGACACCCAGCTCCTTCAGCACGTTGCCCATGCGGCTGACGCGACCGTGCAACTCCCGGTAGCTGATATGCGCATCCCGCGCCGGGTCATCACCCTCCCAGATAATGGCCGTCTGGTCGCCGCGTGTTTCCAGGTGCCGGTCCACGCAGTTGTAGCAGACATTCAGCACCCCGTCCTCAAACCAGCGGATGTGCAGGTCGTCCCGGCTCCAGGAGACGTCCTTGATCTTGCTGAACGGCGTCATCCAGTCCACGCGCTGAGCCACCCCCGCCCAGAACCCCTCGTTGTCCTCCAGGGAAGCGCGGTAGATCTCCCGGTAATCCTCCGCCGTAACCAGGGCGCGCTCCCGTGCCGCCTCAATAACCGGATGAACGATGTGCTCCATGGATGCGCTCCTTGTTCTTCGTTAATTCAAGCCGGCTACCATTCTAATCGGAGATGCGGCTGATGGAAGGTGGTCTTCTGTCGTGTCATCGGGGGGGCTGCGCGGGGTGCGGGGACGGGGTGCGGGGTTCTGGCCTGCGGCTCCCCTCGGGGCCAGGGGCTTGGTGGGGTCGTCCCGGCTCGCCCTCCTGGCTCGACGGGACTGAATCCGCCATCCCTGGCGGATTCCCCCCAGTCGCCCCGGTCCCCTCGGCAGAACCCCTAATTGCGCCCCGCCCCCACACCCCGCGCAGCCGCAGGCCAACACACCGGGCGCCCCGCAAGGGGCAACCCGGCCAACCGGCCATAAGGATCAGCGCTTCCAGGTCATCCCCGGTCGCCAACCCCATTGCCAAAGAAGGATGGCGCCACCGAAGAGTCCGCCCAGGTGGGCGAAGTGGGCCACGGAGGGGTTGTAGCCGGTCAGGCCGAAGAACAGTTCGGCCGCGCCGTAGATGAGGACGAACCACTTGGCGGCAATGGGAAAGGGCAGGAAGATGAGCATGACCTTGTTGTTCGGGTACATCACACCGTAGGCGAGCAGCAGGCCGAAGACCGCGCCGGAAGCGCCGATGGTGGCGTTCATCTCGCCGGTCATCTGCAGCACGATCAGCTGCGTGGCCGCCGCTGAAAGAATGCAGGTGAAGTAATAGAGCAGAAAGCGTCGTGTCCCCCAGGTCTGTTCAATGACCAGCCCGAACATCCACACCGCGAACATGTTGAAGAACACGTGCCCGAAGCTGCCGTGGAAAAAGCCGTAGGTGATCAGCTGCCAGGGCTCAAAACGTCCGGAGGCCAGGGGCCACAGGGCCACGGAGGCGGGCAGGTTGCTGCCGAAAAAGAACAGGATGGCGCACACGCCGATGATGACGAGCGAACTCGGCGGATTCGTGACGCCGTTACTGGGCAGGCTGCGATTCATGGGTTTCCTCTTGACCGGTGGAAGCGCCGGCTTGGTCTACAATGGCGCCATCCTGATGAGATGCCGTTTGACGGGGTTATTTTCAATGATTCACGCACGGAACACGATGCCGGGGTTGAGCTGTCAATGAACCAGTTTCCAGGTAAGGAGCCCGGCCGGGAGTCGGGCAGGGAGACGGAGCCTCATCCGTTCTCTGCGGGATTCGGCTGGCTTAACGGGGCGGTGACGCTGGTTCGCAACAATGCGGCGCGTCTGTTGCTGCTGGGACTGTTGTTGCAGATGCTGGGTGGCGCTTCGCAGGCCGGCGTGCTGGGCATCCTGTTCCTGCTGGCTGTACCGGCCCTGAGTGCGGGCATGCTGCAGGGCATGCACCTGGCCGCCATCGGTGAGAAGCCGTCGGCGTTGGTGCTGTTTGCGGCTTTTCAGGGATCGGGCCGTCTCCTGTCGCTGTTTCTCCTGGGCGCGCTGACCCTGGTGCTGATCTTTGTCGTGGTGTCGTTTGTCATGGTCGGGAGTGTCGCCAGCCTGGATCCGGAGCTGTTGGCGCGCATCCAGTCCGGCGACCAGGCGGCAGTGGCGGAGCTGGATCCGGCGCTGCTGCAGCGGGTGTTGCTGTCCATGGTCGGCGGGCTTGGCCTGGGCCTGGTGCTGAGTTTTTTCGCCATCCCGCTGATCTGGTTCGAGGGCCATTCCCTGGTTTCGGCGCTGGGCGCCGGCATCAAGGCCACCTTCCGCGAGTTTCGTGCACTGACGGCGCTGGGTATCGGCCTGTTCTTTCTCGGCCTGCCGGTGGGCCTGGTGGCCACCTTTACCCTGACCGCCCAGCTCAGCGCCGGCAGCCCGTCCATGCTGCTCACGGTGATCATGCTGCTGCTGATCGTGTTCTACCAGGTGTTGGGTTTCGCCGCGCAGTACATGGCTTACCGCGCCGTATTCACGGGGTCAGGGCCGCGGGACACGGACCACCCGTCCATGCCGGACGCCGGGGATGATCAGCTGGTGGCCTGATCGGCCTGGTCTTTGTCGGCCTGCTCTTTCACCTTGTGCGGCAGCAGAATGCGGCACATGACAATGCCGATTTCGTAAAGAATCCACATGGGGATGGCCAGCAGGGTCTGGGAAATGATATCCGGCGGGGTCAGCAGCATGCCTACCGCGAAAGCACCCACCACCACGTAAGGTCGCGCCTTGCCGAGCTGCTCGGTCGTGGTCAGCCCGGTCGCGACCAGAATGATCGTGGCGATCGGCACCTCGAAGGCGATGCCAAAGGCCAGGAACAGGGCAATCACGAAATCCAGGTAGCGATTGATGTCGGTCATAACGGAAACGCCTTCCGGCGCAATCCGCGTCATGAAGCCGAACACCAGCGGGAACACTACGAAAAACGCGAAGGCGCAGCCCAGGTAAAAAAGAAATACCGAGGAGACCAGCAGGGGTTTGGCGAGCCGCTTCTCATGTTTGAACAGCGCCGGGGCCACGAAGGCCCACAGCTGATACATCACGATGGGTATGGCGATAACCAGCGCCAGCAACAGGGTTAGCTTGAAGGGGGCGAGAAAGGGGGACGCCACGTCGATGGCGATCATGCTGCTGCCTTCCGGCATCTGCGCGAGCAGCGGTCCGGCCAGGTACTGGTATAACTGGCGGGAGAACGGCAGCAGGCAGACCAGGACCGCCACCACGGCAAGGCAGGCTTTCAGCAGGCGGCTGCGCAGCTCTACCAGGTGTTGCAGAAAGGTCTGTTCCTGGTCGGTGTCCGGGTGGTCGCTCATGAAGGGTCTTGCTTGGGTCCGGCCGCCGTTGCCGTGCTCGCCTGGTCGGCCTCCGTGCCGTCTTCCTCGTTTGCCTGTGGTTCCTGCCCGTCCTGATCGGGGTTCAGCGGGTGTGATTCGTCGCGCGGCGCGATCCGGGGCACGTCAACCCGCTCATCCAGCTGTTTTCCCAGGTCTGCTACCTGTTGCTTTACCGCCTTGAGTTCTTCGCTGGCCTGTTTCACCGGGTTGGCGGCATCCGCCGCCGCCAGCTCCGCTTCCACGGTGCGTTTGAGATTGGCGTAGCTCAGCCGCGCCTTGCGGACAAAGCCGCCGAGGGTGCGCGCAACACGGGGCAGGCGCTCAGGACCGAGCACCAGCAGACCAATGATGGAGAGCAGGAACAGCTCGGCGAAGCCGACATCGAACACAGGCCTGGTTCCGTGGTCAGATCTTGGAGCCCGGTTCGCGGGTTTCCGGCTCCGCGCCGTGCTGGGCAGCCTCGCCGGGTTTCGGGTCGGCGACCAGTTGCTCCTGGTTCTCGTCCTTGTCGGACGAGCCGTCGTCTTCCATGCCTTTCTTGAAGCCCTTTACCGCACCGCCCAGGTCGCTGCCGATATTGCGCAGACGCTTGGTGCCAAAAACCAGCACGACGATAAGCAGCAGGATCGCGAGCTGCCAGCCGCTAATACCTCCAACCATGATTCAACTCCGTAGACAGGTATCGTGATTTTAGCCCATTGGCGGGCTTGATACGTGAATGATTGGTGGCGCCGTGATCTCCGCCGGCCGGGGCCAGGGGCAGAAGTTCAGGTTCGGGTGGCCGGCCTACCGGGTCAGGGGCGGGCGCGCAGCCCGAAAAACCCGGCAATCAGCAACACCAGGATTGTCGCGAGTTTGCCATAGGCGTCCATCACGGGAATGGCCGGAAGACCGTTCCGGTTGGGCAATTGCGGCGGCTCGCTGTTACAACCCGCCGGGGCGGCGACCGCCAGTGACTCGAAGCCGGTTTGCTCCGTCCTGGCCCGCAAGGTTGCCCGGCCAGTGTCCAGGTCCAGTTCGAGGATCTCGCTGGAGCGGGTTTGTCCCTGCCCGTTGCGGTCCGTAATGGCCCACAGACGGCCCTCGTCGTCGAAGGAGAGGCCGGCCTCGTAGTAGTCAGCAGCCTCGCTGCCGATGATGCCGACCAGGAAGGTGGCGGCAGTTGCCGTGTTGATTTCAAACAGGCTGCGGCTGTCCTGGCCGCCGTTTTCGCTCAGCAGGCCGTTGCCGAGTCCGTACAGGCGTGTCGGGTTGCCATAGGCCGCCAGCGCGCTGATGTTTTCGTTCAGCGTGCCGATGCGTGTCGCCTGGCCGGCTGTGCTCAGGCGGTACAAGGCCTTGTCTGCGATGGAACTGACGTAGAGGTCGCCGTTGCAGTCAAAGCTCATGCCAAAATCGTTGCCTGACAGGGACTCGAGTCCGCGAATCGGTGACACCAGGTCCCGGTCCACCGTGCCGTTGCCGGTGCTGATGGGGAACAGGCTGAGGCTCTGGTCATCAAGGCCCCAGAGAACGCCGTCCGGGTCAAACGCCAGTCCTTCAACATCGCTGAAGACCGTGGTGGCGGACTGGACCAGGCCGCGCTCCTGGGCGGATCCGTTGGCCAGGTCAATCCGGTACAAGCGATCACCGTTGGCTTCGTCCGAGTTCACGCTGTAACCCACGGGCGCGCCAAACGCGCTGTTCACAGACAGCGCGAGCATTCCGATCAGGGCGATGCGGATCATTCTTTCCATAGCCTGGCAGTTCGCTGCCTTTTCGTGGCGATAAACGGACTGTCAATGCTAGCAGAAAGGCCAGCGATTACAAGAATTTATGGCTGCATGCCGGCCACGCCGGGCGCCCTGTTGCAAGCGCGCAACAAGGCATCGCTCACAAGGCCTTGCGCCTGACTGACGCCAGGCAGGCATGCAGGCTCGGAGTGATCAGGGTTTGCTGCACGCATGGCCACGCTGTCTTGCGCTGGGCGAGCCCGGCCTGGCGTTGCGGGAGGTGGTTTGTGGTCTTTTTACCACACGGCTTGGCGGACGCCTAACCGCGCGAAACCCGGCGGTTCAGGACCCGGGTCGCGGCCCGGAATAGCTGCAACCCGCGTTGCAGGTCTCCTGCACCACCACCCGGGACAGCCCCGCAAGCTCCGGCTGGAGGCGCCCCCAGATCCAGCGCGCCAGGTTCTCCGAGGTGGGGTTTTCCAGGCCGTCGATATCGTTGAGCAGGTGATGGTCCAGTTGCTCAAAGAGCGGCTGAAAGGCCTTTTTCAGGTCCGCAAAATCCATGACCCAGCCGGACTCCTCGCCCAGTTCGCCGGTGACGTGCACTTCGATTCGAAAAGAATGGCCGTGCATCCGGCGGCATTTGTGACCCTCGGGCACATTGGGCAGAAAGTGGGCCGCTTCGACCTGGAAAACGCGAAATACATCCATGGAGCGATTGTGCGCACCGGCGTCGCATGGTGCAAGCATCGATGCCTCGAAGCCGCTGAAAACGCTATACTGCGCCCCTTTTACACCCTGCCCGAAGAGCCACGCCATGCGAATCATGCTGTTTCTGTTTGCCGCCCTTTTCACCATTGAGGCCCTGGCGGCGCCCGCTCTGTCTCCGGACCGCTATCGCGGCGAGGGACCCTTCGAACGGCTGATTCTGCGTGAAGTCATGATGGTTAACGGTGAGGGCGCTCCCCCGGTCGGTCCGGTGGATATCCTTATCGAGGGCAACCGCATCGCGGAAATCAAGGGGCTGGGCATTCTGCAGCCGATCGACGAATCGCGCCGGATTCCCGTCCGTGAAGGTGACCGCGTGCTTGAGCTGGATGGCGCCTGGGTGCTGCCCGGCTTCGTGGATATGCACGGTCATTTTGGCGGCGATGAGCAGGGTGTTCCGGCCGAATACGTGGCCAAACTGTGGCTGGCGCACGGCATTACCACCGTGCGCGAACCGGGCAGCGGCAACGGCCTGGATTGGGTTCTTGAGCAGCAGCAGCGCAGCGAGCGCAACGAGATTACCGCTCCGCGCATCGTGCCCTACGTGTTTTTCGGCCAGGGCGTGGATGGCCCGTTCACGGACCCGGAAGCCGCGCGGGAGTGGGTGCGCGACATCGCACGCCAGGGCGCCCAGGGCATCAAGTTCTTTGGCGCACCGCCGGAGATCATGATTGCCGCGCTCGACGAGGCCGGCAAACAGGGCCTGGGCTCGGCGATGCACCACGCACAGCTCGACGTGGTCAACTGGAACGTGCTGGACTCGGCCCGCAACGGCATGACCACCATGGAGCACTGGTACGGCCTGCCGGAAGCCATGTTCGAAGACCAGGTCATCCAGGACTACCCGCTGGACTATAACTACGCCAATGAGCAGGACCGCTTCGGTGCGGCGGGGCGCCTGTGGCTGCAGGCGGCAGAGCCCGGTTCAGACCTCTGGGTCGCGGTTCGTGATGAGCTGATCGAACTGGACTTCACCCTCGACCCGACCATGACCATTTACGAGGCCAGCCGCGACCTGATGCGCGAAATGAACGCCGACTGGCACGAGCTCTACACCCATCCGAACCTGTGGGCGTTTTTCCAGCCCTCCTTCGAGGCGCATGGCTCCTACTGGTTTGACTGGACCACGGCGGACGAGATTGCCTGGAAACAGAACTTCGCGCGCTGGATGGCCTTCATCGACGACTACAAGGACCAGGGCGGCCGGGTCACCGTGGGCTCTGATTCCGGCTATATCTGGAAGGTCTACGGCTTCGGATACATACGCGAGATGGAACTGTTGCAGGAGGCCGGCTTCCATCCCCTGGAAGTGGTCCGCTCGGCCACCTGGCTGGGGGCCGAGGCGCTGGGAATGCAGGACAGCATTGGCTCGATCCGCGTTGGCAAGCTGGCCGACCTGGTGGTCGTGGCAGAAAACCCCCTGCGCAACTTCAAGGTGCTCTACGGCACCGGCCACTTCCGCCTCAACGAGGACAACGAGCCGGTCCGGGTCGGTGGTGTGCTTTACACCATCAAGGACGGCATCGTGTTCGATGCGAAACAACTGCTGGCGGACGTGGCGCGCATCGTCAACGAGGCGCGCGCCGAGGAAGAATGACCAGGAGCGTATACGCCGGGCGGCCTGTCAGGACCCGCCGAAAATCACCTTGGGCCGGTTGAACAGCGTTGCGGCAATCGCGGCCAGGATCAGCCCCAGGACCAGGGTGCCGCCGGAAGAAATCAGCAACCAGGCATTGGGCACAACCTCCCCACGCAGGAATTCGGCGATCAGCAGGTTCTGGGAAAACATGGGGATGGTCATCATCCAGGCTTCCGGCTTCATCGGGTTGGTCATGAAGATCAGGCTCGGAATCATGGGAATGAAAATCACCAGGCCCATGTAGGACTGCGCCTCGCGAAAGCCCTTGGCAAAGGTCGCCAGCAGGGTGAGCAGGGCGGCCGCCAGCACGGCCACCGGCCCCACCACCAGCAGTAACTTACCGATCATTCCGAGGCCCAGTTCCAGCTCGAAACCCAGCGCGCCGGTCGGCATGTAGGGCAGCGCCAGGCGGAAGGACAGCAGGGTCAGCATCAGCGAGGCCATGGCGAAGGCCGCCGTGGCGAGCATCTTGCCGCTCATGATTTGCCAGCGCGGCACCGGATTCAGCAACAGGGGCTCCAGGGAGCGCCGCTCCTTTTCGCCGGCAGTGCTGTCGATCGCCAGGTGCATGCCGCCGGCAAACGCCGTGATCATCAGGAAGTAGGGCAGGAAGATCATGGCCAGCGCCCCGCGGCTCTGGGGCGTGGACAGGTCCACGTCTTTCGGCACCAGCGGTGACGCCAGCGCCGGCGCCACGCCGCGCAGCTGCAGCCGCAGGGCGCCGATTTGCTGCCCGTAGCCGGCCAGCATCATGCGCACCCGGCCCATGGGAATATTCGATTCGCGACGTGACGGGTCGGCAATCACCTCAACCACGGCGGGCTCCCCGGCCCGCCACTGCTCCGGAAACGTCTCCGGAATGCGCAGCACGACGGGATTTTCCTGGGTCCGCACCGTCTGTTCCGGGTCGTCAGGCGGCGGCTTGATCACCACCCCCTGCTGTTCCAGGTAGCGCAGCAGGTTGGGGGCGTATTCCGCACCCACCACCGGCAGCTCGATGGTCGCCTCCGCCTTTTCTTCCTGGGAGGAAATGCTCAGGTAGCTCATCCCGATAATCAGGAAGGGAAACAGGATCGGGCCGAGCAGCAGCGAGTTGAAGGCCGCGCGCCGGTCGCGCAGGTTCTCGATGACCTCTTTTTTGAAAACCGTGCCCAGGCCGCTCATGCCAGCAGGCCCTCGTCAGAGCCGATCAGGGCCACGAAGGCGTCCTCGATGTTGGCTTTGCCGCTGCGCTCGCACAGTTCGTCCGGGGTGCCGTCGGCGGCGATACGGCCCTTGGCGATGATGATGATGCGGTCACAGAGCGCGGCGACCTCCTGCATGATATGCGTGGAGAGCACCACCGAGTGTCCATGGGCCTTCAGATCGAGAATGTACTGACGCAGGGCGCGGGTGGTCATCACGTCAAGACCGTTGGACGGCTCGTCCATCATCACGGTCTGCGGGCCGTGCACCATGGCGCGCGCAATGGCGACCTTGACCTGCTGGCCCTGGGAAAACCCGTCGGTGCGCCGGTCAATGAAATCTTCCATGTTCAGGGTTTTGGCCAGTTCGTCTGTCCGCTGCCGGATGAGCGCCTTGTCCATGCCGTGCATTGCGCCGTAGTAGGCGATGTTTTCGCGTGCGGTCAGGCGCTTGTACAGGCCGCGCCCGTCCGGCACCACGCCGAGGGTACGCTTGATGTCCATGGCGTTTTCCACCGGGTCAAGCCCGTCAATGCGGATCGTGCCCTCGTCCGGTGGCAGCAGGGAATAGAGCATGCGCAGGGTGGTCGTCTTGCCCGCGCCGTTGGGGCCGAGCAGGCCGGTGATCTCCCCGTCGTTCATGCGGAAAGAGATGTCGCGTACCGCCTTGACCTCGCCGAAGGACTTGCTCAGGTTCTGTACTTCGATCATGGCTCGGGTCCCAGCAGGGTGGTGAAGAAAGGTGATGCCTCGATCGTTTCAAAGCAGCTCGTGTCCAGCCCCGTGATGTTGCCCGCCTCGATAAAGTCCGCGATCACGTCCTGCACACATTGATGCTGCATGACCGAGTGGGCCTGGCCGCCGGCCACCAGGTTGACGTGGTTGCTGAAGCTCTCAGCGGCCTGTGCCGCATACCGGGGCGGGGTCACCGGGTCACGTTCGCCGGATACCAGCAGCACCGGCACATCCGAGATCACCGGTTCATGAAAATCGTCCGGCACCGGGCCCTGCGGCCAGACGCTGCACTGGGCTTCGATAACCTGGAGCATGACGTTGCCGAGCAGCGTGTCCGACTGGTCTGCGCCCAGGTTCATGAAGGGATAGTCCTCGCTGCACACCACCGAGAGCTCCATGCCCCGCGACAGTGCCTCGCTGAGCCCGCTCATGACCAGCAGCGCCTGGCTGGCCAGTCGTTCGAGCTGGCCGGTCTCCACCGCCTCGTTGATCAGCAGCGGCAGCAGGGCCTGGGTTTCCGAGGAGTAACTCAGGAAGCGAATGGCCACGGCCAGCGTTTCGGCGTTCAGCAGCATGGATTGCGGCTGGCCGGTGAGGGGGTCGGTAATGGTGATGTAGCGGGGATTTTCCCGCAGTTCCAGGAACAGCTCATCGAGCGCCTGCCGCTCGTCCGGGAACAGCGCCGCGCAGTTGCTGTCGGCCGCGCAGTCATCCAGCACCTGGTCTACCGCCGCATCCAGCATCGGCGCATGCTCCTGGCCCAGCGCCAGTTGCATGGGCACCACGCTGTCCAGCACCACGCTGCGCACGGTTTCCGGGAACTGGCGCAGGTACACCTGCGCGGCCCGGGTGCCGTAGGACACGCCGACCAGGTTGATCTGGTCATAGCCCATGGCGCGGCGCACACGGTCGATGTCCTGCATGGCGATGGTCGTGGTGTAGAAGCGCGGGTCGCCGTCGAGGTCCGTCCAGGCAGCGTTCCGATTCGCGGCGAATCTCGTCAAGGTCGATGGCCGCTTCCAGGTCCATGGTTTCCGGACCGGGGCACTGGAGCTGATTGGACTGTCCCGTGCCGCGCTGGTCGACCATGATGATGTCGCGGTTCTTGCGCACCTTGCGCAGGGTGCTGCGAATCATCACCCAGGTCTCGCTGGCGGCCTGGCCGGGCCCGCCGGCCAGGAAAAATACCGGGTCCGCGGCGGGCGTCTGCGAGTTGGAGTCGCCCACGGCCACGTGCAGGCGGATCGTCGGGCCTTCCGGGTCATCCGGGTTTTCCGGAACTTCGAGGTAGCCACAGCGGGCAGCCGCCGTTGCCGGCGTGCCGGGCATGGAGAGGGTGCAGTTGCTGAGCTCTATCGTGTTGTCCTCCGGTACCGCGTAAGCCGGGGTACCAAGGAGCATGAGCATCGCGGCGACACTGCCCCCCAGAATGGGTCGTCGCTGGTTCATCATCGTCTGGCGCATAGGTTAAGGGTCGATATGCGGGCCGTCCATAGGCGGTTGGTCATGTGCTGGCTGTTGCCGGTCAGGGCCGTATAATAGCCCGCCTTCCCCGCGAAACGGCAAGCTATGCTGGCACTGGACGTCAAGGATCTGCGCAAAACCTACGCCAACGGCGTTGAGGCCCTGAAGGGTATATCCCTGCAGGTGGAGGAGGGCGACTTTTTCGCACTTCTCGGCCCCAACGGCGCCGGCAAATCCACGATGATCGGAATTATTTCATCGCTGGTGAACGCCACCGGCGGCGACGCGAAAGTGTTTGGCGCCAGCGTGATGAAGGAGCGCTCACGGGCCATGTCCTACCTCGGACTGGTGCCCCAGGAGATCAACTTCAACCAGTTTGAGAAGCCCCTGGAGATCGTGGTCAACCAGGCAGGCTACTACGGCATTCCGCGCAAGATCGCGCTGGAGCGGGCCGAGCGTTACCTGAAAGAGTTGCAGCTCTGGGAAAAACACGACAAGCCTTCCCGGGCCCTGTCCGGCGGCATGAAGCGGCGGCTGATGATCGCCCGGGCCATGGTCAACGAGCCCCGCCTGCTGATCCTGGATGAGCCGACGGCCGGCGTGGATATCGAAATTCGCCGCTCCATGTGGGAACTGGTGCGCCGCATCAACGAGCAGGGCACCACGGTGATCCTGACCACCCACTACCTCGAAGAGGCGGAAGAGCTGTGTCGCAACATCGCGATCATCGACCAGGGGCGCATCCGCGAGAACACCAGCATGAAAACCCTGCTTGCCCAGCTGGATATCGAGACCTTCGTGCTGGATTTGCGCGAGCCGCTGAGTGCGGCGCCCGTCTGCGATGACATGGAAATTGTGCTGCGCGACGAAAACACGCTGGAGGTCACCGTGTCCAAGGCCAGATCCCTGAACACCCTGTTCGCCGCACTCGATGAGCAGGGCATCAACGTGATTTCCATGCGCAACAAGGCGAACCGCCTGGAAGAGCTGTTCATTCGCCTGGTGGACAAGGGAGTGGCGGCATGAGCGCCTCCGTGAACTGGATCGGCTACAAGACCATCGTGCGCAAGGAAGTGGTCCGTATCCTGCGGATCTGGGGCCAGACCGTGGTCCCGCCGGCCATCACCATGAGCCTGTATTTCATTATTTTCGGCAACCTGATCGGCAGCCGGATCGGTGAAATGGGCGGCTTCGACTACATGCAGTTCATCGTGCCGGGACTGGTGATGATGTCGGTGATCACCAACTCCTACGGCAACATGGTGTCGTCCTTTTTCGGCGCCAAGTTCGGGCACCACATTGAAGAGCTGCTGATTTCACCGCTGCCCAACTGGGTCATCCTGGCCGGTTACGTGACCGGCGCCCTGGTGCGGGGTCTGCTGGTCGGCGGGGTGGTGTATGCTGGTATCTCTGTTTTTCACGGAACTTAAGGTTCAGCACCCCTGGATCACGCTGTCCGTGCTGCATTCTCACGGCCATCGTGTTTGCCATGGCCGGCATGGTGAACGCCATCTTCGCGGAAAAATTTGACGATATCGCGATCATCCCGACCTTTGTGCTGACGCCGCTGACCTATCTTGGCGGCGTGTTCTACTCCATTTCGTTGCTTCCCGAATTCTGGCAGAAAGTCTCGGCCTTCAACCCCATCCTGTACATGGTCAACGGCTTTCGCTACGGTATGCTGGGCGTATCGGATGTCAGCCTTGCGACCGCCTACCTGCTGATTGGCGTGTCTGCGGTCGTTCTGGCCGCCACCTGCCTGTACCTGCTGCAACACCGGCAAAGGGCATGCGTAGCTAAAATTTAACGTTCTTTCGTCAATTTTCGATTAAGCTGTAGCTTGCGACGTTTACGGTCGCATTATTTTTGTAGAGAACACATCCCTATGACAGATCTATCCCCCAAATTCTGAACGCGCGGAAGGCACGCGCAACTGGCCGGTTACCCTGACCCTTGGCCTGACCTTCCTCGCTGCCGTGATCCTCGTGCCCTGGTACGGGTTCGCGGTCGGTTTTTCCGGCTGGGCCTGGGGCTTTTTTGCCCTGTTCATGATCCTCACCGGAATCGGTATTGGCAGCGGCTACCACCGCCTGTGGTCCCATCGCACCTACAAGGCCGGCCCGGCGCTGCAGTGGTTCCTGGCCATTTTCGGCGGCATGTCCTTGCAGAACTCCATCCTGGTGTGGAGCGCCCGCCACCGCGTGCATCACCGCGACGTGGATGATGACGACAAGGATCCGTACTCCATTGGCCGCGGTTTCTGGTTCGCCCATATCGGCTGGATGCTGAAAGACTACAAGAGCGGCGAGGTCGACTACGACATCGTTCCCGATCTGAAGAAGAACAAGATTGTCATGTGGCAGCACCGCCACTACCTGGAACTGATCCTGTTGACGAACATTGCGCTGCCCCTGCGGGCTGGGCTTCCTCGTCGGCGACCCTCTGGGTGTGTTTCTGCTGGCCGGCCTGGGCCGCCTGGTGCTGAATCACCACTTCACCTTCTTCATCAACTCGCTGGCGCATATGTGGGGCAACCAGCCCTACACGGACGAGAACAGCGCGCGGGACAACTGGTTCCTGTCCATCTTCACCTATGGCGAGGGCTACCATAACTTCCACCACTTCTTTCAGAACGACTACCGCAACGGTGTGCGCTGGTTTGCGATTGATCTGAACAAGTGGTTTATCGCCACGGCCGCCGGCCTGGGCATGGCCCGGGATTTACGCCGAACGCCGCAGTTCAAAATCCTGCGCGCCCGCCTGCACATGGATTTCAAACGTGCCCGGGAACGGCTCGCGCAGGATCCGGCGGATCCGCGCTGGAGAGAGCTGCTGGACAAGCTGGAGCTGGAATACGCCCAGTACCTCGGCACCGTCAAGCAGTGGCAGGCGCTGCAGATGGAGAAGGTCCAGGCGGGCAAGCAACGCCTGCAGGACCGCTTCGACGCCAGCTACCGCGACCTGGAGCGGGCCCTGCAAATGCAACGCAAACGCGTCGCCATGCTGACGGCCCAGGTCTATACCTGAGCCAAGTCATCATTGAATAGAAAAGGGGCCGATTGGCCCCTTTTTTTGGCGTGTTGCCGAAGTGGGGGCTGGCGCTTCTGCTTCCGGGCCTGGCTTTCGGCCTGCGGCTGCCCTCTTTCACCTTCGCTTGGTGGGACCGGCTCGCCGCATTTGCTTCAAGGCCTCCGGTAGCATAACGAGGCGAGCCTGAGCTGCGCTCTCCCAGTCGCTCCGGCTCTGCTCGGCTCACAGCGCCAGGCTACAGTGGCCCTGGTCGACGCCGCTGAGCGAACCGAAGCGCCCACGCTCGGACCCCAGGTGACCCCACCTGCAACCGTCCGAGGTATCAGGGCAGTAAAGCCTGCCCCAGATTGTTGGTATCGGTGCCAAACCAGATCGAGTTGGTTTTCGGGTCGAAGACCATGTGGCGGACGGCGCCGGCGCCACTGGGCACGGGCGTCTGGCTGAAGAACTCTTCGGTCTCCGGGTCGAAGCCGACGAAGTTGTTTTGCTCCGGCCAGGTTTCTACAAACCAGATCCGGTCCTGCGCATCGACGGCGATGGCGTAGGGGCCGGACTTTTCGCTGGGGTTGAGCCATTCTTCGAATTCACCGGTGGCCGGATCGTAGACGCCGAGCCAGCCTTCGCTGTAGTCGGTGTACCAGACGCGGTCGTCACTGGTGATCACGATGCGCCGCAGGCGGCTTTCCGGGCGGGGGGTGCGGATGATTTCCAGTTCCATCGTGTCCGGATCAACCGTTGCCAGTCCGTTGGTGCCCAGCAGGGCGACCCAGGGGTGCCCCTTGGAGTCCATCTTCACGCCGTAGGGGCGGGCATTTTCAACGGGAACGTCGATCAGCTCCACCGCGCCGCCGCGCTGCTGCAGGCGCCCGATCTTGTTGGCCCACTGGGCGGAAAACCAGATTTCCCCGTCGCCGGTAAACACCAGGGTATGCGGATCGCGGACTTCCTCGTCCGGCATCGGGTAGCGGATGAGACGACCCGTGTTCGGGTCCATCTTGCCAATGTAGCCCTGGCGGTTGCCCGCCACCCACAGGGATGCGTCCTGGTCGACAATCACGTTGTGCGGGCCGGTACCCGGCGGCAGTTCGAACTGGCGAAATTCCTCGCTGGCCGGATCGAAATGACCGACATAATCACCGGCCTGGCCGACGAACCAGATGGTGCCGTTCGGCGCCACATCGGGGTCACGGGGACGGGTGTTTTCCCAGGGTACGGTCCACTCGCGTATTTCGATGGTGGTGTTTTCGGCAGCGATCGGGCGAGACCGGCGCATCCAGCGGCAGGTCCGGGTCAACAACCTCCGTGATCCTCCATCTGCGCCAGGGCAATGGCCGGGGCAAATAACAGGGCTGGCAGAACGAGTCGGGCGCGCATGGCTTACTCCACTGTTAATGACATGACAGTCGCCTAAGATAACGTAGCTTCGCAGAAACTGCAGCCAGCCCCGGGCGACCGGCGCGGCGCGCCATAACCGCAGGCGACAGGCTATAATGCGCGGCTTTTCCGCCCCGCGGCGGCATACAAGCCGGTTGCTGCCGGCCCGTAACCAGGAACGTTCCATGAAAATTGCAGACCAGAAAGTCGTTTCCTTCCACTACACGCTGACCAGTGAAGCCGGGGAAACACTTGACTCCTCGGTTGAGCGCGGTGAGCCCATGCTCTACCTGCATGGCGCCAACAACATCATCCCCGGCCTGGAAAAAGCCATGGAAGGGCGCGAGGCCGGCGACCAGTTCCAGGTGACCGTGCCGCCGGAAGAAGCCTATGGCGAACGCCGTGAGGCCAATATTCAGCGCCTGGCCCTCAAGAAACTGGGCATCCAGGGCAAGCAACTGCAGCCGGGCATGATCCTTAACCTGCAGACCAGCCAGGGCCCGGCCCAGGTTACGGTACTGAAGGTCGGACGTTTCAACGTGGACGTGGATGCCAACCACCCGCTGTCCGGCCAGCCGCTGAACTTCGACGTGGAAATCATCGAAGTCCGTGATGCGAGCGAGGAAGAGGCCAAGCACGGGCACGCGCACGGTCCCGGCGGTCACGATCACGGCTAAAACAGGACAACAGGGCCCCGGCTTCGCCGGGGTTCTCGGGGCAACCGGCCTCAGGCCAGGCCGGTCTGCACGCGCCAGAGGCTGCGGTAGATGCCATCCTCGGCCAGCAGCGCGTCGTGGGTGCCCTGCTCGATAATCCGGCCCTTGTCGAGCACGCAGATAATGTCCGCATCCACGATCGTGGACAGGCGGTGGGCGATCACGAAGGTGGTACGGCCCTCCGCCATGCGCTTCATGGAGCGCTGAATCGCGGCTTCTGTCTCGTTGTCCACCGCCGAGGTGGCCTCGTCGAGAATAACGATCGGTGGATCTTTCAACACGGTGCGGGCGATGGACAGGCGCTGGCGCTGGCCGCCGGACAATTTCTGCCCGCGTTCGCCGATGACCGTGTCATAGCCCTCCGGCAGCGCATCGATAAACTCTTCCGCCTCGGCCATGCCCGCGGCGCGACGGATCTCCTCGTCGGTGGCGTCCGGTTTGCCGTAGGCAATGTTCTCGCGCACGGTGCCATGGAACAGGTAGACATCCTGGCTCACAAAGCCAATCGCGGCGCGCAGGTCCTGCACCACGATATCCGCCAGGTCCTTGCCGTCCAGCAGCAGCCGCCCCTGTCCCGGCTGGTAAAAGCGCAGCAGTAACTTCACCAGCGTGCTCTTGCCGGAACCGGTCTGGCCGACCAGCGCCACGGTTGCCCCTGCCGGTACCTCCAGGCTGATGTGCTTGAGCACGTCCGGGCCGGTGCTGTAGGCAAAGCTGACATCGTCAAAGGTCACTTCGCCCGCGGACCTGCCCAAGCTGCAGCGTTTCCTTGCCCGGGCGCACCCGCACCGGGGTCTCGATCAGGTTCAGGATGCGCCGCGTGGAGGCCATGGCGCGTTCGAACAGGTCAATGGTTTCCGCCATGCGCGTCAGCGGCCACAGCAGGCGCTGGGTCAGGAACACCAGCACCGTGTAGGCGCCGGCGTTCAGTTCCCCGTCCAGTACCGACTTGCCGCCGTACACCAGGGTCGCCACGAAACCGGCCATGATCGCCATGCGGATAATCGGAATAAAGGCTGAGCTGATCTGGATGGCTTTGCGGTTGGCGTCCACGTAAGCCTGGCTGTCTTTACGCAGGCGCTCGACCTCGTGGCCTTCGCGCGTGAAGCTTTTAATCGTCGCAATGCCGGAAATATTGTTGGACAGGCGCGAGGCCAGATCCCCCACCCGCAGGCGCACCGTCGGCATACAGGGGCTGCGCCCGGCGCTGAAACCAGAAAGCGCCGATCAGGATCAGGGGTATCGGCGTAAACGCCATCAGCGCGATCGGCGGCGACAGGTAGAAAAACACCGCGCCCACCGCGACCACGGTCACCGCTACCTGCACCAGGTCATTGGCGCCGCTGTTCAGAAACCGCTCCAGCTGGTTAACGTCATCATTCAGGATCGCCACCAGGTTGCCGGTAGAGGCATCCTCAAACCACGCCATGTCCAGGTCCTGCAGATGCCCGTAGGCATCCAGCCGCAGGTCATGCTGGAGCAGCTGCGCCGTATTTCGCCACAGCACCAGCAGCAGAAACTCAAACAGCGACTCGAAGGCCCAGACCAGGATCGTCAGCACCCCCAGCGCCACGATCTGGTGGAACGGTTCCTGCAGCCCGAAATTCGACATGAAGCTCTCTTCTTGCCGCACCACCACGTCAATCGCCATGCCGATCAGGATCTCCGGCATGATGTCGAACAGCTTGTTCAGGATGGAGCAGAGGGTGGCCAGCGCAATCCGCGCGTGATGGTCTCGGGCGTAGCGCAGCAGGCGGCCGAGATCGGCGAATGAGGAGTGGGATTCGGTCATCCGGCGGAGATTATCACAGGGCTGATGGCGGGGTTGTGGGGGTGCCCGCTCCATCTTACCCCGGGTCGCCGGGTCGGCCTTCGGCTTCCCTGCGGGTCCGTGGCTTGGTGGGGCCGCGCCGACTCGCCTTCCTGGCTCGGCGGCGCTGAATTCGCCATCCCTGGCGAATTCTCCCCAGTCGCCACGAACCCTCCGGCGACCCGGCTGATTGACCCTGGGTAAGATGGAGCGGGCACCCCCACAACCCCTCCGGGGCGCTGCAGGGGTTCAGAGCAGGTGGCGGAGGCTGGGGAGGTATTTTTCCAGGGAGCCGGTGTTGAACGAGACGACCTGGTCGCCCTGCTTGATATAACCCTCGTCGACCAGCTGGGGCAGGGCGGCCAGGCAGGCGGCGCCTTCCGGGCTGATCCACCAGCGTTTGTCCTGCCAGACCTGTGAGAGGGTGCTTTGCAGGTCTTGCTCGGTAACCGGGATGGCGGTGCCGCCGGAGGCGCGGATGATCTCCAGCACCTTGAACTGGCCGACGCCGCCGGGGACGTTGAGGCCGTAAGCGATGGTGTATTCGGCAGCGCCGGCAGTCGTGTCGCTGGCGCCTTCGCGCATGGCGCGCACCAGGGGTGCGGTGCCCTCGAACTGGACGCAGATCACCCTGGGCCGTTGCGGACCGATGAGTCCGAGGCATTCGAGTTCGTCCCAGGCTTTCCACATGCCGAGTACGCCGGTGCCGCCGCCGGTGGGGTAGATCACCACGTCCGGCAGGGACCAGGGCGCGCCGGGGGTTTTGGGTTCGGCCAGCTCCAGGCCCAGGGTTTTCTTACCCTCGATGCGCCAGCCGGGCTCCTGGAAGGTCGCCACGCTGAACCAGCCGTTCGGAATCCAGTCGCGCTTCAGCGCCTCGCCGGCCTCCCTGATCGTGCCCTCCACCTGGACCAGGTGGAAACGGTCCGTGGTCTGGGCCAGGGTGGCGACCTTGCCCTTGATGGGCAGCGGCGTGTCGACGGGCATGGCCACAACGGCGGACAGGCCGGCCGCATCGGCGTATTCGCAGAGCGAATCGCCCGCATTCCCCTGGGTGGGAATGGCCAGGCGCTCGATTCCCAGGCGCCGCGCCATGGAAATGGTCATGGCCATGCCGCGGTCCTTGAAGCTCTGGGTCGGGTTGGCGCCGAAACCCGGGTGCGCCTTGCCCTCGTCCTTCACGCGCAAGGTGAAACCGGCGGCCTGCGCCAGCTCGTGGTCGGCGTAGTCAAGCTCCGGTGTGAAGCCCTCGCCGAGGCTGAGGATATGGCGGGCGTCTTCCGGGTTGTTGATGTCCAGGGCCAGCAGGCCGCCAAAGCGCCACAGGTCACGGCGCCCGGGCTGGTGCCAGGCCTGGTCCGGTTGCTCCGCCAGCAGGCGTTCGAGATCGAGGATGATCTGCACCGGGCGGTTGTCCCGCGGGCACAGGTTCATGATCCTGTCAGCCGGGTAGGTCGTGCCGCAGGCGGTGCATTGCAGGTGGGCGGCGTAGCTCATGGGCATCATTCCGGGCAGAAGCGCGAGCCGCATGTTAGCAGCAAGCCCAAACCGTGTCTGGAGGCTATTATGGTCACCGGAGAACCCGGGACACTGCGGATGAAAATTAACGACACGCCCTGGCGAACGATCTGGCTATCGGATGATGGCGAGGCGGTCGAGATTATTGACCAGACCCGCTTGCCACATCACTTTGAGATACGCCGCCTGCACACCCTGGACCAGGCAGCGGAGGCGATCGCGGCCATGCGTGTTCGCGGCGCGCCCCTGATCGGCGCAACGGCCGCCTACGGGCTGGCCCTGGGCATGCGCGAAGACCCTTCCGATACCGGCCTGGCCCATGCCCGCGAGACCCTGCTGGCGACCCGGCCGACCGCTTCCAACCTGGCCTGGGCGCTGCATCGCAGCGCCGCCGCGGTGGCGCCGCTGGCGCCGGCGCAGCGGGCCGTAGCGGCCTTTAACGCGGCGGCGGCACTGTGCGATGAGGATGTGGCGATCAACGAGGCCATCGGTGAGCACGGGCTGGCGCTGATCTGCGAGCTGCTGGACGCGCGGGATCGATCCGGGCCATTCCATATTCTCACCCACTGCAATGCCGGCTGGCTGGCAACCGTTGACTGGGGGACCGCCCTGGCGCCGGTTTACAAGGCCTTTAACGCGGGGATCGACCTGCACGTGTGGGTGGATGAGACCCGGCCCCGCAACCAGGGTGCGGCCCTGACCGCCTGGGAGCTGGCCGCTCACGGCGTGCCGCATGACGTGATTGTCGACAACGCGGGCGGGCACCTGATGCAGCACGGCATGGTGGACCTGGTGCTTGTCGGAACCGATCGCACCGTCCGCAACGGCGATGTCTGTAACAAGATTGGCACCTACCTCAAGGCCCTGGCCGCGGCAGACAATGACGTGCCCTTTCACGTCGCCCTGCCCGGGCCTACCATCGACTGGCAACTCGATGACGGCCTGCGGCAAATCCCCATCGAAGAACGGGCTGCAGCCGAGGTGACGCACCTGGCCGGGCTGGCCCCGGACGGCTCGGTGACCGAGGTCCGGCTGACCCCGCCCGCGGTGACCGCCCGCAACTTTGCCTTCGACGTAACGCCGGCCCGGCTGGTGACCGGCCTGATCACGGAGCGCGGGCGCTGCGCCGCCAGCGAGGCCGGCCTGCTTGGCCTGTATCCGGAGCAGGCCGGCCGGGAGAGCGCCGCGTGAATGCCCCGGCGCCACCGGGCCAGAACCCGGCAGGACAGCTGGCGGAAGACCTGGTGCGCGCGGCCGGGGAACTGCACCGTACGGGCAACGTGGGCGCCTCGGGCAACCTCAGCGTGCGCACCCGGGAGGGCCTGCTGATCACGCCTTCCGGTATCCCGTACGACCAGCTTGGCCCCGCATCGATGGTGGCCCTGGACCCGGCCGGGGCGCCCCTGGGCGCCGGCAAGCCCTCCAGCGAGTGGCGGTTTCATTGCGATATTTACCGGACCATCCCTGCTGCCGGCGCGATCGTCCACAGCCATTCGCCCCACGCCACCGCGCTGGCCTGCCTGGGCCGCGCGATCCCCGCGTTCCATTACGAGGTCGCCTTCGCCGGTGGCGCGGACATCCGCTGCGCGGACTATGCGACCTTCGGCACGCAGGCGCTGTCGGATAACGTGCTGCGCGCCCTGGAAGGGCGACAGGCCTGCCTGCTGGCGAATCACGGCATGCTGGCCTACGCGGAAAACCTGGACCGGGCCATGGCGCTGGCCGCAAAGGTTGAGCAACTGGCCAGAATCTATGCCCTGTGCCTGGCCATCGGGGAGCCGCGCCTTCTCGACACGGCGGAAATGGAGCGCATCCAGGACCTGTTCCTCGATTATGGTCAGCCCGGGATCGACGGCCGGGGTGACTGACAGCGCGTGCCCCGGGCGACCGCCCGCCTGGCCCATTGCTTGGCCTATACTGGCGACCCGAATTTCCAGGACGGCCTGACAGCATGAATTTTCAATCCCTCGCACGACGCCTTGGCGCCCTGTTGATCCTTGCCGGCCTTGCCGCCCAGGCGGCTGCCCAGCCAGTCGCCGATGAGGCGATCGCTGCCGGGACGGCAGGTTCTGCACCGGCCGTCTATGATCCCGCCCACGACTACTACACCTTCTCGAACTACGAGGCGTTTACGACCCGTCACCTGGTGCTGGACCTCGATGTTGATTTCGAGGCCCGTTCCCTGGTCGGTACCGCCCTGTTGTTCCTGCGAGTCCGCGACCCGCAAGCGCGCACCGTACTGCTTGACACGCGGGACCTGGTCATCGAAGCGGTACGGGCGGGTGAGACCGCCGCCAGCCTGGCGCCGGTGACGTTCCGCCTTGGTCAGCAGCAGGAGTTGCTCGGCCAGGCGCTCGAGGTGACGCTGCCGGAAGGGCTCGCGGCCTTTGATGAAATCGCGCTGGAGCTGCGTTACCGGACCACGCCCGGCGCGTCCGCGCTGCAGTGGCTGCCGCCGGAGCTGACCTCCGGGGGTGAATATCCGCTGATGTTTTCCCAGTCACAGGCCATTCATGCGCGCAGCTGGGTACCGCTGCAGGATACGCCGGCGGTGCGCTTTACCTATGCGGCGACCATCCGGACCCCGGACAATCTGCTGGCGCTCATGAGCGCCAACAACGAGCCGGGCACCGAACGCGACGGCGTCTACGAATTTGAAATGCCCCAGCCGATTCCCAGCTACCTGCTGGCGATCGCGGCAGGCGACCTGGACTTTGCCCCGATCGGCGAGGACACCGGCGTTTATGCGGAACCGGAATTGCTCGAGGCATCCGCCTTCGAGTTCGCCGGTACCCAGGACATGCTGGACCTTGCGGAGCAGCGCTACGGGCCCTACGACTGGGGCCGTTATGACCTGTTGATCCTGCCGCCCGCGTTTCCCTATGGCGGCATGGAGAACCCGCGCCTGTCGTTTATCACGCCCAGCGTGCTGGCCGGCGATCGCAGCCTGGTGTCCCTGATTGCCCACGAACTGGCCCATTCCTGGTCCGGCAACCTGGTCACGAATGCCACCTGGCGGGATATCTGGCTGAATGAGGGCACCACCAGCTACCTGGAGGCGCGCCTCATGGAGGAGCTCTACGGCAAGCCGCGCACGGACGAGGAACGTGTGCTGGCCTGGGACGGCCTGCAGGAGTCGCTGTTGACGGTGCCGGTGCAGTTCCAGCCCCTCGCGCCCAAGGTGTTGCCTGAGGACGGGGAAGGGCCCCAGGAGTCCATGCAATACGCCAAGGGACAGTTCTTTCTTGAGCACATGGAACGGCTTTTCGGCCGGGAGCGCTTTGATCCCTTCCTGGCCGATTACTTTCAGACCTTCGCCTGGCAATCCATCACCACCGAGACCTTTCTCGACTTCCTGGATGAGAATCTTCTGAGCCGGTATCCCGGCATCTACACCCGGGAACAGGCCGGTGAATGGCTGTATCAGCCCGGCGTGCCCGCTGATTTCCAGCCGCCCGTGTCGCTGACCCTGCAGGCATCCAGCGCAGCGGCCCTGGCCTTCGGCGCGGGGGAACTGGACCTGGCTGAGCTGGATATCAGCCAGTGGAGCCCGCAGACCATGGTCAACTTCATCAACCAGCTTCCGGCCGGGCTGACCATGGAGCAGTTGGCGGTCGCCGATGAGCTGTTTGGATTGAGCGCCTCGCAGAACGCCGAGATTGCCCGGGCCTGGTTTATCCAGGTTGCCGAGCGCCGCTACCTGCCGGCCTATCCGGCCATGGAGGCGTACCTGGCGCTGCATGGTCGTATGCGCCTGATCGTCCCGGTGTATGAGGCCCTGGCCAGCAATGGACAGGATGCGGCGCTGGCGGCCGAACTCTTTGCCGGGCGTCGTGCCGGCTATCATCCCATTACCGTCCGGCGCGTCGAGACTGCCCTGGCAGGGTCCTGAGTACGTCGCGCTGTTTTTGCAATAAGCAGGAGTTTTCTGTCGTGAGATTATTCATTTTTGCACTTGTCGTTCTGCTCGGCGCCAGTCCCGTAGCCCAGGCGCGCGACAACTTTGTAACGAGTCAGACCACGCCTTTCCCGCCCGGCTGCATGTCCAGTAACAACAGCGGTATCAGCACGCCCTCCGGAGGCCGCCTGGTCTATAACGACAGTCGTATCACGCTGTCCGATGTCGTCGATGGATCCGATGTTCCGGCGAATCTGCTGGTCTTCCGGCGCGGCTGCATCGAGGCAAATCGCTCGGTGCTTTTCGTGACGCTGCAGGCCATTACCCTCAACCGCCACATCGCAATTCCCCTGGCCTTTATCGAGGCCGGCGGGACGCGCTATCCGATGCGCCTGGTGCAGGAAGCCAATACCTTTGGAACGAACCTGTCCGGCTTTATCGTTGAAATCGGAAGCTTCAACCTGGTTGTTGACGGCCCGGCGGAAGGTGACCTTGCGGCGGATACACCGATCCTGACCCCCGGCCAGTACGACGGCGCGATCACCCTCATTATCCAGGACGCCAACCGCCCGGACACGGAATACGCGCTGCCGCTGCCCGCCTGGGAGGGTCAGATCAAACCGGTAGCCTATCCCCTGAACGGCCGCCTGAGCGGCGTATGGGTGTCCGAGGGCGCCACCGAACAGGGTTTCGTCCTGTCCTTCAGCGAGTTTGTGGCGGAATCGGAAGTGCGCCAGCTGGCATTTTTTTCCTGGTACACCTATGCAGCGGATGGCAGCCCCCTGTGGCTGTCCTCCAGCCAGTTCTTCGACATCAACGCCTCCAGCGTGGAGCTGCCGCTGGATTTGCGCAGTAACGGCGCATTCCTTGGCAGCGCTGAGCCGGAGTCGGTGAGCGCCGGCACGGCAACCCTGAGCGCTGAGTCCTGCGCTGAACTGACCCTGGATTATGACCTGGAAGACCTTGGCCTGGGCTCGGGCAGCATCACGCTGGTGCGCTCCTTTACACTGGAAACCGCGGGCTACGCCTGCAACGATCTGGAAGCACGACTCGCCGCGGATTGAGTGGCATCGGGGCCGCTTACCATGACCCCGCTATATGCTATGGTTTCCGCACAAAAATCGTGAATCGCTGGCCGTCGGCGCACCGCTGATGGCGCATGAGGAGGATGTATGGGCTGTAAAGTGACGATGTCGCTGGTAACAGAACGGCAGGACGGGCCTATCGGTGACGATTGGCGCTACGTGGTGGAAGCCAAGGTGTTCAACGAGGGCCTGAAAGGCAAGGGTACGATCAAGGTGCCCAAGCACACCTTGTCCTCGGGCGTGACCCAGGAGCCACCGGGGCCGCCGGAGCCGGTGGTCATGGAAGCGGGCCATTGCGGTGACGACGTGCTCGTGCGCATCCAGGTCAACGCCACGGAAGTTGACTGGCTGATCCACGATAAGGGCTCGGCGTCCCTTGATGTTGCAATTAAGTGCCCCGGCGAGGGCGCCGCGCCGATCACGAAAGAGGCTGAGATTTCGGTCGGGGTTCGCGAGTCCCCGGGCCTTTCCGGCGAGACCTCCATTTTCCGCGTACTCGTGCGACTGGTCGCTGAATGCGGCTAAGCCTGGTAGCGGCCGCGTTCCTGTCGGCTGCATTGTCGGCTTGCGGCGGCGACACGTCGCCGCAACCTGAGGCGCCACGAATGGCAGAGTTGACCGGCACGGTTGCCTATCGCGAGCGCATGGCCTTGCGCATGGACGCGGTAATTACCGTGCGCCTGAGTGATGTCAGCCGCATGGATGCGCCCTCCATACTGATCGCTGAAGAGACCATCGAAGCGCGCGGGAAGTCGGTGCCGATCCCGTACCGGCTCACCTATGACCCGTCGCGCATCGAGGAGCGCAATACCTACGCGGTGCGCGCAGAGATTCGCGGCGCTGACGGCCAGTTAATGTGGACCACGGACACCGTGGTTCCCGTGCTGACGCGCGGTGCACCGTCTGACGGGGTGGACATCATGCTGGTGCGCACGGGCGGTTGAGCATGGAGCGTGCGTCGTGAGCCTGTTCAAGGCCATTCGCGTCGGCGCGCTGCTGTTGATTCTCGTAATCGTTGCCGGCAATCACTGGCTGGGCAAGGCGCGGCTGGCCGAATGGGACGGCCCAATCTGGATTACCGTGTACCCGATTCCCGCTGATAACCGGCCGGAGACCCTGGCCTACCTGCGCAGCCTGGAGCCCGGTACCTTCGAAGACGTCAGCACCTTTTTCTCGCGCGAGGCAAAGCGTTTCGGCCTGGATCTGCCCAGGGCGGCACACTTCCAGGTGGCGCCGGTGCCCGACAGCCTGCCGCCGGCCGTGCCCGACGGGTCGAGCCGCGTCGCGATTGCATTGTGGAGTCTGAAGATGCGCTGGTGGGCCTGGCGCCGCCTGCACCAGGACGGCCTGCCGGACCCGGATATCCAGGTGTTCATGCTGTACCGCTCGGCCCAGGGCGAGCCGCAACTGGACCGCTCCATCGGCATGCAGAAAGGACGCTACACGCTGGTCAACGCTTTCGCTTCACCGGGTAAGGCGGCGCGCAACAACTTCGTGGTGGCGCACGAAGTGCTGCACGTGCTCGGCGCCAGCGACAAGTACGATCCGGCCAGCGGCCAGCCGCTGGCCCCGGACGGCCTGGCCAACCCGAAGGCCTCACCGCTGTATCCCCAGTCCCACGCGGAAATCATGGGCGGCGCCGTTGCCATATCACCGAGCGAGGCACGCATGCCCGGCTCGCTGTCGCGCAGCGTGATTGGTGGCGCCACGGCGGCTGAAATCGGCTGGCTCGAACTGTCCCGCTAGGTTCTGGCCGCAAGCTATCGATATTCGGCCGGATGAGCTGCGCGGTATCGACCCCCGGGCCCGGTCAGCAAAAAGGCCCCCGACCGGGGGCCTTGTTGTTGGTGGTGATGGGTGGACTTGAACCGGACTGCGCAGGAAAGCGCTCAGAAGAAGCAAGCCCCGCGACCGCAGGCCCGACGGGTGCCGACATTTAATCGAGATAGTGGCCCGGTGTCAGCCCCCCGGCGCCATCAACAAGAAGGCCCCCGACCGGGGGCCTTGTTGTTGGTGGTGATGGGTGGACTTGAACCACCGACCTCAGCATTATGAGTGCCGCGCTCTAACCAGCTGAGCTACATCACCTTTGACCGGTTTCGGGATGCTTTCCGAAGGGCGCGCATTTTGCCCCAGTTTGGGGGTCAGAGTAAAGGGACAGAGTGCGTCACTCTGTCCCTTTACTCTGACCCCCCCGCTCGTCATGCGAAACGGTAGCCGTAGGCGGCCTCGAAGCGGTCCTCGATTTCCTGCAGGCCGGGCGTATGGTGCTGCGGGGCCAGGTGCTCGATCTTGATGGCGCCCATCACCGAGCCGATCCGGCAGGCGGTGACCAGGTCCATGTCGTTCAGCAGGCCGTGGATCAGTCCGGCGCGGTAGGCATCGCCGCAGCCGGTCGGGTCCTTGACCTCGCTGACCGCTGCGGCCGCGATGTGGGTCTTTTCGCCCTTCTCGTAAACGTTGGAGCCCTCGCCGCCGAGCGTGACCACGAAGGCGCGCACCTGTTCGGAGATCTGCTGGCCGCTCAGGCCGGTGCGTTCGCGCACCAGCTGGTATTCGTAGTCGTTCATGACGATCCAGTCCGCGCGCTCAATAAAACCGCGCAGCTCCTCGCCGTTAAACATGGGCATGGCCTGGCCCGGGTCAAAAATGTGCGGAATGCCGGCGGCCGGGAAATCATGGCTGTGCTGAATCATGGCCTGCTTGCCGTCCGGGGCGATGATGCCGATGCGGATGCCTTCTGCGTCGGCCACCTTGTTGACATGGCTGTGGGCCATCGCGCCGGGGTGGAAGGCGGTGATCTGGTTGTCTTCCATGTCCGTGGTGATAAAGGCCTGCGGTGTGAACTCACCTTCCATTTGGCGGATATAACGGCGTGGAAATGCCCAGTTCTTCCAGGTGACGCATATACGGGCCAAAGTCTTCACCCACCGCGCCCATGGGCTGCGGGTCGCCCCCCAGCAGTTTCAGGTTGTAGGAAATATTGCCGGCCACACCGCCAAACTCCCGCCGCATGTGGGGCACCAGGAAGGAGACGTTCAGGATGTGCATCTTTTCCGGGAGAATGTGATCCCGGAAGCGTTCCGGAAACACCATGATCGTGTCGTAGGCCAGGGAGCCGCAGATAAGCGCCGACATATCAATCCTTTCAGGGGGTTCGGCGGGCATTGTAGCCCAAATGCGTGCAACGGGCGGCGCGTCGCAAACCCGCAGGGCTGCTGGCCTTGGCGCGCTTCCGAGCTTGCCGCTCCATGGGGGTACTGATACGCTACCCGGCTCTCTGCAGCCAATCCTCCCCCGGATCACATAACATGGTATTGAAAAGTCTTCGCGGCCTGTTTTCCAACGATCTGTCGATCGACCTGGGAACGGCCAACACCCTGGTTTACGTGCGCGGACAAGGCATCGTCCTGGATGAGCCTTCCGTCGTCGCCGTACGCATGGATCGCGGCCCGGGGGGACCGCAATCCGTGGCCGCAGTCGGCGCCGCCGCCAAGAAGATGCTGGGCCGGACGCCGGGCAACATCCGCACGGTACGGCCGCTCAAGGACGGCGTGATCGCCGACTTCAACATGACCGAGGCCATGCTCCAGCACTTCATCAAGAAGGTGCACGAGTCACGCTTCCTGCGGCCAAGCCCGCGGGTGCTGGTCTGTGTTCCCTGCAGTTCCACCCAGGTGGAGCGCAAGGCCATCAAGGAATCCGCCGAAGGCGCCGGTGCGCGCGAGGTGTTCCTGGTCGAAGAGCCCATGGCGGCGGCCATCGGCGCCGGCATTCCGGTGCACGAGGCGCGCGGCGCCATGGTGCTGGATATCGGCGGTGGCACCTCCGAGGTGGCGGTCATCTCCCTGAACGGCCTGGTGTACTCGAACTCGGTCCGTGTCGGCGGTGACCAGTGTGACGAGGCCATCATCAACTACGTGCGCCGTAACTTCGGCACGCTGATCGGCGAGGCCACGGCGGAACAGATCAAGATCGAAATCGGCTGCGCCTGGCCCGACAAGGAGCCGGAAGAGCTGACCGTTTCCGGCCGCAACCTGGCCGAGGGCGTGCCGCGACGCATCACCATCAACAGCAACGAGGTGCTCGAGGCGCTCAACGAGAGCCTGTCCAGCATCCTGGATGCCGTCAAGATCGCCCTGGAACAGACCCCGCCGGAACTCTGCGCAGACGTCGCCGAGACCGGCATCGTGCTGACGGGCGGCGGCGCACTGCTGCGCGGCATGGACAAACTCATCAGCGAAGAGACCGGGTTGCCCGTGTTTGTGGCCGATGATCCCCTCACCTGTGTCGCCCGCGGTGGCGGTAAGGCGCTGGAGATGATGGACCAGAACCGCGGAGATTTCTTCGCGCTTAACTGACCGGACCGAGCCGCCCGGTGCGCATCGACTCCGCTGTAGACAACCCCGGACTGGCCCAGGGCCGTCCCAGCACGGCCCGCCTCATGGGCTACCTGCTGCTGGCCGGTATTCTGATGGTGCTGGACCAGCGCGGTGAGTTTATTTCCCGTATACGCGCTTTTGCTGAACAGCTCATCACGCCGGTTTACCAGGTCGCCGAGGCGCCGGCTGAGGCGCTGCGTGGCATCAGCACCTACAGCCGTTCCTACGACACCGTGGTGGAGCAAAACGAGGAACTCGGCGAGCAATTGCTGGCCCAGCAGGGTGAAATGCAGCGCCTTGCCGCCCTGGAGGAAGAAAACCGCCGGCTGCGCGCCCTGCTGGACGCCACCGCCGGCCGCCAGGTGACCTTCCGCTTCGCCGAACTCGTCCAGGTCAGCCTCGATCCCTACAGCCACCAGGTGCTTATCGACCGCGGCGCGGACGACGGCGTATTCGAGGGGCAGGCGGTAATCGACGGCCAGGGCGTGATGGGGCAGGTGGAGAGCGTGACCGGTTCGCAGGCCCGGGTGCGGCTGATTTCCGATCCGGAACATGCCATCCCCGTGCAGATTCTGCGTACCGGGCAGCGGACGGTAGCGCTTGGTACCGGCGAGGCCGGGCGCCTCAGCCTGCCCAATCTCCCGGCCCAGTCGGATGTGCGTGAAGGCGACGTGCTGGTGTCCTCCGGGCTGGGCGAGCGGTTTCCCGCAGGCTTTCCAGTGGCGGAAGTCAGCCGCGTCGACCGGGAGACCGGCGAATCCTTCATGAGCGTGGATGCGCGCCCACTCGCGGCGCTGGACCGTGGCCTGGAAGTGCTGCTGGTGCAGCCGGACCCCGTCGCGGCCGCTGAGCCCGGGCTTCCCGAAGGCGGCGCCGACGAAATGACCCCCGATAGCAGCACCCCGGCTGAAAGCGACGATGATTCTGCCGGGGACGCCGCAGTCGAGAGCGCTCCGGGCCCCGGTGAAGAAACCCCGGAGGAGGAACAGTGAGCCGCAACACCGACAGCGCCTGGGTGCTGGTGATCGCGCTGTTGCTGGCGATTGTCCTGACCTTGCTGCCCCTGCCGTTAGTGCTCGAGCCCCTGCGGCCTTACTGGGTTGGCCTGGTGCTGCTGTACTGGTCCATGGAGGTGCCCAGGCCACTGCCGCTGGGTGTCGCTTTCCTGGTGGGCCTGCTGCTCGACCTGCTGACCGCCTCGCTCATGGGGCTGCATGCGCTCAGCCTGGTCGTGCTGGTGTACCTGGTGCGCCGCTTCCGCCCCCGGATCCGCTTTTTCCCGCCCTGGCAGCAGGCCCTGGCGGTGCTGGCCTTGCTTGTTAACGACCGCATCATCATGCTGTGGTCCATGATGCTTCTTGGCGAGCCCGTACCGACCTGGCAGCACTGGCTGTCCCCCTTCGTGGGCATGGCGCTGTGGCCGTGGATTTTTCTCGGCCTGGATCATGCCCGCCTGGCCAGCCGCCAGACCGAACGGCACTGAGGCCGGATCATGCGCCGCAATCCCGTCAATCAGCCGATCAAGAACGAGCAGGATGAGCAGGCGCTGTTCCGCAGCCGCGCGCTGGTGGGTTTTATCGGCATTGCCGTCCTGGTTGGCCTGCTGGCCTCGCGCTACGTCTACCTGCAACTGCTGCAGCATGAGGATTTCACCACCCGCTCCGAGTCCAACCGGGTGCAGGTGCGGCCGGTGGCGCCGAACCGCGGCCTGATCTATGACCGCCGCGGCCGCGTGGTGGCCGCGAACCGCCCTGCATACCGCCTCGAGGTGATTCCGGAAAAGACCGGTGACATCGAGGAGACGCTGCAGCGGCTTGGCGAGATCGTGACACTGACAGACGAGGACCTGGAGCGTTTCGACACCGCCCGGGGCCGGTCGCTGAGCTTTAACAGCATTCCGCTGCGCCTTGACCTGGACGAGGGTGAGCTGTCGCGTTTCGCGGTCAACGGGCACCGCTTTCCCGGGGTTAGCGTGGTGCCCTACCTGTCCCGTCATTATCCGCAGGGCGAACTGCTGACCCACGTGATCGGCTACGTCGGGCGCCTGGACGATCGGGACCTGGCGTCCGTTGACGCCAGTGACTACCGGGGCACCACACACATCGGCAAGCTGGGCATCGAGAAGTCCTACGAGGGCCTGCTGCACGGCAGGAGCGGCATCGAACGCGTTGAAACCAATGCCCGCGGACGCGTGGTGCGCGAGCTGGAGCGCCAGGATCCCGTCCCCGGCTCGGACCTGATTCTTTCAATCGACATTGATGTGCAAAAGGCCGCCTGGGATGCGCTGGGGGACCGTGCGGGCTCCGTGGTGGCCATCGATCCGCGCGACGGTTCCGTCATTGCCATGGTCAGCAAGCCGGCCTTTGACCCAAACCTGTTCGTCAACGGCATCCGCCAGGCGGACTATCAGGCCATCCTGGACGCGCCTTACCGGCCGCTGGTTAACCGCAGCGTCAACGGTGGTTACGAGCCCGGTTCGACCCTGAAGCCCTTCGTGGGCCTGGCGGGCCTTGAGCTGGACGTGGTTCAGCCCACAGACCGGGTTTTTTCCAACGGCCGCTACTACCTGCCCAACTATGACCGCCCCTACCGGGACTGGAAAGCGGGCGGGCATGGATCGGTCGACATGGCGCAGGCGCTGGAAGAGTCGGTTAACACCTATTTCTACCAGCTCGCCGTTGATATGGGCATTGACCGCATGCACGACTACCTGGCGCAGTTCGGCTTTGGCCGGGTAACCGGGGTTGACCTGCCCGGCGAGAGCGAGGGTCTGCTGCCCTCCCGGGACTGGAAGCGGGGCCGTTACAACCAGCCCTGGTATCCCGGCGAGACGGTGATTGCCGGAATCGGGCAGGGTTTCAACGTGGTGACCCCCCTGCAGCTGGCGAACGCCCAGGCCGCGCTTGTCAATGGCGGCCAGCTGCGCGCCCCGCGGATTGTCTACGCGGTCAAGGGCGCGGAAGATTCCAGCGCCAGTCGCGAGCTGGCGCCTTTGCTGGATCAGGTACCGGTCATTAATCCGGAGCACTGGGACCTGGTCATGGAAGGCATGCGCCGCGTGGTCAACGGCCGGCGCGGCACGGCGCGGGACGTGGCGCTGGAAACCGACTACGTGATCGCGGGCAAGACCGGAACCGCGCAGGTCTTTACCCAGCAGCAGAACCGCGACTACAAGCAGGAAGACCTGGACGAGTCCCTGCGCAACCATGCCCTGTTCATCGCCTTCGCACCGTTTGAAAACCCCACCATCAGCGTCGCGGTGGTGGTTGAGCACGGCGGCGCCGGCTCGAAAGTGGCCGCGCCCATCGCCCGGGCCACGCTGGATGCCTGGCTGAACCAGGACCGGCTGCTCGGATATCGCCCTTGAGACGCTTTTTGCCTGGCTGGGTGGGCATGCCCAGGCTCGACTGGCCGATGCTGTCGGCGCTGCTGCTGATCATGGGTTTCGGCCTCGCGGTGCTGTACAGCGCCTCCGGCGAGGACATGGGCACGGTTTACCGCCAGGCCCTGCGCCTGGGCATTGGCCTGACCGTGATGCTGGTGATCAGCCAGGCGCCGCCATATATCCTGCGCCTGTGGTCCCCCTGGCTGTACTTCCTCGGCCTGGTGATGGTTACCCTGACCCTGTTCCTTGGTGAAGGGCAGGGCGCTGACCGCTGGCTGAATTTTGGCGTGGTGCGCTTCCAGCCCTCGGAAATCATGAAACTCGCGGTGCCGCTGATGGTGGCGGCCTATCTGCATGCCCGCGTGTTGCCACCGGGCCTGCGGGACTTCCTGGTCTGCATTGCCATCCTGGTGGTGCCGGCCCTGATTATCGTGCGTCAGCCGGACCTGGGTACGGCCCTGCTGGTGGGCATCAGCGGCTGTTTCACCCTGTTTCTTGCCGGCCTGCGCTGGCGGGTAATTATTGGCCTCGCCGTGGCCGGAATTGCCGCCATGCCGGCGCTGTGGATGGTCATGAAGGAGTATCAGCGGGACCGGGTTCGTACCTTTCTGAATCCGGAATCCGACCCGTTGGGTGATGGCTGGAACATTATCCAGTCCAAGATCGCGGTGGGCTCGGGCGGCTTCAGCGGCAAGGGCTGGCTGAACGGCACCCAGTCGCGGCTGGAGTTCATTCCGGAGCGGCACACGGACTTTATCCTCGCGGTGCTCTCGGAGGAGTTTGGTCTGCTGGGGGTGTTGGCGCTGCTGGCCATGTACCTGTTCGTGGTCGGGCGCGGGCTGTACATTGCCACCGTCGCCCGGGACACGTTTTCACGCCTGGTGGTCGGCAGCCTGTCCATGACACTTTTTGTCTATGTGCTGGTCAATGGAGGGATGGTGTCCGGTGCGTTGCCGGTGGTGGGTGTGCCGCTGCCCCTGATCAGCTACGGCGGCACATCCGCGGTAACCCTGCTGGCCGGAATCGGCATCATGATGTCGGCCTGGGGACACCGGAAATTTATTCGCTGAGCCGGTGCCCGAAAGTCGCCTCAATCAGCCGCCCGGCTTCAGGTACACTCTGCCCGTCGGCCGCCATGAGAGAGCCGCTACAAGTAAGCGCCCCGGGCCTGTCGCAGCTTGAACCGAGGAACTGCATGAGAAGTCTGATAACTGCTTTGCTGGTCTTTTTTATGCTCGCCCTGGCGCCTGACGCCCGGTCCGAGACCCATCCCGGCAGCGACGCGTTCGTGGAGCGCGCCGCCACGGAATACGGCCTGGATCCCGAGGTCGTAGCCGCGTTGCTGGAGTCCGGTGTCTACCAGCAGCGCATTGCGGACCTGATGGCCAAGCCGGCCGAGGGTAAGCCCTGGTTTGACTATCAACCGATTTTCATCACGGATCAGCGCCTGGAAGAGGGCCTGGCATTCTGGGCAGCCAACGAGGCGCTGATTGACGCGGCCGCGGAGACCTACGCGGTTGACCCGCAGGTCATCGTGGCCATTATCGGCATTGAGACCTTCTACGGCCGGATTACCGGCAACTTCCGGGTGCTGGACGCGTTGACCACCCTGGCATTCCACTATCCCAGTGACCGCACCCGCGACCGCTCCGAGTTCTTCAGCAAGGAACTGATGGAGTACATGGTGCTGGGCAGCGAGGAACAACTGCCGCTGGAGGAGGTCACCGGTTCCTACGCCGGCGCCATGGGCATGGGCCAGTTCATGCCCAGCAGCTACCGCGCCTACGCGGTTGACGGCGATGACGACGGGCAGCGCGACCTGTGGCGCTCCACCGCGGATGTGGTGGGCAGCGTCGCCAATTACCTGCACGTCCACGGCTGGGAGCCGGGCGGGCCGATTGTGCGGCCGGCCACGCTCGCCGAGAATGCCGACCTGGCGCTGCTTGAACGCAGCAACTACAAACCCGACCTGACCGTGCTGGAAATGCACGAGGCCGGCTACCGGGGTGGCGCAGACCTGGAGCCGGAGCGCGAGGGCGCCCTGGTCGCACTGGAAACAGAAGACGGCGAAGAGGTATGGATGACCTTCAATAATTTCTACGTCATCACCCGCTATAACCGCAGCCCCATGTACGCCATGGTGGTGTACCTGCTCAGCGAGGCGCTGCGCGAGGGCATGGATAACTGATGCGCTGCGTGCGTTTAGCCCTGTCCCTGGGCACGGCCTGCCTGTTGTTGACGGCCTGTGGCGGCGGCAGCCCCGAGCGCAGCGACGGCCCTGATGGCCCGCCCTCCCGCGGCATGTCGCCGGGGGACGTCAAGGACGCGGTACCCCGCTATGAGCCGCGTTCGCCTTACGGCAACGGCCCGGTGTACGAGGTCTGGGGCAAGAGTTACCGGGTGATGGACAGCGCCGAGGGTTACCGTGAAAAAGGCACGGCGTCCTGGTACGGCTCCAAATTCCATGGCCGCAGCACCTCCAGCGGTGAGCCCTATGACCTGTACGAGGCCACGGCGGCGCACCGGACCCTGCCCCTGCCGACCTATGCCGAGGTGACCAACCTCGATAACGGCGAGAAAGTCATCGTGAAGATCAATGACCGCGGACCGTTTCATTCCGAGCGCATTATTGACCTCAGCTACGCTGCGGCGCTCAAAATCGGTATTGTCGAACAGGGGACTGGCCGCGTGGAGGTCCGCGCCATCACCTTCGACGGGCAGGATGAGAACGCCCGGCTGGGCAAGGACACCTTCCTGCAGGTCGGCGCCTTCAGCAAAAAGGATTCGGCCCGGCGGGTCGAGGACGACCTGCAGGACAACGGCCTGAAAGATGTTGATGTGAAACGTTCCGGGGGCCTGTACAAGGTCCTTGTCGGTCCCTTCAGGCGCGCCAGTGACCTGACCCGCGCCGCGGACCGGATTGTTGATTTGGGCTATGAACGCCCTCATAAAGTGACCCGTTAAGGGATTAAATGCCACGATGACTCCTGCGGAACCATCGTGAGCCCATAAAGAGAGCCCGCAAGCCACCTTGATCGAGCCGACCATGAAGCAAGCCATTCTCCTTCTCGCCCTGCTCCTGCCCGCTTTTGCGGCAGCGCAGACCCCGACCCTGACGCCAACCCGTCCGGCAGCGATGCCGATGCCGGCCGCGCCGCAGCTCGGCGCCAGCAGCTACATCCTGATGGACTTCAACAGCAACCGGGTGATTGTTGAGAAGGATGCTGACGTTCGCTCCGACATCGCCAGCATGACCAAGCTGATGACCGGCTACGTGGTATTCAAGGAACTGGAGAGCGGCAACGCCAGCCTGACGGACATTGTGCCGGTCAGCGAGAACGCCTGGCGCACCGGTGGCTCGCGCATGTTCATCGAGCCCGGCATGGAGGTCACCCTGGAGCAGCTGCTGATGGGCATGATTGTCCAGTCCGGCAACGACGCCTGCGTCGCCCTGGCCGAATACCTCGCCGGCACCGAAGCGGCTTTTGCGGAGGTGATGAATTTCTATGCGCAGGAGCTGGGCATGGTGAACTCAAACTTCACCAACGCCACCGGCCTGCCGGACGAAAATCACTACAGCAGCGCCCGTGACGTGGCCCTGCTCAGCCAGGCCATTATCAGTGAATTTCCCCAGTACTACCCCTGGTACTCGCAGAAGGAATACACCTTCAACGGTATTCGTCAGCACAACCGCAACAACCTGCTGTGGCGTGATCCGGCGGTCGATGGCCTGAAAACCGGTCACACGGAGGCCGCGGGCTACTGCCTGGCGGCCAGTGCCAAGGACCAGGGCATGCGCCTGATAAGCGTTGTTATGGGTTCGGCCTCGGAACAGTCCCGCGCCAGCGAGTCGGCCAGCCTGCTCAGTCACGGTTTCCGCTTCTATGAAACGCTGCAGCTGTACCGGGCGGGAGACCAGCTGGCGGACGCGCAGGTCTGGAAGGGCGAGACCGACCAGGTTCAGCTCGGTATTGCCGATGAACTGTTCGTGACCATACCGCGCGGGCGGTATGATGACCTGGATGCAAACCTGACCCTGCAGCAGTCCATCACGGCCCCGGTCGTCGCCGGCCAGGAGCTTGGCCGGGTGAGCATCGAGCTGGATGGCGACCCCATCGCGGACTTGAGCCTGGTTGCGCTGAATGATGTGCCGGAAGCCGGTTTCGTCGGTCGAAGCTGGGATGGTCTGAAACTCTGGATAGATGGATTTTTCGACGATGAGTGAAGAAGAAACACTGCTGGAATTTCCCTGCGCCTTTCCGATCAAGGCCATGGGCCGCAACGCAGACGATTTCGAAACCCTGGTTACCACGATCGTGTTCAAGCATGCGGCGCCCTACCAGGGTGACGCGGTCAAGCTCGCGGAGAGCGGCGAGGGAAACTTCGTTTCTGTCACCGTGACCATCGAGGCGACCTCCCGGGACCAGCTGGACCGCATCTACCAGGACCTGACGGACTGTGAGCAGGTTCTGATGGCGCTCTGAGCGCCCGGATCGGCATGGCCTCCGCCCAACCGCTGCCCGGCGCAACCCTGCCGTCCCTGCAGGTGCGGGAGCTCGGGTTGCAGGAATATTCCCCGGTCTGGCAGGCCATGCAGCGCTTCACCGACAGCCGCACGCCGGACAGCCCCGATGAGCTGTGGAGCGTGCAACATCCGCCCGTCTTCACCCAGGGCCAGGCCGGCAAGGCTGAACACCTGCTGGACCCCGGTGATATACCGGTGGTCCAGGTGGACCGCGGCGGGCAGGTGACCTACCACGGCCCCGGCCAGATCGTGCTTTACCCGCTGCTGGATTTGCGTCGCCTGGAGATCGGCGTGCGCGAACTGGTGACGCTGATCGAGCAGGCCATCATCGATACGCTGGCAGATTTTGGGGTCACCGCGCAGCGCCGCGACGGCGCCCCCGGCGTCTATGTGGGTGACGCCAAGATCGCAGCCCTGGGTCTGCGTGTGCGGCGCGGATGCAGTTTTCACGGGCTGGCCTTTAACATTGAGATGGACCTGTCGCCGTACGCGCGCATCAACCCCTGTGGTTTCCGGGGACTCGCAGTCACGCAGCTGACAGACCTGGCGACGGCGGAGCTGCCCGGGGCCAGGGACCGCCTGATTAAAAGGCTTACCGGGCTCCTCGGCTACAATGAAGGACTCAGGGTCGACAGCGCTGGGCTGCCGGCCGACAACGGATGATATGAGCAGCGAGTGTGAGTAAGGATCAGAACATTCCCATCCAGCTGGCCGGTGCGCCGGTGACCGCCGCCGGCAGCCCGGCGACGGGACGCAAGCAGCTGGGTGAAGACAAAATGGCGCGTAACACAGCGCAGTTCGCGGATGCGCCCAAACTGCGCAAGCCGCCCTGGATCCGCGTGCGCCTGCCGGCGGGGAACGCGGTGGGTGAACTCAAAGACCGGCTGCGCGCCAGTTCCCTGGTCACCGTTTGTGAAGAGGCGTCCTGCCCGAATATTCACGAGTGCTTCAGCAAGGGCACGGCAACCTTCATGATTCTCGGCGACATCTGCACGAGACGCTGTTCCTTTTGTGATGTTGCCCACGGCCGGCCAAAACCGCCGGATGCCGCTGAACCGGCCAACCTGGCGCAGACCATCGCGCAGATGCGCCTGCGTTACGTGGTCATTACCTCGGTGGACCGGGACGACCTCCGCGACGGCGGCGCTGCGCATTTTGCCGAGTGCATCAGCCGCATCCGTGCCGGCACGCCCGGTATCCAGGTGGAAATCCTGGTGCCGGACTTTCGCGGCAAGGGCCGCATGGAGCGCGCCCTGGATGTGCTGCAGAACGAGCCGCCTGACGTGTTCAACCACAACCTGGAGACCGTCGAGCCGCTGTATCGCAACGTGCGCCCCGGTGCCGACTACCAGTGGTCGCTGAGGTTGCTGCAAGAGTTCAAACGCCGCAACCCGGGTGTGCCGACCAAGTCGGGCATCATGCTCGGACTCGGTGAAACCCGCGCGCAGGTGGAGCAGGCGCTGCGCGACCTGCGCGAGCACGACGTGGACATGATCACCCTGGGCCAGTACCTGCAGCCGACCGCGCACCATCATCCGGTCATTGAGTACTGGACGCCGGAGGCCTTCGACCAGCTCGCAGAATTCGGTTACGGGCTGGGCTTTACCCACGTGGCCTCCGGGCCGATGGTACGCTCCAGCTACCACGCCGACGTCATGGCGGAGGAAGCGGGTTTCGTCCCTGCACCGGCCTGAGCAGGGCGTGCGGCGCCGTCGCCGGCTCGCGGGCCTTGCCAGCAGGTGATGTTGCTGGCTAAATGGTTCCCCCGAAAGGAAACTTTGGGGACGCTAACGGGTCTGAGATGAACACCCGCTGACCCGGGCGCACTGTCTTTCAAGGGGATTCCTGGAGTATTCGACGTTGAGATTGAGCAAACTGATTCTGCCGCTGCTGGTCATCGCACCGGCCTGGGCATCCGCCGCAACGGATGATGCGGTTCTGCTGCAGCCCACGCTGGAGCAGCGCTACACGACCAACCTGGCCACCAAGCTGCTGACCAACTGGCACTACAAGGACACGCGTCTTGATGACGAGCTGTCCCAGCGGATGCTGGACGGCTACATTGAAATGCTGGATCCGAACCGCAGCTATTTCCTGGCCTCGGACATCGAGCGGTTCAACCGGTACAGCACGACACTCGACGACTCCCTGCGCCATTCGGAGCTCGATCCGGCCTTTGATATCTACAACACCTATCTCGACCGCGTGCACGAACGGGCCCGCTACGCCATCGATCGACTGGAACAGCCCTTCGATTTTGACGTTGACGAGTCTTATCAGTACGACAGGACCGACGCGCCCTGGGCGGAGAACGCCGCAGAACTGGATGACATCTGGCGCAAGCGCATCAAGAATGACTATCTTCGTCTGAAGCTGACCAAGAAAGACCACGACGAGATCATCGAGCTGCTCGACGAGCGCTACAACAACCTTGACCGGCGCGTTACTGAGCTGAACGCGGAAGACATTTTCAACTTCTACATGAACGCCTTCGCCCAGGCGATCGAGCCTCATACGGCCTATCTGTCACCGCGTGGCTCCGACAACTTCGAGATCTCCATGAAGCTCTCGCTGGAAGGCATCGGCGCCCTGCTCGGGCGGGAATCGGAATATACCCAGATCGCCCGGGTGGTTCCTGGTGGTCCGGCCGCCGAGGACGGCCGGCTGAAGGCCGGTGACCGCGTTGTGTCGGTCGGCCAGGGCCTGGACGGCAAAATGGTGGACGTGGTCGGCTGGCGCGTGGATGACGTGGTCGAGCTGATTCGCGGACCTAAAGACACGATCGTGCGCATCGAGGTCCTGCCGGAAGATGTCGGCGTGGAAGGCCCGAGCACGGTGATCGACATCGTGCGTAACGAGGTCAAGCTCGAGGAGCAGGCTGCCAGCAGCCGCATTATCGAGGTGCCCCAGGAGTCCGGCGAGCCGCTGAAGATCGGCGTGATCGATCTGCCGGTGTTCTATCTCGACTTCAACGGCCGCGCCCAGAACCTGCCGGACTACCGCTCCAGCACCCGCGACGTGTCCCGCCTGATCGGCGAGCTTGAGGCGGAAGGTGTCAGCGGTATCGTGATGGACCTGCGCAACAACGGCGGCGGCTCCCTGCTGGAGGCCACCACGCTGACCGGACTGTTTATCGACCGGGGCCCGGTGGTGCAGGTGCGCAACGGCAGCGGCCGCATCAGCACCGAGGAAGACACGGATCCGGGCATGGCCTGGGAGGGCCCGCTGGCCGTACTGGTCAACCGCTACAGCGCTTCGGCCTCGGAAATTTTCGCGGCCGCTATCCAGGATTATGATCGCGGCATCATTATCGGTGAGCCGACCTTCGGCAAGGGCACCGTGCAGTCCCTGCTCGACCTGGATGAATACGGCCAGTCCGACCAGCCCCGCATGGGGCAGCTGAAAATCACCCAGGCGCAGTTCTTCCGGGTGAACGGCGGCTCCACGCAGAACCGCGGCGTGGTGCCGGACATCCGCTTCCCGACAGCGGGCGACCCGCAGGAGTACGGCGAGCGCTCCCTGCCCAACGCGCTGCCG
Source organism: uncultured Gammaproteobacteria bacterium (assembly GCA_963695135.1). Lineage (GTDB taxonomy): Bacteria > Pseudomonadota > Gammaproteobacteria > Xanthomonadales > SZUA-36 > Marinihelvus. The sequence goes on from CAVOGA010000001.1 coordinate 738,203, forward strand.
TGGACGGAAATTGACGCGGCGTCATACCGGCGTGTCGGCGACCTGGACAAGATGGTCGCCGTGACGGACTTCCAGTTCCGCGAACGCGTGGCCGATGACCTGGAGTTCAACTGGCTGCTCGACGACATTGCCGAGTGGAACGCGGATCACCAGACCCGCAGCGTGTCCCTGCTCGAGTCGGAGCGTTTGGCCGAAATGGAAGCCAAGGAAGCGCGTCGCCAGGAACGCAAGGGCCTGAAGGGTCCCCTGGTGGGCGAGCTGGACCCCCTGGCCGAGGGCGCTCCGGGCGAGGAGCCGACGGACAGCCTGGCCGAGGTGGACGGGGAAGAGGACCAGGAGGATGACCGTCCCGATCTGATGTTGCGGGAGTCCGCGCGGATCGTTGCCGACATGATCCAGCTCGGTCAGGATGCACAGCTGCTCAGCAACCAGTTCTCCCTCCTGCAGGGTGAAACGATCGGCAAGCAGATGAATTAAACCCCGGCCGGCTGCGCCGGCCTTTACCCGAAAAACCCGCGTCACGGCGCGGGTTTTTTGTGTCCGTGGTCTGGCGCTCAAGGCTGCTAATATGCGAGGCATGAGTGAACCACCGTGCCGGCCGGTCATTTACCGCGTCGCCGTCCCTGTGCCCCTGCCGGGGCTGTTCGATTACCTGCCCCGGGGCGAGGGCGCGCCCCTGCACCCCGGCCAGCGTGTGCTCGTGTCCTTCGGATCACGCACCCTGGTCGGCGTCGTCGTTACGCAAGTCAGCGAGACCAGCGTGCCCATGGAGCGTCTGCAGCCGTTGCTGGAGGTGCTTGATGACGGTCAACCCGTGCTCACCCCCGAGCTCATCAGCCTGCTCCAGTGGTGCGCCAGGTACTACAAACACCCACCCGGGGAAGTGCTGTTCAATGCCCTGCCGCCGGCGCTGCGTAAATCGGACGGGCGCTTGCCGGAGCCGCCCGAGCAGTTCCGGCTGACAGGCGCCGGCCACGAGCGCCTGCATGAGGGTCCGGGCCGCGCCGTGGCCCAGTTTCGTGTCCTCCAGGCGCTGGAGCAGGGCGCCCTGGCCCCGGAAGTCCTGCGCGAGGAGGCGGGCGCCACGGCGGCGGTGCTGCGCGCCCTGGTAGAAAAGGAGTGGATTGTCAGCGAGCCGCGCGGCGTTGGCGCGCCGAAGACCGGTGGTGGCCCCGTCCTGACCGGCGAGCAGGCTGATGCGCTGACCGCCATCGAAGCGGAGCTCGATCATTTTGCCTGCCACCTGCTCGATGGCATCACCGGCAGCGGCAAGACGGAAATCTATCTGCGCTTGGCCGCGCGGGTCCTGGCGATGGGTCGCCAGGTTCTGATCCTGGTGCCCGAGATCGGCCTGACACCACAGCTGCTGCGCCGTTTCCGCGAGCGCCTGGGAATTGAGCCGGTCGTTTCGCATTCCGCCGTCGCCGCGCAGGAACGACTGGGCGCCTGGGCTGCGGCGCTGCGCGGTGAAGCCAGGCTGCTGATCGGTACGCGCTCGGCGCTGTTTCTGCCGCTGATTGATCCGGGGTTGATCGTCATGGACGAGTCCCACGACGCATCCTTCAAGCAGCAGGACGGTTTTCGCTATTCAGCGCGCGACGTGGCGGTCAAGCGGGGCCAGGACCTGGGCATACCGGTGGTGCTCGGCACTGCGACCCCCTCGCTGGAGAGCTTCAACAACGCCCTGCTTGGCCGCTACCGGCATCTCCGGCTCCGTGAACGGGCCACCGGGGCCGCCGGAGCCCGCCTGGCGGGTGGTCGACCTGCGCCGCCAGGCGACAGAAGGCGGCCTCAGTGGTCCGGCCCTGGAGGCGATTGCCGGGACCCTGGCGCGCGGTGAGCAGGTGCTGGTGTTTCTGAATCGCCGTGGCTACGCGCCGGTGCTGCTTTGCCATGACTGCGGCTGGCATGGTGGCTGCTCGCATTGCGACGCGAACCTTACCTGGCACCGCTCATCCGGCCGCCTGCACTGTCATCATTGCGGCGCGCAGGAGCGGGCCCCGCGCTTCTGCCCTGCCTGCCGCGCGGACGCCCTGCAGGGTGCCGGGCAGGGCACGGAGCAGCTGGAGACCTTTCTTGCCCGCCGGTTTCCGGACACGCTGCTGTTGCGCGTTGACCGGGACAGCGTGCGGCGCAAGGGCGAGTTCGAGGCGGTGATTGAGCAGGTGAGGGCGGGCGAGCCCTGTATCCTTGTCGGTACCCAGATGCTCGCCAAGGGTCACCACTTTCCGCGGGTCACCCTGGTGGTGGTCGTGGACCTGGACCAGGCGCTTTACAGCGCTGATTTTCGGGCCACGGAACGCATGGGCCAGGTGCTGGTGCAGGTCGCGGGCCGGGCCGGGCGCGCCGAGCATCCGGGAACGGTGATCCTGCAGACCCATCACCCGGAGCACGAAGGGCTGCGGATCCTGCGCAGGGAGGGCTTTGAGGCGTTTGCCATGGCGCTCCTGGAGGAACGCCGCATTGCCGGCCTGCCGCCCCTGGCTTACCAGGCGACCCTGCGTGCCGACGACACGGACCGGAACCGCGTGCTGGCTTTCCTGCAGGCGGCGCGCAAGGCCTGGCCCGGCCCGGAGGACGCCATTTTTGGCCCGCTGCCGGCGATGATGGAGCGGCGTGGCGGACGAATTCGCTGGTACCTGCTGCTGCAGTGCACGCAGCGCGCCAGGCTCCAGGCCATGCTGGATGAGTATTTGCCGCGGGTCCGGTTGCTGGAAGAAGCGCGGCGTGTCCGCTGGGCCATAGACCTGGACCCGCAGGAGTTTTAAAACTCAGCAGGACCGGTTAATCAGAGTCGTCCGCAGCCTTCGCGCTGTCCGTGTCCACGTTCAAACGTCTCGCGATCTCCTCATCGGACGGGTAGTTGACCCAACGAACGGTGGACATACTGCTGCGGTTACCCTCATTGATCGCGTGTATGTACTTGTCGCGTAAGCTGGGGTCCGTGTTGCCGGCCTTGGGAGTGCTGCTGCTGCTGGCGCAGGCGCTCAGAAGTGAAAACAGCATCAGTACCGTTGCTAACCTGATAGTGTGCATGATGACCTCCTGGATTTAGGACGTTCGGGAACCAACGTCTTCGTTTAAAATCCTAATCTTTACGCTGCCGCGATGCAGCATGTTTTAGATATGACGAATGACACGCGCCGCAAGACGAGTTTTGCGGCAGCATCACGCGTCCGCGCGAACAGGCCTGATTTTTGCGGGCTGCAGCTGACGACAACGACACAACAGTGACACCAGGGGATGAGATGGAATCAGTAAACCCGGAGCCGAATGTGGCGAGCACCGACAACCCGGAACGGGCCGCCTTCCAGGCCCTTGACCATGCCGTTAATGAACTGATCATCGGCCAGGAACGGCTGATGCGCCGATTGATCATGGCGCTGCTGTGTCATGGGCATCTGCTGGTCGAAGGCGCTCCAGGCCTGGCCAAGACCACCGCCATCAAGGTTCTGGCAGACCGCATCGAGGGGGACTTTCACCGCATCCAGTTCACCCCGGACCTGCTGCCCGCAGACCTTACCGGCACGGAAATCTACCGGCCCCAGGAGGGCACCTTCGAGTTCCAGAACGGGCCGATTTTCCATAACCTGATTCTTGCAGACGAGGTCAACCGCGCGCCGGCCAAGGTGCAGTCCGCCTTGCTCGAGGCGATGGGCGAACACCAGGTCACCGTCGGCCGCGTGACCTATCAGCTGCCGCGCCTGTTCCTCGTCATGGCAACCCAGAACCCGATCGAACAGGAGGGCACCTATCCGCTGCCCGAGGCGCAGCTCGACCGCTTCCTGATGCACGTGGCCATTTCCTACCCGGATGCGAAGGCGGAACAGGCGATCCTGGCGCTGGCCCGCGGCCAGGCCAAGGATGAACTGAAAACCCGCACCACGCCGCCGGTCATGGTGACCCAGGAGCAGGCTTTTGCTGCGCAGGAGCAGGTGCTGAACCTGCACCTCTCAGACGAGCTCGAGGAATATATCGTGCAACTGGTGCTGGCCACCCGCGACCCGGGCCGCTGGGATGCCGAGCTGGCCCGGCTGGTGAGCTTCGGGGGCAGCCCCCGCGCGACCATCGCGCTGGATCGCTGTGCGCGGGCCCATGCCTGGCTGGATGGCCGCGACTATGTTTCCCCGGACGATATCCAGGGCGTGGTGCATGATGTGCTGCGCCACCGCGTGCTGCTGTCCTACGAGGCCGAAGCGGACGGGGTTAATGTTGATGAACTGACGGACCGCCTGCTCGACCTTGTGCCGGTTCCCTGAGTTTGTTGATCGCCAGGGTCACCGGAAGACTGAACTGCTAATTTCATGAGTGATGCGCACAACGGCAATGGCATTGAGCTGACCGCCGCAGAGCTGCTTGCCCTGCGTCCCCGGTGCAACGCGCTGATGCTGCCCATGCACCGGCCTGCCGCCTCGGCCCTGGCCGGCGCTTACCGCTCGCGCTTCCGGGGCCGGGGTGTGGACTTTGTCGAGTCCCGCAACTATCTGCCCGGCGACGACATCCGCAACATGGACTGGCGCGTTACCGCCCGTACCGGCCGCGCCCACACCAAGGTCTTCCAGGAGGAGCGCGAACGACCGGTGCTGGTGGTGCTTGATGCCAGCAGCAGCCTGTTTTTTGGCACCCGTCGCTGTCTCAAATCCGTTGCCGCAGGCCATCTTGCAGCGGCGATCGCGTGGACCGCGGTGAAACGCGGCGACCGGATCGGCGGATTCTTCTTTGCCGGTGACCAGCACCTCGAACTGCGCCCCGCCGGGGGACGCCGTGGCGCGATGCGCATGGTCCAGGGGCTGGTTGAATGGCTGGACCCGTCCCGGGCGGGTATTGGCAGCGAGCCCATGTCGGAGGCGCTGCAGCGGGTTCGGCATGCGGTCCGGCCGGGCAGCCTGGTGGTGATCATCAGCGACTTCTTCCACCTGGATGAGGACAGCCACCGTCACCTGTCGCGCTTACGCCAGCACAATGACGTGGTCGGCTGCCAGGTGCTCGATCCCTCCGAGGAGAGTCTGCCGCCCGGCCGCTACCCGATCAGCGACGGTCAGCAGACGGGTTTGCTGGACACCGCGCGAAGCGGCGGTCGCAGCCGCTTTGACGACATGAGCCGGCATCACGCGGAGGATCCACGGCGCATGTTTCAACGCCACCAGTGCGGCTGGATAACCATGCGCACCACCGATGACCCCGTCGAGTTGCTGGGTCGCGAACTGCGCATGCTGACGGGAAGGGCCGCATGAATCCGGACGCCAACGCTGAACTGCTCGCCCAGTTGCGTGACATACACGGCGCGCCGCCGGCGCCGTTCTGGCCGCCGGCGCCCGGCTGGTGGATCCTCGCAGCACTGGTTCTGCTGCTGGCGGCGTGGGTGGGCTGGAAACTGTGGCGCGCCTGGCGGGTAAAGCAGCGTCGCCGCAGCCTGCTGACGCATTTGCACGCCCTGCGCAGCACCTGCGATCCGGCCTCGGCGCCGCAAAGTTACCTGTCCTCGGTCAACCGCCTGCTGAAGGTCGCGGCGATGCGCGCCTTCCCTGCCGAGGCGCCGGGTTCGCTGCAGGGCGAAGACTGGGTCGGGTTTCTCAGCGCCAAGCAGGATCATGGCGGCGCGCTCGAAGCGCTGGCCACCGGGCCCTACCAGCCCCAGCCGGAATTCGACCCGGCCGCGCTGGAATCCGCTGCCGGCGAATGGTTGCTTCGCCATGGATGAGGGCATGCTGACCACGGGCTTCACCCTGGCCTGGCCATGGCTGCTGGCGCTTGCACCGCTGCCGTGGATCCTGCGCTGGCTGCTGCCCGAGAGCCGCAATTCGGGGCAACTGGCCCTGCGCGTGCCCTGGTTCAAGGAAGTTTCCGGCAGCCAGGGCGGAAGTCTGCGGCGCCCCCTGCTGGCAGTTCTGGCCGGGCTGGTGTGGTTGCTGCTCGTGTTTGCTGCGGCCCGGCCCCAGTGGGTGGGGGAGATACAGGATATGCCCGTGACCGGCCGTGACCTGCTGCTCGCAGTGGATATATCCGGCAGCATGGACACCCAGGACATGGCCTGGCAGGGGCGGTCTGTGAATCGGCTTAAGGTCGTCAAGGAAGTGGCCGGCGACTTTATCGAGCGCCGCCGTGGTGACCGTGTCGGCCTGATCCTGTTCGGATCCCGTGCTTACCTGCAGACGCCACTGACTTTCGATACGGAGACCACCGCGACACTCCTTGACGAGGCGGAGATCGGACTGGCGGGCCGGGAGACTGCCATCGGTGATGCCATCGGCCTGGCGGTCAAGCGCCTGCGTGAGGACGCGGCGACCGACCGGGTGCTGGTGCTGCTCACCGACGGCGCCAACACTTCCGGAGAAGTCCAGCCCCTGCAGGCTGCTGAATTCGCGGCCCGCGAGGGGCTGACGGTCTACACGGTTGGCGTCGGCGCCGATGAAATGCGGGTGCAGGACTTTTTTGGTTCGCGCGTTGTTAACCCCTCGGCAGACCTCGACGAGGAAACGCTGCAGGCCATTGCCGACCGGACCGGCGGCCGCTATTTCCGGGCCCGTGATGCTGAGGGGCTGGCGAGGATTTACGACATCCTTGACGAGCTGGAGCCGGTCGAGAGCGATGTGGAAATCATCCGGCCGGTAGACGAGTTGTTCTACTGGCCCCTGGGGCTGGCCTGGGTTATCGCCGTGCTGGCCAGCCTGCTGACCCTGGTGCCCATCCGGTCGCCACGGGCGGCTGTCGCATGATGGACTTCCTGCCCGTGCATTTTATCCGCCCGGAGTGGCTGCTGGCCCTGCCGTTGTGCGTGGCCCTGCCCTGGCTGTGGCGGCATTTGCGCCGGCCCTCCGGAGACTGGGCGCGCGTGTGTGATCCGCATCTGCTGCGCTGGCTCAGCGTTGGCGATGCCGCGCAGGGCCGCAAGGGCCTGGGCGCCTGGTTGGCCGGACTGGTCATCCTGATTGCGACCCTCGCCCTGGCCGGGCCCAGCTGGCAGCAACTCCCGGACGTGAGCTTTTCTGCGCAGGACTCCCGCGTCATCGTGCTCGACCTGTCCCAGTCCATGCTGGCCGAGGATCTGAAGCCGGACCGCCTGACGCGCGCCCGTTACCGGCTTTCAGACCTGTTGATGGAATCCCTGGAAGGGCAGGTTGGCATGGTCACCTTTGCCGGTGATGCCTACGTGGTGTCGCCGCTGACCAACGACATGAACACCATTGCGAACATGTTGCCCGCGCTGCGCCCGGACGTGGTTCCCGTGGCGGGTAGCCGGGCGGACCGCGGCCTGGAACTTGCAGCCGAGCTGCTGCGCCGCAACGGCACGCCCGGCGGTGAGATCCTGCTGGTATCGGATGACGCCGACGAGCGCGATGCTGCCCTGGCCGCCTCCCTGGCAGCCGAGGGCATGGTCGTTTCCGTGCTCGCGGTCGGCACGCAGGCCGGCGCTCCGATTCCCAGCGGCAACGGATTTATTACCGACGCCAGCGGGGCGGTGGTTATTGCACGCACCGGCTTTGCGGGGCTGGAAGCGGTGGCGCGCGCCGGTGGCGGGCGCATGAGTGTGCTGGATGGCAGCAGCAGTCCGGCTTCACCCTGGCTGAGTGGTGAAGGCACCGACTTCGCCCTGCGTGATGAGGGCGGCGGTGATCGCTGGGCCGATGCAGGTCCCTGGCTGCTCCTGTTGCTGCTGCCCCTGGTGGCGGTGGGGTTCCGGCGCGGCCTGCTGTTTTCCCTGGCCTTGATGCTGATGCCGGCCATGCTGCTGCCGGCGCCGGCCCATGCGGGCCTCTGGGACGACCTGTGGCAGCGCAAGGATCAGCAGGCCCAGCGGGCGCTGCAGGACGATGCACCGGCCGAGGCGGCCGCCCTGGCGCAGGACCCGTCCATTGCCGGGGAGGCCTGGTACCGCGCCGGAGATTACCAGCGGGCGGCCGGCTCCTGGTCTGCCGTCGATGACGCCAACGACTGGTACAACCGGGGCAACGCGCTGGCCCTGGCCGGCGAACTGGATGCCGCGATCAACGCCTATGACCAGGCGCTGCAGCGTTATCCCGAGATGGAGGACGCGCTGTACAACAAGGCGATCGTGGAACAGCTGAAGGACCAGCAGGAGCAGGAGTCGGAAGACCAGGAAGGGGAAGGCGAGCAGCCGGAAGGCGAGTCGCAGGATTCAGAGCAGGAAGGGCAGCAGGACGATTCCGAATCCGAGGGCGGCGAAGAAGGCCAGGAAAGCGAGCCCCAGGAATCGGAGCAGGGTGAAGGCCAGGAAGGCGAGCAGCAGGAGCAGGAGCTGGCGCAGGCCTGGAGCGAAGAAGACGCGCAGGCCATGGAGCAGTGGCTGCGACGTATTCCTGACGACCCGGGTGGGTTGTTGAGAAGGAAATTCCGCAATGAACATCAGCGCCGCGGAGCGCCGCCAGACGAGAAGAAAACGTGGTAATGAGACACACCTTGATGACTTTTGCCGGGCTGTTGTTCGCGGTGGCCTGGTCCTGTGCAGTGAGCGCGGCGGAGATCACCGCGCAGTTGGACCGGGATCGCATCGTGGAGGGCGAAACCGTCACCCTGGTGATCCAGACCGACGACCCGAAGCAAAGCCTGGATACCGACCTGGACCAGCTGCAGGCTGACTTCCACGTGATTGACCAGCGTTCCGAGACGCAGATGTCCATTGTCAACGGCCGCCAGTCCGCCAATGTGCGCCTGCTGGTCACGCTGGAGCCCAAACGCGCCGGTAAACTGACCATTCCCAGCCTGCAGTTCCGCGGCGGTGGCCGTACCGCGCCGCAGCTGCTGACCGTGGGCAAGGCGCCTGAGCTGGGCCCCGGTGAACAGCCGCCGGTGTTTATCGAAGTCGAGGTAGATCCGGTGGAAGGGCCGTACTATGTGCACGCCCAGCTCTCGCTGAAGGTGCGCATTTTTTACCAGCAAAACCTTACCGAGGCAGCGATCAACCCGCCGGAGCCGGAGCAGGCCTCGGTGCGCCTGCTGGATGAAGTGCCTTACCAGGCGGACCGGAACGGGGAGCGTTACCGGGTCCTGGAACGCCGCTACGCCATCTTCCCCGAGCGTTCCGGTGAACTGGTCATTCCCCCGTTGCAGCTGACCGGGCGCCTGATCGAGCGTCCTGCGGACCGGCTGTGGCAGCCGTCCGTGCGCGGGCGCCGGGTGCGCATCGAGAGCGACCCGCTGACCCTGACGGTTCTTCCCCGTCCGCCGGAATATACCGGCGACAACTGGTTGCCGGCGCGCAGCATCGAGCTGGCCCAGCAAATCACGGACGGTGTTGAAGTGCGGGTCGGTGAGCCGGTAACGCGGACGGTGATTCTTGACGCTGTGGGCCTCGAGGAGCACATGCTGGAAGAGCCGCCCTGGCCGGAAATCAGCGATGCGCGAATTTATCCGGATCAGCCCCAGGGCATCAGCCGGGACGACGGGCAATGGGTCCTGGGGCACCGCGAGTTCCGCTACGCGGTGGTTCCGGAACAGGCGGGTGAACTGGTGCTTCCGGAGATCCGGCTCACCTGGTGGGATACGGTCAATGACCGGCAGCGGGTGACCGTCCTGCCGGAGCACCGGGTAACCGTCTTGCCGCCGGAGCTGGCAGCCCCTTCCGCCGCCATGACACCGCCGGCGGGCTTGCCCGGCGCCAGCCTGCCCGGCCAGGTTGCGTCGTCGGACCCGATCCCCTGGCGACTGCTGAGCGGGCTGTTTGCCGCGCTGTGGCTGATTACCCTGGTGCTGTGGCTGCGCAAGCCGGGGCTTGCGGCCCAGGCAAAATCTGCAGTCGAGAGCGCGCCGGCGGATGAACAGGCCCTGCTGAAAACCTTGCAGCAGGCTGCCAGGGCGGGTGATGCCCGCAAGGCGCATGCCGCGCTCGGGCGCTGGTTGCGCCATTACGGACCCGCCGGAACGCATGGCAGCCTGATGACGCTGGCTGAGCTGGCGGGTGATTCGTCGCTGGCTGCCCAGGTCCGCCAGCTTGATGCCGTGGCCTATGGACAGGGTGGAGGGCCGGGTGGGTCGGGCCAGTGGTCCGGCGATGCCTTCTGGGCCGCGTTCACGGCCTGGCGGAAGTCGGGGATGGCCAGCGGCCAGGGAGCGGGGGGCGCCGCCGATCCGCTGGACATTTACGCGGCGGGCAGGCCGTCCTGAAACCGCGAATCAGTTGCTGGCTTTGAGCACCAGCACGTCAATGCCGTTGTCCTGCAGCTGACGGCGCAGCTGGTCCGCTGACCGGGCGCCTTGCACCGGCCCGAGACGAACGCGGTGCCAGGTCTGGCCGTCCACGTTGACCGTCTGTACGTTGGCCACCGAACCCAGCAGCGCCAGGCGCGCCTTCATCTGGTCCGCATCGGCTGCGCTGCGAAAGGAGCCAACCTGCAGAACGAAGGCCTCGTCCGTTGCGCTGCTCTCCGGGACGCCCGGTTCCGGTTGCGCCTTCACCGTCAGTTCCCGTTCCGGCACCACGACTTCCATCTCCGGCAACACGGTGAAGAAGTCATAACGCTGATCCGCCGGGCGTTCTTCACCAAGCAGTTCCGCATCCTGCTGCTCCTGGGGTCGGGGCAGGTCTTCCTGGCGGTCAGGACCGGCGGGAATGAAGCCCCGGGTGTACAGGACAACGGCGGCGATCAGGCCCAGCACGATGCCGCCGATGAACCACCCGGCCGGCGAGGTCCGGCGCTGGCCTTTGCCGGTGCGACGCTTCTTGCGGGTCGCCATTTACATTTCCTCCGGCGCTGATATGCCCAGCAGGGCCAGGCCGTTGAGCAGCACGATCCGTGTCGCCTCCACCAGGTTCAGGCGCGCGTTGCGCAGGTTTTCGTCGTCGACCAGGAACTGGTGCGCGTTGTAATAGCCGTGGAACTCGGTGGCCAGTTCGCCGAGGTAATGCGCCATCAGGTGGGGTGCACGCAGCCGCGCAGCGGATTCAATGACTTCCGGATAGCGGCTCACGGCGCGCAGCAGGCTCATCTCCCGGTCTTCGGTGAGCAGGTCCAGGGCAGCTTCCCCGATTGCCGAGTTGTAGGTCAGGTCCATGCTTTCCAGGTTACGGAATACGCTGCAGATTCGGGCGTGGGCGTACTGTACGTAGTAAACCGGGTTGTCATTGCTGCGCGACTTGGCCAGGTCAAGGTCAAAATCCAGGTGCTGTTCGTGAGAGCGCATCACGTAGAAATAGCGGGCAGCGTCGGTACCCACTTCCTCGCGCAGTTCGCGCAGGGTGATGAACTGGCCGGAACGGGTCGACATCTGGACCTTGCGGCCGTTGCGGTACAGAACCGCAAACTGCACGAGCAGGATTTCCAGCCGCTCCGGGTCCTCGCCCAGGCCCAGCGCCGCGGCTTTCAGGCGCGCAATGTATCCATGGTGGTCGGCGCCAAACACGTACAGCGCGTTGTCAAAGCCCCTCTCGAGCTTGTTCAGGAAATACGCGATGTCCGAGGCGAAATAGGTCGTGCGACCGTTTTCGCGGATGACCACCCGGTCTTTCTCGTCGCCCAGCGCCGATGCGCCGAACCAGGTGGCGCCGTCCTTTTCGTACAGGTGGCCGTTTTCGCGCAGCCGTTCAATGGCGTGATCGATGGCGCCGCTTTCTTCCAGTCCGGCCTCCGAAAACCACTCATCGAAAACCACGCCGAATTCTTCCAGGTCTTCCTGGATGTCGCTGAGAATGCTGTTGAGAGCGGCATCGTAGAACACCCGGTAGCCCGCTTCACCCATCAGCTGATTGGCCCGCACGATCAGTGCATCGACGTAGCGTTCGCTGTCGCCGCCTTCCGTGCCGTCCGCGGGCAAGCCATCGGCGACGTCAAAACCGGTAAAGCGCCACTTGTCGCCGATCTCGCTGCGCACGCCGCGGGCGATGTCGAAGATGTAATCACCCTGGTAGCCGTTGTCGGGAAAGCGCATGCGTTCGCCGCACAGCTCCAGGTAGCGCAGCCAGACGCTGACCGCCAGGATGTCCATCTGCCGGCCGTTATCGTTGACGTAGTACTCGCGCTGCACATTGAAGCCGGCCGCCTGCAGAATGCTCGACAGGCTGGCGCCATAGGCGGCCCCCCGTCCATGGCCCACATGCAGCGGGCCGGTGGGGTTGGCCGATACATACTCCACGGTGATGCTCCGGTCCGGGTCAAGCGGCTCCCGGCCAAACTCGTTCTGCTGTTTCAGCGCATCCTTGATCACACTGGTCAGCGCCAGGTGGGTCAGGAAAAAGTTGATAAAGCCGGGGCCGGCAATCTCTGTCGACGAGACCTGGCGGGATGAGGGCAGGCGGTCAATGATGTCCTGCGCCAGCTCCCTGGGGGCCTTGCCGGCCAGCTTGGCCAGCACCATCGCCATGTTGGAGGCATAGTCGCCATGCTCGACGGACCGGGTCCGTTCCAGCTGCGGCTCGATTTCCGTGTCCGCCGGCACGATGCCATCACGCTTGAGATGGAGCAGGGACTGGATCAGCAATTCCTCGATGTGTTTCTTCAAAGGACTCAACCTTGACCGCGGTGCGTTAAAGGGGCGGTATTGTAAACCCTTGTGTGCCGTTTTGGTGTTCCGCAAGCCCGGGGAGGGCGCGCGATGTCAGTAATTTCGCTGATTTCGGCCAGGCATTCCTGTGGATAAGTCTGTGAACAATTGCTGAAAAGCGATTGGCGCCCGGGTGTCAAGCCGTCGTGACAGTGACAGCGCCACAGTGCTGAATAAACAATTTAATATATAAAACAATAATATGAGCGATTTTTATTAAACCGCATCTCGCTGATTGCCGCCAACATCATGATTTTTATTTTCTGCGCCGCTTGTGCATAAAAAGCCGGGCGCGGCCCGCTTTGACCGGCCCTGCGGGGTGTTAGAATTTCGCCTGGCCCGGGCGCTCTGAACCACCGGCGGGGCCTGCTTTCAATCACGGGGACCATTTCACCTGACATGTCCGGACTCCTGTCCTTATTGCTCTTTCTGGCCGTAGCCGCCGCGCTGATGGCGGGTTTTCCCGTGGCCTTTACGCTGGCCGGCGTGGCCCTGCTGTTTGCGGGGATCGGCGCCGCTGCCGGGGTTTTTGACCCGGTCTTCCTGGAGGCCTTTCCGAACCGGATTTACGGCATCATGACCAACGAAACGCTGATCGCCGTGCCGGTGTTCGTGTTCATGGGCGTGATGCTGGAGCGCTCCCGCCTGGCCGATGAACTGCTGCGCGCGCTGGCGCAAATCATGCACCGCCTGCCCGGCGGCCTGGGTATCGCGGTGATGCTGGTCGGCGCCCTGATGGCGGCAAGCACGGGAATTGTCGGCGCCACGGTGGTGACCATGGGGCTGCTGTCGTTGCCAACGATGTTGCAACAGGGCTATCGCGGCACCGTCGCGACCGGGTCAATTTGTGCCGCCGGGACCCTGGGACAGATCATTCCGCCGTCCATCGTCCTGATCCTGCTCGCCGACGTGTTATCCAATGCCTATCAGCAGGCACAGCTGCGCATGGGCCAGTTCAGCCCGGAAACCGTCTCGGTCGGCGAACTGTTTGCCGGCGCCCTGCTGCCCGGCCTGGCGCTGGTGGCGCTGTACATGGTGTACCTGGTGGCCCTGGCCTTTTTCAAGCCGGAGACCATGCCGCCGGCGTCACACGCGGCGAGCGAGCGCGTCAGCCTGGGCCGGCTGCTGATCCTGATCTCCGGTCCCCTGTTCCTGATCGTGGCGGTGCTGGGCTCTATCCTCAAGGGCATCGCGACGCCCACCGAGGCGGCGTCCGTGGGCGCCGTGGGCGCCATGCTGCTGGCGGCGCTACGCGGCAAGCTGAACCTCGAGAACCTGCGCGAGACGGTCATGCAGTCCGCCCGGGTCAGCGCCATGGTGTTCATGATTCTTATCGGCGCCTCGCTGTTTGCCCTGGTGTTCCGGGGGCTGGGCGGCGATGAGCACGTTGAGGGCCTGCTGGCGTCCCTGCCCGGTGGTGTGACCACCGCCATGATCGTGGTGATGCTGGCGCTGTTCCTGCTGGGCTTCGTGCTGGATTTTATCGAGATTACCTACATCGTCATCCCGGTGGTCGGACCCACGCTGCTGGCCATGGGCGTCGACCCGATCTGGCTGGGTATCATGATTGCGGTCAACCTGCAGACGTCGTTTCTGACGCCGCCGTTTGGTTTCAGCCTGTTCTACCTGCGCGGCGTCACGCCGGACGATGTGCCGACAACGGATATCTACAAGGGCGTGATGCCCTTCATCGCGATCCAGCTTCTGATGCTGGTCGCCCTGAGCCTGTGGCCGGCGATCGCCACCTGGCTGCCGGGGCGGCTGTACGGTTGAGGCGCGTCTCAGCTGCCGGGGACTTCCGGCCGCAGGTTCATCAGGTGCTGTTCTGCAATCCGGCTGTAGGGCGTGATCGCGTCATAGTAGGCGCGGAATGAGTCCAGGCAGCGGCGGAACAGGGCGTCACCTTCGGCGAGTTCCTCCAGGTAGTCCCAGCTGATGTCGCGCAGCGCGGCCATGACCTCGTCCGGGAAGGGTCGCAGTTCGACGCCGTGGTCTTCAACGAGGGTTTTCAGCGCCTGGGCATTATGGAAAGTGAACTCGGCGAGCATGTCCGTGTTGACGGCCTGCGCAGCGATTTCGACGATGTCCTGCAGGTCCTGTGGCAGGGCCGCAAAGGCCTCGATATTGATCAGCGCCTCGATGCTGGAGCCGGTCTCCTGCCAGCCGGGGTAGTAGTAATACTTGCCTGCCCGGAACAGGCCCAGGGCCAGGTCGTTGTAGGGTCCGACCCACTCGGTGGCGTCGATGGTGCCGGTCTGCAGGGCCGTGAAGACCTCCGAGGCGGGCGTGGTGACCGGCGTGCCGCCGGCGCGCCGCAGGATTTCGCCACCCAGGCCGGGTATGCGCATTTTCAGGCCCTGGATGTCCGCCATGGAGTTGATCTCCTTGTTGAACCACCCGCCCATCTGGGTGCCCGAGTTCCCCGCCGGGAAGGGCAGGATGCCAAACGGCGCATAGCACTCCTGGAACAGCTCCAGGGCGCCGCCGTAGTAGAACCAGCCGTTGATCTCCTGGGCCGTAAGCCCGAACGGCGCGCTGCAAAAAAGCTGGGCGGCCGGCACCTTGCCTTTCCAGTAATAGCTCGTCGAGTGCCCCATTTCCGCGGTGCCGCGGGAGACAGCATCAAACACCTCGAAGGGCGGCACCAGTTCGCCGCCGCCGTAAACCTTGATTTTCAGGCGGCCGTTGCTCAGGCGCTCGATGTACTCGGCCAGGCGGTTGGCGCCGGTGCCCAGGCCGGGGAAGTCCCGTGGCCAGGCGGTGACCATTTTCCATTCGAAGCGTTGTTGGCCCGCACCCGGTGCGCAGTCGCCGGTGCCGGTGGAAGGCTTGCTGCAGGCGGCCAGCGCGCCGGCTGCGCCGGCAAGCCCGGCAGTCGTGACGAATTTTCTGCGGTCCATGTGAGCTCCTGTGTTTTTACTGATGCCGTCGCGGGCGGCCGCAATGCTATAGTGCAAGGATACCGTTTACAGCCTTCCTCGGACCAGCCGCAGACCCCCGATGAATTTTAGCGATCCTTCAGAAATTGCCATAAAGCTCGCCGAGCTGCGCGAGGAACACCGGGATCTCGACCGGGCCATCGCGGAACTGGTGGAGAGCCCGTCCGTGGACCAGCTGGGCGTTCGCCGCCTCAAGAAGCGCAAGCTGAAACTTCGTGACTGGATCGCCTATCTCGAGTCGCGACAGATTCCCGACCTCGACGCCTGAGTCAGTCCTTATCTGTCCCCGATTCCGATTCCGATTCCCGATTCTGATTCCGATTCTGAAGAGCGCTCTGAGTCCGGCGCTTCGATCAGTCCGGCTACCTCCCGGGGTGCGACCTGGATAATGCCGTGGCGGATACCTTTTTCAAGGAAAAGCCGCGAGTCATCACTCATGCGGTAGAGGCGCTCACCGAATTCGATGCGGTTGTCACTGTTGCTGACCAGCACGCCCTGGTTGCGCAACTCCTGGATGAATTGCCTGAACAGGCTGCGATCATAGAAGTCGGGGGCCTCGAATTCCTGCAGGAACGAGATGCGCTGCGCCGTGAGAATGCAGAGCCGTTCCAGCTCCGGCCGGTTCAGCTTGCCCGAGCCGTTCTTGGCCAGCACCGCGAAGGTGATGTAGTAGCGCTCCAGGATGTTCATCATGCTGCGGGCCAGCAGGTTGACCTGTCCGGCCTGGTCGCTGCCGCCCTCGGAGCGGCGCACCCGGCTGCCGTCGTTGTTCAGTTCCAGCAGGCCCAGCTGGCGCATCTGCTCAAGCGTGTGGGCGAACACCGCCGGAAACTCCTCGATTGACCAGGGCAGGAACAGCTCGGTCCTGAGATAGGGATAGATATCCGTGGCCAGCGCTTCCAACTGGCGCCGGTCCATGACCCGTTCGCGCAGGAAACAGCAGGCGAGCAGGGATGGAATCACCAGCAGGTGGGTGGTGTTGTTCCTGAAGTAGGTCAGCCCTACCGCCTCCCTGGGCGTGACACGAATGATATCGCCAAGCTCGTGTTCCACGCGCTCGAGGAAGCCCAGCTCGAAGCCATGACTGATGATCTGGACCGGGTCTTTTTCCGTTACCGTCACCGACTCGCCCAGGGGGCCGCCGCGTATCAGCTGCATGTACAGCGCCAGCTGGTTGCGCAGCATCATTTCATCCAGGGCATGGCGCGGCGTTGCCAGCAGGGCCGTGGCAAGCAGGTTAACCGGGTTAATGTCCGCCGTGGCATTGATGTGGCGCATGATCCGGTCACCCAGGTCGTTGACCAGGGGTGTCATCCAGTTTGGCCGGGCATCCAGGTCGCCGGCCAGCTCGCGCCAGGCCGGATCATAATCGTCCAGGAGTTCGTCCAGCAGGATCGGCTCGCCAAAGCTCATGTGGGCCTCGCCATGGTTACGCCGCAAGATGCGGTGGACCTTCAACAGGTCCAGCAGGCTCTCTTTCTTCTTGGCCGCGCCGGCCAGTTCCTGCGTGTAGCTGGAGCCCTCCAGCAGGCGCTCATAGCCGATGTAGACGGGCTGAAACAGAACCGGCGTAACCGGATTGCGCAGATAGCCGCGAACGGTCATGGCCAGCATGCCCGCCTTGGGCGGGAGCAGGCGCCCGGTGCGGCTGCGGGTGCCCTCGATAAAATACTCAATCGGTACACCTTCGGAGAGGATCTGGCTGACGTATTCGGAAAACACCGTGGAGTAAAGCTTTTGCGAGCGGAATGAACGGCGCAGGAAAAAGGCGCCGCCCATGCGGGCCAGGCCGCCAACCACCGGCAGATTCAGGTTGATGCCCGCAGCAATATGCGGCACGGCCAGGCCGCGCACGTACAGAACAAACGACAGCAGTATGTAGTCGGCATGGCTGCGATGGCAGGGCACGTAAACGATCTCTTTGCCCAGGGCCTGGTCCTTGAGGCGCTCGAAGTGATAAACGCGCGTTTCGCCGAAGACCTTCACGAGGAACCAGTTGATGGTGAAAAACGCGATCCGCACGAAGGTGTAGGAATAGTTGGCGGCGATCTCCAGCGCATACTCCCGCGCCTGCTCGGATGCCTGCTCAAATGTCAGGTTTTCCCGTCGCGACTTCTCCGCGATCGCCTGCCGGACCGCCGGTGACTGGATTACACGGTCCACCATGGTGCGCCGGTGGGACAGGTCCGGGCCGATGACCGCGGTTTTTACGCGACGGAAATGGGTTCGCAGGATTCGCGATACCTTGCGCACCGAGCGCGCGCTGCCGGTGCCCTCGTCAAGTAACTGGCGCAGGGACAGGGGGCGGCTGAACTGGACCACGGTGTCGCGACCGTTGATCAGCGTGGACAGGAGCCGTCGAAAGCGGCCGATGACCTCCCAGTCTTCCGTGAACAGGACCTTGGCAAAGCCGTCCGCCTTGTCCGGTGCGCGACCGACGATGACCGTGACCGGCACAAGCTTGATGTCGACATCCGGATGCGCCTCGCAGTAGCGCACCAGGCGGGCCAGGACCTCGGAATTGCGCCGGGGCACCGGCCGCCGCACGACCAGCCCCTGCCAGCGACGCAGCACCGCGTAAGAGCGTAATTCCGTGTCCAGGGATGCCATCGGGTAGAGCGGCCGGTCCAGGCCGAGCTCGTCGCAGACCTGGTCGAGAATCAGAACGGAGGACAGGGCATAGTCCGCCATCACGTAGCAGACGTGCTCACCTTTCGGCAGCCCGATGTTGTCGTCCGCGTCCGGCAGCACCTGCGCGTTCACCCAGAGGTGCAGAACCCAACGAAGGAACAGCTGCCAGCGAAGCTTGAGCCGCGCGGGCAGAGTCAGCTTGGTTACACCGGCTGTCAACAGGCGCCCTCCGGGCTGCAAATGAAGTTCGATTATCGCCCATGAAAGGATGAGGGCGGCAGATTTCCGGCGGATTTTTCCGTCCGGGAATAAAAAATCCGGGCTGGCACAAGGCCCGCCCGGAAGTCCGGCGGAGCCGGAGAGGATCGGTTCTTCCACGTAGGTTGACGCGGAGAATTTGTTCTTTTCTTATTCTTTTTATTAAGTTATGGGTGAATTCTAAAGTGCTGCTTTAACATTTGTCAAACACTTTCGTAGGTATCTCGCCCAAGCCCTTATTTATCCTTGGAAATGGTATCAGCGTGAGAGGGCCGCCGCAATTTCCGCCTGGATGGCCTCTGCGGCTGCAGCGGGGTTTGCGGCGGTCTTGATCGGTCTTCCGACCACCAGGAAATCAGCGCCGTTTTCGATGGCGCGGGCCGGTGTCAGCACCCTTTGCTGGTCCCCGAGCTCGGTTTGCTCGTCATTGAAGATTGGCCGGATGCCGGGGCACACGGTGATCAGGGCGGCGTCAACTTCCCGGCGCAGGCGGGGCACTTCGAGTCCGGAAGACACGACGCCGGCGCAGCCCAGCGCAAGGGCCCTGCGGGCCCGGGACAGCACCAGCTGCTCGGCATCGCACTGAAAGCCGAGGTCGTCCAGGTCGCCCTGGTCCAGGCTGGTGAGCGCGGTTACCGCGAGTATGCCCATCCGGTCGCCACCGGCTTCCACGGCGGCGGCCAGCATGCGGTCGTTGCCGTGCACCGTGCAAAAATCCACGCCGTGACCGGCCAGCTGCCTGACGGCAGCGCCGACCGTCGCCGGAATATCGAACAGTTTGAGGTCGGCAAAGATCTTCTTGCCGGAGCCCTTCAGCTCGTGGAGCAGTTCGAAGTAGTGGCCGGACAGGAAAAACTCCAGGCCCAGCTTGTAGAACTGGACCGAGTCGCCCAGGGTTCTGACCAGCGACCGGGCCTCGTCGAGATCCGCAACGTCCAGGGCGAAGATCAGCCGGTCACGGGGATTGATGGTGCTGCGTTCAATCATGTTGCAAATCCTTCTTGTCCTGGCTCGTTGTCCAAAAAGTGGCGTATCCGTCCGGCGATGGCGGCCGGGTTGTCCATGTGCACGTGGTGCCCGCCGGGCTGGCGCACCAGGCTGACGTCCACCAGCGCATCAATTCGCCGGTCGAGCCGTTCACCCAGGTATTTTTCCAGCGTTGGCGTCACCATGGCGAGCACCGGACACTTGATACCACGCAGAATCTCCGATGACTGTTCTTCCGTCATCCAGTAGGGCGAGTCCCACATGGCGCGCGGGTCTGTTCGCCAGCGCCAGCCATCCGGGTCCTCGCGCAGCGCCCGTCGCGCCAGGAGTTCCGCCGCGGCGTCACTCATCGGGTTTTTCAGCTGGCGGGCCTTCGCCGCGAGCGCGACCGAGTCGAATACGCGCCGGTGATCGCGCGGGTGACGGACAGACTGGAGTGAGCGCGTGAGCCGCTGCGCGGCGTGCCGGGGGTCCTCCGTCACCACGCCAAGGCCGTCCAGCATGATCACCTGCTCAACCCGCTGCGGGTCTGCGCAGGCATAGCAGGCCGCCAGCGCCGTGCCCAGGGAATGTCCGACCAGGACGCACTGGTCCCAACCGAGGCTGTCCAGCACCGCGTCCACGTCAAGAAAATAGTCCATGAGGTAATAGCGCCCCGGGGCAGTGCGATGATCGGACGCGCCATGACCGGCGGCGTCCAGGGCGACCCAGTGGTAGTCGGGCAGGGTCTCCGCCAGGGGCTGAAAGGATGCCGCATTATCCATCCATCCGTGCAGGCACAGCAGGCGCCGCCCGTCCGGATTGCCGAAGCGCAGGGCGGCCAGTTCACCCCAGCCGACATCCAGGCGCTGCTCCTGCCCGCCGGTCACCCGATCTTTTCCAGGTTGGCGTAAGCCATCACGAGCCACTTGCTGCCCGCGTGGTTGAAGTTGATCTGGACCCGCGCGTGCTCGCCCTGGCCCTCAAAGGCCACCACGGTTCCCTCGCCAAACTTGTTGTGGTGCACCCGCTGTCCGTGTGCGAAGGGCATCCCCTCGTCCGAACTTCCGCCCAGGCCGCGCGCCGGCGATGCGTGCACATAAGGGCGTGCTACCCCGGCCCGCGGGCGGATTTCCTGCAACCGCTCAGCGGGAATCTCGTCGAGGAAGCGCGAAGGACGCGCATAGTTTTCCGAGCCGTACATGCGGCGGACCTCCGCATGGCTCATGTAGAGTTGCTCCCGGGCCCGCGTCATCCCCACGTAGCACAGGCGGCGCTCCTCTTCGAGGCGCCCGCCGGACTCCTGCACGGAACGCTGGTGGGGGAACAGGCCGTCTTCCATGCCTGCCATGAACACCAGCGGAAACTCCAGTCCCTTGGCCGAGTGCAGGGTCATGAGCTGCACGCAGTCGTCCCAGTCCTCGCCCTGGGTCTCGCCGGACTCGAGGGCCGCGCGGCTGAGAAAGGACTGCAACTCGGTCATGCCCGCATCCTCGTCCTCGCCGGGCAGAACAAATGACTCGGCGGCGTTGACCAGTTCGCGCAGGTTTTCCACCCGCGATTCCATTTTTTCCCGCGGCTCTTTTTCGTAGTGGGTCACGAGGTCGCTCATCTCGATGACGGCCTGCATCTGGTTGCCCAGCGTCCAGTCCTTCATGCGCTCACGCATGTCCGTGATCAGCTCCAGGAAGCCGCCGACCGTGGTGCGGGCGCGCCCGGTCAGCAAGCCCTGTTCCAGGCTGGCCCCGGCGGCCTGCCAGAGAGGCAGGCCGGACTCGCGTGACTGGTCCCGCAGCTGGGCCACGGTCTTCTGACCGATGCCGCGGGCCGGGACGTTGATGACCCGCTCCAGGGCGGCGTCGTCGTTCGGGTTCTGGACCAGGCGCAGGTAGGCCAGCGCGTCCTTGATTTCGGCGCGCTCGAAAAAGCGCAGGCCCCCGTACACCCGGTAAGGAACGGATTGGCGCAGGAGGTATTCCTCGAAGAGTCGCGACTGGGCCGTGGTGCGATAAATGATGGCCGACTCCTCCGCCCGGCGCCCGTCCGCGATCCATTGCTCGATCTGGTTGACCACGAACCGGGCCTCGTCCTGCTCGTTGTAGGCGGCGTAGACGCGGATCAGCTCGCCATCACCGTCCGCGGTCCACAGGTTCTTGCCCATGCGACCCTCGTTGTGGGCGATCAACGCGTTGGCCGCGGACAGGATATGGCCGCTGGAGCGGTAGTTCTGCTCCAGCCGGATGGTCTGCACATCCGGGAAATCGCGGGTGAAGTGCCGTACGTTCTCGACCCGCGCCCCGCGCCAGCCGTAAATGGACTGGTCATCGTCGCCGACCACGAAAACACTGCCGGAATCGCCGGCCAGCAGGCGGATCCAGGCGTACTGGATCGTGTTGGTGTCCTGGAATTCGTCAACGAGAATATGCCGCAGCCGGGACCGGTAGTGCGCCAGCAGGTCGGGGTTCTGCAGCCACAGTTCATGGGCGCGCAGCAGCAGTTCGGCAAAATCCACCAGGCCCGCACGGTCGCAGTACTCCTGGTAGAGGCGGTAAATCTGCACCCAGACCTCGGTCATCGGGTTGTCCAGGGCCTCGATGGATTCCGGACGCTGCCCCTCGTCCTTGCGCGCGTTGATGTACCACTGGGCCTGGCGCGCGGGCCACTGGCTTTCGTCGTAGCCGGCGTCCTTGATCAGGCGGCGCAGAATCCGCTGCTGGTCGTCGGAATCGAGAATCTGGAAATTCTCGTCCAGCCCCGCTTCCCGCCAGTGCATGCGCAGCAGGCGGTGGGCGATGCTGTGAAAAGTGCCGATCCAGAGAGGGCGCGTGGAGGTGTTGAGCAGGTCCTGGGCGCGCTCGCGCATCTCGCCGGCGGCCTTGTTGGTAAAGGTCACGGCCAGCACGCTCAGCGGTGAGACGTGTTCCACCTGGATCAGCCAGGCCAGCCGGTGGATCAGCACGCGGGTCTTGCCGCTGCCCGCGCCGGCCAGCACCAGTGCATGGGCGGCGGCGGAGGTCACCGCCTCGCGCTGCGGCTCGTTCAGCTCATCCAGGATGTGGGAGACATCCACGCCGGCTTATGCTCCGCCGGTTTCGCGGGCGATCGCGCGATAACCGATATCGCGTCGCACGAAGGCGTCGGTCCAGCTGATTTTTGCCACGGCGTCATAGGCGCGTTGCTGGGCCTGGGCAACCGAATCGCCAAGCGCGGTGACGCACAGTACACGTCCGCCATTGGTCAAAACGTCGCCGTCCGCCTCGCGCGTGCCGGCATGGAACACCTTGATGTCCCCGCCAAAGGGCGTTTCAAGCCCGGCAATGGCCAGGCCGCGGGCATAACCCCCAGGGTATCCGCCGGCCGCCATCACCACGCCGAGCGCGGCGCGCGGGTCCCAGTCGGCGCTGACCTCGTCCAGGCGCCCGTCCAGGGCCGCCTGGCACAGTTCAACCAGGTCTGAGCGCAGGCGCATCATCACCGGCTGCGTTTCCGGGTCGCCAAAGCGCACGTTGTACTCCAGGACACGCGGCTCGCCTTGCGGTGAAATCATCAGCCCCGCATACAGGAAGCCGGTGAACGGCGCGCCGTCGGCGGCCATCCCGGCGATGGTTGGCTCGATAATCTCCCGCATGACCCGCTCGTGCATCGCCGCATCGATCACCGGCGCCGGGGAATAGGCGCCCATGCCGCCGGTATTCGGGCCCTGGTCGCCGTCTTCCAGCGCCTTGTGGTCCTGGCTGGTCGCCAGCGGCAGGACGTGCTTGCCGTCCGCCATCACGATAAAGCTGGCTTCCTCCCCGGCAAGAAACTCTTCGATCACCACCCGGTGGCCCGCATCGCCAAAGGCATTACCCTCGAGCATGTCCCGCACGGCGGCTTCGGCGGTGGCCGGGTCCTGCGCGACTACAACCCCCTTGCCGGCGGCCAGGCCGTCGGCCTTGACCACGATCGGCATGCGTTGCTCATGGAGAAAGTCCAGCGCCTCGTCCACGTCGGTGAAATTGCCGTAGGCGGCGGTGGGAATCCCGTGACGCGCCATGAAATCCTTGGCGAAAGCCTTGGAGCCCTCCAGCCGCGCCGCGGCGGCGCGCGGGCCGAAGCAGCGCAATCCTTCCGCCTCGAAACGGTCCACGATACCTCCGGCCAGCGGGTCTTCCGGCCCGACCAGGGTCAGTGCGACATCCTTCTCGCGGGCAAAGGCCACGAGCGCATCAAAATCGCTGACCGGTATGTCGATGTTCTCCAGCCCGGGCTCGCGGGCCGTGCCGGCGTTGCCGGGTGCGACAAAGACCGTTTCCACCCCGGCCGAGGCGGATGCACGCCAGGCCAGCGCATGTTCGCGGCCGCCGCTGCCGATGACGAGGATGTTCATAACGCCCTCAGTGCCGGAAGTGGCGCATGCCGGTTAACACCATGGCGATGCCGTGCTCATCGGCGGCAGCAATCACCTCCTCGTCGCGCATGGAACCGCCGGGCTGGATGATGGACTTGATGCCTGCCTCGGCGGCCGCATCAATGCTGTCCCGGAACGGGAAAAAGGCATCGGACGCCATCGCCGAACCCTGCAGGGAAAGCCCTGCTTCCCCGGCCTTCCAGGCGGCAATGCGCGAGGAATCGACGCGGCTCATCTGGCCGGCGCCGATGCCGAGTGTGCGGTTGTCCGCCGCGTAAACAATCGCGTTGGACTTCACCATGCGGACCATGCGCCAGGCGAACATCAGGTCGGCCCACTCGCGCTCATCCGGGCTGCGGGCACTGACGCTGCGGCAGTCTGCGCGGGTGACACAGCGGTTGTCATGCTGCTGGATCAGCAGGCCGCCGGCAACGCGGTGGTAGTTCAGGCGGTCAGCGCTGGCTGCGGGCGCCCCGGTGGCCAGCAGGCGCACGTTCTGCTTGGCGCTGAAGGCTTCCACTGCACCGGCGCTGAAGTCCGGGGCCAGCACGACTTCGACAAACTGGCGCGCGACGATCTCCCGCGCGGTCTTGCCGTCCAGGGGCTGGTTGAAGGCAATGATGCCGCCGAAGGCGGAAACCGTGTCCGTGGCATGGGCCCGGTCATAGGCCTCGAACAGGTCGCTGCCCAGGGCCGCGCCGCAGGGGTTGGCATGCTTGACGATGACGCAGGCCGGACCTTCCGTGAACTGGTTGACGCACTCCAGGGCGGCGTCCGCATCGGCAATGTTGTTGTAGGACAGTTCCTTGCCCTGCAACTGTTGCGCTGCAGCCAGGCCGGTCGCTGCTGTTCCCGACGGTGTATAGAACGCCGCCTGCTGGTGAGGGTTTTCGCCGTAGCGCATGGTCTGGACCTGCACAAACTGCGGTGTGTGCACCACCGGCAATTGCAGGCCGGCTTCGGGCGGGTCGATGCGCCGCGACAGGTAGTCGGCGATCAGGCCGTCATAGCGGGCCGTGTGTGCGTAGGCCGCGGCCGCCAGGCGGAAACGTGTAGCCGGTGAAACGCTGTTGTCCGCCTCCAGTTCGGCCAGCACCGCCGGATAATCCTGCGGATCGGTCACGATGGCGACCCGTGCGTTGTTCTTGGCCGCGGCCCGCACCATCGCCGGGCCGCCGATATCGATGTTTTCGATGGCTTCTTCCAGGCTGCAGTCCTCGCGGGCGGTGACCGACTCGAAGGGGTAGAGGTTGACCGCCACCACGTCGATGGCCTCGATGCCCTGTTCCGCCATGACCTCCCGGTCCACTTCCCGGCCAAGAATGCCCCCATGGATTTTCGGGTGCAGCGTTTTAACGCGCCCGTCCATGATTTCTGAAAACCCGGTGTGTTCACTGACGCCGGTCACGCTGACGCCGGCATCGCGCAGCTGGCGGGCGGTACCGCCGGTACTCAGTATGCGGAAGCCCAGGCGTTCAAGGCCACGGGCAAACTCAACAACGCCGGTTTTATCAGAAACGCTGATCAGGGCGTAACGGGAGGGGGAAGGTGCAGATTCGGTCATGGGTTTGGCTGTCTGGATAGGTTGAAAGTTTATCGGTACGCGTGGCGGGTCAGGCCGGCAAGTATGGGCGACGGCTCATGCGCCGGGCGACATCGCTTTTCACCGGATTGGTTCATCGCGGATTGATGCCATAGCTGCGCAGTTTGCTGCGCAGGGTGTTGCGGGTCATTCCAAGGATGCGGGCCGCCCGGGACTGGTTGCCCCCGGTATACGCCAGGATCTCTTCGATCAAGGGCGGCTCGACCTGCTCCAGCAGGCGGCGATGAAGACCTTCCGGTTCCGTACAGCCCATGTCTTCCAGGTAGCGTCGAATGCTGGCTTGCACCGTTGCCCGAAGGGAGTCAGTACTGGTCATGGGGCGCGGAGATTCCTGCGTCTGGTCGTGCCTTGATCGGGGAGAGAACCCTAACACAATTCAGTCCCGGGTTGGACCGGCCGGATCCCCGTAGCCGGGTCAGTGAAAGCTGATGTCGTAACCGGTAGCGCGCTCGCCCGGGTCGGCAAACTCCAGCAGGATCGGGACCTGTTCATTCGGATCGAGCAGGGCGTTATCCCCGGGCGGACGCAGCAGGTAGTCCCGCGGCTGGAAGCGCCGCGCGGCGAGCGGCTGGTTATCGGAGTTCTTGAGAACGATCGCGATCTCCGGATACGGCTGGGCCTGCTCCGCGAGGTTAATAAAGGTCGCGCTGAGCACCAGCACGCCATCGCGGCTGGGGTGGTCATGGATATCCCGGGTCAGCAGGTGAATGCGGGCCGGGTCGCGGTAGGGCGGCGGCGGCGCAAAACCCGGTACGCCGGCGCTGTCGAGCAGCTGCGCCAGTGCGCCGTTCTTCGGCACCTGGTCGCGGAAGGTCCAGACCAGGTTCATGGTGGTTGCAATGAGCAACAGGCTGACCGCCACGGCCCATGGCCAGCGTGATTTGCGCTCCTGCACCGGCGGCTCCAGGCTCCCGGCGGGAATCGCCGGGCTGGGCTTGCGGCCTACTTCCGGGGTTTCGTCCGCTGCGGCGGCGGAGGGCTTGCGTTGCTTGTCAGGGTAGTCATCGAAGAGCTGTTCCAGCGCGTTGAACGTCGTTTCACAGCGCGCGCAGCGCACCTTGCCCTGGTCGGCAGCCAGCTGTTCCGCGGTCAGCGGATGGACGGAGTCACAATGGGGACAAAGGGTGTACACCGCGTCAGATCGTTCCTGCCAGGTTGGAGGCGCATTGGTGCGCGGTGCTATTAGGTCGAATCAGACAGCGCGGGTCAAGAGTTCTCCCGTTCCTTCACGATGATCAGGAAACGCTCGCGTTTCTCCTCGTGCTCTTTGCGTATGCGATCTTCCCGCGCCTGGGAGAGGCTGCGCGTGTAACGGTTTTCGTTCATGCGTTCCCGGATGCCCATGACCTGGTCGAGCTCATACTGCGAAACCGGCAAGCCGGCGCGTTGCCGGTTGGCTGCGACCTCGATCTGGTCGAACAGGGATTTTTGCAGGCTCGCATAGGTGCCGTCGATCAGCTTGTAGTCCTGCTGGATGGGCGCCAATTGGGCCTCCATGGCCTCGTCGATATCGTCCAGGGACCGGAACTGCACCAGCAGCAGCGCGTCCCGCTTGCGCTGTTCTTCCTCCAGGCGGCGCTCTTCAGCAAACTCGGACTCGGGAATCTCCGGCCGTTCCAGGCCGGCATAGCGTTCAACCACCTGCCCGTCGCGCAGCATGACGTAGGGCTGGTCAGGGTCTGTCGGCGGTGTGGGGCGGTAGTGCACCTCGCCGGCCTCGTCGGTCCAGCGATAGCTGATATCGGCGACCGCCACGGCCGGCACAAGGAAAATGACGACCAGGGCCGCCAACAAAATCCGTTTCGTCAGAGCGTCCATGCGCTAACAATACGCCGGCAACCGGAAAAAATCCACGGCGGGTCAATGCAATGGCGCCCGCTTCAGGGCGAAGCGTATTGCTCCATCAGCTGCAGGAAGCGTGTTCTGCGCAACTCGTGCCGCTCCCGCAGGCGGGTTTCCTCCGCCGCGATCAGGTTCAGGGTGTCCTCGGTCATGCGCAGGTTTTCCCGGGCCAGGTGCACCTGGGCGAGTTGCTCGTCCTTGACTGTCATGCCGGCGCGCTGGCGGTCTGCAGCGACCCGGATCGACGTAAACAGCTGGGCCTGTTGCAGGCGCTGATTGCTCAGGGCGACATTGCGCTGGAATTCGACCTGGTCCAATTCTTCCTGCAGCTGCCGTTCGATATCATCGAGCGAGCGGTAGCGCGTGCGCAGCAACAGGTCTTCCTGCCGCTGCTTTTCCTCGGCCGTCATGATGTCCGGATCCGGGGGCGGCGGCTCCAGCTGGTCCGCGCCGCCCACACAGGTCCAGGGTCCGTCATCAAGCCGGTGACAATAGGGTTGATTGGGATCGTCGGGCGGGGTGGGTCGGAATATGGTCTCACCGGCAGGGGTCAGCCATTTGAACTTCTTTACGGGCGCGGCAAGCACGGGCACCGCCAGCAGGGCGGTGAGCAACACGGCGGTCCATCGCAGTGCGCTTTTACGTGCCGTATCGCTCCCGGTATTCGCGCAGGGCAGGGAGGTTGATTCGGTCATTCGGATGGCTCTCGAAATGGTCGATGAGGTCATCCATGCCGGCAATGGCGACCACAGGGATTCCGTATTCCTCAACGACTTCCCTGGCTGCCGAAAGGGCTCCCTGCCCGCGTTCCTGCCTGTCCAGCGCTATGGCCACACCCGCCGGTGTGGCGCCGGAATCGGAAATTCTCGTTATGGACTCACGCACGGAAGTGCCTGCCGATATCACGTCATCGACGATCAGCACCCGTCCACGCAGGTCCGCTCCCACCAGGTCACCGCCTTCGCCATGATCCTTGGCCTCTTTGCGGTTGTAGCAAAAAGGCACATTGCGCCCGTGGCGTCGATACAAAGACACCGCAAGCGCGGCCGCCAGGGGAATTCCCTTGTAGGCCGGTCCATAGAGCATGTCGAAGGCGATAGCTGAATCGCTGATCGCATCGCTGTAGCAGTCTCCAAGATCTGCCAGTGATGCGCCGTCGTCAAAGCCGCCCGCATTAAAAAAATACGGACTGACCCTTCCAGACTTCAGCGTAAATTCTCCGAACCTCAAGTTACCTTTCCGCAGGGCGAGTTCGAAGAAACGCGTCTTGTATGAAGACATTCAGTGTTGTTGGTGTGGAGTGGAATGAGTCTAGCATGAGAGTAATGCGGCTTGGGGATCCGTTATGGGAATTTCCCCTTGCTCCGTGCTCAGACAGCAAACTGCGCGCGGAGCAAGGGGAAATTCCTTGGCGGGATCTTCAGGACGGGAGGTTGGTTCATAGAGCCAGCAATGCTGTATTCATACCTTGTGTATGTGGGGGTGAAACCCGTTATCCTTCGTCGCCATGAAAATTACATCTTTGAACGCGAATGGGATCCGGGCCGCGGAGCGGAAGGGGTTTTTTGACTGGATGCAACAGCAGGATCCGGACGTGGTTTGTATCCAGGAAACCAAGGCGCAGCATCACCAGCTGAAGGACCGGGTGTTTTTTCCGGTGGGCTATCACTGTTACTACCATGACGCGCTCAAGCCGGGGTACAGCGGAACCGCGATTTATACGAAGCATCAGCCTGACCGCGTGCATTACGGGATCGGTTTTGAGGCCATGGACGCGGAGGGGCGCTGGATCCAGGCGGATTTTGGCAACCTGAGCGTGGTGTCCCTGTATTTTCCGTCCGGGTCCAGCAGCGAGCAGCGCCAGGACGTCAAGTTCGCCTGCATGGATTGGCTCAAGCCGCGACTGGAGGAATT
This sequence comes from uncultured Gammaproteobacteria bacterium, assembly GCA_963695135.1. Lineage (GTDB taxonomy): Bacteria > Pseudomonadota > Gammaproteobacteria > Xanthomonadales > SZUA-36 > Marinihelvus. The sequence continues at coordinate 767,241 of CAVOGA010000001.1, forward strand.
CACGGCCGGCGGGCGCGAGTGGATCATCTGTGGTGACTGGAACATTGCGCATCGCAAGATCGACCTGAAAAACTGGCGCGGCAACCAGAAGAACTCGGGTTTTCTGCCGGAAGAGCGTGAGTGGATGAGCGAGGTTTTTGGTGATGTCGGCCTGCGCGATGCCTTCCGCCAGTTCGAGCCCGGGGAAGAGCATTACACCTGGTGGTCGAACCGGGGCCAGGCCTGGGCCAATAACACGGGGTGGCGGATTGACTATCACGTCACCACGCCGGCCCTGGCGGATAAGGTCAAGTCGGTGGAGATCTACAAGGACGAGCGCTTTTCCGATCATGCGCCCCTGACCGTGAGCTATGACATCGAGCCGCCGGTGCGCGGACCTGCCGCTTGAGCGAACCACGGCGTAACTGGAAGGAGATTCTCCTCAGCCGCAAGATGATCACTTGCGCATTCCTGGGGTTCTCCTCCGGTATGCCGCTCTACGTGCTGATCCAGCTGGTGCCCAACTGGCTGCGCAAAAGTGATATCGACCTGACGACCATCGGGCTATTCGCGCTCGTGTCTTTGCCCTACACCTGGAAGTTTCTCTGGTCCCCGCTCATGGACCGCTACAAGCTGCCGTTGCTCGGCCGCCGCCGCGGCTGGGCCCTGCTCACCCAGGTGGGCTTGCTGTTCTCGATCGGCGCCATGGGACACTTCGACCCCACGGAAAACCTGCAGGCCATTATCGTGCTGGTGTTCGTTGTTTCCCTGTTCGGCGCCAGCCAGGACATCGTGATCGATGCCTACCGGCGGGAACTGCTCGCCGATGATGAACTGGGCACCGGCACCTCCATTTTCGTCAACGCCTACCGCCTCTCTTCCCTGGTTCCCGGTTCACTGGCACTGATTCTTTCGGACCTCAATTCCTGGGGCTTCGTGTACTGGGTGACTGCCGCCTTCATGGGCGTGGGTATTGTCACGACCCTGGTTATCCGCGAGGTCAGCGACGATGCGATGGCGCCGCACAGCCTGCGCGAGGCGGTCATCGACCCCTTCGTGGAGTTTTTCTCCCGCGGCGGCATCCGGCACGGCCTGGCGATTCTTGCCTTCATGTTTCTCTACAAGCTCGGCGACAACATGGCCACGGCGCTGGCCCAGCCTTTTTACCTGGACATGGGCTACAGCAACACGGAAATCGGTTCGGTGGCCAAGATCGCGGCGCTCTGGGCGAGCATCGCCGGCGGCATCCTGGGCGGAATCGTGATGCTGAAAATCAGTATTAACCGCGCCCTTTGGCTGTTCGGTTTTGTGCAGCTGGCGACGATTATTCCGTACATCTGGCTCAGCCAGGCCGGGCATACGCTGACCGGCCTGTTCGTGGTGGTCAGCGGCGAGTACCTCGGCGTCGGGCTGGGGGCGATCGCCTTGACCGCCTACATGGCGCGGGAAACCAGCCGGGCGTTTACCGCGACGCAGTTCGCCCTGTTCAGCAGTTTCATTGCCGTGCCGCGTACCTTCGCCAACGCTTCCACCGGGTTCCTGGTGGAAAACCTGGGCTGGACGCTGTTTTTCATCGTTTGCGCGGTGGTCGCCATTCCCGGCATGCTGTTGTTGATGAAGGTCGCGCCCTGGCACGAGCGTTGAGCTCACCGTGGCCGGGCATAGCGCCGCCGGCGATCAGTAGTCGCTGACGCGAAAACCGAAGGGCAGAATGGCCAGCCGGGTCATTTTCAGATGCTGGGCGGCGAAGGGCAGGCCGATGATGGTGATGGCGAAAATGGCCGCCAGCGCCAGGTGAATCAGGGCCAGTTCGAGCCCGGGCAGCAGAATCCAGATGATGTTCATGATGATTGCCAGGAAGCCGCTTGGCGGTTCGACCTCGCGAATCGTCCGTCCGAAGGGCGCCAGGCCGAGCACGGACAGCTTGAAGCACTGCAGGCCAAAAGGTATGCCGATGATGGTGATGCACAGGATCAGGGCGCCCAGCAGGTAGGCCAGAAAGATCAGCCAGCCGCCGAGCAGGAACCACAGGATATTCAGCAGAAGGTTCATGTCATCAATTCTGAACCGGCGGCGGCGAGATGTCACCCAGCATGACCGGCGCAGCGGCGCCGGTGATGGGGCCGGTCTCCGAGGTGACTCCGCCCATGCGGCGATGGGCAAGCCAGGCGAACAGGGTGGCCTCCACCCAATCCGGATCGATTCCTGCGACCTCGGTGGACTGTACCGGCAGGCCGGACAGTCTCTCCTGCAGGCGCTCGACGAGATAGTGGTTGTGAACGCCGCCGCCACACAGCCAGGCGTGCCGGGGCTGCTCGGAAGACTGTTCCAGCGCGCGGGCCACGGTTTCCACCGTTAGCTCCAGCAGGGTTCTCTGAACATCCCGCGGCGACTCATCGCCGTTGAGCTGCCGTGCCAGCCAGTCTGCATTGAACAGTTCCAGCCCCGTGCTTTTCGGCGCGGGCTGGGCGAAATAGGGTTCTTCCAGCAGCTTGTCCAGCAGTTGCGGTGACACCTCCCCGGAGCGGGCGAAAGCGCCGCCCGCATCAAACGGCGCGCGCAGATGTCGCAGGGTCCACAGGTCCAGAAGGCAGTTCGCCGGGCCGGTATCGAAGCCGCGCACCGCGCCTTGCCGGTCCAGCAGTGTGACATTGGCAATACCGCCGAGGTTGATGACCGCACAGGGCCCCTGTTCCCCGAACAGCGCCTGGTGAAGCAGCGGCGCCAGGGGTGCACCTTCACCGCCGGCGCTCAAATCTGCCGCCCGAAAGTTCGACACCACCGGAACGCCCATTGCGTTCGCCAGCACATCCGCGTTGCCAATCTGCAGGGAAACGGCGGGCTGGGCCGCGGGGTCGTGCCAGACCGTTTGTCCATGGGAACCGATGCCGGCCAGGTTGACACCAGGCAGGTTTGCCCTGTCCATCAGGCTGCGGCATACGTCCGCGGAAAAGTGACCGAACTCCTGGTCCGCCCGCTTTGCCTCGGACCCGGTCGGGCAACGGCCCAGGGCGATGAGTTGGTCGATGGCGCTTCTCAGGGCAGGCGGGTAAGGCGCGCAATCGGCGGCCAGCACCCGGGGGCGGCCCTCGCCGTCAATGGTTACCAGCGCCGCATCCAGCCCGTCCCGGCTGGTGCCGGAAATCAGCCCGATATAAACCGGATCACTCATTTTCGCGCCGCGTACAGGGAGGCCGACTCCAGCCGGCTGAGGCGGTTTTGCAGGGGTGCGGCGGCGACCTGGAAGCTGGCCAGGGTTTCACCCTCCAGCGGTTCCGCCTTGGGCAGCGGCACGGTGCGCGGGTCGCGGTGCACGCCGTTTACCACGAACTCATAGTGCAGGTGCGGCGCGGTGGCGAGCCCGGTGGCGCCCACGTAGCCGATTACCTGGCCCTGCTTGACGCTTTGCCCGTTTTTCACGGTTCGCTTCGTGAAGTGCAGATACTTGGTCACGATGCTGCCGGAGTGCTGAATGAAAACATGGTGCCCGTTGTACTTGTCATAGGCGGACTTGATGACCTTGCCCTGGCCGGCCGCGTAAACCGGGGTGCCGCTCGGCGCGCGGTAGTCGATGCCGTTGTGCGCCTTCACGCGGCGCAGGATGGGGTGAAAGCGTTTCGGGTTGAAGTTGGAACTGATGTAGGAAAAATTCAGCGGCGCGCGCAGGAAGGCTTTTTTCATCGGGCGGCCGTCCGGCGAGTAATAGGCCAGGACCCCGTCCTCCTCGTGGAGAATGGCCTGGTAGCGCTCACCCTGGTTGATGAAAGTCGCCGCCAGGATGTCGCCGTCGCGCAGATACTCGCCGTCCCGGTAGATCTTTTCGTACAGAACGAAGAAGCGGTCACCTTCGCGGATATCCAGTACGAAGTCGATATCCCAGCCGAAAATGTTGGCCAGTTGCATGGTCATCGCATCGCTCATGCCCGCCGCTTTTGCGGCCATGAACAGGGAAGACTCGATGCGCCCCTCGGCTTCGGCGGATTCACGGAAAATCTGCCGGGCCTGGCGGCTGGCAAAGGCGCCCTCCGGGCCGCTGTCGACGAGCAGGTAATTTTCCTCGTCGATCGCATAGCGCATGCGTTTCAGGCTGCCATCGTCGTGGCGCATGAAGTCGAACCGGTCGCCGGGACGTATGCTCGTCAGCCGGGCCGTATCCTTATCAAGGGCAAGAATCTCGTGCAGCAGCCCGATGCTGAACTGCTGGTCACGGAAAATCCGGTCCAGGCTCTGACCAGGCTTTACGGTAACCGACTCCCAGTCTTCGCGCGCTGCAACAACCTCCGGGACGGCAAGCGCCGCGTCTGCGCCGGCTGCCGGCGGCGCCTGTTCCGGCAGCATCACGGCCCGCTCAGGCAGGGCAAGGACCATCTGTTGCGTTGCGAGCGTTGCCTCGACCGGAGGATCGTGGCGCTCCAGTCCACCCAGGGCCAGGCCGACCGCGACCAGGGTAACCCCGAATGCTGCGAGGCGGGCGCGCGTGATATGCGGTCGCCACTTGCCAAGCGTTGCCGAGGCCTGGTGCAGCAGGGTTCTTGTTCTCATTTTGCTCATGACACCAGCTATGGCCGGAAGTTCGGGCTGGCGTAACCTTAGCCGCGGTTTCAGGGGCGGTCAATTGCCGGCGAAGCGCGCCGGTATTCAGCCCCGGCGCGGGCCGCTACAATGGCCGCTTGCCTTTAATCCTCTATCTCCTGGAACAACAGCATGAGTGATGTGCAAGCGGCCCTGGACCTGATTACCCGGGGCACGGATGAGGTCATCAAGCTTGATGACCTGGAAGAACGTCTTAAATCCGGCAAAACCCTGCGGGTAAAGGTCGGCTTTGACCCGACCGCACCGGACCTCCACCTGGGCCACACGGTGATCATCAACAAGATGCGCCAGTTCCAGGACCTGGGGCACACGGTGATTTTCCTGATCGGCGATTTCACCGGCATGATCGGTGACCCCACCGGCAAAAACGTTACCCGCAAGCCGCTGACGCGCGAGGATGTAGAAGCCAACGCGGAGACTTACGCGCAGCAGGTTTTCAAGATCCTCGACCGGGACAGGACCGAGGTGCGCTTCAACTCCGAGTGGATCAACAAGCTCGGCTCGGAGGGCATGATCCGGCTGGCTGCGAAATACACCGTGGCGCGCATGCTGGAGCGAGACGATTTCGAGAACCGTTACAAGACCGGCGAACCGATCGCGGTTCACGAGTTTTTGTACCCGCTGGCGCAGGGTTATGACTCGGTATGCCTGGAGGCGGACGTGGAAATGGGCGGCACGGACCAGAAGTTCAACCTGCTCGTGGGCCGTCACCTGCAACAGCACTACGGGCAGAAGCCGCAGATCATCATCACCCTGCCGCTGCTCGAGGGGCTGGACGGGGTGCAGAAGATGTCCAAGTCGCTGGACAACTACGTGGGCATTACCGACGAGCCGGAGGACATGTTCGGCAAGCTCATGTCCATCTCCGACGACCTCATGTGGCGTTACTTTGATCTGCTGAGTTTCCGTCCGACTGCCGAACTCGATGAGCTCCGGGCAAGGGTCGCCGGGGGTGAGAATCCGCGCGACATCAAATTCCTGCTGTGCGAGGAAATCGTCGAGCGCTTTCATGACCGTGCCGCCGCGGATGCGGCCCGCGAGGCGTTTATCGCCCGCTTCCGCCAGGGCGAAATGCCCACGGACATTCCGGAGCAGGTGCTGGAGGCGGGGGCGGAAGGCATCGGTATCGCCGCAGCGCTGAGCGCCTGCGGGCTGACCGGCAGCAACTCTGAGGCCTTCCGCATGATTCAGCAGGGAGGCGTGCGCATCGACGGTGAAAAAGTGAGCGACCGGGCCCTGCACCTCGAGGCCGGTTTCGAGGGTGTTCTGCAGGTCGGCAAGCGCAAATTCTGCCGGCTGCATGTCCGCTGAGTTCGCCGCGGCGCGGCGCGTCGCGGACATTGACTGGCACCGCTGGCGGGCCGTGGACACGGCCACGCTGGTGTTCGTGCTCCGTGATGACGAGATCCTGCTGATCGACAAGAAGCGCGGCCTGGGCAAGGGCAAGGTCAACGGCCCGGGCGGCAAGGTTGACCCGGGTGAAACCGTGGAGCAATGCGCCATCCGCGAGTGCCGGGAGGAACTGTCCATCGAGGTTGCCGAGCTGCAAGTGCTGGGTGAGCACTTGTTCCAGTTTGTCGACGGCTACTCGATTCATTGCTTCGTTTACTGCACGCAGGTCTTCAGCGGCACACCGACCGAGTCCCCGGAAGCCGCGCCGCGCTGGACGCGGATCGACGCGATTCCTTACGAGCGCATGTGGGAGGATGACCGGATCTGGTTGCCGCTGTTGCTGGAACGCCAGGCGTTCCGGGCCCGCTGGATTTTTGACGGGGACTGCATGCTGGATTACGACCTTGACCGGCTTGACTCCGAAGCCCTAGTGCCGGCGGTGAGATAGGCCGCCCCGGCTGTTCTCAGCCCTTGCGTACCGCCGGTCCGCCAAGCGGTTCTCCGCAGTGCGGGCAAACGCCTTCCTGGAAATGCTCGTGGCGCGCTTCGATCAGCGTCTCCACCGCCTCCTGGGGCGAGATGCCGAGTTCCTCGCGGAGGATTTCCAGCTGTTCGGACTCATGCTCCGACAGGTGTCCGTCCGCCAGGGCCATTTCCACGGCCCGCTGGTAGGCCTTTGACCGGCCGTGCAGTTCGCGGGAAAAGCCGGCCGCCATGATGGCGGCGGGCAGGGCCAGCATGCCGATACCGACCAGGGACAGGACCCCGGCCAGCACCCTGCCCAGGTGGGTAACCGGCACAACGTCGCCGTAGCCCACGGTCGTCAGCGTAATCACCGACCACCACATGGCCTGCGGAATACTGCCGAAGGCCTCCGGCTGCGCCTCCCGCTCGAACAGGTACATGCCCCAGGAGGACAGGATGACCATGATGAACAGGATCGAGGCCGCGACCATCAGCACCGGCAGTTCCTTGCGCACGACGGTCAGCAGCACGTTCAGGGCCGGCGAATAGCGGGTGAGCTTGAAGATCCGCAGCAGGCGCAGGGCGCGGAAGACGCGCAGCAGCAACAGGGACTCGGCGGACGCGGGCAGCAGCAGAAACAGGTAGAAGGGCAGGATCGCGATCAGGTCGATCAGACCCAGGGGCGAAAAGGCCCAGCGCAGCCGGGTCATGCGGGGCGCGACCTCGTCGTCCAGCGGTTGCTCGACGCAGGACCACAGGCGCGCAAGATATTCAACGGTGAACACGGCAACGCTGAAATACTCAAAACGGCTGAGCCAGCCATCCGTGCTTTCGTGAATGCCGGGCACCGTCTCCAGGATGATCACCAGCACGTTGGCCAGGATCAGGACGATCAGGAAAATATCGATGGCCCGGCCGAGGGGGTCGTTCGGACGATGGGCCTCGAGGAGTTCCGCCGTTCGTCTGCGCAGGGTCATGAGCGCTCAGCCTCCACTCATCAGCTGACCAACCCTGCCGGTCATGATCGCGAGGTAGTTGCCCACCGCGTAACCGATCAGCGCCATCAGGATCGAGGCGGGCACCAGGCTTTCCCGGTGGTGCGCCGCAACCACCGGCGCGGATGCGGCGCCGCCAATATTGGCCGCGGAGGCAATGGCGACCGTGTGCACATCCACCCGGAACAGGAACGCGCCGAACAGGATGAACGCGCCGTGGATAAAGATCCACACGTAGGCCATGGTGATGAACCCGACCGCCTCTGCAAAGCTGATCTCGCTGAGGTTCATGGTTGCGCCGACCCGGGCCACGTAGACGTAGATAATGGCCAGGGCGATGGCCTGGGCCGACGGCAGGCGGCTGGCCGGCGTCGCCGAGGCGACCAGGCCGAGCGTTGTCACGATCAGGATCAGCCAGGTTCCTGTGCTGATCACCGTGGCGCCGTTGATCAGCACCGGCGGCAGGATATCGGCCAGGGCGAGGGCGATCCAGGTGCAGCCGACCGCCAGCAGGGCAAGGGCAACGAACTGGATGAAGCCCGGTGGCGCTTCCGTGACGTCATGCGCCGCAGCGGCCGCCTCCATGGCCTCGATGCGGCCTTCCGGCACCCGTGCCCAGCGGTTGAAGCGAACCGCGAAGGCCTTGCTGCCCAGCAGGATCGGCAGCCAGATCAGGTACACCATCTGGTCCGCTGCGGCAGCCAGTGCCAGGTGCGCGCTGTTGCCGTCCAGGGCGGCGTGCGTGGCGGTCATGTTGCCGGTGCCGCCGATCCAGCTGCCGGCCAGTGAGCCGAAGGCCTTCCAGCTGTCCCGGGGCAGGGGAAAGTAATCGCCATAGCTCAGGTTCTGGCCCAGCCAGTAGGCAAAAATGCCGCCGAGAACGACGCCGACGCTGCCCAGCAGCATCACGAACACGCCCTTGCCCATGATGCGCACGGCGCCCAGCACGTCGACCTTGATCAGCATCAGGACGATAAAAATCGGCAAACCGTACTGGCGCAGAAAGTCGTAGGCGCTCATTGTTGAAGGGGATCACGCCCGTGTTGGATAGCAGCACCGGCGATGCGTAGATGAAAATCAGGGGCGGCAGAAACTCGAACAGCTTCCAGCGCGTGGCCCGCTCGAGCCAGAACCAGAAGGCGACCACGGCGATCAGCACGGTCATCACGCCCAGTGGCTCGTTGATCAGCGCCTCGTTCACGGGGTGTTCCCGAACGCCCCGGCGGCCGGCCGGGCTTCGGCCGGGGCCGTCATCCCGATCCGGTAGTCATCCAGCAGCAGGCAAGCGATCTCCACCGCGTCCAGCAGGCGGGGCGTGGCCCGGTTGATCAGGTCTGCGGGCAGGTAAAAGAGCGCCTCGTTCTGCACCGCGGCCATGCCGGGCCAGCTGCGCCAATGGACCAGCGGTTCGTCCCCGGGGTTCACACGTCCTGCAAAAAGCACCTCCGGATCCGCCTGCAGCACCGCCTCGGCACTGATCTGCGGCGCCAGCGACGGCAGCTCACGGAACACGTTCGAAGCGCCACAGGCGCCCAGGCCCTGGCTGATCAGGTGATCGCCGTTAACGGTGTACAGCGGTCGCTCGGCAACCTGGTAAAAATAGCGCACGGTCGGTCGGTCGGCATAGGCCGCCTGCAGCGCCGCCCAGCGCGCCTCCATCGCCAGGGCCGCCGGCTCCGCGTCCTGTCCCGTGGCGCGGCCGATATTGCGCAGCAGAAAAGCCATGTCCTCGATGGTGCGGACCTCGGTCCGCCAGACCTTCAGTCCCAGGGCTTCCAGCCCGCTGATGGCCGCTTCCGGGTTGCCGGAGTCCCAGGCAATGACCAGGTCGGGCTGCAGCGCCAGGATCTGTTCGAGATCGAAGCGAAAGGCATCGCCGATGCGGGGCAGCTCCTCCGCTGCGGCCGGGTAATTGCTGTATTCGACCGTCGCCAGCAGGCGGTCGCCGGCGCCGGCCTCGAAGACCAGCTCGGCGAGGTGCGGCGACAGGGTGATCACCCGTTGCGCCGGTTCCGGGAGTGCAAGCTCACCACCCCCGTGCTGGGGAAGGTCAAGCGTGGAGGCGGAGGCGAAACCCGGCAGCAGGGCAAGAGCGATGGCGACGTTGCCCAGGAAGCCGCCCCTCATGCCACGACGTCGACCAGCAGCAACAGGGCGAGCGCCGTGAGCCACACGCCCAGCACCCGCCAGATCAGGTCCATGGCCTGGCGCAGGCAGGACAACGGCCCCGAAAGTTGATCCGCATAGCCGTCCCGGGCGGCGTGCCCGCTGAGCACGACCTGTTGGGCGGCGGCATAGAGAAAGCCGTTATTGCCATCGAACAGCCCATGGCCCTGCTCGTCGTGGTATTTGCGCCACGCCTTGTGCACCGAGTCAAAGTCCGTGGCGATGGCCAGGGCGAGGGTCATGAGCTGGGCGACCGGCCACTCCAGGACCTGGCGCAGGCGCCGGAACAGCATCTGCTGGCCTTCCGGCATATCAATATCGCCGACCGTCATGCGGTCGGTGAGCCGGTACAGCACGGCGCCGTAGATGCCGAGTACGGCAAACCAGAACAGGGTGCCAAACCAGCGCTCCAGGGCCTCGCGAAACACCGCCTCAACCGCCTTGGCCATGCAGCTTTCGTCATCGGGAGGGCAGCTGCCCAGCAGGTTCTGCAGGGCGCGCGCCTGGGCCTCGTCATCCTCCGCGTGGATGATGGCGTCGATGTCCGTGTCCAGGTCGTGCGGGCCAAAGGTATAGATCAGCACGAGCACGGAGAGCAGGAACCCGCCCAGGATGCCCAGCAGCCCGGTCGCCAGGTGATCGACCAGCCCCACGATAATCAGCGGCAGAAGAATGAAGAACAGGAATCCGCTAACGCCCGCCCAGCCAGGCAGCTTGCCGAGCGCCCGGTTACAGCCGGAAGCGAAGCCTTTCAGCCAGTCAAAACGGTGCAGGCGGCCCAGGTCACGTATGAAATAGCACAGGCCAAAGGCGAGCAGGATGGCAATGATGGTCATACAGCGTTCCCCCGGCCGGCGTGGCGGCTGATACAGGGGATTCTAGCAGGATGGGGCGGCCCGGTTCAGGGGCGTGCCGTTGCCTCGCGCGCCTCGCGGTAGATCTCTTCGAGGTCACCGCCGCCCTGTTTGCGGAACCATTCCGCCAGCAGCTGGAACGCAATGGAGACCGGTGGTGACAGCAGGACCTCACCTTGCAGGACGGCGCGGGTCAGTTCCGTCGGCGTAAACCAGAGCAACTCCTCGAGCTCGTCGGAGGTGGCGCAATCGCGGCTGGTGGCTTCCGCGTAAAAACCGCACATGCTGGACGCGGGAAACGGCCAGGGCTGGGATGAGACATAGCGGATGTCCTGCAGGGTGACGCTGGACTCCTCGAAGACCTCGCGGACCACCGCGTCCTCCAGACTCTCGCCGGGTTCCACGAAGCCGGCCAGCGTGGAAAAGCGCCTGGCAGGCCAGCGCGGGCTGCGGCCCAGCAGGCAGGCATCACCGTGGGTGACCAGCACAATGATCGCCGGATCGATGCGGGGAAAGGACTGGCGCGCACACTCCTCGTTGCTGCAGACCATGCGGTGGCCGGCGGAACGCAGCAGGTTGGGGCTGCCGCAAACGCCGCAGAACCGGTGCCGGTGCTGCCAGTAGTGCAGGGCCTTGGCGTAGGCCAGGATGCCCGCGTGTTTCGCGTCCATGTCGATCGAAAAAAGCCGCAGGTTGGCGAACTCCGCGTTGCGCCGCGTTTCAAGAATCGAATCGCGCTGCGCATCGGTAACCGACACGGCAAAGTAGGTGCGCTTGTCATCTGTGCCCAGCAGCGTCGGGGGTTGGATCAGGTCCAGTTCGTCCAGTTCGCCGGGACGCAGGTAGACCGCGACCGTGCCCCCTTCGGTGCTTTCCAGCAGGCTGCGGCTGCGCCAGAGCGGCACGTAGTGGGCATCTGCATCAACCAGCGCCGTGGCAAACCAATCCGCGTCGTCGCGCCGCTCCACCAGGCGGTCCAGGCGCACGGACGTGAAGCGGTTGCGCTTGGAGCGCGAAAACCGGTCAATGCTCAGAGCCATGGTTCAGACGGAGAAGGAAGAGCCGCAGCCACAGGTCGTGGTCGCGTTCGGATTGCGGATCACGAACTGGGCGCCCTGCAGGTTTTCCGTGTAGTCCACCTCGGCGCCCATAAGGTACTGGAAGCTCATCGGGTCGACCACCAGGGTGACGCCGTCGTTGGTGATCTGGATGTCGTCCTCGGCGCTTTCCTCGTCAAAGGTAAAGCCGTACTGGAAGCCGGAGCAGCCGCCGCCGGAAATATAAACGCGCAGTTTAAGCTCCGGGTTGGCCTCTTCCATGATCAGTTCCATCACCTTGCGCGCGGCGGCGTCGGTGAACACCATCGGGGGCGGGGCTGCGGCGGTTGTCTGCGTTTCGCTCATGGTGCCCAATATGGCGTCTATCGCGCCGGAATTCAATCAGCGCGGCGCGGGTCGTGACAGGCGGTCGGGCCATCGTTACACTGCCAGCGCTACTCCTAGGACGTCCCCCGCATGCTCTGGTTAAAAGCCTTCCATATTATTTTCATGGTCACCTGGTTCGCCGGCCTGTTCTACCTGCCGCGACTGTTCGTCTACCATGCGATGACTGACAGCGAGGCGACCTCGGCGACCCTCAAGGTCATGGAACGCAAGCTGCTGGTGATGATGCACCTTGGCGGCGTGCTGACCGCGCTGTTCGGCATTGCGCTGATCGTGCAAACGCCGGCCTGGCTGCAGATGGGCTGGCTGCACGCCAAGCTGACCCTGGTCCTGATCCTGGTGATCTATCACATCATGTGCTGGCGCATGGTGGGTACGTTTGCCCGCGATGAAAATCAGCGCAGCCATGTCTGGTACCGGTGGTTCAACGAGGTGCCGGTGCTGTTCCTGATCGCCATCGTGCTGCTGGCCATACTGAAACCGTTCTGAGCAGGAACCGCCTCAGACGGCAAGGTTCAGCCGGTCAAGCCAGCCCGCATCCGGGTCACCCATGACGACAAACCAGGGGTTGAGGATATCTTCCTCCTGGTTGTAGGCCAGCGCGTTTCCGTCCAGGGTGACGACCCGGCCGCCGGCGGCTTCCACCACGGCCTGGGCCGCGGCCGTGTCCCACTCCGAGGTCGGCCCCAGGCGGGGGTAGAGGTCGGCGGCGCCCTCCGCCACCAGGCAGAACTTCAGTGAGCTGCCCATGCTGACCATGTCATGGGCGCCGATGGGCGCCAGGCAGGCTTCCAGCGCCGGGTTGGCGTGGGAGCGGCTGCCGACCACCACGGGGATTTCGGGTGCCGGCCGCCGGGTCTGGATGCGCCGGGCCGGCTCTGAACCGTCCTGCAGCCAGGCGCCTTCGCCCACCACGCCAAAGTAGGTTTTCTGACGCACCGGCACATGCACGATGCCGAGCCGCGGCTGATGTGCGTCAATCAGCGCGATGTTGACCGTGAACTCGCCATTGCGGTTGATGAATTCCTTGGTGCCGTCCAGCGGGTCGATCAGCCAGTAGCGGCTCCAGGACAGGCGCTCGGCCGCGCTGATGTGGCCGGACTCCTCGGACAGCACGGGGATGTCCGGGGTCAGGGTCGCCAGGGCCTCGGTGATGACCTGGTGACTGGCCAGGTCCGCCTGGGTCAGCGGTGAATTATCGTCCTTGGTGACCACGTCAAAATCGCGTTGATAGACCTCCAGGATGGCATCGCCGGCCCGGCGGGAGAGTTGCACAAGTCCGGACAGCAGTGCGGTGAGTTCCATGGCGGATCAGTCCGGCGCGCGGTTGGCGAGGTAGTCGCGGGCGATGTAGAGGGCGGCGATCGAACGGCCCTCGGTACAGTCCGGCCGCGCCGTGAGTTTGTGCAACTCGGCCAGGGGCCAGGGCACAACTTCCAGCTCTTCCGGTTCATCGCCCTCCAGGCGGCTCGGGTACAGGTCCCGGGCCAGCACCACGTGGGTCACGTGGGTCATGTAGCCCGGCGCCAGGCTGAGGGCGGTCAGTTCTTCGAGCTCACGCGCCGCGAAGCCGGCTTCTTCCTGCAGTTCGCGCTGGGCGGCTTCGAGCAGGCTCTCGCCGGGCTCCAGGCGGCCCTTGACCAGGCCCAGCTCGTAGTGATGCAGGCCGGCCGCGTATTCGCGCACCAGCAGCACCGTGTCATCGTCGCGCATCGGCACCACGATCACCGCGCCCAGGCCCTGGCTTTTCAGGCGCTGGTAGTGGCGCCGCTCGCCGTTGGAAAACTCCAGGTCCACCTGTTCGATGCGAAACATCTTGCTGGGGTCCAGCTCGCGGCGGCCGTGAATTTTAGGAAGTTGACTCATGCAATGGGCTCCAGGGCTGCGGCCAGTTCGCGGTGCAGGGCGGCGTTGGCGCTCAGTACGGAACGGGTGGCCAGGGTGGGCCGGGCGCCGTCCAGGTCCGTGAATACGCCACCGGCCTCCTCCACCAGCACCGACAGCGCGGCAATGTCCAGGATGTTCACATCCGATTCGATCACCGCGTCCAGCTGGCCGGCGGCAAGGCGGTGGTAGTGGTAGTAATCGCCATAGCCGCGCAGCCGGTTGACGCGGGCCACCACGCGCCCGAGGGATGCCCAGGCGGCCGGGTCGCGGGCCATGCGGGTCAGGTTGCCAACGGAAATCTGGGCGGCCTCGATGGTGTCGGCTGCCTCGTTCACCCGCAAGCGCTGGTCGTTTAACCAGGCGCCGCGGCCCCGGGCGGCCCAGGCCAGCTCATTCATGGCCGGCGCGCTGCTGACCCCGAGAATGATTTCCCCTTTATGCATCAGGGCAATCTGGGTGGAGAACATGCCGGTGCCCTTCACAAAACTCTTGGTGCCATCGATCGGGTCAACCAGCCACAGGAATTCCGCATCCGGCTGGTCCTTGCCGTACTCCTCGCCGTAGATTCCGTGCTTCGGAAAGGCGTCCCCAAGCACCGCGCGAATCGCCAGCTCCGCCTCGCGGTCGGCGATGGTGACCGGGGTCTGGTCCGCCTTGATTTCGATGTCGAACTCGCCGCGGTAGCGGTTCAGGATCGGCACGCTGGCGGCCCGGGCAGCCTCCCTCGCGGTGGCGAGCGCCTGGTCGACAAAGGTCTCGGATAGTGACGTCATGGGGTGGTCGCTTGCATGGCCGGATGGCGCTCGCCATGATAGCAGAAGCCCACAGTACGAGACCCCGATGACCCCCAGCAACAACGACATCCGCGAGCGCGATCTCGCGGTGCTCTGGCACCCGACCACGCAGATGAAGGACCACGAATGGCTGCCGCTTTTGCCGGTGCGCCGCGCCCGGGGCGTGTGGCTGGAGGACTTTGAAGGCCGGCGCTATATCGATGCGATTTCGTCCTGGTGGGTGAACCTCTTCGGCCACGCGAATGAGCACATCAGTGCCGCCGTGGCGCGGCAGGCGCAGAGCCTGGAACACGTGATTCTTGCCGGGGTAACGCATGAGCCGGCGGTGCGCCTGGCCGAGCGGCTGGTGGCGCTGACGCCGGCCAACCTCGACCGGGTGTTCTACGCGGACTCGGGCTCCGGCGCCGTCGAGATTGCGCTGAAGATGAGCTATCACTACTGGCTTAACCAGGGTGAGACCGGCCGCAACCGGTTCGTGACCCTGACCAACAGCTACCACGGTGAAACCCTGGGCACCCTGGCGGTCGGTGATGCGGGGCTGTTCAAGGAAGCCTACGAGCCGCTGCTGATGCAGTCGCTGTTCGCCCCGAGCCCCGATTGCTTCGGCATTCCGCCGGAGCAGCACGAGGCGCATGCGGCTTCGAAGCTCGCGGAGCTGGAAGACATCCTGAAGGCGCATGCGGGCGAGGTCAGCGCGGTAATCATCGAGCCGCTGGTGCAGTGCGCGGGCGGCATGCGCATGTATCCGCCCTCGTGGATTCGCGGCCTGAGGGCGGTCTGCGACCGGCAGCAGGTGCATTTGATCGCCGACGAGATCGCGGTCGGCTTCGGGCGTACGGGCACGATGTTCGCCTGTGAGCAGGCCGGTGTTTCGCCGGATTTCATGTGCCTGTCCAAGGGTCTCACCGGCGGTTACCTGCCCATGTCGGCGGTGCTCACCAGCGAACAGGTCTACCAGGCCTTCTACGATGAATACACCAGCCTGCGCGGCTTTCTGCATTCCCACAGCTATACGGGCAATGCCCTGGCCTGCGCTGCGGCACTGGCCACCCTGGAGCTGTTTGACGCGTCCCCGGTGCTGGAACAGAACCGCCACACGGCGCGCCTGATGCGCGACGCGGTCGCCGACCTGGAAGAGCACCCCCACGTGGGCGAGATCCGCCAGACGGGCATGATTCTCGCCATGGAAATGGTCGCCGACCGGGAGACCATGCAAGGCTGGGACTGGACCGAGCGCCGCGGCATGCGGGTTTACCAGCACGCCATGGAAAATGGCGTGCTGCTCAGGCCGATCGGCAACGTGGTCTATTTCATGCCGCCTTATGTCATTAACGAATCGGAAATTGCCCGCCTCGCGGAGGTCACCCGCGGCGGCATTGATCGGGCGGCGGGGCTGGCATGAGAATCTCGAGGATCCATACGGACCAGGCGCTGGCGCCGGATTCGGAACTGCTCATCGAGCAGCGTGCCGGCCACTACCTGGCGCGGGTACTGAAACTTCGCGCCGGTGATTCGCTGGTGCTGTTCAACGGGGACGGTTTTGATTACGCCGCTGAACTCCTGGCGATAAAGCGGGACGAGGTGAGTGTGCGGGTCAACGCGCGCCTGCCGGCGGCGGCGGAGTCGCCGCTTAGCCTGACCCTGGTGCAGGCGGTTGGCAAGGGTGACCGCATGGATTACAGCCTGCAAAAGGCCACCGAGCTTGGCGTGACCCGCGTCCAGCCCGTTTTCAGCGCGCGCACCGAGGTGCGTCTCACGGGCCCGCGGCTGGAAAAACGCATGGCGCACTGGCGGGGTGTGCTGGTCGCAGCCTGTGAACAAAGTGGCCGCGCCACCTTGCCGGAGCTCGCCCCCGCCCTGGGCCTGGAGGAGTGGCTGGCGCTGCCTTCAAGCGAGGTCCGCTTCGTGCTGGACCCGCGCGCTGAACATGACCTGGCCGCCGCGGAGGAGCCTGCGGCGGGCGCAGCCGTGGTGATCGGGCCCGAGGGCGGCTTCACGGAACAGGAAATGCAGCAGCTGGCGCTGGCCGGGGTTCGGGCGGTTCGCCTGGGGCCGCGGGTTTTGCGCACGGAAACCGCCGGACCGGCTGCGATTACCGTGCTGCAGGCCTTGTTTGGGGATTTTGCGCCGGACTGAAAAAGGCCGGGCCGCCGGTGACCGGGCGTGCCGGATCCGGCTCAGCGCGAATAGACCGCCTTTTCTATCGTCAGGGCAAGCGCGTCCAGGTCCGGTATGACCGCGGCCTGGTCCTCGACGGTGACATGGCTGAAAACGCCTTCCGGTGTCTCGCCGCCGGTCTCGATGAGGTTGGCCGGTGTGACATTTTTCAGGCGCGGCAGGCCGTCCACCAGCAGGCCGAGGTGCAGGACGCTGGACGCCATGCTCAGGGTTTTGACGATCAGGACGCGCGCCCGTGGCGGGACCGAGTAATCATCGCTGAGACCGGCCAGCATGCCGAGGTTCACCACGGGAATCTGCCAGCCGTTCCAGCGGACTTCCCCCAGCAGCCAATCCGGGCCCTCGTGAAAGGGCTCCGGGTCATTGTAGTTAATCACCTCGGCAATCATGCTGCCGGGAACCAGCACGCCGCCGCCCGGCATTGGCGCCAGCAGTGCGCGGACTTCGTTCTCGTTGGCCATGTCAGTTCCTCGCCTCGGTGAGCAGGCGATCTACTTCGGCGAGCAGTTCGTCTTCCCGGTACGGCTTGGTCAGGTATGCGGTAGCGCCGGCCTGCATGGCCCGGTCCTGGTGTTTCTGTCCTGCGCGGGAAGTGATCATCATGATTGGTGTCTGGCGGAAGCGGCCGTCATCGCGGACCCGTTCGGTCAGTTCATAACCGTCCATGCGGGGCATTTCGATGTCGAACAGCATGATGTCCGGTGTGCGGTCCTGCAGCTGTTCCAGCGCGTCAACGCCGTCCCGCGCAGTGATCACTTCAAAATCACGGCTTTCCAGTACCCGGGAGGTGACCTTGCGCATGGTGATCGAGTCGTCGACCACGATCACCAGGCGTTTGCCACTGTTCACGGGCACGTAGGCGCTTTCATCCGGGGTCGCCACGCCGTGGATCAGCGCGCGGCGGATCATCGGGCCCGGATCAAGAATGACCATGACCTCGCCGTCACCGGAAATCGAGCCGCCAAGCACACCGGCCACGCTGCTGATCTGGGGGCCGACCGGCTTGATCACGACCTCGCGGTGGGGCAGCAGGTTCGGCGCGCGAATCGCGGCCTTCTGCTCGCCGGCGCTGAGGATCAGCAGGGAGACATTGTCCTTGCCCAGCGGTGTCGGGCGTTCACCCAGCAGGGGTTCGATATCGAGTATCGGGTATTCCTGGCCGGCGAAGCGGTAGCGGGGCTCGTCGTTCTCCAGCAACTTGCGGTAATCCTTAGGCATGATGCGGGATACGCCGACCACGCTGGACAGGGGCAGCAGGTACTTGGCGTCCCCTGCCTCCAGCCCGATGGCCTGCATGATCGCCAGGGTGAAAGGAATACGAATTGTGAACTGGGTTCCCTGGCCCGGTTCCGAATCGATTTCCAGCGAGCCGCCAATCTGCTTGATGTCGCTGTTGACCACGTCCATGCCGACGCCACGGCCGGCGACCTTGGTGATGGACGAGGACGTAGAGAAGCCGCTGTCCATCATGAAGGCGTAAAGCTGCTGGCGGGTCGGCTCGGCGCCTTCGTCGAGCAGACCGCGCTCTACGGCCCGTTTCTGGATGGCATCCAGGTTGATGCCGCCACCATCATCAGCGATGCGGATCACGAATTCCGTCGCTTCAGATTCCACGGTGATCGTGATCAGTCCCTCTGCGGGTTTGCCCAGCTCACTGCGACGTTCCGGCGCCTCGATGCCATGCGCAACGGCGTTGCGCATCATGTGCTCAAGCGGCGTCGTGATGTGCTCCAGCACGTTGCGGTCCAGTTCGTCGCTGCTGCCGACCATCTGGACCTGCAGCCGGGCCTGCTTGTGTTCGTCCTTGGCGGCACCGCGAACAATGCGTCGCAGGCGCGGCGCCACGGAGGCAAAGGGCACCATGCGGGTCTTCATCAGCCCTTCCTGCAACTCGGTCGAGACGCGCGACTGGCGGGTCAGGAGTTGCTCGGAGGCGCGCAGGTTTTCCTCGGCCATTTCCTGCAGGCTCAGCAGGTCGGCGACGGACTCCTGCAGACTCCGGGTGGCCTGCTGCAACGCGGAAAACTGGTCGAGTTCCAGCGGGTCAAAGCTGTCGCCCTGACCGGCGGACATGTCCGGATAGTTGGCCCGGATCTGCGCCTCGATCTCGATGTCCATTTTGCGGAACTGTTCGCTGAGCCGGTCGATGGTCTCATCGAACTCGGCCAGGTTGCCCTTGAGCTTGCCGATCTGCTGTTCGAGGCGCGAGCGGTAAATGCTGACCTCGCCGGAGGCGTTCACCAGCCGGTCAAGCAGCTCTGCGGGCACCTTGATGGACCCGCCGGTCATGGTCTCGTCGGCATCCGCCGGGGTTTCCGCCGCGCGTGCGGCGGGTGGCTCTGCGACCGGCTGCGGGGTTCTGTCCTGCTCTGCCGGCGGGGCCGATGCTTCGATTTCCTCGGGACTGAGCGTGATGCCGTCAAGTGCGGCGATCTGCTGCTTCAGCAGTCCCAGTGAGGATCCGGCGTGCGGGATTCGTCCAGCCTGGACCTCGTCTACCCAGCCCAGCAGCCGGTCACAGGCTTCTTCCAGCACCTGGACGGCGGACAGGGTCGGGCTGCTGGTGCGGTCCGCAATGCGCTCAAGCAGGGATTCCATCTCGTGACTGTAGTCGCCGATGGACATGAGTCCCGCCATGCGGGCGCCACCCTTGAAGGTATGAATTTCCCGCTGGAGTTCCTGCACCCAGTTGAGATCGTCGAGGTTGTCGCGCCAGTGGTTCAGGGCGGTTTCGCCGCGCTCCAGGACCTCTGCGGCCTCTTCCAGGAAGATGCCGACGATTTCCTCGTCCAGCTCCTCGAGGGTTTCGCCGGGCGCTTCGGCAGCAACCGGCTGCGGCTCCGGGGCGGCCGGCGGTGGAACGAAGGGCTCCGGCGCGGCTTCGCGCGGCATGTCCGCCGGGGAAGGTGCTTCATCCGGAACACGGGGTTCCGCGAAAGACGGTTCCGCCTGGTGCTCGCCGGCGGCCCCGGGCGGCTCCTGCGGCCCGGCATCGACGCTTTCCGCGGTTTCGACAAAATCGACCGCTGCCGGCTCCGGTTCCGGTTCCGGTTCGGGCTCCGGCTCCTGATCGGTCAGTTCGGGTTCTGTTTGGATCGTTTCGAAAGACGCCTCGGCGGGCGCTTCGATGGGCTCTTCGACGGTTGTTTCCGGCTCGTCGCGGCTTTCTTCTTCACCGAAAATCGCGTGACCCGGGTCAAATACCGGCTTGTCCTCCGGCACGGCAGCCGCGGGCCGGCCAAGCCCAACATCCGGACCGTCGAACTGGGGCGCCAACGCTTCCAGCTGGTCGATCAGCTCCTGCTGTTCCTCCGCGGGGCTGAGATCCCCGGCGCCATCGAGGCGTTCCAGCCGGTTCTGCAGCTGTCCAACCGCGCTGATCACCGTGAACATGGCGTCCGGCGTATAGTCTTTACCGGACCGTGACTGGGCAGCGAGCAGGGCCTCCAGGGCCTTGGCCACCTCCGCATCAAGGCCTTCCGGTGTCATGGCGAGGGCGCCGGCGATCGTGTGCGCCGCGCGGACCTGCTCTTCGCTGGCCCGGGTGCTGCGATCCTGCGCAATCGCGTCCATCAACTCGCGAATTGGCGCCAGGTTTGCGCTCAGCTCGAGTCTGAGCATGTCGCGCAGTTCGTCGGAGCTGTCGTCTTGCGCCGCCGGTTTCTCTTTGCGGGCAGGCTGAACACCGCCCGGCAGCAGTCCGGCGAGGTAGAGAGGCAGCAGCGGCTGCAGTTCGCCCCAGGCGGCTTGCTGGTTACGGCCGATTTCTTCTGCGCAGCTGGCGATGGCCATCACGGCCTTTTGGCTCAGCCCCGCCTTTTCCTGCAGCAGCCTCTGGCGCAGGGCCGGCAGGGATGCCTCGGCCAGGCGCACCATCACCGAGGCGTCTGCAAAGTTGTCCCCGCGGCCTTCCAGCAGCGTGTTGAGCATGTTCTCGACCTGCCAGGAGAAGTCTCCCAGCTCATCCGCGCCGACCATGCGGCCGCTGCCCTTGAGCGTATGAAAGGCGCGGCGGATTTCCGTCAAAGCGTCGGCATTGTCCGGCTGGTTCAGCCAGGTGGGAATGGCCGACTGCAACGTTTGCAGAACTTCCTCGTATTCCTCGAGGAAAATCTCCCGCAGTTCCGGGTCAATTTCCGGCGGCAGGACGTCTTCCTCGTCACCGGCCGGCGGCTCGACAGCAACCTCCGCAGACGCGGCGGCCGGGGCCGGCGGCTCGGGCGCCGCTTGCGGTTCGGGCTCCGCTTGCGGTTCCGGCTGCAGTTCAGGTTCAGGTTCAGGTGCGGCCGGGGATGCAGCGGTAATGTCAGGTTCCGGCTGCGTTGCCGTTTCCCGGTCAAAGGAGGCTGCGGCCTCCTGTTCGTGTGCCTGCCGGTCTTCCTGTTCGGCGGACCGTTCCGCCGGCGTCTCGGCGGCCGGCTCAACAGGGGGCTCCGGCTCGCGCTGCGGGGCCTCATCTGCCATCCCGGGCATGGCGGCTGATGTCACGGATTCAGGTTCGGTAGCGGGCGTCCCGGTGTGCGGCTCGTCTTGCGCCGGCGGCATGGTTACCCTGGCGGAGGGCGCCGAAGCCAGCGCTGCCGCCGTCTGGGCCATGCGCTCGCGGGCCAGGGCAATGTAGTGGCTCGTATCCCGTTGCGCATCGCGGCGGGCGGCGAGATAAAGCTCCAGCGCCGCCATTGCATCCGCCACCTGTTCACGCGTTGCATCATCCAGTTCGAAGCCGTCGCGACGCCGATCCTCCAGTCTCGCCAGCAGCCCGGCAAGTTCATGGATCGCAATGGACGACTCCGACTCCTTGATCAGCGTCAGGGCGCCTGAAATCTGCACCAGCGGCTCGCTCGGGTCAGCGACCTTGCCGGAAAAGCGTTCGCGGATCGCATCTTCCGCCTCGTGCATGCTCACCACGCACTCATCCAGCACCTTCGTGCGGATGCGCCTGATTTCATGACCGGTCAGGCCGATCAGGCTTTCCTGTTCGTCACCTGTGACCGTCTCACCAAGGGTCTCGATTTTTTCGGTAAGAGCGGATTCCACGCGCAGCAACTGTTCGGCCAGCTTTTCGAGCGCCGCTTCGCGCTCGGCGGCGTCGGAGCCGGCGGTTTCCTCAAAGCCGGGAATCAGTTCGCCGATGGCGCGCCCGGGGCCGGAAAGGCCCAGCATGCTGAGCGTGTCAGCCAGGCGTCGCAGGGCTTCCATGCTCTGTTGGCGGCTGTCCTGCTCCACCTGCCCGGTGCGCAGTTCCAGGTCCAGCGCATCTTTGACAATCGACAGTTCATCTTCAACCGCGGCGCTGAGGGAGGTGTACATCTCCCGGTCTTGCCCGGACAGCGTGCCCCGCGCGCGCATCATCGCATCGCTGTCAGGGGCGAGCTTGTCCAGTTCGAAGCGTTCACGCACAAGATCCACGCCCTGGCAGCCGGGACGCGCTTTGCCGATGGGGTAGAGCAGGGCCTGGGTGACCGACGTGGAGGTGCGTTGGTCGATGCCGTCCTCACCCTGGTCTGACATGGTTTTAATCAGCAGGGACAAGCGCGCCATGAGTCGTCGCAGCTGCACATCATTCTCGATATGGCCGTCCATGAGTCCGCCGAAGACCTCGGTGGCGACCCACCAGAGGCGTTTCAGATCGTACCGCTTGACCCGGTGACGCATGGTCTCGCAGATGCCCTGCATGGGTGAAAGCAGGCTGACGTCGCTCTGCTCCTGCAGCCAGTTCTGCAGCGCATTTTCAAATTGACGGTGCAGGCGGTTGGTCAGGAACTCGAAGGGCTCATCAAAGCCGGGTTTGCGGACAAACTCGAGTTCGGGCAATTCCACGTCAAGCAGCGGTGTGAACACGGTGCCCTCGGACAGGGCTTCCTCGCCGATGGCGGCGCGCATCTGGTTGATCAGGGGCAAAAGCAGAACCGGCAGGTCCTGGTGGCCGGCCTGCAGCCGGTCGAGGTAGGCCGGCAGGATAACCATGGCCTCCAGCAGGGCCGCATTGGCGGGCTCCCGGTCGCGCATTCTGCCGTTGCGCATCTTGCGCAGCACGCGGTGCATTTCCCCGGTGATCTGCGTGGCGCCGTCCAGAACCAGCGTGTTGAAGATCTGGCTCAGCTCCTCGATCCGGTCGGCGGCACCATCAATCATCACTTCCGTGACCGACGGGCTGGCGGCAAGGCTCTCGACCTGCAGCCGGACCTTGTCCAGCTCCTTGTCCAGGTCTTCCCGAACCCAGCCAAGGGCAGTGGGCGTCAATGAACCGGATTGCATCATGACTGGTTCCTCGGCCCGGTGGGCTCTTTGTCCATCCACGGGCCGCGCATCAGGAGCGCCTTTCGTCCGTGAAGTCTGCATCCGCGCTCTGCTGGGATTCCGACGCGGTCGGTCTCAGGGAGGGAGGAAGCTCTTTTTCGGTGGCGGATTCCGGCTCAGTATCGTCTTCCGGCTCAAGATTCATGGTCGGCGAGGTGAGCGGCTCGTCGTCCGCCGTGGCTGCCTGCTCATCTTCCGGCAACTTGAAGTCCGCAACAGAGGCTTGCAGTTGCAGCACCAGTTCGGCGAGTTCCGCGACCGAGGTGGCGGTGACCGAGGTGCCCTCCGAGGTGCGGATCGACACGTTGCGGATGCCATCCATCAGTTCGGAAATGCGTCCCGCCTGTTCGGAATGGGTCTGTGCCTCGTTGGAAATATCCTGCACCAGGTTGGCCAGCTCCGTGCTGGCTTTCTCGGTCTGGACGAGCGCCACGCCGGCGTCCTGCGCCAGCCTGGCGCCGGTCACCACTTCGCTGGTGGTGGACTCCATGGACTTGATTGCCTCGGCCGTATCCACCTGGATCGTCTGCACGAGCCCGGAGATACGCTTGGTCGCGTTGGTCGCGCTTTCCGCGAGCTGCTGCACCTCGTCCGCAACCACCGCGAAGCCCTGCCCGCTGCCGCCGGCAGAGGCGGCCTGGATGGCGGCATTCAGGGCCAGCACGTTGGTCTGTTCCGCAATGTCATTGATCAGGCTGACAATGTCGCCGATTTCCTGGGTGGATTCCCCAAGGCGCTTGATGCGCTTGGAAGTTTCCTGGATCTGCTCGCGAATCGTGCCCATGCCCTCGATGGTTTCGCGGACCTTTTCCGCGCCGGTGTGGGCAATGCTGACCGATTCCATGGCCGTTTCGCTGGATTGTTTCGAGCGCTCCGCCATGGTGCCGAAAGCGGAGGACATGGCCTGGATTTTCTCTGTTGCACGGGCGACCTGTCCGGCCTGTTCGTTGGCCGACTGCGCCAGCAGCGACGTGGTCTTGCGGGTATTTTCCGCTGACGTTGCCACGGCCGAGGCGGTGTGGTTGATGCCAATGACCAGCTCGCGGAGCTGTTCCACGGCAAAGTTGACCGCATCGGCTATGGCCCCGGTGACCTCGTCCGTCACCGTGGCCCGGGCGGTCAGGTCCCCGTCCGCCAGGCAGCTGAGCTCATCCAGCAGGCGAACAATCGCCTGCTGCGTTCGCTTGTTGCTGCGGAAGGCCGTGTCAGCCCGGCGGCGGGCGCCGATGATGACGATGCCGACCAGGGCGCCGAGCAAAATGATCAGCAATACCAGTCCCAGCGTGCTGGCTCCGGTCGAGGGCCAGGTGCGGGCCCGGGGCAGGGCGGCTATGGCGTTGGTGAGGTCGCCGGCCTGGGTGAAAATCTTGTCACTGTCGAGGAAGATCGCGTCCGCTGCCTGGCGGACGTCGGCGAGGTTGACGGAGGCCTCCAGCACGATCTCGAGCTGCGGTTTGGCTTCTTCCAGCAGCTGGCGCACCTGCGCCAGGCTGGCGAGGGCGCGCTGGTTGACGATCTGCGTAACGCCCATCCGGCCGCTGCCGCTGCGCAGGGCAACCTCGTAGTTCTCCACGGCCTGCGTTTCTTTGCGCAAGGCATCGGCCACTTCGACCAGGTCACCCTTGTTCTGCAGAATGTCGCTGACCCGGCGGTTCATGCGTTCGAAGAGGAAATTCATGCGGCCGGCAATGACGATCTGCGAGTTTGGCGCGCCGCTCTCCAGCAGGTCGTTCAGCACCTGTTCCGCCATGCGCTGCATGTTCGGAATGATGGTCAGGTAGGCGGTGCTCGATTCGGCGAGTTCATTCACCAGCGCCTCGCTGGAAATGATCGTCTGCGCGTTGGCGCTGAAGGTGTTCCAGGTGGCGTTCAGGGCGCTCATCTCGCCGCTGACCTCCGGCGGCGCTGCCGGCAGATCGGCGGCAGGGTCGCCGGCGCGCAGCGTTTGCATGCTTGCGTTGATCAGCCGGTGCGTGCTTTCCAGCTCGTTGAACGCTTTGAGGTTGCCGAGCGCGCTCTCGACCGCGGACTTGGCCAGTTTCTGTGATTCAACCTGCACGTTTGTGGACAAGCCCATCCAGATTCGCTCGTCCGCCGCATTGCGCGTCAGGCTGGTAATGGTCATGCCGACGAATACGCCGGTCGCGATGGTCAGCGCGGCTAGTCCGTAGACCACCCAGGAAGCGTTGGAGCCGACAAATGTGTTTTTCCGGTTCATGGGCGACTCACGCTGCTGATCCGTCCAGAAATTCGGGTTGGCTGAAGAGTATGTGCAGATCAAGTTCCTGCCAGCTTTCCGTTCCGGACCGGTGCTGCTTGCGAACCAGTCCCGCAAACGGCGAATCTTCCGGTAAACCGGGACTGCCGGCGTCACTGCTCATAAAGTTGCGTTGTCCGAAGACCTCGTCCACGAGCAGGCCAACCGGCCGGCCGCGGAGGGTGGAAGAGAGCAGCCTCGAGCTGCCGGTTACCGTCGTCGACTCGCCGCTCAGGTAGCAGCCGAGGTCGATCACGGTAATCAGATTGCCCCGGACGTTGGCCAGTCCGAGAATAAATTTCTTGGTGCCGGGGACCCGCGTGATGCGCGGAATCGGCAGGGATTCGTAAACCCGGTCCGTGCCGCACACCAGGGAAGAGCGGCCAACACGAAACGCCAGGCCCGCCCAGTCACCCTGGGACGGACCGGATGCCGCGTCTGCCTCTTCGGCACCGCGGGCGCGCTGCTCGTATTCCAGCAGCTTGGCAAATGAGGCGTTGACCGTGCTCATGGTTTTCTCCCCTGATCGCCCCGCATGGGGGCGCTGGTGTCGTCTGCCCGGCGCGCGACCCTCAGGCCGCGTGCTGCTCCACGGCTGACAGCAGCTCTTCGCGCGTAAAAGGTTTGGTCAGGTAGAGATCGGAACCCACCACCCGGCCGCGCGCCTTGTCGAACAGCCCATCCTTACTGGTGAGCATGATCACCGGCGTATCGCGGAAATCGGTATTGTTCTTGATAATGGCGGTGGTCTGGTAGCCATCCAGGCGCGGCATCATGATGTCCACGAATATCAGGTCGGGGCGGTGTCGCGTAATTTTTGACAGGGCTTCAAAACCGTTTTCCGCCGTCACGATGTGGCAGTTCTGGCCTTTCAGCATGGTCTCGGCCGACCGCCTGATCGTCGCACTGTCGTCGACGAACAAAATGGTGAGCTGCCGAGCAGTTTCTGTGTCCCCGTCCATGGCCTCCCCGGCCATCGAAACCGAATCCGTGTTCATGATGCGCTTCCCTGTTGCGTTATCCCTGAGCGTTTGTCCTTACGCCGTTCTTCTCTGATCCGCACACACGGTGGAATGCGTGCGTCTCCCCACTTTCAAAGTAGTCT
This sequence comes from uncultured Gammaproteobacteria bacterium, assembly GCA_963695135.1. Lineage (GTDB taxonomy): Bacteria > Pseudomonadota > Gammaproteobacteria > Xanthomonadales > SZUA-36 > Marinihelvus. The sequence goes on from CAVOGA010000001.1 coordinate 793,648, forward strand.
ATACCCGACTCCGGCTGGTTTCCAGCTTCGGGCCGGATGGAAAGAATGTCACTTATAGTACTGAAGGTCAAACAGTTTATGGTCTGACGGTATGGAGAAAGCCCCCTTGTGATGCTGGCGCAGGAATCTCCTGCGACGGATAATGGGGTTCTGTTATGGCCGGGGATAAACGATGGAAAAGACCACTAGGGGAAGTGACAGGGCCTGGCGTACCGGGGTCGTCATGGACCCGATCGCCGGTATCAATACCAGGAAGGACTCGACTTTTGCCATGATGCTCGAGGCCCAGCGCCGTGGCCATGAACTGCTTTACCTTGAACCGGCGGACCTGTGGGTCAACGGGGGTGAAGCCATGGGCGCAATGCGCCCGGTTACCGTGCGCGACGATCCGCAGGACTGGTTTAGCCTGGGCGAAGCCAGGGAAGAGCCGCTCGCCTCGCTCGACGTTTTGCTGATGCGCCGGGATCCGCCGTTTGACATGGACTACGTGTACCTGACCTACGCCCTTGAGCTGGCGGAGCGGGCGGGAACGCTGGTCATCAACCGGCCCCAGGCGTTGCGTGACGCCAACGAAAAATTCTTCATCACCCATTTTCCCCAGTGCTGCACACCGTTTGCAATTGCGCGCCAGGCCAAACGCCTTGGCGCCTTTGCCGACGCCATCGGCCCCTGCGTGGTAAAGCCGCTGGGTGGAATGGGGGGTGAGTCGATTTTCCAGATCAACCCGGGCGACCCCAACCGCAAGGTGATCTTCGAGGCCATCACCAGGAATGACCGGGAGCTGGTCATGGTGCAACAGTACATTCCCGAGATTACCGCCGGCGACAAGCGAATTCTCATCGTCAACGGTGAGCCGGTTCCCTACGCGCTGGCGCGCATCCCCGGGGCCGGTGACTTCCGCGGCAACCTGGCCAAGGGTGGTACCGGCAAGGGCGTGCCGCTTACCGAGCGTGATTTGTGGATCTGCGGACAGGTTGCGCCGGTGCTCAAGTCCATGGGCATTCTGTTCGCCGGCCTGGACGTGATCGGCGACTGGCTGACGGAAATTAACGTGACGAGCCCCACCTGCATTCGTGAACTGGATGCGGAGTTTGGCCTGAACATCGCCGGCCAGTTGTTTGATGCTGTTGAAACAACTCTCCGGGAGCGACAGGCGGTGTAATGAGTGCGGTATTGAACATGCGCGACCTGTTTGACGACCGCATGTCGGTCGCGCTGATCATTGCCTTACTGCTGCACGGCGCCCTGCTGCTCGGCCTGAGCTTTCACCTGGAGTTCAGCCCGGTGAGGCAGGTTGCGGAAACACTGGATGTCGTACTGGTGAATTTTCGCACGGAGAGTGAGCCGGAGGAGGCCGAGTTTCTCGCGCCGGTATCCCAGGAAGGGGGTGGCGATGACGAGGAGTCCGAAAAGCCTTCCGAGGAGCTGAGCCCGGTGTTACCGAGCATCGCCGAGGGGGATATGCCCGCAACGAGCATGCCCGCCCTGCCGACGCCGCAGGACAGCGCCAGGGAAGTGGTCACCGCCCGGAGCGAGGACGCCGAGGTTGCCACGGAGCAGACGCGCGTGGAGCAGCCGGACCCGCAGGTGCCGACGGCCGCCGACCTCATGCAGCAGCGCATGGACATGGCCAGCCTCCAGCCCCAGTCGGATCGCACCAATCCCTGGCAGTCAAAACTTCCGCGCCGCCGTTTTATTTCCGCCAATACGCAGGAATATGAATATGCGACCTACATGGCGGCCTGGGTCGCGAAGGTCGAGCGCGTCGGCAACCTGAACTATCCCACCGAGCTCAAGCAGCGTGGCGTGGCCGGCGACCTGCTCATGACCGTCGGCGTCAATAGCGACGGCAGCGTGGAAAGCATCAATGTCCAGCGCGAATCGGGTATTCCGGAACTTGACCAGGCTGCCATGCGCATCGTCAGGCTGGCGGCGCCCTACGCGCCTCTGCCGCCTGAGATAGCCAGGGAGGTCGACGTGCTGCATATCACGCGCACCTGGCGGTTTTCCGCAGGGAACCGCTTCGAATAGGCCGGTCCTCTGCGCCATCGCCGCGCTGCCCACGGGCCGGCTTGCGGACGCCGGCGCTTGAACCCGGGGCGCCGGGCACCGATATTGGAAGGCATGACAGACGATCTGACCATTGACGGCTACCTGGAGAACCAGCTTCTGGTGGCAATGCCCAGCATGCTGGATCCCAATTTCGCGCGCAGCGTGACGCTCCTGTGCCAGCACAGCAGCGAGGGTGCAATCGGCATCACCATCAACCGGGAATCCGATTTCACCCTCGGGGAAATCTTTGACCAGCTCAAGGTCGAGTGCACGGACGAGGCGCTGCGTGCGCAGCCGGTGCTGGAGGGTGGCCCGGTTAACCCGGAACGGGGTTTCGTGCTGCACAGCCCCGGCAAGGAGTTCGAATCCAGCATGCAGCTGCCGGGCGGCGCGATTGCGGTGACCACGTCCCGTGATGTGCTGGCGGCGATTGCCGCCGGCGAGGGCCCTGAACACTACCTGGTGGCCCTCGGTTACGCGGGTTGGTCCGACGGACAACTGGAAAACGAGCTCCGGGAAAATGCCTGGCTGTCTGTGCCTGCCGACCAGGCCATCGTATTTGACGCGCCGTTGAAGGATCGCTGGAACCGGGCGGTCGGCAACCTGGGAGTGGACATCAGCCACCTGCACGACAGCGGCGGCCGTGCCTGATACGCACCCGGGCGGGCCTCAGGGCACTGACCCGGCGCCCGCCGGCACCTGGCTGGGCTTTGATTTCGGACTGCGGCGTATCGGCGTGGCTTCCGGCCAGACTGCAACCGGCAGCGCCGGTCCCCTGGACGTCGTCGCCCACGGCCCGCAGCAGCCGGACTGGGACCACATCCGCGCATTGCTCAGGGAATGGCGTCCCGTGGGCGTGCTGGTCGGTCTGCCCCTCGGCAAGGATGGAGAGGAGACAAAGCTCTCGCGTCGCGCGCGTGCCTTCGGCGAGCAGCTGGCAAAAGAAGCGGGTGCAGCCCTGGTGTTCCAGGATGAGCGGCTCACTTCCTGGGCGGCGGATGAACAGTTCGTGGCCCAGCGCGCCAGCGGCGCGGCACGGCGCAAGGATGCCGCGCGCCTGGATGCCAAGGCGGCTGCCATCATTCTGCAGAACTGGCTACAATCCCGGCACCATGAGCCCTGAAGCGCCCCGTCACCTGCTTGATATCGACAGCCAGCCCACCCCGGTGCTGCAGGCCATGCTTGATGACGCCGCCAGGATTGCCGCCGACCCCGGCGCCTATCGCGGCGGCTGTTCCGACGGCCTGATGGTTAACCTGTTTTACGAACCCAGCACACGCACGCGCGTCAGCTTCGAGATCGCCGCAACCCGCCTCGGCATGCGCGTGGTGAACATCGCAGCGTCCGACAGTTCGGTGAAGAAGGGCGAAACCCTGATGGATACCTTCCAGACGCTGCAGGCCATGTCGCCGGACGTGGTCGTGGTCCGTCACCCGGATAACGGTGCGCTGGGGCCGCTGGCCGCTGCCGCGGCGGACGGGCTGCACCTGGTCAATGCGGGGGACGGCAGCCGGGCGCATCCGACCCAGGCCCTGCTCGATGCACTGACGCTGAAGCGGCATTACGGGAACCTCGCCAGCCTGCGGATACTGATCGCCGGTGACCTGCACCATTCCCGTGTCACCCGGTCCGATGTGGCCCTGTTCAAGAAGCTCGGGGTAGGTGAAATCCGCCTGTGCGCGCCGCCCGGCCTGGAAGCCGGCCCGCAGGTCTCGGACGGAGCCCTTTGTTTCAGTGATTTCGATGCGGCGCTGGAGGGTGTGGACGTGGTCATGATGCTGCGCATTCAGCACGAGCGGCTGGCGGGCATTTCAATACCCGACAGTGAGAGCTACCACCGTCGCTGGGGTTTGACGCCGGAGCGACTTGAGCGAGCTGCACCGGGCTGCCTCGTGATGCATCCGGGGCCGATGAACCGCGGCGTTGAAATCGCCTCGGAAGTTGCTGATGGACCGCAGTCGGTAATTCTTGAGCAGGTCGCCAACGGCGTGGCCGCGCGCATGGCTGTCCTGCGGGCCTTACTCAGGGCCTGACTGCCGGCTTGCTCGCGATTGCCCGGGTCGCAAGCAGGCACAGGACTGTCAGCAGGTGCGGGTTCACCGCTACCAGCTGCCCTGATTGGGCATGGAGGCCCAGGGTTCCTGCGGGGGCAGGGCTTCACCGCGCTGCAACAGTTCGATGCTGATGCCATCGGGCGACCGCACGAAGGCCATGTGGCCGTCCCGGGGTGGCCGGTTGATGGTCACTCCCGAGTCCATGAGGTGTTGGCACAGGGCGTAGATGTCATCCACCAGGTAGGCCAGGTGGCCGAAATTGCGTCCCCCGGTGTATTCCTCCGGGTCCCAGTTCCAGGTCAGCTCAAGCTGCGCCTCCTCGTCGCCGGGTGCGGCCAGGAAGACCAGTGTAAAGCGCCCCGCCTCGATGTCCCGCCGCTTCAGTTCCTGCAGGCCCAGCTTGTTGCAGTAAAAATCCAGCGATTCATCCAGGTCGCTGACGCGCACCATCGTGTGAAGGTATTTCATCGGCGGTATTTCATCATTGGGCTTTCCGTGTTTATGCTCTGCAGCCAGGAAACGGGAGATTACCATGGCCGGCCAGGACACCGGTGCGCGCGGGGAGTTGATCCGCCGCTCCATCATGCTTCAACTCAAGTTGATTGTGGACGGCGTCCGGGATTTTCTCCTGGTGCCGGTAGCACTGGTCGCGACGCTGGCCGGCCTGTTGCGTGGCGGCGATGATCCATCGAGGGAGTTCAACCGGGTGATCGAACTGGGCCGCGCCACCGACGAATGGATCGATCTGTTCGGGGTGCACCAGGGCGGCCCGGGAAGCCGCCGACGTTCCTGACGGCGCTCAGGGCGCATCGCCGCGTAATCTGGAAGAGTGGGCCAATCGTGCGGAAGCAGCGATTCAGAAGGAAATCAACAGCGGCGAATTGAGTGAACAGGCAGCCCGCGCCTTGCGGCGCGCCATGGGCAGGCCGGACTCCGGCACGGGGCAGACCGACGGGCGTGCAGGGGATTCCGAACACGACCCCGGGCCGGGTCAGTAGGATCCTGCAATATAGTGGTTCAGCTGCTCGATCTGCGCCTGCTTTTCCTCCACCACGATCTTCACCAGGTCACCGATTGATACGATGCCCAGCAACTGGTCACCATCCACGACCGGAAGGTGCCGGCAGCGGCAGTTCGTCATGACCTCCATGCACTCCTCCACCGAGTCCGTCGGCTTGGCAAGTATCACCGGCGAGGACATCACGTCCCTGACCGGCGTATCGCTTGAGGAGCGCGACTTCAGGGCAATCTTCTGCATGTAGTCCCGTTCCGTGAAAATTCCGGTGATTTCCTCGTGACGCTTGACCAGGACTGCTCCGATATTCACCTCCGCCATGAGGCTGATGGCATCAAGGACCGACTCGTGCTCGTCGACGCACAGCACCATGCTGCCTTTTTGCTGGATGATCTCGGAGACCGCTTTCATGATGCCAGGAACCTTGGGTGGAGTTCACTTAAGCATAGTCGGCGGCCGGCGGATTTCAACGCGGCTCGTGGCCTTGCCCGCGGTGTTCAGCCCGGCGGCCTGTCATCCCGGGAGACCACCGTGTACTCGCCTTCAATGGCCTCGCCCGCGCCGGGGCGGGTGTCGCGGGGCGTGCCGTCGGGGCGGGGCGTTGCGCCCTGCCGAAGGCTGCGCCAGTTTCTGAACCACAACCACAGGCCGGCGATGAGAGAAACGCCAAGAACCACCAGGAAGGCCACGATGCCCACCATGAATGCGCCGACCAGGAACAGGACGGTGACCACGGCGGCCAGCGCGCGGGTGAGGGGGTTTCCGGGTGGTGGTGTGAGGTAGACTGGCATGCTTCAAATATAGCGTCTGATAGCGCAAATATGGGGTCAGGAGGGCTGGAAGCCAATGACAGAGTCGGGGAGTAAGCCGGGGAGAAAGCTGTGCCTGCTCGAGGAGCTTGCGGTTGGCGCCGGGCGGGAATTCCGCTCCGGCCGTGGCTTCGTGGCGGTTTTTCGCGGAACCGGCGGCATCAGCGCCTGGCTCAACAGTTGCCCGCACCAGGGCCGCAGCCTGAACTTTGCCGCGGACGAGTTCCTGTTTACCGGGGAAGGCCGCCTGGTCTGCCCCCATCACGGCGCGGTTTTCGACCTCGATAACGGCGCCTGCCTCGAGGGGCCCTGCAAGGGCGCCGGGCTCACCCCGGTGACGGTGCGGCTCGAGGATGGCGCCATCTGGCTCCAGGAAGACTGACCCCGGTTCCCGTCCGCATCCCGGGCCGGGTCGCGTGGCCCGCCGAGGGCTCAAAACATCAGGTTGACGACGGTCAGCATGACCACCAGGAAGATAATGGACATGCCTGTCCCCACGCGCACGAAATCACGCACCTTGTAGCCGCCGGGGCCCATGATCAGCGCGTTCACCTGGTGCGTCGGCAGGATGAAGGCATTGGAGGTGGACAGGGCGATGATCAGCGCATACATCATCGGGTTGGCGCCGGTGGCCAGCGCGATACTGATGCCGATGGGCACCAGGATGGTGGTCGCGCCAACATTGGACATCACCAGCGAAAACACCGTGGCCAGCAGCGCGAGCATGATCTGGATCGCCAGGTCCGGCATGTCGCCGAGCATGGCCAGCGCCTGCTGGGCGATCCAGGCGGCGGTTCCCGTCCGTTCCATGGCCTGGCCCAGGGGAATCAGGCTGGCAACGAGAAAAACGGTCTTCCAGCTGACCGACTCATAGGCCTCGTCCATGCTCAGAACCCCGCTGAGCACCATGCCCAGGGCGCCCACCAGCAGGCAGATCGCGAGGCGTAAATCGGTGAATATGATCAAGCCGATGGACAGGGCGAAAAACGTCAGCGCGTAGCCGACCTTCTGCGGCCGCTGTTCTTCCTTGGGAATGTCCGTGGCGACGATAAAGTCCCGCTCCAGTTGCACGGAGCCCAGGTCCCGCCAGGTGCTGTGACTGACCAGGCAGTCGCCGGTTTCCATTACCTGCTCGCGGAGATCGTCATGCAGGATTTCACCGCGGCGGTTGATCGCCAGCACGCTGATGCCGTAGCGCTTGCGCAGCCTGGCCTCGCCGATGGTCTGGCCGATCAGCCGGGACCCCGGGGGAATTACGACCTCGGAAATCCCGGCCCGGCTCGGGTTAAACAGGCCCCCGAAGGTTCGCAGGCTGGGGTTGACGCGGCACTGGTTGTCCAGGGCGAACTGCCCGACCCGCTCCCTGGAGCCCATGACGCCAAGGATGGTGCCCACCCAGATCATCTCGTCGGACGGCGGCGCCATGCGTGGCTCCTCGGTGTTGCGGATGCCAAGCAGGCGGGGCGCGCCGGGCAGTTTCTCCGCCTCGCCCACGGTCATGCCCACCATGGGGCTGTCGACGGTGACCACCAGCTCGTAGACATCGCCCTTGATGCCGTAAACATCTTCGAAATAGGTCTTGGTGCGCGCCGGCGAGCCGAGCCGCACTTCCTCGCGCGCCGGTAACAGCCATTTGCCCAGCAGCAGAAAGTACAGGATGCCGGCGGTCAGCAGTCCCAGCCCCACCGGGGTGACGTCGAACAGCTCGAAGGTTCCGAGGGTCTGGGCGCCGGCCGGCAGCGCCTCGTTCGAGTTCTGGATCAGGTCATTGAGCAGGATCAGCGGCGATGAGCCGACCATGGTCAGGGTGCCGCCCATGATGGCGCAAAAGCCCATGGGCATGAGGAGCTTGGAGATAGGAATTTCTGTCCGCGAGGAGATTTTGGACACGACCGGCAGAAACAGGGCCGTGGCGCCGACATTCTGCATGATGCCGGAGATGCCCCCGACGATGCCTGAGGTCAGCGGAATGATGCGCGCCGCCGTGTTGCCGCCTACTTTCAGGATCCACGCGGCCACCACGGTCATGACGCCGGTCCGGTCGAGCCCGGCGCCCAGAATCATGACGGCGATGATGGACAGCACGGCGTTGGAGGCAAAACCATCGAACAGCTGTGCCGCAGGTACCAGGCCGAGCACGCCCAGGATGACCATGATGGTGATGGCCACCACGTCCACGCGCAGGACTTCGAACACGAACATGAGGATGGTCACCACCAGCACGGCGAGTACCAGGGTCATGTCCAGGGTCAGCGTGAGGCCGGATTCCATTGGTGTAAGTAAAACTCCCCCTTGTGACGTCTAACCCTACCGCGACTGGCCGCGCAGGGAAACGGTCCCGTGGCCATTACCGTCCGCAAACCGCATCACCGTGCGCAGCGCCGGAACAGCAGATCGCGGGTTTCATGTCCGAGGCGGTCGCCGCGGGCCTCGTACTTGGTGCCCGGACGCCACGGGGGCTGATCCACGTAGCCGCCGTCTTCGGACAGGTTTTCGAAATCGCTGCTGCCCTGCAGTACCTCCAGCATGTGCTCCGCGTAGGGCACCCAGTCCGTGGCCAGGTGCAGCAGACCGCCGGTCTGCAGCTTTTGCGCCAGCAGGGCCACGAAGTCCGGTTGAATCAGGCGCCGCTTGTTGTGGCGTTTCTTATGCCAGGGGTCCGGAAAGTAAATCCGCACGCCGGCCAGGGACTGTTCCGGTATCCGTTCCGTCAGAAAAACGACCGCGTCCCCGAGGTACACGCGAACGTTGTCCACCCCCTGCTCTTCGAGCGCCAGCAGCAGGCGACCCACGCCCGGCGGGTGGACCTCGACGGCCAGAAAATTTGTGTCCGGCTCTGCGCTGGCCATGCGCCAGGTGCTTTCGCCGTTGCCAAAACCGATTTCAAGAACGGTGGCCGCGTGTCGCTTGAACAGCAGGTCGAAATCCAGCGCTTCCGCGGTCCCGGCAATACCAAATTCCGGATAAAGCGTGTCGATGGCCCGCTGTTGACCCGGGGTCAACCGGCCCCCCCGCACCACGAAGCTGCGCACCGGACGATGGGGTCGGTCTGTCTCATTTCCTGTCATGGGGGGGATTGTAACGTAAGGCCTGCGCGCTGCCTGTGCAGTTTTCGCCCGGACGCCGGCGTTTGAACAGGTGCAATGCAGACGCCCTTGCATTAGAATATATCTCTTAATCCCAATGAAGAGATATATTCTCTTTGCGATGCAGCTGAGACACCTGCCATGAGCACAAACAACCAGAGCTTTCTGTTCACTTCCGAGTCTGTTTCCGAGGGTCATCCGGACAAAGTCGCGGACCAGATTTCCGATGCGATTCTTGATGCCATCCTGGAGCAGGACCACCGCGCCCGGGTGGCCTGCGAAACCTTCGTCAAAACCGGCGTAGCCATTGTCGGTGGTGAGATCACCACGGACGCCTGGGTGGACATGGAAGAGATCGTCCGCGATGTGATCGTCAGGATCGGTTATGACAGCTCCGAGGTGGGTTTCGACGGCAACACCTGTGGCGTGATCAACATCATCGGCAAGCAGTCCGGCAACATTGCCCAGGGCGTCGACCGGGCCACGCCGGAAGAGCAGGGCGCCGGTGACCAGGGCCTGATGTTCGGCTACGCGTCCAACGAGACGGAAGAACTGATGCCCGCGCCGATTCACTACTCCCACCTGCTGGTCAAAAAGCAGGCGGAAGTGCGCCGCACCACCGATGCGGGACGCGAACACCTGCGCCCGGATGCAAAAAGCCAGGTCACCTTCCGTTACGAGAACGGCCGCCCGGCCGGCATCGACGCGGTAGTCCTGTCTACCCAGCATGCAGCGCACACGCCTGACAGGGATCTGCACGAACTGGTCATGGAAGAGATCATCAAGCCGGTGCTGCCGGCGGAGTGGCTGACGGCGGACACGGCCTACCACATCAACCCGACCGGCCGCTTTGTCGTGGGCGGCCCCGTGGGGGATGCAGGCCTCACCGGCCGCAAGATCATCGTCGATACCTACGGCGGCATGGCGCGGCACGGCGGCGGCGCATTTTCCGGCAAGGACCCGTCCAAGGTGGACCGTTCCGCGGCCTACGCGGCGCGCTACGCAGCCAAGAACATCGTGGCCGCCGGCCTGGCGGACCGTTGCGAAATCCAGGTGTCTTACGCGATCGGCGTGGCCAAGCCGACGTCCATCAGCGTGGAGACCTTCGGCACGGAGAAAGTACCCGGTGTCACGCATTGAAGAACTGGTAAGAAAGGAGTTCGACCTGCGGCCCTACGGCATCATCACGTCGCTGGACCTGCTGAAACCGATTTACCGTCCCCTGGCCGCTTACGGTCACATGGGCCGCGAAGACCTGGACGTGAGCTGGGAGCGCACGGACAAGGCCGCGCTCCTGCGGGACAAGGCCGGCCTCTAGGGCCGGATCGCTTAACGCGCCACCCCGAGAAGCGCTGCAGCCGGAACCGTCCGGCGAGGCTCGGGGAAGCGCGGCAAATGAACAACGGCGCTTGGTAACAACGATCTGGAGTTTGAAACCATGAACGCAGTAGTAGAAAACCTGCAGAAAGACGATTATTTCGTGGCCGATATTTCCCTGGCCGACTTTGGTCGCAAGGAAATCGCCATTGCTGAAACCGAAATGCCGGGCCTGGTGTCCATCCGCGAGGAACTGGCTGCCGAGCAGCCCCTGAAGGGCGCGCGCATCGCCGGCTCCCTGCACATGACCATCCAGACCGCGGTGCTCATCGAGTCCCTCGAGGCGCTGGGTGCTCAGGTGCGCTGGGCTTCCTGCAACATCTATTCCACCCAGGACCATGCGGCGGCAGCCATCGCGGCCAACGGCACGCCGGTATTCGCCTTCAAGGGCGAGAACCTCGACGAGTACTGGGAATTCACGCACCGCATCTTCCAGTGGAAAGATGAGAACGGCAACGAGACCTTTGCCAACATGATCCTGGACGATGGCGGCGATGCCACCATGCTGTTGCACCTCGGCGCCCGTGCCGAGAAAGATGCCAGCGTGCTGGACAACCCGGGCAGCGAAGAGGAAGTGTGCCTGTTCAACGCCATCCGCAAGCGTCTCGACACCCAGCCGGGCTTTTACAGCAAGGCCCTGGCCGCCGTGCAGGGCGTGACCGAAGAAACCACCACCGGCGTCAAGCGCCTGTACAAGTTCGCCAAGGAAGGCAGCCTGCCGTTCCCGGCGATCAACGTGAACGATTCCGTCACCAAGTCCAAGTTCGATAACCTCTACGGTTGCCGCGAGTCCCTGGTGGACAGCATCAAGCGCGCCACGGACGTGATGATTGCGGGCAAGGTCGCCGTGGTCGCCGGCTTCGGCGACGTGGGCAAGGGTTCCGCCCAGTCCCTGCGCGCCCTGGGCGCCATCGTGTGGGTCACGGAAATCGACCCGATCTGCGCCCTGCAGGCCGCGATGGAAGGCTTCCGGGTCGTGACCATGGAAGAAGCCGTGGACAAGGCGGACATCTTTGTCACCGCCACCGGTAACTACAACATCATTACCCGTGATCACATGGCCGCCATGAAGAACGAGGCCATCGTATGCAACATCGGACACTTCGATAATGAAATCGACGTGGCCGGCCTCAAGGACTGCACCTGGGAGAACATCAAGCCGCAGGTGGATCACGTGATCTTCCCGGATGGCAAGCGCATCATCCTGCTGGCCGAAGGCCGCCTGGTGAACCTGGGCTGCGGCACCGGTCATCCGAGCTTCGTGATGTCCAACTCCTTCACCAACCAGGTGCTGGCCCAGATCGAGCTGTGGACGAAAGGTGATCAGTACGAGAACCAGGTCTACGTGCTGCCCAAGCACCTCGATGAGAAGGTGGCGGAACTGCACCTTGAGCGTATCGGCGCCAAGCTGACCAGGCTCACCAAGGCCCAGGCGGATTACATCGGTGTTGAAGTGGACGGCCCCTTCAAGCCCGACCACTATCGCTACTGAGTTCTTAAACGCACTGATGATCAGGACACGCGGGGGCGGTTTTCCGCCCCCGCGTCGTCCGGGTTTCATTCCTTCAGGTCCAATACACCCATGATGACGGCCCAGTGTTCCTTCGAGTTTTTTCCGCCCCGGAACGAGGAACAGGAGCTGGTGCTTCGCTCTACCTGGCAGAAACTTGCCCGGCTTAATCCCCGCTACCTCACGGTCACCTTTGGCGCCGGGGGCTCCACGCAGGAAGCCACCCGGCAAACGGTCAATGAGTTGATTGCCCTGTCCGGTGTGCCGGTTGCGGCGCACATCTCCTGCATGACCCGCGAGCTTGCAACGCTGGACCAGCTGCTTGACCAGTACCGCGCATCCGGCGTTGACCGGCTGGTGGTCTTGCGCGGTGATCCGCCCGGGGACATGGACTTCGAGCCGCCCTTTCGCTACGCCAGTGAGCTCGTGGCGCATGTCAGGCAACGCTTTGGTGACTTTTTTCGTATCGAGGTGGGCTGCTATCCCGAAGTGCATCCGGAATCGGCGGACATGGATTCTGAGATCCACTGGTTCGCTGAGAAGGTCCGCGCCGGGGCAGACGGGGCGATTACCCAGTATTTTTTCGAGGCGGAAACGTACTTCCGCTTCGTTGAGCGAGCCCGCAACGCCGGTGTGACCATACCGATCACGCCAGGCATCATGCCAATCACCAACTACACGCAGCTGGCGCGGTTCTCACAACGCTGCGGGGCAGTGATTCCCGGTTGGTTGGCAGAGCGGCTGGAAGCCTTTGGTGAAGATGCTGCGTCGATTCGCGAATACGGCCTGGAGGTCATCACCGCGCTGTGCGACCGCCTCCTCGAGGGCGGGGCGCCCGGCCTGCATTTCTATACGCTTAACCGGGCCAACGCTACGATGAGAATCTGGCAGCGCCTGCAAGGCTGAAAACCGCTGCAGCCGGGAATTATTGGCGATAGATCGCCACGGTCAACGTCCCTTCGGTATCCACCGACGCGCGATACATACCCGCGGTGTTGAACGGCATGGCAATGTTGCCCTGCGGGTCCAGGCTGATCACGCCGCCGGTGCCGCCGGCCGCCACCAGAATCCCGTTAACGACCGTATCCGCTGCCTCGGCCAGGGGCACGCCCTGGGCGACGCGCTGGCAGATGTCGTAGGCCACCACCCAGCGGATGAAGTACTCACCATGCCCGGTGGCGCTGACCGCGCAGGAGTTGTTGTCTGCAAAGGTCCCCGCGCCGATGATCGGCGAGTCGCCGACCCGGCCGAAGCGCTTGTTCGTCATGCCGCCGGTTGAGGTCCCGGCGGCCAGGTTGCCGGCCTGGTCCAGGGCGACGGCGCCCACGGTGGAGAAGAAATCCTGCGCTTTGAATACGCCGGCGGTCTCCCTGGCGCGCGCCGCTTCCAGTTGCTGCCAGCGGAAATCGGTGTAGAACCAGGCCGGTTCGACGAACTCAAAGCCCTGCTCGGCGGCAAACTGCTCGGCGCCTTGACCGGACAGCATGACGTGGGGCGAGTTTTCCATCACCGCGATGGCCAGGTCGATCGGGTGCTGAATCCGCTGCACGGAGGACACGGCCCCGGCATTGCGGTCCCGGCCGGTCATGACCGAGGCGTCCATCTCGTTCACGCCCTCGCTGTTGAACACGGCGCCCCGGCCGGCGTTGAACAGCGGGTTGTCCTCCATCAGGCGAATGGCCGTCCTGACCGCCTCCAGGCTGGATTCGCCTTCCTGCAGCTTGACGTAGCCTGCCATCACGGCCTCTTCCAATGACTGGAGAAAGGCCGCTTCGCGTTCCGGGGTCATCTCTTCCCGCAGGATCGTGCCCGCACCGCCGTGGATGGCGATGGCAATGGGCGCATCGCCGGCACACAGCCCGGAGGTCGCGCCGCCGGACAACAGCACGGCGCAGAGCAGGTAGATTGATCGCATTGAGGTCACTCCGGTGATCAGAGCGGGCATGTTAGCAGACTGCCGTGGAGGCGTTACCCGGCCAGCGCCCCGGTGGTGTGCAGGGGTTCAGTTGCCCCCGTCAGGAAACATGCTGTCCAGGTTTTGCTCGTGTTCAACCCAGTACAGGGCCGCATAGACCTTGGGGTCCAGGGCTTTGCCTGCCCGCCGGGCGTCGGCAAGCCAGCGGTTGATTTCATCCAGCGGCACCACGTGGACCTGGATGTCCTCGGAGGCGTCGCCACCACCAGGGCCCTCGCGGACCAGGTCCGTGGCCAGGAAAATATCCAGCAGTTCATCGCTCATGCCGGCGGAGCTGGGGCAGCTGAACAGGTGCCTGAGCCGTCCGGCCCGGAAACCGGTTTCTTCCAGCAGCTCGCGTTCCGCTGCCTGCGTCACCGGTTCATCGGCATCGCCATGATCTCCGACCAGGCCGGCCGGCAGCTCGATAACCGGGCCGTTCACGGGCCGGCGGAACTGTTCCACCAGCACCAGTTCCCGCCGGGCCGTTACGGGCACGATCACCACCACGCCGGAGGCATTGGTGCGAAAGGCATACTCCCATCCATGCCGCTCACGGATGCCGAGATAGCGCCCTTCGAAATGCACCTGCTCCTTGCCCGGATCTCTGATTTTGACCATGGTCAGAGTATACGGGCGCAGCGCCCCGGCCGGCATGCAAATCAGTATGAAAGTTGATTTTTGACGCCGGCGGAACCAAATAGGGTCGCATCGTTCAAAGTGCCGACCTTTGCAGAGACCATAACAATGAGAATTCTCCCGCTTTTCGCCGTTGCCATCCTTGCGCTTACCACCCTGCCTGCCACCGCCCGCGCGCAGGCGCCGGTCAACCCGGCCAATGCGCCGGAAACCGCTCCCGCCCAGCGGATGGTCAGCGTTCCGGAACTTCGCCAGATTGCCAACCGGGCGTACGCGGAGCAGAACTACCCGGCTTTTTTGCAGGCGGTGTCCGCCCTGCACGAGCTGCGTCCCTGGAATTCGGATTACATGAGTTACGTGGTGCTGGCCAATGCGCTGAACGGCAACAAGTCTGCAGCTTACGAAATGATGTTGTACATGCAGCAGCAGGGACTCGCCGGTGACTTCAACAGCACGGACGACTCCCTGTCCATCCGCGGCACCGAGGCCTACGAGTACATCAACGATCTCATGGTCCGCGCCAACGATCCCATGGGTGTTGCAGAGCTGAAGATGACGCTCCCCGGGTCCGTGCTGGCCGCTTCCGACATCGAGTGGGATCCGACCCGCGAAGCCTTCCTGGTCAGCGATCCGCGACAGGGCGCCATCTTCCGGGTCGGCCGTGACGGCACAACGGAAGAATTGATCAGCGCTGACGAGGACAACGGACTCTGGGCGGTTTACGGGCTGATTGTCGACCCTGACAACAACCGTCTGTGGGTCTCCAGCGCCGCAAGCCCGGAATTTGCAGGACTCGAGGAGACCGATGCGGGTCGCTCGGCCCTGTTTGAATTCAGCCTGGATGAGCTTGAGCTGGTCAAGGTATACCCGGTGCCTGCGGACGGACGTCCGCACCGGCTCGGTGCGATCACCCGGGTCAGCAATGGGGATATCTACGGGATCGACAGTTTCATGCCCATTGTTTACCGCCTGAAATCCGGTGACGACCTCCTGAAACGCTTTGCGGTATCCGGTGACAATGTTTACCTGCGGGATATCACGGCCTCCGATGATGGCTCCCGCCTCTACCTCGCCGATTATGAACTGGGTATTACCGTGTTTGACCTGGCGGGGAAACAGGCGGCCAAGGTTGCCGGTCCCGAGACCCTGAATTTCGGCGGGATCGAGGGCCTGGACTACTGGGACGGTCACCTGGTCATGACCCAGAGCGGCATCAGTCCGCAACGGATTCTGCGCCTGAAGTTGAGCGCCGATGGCGCATCCGTGGAGGAGGTGGCCCCGCTGGCCGTTGCCCAGCCGTTTTTCGATCACCCCAGTTCAGGGACGCTGCTTGACGGCAGCCTGTGGTTCATCGCGAACAGCTACGGAACCCAGAACGCGGTGCAGCCTGAGTCGATCCGGATCGCGGTAGCCCCCGTGGAGACCGCGCCGGACCTGATGGCACCGGATCTCGACAAGTTCTGGGACGAATACTACGAGAGCCGCGGCATGGAGCGCCCCGACCAGCCGGCGGAAGATTCCTGAGGTAACCGGCGCCGCTTACGGGGCGCTCTGCAGGCAGCGCTGGCGGAGCATGCCGCCGAATGACAGGGTGTCACAGAGACGGTTAAGCCGCGCCTCGTCCAGGGCGCGCCGCTGAAGATCCGGATCCGCCAGCGCGGAAGGAACGGCACATTCAATACCCGTCAGCTGGCGGGCCAGTTCGGCGGCGCCGCGGTGTTCGGTCAGCTTCGGAGCCAGGGTTTTGGCGCCCCGGAAGCTGAGATGCCGGATTTCCTCGAGCCGCTGAAAAATCGCATCCAGCGTTCCGAAATGGCCCAGCAGCGCTGACGCGGTCTTGGGGCCAACGCCGGGCACGCCGGGAATATTGTCCACCGCGTCCCCCGTCAGGGCCAGATAGTCGGCAATCTGGGCCGGCCTGACGCCAAACTTTTCAAACACACCGTCCGGGCCCAGGCGCCTGTTGTTGGCGAAGTCCCACCAGGTATCGCCGTCATCCAGCAGCTGGGCCAGGTCCTTGTCGCCGCTCACGATGTGAATGGCATGACCGCGCTCCCGCCAGTAGGACGCCAGGGTGCCGATGAGGTCGTCCGCCTCGAAACGCTCGTCGCCGTAGCACTTGAAGCCCATGGCCTCGGCCATGCTTCGCGCCCAGGCGAACTGCCGTTTGAGTTCCTCCGGCGCCGGGTCCCGGTTGGCCTTGTACTCGGGATAGATCTCGTTGCGATAGCTGGTGGTCAGGGAAATATCGAAGGCAACGCCCAGGTGTTCCGGCCGGGCCTGCTCGACCAGGCTGCACAGAAACCCGGTGAAGCCGTACACCGCGTTGGTTGGCTGGCCCTGTTCATTGAGAAAAGCGTCGGGCATGGAATGCCACGCGCGGAACAGGTAAATGCTGGCGTCGACCAGGTAGACGGGTGATGCGCTCATCAGCGCATGATAGCAGGCGCGGCGGCCTGGTCAGGCGAGCAGGACTTCGCCGGCCTCCACACGCTGGCGCAAGACGCTCTTGCGCGGGAAGTGCGCCAGCAGGAATTCCATCTGGTCAGCCAGGATCTTACGGCCCTGCAGGTAGATGTACTCCGCGTGGGTCGGGGTGAAGGGAATCGCCAGCAGCTCCATGCCGGACTGCTCGGGCGTCTGACCGGCCTTGTGGTTATTGCATCGCTTGCAGGCGGTCACCACGTTGGCCCAGATATCCAGGCCGCCCTGGCTGACCGGCTTAACGTGGTCGCGGGACAACAGGAAATTGGGAAAACGCTCGCCGCAATACAGGCACAGGTTCTGGTCACGCCGGAACAGGGCCTTGTTGCTCAGCGGCGGCACGTAGCCATTGGTGAACAGGTGCTTGTGCGGGTGGTGACCGGTGGTGGCGAGGATGGCGTTGACTTCGATACGGCTCTGCAGGCCGCTGAGCGCGTTGATGCCGCCGTGAACCGTGAATAACCGGCGGCCAAGACTGTAGCTGACCTGCCCCAGGCTGATCAGCCTGGCGGCGTCCTGGTAGCCGATCCATTCCAGCGGCATGCCGGAAACGTCCGTGCGCAGAACCTGAAGTTGGAGGTGATCACCGTTCATCGTGTGTCGTCATCCCCTTGGCGGTCGGTGAGACACAACATATTGTGTCTTTGTGACCCTTTCATGGCTATATATCCCTTTTCCCGGGTGAAAGCAAGAACGTGGCCGCCGGGCCGTTGCTGCGCCGGGACGTTGCCGTGCGTCGCCCTCCGGCTTGCAGGCACCTTGAAAGTGCTGCACCCCGACGGGATATTGCTGTAATGATCTGAGCTGGAGAATGTCCCGTGAAGTCTCTGCTGCTACTCATCCTGTGTTGTGGAATGTCCGTGTCCGCCAGGGCTGCGCTGCCCTCGGAAGTAGACGGTCAGCCGCTGCCGTCCCTGGCGCCGGTGCTGGAAGAAGTCACCCCATCGGTGGTCAATATCTACACGCAAACGCGGGTGCGTGTTCGCAGCCCCCTGCTCAATGATCCGTTTTTCCGGCGCTTCTTCAACGTTCCCGAGGCGCCGCGCGAGCGGGTTTCCCAGTCCCTCGGTTCCGGAGTGATCGTGGATGCCGGGGAGGGTTATATCCTGACCAATAACCACGTGATCCAGGGTGCCGACGACATAGCGGTCACCCTGCAGGATGGGCGGAGCCTGAAGGCGGAGGTGGTCGGCCTGGATCCGGACACGGACCTGGCGGTGATTCGTGTGCCCGCCGAAAGCCTGCGTGCGCTGCCCCTGGCGGATTCCAGCGAGCTGCGTGTCGGGGATTTCGTGGTTGCCGTCGGCAATCCCTTTGGGCTCGGTCAGACCGTAACCTCCGGTATTGTCAGCGCCCTGGGCCGCACCGGCTTCCGGGGGCTTGAGTTCCAGAATTTCATCCAGACCGACGCCTCGATCAACCCGGGCAATTCCGGTGGCGCGCTGATCAACCTGCGCGGTGAGCTGGTGGGCATTAACAGCGCCATCTTCACCCCGAGCGGCGGCAACGTGGGAATCGGCTTTGCGATTCCCTCCTCCATGGCGTCCTATGTCATGGACCAGCTGATCCGCTTCGGCGAGGTGCGGCGCGGCACGCTGGGGATCATCGTGCAGAACCTGACGCCGGAGCTGGCGGGCGCCTTTGGCGTTACCGGGGGGCGTGGCGCGCTGGTTTCGGAGATCCTGCCCGGCTCCGCCGGTGAGGAGGGCGACCTGCGCCCCGGTGATGTGCTGCTGGAGCTTGACGGCCAGCGGCTGCGCAATGCGCAGGATTTTCTCAACGCGGAGGGGCTGGTGCCTGTCGGGCGCGCACTGGAGGTCGTCTACCTGCGTGACGGCAAAGAGCGGACCGCGCAGCTGGAAATCGACGCGCCGCGGCAGTTGGGCGGCGCGGAGCTGGAGCCACGCTTTGCCGGCGCCGTCTTCATCGAGTTGCCCGCCTCGGCCCGGGCCGGCGGTGTGAGCGGTGTCCTGCTGGAATCGCTCGAGCGGGACAGCCAGCTGGCCTATGAGGGCTTGCGGCCGGGCGATGTCATCACCGCGGTGAACCGCAAGCGCACGGACAACCTGGACGATCTGCGTGGCGCCCTGGAGGGCGTTCGCGGGCCGGTGCTGTTGCAACTCCGGCGCCAGGGCGAGGCTTACGTGGCGCGTATCGACTGAAACGGTCCAGGTCAGCTTGGCAATTCGCCGATCGATTGTCGAATTCGCCAACCGTCGGCACACGGCGGACCAGTTGGGGACGATAAGTGCTTAAAAAACAAGACTAAAAATCTATGGCATGAAAACTGCATGATAATCACTTGAGCACACCAAACAATTGCCAAGGAGATTGTCTTATGGGTACTTTTTCACGCATCCGCTATGTCATTGCAGCCAACGTCAATGCGCTGCTCGAAAAAGCGGAAGATCCGGAAAAACTGCTTCGCGCCCTGATCCGGGAAATGGAGGATGCGGGCGATGATGCGCGCCTCGCGGCGGCCGATCTCCTCGCCGAAGAGCAGCACCTGGAGCGGGTTGAACAGCGCCTCAAGCGCGAACTGGGCGAGTGGCAGGAGCGGGCGGAAAAAGCCGTTACCGCCGGTCGTGATGACCTGGCCCGCGCCGCCCTGAAAGCGCGCAGCGAGGCGGAGGAGCGCCTGAAGCTCACGCACCATGAGCAGGAGGGCCTGCGCCAGCGGTTGACCCAGCTCGAAACCGACATGGGCACGCTGAAGCTCAAGCTTGCCGAAGCGAAGGGCAAGCTCAAGACCCTGCACAGCCGGGAACACGTTCGCCGCCAGGCGCCGGCGGCTGCCAATGAGGATCTTGGTCGCCATGAGCGCAAGCTGCGCAACGCGATGGGCCGTTTTGACCGCCTGGAAAGCCAGGTCGAACGCCTGGAGGCGCGGGTTCGCTCCTACGAGGTTGGCGGTGAAGCACCTTCGCCCTGGGCCGCAGCCGCGCGCAGCGAAACGGCGGATCCGGAAGTAGAAGCCGCGCTCGAGTCACTGAAAGCGCGGATCAAATCCGAAACCCGGGCCGAGCAGGCCGCTGTTGAAGCGCCCGCGGCTACCGACAGCAGCAAGGCTTCATGAGCCTGATGCGCCGCCTCTACCGCCCCGACGACGCGTTGCTGGCCGGCCTTTGCGCCGAGCTGGCCCGTCGCCTGGGGTGGAATGTCTGGGCGCTGCGTGTCCTGTTCCTGGTCGCCTTGCTGGTCAAGACCCTGCCTACGGCACTGCTTTATCTCGCCGCTTCGCTGGTTATGGGTCTCGTGCTGGCCGACCGGGCAAGACCCGCGCCGCCGGGCGGACTGGCCTCGGACCGGCTCAGCGAAAGGGGGCAGCGGATCGAAGAACTGGAAGAGCGCTTCAGGAAACTGGAGCGGGAGACTCGCTGACCTGCGTCTCGATGCTGCGCCGGCTGCGCCAGAGAAAACGCGCGCTCAGCAGCACAGCGCCGACGGTCAGGCCGGCGATCAGGCCCCACCACATGCCCTTCGGTCCCATGCCGCGGTTAAAGGTCAGGTAGTAGCCGATGGTTAACCCGGTTAACCAGTAGGACAGCACATTGACCATCATGGGGACCACCGTGTCCTTGTAGCCCCGCAGAATCCCCGCCATGCAGATCTGGATCCCGTCGGGGAACTGGAAAATGGCAGCCAGCGCGAGCAGGGACACGGCGAGCGTCGCTACCGCCGGATCGGTGGTGTAAATCGCCACGATGGCCATGGGAAAGGCCAGCATGATGCTGGCGCTGCAGGCCTGGGTCACCAGCACAATACCTGCCCCGATCATGCCCGCATGGCGCGCGCCCTCCGGGTCCTTGCGTCCCAGCGCGTTGCCGACGCGGGTGGTTACCGCGCTGCCCAGGCCCAGGGGAATCATGAACACGAGGGCGGAGAAGTTGATTGCAATCAGGTGCGAGGCGGTCGGCGTCGGACCCAGGCGTCCGATCAGCAGCGAGGCGGCCACGAACAGGCTGCCCTCGACGAACAGGGTACCTGCAATCGGCAGCCCGACCCGCAGCAGGCTGGCCAACTCCACCGGGTCAGGGCGGTCCCAGCGTTCGAACAGCGCATAGGGTTTGAAATGGCGATGAAAGCGAATGTAGACCAGCAGCGCCAGCGCCTGCAGCAACATCACCAGCGCCGTGGCGTAGCCGCAACCCACCGCGCCGAGCGCCGGCACGCCGAGCTTGCCGTACATCAGCACCCAGTTGAACGGGATGTTCAGCAGGGCGCCGCCGATACCGATGTACATGGTGGGCTTGGTATGCCCCGTGCCTTCGCTGAAAAACCGCAGAAAGAGAATCATGCACATGAGCGGGGCCCCGAAAGCCAGGGCCTTCAGGTAGCCGTCCGCGGTCGGGATTATCAGCGGATCCACGTCCAGCAGGCGCATCAGGGCCGCACCGAAATAGACGACCAGGAAAAACGGAATACACAGCGCCAGCGCCAGCCAGAAGCCCTGGCGTGTCACCGCGCCCGCCTGACGGTTGTGGCCGGCGCCGTCCAGGTGCGCGACGGCGGGTTGCAGGGCCATGAGTGTGCCGATGACAATCATCAGGCCTGCTGACCAGAGCGCGCCGCCGGTGGCCAGGGCCGCCAGGGCAATTTCCTTTTCCGGCAACCGCCCGGCCATGACCGTGTCGATAAAGTTCATGGCAAAGCCGGCGAACAGGCCGATCATGATCGGCGCGGCGAGTTGCAGGGTGCGCCAGACTTCGAACCAGAGCGTCTTTTGGCCAGTGTTAGAATGCATGGAAATGCTCCGGCAGGTCGTTGAATTGTAACCGAGAGGACGGCGCGATATGGCCAAAACCGCATTCCTGACCGGGGCTACCGGGTTTGTCGGGTCGCACCTGGCGCAGCAACTCGTCGACCAGGGCTGGACCGTCACCGCCCTGGTGCGCGCAAGCGCTTCCCGCGAAGACCTTGAAGGTCTTCCCCTGGAGTTTAGAACCGGCGATATCACCGACCGTGATGCCCTGATGCGGGCCGTGCCGCGGGGTGTTGACGCGGTGTTTCACGTGGCGGCCAGCACCAGTATCTGGTCCCGCGAGCGCGCTCTGCAGGACCGGGTGAACATCGACGGCACAGCGAACGTGATTGCCGCCGCAGCCGCGGCCGGCGCCGGACGCCTGGTGCACACCTCCAGCTTCGTGGTCTGGGGCTTTCACGACGGAACCATCGACGAATCCACCCCGTGGACTGATGGCGACGAGTGGATCAACTACCTGCGCAGCAAGCGCATCGCCGAACGACAGGTAAAGCAGGCGGTCGCTGAAGGCACACTGGATGCGGTGGTCTGCAATCCGGCGCACATCCTCGGCCCCGGTGACCGCCACAACTGGTCGCGCATGCTGCGCCTGGTGAACGAGCAAAAGCTGCCCGGGGTACCTCCGGGCGGCGGCGCCTTTGCGGATGTCCGCGAGGTTGCCGCGGCGCATATCGCGGCTTTCCACCAGGGCGAGTCGGGGGCCAACTACCTGCTTGGCGGTGAGGACACCAGCTTTCTCGAGTTGATTCAGATTGCCGGGGAGTTGCTCGGCAAGCCGGTCCCGGCCAGGGCGTCACCCGCCTGGCAGCTGCGCCTCGCCGGCCGCGTTGGGGACCTGCTGTCGCGGTTTACCGGCAAGGCGCCGGACATTACCCCGGAGGGCGCCGCCATGATCACGCGGCATATTCATTGCGATTCCAGTCGCGCGAAGCAGGCCCTGGGCTACCGGTTTACACCGGTCCGGACCCTGCTGATCGACACCTGTGAATGGCTCCAGCAGAGGGGCTTACTGTGACGGGCAGGGACCTGGAAACAAGCGCATCAGGCAGCGAGGCCGGGATGGACAACTCAGTGGCGGTTCGCCCGGATCCGAAGTTGACCCTGAGGCCTTCAGCGCTGGCCGGATCGCCTGCCTGCCTGAACTGCGCAACGCCCCTGAAAGGACCCTACTGCTATTACTGCGGCCAGCCGGACCGCAACTTTATGCGGTTTTTTCCGGCCCTGCTGCGCGAGGTGCTGTCCGAATCCCTGGAGTTTGATTCACGCTTCATGCGCACCATGGTTCCCCTGCTGTTCAAGCCGGGCCGCCTGACACGTGACTACCTGTCCGGCCGGCGCTTTCGCTACACGCCACCGGTGCGCCTGTACCTGTTCAGCAGCATCGTGTTTTTCCTGCTGGCGGCGTTCCTGTCCTCCGACGCGATCCAGACCCAGATCAGCACGGATGAAAAACCAGCCGGCGTGCAGATCACCGCAGAAACCGAGGAGGACCTGGCCCGCCTGGAGGAGGCCCTGGCAGAACTGCCCCCGGAAGTTCGGGAAAAGATCCAGCTGGATCAGGAAAACATGACGGTGCGGGAGCAGGAGGATGTCTTTAAGACCGAGGAAATCATGTTCAACGGCGAGCCCTGGAACGCGGAGAGCAACCCGCTGATCATTCCTTTCTTTCCGGACTGGGCCAATAAGCGGCTGAACGAGGAAATCGGCGAATCGCCGGAAAAGATCAAGCGTATCAATGAGAACCCGCGTCTCATAATTCGGGAAATCTTCGATATTCTGCCGGCCACCATGTTCGTGCTGCTGCCGGTGGTCGCCCTGATTTTTAAGTTCTGGTATCTGTTTTCCGGCCGCTACTATATCGAGCACCTCATCCTGGCGCTGCACAACCACAGCTTCGTGTTTGTCATCCTGATCATTTCGCTGCTGCTCGAATCACTCGAGGGCTTTGCGGCGAACCGCGGCATGGGCTGGCTGGAACATGGTGCTTACGGGCTGTCCCTCCTGGCAGCCGCGTGGATTCCCATCTACCTGGTCGGCTCATTGCGCACCGTCTACGGGCAGGGCTGGTTGATGACCCTTACGAAGGGATTTCTGATTGGCCTGAGCTACCTGACGTTGCTCATCTTCGTGACGACGGTCGTGGCCCTGCTGAGCTTCCTCCGGGTCTGATTCAGCTGCCGTAGCGCTGCTCAAGGTAGGCAAAGGCAGCGCGCAGGCCCAGGGCCTCGCCGCCCAGCGGCCGGGACGGCAAGGCCGCCGGCGCCCAGGCGAAGGTGTCGACATGCGCCCAGGAAACGTCCTTGTCGACAAACTCCTCGAGAAATAGTGCAGCCGTGATGGCGCCGGCAAAGCCGCCTTTGCCGGCGTTGTTGAGGTCTGCGATGTCGCTCTTGAGCATATCCAGGTAGCGGCGGTGCAGCGGCAGCTCCCAGAGCGGGTCCTCCGTTTGTGTTCCAGCCGCCACCAGGCCCTGGGCCAGCACCGGGTCATTGCTGAATACCGGCGGCAGGTCCGGCCCCAGGGCAACCCGGGCGGCGCCGGTTAAGGTGGCGAAATCCAGCACCAGGTCAGGCGACAATTCCATCGCCAGGGCCAGCGCATCACAGAGCACCAGGCGGCCCTCCGCATCCGTGTTGCCGATCTCGACGCGTTTGCCCAGGCGCGTGGCGATGACGTCTCCCGGCCGGAAGGCATTGCCCGAAATGTTGTTTTCCACCGCGGGCACCAGCACCACCAGCCGCACCGGCAACTGCGCTTCCATGACCAGCTGCGCCAGGGCGATCACGTGGGCGGCGCCGCCCATGTCCTTCTTCATCAGCGCCATGCTGTTGCCGGGCTTCATGTTCAGGCCCCCGGTATCGAAGCAAACACCCTTGCCGATCAGGGCAACCAGCGGGTGGTCCTTGTGCCCCCAGTCCAGGCGGGCGAGACGCGGCGCACGGGACGCGGCGCGGCCGACGATATGGATTGCGGGGAAATTCTCGTCGAGCAGTTCCGCGCCATGGATCACGCGGGTTGTTGCGCCAAAGCGCTCGCCCACTTCCACCAGCGTATCGCTCAACTCCTCGGGGCCCAGGTCCTCGGTTGGCGTGTTGACCAGGTCGCGGACCAGGCACTGGGCCTCGAGCAGCGGTCTGACCCGCGCGGCCAGGGCTTCATCCAGTTCCAACGTCGGTGTGCTCTTGTCAGACTCGCGGTAGCGGTTGAACTGGTAGGCGCCCAGTCCCCAGCCCAGCGCGGCCAATTCCAGGGCTTCCGCGGTCCAGTCGCTGTCGAGGCGATATCTGCCGTCGGGCAGGCCGCTCGCCAGGGTGCCCAGCTGGGTGAGCCAGCCTTGTTGCTGCATGCCGAACACCACCCTGGCAATGCCGCCGGACGGGTCCGGCACCAGGCGGAAGTCGCCCGGAGCAGCCTTGAAACCGGTGGCTTTCAGCCAGGAGCGGGTCGTGTCCCCCGCTTGCTGCAGAAAATCCTCGAGCCCTTCCTTGCGTACCGGAACCAGGGGAATGGCGGGCGTATCGGCGGGTCGGGAATAGGGCACGGGCTGGTCCTTGCTGGCTGGCGTGAGGGCCCAGATTCTAAGGCAGCGCCGTGTCGCGGGAAAGCGGGCGGTAAGCGAAATCCCCGGTAAATCTGGAGTCGGACCGCATCCTGGGTTACTCTACAGGTGTTCATGAGACGAGGGACCGGACCATGACTCCTGTTGCACTGGTGGTGCACGCACCTGCTATTTCCGAACATCTCGACCTGTGCCTGGCGGCCCTGTACGGCCAGACGTTTCAGGATTTTGAGATTCTTGTAACCGACACGGCGGAAGACAACGGCCACGACGATGTGGTCGAACATCACGCCAGGCACCTTGGCCAGAAACTGCGCCACATCCGGGCGCCCGGCGGGCCGCTCAACCTCGGACGTGCGTTGAATGCCGCCGTCCTGTCAACAGACGCGGAATACCTGGTGTTCCTGGGCGGCAACTGCATCGTCCAGCCCGGGTTTATCGCAGGTCATCTCGCCGTGGCGGACTACGGCTTTTTCGCGCATGGCGAGACGCTGCCGCTGGATTTACCGCTCACCAATGCGCTGGACGCGGCGGCGCTGGGGACCGGCCAGGCCTTTGACGAGCAGTGGCTCCAGGCGGTGAGTCCCGCGTGGCACGCCCGCTTCCTGAAAGGCTCCGCCCTGGGCATGGTCAAACAGTGGTTCAGCAAAGATACGCCCGGACTGCAGTACTGGAACTGCGAGAGCAGCTCGTGTTTTCGCGCGGACCTGCTTGCCGTGAACGGCTTTGACATGGACGTTGACGACTGGCGCCTGGACAGGGATCTGGCCAACCGCCTGCAAAACAATGGCCACGAGCCGGTGGCAGTCGGTGTGCACGGCAACGTGCTGCGCCTGCTGGACCCGGAACGCCCGGAACGCGCGGGCAGCGGCGGCCGTCTTCCGGCGCAGCTGGAGCCGGCCGGCGAGGTTATGGCCGTTACCGGTCTGCGTCACCTGGTTCCGGGGTCGCGGGCAGCCTGAGCCTGCGCATGGGGGGTGACCATTAGCCGATTGTGGGCGCTCTCCGCGGTGCCTACAATGGGATTTCCTGTCCACCCCTTATAGGCACAGCATGCAATCTGAGCGCGAACCTTCCGCAGCAGGCCGGTTTTTCCGCGGCTTGTGGCGCTTTATCAACGGGACCCGGTTGCTGGTCCTGAACCTCGTGTTTTTCTTCTTTCTCTTTATCTTGCTGGCGGCGATGTTCGCGCCGAAAGATACGATCTCGCTGGAGGCCCAGACCACGCTGGTGCTCCGCCCCCAGGGCGTCATCGTTGATGAATACACCTCCACGCCCATGGATCGCGCCCTGCAGGAGGCGCTGGATCAGGGAGTCGCGGAAACGCGCCTGCGTGACCTGGTCAAGGCCGTGGAACGCGGCTCGAAGGATACGCGGATCACCCAGATGCTGATCGATACGGATGCCATGCAGGGCGTCGGGCTCGCCTCGCTGCAGGACCTGGAAGTGGCAGTCAGGGGATTCCGCGAGGCCGGCAAGCCCGTGGTTTCCATGGGTCGCAACATGACCCAGCACCAGTACTACCTCGCATCGCTCGCCGATGAAGTCTGGCTGTCTCCCGAGGGCACGGTCTGGATTGACGGTTATGCGAATATGCGCAACTTTTTTGCCGAGGGCCTCGACAAGTTATCGGTGAAGATCAACCTGTTCCGGGTCGGTGAATACAAGTCGGCCATGGAGCCCTTTATTCGCAACGACATGTCACCCGCGGCCCGCGAGGCTTCCTTGTATTGGCTCGGCGGGCTGTGGCAGACCTGGCTGGACGGCGTGGCGCGCCAGCGTGGCGTGCCGCCGGAAGTGCTGCGCGATGCACTCAATGACATGCCCTTGCGGGTTGCTGCCCTGGGCGGCAACTTCGCGGCTTTTGCCCAGGAGTTGGGCCTGGTAGACCGGCTCATGTCCGCGCCGGAAGCACGGCAGGAACTTGCTGTGCGCGGCGCGCCCAATCGTTCCGGTGATGGCTATCGCGCCATCTCGCATAGTGATTACCTGAAGCTGACCAACCTGCCGCCGGCGCTGCTGACCGGGCATGACATCAAGATCGTCGTGGCCGAAGGCGAGATTGTCTCGGGCGAGCCGGGTCCCGGATTTATCGGCTCTGATTCCATGAGCAAGCAACTGCGGGAAATCGGTCGCGACGAGAAGGTCAGGGCGCTGGTGCTGCGGGTCAACAGTCCCGGCGGTGACGCCCAGGCCTCGGAGCAGATCCGCCGGGAACTCCAGGCGCTGCAGGACATGGGCAAGACGGTGGTGGTCTCCATGGGCGACGTTGCCGCCTCCGGCGGCTACTGGATCTCGATGAGCGCCGATGAAATCTGGGCGGCCCCGTCAACGATCACCGGCTCAATCGGTGTGTTCGGTGTCCTGCCGACCTTCAATGAGACCTTGCAGCGCATGGGTATCTATACGGACGGGGTTGGAACCACCGAGGTGGCCGGCAAGCTGCGCCTGGACCTGCCGCTGGACCCGGCGATCGGCGCCATGTTCCAGGCCTCTACCGAGCGGGTCTATGCGGACTTTATCGCCCGGGTTGCCGAGTACCGGGAGATGAGCGAGGTACAGGCTGATGAGTCTGCGCGTGGCCGGGTATGGACGGGCGCCCAGGCGCGCGAGCGCGGCCTCGTTGACCAACTGGGTGGCCTTGATGACGCAGTGGCCGCTGCAGCCCGCATTGCCGGTCTCGGCGCCGAATACAGCGCCGGCTACTTCACGCCGACCTTGAGCCCGTTTGAAGCGTTCTTCGCGGAACTGGCCGCGGGCGCCATGGCGCGCCTGCCGATGACCAGCCATGGCATGATGCTGGCGCCCAACGGAGTCCTCGCCGGCCTGCTCGCGGATCTTGACCGTATTCTTGCCCGGCGTGAGGGGTTCAGTGTCATGGCCCATTGCCTGTGTGAAGTTCAATGAGTAATGATCCCTGGCGCCTTGACGGGCGCCGGGCCATCATCACCGGCGCCAGCCGCGGCCTGGGGCTGGCAACGGCTAAGGAATTTGCCCGGCTCGGGGCGAGCCTGGTGCTCGTGGCGAGGGGCCAGGCGGACCTGGAGGCCGCCCGGTTGGAGATCGGGGATTTGGCCGGCGCCGAGGTCGAAACCGTGTCCGCGGACCTGGCAACAAGCGAGGGGCGGCAGGCGGTCGTGGACCGCGCGGCGGCGCACGGCCCGGTTGACCTGCTGATCAATAACGCCGGCATGAACATTCGCAAGCCGGTCGAAGCCCTGTCCTTTGAGGAATTCCGGCAGGTCATGGCGACCAATGTTGATTCATGTTTCGAACTTTGCCGCCTGCTGCTGCCGCAGCTGCGCGCTGCTGCACCTGCGGCGGTGGTCAACAATGCATCGGTGGCCGGGCTGACCCATCTGCGAACCGGGGCGCCCTACGGGATGAGCAAGGCGGCATTGATCCAGCTGACCCGCAATCTCGCGGTGGAGTGGGCGCCGCTGGGAATCCGCGTCAATGCAGTGGCCCCCTGGTATATCGACACACCACTGGCCCGCCAGGTCCTGGATGACCCGGACTATGCGCAAGCCGTGGTGTCACGCACACCCATGGGACGGGTCGGGCAGCCCGGGGAAGTGGCGCGCACCATGGCGTTTCTGTGCATGCCCGCTGCCAGTTACATCACCGGCCAGACCCTGGCGGTGGACGGCGGCTTTTCCGTTTTCGGTTTTTAGAACCGTCCCTGCAGCTCTGCCAGCTGTTCCCTGAAGCGCTGCCCTGCGTCACTGAAACTGGCTTCCAGCCGCTGCCTGGCATTGGCGCAGCCCGCGGCCAGCGTGCCCGACGGGTCCCGGCCCTGCGCCACCCGGTATCCCTGGATCAGCAGCGACATGGCCTGGCGGCAGGCAATCAGGTCCGGCAGCAAGGACAGGGCGTTGCCATCCAGCGGCTGAACGTCCAGGTACGCCCCGGTCGCCGCCAGCACCCGGCTGAATGGGTCGGCCGGCTCCTGCGGATTGACCAGGTAGGCGGTCGCCACGGCGAGATCACAGACCAGTGGCGCGACGACCAGGTCACCGAAATCAATCAGGCCGCTGACCCGCGGCGGGTCGGAGCCCTGGAAAAGGATGTTGTCCGGATTGAGGTCGTTGTGAATGACCTGGCGGGGCAGCGCTGACAGGGCCGGGCGCAAAACCTCCGCGTGGTGCTGCAGCACCTGTTCGACGCGCCGGCGACCCTGCCCGGGCGTCAGCGCCCGGGCCAGCGCCCAAAGGCTCTGCAAGCCCTGCAAATCCCAGGGCAGCTTGGCGGGTGCGCCGTCGCCGGGGCAGTGCGACAGGGCCCGGCCCAGTTTCGCCAGCGCCGCGCCGGCGGCGGCAGCGGCCGGCAGCCCGCATTGGTTCAGGGCCAGGGCGCGCCCTTCCAGCCAGGTAAATACCCGCAGCTCAATCTGCTCCCGACCGCAACGCACCGCCACGCGAGCGGCGCCGGAGTGGCTGCGCAGCAGGCGCGGAACGGGGAGTTCCGGTGCGTGGCGCTCTACCTGCATAAAAGCGCGGTCCTGGAAATCCAGTTGCGCCGGGTCCGTGTCGGGATGGGATGCCTTGATGAGCAGGCTGGACCCGTCGCGCAGGCGCAGGCGGGCATTGAAGTCGCGCTCTGCGTACAGCGGCTCAAGTTCGCCGGTCAGTCCCCAGTGTTCCTGCAGCGCGGGAACGAGCTGACCGCTGGTGATCTCCGGGGCCGATGACCCGGCCCAGTGCTGCGCTTGAGCCACGCGCGCCCGCGCCGGCTCAGTACCGCTGCAGGACGTTGGGCAGGCCGGACTCAAGCCACCAGATTTCCGTAGCTTCGTCGTAGCGCCAGAGCTGCTGGTCAGTGATCACTTTCTCCGTGGCCTGGTGGCGGTTGAACATGCGAATCTCGACGACCTGCAGGAACTCGTTCCCATCGCCCAGCGGGGTTGCCGAGCGAATGGTGTAGCTGGTGACATGAAACAGGCGGAGACGCTCAATATCCAGGTTGGTTATCGGATGCTCCTCGAGGTAAGTTGGCGAGAGAAAGCCCGCCGCGCCGTCCCACTCGCTCCAACGGACCATTTGCTCATAAGCCAGGAGCCGGCTGTCGAGGTCTTTATCCTTCTTGGGCGGAATGCAGGCGCTCAGCAGCAGCGCCAGCGTGAGGGCCGTCAGGGCCGTCGCGATGGTTTTCATGATCTGGGTTTTCCTTCTGGCGATGCCGGGGCTTTTGCGCGTCCACGGCTCATTTTGTCTGTTCTTCCGCGTCGCACGCGCCGGGCATGGTGTGGCTCACGCCGGCGGCCTTGGCCATGCACGCATTGCTGTAGGTCTTGCCGTCACAGCCGCAGACCGGCAGATACTCCATGGTGCAGGCGAAGTTTTCCTTTGGCGGTTTCACCACGCACTCCTGTGCAGCCGGTTCGGTGGCTGCCCGGGGCTGCTCCCCTGGCTCCGGTGATTGCCGGGAGCAGGCCGTCAGGACCATGCCTGCAAGTAAACACAGAACGACCAGGATATGGCGGGTTTCAGTCATAGAAATTCCCGGAAATGTTTATAGGACAACGGTATCCAGCTGGCCGCGACCAGCAGCAGGGACAATAGCACGGCAGCCGAGCCCATGTCCTTGGCGCTGCCGGAGAGCGGGTGCGGTTCATCGCCGATCCGGTCAACCACCGCTTCGATGGCGGAGTTCAGCAGTTCCACGATCAGCAGAAGCAGCAAGGGAGCGACCAGTACGATCCATTCCAGGGGTGTTTTGCCGATCCAGAAGGACAGGGGCAGCAGCACGACCACCAGCAATATGTCCTGCCGAAAGGCGGCTTCGCTGCGAAAGCAGGCGCGCAGGCCCTGGATTGAGTAGCCGGTGGCAGCAACCAGTCGCGCAAGGCCCGTCCGCCCGGGTTTCACCGGAGGACTCCCCGGTGCTGGCAGCGGCCGACCGTATCCGCCGGGTGCTCCGGTAACGCAAAGGCAGCGATGGCGGTTTTCATGGTGTGCTCCCTTGGCCGGGACCTGTCCCTGACCGGTGCCATGCTACTATGCGCGGCGTTCCCGTAATCCCGGATCCCAAGCGTATGCTGAAAGTTGCCACCTGGAATGTCAATTCGCTCAATGTCCGTCTGCCACACGTGCTGGCCTGGTGCGCGTCCGAACAGCCGGACATCCTCGGCCTGCAGGAAACCAAGCTGGTCGACGAAAAATTCCCCCTCGAAGCGCTTCAGGAGGCAGGTTACCACGCGGTGTACGCCGGTCAGCCAACCTACAACGGTGTGGCCCTGCTGAGTCGCGGCGCGCCGGGTGAAGATGTGGTTACCGATATACCGGGCCTGGACGATCCGCAGCGGCGCATCATTGCCGCTACCTTCGGCGACGTGCGTGTGATTGACCTTTACGTGGTCAACGGGATGGAGGTTGGCTCAGACAAGTATGACTACAAGCTCCACTGGCTGGAGCAGGTCACGGCCTGGATCGCCGGTGAGCTCAAGCGGCATGAAAAGCTGATCGTCATGGG
This sequence comes from uncultured Gammaproteobacteria bacterium, assembly GCA_963695135.1. Classification (GTDB taxonomy): domain Bacteria; phylum Pseudomonadota; class Gammaproteobacteria; order Xanthomonadales; family SZUA-36; genus Marinihelvus. The sequence goes on from CAVOGA010000001.1 coordinate 825,420, forward strand.
TGATTTCAACATTGCCCCGGAAGACCGGGACGTGCACGACCCGGAAGCCTGGAATGACGGCATCCTCGTATCAGGTCCGGAGCGCGAAGCCTTGCGGCGAATGTGCCAGCTTGGGCTGACAGACACGTTTCGCCAGTTTGAGCAGGAGGAGAAGTCCTTCAGCTGGTGGGATTACCGGCGCGTGGCCTTCCGCCGCAATGCCGGCCTGCGCATCGACCTGGTACTGGCCTCCAGGGCCCTCAGCAAGGCGTGCAGCGCCGCCTGGATCGACAAGGAGCCGCGCCGCCAGGAGCGTCCCTCCGATCACACCCCGGTGATTGCTGAATTTGATATCTGAACAACGCCGGTCCCGACCGGGACCGGCGCCGCAAACAGACGGGTCTAGTAGGTAGGAACGGAGCCGTCGATTTCCCGCGACCAGGCGTCAATGCCGCCCGCCACGTTGCTGACGTCCGTGAAACCCAGTTTGCGGAAATGCTCTGCGGCGACCTGGCTGCGCCCGCCGGTGTGGCAGACGAAGGCCAGCGGCGTTTCCCGGGGCAAAGCCTCGAGTTCAGCCATGAGATCCGCGTTCATGGGTTTTGCGCCCTTGATGGAGGCCTTCTCCCGCTCCTCGTCGCTGCGCACATCGATCAGGGTCAGGCCGCCTTCATCCAGCCGGGTCTTGAGTTCCGCGACGCTCATCTGCGTGATCGGGGCCGGCGCCTGGGGCAGGTTGATAGACAGTCCCTCACCCTGCATCGTTTCTACCCAGTCGATACTCGCGCCGCGGGCGCGCTGGGCCGAGGCGACATCAAAAAGCACCGTGATGCCACCGGACTCCGCGCGGATTTCACCGCCTTCGGCGGGGGCCAGTTGAAAGCGTGACTGGAAGTCCGGGTCAATCTGCAGGTGGACTTCGATGCCCTTGTGCCCCGCCATCGCTTCGCGAATTTTTTCCGCCGCCTTCGGGGTAATGCTGATCTCCGGTGGCGTGCGGTCCGGCTTCTCAACGCCCAGCATCTCGTGCAATTCGCCGGAGTTGAACATGCCGGTCACGATATCGCATCCGCCCACCAGTTCGCCGTCGATGTACAGCTGGGGAATCGTGGGCCACTGCCCGTATTCCTTGATGCCCTCGCGAATGTCTTCGTCCTGGAGCACATCGATGCTCACGTAATCGTCGAGCAGGCTGTCCAGCATTCCGGCGGTCTTGGCGGAGAAGCCGCACATGGGCTGGCGGGGGTTTCCTTTCATGTACAGCACCACGCGGGCGCTGCCAACTTGCTGTTCAATGGTCTCGCGGGTGGCCGGGTCAAGGCTCATGGCGGGCTCCGTAGATGGGTTGATGGTTCAGAAGATGGGGCAAAGTACATGGCGAATCAAGGTGTCAGGTTGCGGGAGTCCTGTAGCCCGGGTGCAAATCAGCCGGCACAGTCGGCGACCAGGCGCCTCGTCTGCCGGTCGAAACAGATACAGCCGGGGTAGGACAGGCCCTGGTGGGCCACCCCGAGTCCGGCGAGATCGCTGTGCAACTGGTTGGAACCCTCCGGGGCCAGCGGGTAGTAGTGATGCATCTGGCCCTGATGAATAACGGTCACCGCGACCGTTCCCATGGCCTCGCCGCCGTGTTCCGTTATGGCTGGCGCGCTGTCGCCGGAAGTGCCCGCCTCCTCGATGAAATACAGTCCCTCGAGGAATGATTCCGGGCCGGCCAGTTTCTGCGCGACCGGGACCCCGTGGGCGCCGAGCGTGACCAGTAACTGGCGGTACTCGCGGGTCCAGTCGATATAGGCCGCGCCGAGCTTCTCCGCCCCGGTGTCGCGGCCACCGCCTTGCCGCGCCCAGTAATCGAAGGTTTCGAATCGCGCTATCACCCGCTCGCCGTCCCAGCGAAACTGCTGTCCCATGCTGCCGTACAGCAGTTCGGTCTCCGCAGCGCCCTCCAGGGCTGCGTCCAGCAGTTCCCAGAGCACTCCGAATCCGAAGTGATCCAGTTGCAGCTTCAGCATGGCGAGCAGATCCGTCAGTGTCAGGAAGCGGGCATGGGTCGTGGCCACGTCAAAAGCCGCTTCCAGCGCCCGCGCGGACTCGGGCGACAATTGCCCCTCCTCCATGAACCGGCTTTCCATCTGCTCATCGAAATAGGCCAGTTCCGTGGCGTCGCCGGACAGCAGCAGGGGGATGAGCAGCAGCCTGCCGGGCGGCAGATCGGCCGAGGGGGTCAGCTCGGCACGGGGCATGTGTCCCTGCGCCATGCCGATGCTCATCAGTGCAGCCTCATCAGGGTGTCCGTCCGAACGGCGGCGCTGGCGTCGCCGGAATACCTCGTCCATGGCACTGAACACGGGCCAGCCCGGCTGCAGGATCTGGGCCTGGTCGTACAGGGCGGCGGTGAGTCCCAGGCTAACCTGGCCCAGGCGGGGTAAGAGCTTGCCGAGGTCGGCGCCGATGTGAGCCACCAGCTGCTCCGCCGCAGCACTTTCCAGCGGCTTGGGCCAACGGGCCTGTTCGCCGTGATAGCGAAGCGGGTCGGTTTCCACCGCCACCAGGAATGGCAGTGTCGTGCGGCTGCTCATCAATCGAGCCTGGGAGACCTGGATGCGCTCAGAACAGGGAGAACGGTGACCGGCTGCGCCCTTCGCCGCCGCCGCGCCGCCGGCGCCGGCGCATGCGGGAGTGCAGTTGCTGACGACGGGTTTCCAGCCAGTCCGACCGTTCCACGGTCTCGGCCTTTTCGCCAAGGCGGGCCTGCTCTGCTGCACGGAATACAACGAAGTCGCGATAGGCCTGGATCTCGTGCTTGAGTTCGCGGCTCACGATCTCGATCATGATGGCATCGTCAAGAAAGCCCAGTCCGGGGATGTCGTCGGGAATCAGGTCGTCAGCCTCGGAAAAATAGGTGAGCGCGTCAATAACCCGCTGCCGGTCCTCGTCGACGAGCCCCCAGGACTGATCGACCGCCATGCCGATCAGCGTCTCCAGCGTGGTCATGCGGTCCCGGATGAAGTCGGAGGTCTCCGAGGCGTTGACCTTAACGAGCAGCTGGCTGGCTGCATCAACGATGCCGCTCACATCCTTGCCGCGGGCTGCCTCGCGGGCCCTGGTCATGACGTCCTTGAAGTGTTCAAGGTCGCTGTCGCTGAGTTCAAAGGAAATTCGCATGGTGGATCGCCCGAAGCTGTGGTGGAAAGGGAAGGAGCTAGCCTACCCGCGCGGCGGCGAAGCCGTCAATCGGGCACGCCCGCGCGCTGCGGGCGCCTGCGGCCTGCAACGCGCTAGCGAAATTCACCGGGGCGTCCGGGTACGCGGTAAATGCGCCCGTCGGTCCGGAAGCGCAGGCTGCCCTCGTCCGGGCTGTTGACAGCGCCTTCCAGACGATAGGCCAGGCTGGCCCGCTGCCCGCTGGAAAGGGCTTGCAGCAATGCCAGGCCGGCACCGGTGGCCGTGGTCTGCAGTGATACCGTTTCGAAACCGCCGGCGGGAATGCCAACGCCAATCACCTGGTTCAACTGCACCAGCGGCGTGTCCTCGTTCACGGTGGCCCTGAGCTCCACGGAATCGACGGTCAGCGCTTCGTCGTTGACGTTGCGCAGGCGCAGGTCAATGCTCAGCGTGTTGCCGTCGGTGCGCCAGCCGCCAACCTGGACGAAGGGTGATTCACCTTTCACCTTGCTGCTGCCGCATCCGGCGAGCAACAGGAGGGCCAGGAGCAGCACAAGTTTGCAGAAGACGCGTTGCAGCGGTTGATAAGGATTGCCCATGTCAGGGCTCACGGGTCGGCGCCCTGGCGCCGGTGTCCTGCTGGAGTTCGTCATGGTGGCATTCTACGTGATGGTCAGGTTTTCCAGGAAGTGCCCGGCGGGCCGGGGCGCTGCGCCGGCAGGTCTCATGAACCAGGCCGCAGCGATGCTGGAAGACGCAGCCCGGCCCGGAGCGGCGCTCAGCGAGGCCGGCGCCGACCTCAATGACGGTGCGCGGCAGCGACGGGTCCAGGCGCGGCAGGGCGGCAAACAGCTGGCGCGTGTACGGGTGAGCAGGCGCCTGGAACAGCTGTTCACCCGGTCCCTGTTCAACCACCCGGCCCCGGTACATGATGCTCAGGACGTCGGCGTTTTCCCTGAGCAGGGCAAGGTCATGGGAGATCAGCAGGATGCCCATGGCGCGGTCTTTGCTCAGGCCCCGCAGCAGTTCCATCACCTGGGCCTGCACCGATACATCCAGCGCGGCCAGCGCCTCGTCCGCGACCAGCAGGTCCGGCTCACAGACCAGGGCGCGGGCGATGGCGATACGCTGTCGCTGGCCCGAGGAAAATTCCCGCGGCTGACGCGCCAGGGCGCCGGCGTCCAGGCCGACCGCCTCGAGAATTCCGGCCAGGCGGGCATTGGAATCGTCGAGGCCAAAATGGCGGGCCGGTTCGCGGAGACTCTGGGCAATCGTGCGCCGCGGACTCAGGGATGTTCCCGGGTCCTGGAAAATCAGCTGGATACGACGCCGGGCCTGGCGCCGGGCCTCCGGGTCGCCGCGGTAAATTGATACCCCGTCAAGCAGCGCATCGCCGGCATCGGGTTGGGCCAGTTGCACGAGGCTCCTTGCCAGCGTGCTTTTACCGGAGCCGGACTCGCCGGCCAGGCCGTGAATCTGCCCGCGTTCCAGCAGCAGGTCCAGGCCCTGCAGGGCCCGGACCGGGGCCGTCGAGGGCTGCAGCAGGCCCCGCCTGCCCGCGTGGGTCAGGTGCATTTGGCTGACGCGGAGCAGCGGCTTTGTGCTCATGCGGACCACTCCAGGGGGTAGTAGCAGGCCGCGGCCGGCGCCGGCGGTAGCGTGAGTGGCGGCACGCTGTCTGTGCATTGCCCGGTGGCACGGTCGCATCGATCAGCGAATGCGCAGCCCGGGCGCGCTTCCACGGCCGGGGCGGCATTACCCGGAATGGGCCGGGCAGGCCCGGCCCCGGTGTCCTGCAGCCGGGGCAGGGCGGCAAGCAGCCCGGCGGTGTAGGGATGAGCCGGCCGGTGGTAAAGGTCGTAACCGGTGGTGCGCTCAATAATGCGGCCGTGGTACATCACCATCACGTCCCGCGCGTGCCGGGTCAGCAGGCGCAGGTCGTGCGTGATCAGGAGCACAGCGGTATCCATCGAGTCCGCCAGCCGTTCGAGCTGTTGCAGGACGATCGCCTGGGTGCCCGCATCCAGCGCCGTGGTCGGTTCATCGGCCACCAGCACCCTGGGTTTGAGGGCCTGCGCCATGGCGATCAGGCACAGCTGGCGCATGCCGCCGGAAAGCTCATGGGCATGCTGGCTGGCAATCAATTCAGGCCGGGGGAAGCCCACCTCCGCCAGGGCCTCGAGCGCTCGCTCGCCGGCCTCCTTTTTGCCCAGTCCGGACCGGCGGACCAGGGCCCGGCGCAGCTGGCTGCCAACGGTAAACACCGGGTCCAGGGCTGCAGACGGATCCTGGAAGACCATCGCCAGGTCCTTGCCCCGGAAGGCGCGCATCGCCGGCGGGTCCGCCAGGGGCAGGTCCTGCCCGTCCAGCGTCGCCCGGTCGCAGCGTGTGCGGAATACCCGCGGGTCATTAAGGCCCAGCAGGGCCAGTGCGGTCAGTGATTTACCGCAGCCCGACTCCCCCGCCAGTCCGGTGATCGCGCCCGCCGACAGGTCAAGGTCGATGTCCCGCAGGATGGGCTGATCGGGCCCGGCTCCACGCAGGGCCACGCTCAGGCCGCGTACCGAGAGGCGGCTGGTGCTCATCGCGGGACCTCCCGCAGGCTGAAATTGTCCTGGATCGCGTCCGCCAGCAGGTTGAGGCCCAGCAGGAGCAGAAACAGCAGCAGGGACGCGGATGTGAAGTTGCCAAAGTGCCCCGCCAGGACATCCTGGGTACTCTCCGCAAGCATCAGGCCCCAGCTGACGCCCTGGTGGACCCCGATGCCAAGGAAGCTGAGGATCACCTCGGTCTTGATCGCCGCGACAAAGGTCAGGGTGCCCTGGACCAGGAGAATGTGCCCCGTGTTGGGTAACAGGTGTCTCAGCAGTATCAGCGGCGCCGGCAGGCCGATTGCCTCGGCTGCACGGACAAAGTCCTGGCTGCGAAGCCGCGCAATCTCGGCCCGCACCAGGCGCGCAGATCCGGTCCAGAAGGACACGATCATGGCCAGGTACATGGCGCCCTCGCCTCCACCGAGCATGAATGCGAAGGCGGCGGCAAGCAGATAGATTGGCATCGAGTCGAGCACGCCCATGAGGTACTGCAGAAATTCATCAAGCCAGCTCCCGACCCGCCAGCCTGCCGCGGCGCCAAGCGCGGCGCCCAGCCCCAGCGCGCCGGCGGTAACAATGATTCCGACCCGGAAAGCGGTCTCGGAGCCGGCCAGCGCCCGCGACCAGATGTCCTGCCCCAGCCGGTTGGTGCCGAACCAGTGCGCCGCGTCTGCCGGGGCCCATTGCGCTGCGCTGGTATCCGCCCAGCCACTGGCCAGCCAGCCCGCGCTGACGGCCAGGGCCAGCAGCGCCATGCCGGTGAGAATCACTGCCCCGACCAGGCCGGACGGATGTTGCCGGAGCAACCGGGCGGAGGCGGACTTCATCGGCTCTGCAGGCGCGGGTCAGCGAGGCGGCAGCCGGCCTCAGCCACAATCTGCACGGCGACAAACAGCACCGCGGTCAGGGTAACCACCGCGAGCAGCACGGCCTGGTCGCCGCTGGTTATGGCGTCAAAAGTGATCTTGCCGACACCGGGAATTCCAAAATAGGTTTCCAGGAGCAGGCTGCCGGAAACCACCACCAGCGGTATGGAGTAAAGCAGCCGGGTGATGATGGGGACCAGTCCGTTACGCAGCGCGTTACGGAACAGAAGCTCGGCCGGGCTGGCGCCGAATGCGAGCGCGGTGCGGATATGTTCACGGCCAAGTTCCTCGAGGATGACGGCCCGGTAAAAGCGCGTGTTGTAACCGATGGAAACCAGGATCAGCGCCAGCGTCGGCACCGCAACGTGCAACAGGTAACTGTCGAGCCCGCTCACGCGCCAGCCGCGGGCCGGAAACAGGTTGAGCCCGTACGGCGTGCACAGAAGAATTTGCAGCACGATGATGATGACCAGGAAACTCAGGCTGAGCCCGGCCACGGAGCCGGCCAGCACCAGCCGGTCAAGCAAGCCCCCCCGGTACCAGGCCGCCGCCATGCCCAGCAGCAGGCCACACAGGTTACCCAGCAGAAAGCCGGGGAGCACCAGCAGCAGCGTAACGGGCAGAGTGCGCGCAAGCAGTTCACTCACCGCTTCACCGTTGCGGTTAGACCGGCCGAGATCGCCGTGGAGCATGTCCCCCAGCCAGCTGCCATAACGGACAACAAACGGCCGGTTGTAGCCCAGGGTCTCGCGCAGCTCAGCCACCTGCGCCTCGTCGGGGTTCTTGCCGAGCAGCTCGTAAGTCTGGTCCGGGCCAAACCAGACCATGAGCGTAAAACTCAGCAGCGACACGCCCAGCATCAGGGCCATCCCGTACAGCAGGCGGTTCAGCAAAAAGCGCCAGGTGGTCACTGCCCGGGTCTCACGGCCTGGAGCTCACGAGCGCAAACTCATGGTTCGGTCGTTGGCACCATGTCGACAAAGCGCAGGAAATAGCCGCCGACGAACGACCGGTCGGGACGCATGACAGCCTTGCGGCTCCACATCAGGACCAGGTGGCGGTTGAGGCCGCTGATGGTCGGGCAATCATCAATGACCAGCTGGTTCATCTGCCGGAACAGCGCGGTTCGCTCCGGTGATTCCTGCAGGACGGCGGCCTCCCGGTACAGCTCGTTGAACCGCGGGTTGTCAAAATTCGCGGTGTTGGAGCCGGGGCTTGCGTTGGGGCCGTAAAACAACTGCAGCGTATTCTCCGCGTCCGGGTAGTCCATGGTCCAGCCGGCGGTCATGAGCATGACCTGACGCTTGCTGTATGCCTGCGCGTAGTCACCGAAACTGGCGTAGGACATTGGCTGTACCTTGTCCCGCGGAAAGCCGATCGCTTCCATGAAGCTGCGGAACTGCTCGAACATTTGTCGTTCCGTTACGCTGGCCGGAAACCCGTATTCAAGTACCGGGAGGTTTTCCGGCGTCCAGCCATGAGTCTCCAGCAGCTCCCGGGCGCCTTGCGGGTCATAGGTGATGCTGCTGTCGTCAAAACCGGGGTCAAACTCCGGCACGCCGGGAGGAATAATGCCGGGAAATACCTGCCCGATGCCGGCAAAAAATTGCGCATTCCGCGTCGGCCAGTCGAAGCCCTTGCGGATCGCACAGCGCAGCGCCTGGTTGCGTTGATCCTGGACCGGGTCCTCGTGGTAGCCGATGCGCGGATCGGACATGTTGAAGTTGGTGTAGACGAAACCCGCCTCCGGCTCCGACTCCACGAAAAACCGCTCTGCCAGTTCCGGCTTGAGTTGGGCCGGCGCGGTGCTGCTCAACAGGCTGTCGACCTGTGATACCGGTACCTTGAGATAGTCGCTGCGCCCCGAGTAGAAGGTGTTCCAGCGCGAGGCGTCTTCGGCGATGAACTCGACTTCCACCCGGTCGGTCAGCGGCGGTGCCCGGCCCTCGATAACGTCCAGACCCCAGACCTGGTCGCGGCCCGGTTCAAAGCCTTCTTCGGTCAGCACAATCGGCTCCTTGCGAAAGCCCGGATTCCGGACCAGCACGGCGCGGGCGCTGTCAAAGGTCTCCAGGCGAAACGGGCCGGACCCGACGGCGCGGGTTCCCAGCTGTTCGCCGTAATGCTCGACGGCCTCTCGTGGGACCACGGCCGCGTAACCCTGGGTCAGGGTATGTACGATTTGCGGAAATGGCCGCGTGAGGCGCAACTGCAGCGTGTATCGGTCGACTGCCTGCAAGCCGCTGGGCGGCGCCCCGTAGTCGGCGCCGGCGGCTTTCCATTCATCCAGCCCTTCCAGCTTGCCCTGCCACAGCCAGGCGCCCTGGCCGCGCATGTCCGGGTCAAAATGGCGCAGGATCGAATAGACCACGTCTTGCGCAATGACCTCCCGGCCAGCACCTTCGGGGAACGCCGGGTCGTCGATGAACCGGACGCCGGGTTTCAGCGTGATGGTTAGTGTCAGGCCGTCGTCGGAAAACTCCGGCATGCCGGCCGCCAGGTTGGGCGCCAGTTCATAGGGTCGTGCAAGGTAGCGGTAGCGGTAGAGCGTGTCGTAGAGGTTGACGACCAGGAAATTGGCATAGATGGAGGAGGCCTGTACCGGATCCAGCGACCGGGGCGCGCCGTCCATGGAGTGAACGTATACGTCTTCAGCCCCGCCATTCGGCTCGGAGGGCTGATCGCAGGCGGATAACAGCAGCAGGGACAGCGTGGCCAGGGTCGCGCGCAAGTGTCCCGCTGGTTTCATTCCTCCAGATCCTCCAGGTAGGCCTCGTAATCGGGCGTCGGTGGAACTCCATCATAAATCAGATACTCACGACGCTGCAGCCAGGCGTCGCGGATAAACACATAGGGATCGTAAGACCCGAGGATGGCCTCATCCTGCGGCAGCAAGTTTGCCCTGAGCTGGATGAGGTCTACCGGTATCGGCCAGTAGATACTTTCTTCACGGGCGGCGTAGGAGACCGGGTGAAAGTAGCCGTAAAAGCTCTGACCCAAAAAGTCCCGCACCGTGTAGGGACCGAAAAACGGCATGACCAGGTAGCGGCTGTTGTCCCAGCCCCAGTGGGCCATGGTCTGGCCGAAGTCCTCGTCATACTGGGGCACGCCGCCCATGGTGGCGATATCCACGAAACCGAGCAGGCCGAAAATCGTATTGGCGAAGAAACGTTCCGTGCTCTCGCCAAACTCGGTGAATTTGCCCTGCAGGAGCTGGTTCAGACCGGTCACCGGGTAGGCAAGATTGCGGAAAAAATTGCCTATGCCGCGCTCTATCGGATCCGGCGTAATCTTCTCGTAGCCCTTGGCAACCGGACGCATGAAGTACTTGTCCACGGTCATATTAAAGGCGTGAATCTTGCGGTTATAACCCTCCCAGGGGTCGTTGATCGGGTCCGTGTTACGGCTTTGCGTTCCCGCGCAGGCGGTCAGCAGGACGCACAACAGGATAAGGCAAGCGCGTTGCATTATTGATCCTTGAGCTCCAGTTCGCCGGCGGTCAGGCGCAGGGTGACCGCTTCGATTCCGGATTCCTGCACCTGCGGCATGATCTGGTTCCGGTAGGTGGTCACGTAGGAGATACCCTCGACGATGACATCGAAGGCTTTCCAGCCGGAATCGGTCTTCCTGAACATGTAATCGACCGGGACCTGTGCGCCGTTCAGGGTACGAACGCGCGTGCGTATCCGCGTCGCGCGGTCATTCAGTTCGCCGCGGAAGGGAAGTACCTCGAGCTGCTCCCGGTTCCGGTACTCCAGCATTCCGGTCGCATAGCGCTCAATCAATACATCAGCCATGGCGTCGGAGAAGGCCTTGATCTGCGCCTCCGTGGCGCCCCGGCCCGCGCGCCCCAGGATCAGGCGGGCGGAATACTCCACATCCATGGCCGGGAGCAAGTCGGTTCGAACCAGTTGCTCCAGGAGGACAGGATCACTGCGGTACTCCTCCTTGTTCTCACCGATCTTTTTAAGCAGTTCCCCGGCGACCGTCCGGACCACCTCCTCCGGGAGAGGCTGGGCCGCAGCCGCTGCCTGCGCGCTGATGGCCAGGCTGAGAAACAGACCCAGGATAATATTCCGGGGGCTCAGACGCTTCATTCTTCAGTCCCTTCTTCGTCACCTGCGTTGAACAGGTATTTGCTGATGAGTTGTTCCAGGACGACGGCGGACTGGGTAATCACCAGTTCGTCACCGTCCTGCAGATATTCAAATGATCCGCCGGGCTCCAGGCCCACGTAACGGTCGCCCAGAACCCCGCTGGTCAGAATGGAGGCGCTGGTGTCAAAGGGAATCTCGGCGAAACGCGTGTCCACGCGCATGCGCACGACCGCCTCGAAGGTGACCGGGTCGAGGTCAATACCTTCAACAATTCCGACCGCAACGCCGCCGATCTTGACCGGCGAACGCGCCTTCAGATCGGCCACGTTCGTGAACCGCGCTGAGATTCCATAGGTTTCGTCACCCAGGCGGCTGCGGTAGTCGGTTGCCTGCGTCGACAGCCAGAGTAATGCCGCCAGGCCCAGGAGCAGAAATATGCCCGAGGCAAACTCAACTTTGTAATTGGCTCTCATGATGCTGTGGATAGTCTCAGGTCAGGAATGAAGTCATTATGAAGTCGAAAATCAGTACAAGCACGGAACTCACGACCACGGTATTGGTGGTGGCGGTGCCTACACCGGCACCAGTGGGCCGGGCGCTGAAGCCGTACCAGACGGCAACCAGGCTCACGATGCCACCGAACACCATGCTTTTGTAGACCCCGCCCATAAAGTCTTTCTGAAAGTACACCCCGGTCTGCAGCTTGGTCCAGAACACGCCCACATCCAATCCGGCCACCCCAACGGAGAAAATCACCGCGCCCATGATCGCCAGGGCGTTGAACATCGCGGTCAGCAGCGGCATGGCGAGGAGTCCGGCCAGGAACCGCGGCAACGCGATACGCTGCACCGGGTCGATGGCCATCAGCTCCATGGCGTCAATCTGGCTGGTTGCTTTCATCAGGCCGATTTCCGCGGATATGGACGTGCCGGCGCGCCCCGCGAACAACAGGGCTGTGAGCACCGGACCCAGCTCGCGAAACAGGGACTTTCCAACCAGCAGGCTGACCTGGTCCGAGGCGCCAAACTGCTGCAGTGCATTGATGGATTGCAGGGCCAGCACCATGCCTACGAAGAAGCCGCAGATCATGATGATGACCAGCGAGCGTGCGCCGATAAGGAACAGCTGCTGCAGGGTGGACTGGACCAGGCGCCACTCCGGGCGCACCGTGCCGAGCATGCGGAGCAGGAACATCCCCGCGCGGCCCATCTCCGCCACCGGCGCCAGCATTTTCCGGATCACCGTCGCGCCCCTTCGCGCTTGCGGTCATATTGAAAAGGTATCGGCCCGTCGACGCGGCCGTTCATGAACTGGTCCACCGCTGGATTGGTGCTTTCCCGAAGTGCCTCGGGCGGGCCCTGTCCGGCGATGCGACCGTCGGCGATGATGAAGCAGTGGTCAACCAGTCGCATCATCTGCTCCACGTCATGGGTCACCACGATGCTGGTCAGCCCCAGGCGGTCGTTGGTTTCCCGGATCAGCCGGTTGATCGTGCTGATGGCAATCGGGTCCAGCCCGGCCATGGGTTCGTCGAACATGACAATGGCCGGATCAAGGACAACGGCCCGGGCCAGGGCAACGCGCCGCGCCATGCCGCCGGATAATTCGTCCGGCATAAGGTCTTCCGTGCCCGTGAGTCCGACGGCGTCGAGCTTGTCCCTGACGATGGCCCCGATCTCCGCCTCGCTCATTTTACGGTGCTCGCGAAGCGGCGTGGCGATGTTCTCGAAAACCGTCAGGTCCGTGAACAGCGCCCCGTTTTGCAGCAGGAAACCCATTTCCTCGCGCAATTTGAACAAGGCGCTCCGGCCCAGGCTCGCGATGTCCTGGTCGCCAACCATGATGCTTCCCGCGTCAGGCCGCAGCTGTCCGGCGATGAGCTTGAGAATGGTGGTTTTACCGACCCCGCTGGGACCCATGATGGCGACCACGGATCCGCGGTGAATATCCATGTCCACGTCGTCCAGAATCACGCGATCACCCCGCCGGAACGTCAGTCCGCGGATCTTGATGAGGATTTCAGGATCGTTCCCTTGAAGGTTCATTCTCGGCCAGGGCGGTAAAAAACAGAGGCGCTATTGTAGTCCCAATTGCTGACGGGCAAGGTGAAGGCCTGCGCTGCAGGCGAACACATTTTCAGCGGGCAAAATAAAGGCGGGGAAGGCTTGCGCCTTCCCCGCCGGTGAAAGATTGGAACTCCGTCTGAGGTGCACTGCAGGCCACCCAGGCCTTCCCAATTTTGTCCGACGCCGTCATCGTTCTGCCTGCGGTTATCGGTCGCGGGTCTTCCCCCCGCCTTTCTTTCTCGACGCCGTGAGGCGTCTATCTCCAAGGATCGCGTATCCTCTTCGAGCTACCCCTGTGGTACGACCGCTTAGTGCAGAACTCCGGTCGGGATAGCGCGTCCAGTACCACCTGAACACTGGCCGTTCTCTTCCACCCTGGCTGCTGTTGGACGGGTCGGTCCTCTGGCTGCCCCGCTTTCTGTTCCTGTTCCGCCTTTCAGCTTCCCATTCCCTTCCAGCGATCCCAACCTTGCGGCTGGTGGGTTTCGTGTAACGGGGAGTTCAAGTTACTCCCGCGCCGTCCCCGTGTCAAAGGGGTAGGTGGGCAAGTTACAGGCATAAACTCAAGCCTATTCTCATGTGCACTTCACAAGCTGATGAAAAGTTGTTGATCCGGCCATTTTGGGTTTCCTTTTATTTGCGACGAAGCGAGTTTTCAAACTTCGATTATTCAATTGTCAGGACTTGGCAGTGTGCTTCCGGGTAATTTTTACCCCCAGCACGGGTGGCCGGGCCGCGCGAAGCAGGCATAATAACGTCTCTTGGCCGTTAGCCCTGGCGTGATCAAATCGCGGCAAGGATGTGGCTACTGTCTTATTCGCCGGTTCGTATCACCCAACAAGCCGGCAGTACTCCAGGGTCAAAAAGCGATGACAGATTCGCCAGGATCGGAAAAGCACAGCGTGAACGGGTCTGCTCCCGCCACCTATGCCGCTCCGCTGGACGCTGTCGTGCTCGCGGGTACGCACAACAACCCGGACCGCCTGGTCCGCGGCCGCAACAAGGCGTTCCTCGAGATCGAAGGCCGGGCTCTCGTCCGCCACGTGGTGGATGCGCTGACCGGGGCGCAGGCGGTTGGACGGGTGTTCGTGGTCGGTCCCCGGCAGGAACTGGAGGCCGTGCTTTCCGACTGCCCCGATACCTTCTGTGTCCAGCAGCAGGGCAAACTCGTGGCCAACGGCTGGGCGGCGCTGCACGCCAGGGAGGCCATGGAGCCTGAGCTCACTAACGAGCAGCTGCGTGAGCGCCCGGTACTGGTGATTTCCTGTGACCTGCCGCTGATTTCCCCGGGTGCTGTCGATGACTTCATTGCCCGCTGCGCGGCAATAGACCAGGCCTGTTCCGAAAGCCGTGCGATGCTCTGTGGTATCGCCGAGGACCGTGACCTGGCGCCATTTTACGGAACCGCGCAACGTCCCGGCGTGGTGCGGCCCCTGGTGCAGATGCGCGAAGGCCTGTTCCGCCTGTCGAATATTTACGTGTTCAGGCCCTACAAGCTCACCCATGTGGAGTTTCTCCAGACCAGCTTTACCCTGCGCAAGGCCAAGGATTGGCACAACGTGGCCAGGCTGGCGTTTTCTGTCTTCAGCCAGCCGGGCGGCTGGTTTGCCGCCTGGATGATCCTGCGCCTGCAGCTGACCTACCTGTTAAGCCGCAAGAAAGGGCGTATGTACCGCAGGCTTCGCCAGGGCAACACCTTTGCGAAAGTCGAGCGCGGCGCCGGCACCGTGCTCGGGGGAACCATGCGCCTGGTGCCGTCGCCTTACGGCGGTCTTAGCCTGGACGTGGACGACGAAGAGGATTTCGAACTGCTGCAGGCGCATTACCGGGACTGGGCCGGGGTGGGTTTCGCGATTGACCGCGATCGCGACCGGACCGCAGGTCGCTCAGAGCAGGGCCAGGGAGAGCTGCGGCCAGAAGGTAATGATCAGCACCGATAGCAGCAGCCAGAAAAAGAACGGCAGGGTGGACAGGTAAATATCGACGATCTGGCGGTTAAAACGATAGCCGGCAATGAACAGGTTGAGACCCACCGGCGGCGTGATGTAGCCCAGCTGCATCGTGGCCAGGAAAACAATGCCCAGGTGAATCGGATCGACACCGAATTGCCGGGCCACGGGCAATACCAGCGGCACCACCAGGACAATCGCTGAAAAGATATCCAGGATGGCGCCCAGCACCAGCAGGAAGGCCAGCAGCGCGAACAGGAACATCAACCGCGAGTCCACCACGCCGCTGACCCATTCGAGCAGCATCTGCGGCACCCCGGCGTCAATCATGAAGTTTGTCGAAGCCCGCGAAACGCCCAGGATAATCATGATCCCGCCTACCAGCACCATGGACTCCCGGATGATCCGCGGGAGGTCCCGCAGCCTGATCTCCCGGAGAATGATGACGTCCACGACAAGGACGTAAAGCGCGGTAACCGCCGCAGCCTCGGAAATGGCGAAGTAGCCGCTGTATATGCCGCCCAGCACCACGATGGGCAGGGGAATTTCCCAGATGGCGGCGCGCGCCGCCTGGCGGACCTCCCGCCAGGAGAAGTCGCTGAGCGGTGTCCTTATGGCACGGTTTTTCCAGACGCTGTAGCCGGCCAGGACCAGCAGCATGAGAAAGCCCGGCAGCAGTCCGGCGAGGAACAGGTCATCGATGGAAACTTCGGCAATGACGCCGTACAGGATCAGGGGCAGCGATGGGGCAAACAGCAGTCCCAGGCTGCCCGCGGAGGTTACCAGCCCAAGATTGAAGCGTTCCGGGTAACCGGCCTGCTGCATCGCGGGAAACAGGATCGCGCCCAGGGCGACAATGGTCACCCCGGACGCGCCGGTAAACGCAGTGAAAAATGCGCAGGCCGCCAGGGACACGATGGCCAGGCCCGCGGGCATCCAGCCGATCAGCGCCGACGTCAGGCGCACCAGCCGCTGCGGCGCCTGGCTCTCGCTCAACAGGTACCCGGCGAAGGTGAACAGGGGAATGGCGAGCAGGATGGGCATTTCGGCGATGCCCCAGAATTCGATGGCCACCACCTGCAGATCAATTTCCGCCTGGTGGAAATTCCACAGGGCGCTGCCGCCGATCAGCGCAAACAGCGGTGCGCCCAGCAGGGCCAGCAGCACCAGGATGACCGTGAACCAGCTCATTCGGCCGGCCCCGGTAGCGGCTTGTGGGGTGCGTGACCGGACAGCGCCATCAATGCCAGCAGACCGTGCCGGTAGCACATGATGGCGAAACCGACCGGCAGTGGCGCCTGCAGCAGCCAGGCCGGCGTATCGCGCAGCAACGTGTCGCCAAACTCATGGCTCATACGCACAAATTCGAAGCTGTACCAGGCCAGGAAGCCGCAAACTGCGGCAGTAAAGGTCTGGTTGATGAACCGCACCAGGTTGAGTTTCCAGCCGTCCAGGTAGCGATCAAGCAGGGCGATCGCGATATGACGGTCGGCCCGGCTGGCTGCCACGGCGCCGGCCAGGGTCAGCCACAGCACCAAGATGCGCAGCAACTCATCACCGATGGCGATGTTGCTGCCAAGCAGGTTGCGGCCGATGATCTGCCAGGAGGCCAGGCCGATCATGCCAAGCAGAATGCCGCTCAGCAGCAGGTCTTCCGCCCAGCGACCGGTGGCCTCGAGGGCCTTGAGTAGCCGCCGCACGAACTGGTCTCAGGAACAGGTGTCGTCAGTTTGGGTGCGGTAGGCCTCGAGGTGGCACTCGAGTTCGGTCAGCAGACCCACGTCGAACGCCCCTTCTGCCGCGGCCTGCTCATTGGCTTGCTGGAACAGGCTGTCCCAGCTCTGCACTTCCGCATCGCTCAATGCCACGAACTCCAGGCCTTCGGCCTGCAGGGCGAGCAGCGCCGCCTCGTCATCGGCTACGCCATCCTCGTTGAATCCCTGGTAAATGCCGCTCATGACCTCGCTGACTATCAGCTGATCCTCCGGTGCGATCTTGCTCCAGTAGCGCTTGTCGATCAGCAGCCCGGCGTAGATATAGGCCAGTGGCAGTTCACTGACGTAGCTGACCGCCGTCTGCCACTGCATGACAATCATTCCGACCGGCGGCCCCATGACCGTATCGATCAATTCGGTTTGCAGGCCGGTGAGCACGTCCGTGACCGGCAGGCTGACCGGTGAAACACCCAGGGCCTCGGTGGCCAGCCGGGCAACCTGGTCGCCTTCGGGAATCCACATCTTGACCTGGCGCAGGTCCTCGCGGGACCTGACCGGCGACCGCGAGGCCAGGAGTGCAAAGCCCCCGCCCGCATAGCCGAAGGTGACATAGCCAGCCTGGTCCAGGCGGCGGTAGATTTCGTCATCCATGCGCTCTCGGACGTAGGCGACCTCCCCGTAGTTGCGGAACAGGCGCGGCAGGCCATAGATCTCGGCATCCTTCTGGAATGCCCGCAGCGCCCCGGAGGTAAACACGCCGCCGTGCAGCTGACCGACGCGCATCTTGCGCATGACCTGGCTGTCATTGCCCTGCACGCCGCCACCGTAAATCTTGAATTTCACCCGGCCCCCGGTGCGTTCCTCGATTTCCTTTGCGCCATTGCGCATGGTGGCCATCCAGGCGGTTCCGTCCGGGACCACGGTCGCGATCTTCAGGGTGGTCTCGGCCCGGGCCGTGCCGGTCAGCGCCAGGGCAAACAGGCAAAGTGCGAGTAATTTCAGGGTATGTGTTCTGGGGATTTGCATTATTTGGGCCATTCTCAGAAATAGTCATCGGCGGACAGCAGCAGCTCGATGGCTGCTTGCTGTGCAAGCGTGTTGGACAACGTCAGGTTGGGGACGACCGGGTCGGCCTCCACAACCTCCTCGAGCAACTGGTCGTGCAATTCACGTTCATAAAGTGTTCGGGCGTAATAGCGCGCAAAGTCCACTTTCACTGACAGATCCCGACCGTCCGTGAGCGCGATGGCGCGTTCGAAGTATTCGCGTCCCTCTTCAAACTTGCCGCCAAGGGCCGGGGGGCGAATGGTAGACAGCACCCCCATGTAGTGTGCGACATCCGCCGCGCGGTAGTCGGGGTTCAGCGCCGCGACCCGGCGGAGCGCCGCCTCGGCCCGCGGCAGCTGTGACAGGGCGGTCATGTCGCCGGCGCTGGCCTGGATATTAGCCAGCCAGCTCAGGCTGAAGGTATACAGCGCCGCCACGTCCTGCTTCTTCAATTGCTGCAATGCGGCCTCGTAGTCCTGGAAGGGCAGGGCTGCGATGCCGCAGGCCTTTTCATCACTGGCGCAAAGCGCCCGTTCGCCATATCCCTTTGCCCTTAACGTCAATCGCTGTGCCCGCTCCGGATCCTCAACAAAGAGGACGCCGTAAGCGCTGTAAAGTTCAGCGGCGGCCGCGAGCATGGCGGGGTCGTCTGCAGAAGATTCGGCAAAGCCATCGAGCATCAGCAGGAAAGCCGGCGCGCCGTCACGAACGGTCTCCGGATCATTCTGGTTGAGAATCGCCGTGGACAGGTTGGCGGCAACACCACTGGTGGCGCTCGACACCACGCTGGCACAGCCGGACAGCGCTGCGAGCGCAAGGAGAATATACAGGGCGCGCAAAAGCGCTTGCCTGGAGCCGGTTGATCGCAAAATTTTGGGACCGTCAAAACACAAAGGCGGCATTATAGCTTGTACAATGCGCCATTCATCCTTCACCAAACGTGCGTTTTGCCATGCCCATGACGTCTCTTGACCCCCTTGATCTGTTTGATGTGCGCTCCCTCCTGTCGGAAGACGAAATCCTGGTGCAGGATACCGTCGCCCGGTTTGTGGACGGCGAGGTGCTTCCCATCATCGCCGACTGTTTTGAGCATGGCCGGTTTCCGGCGGAACTCGTGCCGCAGATTGCCGAGCTCGGCCTGCTGGGCAGCTCGCTTGAGGGTTATGGCTGCGCCGGCCTGAACGCCGTGTCCTACGGCCTGATCTGCCAGGAGCTGGAGCGGGGTGACAGCGGGTTGCGAAGCTTCGTGTCCGTGCAGAGCAGCCTGGTGATGTTTCCGATTCATGCCTTCGGATCAGAGGACCAGAAAACGCAGTGGTTACCGCGGCTCGCGGCTGGCGAGGCGATCGGCTGCTTTGGCCTGACCGAGCCGCATGGCGGTTCCGATCCGTCCAACATGAAGACCGTGGCCCGGCGCGATGGCGGCGACTGGGTTATCAACGGGGCGAAAATGTGGATCACCAACGGCTCGATTGCCGATATCGCCGTGGTCTGGGCGATGACGGATGAGGGCATTCGCGGCTTCCTGGTTGAAAAAGGCACGCCGGGCTTCGAAGCCCCGGAGCTGTCCCACAAGTTTTCCCTGCGGGCATCGGTCACCTCGTCCCTGTTTTTCGATAACGTGCGGGTTCCCGAAGAAAACATGCTGCCCGGCGTCAAGGGGCTGAAAGGACCGCTGAGCTGCCTGACCCAGGCCCGCTATGGCATTACCTGGGGTGGTATCGGGGCGGCGCAGGCCTGCCTTGCAGAACTGCTTGCCTACACGGAAAGCCGTCAGCTCTTCGGCCGCTCCCTGAACAGCAACCAGGCCATCCAGCTGCGTCTTGCCGACATGGCCCGCCGGATCACGACAGCGCAAATGCTGAGCCTGCAGCTGGGGCGCCTGAAAGACCAGGGGCGCCTGCACCCGACCCAGGTGTCGCTGGCGAAATGGAATAACATCCGCATGGCGCTGGACATCGCGCGCGACTGCCGCGATATGCTCGGTGGTGCGGGTATCAGCGTGGAATACGGTCCGATCCGGCATATGCTTAATCTTGAGAGTGTGGTCACCTACGAGGGTACGGAGACCGTTCATCAGCTGGTGGTTGGCAAGGAGCTGACCGGCGTGAGCGCCTTCTGAACAAGCGCCCCGCTCCAGGGTAATGACAATAAACGAATTTCGGAGTACGCCTAAAATGACAAAAATCATCTCCGCGAAATGGCTGCTCCTGGCTATCGCCGTGCTCGCGAGTCTTGCGCCGGGCCTCGCGCTGGCCTCCGGTGAGGCCATGAACCTCGTCACCAATCCCCTGGCGATCACCGCCCTGATCATTTTCGTGCTGGCCTATTCACTGGTCATCATGGAAGAAACCCTGCATCTGCAAAAGTCCAAACCGGTGATCGTCGCGGCGGGCCTGATCTGGATACTGGTCGCGGTGACCTACAACAGTCTCGGCGACACGCACACGCCCGAGATGGTGCTGGAGAACAACCTGCTCGAGTTCGTGGAGTTGTTCCTGTTCCTGCTCGCAGCGATGACCTACATCAATACCATGGAGGAGCGGGGCGTTTTTGACGCGCTGCGCGTCTGGCTGGTCACCCGGGGATTCACGCTCCGGCAGATTTTCTGGATCACCGGCCTGGTCGCCTTCTTCCTGTCGCCGGTTGCGGACAACCTGACAACCGCCCTGTTGATGGCAACCGTGGTGTTGGCCGTGGGCCAGGAAAATACCAAGTTTATCTCGCTGGCCTGTCTCAACATCGTGGTCGCGGCCAACGCCGGCGGCGCCTTCAGTCCCTTCGGTGACATCACCACGCTCATGGTCTGGCAGGCCGAACTGGTGGCGTTCAGTGAGTTCTTTTCCCTGTTCCTGCCCGCCATCGTGAACTGGGGGGTCACTGCGGTCATCCTCAGCCTTGCCGTCAGCAATGATCATCCGGCGCCGATCAAGGACAAGGCGCGGCTCCGTCATGGCGCCTGGGTGGTTGTCGCCTTGTTCCTGGCCACGATCGGCCTGGCAGTAATGGCCCACAATGTGCTGCACCTGCCGCCGGTGCTGGGCATGATGACCGGCCTGGGTTTCCTGAAAATCTTCGGCTACTACCTGAAGCTGCGGGAGAAGAAGCAGATCGCAAAACGCAAGGCGGAAGCCCGGCTCATGGGGTCTGAGATCGTTGAAGACGGCGAGACCTACAATATCTACAACAACCTGCGCCGGGCCGAGTGGGATACGCTGATGTTCTTCTACGGGGTGATTCTGTGCGTTGGCGGCCTTGGAACCTTCGGCTACCTGGCGGTCGGTTCACAGATCACCTACAGCGATCTTGGCCCGACGGTCGCCAACATCATCGTCGGCTTTGCCTCGGCGATTGTGGACAACATTCCGGTCATGTTTGCCGTGCTGGAGATGCAGCCGGCCATGGACCATGGTCAATGGCTGCTGGTGACGCTGACTGCCGGTGTCGGCGGATCCATGCTGTCCATCGGATCGGCCGCCGGCGTGGCGGTCATGGGTCAGGCGCGGGGTGTTTACACCTTCTACTCGCACATCCGTTGGAGCTGGGCGGTGCTGATCGGCTATTTTTGCAGTATCGGCGTCCACTTCCTGGTTAACGCCAAGCTGTTCACCGGTGTGCCGGTCGTTGTGCCCTAGCCGGGGCTGAGCCACGAGGGCAAACAGGCGGGTGGGTCAGCCCAGATCCTTTTCCAGCTTGCGGTTCAGCGTTTCCCATTCGCCCATGAAACCGGGTGGCACGGGCGGCTGACGGTTCAGGCCGATGCGCTGCAGGAAGCCCTGCTTGATCTCCTGCGGACGGTCGGACGGAACGTGTTTGAAGTCAAACATGATGGGTAGCCAGGTTGACGCGCTCTGGCGCAGCTTGACGCCCTTCATGAAGTCGTCCACGCCCTTGATTGAGCGCTCTTCGCAAACCCTGGCGATGGCCTCGCCGGTTCTCATCAGGTAGCCCGGGATGTGGCCGTAACGGTCCCCGAGTTGCTGCAGCGTGATTCCATCGACATATTCCTGCAGGAAACACAGGCTGGTTTTGCCGTCCTGTCCGATAACCCGCAGGGGCTTGGCCGTGTACTTCACCAGATCCGCGTGTTTGCGAAACTCGCGGTTTTGCATCATTTCGTAGACCGCAATGTTTTTGTCGAGCTTCTTTCGGTACCAGCTGGCGGCATTGGACGTGTAGGCTTTGAGCGCGACCGTTTCGCCCTGGAACAGGGCCTTGTATACGGTCGCGGCACGGCCGGAGCCGACCTTTTCAAGGAGCACGATACCGTCAGGCAGGGTCAGCCCTTCGGCGGCCGGGTCAAGGCCCGTCGCCGCTCGCTCTTCATTGCTTTCAGTCATGTGCCAAGCATAAAGAGTTTGCTTGCTGCATTCCACCGCGCCAACACTTTCCGGCTGCACTGGATTTTGGATGAAAAATGCGGAATTAGAAGCGGACCCCGAACGCCGCCAGTATAGGGGGGGGACTGGGTTCTGTCGCACGGGGTCCGCTGTAAAGCGTCGATGAAAGCCTGTCAGGTCTGGGGCCGCCAGCAAGGGTCGGGACCTTTAAAGCCGGTTGTCTTTAGCAAGTCGGAAAGCCATCCCGGCGGATGGCTTTCCTGCTTCTTCTTCGTAGTGCATGTGCCCCGCGCCCCGTTCAGATCGCGCTGGAAAGGTCTCTCCTCTTCTCCAGCGACGGGTGAGGCCGGCACGACAGGGCGGTAATCGGATGAACCGGCCGCTTATAAAGGCCAGGGGGGTGGCTAAAAAAGCGTCAAACCGGTCCCGTTTTGCCCTATCGTGTTCGCACCTGTTGCCTCGTCCGCCTGCAAGCCTTCACGCAGCTGTTGCACACGTTAAAAATGTAGCGGATGGCGCCTATTCAATGACCGGCCACAGCGTCGAAGTTTGATGGAAGTTTCGACGAAGAATCACGGATGCGGTAGCATTCGCGCTGAGGCATGCAGTCCGGCCCCGGTGTTTAACCCGGGCGCCAGGGAGGTTTGCGGAGGTGGGTTCATGAGCACGGAACATTATTCAATTGGCGGGCTTGAGCTCAATGCGGGAACCCAGGAGGTTACCCGTAACGGCAAGATTGTGCCT
Source organism: uncultured Gammaproteobacteria bacterium (assembly GCA_963695135.1). Classification (GTDB taxonomy): domain Bacteria; phylum Pseudomonadota; class Gammaproteobacteria; order Xanthomonadales; family SZUA-36; genus Marinihelvus. The sequence goes on from CAVOGA010000001.1 coordinate 847,982, forward strand.
CTGCCGCCGCTGTCATTCGCCCTGCTGCTGACCCTGGCTCGAAAAGCGCCCAACGTGGTTACCACCCGCGAGCTGGAAGACGAAGTCTGGAGCGGCCTGGTGATTGACCGGGGCACGATCAATAAGCGCGTGGTGCTGGTTCGCAACGCACTCCGCAAGGCCGGTTGTGACCGGGAATACATTTCCGTGGTGCGCGGGACGGGCTATCGTTTGGCGGTTCCCGTGCAGGACATCGATGAAAACGCCGGGCCGGCTGATGCGGACACAACGTCCTCGCCGCCGCCTGCCGTTGCGCCGCCGTTGCTCGGTAGCCTGGGCTGGTTGGCGCTGACCGCCCTGCTTGTTCTGACGGGCTTCCTGTTCGTACGGGACCTGATGCCGGGTTCCCCGCCAGCGGCCGGCCAGGATGCCGCTGCTGTGTCGGCCCGGCCCGGTTATGGCTCCAGTGGTTCCGGCAGCATTGCGGTTCTGCCTTTCGTTGAATCAAACGACCAGGACGGCGACACGTATTTCGCCGAGGGGATGGCGCGGGAAATTACCCGACGCCTGGAGGGGTTTGAGGCTCTGGACGTGGCCTCCAGTTCCTCAAGCTTCGAATTTCGGGATAGTCCGCTGGCGCCGGGAGAGATCGCTGCGCAACTTGGGGTTGAAGCCCTGCTGGCCGGCACGGTGGAACGCGCTAACGGGCGGCTGGTCGTCACCGCGAATTTGCTGGATGCGGAGAATGACCGGGTCATCTGGTCGGATCGCTATGACCGGCCGGTGGAGGAGGTATTCCGCATCCAGGACCTTATCGCCGATGGCGTCCTGACCAATCTTAAGATACCGCGGGGCGAACGTGACCGGCTGGTCGCTGGCGTTTCAACGGCCAATATCGACGCCTACACGCTGTATCTCCGGGGTCGCAGTCTGCTGGACAAGCGCATTGCGTCCGGCGCCGCGCCGTTGCTCGAGGCGCTGGAGAGTTTTGAGGCGGCGGCCGGGCTGGATCCGAATTTCGTAAACGCTTACGTGGGAATCGCATCAGCCAGCTTCCTTATGCCGTCCTATGACCCCCTGGCCGACCGTCAGGAGTGGCTGGAGCGGGCCGAGGCCAGCGCACGTTATGCCCTGGACCTGGACCCGGACTCGCCCGAAGCGTTTGGCGTGCTGGCCGCCATCGTTGCCTGGCGTGGCGATCCACTGCGTGCGGCCGGATTATTCGAGCTGGCGCTGGACATGGGCAATCGTGACTCCAACGTGCTGCACTGGCACGCGATGCTGGCGACCAGCATGGGCTATTTTGAGGGCGTTGTTCCGGGCCTCAGTGAAGCCTACCGGCTGGATCCGCTGAACCAGCTGCTGGGTTGCTCCCTGGCCGGTTCCCTGAATTTCAGTGGCAATCCCGACGAGGCGCTGGTGGTGCTCGACGGCATGAGTCATTTTTCCCGGAGGGACCTGTCCGCCGCGGTTGCCCACCTTTATCTCGGCAACTGGTCCGAGGCGCGCGAGCTGCTGAGCGGGATCGAGCTGCGCATGGGCAGCCTGCCACCGTACTATGCCGGTTTGCTGGTCGATGCATTCGAGAACCCGTTGCGGCGGGCGTTCGTGGAAGACGCCTTCCTGGATGGCGCCCAGCGAGGGGAATTGCCCGTCCTGGTGGCATTCGAAGCCATGCTCGTGATGGGCTCACCGCGCGCCTTTGATCTCGAGCCGGAATTGGCGGGCTCCTATTTCGAGCATCGCCTGCCGGAAGCCGTGTGGCACAACTGGGGTGTTGAGCTGCGACAGGATCCGAGATTCAAGGGCTGGGTGCGGGCGCTCGGCTATGATCAGCACTGGCGCAAGTACGGTTGGCCGGACCGTTGCCGCCCGACCGGTCTGAATGATTTTGAATGCATTTAAAGTGCCCGGGCCCGGTGTGGCGGGCAGCCCCATAACAACAAGCAAAGAAGCGGTACAGCCCCGCTCGCCGTTGTCCCCGGCGCCCTGCTGGCGCTCGCACTTGACCTGCTGATCGTCCTGCTGATCTGAAAGACCCGGAACCGGCTCCTGCTCATATGCCCGGTTTCAGTTCCCGCAGCCGGTCTTCCAGGTAAACCAGCAGCGCCTCCTCGTCGGTTTCGCGTGCGTGCGTGAAATGGCTGATCGACATGCCTTCCATCAGCTGCTGCGTAAGATTCAGGGCGAGGTCGAAAGCCTTGGGGTCCGACTGCCATTCGGGAAACACCTCGCGGGCGGTTTCGTACCATGCCCGGTCGAAAGCCCGCTGCGCCGGGATCAATATATCGCGAAGCTCAGCGTCTGTGCGGGCGGCAACGGCAAGTTCGAAGATGGCGATATACAGGGGGTGATTCACATGCTCCCAGTAGGAGCGGACCGCCATGCGGACCCGGTCTTTGTCCACGGGCAACTCCTTGACGGAGCGGCGAAACGCCTGCAGGCGCTTTTCGTGCAGGTAGTCAACGACGGCCCGGATGATGTCGATCTTGGACGGAAAGTGGTGCAGCATGGCGCCCCGCGACAAACCGGCCTTTTCGGCAATTTTCATGGTCGTGGTATTGGAGTAGCTGGACTCCACGATACAGCGGATGGCCGCGCTGATGATCTGGTTGCGCGTGGCCTCGCTTTTGCGCGCCTGCCAGCCCATATCGCCAGGACCCCTCGGATTCGCTTGAGGCTGCTGGGTGTTCTCGTCGCTCAAGACCTGTCTCTCCCACTGCAATACCTTTCCCTGCCAGCGCAGGGCCACAGCCACGAGTGTACTGTATGGTCTGTAAAAAAGTCACACGTGATTGAAACAAGCAGTTGTGATTGTTACGATTCCGCTCCCCCGATCAGGAAGCCATCATGGGCAGAGTTGAAGGAAAAGTCGCGCTGATTACCGGCGCCGCATCAGGACTGGGCAAGGCGGACGCGCGGCGTCTCGCGGAAGAGGGCGCCCGCGTGGTGCTGACGGACATCAATGAAGCAGGCCGCAAGGTGGCCGAGGAAATCGCGGCGGAGACCGGCGCGGAGACCCTGTTCCTGCAGCACGATGTGGCCAGCGAAGCGCGCTGGAAGGAAGTGATTGCCGAGACCGAAAAGCGCTTCGGCGGCCTGGACATCCTGGTGAACAATGCCGGCATCGTGATCGTCGCCACCCCGGAGACCACGACCCTGGAGCAGTTCCGGCTGGCCAACTCGGTGATGAACGAGGGGGTTTTCCTGGGTTGCCAGGCGGCCCTCCCTGCGCTGAAGCGACGGGGTGGCGGTTCGATCATCAACATGTCTTCGGTGGCCTCGCACCTGGGCTACCCGGTATTCTTTGCCTATTCAGCGGCCAAGGGCGCGGTGCGCAGCATGACCAAGTCCCTGGCGGTTCACTGCCAGATGAACGGCTACAACATCCGCTGTAATTCCATTCACGCCGGCGCGATTGATACACCGATGATCCACGACTCCTTTTCCCAGTTGGGCATGGATGTGCCGGATCCCGATGCGCACAATCCGGAGGATCCGGTGGGCATCGGCAAGCCGGAGGACGTGGCCAACCTGGTGCTGTACCTGGCCAGCGATGAGTCACACTTCATGAATGGTGCGGAACTGATGCTGGACAACGCCCTGTCGATTCAATGAGCCGGGGCGCCCGGCGACCCCTTGGGCCGGACTTCACTCGTCGGGCGCCAGCTCCAGCTTTAATCCGTTGTGTTCGGCCGTCAGCGTTAACTGGCAACTTAGCCGTGATTCGCCATCGCGGCTGAACTCGAGCATGTCGACCAGGTCTTCTTCGTCGACATCCATTTCCGGAAATTTGTCCTGGTAAGACGCATCGATGAATACGTGGCAGGTGCCGCAGGAGCACATGCCGCCGCAGATGGCGGCAACGCCCCAGTCGAACTCCCGCAGGGTTTCCATGAGCGTATCGCCTTCAACGGCCTCAATCTCGTGTTGCCCGCCGTCGCGGTCTTTGACAGTCAGTTTTATCACAGCAAATCCTTCAATTCGGTTGTCGGGTCGGCAAGGCGCGACCGGTCTACCCGGTCCCCCGCGGCAATCAGCTTACGGCCTGCCATGTAATCCCGCGGTGCATTGATGCACTGGATCGCGTTAAGCCGGTCGGACCCAAGGCTCAGCACAGTCACGGAATTGGGGCCATTCTCGCGAAGCACAAGCTCATCACCGGCCTGCGGCAGTCCGGCCATCTGCAGCCGGCAATCGTACTGTTCCGACCAGAACCAGGGCGGCTCGTCGTAGGTCGCGTCCTGTCCGAGGATCGCCGCTGCGCATAGCTTGCCCTGGCTGACCGCATTCTGCACGGACTCCAGAACCACCGGCTCTGCGTAGTAAGGGGTGGCGGGTTTCCGCACAGTCACCGGCGGCGAAGACCCGGGGTTGACTGGTCCGGCAGCGTTCATCGACCAGTACTCCGCGATTGACCGCCACGCCGCTGCCCTCGAGCCAGGCCACTTCCGGCTGAACCCCGAGGCCCTTGAGCACTACATCTGCTTCCAGCAATGACCCGTCGTCCAGGCTGACGGCCTGCACCTCGCGGCCACCGTGGATCTCGGTCATCAGCTTTCCGAAATGGAAAACTATCCCTTCGCGCCGGTGGCGGGCCTCGAGAAAGTCGGCGACTGGCGGGAGGGCGGAGCGTTGCATGATTCCTCCCTGCGGCTCCACCACGGTCACGCTGCAGCCCATGGCGCGCGCTGACGCCGCCACCTCCAGGCCAATGTAACCGGCGCCGGCAACGACCAGCTTCGCGTCCGGCTTGAGTTGCCCGCGCAATTGCAGCGCATCGTCAAGGGTGCGCAGGTAATTCACGCCGGCCAGGCGGGACCCGTCAAGCTCTATCCGGTTGAGCCGCGCACCGGTGGCGATCACCAGCGCGTCGTAGTCAAGCAGGCGGCCGTCTTCCAGCGTTACGGTCCGGCGCTGCGGGTCCAGCGCTGTCACCCGGCTGTCCGGGCGAAACTCAATGCGCTGCTGGTCCAGAAAGTCGGACTGCCTCAGGGTGCATTTTTCCGGTGAGAACTCACCCTTGAGAACCTGCTTGGACAGGGGTGGCCGCTGGTAGGGCAGACGGGACTCTGCGCCGAGCAGAATGACACGCCCTGCAAAGCCTTCCTGGCGAAGCGATAACGCGGTCTGGAGCCCGGCCTGGCCGGCTCCGGCAATGACGACAGTATTGATCAAGCTGCAGTTTCTCCGCGGTGGTTTACAGGGCGTCGAGGGCCGGATTATGCCAACAAAAAAACAGTCAGGACTGTTTATTTTGGTCTTGGGCTTGAAGTATACTGCGCCTCCGGCCGCATCAGAACCACCGTATGGCAAGCCACGCTGAGAATACAGTCCTGGTCATGGGCGCCAGTTCCCCTGCCGGCATCGGCGCGGCGATTGCGCGGCGTTTCGCGTCGGCGGGACACCAGGTTTTGATTTCCGCACGTAACCGGGAGGGCCTGGACGAGGTGGCCCGCGAGACTGGTGCCCAGGCTCATCCCTGCGACATGACCGACCCGGCGAGCGTTGACGCCTTATTCGAATGGGTCGTTGCGCTTGCCGGACAGTTGAACACGGCGGTTTACGCGACCGGACTCAACCACTTTACACCGCTGGCCCGCTTTGAACCGGAGCCCGCCCGGGCCTGCGTGGAAACCAATTTTCTCGGCGCCCTGAGTTTCATACGCCGCTCGGCGGACATCATGGCAGACGGCGGCGCCATCATCACGCTGTCGTCACTGACCGCGACGCGACCGGCCTTCGGAACGGCCGTGTATGCGGGCACCAAGGCGGCACTGGACCAGGCAACGCGCGTCGCGGCACTCGAATACGCCGGCCGCCGTATTCGCGTCAACGGCATCGCTCCGGGTATGACGCGCACGGACATGACCGAAATGATGTTCGACAATCCGAACCTGGAAAAGGCCGTGCTGCGCGAGATTCCGCTGGGCCGCATGGGCACGGGCGAGGATATCGCCGCCGCGGCCGAGTGGCTGGCGAATCCGGAATGTTTCATGACCGGCGAAATCCTGTCGGTCAACGGCGGCGCAGAGCTGCGCCGTGTTCCGACTTTTGAGGAAATCATGGGCTGAGTCCCACAGCATGGGCGTTGCCCAGGAGACTGAACATGGATCTAGGACTTAAAGGCCGCAGCGCCATCATCACCGGCTCCACGCGCGGTATTGGTCGCGCCATCGCGGAAAAACTCGCCTCCGAGGGCGTCAATGTCGGCATCGGCGCCCGCGACGATGAAGCCACGGCCAGGGCCGGCGAGGAAATCCGGGAAAAATACGGCGTCAAGGTGTACGCCGAGCCCTGCAACGTCAAGGACGCGGATGCTTACAAAGCCTGGCTCGAGGCAGGTATCGAGGCCCTTGGCGGACTGGATATTTTCGTGCCCAACGTGAGCGGTGGCGGCGGCATGGACTCGGAGAAGAACTGGTGGCGCAATTTTGAAATTGATGTGCTGCACACGGTCCGTGGTGCGGAAACCTGCCTTCCGGCGCTCAAGAAATCCGGCGCCGGCGCGATCGTGATCATCGGTTCCACCAATGCGGTGGAGACCTTCATGGCGCCCATGGCCTATAACGCCATGAAAGCGGCGCTGGTGACCTACGGCAAGCAGCTCTCCCAGTTTGTGGCCGGCAAGGGTGTGCGTGTAAACACCGTGTCTCCGGGGCCCATTTATTTCGAGGGCGGCGCCTGGGAAATGATCAAGGGCACGATGCCGGACATGTACGAGGGTACGCTCAAGCAGATTCCCACCGGTCGCATGGGTACGCCGGAAGAGGTCGCCAACGTGGTCACCTTCCTGGCCAGTCCTGCCGCAAGCCTGGTGACCGGCATCAACCTGGTTGCTGACAACGGCTTCACCAAGCGCGTGCAGCTCTGAGGCGGCGTCTTGCCTGCGGCGCTGAAAAAAGTCCACTTCGTCTGCGGCGGACGCTATCACGATTTTGATTTCGCCCGCCTGGAACTGCTGAAGCTCCTGGCGGAGCATGACAATCTGCGGGTTAGTGTCGGAGCTGATTACTCCGACAGTGATGCGTTGGCTGCGGCCGACATCCTCTTGACCTACACCAGTGATGTCATACCCGACGAGGAACAGATTGATCAGCTCGAAGAATTCCTCCGTGCCGGCAAACGCTGGTTTGCCCTGCACGGCACCAACGCAATGCTGCGCTATGAAAAGCAGCGCGGCTGGGTGGCGCCGCGCGCCGCGCGCCGCTTTTTCGAAATGCTGGGCAGCCAGTTCGTGGCGCACCCGCCGATGCAACCCTTCCTGGTAGAGCCCTGCGCGCGCCATCCCCTGGTCAACGGCATTGGTCCCTTCGAGGCGGACGACGAAATCTACCTGTGCCGGTTTTTTGGCGAGCACGATGCGTTGCTGGAGACCAGTTTCTCCGGCGAAGCGCCGGGCTTTGATGAGTCCAACTGGACGGACCTGGAGCGGGTCCCGATCATGTACCTGCACCCCTGGGAAGATAACGAGGTGCTGTACCTGAACCTGGGTCACGCGCGCGGGCACTATGACATGCAACCCCTGATGGACTGGTACAAAGGCGAAGAACGCGGCAGCTGGAAGCAGCCGGCGTTTTACGAGCTGCTCCGCCGGGGAATCCGCTGGTCCCTTAATGAACCGGTATTCCACGATGGCTGAAACCAAAAACGCACCGCAGGCCGAAGCCGGCATGACACCCCTGGAAAAGGCTCCGGATCCTTCGATACCAAACGACGTGATCGCCAAGGAGCGATATACGGATGAAGGCTTTATGCGTCTTGAGTGGGAGCGCATGTGGAGCAGGATATGGCTGCTCGGGTGCGTCGAGCAGGACATCCGCGAGCCGGGCGATTACGTTGTCACCGACATCGGCCCGGAGTCCATTCTTATCGTCCGCCAGGATGACGGGGGCATTCGGGCCTTCTACAACGTTTGCCAGCATCGCGGTAACCTGCTGCGCCCGGAAGGCTCGGGTCATGCGGAGTCCTTCCAGTGCGCTTACCATCACTGGGAGTATCACCGGGATGGCAGCTTCAAGCGCATTCCTGATGCGGAAACCTTCCCCCAGGGCACGCCCTGCACCGGGCTGGAAGAAATCCCCTGTGACTCCTGGGCGGGCCTGGTGTTTTTCAGCCTGAACCCGGAGGTGGAACCGCTGCTGGAGTTCCTGGACATCATCCCGGAGCACCTGGACCCGTACCAGTTCCCGAAGATGGCCCGCGACCGGCACGTGACCGTCGAATGGGACTGCAACTGGAAGACGTCCGTCGACGCGTTCAACGAGTCCTATCACGTGCAGGGTATTCACCCGCAGCTGCTCTGGCACCTTGACGACCTGAACATCCAGATTGACTGCTACGAGCGGCACAACCGCTACATCATCGAGTTCGCCACCCTCTCCCCGCGGGTTAACCAGCCGCCGGAAATTCCCATGGGCATCAAGCACCTGATGAAAGAGGGCGGCATGGACCCGGCGGATTACTATGGCCGGGTCAAGGACGTGCGCCGGGACCTGCAGAACTTCAAGCGGGAACATGCGCCGGAGCAGGGCAAGGACTACTCACGCCTGCACGACGCCCAGCTGACCGATGATTTTCACTACCTGATTTTTCCGAACATCACCATGAACGTGCATGCGGACGATTACTGGATTTTCCGCCAGCGACCCCACGCCACGGACCCGGACAAGTGCTATTTCGATATCTGGACCTTTAAGCTGGTGCCGGAAGGAGAAGAGTGGCCGGAGCTGCCCGAGTTCATGCAGTTCAAGCACGGCGACAAGAGCATCGGCCTGGTGCTGGACCAGGATGCGGCCAACCTCCCGGGTGTCCAGCGCGGCATGCATTCCAAGGGCTTCCGCGGCCTGTGGCTGGGCAACCAGGAGTTGCGCATCCGCCATTTCCACAAGGTGCTGGACGATTACATCTACGGCAAGGACGGCAAGCCCGAGGGGGCCCTTTGATCGTCCGCGGGGAAACCAAGCCATGAGTACCTATGACCGGGACTTGCTCCTGCGCGCCTACCGGCGCATGAAGACCATCCGCGAGTTCGAAGAGCGGCTCAATATCGAGATCCAGAAAGGCGAAATACCCGGATTCACTCACCTGTATGCCGGCCAGGAGGCCGTGGCCGTGGGCGTCTGTGAGCAGCTGGGCAATGATGACTACATCGTCAGTACCCACCGCGGACACGGCCACTGCATCGCCAAGGGCTGCGACGTGACCGGCATGATGAAAGAGATTTACGGCCGCCACGACGGTTTGTGCAAGGGCAAGGGCGGCTCCATGCACATCGCGGACCGGGACGTGGGCATGCTGGGCGCCAACGCCATCGTGGGTGGCGGGCCGCCGATTGCCGTGGGCGCGGCGATCGCCACCAGGCTGGACGGCAGGGGGCGCGTGACGGCTTCCTTCTCCGGTGACGGCTCCAGCAACCAGGGCACGGTATTCGAGGCCATGAACCTCGCGGTTGTGCTGCAGTTGCCCACGCTGTTCGTCTACGAGAACAACGGCTACAGCGAACACACGGGCGCCGATTACGCTATTGGCGCAGAGGATCTCGCCGCGCGCACGGCGGCCTTTGGGATGCCCGTGGAGACCGTCGACGGGAATGACTTTTTTGCCGTGTTCGAAGCCACCGGTCGCGCCGTGCAGCGCGCCCGCGAGGGCGGCGGGCCGGGTGCGCTCAATTGCGAGACCACGCGCTTTTTCGGTCACTTTGTAGGCGACCCGCAAAAATACCGGGACAAGGACGAGGTCGCCGCGCATCGCGCGAGCCTGGATTGCCTGGCAAAGTTTCGTGATCGCGTGACCGCGGAGGGCTGGCTCGAGGAAGCCGAGCTCGACCGGATCGACGAAGAGGTCCTGGCACTGATCGAATCCGCGGTCAGCGAGGCCAAGGCATCCCCCCTGCCCGACGTCGCCGAGCTTATCACCGACGTCTACGCAACCTACTGAGGGGCTGTCATGAGCGAGAGCATCAAAACATTCCGCGACGCGCTCAACGAGGCGCTGCACGAGGAGATGGAGCGCGACCCGCGCGTCATCGTGCTGGGCGAGGATGTGGCCGGCGGCGCCGGCGGCACCGGTGACACGGTGGAGGCGGCCGGCGGCATTTTTGGCGTCACCCAGGGCCTGGCGCGTAAATTCGGCCGTGACCGGGTGATCGACACCCCGATCTCCGAGTCCGCCATCATCGGCGCGGCGAACGGCGCAGCGCTGGCCGGCTACCGGCCGGTGGCGGAGCTGATGTTCGCTGACTTTATCGGCGTGTGCATGGACCAGGTCTACAACCAGGCCGCCAAGTTCCGCTACATGTTCGGCGGCAAGATGTCGTGCCCGATGGTGATCCGCACCGCCATGGGCGCCGGCATGAACATGGGCGCCCAGCACTCCCAGACCATCTATCCGCTGCTGACCGGTGTGCCGGGGCTGAAAATCGTCATTCCCAGCAATGCGGCAGACGCCAAGGGGCTGCTGATCACCGCAATCCGGGACGATGACCCGGTCGTGTTCTTTGAGCACAAGGCGCTCTACAACAAGAAAGGCCCGGTGCCGGACGGCGACTACGCCATTCCCTTTGGCGAGGCGGACATGACCCGCGAAGGCGATGATGTGACCGTGGTCGCCATCGGCCGCATGGTGCCCTTTGCCGAAAAGGCCATTGACGGCCTGGCGGAGCAGGGTATCAGCGCGGACCTGGTTGATCCGCGCACGGTGTCACCGATGGACTGGGACACGATTTTTGAGTCCCTTGGGCACACCGGCAGGCTGGTCGTGGTGGACGAGTCGCCGCCGCGTTGCAGCCTGGCCTCGGATATTGCCGGCTACGTTGCCCAGGAAGCCTTCGGCAGCCTGCGCGCTCCGGTTAAGCTCGTTACAGCGCCGCATGCGCCGGTGCCCTTTTCACCCGGCCTCGAGCGCGCCTATGTTCCCGGACCGGACCGGATCGCCGCCGCCATCGTCGACTGTGTAAAGGGAGCCTGAGATGAGCGCGATACATCCCGTTACCATCCCCAAGTGGGGTATCGAGATGCAGGAAGGCACGGTCACCGAGTGGCGTTTCGCCCAGGGCGATGCGGTGACGAAAGGCGCAGAGCTGATCGACATCGAGTCGGACAAGATTGTGAACACGATGGAGGCGCCGGTCAGCGGTGTGCTGCACCGGATTATCGCCGGGGTGGACAGCACGCTGAAGGTCGGCCAGTTGCTGGGGGTCATCGCTCCGGCCGACACGCCCGAGGCGGCTATTGACGCCTTTATCGCGGACTTTGTCCCGGCGGATGCGGGTTTCGGTATTGATGACGACGGTGATGAACGGGCGGACCGGAAGGCGACCGGTTCTGCTGGAGCCGGCGATGTGCAAAGCGCAACGCCGGAGGCCGACACCACTCCCAACGGCGAGATCAAGGCCAGCCCGGTTGCAAAACGCCTGGCGAAGAAGCTTGGCGTGGACCTCGCACTGGTCAGGGGCAGCGGCCGCAACGGCCGGATTTCCACCGCGGACGTGGAGGCTGCCGCCGGCGCAGCGAAGCCGGATGCGCCCGCCGCCGCGCCGGCAGCGTCCCCCGCGGCTCAGGCATCGACAGCCCCCGCAGCGGAACAGGAAGGCGAACCCCTGTCCAGCCGGGAGCTTGCGGCAGCGCGCCGCCTGGTCGCCTCAAAACAGGACATCCCCCACTTCTACCTGCAGCGGGACCTGGACATGCGCGCCGCGCTGGCAGCCAGGGAGCGCGAAGGTGTTCCATTGACGGCCCTGCTGCTCAAGGCGATGGCGGGCGCCCTCGCGGAGCGGCCGCGACTCAATATGCACCTCCTCGGCGATCGCCGCCTGACCCAGGCCGGGGTGGCGGTCAATGTGGCCGTGGACACGCCCGGGGGCCTGGTGGCGCCGCGGCTTTGCGCTATCGACACGACCGCCGTCGGTGAGCTGTCGGCCCGACTCAAGGCCCTGGCGGAAAAGGCGCGCGACAAGCGCCTCGACAAGGCACGACCTGGAGCCCGGGGGCATGACGCTGAGCAACCTGGGCATGTTTGGTATTTCCGCTTTTACGGCCATAATCAATCCGCCGCAGGTGGCGATCCTGGCCGTTGGCCGGGTTCGACCGCTTGACCTGGGTGAGGGTGCCGTACCCGCCATGACCGCCACCCTGTCCTGCGACCATCGCGCGATTGATGGCGCAGAGGGCGCCCGTTTCCTCGACGCCCTGCAGGATTCTCTCAACTCGCTCTGACACACGGAAAAACGAGGCCCGACCATGAAGCTCATCCCCATGATCCTGATGCTGACCCTGGCCGGCCTCCTGTCCGCCTGTGGTGGCGGCAGCGACAGCAGCGACAACGCCGGGGCGCCCGGCGAACTGGCCGGCGGTGCGGCGGCTGATGCCCCGCACCCGGGCGAGTCGTCATACCAGGCCAAGTGCGCGAGCTGCCATGACCAGGCCGTGTACAAGGCCCCGAGCCGGCTGTTTCTCGCCATGCTCGGCCCGCAGAATGTGCTGAACGCCATGGAGCATGGCCTGATGCAGGCCCAGGCCGCGACCCTGAGTCGTGACCAGAAGGTCGCTGTGGCCGAATATCTCACCGGGCAAACCCTGGCGGAGGCGCAGAACGTGCCCCGGCCGCCGGTGTGCGGGCCGGAGGGGGCTTTCGATCCCAACTCGCCGCCTACCTCGCGCGGCTGGGGCGTGGACCAGGGCAACAGCCGTTTTCAGCCGGCCGCCACCGGCGGGCTGACCGCCGCTGATCTGACCGACCTGGAGGTAAAGTGGGCCTTTGCCTATCCCAACTCCATCCAGGCGCGCTCCCAGCCCACCTATGGCGGCGGCGCAATCTACGTTGGCAGCCAGGATGGCACTGTGTACGCGCTTGATGCGAAAACCGGCTGCGAACGCTGGACCTTCCGGGCCAGTGGCGAGGTGCGCAACGCCATGGTGATTTCGCCCTGGGACGCGGGCGAACTGGAGGCGGCGCCAACGCTCTACTTTGCCGATATCGTGGCGCGTGTGTACGCGGTGGATGCCCGCACCGGTGAGCTGCGCTGGGCGCAAAAGGTGGCGGAGCACCCCTATGCGACGATTACCGGCGCCCTGGCGTTGCATGACGGCCTGGTTTACGTCCCACTGTCCTCCCTTGAAGTTACCGCCGCCGCGGATCCGGCCTACGCCTGCTGCACTTTCCGCGGCGCGGTGATTGCCCTGAATGCGGCCACCGGCGAGGAGGTATGGCGCACCCACACCATTGAACAAGAACCGGCGAAGGCCGGTGTGACCCGGGCCGGGACCGATATTCTGGCCCCTTCCGGGGCGCCGGTATGGAACAGCCCGGCCATCGACCCGGTGCGGGGGCGCTTGTACGTTGGCACCGGGGAAAATTACTCCTCGCCGGCGGATGGCAACTCCGATGCCATCATGGCGTTTGACCTGGTCACCGGTGAAAAGCTCTGGGTCAGCCAGCAGACTTCCGGGGACGCTTGGAACGTGGGCTGCCTGAGCGCCTATACCGCGGATGATTCGAATTGCCCGGAAGAGAATGGGCCCGACTATGACTTCGGCTCCTCACCGATGCTGCTGACCCTGGACGATGGCAGCGAGGTTCTGGTGGGCGGCCAGAAGTCCGGCCAGGTCGTCGGCCTGGACCCGGATGACGGCAGCGTGCTGTGGAAGGCCCAGGTGGGCCGCGGTGGCGTGCAGGGCGGCGTGCACTTCGGCATGGCCGCCGAGGGCAGCCGGGCCTACATCCCCATCAATGACATGGAATACCCGGAGGACGCGACCCGTTACGACTACGAGTTTGGTCCGAGGCCCGGTCTTTATGCCCTGGATGCAGCCACCGGTGAGCTCGCCTGGTCCGCGCCGGCCCCGGACCCCTGCGGGGGCCTGACTGCCTGTGATCCCGGTATTTCCCATGCCATCTCAGCCGTACCCGGCGCCGTGATCGCCGGTTACCTCGATGGCCGTCTGCGAATTCATGACGGCGAGGACGGCAGCGTTATCTGGGAACTGAATACGCTGCAGGATTTTGCAACGGTCTCCGGGGCAACGGCCCGCGGCGGTTCGTTCAGCGGCGGCGGTGTGCTCGTGGCCCACGGCATGATCTATGCCAACTCCGGTTACGGCATCTACGGCCACATGCCGGGTAACGTGCTGCTGGCGCTGGGGCCGAAGGGCGAGTAAGTAATGGCTGAGCCGACCCGTTACTGGGAAGACCTTGAGGTCGGCGAGCGGTTCGTTTCCCGCAGCCGCAGCATCAGCGAGAAGGAGATCGTCGACTTTGCCACCCGCTACGATCCCCAGTATTTCCACATGGACCCGGAAGCCGCCCGCAACAGTATTTTTGGCGAAGTCGTCGCTTCCGGCGTGCACAACCTGGCCATCTGGCGGCAGCTGGACCATGAAATCACCGGCGACATCCGCTGGATCTGCGGCGTGGCCTGGGACGACTTCCGCTGGAAGCGCGCCCTGCGCGCGGGCGACACGGTGCACGTTACCGCCACCTGCCTGTCACGCCGGGAATCCCGCTCGGATCCGGGCCGGGGGATAGCGGTATACCGTTACGCGATGATCAACCAGGACGGCGAGGAGATTTTCCGCATGGACAGCACCAACCTGGTTGAGCGGCGTCCGCACTGATCCACCCGCTCTGCAGGGTCAACCCGGAGGGGAAAGCGTGAGCGGGTTGACCGTCAGCCGGTCTCAGGCAACGTGGCCGAAAAACTGCAGATCCATTTCCCCTTCGACGCAATCGAGGATTGGCGGGACCAGGCGGTGGTGGAAGTCCGCTTCCTGGTGAAACTCGAAGGCGGCCTGGTCGGCGAAACGCGCATACACCACGTACTTGTTGCGGTCTTCCGTGTGGCGGATGACATCGTAGACCAGCAGCCCGGGCTCTTTCTCATGGGAAATCTCCGAGAGTTCGGTTTGCAGGCGCTCGAAGTCTGCCTCGCGTCCCCTGGCCACGTTCAGCGTGGCGATAAAAACAACCTGGCTCATAGTCCCAACTCCTCTTTAATCTGGTCCTGCAGTCTGAATTTCTGAATCTTCGTTGAAGAGGTCGGCCACTCGCTGACAAAGCGGACGTGCCGGGGCACCTTGAAGCCGGCAATCCGCTCTTTGCAAAAGGCGATCAGCTCCGCCTCCTCCGCGCTTTTTCCGGCTTCCAGTTCCACGAAGGCGACCGGCACCTCGATCAGGCGCGGGTGGGGCAGGGGCACGACCTGCGCGAGCTTGACGGCCTCGTGCGCCTGCAAACAGCTTTCAATTTCAATCGCTGCGACGTTTTCCCCGCCGACCTTGAGCATGTCACGCAGGCGGCCGTGAAACATGAGCTGGCCGTCTTCATCAATGGAGATCATGTCGCCGGAATGAAACCAGCCGTCACTGTCCAGCGCCTCGCCGGTTTTTCCAGGTGACTTGTAGTATTCGTTAAACGTCGAATAGCCGCGGATCCAGGCTTCCCCGCGTTCCCCGGGCGCACATTCCTCGCCGGTTTCCGGGTTCATGGCTTTCACCTCGATTCCGGACAGGGGCACGCCGAGGCGCTGAAAGCGGCGGTCCTCGGGATCATCGAGCCGGCTGGTGGTCACCGTGCCGGCGGTCTCGGTCATGCCAAAGGTGCCGACAAACACGGCGTTCGGTAATGCCTTTTTCATTTTCGCGGCAATTTCCGGCGGCTGGACCGCGAAATTCGCGTTCATCAGCTTGATGCGGGACAGGTCCGTTGTTTCGAAATCCGGGTGGTCAACCAGGTCGGACATGATGGTCCAGAAGCAGGGGTAGGTTGCCGTGACCTGTTCCTCCTCCATCATCTTCAGGGCTTCGCCGGCCTGGAAGTAGCCCATCGTCACGTAGGTGCCAAAGCGGCTGAAAATACTGACCAGCGGGAGGATTGCGGCGATATGAAACATGGGCAGTGGCGACCAGAAACTGTCCTCACGCCCGAGTTCATAGCGTTCCGCCAGCGCGGCGCTGTTGCGCACGATGGCCTCGTGGGAAATCATGCAGCCCTTGGGGTTGGCGGTTGTGCCGGAGGTATAGAGAATCAGCGCCGTGCCGCCCAGCCGCACCTGCAGACGCGCCAGGTGCAGCGCATCGGCGTCGCCGTCGGCTGCGCAGGCTTCGAACTCCGCCTCGCTGAGCATCGCGTTACTGGTCGAACCGCCGTAAAGAATGATGTTTCTGAGCAGCGGTGCGCCTTTCAGTTTCAGGGCGCGGGCATCCTGCCCGGCAAGGTCCGGGAAGGCCAGGTTCAGGCGTTCCACGAAGTTCACCGCCTCGGCGATCTTGTCGGTGGTGAAAAGCGCCTTCAGGTCCGCGTTCTCGACCACGTAGGCCAGTTCCGGCGGCTGGTAGCGCGCATTGATCGGGACGGTCACGGCGCCCAGCAGCGCGATTGCGAACATTGACTCGACGAAATCCAGGCCGGTGGGCAGCAGCAGTCCCACGTGGTCGCCGGGGCCTATGCCCAGCGCCTGCAGCGCCATGGCCTTGTTGATCGCGCGGTCGCGCAGTTCACCGTAGGTCGCCCGGCGATGGGGCAGGACGATGGCGAGGTGATCAGGGCGTTCGTCGGCGGCGTGCAGCAGCAAATCACCCAGACTTGTGGCCCGCAGCCGGATATCAGAAATCGCTTTGCTCATGCGCCCGGCTCAGTCGAGGTGTTCGAGAAACTCGCGAACGTAAGTGCCGTCAAGGCACTCAACCAGGGGTGGCGCCAGTTCGTGAAAGTGCGGGGTATCGCGGTGGGCTTCCTCGGCCGCGGCGTCGACAAACGACTCATAAACCGCGTAGCCAAGTTCTGTTTCCGGCAAGCGAAAGAACTCGTAGCCGACGCAACCGGCTTCATTGGCGCGGACCTGTTCGGTGAGCGCCTTGGCGAGCCGTTCGAATTCCGCCTCCTTGCCGGGCTTTACCTTCATGCGGGCGATGAATGTCATCATGAGCGTTCTCCCAGGGGCGTCTGTGCGCCATCGTTACAGCGATTGGGCATGGTAGCACCGGCCCTTTTTCAAATAAACAGTCCTGACTGTTTTTTTATCCCGGGGCCGCTGCTAGACTCGCCCCACGGCCAAGCAAAGGTTTGAGTTCATGTCCGATTCGTCGTTTGTCGATGTTGCCCCGGAAGCCGATATTCCGGAAAAGGGCTTTCGCTGCTTCCGCGTCCAGGATGTCGCCATCGTGCTGTGCCGTTTTCGTGACGAGATCTTTGCCATCGAAAACCTCTGCTCCCACGCGCTTGCCAGTTTCGACGAAGGGCGCATGCGGGGCTACCGCCTGATGTGCCCCCTCCACGGCGCCACCTTCGACATCCGCGACGGCTCCGTCACCGGCGCCCCCGCCACCCGCCCCATCAAATCCTTCCCCGTCCGCATCACCAACGGAACCGTCGCAGTCGATATCGCTGGAGCAGAGCCGACTCCTTCCGTGTAGCCGGTTCCCGGCTGGAATTCCCTGCAACAAGTAGTATCCCGGTCCTTGTTACCCCCTCCTGCCCGGACCCGGCCGACCCACCCTACCTGCGAAGGGCCCAGCATCCAAACCGCTACCCCCGAACAGGGTCAGTGCCATCCCAGTTGTCGGCTTTTGATTTCATGTAGTCGAAGGCGCTGCGGGCGCTGGCGTCGACCTCGATGAGTTCCAGCATGGTGCCGTTGTGGAAGATCGTGTCCACGTATGCGAAGTTGATGCCGTTCGAGGTGCGGCCCTGCTGGACGATTTTTTTGCGCAGGTCATGCTGGTCCAGGGTGGCCTGCAGGTCGTCAATCAGGACGCCCATGTGTTGCAGGCCGGGTTCGTTCCGGGCGAGAAATTCGGTGTAGATGCTGGGCGCGTCGTTGTACTGCTGGACGAGTTCGATCTGCTGGTTGCCGGTGTAGGCGATGACCACGCCCATGTCGATATCGACAGGTTCGCCGCGGAACTCGCACCACTCGAACTCGATGTGGTCCATCAGGAAAAAAGGGCCAACGCCCATGACGTTGATCCAGTGATCGGCGGCGGCGCGCCAGTCATGCACCGCGTAGCCGTTCTGCAGGATGGGTCCAAAGAAGCGGCTCATTTCAGGCCCTCTGGTTAAAGCGGCGGCCGACCATGGCGCTGGCGATGTTGACCTTCTGGATATCAATGGCGCCACCGGCAATGCCCCAGCCCCAGGCGTCCCGGAAGCGCCGTTCCATCGGGTATTCCTTGGAGTAGCCGTAGCCGCCCATGAGCTGCAGGGCGTTGCCCGTGACCGTCCGCGCAATTTCGTTGGCGAAGCACTTGGCGACGCTGGAGTTCATGATGCTCGGGAAGCCCTGTTCCGCATCCACCGCTGCCCGCCAGATCAGCAATCTTGATGCCTCGACCTGCATCTGCATTTCGGCGAGCTTGAGCTGCACCGCCTGGAAATCGACGATCGGTTTACCGAACTGTTCGCGCTCCTGCACATAGCCGGTCACATCCTCGAGGGCGGCGGACGCCTGCGCCAGGGCCATGGTCGCGTTGCCGCAGCGCTCCAGGTCGAAGGCGCCCATGAGCTTTTTGAAGCCGCCGGCGCCGACCACCACGTTTTTTGCCGGCACGCGAACGTTGTCAAAAAAGATGTCGGAAGACGGGACCCCGCGAAAGCCCATAAGGTGCTCCGGTCGCCCGAAGGTCAGGCCCTCGGTGCCTTTCTCGACATACACCGCACCAATGGATTTTGCTCCCGGGTCATCGCTCATGCGGCAATACACCACGTAGCCGTCGGCGTGCCCGCCGCCGGAGCACCAGCGCTTGGAGCCATTGAGCACGACCTCGTCGCCGTCCATGACCGCGTGGGTCTTGAGGTCGGTGAGCGCGGAGCCGGCCGCCGGCTCGGACATGGCGATGGCGACCATCTTTTCCCCGCGACATACCTGTGGCACCAGTTCCTCCGCCAGTTCCCGGTTGCCGAACTTTTCAATCGCGCGGATCGGCCCGACGCAGGACTCGAAAACGGGAAAGCCGACGGCGGAGGACACCTTGCCCAGTTCCTCGATAACGATCAGCGCCTCGATGTTGCCCAGGCCCAGCCCGCCGAGTTCCTCGCTGATATTGATGCCGAGGTAGCCCATCTCCGCGAACTCGCGAACCAGGTCGTGGGACGGCGGCTCGCCGGTTTGCTCGATCGTTTCGGCCAGGGGCAGGAGTCGCTCGCTCGCATAGCGGCGCACGCTTTCCTGCAATTCTTTCTGTTCTTCGCTCAGTTGAAAATCCATGCGCTTGGTGAGCTCCTGATGGGTTGGGTAAGGGTCGTATCAGCCTGCCGGCTGCGGAAGGCGTGGCTCCGCGGGGGGCGGCGAGTATACTCGTAAGCCGTTCAATTCGGGGCCACGGTCTTGCAAGATCTTCTGAAGGATATCCGGGTGCTGGACTTCGGCCGCTACGTGGCCGGCCCCTACTGCGCCACCCTGCTGGCCTATCTCGGGGCGGACGTGATCCGCGTGGAGCGCGCCGGCGGCGGCGAGGACCGTTTTATTGCGCCTTTCGGCGACGCCGGGACCGGCGGCTTGTTCATGCAAACCGGCTGCAACAAGCGTTCCCTGGCGCTGAACTTTCGCCAGCCGGAGACCGCCGAGGTGGTTCGCCGCCTGGTGAAAAGCGCCGATGTCGTGGTCGTCAACCTGCCGCCCGCTGCCCTGCAGCGCATGGGCCTGGACTGGGAGACGGTTCACGACCTTAACCCGCGGACGATCCTGTGCACGCAGACCGCGTTCGGCAGCGAGGGTCCCCTGGCGGAAAAGGGCGGCTTTGACGGCGTCGCCCAGGCCATGTCCGGGGCCATGTACATGACCGGAACGCCGGGCCAGCCGGTGAAGTCGGCGGCGCCCTATGTGGATTTCTCCACCGCGGTCATGAGCGCCATGGGCGTGCTGGCCGCCTTGCTGTCCCGCCAGCAGACCGGGCTCGGTCAGCATGTGGAATCTTCCCTGCTGGGCACCGCCATGGCCGTGTTCGGCTCGCACCTGGCCGAGCAGGGCGCGCTGGCCGTGGGTCGCGAGCCGAGCGGCAATCGCGTGCAGACCTCCGGGCCGTCGGACGTTTTCGCGACCCGTGATGGTCATATTCTCACCCACGTGGTCGGCAACGGGCTGTTCCGGCGCTGTGCCGGCTTGCTGGGGCATGCCGAATGGCTTGAACGGCCCGAATTGCTCAGCGACCAGGGGCGCGGTGATGCGCGCGACGAGTTGTGTGAGGCCATGGCGGCCTGGTGTGGAGAACGCAGCACGGAGGCGGCGCTCGAGGCGCTGCAGGCTGCGGGGATTCCTGCGGGGCCGGTGCTTGATCTGCAACAGGCGCTGGATCAGCCGCAGGTGGCGGCCATGAGACTGTTCCAGAACATGGGTTTTCCGGGCTTTGAGGGCACGGCGCCGGTGGTTGATTTGCCGCTGAGGTTCTCTGCCGGCAAGGCCGGAATCCGTCAGCGCCCGCCGACCCTGGGTGAGCACAACCAGGAACTGCTGAAAGAACTCGGCTTTACCGACGAGGAAATCGCCGCGCTGGATCAATGATCCGGCACCAGTTTGCGCGATGTTCGTTCCCGTTGAGCCCCACATGGTGTGCCTTCTTCGCCCTTAAAAAAAACAGTCAGGACTGTTTATTTTGGGCCTTTGCCACTCTATAATCAATGGTCCCGTAATTGCCTGCAGGTGGCTCTCAGCCATGGATCAGGGTTTTATCGACAACGTATACGGCCGGCTTGAATCCGAGCGCAGCCGCAAGGGACCACCGGAAGATTTTCCCAGCCTTCCGCCGATTCCCGGCGGACGCTATACGGACCCGGAATTCCTCGCCCTCGAGCGCGAGTATCTGTGGAAGAAAAGCTGGCTCTACGCCTGTCACCTTGATGAATTGCCCGATGCGGGCAGCTATATCCTCTGGCAGAAGACCGGCTCGCCGATTCTCATCGTGCGTGGCAAGGACGGGGAGGTGCGCGCTTTCTACAACACCTGCCGGCACCGCGGCGGACCGCTGGTCAAGGACGAGCGGGGCGCCACGCAGGGCGGCTTCACCTGCGGCTACCATGGCTGGGCCTATGACCTGGAAGGCAATCTGCGCGGCATGCGCGACCGGCGCGATTTCGTGGATCTGGATTTTTCCTGCCTGGGCCTGATTACCGTGCGCTGTGAGCGCCTGGGCAACTGGATCTTCATCAATGAGGACCCGGATGCGCAGCCGCTGCTCGAATCACTGGGCCGGATTCCGGACCACATGGCCCAGTTCGACCTGGACAATACCCGGCACATCGCGTCCTACAGCTTCGACGTGGAGTGCAACGTCAAGGTGCTCCTCGACGCTTTTCTCGAGGTCTATCACCTCAAGTCGATTCACCAGGACACCGTGGACCGCTTCCTGGATCACCGCGGCACCACCATCATGCTGTGGCCGCACGGGCACTCGCTGATGGTAACGCCGAACCGCCGGCCGGACTGGGTCGATCCGGGCACCCTGGGCATGGTCGATTTTCCCAACGTGACGGAGCTTCCCGTCAAGACCAACGTGTCCTACAACATCTATCCGAACCTGGTGACCCCGGTCGCCGGCAACGGCATGCCGTTTATTAATTTCTGGCCAAGGTCCGACCGCACCATGACGATCGAGTGTCACTGGTTCTCCCCGGACTGGGGTGGCGGCGAGCGGCACGAACTGTGGGACAAGCGCATCGAAAACTTCGACCGGATCCTCGAGGAAGACACCCAGTTCGCCCCGCAGATCCAGAAGTCGGTCGAGTCCCCGGGTTTCAAGGGCATCCAGCTCAATTACCAGGAGCGCCGGATCTACCACTGGCACGAAGAACTGGACCGCCGCATCGGCATTGAGCGCGTGCCTCGGCACCTGCGTGTCAAACCCATGCTGTCCGGGTTCATCGAGTAGTCCTTGGGCAGCGAACGCCACAGCTTTGGGCTGCTGGCCTGCGAGGCCTACCTGCCACGCTGGCGCATTGAGCGCCGCACCATGACGGACGCGATCGGCTGGGCGCGCGGCCGGGTCCGGCCGGGGCAGGGCACACGCAGCTTTGCAAACTGGGATGAAGACAGCCTGACCATGGCCGTGGAGGCGGCGCGCAGTGCGCTACAGGCCGTTCCCGGTTTCATTCCCCGGCGCTTCGAACTGGCCTCGACCAGCCTGCCCTTTGCGGATCGGAGCAACGCCGGCATTGCCCGTGAGGCCCTGGTCCTGCCTGCCGACACCATCATCAGCGAAGCTGCCGGTTCCCGCCGCGCGGCGACCACGGCCCTGGCCCAGGCGTGGTCAACGGGGCAGGCAACGCTGCTGGGCGCGAGTGATTGCGTGGATACCCAGCCCGGCAGCGAGGGTGAAACAGAGCTCGGCCATGGGGCGGCGGCGGCGATTCTCGGCGAGGGAGACCCTCTCGCGGAACTGCTGGCCTGGAAGAGCCACTCCGAGGACTTCGTGGATCGCTACCGCCAGGCGGACCGGCGGTTCGATTACCGGCTGGAGGTGCGCTGGGCGCGTGACGCAGGCGTGCGCAAGCCGCTGGCCATCCTGTTGGCAGACACGCTGGATCAGGCTGGACTGGCCAGCGCGGATGTCGACTGGTTTCTGTCGCCATTCACCGAAGCGGTCACTGCGACGGTGGTCAAGGATTCGGGCCTGGAAGGTGCGAAGGTGCTGCGCGAGCCGGAAGTGAGGGACGGCCTGTGCGGAACCGCCCAGCCCCTGTTGCTGCTGGCGGGCGCGCTGCGCCACGCCGCGCCGGGCGACACGATGCTGATGGTGGGTGCCGGGCAGGGGTTTGATGCGCTGCTGCTCAGGGTCCGGCGGACCGCGCCTCCCGCGCCCGCCTGGCCGGAGCCACGGGTGGAGGACAATTACACCCGTTACCTGGGAATCCGCGGCCTGCTGGACATTGACGGGGGCCTGCGTGCCGAGCGCGATAACCGGACCGCCCAGGCGGCCTCCGCCCGGCGTCACGAGCAGCTCCATGGTTTGCTCGGGGGTCGCTGCTCCGCTTGCGGCAAATTGCAGTTCCCCATGGCCGAACGCTGCGTGCACTGTCACGGCGAGGACACGCAACAGGCCGAATCGATGGCCGGCATGGCCGGCCAGGTGAATTCATTCACCGAAGACTGGCTGGCCTGGTCGCCGCGACCGCCGCTGATATTCGGCAATGTGCACTTCCCGGGAAGCGCCAACATCATGATGGAATTCACCGATTTTGAAGCCGGCGAGCTGCAAACCGGCCAGCCGGTTCGCATGGCGTTCCGGATCAAGGATTTTGATGACCGGCGCGGTTTCCGGCGCTACTTCTGGAAGCCGGCGCCGGCGCTCGACGCGGGCGGGGATCAGGATTCCGGGGAAGCATCCGATGGCTGAGGGCATCCGTGACAAGGTCGCGATCATCGGCATGGGCTGCAGCCGTTTTGGCGAGCGCTGGGACTGCGGGCCGCCGGAGCTGATGCTCGAGGCCTTCCGGGAGGCGCAGGCGGATGCCGGTATCGAGATGGAACAGATCGATGCGGCCTGGCTCGGCGTCTTTTACCAGGAACAGAGCACCGGCAAATCCGGTCTGCCCCTGAGCCAGGCGCTGCGCCTGCCCAATGTGCCGGTAACGCGCGTCGAAAATCTCTGCGCCACGGGCACGGAAGCACTGCGCGGCGCGGTCTACGCGGTTGCTGCCGGGGCCTGTGACGTGGCGCTGGCGATGGGTGTCGAAAAGCTCAAGGACACCGGTTATGCCGGGCTGCCGGAACGGACCAAGGGCAGTTTCGAGGACCTGTGGCAGCCCAGTGCGACGCCACCCGGCTCCTTTGCCCAGCTGGCCACGGCCTACGCGCGCAAATACGGCCGCGACATGGACGAGCTGCGCCGGGCGATGGCGCATATCTCGAAGAAAAGCCATGACAATGCCCTGCAAAACCCCAAGGCGCATCTGCGCCGCGCCATCACGGAGGAGCAGGTGCTCCATGCCCCCATGGTGGCCTATCCCCTGGGCGTACTGGATTGCTGCGGCGTCAGTGACGGCGCCGCCTGTGCGATCGTCACCACGCCGGAGTTCGCCCGCTCGCTGGGCAAGACGGACCTGGTCACGCTCAAGGCCATGCAACTGGCGCCCAGCAATGGCTGGGAGCAGTCCAGCGCTGACTGGGACGGGGCCCACACGGTGACCACGCAGCTCGCGGCGCAGCGGGCCTATGCGGAGGCGGGAATCGTCAACCCGCTGGAAGAGCTGGACCTGA
Organism: uncultured Gammaproteobacteria bacterium; assembly: GCA_963695135.1. Taxonomy (GTDB): domain Bacteria; phylum Pseudomonadota; class Gammaproteobacteria; order Xanthomonadales; family SZUA-36; genus Marinihelvus. Next base: position 872,142 of record CAVOGA010000001.1, read on the forward strand.
TCGAGGTGCATGACTGTTTCTCCGTCACCGAGCTGGTGCTGATGGAAGACCTGGGCCTGTCAGCGCCCGGGCGGGCCATTGACGATGTGCTGAACGGTATGTACGACATGGATGGCAAGCTGCCCTGTCAGCCTGATGGTGGCCTGAAGTGTTTCGGCCATCCGGTGGGCGCCAGCGGTCTGCGCATGGTCTACGAGATATACACACAACTGCTGGGCCGCGCCGGTCCGCGGCAGCTCAGCAGCCCGACCCTCGGACTGACACACAATCTTGGCGGCGTACCCAACCGTAACGTCGCCAGCGTCTCCGTGCTCGGTTTGCACGGTTAACAGGACATCTGATCATGGCAAGTTCAATTACCAAAACCAAAGTCGAGCAGGCGCCTTCAGGCTGGGGCATGAGTCCGGAAGAGCTCGCCACCTATCCCACGGTGTTCGCGGACAACCTGCTCAAGGGGCAGGTTTTTATCGTGTCCGGCGGCGGCTCGGGGATGGGCAAGGCCATGACTTTTCTGCTGTCCCGTCTCGGCGCCCAGGTGGTGATCTGCGGACGCCGGGAAGCCAAGCTGGAGGAGACCGTTGAACAGGTCGACCGGCTGGTCGGCAAGACGGTTCATGCGCATCCCATGACGATCCGTGACCCGGAGGCGGTGGCGGCGCTGATGGAGGATACCTTCGAGCGTTTCGGCCGGCTCGACACGCTGGTCAACAACGGCGGCGGCCAGTTCCCGCAGGCGGCCATCGACTTCAGCGTCAAGGGCTGGAACGCCGTGATCGACACCAACCTGAATGGCAGCTGGTACATGATGCAGGCGGCCGCGCGCCAGTGGCGTGACCGGGGCCAGCAGGGCCACATCGTCAACATCGTGGCCAATGTGTGGAAGGGCATGCCCCAGGTGGCACATACCTGTGCGGCCCGCGCCGGAGTAATCTATCTTTCCAAGACCCTCTCGACCGAATGGGCGCCGCTGGGTATTCGCGTGAACTGCGTGTCCCCCGGCAGCATCGAGACGGAGGGGTTTGATGTTTACCCGCCCGGCGCAGCGGAACGTTTCAAGGATTCGAACCCGATGCGGCGCACCGGCGATGTGTTTGATATCGCCCAGGCCGTGATTTACCTGGCCGCGCCATCGGGCAATTTCATCACCGGCGAAGTGCTCGTCGTGGACGGCGGCAACCAGCAATGGGGCGCTGTCTGGCCCGGCGGCAAGCCGGATTACTTCAAGATTGAGGATTGAGCCATGAGCTACAGCGAGACCAATACCCTGTTTGAACGGGTCGCCCCGGAAGCGATGCCGGACGGCGCCCGCGCCGCCTGGGAAGCGCTGCAGGACCTGACCGGTGACGCGACCTTCGTGGAAGTGTTTGCCAAGGCCCCGGAGCTCCTGAACTTTGTCATGGGCGACTTCTACCAGAAGCTGTTCTTCGAGGGGCGCCTGGATGAGAAGTACATGCAGCTGGCGCGCTTGCGCCTGAGCATGAACCACGGCTGTCGCACCTGTAACCAGCAGAACGTGCCCAGCGTGGCGGCCATGGGTTACAGCGACGCGCAAATTGACGCCATGTGGGCCGGGGATTACAGCAGCTTTCCGGAAGACGAACAGGCGGTCATCGAACTGGCTGACGAAATTGCCCTGAACAACCGCGAGGGGCAGCTGACGCCCGAGCTGCACGCCAAGCTGAGCCGCCACTTCAGCGAGGAGCAGATCCTGAACCTGGGCCTGTGCCTGGGCGTGATCGTCGGCCTGGTCAAAATGTCATTCACCTTCGGCCTGGTGCAGAAGGAGTCTTACTGCGAGTTCGGCGCCAACCAGGCGGCCTGAGCGAGGACAACACCATGAGCAAAATGAAACTGAACATCGTCGAAAGCTGGCAGATCGACCCCCAGGCCGGACCCGATAACCTGGAGGCCAAGCAGCCCTACATCGACAACGGCAACGGGATGATTCCCCCGGAGCCTTATTACGATCCGGCGTTCATGGAGCAGGAGTGGGACCGGCTCTGGACCCGGGCCTGGCTGATCGCCGCCATTGAATCGGATTTGCCCGAGCCGGGCGACTACTCGGTATTTCGCCTGCGCCATGAAAACATCGTGATCGTGCGCCAGGAGGACGGCAGCGTTAAGGCGCTCTACAACGTCTGTGCGCACCGCGGCAACCGGCTCGTCCATAACGACCGGGGCAGCATCAATCAATTCACCTGCTCCTTCCATTCCTGGCGCTACAACCTGCAAGGCGAGTGCACGCACATCACCGACCAGGAGACCTTCAAGGAGGGCGCCCTGTGTCCGAATATCCGCATGCGCGAAGTGCGCTGCGAGCAGCATGCGGGGCTGATCTTCATCAACCTGGATGATGACGCCCCGCCGCTCAGGGAACGCCTGGGCCTGCCGGAGGGCTACCTGGAAGCCTACGAACTGGACAAGATGGTCTGCGTGCGCCACGTGGTGTCAGAGTGGGCGGCCAACTGGAAGACCGGGGTGGATGCCTTCTACGAGACCTACCATCTGCACTCGGTGCACCCGGAAACCCAGGACGTGATGGATGACCTGGGCGTGCAGGTTGATCTCTATCCGCATGGCTTCAGCCGCATGCTGGTGCCGATCGCGGTCAAGACGCAGCGCCAGGAAGACCAGGACTCCATCAACCCCAGCCTGCAGTACATGATGGCCGAGGCCAGCATGAAACCCGAGGAGTTCGAGGGCTCAGCACGCGACGTGCGCGCCGCCATCGCCGCGGCCAAGCGCCGCCGGGCTGAGCGGGTCGGCCTGGATTATGAGCACTTCACCGACGGCCAGCTGACCGACAGCTGGGCCACCGGCGTGTTTCCCAACGTGCAGATCGGCATGCACCCGGAGGGTGTTTTCCTGATGCGCTTCATGCCGCACCCCACGGACCCGGAAAAGTTCTTCTACGACACGATGACCCTGGTGCGTCCGGTCGATGATCCGGATTACTCGGTTCCCGGCTGGATGGGGTTACCGGAGGGTACGGATACCAGCGGTGATTTCCGGCCGGACACGGAGTATGTCGGTATCGGCCAGGCTGCGAATCTGGGCCTGGTGCTGGACCAGGATGCCGCCCTGCTGCCGGTCGTCCAGGAAGGCATCCGCTCGCGCGGGTTTGCCGGGGCGATGCTCAGCGAACAGGAGCAGCGTCTGCGTCATTTCCACGTGGAGCTGGACCGCTATCTGAAGGGTGAGAAATAGTCCCGGCGAAAGTTCCGGGATAAAAAAAGCCGGCCCTGGGGCCGGCTTTTTTTGCTCGTATTCCGAGCACGGGTCGTTCCGCCTTAGCGGTCCCAGAAGAAGCCTACTTCCATGCCGTAGGTCAGCGGCGGCGCGTAGGTGGAGAAGGTCCACAGACCACCAACGTACTGGGATGCGCTCTTGTAACGCTCGTCCGTCAGGTTTTTACCGTACAGGGATACCCACCAGTCGCCGGTCGGGGACGTCCAGGTCACGTTGGCGTCAAACAGCGTGTGGCTCTCGATGAAGGTATCGAACTGCTCACCGTCACCGGAGTAGTAGTAGGTATTCTCATCCTCGTAGTAAATCCCGAAGAAGCTGCGGATATTCGAACCGTTGGACAGGTTCTTGGTCCAGGTCAGGTCGATGCCCGCCGTCCATTCCGGCGCACGGGTCACGGGCCGCCCGCTGAGGTCCTGGTCGGGCTCTCCGTCCAGGTTGAGGTCCAGCAGGAACTCGTCGTATTTCGCCTTCAGCCAGCCGACGTTGCCACGGAGCACGAGGTCATCGGTGATCAGGTAGGAACCCTCGAATTCCACGCCGTAAGCCGGCACCTGGGCGGCGTTGAATACCACGGTTTCCTGCAATCCGGCCGAGGTGCTCGCGATGGCAGCACGCTGCATGTCCTCGTAGGTCACGTGGAACACGGCTATGTTCATGCGGGCGCGCCCACCCATCAGGTCCATCTTGGAGCCGATCTCGAAGGAATCAGCGGTTTCCGGTTGATAGGCCGTGCGGGCCAGGGGTACCTGCAGTCCGGACCCGGCCTGGTCTGAGTAGCCGCCGGACTTGAAGCCGTGGGAGTAGCTGGCGTAGCCGTAGACGTCGTCCGAGAACTGGTTGGACAGCATGATCCGGTAGGTCGGCTCATCCCAGGTCTGCTTGTCCGTGGTGCAAGGTGTCGTGTCGGTGCAGGGGAACTGGGCCGTATTGTTCGGATCGAAGGGGTAGTCCCCCGGTGTCTGGCCGTAGACGATGATCGGCGTTCCCGGGCGGGAGAAGAATTCTTTCTCCTCGTGGGTGTAGCGCACCCCGCCGGCGATTTGCCAGGTATCGGCAAAGTCGTAGCTCATGTCAAAGAAGCCGGCCAGGGACTGCATGTCCTGGTTGTTGCTGATGATCAGCGGGTTGTTGTTGTCCAGCACGCCCGGCACGCTGGTGCCGAAGAAATCAAGAAGGCCCAGGTACTGCAGCACGTTGAAGCTGGTCTTGTCCGTCTGGTAGAAGACGCCGGCCACGAAGTTGGTGTTGCCGCTGAAGTAGGAGGTGAGTCGCACTTCCTGCTGGAAAGTCTCCCGCTGGTCGTCGCGGGTTGCGTCGAACAGGGAGGCGTAGCGCTCGCCCGTGTAGGTGCTGGGCAGCCTGGAATCCTGGTTACGCTGACCGGTGACAGAGCTCAGGATGTAGTCGCCGAATTGCCAGTCAATGTTCAGGTAGTAGCCATCCACGTCGATCTGGTGACCGTCGGTCATGAACAGGCCGGTGGTTTCCGAGCCGGGCCCGTCAATGAAGTCACGGTTTGAAATACCGGCCTGGTCCAGCGGATCACCGCCGGTGATTCCCGGGAAGCCGATGAAGTTAAAGGCCTGCGGCGAGTTCGGGTCGGTCGTGTTGACCGCCGGCGGGCTGTCGCTGCGGTCTTTCAGGTACTCGTACTGGAACAGCACCGTCAGGTCTTCCGTGGGTTCCCAGAGCAGCTTGGCGCGCGCATTGATGTTGTCATTGCCGCCGATGCGCTCGTTGGTGGGTTCGGTAATTTGTCCCGGGCTGACCTTGCCGTTGCGGTAGTAGCCGTCGCTCTGCTGGCTCATGGCGGCCAGGCGGAAAGCAAATTCATCACCCATCGGCAGGTTGACTGCCAGCCGCGGCTCTACAACGCCGTAGTTGCCGACGCGCAAACGCGCATCAACGGTTGTTTCGCCCAACTGGGGCTTTTTCGTTCTGACAACCACCGCGCCGGCGGTGGTGTTCTTGCCGAACAGCGTGCCCTGCGGGCCGCGCAGATACTTCGACGCTCTCGATGTCGAAGGCGGCAAGCAGCTGGGTCTGGACCTGGGGCACGACAAAGTCGTCGACGATCACGCCTACCGGCGGTTCCCAGTAGACCAGGATATCCGTCTGGCCCGCGCCTCGAATGGCGAAGCCCGCTGCATTAAAGCCGGTAACGCTGGCCGAGGAAAAGTTAGGTGTTACCCATGCGATGTCGCCGATGTCGTTGGCGAACAGCTGGTCAAGCCCTTCTCCGGTCAGTGCAGTGATGGCGATCGGCGTGGTTTGCAGATCAGAAACGCGGCGGTTCGCGGTAACGAGCACTTCTTCAAGAATGGCGTCCGATTCCGCACCTTCGCTGCCAACGCTCTGGGCCACGGCCAGGGAGCAGGACAGGGCGAGCGGAAGCGGGAGGAGGCCTTGCAAAACTCTTGCCGTCTTCATCAGGTAGGTTCTCCAGGAGTTCTTATGTAATCGCGAGCGATGGTGTACCACTCTTCTGAGCACGGCCATTTAAACGCTGTTTTAACAAAAAATCAAGCTGGACTGTTTTTTTTGAAAGGCCTTCGGTAAAAGACGAAACGCGGGGGTGTAGATTCCGCCATGGCTGAAGGCTTTGAGCGGTAAAAAGAAAAGGCGCCCGACGGGGCGCCTTGATTCCCGACGTTGTTGCCTGGTCAATTACCGCAGGTAGCCGTGTCGCTCCAGGGTAATCAGGATCCGGTGTGCAGCCAGGTCCGGTGTGAGTTCGCTGGTGTCGATGACGATCTCCGCATTTTCGGGGACCTCGTAAGGGTCATCGATACCCGTAAAGCCCTTGATGATGCCGGCCCGCGCTTTTGCGTACAGGCCTTTGCGGTCGCGCTGCTCGCACACCTCGATCGGCGTGGATACGTGAACCTCGAAGAATCCGCCGACCGGTTCGATCATCTCGCGGACCTCGCGCCGGGTTTTCGCATAAGGAGCGATCGGTGCGCAGATGGCGATGCCATGGTTTTTCGTGATCTCACTCGCCACGAAGCCGATGCGCTGGATATTGAGGTCGCGGTGTTCGCGGGAAAAGTTCAGCTCGCTGGACAGGTTTTTGCGGACCACGTCCCCGTCCAGCAGGGTCACGGGGCGCCGGCCGTCTTCAAGCAACTTGACCATCAGGGCGTTGGCGATGGTTGACTTGCCCGAGCCGGACAGGCCGGTGAAGAAAATGGTAAAGCCCTGCTGGGGCTTTGGCGGATGCGCGCGGCGCAGTTCCTCAACGACCTTCGGATAGGAAAACCACGCGGGAATCTCGAGGCCTTCGCGAAGGCGGCGTCGAAACTCGGTGCCGGACAGGTCCAGGACCCGGTCGTCGTCCCGGGTCTCGTCGGCGGGCAGGTATTCGGCGCGGTTTTCCACGTAGACCATCATCTTGAAGGGAACCATGGAAATCCCGAGCTCTTCCTCGTGCTCGGCTGAACAGTTCCTGCGCGTCGTAGGGGCCATAGAAGGGGTTGCCGTCGCGGTCATTGCCCGGTCCGGCGTGATCGCGCCCGACGATGAAGTGGGTGCAGCCGTAGTTCTTGCGGATAATCGCGTGCCACAGGGCCTCACGCGGACCGGCCATGCGCATGGCAAGGTTCAACAGGCTCAGGGTGGTGGTCTTTTCCGGATACTGTTCCAGCACGTGCTCGTAGCAGCGCACGCGGGTGAAATGGTCGATGTCCCCGGGCTTGGTCATACCAACCACCGGGTGGATCAGGAGGTTCGCTTCCACTTCGCGGGCAGCCCGGAAGGTCAGCTCCTGGTGCGCCCGGTGGAGCGGATTGCGGGTCTGGAAAGCCACCACCTTGCGCCAGCCGAGTTTGGCGAAACGGGCGCGAACCTCCGCAGGCGTTTCCCGCAGGGCCTTGAAGTCGTAGTAGGTGGGCGCCTCGACACCGCGCAGTGTGCCCCCAAGGTAGACCGGTCCGGCGTGGTTGAAGAGATAGTTCACCCCCGGGTGCGTGTTGTCCGTGGTGCCGAACACCTTCTCGGCCTCTGCCATCTTGTCCGGCTGCCACAGGTCAGTCACCTCCAGCGTCGCAATCAGCACGCCTTCCTGGTCACGCAGCGCGATGGTCTGTCCGGCCGCGATGCTTTCCGCGAAGGATTCACTGACGTCCAGCGTCACGGGGATGGGCCACAGGACGCCGTTGACCAGGCGCATCGTGTCGCAGACCGACTCATAGTCTGCTTTGCCGAGGAAGCCCGTGAGTGGAGAAAAGGCGCCGTTGAGCAGCAGGTCAAGATCACAGATCTGCCGCTGGGTCAGGTTCCAGGAGGCATAATCCTTGGCCTTGAGCTTTTCCGCCCCGGCGGCTTCCGCTGCGAGGTAGAGTTCATTCAGCTCGCCGCCGTGTGGTTCTTTGAAAGCGCCCATTGTTCAGTTTTCCTTGCTTGTCAGTTGGAGTGGCGTGAGCCGGTTCAGTCTTGTTGTGCGGCAGGCATGAAGCCGTTCAGCAGCAGGTCAGTGACCTTGTCGATGGTTTCGAAAAGGTCCAGCTCCGGGTCGCGAACAATCAGTTCGCCCCAGGCATTACAGATCCCAATCACGGACTGGGCTGCGAAATGGCAGTCCAGTTCCGGCCGCAGCGTGCCCCGGGCAACGGCCTCGACGAAAATTCCTTCCAGCAGTTCACGGTAGCGGCTGCCGAGTTGTTTGAGCTTTTTGCGACGGATCTCTGACAGGTACAGCCGCTCGTCATTGTGAACTTTCAGGGCCTCGTTCTTTTCGCGGTAGCTCGAGAGATGTGACGTGACGGTAGCCAGCAAACGTTGCTGAAAGGGAGTATCGCTGGCCGCGATCTCCTCCATCCGTTGCACGTAGTCGCGAATGCCATACAGGCAGACCTCCGCCAGCGCGTCCTCCTTCGATTGGAAGTAGTAATAAAGACTGCCCTGCTTAATGCCCATTTCCGCGGCGATGTCCGTCGTGCTGGCGCCGTGAAAACCCTTGCGCGCGAATACTGCGGCCGCAGCGCGAATCGCGCTGAGTTTCTGCTGCTGGTACTTGGGAGAGTCCGGGTTCTGCATAAACACGCCAGGAATCAGTCGCAGGCGCGAATTCTATAGAGTTATAGAAAAAATACAAGCGGACGTTAGCGGGACAGGACCGGCGGGTGTCAGTAGTGCCAGTTGCCGAATTCCATCTCGACCCAGACGCCGAAGCCCAGGGTCAGTTCGCGTTCGTCCTGCGGTTCAAAGCGCGGCCAGGTGATGGAGGGTCCATACGAAAGCCAGATCCAGTCCCGTGTGAGGTTCTGTCGCCAGATGAAGTTGAATCCCGCATTCCGCATGGGGACGGGTCCGTCCGTTTCGCCGGTGGCGAATGCCAGCAGGGAAAAGGCCTTGCGGTCCCGCATCAGGTGATACCAGGTCTGCCCGAAATACCATTCCGTACCCAGGGACTCCTCGGAGAGGGTGACGACGCCCTCCAGTCGCAGCACGTCTTGCGGGTTCAACGCGTGGGTCATATCACCCCTGGCAGTGACGCCAAAGCCGTCATCACTGCGCCAGAAAAAGGTCTGGCGAAAGCGCAGGTCGGTCGCGTCACTGAAGTCCTTGAAGTAATACCACCGGGCCCGGACGTAGGGCACCGGCGAGGTACGCAGTTTGACGCCTGCGGACCAGTCCCAGCCCTTGCGTCCCGCCTCGTCCCGGGGCCGGCCACCCAGTCCCACCAGCAGCGAATCGTCATCGTTACGGTTGATCAGTCCCGGGTTGTAGAAGGTCAGGTTCTGAGTTTCCGTGTCGGAGATATAGGCGTTATCGTCGCCCCGGTCGATAATCAGGGCCCAGCGATGATTCAGGTTTGGCAGCGGCGCGCGCACGCGGAAGCGAAGCCGGCTGTCAAAGCCCTCGTACTGGTCCCAGGAGCCTCCCACGGTTGCCAGGCCGCTGACAGCCTCCTCCGGGTAGTCAATGTCCTTGCCAAAGAGCCCGTCAAACCAGCGGAAACTGTGACAGCTGATGTTGCGGAAGAACTCCCGCGTGTCCTCCTGCCAGTGCGGCTCCGAGTAGTCGGCGTCGCAAAGATCGCGTCCTGGCCGGTTCCTCCCCGGCCTTATCCGGCGGCTGCTCCTCGAACGGTTCCTGCACGCGACGCAGGGCGTCCTCGGTGGCTTCTTCGGGGTTGGTGGTCGGCGCCTGTTCCGCGGGGGCCGATTCCGGGAAGGGAACGTCATTCTGGGGTTGCGCAGCGGGGGCGGGTTCCGCGCCATGGGCAACAACCGTCAACAACAACAGCAGGCCGGCCATGAGGATGGCGCCTGCTGGTGAGCTGTTGTCGCGTCCGGCCTCCATAGCGGCCTCCGGTTGCAGTACCCCGACTGTAAGCGATTGCGCGCCGGGGGTCACCGAATAAGTTTCCATTGCAATGCAAATGTAACCTTTCCTGTTCTGCTTGCGTCAAAAAGGGCAGGAAGCAGGAAACAGGGCGTCAAAAAGCTTCATTGGCAGGCCGCAGTATTGGTTTATCGCAGCCTGACCATTCCCTGACTTCCGGCCCATGTCTTGATTCGGTGACTGTGGTTTCATGAACCTGCCCGATGTCGGTCCGCAACCAGAAGCGGACCGCAAAGACAAAAAAGACACGGGACAAATCACAGGGTTGCGGATACCTGTGCTGCCAAAGGCAGCGCGAATGACTTCGGTCGCGCTGAAAAAAGCGGGCACATAAACCCGATTGATAAACGAGATGAGGTCTGTTGTGAAAAAGCTGCTGAAAGTTTCTGCACCGGTCGTGGTACTACTCGCCGGAATCCTGATCGTCAAAGGCCTGGCGGCCGCGCGCCCGGAACCGGAGAAGAAAGAGGACGAAACACGACTGATTTCCCTCTATGTTGACGAGGCGCGCGCTGAATCTGTACAGGTCCAGGTTGTCACCCAGGGAGAGGTCCGCCCGAAAACCCAGATTGACGTGATTCCCCAGGTCTCCGGCCGCATCGTGGCCCTGTCTGACAGCTTCAGCTCCGGGGCCGAGTTCAAGGCCGGTGAGATGCTGCTGAAAATTGACGACACGGATTACCAGCTCGCCCTGGTCCGCGCCCAGGCCATGGTGGCCCAGGCCCAGACCGAGTTGGAGCGGCAGCTGGCGACCCGGGATATCAAGGAGAAAGAGTGGCAGGGTAAGCGCCGCGAAGGCGAGCAGCCGACTGACTTCTCATTGAACCTCACGCAGGTCGCGCAGGCCGAAGCCATGCTGGCGTCTGCGAAAGCGGATCTGCGCCAGGCGCGCCTGGACCTCGAGCGCACGGAGATTCGACTGCCTTTTGACGGCCACGTTCGTGAGCGCACCGTGGGTATTGGCCAGTTCGTCAATGCCGGCACGCCCCTGGGCACGGTGTTCAGCAGCGACTCTGTCGAGGTACGCCTGCCCCTGACGGATCTGCAGCTGGTCGAACTCAACCTGCCGATTGGCTACATGGCGCCCAGCTACGAGGCCGCACCGTTGGTCCGGCTTACCTCCCGCCTGGGTAACCGCGAATATGCCTGGGAAGGCCGCATCATGCGCGTGAACGCCGCAGTGGATGAGGAAACCCGTCTGATTTACGTGACTGCCGAGGTGCGCGACCCCTACGGTGAGGGTGCCGCCGACGGCATGCCCATGGCCGTGGGCCTGTTCGTCAATGCGGAACTCAGCGGCGTGGAGTCGCAGGACGCGATCGTCATGCCCCGCCTGGCCCTGCGTAACGAGAACCTGGTGTACGTCATCAACGCGGACAACCGTCTGGAGATACGCAATGTCAACGTAATTTCAACCTCCAGCTGATCGCGTGCTCGTAGCCAGCGGTGTCACCGCCGGTGAGCAGGTCGTGACCTCCACGCTGCCGAACGCAGTCGAGGGAATGGAAGTTGAGCCGATTCATCGCAAGGCCCAGGGCTGAAGCGACCACCAGAGGGAGATAAGCCATGAATGGCCTGATTGAATGGTGGGTTCGTAACCCGGTTGCCGCCAACCTGCTGATGATCGGCATCATTGTCGCCGGTTTCTTCGGCTTCACCTCGATGGAGCGGGAAATGGACCCCCATGTCCGCTTCCCCGGGCTCGAGATCGAAGTGACCTGGCCGGGCGCTGCGCCACAGGAAGTCGAGGAACAGATCGTCGCCCGCATCGAAGAGGCGGTCAGCGACCTGGACAATATCGAGTGGGTTCGCTCCACTTCTGCGGAGGCGTACGGCGGGGTCTACATCCTGGCCAACCAGAACGCCGACTTCACCCAGTTCATGAACGACGTGAAGATCCGGGTCGATTCCATTTCGTCCTTTCCCCGCGATATCGAGCCGCCGCAGGTTCGCCAGTGGGTGAACCGGAATGAATTCATCCGCGTGGCCATCAGCGGCGATTTGAGCGAGCACGAGCTCAAGCGCCTCGCCGAGCAATTGCGCCGCGAGGCGGCGGTTCTGCCGGCTATTTCCATCGTGGAGCTGTTTGGCGTTCGCCGCGAAGAGGTGTCCATCCAGGTCAGCGAGGAGCAGCTGCGCCGCTACGGCATGAGCTTCAATGAAGTGGCTGCCGCGATCCGCAACAGCTCCATCAACCAGTCATCCGGCTCGGTGCGCACGGAAGTGGGCACCTACCAGCTCAAGGTTCGCAGCCAGGCGGATACGGAAGCCGATTTTGCCGACATCGTGATTCGCCAGAGCGGCGACGGTGGCACGATCCGCGTCGGTGATGTGGCCAGAGTCGTCGATGGTTTTGAAGACAATCCGATCCTCGCCACGCTCAACGGTGAGCCGGCGGTGCTTCTGCAGGTGATGACCACGGAGACCATGGACATCGTCACTGCATCAGAATCGATTCGCGAATGGATCGCAAAACGCAAGGAGAGCCTGCCGCCGGGCGCGGAACTGACCCTGTGGACCGACCAGGCGGAAGACTTCAAGGGCCGCATGTCGACAATCGGCAATTCCGCGGGCCTGGGGCTGCTGCTGGTGTTCGCGGTGCTGATGCTGACCCTGCGGCCGAAGGTGGCGATCTGGGTTGCCGCCGGCATTGCCACGGCTTATGCGGGCGCCTTCGTGTTCCTGCCGACCGTGGGCGTATCCCTCAACATGATTTCCACCTTTGCCTTTTTGCTGGTGCTGGGCATCGTGGTGGATGACGCGATCGTTGTCGGTGAAGGCATTCATTCGGAATCACACCGCATCGGCGGCGGGCCAAACGCGGCGGTCGCCGGCGCACAGCTGGTGGCCAAGCCCGTCATCTTTGCCGTGCTGACGACCATCATCGCCTTCCTGCCCTGGTTGTTCCTGTCCGGATCCACCAGTGAATTCACGCGCCATATCACCTGGGTCGTGATCCTGGCCCTGGGCTTTTCCCTGGTCGAGTCGCTGTTCATTCTTCCGTCCCACTTGCGCAAGATGCAGCCGCGGGATGATGCGAAGCTCGGGCGCATGGGGCATTACCAGAAAGCGGTATCTGACGGCATCATCAATTTTGCCCACAAGTACTACCGCGGCATCGGCGAATTCGCCGTCCGCCGCCGTTACCTGACCACCAGCTTCTTTGTTGCATTGCTGGTGGTGAGCTTCGGCCTGATGTCGACCGGCTGGGTCAAGACGGCCTTCATGCCGGAAATCGAGTCGGACGAAATCGTGGTCAACGTCGTGTTGCCGGAAGGGGCGCCCTACAGCCGCGCGCTGGAGATCCTGGCCCAGTTGCAGGATGCGGAAAAGCGCCTTGTTGCCGAGGTGGAGGAACGCACCCAGGGCGAGAAGCAGCTCATCGAGAACTGGTACACGCGCTCCCGGCGTGACTCGGTACTGGCTATCGTCAAGCTGGCGCCACCCGAGGTGCGGGACATGAGCGCCAAGGAGGCGTCGATTCGCCTGCGTGAGCTGATGGGTGACGTGCCCGACGCGAAAGAAGTTTCCGTGAACTACACGCAGAACGGCGGCGACCCGGGCTTTGAGCTGTCCATCCGCCACCCGGACCTGGAAGTGCTTCGCGCGGCCGTGGGCGAGGTTGAAACGCAGCTGCGCAGCTACGAGTCACTCTACGATGTCCGCAACGACCTGGAGAGCGCCTCGGAAGAGATCCGCATCATCCTCAAGCCCGGCGCCCAGAAACTGGGGCTGACCCTGGCCGACGTGACGCGCCAGGTGCGCCAGGCTTACTACGGCGAGGAAGTGCAGCGCCTGCCGCGCAACGGCCAGGACGTGCGGGTCATGGTTCATTACCCGATCGAGTCGCGACGTTCCATTGAGAGCCTCAAGCACTTCCGTGTGCGGACCAGTGATGGTCGCGAGGTGCCGCTGCTGTCGGTTGCCGAGCTTGAGTACGCCCCGGGCATCAAGCGCATTCAGCGCTGGAACGGCAGCCGTGCGGCCCGCGTTTCCGCCGATCTGAAAGACGACGTGCGCGGCGACATCATGGAAGACCTGGATGAGAACTTCTTCCCTGCGTGGGAGAAGCGCTACCCGGGCATCGAGCGCGGTTCGGTCGGCCAGGCCGAGGGTGAAGCGCGCTTCATGCGCGAGCTGCGGAACCTGTACGTGATGGCCCTGTTCGGCATGTTTGCACTGCTCGCGGTGGCTTTCCGCAGCTACTTCCAGCCGCTGCTGATCATGGTCGCCATGCCGTTTGCCTTTGCCGGCGCCATTCTCGGCCACGCGGCCCTGGGCATGAGCATCAATATGTTCAGCTACTTCGGTATCGCCGCGGCGGTCGGTGTGGTGGTTAACGACAACCTGGTGCTGATCGACTACACGAACCGGCTGCGCGCGAAAGGTGAGCAGGCGATGGAAGCGGTAATCAACGCCGGCGTGGCGCGCTTCCGGCCGATTATGCTGACCACCGTGACGACCATCGTCGGTCTGCTGCCGATGATGTTCGAGCGGTCGATCCAGGCGAAATTCCTGATTCCGATCGTCATTTCCCTGTGCTTCGGTGTCTTTATCGCCTTCTTCGTCACCTTGCTGCTGGTGCCGGCGCTGTACGGAATCGGCGTGGATGTCACCAGGCTGACCGCCCGTGTCCGCGGGCGGGTGGGCAAACTTTTCGGGCGCAAGAAGTCTGCACAAGCAGCCGGGGACGCGGCCACGCAAACCCACTAGGACCTCCTCCCAGGGCGAAGAACGGCCGGTCGGCTTCCGCGGACCGGCCGTTTTTCTTTTCAGCGTCTGCCGCTGCAGGCACCGCTTATGCGCCCGCAGCCATCGACGTCAAACCTCGGCTATAGTATCCGCCCCTGTCGTTACCGCTATCGATCTTTGGAGATTGCCGTGTCAAAAACTGTGCGGATGTACTGGTGTATTGCCGGTCTGCTTTTCACCCTGTTTGCCCCGCCGGCTGTTGCCCAGGCAGACAAAGCCGGCTGGGACGTCAACGCGCCGTCCGGCGACTGGCAAACCATCGATATCGATACGCAGGAGACCACCTGGTCCAACGTGACCGTGTCCCCGGATGGCAGAACGATCGTCTTCGACATGCTCGGAGACCTCTACTCGCTGCCGATCGAGGGTGGCGACGCCACGGCGCTGACCAGCGATATTGCCTGGAACTTCCAGCCCAGCTTCAGCCCGGATGGATCAAAAATCGCGTTTATTTCCGACCGGGGCGGCGCTGACAATCTGTGGGTCATGAACGCCGATGGCAGTGAGCCGCGCCAGGTGAGCCAGGAGCGCTATGACCTGGTGCATAACCCGGCCTGGAGTCCGGACGGCCGCTACCTGGCCGCCAAAAAGTCCTTCATGGGCAGCCGCAGTATTGCCGGCGGTGAAATCTGGATGTTCCTTGCCGCAGGCGAAGGCGAGGGCCTGCAGCTGACCGAGCGGCCTTTCGGCGACGAGGACCAGAAGAACCAGGCGGACCCCGCCTTTTCCCACGACGGACGCTACGTTTACTTCTCCCAGGACACCACGCCGGGTCGCGTCTGGGAATACGGCAAGGATGCGACCGGCCAGATCTTTGTCATCCAGCGGTACGACCGCCAGGACGGGGAGATTGATACCTTTGTCTCCGGCCCCGGCGGCGCCGTGCGGCCGGTGCCGTCCCCGGACGGCCGCTACCTGGCCTTCGTCAAGCGCCTGGTTGATCTCAAATCCGCCCTGTACCTGAAGGACCTGCGGTCCGGGCTGGAAACGCCAATCTTTGATGACTTTGAACGGGACCTGCAGGAAACCTCGGGCACGGAAGGTAACGCGCCGGCTTTCAGCTGGCTGCCGGATGCTTCCGCCATTGTTTTCTGGTCCGGCGGAAAGTTGCACCGCATTGACGTGGGCACCCGCGAGGTGAGCCCCATTCCCCTGCGGGTCACCACCACCCGCAAGGTGCAAAAGGTATTGCGCAACCCGGTGGATGTGGCCGCGGACCGCTTCCGGGTGCGCATGCCGCGCTGGCCGGTGGTCTCGCCGGATGGCAACACGGTGGTGTTTGCCGCCCTGGGCGTGCTCTGGAAGCGTGACCTGCCCAATGGCGTGGCGCGGCGCCTGACTGACAGCGAAGGCGTGTTCGAAAGCTGGCCGAGCTTTTCCGCGGATGGCAAGCAGGTGGTTTACGTCACCTGGTCAGACAGCGAGCAGGGACAGGTGCGCGTGGCGACACTGCGCAACGGCCGCAGCCGGGCGGTGACCAGCGAGAAGGGCAACTACGTTGAGCCGGCCTTTTCGCCGGACGGCGAAGAGATCGTATTCCGCCGCATCGGTGGCGGTTATCTTCTCTCGCCTCTCTGGTCGTTGAACCCGGGCATTTACCTGGTCTCGGAAGACGGAAAGGATTTCCGGCAGATCTCCGAGGAAGGCCGTACGCCGCGCTTCAGCGCCGATGGTGAGCGTATCTGGTACGTGGACGGTGGCGGCAGCGGTCTGCAGCTTAAAAGCATGGACCGCCTGGGCCTGGATGTCCGGACCCATGTTGAGGGCAAGAAAATGGTCGCCATGGCGCCCTCGCCGGACGGACGCTGGCTGGCGTTTATCGAGGAGCACAACGTGTACGCGGTGCCGCTGGTGGAAACGGGCAAGGTAACGCAACTTTCCGCCTCGACCAGCGCGCTGCCGGTGCGCCAGCTCTCGGCCCGCGCCGGTGATTTTCTGGCCTGGCGGACTTCGGACACGGTGACCTGGAGCCGCGGACCGGTGCTTTACGACAGCCGCCTCGACGAGGCGTTTGCGCTTCTCCGGCTAACCCGGACGGGCCCCGCCCGGAGGACGTGGGCATTGATATCGGTTTCGAGGTCACCCGGGATAACGGCGAAGCCACCATGGCGTTTGTCGGTGGCGCGTGTCGTGACCATGCGCGATGCCTGGGGCGGCACTGCAGGAAGTCATCGAGGATGGCGTCGTGGTGGTAAAGGGCAACCGGATCCTGGCCGTCGGCCCGCGTGACAGCACGGCAGTCCCCGCCGCTGCGGAGGTGGTTGATGCCAGCGGCAAGACCATCCTGCCCGGGTTCTTCGACGCCCATGCGCACGGCGGCATGGCGCGCGACGGGCTGATACCCCAGCAGAACTGGATGCAGTACTCCAACCTGGCCTTCGGGGTGACCACGATTCACGACCCGAGCAACAGCACCACCGATATCTTCGCCGCCAGCGAGATGCAGAAGGCCGGCAAGATTGTCGCACCGCGAATCTTCTCCACCGGCACGATCCTGTACGGCGCGCGCAGCAACCAGGCCAATACCAGGGTGGGCGACGAGGACGAGGCGCTGTTTCATATCCAGCGCATGAAGGACGTGGGCGCGGTATCGGTAAAGAGCTACCAGCTGCCGCGGCGTGATTCACGCCAGATGCTGCTCGCGGCCGGGCACGAGCTGGGCGTGATGGTGGTGCCCGAGGGCGGCATGAAGTTTCAGCACAACATGAATGAAATTGTCGACGGGCACACCACCATCGAGCACTCCATGACCATCAAGCACATCTATGATGACGTCGCTGCAGCTGTGGTCCCAGACGGAAACCGCCTACACGCCCACGCTGGGTGTTGCCTTCGGCGGTCTCGAAGGCGAGCGCTACTGGTATGACCGCACCGAGGTCTGGAACAATGAAAGGCTGCTTCGTTATACGCCGAAATCCCGCGTTGAGCCGCGGGCGATCCGCCGGCAGACCGCGCCGGACTCCCATTACAACCACATCCACGTGGCCTCTTCCGCCAAGGCCCTGAACGACCTGGGCGTGAAGGTGAACACCGGCGCCCACGGGCAGCGGGAGGGCCTGGCGTTGCACTGGGAGATGTGGATGCTGGAGCAGGGCGGGTTCACGCCCTGGGAAGCGCTGCGCTCGGCGACCTATAACGGCGCCTGGACCTTCGGCATGCTGGAGGATATCGGTTCCATCGAGGCGGGCAAGCTTGCTGACCTGGTGGTCATCGACGGCAATCCGCTGGAGGACCTGCGGCGCAGTGAATACGTGCACGCCACCATGATCAACGGCGAACTGTTCGAGGCGGCCACCATGAACCAGGTCTGGCCGGAGCAGGTCGACCGGCAGCCATTTTTCTGGGAGCTGGAAGGCGGCGACACCATTCACCCGAGCACGATCGAGTGGGCCGCCGAGCGTTCAGCGCGGCACGACTGCAAGCACTAGGGATGATCCGCGGCGGGTAGTGTGCTGCCCGCCGCGCCTTTTTTGGGTCAGGGGCTGTGAGCCTGGCCGGGCTCAAGACCCTCCAGGCAGTCGCTGATCGTCGCTTCAAAATTCCTCGCAAAGCGCTCCCCGTCCATGACGGGCGATTCCGCCATCTGCGCCCGCAGCTGTTTCCCGGATCTTCGCCAGCGCGTCCACGTCCTGCGCCAGCCCGGCGGCAATGGCCCGGTAGGCGGCTTCCCCATCGGCTATCCAGGATTTCCGGCCCAGGGCCACCAGCTTGCTCGCCACCATCCGCGAGGCATGGCTTTGACCCTGCAGGGTGACCACCGGCACGCCGGCCCACAGTGCATGGCAGGCCATGGTGTGCCCGGACCAGGGAAAGCAGTCGAGATAGATATCAATCTCCGCCCAGAACTCCTGGAAGCTGCCGCCGCTCTCGTGGCCGGGCATCAGTTCCAGCCGGTCATCGCCGATTCCATGCGCACCGAACTGTCCCAGCAGCCGGCGCCGCTGCCAGGGGTCCAGCTGGTCGCGGACAATCAGCAGTTTGCTGTCCGGTAACTCGTTCAGCAGGCGCGCCCAGCACGCCACCACGTCCTCGTTGATTTTTTCCAGCCGGTGCAGCGAGCCGAAGGTGACAAAGCCCCGCTCAATGGCCGGTGGCGGCACCGGCGGCCGGCGCATTTTCCGGGGGCTGGAAGCAGGCAAACACGCCGGGCAGTGGAAGCAGTCCGCGACCGGCATCGGTGCCCTGCGAGTGTCGTCGGCAGTGTATTCGCTGACCAGCTGCGCATCGATCGCCTCCAGCCCCGGGTGCGCCGGGTAACCCAGCCAGCCCAGCTGCAAGGCGGCGGGACGTTGCGCCATTACGCCCAGCCGGTTGCCTTTCGTGTGGCCGGCCAAGTCGATCAGCACGTCGATGTGGTCCTCGCGGATTCGTCTCGCCAGCGCCGCATCGTCCAGGCCCCGGCAGTCCAGCCAGTGGTCTGCCAGTCCCTGCAGGCGCGCGGTGACATCATCCTGCTGCACCGTGTCGCTGTAACAGCTGATGTGAAACCGGTCGCGGTCGTGGTGGGTCAACAGCGGCTCGAAGAAGTGATTGACCGCGTGGCGGCGGAAGTCCGCGGACAGGTAGGCAATACGCAACTTGCCCTGCGGATTCAGCGGCGGTCGTGCCGGCGGCTGGCCGTAGACCGCGGCGCTGATGCGACGGTGCTCTGCGGCGACCTGTTCCGGATCCTGGTGGGGCGCCAGGTTCAGCGTGTAGAGCAGGCTGGAGGCGGCGTCGGCATAGCGCGGCTGGATCTGCAGCGCGCGGCTGAAACGCCTCGATGGCCTGCGGCAGCTCGACACGGTCGAGGAGGTACAGGCCCAGGTTAAACCAGGCTTCAGCCCGCTCCGGCTCCAGCTCCACGGCCTCCAGCCCGTGCTCCAGCGCCCCCTCCCGGTCACCCAGGTCCGCGTACACCGCGGCCAGGTTCATGTGGGCGCCGGCGTAGCCTTCCTGCAACTCCAGGGCTTTCTGCAGCTGGCCGGCAGCGGCCACCAGCGTGCCGGCCTTGTGCATGGCCAGGCCCAGGTTGTTGCGCAGCACCGGGTGGTCCGGAACATGGTCAACGGCTTTCTGGATGAGCAGTACGGCATTATCAATGTCGCCCAGCTGCAGGGAGGCGAGGCCTGAGAGGTGCAGCGCGTCCGGATCTTCCGGGGCGTCCACCAGGATTTCCGAGTAGAGCTTTTGGGCGTCCGCGATGTCGCCACGCTGCTGGCGCTCCATGGCCTCGCGAAGTCGTTCCTGGAGGGTTTTACTCACCAATGAAGTCCCGCTGATTACCGGCTTGAGCAGCTAAGTATAATTTGTCCGGCTGGTCCAGCAAGCCCCTGACCAGGAAACAAGGACGCTTTGAGATGAAAACATCAGTCTGCTGGCTTTATTTTCCCTGGCCGCTTGTGCTGCTGTCGCTCAGGCCCTGGATTCACCGGAAGCGCTTCAGGAAGGCTTTTTGGCTGCCCTGCGCAGCGGGAACGTGGATGTCATTGCCGACGGAACACGGCGACGGTCAATTCAGTCGCCGTAGATTTCCCGCCACTGGTGGGTATCCGTGTACTGCTGAAAGCGGGCGAGCTTGCCGTTGCGAAGCGTCCAGATATGGGCAAACTGGGCATCCAGTTCTGCGCCCGTCGCTTTCACCACACCCCGGTAACGGCCCTGGGCGGTCACGGTTTCAGAATCACCGGACAGCTGTTCGACGGTAACGGTGAAGTTGTCGAAATCGCCTACCAGGGGCATGAAGACTCCCTCCGCCACCGCCTGCGGGCCCAGGTAGGGATTATTGACCGCCAGCGGGCCGGACTCGGCCTCCATCCAGTGCATTTCCGGGTCAAAGAGGCCCAGTGCTGCGGGCACATCGCCCAGGGCAAAAGCGTCGTAGAGCGCCTTAACAGTCGCAATGGAATCAGCCATTATCAGTCTCCGTCGGGTTCGGTGATTGGAACGGGGCAGAACTTTAGCACAGAAAAATTTACTGCTGCCCCGGGTCGTCAGCAGCCGCACCGGGCCATTGACCTGCACCGTACGCCGCAAGATGGCACTATGATTCCCTCGTCGGCCAATTTGTCAGCCTTGAGGATGAAACGACACACCGGGAGAGAGGTCGGATATGTCTGAATCAACTGCGCCGGCAGGACTGGCACACGCACTGGTGCTCGACGGCCAGGGCGGCGCCACGACGATTGCCTGGGACAAGATAAAGGACTGGTCACCGGAGCAGGGCTGCCTGTGGCTGCACTTCAACTTCGAAGACCCGGCGGTGCAGACCTGGCTTCGCGAAGAGAGCGGGCTGAACGAGATCGCGGCCACTGCCCTGATGTCCGATGAAACCCGACCCCGCACCATCACGCGGGGTCAGAACCTGCTGCTGTCCCTGCGCGGCCTCAACCTCACCGAGGGCAACAACCCGGAGGACATGGTTTCCGTGCGTATCTGGACCAACGGCGAGAAGGTGATCAGCACCCGGCGCCGGCGCCTGCTGTCCACCGAGGACCTGCTGGCCGCGCTTGAGAACGGCCGGGGCCCCGTGAATGCTGCCGACCTGCTGGTGACCTGGATTGAACGCATTGTCACCCGCATGAACGAGACCATCGAGGATTTTGACGACCGGGTCCTGGAGCTGGAAGGGCGCGTCCTGGAGGGTGAGTCCGAAGGCATCCGCCTGAAGCTCTCTCAACTGCGCCGGCAGAGCATCGCGATCCGTCGCTACCTGGCGCCACAGCGCGAGGCCATGAACCGCCTGGCGGCGGAGCGGCTGGACTGGCTGAACGAGATGAACCGCCTGGAGTTGCGCGAGGCCAACGACCGCCTGATCCGCTATATCGAGGACATCGACGAGGTCCGGGACCGCGCCGCGCTGGCCCAGGAAGAGTTGCTGTCGCGGGTCTCGGAGCAGCTCAACACCCGGTCCTACGTCTTCACGGTGGTGGCGACGATATTCCTGCCCCTGGGTTTTTTTACCGGGCTGATGGGAATCAACGTGGGCGGCATGCCCGGCGTGGACAGCAATATCGCCTTCTGGATCGTGGTGGCCATGTGCGTGGGTTTGAGCATCATGCTGGGCCTGGTGTTTCGCCTCAAGCGTTGGCTCTGAGCCCGCGTGCTGATCAGGCGGCTCATGTCCATCACCACCGCGCTGATCGCGGCGGTCCTGATCAGTGCCTGCGATTTCCGGCCGGATGAGCTGGAACCGCTGGCGGAGTCGATTACCCGGGGCGGCGCCGGCGATACAACCGCCTGGCTGTTGGGCGGTAACGTCCTCGTCATCACCATTCAAAACTCGCCGCTTTACGGTCAGCCGCAGGCAGACCTGGAGAACACCGCCACCGCAATCGCGGAGCAGGCGGTAGAGTTCTCGCCACAGCCGCTGGAGAGCATAGCCGTCAGTTTTTATGAAAACGAAATCTCAGACGCTGCAGAAAGCGTGCGCGAGTTCATCTTCCTGGTAACGGATAACCAGCCGGTGCTGCAGCCGGAGCTGAACTTTGATGCGACCGGCCCGCTGACGCCAGGGGAAATCAAGACGCTATACATTGACCCCCTGAACGACTCATTGACCCAGGAGCAAAGCGAATGCGCTCTTTCGAAGTCAGAAAAGCTCGCTGATACGGCCGGCGACCCGGAGTTCCTGGACCCCGCGAATGTGACGTTTCTCTCCCCCGTATCCTGGAACGAACTGGACGCCTTCGGCAGACGCCTGATCCTGGGGCAGGCAATCGTCACTGAGGCCATGTTTGCCTGCCTTCAGAACCCTGATGCCTGAGGTGATTTTTGATTGCAGCCGTCTTCATCGGTCGCGGGCTTCCGAGCTATGCTGACCGGTTACTTGATTGCCCAGCGGTTGGGGTACTGAAATGTCGAGACCAGGACAGCGGATTCTGACGGCGCCAAACTTTCGCTGGCTGTTTGCCGAGACCCTGGTCATCGTGCTCGGTGTGCTGATTGCGCTCGCGCTGAACGACGCCTGGACTGAGCGGCAGGAACGTCAGCTGGAGATTTCATACCTGGAGCGCCTCGAGCGGGAGTTCGGCAGCGACCTGGCCTACATTCGTGAAACCTACCTGCCGGGACTGGAACGTAAAAAGCTGGCGCTGGAATCGATAGCGCCCTATGTGCGCGGGCAGCTGCCGGTCCCGGAAGAGCCGCTGGAGTTTCTGAGCAACGTGTCGCTTGGCGGGGTTCTCGGCGGCTCCGAGCGCCTGGACTTTCTGTCTGACGCGACGTTTCGGGATCTCCAGTCAACGGGAAACCTGCGCCTGATCCGCGACACCGAGATTCGTGCGGCGATTACCAACTACTACCTCGCCATCGATAACGAACTCACGCGGCTCGAGGGCCGCAATTCCGGCTACGTGAAGTTCATTCACGGCGTGATTCCGGCGGAGCTGCGCGACGACATGAACATGGCAGCGATCGAAAACATGGGCCTTGAGTTCGCGCTGGAGCGCCTGACCAGCGACGAGTTCAGAACCATCACGAATGCCGAGTACAACAAGATGCTCCTGATGAGCAATATCCCCTTCGAATCAAACATACTCAAGATGATCGAAAGGATTTCGGATTACCGCCAGTCCCTGCAAAACTAGCTCACGAATAATTGGGGTCAGAGTAGAAGCTGTTCGGGGGTGAACCGGGTGAGCAGACCTATGCCGGCATCATCTGTGGTATCGCTCCAATACTCAGGCCCTAGTCTACCCGTCTTCCTAAACCGCCGATCTCGCGAAGGTTGTCGTACATCTCGCCGGGGGTCTCCTGCAGCAGGTACAGCGCCGTCTCCGTGTCGGCGAACTTGATCTGCAGGGCGGGTAAAAACGCAGGGTCAGAACGCAGCGTCTGGGCAGCTTCACTGATCACAGCCGCGGGCAAATCCAGCGCGCACTCGTAGTCCAGCTGGTTGGTAAGTGACTCGTAATCGCCGGGGATACTTGAACGGTCACCGCAATTTTTGAGCAGGGCGCGCTGAATTTTCGCGGGAACTGTCTTGCGAAAAATCTCCCTGAATTCCGAGTCGCGGCCGGACTCGGTAATCAATGCGAAGGTCGGCGTGTTGTAAATGAAGATCGCGGTTTGCCGCAGCTTCAGGTCGGCGATCAGCCCGATTTCGCCGGTGGAAATCAGTTCGTCAAACGTCGCCCGCTGCCGCTCGGCAAAGGCATACATGCTGGCGCGGTACGCGCTGATCAGAAACTGCTCGTCCGATAAAACCGCATCGCCTGTGAGCGAATCAATCGCCCGTTCGGCGTTGTCCAGCACATCGCCAAGGTACTCGATAAGCGCCTGGTAGCCAAAGGCCTCGTTCGCCAGGTCGCTCGTCAGCCGCGCCGTGTAGATTTCAGCCTTCTTCCGCGTCTCGAACTCCTCGTTCCAGTTCGAAACCTGGATGCCAACCACCACCCCAATCACGACAATTACGAAATCAATCGCAATCGCGGTCCATTCCTGCCGGCGAACATGCGCAATAACGCGGCGAAGGATCATGAATCGAATCTTCCTCTCTCAGGTTTCGGCCACAGCATAAAGCGCCGTTGACCGGGTGTCAGCCAGGCGCCGCGAGCGAATCTTCCGAATTGAATTTATAGTGGGCTAACGAACCAGACCATTCACTGAGATTCCATGAAAACCAAAATTTGGCGGACCCTGGCTGAAATCATCGGCGTACTGAGCATTGTTGCGGGACTTATGCTGGTTGCCTGGGAAATCAGGCAAGCCAACGAAATTGCGAGGGCCGAGGTGGTGCTCACCCTCGCCGAGCAATATAACGAATTTAACCAGGCTCGCTTTGAAAGTGCCGAAGTCGCTGAACTGAGCCTGATGTTGATGCGGCCGGATGATTATCAGTTAACCGTGATTGATAAATCCAGGATGAGCGGCGTGGCATGGCATTTTGGAAACATCTTTTGGTCAGCCCAGGTTGCCCATGATAGTGGTCTGTTAAGTCGCCAGGACTTGATGATTTACCAATCGCAATTAGCCTGGATGCTCGAATACATGCCTGGTCTCGCAGAAGAGTTCACGTTCATGTGGAACTCCGCCGATGACATGCATGAAGCCGCCGTTTTTATTCCCCTGAGAGAGTACGTGGAAAATTTACCGGAAAGCGTTCAATCCGGCGATTGACCAGTTTTCTGTTCCGAACACGGTACGGACAATTCCTTATAACTGGTTTGCGACCATCAACTAACTTAGTTTTTTCATCAAATCGCCGTAGAAGCTCACTGCCGAATTCCTGGCGGCATTTCAGTAGTCATTCTATGAGCTGGCGAAAGTATTGACTTCGCAAGAGAGAGTTAGCTCGTGGCGTAATGCACGGCAATTACGCCAACCACAGCAGTCAAATAGCTCAAGGCAAACACCTTGTTGACGCTGTTTCTATCGAAGGTGTCATCCATAAGGCAAACGTATAAGCCCGACGGCCGGTATGAGAATTTCAAGCAATACAGCGATGCGCCAGAAACTGCGCGGCGTGAGCTGGGGAACAGGGATCGCATCAAGTACAGCGAAACACACAGCCGCACCCACCATCCTGGTAAGCGAAATCTCGTAGCCAAAACCCTTGCAAGCCACAAAGATACCCGCGAAGGCAATTAAGGCGACAGTCAGGGCAGTCAGGAGCAAGAGTGTTTTTGCAAGCTGAAATAATTGGGGTCAGGGTAAAACACTGATTGGTGTGTTCAGATCGAATTTCGCAATGTGAAACACCTCAAGAGCAGCGGACGCCCGGCACCACCGGGTTGTTTGTCACCCGGCAGCTTGCAAGAGAGGGTGTTTCGGCTTCGCGTTTCAGCAGTTGTTCAATACGCCGCGCGCGGATGCCGCAACCAAAAATCAGCATGGTTGGCCAGAATAACTGGCCTGCCCTGAATGGGGTCACGTTCGCTGCGAAATCAAAGCCAAAAGCTACAGCGGAAACGAGCATACCCAGGCAAAAGGCCAACCCGACAACACCGAAGTAGAAGATTCTTCGCTGGGTTCGGGCCATACGTTGCCAGTACTCGAACTCCATGTACGGATGAAACTCAAATTTTTCATACCGCAAAGGCCCGATAACAGCCACAACGCCCATGATCATGAGCAAGGCGCCTAAAAATGTTTCAAAACCGGAGTCCATGCGCCTGACTATAAACGGAAATTTATCAATCAACCAAATTGGCTAGAGGGCTCGGCTCGCTCAGGGCTGCAGACCAGTAACTGTTCACGAAAGCGGAAAGCACGGTGCGGTTTACGACGCGCCAGCGGCGTAAGAAGCATCGTGCGCAAGCTCCGGTAACCACAACGAAGCCGTAATGATGCATTAGCACACCACGAAGTCGTGGATGCATTTCGTTCAGGAAAGCGGAAAGCACGGTGCGGTTTACGACGCGTCAGCGGCGTAAGAAGCATCGTGCGCAAACATCCGGTAACCACAACGTAGCCGTAATGATGCATTAGCACACCACGAAGTCGTGGATGCATTTCGTTCAGGAAAGCGGAAAGCACGGTGCGGTTTACGACGCTTCAGCGGCGTAAGAAGCGTCGTGCGCGAAGCGCAACCCGGTAAATACAACGAAGCCGTAATGATGCATTAGCCACCACGAAGTCGTGGATGCTTTTCGTTCAGGAAAGCGGAAAGCACGGTGCGGTTTACCGCGCGCGGCGGAAGCATCGTGCGCAAACATCCGGTAACACGACGCGTCAGCGGCGTAAGAAGCATCGTGCGGGTAGGATGGTGCCCGGGGGCGGAATCGAACCACCGACACGCGGATTTTCAATCCGCTGCTCTACCAACTGAGCTACCCGGGCAACAAGGTGAGGCGCGGTATTAAACCTGCTGCTGTCCGCCAAGTCAACAAACCATGACGGCTGCTTGAGCCGCGATTCCGCTATAACTATAAGCCAATTCGCCCGTCGGGGTCCCGAGACGGAATCCCCGCTTCGATTCGCAAGGAGTCTGCACCCATGAACGCGCACAGCGATCTACGTATTTGCCGACCTCGAAGACCGCGTCCCGGCCCACGCGCTGGTGGCCGGTGTGGACCTGGTGGTGATTCGCTATGACGACCAGGTCAGCGTGCTGTACGGTCGCTGCGCGCACCGCGGCGCGCTGATGTCGGACGGCTATATCGACGGCGATAACCTGATGTGCGGGCTGCATGGCTGGGACTATCGTTTCGATACCGGGGTGAGCGAATACAACAATTCGGAAGCGTTGCCGAAATTCGAGGCCTGGGTGGAGGATGGCGAGGTCTTCGTGAACGAGGACGAGATCCGCGAGTGGAAGCGCTAACCACCCGCAGCCCTACGACCGCGACAGTTACCAGGGCGCCTACCAGGACCCGACGGGAACCGCCGATGAGCCGCACGTGGGGCTTCATCCGCAAGCTGGCCAGTGACGGTTTGAAAAAAATCGGTCACCACGGCCCGTCCTCCGCCATGGGCGTGCCCCGCGACCAGCTGCCAAAATGGGATGACCTCCAGTTCGTGGTCGGCCAGCTGGCAACGCTGCCGCTGCTGGATGATGAAGAGGTTGGCACCGACCTGGTCATCGGTCCCCGGGCGAAGAAGCCGCTGCACCTGGACATTCCCCTGTTCGTGTCGGACATGAGCTTCGGCGCCCTGTCCGCCGAGGCCAAGGTCGCGCTGGCCAGGGGCGCGGAACTGGCCGGCACCGGCATCTGCTCCGGCGAGGGCGGCATGCTGGCCGAGGAGCAGGCGGCCAACTCACGCTATTTCTATGAGCTGGCATCGGCGCGTTTCGGCTTTTCCTGGGACAAGGTGCTTAAAACGCAGGCCTTTCACTTCAAGGGTGGCCAGGGCGGCCAAGACCGGCACCGGCGGGCACCTGCCGGGTGAGAAGGTCAACGAACAGATCGCCGAGGTGCGTGGGCTGAAGGTGGGTGAAACCGCCGTCTCGCCGGCGCGCTTCCCGGACTGGACCCGCCTGGATCAGTACCGGGATTTTGCCGCCGAGGTGCGCGAGCGCACGGGCGGCATCCCGGTGGGTTTCAAGCTCTCCGCCCAGCACATCGAGAAGGACATCGACGCGGCCCTGGAGATCGGCGTCGACTACATCATTCTCGACGGCCGCGGCGGCGGCACCGGCTCGGCGCCGCTGATCTTCCGGGACAATATTTCCGTCCCCACGATTCCCGCCCTGGCGCGGGCGCGGCGCCACCTGGACCGCAGCGACGCACAGGGATGTCACACTGATCATTACCGGCGGGCTGCGCACCCCGGCAGATTACGCCAAGGCCCTGGCGCTGGGCGCAGACGGTATCGCAGTGGCCAACGCGGCGATCCAGGCCATTGGTTGCCTCGGCATGCGCGCCTGCCACACCAACAACTGCCCGGTGGGCATCGCCACGCAGAAGCCGGAGCTGCGGGCGCGGCTTGCCGGTGGATATCGCGGCGGAGCGCCTGGCGCGCTTTTTTGGCGCCTCCGTCGAGCTGATGACGGTGCTGGCCCGGGCGGCCGGGCACCGGCACTTGCGGGACTTCCGCGTTGAAGACCTGACTTCCTTCAAGCGGGAAATGTGCGAATTGAGCGGCGTCGCCTTCGGCGGCGTGAGTGCGCCTTAGGCCTCCGGCGGCACGTAGCCCTCCGGCGCCTCAGAGCCGCCTTCAAAGAGAAATTTCTTCATTTCCGTTTCCAGAAACTTGCGATGTTCCGGATTGATCGGGCTGAGGCGGTTCTCGTTGATCAGCATGGTCTGGTGGTTCAGCCAGGCTTGCCAGCCCTCGGCGCAGATGTTGTCGTAAATTTGCTTACCCAGCTCGCCCGGGTACGGCTGAAAGGCCAGGCCTTCGCCTTCCTTGTCCATCAGTTTGCAGTGCACGGTTCGGCTCATGTGTCTCTCTTAATTGCTCGTGTTAAGCAGGTGCTGCACGGGCCGGGGCAGGCCCAGCGCGTCCAGCTGTGTTGGGTGAAACCATTCCAGCTGATCATCGTCCGCGATTTGCCCGGCCTGTGCTTCTGAGCATAGCGCCAGCGGCGTAATCAGCAAGCGGCGGTGCGTTAAGCGGTGTTCCAGCTGCGGCAGATGGTCGAAGTCGACCGCATCGAGGTTAAAGCGCCCGGCCAGTTCTTCCGAGCCGTCCGCTTCCGGCAAGGACCAGAGCCCGCCCCAGATGCCGGTCGGCGGACGGCGCTCCAGCAGCACCCGGTTGTGCGCGTCACGCCACAGCAGCATAAAGCGCTCTACCGTGGGGATTTCTTTTTTCGGCTTGCGCCCCGGCAGCTGGTCCAGGGTGCCCGCGAGCCGGCCGAGACAATCCGCCGCGACCGGGCAGCGCCCGCAGTCCGGGCGGCTGCGTGAGCAAAGCCCGGCGCCCAGGTCCATGATGGCCTGGGTGTAGTCCGCGCCGCGCTGCTGCGGAACACGATCTTCCGCCGCCTGCCACAGCGCTTGTAAAACGCTGCTCCGGCCGGGCCAGCCTTCGATCGCCGCATGGCGGGCCAGCACGCGCTTGGCGTTGCCGTCGAGAATCGGCAGCGGCTCGTCATGGGCCTGGGAGACGATCGCATTGGCCGTGCTCGCGCCAATGCCCGGCAGCTGCGCGAGTTGCGCCGGGTCACGGGGAAGTTCGCCCTGGTGTTCATTGACCACCCGTTGCGCGGTTTTGTGCAGATTGCGCGCCCGGGCGTAGTAACCGAGGCCGGACCAGTGACCGAGCACATCGTCTTCCGTGGCCCCGGCCAGGGCCGGCAGGTCCGGAAAGCGCGCCATCCAGCGCTCGAAATAGGGAATCACCGTGGTCACCTGGGTCTGCTGCAGCATCACCTCGCTGACCCAGACCCGGTAGGGCGTGCGCGGGTGCTGCCAGGGCAGGTCCTTGCGCCCGTGCCGGTCCCACCAGGCGAGCAGGCGGCTGGCGAAGCTGTCCGGCGCTTGCGGCTCGGTCCTGGTCCTGGCTCGCGCTCACTCGATGGGCAGGATCGCGTTGATGAAGCTGCCGGCGTCAAAGGGACGCAGGTTGGTCGCCGACTCGCCCACGCCGATAAAGCGGATCGGCACTTTCAGGGTTTCGGCGATGGCAAACAGCACGCCGCCGCGCGCGGTGCCGTCCAGCTTGGTCACCGTGATGCCCGACAGGGGCACCGCCTTGTTGAACTGCTGCGCCTGGTTCAGGGCGTTCTGGCCGTTGCCTGCGTCCACCACCAGCATCACCTCGTGGGGCGCCTCTGCGATCGACGCGGCCCATAACCCGGTGGATCTTCTTCAGCTCCTCCATCAGGTTGTCCTGCGTGTGCAGGCGGCCGGCGGTGTCGGCGATCAGCACATCCACACCTTTCGCCTTGGCGCTCTGCAGCGCATCAAAAATCACCGCGGCCGAATCTGCGCCGGTGGCCTGGGCCACGACGGGCACCTCGTTGCGTTCGCCCCAGGCCTGCAACTGCTCCACGGCCGCGGCGCGAAAGGTGTCGCCGGCCGCCAGCATCACGCTCAGGCCGTCGTCCTTGAAGCGGCGCGCCAGCTTGCCGATGGTGGTGGTCTTGCCGGCGCCGTTGACGCCCACCATCAGGATGACGAAAGGCTTTTTGCTCGCATCCACGGCCAGGAACTGCTCGCAGGGCTCGATAATCTCGAACAGCTCGGCCTGCACTGCCGGCAGCACCTGGCTGACGTTGTTGATGACGCCGTTCTTCACGGCGGCGCGCAGCGCATCCATGATGCGCATGCTGGCCTGCACGCCCACATCGGCGGTGAGCAGGGCCGTTTCCAGGTCATCGAACAGTGCTTCGTTGATCTGCTCATGGCTGGCGAGCAGGGTCTTGAGCTGCTGCCCGAACTGGCGCTGCGAGTCCTGCAGGCGCTGCTCCAGCGCGTCTTCGCCGGCCTGTTCAACCGGGCGAAGCTGTTCTTCCTGGAGCTGACCCTGGCTCTGGCCGGCGGCGTCTTTTTTCTTCCTGAAGATACGGAACATGATTCAGTTCTGTGCTTGCGGGAGGGGCATTATCACTTCATGGGGGCAGCCGCCGCCAGTTACAGTGCTTTTCGACTTATTCTTTGCGCATGAACGCTGCACAAGAAATCTGCCAAATCCGCCAGATCAGCCGGCCAGGTGCGCCTGATTGCGCGGTGCCTGGCGCGGGCGCAAACTGCCCGTGCCGGATCTGCCCGGACTGCGACCTACCGGTGACCGCAGCCGCGAGACACTGTTTAACTGGTTGCAGCCCTATGTGCCGGGCGCGCGCTGCGCGGATCTGTTTGCCGGCAGCGGGGCGCTGGGCTTTGAGGCCGCCAGCCGCGGCGCAGCGCAGGTGCACCTGGTGGAAATTGCGCCGCTGGCGATCAGCGCACTGCTGGAGTCCCGCAGTCTGCTGGGTGCGGAACAGGTGACGGTGCATCGCAGCAATGCGCTCAACTGGTTGCGCGAGCAGCCCGCCGCCAGCCTGGACCTGGTGTTCGTGGACCCGCCCTTTGACAGCGGCCTGGCCGTGCAGACCATCAATACGATCCAGCAGACCGATTGCGTGGCGCCGGGCGGCCTTGTTTACGTGGAGAGCCGCCGCGCAGCTGCCGGAGCTGGTCATGCAGTCGCCCTTTGAGTTGTGGCGTGAGAAGGTGCTCGGCGAGGTGCGCATGCGCGTGTTCAGGCACCGGGATTCCTGAGCCGGGCGCACTTATGAGCAAGTGCGCCGGTACCGTACACTTCACGGCGATGCGCTAGAATACGCGCCCTGTACAGCAGCGAAGACAAGCCCGTGCCGAACCGCAACACTGCCATCTATCCCGGTACCTTCGACCCGGTGACCCACGGTCATACGGACCTGGTCGCCCGTGCCGCGCGGGTGTTCGACCGCGTCATCGTGGCCATTGCGGAAAGTCCGCACAAGCAGCCCCTGTTCAGTCTCGATCAGCGCATTGCGATGACCCGCGAACGTGCTGGCGGACCTGGACAACGTGGAGGTGGTGGGTTTCGATTCGCTGCTGATCCAATTTCACCGTGGAAATGGGCGCCAATGTGCTGATCCGCGGCCTGCGCGCCGTGTCCGATTTCGAGTACGAGTTTCAGCTGGCCAGCATGAACCGGCATCTGCACCCGGAAATCGAGACCATGTTCCTGACGCCCGATGAGAGCTACAGCTTTATCTCCTCCACCCTGGTCAAGGAAGTCGCGCGCCTGGGCGGCGATGTCACCAGCTTTGTCAGCGAGGGCGTCAGCGAAGCCCTGAACCAGAAGTTCGGCCTGTGACATGTCCCTGACGATCACCGAAGAGTGCATCAACTGCGACGTCTGCGAGCCCGTGTGCCCGAACGAGGCGATCTACCAGGGCGTAGAGATTTACGAGATCGACCCGAACCTGTGCACCGAGTGCGTGGGGCACTTTGATGAGCCGCAGTGTGTGGAAGTCTGCCCGGTAGAGTGCATACCAAAAGACCCGGACAACATAGAGACCGAGGACCAACTGTGGGAAAAATACCGTCAACTGACCGCCGCCGCGGCCGTATAGCCATGCGCACGCTTCACCCATCCTGGTCAGCCTGGTGCTGGCCATGCCGGTTGTCGCTGCTGACCGGCCGGGCAAGGCGGCCATTGCCAGCGCGCACTACCTGGCCACGGAGGCCGGTCACGAGGTGCTGGCCAGGGGCGGCAATGCTTTTGATGCGGCCATCGCCGTGTCTTCCACCCTGGCGGTGGTTGAGCAGACCAGCTCCGGCATTGGCGGCGGCGGCTTCTGGCTGCTGCACCGGGCGGCGGACGGTTTCGAGGTGATGGTCGACGGCCGTGAAGAGGCGCCGGCGGCTGCCAGCCGCGACATGTACCTGAATGAGGACGGCAGCGGTGAACCGCGATCTGGCGGTCAACGGCCCGCTGGCGGCGGGTATCCCGGGTGAAATTGCGGCCCTGGCGCACATCGCCGAAAACTACGGCAACCTGCCGCTGGCGCGAGAGCCTGGCGCCGGCCATCCGCGTGGCCCGCGAGGGTTTTCCCGTGTACGAGAAATTCCATTCCATGCTGGGCTGGTCGCTGCCGGAGATCAGACGCTGGCCGGCGGCCAGCGAGGCCTTCCTGGTGGACGGTGAGGTGCCGCCCATCGGGTATGTCATCAAGCTGCCTGACCTGGCCGTGGTGCTGGAGCGGGTAGCCAACGAGGGCCCGGAAGTGTTCTACGAGGGCGATATCGCCCGTCAGCTGGTGGAGGGCGTGCGCGAGGCCGGCGGCATCTGGACCATGGAGGACATGGCGGCTTACCAGGTCAAGGAACGTGAGCCGATTCGCACCTTTTACAACGGCTACGAGCTGGTAACCGCCAGCCCGCCGAGTTCCGGCGGTGTCGCCATCGCGGAGATGCTGAATATTCTCGAGGGCTACCCGCTGGAGGAAATCGACAGCGCCCAGCGCGTGCACCTGATCGCCGAATCCATGCGCCGCGCCTATCGCGACCGCGCCCTGTACCTGGGTGATCCGGATTTCGTGGACGTGCCCGTGGAGCGCCTGACCAGCCAGTTTTATGCGGACGGTTTGCGCGCCGGCATCAGCCCCGATTACGCCACGCCCAGCAGCATGCTGCCCGGCAACGATGTGCCCTACGAGAGCACCGATACCACGCACTTTTCCATCATCGATGCGGACGGCAACATGGTCGCGGCGACACTGACCGTGAACCTGGCCTTCGGCAACCGCTTCATGGTGCCGGGTACCGGCTTTGTGCTGAACAACGAGATGGATGACTTCTCGGCCAAAGAAGGCGAGCCCAATGCCTTCGGCCTGATCGGCTTCGAGGCCAACGCCATCGAGCCGCGCAAGCGTCCGCTGTCCTCCATGACCCCGACCTTTATCAAGGGCGAGGACAAGGTCGGCATCCTCGGCACCCCGGGCGGCAGCCGCATCATCACCATGGTGCTGCTGGGCATCCTGGACTTCATGGAAGGCAATGACCCGGTGAGCTGGGTGAGCCTGCCGCGCTTTCATCACCAGTATGTGCCCGACCGCATTTCCGCCGAGCCCGACGCGCTGACCGTCGAGGAAATCGAAATACTGGAGGCCAAGGGCCACGAGGTGCAGGTATCCACGCGCCAGTGGGGCAATATGCACGGCGTGCTGTGGAATATCGAAACCGGCGAAGTCAGCGCCGGGTCCGACCCGCGCTCGGACGCGGGACGCGCCATCGTTCGCTAGGCAGGCCAGTCGTGGCAGTCGTGGGGTCCAGTCGTGGGGTCAGAGTAAAGGGACAGAGTAAAACCTGTTGATTTCCAGTCAATCAACGAAGTTTTACTCTGTCCCTTTACTCTGACCCCACCATTTACTGACCCCAGCATTTACCGGCCGTCCCGAGCACCGCCTCGGCCTTGAGCACGGCGCGGTCATCAGGGCCGCGTACTTCCAGCTCGATGTGCGCGCCGCCGGGTCGGCCCAGCAAGCGGAAGGGCGCCAGGTCGAACAAGGGTGCGACGCCGCGGAACGTGAATTCGGCGATGGGCCGTTCGTCGTGGCGATGCACGAGGTCGGCAAGCAGCATGGCGTTCAGTGGCCCGTGCACGACCAGCCCGGGATAGCCCTCCTGCTCCCGGGCGTAAGCCCGGTCGTAGTGAATCCGGTGGGCATTGAAAGTCAGCGCTGAGAAACGGAACAGCAGCCTCGGGTCCGGCTGGATCGTTCGCTGCCAGGTGCCCGGTTCAGGCGCAGGTATCGGCACCGGCTCCGGCGCCGGCACCGGGTCGCCGGGCTCGCGGTACACGATGTCCTGCTGTTCCTCGATGCAGAGTTGCTCCGTCCTGCACGAAGCGATAGGCAACGGTGACGAAAGCGAGCTGGCCGGTGCGGCCGGTCTTCAGCGTGATGTTCAGGATCTCCGCGTGCCGCTCGGCAGGCTGGCCAAGGCTGAGCGGTCTGTGAAAGCGTGTGCGCGCTCCGGCAAACATGCGCCGGGGCAGCTCAATAGGTGGCATGAAGCCGCCGCGCTGCGGGTGGCCGTCTGAGCTGAGATGAGACTGGGGCGCAGTGCCCAGGAAATAGAACCAGTGCCAAAGTGGTGGCAGCGCGTCGCCTGAACCCGTGGCGACGTCTTCGCGGTCCAGCATCGCTGCGGCCGCCTGTGCCCGCCAGGGGTCCAGCTGATCCTCGACCGTCTCGGTGCGTCCGATCCAGGCTTCGAATTGATTTGCCTCGTCGATTTCCCACCTCCCTTTCCGATATGCTAGGTTATCAGCATAGACAACGGCATCGCCACAACGTCTGCGGCGATCGCCCCGGACCCGTGTCGAGATCGTTCAGGAGGGAAGCGTGACCGACGAAGGTGCGACGGACCGGCCAACCGCGCAGGACAGTCCACTGCCCATGGCGGGCGTGCGTATTCTCGACCTCGGCACCTTTCTTGCCGGGCCACATGCTGCTTCGATACTTGGCGAATTCGGCGCGGAGGTGCTCAAGATCGAGCACCCGGAAGCCGGCGACCCGATGCGCCGCTTCGGCAGCCCCACGCAACACCCCGATCTGACCCTCGCCTTCCTGACCGAGGCGCGCAACCGCAAGTCCGTGACCCTGGACCTGCGCCAGGCGCGTGGCCGGGAGCTCTTCCTGCAACTGGTCGAAAAGTCCGATGTGCTGATTGAGAATTTCCGCCCCGGAACCTTCGAGCAATGGGGTCTGGGCTGGGATGCCCTCAAGGAGACCAACCCGGGCCTGGTGTTTCTGCGCGTCTCCGGCTACGGCCAGACCGGGCCTTACCGGCGCCGCTCGGGTTTCGCGCACATCGCGCACGCCTATTCCGGGCTCTCGTACCTGGCCGGCTTTCCGGGTGAGTCGCCGGTGGTGCCCGGCACCGTGCCCCTGGGTGATTACATTTCCGGGCTGTACGGCGCCATCGGTATCCTCCTGGCCTTGCGCCACCGTGAAAAGACCGGTCGCGGCCAGGTGATCGACGTGGCCATTTTCGAATCCGTGTTCCGCACGCTGGACGAACTGGCAGCCGCCTACGGCCTGTTCGGCCACGTCCGCGAGCGCGAGGGCTCCGGCAGCTTTGTCGCTGTGCCCCATGGACATTTCCGCTGCGGCGATGACAAGTGGGTGTCCATCGCCTGCACCACGGACCGCATGTTCGAGCGTCTGGCCGACGCCATGGGCCGCCCGGAACTCGCCGAGGAAGACATGTACGGTATCCAGAAAAACCGGCTGGCCGCCCGCGAGGCGGTCAACAGCATGGTGGAGACCTGGGTCGCCAGCGAGCCGCGCGCGGAGATCATGCGCCGTTGCCTGCAGGCTCAGGTGCCCTCGGGCAACGTCAACAGCATCGAGGACATCTTCAACGACGAGCATTTCAGGGCCCGCGGCACGCTGGCCCGGGTGGATGTGCCGGGGGTGGGCGAGGTGACGGTGCCCGGCGTGCTGCCGCATCTGTCGAAAACCCCCGGGCGCATCAGCGGGCTCGGCCCGCCGCTGGGCAACGCCACCGACGAGGTGCTGCGCGAGCTGCTGGGGCTGGCAGAGGCGGAGATCGCAGCATTGCGCGACGGCAAGGTGATCTGAGCGCGTTCCGTTGAACACGCAAGGAATGGTGGAGAAGCACGGCATGGCGAAAGGCAAGCAAGACCAGCAAAGCACCAGCAGCGGCGATCTGCCCCTGTCCGGTGTCCGCGTGCTGGACCTGGCCACGGTGATTGCCGGGCCTTACTCGGCGGGCATCATGGGGGAGTTCGGGGCCGAGGTGCTGAAGATCGAGCAGCCCAGGGGCGGTTGCTCCCTGCGCAAGTTCGGCACACCGACCTCCGTCAACGACACGCTGACCTGGCTCAGCGAGGCGCGCAACAAGAAATCGGTCACCCTGGACCTGCGCACGCCGGAAGGTGCGGACATCCTGAAGTCGCTGGTGGCGGAGGCGGATGTGCTGGTGGAGAACTTCCGGCCCGGCACCATGGAGCGCTGGGGCATCGGCTGGGAAACCCTGCACGAGATCAATCCCGGGCTGGTCATGCTGCGGGTCACCGGCTATGGCCAGACCGGGCCCTATGCGGACCGCCCCGGTTTCGCGCGGGTCGCGCACGCCGTCGGCGGCCTGGCTTATCTTTCCGGCATGCCCAAGGGCGTGCCGGTCACGCCCGGCTCCACGACCCTGGGTGACTACATGACCGGGCTCTATGGCTGCATTGGCATCCTCATGGCGCTGCGTTACCGGGACGCAACCGGGGAGGGCCAGTATATTGACGCGAGCCTCTACGAAAGCGTGTTTCGCTGCACCGACGAACTCGCGCCGGCCTACGGCATGTACGGCGTGGTGCGCGAGCGCCGCGGGCCGAACAACAACTATTTCGCCTGTCCGAACGGGCATTTCCCTACCAGCGACGGCAAGTGGGTGGCCATCAGCTGCGCCACGGACAAGCTGTTTGTGCGCCTCACCGAGGCGATGGAGCGGCCGGAACTGGCTGCCGAGCATGTCTACGGCAACCAGGAGGTGCGCCTGGAGAGTTACCACGATGTGAACGAGATCGTCCGTGACTGGGCCGGTTCACTGACCCGTGACCAGGTGCTTGAGCGCTGTTTTGCCACCGGTGCGCCGGCGGGCCCGCTCAACTCCATCGCGGATATTTTCGGCGATCGCCAGTTTCATGCCCGGGCGACGCTGGTGGCCGTCGAAGATGAGGACGTTGGGGAGACCATCATGGTGCCCGCGGTGATGCCTCGCTTGTCGGAAACGCCCGGCGAAATACGCCATCTCGGGCCGCGCCTCGGCGCGCATACCGACGAGGTGCTCAGCGACATCCTGGGCCTGGACGATGACGCTATTGCCGAACTGCGCGCCAAAAATGTCGTTTGAGCGCGACCGGTGACTAAAGGCATTCTGGACGGCCTGCGCGTGGTGGAGGGCAGCGCCTTCGTGGCCGCGCCGCTGGGTGGCATGACCCTGGCCCAGCTCGGCGCCGAGGTCATCCGTTTCGACCCGATCGGTGGCGGACTCGACTACGGCCGCTGGCCACTGGCGCCGGACAGCCGGGAGAGCCTGTTCTGGGCCGGGCTCAACAAGGGCAAAAAGTCCATCGCCGTGGATTTCCGCCGGCCGGAAGGCCGTGAGCTGCTAACGCGCCTGATC
Organism: uncultured Gammaproteobacteria bacterium; assembly: GCA_963695135.1. Classification (GTDB taxonomy): domain Bacteria; phylum Pseudomonadota; class Gammaproteobacteria; order Xanthomonadales; family SZUA-36; genus Marinihelvus. The sequence goes on from CAVOGA010000001.1 coordinate 909,476, forward strand.
ACCCTGCCGGGTGCGGACGGCGGCATTTTCAGCACCAATTTTCCGGCCCGCGGCTGGCTGGATTTCGACGCACTTAAGGCCGGCCGCGAAGACCTGATCATGATCAATCTCGTCGGACGGCGGGACGGCGGCTCGGAGGTCGACTACACCGTCAACCCGCAGCTCGGCCTGCCCGCCATCACCGGGCCGGAGGATGATCCGGGTCCGGTCAATCACGTGCTGCCGGCCTGGGACCTGATCGCCGGGCAGATGATGGCCACCGCCGTGCTCGCCGCCGAGCGGCACCGTGGCCGCACCGGCCAGGGCCAGTACGTACGGCTGGCGCTGAAGGACATCGCCGCCGCCACGCTGGGACACCTGGGCATGATCGCCGAGGCCAGCCTGATCGATGAGGACCGCCCGAAGCAGGGCAACTACCTGTTCGGCGCCTTCGGCCGTGATTTTGAAACCCGCGACGGCCACCGCGTGATGGTGGTGGGACTGACCTCTTCCCAGTGGCGCTGCCTGCTGACAGCGACCGGGCTCGACGCACAGGTAGCGGCCCTGGGCGAGCGCCTGGGTCTTAATCTCGACGAGGAAGGTGACCGTTACCGGGCCCGCCGCGAGCTGGCCGGGCTGGTCGCGGCGTGGGTCGCGGCCCGTGACATTTCGACGATAGCCGAAATATTCACCGAGCACCGTGTCACCTGGGCGCCGTACCGCACGCTGCGCGAAGCGCTGGCACAGGACCCGGACTGCTCTGCGGACAACCCCATGTTTCAACGGGTGGAGCAACCCGGCGTGGGTGCATGGCTGGTGCCGGGCTCGCCGATCGAATTCGGGGCCGTGCCCCGGCTGCCGCCGGCCCGTGCCCCGCGCCTGGGCGAGCACAGCGACGAGATCTGCCTGGAGCTGCTGGGCATGGACGAGGGCGAGCTCGGCCGCCTGCGGGATGCGGGAATCGTCGCCGGACCGGCGTAACAGACAATAACCCTACACACGACCAAGCACCGGGAGCGCTAAACCATGAAACTGCCCATTGATTTCTACAAGCCGCTGGCCGTCGGAGCGCCGGCGCCGCTGCGCGAGCGCCCCGTGCGGCCCGAGCGCATGATCCATTTCTTTCCGCCGCACATTGAGAAGATCCGTGCCCGGGCGCCGGAGCTGGCGAAATCCGTGGATGTGATGTGTGGCAACCTGGAGGACGCGATTCCCATCGAATCCAAGGATGCCGCGCGGCAGGGGTTTATCGAACTGGGGCGCAACGCGGATTTTGGCGACACGGCGCTGTGGGTGCGGGTCAACGCCCTGGACAGTCCCTGGTTCCTCGACGACGTGATGGAAATTGTCGCAGCAGTCGGTGACCGGCTGGACGTGCTGATGATCCCGAAAGCCGAAGGGCCCTGGGATATCCACTACGTCGATCAGTTGCTGGCCCAGCTCGAGGCGCGCCACAAGCTCAAGAAGCCTATTCTGCTGCACGCGCTGCTGGAAACGGCCCAGGGCGTCACCAATATCGAGGCCATCGCCGGCGCCAGCCCGCGCATGCACGGGCTTAGCCTCGGGCCGGCGGACCTGGCCGCCTCGCGCGGCATGAAGACCACCCGCATCGGCGGCGGCCACCCGGGCTACGGTGTGCTGGCGGACCCGGAAGAAGGGCAGGCCAGGCGCAGTTTCTACCAGCAGGATCTGTGGCACTACACGGTGGCGCGCATGGTGGATGCCTGCCGCACCTTCGGCATCGGCGCGTTTTACGGGCCGTTCGGCGACATTGCCGACGAGGCCGGCTGCGAGGCCCAGTTCCGCAACGCCTTCCTGATGGGCTGCACCGGCGCCTGGTCGCTGGCGCCCAGCCAGATACCCATCGCCCGCCGCGTGTTCAGCCCGGACCCGGAGGAGGTGCGCTTCGCCAGGCGTATTCTCGACGCCATGCCGGACGGCTCCGGGGTGGCCATGATCGACGGCAAGATGCAGGATGATGCGAGCTGGAAGCAGGCCAAGGTGATGGTCGACCTGGCGCGGCTGGTCGCGCAACGCGACACGGAACTGGCCGCGGCCTACGGCTTTTAGGCGGGCGGTCAGCATGAGCGATACAGGCGTGAGCGACAAAACCGAATCAGGCAACTTCTTTGAGGACTTCCGTGTCGGCCAGGAGCTGGTGCACGCCACGCCGCGCACTGTTACCGAGGGCGATGTTGCGGTTTACCAGGCCCTGTTCGGACCGCGCTTTGCCCTGCAGTCCAGTTCGACGTTTGCCGAACAGCTGGGCTATGCGCAGCGACCGGTCGATGACCTGCTGACCTTTCACCTGGTATTCGGCAAAACCGTGCCGGATATCTCGCTGAACGCACTGGCCAACCTGGGCTATGCCGGCGGTCGCTTCCTTACGCCCGTCTATCCCGGGGATACCCTGTCTGCTGTCTCCCATGTCACCGGCCTCAAGCAGAACAGCAACGGTAAAACCGGCGTGGTCTGGGTGCACACGCGCGGCGTGAATCAACGCGACGAGCCGGTGCTTGAATACGCTCGCTGGGCCATGGTGCGCAAGCGCGATGCGGGTTCGCCGGCACCGGAGCCGGTGGTGCCGGAGCTTGCCGATGCCGTGCCCATGTCCTCGCTGGACTCGCCCTGGCGCTTCCGCGACGGCTATGACACGGCCAGCGCCGGCAGCCCGCACCTCTGGGAAGACTACGCGGTTGGCGAACGCATCGATCACATGGACGGCATGACCATTGAAGAAGCCGACCACATGCAGGCCTGCCGCCTGTTCCAGAACACGGCAAGGGTGCATTTCAACCAGCACGTGGAAGCCGAGGGGCGCTTCGGCCGGCGGATCGTCTACGGCGGCTACCTGATCAGCCTGGCCCGGTCGCTGTCATGCAACGGCCTGGCCAACGCCCAGAGCATCGCCGCCATCAACGGCGGCCGTCACGTGGCGCCGACCTTTGCCGGCGACACGATCTACGCCTGGTCGGAGGTGCTGGATAAGGCGCCGCTGGCGCGCACAAACACGACCGGCGCCCTGCGACTGCGCACGGTGGCCTGCAAGAATCGCTCCTGCGCCGACTTTCCTTACCAGGATGCCGAGGGGGCATTTGACCCGTCGGTGGTGCTCGACCTGGATTACACGGTGTTGATTCCGCGCCGGCAATAAAGGCTACGATCCAGCGCATTGGCTTGTCTTTGCCGGTTTAATGCGTACGCTAGGGCATTCGGCAGGTTCAGGGGAGGCGCGCAGTGTCTTTAGTCGGTGAACTCAAGCGCCGCAATGTTCTCCGGGTTGCCGCTGCCTACCTGGTAACGGCCTGGTTGCTGATCCAGGTGGCCGAAACCATCTTCCCCCTGTTTGGCATGGGCGACGCGCCTGCCCGCCTGGTGGTGGTTATCCTCGCCATCGGGTTTGTTCCGGCCATGATTTTCGCCTGGGTATTCGAGTTCACCCCGGACGGGTTGAAGCGCGATGCCGACGTGGACCGTTCGACGCCCGCTATACGTGACTCGGGCAAGAAGCTCGACAAACTGATCATGGCGATACTCGCGCTGGCGCTGCTGTATTTTGCGGTCGACAAATTTCTCCTGACCCCGGAACGTGAAGCCAAAATCGTCGAGCAGGCAATGAAAGCCGGCGCGGAGCAGGCCCTGCAGGCGGAAAGCCCGGGCGAGTTGGACCAGCTGGCCGAAAAGTCGATTGCGGTGCTGCCTTTTGTTACCCGCAGCAGCCAGGCGGACACGCAGTTTTTTGCCGATGGCATGCACGATGACCTGCTGACCCGCCTGGCCAATATCGGCTCGCTGAAGGTGATTTCACGAACCTCGGTGATGAAGTACCGCGGCCTTGAGCGGAATATGCGCGAAATCGGCGAGGAACTGGGCGTAAGCACCATCCTCGAAGGGGGCGTGCAGCAGTCCGGGAACTCCGTGCGGATTAACATGCAGTTGATTGATGCACAGACCGATGAACACCTCTGGGCGCAAACCTATGATCGCGAACTCACCCTGGAAAATGTCTTTGCGATCCAGAGCGAGATTGCCGAGGCCATCGCCGCGCAGCTCGAAACCACGCTGACGCCCGTTGAAGCGGTGCGGGTGCGCGAAACACCCACCCTGAATTTTGCCGCCCACGAGGCCTATATTCGCGGCAAACAGCTGTTCGCGCTGGCCACCTTTGATGCCCTGGAAAAGGCCACGGGGGAATTTGAAACCGCGCTGGAGCTGGACCCCGATTTTGTGCAGGCGCGGGTCGCCCTGGCCTACGCCTGGGTGAAACGCGCCAGCGTCGGCTCCAACACCACCCAGGAAATGCTCGACAATGGCCTCGCGCATATTGAGCGGGCGGTGGCGGAGGATCCGGGCTACGCATTCGGCCAGGCGGTGCTGGGTAACTATCATGCAGGTCCAGAACCTGCCGGGGGCGGAAGAGACCATTCTGCGCGCGATTGAAATGAACCCGAACAACGTGGATACCCTGGAGCTGTACGCCGGCGTGCTGCGCTCGGAAGCCCGTTTCGAGGATTCACTGCCCATTATCAACCGGGCGCTGGTGCTGGACCCCCTGTCGGTCAACCTGTTTCATGAGCTGGGCCGGGCGCTGACCTTCCGGGGCAGGTTTGAAGAGGCCGAAGTGGCCTTCAACCGGATCTCGCAGATCAACCCGGGCAACCCCTATGCCGCCCATGGCGCCGGCATGGCGAGCATCATGAGCGGGCAAATGGCCAGGGCCGCCTACTGGTCGGATGAGGCGGCTTTGATAGACGGGGACGATTTCGAAAACCCGGCTACCTCGGCTTACATTTACCTGTCACTGGGGAAAACCGAAATCGCCCGGCGGCGGGTGGAAGAGGCCATCGCCATGGGGCCCAATGAGCCCTATCCCTTGTCGGCGCTGGCGGTTTACCTGTACGAGACCGGGGATCGTGACAGGGCGCTCGCCATTGCGCGTTCGGCGCTCACCAGCCAGCTCGAGGACCGCTGGGGCTCGGAAAGCGTCTTTCTGCAGTTACTGCAAATCGAGGCCATTGAATCCGGCGTCTATGACGAGGCGCTGGCCTGGTTCCGCCGGCTGATACCGGAGTGCCTGGGGGCCGAACCGGAGCTGAATGCGGGCAACATCACAAAGGCAGTGGACCTCGCACACCTGCTGATGCTGTCCGGTGATGCCGCCGAGGCAGGGGTTCTGCTCCAGTCCATCGTGAGCCGGTACGATGAACTCTATGCGCGCGGCGCATCGAATTATCCGCTGGGCATCGCCAAGGTAGAGGCCCTGACCCTGCTTGGACAACCCCAGGAGGCGCTGGCGGCATTGCAGGAACTGGTGGATGACGGGTGGCGTATGAACTGGCGTTGGCACACGGAGTTCAACCCAGACCTCGCTTCACTGCAGGGCGACCTGCGGTACCAGGCCATCGTGAACGGAATCGAAGCGGATATCGACGCCCAGCTGGCAGCAGATCCCGTGCACTAAAAGCGACTTTTCGGTTGAATCCGAACAGGGCCGGTGCTGATCAAGGCGCCGAAAAAGACGCCATTGACGGATTGGTGACCGGAAGTACCAGAGCGCAGCATTACGAAGGCACCAAGGATTGACCATTCAGACAATAAAGAATAGCTTAGATCCAGTCTTGATTCGGGAGTGGCAGGGTGAAACCGGTGTTTGTCTGGTCGGTGATCTTCTTGGTTCTGGTCAGCAAAGAAGCGATCTCTGATGAAGTTGTTTTGCAGGACTGGGAGACCTACACGCAGCCCACCCTGATCAACAGCGAGCGCGCCAAAATTCCGGGAGCCATGCATGCGCAGGATGTCGAAGGCTGGGTTGATTTGGAGGTCACTGTGGGGCTTGATGGGACGGCCCACAGCCCGCGCATAATAGAGACCAGCATTGCCGGTATATTCGACAAGGCTACCCTGGAAGCCGTCAACAAGTGGCGCTTTGAACCGGCAACCATCAACGGTAAGCCCGTCGAGGCCACCTTTACCGCACGCCAGACCTTCTACTTCAAAGACAATCGCGATGGCGTGACAGAGGCTTTCTTCAGGCGCGCGAGCGGAATCAGCCGGGCCTTGGCTAAGGGTGACCTTGTAACGGCCGATAAAAAAATTCAGCAACTTGACGAGAAGCGACGCCGAACATTGGCCGAAGGCGTCTATATGGACCTCTTCAAATCAACCTATTATGAAAAATCCGGTGACACGCAATCAGCACTGCAACACCTCAACAGGGCACTCGGCTCCGCTGACAACAATATACCCAAGCCGGTTCGGGAACATTTGCTGCGTTCAGCGGTGAATTTGAACGCTGAGCAGCGCAACTTCGCCAGCGCATTGAATCGCTACGGGGAGCTCGAGGGCTTGATGGGCCAGCTCCCGGCAGATGATCCTGCCAAATTGGAGGCTTTGGCCATCCAATCGATTATCGCGGGCGATGAGACTCTGGAATGGGAGGCGATTCTTGAGCATTGCAAGGAATGCGATCGTGAGACCTACTCCTGGTCGCATCCTTTACTGCGCAATCAGTTCACTGTTTCAACAGTGCCCGACAGTCTGGAGGAGACGCAGCTGCGCTGTGGAGACCGCTTCCAGTATTTTCGGCTCAGGCAGGGCGAAACCTACGTGGTCCCCGGATTGGGTGCGGATTGCTTTTTTCACACCCAGGGCTGGCAGCCGGTGAGTTTCAGTTTTATCGAACTGCCTGCGGCTGAAGCCGTGGGGTCAGAGTAAAGGGACAGAGTAAAACTACGCCTTGCGGAGGCATTGTCCGGTTACCGGTTGTGTTGATCTCAAATCGCCGCCATCCGATAAGACCAGCCCTTCACAACACATTCAGTATCCCGGTCGGCTATACGTCCGCTACTTCAATTATGCCTACACGCGCAGCGGCACTTTGTTTGAGGGACGATTTAAGAGCTGCGTGGTGCAGGAAGACCGTTATTTGCTCATTTGTCTGCGCTACATTGAATTAAACCCTGTCAGGGCGGGGATGGTGGTCGACCCTGGCGACCATCACTGGTCCAGCTACCAGGCTCACGCCTTTGGCGCCAGACCAAGGCTTTGGTCACCTCATCGCCTGTATGAGCAACTGGCGCACGACCGCGAAGGTCGTCAGAAGATCTGGCGGTGTATCAACAGCGAAGCTCTAGAAAGTGATGTTCTGGCGAAGATTCGTCATCGCGTTATTAAGGGACTGGTGCTGGGCAATCAAGTATTTCGGGAACAGGTTGGCCAGCTTCGTGGATAAGCTGAAAATACGGTTTTACTCTGTCCCTTTACTCTGACCCCATCTCTCCCGGACGTGGCAAAAATATATTTCTATTATTCGTATAAATACTCAGAACGAGAGGAGTAATATTCTCGCGTTGACCGGACGCGTGGGGGCTCCCCGTCACGCCGAGAGGTTCACCATCATCGCTGCAGGAGCAGCCCCATGAACATCCTTAAACCCGCCTCCATTAGTTCGTGCCTGCTGCTGTTGAGCGTCGGCTTCTGGCTCTCGTATTCAACGCCTGCTCAGGGGAAATCTGACGCGAAGTTGCCCAAGTGGTTGGCTGAAATGATGGCACGGGAAACACCAGAGCCAGGCAGCACGACTATCAAGGTGCTTGATGACGCCTTGCAGGCACGCATGCTCGCCAAGTTAACAGCTGAGCCAACGACCACTGAATGGGGCACCTATTTTGAACCCGACATTGGCGCTGATGTGCAGGTAAGTTGTTATGCCTACGACGAAAGTCACGACACGGCAGACCTACTCCAGCAGTTCAGTGATGTCTCGATTGAGCAATTGCTGGAAGGGAATGCGGCAACCCTTTCCAACAAGTTGATTGAGGTGATGACTGTGGGCCACGTTGAGCGGTTTCCCTATTTTTTGGTGCAGTGGTTCTTGGTCTTTGAATCGGACAAGGGTCGACTTGTCGGGCAAGTTAAAGTTGCCGTGGCACTGATGGATGACTTTTCGCTGGCCTGTACGCACAGCGACACTGGCTATCAAGAGACATTCACCAACATGTTCCTGAGCATTCTGGAGACGGCACAAATTGCGGAATCGGCACACGCTCCAGATTATCGCGAGCTGTTGATGACAAAATTGGAAGATGTGCCAATTGGGTTTCTTCGCAGCGTGTATGCGACCGACGATGAGGGCGACACTTCCGTGACCATCACTGACTCTGACGCCTATGCACTTAATTCAAACACGCTGGCAACTTCCGACTCCTGGTCCCGTGAATGGTCCCGACCGGACGGGTCTTTAATCAACGCCACAAGTATTGAAGGGGAAAACGGTGAGATCAAACAGAATCTGGCGATTCAGCTGAATGAGGAGGGGAATTGGGCAGTTGAGGGCACCTTGCAGGGTAAGCAGTTCGTCGCCGAAATACCCGGTGATTCGGGCATTCTGACTATCCCGGCCCAGAATCACGCGATTAAGTCCGTGATAACTGACGCAGAAATTCGTTCTGCGGAACTGCCGCTGTGGTTACCTACCGCCAACCCTGGTGCCGTCACTACTGCAAGCTTCAGGCAAGTGGATGACGCTGAAAACACCGGCACAGGAATCCTGACCCTGGGTCCCGTCGAGTTCCGCGCGGAGTTTGGAGATGATGGATTGATGCGGCATGGAACGATCGACCTGCGTGGCAGGGTCATGACTTTGGACCGGGTTTGGTACGAAGGCGCAGTGCGAGCCCTGGACAACTAGCATGGTTCGTTTGCTGTATCTGACAATTCTTGTCGGGGCATACACCAGCGTCGACGCGTTCGAAGATCAGGGGCTTTATCTCTACCATATTCCGGTCCGTACGAGCGACGTTGATACCACGGAGCAAAGTAACCTTCGCCTGTTCCTGGATGGCGCTGATCAGGTCGCCAATGGCCTGCGGCTCAGTGGTTTGCCGATTATCGACATTGACTCTGATAGCTTTAGCTTGTTGCCCAAAAACTTCCCAACGCTGACGGGCGCGGCGACAGACGATGAACTTGCCGACAGTTTCATCATTGATTTCGGTGAACCATCGGTACAACAAATGCTGGCTGCGCAGACCTGGCATGCCTCTGGTGAGTTGCCCTCTTTGACGGCGCTGTCGACGTCGGTCTACGACTGGATCAATGACAAAACGATGGCGCGCGGATTCGATTATGCGTCCACCACAGCAAAGACAAGATCTGGCGATTGCACCGAGCATGCCCTGTTACTGGCGGCTGTTGCCCGTGCGACGGGTCGGCCTGCGCGCGTAGTACTCGGCGTATTGATCGTGGATGAGAATGAACCGCAGGCTTACGGCCATGCGTGGACTCAAGTCTGGCAAGAGGGTGGCTGGCAATTGCTTGACGCGACAGAGCCGCAGCGCAATGTCGATTCGGCAAATCTCTATTATATTCCGCTGGGCCTGATCGAGGATGAGAGTCCGGCATTTGCGATAAATATGGTTAGGATCACCATGCGTTTCCCCTCCAGGATCGAGTGGGCACGTGTGGCGAATTTAACCGACTAGTCCGCCGGGTGGGCTGCCGGCTGATCAGTTTAATTCGTCTTACTCTCAACTAGGAAAAATGTGGTTTCTAGGGGAATCGAAACATTTCTGTTGGAGTCCTGCAGGTTTAGGTGAGCATTCCAGGCTTGCGCAAGATCGAAAAGCGCCAGAACTCTGATCATGTCATTCTCACGAGGGTTCCGGCGCACCCGCTTGATTCGAGTTTGAGGTCTTTTCGGACTGTTCAGAACCAGGCGCATCCCTGCCGTGCTGTTTGCCCCACTCGATCTCGCGGCCGATGGCGATGCCGCAGCTGGCAATAAACAACGAGATGCCCACGAAACCCCACGATGAAACGTCCTGGGTCCTGATTATCTTAAACAGAGAGCTGGCCCAAATCGGTAGCTGCATGAGTAGAAAGACCATACCCAGCCAGCGGAAGTCTGTTGCCCGCCAGTAGTTCTCCGCTTTTAGCCGCTTGTCTCCGTGGGTTGACCTGTTGAACAAACACGCGAATGCCAGGGCAGCGGTACCAATGGCCAGGAAAAAGATGTCATAGCCGCTCATGCAAATCTCCCGGGTTAGTCCCTGACTTTTGGCCAGGCGCAACGTACCGGCAACAGGTTATCGTCAGTAAAAAGTAATCGCAACACGCGGCCGGGTGCACAAACAAGCTGCTGCGGGACGCTGGAAGATACGGCGGCATCGCTTTATCGCGTAGGATATCCTGCTCAGACCAACCCCGAATATTGAGGCCAAAAATGAATCGACTTGCCGCCGCCGCGCTTATCGTGCTTTTCCCGCTCACCGGCCACGCGCAAATCACCTTCGAAGACATAGACATCGCCGCCGCCGAAGTGCAGCCGCAGGTGGTCGAATGGCGGCGCTGGTTCCACGAGAACCCGGAGCTGAGCAACCGCGAATTCAATACGGCCACCAAGATCGCCGAGATTCTTACCGAAATGGGCCTGGAGCCGGTCACGGGCATCGCCGGCACCGGCGTGGTGGCCTTTATCGAGGGCGGCAAGCCCGGGCCGCTGGTCGCCATCCGCGCGGACATCGACGGCCTGCCGGTCACCGAGGAGACCGGCCTGCCGTTTGCCTCCACGGCGAAAGGGGAATACAACGGCCAGGAAGTCGGCGTGATGCACGCCTGCGGCCACGATGCGCACATGGCGATGGCCCTCGGCGCGGCCAAGATCCTTAATGACCGCAAGGACGAGCTGGCCGGCAGCGTGATGCTGATTTTCCAGCCCGCCGAAGAAGGCCCTCCCGTGGGTGAGAAGGGCGGCGCCTCGCTGATGATCGAGGAAGGCCTGTTCGAGCCGGACATGCCCGAGGCCGTGTTCGGTATCCACGTGGGCATCGGCGTGCCCGGCGGACAGTTCTCCACCAGGGCCGGGCCCATGATGGCCTCATCGGACCGCTTCCAGATTACCGTGCATGGCCGCCAGACCCACGGCGCCCGTCCCTGGGATGGCGTCGACCCGGTGGTGACCGCGGCGCAAATCGTCATGGGTTTGCAGACCGTCGCCAGCCGCCAGCTGGATGTCACCGCTGCGCCGTCCATCATCAGCGTGGGCCGCATCGAGGGTGGCGTGCGCAATAACGTGATCCCCGACTCGGTGGAACTCGAGGGCACCATCCGCGCCTTCCAGCCGGAAATGCGTGAGCAGATTCACGTTGCGATGGAGCGCATGGCGCGGTCCATCGCCGAGGCCAACGGCGCGACCATCGACTGGGAGCTGGAGCTGGGCAACCCGCCGGTGCGCAACAACGCGGTGCTGTTTGAGCAGATGACCCCGGCGCTGGAAGCGGCCGCCGGCGCGCCGCTGGTGCCGCTGAATCCGCAAACGGTGGCGGAAGACTTCTCCGAGTACGCGGAGCTGACCCCGAGCCTGTTCGTGTTCCTGGGCAACTGGCCGGCGGAGCTCGATCCGACCCAGCAGCCGACCAACCACTCACCGATGTTCGATATGCACGAACCCTACCTGGAGAGAGGCGTCAAGGCCTTCGGCAACATGGTGGTGACCTACCTGAACGAGCAGTAAGGTCCCTGCAGGCCCGGGACGGGGCGACCGCTTCTGGCCGGCCGGGCTTTCGGCCTGCGGCTTCCCTCTCTCACCTGCGCTTGGCGGGGCCGGTCACACAAATCATCCTGATTTGGGTGACCTCATTTCGCCGTCCCTGGCGAAATGACCCCGGTCGCTCCGGCTCCTTCGGCTCAAGCCCTTAACTGGCCCGCCAGAAGCGGTCGCCCCGCCCCGGCCCCCCAGCATCCTGCGAATTCAGGTAGCGCGCAGGGTAGACAGAAACGGGCCCTGATGGATCCGTTTATCTGCGCTGATCAGCGACGGCTCAGCGGGCTTGCGCAAGCCTTTCGTCGTTCAGGGTTTGATGTACGCCCGCGGCATGTCCGGGTCTTCCGGCAGGTAACGGTCGCGCAGCAGCGTCTGGCGCGACTGCATGGAGTCGACCTTGCCGTTGACGATGACCAGGTCGGCCAGCGTGGTCACTTCCAGCGGGTCGCCGCTCCACAGCACCAGGTCGGCGCGTTTGCCTTCCTCCAGGCTGCCGAAGTTACGCGCCACGCCGAATACGCGTGCCGGGTTGATCGTCAGGCCGGCCAGCGCGGCTTCCTGCGGCAGGCCGTAGCTCGCAGCGTTACCGGCCAGCTGGCGCAGCTTGCGGGCGTTGTGGCTCTCCCCGGCGCTGAACACGATGGTGACCCCGGCCGCGTTGAGCAGGGCTGCGTTGTCCAGGCGCGCGCCCAGCGTATCGAAATTGCTCGGCAGGTTGCGCAGCGGATCCAGGATTACCGGTGCGCCGGCGGCGGCCAGTTCTTCGGCCACCATCCAGGCCTCGATGCCGCCCACGATGACCGGCTTGATGTCCCGTTGCGCGGCAAACCGCAGCACTTGCAGGATGTCCGAGGCGCGGTTGACGCCAAACAGGACTGTGCCGCCCGTTGCATACTGCTCCAGGGCCTGGCGTCCTGCGCGGGTAAGCAATGCGTCTTCACCGCGGGCCGGCGGTCGAACTGTTTCTTCCACGGCCTGGTCAAGCAGCAGCCACTGCACGGCGCGGCTGCCGCCGCTCAGTTCGGACGCGCCACGGCCCAGGTTGATGTACAGCACCGGGCTGCCGAAGAAGCTGTCATAGCCGCCATCGAGGGCCACCACGCGGCCCTGGCCGCCGATGATGGAGCCACCCATCGACGCGCCGAGCGCGGTAAAGCGTATGTCCTTCCACGCGGGCGATCGGCACCAGGCTGGAGTTGGGGTTATAGGCCAGGGAAACGTCGAATTCCGGGTACATGGCCGGTGTGTCGTTCTCGTTGTCCACGGACTCGGTTACAGCGCTGACCTCTTCCAGGCCGATGGCGCTGATGCCGGCAAACAGCCCGGGCGTTACCGGCCGTCCGTTCGCATCGATGATGCGCGCGCCGTCCGGGGCGTTCAGGCTGCGGCCGATGTCCTTGATCGCGTTACCGGTCACCAGGATATCCGTGTTTTCCAGCGTGCCCTGGCTGCCCATGGTGTGCACGGTGGCGTTCCTGATAAGAACCGTATCAGCCGCCGCAGCGGTGGACAGCAGGACGCCCAGGAGCGTGGCGGCAAATTGACTGGTAGAAAATTTCATGGGCTCACCTCCAGCAGCTGTCCCAGGCTGAAATCAGACTCCGGCTGCAGGGCCGGGTTGCTGCGGTCATAGACCAGCGCGCCGTCGATAAACACCTGGTCCGCCTTGGCGTAGACGCTGAACGGGTTGCCGCTCCACAGCACCACGTCGGCCATCTTGCCCGGCTCCAGGGTCCCGGTCTGGTCGAGTATGCCGAGGGAGCGGGCGGCGTTTTGCGTCACCCAGCGAATGGCGTGCGCCTCGGTGATGTCCATGCCCACGTTCTGACCGCGCACCATGGCCTTGGCGGCCTCCTGGTTCAGGCGCTGGATGCCTTCGGCGGAGTCGGAGTGCACGATCGCGCAGCTGCCCTCCGGCCGGTCCACGATCGCGATGTTTTCCTGGATGCCGTCATAGGCCTCCATCTTGAAGCCCCACCAGTCGGCCCACAGCGCGCCGCAGACATTGGCCTCGGCCAGCTCATCGGCGATCTTGTAGGCTTCCACGCCGTGGTGGAAAGCGGTGACCTGGTAATCAAACTCTTCGGCCATATCCAGGATCGTCATCATCTCGTCGGCGCGGTAGCAGTGCATGTGCACCAGGATTTCGCCTTCCAGAACACCGGCCAGGGTTTCCATCTGCAGGTCACGGGTGGGCGGCTGAGCGTCTTCGCCGGCCGCGATTTTTTCCTCAAAGGCGGCCCAGTCAGCCAGGTATTTCTGGGCGGCGATCCACTGGGCGCGGTAGCCGGCCACGTTGCCCATGCGTGTGCCCGGCGCCTGGCCCTTGCTGCCATAGACGCGCTTCGGATTTTCGCCGCAGGCCATTTTCAATGCCGTACGGCGCGCCGGGAAACTTCATCTGCTGGTAGCTGGTGGCGTAAACGTTTTTCAGCGTCACCGCGCGCCCGCCGATCAGGTTCGCCGAACCGGGCAGTACCTGCAGCGAGGTGACGCCGCCGGCCAGCGCCGTGGCGAAGCCCGGGTCCTGTGGCCAGATGCTGTGCTCGGCCCAGACGTTGGCGGTGACCGGGTTGGTCATCTCATTGCCATCGCTGTGGGCTGCGACGCCGGGGCTGGGGTACACGCCCAGGTGGGAGTGCACGTCAATCAGGCCGGGGGTAACCCAGCGTCCTTCCGCATCGATGACTTCCACGCCGTCCGGTGCCTCGCCGTCGCCGACGAAAGCGATCGCGCCATCGACCATCAGCAGGGAGGCGTCATCGAGACGCTGCCCGTCGCCGGTCAGGATCGTGGCGTTGATAATCAGCGTGGGGGAGGAGGGCAGGGGCTCGTAGGTCGAGGGAAACGGCTGGGCGCCGGCTCCCCCGCTCAACAGCAATGCGCCGGCCAGCATCGAGAGGCTTAGCGTTTTGATCATTAAGTACTTCCTGGGCAGGGTGGAAAGACGGGATACTTTAGCAGAGGATGTGGAACGCCGGTAAAATCACCCCGGGTCTCCTGAAGACACTTCATGTCAAATGACGCACTGCCGCCGGGTCTTGCCGCCTGGGCCGATGAGAGCCTGGCAAGCGGCCGCCACATTCTTGCCACCAGCAACCAGGGCACGGTCCTGCTCTTTGACGAGGGCGACCAGGCCTTCGTTTTGAAAGCCGCCATGGGCCGCGGCACGGTGCTGCGCGCGCGGCGCGCCACCCTGGAGCGCGAGCACGCCGCCTATCGGCGTCTCGAAGGGCTGAAAGGCATCCCCCGCTGCTACGGCATGCTGGATGACCGCTACCTGGTGCTGGAATACATCCGCGGAACCCCCTTCCGCGACGCGCAGATTTCCGACCGGGAGGCGTGGTTCGCGGAGCTGCTGGAAATCATTCGCAGCTGCCACGCGCGCGGCGTGGCGCATGGTGATCTCAAGAACAAATCAAACCTGATGTCCGATGCGCAGGGACGTCCCTGCCTGATCGACTTCGGCGCTACCGCCCTGTTCCGCGAGGGCTTCCACCCGATCAACCACCGGTTCTTCCGCTTTCTCTGTCAGCTGGACCTGAATGCCTGGGTGAAACACAAATGCCAGGGACGTTTCGAAGAGCTCTCCGCGGAGGACCAGGCGGTTTTCAAGGACAGCCGCATCGAACGCGTGCTTGCGCTGGCAACGGCAGCTGGCCGGCAAACAGGGTCAGCGTTAGGCGGGCGATGGGCCCTCGCTGGAGCGGAGCCGCTCCAGGCCTTCGCGCATGCTCACCAGCGGCTCGTAGCCCAGGTCACGCCGGGCGGCGGAGATGTCATACCAGTGCGCCGTCGCCAGCTGCTCCGCTGACCAGCGCGTCACCGGCGGCTCATCCTCACGTCCGCGCAGGCGCCACCAGCGCTCCGCCAGGGCGCCGGCCAGTTTGGCGGCGCCGGCCGGGATGGGCTTGATCTGCGCCTCGATGCCCACCGCTTCCAGCAGGGCCTTGATGATTTTCGCCTGGGGCCAGGGCTCGTCATTGGTGATGAAGTAGGTCCTGCCATGGCAGGCCGGGTTGTCGTCCAGCGCCCCCAGCGCCAGCAGGTGCGCCCGCGCGGCGTTGTCGATAAAGACCGTATCGATCAGCTTGTCCGCGCCGGGCAGCTTTAGCGGCCCCTGGCGGGCGCGCTCAACCAGGCGCGGCAACAGGTGGTTGTCGCCGGGTCCCCAGACCAGGTGCGGCCGCAGTGAGACCGTATGCAGCGCCTCGCTGTTCGCGGCCATGACCCGTTGTTCCGCTTCCGCCTTGGTTGCCGGGTAGGGCGCGGCATAGTGATCGGGATAGGGCAGGGACTCATCACCGCCCTCGATGTCCCCGCCGCCGTGGGCCACGCTGGGCGAGGAGGTAAACACCAGCCGGCGGATGCCGAGGGCCGTGCAGGCATCCAGCACGTGTTGCGTGCCGTCCACGTTGATGGCGCGGTAGAGCGCCGGGTCACCCCAGGCGCCGGCCTTGCCCGCGGTGTGAATGACGGCATCGCAGCCCTGCGCGGCATCCAGCACGTCCTGCGGCTTGCGGATATCCCCGCGCCGTTCCTCGATGCCGGTTCCTGCCAGGGCGCTTGCGGCGCTGCGCTGAAAGGCAACCGGTTCATCGCCCCGGGCGGCCAGCTGCCGGCAGATGGCCTGGCCAAGGAAACCGCCGCCGCCGGTG
Source organism: uncultured Gammaproteobacteria bacterium (assembly GCA_963695135.1). Lineage (GTDB taxonomy): Bacteria > Pseudomonadota > Gammaproteobacteria > Xanthomonadales > SZUA-36 > Marinihelvus. Next base: position 925,655 of record CAVOGA010000001.1, read on the forward strand.
ACCAGTACTTTCATGGTCCAGTACTCACGACAATGCTCACGCCTGTTCAGCCGCCCAGGCTGCCAGCGCTTCCCGGCCTATTTTCGAGTTATGCCGGATGTCCACGGGAAATCCCGGGTGGAACAGCACGCGCTTCAGTTCCTGCAGCGATGCATGTTCTGCGGCCAATGCCTCGACAGCCTGCTTGACTGCCTGTTCAAGTTTCACATTGTCGGCGCTGTCCGCCTTGCTGAGCTCCACGCACAGCACCGGCTCCTGCCGGCCCGGATCGCCGACCGGCACCAGGGCGGTTCGCTCGACCCCGTCCAGGGTATTGAAGATGGCTTCCACCTGGTCCGCGAACAGGTCGCCGCCGCGCGGTCTGCACGCGCTGGGACTTGCGGCCGCAGAACCACAGCCGCCCGTCTTCGTCGAAATAGCCCGCGTCGCCCATGCGGTGCCAGATCCGGCCGTGTTCGTCCTCGGTTTTGGCCAGGCGGGTCTGTTCCTCGCGCCGCCAGTAGCTGTCGGTGCTGGTCGGGCCGTGCACGATGATCTCGCCGACCTCGCCGGCGGGCAGCAGGTCTTCCGGATGCAGCACTTCCGCTGCCTCATCCATCAGGCGCATGATCGCTACCCGGTTCGGGCGCCACCGGGCGGCCGACGCAGGTGCCGTGTCCGGCGCGGGTGGCGGCCACCAGTTCCTCGTTCAGCTCCGCGCTGGAGATGCTGGCGACCGGCAGGCACTCGGTGGCGCCATAGGGCGTATGGACAGCCCCCTGGTTCCCCATGGCCCGCTGCATCATCGCGACAGTCGCCGCCGGCACCGCCGCGCCGGCGGACAAGCACGCGCTTGAGCGTCGGCAGAACCAGGCTCTCCTGCGTGCAGTACCTGCCCAGGACCTTCAGCAGCGCCGGGGAGCCGAACAGGTTGGTGACCCCGAACTGCTCGATGGCCTGCACCAGGTACTCCGGGTTGGCCTGCGCGGGTCGGGTCGGGTCCATGTGCGGCACCACGGTGGTCATGCCCAGGGCCGGGTCAAACAGGGCAAAGGGCGGGAAGGTGGCCAGGTCGACCTCACCGGGCCGGATACCAAAGGTGTCGCGCAGCATCTCGACCTGCGCCACGAAATGCCGGTGGCGGTACACCACGCCCTTGGGTATGCCCGTGCTGCCGGAGGTGAACAGGATGGCCGCCATGTCGTCGCCGCGCGTGCCGGCCAGCACCGGGGCGCCGGTCTCCCCGCCCCGGCGCGCCAGGCCGCGGAGGGTGATGCCACCCCAGGCCAGGCGCGGACCCAGGGTCACCGAACGGCGGATGGATTTTGGCGACCAGCGCAGCAGGACACGCGCCAGCTGCGCCCTGGTAATGCCGATAAAGGCTTCCGGCTCCGCCTCGTCGAGGCACTGCTTCAGGGGTTTCAGGCCAATGCCCGGGTCAATCAGCACCGGAACGATACCGGCCTTGAACAGGGCGAAGAACAGGGCGAAGAACTCCAGGCCCGGCGGCACCATCAGCGCCACGCGCGCACCCTGTTGATGCCATAGGCGGCCAGGCCGCGGGCGTAGCGGTCGCTCAGCGCATCCAGCCTGGCGTAGCTGGCGGAACGATAGCGGACCTTGCCCCGGCGGACGCCGGCCGGGTAGTGGATGGCCGCGGTGTCCGGCTGGACCCGGGCCTGCTCGGCCAGGGCGGCGGCCACGTTGCAGGGTTCAGTGGTTTGCGGCTTGGCCATGGTCTCCGGACCCGGCGGTCAGGAATTGCTCAATCCGGTCCAGCAGCGCCTCGCCGCCATCCTCCAGCACGTAGTGCCCGCAATCGGGCAGCGGGCAGGTCTGCGCCTGCGGCAGGTAGCCCTGCCAGTCACGGTAAAAGGTCTCGTCGAAGACAAAATCCTGCAGTCCCCAGGCCAGCAGGACCGGCTTGTCCGCAAAGCGGTGCAGTTGCTCGGCGGTGCCGGCGACAATGTCATAACCGCGGTCGCCGGCCTTGAGCGGAATGTCCTGCACAAAGCGGACCGTGGCGATGCGGTTGTCCCAGCTGTCATAGGGGCCCGTATAGCCGGCCCGGACCTCCTCGCTGACCGGCTTTTTGAAGGCGATACGGGCGGCGACGCCGGAGAAGGCGTTAAAACCCCGGATCAGCGCGGCGCCCAGGGCGGTGCGTCCGCCCAGCCACAGGGCAAAGGGCAGCTTCTTGTCTGCCGGCATGGGAAAGGCGGCGGTGTTGAGGACCACGCATTTTTCGATGCGTTCAGCCCGCGGCGCTGCCCAGCCGAAGCCGATCATGCCGCCCCAGTCATGCACCACCAGCGACAGCGGCGCTTCATCGCCGATCGTCGCCGTGACCAGCGCGTCCAGGTCCGCGATGCGCCGCTCCAGGTGGTAATCGTAGTGCTCGTCGTCCGGCTTGTCCGACAGGCCGCAGCCGATGTGGTCCGGCACGATGCAGCGGAAGCGGTCGCGCAGGCGCAGCACCAGGTTGCGGTAGTAGAAGGACCAGGTCGGGTTGCCGTGCACCATGAGCAGCACCGGCGCGTCGCGGGGGCCTTCGTCGATGTAGTGCAGGCGCTGGCCGTCGACCTCGAGCCAGTGGGATTCGAAGGGGTACAGGTCCTGCGGCGGGCGGTAGGCCTCGGCCATGGGCTGTTACCAGACGACCTCGGCCATGGAGCAGTTCAGGCCCGAGCCGATGCCCAGCAGGGCGACGCGGTCGCCCTTTTTCAGCTTGCCGGCCTCGACCACCTTGGCCAGCACGATGGGCACGGAGGCCGGGCCGATATTGCCCATGTTCGGGTAGATCGCGTGAACCTTGTCCGGGTCCAGGCCCAGCACATTGACCAGGGACTCGGTGTGCACCTTGCTGACCTGGTGGATGATGAACTGGTCCAGTTCGCCGACCACCCAGCCCAGGGCGGAACAGCTTGCCTGGAAGGTCTGGGCCGCCAGCTTCAGGCCCTCGCTCAGCAGGGTGCGCGTGTCGGTGCGCATGCGGTCCATATTGCCCTGGCACAGCTTATTGAACTGGGTGGCGGCGCGCGTCACGCTGCCGCGGTAGCTGTGCCCTTCCGGGGCCAGTTCGCGGCGCGCCATGACCATGGCGGCGGCGCCCGAGCCCAGGGTCAGTGAGGCAAACTCGTCGCGGAACTGCTGTTCTTCGACTTCCGGATCCAGCAGGCGCTCGATGGTCGCCTCGGTAATCTGCCGGCTGGTTTCGCCGTCGACCACCAGGGCGTAGTCCACTTCGGCCCGCTCAATCATGCGCGCGGCGATGTCCATGCCGTTGAGGAAGGCCAGGCAGGCGTTGCCCACGTCAAAGTTCAGGCAGTGCGGCGCCAGGCCCAGGTTGCCGTGCACGATGCAGGCCGTGGACGGCTCGAGGAAATCGCGGGAAACCGAGGTGTTGATGATCACACCGATGCGGCTGCGGTCGATACCGCTGTCTTCGATGGCCTTTTCGGCGGCCAGCGTGGCGGCGTCCGAGGGCTGCGTGCCCTCTTTCCAGATACCGCGGGACTCGATGCCGGAGATTTCCTCCAGCAAATTCTCCCGGATACCCAGGCGGTCCATGGTCGGCTTCAGTCTCTGGGAGATTTCTTTCGAGGTCAGTCTGATCGGCGGATCGACAGCGGCCAGGGACTGGATGACAACATTCTTAAAGTGCATGGATGGAAACTCTCTGCGGCGCGGGCCACGCGGGGCCGCGGTTGACTGAAGCTGATCGCCCATATGTTGGGGGGCAGGACATCTCCTTCAAGGCATCCACGTTGGGCGCTTCAGCGCGCCGGGCGGCGATGCCGTTAGTGACCTGCTTGTCCCGCTTTGGTTAGACTTGGGCTCTTGCCGGGGCGGAAAGACGCACAGCCTAACAATGCGGGGAGCCGGGGGCAACGTGAAGCGAGCAGTCCAGTCGATAGACGGGGAATTTATCCAGCGGAATCTGCCGCTGCTTGACCTTGCGCCGCCGGACCCGGGCACCGCTCATCTGTGGCTGATCAACCTGGCGCAGCTTGGCAGTCCGCTGCAGCCGGATGAACAGATTGACCCGGGCAATTTCCCGGCGCGCCAGCAGCGCTGGTTGCGGCGCTTTTACCTGCGCCTGCTGCTGGGCAGTTACCTGGACCTGCCCGGCAAGGATGTACACATTTACCGCAGCAAGCGCGGCAAACCCCGGCTGGACCGCCGGCACCACGACTCAACGCTGGATTTCAGCATGGCGGCCAGCTCCGGTCGCTGCCTGATCGGCGTGACCTCCGGCGCCCGGATCGGCGTCGACCTGGAGCCGCAGGGCCGTCGCGCCGGCAATCCGCTGTCACTCGCCCGCCGTTATTTCAGCACCAGGGAGTACGAGGCCCTCAAGGCCCTGGCGCCGTCTGAGCTGGATCGGGCCTTTCTGCACACCTGGGCCTGCAAGGAGGCGGTGGTGAAAGCGGCCGGGCAGGGCATTGCCAACGCGCTGTGCCTGTTCACCGTTGATGTGCGTCCGGACCAGCCGGCGAAGGTTCTGCATATGGAGCAGGACGATGCGGCAGCCTGGCAGCTGCGTTGCCTGTCCTTGCCGGAGGGCTTTATCGGCGCCGTTACGGTGCGTTATCCCACGCTTCAGATTCAGAGCTATCAGCTGACCCCCCGCGCATGATCCCGTTGCGGATCTCGACCAGCGGCGCCTGGCCGCTGAGCCGGATCTGTCCATCCCGTTCCACCAGCCCCAGCGCGTCGTAGCGTTGCTGCAGCTCGGGAAAGACCGTGCTGTCGACGTGTTCATCCAGGACCGTGCTGAACACGGTGGTGCCGGTCAGCTGGTCCAGCCTGTCCAGCAGTTCGCGCGCTGACCAGCGCTTGCCGTCTTCCAGGCAGCAGTCATTCAGCTGCTGCAGGGCGCTGTCCAGGGTCTGTTGCCCGCCGGTCTCCTCGCGCAGGGCCATGTCGGCCTCGAGCATCATGGCCGCCCCGGACCAGTAGATGCGCATCACGTTTTCCCAGCCGCCCCGGGTCGCCTCGCGGAGGGTTTCCTGCCGCGTTGCCTGTTGTCCGCGCCCAAAACCCTCGTGCAGTTTCTGCCAGGCCTCTTGCTGGCTGAGTCGTCCGTCCCGGGCGCGCAGCACGTTCTGGTAGTAGGAGGCCAGTCCCTCGGACAACCAGCGGTCCGCGCGTGACACGTAGGGCAGCAGCAGGTGGCTGAACTCGTGGGTGGCGGTCCAGTCCCGGTTGAGCTCGTCCAGCGGGCGGGTCTCGTCGACGTACAGCTGCACCGCGGGGCCGCCGCCGCGTACCACGTGCGCCCAGGGCACCGCTTCCCTGCTCGGTCCGAGCGGCACCACGACCACCTGCACATGCTCGCGCGGAAAGTAACCGAACACCGGCACCACCGCGTCCAGGGTGGTGCGGATCCATGCATCGAGCTTGTCCACCTGGGCGTCATCCAGGTCGCCCAGCACGGCGAGATCCACCGTGCCGCCGGGCAGCTGAATGGTCGAAGTGTGGAACCGGCCGACCGCGCTGCGCGCGTACCAGCCCGAGGGGGTGCGTTCGGGGCGGTACCAGCCCGGGTTGTCCGGATCCTGAGGCCACGGGGCCGAAAAGCTCATACCGGCCGGCAGCTCGACCCGGGCGATCAGTGGGCGTTGCCAGGGGCCTTTCCAGAACCACATATTGGTCAGCGCCAGCACGCTGTCATCCACGCGCAGGGCGGACCGGCTCTTGCCCTCATCCGCCGCCGTGCCGAGGTCAAAGGTCCATTGCACGCAGCTGTTGTCCGGCAGCGCCGGCAGTCGCAGGTGGTCATCCCGGCTGTTAACGAGGATCTCATCACCGTATCGGAGCGGCGAGGCATACTGCGCCGCCAGGCTGTGCCGGTACAGCTGTTCCGGCGCCGGGCCGTCGAAACACAGCTGCGACTCGCACCGTGCGCAGGTCGTCGCTGAAGCGGGCGGTGAAGCGGTCGTCGGCAAGGAGGGTGCCGCAGGCCAGCACGCCGGTCAGCAGCATGAAACGCCTGTACCTTCCAGGGGTGCGGGGCCGCGCGGGTAGGTGTGCTCGGGACATAGCCTTCATTATCTACGAGCCCGGTGAAAAGACTGTGCCGGCTCGCTGGCCGGCTGTGGAATGCGCCCCGTTGCTGCCTAGCGCCGCGCCGACCGGAAAAACACCAGCGCCGAGACCGCCATCAGGCCCAGGCCCATCACCGACAGGCCGCCGATAAACCAGGGTCCCGTTTCCAGGCCGGTGAGTGTCGCCCCGGAGATACCGATGGCGCCGGCGGCGAGCACGCCGAGGGTCCTGCGGTGGGACACCGCGTGCTCCGCCCGCAGCTGGGCCAGGTCTTCCGACGAGATATGCGTGCGGATTTCGCCGCGGGCGGCCTTGAACAGGTATTCGCGCACCAGGTTGGGCATGTCCGGGGTCTGGGACACCCACAGCGGCAGCTGCTCGCGCAGGTGCTTCGCCACGTTCTCGACGCTGTTTTTCTCGCGCAGGATCTTTTCCAGCTCCGGCTTGGCCACGCCCCAGATATCCAGTTCCGGGTAGAGGTCCCGGCCGATGCCCTCGATGTTCAGCAGCGTTTTCTGCAGCATGATCAGCTGCGGCTGGATCTGCAGGTTGAAGCGCCGGGCGACCTGGAACAGCTTCATCAGCAGTTCGCCGAAGGACACCTCGTTCAGCGGCCGGGTGAAGTTCGGCTCGCCCACGGTGCGCACCGCGGCCTCGAGTTCGTCGATGCGCGTGTCCGCCGGCACCCAGCCGGCGTCAAGGTGCAGCTGCGCCACGCGGCGGTAGTCGCGGCGGAACAGGGCCAGGAAGTTTTCCGAGATGTAGTACAGGTCATCCGGCGTCAGGCTGGCGACGATGCCGAAATCCAGGGCGATGTAGGTCGGATCCGCAGGGTCCGTCGCGTCGACCAGGATATTGCCCGGGTGCATGTCCGCGTGGAACAGGTTGTCGCGGAACACCTGCTGGTAGAACAGGCGCACGCCGCGCACGGCCAGCTTCGGCAGATCCACGCCCGCCTCGCGCAGGCGCTCCATGTCGCCGACGGGAATGCCGGACACCCGCTCCATGGTCATGACCTTCTGCTTGCACAGGGGCCAGTACACCTCGGGAATGTACAGGTCGTGGGACCCTTCAAAATTACGCCGCAGGTGCGAGGCGTTGGCGGCCTCGCGCTGCATGTCCAGCTCGTCGAAAACCACGGTCTCGAATTCGCGCACGATTTCCAGCGGGTGCACCCGCTGGGCGCCTTCCCAGTAGCGCTCCGCCAGGCCGGCCACCGCCTTGAGCAGGTCAACATCGCGGTGCAGCGCTTCCTCGATGCCCGGCCGCACGACCTTGACCACCACCTCGCGGCCGTCCTTCAGCGTTGCCGGGTGAACCTGGGCGATGGAGGCGGAGGCCAGGGGCACGATGTCGAAGCTGGCGTAGGCCTCTTCAACCGGCTGGCGCAGGGCCTTTTCGACAATCGCCCTGGCTTCCTCGCCGGGAAAGGGTGGCACCCGGTCCTGGAGCAGGGCCAGTTCATCGGCGATCTCGGCGGGGATCAGGTCGCGTCGGGTGGACAGGATCTGGCCGAATTTCACATACACCGGCCCGAGTTCCTGCAGGGCCAGGCGCAGCCGCTCGCCGCGCGGCTTGGCGGCGTTTTCCCGCGCCCCGGGCACCAGCCGGGTAATCCAGCCCATGGGGCGGTAAAGGTGGACCGCGGTCAGCAGGTCATCCAGCCCGTAGCGGGCCAGGATCGCACTGATCCGCAGCAGGCTGAGAAACTGGCGCAGCGCGTTGATCACGAGGCTTCCTGGTCCTGGTCCTGATGTTGCTCTGCAGCGGCGCGCCGGCGCTCGGCGCGCGCCAGGCGGGCCTCGAGGCGGTCCACGCCGTCGCGCAGGTCATCCACGCCGCCGTTGAATTCGTCTACCGCGTCCTGGGCGGCCAGCGTGTTGGACTCCTCGTTCAGGAAGCGGCCGGTCATGTCAAAGACACCCCGCAGCGTGCTGCGCAGCCCCGCCGCGCCGCGCCGCAGCCCCTCGGTGACCTGGTAGCCGACCACGTCGCCGAGCAGGCCGTTGATCGGCGCCCGCCAATCCGGTTCGAGCTGGCTGAAGACCTTGGCCAGGTCACGGGCCAATGTTGCATCACCCTCGATACGCACCCCGGAGCCGGGTGCGCCCCAGTCGCCCGCCTCATCCGGGGCGGCCAGGGCAAACAGCGCCGGCGGCGAGCCGGCAACGCGCGCGTCCGGTTCCGCGTCGCTGTCCAGGTCTACCTCCACGGCGCCGTAAGCGAAGCTGAAGTAGAGGGTAATGGCCAGCCCTTCCAGATCCAGCTGGAGCAGCTTGCCTTCCAGCCGCTCGAGGCGTTCGACCGAGCCCTCGTCCAGCGCCAGCACGTGGTTGACGCCGGTTTCCAGCGCGGTGGCCAGCAGGCCGGGCAGCGGTGTGCGGTAATCAGCCACGACGCCCCCGGTGAATCGCAACGATGCCGCCGCTGAGGTTGCGGTAATGCACCGCGTTGAAGCCGGCCGCGCGCATCATGCCCGCCAGTTCTTTCTGCGGCGGGTGACGGCGGATGCTCTCGGCCAGGTACTGGTAGCTGTCCGGGTCTTTTGCGACCACGCGGCCCATGAAGGGCAGCAGCCCGAAGGAGTAGGCGTCGTAGAGCTTGCGCAGCGGCTCGGGCCGCACCTGCGAGAATTCGAGGATGTGCGCCTGGCCGCCGGGCTTGAGCACGCGCAGCATTTCCCTGAGCGCCGCGTCCTTGTCGGTGACATTGCGCAGGCCAAAGGCGATGGTCACCGCGTCGAACTGGCGGCTGTCGAAGGGCAGCGCCTCCGCATTGGCCAGGGAGTAGGAAATATTGCCGACCAGGCCGCGGTCTTCAAGACGGCGGCGCCCCACGCCCAGCATGCTCGCATTGATGTCGGTCAGCACCACCTCGCCGGAGGCGCCGACACGCTCGCTGAGCAGGGCGGCGATATCACCGGTGCCGCCGGCCAGGTCGAGGGCCTTGTGGCCCGTCTGGATGCCCGCTGTAGCCACGAAGTGGCGCTTCCACAGGCGGTGCACGCCCAGTGACATCAGGTCGTTCATGACGTCGTAGCTTTCCGCTACCGAGTCAAAAACCCCGCGCACGAGGGCGGCTTTCTCGGTCACCGGCACATCGCGGTAACCGAAATGGGTGGTCTCTTCTGTGGACTTGTTCATGGGCGCTCCGCAGGGCCGTGCATGGCCCGGATCGATTCCATCCGGCTCAATGCCCCATTGTAAGGCGCGCAGCCGGCCGTGGCGACGCTTGCCCGCTCAGAGAATGTAGCGGCTGAGGTCCTCGTTACCGGACAGTTCATCCAGGTAGCGATCAACGTAGGCTGCATCCAGTTCGATGACCTCGCCGTCCCGGTCCGGGGCCTCGAAGGACAGCTTGTCCAGCAGGCGCTCCATCACCGTGTACAGTCGCCGGGCGCCGATGTTCTCGGTGGACTCATTGACCTTGAAGGCGATCTCCGCGATGCGCTTGATCGCATCGTCGCTGAACTTCAGCTGTACGCCCTCGGTGGCCATCAACGCGCGGTACTGCTCGGTCAGCGAGGCCCGCGGCTCGGTCAGGATGCGCTGGAAATCATCCGCATCCAGGGCGCGCAGTTCCACGCGGATCGGCAGACGCCCCTGCAGCTCGGGGATCAGGTCCGAGGGCTTGGCCAGGTGAAAGGCGCCGGAGGCGATAAACAGGATGTGGTCGGTCTTGAGCATGCCGTAGCGCGTGGACACGGTGCAGCCCTCGACCAGCGGCAGCAGGTCGCGCTGCACGCCTTCGCGCGACACATCGGCGCCCTGGTACTCCGAGCGCTTGGCGACCTTGTCCAGCTCATCGATAAACACGATGCCGTTCTGTTCCGCGTTGCTCAGCGCCTGCTGCTTGATTTCTTCCTCGTTGACCAGCTTGGCCGCTTCCTCTTCGAGCAGCACCGGGTAGGCGTCAGCGATGTTCATCTTGCGCTTCTGCTTCTTTCTGGTTGCCCAGGTTCTGAAACATGCCCTGCAACTGGCTGGCCATTTCCTCCATGCCCGGCGGGGTCATGATCTCCACGCCCATGTTGGCGGACACCTCGAATTCGATTTCCCGGTCATCCAGTTCGCCGTTGCACCAGCTTGCGGCGCATTTTCTGCCGCGTGGCCGAGTCGGACTCCTTCTCCGCCTGCGGTTCATTGGCGAAGCCGATGCCCCTGGGGCGCGGCAGCAGCAGGTCCAGGATGCGGTCCCAGGCGGCGTCTTCAGCCCGGGAACGCACCCGCTGCTATCGCCTGTTCGCGGGTCATCTTGACCGACATGTCCACCAGGTCCCGGATGATGGATTCCACGTCCTTGCCCACGTAGCCCACCTCGGTGAACTTGGTCGCCTCGACCTTGATGAAGGGGGCGTTGGCCAGCTGGGCCAGGCGGCGGGCGATTTCCGTCTTGCCGACGCCGGTGGGGCCGATCATCAGGATGTTCTTGGGCGTGATCTCATTGCGCAGTTCTTCGCTGACCTGCATGCGGCGCCAGCGGTTGCGCAGGGCGATGGCGACCGCGCGCTTGGCGTCCGCCTGGCTGATGATGTGCCGGTCCAGTTCCTGGACGATTTCTCGGGGGGTCATCTGGGACATGATCAGTTCGTCTCCAGGGTCTCGATCACGAGATTGTCGTTGGTGTAAATGCAGATGTCTGCGGCAATGCCGAGGGAGCGGCGTACGATGGCTTCCGCGCCCAGTTCCGTTTCTTCCAGCAGGGCCATGGCCGCGGCCTGGGCAAAGGGGCCGCCGGAGCCGATGGCGATCAGGCCCTGCTCCGGCTCGATCACGTCACCGTTACCGGAAATCAGCAGCGAGTTGTGCTTGTCGGCAATGGCCAGCAGGGCCTCGAGGCGTCGCAGCGCCCGGTCGGTGCGCCAGTCCTTGGCCATTTCCACCGCCGCGCGGACCAGGTGGCCGGAGTGCTTTTCCAGCTTGCCCTCGAAGCGCTCGAACAGGGTGAAGGCATCGGCCGTGGCGCCGGCGAAGCCGGCCAGGACCTCGGTCTTTGTACAGGCGCCGCACCTTGCGCGCATTGGCTTTCATGACGGTATTGCCCAGCGTCACCTGGCCGTCGCCGCCCATGACGACCTGGTTGCCCCGGCGCACCGAGCAGATGGTTGTTCCACGATACTGTTCCACCGTTCACCTCGTACAGCATTGCTTTATCTGGTTTCAGGAAATTGGGGTGGCCCCGGGCCATTGCAAGCCGGGCGCCCTGGCCGGCGGGCAGTTGGGCCGCAGCCGCATGCGGGCCGGCACATGACATCTGGAACTGGACCGCCGCTGCGGCGCACCGTACGCTTCCTGCCATGGGATACGTGCAAACCACAATTCAGGCCGTCACGGTTGTCGGGCTGCCGCTGTTCGGCCTGTCCTTTGCCCTGGTCTGGTGGGCGCTTTACCGCGGGCGCGTCGAGGGGGAAACCGTCGAGGACCTGCAGCGCAGCCTGGCGGATTTTGGCAAGCAGCAGAAGGACAAGGAAAAGCGCCAGAAGATCGACCCGGCGCTGGGCAAGTGGTTCAGCTTTGGCGGTGGTTTCTACGGGCTGGTGGCGCTGTACACCTGGATTTTGATGGAGTGGTCCGACGTCGGTTCCTTCGTCAGGGCATTCATCGAGTTTGACCTGCACCTGCGCATCGATGAACTGATCCAGTGGGCTATCCGCCTGTTCATCAACTCCATCATGAACTTTGTCTGGGCCATTGTGTGGCCCGTGTACTGGCTGCAAAAGGCGAACAACCCCTGGATCTGGTTCGCAGTGGCTTACGCCGGTTACTGGCTGGGTATCCAGTCGGCACAGCGGGCGGCCGGCAAACGCTGGGAAGGGGAGTAGCCGGACCCTGGCCGGAGCTTAGCCTCCGGAGCGTTCAGTCGTCATCTTTTTTGCCTGTCTTTCTTCGGGCCCGGGGGTGCGCCTTGTCGTACACCTCCGCCAGGTGCTGGAAGTTGAGGTGAGTGTAGACCTGAGTTGTTGAAATATCGGCGTGGCCGAGCAGTTCCTGCACCGCCCGCAGATCCCCGGAAGACTCGAGCATGTGGCTGGCGAAGCTGTGGCGCAGCAGGTGCGGGTGCACGTGCTGCGGCAGGCCCTGGTGCCTGGCCCAGTAGCCGATCCGGTCCTGGATGCTGCGTACCGCCAGCGGCTTGCCGTGCAGGCTGACAAATACATGCGGCTCGTTGAAATCCGCCAGACCCGCCCGCCGGCTGCGCCAGGCCAGCAGTGCTTCGCGCGCCGGACGCCCCACCGGCACCATGCGCTGACGGTTCCCCTTGCCGCGCACCGTCACCATGCCTGAGCCCAGGTCCAGCTGGTCCCAGGTCAGCCCGGCGACCTCCGACAGGCGCAGCCCGGAGGAGTAGAACAACTCCAGCAGCGCCTTGTCGCGCACGGCGATCGGCGTGTCCGTGGGAAACGAGAGCAACTGGTCGAGCATATCCGGGTCAAGGGTGGCCGGCAGCTTGCGTCCGGCTTTGGGCGCCTTCACGCCCAGGGCCGGGTTCTGCCTGGCGCCGCCCTCGCGCAGCAGGTAGCGGTAGAAACTGCGGATGGCGGAAAGCAGGCGCTGCAGGGAGCGGCCGTCCAGGCCCTGGCGGTGGCGCCGCGCGACCAGGCCGCGGACCAGGTGCTCGTCGACCCGGCGCGGGTCGTCTATGTCGTTCTCGGCGCAGAAGCCGCAGAAGGCTTCCAGGTCACGCCCGTAGGCGCTCACGGTTCGCGGTGACAGACCACGCTCGTGTTCCAGATGGTTCAGGAATTTTTGCAGCCAGTCATCCATGGCGCCGGCGCCGGGCGTACCGGCGTGTTCAGGCGGTGCGCCGCTGCTGCTCGGGCGTTTCGATCAGCAGCCGGGTCTCGATGACCTTGGCCAGCATGTCCAGGAACAGGGTACCCATGCCCGGGTAGAAGCGCGCCGCGTCGCTGCTGCCGATGGCCAGGAAGCCGTGACCGTGAATCGGCACGATCGCCGATGACTGCACCCACTGCGCACGGCTGCGGAACAGCGTGTCCAGCTTGTTGCGGTTCAGGCGTCCGCAACGGCTTTCGCCTTTTTCCAGCAGGTCATCGATCGGCTCCAGTTCCGCGTCATCACGCGCAATGGTGAAGACCGGGGTCTTCTCCGCCACCTGCACCTCGCGCTCAAACAGGGTGATGTTCAGCACATCCGCCTCGAGCTCTTCGAGCAGCACTTCGGCGATCCGGTCGAAAAAGGCGCCCAGTTCGCCCATGGTCATGAGCTCCAGGGTCAGGTCATGAATCCGGATCATCAGCGCCTCGTTGTCCCGCGCCACGCGCACCAGCTGGTTCAGCTGGCTTTTCTGTTGCTCATTGCGCTCCCTGAGCTGGTCCACCTGGCGCTCGATCAGCGATACCGCGCCACCGCTTTCATGCGGCAGTTGCTGGCTGGTCAGGACATCGGGGTGGGCAAGAAGAAACTCGGGGTGGTCAAGCAGGTACTGGGAGACGGATTCGGCGTTCAGCGGGCTGGTATCGTTCATTCAATGATCCCTTCGAAGACATGGGCTGCCGGACCGGTCAGGCTGATCGGGCCGGCGCCGCGGTCGGTTTCGACTTTCAGCGTACCACCAGCCTGCTCGACGCGCACCTTGTTGCCGACACGGCCCAGGCGGGCCAGCCAGGCCACCGCCGCGCAGGCGCCGGAGCCACAGGCGCGGGTCTCGCCGGCGCCGCGCTCCAGGACCCGCAGGCGAATCTGCTCCGGGCTGACCACCTCCGCGAAGCCCACGTTGCAGCTGTCGGGAAAAAATTCGCTCGCGCGCAGCGCGGTGCCCTGTGCTTCCACCGCCGCCTGCGCCGCGTCTGCGACTTCGATGACGGCATGCGGGTTGCCCAGGGACAGCACACCGAAGTTCAGGGTCTCGCCGGCAATCTGCAGGGTATACCGCTGGTCCAGACCGGCCGCCGGCCCCGTGTAGGGCACGCCGGGCGGGGAAAAATCCGCGACACCCATGTCCGCGCGCACCTGGTCGTCCTTCGAGCCGGGTCACGGTGATGATGTCTTTTGGGGTCGCCAGGCGAAAGCAGTGTTCCGTGCCGCCGGCCGCGTTGGCCAGGTACAGTCCCAAGGCGCGCATGCCATTGCCGCACTGCTCCGCTGACCCGCCGTCCGCATTCCAGATGCGCACCCGGGCGGTGATGGCAGCGTCCTCGTGGGGCTCCAGGGTAAGCAGCTGGTCAAAACCTATGCCGGTGTGCCGGTCACTCCAGGATCGAACGCGGTCTGCGTCCAGCGGCGGGGCGGCAGCGCGCTGCGCGTCGCTGCGCAGGTCCAGCACCATGAAGTCGTTGCCGGCGCCGTGCATCTTGTGAAATTTCAGGCTCACGAACCGGAGTCATTATCCTTCTTGAAGGCCTCTTCCTCGTCGTCGGCTTCCTCGTCAGCCGCGTCCTGCGCCTCGATTTCGTCCATGGCCGGGCCGTCGGCGTCCTCCTGCCAGCCATCATCGCCCTCGCCGACGAAGCCTGCCGGCCCCGGCGTGCCCTCGTATTCGGTCGATTCCTGGTTGCCGACAGCGGTTTGTTCCGCAGGCAAATACAGGGGCCCCGGGTTGCCGCAGGCGGCCAGGGCAAGGCTCAGGACCAGGAGGGTGATCAGGCGTGAAAGCAGTGGGTGCATGGGTACAGATGCCAGGGTGCAGACTGTTAGACTATACGCCATGCATACAACCGATTCAGCCGGCACAGCCGGCCAGGGCGAACAAGCCACCGCACTGCCAGAAACGGTGGAGGTACAGACCTCCACCAGCCCGGAATTCAGCGTCATCTGGCTGCACGGCCTGGGCGCCGACGGGCATGACTTTGAACCGGTCGTGCCCATGCTCGGATTGCCGCCGGGCCTGGGCGTGCGCTTCGTGTTTCCGCACGCGCCGGTGCGACCGGTGACCCTCAACGGCGGCATGGCCATGCGCGCCTGGTACGACATTGCCAGCCTGACGGCCAGCCGGGACCAGGACGAGGCCGGCATTGCTGCCAGCTCGGAGCTGGTGCATGCGCTGGTCGCCCGCGAGGTGCAGCGGGGCATTCCCGTCGAGCGGCAGGTGATCGCCGGTTTCAGCCAGGGTGCGGCGATGGCGCTGCACACGGGATTGCGATATCCGCAGCGGCTGGCTGGAATCATTGCGCTGTCCGGCTACCTGCTGCTTGCCCGACCGGCTGGCCGCCGAGGGCAGCGCCGCCAACCGTGACGTTCCCATTTTCATGGCCCACGGCAGCCATGATCCGGTGGTGGCCTTCGATTATGGGCATCGCTCGGCACAGTTTCTACAGCAGGCCGGCTACCCGGTGGAGTGGCACAGCTATCCGATTCCACACTCGGTCAGCCCAAACGAGCTCACCGATATCGGTGCGTTTCCTGGCGGGCTGTTTCAGCTAGGCGCCTAACGAACGCGATGGTGCCCAGGCAGAAACCGGAACCGAGCTGGGAATCCCTGGAGCGCAGCTCGGGGCCACCGAGCTTCTGCCGCTGGCGCTCCGTGCTGGGGGTGGCGGCCATGTCACTGCTCGCTGCCTGGATGGTATCCCTGGGCACGGCCTGGCCCATGGAGGCCAGGACCCTCCTGCTGCTGGTCACCTACGCCGTCGGCCTCGGGCTGTTCTGCGCCTACCTGGTCTGCGCCTGTGGCGGGCTTCTCGGCCGAATGAGCACCCGCACGGCCTGGTTCGGCGCCTGGGTGGTGGTGGTGCTGGGCGCCTGGGCGTTCAGTTACCTGGTTGGCATGATGAGCACCGTCTGGGGCCTGGGGCCGGGCGCCGAGGCCCATGAGTCCTTCGTCGGCAAGAGCGTCCTCGCGGCGGCAATTGTCAGCCTGGCGTTGTTCCGTTACCTGTTTGTCAGGGCCCGCTGGGAGGCGGACATGCTGTCCGAGTCCGAGGCCCGGGTCGAGGCGCTGCAGGCACGTATCCGGCCCCACTTCCTGTTCAACAGCCTGAATACGATCGCCAGCCTGATTCCTGACGACCCGGAGGGCGCGGAGCGCGCCACGGAGGATCTCGCCGAGCTGTTCCGGGGCGGCATGCGTCGCAGCGAGGACATGATTCCGCTGGCCGATGAGCTGTCCCTGGGCCGCAAATACCTGGCCATGGAGCAGCGCCGCCTTGGCGACCGGCTCCAGGTCGAATGGGATGTGGATGACTTGCCCGCCCAGGAGCCGGTGCTGCCGATGTTGCTGCAGCCCCTGCTGGAAAACGCCGTGGCGCATGGCGTTCAGCCGCACCCGCAGGGGGGCAGGGTGCGTGTTTATGGCCGCATGGAGGGCGGTAATATGGTGCTCACGGTAACCAATCCGCTGGCGCCGTCGGGCAGCAAGCCGGGTCACGGCATGGCCCTGGGCAATATTCGTTCACGCCTGGCCCTGACCTACAGTTCGCTGGCCAGCCTGTTGACCCACCAGGATGCCGAAAACCATTACGCTGTTTTGACGATTCCCCATGCTCAAACTCCTGATCGTTGACGACGAACTGCCTGCGCGCACCGCGCATGCGGCGCCTGCTGGGCGAGCAGGCGGGCTGCGAGGTCTGCGGTGAGGCCGGCTCAGGTACCGAGGCGCTGGTCCTGGTCAAGCGCCTGCAGCCGGATGTGCTGCTGCTGGATATCTCCATGCCCGGTCTTGACGGCCTGGGCCTGGCGAGCAAGCTCAAGGGCCAGGAGGATGCGCCGGTGGTGATTTTCTGTACCGCTTTCGAGGAGCATGCGTTGTCGGCCTTCGAATTCGACGCGATCGACTACCTGGTCAAGCCGGTGAATGCCGAACGCCTTGCTGCAGCCCTGGACCGGGCCCGCCGATTTCTCGGTATGGACCGGCCGGAGGCATTCCTGGCCTCCACGCTCGGCGGTTCCACCGAGCTGATAGACCTCGGGGATATCACCTGCCTGCTGGCGGAGGACAAGTACACGACGGTTTATCTCCCCGGCCGCACGGTGATGGTGAATCACTCGCTGACCGAGATCGAGGAAGCCCACCCGGAGCGGTTTATTCGCGTCCACCGCAGTGCGCTGGTTGCCCGCAACCGGGTGCGCGGCCTGGAACGGGGGGATGGCGGAATGCACGTACTCGTGGAAGACTGTTCACTGCGCCCGGTAGTCAGCCGGCGCCAACTGCCGGCCGTGCGCCGGCTCATCAAGGAACTACAGTAATGAAAACGCTTCGAATCGCAACGCGCCGCAGCGCGCTGGCCCTTTGGCAGGCCAATCATGTCAGGGATCTGCTTATGGAGGCCCATCCGGGACTTGAGGTCGAGCTGGTCAAAATCGTCACCCGGGGTGACCGGATTCTCGACCGTCCGCTCTCGGAAATCGGCGGCAAGGGGCTGTTTCTGAAAGAGCTGGAAGCCTCCCTGCTTGCCGGTGAAACGGACCTGGCGGTGCATTCCATGAAGGACATGCCGTCAGAGATGCCGGAGGGACTGGAACTGGCCGCGGCACTGCCGCGGGCCAACCCGTTCGATGCCTGGATCTGCAACAGCGGCAAGTCGCTGCAGGAACTGCCCGCCGGCGCCCGGGTCGGCACCTCGAGCCTGCGCCGGCGCTGCCAGGTGCTGGCGGCGCGACCGGACCTGGACGTGGTGGAGCTTCGCGGCAACGTGGACACGCGCCTGGCCAAGCTGGACGCCGGCGAGTACGACGCGATCATCCTCGCCTGCGCAGGCCTTGAACGCCTCGATCTCGCGCACCGCATTACCGTTGAAATGTCGCCACCGGACTTCCTGCCGGCAGCAACCCAGGGAATCATCGGCCTGCAATGCCGGACCGGTGACGCACCGGTGCACGAGGCCATTGCGCCACTCGCCGACCGCACTGCCATGGTCCAGGCCACTGCCGAGCGCACGGTGATGGCGCGCCTGGAAGGCAGTTGCCAGGTGCCGCTGGCGGCCCGCGCCGTGGTCGACGGGGCATCGATCTCCATGAGCGGCCTGGTTGGTACGCCGGACGGCAAGCGCATCCTGCGCGCGGCGGTTGAAGGTTCGGATCCCATCGAGACGGGCCTGGCGCTGGCCGACGCGCTGATCGCGCAGGGCGCCGAGGCCATCATCGCGGACCTTTCAGAGCACTGACGCGCGGCGGCGCCATCTGCTGCGCGCCCGCGGGTCTCCCGCCGGCGGCCAGGTGTTAGACTGAGCCGCGTTCCGCACCGGTAACCTCATGGTTTACACGCACGCCCTGTTGAGCCGCCCCGAGCCCCAGCTCACCGAGCTGGCCAACGGGATTCGCGTGGCGCACCTCAACCCGGTTGGCATGCCGGCGTTCACCTTTGCAGCGACCGGCGAGACCGTCGCGCCGGATAAAGCCTGGCGCGAGCACCCCTCTCGTCTGCTGGTGTTCACCAGCCCCCGCGCCGTCGAATTCGGTCTGCCGGTGGTGCCCGCTTCCATGCTCCGGGAGAGCCATATTGCCTCGGTGGGGCCGGCCACCACGCGCGCGCTGGCTGCCGCAGGCACTCGAAGCGCTGCAGGCGCCGGGGCCGGTGTTCGACAGCGATTCCCTGCTGGCCTGTGTGAGGGCTGAGCTGCAGCCGGGCGCGGCGCTGATCCTTGCTGCCCCGGGCGGCCGCGAGGCCATCCAGGACGGCCTTGAAGCCACGGGCTGGCAGGTTCGGCTGGTGCCTGTGTACCGGCGCGAACTGCTGACGCCCGATCCGGCACTGATCGACCCGGCTCGAAGAGGCCGGGGGAATCATCAGTATCTGGACCAGCGGTACGGCCATGGAGCACGTGATGGGTGCGCTGAGTGAAGCCGCGGCGCGGCAGGTGCGTGCCGGCACCGCCATTGTCGTTTCCGAGCGCCTGGTGAAACTGGCCCGCGGCCTGCGCCTGCGGGATGTGAGGCTTGCCGGCGGCGCCTCCAATGCCGACCTCCTGCAGGCGGTTCACGAGGTGATCGGCTGAAGCGCCGGCCGGACTGCTGTGCAAAGCGGCGCGCATTTGGTTAGCATCTTTGAATCTGAGCAAAGGAGTCCTGTCCGTGTCTGAAACGGAAGAGAAAACCCCTGAATTCGACCCCTTTGCGGCGCCGGCCGGCAAACCGCCGCGCTCAGGCGTGTTCATCGGCCTGCTGGCGCTGGTGCTGGCCCTGGCGGTAGGCGGCTGGAATGGCTGGCTCTGGTGGCAGGAACGCCAGGCGCAAGGTGAGACCGCGGTGGTTGCCGACTCGCTGCAACAGCTGGAAAGAGGCCAGGCAGAGCTGCTGCGCGCTCAGCAGGCACAGGGTGCGCGCCTGGCCACGGTCGAGAAACTCGAACTGGAAAGCGGCCTGGCCCAGCTGGACGAGGCGCTGGCAGACGCGCGCAGCGTGGCCGGATCGGACCGTGCACGGCTGGCTTCCCTGGAAGCGCAGCTGCTCGAGACCCGTGGGCTGCTCGATCGCCTGGAGTCGCGCGTGGCTGCCCTGGTGGTCCGGGGAGAATCACCGCGCCAGGGGCTGGAGCTTGCGGAGGTTGATTACCTGCTGCGCTCCGCCAATGAACGACTGCGCCTGTACGGTGACGCGCGCTCCGCGGCCCAGGCCCTGGCGCTGGCCGATGCGCAGCTCGGGGCCATGGACGACCCGGTTTACCTGCCCGTGCGGCAGTCCATCGCGGCCGCGGTGCTGGCCCTGGATGCCGTCCAGCGACCGGACATGGTGGCGCTCACGGAGGGGCTGTCCAGCCTGCAGGCGCGCATTCCCGGACTGCCGTTCCCGGGTGAGGTCAGCATCGTGACCGAAGCGGGGCCGGCGGTCACCGAGGAACAGGGCATCTGGGCGCGCTTCACTGGCGCCATGAGCGGCCTGGTGACCGTGCGTCGTGAACAGGAAGACCTGCTCCTGGTCAGCCTTGAGGACAAGGACACGGTCCGCCAGGCCCTGTGGCTGCAGCTGGAAGCGGCACGCCTCGCGCTGCTGCGCGAAGATAACGCGGCCTACCAGTCAGCACTGGAGCGGGCCAGTGGAACCCTCACCCGCTATTTTGATGTGGATTCGGACACCGTCACCGGTTTTGAAACTTCCCTGGGACGCCTGCAGGCTGTCAGTCTCGCGGTGGCCTGGCCGGACATCTCCGAGCCCTGGACACGCCTGAAGAGCATCCGGGATACGCGCATGCCGGCATCCGCGGCGCCCCCTGCAGCGCCACAAAACACCCCGGATACGCCGGATGAGCAGCCGGCGGAAGAAGCGCCGGCAAGTCAGCCACCACCGGACGAGGCGCCGGCGCCTGAAGCTGAGCCCGAACCCGCGCCTGAACCTGAACCCGCCGCCGAGGACAGCGGCGCGTGAAGCGTTCCGTGATGCTGCTGACCGCGCTGGGCCTGCTGCTGCTCACGGCAGCGCTGGCGCCCTTGTTCAAGAATGACCCGGGGCTGGTGCAGATTCATTTTCTCGGCTGGACCATTGAGACCAGCGTGCTCGTTCTGATCGGTGCGCTGATTGCCCTGTGGCTGCTGATCAACCTGGCCTTCTGGCTGTGGCGTCTGCCCGCGCAAACGGCGCAGCGGGTAGCGGACCGGCGCGGCCTGGCCCAGCTGGAAAAAGGCTTGCTGGCCCTGACCGAGGGCGACTGGAAAACCGCGGAAAAGGCGCTGGGCAAGTCCGCTGCCCTGCCGGGAAAAACCACCGCGCGCTACCTCGCCGCGGCCCAGGCCGCCTCGGGCATGGACGACCAGGAGCGCTGCGAGTATTACCTTGAACAGGCGGACAGCAGCGGCAGCAAACAAAGCTTCATTGTCGATCTGACCCGCGCCCGCCTGCTGATGGACAACGGCCAGCGGGCCGAGGCGCTACCGGTTCTGCGCGCACTGCATTCACGCCGCAAAAATCATCCGCAGGTCCTCGAGCTCCTGGCCCGGTGCTACCGGCAGCTGGGTCGCTGGGATGATTTGCAGGGGCTGCTGCCCCAGCTGAGCAAGGCGGGCGTTCTGAGCGAAGACGAACTGGGTGAGATCCGGCAGGAAATCGCGCGGCATCAGCTGTCAGAGGCCGGCGATGCGGCGGCGCTGGAGACCGCCTGGAAAGCCCTGCCAAAACCGCTGAAGCATGACCCGCGCAGCGTCGAGGTCTATGCGGAACGCGCCGGTGAGCTGGAACGCGCCGACCTGGCGGAAGCCGTCCTGCGGGCCAGCATCAAGAGCGACTGGAACCAGTCGCTGGTGCTGCGCTACGGCGATCCGGGGGCGGGTGATGCGGCGCAACGCCTCAGCCAGTGCGAAAAATGGCTGCTGAAGCATCCGGATGATCCGGCGCTGCACATGGCGCTGGGACGGCTGTGCGCCGGGCAGTCCCTGTGGGGCAAGGCCCGCACGCACCTGGTGCGCAGCCTTGAGCTGGAGCCGACCGCGGCCGGCTACGACGCGCTCGGGCAGTTGCTGGAACGGCAAGGGGAGCTCGAACCGGCCATGGCCTGCTTTCGGAATGCGCTGCGCATGACCCAGGGGCGTTCTCCGGAACCGTTGCCGCTGCAGCCGGGTCGCCTCGCGTCACCGGACCAGGATTGAAACGGTCCTAGTGCGGCCGTTTGAGAATACTGACCGGCACGTCTGAGCCGAACTCGAACGAGTCGTAAAACAAGCGGTCCTCGCGAACCCCGTGTTCCAGAAAGCGGTGCTTGGCCACGTCGATCATCGCCGGCGGTCCGCTCATGTAGACGTCATGGTTGGCCAGGTTCTCGTAGGCGTCGAGGACGGCTTCGTGAACGTAGCCGGCAAATCCATCCTGCACCCGTTCATCGCCCGGCTCAGAAATTGCCGGGGTAAATTCGATATGCGAGTGCGTTGAAACCCACTCGTTGATCAGGTTCTCATGGTAGAGCTCGGGGCGTGTCCGCGCGCCCCAGAACAGGTGAATCGGACGCGTGTCGCCGTGGGCCAGCAGGTCCTCGATCATCGACTTGAGGGGCGCGAAGCCGGTCCCGCCGCCCATCATGATCATCGGGCGGTCCTCCTGGTCGTGACGCACAAAAAAGGTCCCCAGGGGTCCTTCGATACGCAGGATGTCCTTCAGCTGCATCTCGTCAAATACCCAACCGGTGAAATCACCGCCCTCCACGTGGCGCACGTGCAATTCCACTTCGCCCTCCCGGGCCGGCGAGCTCGCAATCGAGAACGCCCGCCGTTTGCCGCCGGGCAGCAGGATATCCAGGTACTGGCCTGCCAGGAACTGCAGCCGCTGCGCGCGGGGCAGCTTGAGCACGAGCTTCATCACGTTGTCCGCGAGGCGGGTTTTTTCGACCACGCGCGCCGGCAGCTTGTGCACCGGGATATCCCGGATCGCCTCGATCTCCCGCGCCTCCACCGTGATATCGGAGCAGGCCGTTGCCTGGCACAGGAGGATGTCGCCGGCCGCCTGTTCCTGGTCGTCGAGCGCCAGCGGAGGATGGTTCGGGTAGTCAACCTGTCCCTCGAGCAGCCGGCCCTTGCAGCTGCCGCAGGTGCCGTTCTTGCAGCTGTAGGGCAGCATCACGCCCTGGCGCAGGGCCGCCTCGAGCAGCGGCTCGCCGGGATTGGCCTCGAAGCTTCGTCCGCTGCCTTGAATCACGATTTTGTATGGGGGCATGGTCGCTCGTCTTGCGGCCGGGTAGTGGTTCGGTCGCGCGGAAAACAGCCAATATGGGCTCGGTGTGGCCCTGGCACAAGCCCCTCCCGGCGTCTGTGCGGCTTGGGAGCGAGCTTTTATGCCGCCTGTGCTACCCTTTGCCGCCTTAATCGGGTGCGCCCGGATCGAGAACTCATGGATATCAATTTCTTCAAGGGGGGCATGTCCCTGGCCGACTTGCGGGAGCTGCATCGCGATACCGCTGTCGAGCGCCTCGGCATTCGCTTTACCGCAATGGCGCCGGCCACTTTGTGGGCGGAAATGCCGGTTGATGAGCGGACGGTCCAGCCGTACGGCATTCTTCATGGCGGCGCCTCCCTCCTGCTGGCCGAGTCCATGGGCAGTGTTGCCTCGGGCCTGGTTGCCGGGCCGCTTGGTGGACGCCCGGTGGGCATCGAGATCAACGGCAGTCACCTGCGTCCCGCCGGGCCCGGCCACGTGACCGGCGTATGCCGGCCCCTGCGCGTAGGACGTGGTCTGCATTTCTGGCGTATCTCGGTTTACAGCGCTGCCGGCGAACACTGTTGCGAGTCGCGCCTGACGATCAAGATTCTGCGCAGTGGCAGCGGGGCGGGCTGAGCCATGTGGACCGACGCCCTGACGCCCTTTCGATGGTTGCTGCGCGGCACCCTGTTCCTCTTCCATGCGACGATTGCGCTGCCCCCCACGGTGATGGCGCAGGGGCGCCTTGGACGACGGATCAGGGTGGGTAACCGGACCCTGGACCTGTTTCTGCTGAACTGGTGGAGCGGTCGCACCTGCCGCCTGTTCGGCCTTCGGCCGGAGGTGCAGGGTCAGCCGATCGAGGGACCGGTCCTGATTGTTGCCAACCACATTTCCTGGGCAGATATCCAGGGTTTGCACAGCGTTGCCGCCATGAGTTTTGTGGGCAAGGCGGAAATTTCCCGCTGGCCGGTCATGAGCACCCTGGCCGATGCAGGCGGCACGATCTATCACCAGCGTGGCAGCCACGATTCGAGCCACGGCGTGATGGAGCAGGTCAAGGAACGTTTTGCCAGCGGCGGGCGCGTGGCGGTGTTTCCCGAGGGCGGGATTTTGCCCGGCGCAGGCGTGAAGCGCTTCCACGCCCGCATGTTCAAGGTTGCGCAGGAAACCCGCTGTGCGATTCAACCGGTCATGATTCGCTACGTGCGGGATGGGCAGGTTGATCCGGACGTGACCTTCCTGGAAGGTGAAAACTTCCTGATCAACCTGGTGCGCCTGATGGGACGGCCGGCGAGCACCGCGCAAATCTGCTTCCTGGAGCCGTTCGCTCCGGGCGATGCGCCCCGCCGCGCCCTCGCGGAGCAGGCGGAGACAGCGGTCCGCAGCGCCTTTGGCGCGCCGCTTGCCGCGCGGGAAATGTCCTGATGGAAGACTTCATTGCGCCGGTCGGCCTGCGCAACCCGCACACCCAGTCGATCCTCAACTCGAGCAGCTTTCGCCAGGCCGCGGTCCGGCCGCGCGCCAGTGAGCTTCTGAAGCGGGAAGAGGTCATGCTGATGGATGCCGGCGACGGCGTGCGCCTGCGTGCGCACCTGTCCCGCCAGCCCGCGGGCGGCCGCGGGCTGGCCGTGCTCCTGCATGGCTGGGAAGGCAGCGTGAGCTCCAACTACATGCTCGATACGGGCGCCCGCCTGTTCGACGACGGGTTCGACGTATTCCGCCTGAACTTCCGCGACCATGGGGGCACCCATGATCTCAACCCGGGCCTGTTCCATTCCTGCCGTCTGGACGAGGTGCTCGGGGCGCTCGGTGATATGCAGCGCCGGCTTGGCGTCCGTGGCTGGAAAATCGCCGGTTACTCGCTGGGGGGGAATTTTGCCCTGCGCGTGGCCCGTCACGGCCCGGAGGCGGGTCTGGATATTTCGCAGGCCTTCGCGGTCTGCCCGGTGATTGATCCCGCCAGCGTGTTGAACGCCATGGAACAAGGACCCACCTTTTATGAAAAGTACTATGTCCAGAAATGGTCGCGCTCCGTGCGCGCCAAGCAGGCGGCTTTCCCCGGACGCTATGACGCTGCGGAAGAATGGTTCAGCCTGCCGGGACTGAGGGCAAGGACCGAGTATTTTGCGACGCGCTATGCGTCTTTCGGGTCACTTGAAGAATACCTGCACGGCTACTCGATCGGCGGAGAGCGGCTGCGCAAGCTCGAAGTGCCCAGCGTACTGTTGACCTCACGGGATGACCCGGTCTGCCCGGTGGAGGACCTGGCGCTGCTGGCGGAAACCAAACGTCTGCAGCTGCACGTGACACGCCACGGCGGCCATTGCGGATACCTGAAAAACTGGAAGCTCCAGAGCTGGGCCGATGAGCGCATCAGCGAGAACTTCCTGCGGGGCGTGGGAGCGTCCTGAAAAAACGACAAGAGCGCACAACATGATGCAAGAAGTACAGAAGCACCTGGATGCCGGCGAACTGGCCGAGGCCGAAGCCCTTTGCAGGCAGGAAATCGAAAGCAACCCGCAGCACGCGGAAGCGATGTTCATGCTGTCCCAGGTCCGGCAGAAGGCCGGTGACCTGGACGAGGCGCTGGGACTGTTGCAGGAAGCCGAGCGACTGGAGCCGTTCAATCCGAACATCTGCCACGCCCGCGGTGCGCTGCACATCAGCCGGCGGGAACCGGATGACGCGGCGCGCGCCTTCCAGCAGGCGCTGGACATTGATCCCTCGCATGCGGCGTCGCGCAATGGCCTGGCATTTCTTGAACTCGCTGCGGGGCGCCTGGAAGCCGCCGAGCACGCCGCTGACATGGTGCTTTCCGACGAGCCGCAGAACGCCCAGGCCATGGTCTACAAGGGCACCGCCCTGTTGCAGCTGGGCAAGTCAAAAGAAGCGGTCGCTTACCTGCAGGAGGCGCTGCGGCTTGAGCCGGAGGCGCTCACAGCCCAGGCCCAGTTGGGGCGGGCTTTTCTTGCCGAGGGCAACCCTGCCTTCGCGCTGCAGTGCTTTGAGAACGCGCTGCAACGGGTGCCCGGTTCGCCGGAACTGCTCGAACTCCTGGGCCGCGCCCAGCTGGAGATGGGCGAGGTGCGCCAGGCCCTGAAGCCGCTGCGCGAGGCGGTGGAAAAGGGCCGCGCCAACCCGGAGCTCTACCTTGCATTGGCCGCCAGCGAAACGGCGAACGGCCGGCCGGACCGCGGTGAGGCCCTGCTGCGCGCCGCCCTGAAGATGGGCCGGGATACGGCGGCGCCCCGCCTGGACCTGGTGCTGCCCCTGGCGGAGTTGTTGCTGGCCCGCGGCGCGGCGAAAGAGGCCGGCGGGCTGCTGGAGCCGCTGCAGACGCAAGGGGCCGATAACGAGATGCTCGATATCCTTCTCAGCCGTGCGCGGCTGCTGGCGGGTGATGCGGCCGGTGCCATCGCCGTCATCAAGCCGCGGGCGGAGCGGGCGGGGGCCGGGGAAGCGGCGCGCCTGGCCTATATCGAAATCCTGGACGGTGCGGGCGAAGCCGCCCTGGCCCAGGAGCTGCTGGACGCTTTGCTTGCGGAACCTGATCCGTCGCTGGATCTGCTGTTCTACCGGGCGCAGACGAGCGCTTAAGTCCGGCGACCCCGGGGCCATTGACTGGCTTCAGAGCCTGGTTAACCGTGCCGGGCTGGGCAGCCGTCGTTTGATGGCCACCCGCCGCTTGCTGGCCGAAGCGCTTCATCAGCACGGGCGTTACCCGGAGGCCGCGGGGCAGTTCCAGGCCATGGCTCACCAGGATGCGGAAGTGATGTACGTCGATGCGGAGCTGGAGGGTACCGAAATTGACGCCAGCAGCGCCATGCAGGTGGAGGCCACCGCCGGGTGGCCGCGCGAACCGTTGGGGGACAACGATCCGGTCTTCATCATCGCCTGGCCCGGATCAGGCCAGGAGCGGGTGCTGCCGGCCCTGGCGGCTCACCCGGGCGTGCAGCTGCTGCTGGACCCGGGCGCCAGCCAGGCCCGCCGCCGGGCCCGCATCGACCGCCCCCGCGGATCAAACTCGCTGGCCCGGCTCAACGACACGCAGATCGAGCTGCGCCGAAACCGCTACCGGAAAGCGCTGGAGCAGTCCGGCTACAAGGAGGACGGGCGGCTCCTTATTGACGGCATGTGGCTGAGCGTTGAAGCGCTGCCAACCATCGCGCGGCTGTTTCCGGCCGCCAGGGTGCTGGTCCTCGGTCGTGACCCCCGCGACATGCGCGTGGCCTGGATGATGAGCGGTTACCGCAACCCGGATCTCATGGCTGAGCGTTACGCGCAGCAACTGGAACTGCTGGAGCGCTGCCGGGAGGCGCTGCCGCTGAAGTTCATCGACCTGGACTATGATTCGATCGAGGCCGACCCGGCGCGGTTGCTGTCCGGCCTGCAGGAGGCGCTGGGTCTGACGCCCGAGGACGCGGTGCTGGAGCGGTTCGCGGCCACCAGGCTGCCCGTGCCGCTGGAGAAAGGGGCTTACCGGCACTATGCGGGCAGTGACGAAGCGGACGCGGCCACCCCGGATTCAGACGCGGTCCACTGATACCGTCCGCTTCCGGCAGCGCGGGCGCCGTTAGTCCTGGTAGTGGTAGCGCTGCATCGCCGGCTCAAGCAGCGGCAGCAGCGGCTCCAGGTGCCGGCGATAGCGCTGCCAGCGACCGCTGGCGCGCCGGTAGATGGGTTCCGCGACCTGCTGGTAGCTGCTGGTGCGCACGCGGTCCCGGGTGCCCAGGCGTGCCTCCCGCTCAAAGCTGAGGGACGCCGGCTCAATGTCCAGGAACGTGCAGACCGGCGCCATGGCCCCGGCGATGTCTGCTACCAGGTCCTCGTAGCGGACCGTCAGGACAGGCAGCGCAAGCCGGTCTTCCAGTTTGGCCCATAGCCCCATGATCCTGGCGTAGGTCTGCGCCGAGTGTGCAAGCGTATCAAAGTGGATGTTCGTCTCGTTGACCGTGTAATGCTGCATGAAATTGCTCAGCACCACGTCCCCGGGATGGCGTGCGATAAACACGATTCTGGCCGCCGGGAACAGGCGCTGAATGAGTCCGGCATGCATGAAACGCAGGGGCATCTTGTCGATGGTCAGGGCGCCGCTGGCGCCGTTCAGCAGTTGATTGACGTGCATCCGGTAGGACTGCCGGCCCGCTGCCACGTCTTCGGCGGTGAACCGGGCCAGCCTGGCGGGGTAGGGCGGGTCAGCCTGTTCCAGGCGCCGGATCAACGGGTCCAGCGTGGCTGCTTCCTCGAGGGCCAGCACCTGCGGGTTGGTGGCCAGCGTGGTGTCTACCAGCGTGGTTCCCGAGCGGGGAAAGCCGACCAGGAAACACAGGTCTTCACCGTCCGGGCCCTCGCCCGGGCCGGGTTCAATGCCCGGTGCGCCGGCATCCAGCCAGGCCTCCAGCGCGGCACAGCGACGTTCAAGGGCGTCCGGATCTGTCTGCAAGGCGCTGGCGCCCTGGCGGGCCAGGCGGTTGCCCAGTGTGAAGGCCTCGATGGCTGCATCAGCCTCGCCTTCGCGGTCCAGCGCGAGGCCCAGTTCGAAGCCGTACTGCAGGGCCACGCGCCGGGGTAGTTGGGCCGGGTCCAGGCCGCGCAGCCGTCGCAGCGCAGCCGCCGTGTCACCGCGACGGCGCTCCAGCTTGGCGCCTTCCAGGTGCAGGCCCGGGTGCGTCGGATCAGCGGCGAAACCCCGGCGCAGCGCTTCGATCGCCTCGTCCTCCCGGTTGGCCTGTTCCAGCACGCAGGTCAGTTCGATCCAGGCCTCCACGTCCATCGGGTCCAGCGCCGTGGCGCGACGCAGGCAGCTCAGCGCCTGCTCCGTGTCCGTGAGCTCGTTATGCAGCTGCCCCAGGTATAGCCAGGCGAGCGGGTTGTCCGCGTCCAGGTCAATTGCCGCCTGCAGGCTTTTCCAGGCGGGCTCAAGCCGGCCGAGCAGGAGTTGGCTCAGGCCGGCGTTGACCAGCGCCTCGACGTGTTCCGGGTTGCTTTGCAGGAGCCTGTTGAACTCTGCCAGCGCCGCTTCCGTCTGCTCCTGGTGAAACAGGGTAATGCCCAGGTCGAGGCGGGCAGGTTCGAGGGCCGGCGCGAGCTCCAGGGCCTTGCGGAATGACTGCAGCGCTGCGGCAAAATCGCCGCCTGCCCGTTGCGCATGCCCGAGGCTGAGCCAGGCTTCCGCATAGTCCGGGCGCAGGCGCACCGCCTTGCCCAGGGCGTCGAGCGCGGGACCGGCCTGTCCCGCGTTGTGCAGCGCCCGCCCGGCGTGGTGGTGGGCGCTCGCGCAATCGGCCTGCAGGGCCAGGGCGGCCTGGCAGGCCTGCAGGGATGCGGGAAGATTGCCGTCACGGAAAGCGATCAGGGCTTTGCTGACCAGCTGCTCGGGGGAGTCCTCGCCCGCCATCCGCGCGGCGACTGCAAACGCTTCATCCCGGCGACCCTCGCTGAGCAGGAGATCGCGCAGGGCGGCCTGGCATGCCTCCTCGCCGGACTGCATGCGCAGCAGCGATTCAGCCTGCTGCTGCTGTCCCGCGCGCATCAGTTCGCGCGCTTGCTCGGGGTGGCTTGGCTTGTGCATGGGTTTTGCGGCCCGGCAGGGTCAGTGGGATAGTGGAGCGGGTGATGGGAATCGAACCCACGTCATCAGCTTGGGAAGCTGAGGTTCTACCATTGAACTACACCCGCGTTCCGGTCCGGCCCTAGTCTACCTGCGCCATCCGGGGCAACCAAGCCCGTCAGGCGCGCGGATTGCCCGGGGCGGTTCGGCCCTCTAAACTGCCCGCTTGTGCATCCGCCGGCACGGCCGCAGCCGGCCAACCACCCTTTGCGTCCGGTACCTTGTCCATGCAACCCAGACGACTGCTGACCGAGCCCCTCCTGCATTTCTTCCTGATCGGCGCCCTGCTGTTTTACCTGTATGGGTGGCTGAATGATGACGAGACCGGTGATCTGGGGGAAATCGTCGTCAGCGCCGCGGTACAGGAGCAGCTCGCCGCGACCTTCCAGCGCACCTGGCAGCGGGCGCCCACGGCGCAGGAAATGACTTCCCTGGTGGACGGCTGGGTTCGCGAAGAGGTGCTGTACCGGCAGGGCGTGGCCATGGGGTTTGACCAGGGCGACCCCGTGATTCGCCGCCGGGTGGCGCAGAAGGTCGGCTTCGTTGCCGATGGCCTGGCGCCGGAAACCCCCACCGATGAAGAATTGAACGCCTGGCTCGAGACGCGCGCTGACGCCTACCAGGTTCCGCCGCGCTACAGCTTTGAGCAGGTGTATATCAACCCGGAGCAGCATGCGGGCGACCTGGAGGCGTACCTGGCAAGCACCCTGGCCGCCCTGCAGGGCGCGGCCGGCGCGGGCAGCGGGGGGCTGGGCGATTCGATCATGCTGCCGGGCGAGGTCGCCGCGGCGACGCCGCGGGATATCGAGCGGGTCTTCGGCCTGGAGTTCGCCGCGGCCGTGGCGGCGCTGAGCCCGGGCGCATGGCAGGGTCCGGTGATTTCCGGTTTCGGGCTGCATTTTGTCCGGGTAAACGACGTGCTTCCGGGCCGCCGCCCCGGGCTTGACGAGGTGCGCGCCGAGGTGGAGCGCGATTACCTGAATGAACAGGCCGGCGAGATCAGCGATGCGTTCTACGAGGCCCTGCGCGAGCGCTACACGGTCCGCGTGGAGCCGGCCACTAGCGGTAGCTGAGATGATCCGACTGATCGGCAGCGTTGCGATCCTGTGGCTGCTCCTGCTGGCCGCACCCGCGTCCGGGGACATTTTTCAGCCGGCCTACCTGGAAATTCGCGAGACCGGCGAGGACGAGTACGCGGTTCTGTGGAAGGTGCCCGCGCGCGCGGACGGGCGCCGCCTGGCCACCTATGTCCGGTTTCCTGACGGCACCGAGGAACTCACCGCGCCGAACCCCTTTATCGCGAACGGCGCCTGGGTGGAGCGCTGGACCATCCGCTTCGAGGGCGGGCTGGTGGGTGAGACCATCGCCATTGATGGCAATGCAGCCGGTGTTTCCGACATCATCGCGCGGATTGAGCGGCTGGACGGATCCAGCCAGGTCGAGCGGCTGGAAGTCGGCGCGCCCCGGTTCGTGGTGCAGCCGCCGCAGGGCACCGGTGAAATCGCCTGGGCCTACACGGTGCTGGGTGTTGAGCACATTCTTGGCGGGATTGACCATCTCCTGTTCGTGCTGGCCCTGTTGCTGATCGTGCGGGGCGGCAAGCGCATCATCGCGACCATCACGGCGTTCACCGTGGCCCACAGCATCACCCTGGTGGCGGCCACCCTGGGCTATGTGCATGTGCCCGGGCCGCCGGTGGAAGCCATCATCGCGCTCAGTATTGTCTTCGTGGCGGCGGAGGTCATTCACGGTATCCAGGGGCGGCCGGGCATCACCGCGCGGGCGCCCTGGGTGGTGGCTTTCAGCTTTGGCCTGCTGCATGGGCTGGGCTTTGCCGGCGCGCTGGAGGAGGTGGGTTTGCCGCAAACGGCGATCCCGGTGGCGTTGCTGATGTTCAACGTGGGCGTCGAGCTGGGCCAGCTGATATTTGTGGCTGCGGTGCTGATCGCTGCCGCGCTTGGCCAGCGGCTGCTGCGCAAAAGCGAGGCCTGGGCGGTGCCGGTAACTTCCTACGCGATCGGCTCGGTCGCGGCCCTGTGGACCCTGGAGCGTATCGCCAGCTTCTGAGCTGCAGACCCGGCGGGTGTCAGAAAGCCGGCCGGTCGGCTGTCAGTTTCCGCGTTGCAGCGCCGCGACGTGGGCCCGGGAAGCGGTGGCAAGCGCCTCGAGGTCATAGCCGCCTTCCAGGATTGAAACCACCCGCCCGTTGGCGCTGTCCTGCGCCAGGGCCATGATTTCCCCGGTGATCCATTCGTAATCAGCGTCCTTGAGCAGCAGTTGCCCGAGCGGGTCGCGCTCGTGGGCGTCGAAGCCGGCAGAGACCAGGATCATGTCCGGCGCGAAGTCCGCGACTGCCGGCAGCGCTTCCCGGCTCCAGGCCTGGCGGAATGCAGCGCTGTCGGTGCCAGGGGCGAGAGGCAGGTTGAGGATATTGCCCGCGCCGCGTTCATCGCGGTGACCGCTGCCCGGATAAAGGGGCATCTGGTGGCTGGAGATGAACAGCACGCTCGGATCGTTCTCGAAGATCTGCTGGGTGCCGTTGCCGTGGTGCACATCGAAGTCGATGACCGCCACGCGCTCAATGCCGGGCTGTTGCTGCGCGTGGCGCGCAGCCACGGCGACGTTGTTATACAGGCAGAAGCCCATCGAAAAATCCGTCCCCGAATGGTGCCCCGGCGGCCGGGCGACGACGAAGGCGTTGGCCGCATTGCCGGCCATGATCTGCTCCACCGCGAAACACAGCCCGCCGGCGCCGCGGGCGCTCGCCGCGAGGGATCCCGCGTTCATGAGCGTGTCCGACTCGCTCAGGGGTACCCGGCCTTCCGACGGCTCCATGTCCGCCAGCCACTGCTGGTAGCTTCCGGCGTGCACCCGGTCGAGCTGCTCGCGTGTGGCCAGCGGCGCCGGCAGGTATTCAAGGCCACGCAGGGCTTCCAGCCCGCTCAGGACGGCCGCCTGGCGGCGCACCTGCTCCGGGTGGCCCGGGCCCGGGTCGTGTCTCAGGCAGTCGTCGTGGTGGATGATCAGCGTGCTCATGGGGCAACCTGTACGGGGAAGGAGGCCAGCATACTCCCGCGCGGCCGGCGTGCGCCACCGTGTCAGCTCTTGAACACCGGCAGGCGCGTGCTTTCCTTGACCTCTTCCATCACCACGTAGCTGCGCGAGCCATTCACGCCGGGCAGGGCGAGGATCTTTTCCGCGAGGAACGCCCGGTATTCCTGCATGTCGCGCACCCGCGCCTTGATCAGGTAGTCGAAGTTACCGGAGACCAGGTGGCAGTCGAGGACTTCCGGCAGTTTGCGCGCCTCGTTGCGAAAATCCCGAAACACGTCGCGCGCCGTGTGCGTGAGGTTGATTTCCGCGAATACCAGCAGCCCCGCATCCATCATTTCCGGGTCCAGCAGGGCCGTGTAGCCGCGGATGTACCCGTCCCGCTCCAGGCGCCGCACCCGCTCCAGGCAGGGTGTCGGTGTCAGGTTGACCTTGCGCGCAAGCTTGACGTTCGAAATACGCCCGTCTTCCTGCAGCGCGTCGAGGATGCGTTTGTCGATGCGGTCCAGATCGGCGAAGCGCTTGTGGGTTTTGGGCATAGCGGTTCCTGTAATACGGATGTTTTTCAGCATAATTGACTGCTAAATCCGCATCAATAGCGCAATATGCTGCCAAAGCGTCATTAAAATGGCGGTTCAATTCACCGGAGCCGGGTTATGAAGATTGGTGTGCCAACAGAAATCAAGAACCATGAATACCGTGTCGGGCTGGTCCCCGGTTCCGTGCGTGAGCTGACCAGCCGCGGACACGAGGTGTTCGTCCAGAGCGGGGCGGGCGCCGGCATCGGCATGAACGACGGGGATTATGAACTGGCGGGTGCACAGATCCTGCCGGATGCGCCCGCGGTATTTGACCGGGCCGAGATGATCGTCAAGGTCAAGGAGCCGCAGGCCGGCGAGCGCGCCATGCTGCGCCAGGACCACATCCTGTACACCTATCTGCACCTGGCCCCGGATCCGGATCAGACCGCGGATCTGGTCAAGTCGGGCGCCACCTGCATCGCCTATGAAACGGTCACCGATGACAAGGGCCGTCTGCCTCTGCTGGCGCCCATGTCCGAGGTTGCCGGGCGCCTGTCGATCCAGGCCGGCGCTGCCTGCCTGGAAAAGGCGCGTGGCGGCTCCGGCGTGTTGCTGGGTGGCGTGCCCGGTGTGCAGCCCGGCAAGGTGGTGGTGATCGGGGGCGGCACGGTGGGCTTTAACGCCACCCAGATGGCCGTTGGCCTGGGTGCGCGGGTCGTTGTGCTGGATCGCAATGTGGACGTGTTGCGCCACTTCGACGCGATTTTCGGCAGCAAGGTGGAAACCATTTACTCGAGCACCGATTCGATCGAAAAGCACCTGGAAAACGCGGACCTGGTGATCGGCGGTGTGCTGATTCCCGGCGCTGCCGCGCCCAAGCTCGTGCGGCGCGAGCACCTGGGTATCATGCATCCGGGGTCCGTGCTGGTTGACGTGGCCATCGACCAGGGCGGCTGCTTCGAGACATCGCGGGCGACCACCCACGCCGATCCCACCTACGTGGTGGACGGAATCGTCCACTACTGCGTCGCCAACATGCCCGGCGCGGTTCCGAGAACGTCCACCTTCGCCCTCAACAACGCCACGCTGCGCTACTGCATTGCCCTGGCCGACAAGGGCGCGCGGGCGGCTTTGCTGGATGACCACAACCTGCTCGCCGGCCTGAACGTTTACCGCGGCATGGTGACCTACGAGGAGGTCGCCCGCGACCTCGGCTACGACTACACCCCGGCCCGGGAAGCCCTGCAGGTCCCCTGATCCGCTAAGATCAGGGGCCGCACAGCGCGGAGAGCAATCGAATGAGTGCCGAAATGAAAAACATGGATTCCTTCTGGATGCCCTTCACGGGCAACCGCAGCTTCAAGCAGAACCCGCGGCTGGTGGAGCGCGCGGAGGGTATGTACTACTACAAGCCGGACGGCTCAAAGGTGCTGGACCTGGTTGCCGGTCTCTGGTGCTGCAATGCGGGCCACAACCACCCGCACGTGGTCGCGGCCATCCAGGCCCAGGCGGCGAAGATGGACTATGCCCCGCATTTTAATTTCGGGACCCCGGCGGCCTTCGAAGCCGCGGACATGCTGGTGGAGCTCACTCCGGCACACATGAACCACGTGTTTTTCACCAACTCCGGTTCCGAGTCCGTC
Organism: uncultured Gammaproteobacteria bacterium; assembly: GCA_963695135.1. Lineage (GTDB taxonomy): Bacteria > Pseudomonadota > Gammaproteobacteria > Xanthomonadales > SZUA-36 > Marinihelvus. The sequence continues at coordinate 960,021 of CAVOGA010000001.1, forward strand.
GATACAGCGCTGAAAATCGCCATGGCCTACCAGCGTGAGCGCGGCAAGGGCACCAAAACCCGCTTTATCGGCCGCGAGCGCGGTTATCACGGTGTCGGCTTCGGCGGCATCTCCGTCGGCGGCATGCTGCTGAACCGCATGCAGTTTTCCGCGGCCATGCTCAACGGTGTGGATCACCTGCCGCATACCCATGACATCAGCCGCAATGCGTTTTCGCGCGGGCTGCCGGAGCATGGCGTGGAACTGGCCGACGAGCTGGAAGACATTCTCATGCTGCACCACCCGGACAACGTGGCGGCGGTCATCGTGGAACCGATTGCCGGGTCGGCCGGGGTGCTGATTCCGCCGGTGGGCTACCTGCGCCGCCTGCGCGAAATCTGTGACAAGCACGATGTGCTGCTGATCTTTGACGAGGTGATCACCGGTTTTGGACGCCTGGGCTCGAACTTCGCTGCGCAGGAATTTGATGTCATGCCGGACATCATCACTACCGCCAAGGGGCTCACCGGCGGGTCGGTGCCCATGGGCGCGGTGTTTGTTGCGGACAGGATTTACGACGAGTTCATGAACAAGCCGGGCGGCGCAATTGAGCTGTTTCACGGCTACACCTACTCGGCGCACCCGCTGGCCGTTGCCGCCTGCAAGGCCACCCAGGAGGCCTACGTAACGGAAGGCATCCCGCAGCGCGTCAACGAGATTGCGCCGGTGTTCGAAGATGCCCTGCACTCCCTGCAGGGCGAACCGGCCGTCATCGATGTGCGCAACTACGGGCTGATGGGCGCCGTGGAAATGGCCCCGGATGAGGGCGCCCCGGGCGCCCGCGCCATGCGCGCCCTGCAGGCCGCCTTTGACGCCAACCTGATGATCCGCGTGACCGGCGACACGATTGCCTTCAGTCCGCCGCTGATCATGCAGGAGTCGCACATCGCCGAGGGTGTGGACATCGTGCGGAACGTCCTCAGAAGCATCTGACCTGGCTGAACGGGTTCGTCGCAAACCGGGGAATCTGAAACAGCGCCTTGCGGGTGTGGAATTTCACACCCGCATCCCCCACATCAGGGTTATGTTGAATTGCTGCGGCCTGCCGGCCGCTTTTGCGAGGATTGACCCATGATGCGAATTCTTCTTTTCCTGGCCACCAACGCGGCCGTGCTCGTGCTGATCAGCATCGTGTTCCAGGTGCTGGGCATTGAGGGCGTGCTGGCGCAGAACGGTGTCGACCTGAATCTGCAGGCGCTGCTGGTCATGTCCGCCGTGATCGGTTTTGGCGGCTCCTTCATCTCCCTGGCCCTGTCCAAGTTCATGGCCAAAAAGACCATGGGCGTGAAGATCATTGAGCAGCCGGCCAACCAGACCGAACAGTGGCTGGTGGACACGGTGCGGCGGCAGGCGGAAGCGGCCGGCATCGGCATGCCCGAGGTGGGTATTTTCCCCGCCGAGCAACCCAACGCCTTCGCTACCGGCATGCGCCGCAACAGCGCACTGGTGGCGGTCAGCGTGGGTCTGCTGCGCCAGATGTCCCGGGACGAGGTCGAGGCGGTGCTGGGCCACGAGGTCGCGCACGTGGCCAACGGTGACATGGTCACCATGGGCCTGATGCAGGGCGTCGTGAATACCTTTGTGATTTTCCTGTCGCGCGTCGTGGGCCACGTGGTGGACCGGGTCGTGTTCAAGACCGAGCGGGGCTATGGGCCGGCGTACTACATCACGTCCATCATCGCCCAGATTTTCCTGTCCATCCTGGCGAGCATGATTGTCATGTGGTTCTCCCGGCGCCGCGAATTCCGCGCCGATGCGGGCGGGGCCGAGTACGCCAGCCGCGAGAAGATGATTTCCGCCCTGCGTGCGCTGCAGCGTTCCAGCGAGCCGGAGGACCTTCCGGGGCAGCTGGCCGCCTTCGGCATTTCCGGCGGTATGGCCGACGGGCTGAAACGCCTTTTTACCAGTCACCCGCCCCTGTCGGAACGTATCGAGGCGCTTGAGCAGGGACGCGACCGGAACGTTTGAGTAACGCCGGGGTCGTTGCGTTTTACCGCTTGTCCCCGTGAATCCAGATGACTTCGACGCCGCCGTCCGCGCGCGCCAGCACGCGGGCGGCGACGAAGAGATAATCGGAAAGCCGGTTCAGGTAGCGAATGCTGACCGGGTTGACCGTTTCTTCCCGGGACAGGGCCACCACGCAGCGTTCCGCCCGGCGGCACACGGTCCGGGCGATGTGGCAGCGTGCGGCCGCTTCGGAGCCGCCGGGCAGGATAAAGTCCTGCAGCGGCGGTAAATCCTCGTTGAGCGCATCCAGGTCCTGCTCGAGTCCTTCCACGTACGACTCGGGGATCAGGGTGGTGCCCGGCATGCACAGCTCGCCGCCGAGATCGAACAGCTCGTGTTGCACCCGGTCCAGCGTGCGGCGGACCTCCGCGAGTACCTCCGACGTCAGCAGCAGGCCCATCACCGAGTTGAGCTCGTCAACCGTGCCGTAACTTTCAACCCGCAGGCTGTCCTTGTTTACCCGCTCACCATCGCCAAGCCCGGTGGTGCCGGTGTCGCCGGTGCGCGTGTAGATTTTTGATAGTCGATTTCCCATGAGCGCGATCCTAGGTGGTGGATTGGCAAGTGCCCGTGAAGCCGGACGCCCGGCCCGGTGTAACAATACGGGCAACCATAAATGTTGTTGAAGAGCAGGTCACCTGCCTGCCGGAGACAGCAGGGCCGCCCGGGGATTGAAATTGCAGTGGCCGGGGGTATAGTGGCGGCCTTCAGCATCGCCAGGCCGGAGCGGCCGCAGCAGTCCCGGAGACGAAGCATGAGCCTTACCACCCCCCTGCACGCTGCACACCTTGCCGCCGGTGCCCGCATGGTCGACTTTGGCGGTTGGGATATGCCCATCAATTACGGCTCCCAGATCGAGGAGCACCACGCGGTCCGCAACGGCGCGGGCATGTTCGACGTCTCCCATATGACCATCGTCGACCTGACCGGTAAAAAGGCCAGACCCTTTTTGTCCCTGCTCCTGGCCAACGATATCGACAAGCTGCAACAGCCCGGCAAAGCCCTTTACAGCTGCATGCTGAACGAGGACGGGGGTGTGATTGACGATCTCATCACCTATTTTCTCGACGAGACGCATTTTCGGCTGGTGGTTAATGCCTCGACGCGGGAAAAGGACCTGGCATGGATTCGCTGCCAGGCCGAACCCTACGGGGTGCGTGCGGCGGAGCGCAAGGATCTTGCGATGATCGCCGTACAGGGTCCGGAGGCCCGCGCCAGGGCCGCGACGCTGTTTGACGAGGCATCCGCCACGCAGGTCATGGCATTGAAGCCCTTCAGCGCCATTCAACTGGATGACTGGTTCGTGGCCCGCACCGGCTACACGGGTGAGGACGGTTTCGAGATCGCCCTGCCGGCGCAGGACGCCGAAGTGGCATGGCGCCGGCTGCAGGCTGCAGGCGTCCGGCCCTGTGGACTGGGCGCGCGGGATACGTTGCGCCTGGAGGCCGGCATGAATCTTTACGGCCAGGACATGGACGAGACGGTGACGCCCCTGGAGTCCGGCCTGGCCTGGACCGTGGCCATGGGTGGCGAGCGCGATTTTATCGGCCGGGCCGCCCTGGAGCGGCAACAGCGGGACGGCGTGCAGCGCCGCCTGGTCGGCCTGGTGCTGGAGGATCGCGGGGTGCTGCGCCACGGCCAGGTGGTGCTGACTCCCGACGGCGAGGGTGAAGTCACCAGCGGGACCTTTTCGCCGACCCTGCAAAAAGCCATCGGCCTGGCGCGGGTCCCGCAGGATTGCGGCGCGGCGGTGGAAGTGGATATTCGTGGCCGCCGGCTGGCTGCCAGGGTGGTGCGTCCGCCTTTTGCCCGCAATGGCGCGGCCTGCGATGGCATCGTCAACAGCTGAAACCGTTTCCCCGGCCAATAATTGCCGCTAGAATTCGCGTAAACCTACCGGGATTTTTATCATGAGCAATGTGCCTGAAAACCTGCGTTACACCGAGTCCCACGAGTGGGTCGATGCCGAAGACCCCGAGGCGATCCGGATCGGCATCACCGACCATGCCCAGGACCAGCTGGGCGACCTGGTCTATGTCGAGCTGCCCGCCGTGGGCGATGCCTTTGACCAGGGCGATGCCTGCGCGGTCGTTGAGTCAGTGAAGGCGGCCAGCGACATCTACTCGCCAATTGCCGGCGAAGTCGTGGCGGTCAACGAAGACCTGGAAGCCGATCCGGCCCTGGTCAACAGCGATCCTTACGGCAGCGGCTGGTTGTTCACCGTCAAGCCGGCCAACGTTGATGACGTGGAAGATCTGCTGGACGCCGAGACCTACGCGCAGCAGCAGGACTGAATCCCGCTGCTGAATGCCCCGACCCGGGGCATCACGCCTGGTAGCGCAGGCCAGCGGCCCGGTAGACGAACGACATCAGCCACGCCGGGCCGATCAGAAGAAACTGCAGATCCTTGAAGAAGGAGGGCTTCTTGCCCTCGATTTGGTGCCCGATGAACTGGCCGATCCAGGCCACCACAAACAGCACCAGCGCCACCTGCCACAGGGGCCAGGGCGCGTTGGCATCGACCCAGACGGCCAGCGCGATCATTGCCAGGTTATAGGCCAGCAGGCCCAGTCCAAGCCGGAATGACAGGCGAAAGTAGTACACCTGGGCCAGCAGCAGGGTGAGCGTCGCCCAGTTCACGGGCACCGGCGACCCTGCCGGGGCGAAGGGGAAGGGAATGCTCCACAGCAGGGCCACCACGGTCCACACGATCACCGGCACGCAGACCCAGTGAATGGCCTTGTTGGTGGGGTTCCGGTGGCTTTCCCCGTACTCGTCCAGCAGGGCGTCGAGGCGGCTCATGCCGGCCCTTCCATGCGCCGCACCACCTCCTCGTACTGGCGTCGCGTGTCCTCGATGATGTCCGCCGGCACGTGCGGTCCCGGCGGGGTTTTGTCCCAGTCCAGGGTTTCCAGGTAGTCGCGGATGATCTGCTTGTCGTAGCTGGGCGGGCTGCTGCCCGGCGCGTAGCGGTCAGCCGGCCAGAAGCGGGACGAGTCCGGCGTCAGGACCTCGTCCATCACGTGCAGCCTGCCCGTCTCGTCGAGTCCGAATTCAAACTTCGTGTCGGCAATGATCACCCCGCGCGCCAGCGCGTGGCGCGCTGCGGTTTCATACAGGCGGATGCTGACATCGCGCACCTGCTCCGCCCGCTCGCGGCCAACCAGCCCGACGATGTGTTCGAAGGAGACGTTCTCGTCATGGTCGCCGACGGCGGCCTTGGTGGAGGGCGTGAACAGCACCTCCGGCAGTCGGTCGGCCTGGCGCAGGCCGGGCGGCAGCGCGATGCCGCACAGGCTGCCGTTGGCCTGGTAGTCCTTCCAGCCGGAGCCGATCAGGTAGCCCCGCACAATCGCCTCCAGCGGCAGGGGTTTAAGCCGCTTGACCACCATGGACCGCGGCGCGAGTTTCTCCGCCAGCGCCGCGTCCCCCAGCACCTCCTCGAGCGACAGGTCCGCCAGGTGATTGGGCACGATGTCCCGGGTCAGGTCGAACCAGAAATTCGAGATACGGGTCAGCATTTCACCCTTGCCGGGAATCGGATCCGGCAGCACCACGTCAAAGGCGGACAGGCGATCGGAGGCGACCATGAGCAGGTGCTTGTCGCCCACGGCAAAGCAGTCGCGAACCTTGCCCTGGTGGACCAGGGGCAGGGTGGTAATCATGTCGGCGGAATAGGCGGCGTGCACGTACGCGGCTCCTTGCAAGGGCGTCAATAAGTGGATGGCGGGATTATAGACTCAAGCGCCAGCGCCGGCATGGCGCTGCGGCTGTTGCCAAACCCGGCGCACGGCCCCACATTTCCGTGATGGATTTCTCGTCCTTCAAAATTGAGCGGCACTGGTGGGGCAAAATCATCGGCGGCACGCTGGGCCTTGTTAAGGGCGGCCTGGCCGGCGCCCTGGTCGGCCTGTTTATCGGCCATTTCGTGGACCGCATGATCTTTGGCCTGTCCAGCAAGGAGCGCACACGCCAGCTGTTTTTCACGGCCCTGTTCGGCTGCCTGGGCCGCGTCAACAAGGCGGATGGCCGGGTCACGGAGGCGGAAATCGCCTCTGCCCAGCGGCTGATGGCCCGCCTGGAACTCACCGAGGAGGAGCGCCGGCAGGCGATCAAGGCGTTCAACCGGGGCAAGGCCGCGGATTTCGACCTGGAGGGTGAACTGCAGCAGTTCGTGAGCTTTACCCGCGTCCGGCCGGACCTGCGCCAGATGTTCATGGAAATCCTGATCGAGGGTGCGGCCAGCGACGGGCAGATTTCCCGCGCCGAGCAGGAGGTCCTGGTGCGTGCGGCCAACACCATCCAGATACCGCCGGCCATCTTCTATGCCATCTTCAATGCGTTTACCGCCAGCCATGGCCCGGGCAGCGCCGGCTCACCGGGCGGTCCGGCGCGCCCGTCACTGGACCAGGATTTTGCGGCCCTGGGCCTGGACAAGAGCGCCAGCGAACAGGAAATCAAGCGCGCCTACCGCAAGCTGGTCGGGAAATATCATCCGGACCGGCTCATGTCGCAGGGGCTGCCGGAAGAGGTCATGGAAAAGGCCAAGGAGCGGGTGCGTGATATCAACCTGGCCTATGACCGGATCAAGGCGGCGCGCGGCATCAAGTAGGCCGGGGCGAACTTCGTTCATGGCGCAGTTCGTTGATCTGGGGCAGCGCGCGCTCTTCCTTTAGAATAACCCCGCTAACTGACACCACCACCAATCAGCACCGCTGCCAGGCGGTCACAAAACGGGGAACCGCCATGCCGCAAGCGCCGATTATTGCGCCATCCATTCTTTCGGCCGATTTCGCCCGCCTGGGCGAGGACACGCAGGCGGTCCTCGATGCCGGTGCGGACTGGGTGCATTTCGACGTGATGGACAATCACTACGTGCCCAACCTGACCTTCGGGCCGCCGATCTGCAAGGCGCTGCGCGCCTACGGCATCACCGCGCCGATCGATGTGCACCTGATGGTGGAGCCGGTGGATGACCTGATTGAACAGTTCGCCGCCGCCGGCGCAACCATGATTTCCTTCCACCCGGAAGCCAGCCGCCACGTGGATCGCAGCCTGGCGCTGATCCGTGAGCATGGCTGCCAGGCAGGCCTGGTGCTGAACCCGGCCACGCCGGTGCAGGTGCTCGATTACGTGCTGGAGCAGCTCGACATGGTGCTGCTGATGTCCGTGAATCCGGGGTTTGGCGGCCAGTCCTTCATTCCCTACGTGCTGCGCAAACTCGAGCAGGTTCGCGGCATGATTGACGCCACCGGCAAGGACATCCGCCTGGAAATTGATGGCGGCGTCAAGGTCGATAACATCGCCGGGATCGCCGCCGCCGGAGCGGATACCTTCGTGGCCGGTTCGGCCATCTTCGGCAGCGATGACTACGCGGCCACCATCAGCGCCATGCGCCGGCAAATCGCCGGCTAAACCTCATGAACGGGCGTGCTGCTTGTATGGTTTTTCTCCTCGCAGCGTCTGCCCATGCGGAGTTGCCGGTCGGTTACTATGATGCGGTTGACGACTCTGATCCTGCAACGCTCAGATCTACGCTGCATGGGGTCATTGATGATCACCAGCGGTTTCCCTACACGTCCTCTGCCACCGATACCTGGGACATCCTTGAAGAGGCCCAGCGCGATCCGGCCAACGCAAACCGCGTCATCACGCTCTACAGGAATGCAAGCTTTATCCGTCGTGGTGGTGGTAACGATGAATACGATCGTGAGCACGTCTGGCCAAAATCATACGGCTTTCCTGATAACGACGGGGCCAATCCGAACTATCCGTATACGGACATGCATGCCCTCTGGCTAAGTGACTCCGACTACAACTTCCAGCGTTCCAACAAGCCCTTCGAAGATTGTGATTCGGGTTGTGCCGAGTGGCCGACAGACAGCAATCAAGGGCGCGGAGGTCTTGGTGGTGCCTGGCCGGGGGACAGCAACTGGACGGATGGTGAGTTCACCGATGGTCGCTGGGAAGTCTGGAAGGGCAGACGCGGTGATGTTGCGCGCGCTATCTTTTACATGGATCTTCGCTATGAGGGCGGAACGCATGGCATCACCGGGGCTGTCGAGCCCGACCTTCGGCTGACCAATGACCGGGACCTGATTGACAGTGGGCGCAGCGCCTCCAATCTCTCCATCGCCTGGATGGGTTTGCTCGATACGCTGCTTGCCTGGCATGCGGAGGACCCACCGGATGAGGCTGAGCGTCGGCGCCACGAAGTAATCGCCGCTTACCAGGGCAACCGCAACCCTTTCATCGACCAGCCAACGTGGGCTGACTGCATCTACCTTGCGGAATGCGGGTTCAAGATAAACGCCGGGCTCAACGACGCGTGGTTCGATCCGGCAACGGCGGGTCAGGGATTTTTTGTGACCGTGTACCCGAAACTGGGCCAGGTGTTTTTGTCACAATTCACCTTCGATACCCAGCGTCCCGCTCGTGCCCAGGCGGCTACCATCGGGGAACCCGGGCACCGCTGGCTGACGGCGTTCGGGCCTTTCGAGGGTAACCGGGCCCGCCTGACTGCGACGCTGACGCGCGGCGGCATCTTTGATGATCCGGCGGCTGTGGACACGCTTACGCCTTATGGGACTTACGACATTGAATTTCATGACTGTGCCTCGGCGACACTCGCTTATGAATTTCCGACCCAGGGCCTCGCAGGCACGATCAGCCTGCGACGCGTGGTACGAGACAATGAATTGTTTTGTGAATCCTTCAATTCCGGCGACGCAACCGGCAAGGCGGTTACCACCAGCCGCAGCGGGCCACCGGCCAACGGTGCCTCCGGCGGATAGCAGGTGACCAGGGTCAGGCGCTCGCGGCCGGTCAGCAGCACCAGTTCCTGGTGGCGGCTGTCGACGATGTCCAGCCAGGCCACCTGGTAGGTCCGGGCTCCCCGGCCATCATCCAGTAGCAGCAGGTCACCCGGCTGCAGCTCATTAAGGCCCGCAAAATGCGTGTCACGGTGCGCGCTGATCACCACGTCGCCCCCGTCGACCGGGGTCATGGCTGCCGGCCCCCAGGCGAGGTTGCGCCCGGAGGCGCCGGCCAGCACCAGGTGGCGCGCGCCGAGGCGGGGAATGTCCAGCACGGCCACCGGCAATGTGTCCGCCCAGGGCCAGGGCCGGGCATCGGTCTGCCCGGCCAGCCGCGCCGCCCAGGCCTTTTCCAGTAATGACTGCCCCAGCGCCGCCTTGATGGGAATCCAGGCGGCGTTGATGCTGAATAAAAGGGCGGCAGCGATGATCACTGCCGCCAAGGGCCGGTGGCGGATTTTCATGGGCGGGGGGCAGCGAGTACGCCCCGGCCCGGGATCACCGGCAAGCGAAAGTAGGGCTTCAGAAACAGTCCGCCAGACAGCGAGAGCACCAGCAGGGACAGGAGCAGCTGCGCTTTCCAGCCGGTCGCCGTGGCGGGAAAACCCGTGCTGTTGGCGCTGCCGGCGGGCAGCAGGCTGGGCAGAGAGGCACGGGCCAGGGCTTCGCCGGCGGGGCGGGCAGGCGTCTGGTCTACCGCGACCATGCTCGTGTAGGGCGTCAGCAGCTGGTGGTGCAGGGCGAGACGGGTCACCTCTGCGCGCATCTCGTCCGGATCGGCGCCAAACACCAGGCTGTCCTGCAGTGATTCGATCTTACGCCGGGCCCAGAGCGTGGCCAGGGTTGGCTGCCCGGGCGCGGTTTCCGGCCAGGCGTCATGCTGCCAGGCCTGGCCGTTCAGCTCGCCGCAGAGGCTGACCATCCCCGGCTCCTGCGGCAGCCGGGCAACCACCCACACCGGTTGGCCGGCGTACAGATCCGGCAGGATCTCCGGGTAGTACTCGGCGTCCAGGCCCCAGTCGATGCACAGGTCGGATACCGCCGGCAGGCGCAGGTGCGCCCACAAGGCTGTCATGGTGGGCCCCACGTCCGCCTGCCGGCCGATGTGCGTGTGATGGCCGCGGCCGATTTCCGCCGCCTTGCGCATGAACCAGCCATTGGGCGCTGAACCGATGGCGACCGTGAACAGCCGGCTGTCGCCCAGCAGGTCGCCGATCTCGCCGAGCAGTTCCCGCTCGTTGCCCACGCTGCCGTCGGTAACAAAGACCACCTGGCGCAGCAGGTCGGCCGGCGCCGGTCCGCGCAGGGCCTCGCGCAGGGCCGGCGCCATATCGGTGCCGCCATCTGCTTCCAGCCCGGCTATCCAGCGTTGCGCCGTGCCGAGATTGGCGACGGTGGCGGGCAGGGGCTGCCGGAACAGGGGTTCGGTAACGCTGTTGAACTGGATGATGTTGAAGCGGTCGCCGGCCGCGAGCGCCTCCAGGCCGGCCAGCAGCGCGGCCCGGGCCTGTTCGAGGGATGCGCCCTGCATGGAGCCGGACGTATCGATCACGAAGATCACCTCCCGCGCCTGCGGTTGCAGGGCGCTGTCGCGTGGCGGGATCAGCATGAGCTGGGCAAACACGTCCCGGCCGTCGGACCAGGTGGACAGGGTGGACCGGGGCAGGGCGCCGAATTCGGGTGTCCATTGCAGCTCAAAGTCCCGGTCGGTTTTTTCATCCGGGTTCAGCAGCGTGACCTGGTAGCCCTGCTCAAGGGCCTGGATGTCCACGTCGTGATAGAGACTTTCCACGCTGCTCACCGGGAAGCCGGCGGCCAGGTCCACCTGCAGGCTGAAGCCGTGCGAGGCCAGTGAGCTGATCGAGGCGAGTTGCGGCCGCGGCGCGGGCAGGCCGCTGGCCGGCTGCGCCTCGCTGCCATCGCGCGGGGTGAACGTGTTGGGCAGTCGCAGGCGAAAGGTCCCGTCGCGGTAGTCGACATTGACCAGGAAGCTGATCATGACGTGGATGCGCTCCCCGGGGCCGATGTTGGCCAGGCTGGTCTGAAACTGGTTGGCCCGTTCCTGACGCACCAGGCTGCTCACCTTGCCGGCGGCTTTGGCCTGCTGATAGATCTGTTGCGCGGTTTCCCGCTCGCGTATCTCGCCCTCGAGAATGCGGCCGCCGACGTCGATAAACAGCCGGTCGACCGCTGCGCCGTCCGGCAGGGGAAAGCGATAGGTGCCCTCGACCCAGTCATTGCTGTTGTTGGCAAAGCTCTGCGCCACGTGAACCCGGGCCAGCAGGCCGGTGACTTCCACGTGGACCGCGGTATCCAGCGCCACGTCGAACCAGGCCTGGTCACCGCCTTGCAGGCTCAGCCCCCAGGGCGGCAGGGGGTCCGGGGGCGTTGCCTGGGCCTGGCTGGTGCCGGCGCGCAGCAGGAACAGCGCGGCAAGTACGCCGGCCAGGCCCAGCAGTACCCGGTCCTGCCAGCGCAGGCCGCGTTGCCGCGTGGACCGGCGCCGGCGCCGGCGCAGCTCCGGGTGATACAGCCGGCTATCCGACTCCAGTTGTTGCAGGATGGTCAGGGGCTTGCGCTCAGATTGCATGGGTTTGGCTCCGTCTTGCTGTAGTTTGGTGATGGGGTGGCGATGCGGTGATGTTGCGCGCCGGTCATGGAGCACAGCGGAGCCTTTGTAACCATCCGGCGGCGGAATTCGGGCAAAGCTCGGGCAGCGTTGCCGGAAGCGCGCCTGCAGGCTGCGTGGGCGCCGGGGTAGCCGTATGATTGCCGCCAACACAGGAGCGTTGCCGTGCAGAGACAAATTGCCATCGTTGAGGATGAAGTCGCGATCCGCCAGAACTACACCGAGGCCCTGCGCCGCTATAACTACCGGGTGCAGGGTTATGGCGATCGCCCAGCCGCCCTGGAGGCCTTCCGCCGGCGTTTGCCGGACCTGGTGATCATCGACGTCGGGCTGGGCGAGGACGTGGAAGGCGGCTTCGAGCTGTGCCGCGAGCTGCGCAGCCTGTCCCGCAGCCTGCCGATCATTTTCCTGACCGCCCGCGATTCGGACCTGGACGTGATCTCCGGCCTGCGCCTGGGCGCGGATGACTACCTGACCAAGGACATTTCCCTGCCGCACCTGGTCACCCGCGTGGCGGCCCTGTTCCGCCGTGTCGAGGCGCTTTCCGGTGACCGGGGCGAGGAACGCCTGCTGGAGCGCGGCGACCTGTCCCTGTCGGCCGACCGCATGGAGGTCAGCTGGAAAGGCGTGCCGGTGCCGCTGACCGTGACCGAGTTCTGGATCATTCACTCCCTGGCCCGGCATCCCGGGCATGTGCGCACGCGGCAACAGCTCATGGATGACGCCAACGTGCTGGTGGATGACCAGACCATCACCAGCCACGTTAAACGCATCCGGCGCAAGTTCGAGGCGCTGGACGGCGAATTTGACCAGCTGCACACCGTGTACGGCGCCGGCTACCGCTGGTCCCGCTAGCCCCGGCGGGCACGCGCCGCGGGCGGTTCGCGGGCGACGCCCCGCTTCCGTTAAGCTCACGCCATGAAGTTGCGCGCGCAAATGCTGACCCTGTCCCTGGCAACCCTGCTGGTGCCGGCCTTTGGCTGGCTGTTGCTGCAGGAGCTGGAGCAGTTTCTGCGCCAGGGGCAGCAGCAGGCGCTGAGTGACTCCGCGCGCACGGTCGCGCGCTCGTTCCCGGGGCAGTTCGAGACCCTGCTGTTCGGTCGCGAGCAGGTCTTGCCGCTGCGCACTCCTGGAGGGGCGCCCGGCGCTGGATGGCTACAGCGACGACTGGCCGGAAGCCGGACAGGCGCTGCGGTTTACCGGCGCCGGTGGTGAACCGGTGCTGGAGGTGCTGGGCGGCCGTTGGCAGGATCAGGATTTCCTGTTGCTGCGCGTGCAGGACGCCACCGCGCGGCGCGAACAGCCGCCGCTGGCGGATGAATCACTGGCCGACGCCGGCGCGGTCAGCCCGGCGGACGCCGTTGTGCTCTACCTGCGCAACGACCGGGGACTGATCCGCTTCCGCATCCAGACGGCGGCGCCGGGGCCGTTGCTGGTGACCAGCCAGACCGATGGGGGCGGACAGATTGCCGGTCACTGGAACGACCGGGACGGCGGTTACCAGCTGGAACTGGCGCTGCCGCGCAGCAGCCGCGCGATGAGCCTCAGCCTGGGCGTGGAAGACGCCTACCCGGACCGCTCCGGCGTGATCAGGACGCGCGAGGCGGGCATGCTGCAGTGATGGCCGCCCGGCCGCCTGGCTGACCCTGTCCGAGGGCAATGCCGCGCTGGATGAGTGGCTGACGGCCGTGACGCCCGCCGGCGCCCGCGCCTGGGTGGTCGACCGGCGCGGCTGGGTTGTCGCCGACACGGGGCCGCGCGGCCCGGCTGCCGCGCGGGACCCGAGCTGGCTGGAACGCTTTATTTACCGGACCGTGGTGGGCGGCGAGCTGTCCGTGCTGAACGAGCGGCCGCGCGCACATGGTTGCCCTGGACGAACCCGTGGTGCACGAGGCGCTGGCAGGTCGGTCGGCCAGCCAGTGGGGCGGTGACCCGGAAACCGCGGAGATCCGCAATACGGTGGCCGAGCCGGTCGGCGCCGACCGGGTGCTCGCCGCGCTGGTGCTGGAGGCCAACACGGACGGGGCGCTGCTGTTCACCAACCGGGCGCTGGGCCGCCTGCTGCTGGCCAGCCTGCTGCTGACCCTGGCGCTGGTTGCCGGCCTGTGGTTCCTGGCCACGCGTCTGTCGCGCCGGGTGCAGTCGCTCAGCGGCGCGGTCAGCGAGGCCATGAGCGATGCGGCCCACCCGCGCGACCTGCCGATGACCGGTGACCGGGATGAACTGGGCGAACTGGCGCGCAACAACGCCCGCCTGCTGCGCGCGGTGGCGGACTACACGCGCTATCTGCGCACGCTGGCCGGGCGCCTGTCCCATGAACTGAAAACGCCGCTGGCCATTACCCGCTCGTCGCTGGACAACCTGGGTGCAGAGGCGCTCGGCGCGGATGCGATCGCGCTACCTGGACCGGGCCCGCGAGGGCGTGGACCGCCAGACCGCCATCGTGCGGGCCATGTCCGAGGCGAGCCGCCTGGAGGCGGCCGTGGCGTCGGCGGACTGGGAAACGGTTGACCTGGCGGCGCTGGTGGCCGCCTGTGTGGAAGGCTACCGCACCGTTTACCCGGGCCGCACGCTGACCGTCGACTTGCCCGAGGAGCCGGTGCGCTGCCACTGTGCGCCGGATCTGCTGGCGCAGGCCCTGGACAAGCTGGTGGACAACGCGGTCAGCCTGACCGGCGCCGGAGGAGCGCATCACTATCAGCCTGGCGGCCAGGGGCAACTGGCGGCACCTGCGGGTCAGCAATACGGGCACGCGGTTGCCGGACACGCTCCGGACCAGCTGTTCGATTCGCTGGTTTCGGTTCGCGAGCCGGGCGCGGGCGGGCTGCACCTGGGTCTCGGGCTGCACATCGTGCGGCTGGTCGCCGAGGCGCACGGCGGCAGCGTCGCGGCGGAAAACCTGCCGGACGACGGAGGCGTGGTGTTCGTCCTGCACCTGCCTGCTTCCTGAAGGACTGCGACTCGGAGCGCCGCATCCGTTAGAATCACGCCTTTACCCGTCGCGATGACCGGTGCCTTGAACAAGCAGCAATTCGACAATCTCAATGACGGCCGCTACAACCGGCTGCCGGTCTGGCGCACCGTGCTGGCGGACCTGGACACGCCCCTGTCCGTGTTCCTCAAGCTGGCCGACGGCCCGGACTCCTTCCTGTTCGAGTCCGTGGAGGGCGGTGAGACCTGGGGTCGCTATTCCATTATCGGCCTGCCCTGCCGCGAGCGTTTCACCATCAACGGCCACACGCTGGCGCGCTTTGAGCTCGGGCGCCAGGTGTCCGAGGAAACGCTGGACGATCCGCTGGCGGCGATCGATGAGCTGCGCGAGCGCGTATCGCGTGCCGGACCTGGAGGAACTGCCCGTGTTCAGCGGCGGCCTGGTGGGCTACTTCGGTTACGAGACCGTGGAGCTGCTGGAGCCGCGCCTGGCCGGCAATGACAAGCTGGACGAGATCGGCACCGATGACATCGTCCTGCTGCTGGCCGAGGAAGTGGCGGTGTTTGACAGCCTGCAGGGTCGCCTGTGGCTGATCGTCAACGCCGACCCGGCGCAGGACGGCGCCTGGGAGGCCGCGCAGCGGCGCCTGGACCAGCTGGAGCACCGCCTGCGCTCCGGCAGTACGGGCTATGGCCTGGCCGTCAGCGGCGAGGCGGTGGCCGAGTCGGACTTCCGCTACGGCTTTGAAAAGCCGGATTTCATCGCCGCGGTGGCGCGCAGCAAGGAGTACATCCTGGCCGGGGACATTTTCCAGGTGGTGCTCAGCCAGCGCATGAGCGTGCCGTTCCATGCCCGCCCGATCGACGTGTACCGGGCGCTGCGGGTGCTGAATCCCTCGCCCTACATGTATTTCATCGACCTGGGCGATACGCAGATCGTGGGCTCCTCACCGGAGGTGCTGGTGCGCGTGCAGGACCGGCGCATGACCGTGCGGCCGATTGCCGGCACGCGCCCCCGCGGGGCAACCGCCGAGGCGGACCGGGCGCTGGCCGAGGAGCTGCTGAATGATCCGAAAGAGTGCGCCGAGCACCTGATGCTGGTTGACCTGGGCCGTAACGACGTCGGGCGGGTCGCCAGGACCGGCAGCGTCACGCTCACCGACAGCATGGTGATCGAGCGCTACAGCCACGTGATGCACATCGTGTCCCAGGTCGAGGGCGACCTGGCCGAGGGCGCCGGCGCCATGGACGCCATCCGCGCCGCGTTTCCCGCCGGCACCCTGTCCGGCGCGCCGAAAATCCGCGCCATGGAGATCATCAGCGAGCTCGAGCCGGTAAAACGGAATATCTACGCCGGCGCGGTCGGCTACCTGAGCTGGCATGACGACGCGGACCTGGCCATTGCCATTCGCACCGCCGTGATCCGCGATGGCCAGCTGCATGTGCAGGCGGGCGCTGGTATCGTGGCGGATTCGGATCCGGAACTGGAATGGGAAGAGTGCATGAACAAGGGTCGCGCGCTGCTGACGGCCGTAGACCAGGCCTCGCGGGGCTTGTGAGCTGATGGCCGGCGGCTTTGCCAAAGATGGCGCAGTCCAGGACCAGATCGATGCGACGGTCGAGGACGCCATCAACCGTGCCCGTTCCAGGCTGCGCAAGGGCGAAAGCCGCAAGGACTGCATCGAGTGCGGCGAGCCCATCCCGGAGCCGCGGCGCCAGGCTGTGCCGGGCGTGACCCTGTGTATTACCTGCCAGGCGGAGCAGGACAAGCAAGACGCGGAATTCAGCGGCTACAACCGCCGTGGCAGCAAGGACAGCCAGCTGCGCTGAGGCTACACTCGTCTTGAATTGACCCGGGTTCGACGGCGGGCAGGCATAATGAGACCTTCTTTCAAACACCCGCTCACATGATCCCTTTTCAACACAGTTACGCCGAACTGCCCGAGCATTTTTACGCCCCGGCAAAACCCGCCGGCTTTGCGGCGCCGGAGCTGCTGGCCTGGAATGCCCCGCTGGCTGCCCAGCTGGGCCTGGCCGGCCTGGGGGACGACCCGCAGCAGCTGGCGGCCTGGTTCAGCGGCAGTGAACCCCTGCCGGGCGCCAGGCCCATCTCCCAGGCTTATGCGGGTCACCAGTTCGGCCAGTTCGTACCGCAGCTGGGTGATGGCCGTGCGGCGCTGCTCGGCGAAGTGGTCGATGAGCAGGGCCGGCGCTGGGACATCCAGCTCAAAGGCGCGGGCCGCACGCCGTTTTCGCGCGGCGGTGACGGCAAATCCTCCCTTGGCCCGGTCATCCGCGAGTACGTGCTCAGCGAGGCCATGCACGCGCTGGGCGTGCCCACGACCCGCGCCCTGGCCGCCGTGGCAACGGGCGAACAGGTGCTGCGCAACCACGTGGAACCGGGCGGTGTATTCACCCGCGTCGCAAGCAGCCACGTGCGCATCGGGACCTTCGCCTATTTCGCGGCGCGCAGTGACAAAGAAGCGCTGCAGCGCCTGGCCGATTACGTGATCGCGCGCCATTACCCGGCGGTCGCTGAAGACCCGAAGCCCTTGCTCGGGCTGTTCCGCGCCGTGATCGGGAAGCAGACCGCGCTGGTCGCGCACTGGATGTCGATCGGCTTTATTCACGGCGTGATGAACACGGACAACGTGTCCATCAGCGGCGAGACCCTGGACTATGGCCCCTGCGCCTTCATGGACGAGTACCGCGCCGCCAAGGTGTTCAGCTCCATCGACCAGGGCGGCCGCTATGCCTATCGCAACCAGCCCGGCATCCTGCACTGGAACCTGGCGCGCCTGGCCGAATGCCTGCTGCTGGTGGATGAGGACCTGGAGGGTTTCCAGGCGGCGCTGGACCAGGTGCCGGAGCGCTATGCAGACCCACTACCTGCCCCGCATGCGCCGCAAACTGGGCCTGACGCAGGCGCAGGACGATGATGCGGCGCTGGTCGAGGCCTTTCTCGAGCACCTCGAAGCAAAGGAGCTCGATTTCACCCTCAGCTTCCGCGCGCTGAGTTCGCGCCTTGCCGCCACGGATACCTCCGCGTTCGGCGACTGGGAGCATCGCTGGCGCCAGCGGCTTGCGCAGGAAGGCTTCGACCCGGCAACGCACGGCGCAGAACGCCGGCAGGAAATGGACGCCACCAACCCCCTGTTCATTCCGCGCAATCACCAGGTGGAACGCGCCATCCAGGCCGCATTCCAGGGCGATTACACCGTGTTCCAGGAATTGAACGAGGTGCTGCGCCAGCCGTTCAGGGAACAGGAGCGGTTTGCCGCCTACGCGCTGGCGCCGGAGCCGGAGGAGCGCGTTATGCGCACGTTTTGCGGCACCTGACCTGACCAGGGCTAGCGCCGCGCCGGCTTGCCTCCCGGCTCTTGACTCCCCATTGTAGGAAGCATCGGGCAGAATACCGGCTTCCCCGGCCCGCCCCCAGAGGACCCCTGGTTCATGATCCTGATGATCGACAATTATGACTCCTTCACCTACAACCTGGTGCAGTACCTGGGTGAACTGGGTGCGGAAGTTGAAACCGTACGTAACGATGCCATCGACACGGCGGGTATACGCGCCATGGCGCCTTCGGGAATCGTGATTTCCCCGGGGCCCTGTACGCCGGACGAGGCGGGGGTGAGCCTGGACGTGGTGCGGGACCTGGCAGGAACGATCCCGATACTGGGCGTGTGCCTGGGGCACCAGGCGATCGGCCAGGCCTTTGGTGGCAAGGTGATTCGCGCCGGGCGGGTCATGCACGGCAAGACCTCGATGATTCATCATGATGACCGGGGCGTTTTCAGCGGCCTGCCGCAACCCTTCGAGGCGACCCGCTACCACTCGCTGGTGGTTGAGCGGGAATCGCTGCCGGATTGCCTGGAAGAATCCGCCTGGACCGAGCGCGAGGACGGCTACGCGCGGGGAGATCATGGGTCTGCGACATCGCGAACTGGACGTGGAAGGCGTGCAGTTTCACCCCGAATCCATTCTGACGCGCAGCGGCCATGACCTGCTGCGCAATTTCCTGGCCCGCGCGGCCGCAACGCAGCAAGTGGCAATCGCATGATGGATATCCGCAGCGCCCTGGCCAGGCTGGCCGATCACCAGGACCTGTCCACCGATGAAATGCGCGACGTGATGCGCCAGATCATGACCGGCGGGGCGGAGCAGGCGCAGATCGGCGCCTTCCTGATCGGCCTGCGCATGAAGGGCGAGACCGTGGATGAGATCACCGGCGCGGTGGAAATCATGCGCGAGCTCGCTTCCGGGGTGGAAGTGGAGGGCGAGCACCTCGTGGATATCGTGGGCACCGGCGGCGACGGGGCCAACCTGTTCAACGTGTCAACGGCCGCCACGCTGGTGGCCGCGGCCGGTGGCGCCCGCGTTGCCAAGCACGGCAACCGGTCCGTCTCATCGAGCTCCGGCAGCGCCGACCTGCTCGAGGAGGCCGGCGTGCGCCTGGACCTGGACAGCGCGCAGGTCAGTGAATGCGTCCGGCGCCTGGGGGTCGGGTTCATGTTCGCGCCCATGCACCATTCGGCCATGCGCCACGCGATTGGTCCGCGCAAGGCGCTGGGCATCCGCACCATTTTCAATATCCTCGGCCCCATGACCAACCCGGCCGGGGTCGAACGCATGGTCATCGGTGTCTATGACCCGGGCCTTTGCCGCCCGGTGGCGGAGGTGCTGGGGCGGCTGGGCGCCAAACATGCCCTGGTGGTCCACGCCGAGGACGGGCTGGATGAAATCAGCGTCGCGGCGCCGACCCGCACCGTGGAATACGTCGACGGCGAAATTTTCGAAAACACGCTCTACCCGGTGAACTTCGCCGCCGAGGCGGATGACCTGGCGGGCCTGGAAGTGGACGGCGCCGCGGCATCCCTGGCCCTGATCCGCGCGGCGTTGGGGCCGGAAGCGGAACGCGATGCGGCTGCCCGGAAGGCAGTCAACATGATTGCCCTGAATGCCGGCGCCGCCCTGTACGTGGCCGGCGTATCGCCGGACCTGATGTCCGGCGTGGCGTTTGCCCGGGAAATAATCGACAGCGGTGATGCGCTGGCGCGGCTGGATGCGCTGGCGGAACTGAGCCAGGCGCTGTGAGCGGCATCCCGTCGGTCCTCGGGCAGATTCTCGAGACCAAGCAGGAAGAAGTCGCGCGCGGCAAGGCCTTCGTGTCGTCCGCGGAATTGGCGGCGCAGGTGGCGGATCTGCCGCCGGTGCGCGGTTTCGCGGCCGCCCTCACGCAGGCCGCCAGTGACGGTACCGGGGTCATCGCCGAGGTCAAGAAGGCCTCCCCCTCCGCCGGCGTGATCCGGCCGGACTTCCGCCCCGCCGAAATTGCCGCCAGCTATGAGCGCGGCGGCGCTGCCTGCCTCTCCGTACTGACCGACGAGTCCTATTTTCACGGTCACCGGGATTACCTGGCCGAGGCCCGGGACGCCTGCAGCCTGCCGGTGTTGCGCAAGGATTTCATGGTCGACCCCTGGCAAATCGTCGAATCCCGTTGCCTGGGGGCGGACTGCATCCTGCTGATTGTCGCGGCGCTGGACGATGCGCTGCTGCAGGATCTCCACGGCCACGCCCGGGAACTGGGCCTGGATGTGCTGGCCGAGGTGCACGACGAGGCGGAACTGGAGCGGGCGCTGGTCCTGGACGGCGCGCTGCTGGGCGTGAACAACCGCAACCTGCACAATTTCACCACCTCCCTGGACACCAGCCTGCGCCTGAAGGCGCTGCTGCCGCCTGAACGGCTGCTGGTCACCGAGTCGGGAATCCGCACCCCGGCGGACGTGGCGCGGCTGCGCGCCGGGGACATCCATGCCTTCCTGGTCGGTGAGGCCTTCATGCGTGCGCCGGATCCCGGGCAGGCGCTGCAGGCCCTGTTTTTCCAGGACGCCATCGCGCGCTAGAATCGTGGGCATGACACTTCGAGCCCTGCTTCTGCTGTTGTTGCTGCTGCCCGCCGGCGCCCCGCAGGCGGATGACGGCATACCGAAAACCAAGCGCTGGCATGAGCCCTTCGTGACCCTGCTGGACGTTGATTTTGTCAACACGGGCTTCCAGGCGCGCTGGGAATATTTTCATTGTGGTTGTGGCGACATCCTGGTGCGCATGGAGCAGACCGCCCCGGACGGGGTCCTGACCGGCGAGATGCTGCTGATTGACGGCCAGGTCATTGCCGCGCGCGGCATGGTCAGCCTCAGTCCGGACCTGGAGCCGATGCTGCAGCCGCCGTCCATCATGCTGCACCTGGCTTTCGCGCTGCTGGAAAAAGGCGCCCCGCGGGGCCCCGCCAGGGTCACGGAGCGGCAAACGCTGGATGCGGGCTCCATGCAGGAAACGCTGAACCTCAACTCCGGGATGGTCACCGGCACCTTCAAGGCGCCCTGGCGCGTCGAAGGCGAGGTCTGGCCGTCGGGTGACGGCCAGCGGCGTTTTGAAATGCAGTTCGAGTTCGCCAACCCGCTGGAGGGTGAGCCGGACAACCGCACCTCGTTCCGGTTTACCGGGGGGCAGGACTATCGCCGCGACGACTTTCCCTTCCCGGGCAGCCTGTCCCTGGAGGGGTGGAAGGTTCAGTGGATTTCGAAAGGCGAGGTCGTCGCCAGTGATGCGCCGGAAGGGCTGACCCTCGGGCGCGCTCCGGGAGGAGGCCCTGGCCCTGAGTGCTCCTGCCGCGGCCGAATGAGCCCGGCGCCCGCTGCGGAAAGCGTTGATCAGAACCGGTAGGCGACCGCCTTCATGAAATCCGCAGCCGTGCGCATCAGGCGCTTCACCGGCGCCGGCAACTCGCTGGCCCCGGAAGCCTCCGCCATGGCGGCGTGCTCCGCCTCGTCAATTTTCATCTGCGAGAGGATCGCCCGGCTGCGCGCGTCCGCGGCGGGCAGTTGCTCAATGTGTTCCTCGAGGTGCGCCTCGACCTGGTTTTCCGTTTCCTTCAGAAACCCGAGACTCCAGCCGTCCCCGGCCATGCCCGCGGCCGCGCCGAGGGCGAAGGAGCCGGCGTACCACAGCGGATTAAAGACGCTCGGCTTGCTGTCCAGT
This sequence comes from uncultured Gammaproteobacteria bacterium, assembly GCA_963695135.1. Taxonomy (GTDB): domain Bacteria; phylum Pseudomonadota; class Gammaproteobacteria; order Xanthomonadales; family SZUA-36; genus Marinihelvus. The sequence continues at coordinate 981,483 of CAVOGA010000001.1, forward strand.
TCGTCAAGGCGTTCCTGGCACCAGGCCAGGTGATCGATCTCTTCCTCCGCCGCCCGGGCCATTTCCTCGCGGACCAGCGGGCTGCGCGCGGTTGCGGCCTGGCCGGCATACAGCGCCTGGGCGCATACCTCGCCGGTGTGATTGATGCGCATCAGGCCGGCCACGTGACGGTGCGCTTCCCCGTCAAGCTGCGCCGCCGGCTCGTCGCCGGCCGGGTTGGGCCGCCGCGCGGTCGGAACCTCGCCGCCGGCCGCGCGCAGCGCCTGGTCGAGGGTGCTGATCAATCGGTCCACGGTCGTCAGATGTCTGTCCATGCGGTCTAAAGTGACGGCTTGGCGGTCAATTTGCAATCCCCGCCAATTACCCCCATAAATCGCCCATGGGCTACTACAAACACCACGTATTTTTCTGCACCAATGTGCGCGAGGAAGGCGCTGACCGGCCGAGCTGCGGCCGCTGCGGCAGCGACGACCTGCGCGCCCATGCGAAAAACCGCATCAAGGAGCTGGGCATGAAAGGCGAGGGCGGCGTGCGCATCAACAGCGCCGGCTGCCTGGATCGTTGCGAGGAGGGCCCGGCGTGCGTGGTTTACCCGGAAGGCGTCTGGTACACGTTCGTGGACGAGGAAGACATCGATGAAATTATCGACGAGCACCTCGTCGCCGGCCGTGTCGTGGACCGCTTAACGATCTGATTTGACCATCCGGGGCGCCGGCCATATGCTGCCCGCCGGGTTGCCCGGGCGTTTTTATATGCGCTCAGGTGTTGAAACTGGCGCCCCGAATCAGTAGAATTCCCGCCCTTCACCCGTGAGCGGGTGTTTTTGTATGTATGAATGTCAGGGAACACTGCAATGAAGACTTTTTCTGCGAAATCGCAGGACGTCAGGCGCGAATGGCACCTGGTGGACGCGACGGATAAAACGCTGGGCCGTTTGGCCACCGAGCTGGCTCTGCGCCTGCGTGGCAAGCACAAGCCCATCTATACCCCGCACGTCGATACCGGTGACTACATCGTTGTAGTGAATGCCGAGAAGATCCGTGTGACGGGCAACAAGCTGGAAGACAAAATCTACCACCACCACACCGGTTATATCGGCAACCTCAAGTCCGAGCCGCTGGGCAAGCTGATGCAGCGTGCGCCGGAGCGGGCGATTGAGCGCGCCGTGAAGGGCATGCTGCCCAAGAACAAGCTGGGACGCGCCATGTACAAGAAATTGCACGTGTACGCGGGTCCTGAACACCCCCATGCCGCCCAGCAGCCTGCTGCGCTGGAACTCTGAGCGCAGATCAAGGAGAGATAAGTAATGGCAACCGAACAATTCTACGGCACCGGCCGGCGCAAAAGCTCCACGGCCCGCGTTTACATGACGAAGGGCACCGGTAAGATCACCGTCAACGACAAGCCGCTGGACAGCTTTTTCGGACGTCCGACCAACTGCATGGTCGTCCGTCAGCCGCTTGAGAAGCTCACCATGGCCGACCAGTTCGACATCAACTGCCAGGTCAAGGGTGGCGGCACCACCGGCCAGGCCGGCGCGATCCGCCTGGGCCTGTCCCGCGCGCTGCTGGAATACGACGCAGAGCTCCGCAAAGACCTGCGCGCCTTCGGTTTCCTGACCCGCGACGCCCGCGAAGTCGAGCGTAAAAAGGTCGGTCTGCACAAAGCCCGCAAGGCCACGCAGTACAGCAAACGCTGATCACCCTGCACGATCCGTTTTATTGGGGGATCGTCTAGTGGTAGGACTACGGACTCTGACTCCGTCAGCGGGGGTTCGAATCCCTCTCCCCCAGCCAAAAACAGAAAAGCCGCCTCCGGGCGGCTTTTCTGTTTTTAACTGCGGGAGGCCGGGATTAGAACCCTGGCGGCGCAGCCGCCTGCGGGGTTCGAAAAATTTGCCGGGAGCAAATTTTCACGAGCGTAGCGAGCCCGCAGGGCGCGGCCCAGGGATGGGCCGCGTAATCCCTCTCCCTCTCCCCCAACGTCACGCATAAAACAAGCCGCCTCCGGGCGGCTTTTCTGTTTTCGACTGCGGGAGGCCGGGATTAGAACCCTGGCGGCGCAGCCGCCTCCAGGCAGCTTTCCAGTTTTCACCCGGGCCAGGCGAATCAAACCCCCGAAGCCGGTAGACTAGGGCTCCCTTAATTTCCTCAAGAGCCCTATGAGCAACCAACTGGCAATCATTACCGGAACCAGTTCAGGAATCGGCGCAGCGCTGGCGGCTGAACTGCTGCGCAGGCAGTGGCTGGTCCTCGGTATCGCCCGCCGGGAGGTGAGTTTCTCCGAAGCCGGCTATCTTCACGTGCAGGCGGACCTGGCGGATCCGGGGGTTCTCTCGCCCCTGGCCTCGCGCATTGAGGCGGAGCTGGCGTTTCACAGCATTGATCGACTGGCCCTGGTCAACAATGCCGCTTCCCCTGGTCAGACCAGGGCGTACGGCGCCCAGAAGGCCGCCGCCACCTACCGCAATATCGCGACCAACCTGTCCGCACCGATGGCCCTGATGGACCTGGCGGTTCGCCTGCGCCCCGAGGGCGCCAGGTTGCGCGTGATCAACGTGTCTTCCGGCCTGGCCTATCGACCCCTGGCGGCTGCCGCGGACTATTGCGCCAGCAAGGCCGGGCTGCACATGGCGGGCGAAGTCCTGGCGGAGGAAGCGCACCCGTCAACGGCGGTGTTGTCCTATGCGCCGGGCATAGTCGACACGGCCATGCAGGAGACGCTGCGCGGACAGCCGGAGGACGAATTCCGTTCCGTGGGCGTGTTTCGGGCCATGCACGAAGAGGGCCGCCTGGCCGATGCGGCAGATGTGATTGGGCCCATGGTGCGATTTCTTGAAGACGAGACGATCAGCGGATTCCACGTCGAACGTTTTGAGCCCTGATCGCGGGGCCTGACTAGACCCCGGTCTCGCGTTCCAGGACCCGTTGCAGGGTTTCCAGGAGAAACGCCCGCTCTTCGTCGCCAAACACCAGCGGCGGCCGGATTTTCAGCACGTTGTCACCCTGGCCGGTCACGCCGATCAGCACACCCTCGTCGCGCAGGCGGTTCATGACGCGCCGCGCGAGGGGCGCGTTGGGCCGTTTGCCCGGCCCTTCCTGCACCAGGTCGACGCCGATAAACAGGCCGCTGCCGCGAACGTCGCCGATTGCCCCGAGGCGCCCCGCCATGTCCTGCAGCGCCTGGATCAGCTGCCCGCCCTGGCGCCTGGCGTTTTCCTGCAGTTGCTCCTCCTCCAGCACATCCAGCACCGCCAGGGCGGCGGCGCAGGAAACCGGGTTGCCGGCAAAGGTATTGAAGTAGTGGCTGATCTCGCTGAACCGCTCCGCGAGTTCCGCGCGGAGCAGCACGGCGGAGACCGGATGGCCGTTGCCCATGGGCTTGCCCAGCGTGACCAGGTCGGGCCTGGCCTGCAGACGGTCATAGCCAAAGAAATGGGTTCCCGTCCGCCCGAAGCCGGCCTGCACCTCGTCGGCAATAAACAGGCCACCCGCGGCGCGCACCCGCTCCGCGGCGGCGCCCAGGAAGCCGGCGGGAACCGTCGGCATGCCCTCGCTGGACAGCACCGTGTCGAGCAGCAGGGCGGCCGGTCGATGACCGCGGGCGGCCAGCGTGGCCAGGGCCTGATCCAGTTGCTCCAGGTAATGGTCCCTGGCGTGTTCAACGCTGACGGGACAGCGGAAGCACTCCGGCGCCGGCATGGTGACCACGTGATCGCCACGGCGCTCCGGCGGTGTCATGTCCGTCGACAAGGGCGCGATGGCAATGGAATGACCATGGTAGGCAAATTCGGTGACGATAACGCCGTCGTTGCCGGTGACCGTGCGGGCGATGCGCAGCGCCAGGTCATTGGCCTCGGTGCCGCTGCAGGCGTACATGGCGTGCCATGCGCCACCCGGCATCCGGTCGATCAGGCGTTCGGACAGGTCCAGCACATTGTCATGCAGATAGCGGGTGTGGGTGTTAAGCAGTCCCGCCTGCCGGCAGATCGCCTCGACCACCCGGGGATGCGCATGCCCGACGTGCGGCACATTGTTATAGGCGTCCAGAAAACGCCGTCCATCCGCATCGGTCAGCCAGCAGCCCTCACCGCGGACAATATGCAGCGGCTGGTCATAAAACAGGCGGTAGGCGGGGCCCAGGAGTCGCGCGCGACGCTGCATTATGCTGTCTTCACGGTTCACGATGGTGATGATCTCCGCAGCGCAGCCTCGCGCCCAGTTGATTGTTGGCCATTATGCGCTACTATCATGACACCAGCCTCAGGAAAGGCTCAGCTTATTCAAATGCAAGCGGAAAACCGCGCCGCCCGGCGGCGCAAGGCAGTTGGCAACGCTCTGATGCTTGGCGGTATCGGGCTGCTTGCGGCTTTTTTCGGATTCAAGATCTGGTCAGCGCAACAGAGCACCGCCGCTATCGATGCCTTTGAGGCGGCCCGGGCGGTTGCCGTGCGGGAACCTGCACCACTTCCGGGCGACGTGCACAGTCCTTCCGTCAGTGAGGCGGCCAGCGTCTCCTGGGACCTGCCGGCAGATACCTCAAGCTGGTCTGCACAGCGTATTGCGCACTACCAGGACGCCAGGGATACGAGTGATGCCCCGCCGCAGGCCATCCTCAATATCGAGCACCTGAACATCCGCGTGCCGGTTTTTAACGGGGCCACGGACCTTAATCTGAATCGCGGGGTCGCCCGCATTATCGGCACCGGCCGCATCGGTGAAGCGGGCAACCTCGGCATCGCGGGACACCGCGACGGGTTCTTCCGTCCGCTCAAGGACATCAGGCTCGGTGACCGGATGACGCTGGAAACCCATTACGGCACCGAAGTCTTCGAGGTGTCCTCGATCGAAATTGTTGATCCCACGGAACTGGACGTGCTGGCACCCACCGATGCCGCGACGGTTACGCTGGTTACCTGCTACCCTTTCTACCATGTTGGTAGTGCACCACAAGCGCTTCATCGTTAAAGCTGAAGCACTGATAAATCAGGTCAATTCCTAGAGGAGGAAACCATGAAGAAGATGACCCTGAGAGTTGCCCTTGGCGCGGTTGCGTGCCTTGGGTTCAGTACGACGACCGTCCACGCCCAAGGCCAAACCTGTTCGGATGTGACTTTTGTGCCGGCGATCTATGAGCGCTGGCCGTTTGCCGATGAAGCCTGCCTTGAGATGGTTGATCGCAATGGCGATACCTACGCCCGCTTCGAGGCCGAGGTCGTCTCCCAGAGCCCCGGCGGAACCTATGTTCGCTACACGCTCCAGGATGGCTCCCTGACCCCGAGCCGCAAGGCCGATCCGCCCCCGGGAATCGAGGCGTACATCGATGGCAAGGAAACCATGATCAAGGACCTCCAGGTCCGGCAGAAGGTGAACATCTACCTGCCGAAGTCGGCATGGGAGCAGCCCAAGCCTGCGGCCACCGTGGCCAAGGCTGCACCGCCCCCGCCTCCGCCCCCGCCCCCGCCGGCCAAGCCCGAGCCGAAGCCGGTGATGCCGTCAACCGCCGGAAACGCCGGATGGCTGGCCATCATGGGTGGATTGCTGCTGCTGCTCGGTGGCGCTGTGCGCTTCGCGAGACAGCGGCACTAAGTTAAAGCGACACAAGGCCTGATTGGCAAGGGGCGCCCCGTGGGGCGCCCCTTGTTTTTTGGGCTGTCGCCGCAGCCACTGCGGCAAGGCAGATATGGCTTCAGGCATCCAGCGGCCGGGGTTGTGGCGCCGGGCGCTGGCGCCCAGGCACAAAGGCATCAAAGACAGCCACCGCGGCGGTGCCGTAAAGGCCGACCGCCAGGATCAGCAGCAGGCGCGTGTAAAAACCCGCAGCCGCATCACCGCCCGGCATTGCCAGGGCCGGGCCGAGTAGAACGAGCATGGTCAGGTAGGCATAGGAGGCCATGGAAAATTTCGGATGGACCGTGACGCCCTGGAATATCCAGCGGCCGAAGAGCAGTCCTGCGAGGCCGACCAGCAGGGTGTAAAGCGGCAGAGCGTGCCAGATGGTCAAGAGTTGCCAGACGGCAATGGCGCCCAACCCGCCCCACAGCGTCGACTTCAGCAGATCAACGCCCATCTCGCGGCTCTTGTCGGTGCTGGCCTGCTGCCCCATGGCGGCGACCTTGATCATGACCACGGTATAAGCCGGACTGCCGCTCAGGTAGAGAAACAGCAGGGCCAGCGGCAGCACGATCACCAGGCTGCGACAGGCGCTGCGCCTGGCCTGGGCCGGGGAAGGCGCAGTCGCACTGGGCGGCGCGGCAGCTTGAATATGATCCGGGTCCGGGGGCAGATCCGGCAACAGGGCGTGGGCAATCCAGACAAACGCCATAGCAACGGCCGCGGCCAGGCCGAGTGCCCGGATCAGCAGCAGCAGGATGTCAGCATTGACGCTGCCCACGGTGACCACGAGCGTCAGGCCGATGGTGATGAACGTACCCAGCACCGGGCTGCCGCCGCGTGCGGTGTAGTAGAAGCTGTAGTACAGCGCCAGGGCCACCAGCAGGATACCCGCCCACCGGGCATGGTGAAGAAAAGGCAGCAGGGCGGAGCCCAGCACCATCGGCAGCAGCAGGGCGACGATGAACATCAGGCCTTTTTTCAGGCCGGGCGCGGGCATAGGCAACGCCAGGATAAACATCGTCAGCACGGGCGTGATAAAGGCCAGTGGCCAGCTGATGAACTGCGACACCCACAGGCACAGGGACGTTCCCAGCGCCAGGCGCAGGATGCGCCGGGTTGCCGCCGGATGCCGCCCATCCAGCGCTGCCCGGCCGCTGGCCTCAGTAGGCATAACTCAGCCAGGAAGCAATTTTGAGCATCACCCGGGCCAGCGGGTTGAACAGGGGATGGTCGCCGGTATACACGGTTACTGAGGCCTGTGAGCCGACCTTGATCAGGGTCCGGCCATCGGCATCCCGGGGTAGCTCAAACCGGATCAGCACCGGGTAACGCTGGGGCTGGCGCAGCCAGCTCGAATCGTTCCTGATGGTTGGCAACTGGCCGAGTGGCGGGCTGTTGACCGATACGCCGAAACCAATTTCGCCGACCGTGCCCGCGAACACCTGCCCGGGATAGCTGTCGAAAATGATGCCCACCGGGTCGCCGGGGGTAATATGCCCGAGGTTGTTTTCCGTGTAATCGGCCTGGATCCAGACATGGTGCGTGGCGATAAAGGTCAGTTGCGCGGCTCCGGCATTGGCGAAATTGCCGGTGTCCAGCTGCACCCCGGTCACCACCCCGTCCATCGGCGCGCGCACCGTGGTCCGTTCCAGGTTCAGGCGGGCCGTCTCCAGGCCGGCCAGCGCCTGCTGCACGGCGGCGTTGGCATCGCCCGGTTCGCCCAGCTGCTCCAGCGCGGCCGCCAGGGCCGCCTGGGCCGAGGTGACCCGGGACTGCGCAGAAATCAGCGAGGCTTCCGCGGACTCAAGGCGGCGCAGGGACAGCGCGCCCGGGTCTTCCTCGCGAATGGTTCGCATGCGGATCACGTCCAGCCGGGTCTTTTCCTCCGTGGCCCTGGCCGACTCAACGCTGGCCCGGGCTGAATCGACATTGGCCTGGGCCGCGCCCTGGGCCTGCCGCGCCTGCTCGAGCGTGGCCTGCGCATTCTGCAGCGCGTACTCGTAGCGCTCCCGGCCTATCTGGAACAGCGGATCGCCCTGTTTTACCGCCTGGTTGTTGGTGACATTGACCGCGGTAATGGTTCCGGACACTTCCGGCGCGATGGGCACCACCAGCGCATTCACCCGGGCCTGGTCGGTAAACGGCGTGACCCGGTCGGCGCGCAGGTAACAGGCGAGCAGGATAAGCACCAGCGCCAGCACAATAAAGGTCCAGCGGCGCACCGGGTCGGCTTTACGGCGTGTCGCCGGCCGGTCCGTCCCGGTGGCCTGCTGCACCGGATCGCCCGGTGCGTCGCCGGGTTCGGCAGCGGTTGTTTTCTCGTTCATGGACTTCCCCTATTGATCCGCCGTTGACGCCGGGGCGGCCTGCTGGTCCGGGTCGCGGTCCTGCGCAGCTTCGATCAGCCCGCCCCAGTTCGTGCGTTCCTGCATTTCATTCCGTGTCCCGGCACTGATGAATTGCCGGGGATCGCCAAACTGCCAGCCGCCGCCCAGGGCGGTAAACAGCGAGGCCATGGCGCGCGCCGTGTCGCCCTGGCTGCTCACATAACGTGTTTCCTGGGCAAACAGGGCCTGCTGGGCGTTCAGTACCCGCTCATAGTCCGAGTAGCCCTCGCGATAACGCAATGTGGAGAGCTCGTTGGAGCGTTTCGCCGAGACCACCGTCTGCCTGAGGATCGCCTGCTGCTGTTTGCTGCCGATGAACTGCGCCATGGCGTCCTCGGCTTCCCGGGCGGCCTGGAGCACGGTTTCCCGGTAGTTCACCAGCGCCTGTTGCAGCGTTGCATCCTGGACGCGCACATTGTTCCTGAGCCGGCCGTAGTTCAGGAACGGCCAGACAAAGGAAGGCCCCACGGACCAGGCCAGGGCGTCACTGCTGAACAGGTCCCCGAAATCGCTGTCCCCGGGACCCCCGGCGGAAATGCCGATCGATCCGGTCAGCGAAAAGCTCGGATAAAGGTTCGCCTCGGCGACGCCCACCAGGGCGTTTGCCGCGCGCGCTTGCAGTTCGGCCTGGCGCACGTCCGGCCGCTGCCGCAGCATGTCCGCCGGCAGGCCAATGGAGAGGTTGTCCGGTGGAATGGGTATGCCGCTGTGCTTCGCCAGCACCTCCTTTACGGCGCCGGGACTCTGGCCCAGGAGCACGCTCAGCGCGTTGCGCGACTGCGCAAGGCTGATCTCGAGACCGGGAATGCTGGCCTGTGTGCTCAGCAGCAGGGTCAGGGACTGTTGAACATCCAGCTCCGAGTCGGCGCCGTTGTTGAACAGGACCAGCGCAATATCGTAACTGCGTTGCTGAATGCTCACGTTTTCATGCGCGATGCGCACCTGTTCCTCGAGGGAGCGCACCGTGATGTAGGAGGTCACAACGGCGCCGATCAGCAGCACCCGGGCCTGGTCATAGGCGGCGATGGAGGCCAGGTAGGATGCATCCGCCGCCTCAATTCCGCGCCGGAAGCGGCCCCAGAAATCAATTTCCCAGGACGCGGTGGCGCCCGCGCCGTAGCTCCAGAAGCCATCGGTCTGCAGCGCATTGTCGGCCGGCGCCAGGTAAGTAGCGTCCCCGGCCAGGACCTGCGTCTGCGGGTACTGGCTGCCGGTGGCGATGCCCAGCTGGGCGCGCGCCTTGAGCACGTTCAGACCCGTCAGTTCCAGCGTGTTGTTGTTTTCCAGCGCCGTTGCAACGAGCTCATCCAGCACCGGGTCCGCAAAAGCATGCCACCAGGGGGCGGGGGTCTGCGGGGTGGTGTCCAGGCCTTCCGCCGTCGTTTGCGACCACCCGGGTGGTGTATCGGGTTTTGGTGGCACGAAGTCCGGCCCGACCGTGCAGGCGCTCAGTGCGTGCGCTGACAAGGAGCAATGCCGCACCTTTGGATGCCCTGCCGGTATCGCCAGCTGGTCAGATTGCGGCGCTTATCATTCAACCGGTTTCTGGTGCTCTGCTGTTGTCGTTGATCTAAAAAAGTAGCCGATCACGGCGACCAGCAGACCCGCGGACAGGCCGAACATCAGCACACCATTGGCTGCCTCCAGGGGACCAAGCAGTCGCCAGGTCGGGTCCATGATGATATCGCCATAGCCCAGGGAGGTGAAATTGGTCGCGGAGAAGTAAAACGCTGTTTCGTAGCTGTCGAATTGTCCGATGGCCAGGAATACGGCTGCCCAGGTAGCAAATTGCAGCAGATGCCCAAGAACCAGGAAGCTCATCACCACGGTGAGCGGAACCACGAAGGGGTGTTTGCTCGATTGATGGTCGAATTTGGCAAGCCGCTTTTTCAGGTAGTGAAGAGACGGCTTGGCAGCCAACAGTAAAATCATCAGGTTGACCAGGGTCAATGTGGTCCCGATGGCCAGGTTTCTGATGAAATCATAGTTATCCATCAGGCCGGTTCCTCTGTTGTCGGTTTCCCTTCGTCGAGCCCGAGGCCGAGCCAGAACAGCAGCAATTTATAACCCATGGCGAGAACCACGGCGCCCACGAACAGGCCAAGCAGACCCGAGGTGATCAACCCCCCTATCGCGCCAAGCAGAATCACCAGCGTTGGCACGTCAACGCCCCGTCCCAGCAGCAGTGGCTTGAGAAACATGTCCCCGAAGGAAACCACCAGGCTCCAGACCGCGAAAATGGTCGCGACCGTCGTGTTTGGCTCAACCGAGAACACGTAGAAGATGACCGGCCCAAGGACCAGCCAGGGGGGCAGTTGGGCGATCGCCACGATCAGGACCAGGATCGCCCAGATGCCGGCTCCGGGTACACCCACGACCACCATGCCAATACCGGCAAGCACCGCCTGGATAAAGGCGACGCCCAGAACGCCCATGGTCACCGAGCGTACGGTTGCCGTGGTCAGGGTCATGGATTCCTCGGCTTTCACCGCGCCGAGCAGGCGCGTGAACAGCAGCCGCATGCCGTGAGTGACCGTTTTGTCATTGGCCAGCAAGCCAGCGGCAATCAGCACCGATGCGAAAAACAGCAAGATGGAAATTCCCAGGCCCGCTGCCTTGCCAGCGGCAAATTTGCCGGCTTCCTTGAACTGGGCTGAATGCGCCGTCAGAAAGGCGCCCATGTCTGCTGCCGCAGAGGACCATAGTTCGTAGATTCGCCCTCCCACCAACGGCCAGTCCTTTACATTGTCTCCGGGCGGGGCGATGTGGAACGAGCCCTGTTCAATACTTTGTGTAAACGACTGGATCGGGGTGAGGATCGAGTCCGCAAACAACCAGGCCGGGACAATGACTGACGCGATTCCGAGCAGCGCGAAAAGCACCGCTGCAAGTTTGTTGCCCACGCGTTCGCGCAGGGCGCAGAACGGCGTGTGAACCGAGATCGCAATCACCGTACCCCAGGTAATCAGCCCAATGAAGGGCAGGAGCAGTTGCAGGCACCAGGCGATAATGAAAAAGACCAGCAGCAGGCTGATCGTTACGTCAAAAGAAAGTCGAAGTACGTCGCGTGATTGGAGCACGGAGACATGTCCTGTTCGGTTCAGCTTTCGAAGAATACACGCACCGGGCGGGCAGGTCAGCGTTTGCGGTCAGTATTCAGCGCCCCGGCTGGCTCAGGGGGCGGCTTCAGGCGCCAGCGCCGTCGCAGGGCGCCGGGACCCGGCTGCGCCATGGAGTACATCGGCCAGGCTGCGGTCATTCAGGGAATCGATGAAGGCGCCGGCGGCTTCGCCAAGCGCGAGTTCCAGCTGTGCGTGCGGCTGCCGGAGTGAGCCGGGCAGCTCGCCCGGTGTCGGTAGCAGGTCCATGCTGCCTTCCGTATGCAGGATGACTTCAGCCAGGCGGATTTCCGCAGGTGAAACCTGCAAGCGGACTCCACCACCGGGCCCACGCTGGGACAGCAGGTAGCCCGTGCCGCCCAGAAAGCTGACCACTTTCATCAGGTGATTTCTGGAAATGCCATAGGCATCCGACACCTCGCGAATTGTCACCCACTGATTGGGGCGCTGACCCACGTAGATCAGTACGCGCAGGGCATAGTCGGTAAATCTGGTGAATTGCATGACTGGCCGAAGCCTCCGGGTTTTTGTACTTCTCCCCCCGGTTCATGATTGAAATTATAGCCGCGGCTTGCAGGCCGTACCAGCGTCAGCGCCGGCTCCGTGGTTCAGAGGCTGGCGTAATACGCCGCCAGGTTTTCTATATCCGCGTCGGACAGGTTTTTGGCCAGCGGCGACATGATCGGATTGTTGCGGCCCCCGTCACGATAGGCTTTCAATGCCAGTATGAGGTATTGGTCTTGCTGGCCGGCCAGGTTAGGCCATTGCGGATTGGGACTGATGCCTTTCACCCCGTGACAGGCGACGCAGACGGCGGCTTTTGCCTTGCCTTGTTCTATGTCGGCTGCGCTGGCATCGCTGACGAAAGTTGCCAGGCCCAGCAGGCAGGCAGAGAGCAGGATTGGGTTTTTCATGGTGGGTCCTTCTGACTTGGTCATGTCGTCAGGAATTTTACTGCAAAGCACAACGGACAGTGCGGCTCCCGGCAGCAATTGGCCACAAGCCCCGGGTTCACGCAGGTGTCAGTGCAGGTCCTGCAGCTACCGCGATACCCTGGCCGGGACCCCTGCCGGTCAGGGTATCAGGCCGCCCGGTATTACCGGGCGCAGCAAGGATCAATCAGTCGTGTATTCGCTGACCGGTGCCTCTTCCGGGCGGTTGGCCAGCTCTGCAGCCTGCAGGGGGTACTCATGCTTGGGCACAATGAAGTTGGCCGTCATTTCGGCAATCACTGCGCTATCAGGATTTGGTGCGGTGGCCATGAAGAAGGCCAGTGCCAACAGGAGCGTGGGCTTCAGATCTTTTCTGATATCCATGAGAACTTCCTTGTTTCAGTTGGATTGTTTCCCCCTCACCAGCAGCAATCCTTGCTGCCTTTCCCTTGAGGGGAGGTTCAATATACATAAATTAGCCGAGTTTGTCTAATTTTTAGAAAAAATCTTTTCAGAGGGTTTTCAGCCCTCCCTCGCCGGCAATCAGAATCACGTCAGCCGGCCGCCTGGCGAAGATGCCGCAGGTCACCACGCCCGGAATATTATTGATCGCCTGCTCCATGGCCAGCGGGTCGACGAGATCCATATTGTGAACATCCAGGATCAGGTTGCCGTTGTCCGTTACCACCCCTTCGCGCCACTCGGGCTGTCCACCGAGGGCGACCAGCTTACGCGCCACGAGGCTGCGGGCCATGGGTATAACCTCGACCGGCAGGGGGAAACGCCCCAGCACGCCGACCTGCTTGGTTTCGTCAGCGATGCAGACAAAGCGCCGGCTGGCCTCGGCAACGATTTTCTCCCGGGTCAGGGCGGCTCCGCCGCCTTTGATCAGGCGACGGTGTCCGTCAAATTCATCGGCCCCGTCAATGTACACGTCCAGGGTGCCCGCCTGGTTGAGGTCAATGACCTCGATGCCCAGTGCCTGCAGGCGCTCGCTGGTCGCCTCGGAACTCGAAACGGCGGCTTCAACGCGCTTTCCGCTCTGCCCGAGTGCCTCGATAAACGCATTGACCGTGCTGCCGGTTCCGACGCCGAGCACGCTGTCATCCCGCACATAATCGACGGCGGCTTCACCGACCTCCCGTTTCCACTGATCCTGGCTCATGACGTTCTCACTGGCTTGTTTGACGGACGTTCATTGTGGCGACTCACCCGGGGCAAGTAAACCAACCGGTCTCGGTAACGATTGCATCCAGGGGAACGTCCCAGGGATCAATCGGCACCGATGGTGTTTCCTGAATTGACCATGCGATGCCGGCCAGCAGCGGTCGATGACTGCTGTTGCCGAGCGTCCGGTCATACCAGCCGGCGCCCATGCCCAGCCGCGAACCGGTCCTGTCATAGGCGACCAGCGGCATGAGCATGACATCGATCTGCTCAAGGGGGACCGCGGCTGCTTCGGCCGGCTCCGATATGCCGAGCCGGTTGGGCTGCAGGGGCGTGGCCGGTGACCATTGATGGAAACCCAGGGTCAGGGCGCTCCCGCCGGGCACGACCGGCAGCACCACCGTGGTGCCGCGCCGGTGCAGCTGGGTGAGGGTAAAACGCAAATCCGGTTCGCCGTCAAAGGCGAGGTAGCCAGCCACTGTGCGGGCCTCGCGAATGGCGGATGCCGCCAGCAGATGACGATTCAGTTCCGGGGTCCAGCTTTGCCGCTGTTCGCGGCTGACCGCGCCGCGACGCTCACGGAAGTCGGTTCGCAGCTGACGCTTAGATGGATACTGGTCCGGCATGGTGTCGTTCTGCCGCCTGTCAGCCGGCTCACCCATGCAAACAGGATGAGCGGCAATAAATAGGTGGGGTGCCCTCCACGAATGCCGCTGTGGCTTCGGTGACCTTGAACCAAGGGTTCAGGTGGGTCTGCGCACTGGGTCTAAGGCTTTTCGCTTTAATGCGAACATGCACACTGACGTCAGGTTAGCCGACCCAAGGTCAAAAAGTAGGGACAAGGCATCTTGCGATTCCACTGGCCAACACCGCAGAGGGCATCCCTAGTCTAGTCGATCGCGTCCGCCAGTGCATTATCGAGCTCATCGGCAAGCATGCGGATGCGCCTGTCCACGGTCTCGACGCGTGCGACACCCTCCTTGCGGAGCTTGATGATTTCGTCGGACATGTTCAACGCGGTCATGACCGCGATGCGTTCCAGCGCCATGAGGTTGCCCTGGGCCTTGATGTCCCGCATGCGGCCGTCCAGCAGTTCCGCTGCCTCGCGCAGCGCAGCGCGCTCTTCCGGGCCACAGGTGAACTGGTACTCCCGGTCAAGAATCATGACCGAAATCGGTTCTATGTCAGTGCTCATTCTTTACTTCCGATGCCGGCGTGACCGCGCGCCTGGCGCGGTGCCGGGGGTTGGGTCACAGCTGTTCCAGGCCCTTCAGGCGGTGAATCATGGCCTCAACCTTTGTGCGGGCCTCGTCGTTCTTGGCGATCAGGGAGGCGCGCTCGCTGACCAGCGATTCCTGCCGGGTCTGCAGGGACTGGTTTTCCTCGCGCAGCTTTCTGACCTGGTCGAGAAGTTGGCGCAGTTGGCCCTCAAGTCGTTCGAGGTCGGCGTTTGCCTGTTCTAGGGAGTCCATGGAGACACTATAATTTGGCCTTGATAGGCGGTCAATGCACTGTGCGAAGAGGGGGCCGGAAGCTCCGGCGACGCCGGTGATGCTAACATCGCCGCTCGCCCGCTTTGCCGATCCGGAAAACCTGGAGAATTTCCATGTCCACCGCAAGCCTCCCCGATTTTGAGCACAGCCTGGCCCTGGCCAGTGGAAACCTCGATGGCGCCGGCCTGGCCGAATGCCATGGCATGGCCTGTGGGCTTTTGGTTCGGCAATTTGACGCCAATCCGGACGCATTTTTCGATCTGCTCGGTATGCTGGAGGTCGTTCACGACCCGGCCCCCGGCTTTCGCAGCACCCTGGAGGAGCTCTTCACCGCCAGCCGCGCGCAGCTGGGCGATGATGAGATGGGCCTGACCTTGTGGCTGCCCGGCGACGAGGAGTCGCTGGAGGACCGGACGGAAGCGCTGGCGCAGTGGTGCAATGGTTTCCTGGCGGCGATCGGCGCCGGCCAGGATTCGCGGCTGGATGCGCTTTCCGGAGAGGCGGCCGAGGCGCTGGCGGATCTGCAGGAAATCGCCCTGGCGGAGATTGGCGAAGGCGCCGAGCCCGAGGCCGGCGACACGGAGGAGGAAGAGGGCGCTTTTGCAGAAATCGTCGAGTACATTCGCATTGCCGTTCTCATCCTGCGGGAAGAGCTTCGCGGACCCGAAGAGGGCGACCGCATCCATTGAATGACCGGCCGCTACGGGCCCTGGAACACGCATGATCAAAGCTGAAGAATATGCCCGCCGTCGCCGCCAGTTGATGTCCATGGTCGGCGAGGGAGCGCTGATTATTCTCCGCGCTGCAACGCAGCGGGTGCGCAACAGCGATGTGCTTTACCCCTTTCGCCAGGACAGCGATTTTCTCTATCTCAGCGGTTTTCGCGAGCCGGATGCGATGCTGGTGCTGCTGGCGGACGAGAAGGGTGGCGAAAGCATCCTGTTTTGCCGCGAACGCGACCCGGAAAAGGAAATGTGGGATGGCGCCATGGTCGGTACGCAGCGCGCGGTGGAGGAATACGGCTTCGACCAGGCCCTGCCGATTGAAAAAGCGGATCAAACACTGCGTGACCTTCTGCGTGACCGGGTGCGCGTCTACCACGACCTTGGCCGGGACGCGGAGTTTGATCATCGCCTGATCGGCTGGCTCAATGACTTTCGCGGCAGTTCCCGGCGCAACTTTCACGCGCCGGAAGAGATTGTCGATCTCGGCCACCTGCTGCACGAGATGCGCCTGTTCAAGAGCCGCGGGGAGTTGTCCGCCATGCGCAAGGCCGGCCGGATCTCAGCCGGGGCCCAGGTACGCGCAATGAAAGCCTGCCGCCCGGGCGTCAGCGAGGCGTTCATCCACGCGGAACTGGTGCATGAATATATGTTGAACCAGTGCGAGCCCGCCTATCCGCCGATTGTCGGCGGCGGGGCGAACGCCTGCGTACTGCACTACATCAACAATAACCAGCCCTTGCGGGACGGCGACCTGCTGCTGATCGACGCGGGCTGCGAATACGACGGCTATGCGAGCGACATCACCCGGACCTTCCCGGTCAACGGCCGCTTCAGCGACGCGCAAAAGGACCTGTACCGCATCGTCCTGTACGCCCAGGAGCAGGCGATCGATGCGGTGCGAGATGGCGTGCAGTGGGATGACATCCATGACGTGGCCGTGGAGGCGCTTACCGATGGATTGCTGGACCTGGGTATTCTCAAGGGAGACCGGGAAGAGGCGATCGAGAAGGGCCTGTTTGAGAACTACTACCTGCACAAGACCGGTCACTGGCTTGGCCTGGACACACACGATGTGGGTGATTACCAGGTGGATGGCCATTCGCGGGCGCTGGAGCCCGGCATGGTGCTGACCATCGAGCCGGGTATCTACATCCGCGAGGATGATGAGCGGGTCGACAAGCGCTGGCGGGGCCTGGGTATTCGCATCGAGGACGACATCCTGGTGACCCGGGATGAGCCGGAGATCCTCACCAACCGCGTCCCCAAGGCCATCGACGACATTGAGGAACTGATGGCGCAATGAGCGCAATCGACACGGATATTCTCGTTATCGGCGGGGGGCTGGTTGGCGCCAGCCTGGCCTGTGCCCTGGAGCCCCTGGGTTACCAGGTCACCCTGCTCGAGGCGGCAATGCCGCGCACTGAATCTCCGCCCAGCTATGACGACCGGACCCTGGCTCTCGGCCAGGCCTCCTGCCAGATACTTCGCGGACTCGGTTTGTGGCCTGCCCTGGCAGACAACGCCACGCCGATCCGCGTGGTGACGGTGACGGAACTGGGGCGTCCCGGCCGGGTGGTGATGGATGCGGCTGAGCTCGGTCTGGAATGCTTTGGCAACGTCATCGAGGCGCGGGTGTTTGGCCAGGCGGTGATGCAACATGTGCACCAGCTGTCCAACGTCGATCTGCTCTGCCCCTTCCGGGCCGGGTCGCTCGAGCTCGTGGACGGTGGCGTGCGGGTCACGGCCCGGGGCGCGGACTCGGCTCACGACATTACTGCCCGCCTGGTCATTGGCGCAGACGGTGCGGATTCCGATGTGCGTCAATTGCTGGGCATCGCCGCGGAAACCCACGACTACGGCCAGGTCGCGATCATTGCCAACGTGATGCCCGCGGTGCCTCACGAGGGCCGCGCTTTTGAACGCATGACACCGACCGGACCCTTTGCGCTGCTGCCGCATGTGGGCGGGCGCTGCGGCCTGGTCTGGTGTGCGCCCAAGGCGGAGGCCGCCGCGCTGCTGGAACTGCCGGAGGATGAGTTTCTTGCCGCGGCCACGGCGCGCTCCGGCGGCGCGCTGGGGCGGCTGGGGCGCCTCGGGCGCCGCAGCAGCTATCCCCTGCGACGGGTCATGCCGGAAAAAGATACGGCGCACCGCGTCGTGCTCCTGGGCAATGCCGCGCATGCCATTCACCCGGTCGGCGCGCAGGGTTTCAACCTGGGCCTCAGGGACGTCGCCGTGCTTGGCGAAGTGCTGGCCGACGCGCGACTGGGCGACGGTCAGCTGCCCGATCCGGGCGCAGCGGAATTGCTGGAACGGTACAGCAACTGGCGGCGGCCGGACCAGGCCGCCACGGTTGGCTGGAGTCACGACATGGTCAGCCTGTTTGCCAGCACCTCGCCACTGACCCGGTCGGCGCGCAGCCTCGGGCTCGCCCTGGTTGGGCTGACGCCGCTGTTGCGCCGCCGCATGGCTGTGCGCGCCATGGGTTACCGGGGCGCAACACCCCGCCTGGCGCTGGGCGAGCCCCTGCTGAGCCCCATGCTGAGTGAGTGGGGGGCATCAGATGGGTGACCGGCGTGCAGGCGGGGAGAAGCTGCGGGACGTGATCGTCATCGGCGGCGGCATGGTCGGTGGCACGGTCGCCAGCCTGCTTGGTCGCGCCGGCTACAGCGTAACCCTGGTTGACAACGGCCCGCAGCCGGCATGGGATCCGGCCGCGCCGGTAGGGTTACGGGTCTCCGCCCTGTCTCCCGGCTCCGCGAGAATCCTGGATGCTGCCGGCGCCTGGGAGCGGATCGAGGCGCAGCGGCACTGCCCCTACCGGCGAATGCACGTCGAGGACGGGCAGGGCAGCGGCGCCATCGACTTCGAGGCCGGCAGCTTCGGCCTGGAGCGGCTGGGCACGATTACCGAGAACGCGCTGGTCGTCTACGCTCTCTGGCAGGCGCTTGCGGCGACCAAACAGGTTCAGTGCCTGAGTTCGACCGGGCTTGAACGGCTCACGCAGGATGCCGATGGCGTCCACTGCGAACTGACCGGCGGGCAGCGCCTGTCCGCCCGCCTGCTGCTGGCCTGTGACGGCGCCCATTCGGGCGTGCGGCAGTTCATCGGTATGCGCGGCGAGGCCTGGGAGTACAACCAGCTGGGCGTGGTCGGACTGGTTCGTAAGCAGTTGCCCAACCCCGGCGTGGCCTGGCAGCGTTTTCTGGCCGGCGGGCCGCTGGCCCTGCTGCCCCTTGCCGACGGCTGGTCCACGATGGTCTGGAGCCTGCCGGCCGGGGAAGCCCGGCGCATGCTGCAAATGGAGGATGACGCCTTTCGTGAATCGCTCGATGTTGCCAGTGATGGCTGGCTGGGCGGGGTAGAGGAAGTGGGTGCCCGCGCGGCGTTTCCCCTGTCCATGAGCCTGAGCGACCGTTACCTGGCCGGGCGCATCGCGCTGCTGGGTGATGCGGCGCACGTGGTCCATCCGCTGGCCGGCCAGGGCGTTAACCTCGGCCTGGCGGACGCGGCGGCGCTGGTTGAATGCCTGTTGAGGACTGCCGGTGGTGGAACCGCGGCTCAACCGCGCGCGCTGCAGGAATGGGAGCGCTGGCGGCGCAGCGAAACGGCGCTGATGGCCCGCGGGGTAGATGCCCTGGGCAAGCTGTTCAGACCGCAGGCGCTGGCCCTGCCGCGCGCCCTGGGTATGCGCCTGGTCGGGCGCAGCTGGTCACTGCGCGAGGCGTTCCTGCAACGCGCAGCCGGGCAGGGTCCCAACGCGCCCCGCCTGGCCAGGGGCGAAGCCCTGGCGGCGCTGACCGGGGAGTAATCCGGCGCCCGTTTCACACAGCCGCGCTATGCTTGGGAAACCAGGCGTTTGGCAAAGCGGTCCCTTCAAAGTCGCTCCAGGCGCGATGCCGTTGGACAGAACATTCAAATAACCAAACAACCGAGGAGCAGCACATGATTTATGACAGCATCCTGGGCACGATCGGCCGTACGCCGGTTGTTCGCATCAACCGCCTCGCCCCGAAAGGCATCGACATGTTCGTCAAGGTCGAGGCATTCAATCCCATGTCCTCTGTGAAAGACCGCCTCGCCATCGCGATCATCGAAGACGCGGAGCGGCGCGGCGCGCTGCAAGCCGGGGCAAACGGTCATCGAGGCGACCTCGGGCAACACGGGGATTGCACTGGCCATGGTGTGCGCGGCCAAGGGTTACCCGATGGTGGCGGTAATGGCCGAGTCTTTTTCTGTTGAACGGCGCAAACTGATGAAATTTCTTGGCGCCAGGGTCGTGCTGACCCCGGCCGCAGAGCGTGGTTCCGGCATGGTCCGGGAGGCCGAACGGCTGGCGAAAGAACACGGCTGGTTCCTGACCCGGCAGTTCGAAAACGAGGCCAACCCGGCCTACCACCGGCAGACCACCGGACCCGAAATCCTCCAGGACTTCGCCGGGCGCCGCCTTGACTACTGGGTCACGGGCTACGGGACCGGCGGGACCATGACCGGCGCCGGCCAGGTGATCAAGCTGGCGCGGCCGGAGGTGCAGATCGTGGTCACTGAGCCCGCGGGCGCCGCGCTGCTGTCCGGTGACCCCTGGCAGCCGCACAAAATCCAGGGCTGGACCCCGGATTTCATCGCGGAAAATGTCGATCGCAGCCTGCCGGACCAGATCGTGCCGGTCACCGACGAGGAGTCGATCGAGACCTCCCGTGCGCTGGCCCGGCAAGAGGGAATTTTCTGTGGTATCTCCGCCGGCGGCACTTTCGCAGCCGCGGTCAAGGTCGCGCAGAAAGCCGAGCCGGGCAGCAGTATCCTGGCGATGCTGCCGGACACCGGCGAGCGTTACCTCTCCACGCCCTTGTTCGAGGGCATCAGCGAGGAGTCCGATACGGTCTGAGCGGCCTCAGCGACCGCGCAAGGGGGCCGGGAGGTCGGCGAAACAGCCGGCCAGGTGAGTTCATCAGCGGGCCCAGCGGCGATGTTTTGCGCCAGAACAGGGCGATCGTACGATACGGCGCGGGCGCCTTGAATGGCCGCAGGACCACGTTGGCGGTCGGCGCAATCGGCGGGGTGGCCGCCAGGGCCGGCAGCAGGGTGACTCCGACCTCTGCGGCCACCATCTGGCGCAGTGTTTCCATGCTGGTGGCGTTGAAGTCCACCCGTTCCCGGGCGCCGGCGAGGGCGCAGACCTCGAGCGCCTGGTCGCGCAGGCAATGGCCGTCTTCGAGCAGCAGCAGTTCCTCCCCGATGAGGTCAGCGGTAGTGATCTCCGCTTTTTTCGTGAGGTGATGTTGCTCGGGCATGGCCATGAAGAACGGTTCCTCGAAGAGCACGATCTGATCAAGCCGGTCCGACTCGACCGGCAAGGCCATCAGGCCGGCATCCAGCCGCCCGTCATCCAGCATGTGCAGAATATCGCCGGTTTTTTCTTCTGACAGCTCAAGACGCAGCTTCGGAAATCGTTTGCGGATCGCAGGCACCACGTGGGGCAGCAGGTAGGGCGCCAGGGTGGGGAACAGACCCAGCCTCAGGGTGCCGGTTTCCGGGTCTCTGCTACGCCGCGCAGCCGCCTGGATCTGCTCCACGTCCCGCAGCAGGTGCCGGGCGCGGGCGGCGATCTCTTCGCCGACGGATGTGAGCTGAACCTTGCGCGGCGCCCGCTCCACGAGTTGCACGCCCAGCTCTTCCTCGAGCTTCCGGATCTGGGTGCTCAGGGTCGGCTGGCTGACAAAACAGGCTTCCGCTGCGCGGCTGAAATGCTTCAGCTCGGCCAGTTTGACGAAGTAGTTGAGGGCGCGAAGGTTCATATTGTTTTCTCCAATGGAAACCAGTGTATGTGATAGTCCATATATATGGAAAGGGGTTCCCGCGATTTTCACGCCGAAACCTGCCCGGGGCGCCTAAACTCCTGAAATGAAAAACAGTTCAGCCCCCCTGGTAACCGGCTTTGCGATCGCGATGCTGTGGCTGTGGAGTGTGGCAACTGCCGGGGCGCAGGAAACGGCATGGCCGGCGCCCCCGCCGCCTGCAACCCCATCCCCGGCGGACCTGGCCCGCCTTGAGGCCGGGGATATCCTGGTTCGAAACACGCAGCTCGACCAGGCCGGTGGCGCCGCCGTCGCCCAGGCCATTTTTCACACAGATGCGCCGGGGCTGTGGCGTGTGCTCGGCGATTGCGATGCCAACTACCGCTTTGTCAGAGGCCTCCGGGACTGCGAGATTCTGCACGAGGACGCGACCAGCGCCCTGACCCGGCAGAGCCTGAAACCTTATGCGCTGTTCCCCCGGTTCGACTACGAGTTTGAGACCTTGCGTCAGCCGTATGACTGGATCCTGATCCGTCTGAAGGAGGGGGATCTGCGCGCGCTGGAAGGGAGCTGGCGCTTCGACCCGGCCCCGGGCGGAGGACTCCTCGTGACCCATGCGATCCGCATCCAGCCCCGCATAATGGTGCCGCGCTGGCTGGCCCGTCAGACCGTTGAGCGTGACCTGCACCGGCTGGTTGCCTGCCTGCGCTGGGAGACCCGTGCCTGGCCGGATCCCCGCCAGCGTGGCCTGGATCGCGAGCACTGCCCTGATTGAGCGGGCGGGATGAGTTGAAAAAGTTAACGGGTTGAACCCCTTGAGTTGACCGGGCTGATTCAACGCCGGGGCCGGTGGACACTGCAACGCACTGCAACAGGGACGCCGCATCCCTTAGAATTGCGCCTTTGACCAGCAGCGGCCAGGGGCCGGAATACTTCATGACACAGCATACGGTCCTGACGGGCATTACCACCACGGGCAGCCCGCATCTCGGCAACTACGTGGGCGCCATCAAGCCCGCCATCCAGGCAAGCCGCGATCCGTCCACGAACTCCTACTTTTTCCTGGCGGACTACCACGCCCTGATCAAGTGCAACGATCCGGCGCAGGTGCAGCGCTCAACGCTGGAAATCGCGGCGAGCTGGCTGGCCCTGGGCCTGGATACGGACGCGGTGACGTTCTACCGCCAGTCTGACGTGCCCGAGATCACGGAGCTCACCTGGCTGATCACCTGCCAGACGGCGAAAGGACTGATGAACCGCGCCCATGCCTACAAGGCCGCGGTGCAGGAAAATCTCGACGCGGGCGAAGACGCGGACCTGGGTATCACCATGGGGCTGTTCAGCTACCCCATCCTGATGGCCGCGGATATCCTGATGTTCAAGGCGGACCGGGTCCCGGTGGGGCGCGACCAGGTGCAGCACCTGGAAATGGCGCGCGACATCGCGCAGCGTTTCAATCACCACTTCGGTGAACTCATGGTGCTGCCGGAGGCGGTGGTGGAGGATCACGTGGCGGTGTTGCCGGGGCAGGACGGGCGCAAGATGTCCAAGAGCTATGACAACACGATTCCCCTGTGGCTGCCGGAGAAGCAGCTGCGCAAGGCCATCATGAAGATCGTCACCAATTCCCTGGAGCCCGGCGAGCCCAAGGATCCGGATAATTCCGCCCTGTTCACCATTTTTTCCGCCTTTGCCGATGCCGGCCGGCGCGACGCCATGCGCCAGGCCTATCGCGAGGGTATTGCCTGGGGTGAAGCCAAGCAGCAGCTGTTCGAGCTGATCAATGACGAACTGGCCGGGGCGCGGGAGCGCTACGAATCGCTCCTGCAGCAGCCCGCTGAAGTGGAGGCAATCCTGCGCCAGGGCGCCGCGAAGGCCCGCGCTTTCGCCACGCCCTACCTGGCCGAGCTGCGCGCTGCCGTGGGCATTCGCACGCTGTCGTGAGCCCGGACGATACCGCAAGGCCGACAGCAGATCGCGCGCGCGTCGCGGCGTTCTATCATTTCGCCGAGCTCGAAGACTATGAGGCGCTGCGCGCACCCCTGTTGCAGCGCTGCGAGGATCTCGGTCTGCTGGGTACGATTCTGCTGGCCCGCGAAGGCATCAATGGCACGGTCGCCGGGCCGGAGCGGGGCGTAATGCGCCTGCTTGAGCGGCTGCGGGAAGACCCCCGCCTGGCCGGGCTCAATGCCAAGTTTTCCTGGGCGCACGAGCCGCCGTTCTACCGCATGAAAGTCCGCCTGAAGAAGGAGATCGTGAGTCTCGGCGTGCCCGGGGTTGATCCGCGCAAGGCGGTCGGGGAGTACGTGGCGCCGGCGGACTGGAACGCGCTGATCCGGCGCGACGATGTGCGCCTGGTGGATACGCGCAATGACTACGAGGTGCACCTGGGCACGTTTGCCGGTGCCGAGGATCCGGCGACCCGTTCCTTTCGCGACTTTCCCGCCTGGGTGGCGGACAACCTGGATCCGGAGCGGGACGAGCATGTCGCCATGTTCTGCACCGGGGGCATTCGCTGTGAAAAGTCCACCGCCTATCTGAAGTCCCTGGGTTTCAGGAACGTCTACCACCTCGAAGGCGGCATCCTGAATTACCTGGAACAGGTGGATTCGAGCGACAGCCTCTGGGAAGGGGACTGTTTCGTGTTTGATAACCGGGTCACCGTGGACCACCAGTTGCGCGAGGGTGACCTCGAGGTGTGTCCCGCCTGTCGCATGCCGGTCACGGAAGAAGACCGGCAATCCCCGAAGTTTGAATTGCACGTCTCCTGCCCAAAGTGTTTTGACCGGCTGACGCCGGAACGGCGCGAGGGCCTGCTGGAACGTGCGCGCCAGATCGAACTGGCGGAGCAGCGCGGGGAGAAGCACCTCGGCAGCCGCTAAGCGCGCGCGCTGGCCGGGGCCGGCACAGACCCGTAACATGCCGCGTACACCCCAAACAGGAGCCAAGCATTATCGCCATGTCAGCAGACCAGGAATCCGCAACCACTGCCGGCGGCCCCGGCGCCGCGCCGCAGGACCAGTTACTCGATTCGGTCGTCTGGGACATGCTTCCCGGGATGCTCCAGGCGCCCCTGGAGTTTCTGGCCGCCTACCCGGCGCTGCTGTTGCTGATCGTGATCTCACTGGGCTATGCCGCCGGCAAGCTGCTCCAGTTCATCCTGACCCAGGCCGGCAAGCGACTGACCGGCAAGACCAGCACGCAACTTGATGACAAACTGCTGCACGTGGCGCGCAATCCGGCGTTGACCGTGCCGTTTATCCTGTCCCTGTTTATCGTGACCGCCATCGTGCCCCTGCCGTCGGGCATCCGCGAATTGACGGTGAATGTGCTGGCCACCGTGCTGCTGCTGTCGTTGTTGCGCGCCGCCCTGCGCGCCGCCCACGTGTTCCTGGAGTTGCTCGCCGAGCGCAAGGACAAGGTGGACATCATCGAGGCGCGCACCCTGCCCATGTTCGAGATCAGCAGCAAGGTCCTGCTGGTGGCGCTGGCCGGCTACCTGGCGCTGGTGATCTGGGGTGTCGACCCGACCGCCTGGCTGGCCTCCGCCGGGGTTATTGGTATCGCCGTCGGTTTTGCGGCGCGCGATACGCTGGCCAACCTGTTTTCCGGTATTTTTATCGTCGCGGATGCGCCGTACAAGATCGGTGACTACGTGGTGCTTGATACCGGCGAGCGCGGTGAAGTGACCCACGTGGGTCTGCGTTCAACCCGCCTGCTCACGCGGGATGATGTCGAGGTGACCATCCCCAATGCGATCATCGCGAACGCGAAGATCATCAATGAAAGTGGCGGGCCCTGGGAGAAATACCGGATTCGCATTCCCGTCGGCGTTGCCTACGGCAGTGATGTTGACCAGGTCTCCGAGGTGCTCAACTCGGTCGCCGAGGAGTGTGCCGATATCCTCGACTACCCGAACCCCCGGGTCCGCATGCGCGGCTTTGGCAACTCATCGCTGGATTTCGAGCTGCTTGGCTGGGTGGACAAACCGGTGCAGCGGGGCCGGGTTACCGATCAACTTCTTAAAAACATCTACAAGCGCTTTCAGAAAG
Organism: uncultured Gammaproteobacteria bacterium; assembly: GCA_963695135.1. Lineage (GTDB taxonomy): Bacteria > Pseudomonadota > Gammaproteobacteria > Xanthomonadales > SZUA-36 > Marinihelvus. The sequence continues at coordinate 1,006,768 of CAVOGA010000001.1, forward strand.
AGGGTATCACCATTCCTTTCCCGCAGACCGACGTTTACCTGCACCGGGTAAAAGACGAAAACTGACCCCTGCCGCGGGGTTCAGTCGGATCCGAGTTTAGCGAGTATCGCTTCCACGGCGCCGTCCAGCGGCAGCTCCTCGTTGGCCTCCGAATTCCGGGCGCGGTACTCAAGCAGGCCGGCATCGAGCCCCCGCTCGCCGATCACGACCCGGTGCGGGATTCCGATCAGCTCCATGTCATTGAACATGACCCCGGGACGCAGGTTGCGGTCGTCCAGCAACACCTCCACTCCGGCTTCGCACAGTCCGGCATAGAGCGCCTCGGCAGCTTCCTGGACGCGCGGTGACTTTTTCGCGTTCATTGGCAGGACAGCGACCTGGAACGGCGCCAGCGGCGCGGGCCAGACAATGCCCCGCTCGTCATGGTTCTGCTCGATGGCGGCGGCAACGATGCGGGATACGCCGATGCCGTAGCAACCCATGGGCATGACATGGGATTTTCCGTCTTCACCGAGCACGACCGCGTTCATGGCCTGCGAGTACTTGGTGCCCAGCTGGAAGATATGTCCAACCTCGATGCCCCGGGCCAGTTCCAGCGTGCCCTTGCCATCGGGGCTGGCGTCGCCTTCCCCGGCATTGCGCAGGTCCGCGGTTGCCGGCGTCGGCAGGTCCCGTTCGAAATTGATGTTGAACAGGTGCTTGCCATCCTCGTTGGCGCCGGCGGCGAAGTCGGCCAGCACAGTGACCGCCTGGTCGGCAATCACCGGCAATTCAAGATTCACCGGACCGAGGGAACCGGGCCCGGCGCCAACCGCCTGGCGGATCTCCTCCTCGCTGGCAAAGGTCAGGGGCCGCGCTACCGCGTCCAGCTTTTCCGCCTTGGTATGGTTCAGTTCGTGGTCGCCGCGCAGCAGCAGGGCGACAAGCCCTTGCTTGCCATGCACGATCAGGGTCTTGATGGTTTGCTCAACCGGAATGGAAAAGCCGCTGACCAGGTCATCGATGGAGCGCACGCCGGGCGTGTCTTCAATCCGCATTTCGGCACCGGGCGCGGGCCGCGGCGCTGCGGGCGGCGCAACAGCGCACAGCTCGAGGTTGGCGGCGTAATCGGAGCCATTGGAAAAGGCGATCACGTCTTCGCCGGAGTCCGCCAGCACGTGGAACTCATGGCTGCGGCTGCCGCCGATGGCGCCCGAATCCGCCTCCACGGAACGAAAGCGCAGGCCGCTGCGCTCGAAAATGCGGCTGTAAACGTCGTACATGTCCCAGTAAGTGGCCTCGAGACTGTCCGCGTCAATATGGAAGGAATAGGCATCCTTCATCAGGAACTCGCGCGCCCGCATGACGCCGAAGCGCGGCCGGATCTCGTCCCGGAACTTGGTCTGGATCTGGTAGAAGGTGATCGGCAGCTGCTTGTAGCTGCGGATTTCGTTGCGCACGAAGTCGGTCATGACCTCTTCGTGGGTCGGTCCGAAGGCGTATTCACGACCGGCGCGGTCCGTGATTTTCAGCAACTGGCCGCCAAACTCCTCCCAGCGGCCGGTTTCCTGCCACAGCTCGGCGGGCTGGACGGCGGGCATGAGCATCTCCAGGTAACCGGCGCGGTCCATTTCTTCCCGGACGATGTTCTCGACCTTGCGCAATACGCGCAGTCCCAGCGGGGACCAGGTATAAATGCCCGCGGTCAGTTTGCGGATCATGCCGGTGCGCAGCATCAGTTGGTGGCTGGCGATTTCCGCGTCAGCGGGGGTCTCCCGCGTGGTATTGATGTGGTAATGGCTGGCTTTCATAACGGCTTCGCATAGGGAGTTCGGCGGCGGCGCCCTGGGGGAAGGAGCCGCCGCCGTGAAAAGATCGCTAGTGTATCCGCTTACGCCCCCTGAAGGGGCCGTGGACAGGCGTCAGTTACAGTTTTCGTCAACAAATTTTTGTGACTCGTCGATCATTGACAGGCGCTCGTCATCCGACAGCATACGGCTGGTTCCATCCGGGTTCTGCAGTAAAACCTTCGATCGGGGGATAAGCTCCTGCAGCCGCGCCCGTTGCGCTTCACAGGCTGCCGCCATGCGGGCTTCCTGCTGTTGCTCAAGTTCGCGCTGCTGGGCCAGCTCCGCACGCTGCTGTTTCGCTTCCGCAGGCGTCTGGAGCTTGGCGCGGGCGGCGGCATACGGGTCATCCTGGCTGTCCGCGCTGGTGCTCGAGCCGGTAGTGACCGACACGATTTCAGCCTTCACGCCTTCGGGTGGCCGTTCACCGAAGTGCACCGTGCCCTGGGCGTCGGTCCACTTGTAAATGGTTTCAGCCTGCACGGAAGTCAGGGCGAAACCTGACAGCAGCAGCATCAGGCCCATGACGGGCAGAGTTCCTGTTCGCTTCATCGCGGGATTGTCCTTTAGTGCGCTCGTAGCAGCGTTATAGCATAACCGGCCATGATCGGGCATGCGAAAGGGCTGTCGGCGCCGCGCCATGTTATGCTCTGCAGTCGTCTCCCCAGCCGCCAGAACCCATGGCCGATAAACGAAACATTCGCCAGCGAGGCGCCTTCCTACTGCCCAATGCGCTCACCACCTGTGCGCTTTTTGCGGGAGTTTACTCGATCATTTCGGGCATCAACGGCGCCTATGTGACCGCGTCCATCGCCATTGGCATCGCGGGGTTGCTGGACGGGCTCGACGGGCGGGTCGCGCGAATGACCAACACGCAAAGCGAGTTTGGTGTCCAGTACGACAGCCTGTCGGACATGATTTCCTTCGGCCTCGCGCCTGCCATCCTGACCTTTAACTGGTCACTGCAAAGCATGGGTGAAATCAGTCCCCTGGCCGGCAAGCTCGGCTGGCTGGCGGCATTTGTCTACATCGCCTGTGCCGCCCTGCGCCTGGCGCGCTTCAATTCACAGGCAGCCCTGGCAACGGATTCGGACAAGACCTACTTCCAGGGCCTGGCGAGTCCTGCGGCCGCCCTGATGCTGGCCATCACCGTGTGGTTTTTTGAGGACCGCGGCGTTGCCGGAGAGTCGGTGCGCTGGCTGATGTGGGCACTGACGCTGGCGGTAGGCCTGCTGATGTTTTCCAACGTGCGCTACTTCAGCTTCAAGACCATCGCGACCAATGAGAAAGTGCCGTACTTCTGGTTGTTTCTGCTCATGTTGGTGCTGGTCCTGTTCGCCCTGGATCCACCCACCTTCGGCGTTTTCATCGGCCTCGTCTACATCGGTTCCGGCATCGTGCTGACCCTGAACGGCCGGCGCAAGCGCCAGGCCCGCCGGGCCCTGCGCCAGCGCTTGCGCCGCCAGGCGAAAGAGGCGCACCGGGAGGACCGGCGCGAATGAGCCGCGAGGCCTACCTCGACGCTCTGGGCATCACGGTCTGGGCGCGCCGGGAGCCGCCACAAGCCACCCCGGAACCCGTCACATCACCTGTTGAGGGCGCCGTGCAGGCGGCCGGACCTGAAGCGGTCGCGCAAGGCCCGGTAACGCCCCCGGTTCAGCCCGCTCCGGCGAGGAAGTCCCCCGGCAAGGCGGCGGCAAAGGCCCTGGGTCTGTTGCTGGGTCCCGGGCAGGGCAGTTGCCTGTTTCTGTGCGGCTCCGAGGACGAGACCGCCTCTCCGCTGGCCGCAGACCTGGCGCGCACCCTCGGCGGACGCCCCGGTGTGGGCGAAGACTGCCATTGCCGGCGACGGCGTGGCCCTGGAGGCCGCGGTGGATGAGCGCCTGTTTACCTCGGTGGTGATCTTCGGGCAGGCCCAGGCGCTGCTCGCCCTGGGCGGGGCTGCCCCGGAGCGCTGTGGCGCCGCGCGCGTCATCGTGGTTCCCGAGCTGAAACGCCTGGCGAGCGACCCGGCCGCGCGCAGGAGTTGCTGGCAGGCGCTGAAGTCCCTGGGGCTGGGCGGCTGATGAGCGCTGAACCGACTTTCGAGCACCCGGTGATCCGCAGGCTTACGGCGGCCGACCTGGACAGCATCATGCGGATTGAAGAGGCGGCCTATCCCTTTCCCTGGACCCGCGGGATTTTCAGCGAGTGTTTGCGGGTCGGCTACGGCTGTATCGGGGTGCAACTGGGCGGGGAATTGGCCGGCTACGCGATTTTCAACATGGGCGCCGGTGAGAGTCACCTGCTGAACCTGTGCATTCATCCGGGCCGTCAGCGCCGCGGCCTGGGAAGCCTGCTCCTCGAACACGTGATCACCACCACGCGATCCCTGGGCTGCGACGCCATGATTCTCGAGGTTCGGCCCTCCAATCCGGCGGCGGCCGAGCTGTACCGGGCCCGCGGATTCAGCGTGATCGGGCGCCGGCCCGATTACTACCGGGCTGCAGCGGGCCGGGAAGACGCCCTGGTCATGCGGCTGGAGCTAAGTGACGGCGGCGGATCCGCCTAGCCGTCAAGCCTGGCTGTCCAGTTCCGCCAGCCGCTGCAGCTGGGCCTCGAGCTCCTTCACGGTTGCCTGGTGGTTGGCGAGACGCTCCCGTTCCTGCTCGACCACCGCTGCAGGGGCATTGTCGACGAAGCTCGGGTTGTCCATTTTTGCGCTGGATTTCTGCAGATCCCGCTGCTCATTTTCAAGCAGCTTGCGCAGGCGCCGGCTTTCTTCGCTGACATCAACCAGCCCCTGCAGCGGAATGAGGATGCGCAGCTCATGGACCAGCGCCACGGCGCACTTGGACGCGTCAGCCGATTCATCCACCCACTCGAACTGCTCCACCCGGCCCAGGCTTTTTAACAGGCCTTCGGTAAGCGCGAGCCGCTCCCGGTCCTGGGCTGCACCGCCCTGCAACTGGACCTTGAGGGTCCGGGACGGGGGCAGGTTCAGCTCCGAGCGGATGCGCCGGATGCCTTGCAGGATCTCCTTGAGCCAGGTCACCTGCGCATCCGCTTCCGGGTCGGCGGGCGACGCCTCCGGCCAGCGCTGCACGACAATGCTCTGATCGCTGATCTGGAGCGCAGGCGCGACGCGCTGCCAGATTTCTTCCGTGATGAACGGCATGAAGGGGTGCATGGAGCGCAGCGCGGTTTCCAGCACGGCCAGCAGCGTGTGGCGCGTGGCGTTTTGCTGCGCCCCGGTGCCTTCCTGCAACACCGGCTTGGTCAGCTCGAGGTACCAGTCGCAATATTCGTTCCACACAAACTCGTAAATGCACTGCGCCGCCAGGTCCATGCGGTAGCTGGCAATATGCCCTTCCAGTTCCCGCAGCATCGCGCCCTGGCGTGACACGATCCAGCGGTCCACCAGTGACAGGGACTCCGGCCGGGTGGTCGCGTGCTCCTCCGTCTGCATCAGCACGTAGCGGGCGGCGTTCCAGATCTTGTTGCAGAAGTTGCGGTTGCCCTCGATGCGGCCCAGGTCAAAGCGAATGTCCCGGCCGTTGGTCGCCAGGGCGGCAAAGGTAAAGCGCAGCGCATCACAGCCAAATGCCGGGATTCCATCCGGGAACTCCTTGCGGGTGGCCTTTTCTATGGCCGGCGCCATGTGCGGCTGCATCAGGCCGGAGGTGCGTTTTTTGACCAGCGGCTCCAGCTCGATGCCGTCAATCAGGTCGATCGGGTCGAGGACGTTGCCCTTGGACTTGGACATTTTCTGCCCGTGGCTGTCGCGGATCAGGCCATGGATATAGATTTCGCGGAAGGGAACGTCCCCGGCAAAGCGCAAGCCCCATCATGATCATGCGCGCCACCCAGAAGAAGATGATGTCGAAACCGGTGACCAGCACGCTGGTGGGATAGAACATGTCCAGGCGCCTGGTCTGGTCCGGCCAGCCCAGGGTCGTAAAGGGCCACAGGGCCGAGGAGAACCAGGTGTCGAGCACGTCCTCATCCTGTCGCAACTCGACGCTGTCATCCAGCCCGCCGCGGCGGCGGGCGTCTGCTTCGTCGTGACCCACGTAGACCTTGCCGTCCGCGTCATACCAGGCGGGAATCCGGTGCCCCCACCACAGCTGGCGCGAAATGCACCAGTCCTGGATGTTGTACATCCACTCGAAGTAGGTCTTGCTCCAGTTCTCCGGGACAAAGCGGATTTTGCCGCTTTCAACGGCCTCGATGGCCGGCTTGGCCAAAGGTGCGATCGTGACGTACCACTGGTCCGTGAGATAGGGCTCAATCACCGTGCCGGAGCGGTCGCCGCGCGGCACGCTGAGGGTGTGATTCTCGACCTTCTCCAGCAGCCCGGCCGCTTCCAGGTCGGCGACCATCTGCTTGCGGGCCTCGAAGCGGTCCATGCCGCGATAGGCTTCCGGGGCCTCGTCGTTGATCGTGCCATCCGGGTTCAGCACATTGATGACCGGCAGCTCGTGCCGCAGGCCGATCTCGTAGTCGTTGAAGTCGTGCGCGGGGGTTATCTTCACGCAACCGCTGCCGAATTCCGGGTCCACGTAATCGTCGGCGATCACCGGAATCCGCCGGCCGCTCAGCGGCAGCTCCAGCTCGTGGCCGAGCAGGTCCGCGTAGCGCTCGTCGTCCGGATGGACCGCCACGGCGGTGTCGCCAAGCATTGTCTCAGGGCGCGTGGTCGCCACGACCAGGTAGCCGCCGGTGCCGATGATCGGGTAGCGGATATGCCAGAGATGTCCGGGTTCTTCCTCGTTCAGCACCTCCAGGTCCGACAGGGCGGTGTGCAGAACCGGGTCCCAGTTGACCAGTCGTTTACGGCGCTCGATCAGGCCATCGTCGAACAGGGAAACAAACACCCGCGTGACCGCCTCTGACAGCCCTTCATCCATCGTGAAGCGGTGGTTTTCCCAGTCCACCGAGGCGCCCAGGCGGCGCATCTGCCGCTCGATCTGGCCGCCCGACTCATCCTTCCACTGCCATACCGCGTCGATGAAGGCCTCGCGGCCCAGGTCGTGACGCGTCATACCTTTCTCGCCGAGTTGCCGTTCGACCACCATTTGCGTGGCAATACCGGCATGGTCTGCGCCCGGCTGCCACAGGGTCGGTCGACCCTGCATGCGGTGATACCGGGTCAGGATATCCATGATCGTGTCCTGGAACGCGTGCCCCATGTGCAGGCTGCCCGTGACATTCGGCGGTGGCAGCATGATGCAGAAGGGTTCACCCGTCGCATTCATGTCCGGGGCAAAGAATCCGCGCTCCTCCCAGGTGTCGTACCAGCGTCGTTCTATTTCGGCGGGGGCGTAGCTCTTTTCCATGCGGTGGAAATTCCTCAGTTGATATCGTGCGCCTGCGGATCGAGCCCGGCAGCGCGGTAGTGGCGAAACTTTTCGCGTGAAGCATCGCGGTCCGCCTTGTTGTGCGGGACGATCTCGAGCAGCCTCTGGAAGGGCAGGGGTGTGCCCAGGGGATTGCCGGTCAGGTTGATGACCACGTCAGCAGAGCCCGCTGGCGCGCGGTCCAGAACCCGCACCGGCGCGGCTGACTGGTCACCACGGTCATGGGGTATGAAGCGACCTTCCGGGAACTGCCATAACAGCTCGTCCATGGCCGCAGCCTCCGCCTCGTCCCCGGTTACGATGGTGACGCTGTGGCCGCGTTCCCAGGCCATGAGGGCCAGCCTGCAGGCCAGCCGCTCCGGCGCGAGCGTGGGTGAACCCAGCAGGTAAAAATCGACCTGGCAAAGTTCACCCACAGTGACTCAGGCCTGCCGGTCGATCAGAAACTGCGTGAGCATGCCAACCGGGCGACCGGTAGCGCCTTCATTGGCGTTCCACTTCCACGCGGAGCCGGCGATGTCCAGGTGCGCCCAGCGCATCTTGCGGGTGAATTTGGACAGGAAGCAGCCGGCGGTAATCGCGCCGGCAGGTAATCCGCCGACGTTTTTCATGTCCGCGAAGGGCGTCTTGAGCTGTGACTGGTAGTCCTCCCAGATTGGCAGGCGCCAGCCGCGGTCCACCGCGGTCTGTCCCGCGGAAACCAGTTCCTCGGCCAGCTCGTCGCTGTGCGTCATGATGGCGGACGCGTGATGGCCCAGGGCAACGACGCAGGCGCCGGTCAGGGTTGCCACGTCAATGATCGCGGCCGGCTCAAACTGTTCCGAGTAGGTCAGTGCGTCGCACAGCGCCAGGCGCCCCTCGGCATCCGTGTTCAGGATTTCGATGGTCTTGCCGGCCATGCTGTTGATCACATCACCCGGGCGGTAGGCCTTGCCATCGGGCATGTTCTCCACTGCCGCAACCACCGTCACCAGGTTCAGCTTGAGCTGCATCCGGGCGCAGGCCTCGAAGGCGCCGATGACGGACGCGGCGCCGCACATGTCGTATTTCATCTCGTCCATGCCTTCGCGGGGCTTGAGCGAGATGCCGCCCGTATCGAAGGTCACGCCCTTACCGACCAGCACGTAAGGCCGCTGATCCTCGCTGGCGCCGTTGTAGCGCAGCACGATCAGTCGCGGCGGGTTGTCGCTGCCCTGGCCGACGGCCAACAGCGCGTCCATGCCCAGCTCAGCCATTTCCTTGGTCTTGAGGACTTCGATGGAGCAATTGTCGTAGTTCTTGGCAATGGCGCGGCACTCCTCGGCCAGGTAGGCCGGTGTGCAGATGTTGGGCGGTAGGTTGCCGAGCTCCCGCGCCTTGCGCGTGCCGATGCCCAAAGCGATGCCCCGTTCCAGCGCTGCCTGGCGCTCCGGCCCACCCTGGAAACTCGCTTTTTTCAGCGGCCTGGGCGAGTCGTGCTTGAGCGGCTTGGTGGCCACGTAAAGGTAATTACCATGGTCAATGGCGAACACGGCCTGGGCCAGCCGCCAGTCTGCATCGAGGTTCTCGACCTCCAGTTCCGCGAGGCAGACATGCGCCTCGGTCACCGCATGCCGGCGCAGAAATTTCCCGGCAGCCTGGCACATGTGCAGGTAGCGGACGCGGTCGAAACGGTCCGCCTGCCCGCCCCCGACAACCAGAATGCGTTCCGCCTTTACGCCGGGCAGACCATGCAGCAGCGTGACCTCGTTGCGGTCCGGATCAATGTCGCCGCTCTTGATAAGTTGCGTCAGCCGGCCGCCGCTGGCCTTGTCGACCTCTGCCGCCGGTCCCTGCAGTGGCGCATCCTCCAGCAGGCCAATTACAAGGCAGGCTGTTTCTGTTTCAAGCACGGGAGTGTTGTTGAGCGTAATTTTCATCTGGTTGTCCTTTCCCCAAAATTCGGCTGCACTGTCGTCCTTGAGGGCACGCAGCAAAGCCGCCAATTCTACAAGAACGCACGGGAAAATTCGTCAGCCGTGTCAGCAGGGCCTTCCGGCAGCCCCCTGTTCGCACGCCGGCAGGTATTCTTGCGTTGAAGGGGCGTCGCCGCTAACGTTGCGCCTGTCTCCGCTGTGGCGGACCCACCTGCCCGGAAAATCGCGTGACCATACTTCAGAAATACATATTCAGGGAGTGGTTCTGGGCCTTCCTGGCAGTCAGTTTTGTTCTCTGGATCGTACTCATGGGCGTGTTCCTGGGCGGGCTGCTGGACGACATTGCCGATGGCCGCGTGCCCACCGGCTTGCTGGGCAAGCAACTGTTGCTGGCAACGCCCGAGGTGCTGACCAAGCTGCTGCCGCTGTCCGGCTTTGTTGCGGTCATGTGGGGTCTCGGCAGACTTTACCGGGACCAGGAAATGGTGGTCATGCGCTCCAGCGGTTTTAGCTGGCGCTACCTGATCAAGCCGCTGTTCGCCCTGGTGCTGCCTGTTGCGGCCCTGCTGCTGCTGCTGGCGCTGTGGGCAGCCCCCAGGGCCGCGGCCCTGTCCGAGTCCGTGCTTGAGGAAGCCCTGCGATCCGCCTCGCTCTGGGGGCTGCAGTCCGGACGCTTCCACCTTCTGCAGCGGGGCAGGCTTGTCATTTACGTGGAGGACATGGACAAGGAAGGGCGTCGCATGAGCAATGTCTTCGTGCGCCAGTCGGATGATGTGCGCACCCAGGTCTGGACTGCGCAGGAAGGTGAGTACTGGCTGGATCAGGAGACCGGCAAGCGCTACCTGACCCTGACACGCGGCCAGGTCACCGAGACAGCGCCGAACGGGCTGGATGTTCGCGTTCTGCGGTTTGAGCGTAACGATTTGGAATTGCCGGAGCCGCCGCGTAACACGCGGCCCCAGGACCGCGAGGCGCGGCTGACCGGGGAGTTGCTGGCATCCATGGACGCGCCGTCCAGGGCCGAGTTGCAGTGGCGGCTGTCCCCGGCCATCGCGCTGATTATCCTGGGACTGCTGGCCATTCCGCTGTCCCACTCCTCACCCCGTGAGGGGCGCGGTTCGCGCGTGGCACTGGGCATTTTCCTGTACGCGGTGTATGCCAATACGCTCAACCTCAGCCGGCGATGGGTCGTCAGTGAATCCCTGCCGCCCATCCTTGGACTGTGGTGGGTGCACGGACTGCTATTGCTGCTCGCCTTGTTCTGGCTCCAGCGCCAGGGGCGCATGGTGGGTTCCTCGTGATCAAGATCGTCGACCGCTATGTCGGACGGGCCACCCTGGTGGGTGTGATGGCCGTGTGGATATCCCTGACCTTGCTGATGAGCATGTTCACCTTCCTGGAGGAGCTGGGTGATACCGACAAGGGCGTGGGCATCCTGGGCGTCATCTACTACGTGGCGCTGCGCTCAGTGGATTCGGCTTACGTCGTGTTCCCGGTGTCGGCGTTGCTGGGGGCGATGATCGGCGTTGGCGGCCTGGCCGCCGGTAATGAACTGGTGGCGTTCCGGACCGCCGGCGCATCGCGCATGCGCATCTCCGGTTCGGTGCTGGGAGCGGTGCTGGTGCTGGCGCTCGGCGGTCATGGCGATGGGTGAATGGGTCATGCCCGAGGCCGAGGAGCAGGCGCGCAACTACAAGGAGACGCGCCTGTCCGTCAGCAGCGCGGGCTCCGGCGGCCGTGGCATGTGGATCCGGGACGGTAACGACTTCATCAGCATTGACCGGACCGTGGTTTATGCCGATGGGCAGGAAGAGCAGGTCACGCTGCTGAACGTGGTTCAGTATTCCTTCGATGATGACCGCAACCTGCTGAACATTGAGCGGGCAAGCGAGGTGAGCCACGACGGGGATGAATGGCACCTGCTGGGCACGACCGCTGTCTCGATCGGGGAAAACCGTGTCCGGCGCGAGACGCGCGAGGACGTTCCCTGGCAGGTCAGTTTCGAGCCGGAATTGCTCACTACCGCGGTGATCCGCCCGCGCTACATGTCCATCCGCGCGATCAGCGAGCAGATCAGCTATCTGCGCCAGAACGGGCTGGACAGCCGGGCCTATGGCTCGATGTTCTGGAGCAAAGCGTTGTTCCCCTTGACGGTTCTGGCGCTGGTGCTGGCAGGTATGCCGTTTCTGTTCGGTTCCGCGCGCAGCCACAGCCTTGGGCTGCGGATTTTCATCGGCATGTCCCTCGGCGGCATGTTCATGATCGTCAGCAAGGCCATGCAGAACTTCAGCGAGGCCTACGAGTTGCCGTCCGTGGTGGGTGCGGGGGTTCCCTCCGCCGTGCTTGTGCTGGCGGTGATTGTGATCCTCAGGCGTTCGGTCTGAACGGCTTCAGGGGCAACGTCGCAGCCGCGTGCCGCTGATGCGGTCGTGCCAGCAGGCGCGGTCCTCGCGTAACAGGCACAACCAGAATCCCAGGCCCAGGGGGGCCAGCGACAGGAATGCGGACAGGTAGCGAACGATCGCAGCACGCCAGCCGACCCGCTGCCCCTCGCTGGTCACCAGTTCGACCTTCCAGGTGCGCATGCCCAGGGTCTTGCCCACCATGACCCAGCAAACCCCGAGGTACAGGAACACCATCAGCAAGCACGTACAGCGTGTAGGCGATATTGCGCCCCAGCAGGATCCTGTCGCCGGTCAGGGGCAGCACGGCGAGCGCGGCGATAAACACGACGCGAGCACCGGCAGGGTGTCGTACAGCATGATAATGAGCCGGCGCAGGAGACCGCAGGGGCGATCGGCGGCCGGCGAGGGGGCTTGTGCTGGTCTGTTCATCGACAATATTCTAACTGCCTGTCATGTCTGCGCCGCGTGATTGGGTCGCAGTGACCGACGCCTTGTATTCCGCACTCCGGGTCATGGTGGGCCCTGCTCACAGGCCTGTCGGCCGCTCAGAGCCGCGCCGGGGCCGGCACGTCGATCAAGTATGAATTTTTCAGTGCTATATTCATATGTCTGTCACATGGGCCATAGTGCACTTGCAGGATGGTGTGGAATTGTGCGTACCGCTTCGGGTATCCTCAACCGCCTTGTGATACGTAGCAAGGGGATCGGACCGTCGAGCGGGCCAGGTCTCACTTGAACCAAACGAAAAAAACTGGAAAAGGCGATGCCACAAAAAATCGGATTGAAGACTTTCACCCTCGGCGCAGTTGCCAGCGCCACCCTCCTCGTGGGTGCTGCCCAGGCGCAGGAGCTCCTTGAAAACACCGTCGACAAGGAGAGCAAGATCAATACGGATGCGGCAGCGTCCCAGCGGCGGATCAGCCAGCTGGCGCAGCAGACCACCGACCTGATCTCCGAGTACCGCAAAGTGGTCAGGGAGACTGAAAGTCTGAAAATCTATAACGATCAGCTGGAAAAAGTCGTCACCGACCAGCGCGCCGAAGTTGTCTCCATTAATAATCAGCTGGAAGGCCTGGAAAGCACCAACCGGGGCGTTGTACCGCTGATGCTGGAGATGATCGACACCCTGGACCAGATTGTCGAGGCAGACATGCCCTTTCGCCTCGAGGAGCGTCGCGAACGCGTTCTCAAGTTGCGCGACATGATGGACCAGGCGGATGTCACGACCTCAGAAAAGTACCGCCGCATCATGGAGGCCTACCAGGGCGAGCTGGAGTACGGCCGCACGACAGAAGCCTATTCCGAAGCCTTGCCGACCACCGGTCAGACCGTCGAGTTCCTGCGCATCGGCCGCACGCTGCTGGTCTTCCAGACCAGCGACCAGGAGACCACGGGCTGGTTCAACCCCAGCACCCGGGCCTACGAAGATTTGCCGGAAAAATACCGGCTCGAAGTGAAGGAGGGCCTGGCGATCGCCCGCAATGAAAAAGCCCCGACCCTTGTCGTACTTCCCGTGCCCGGCCCGGAGGTGGCGCAATGAAATTCCTTAAAACAACCATCGCCAGCTACCGCCATCCTGATCAGCGGCATGGCCTTCGGCCAGACCCTTGAGGACCTTGCGCAGCAGGTTCAGCGCGCGGCAACCGAGGAAGGCAAGATCAACGCCGAGCGCGAGGCGGAATTCCAGCGCGACCGGAATAACCAGCGCCAGCTGCTGGCCGAGGCGCAGGCCGAGAAGGCCGCCCAGGAAGCCCGCAGCGACCGTCTGAAGGCGGAATATGACGAGAACGAGCGTCAGCTCGCGGAACTGCAAACGGTGCTTGATGAGCGGCTGGGTAACCTCGGCGAGCTGTTCGGTATCGTGCGCCAGGCGGCCGGCGACGTGGAGTCCGCCCTGAGCGACTCCATGGTCTCAGCCCAGTTCCCGGGTCGCGGCCAGTTTCTCTCTGAACTCGCCCAGCGACGTGAGCTGCCGACCGTCCCGGAACTGCGTCAACTCTGGTCCTCGATGGTCACAGAGATCGCCCAGTCAGGCAAAGTGGTCAAGTTCACCGGTCCGGTGGAGCTCGCCAATGGTGAAAAGGAAGAGACCGAGGTGGTCCGCGTTGGTGTGTTTAACGCGGTCAGCGATGGTTCCTTCCTGGACTGGGATCCGAGCAAAAGCGACGAGTACCTGATTGAGCTGGCGCGGCAGCCGTCCGACCGTGACCAGTCCATGGCGTCCGGCCTGCAGAATGCACCGGCCGGCCAGCCCGTGGACATGGCCGTTGACTTTTCCCGTGGGCAGATTCTGCGCGCCGTGGTGCAGAGCAAGTCACCCATCGAGCGGGTCCAGGAAGACGGTGGTCCGGTGGGCTACGTGATTCTCGGTGTCGGCCTGCTCGGCCTGCTGCTGTGCCTGTGGAAGTTCATCGTGCTGTATTCCACCGGCGCCAAGATCAGTGGCCAGCTCAAAACGGAGACGCCCAACAAGGCCAATCCGCTGGGCCGCGTGATGGCAATTTACGCCGACAACCCGCAAACGGACATCGAAACGCTGGAGCTCAAGCTTGACGAGGCGATCCTGCGTGAAACCTCCCCGCTGGAAAGCGGCCTGAGCTTCATCAAGGTGCTGTACGTCGTGGCCCCGCTGCTCGGTCTGCTGGGTACGGTGGTGGGCATGATCGCGACCTTCCAGATGATCACGCTGTTCGGTACCGGTGACCCGCGCATGATGGCGGGCGGTATCTCCACCGCCCTGGTCACCACCGTGCTCGGCCTGGTGGTCGCCATTCCGCTGACGCTGTTCCACAGCTTCCTGCAGGGCAAGAGCAAGGCCCTGATCCAGATTCTTGAAGAACAGGCGGCAGGTATCGTGGCACGCACTGCGGAGCGCAATGGATGATCTGGTTTTATGACGCATTAGCGTCCATCAGGGACTTCATTGAGCTCGGCGGCGACGTGCTGTACGCCATCGCGTTCGTGCTGTTCCTGATGTGGACCCTGATCCTGGAGCGAATCTGGTATTTCTACCGGGTTCACCCGCCGCAGATGCGGGCCATGATCGAAGCCTGGGAAACCCGCTCGGATACGACCTCCTGGTATGCCAAACGCATCCGCGAGCAGCTGATTTCCGAGACCAACGTGGCGCTGAAGCGCAACATTGGGGTGATCAAGGCGTTGATCGCCATCTGCCCGCTGCTGGGCCTGATGGGTACGGTAACGGGCATGGTCTCGGTGTTTGACGTCATGACCTACAGCGGCAGCGGTAATGCCCGGGCCATGGCGGCCGGCGTGTCAAAAGCCACGGTTCCGACCATGGCCGGCATGGTCGCCGCTCTTTCCGGGGTCTACTTCGGCACCTGGCTGGAGCAAAAGGCCGCGACGGAAACCGAAGAGCTCGAGGACGCCCTCCAGCACCACAATTAAACCCGCGGCGCGCAGCCGGCTGGTTGCGCGCTGCTGAACCGGAGTTAACGCATGGCCAGAAGGCATGCCGCAAATGATGATGCAGAGATCAACATCACCCCGATGTTGGATATTGTGTTCATCATGCTGATCTTTTTTATCGTAACCACGTCTTTCACCAAGGAGACCGGTGCGGAGATCATCAAGCCGGAGGCGGACCAGGCCATACGGCTGCAGAAGGGAACCATCCTTGTCGGGATACGCTCCAATGATGAGGTATGGATGAACAAGCGTCGCATTGAAGTGCGCGAGGTCCGCGCGATGGTTGAGCGCGCCAAGGCGGAGAACCCCGAGGGCAGTGTCGTTATCGTTGCCGACAAGGGTTCGCGAATCGGCGTCGTCACCCAGGTGATGGACCAGGTCAAGCTCGCCGGCATCGCAGGGCATCGCCATTTCGGCTGAGCCGCCCAATTGAGAGCAGGAGACCGACAATCATGAGCATACTGCGCACCCCGATTGCCGCGCTCCTCGCTGTGGCGGTGACCTTCGGCCTGTTCATTTTCATGTACAAATTGATTTCTTCGGGTGACATGGCCAGCCAGGACCTGGACGCGATCTCCGGCATCCGCTTTGGGCCCGTGGACATTCCCGATGAGTTGCAGCGCCGTGAACGACGCAAGCCCAAGCCGCCGCCGACCGCCCAAAGAGCCGCCGCCGCCGCCCAAGATGCAGGTCTCCAAGCCGCAGCGAGATGCAGCAAATGCCGGAGATTGACATCCCCAACATCGATAACCCCATGGTTGGCGGTGACGGTATGTTTATCGGCAACTTCGGAACCGTGGACAAGACGGCAGAGGGCGAGGCAATTCCCATCGTTCGCATTCAGCCGGTCTATCCCCGTGATGCGCAGATGAAGGGCCAGTCCGGCTGGGTAAAGGTGGAGTTCACCATTACCCCGGATGGCTCGGTGAGAGACCCGCGGGTGCTGGATGCGGAACCGGCGCGCGTGTTTAACCGCGAGGCGCTGCGCGCGATTCTCAAGTGGAAATTCAAGCCCCGTGTTGTCGATGGCGTGGCCGTAGACCGGCTGGCCACCCAGACCATTGAGTTTAACCTCGGCCAGGACTGAGGACAGTAAGCCTATGAACTATTTCTCCAAATTTTCCCTCGTTGCGATGCTCGCGTTGGGTGGGCTCGCCTCCCCTGATGTGGTTCTGGCCCAGGCAGGCGCTTGTGGCGAGGAACGGGAAATCGACCAGGGCCTGCTCGACGAGGCCACCTGGAAACGCATGAACGAGGCGTTCGAAATGGTCGGCGAAGAGCAGTACGACGATGCCATGGAGCGATTGGTTTACCTGCGCAATCGCGCCAAGGACGATTATCTGAAGGCCGTGGTGGCCCAGGGCATCGCCCAGGTTCACTGGGCCCAGGGCAATTACGACGAGGCCCTGGATGAATTCGAACTGGCGGTTGAGCTCAACGCGCTGCCCAACCAGACCCACTATTCGCTGATGTACCAGATCGCCCAGCTTTACTACAGCAACGAGCGCTACGACGAAGCGCTGGACCGCCTGGAGCTGTGGTTCTGCAAGGTGCCGGTTGCTGATCACCAGGCCTCCGCGTACGTACTGCAGGCGTCCATTTATGCCCAGAAGGAAGACTGGGCGCAGGTGATCAGCTCCATTAACAAGGCGTTGGCCATGGCTGAGAAACCGGAAGAAAACTGGTATCAACTCAAGCTGGCAGCCCATTACGAGTTGGAACAGTTCAACGAGGCCGTGGAAACGCTGGAGATCATGATGACCCTCTGGCCGAACAAGAAGAACTACTGGTCGCAGCTCTCCAACACCTACTACAAGCTGGAGAACGATCAGAAGGCCCTGTCTACCATCGCGCTCGCCTACCGCAAGGGGCTGCTCGACAAGGAGCAGGACCTGGTGTACCTGTCTAATCTGTATTCCCTGCAGGACGTGCCGTTCAAGTCCGCTGCGGTCATGCAGGAAGGGCTTGAAAGCGGGGTTATCCCTGCCGAGGAGCGTTACTGGACCGCCACCGGAGACAACTGGTACGCGGCGGAGGAATACGAAAATGCCCTGGTGGCCTACGAAAAGGCAGGCCAGATTTCTGACGTCGGCAAGATTGATCTGCGCCGCGCCTACATCCTGATTGACCAGGAGCGCTGGGACGAGGCAACCGTGGCTTTACGGGCAGCGCTTGACAAGGGCGGTGTCAGTGACCGCCAGACCGGCGAGGCTTATCTCATGCTGGGTATGAGCGAGTTCAACCAGGAAAACTACGATGCAGCGACTGCCGCCTGGGCACAGGCAGCGCGCTACAAGGAAACGCGGGGCCAGTCCCAGCAGTGGATGACGCTCATGCAGGAAGAGCGGTCGCGTAAGGCCGGCCCCTGACCGTCCGACGCCCCCGGATTCCGAAAGCCCGGCTTCCGCCGGGCTTTTTGTTTTACCGCCGGCGCCGCCCGATAATGCACCGATGGATAACATGGCCAGCGACACCATTCTGATTGATGCTTTTCTTGATGCGGCCTGGGCCGAGCGTGGTCTCAGCCGCAACACCTTGCAAAGCTACCGCCGGGACCTGCTCAAGCTGGCCAACTGGCTCAATGGTGAGGGCTGCACGCTGACTGCGGCGGCGCGCGAAAACCTGCTGGGTTTTCTCGCCGGGCAAATGAAGCAGGGGCTCAGTCCAAGGTCCGTGGCGCGTTACCTGTCCGGCTTTCGCCAGTTCTACCGCTGGCAGCTCCGCGAGCGCCGGATCAGCGAGGACCCGACCGCCCTGATTGACAGCCCGAGGCTGGGGCGCAGCCTGCCCAAGGCGCTCAGTGAGACGGATGTCGAGCGGTTGCTGGCGGCGCCGGACTGCTCTGACCTCCTGGGTCTGCGCGACCGGGCCATGCTGGAGCTTATGTACGCCACGGGTCTGCGCGTCAGCGAACTGACCGGCGCTGAAGTTGACGGACGTGGGCATGAACCAGGGGGTGGTGCGGGTGCTGGGCAAGGGCAACAAGGAGCGGCTCGTGCCGCTGGGTGAGGAGTCGCTAAGCTGGTTGCGACGCTACCTCGAGGAGGCCAGGCCGCAGCTGATGAAAGGCGCGGACCACGCCCGAGGTATTCGTCACGGCCCGCCGCGCGGGCATGACCCGGCAGTCGTTCTGGTACCGCGTCAAGCGTCACGCGCTGGACGCCGGTATTAGCCGCTCCATCTCCCCTCATGCGCTGCGCCACTCCTTTGCCACCCACCTTCTGAACCACGGTGCGGACCTTCGCGTGGTGCAGTTATTGCTCGGCCATAGTGACCTGTCGACCACGCAGATTTATACTCACATCGCCCGCGAGGGGCTCAAACGCCTTCATGAACAACATCATCCCCGTGGTTAGCCCGGGAACGCGCCGCGAATGTCGCGCCCGCCCGGGGTGAACTTTTTTCGTCTGACCGGTCAAACCGGCAGCAAGCACGGATAACACACGAGACTCCAGAGCCATGTTTAAGCACTCTTCCAGACTTCTGCCGCTGTTGCTCATCGTTCCATTCGCGTCGGCCATTGCTGACGAGGGAATGGACGTGGTTGAGGCCAAGCTGCGCACCCTTGCGCCATCGGCGACCACCATTGCCATCTCGGAGACCCCGGTCGACGGGCTGCTGCAGGCGCAGATCAACAGCGACATCGTCTATATCTCCAACGATGGTCAGTACCTGATGCAGGGCACGCTGTTCGATATCGATGCGCGGGTCAATCTCACGGACCAGGCCAAGTCCGATGTGCGACGGGTGCTGCTCGAGCAGCTGGATCAGCCGCAGGCAATCAGCTTCACCCCGGAAGGCGAGCCGGTGCACAAGCTGATGGTTTTCACCGACATCGACTGCGGCTACTGCCGTAAATTGCACGAAGAAATGGATGAATACCTGGAGAAGGGTATCGAGATCGACTACATGGCGTATCCGCGCGCCGGCATCGGTTCGCCTTCCTATGACAAATTTGTTTCTGTCTGGTGCGCTGACGATCAGCAGGCGGCGTTGACCTCGGCCAAGGCCGGCAAGGATCCGGAGCCGAAGCAGTGCGATAACCCCGTGCTGGAGCAGTTTGAGCTCGGACAGCAGCTCGGCGTGTACCGGCACCCCCGCGCTGATCACCAGCGATGGCACGCTGATCCCCGGTTACATGCAGCCCGAAATGCTGCGCGCCCGGTTGGATATTCTCGCCGGACAGCAGGCAGCGGCGGCCAACTGAGTTTCACTGCCAACCGGGGTCCTGCCCCGGGAATAAGGATGAACTGCCGCCCGGCGGCTGACCGGGCCTTTCAACAGCGGGTATAATCCGACGCGGTCGCACACCCCCGGTGTGCCTGGATTCGTCTAGGGAGATTCCCATTGTCCGTGTTTACCTGGCTGCTGGGCGAGTCCGCCCTCTCTGCTTTTAGACAACGCAAGCTCTTGAGAGCCACGGCGCGCGCGCTGGGCCAGGGCGAGGCTGCCCCGGGCCTGCGCCTGCAAGCGCACTTTGTGTACTTCATTGAAAGCACTGCCGGTCTCCCGGAGCACGACATGGCGCGCCTTGGCGAGCTGTTGCATGGCGCCCCGGCGGCGCCGCCAGAAGGGGTTCTCCTTTACCGTCGTGCCGCGCCTGGGCACGGTCTCCCCCTGGTCCAGCAAGGCGACGGATATCGCCCGGGGCTGCGGCCTGGAGGCGGTGCTGCGCATTGAACGTGGCACCCTGTACCGCATCGACGGGATGCCGGAGCCGGACAGTGCCCAGCTGGCATCGCTGCAGGCCTGTTTTCACGATCGCATGACCCAGTCCATTCTCGCGCAGCCGCAGGCCGGCAGCGTCCTCTTTGAGCATGCTGCGCCACGCGGGCTGGCAAGAGTTGGCCGCTCCGTCGAGGCCCTGTCAGAAGCCAACCGCGCCCTGGGCCTGGCGCTTTCCGGGGATGAGATCGACTACCTGGCGGCGGCCTTTAGCGGGCTGGGCCGGGATCCCAGCGATGCCGAGCTCATGATGTTTGCGCAGGCCAACTCGGAGCACTGCCGTCACAAGATTTTCAACGCCAGCTGGACCCTGGACGGAAAGGCGCAGGAGCACAGCCTGTTCGGCATGATCCGCAACACGCATGCGCGCAGCCCTGAAGGCGTGCTGTCGGCGTACCACGATAATTCGGCGGTGCTCAAGGGCTATACCGCCGACCGCTACTTCGCCGACCCGGATAGACCACCGTTATCACTTCGTGCGTGAGCCGGTGGCCATGCAGATCAAGGTGGAGACACACAATCACCCGACCGCCATTTCGCCCTTCCCCGGCGCCGCCACCGGTTCCGGCGGTGAAATTCGCGACGAGGCGGCGACCGGTCGCGGTGCGCGGCCGAAGGCCGGCCTGACCGGTTTTACCGTTTCCAACCTGCGGCTGCCCGGCCTGCGCCGGGCCTGGGAAGAAGACTTCGGCAAACCCGGGCGCATTGTCACGCGCGCTGGACATCATGCTCGAGGGACCGATCGGCGCAGCAGCCTTTAACAACGAGTTCGGGCGGCCGGCCCTGGGCGGCTATTTCCGCACCTTTGAGCAGACCGTGGGTGGCCGCCAGTGGGGTTACCACAAACCCATCATGCTGGCCGGCGGCATGGGCAACATTCGCGAGCAACACGTGGAAAAGCACCGGCTGCACGGTGGGCGCGGCGGTGATTGTGCTGGGCGGCCCCGCCATGCTGATCGGGCTGGGCGGCGGCGCTGCCTCCAGCATGGGCAGCGGGCAGAGCGACCAGGAACTGGATTTTGCCTCCGTGCAGCGTGAGAACCCGGAGATGCAGCGCCGCTGCCAGGAAGTGATCGACGCCTGCTGGGCGCTGGGTGAGCGAAACCCGATCATTTCGATTCACGACGTGGGCGCCGGCGGCCTGTCCAACGCGCTGCCGGAACTGCTCGATGACAGCGAACGCGGCGGCAGGCTGGAACTGCGCCGGATCCCCAACGCCGATTCGGCCATGTCGCCGATGGAAATCTGGTGTAACGAGGCCCAGGAACGTTACGTGCTGGCGGTTGCGCCCGAATCCCTGGCCCGCTTCCAGGCCCTGTGCGAGCGGGAACGTTGCCCCTTCGCCGTGCTTGGCGAGGCCACCGGGGTCCGCGACCTCGACGTGTCCGACCGAACTGCTCGGCGAGGCACCGGTGGAACTGCCGTTGCAGGTGCTGCTCGGCAAACCGCCGCGCATGCACCGCGATGCGGTCGCACGTTCCCGTCCCGGCGGACGCCTTTGATCCGGCCGGCCTGGCCCTGCAGGACGCGGCGATCGCGGTGCTGCAACACCCGGCCGTTGGCCAGCAAGCGATTTCTGATCACCATCGGTGACCGCAGCGTTGGCGGCCTGGTGGCCCGCGATCAGATGATCGGGCCCTGGCAGGTGCCGGTCGCCGATGCAGCGGTCACGCTCAGCGGTTTCCGGGACTTCAGCGGCGAGGCTTTCGCGATTGGTGAGCGCACACCGCTGGCGATTATCAATGCGCCCGCATCAGGACGCATGGCCATTGCAGAAGCCGTCACGAACCTGGCCTGTGCGCCGGTCGACGGCCTGTCCAGCGTGCGCCTGTCGGCCAACTGGATGGCCGCTGCCGGTGAGCCCGGGCAGGACGCGGACCTGTTCGACACGGTCCACGCGGTCGGCATGGAGTTGTGTCCCGAGCTGGGTATCGCGATTCCGGTCGGCAAGGACTCGCTGTCGCTCAAGACCTTCTGGAACACTGCGGACGGCGAGCAGCAGGTGGTTTCGCCGGTTTCACTGGTGGTAACCGCTTTCGCGCCGGTCACGGATGCGCGGCGCGTGCTCACGCCCCTGCTCGACCTGCAGCAGCCAAGCGCATTGCTCCTGTGCGACCTTGGGGCCGGCCGCGACCGCCTGGGCGGCTCC
The DNA here is from genome assembly GCA_963695135.1 of uncultured Gammaproteobacteria bacterium. Taxonomy (GTDB): domain Bacteria; phylum Pseudomonadota; class Gammaproteobacteria; order Xanthomonadales; family SZUA-36; genus Marinihelvus. The sequence continues at coordinate 1,028,536 of CAVOGA010000001.1, forward strand.
ATCCTGGCCCAGGTGCAGGGTGGCTTCGGCCAGGAAAGCCCTGACCTGGATGATCCGGCGGCGCTCAAGGCCTTTTTTGAACTGGTCCAGTCCCTGAATCGTGACGGGCTGCTGCTGGCCTACCACGATCGTTCGGACGGCGGTCTGCTCGCCACGGTCTGCGAGATGTCTTTTGCTTCCCGCTGCGGCCTGGAGCTCGAGATTGACCTGCAGGGGCCGGCGCTGCTGGCGCGGCTTTTTTCAGAGGAGGCCGGTGCGGTCCTGCAGGTCCGCGAGCAGGATCTCGGGGCCGTTATGCAGCGGGCTGCGGACGCTGGTCTCGGAACCATGTTCAGCCGGCTGGGGAGGCCTGCGTCTCACCACGAGTTGCGCGTAAGCGATGGCAGCGGATCGACTCTGGCCCTGGATCTGCCGGCCCTGCACGCGGCCTGGGGCGAGATCAGCCACGCGGTGGCGCGCCTGCGCGACAACCCGGAATGTGCGGATGCTGAGCGGCAGCGGCAAGGCAACTGGAATCAGCCGGACCTGGCCCCGGAACTCGGCTTTGATCCGGAGCAGGATGTCGCCGCGCCGATGATCGCCACGGGCGTCCGGCCGCAGGTGGCCATACTTCGCGAGCAGGGTGTCAACGGGCACGTCGAGATGGCCGCTGCCTTTGATCTGGCCGGATTTGAAGCGGTCGATGTGCACATGTCCGACCTGGCCACCGGCCGGCAGCGGCTGGACAGCTTCCAGGGGCTGGTCGCCTGCGGCGGCTTTTCCTATGGCGACGTGCTCGGGGCGGGGCGGGGCTGGGCCAAGTCCATCCTGTTCAACGAGACCCTGCGATCGTCCTTTGCCGACTTCTTCGCGGATACCTCGCGCTTCGCGCTCGGCGTCTGCAACGGCTGCCAGGCGCTTTCCGCCCTGCGCAGCATCATTCCCGGCGCCGCGCACTGGCCTGATTTCGTGCGCAACGAGTCGGAGCAGTTCGAGGCGCGCCTGAGCCTGGTGCGCGTCGAGGCATCCCCCTCGCTGTTCCTCGCGGGCATGGCCGGCAGCCGCTTGCCGGTGGCGACCGCACACGGGGAAGGGCGGGTTGAATTCAACGGCGCCGGGACGGGTTCGCCGGTGGTCGCGCTGCGCTACGTCGAGCCGGATGGCACACCGGCGAGCACCTATCCGCAAAACCCGAACGGATCGCCCGGCGGGATTACGGGCCTGTGCAACGAGGACGGCCGCGTAACCATCATGATGCCGCACCCGGAGCGCACCCTGCGGACCGTCAATTTTTCCTGGGCGCCCGCCGGCTGGGGGGCGACCTCGCCCTGGATGCGCATGTTCCAGAATGCCCGTCTGTGGGTTGAGCTGATGAGCGAGCACGAAAGAAGTCATGCACCTGGGGGAGTTGCTGATTCTCTCCTCGCTGTGGATGCTGTTCGGCTTCATGGTCTGGTATTACGCCTCCGCCTGGCACGGGGTGCCGGTGCGCCTGGTTTCAGAGCAGTTGCTGCAGGGACTGCTGGGCGATTCCTTCTACAACATTATTGCCAACCCGGACCGCGCCTACCTGTTCCAGGTCCAGACACGTATTCCGTTCACCTTTCCCGACGGCACCGTGGAGCCGCTCGGGTTCATCGTCAATCCGCTGGTTTATGGTTACGGCCTGCCGCTGCTGTTCGGCCTGATGATGGCAACCTCGCAACCCTTGTGGCGCAAGCTCGGCGTGCTCCTGATCGGTTACCTGGTGATATCCGTGGTGCAGGTCTGGGGCGTTTTCTGGCAGTGCCTGAAAACCCTGGCCTTCAATTTCGGGCCGGAGGCTGCCGGGGTTATTGCTGACACGGGTGTGCCCGAATCCGCCATAGCGCTGTGCTACCAGCTTGGGGTACTTATTTTCCCGGCGCTGGCCCCGGTGATCGTCTGGGTTCTCGGCAACTGGCGCGAAGTCGAGCACTTCATGAAGCAGCCTTGAGCGCCGGTGCGGGCGCCTTTACGGGAACCACGCGGCCTGCGGGTGGTCTGTTCTGGCAGCCCCCGGCATTTGGGCCTGACTGTCGGGCGGTGCTTATAATGCGTAAATCAAAGCGCTTCGGTGGGGTTCTCTGGGGATGAGCGAAATGCAGGCAACAGAAACGGAACAGCGCCAGGAGGCTGCGGCGGCAGCGCCCCTGCAATCCGGCACGGGGGAGGTCTGTGACCACCTGATCGAGTCCGGCCGGCTTAAGCCCGCGGACCTCAAGCGCGCCGTGACCTACCGGGATCAGCACGGCGGCGACCTGGTGACCCTGCTGGTTCGCCTGGGCCTGGTTTCCGAGCGCGACGTGGCGGATGCAGAATCCCGTCTCCTGGATCTGCCCCTGGTGCTCCAGGACGACTATCCGGACGATGCGCCGCAACCGGAGCACCTCTCGGTCCGCTACCTGAAACAGAATCTCTTGCTGCCCATCGAGGAGCATGACAACACGCTGGTCGTGGTCATGGCCAATCCGCGCGATGACTTTGCCCGCAAGGCCCTGGCCATGGCCTGCGGCAAAACGATCTCACCGCGGGTTGGTGTGGCATCGGAAATCGAAAACGGCATCGAGAAGCTGTTTGGCGGTGGCCGCAGCCAGATGGGGCAGATCGCCGACCGCCTTGGCAGCGGCGAGGAAGACCTGGAGGACGTGGAACACCTGCGCGACCTGGCCTCCGAGGCGCCGGTGATCCGGCTGGTCAACCTGGTGCTGCAGCGGGCCGTCGAGGCGCGCGCCTCTGATATTCATATCGAACCTTTCGAAAACCGGCTCAAGGTGCGCTATCGCATCGATGGCGTGCTGCAGGAGGTGGAGTCACCGCCCGCTTCATCGACCGCGGCGGTGATCAGCCGCATCAAGATCATGGCGAACCTGAACATCGCCGAGCGCCGCCTGCCCCAGGACGGCAGGATCATGCACCGGGTGCAGGGCAAGGAACTGGACCTGCGTGTGTCCACCATCCCGACCTCGCACGGGGAGAGCGTGGTCATGCGTATCCTTGACCGCGACAACATCGTGCTGGATTTCGACGCCCTGGGCTTCGACGAGACCTTGCGCAAGGGCATTCACCGAAGTCCTGGAAATGCCCCACGGAATCCTGCTGGTGACCGGTCCTACCGGGTCCGGTAAGACCACCACGCTGTACACCGCGCTCAGCCACCTGAATACGCCCGAGCGCAAGATCATCACCGTCGAAGACCCGGTGGAATACCAGCTCGAGGGGGTTAACCAGATCCAGGCCAAGCCCACCATCGGCCTGGATTTCGCCCAGGCGCTGCGCGCGATTGTGCGCCAGGATCCGGACGTGATCATGATCGGCGAGATGCGTGACCTGGAAACGGCGCGTATCGCCATCCAGTCGGCGCTGACCGGTCACCTGGTGCTGTCCACGCTGCACACCAACGACGCGGCCAGCGGCATCACGCGTCTGCTGGACATGGGGGTGGAAGATTACCTGCTGACCTCTACCGTCAACGGCATTCTCGCCCAGCGCCTGGTGCGCACGCTGGGTCCGGCGAACCGCGAGCGCTACGAGCTGCCGCTGTATCTGGTCGAGGAGCTGGGGCTGCCCGGTTTCAAATACCAGGACAGCTATGAAATGTACCGGCCCGTGCCCACCGAAGACATGCCGACCGGGTACCACGGCCGGATGGCCATTCTGGAGCTTCTGCGCATGACCGATGGCTTGCGGCGCCTGGTGATGCAGCATGCCACTTCCGGTGAGCTCCAGGAGCTGGCGGTGACCGAAGGCATGCGCACCATGTACCAGGACGGCCTGCTCAAATGCCTGGCCGGCGTGACCACCGTCGAAGAAGTGTTGCGGGTTACCCAGGAATCCTGATGGCCCTGTTCGAATACAAGGCCGTGTCGCCCAACGGTGAGACCGTGCAGGGCACCATGGAGGCGCTCAGCGTGGAGATGGTGATTGCCCGGCTGCAGGAAGCCGGCAATATACCCTTGCAGGCCAAGGCCGCCGGTGACGGTCTCTTCAATCTGTCCCGCTTGCGCCTCGGCCGGCAGGGGCTGTCCGCGCGCGAGGTAGGGGAGTTTACGCAGCAGCTCTCAACGCTGCTGGGCGCCGGTCTGCCGCTGGACCGCTCGCTGCAGGTGCTGTGCGAGCTGGCCGGGTCGGAGCGTTCCGGTCGCGCCATCACGGAAATCCGTGACCGTGTGCGCGAGGGCGGCACGCTGTCCGACGCGCTGGAGGAACAGCACGGCTCCTTCGGGCGCCTGTACGTCAACATGGTGCGCGCCGGTGAAATCGGCGGCAGCCTGGATGTCACCCTGGGCCGTCTCGCTGACTACCTGGACCGCTCCAAGGAACTGAAGGACTCGGTCGTGTCCGCGCTGGTCTACCCGATCCTGCTTATTGTGCTGGCCGGCGGCTCACTGGTGCTGCTGCTGGTCTACGTGATTCCGCAGTTCACACCGATTTTCGAGGAGCTTGGCGGCGATATGCCGCTGATCACCCGTATCGTGCTGTTCTTTGGCGGAATTTTGCAAAATTACTGGTGGTTGCTGGCGGGGCTGGCGCTGCTTGCCGTGGTGCTGTTCCGGCGCATGTTGAATAACCCGGAGCAAAAGCTGCGCTGGGATACGCGCGTGCTCAATACGCGCTGGGTCGGTGACCTGGTCGCCAAGCTCGAGACCGCACGCCTGGCGCGCACGCTTGGAACCCTGCTGATCAATGGCGTTCCACTGCTGGGCGCGCTGGGGATCGGCGGCCGCGTGGTGGGCAACAGCCTGTTGCGCCAGGAGGTCGAGGACGCCGCGCAGCAGGTGAAGACCGGGGGCGGGCTGGCGCGCAACCTGGCGCAAGACGGGCATTTTCCCCGCCTGGCGCTGCAGATGATCAGCGTGGGCGAAGAAACCGGGCAGCTGGACCAGATGTTGCTGAAGGTCGCGGACAGCTATGACCGGGAGGTGCGGAACACCATCGACCGCCTGTTGTCCGTATTTACACCGGTGGTCACCTTGCTCATGGCAATGCTGATCGGAACCATCGTGATTTCCGTGTTGTTGGCCATTATCAGCGTCAACGACCTGGTTGGATAAAGAACCCCGTGGTTGCCGTGGGAGCGGCGGCGGGCAGGAGAGAAAAAAACATGAACCGATTGCTTAACCGTTATTACCGCAGCCCGGGTGTATCCGGGTTCAGCGCCCGCCAGGGCGGTTTTACCCTGGTGGAACTGCTGCTGGTGCTCGTTATCCTGGCCCTGATCGCCGGCCTGGTGCTGCCGAGTATCATCGGCCAGGCCGAGAGCGCCAAGGCAAAATCCGCCTCGTCTTCCATCAGCCGCCTGTCTATGGCGGTCGAAACCTTCTACCTGGATACCGGTAACACGCCGGACCGGCTTGAGGACCTCGTGAATAACCCCGGCGATGCGGCGGGCTGGAACGGGCCTTACGTCAAAAAGCAGTTGCTGAACGATCCCTGGGGCAGGGAGTTCCAGTTCGAGAGCCCGGGTGAGCATGGCGATTTCGATATCTTTTCCTACGGTGCAGACGGCCAGCCGGGTGGTGAAGGCAACGACGCTGACGTGACCTCCTGGCAGTAAGTCATCAGCGCTCAACACCCATGAAACATCGCGCGCCTGCCCTCGGTCAGAAGGGGTTCACCCTGGTCGAGGTGCTGGTGGTGATGGTGATCATGGCGCTGGTGCTGGGCCTGGTCGCGACCGGCCTGTCCCGCAGTATTTCCGGCGCGGAAGCCCGCGAGTCGGGCCGCAAGATGGTCGCTGCGCTGCGCTACACGCGCACCCAGGCGATTCTGCAGAAAGCCGAGCAGGTGTTCACGGTCAACCTCGAATCAAAATCCTACACCGCCCCCGGTCGCAACGAGGTGCTGCTGCCCAAGGGCATGGAGCTCGTCCTGACCACGGCGGCCTCGGAGCAGGTTGATGATGATGTCGGCCGCATTCGTTTCTTCCCCGACGGCGGCTCCACCGGCGGCCGGGTCGACCTGAAAGTGAACGGCCGGGAATATATCGTCAATGTTGCCTGGCTGACCGGCGAGGCCAGCCTGGAGATTCCTGATGATGCGCTCTAGGGTCATTCGACCGGGACGCGGCCGCAGCCGCGGCTTCACCCTGCTCGAGGTGCTGGTGGCTTTCGTCATCTTTGCACTGAGCTTTGCCGTGGTGCTGGAAATCATTGCGGGCTCCATGCGCAGCACGGTCCGCGCCCGGGACTATTCGGAGGCCGCGCTGCTGGCCCAGTCGCTCATGGAGCGGGTAGGCAACGAGGTGCCCCTGGAGGCCGGTGGCTACCAGGGCGAGACCGAGGACGGTTTTGCCTGGGCCATCGAGATCACGGATTTTGAGGGGCTGAACGAGGAAACCCGTTCACTGGAGCTGGCGGAACTGACCAACACGCAGCTGTACTGGGTTGATCTGAGCCTCGAGTGGGGCGACGGACGCAGGCAGCGGGAAGCACGATTCACAACCATTCGCGGCCGGTTGGGGGATTAGCCATGAAGCCCCGCCAGTCCGGCTTTACCCTGGTCGAATTATTGCTCGCCATTACCCTGATGGGCCTGCTGCTGGCGCTCGCCTATGGCGGGCTGCGTGCGGCCTGGAAGGCCAGCGAGAGCGGCCAGGCCATGCTGGAGCAGTCCGGGAAACTGCGCATCACGCACCAGTTTATTCGCAAGCAGCTGAACCTGATGTTGCCGCTGTCCTTTGCAACCGGCGAGGACGCGAACCAGCAACGGATCGTTTTTGAAGGTAATCCGGGACAGGTGACCTTTGTAGGACCCATGCCCGGTTACCTCGCGCGGGGCGGGCCACAGGTGCAGATACTGCGCTTCATCGACGGCCGCGAGGGCCTGGAGCTGCAGTTCCTTCATGCACCGCTGCAGGATTTCCAGCCCGAGTCGCTCGACGATGTCGAGCCGGTTGTACTGCTGGAAGGCCTGGACGGCGGAGCCTTCGAGTTCCTGGAACTCGATGAGCAGGGCCTGCCGGTCGGCTGGGTCACGGACTGGGCGACGCCCGCCATGCTGCCGGCGGCTGTGCACCTGGACCTGCAGTTCCCCGAGGATTACACCGTGCACTGGCCCGAACTGGTCGCCAGCGCGCGCCTTGATGCGATGGCGGTAGGTGGTTATGGCGGCAGCAGCGGCACGGCAACCTACTCCCAGCGTATCCAGGACATGATCCGTCGCTCCGGCGATGACAAGGACAGGAATTGAACCGGCGCCGGCAACAGGGCATTGCACTGGTGCTGGTGCTGTGGGTGCTGATCCTGCTGACCGTCACCACCGGCGCGTTTGCGCTCATGGCGCGCATGGATCAGCTTGAAGCCAACCAGCTTCTGTCCGGAACCCAGTCGCGCTTCTGGGCGGAGGCGGGCCTGAACCTTGCCGCGGTGGCGCTGCGTGAGACGGATGAAGAGCTACGCATGATCGCTGACGGGCGCCCGTATGCCACGGAAATCGACGGTGTCAGCATCGTGGTCAGCGCCATCGACGAGCGCGGCAAGCTGGATATCAACGCGGCGGACGAGGCCACGCTGGCCATCCTTTTTTCGAATCACGGCATGGACCCTGCCGATGCGGAAATCCTCGCCGCCCGGGTCATGGACTGGCGGGATAATGACGATGTTGAGCGGGTCAACGGCGCCGAGGTGGACAGTTACATGGCCGAGGGCATGGCTGTCGGGCCCGCAGACCGGGATTTCATGCTGGTGGAGGAGTTGCTGCAGGTGCTCGGTATGAACTACGAGTTTTTCCGTCGCATGGAGCCAGGGCTGACGGTTTATTCCCGCACCGCGCTGCCGGACCTGGCCTTCGCTCCGGCGGAGGCCTTGCTGGCGATTCCGGACATCACGGAGGAAGAGGCAGTGAACTTTGTGCAGGAACGGCAATCAGACGAGGCGGGCGATGGCCTGGGCGTGACCCTTCCCAACGGGCAGAGTGTCGTGGCACAGGGCAGGGGGCTCACGTATAGTATCCGCGTCAGGGCAACCATGCCCAATGGCGTCTGGGACCAGGTCGAGGCCACGGTCCGCCTCGGCGGTAATCCGGGTGGTCCGCCGTTTCGAGTCCTGCGCTGGCGGGAAGGTTTGAATCACTAGGACAGCCATGGCGAGCGCACTGCAAAACCAAATCGAAAACTGGCGGCTGCGCGCTTACGCGAGCCCCGCCGGGCAGTTTTTCGCCTGGTGGGTCGCGGAGCTGAAATCCATGCTGCCGGACACGGTCCGTGAACGCATGCAGCACGCCCAGCGCAAGCTCATGATGCGCCTGGACGGCGAGGAGCTCGCCCTGTACTGGCAGGAAGGCGATGAGCTGCAGCAACTCGACGTGTTTGCCCTCGAGCAGGATCTGCCGGTCCAGCGGCAGCAGATCAGCGACCTGCTCAGCAAGCACGAAATGGACGAGGCGCCGCGTGACCTGGTCATCCCGGAAGCCATGGTGCTGCGCAAATCGCTGGTGATGCCGCTGGCGGCTGAAAGCAATCTGCGCCAGGCCCTGGCCTTCGAGATGGACCGCAATACCCCTTTCCGGACGGACGATGTCCATTTTGATTACCGCATCGTGCAGCGGGACAAGGACAAGGGTGTACTCACGCTGGAACTCGCCGTCGTACCGCGCACCGTCGTTGATCAGCAGGTCGAAGCGCTCGCCGCCCGGGGCCTGGCGCCCTCCGGGTTGGACGTGGCGCTGGATGACCGGCCCGCCGGCCTCAACCTGCTGCCCCCGGAAGCGCGCTACCGGGTCAGCAACCGCCGTACCCGCATGAACCTGTTACTGTCCGCCGTTGCGGTCCTGCTGCTGGCCGTCGTAATGGCCCAGTCCCTGTGGCTGCGTGAGGCGCAGATCGACAGCGTGCAGGCCGCCATCGACGAGGTTCGGGTCGAGGCCCGCCGGGTGCAGAACATCCGCACCCAGATCGAGGACGCCTCCGAGGCCGCCGGCTTCATGCAAACCCGCCGTGCGGAAAACCGCCCTACGCTCAAGGTGATCGCCGAAGTCACCAGGATTCTGCCCGATGACACCTACCTGGACCGTCTTCGTATCTGGGATGGGAACGTGCAGATCCAGGGCAAGTCGGACAACGCCCAGCAACTGATCGAGCTGGTTAACCTGTCGCCCCTGTTTGACGGCGCCGGGTTTCGCGGGTCGACGCGCCTGGACGGCCGCAGCCAGAAGGAAATCTTCGACCTGAGCGCCACGCTGGCCAACGGGGAGTCCGAGTGATGCAGGTGATGCCGGACCAGCAGAACGGGCGTCTGACCGCCATCCTGATTCTGCTCATCGTGATGATCGCCGTGTACATGCTCGGTTTTCACTGGTTCTTCAAGCGCCATGCGGCGTATGCGGACGAGTTGACCGGGCTGCGTGAGCAACTGGGGCGTTACGAGGCGATTGCCGCCCAGCGTGAGCCGCTGCAGCAGCAGCTGACGGAGATCCGGGCCTCCCGGGATGATGCGGACCTGTTTTTGACCGAGTCGAACTTCAACGAGGCTGCCGCCGCCATGTCTGAACGGCTGGGTCAGTTGGTCAGCACGCAGGCGGATGAAAGCTGCCAGATCGTTAGCCGCCAGCCGGTCCGGCCGCGGGTAGAGGAGCGTTTTGAGCGTGTCACGGTCAATGTGCGCATGCGCTGCCACGGTGAGGACCTGGTGAGAATTCTCTATCGCCTCGAATCGGAGGTGCCGATGGTGCTGGTCGACGACCTGAACGTGTTGCGGCCGCAATCACGCAGCCGGCGCGATACCGCGGGCCCCGAGCCGGTCCAGCCCCTCGATGTGCGCTTCAACATGTCCGGTTACCTCAAGTCGTGAGCGCCTGGGAGAACAATCCGCTGGCGGTGGTTCTGGCAGGTCTCTGCGGCCTGCTGGTGCTGAGCGGGCTGGCGATCAACCTGGCGTGGCGCGGTCCGGTGAGCAGCGAACTGAACGAGGCCGACGAGGGGGTCGCCGCCCTGCCAATGTTGCCGCCGAAGGTCGAGGAGCTTGGCGCCATGAGCGAGTATGACGTGGTCAACAACCGGCCCCTGTTCAGCGAAAACCGCCGCCCGGTAGTGATCGACATCGAGGTGGCGGAGGAAGCGCCGGAGGAACCGGTCGAAGAGGAGGTGGCGGAACCGCCCCGGGTGCGCCTGACCGGCGTCGTCATTACCCCGACCGAGCGGGTGGTCACGCTGACGCCACAGGACGGTGGTGAGGCCGTGGTCATTCGCGAGGGCATGCCCCTGGACGGGGAGTTTGTCGGCTGGAGTGTTGACGCGGTGGATCCGCGCGAGGTCAGCCTGCGCTCCGTGCGTGGCGAAACCGTGAAAGTTGAACTGGCGGTGTATGACTCCATGATGCAGGCGCCGGCCATGCCCGAACCCAGCCTGTCCGAGGCGCTGGAGCGAGCGGTTGAGAGCGCCGGTGTGGACGACGCTGCGCCGTCACGTGCTGACGAGATTCGCGAGCGGATCCGTCAGCGCCGCGAGGAACTGCGGGCGGAAGCGGAGCAGGAAGCGGCCAGCCAGGAAACCCAGCAGGCGGAAAACAAGGATGCCTACCGGGATGCGATCCGCAACATGATCAGCAACCGGAAAGACAAAGAAGAGACCGATGATTCCAAAAATGACTAAGGGCGTTCCGGCGGCGACGCGGCACACGACAGCGCGCCAGGCCAGGAGAACCATGAGCATGAAACGACTTGCGACAATGAAGCGGGCGGCGCTGGCCCTGGCGGGCCTGGTCCTGCTGACCAGCTGTACGACCGCCCAGCGGCCCGTTGAAAACCCGCATCCGCGCCTTGCGGAGGATGAAATCCTGCGCGGCTACGATGACAAGGTGCTGTCAGTTGACGATCCGAATGCCTCCGCAAGCGCGGGAATCGAGGAAACGGAGTTCTACGAGGGTGATGGTGTTTTCATCAACCAGCAGGCCGCCCAGGCGCGCGTTCCGGGCATGTCCGAGGACGGGGAGATCGTGCTCAATTTCGAGGGTGAAACCATCCAGTCCGTGGTGCATACGATTCTTGGCGAGGTGCTGCAGGAAACCTTCGTTATCGGGCCGGGCGTGAGCGGCCAGGTCACCTTTGCCACGGCGCGGCCGGTGTCCCGTGAGCAGCTGATGCCCATTCTCGAGCTGCTGCTGCGCTGGAACGGTGCGACGCTGGTGTTCCACGAGGGGCGTTACCACGTATTGCCAATTGACCAGGCTATTCCCGGGCACCTGGTGCCGGAGATCGGTCCCATCGACCAGGTGCGCGGCTTCTCCGTGCGGGTCGTGCCCCTGGAGTACATCTCGCCGACCGAGATGGCCAAGATTCTCGAGCCCTATGTGCGCCCCAATGCCATCGTCAGCGTGGACGTGATGCGCAGCATGATTTTCATCGCTGGCACGCGGGAGGAACTGGCCAACTACATGCGTACGATCGAGATCTTCGACGTGGACTGGCTGGCCGGCATGTCCGTGGGCATCTATCCGCTGCAAACGGTGGATGTGGAATCGATCACCACCGAGCTGACCGCGGTCTTCGGCATGGAGGCGGACAGTCCGCTGGCCGGGCTGTTCCGCTTTGTTCCCATGCCCCGCCTGGGCTCGGTGATGGTGATTACGCCCAAGCAGGAATACCTGTACAAGGCCCAGGAGTGGATCACCCGCCTGGACCGCGGCGCCGCCGGCTCGGGCATCCAGCTCTACGTCTACAAGGTGCAGAACCTGGAGGCGGACGTGCTCGCCGGCTACCTCAACCAGTTGTTTGGCGGCGGCGGGGCCGCCCCGCGTCGCAGCCGCCAGACCAACCTGGCGCCCGGCCTGGAGCCGGTGACCATGAGCAGCCTCGGGGATTTCAACAACAACCGCCAGGAGGCCAACCGCGCCGGCCTGGAGTCCAGCGCATCAAACCAGGGCGGCAATAACGGGCCGGGCCTGCTGGGCGAAGACTCCCAGGTGCGGATCACCTCGGTGATCGAGACCAACTCGCTGCTGATCCAGGCGACCCAGAAAGAGTACGACAGCATCCTGGCCGCGATCGAGCGCATCGACGAGGAGCCGCTGCAGGTCCTGATTGAGTCGCAGGTCATGGCCGTGGACCTGAATAATAGCCTGGAGTTCGGTGTGAACTGGTTTCTCTCGAATTATCAGCCGCCTTCGGTTCCGGACGGTTTTTTCTCCGATTCGGGGCAGGTGATTGACCAGATCCAGACCAATTCCAACAGTATCACTGCCGGCCTGAGCGATTTCTTTTTTGGTGGGCGAACCTTCGTGGCTGCGACCATCCAGGCCCTGGATTCGGTTACCGACGTGCGCGCCCTGGCGGCCCCGTCGCTGGTGGTACGTAACAACGAGGCGGCCACCATTACCGTGGGAACGCAGGTGCCGGTTCAGTCCACCAGTATCGTGACCGGCGGCAACGACAACCTGATTTCCAGTGCGCAGTATGTGTCCACCGGTGTGACGCTCACGGTGACGCCAAGGATCAATCCGGGCGGCCTGGTGTACCTGGACATCGACCAGGAAGTCAGCAACCCGGGAACCCCGGCGGTGCCGGGCGCTAACCCGCCCATCAGCAACCGCAACGTGACGAGCAAAGTTGCCGTACAATCCGGCTCCACGGTGTTTCTGGGCGGCCTCATCCAGGAGACCGAGACGGAGGGCCGCAGCGGTGTGCCCTACCTCAACCGTATCCCGGGAATCGGGGCCCTGTTCGGGTCACGTACCAGTTCCAAGGTCCGCACCGAGACGATTGTCATGATTACGCCGACGGTGATTGATAATTTCGCTGACCTCGAGGCGGTGAGCGAGGACCTCTCGGATGAATTCATCAAGGTGCAGCCGATCAAGATCCGGACCCTGCTGGACGACAAGCAGGACAGCAGCCAGGACAGCACTCAGGACTAATGAAAATGATTAAAAACCATCAGCGCACAGCGCTGGCCGCAATGGCCCGTGGCCTTACCCTGTTGACCATGGCCCTGTTGGCCGGTTGCGCCTCCATGGCCAAGACTCCGGAAGAATCCGTTACCCAGCGCGCGCAGGAGCGGCTGGCCCTGTACATGAAAGGCGAGTACAGCGAAGCCTACGAATACCTCAGCCCGGGCTACCGCTCCAGCGTCAGCCTTAACGAATACCAGCGCAAAGTGCTCGCCCAGCCAATGAGCTGGGAGGACGCGAAAGTCGTTGCAAGTGATTGCTCAGAAAACAGCTGCAAGCTCAAAATATCACTGGATATTGTGGTTTACGGCGCTGTGCCGGGTGCGAACCGCTTTAAAACCAAGTCCGTGATGACCGAAAACTGGATCAAATCCGGGGGAACGTGGTTTTACGTCCCGTCAAGCTGACCATGAAAACGTTGCTCCCCGGCAGGTTTTCCAGTACTATCCTTTACCAATTGTGCGCCCGTACTGCGCCCTAACGGCCTGTAAAGACCGTGCGATGCGGGTTTGCACGATTTTGTAAGCTAGCCCTGTGTACACAATAGGAGTGTTGTAATGAACAGAAAAAATTTGACTTCGGCGGTAATCGCCGGTCTGGCGGGTGCCGCAGGTATTGCTGCAACCGCGCAGGCAGTCAACATCAACCCGGACGGCCTCGGCCAGGTCCTTATCTATCCGTACTACACCACGCGTGCCGGCAACCAAACCCTGGTTTCCGTGGTCAACACGACGGATAACGCTAAAGCAGTCAAGGTTCGCTTCCTGGAAGGCAAGAACACCCGCGAAGTGCTTGACTTTAACCTCTACATGTCTGCATACGACGTCTGGACCGCTGCCCTGCTTGACGGTGGCGTGGTTGACGTAAACTGCGACATCACGACCGATACGGTGGACAACGATGGCAATCCCATCGAAGGCGCCGGCGGCGGCCAGTGCGGTGTTCCGCACCTGCTGACCAACGACTCTTCCTGCACGGTTCCGTACCTGTTTGCATCAGCCAGCACGGGCCCGGGTCTGCAGACCTTCCTGCCCTACAAGCTGGAACGATGGCGGCGGTGACGACATTGACCGTACCGCAGAAGGTCACTTCGAAATGATCGAAATGGGTACCCTGGTTGGCGATTCAGCTGACGCAGCTACCCACGGTGCTTCCGGCCTGCCGGCTGACTGCGATCAGCTCGTTGAAGCCTGGACCGAAGGCGGCACGGGTCCGGGCGGTGTTCCGGTTCCGAACGGCTACTGGCTGGAAGACGCCACGGTCGACATCGAGCCTCCGTCTGGCGGCCTGTTCGGTGGCGCTGGCATCATCAACGTGGCGAACGGCTACATGTTCTCCTACGACGCCACGGCCATCAACAACTACCAGGACGATACCGCTGTAATCCCGGGTATCTACCAGCTTCACGCTGTCCCAGGTAGTGTCGAGCCCGGCCTGAACTCAGGTAACGTGCTGACCGCTACCGTGTTCCTGGACGATGGCACGACGCTGCCGTCAACCACGTTCTCGCGCGGTGTTGATGCGATCTCTTACGTGTTCATGCACGACCAGTTGATGAACGAGTACAGCATCGAGTCCGACATCAACGGCGAAACCGAGTGGATCATCACGTTCCCGACCAAGAGCTTCTACGTGTTTGAAGAAGACTCCGGTAGCAGTACACCGATCGCGCCGTTCACGACGACCTGGAGCGAGACCGAAGGCACCGCATGTGAGCCGGTTCTGCTGACCAACGTCTACGACCGTGAAGAGCGTACGTCAATCGTCCCGGGTCGTCCGGGTGAAGGACCGATCGTTTCTCCGCCGCCGCCGGATGCTCCGCCGAGCCCGTTCATTCCTTTCGAGCTTTGCTACGAAACGAACGTGATCCAGTTCGTTGCTGACGGAATGGCTGATGAAGATGCGACGAACACCCCGATCCTGGGTGCTCTGAACTACACCACGTTTGAACTGCCGGCCGGTTTCCAGAACGGTTGGGCGATTCTCGAACTGGACAACTACGCAACCGCCACAGGCGATGAAGATCGTACGCCTCTGGGTGGCCCGGCCGATGGCAACCTTGAAGGTCTGCCGGTCGTCGGATTTGCAGCTTCCAAGTACGAGAACAAGAACGCTCAGCCGGGTATCCAGGCGTTCTACGGTGGCATCTTCAGCCACAAAGGCACGCGTAAGGAATCGACCACTGTGGTCACTCCCACTCCCTAACTCGCTGTCATAGCGCGTAAGTGAGCCGAGGAATTACCGACGCTTAGTAAGAGGTAGAGAGGGCCGGATTCGGCCCTCTCTTCTTATGAGACACAGCATATTATTTAACGGAAAATTTGGTTAAGCCTAAGGAAATTAAAACAAACAGGCACGCCAACCCATTGGGGCGGATTAAGGAGAGATCACAAATGCGAGTTTTATCAAGAATTGGAGTGTGTCTGATTGCTGCGGGCATAAGCGCTTCCGCGGCTGCGGACATTGTTGTAGATGGCTATGTCCTGGGCCTGGAGAACGTCAGCAACTACAATGTAAATGTTGTTAACGGAAACCTTGAAATTACCATCAACACTACTGATGGCAACTGGACTCTGTTGCCCTCGGATGTCGTTCCGGATCCGGACCCGATTACCCTGACGTTTTCCGGAAACCCGACTACCGTCAACGAGGGAGCTTCGGTGACCTTTAGCTGGACGTCCAGCAATGCCAGCACCTGTACAACCTCTGGTGGTAATGCCGCCTGGGCAGCTTTGGGTTCGGTTGCATTGAGTGGTTCCGCAATTATCACCATGGACACACTGAATCCACCTGCGTTCCAGCTGACTTGTACTGGAGCCGGACTCAATCCTGTGGCACGTGCGGTGAATGTTACGGTTAACGAAGTTTTTGTTGATCCCAACCCGACCAACTGTCCTGCCCCGGAAACCTCTTCGGGCGAAGTGGTGAGCTGGTCGGATTACTGGGGTGGTCAAACCTGGCCATCTCAGGACGTGGTGCAGAAAGATGACCGCATCGGCCGTTTTGATTATCTGGCGATTGAATTTAATACCGCCAATTTCAACGGGTTCGGCCTGGTGAAAACCATCCAGTTATCTGATGGCAACAGAAATGTTGCAATATCCAAGTGCCCGGGTGTGTTTGTAGAAGCGGTGCCGGCGGCCTGTTTCCAGCGCCAGGCCAACGGCCAGTCCCTGTTCTGGTCCACGGACGGTTCCAGGGCTTGTCAACTTGATAACAACACGACGTATTACGTCAACATTACCTACGTCGATGTTGCCAATCAGTCTTCAAGTTCCACGTTCTGTGGTAGCTCCAGCTGCCGCTTCTACATCAACGGAGGCGCTGCGGCGACGAACTGAGCAGAACTTGAAATAAGTTAAGCTGTCTGTAACTTGGGGGCATCGATGGTCGATGCCCCCAATTTTTTAGGTGCAAAAAATGATTCTGTCCAGAAGCCTAGTGTTGATTTTGCTTGCCACCCTGGTCGCAGGAACCGCCAATTCGCAGGTCCGCGATAACGACGATATTCTCGCGGCCCGGGGTAATGGCGAGGTGACACACGAAATTTTTGAAGCCCGTGTGAACCGGATCCCGGAGAAGGACCAATTTACATTCGTTCGTGACCGCGAAAGAATGCAAGGCTTACTGGACCGGCTGCTCGTGGTCATGCAGTTGGCCTACGACGCCCGGGAAGCAGGTTTCGATCAGGAGCCCGACATTGTCGCGAGAATGGAATTGGCTGCCACGGAGGAACTTGCCAAGGCCTGGATGGAGAACTACCTTGTTTCGGTGGAACCGGCAGACTACGTCGCCATGGCCCGCGAGCAGTACCTGATCAACCAGGATCAGTACATGACCCAGGCGACCGTGGACGTCAGCCATATCCTGATCAAGACTGACCAACGCTCACAGGAAGAAGCCCTGGCGCTAGCGCTTGAAATCGAGGCGCAGCTTGCCGAGGATCCTGAATTATTTGATGGGCTGGTCATTGAGTATTCGGAAGATACCAGCAAAGCCAACAACAAGGGCTCGTTCACCAACGTCAAGAAAGGCGATATGGTGCCGGAGTTCGAGGAAGCGTCCTTCAGCCTGGAAGTTGGCGAGATATCCGGGCCGGTGCTCAGCCAGTTCGGCTACCACATTATTCGCAAGGACGGAGTTACGCCCGCCCGGCAGATTACGTTCGAAGAAATGCAGCCGGCGCTCGAGAAACAAGAGCGTGAAAAGCACATTGAACGGGAACGGAATCTCTACCTGACCCAGCTTTATGAACCAGAAACCGAGGTCACCCGCGAGTCTGTCGAAAGAACCATTGAACTGCTGTTTGGACCGGAAGTGCTGGCCAAATATAACGAAGAAGCGGCCAGCCAGTAGTAAAATCCGGGCTGGATGTTGAATAAAGGCTGAGCAAAACCAATGGCGGGAAAACCCACAAGGGGTCTTGATTTTGGGTTTTTCAGGCAGCTGGTGCTTCGCCAGATTCGACAGGACTACCTGGAAAACGTTACCGGTTTTGCCTGGCTGGTGCTGCAGCCTCTGCTGTTGCTCAGCGTCTATTCCTTTGTTTTTACACAAATATTCAAGGCGCGCGTAACCGATGCCGGGGACGTGGGCTTTGTGCCTTACCTGGCAGTCGCGTTCTGGCCCTGGACCGCTTTTTCCGAATCGATCCTCAAGGCCAGCGGCGCCATCAGCAACAACTCGGCGCTGGTCTCAAAGGTCGCTTTTGCCAATGAACTGCTGCCGCTGGCCACGGTAACCGCCACTTTCGTTATGCACGGTGTCGGCTTTTTCGCGGTTCTCCTGGTGCTCCAGGTGACGGGTACAACGCTGCATTGGCTGCTGATGCCTTACGTGCTGCTGCTACTCGTTTTGCTCTGGCTGTTTGCCTGTGCCCTGTCTCTTTTTGCGGCCTCCCTGCAGGTATTTGTCCGTGATGTTGCGCAGATTCTTCCGCCGCTCATGACCTTCTGGTTTTTTACCACGCCGATCCTGTACAGCATCGCCATGTTGCCCCCCGGACTGGCCCGGGTCATGGCGTTTAACCCGATGACCTGGTTCATCGTGCAGTTGCGCGAAAGCCTGCTGTATGGCGCCCTGGTACTGAATACCGGGACGCTGATCGCCTTCTTGCTGGTGCCCCTGCTGTTCGCGCTTAGCCTCGCGTGGTTCCGGAAATTCAGTGGCCACTTCGAGGATTTCCTGTGAGTCAGCCGCTGGTCAAGCTCGAGAACGTGAGCAAGGTGTATCCGCGCGTTCACCGCCCGCGGGAGCGGCTGCAGGCCTTTGGCGCCCTGCTCATGGGCCGGGAGCCTTCACAGGGGGTGGAGGTGCTGTCCGACGTTAGCCTCGAGGTTCGCGCAGGCCAGTCCCTGGGCATCATTGGAGAGAATGGGGCGGGAAAGTCGACCCTGCTCAAAGTCCTGACCGGTGTTATCGAACCGACGCGGGGTAGCGTGCAAACCTCGGCGCGCATGGCGGCGCTGCTCGAACTGGGTGCGGGATTTCAGCCCGACTTCAGTGGCATGAGCAATATCCGCATGAAAGCGGCCATCCTGGGGATGAGCGACCGCGAACTGGACGAGCGCATCGACGATATCCTGGCCTTTGCCGATATTGGCCAGTACGTCCACGAACCGGTGAAGCACTATTCTTCCGGAATGGTGGTGCGCCTGGGCTTTGCGGTTGTCGCGGCTTCCCGCCCCGAATTGCTCATCACCGATGAAGTGCTGGCGGTCGGGGATGAGTCCTTCCAGAAAAAGTGTATCCGCTGGATCGATGACTTCCTTTCTGACGGCGGCACGCTCATGCTCGTATCGCACAGCATGTACCTGGTGCAGAAACTGTGTCGTCACGCCCTGTGGCTGCGCGACGGGCGCGTCGAGGGCTATGGCGAAGCGCAGCGCGTGACCCGCGATTACCTGGCCTGGCACGAGCGGCGCAACCGCAAAGAGGAACTTAACCGCAGTGAAGAACGCGGAGCCCGCGGACATTACACCGTCCAGGAACTTCAACTCACGGATACATCCGGCAATGAAATAGCGGAGCTGCCCATGGGTTCAGACCTGGTTGTGCGCCTGCGACTCCGTTCGCCGGATGGCCGGGCGCCGGTCGGCATGCTGGGCCTGGTCCGCCTGGATGGCACGCCGGTCTACGGCCTGTCCAGCGAGGGCCAGGCGGAGGTCTTAACCCCGGTTAACGGCTCCGACCAGGTGTTCGAGATGTCGGTGTGTTTCCCTGAGCTCAGCCTGCTACCGGGTCATTACGAGCTGCGGGGTCACGCCATGGACCCGGAAGGCATGCGTGTTTGCGATACCCAGGAACGAAATTTCCGCGTCACCGGTGAGACGCGGGAAATCGGGCTGGTCCGCCTGCAACACCGGTGGCTTTAGTCCGGCCCGGCATACACCATGAATAGCTCAAGTCCTGGCGTACCCGTACTGACCTATCACGCGAATAATGTCAGCAGCAATACCTATGCGGGCAACGATCACGTGGCTTTGCGCGAAGACCTGCAGGCATTGCACGCGGCAGGCTGGCGGGCCATCGGCCTGGATCAGCTGCTGTGCTGGCATGAAGGGAAGCAGGCGCTTCCCGGAGCGCAGCGCTGCTACGCGGTGACCTTTGACGATGGCTCGGACTTTGACTTCCATGACCTGGACCACCCGGTCTGGGGTATTCAGCGCAGCCTGTTCAATGTGCTGGTGGATCACCGCGAAGCCACCGGCGAGTCGGTGCAGGCTGCCAGTTTCGTGATCGCCTCGGCCACCGCGAGAGCGCAGCTGGATCAGCACTGCCTGGTCGGGCGCGGCTGGTGGAACGACGACTGGTGGCCGGCGGCCAATGAATCGGGCCTGTTGCGGATCGAGTCCCACGGTTGGGACCACCTCCACCCGGTGCTTGATCGCGTCGCCCAGGCCGACGGGCTGGCGGGTGATTTTCGACACATCAACAGCCGGGCTGACTGCGATAGCCAGTTGCAACGTTCTGCGGATACCATCGAGCGGATCGCCGGCCGGCGCCCGCGCTATTTCGCCTTTCCCTGGGGGCAGTACAGCGACTACCTGGTTTCGCAATATCTCCCGGATCAGCGTGACGGGCATGGCTACCTTGCAGCCTTTACCACCCGTCCTGCGGCGGTGTACCGCGGGGACAACCGCTGGTGCCTGCCGCGCTTTGTCTGTGGTGAAGACTGGGGCAGTACCGCTGATTTGCTCGAGCTGCTGGAGCAGTCCCGGGAGTCTCAGGCGCAATAGGCGTAGGTCCCGGGCGCGATCTGGGCCAGGGCCTGCTGATCCGGTCGATAAAGCCCGGCCAGCCAGTCCAGATCTTCGCGGGACACATGCACCGCGCGGTCCGTTGCGGGCAGCTGAATCGTAATGCCGGATGCCTCGCCGGTCTTTTCAGGACCGGGAAAAACCGTTGTCCTAACTAATTCGCTATCAGGCGAAATATAGTCAACGCCAAGGAAACCGGTAGTTCGCCGCAGCGCCTCTTCCGGTGCATCGATAATGTCTTCCTGCAAACGAAGAATCAAAATCCGCTTGGCGGGATAGACCTCCAGCCAGCGGGACAGGTGGCGCGCGTAAAAGCCCATGTCAACAATGCCGCCATAGCGGCAGGCTTCCCGGAAAGGCAGGGCAGGGTCGAGTTCGCCGTGCGCCAGGTAGTGCCCCCAGGCGGACACCGCCCGCTCCACCGGGTCGCGCAGGCACAGGATCAGGCGTAACTCGGGACCAAGCAGCTCGCGCACAACGCCAGGGATATCCCGCTGGAAACCCGTCGGCATCCGGCACCAGGGGGACTCACTCCAACTCCAGAAATAGCTGGGGGTGGCCTCGCCGGCGAGGCGCGGTCCAGCGTCTGCGAAATGCTCCCGGTACCGTTCAATACCGGGGTCTTCAAGGTGCGGCGCGTAGGAAAAGAACTCCAGCTCTTTCTGCGCTGGCAGGTAGAGGCCCGGCTGGCTTGATAATTGCTGTGTGCAGCCAGCTCGTGCCGCATTTCTGGGCGCCGATAATAAGAAAGCCCGGTGGCTGCAGCGTTGGTTCCGTCATCAGTGTCACGCGATGGCTCGGGGCGGTGGTGTGCAGGGCATTATGCTATAAGCTGGTCGCGCCGGAGGCGTTCACCGGGAGAAAGGATGACAGTTCAGTGAGTGAAGCGGTGCAGACCGTGGGTTCGATCACCATTATCGTGCCCGTGTTCAATGCCCATGATGTGCTGGGCCCGTGCCTGGCGTCCCTTGACCGGCACGCCCCGGGTACGCCCGTGCTCGTGGTGGATGATGCCTCCGATGACGACCGCGTTGCCCCGCTGTTGCGCTCCTGGGTTGCCGGCCGGCCCCATGCGCGGCTGATCGAGCTTCCAGTAAACCGCGGCTTTGTCCACGCCGCAAATCTTGGTGTCAGTGAAACCCGGGGCGATATCGTATTGCTGAACTCTGACACGGTGGTCAGTGATGGCTGGCTGGAGTCGCTTGAGCGTTGCCTGGCGAGTGACCCGTGCATTGCGACCGCAACGCCGTGGAGCAATAACGCGGAGATCGTTTCCTTGCCGGAATTTTGCGTCAATAATCCGGCGCCGGATGATCCCGCGCGCTGGGCGGCCGCCGTGCGTTCCTGCGCCAGGGGCCGGTACCCTGATCTGCC
The DNA here is from genome assembly GCA_963695135.1 of uncultured Gammaproteobacteria bacterium. Classification (GTDB taxonomy): domain Bacteria; phylum Pseudomonadota; class Gammaproteobacteria; order Xanthomonadales; family SZUA-36; genus Marinihelvus. Next base: position 1,050,047 of record CAVOGA010000001.1, read on the forward strand.
AACCGCTGTCGGCTTTTGCATGGCGGTTTCGCGCGCGGCCATCGACTCGCTCGGGTTCTTTGACGAGGAAGCCTTTGGTCGCGGCTATGGCGAGGAGAATGATTTCTGCCGGCGGGCCGCCGTGGCGGGTTGGCGCAACGTGCTGTGCGAGGATGCCTACGTGGTCCACCGGGGCGGCCAGTCCTTCGCGCCGCTCGGGCTCAGGCCGGGTGCCGAAACCATGTCACGCCTGTTGCGCAAGCACCCGGATTATGCGGACATCGTTGCCGGGTGGATTCGCCGTGACCCGCTTGCCGACCAGCGCCGGGACATCGTCGCGGCATTTCAATCGGGTAAAATTGCCGCATCGAAGTCCGGAACCGAGTCGTGACTGAAGAGTTGGAGTTTACCGGCGAGCGCTTCACACCCGAATGCGTTCGTGAAATATGGTACGAGCACGTGCACCGCTACGCCTTTGCGGCGGAGCTCTGTGCCGGTCAGCGTGTCCTCGATGCGGCCTGCGGAGAAGGTTACGGCTCCGCCATGCTGGCCCAGCGGGCCGCCAGTGTGAGCGGTGTGGATGTCTCCGGGGCGGCGGTGCAGCATGCCCGCGAGCGCTACGGGGCGGTCGCAAACCTGGATTTCCAGCAAGCCGATTGCACCCGCTTGCCGTTCGAAGACGACAGTTTTGACCGGGTGGTTTCCTTTGAAACGCTGGAGCACCTCGAACCGCAGGACGAGATGCTGGGCGAGTTCCGGCGGGTGCTGAAACCGACGGGGTTCGCCGTGATCTCCTCGCCGGACAAGGCCGTCTACACGGACAAGCACGGTAACGATAACGCCTTCCATGTCCGGGAGTTGTACCGCGACGAGCTGGAGGCCCTGCTTGGGCGACACTTTCCCGCGTTTCGCCTGTTTGGCCAAAAGCTGCTGTTCCACTCGGCGATCTGGAGCCTGGAGTCCGCGCGCCGCCTGTCCCTGCAGCACAGCGCCGGGGGCGTCCTGCAGAAAAGCGGGAAAGTGGAGCGCGACGCGATGTACTTTATCGCCCTGTGCGCGGCCGACGCAGAGTTCCTGCCCCGCCTGGATTCGGACCTGTGGTTGTTCGACGATCCGGAAGAATCGGTTTATACCCATTACCACGGCGAAATTCGTCGCAACATGGCCGCCGGCGGCATCATCGAGGAACGGGACCGGGAGATTGCACGGTTGCGCGAGGCGCTGGCTGAAGCCGGGCGGCGCAGCGGTTCCTGGATTGATCGCCTTTTCGGCCGCCGCTAGCGCGTTACCAGCGGATGGACGCCACGGCCCTGGTGATCAACTACAACGCCGGTCCCCTGCTGTGTGACTGCGTTCAGTCCCTGCTGGACAACGGTATCGAAATTATCCGCGTGGTCGACAATGCGAGCTCCGACGGAAGTTTCGACGCCCTCCGCGCGCGCTACGCCGGGGCTCCCGGCGTGCACATGGTCGCCAACGGGGAAAACCGGGGTTTCGGACCCGCGATTAACGCGGACCTGCCCGCCATCGACACCCGCTACCTGCTGATCATCAACCCGGATTGCCGCCTGGAGGCGGGCGCCATGGCGCCGCTCGTCGCCGCCCTGGATGCAGATGAGACCGCGGCGATGGCCGGGCCGCTGGTCCTGGACAGCACGGGCCAGGTGGAAGCGGCTGCGAATCGCCATTTTCCAACGCCCTGGCGTGCCCTGATGACCTTCAGCGGCCTGGCCCGCCTGGGCGGTCGCTACCCGGCGCTGTCAGGGGTCACGGTACCCGGCGTTTCCGCCACCACGACTGCCACCGTCCCGGCGGAGGCCACCTCCGGCGCCTGCATGCTGCTGCGTACGCGCGTGCTCAAAGCGCTTGGCGGTTTTGACGAGGGCTACGCGCTGCATTGCGAGGACCTGGACCTGATGTACCGGCTGCGGCTCGCCGGCCACGGGGTGCTGTTTGTGCCCGCCGCGCGTGCGGTTCATGCGCAGGGGGTTTCCAGCGCCACGCGACCGCTCTGGGTGCACCGGCAGAAGCACCGCGGCATGGCGCGCTTTTTCAACCGGCACCTCGCCAGCCGCTATGCCTGGCCGGTGGTCGCGCTGGTGCGGTTGGGCATCTGGCTGCGCTGGGCGCTCACCTGGCCCCTGGTGGCCCTGCGCCGATGAGCGCGTTCGGACGGCTCAGGCCTGGCGGGCGCGGAGGTGCTGGTCATCGGCGCCACCAGCCAGGTCGGCTGGTTTCTGTTGCCCCGGCTGGTGGCGGCCGGGGCCAGGGTCCAGGCCCTGAGCCGGAGCGGGCAGCCCGAAGGGTTTCCTGATTTTCAGGCGGTGAGCTGGATCGGGCCGGGGCACGCTGTCCTGTCCGGGGCCGGCATCACCCACCTGGTTTCCGCCGGACCGCTGCCGCTGGCGCTGGACTATGCCCGGCTCCTGCCTTCACTGCAGGTTGTGTCCCTGACATCGAGCAGCAGTGTTCTGAGCAAGGCGGGGTCACCGAACCCCGCGGAACGGGAAGTAATCCGTGCCCTGCTGAAGGCGGAAAAGGGTTTCCGGGACCTGGCGACCAAACGCGGCCTCAGCATGCTGATGCTGCGTCCTACGCTGCTTTACGGCTGCGGCATGGACCGCAACATCAGCACGCTGGCGGCACTGATCCGGCGATTCGGCTTTATCCCCGTCTCTACCCGCGCCGGTGGTCTGCGTCAGCCCCTGCATGTCGATGACCTGGCGCAGGCGCTGCTTGCCGGCCTGGGCGGGATGCAGGACAGGGCGCAGGGCGCTGCGCTCACCGGGCCCCTGTGCGGCGGCGAGGCCCTGGACTACCGCGCCATGGTGCGCCGGGTCTTCCAGGCGCTGGACCGGCCGCCCCGGATTCTGGCGGTCAGCCCGCGGATTCTGGCCCCGGCCCTGGACATGGCCTCGCGCCTCGGCCTGTTGCCCGGCGCCAACGGCGAGATGGTGCGCCGCCAGGCGCTCAACCTGGTGTTCGACGACCAGGCGGTCCGCGCGGCGCTCAAACTGTCTCCACGGCGCTTTTCACCCGCCGCGCGGGACTTCGCCAAACCGGAGCCGGCACGTCTGCAGCGGCTTTCCCGGGGGGTTTAATGCTAGAATGCGGGGCTTTAATGGCTTCGCCCCGCCCGCCCCAAACCCGCCCCGGAGGACCCGTCCCGCATGTTCGACAGCAGCTTAACGATTGAAGGTTTTGACCCGGAACTCGCCAGCGCCATCGCCAGGGAGCGTCAGCGCCAGGAAGATCATATCGAGCTGATCGCCTCGGAAAACTACGCGAGCCCGCGGGTCATGGAAGCGCAGGGTTCGGTGCTGACCAACAAGTACGCGGAAGGCTATCCCGGCCGGCGCTATTACGGCGGCTGTGAATACGTGGATATCGCCGAGGATCTGGCCCGGGAGCGGGTCAAGGAACTGTTTGGTGCAGCCTATGCGAATGTTCAGCCGCATTCCGGCTCGCAGGCCAATGCGGCGGTTTATTTCGCGCTGCTCAAGCCGGGCGATACGATCCTGGGCATGAGCCTGGAGCACGGCGGACACCTGACCCACGGCGCCAGCGTCAACTTCTCCGGCAAGGTGTTCAACGCGGTGCAATACGGTCTTGATCCGGAGACGGCGCTGATCGATTACGACGAAATCCAGCGGCTGGCGGAGGAACACCGTCCGAAACTGCTGATTGGCGGGTTTTCTGCCTATTCGCGCTTCATGGACTGGGCGCGCATGCGCGAGATTGCCGATTCCGTTGGCGCCTACTTCATGGTGGACATGGCCCACGTGGCGGGACTGGTCGCGGCCGGCATTTATCCCAGCCCGGTGCCCCACGCCCACGTGGTGACCTCTACCACGCATAAAACGCTGCGCGGACCCCGCGGGGGAATCATCCTGGCGGGCGAGGACGAGGCGATTCAGAAGAAGCTCAACTCGCTGGTGTTCCCGGGAACCCAGGGCGGACCGCTGATGCACGTGATCGCGGCCAAGGCCGTGGCCTTTCTCGAGGCGCTGGACCCGGCCTTCAAGGACTACCAGCAGGCGGTGGTCGACAATGCCCGGGCCATGGCCGATACGCTGACAGAGCGCGGCTACAAGATTGTTTCCGGCGGCACGGACAACCACCTGTTCCTGGTGGACCTGATCGGCCGTGATTTCACCGGCAAGGACGCGGAAGAGGCGCTGGGCCGGGCCAATATCACGGTGAACAAGAACACGGTGCCCGGTGAGCCCCGCTCGCCTTTTGTCACCAGCGGCCTGCGTATCGGAACGCCGGCGGTAACCACGCGGGGGTTCGGTGTGGCCGAGTGCGTAACGCTCGCGATCGCTGATGGCGGACCTGCTGGACAACATCGGTGACCAGGCCGTCGAGCAGCGCGTCAAGGCGGCGGCCACCGAGCTGTGCCGGCGCTTCCCGGTCTATATGACGAGCGAGGAGGGGCGCGAGCCGCATGTGGTGTCCGCTCTGTAATCACGATGACACGCGGGTCGTGGACTCGCGTCTCACGCGCGACGGCATGCAGATCCGGCGCCGGCGCGAGTGCATGAAGTGCAATAACCGTTTCAATACCTTTGAAGCGCCCGAGCTCAAGTCGCCGCGAATCATCAAGTCGGACGGCGCCCGGGAGGCTTTTTCCGAAACCAAGCTGCGCGAGGGCATGCTCCGCGCCCTTGAAAAGCGGCCGGTGGAAACCCGCGAAGTGGAGCGGTCCATTCGCCGCCTGCTCAAGGAAATCAGCGGTGTTGAGGACGCCGAGATACCCAGCAGCCTGCTCGGCGAGTGGGTGATGCGTGAACTCCAGGAGCTCGACCAGGTGGCCTATGTGCGTTTCGCCTCCGTCTACCGCCGCTTTGAAGACATCCAGGCCTTCCGCGACCTGATCGAAGGACTGGAGCAGGACGGCGCCGGCGCTCTCGATCAACGCCAGATTTCCCTGCTGGACCCGCAACGCCGGAAACACCGGAAACCGTGAGCTTCAGCGCCTTCGACCACCGGTGCATGGCGGAAGCCATCGCCCTGGCCCGGCGTGGCCTCTACACCACCATGCCCAACCCGCGCGTCGGTTGCGTGCTGGCCAAAGCAGGTCAAATCGTCGGCCGCGGCTGGCATGAACGCGCCGGTGAGGCGCATGCCGAACCCCGGGCCATCAGTGATGCAGGGGCTGCGGCGCACGGCGCCACCGCCTATGTCACCCTGGAGCCCTGCGCCCACCAGGGCCGGACCGGACCCTGCTCGGATGCGCTGATCGCCGCGGGCGTGGTCGAGGTGATCGTCGCGCTGCGCGATCCGAATCCGGCGGTGGACGGCTCCGGCATCGCGCAGCTGGAAGCGGCCGGCATTGCCTGTCGCAGCGGCCTGATGGAAGCACAGTCGCGGGAACTGAATCCCGGCTTTCTGTCCCGCATGGAGCGCGGACGACCCTGGGTGCGGGTCAAGCTGGCGCAGAGCCTGGACGGTCGCACGGCCCTGGCCAACGGCGAGAGCCACTGGATTACCGGCGCCGCTGCCCGGCAGGATGTGCAACGGTGGCGCGCGCAAGCGGACGCCATCCTCACCGGCGTGGGGACGGTGCTGGCGGATGACCCGTCGCTGAACCTGCGTCTTGACGGCGTGGAGCGCCAGCCCCTGCGGGTTATCGCGGACAGCCGCTGGCGAACGCCGCCCGGCGCCCGGACCCTGCAGCTTGATGGCCCGGTGCTCGTGGCCGGGCGGGATGACCTGCCGGTCCCGGAAGCATTGCGCCTTGCCGCCGAAACACTGCCCCTGCCACCCCGCGGCGGGCGCGTCCCGCTGCAGGCCCTGCTGCGGGCCCTGGCTGAGCGGGAAATCAACGAGGTCCACGTGGAGGCGGGCGCGACACTGTGCGGCGCCCTGCTGCAGGAACAGCTGGTGGACGAGTTGTTGATTTACCAGGCGCCCTGTCTGCTGGGTGAGGCGGGAAGGCCGTCCCTGTGCCTGGGCGCACTGGAACGCATGGAAGACCGGCCGCTGATGACCCTGCTGGAGCGGGTCAGCGTCGGTGAAGACTTGAGAATGCGGCTGCAGACCGCAATATCGCGGGGACTGATGTTTACCGGAATCGTCACATACCGCGGCCGCCTGCTGGCCACTGAGCCCTCGGACAAGGACCGGCGCATGACCTTCGAGGTGGAGGCGGCGGCGCTGGACGACGCGGCCGAGGGCGACAGCATGTGCGTCTCCGGCGCCTGCCTGACCATGCTGGACATCCATGCGCCAACCGGCGGCATGGGGCGCTTCAGCGCCGACGTTTCCGTCGAAACCCTGGCCAGGACGACGCTTGGGGCGCTTGCGGTCGGCGACGGGGTCAATCTTGAGCCGGCGCTGCGCGCTGCAGACCGGCTCGGTGGGCACCTGGTCAGCGGGCACGTGGACGGGCGCGGGGTCCTGCTGTCCCGGGTTCCCGACGGACGCGCCGAACGCTGGCACTTCGAGGTGCCCGAAGACCTGAAGCGCTACATTGCCGCCAAGGGGTCGGTGTGCATCAATGGCGTCTCGCTGACGGTCAACGCGGTCGACGGCGCCCGCTTCGAGGTGTGTATCATTCCCCATACGCTGGAAGTGACCACCCTGGGCGGGCTGGTGGCCGGCAGCGCGGTAAACATCGAGGTCGACATGATCGCGCGGTACGTGGAACGTTTGATCACCGCTGACGAGGAATCGCAATGAAGCTCAACACCATCCCCGAACTGGTGGAAGACATCCAGGCGGGTCGCATGGTCATCCTCATGGATGATGAGGACCGGGAAAACGAGGGTGACCTGGTCATGGCGGCGAGCAAGGTGCGGCCCGAGGACATCAACTTCATGGCGCGCTATGGCCGCGGACTGATCTGTCTGCCGCTGACCCAGGCGCGCTGCGAGCAGCTGGCCCTGCCCCTGATGGTGGACAGGAACGACGCGCGGTTCGCGACCAATTTCACCATTTCCATCGAGGCGGCCGAGGGCATCACCACCGGAATTTCCGCCCATGACCGGGCCCACACGGTGCGCACAGCGGTGGCCCCGGATGCCGGCCCGGCGGACATTTCCCTGCCGGGGCACATTTTTCCGCTCAAGGCCAACCCGGGCGGGGTGCTGTCCCGCGCCGGCCACACCGAGGCCAGCGTTGACCTGGTCAAGATCGCCGGCCTGGATCCATCGGCCGTGCTGGTCGAGATCCTCAACGAGGATGGCACCATGGCCCGCCGGCCGGAGCTGGAAGTGTTCGCGCGCGAGCACGGGCTGAAGCTCGGCACGATCGCCGACCTGATTCGTTACCGGCTCGAAAATGAGCACACGGTGCAGCTGGTTTCACAGCACGAGGTAAACACCGACTTTGGCCCGTTCACCCTCCATACCTACCGCGATACGATTGAGCAACGGCTGCACCTGGCGCTGATGAAGGGCGAGCCGCAGGACCCGACGCTGGTGCGGGTGCACGTGCAGAACCCGCTCAGCGACGTGATCGGAATCCAGCGGGAGGACTTCGGCCTGCCGCTGCGCGTGGCCATGGCGGAAATCCAGGCGCGGGGCGCCGGCCTGGTGCTGGTGCTTGGCGGGCATGATGATGACGAGGCGCTGTTGCGGCGCATCCAGAGCGAACCGGAGCCGGACATCACGCCGTCCGGTGATAACCGCCAGTCGCGGGAATTGAGAACTTATGGCATTGGCGCGCAGATCATCGCGGACCTGGGCATCAGGCGTATGCGTTTGCTGAGCGCGCCAACGCGCCTGACCGGCCTGTCGGGTTTCGGGCTGGAAGTCGTTGACTACGTCGAGCCGGGCGCCGCGTACGACGCCAGGAGCTGAACCAATGCACGAGATAACACCCGGCATTCCCCGGCGGCCCGTGAAAATCGCGATCGCCGCCGCACAGTTCAACCGGTTCATAACCGACGAGCTGCTCGCCGGCGCCCGCGAGGCGCTGACGCGTCATAATGTGGCGGATGAGGACATTACCCTGGCCTGGGTGCCCGGCGCCTATGAGTTGCCGCTGGCCTGCGCGCAACTGCTGGAGCGTGGTGATTTTGACGGGGTTATCGCCCTTGGGGCGGTGATTCGTGGCGGTACGCCGCACTTTGACTACGTGGCCGGGGAGTGCAGCCGGGGGCTGCAGCGTGTATCCCTGGACCATGGCAAGCCGGTGATGTTCGGCGTGCTCACCACGGACACCATAGAACAGGCCCTGGAACGGGCGGCGCGGGACCAGGGCAACAAGGGTTTCGACGTAACACTGGGGTTGCTGAACATGATTGATCTTGCAGACCGGATTGCCAACGATGAGTGACCGGAATTCGCACTGGGAGCCGCGTCGCCGGGCCCGCCGCCGCGCCCTGCAGGCGCTGTACCAGCGTGAAATCACCGGGGATCCGGTCGATGGCATCATCATCCAGTTTGTTGACACGCAGGACTTCAGCGGCGTTGACACGGACTATTTCAAGGCGCTGGTGCACGGGGTGGACAGCGAGCGCGAGTCGCTCAGCGAACAACTGGGTCCGGTCCTGGACCGGGAGTTTGGAAAACTCGACACCATGGAGCGCCTGCTCCTGCTGATCGGCACGTGGCAATACCGCTTTGAGCCGGAAGTGCCCTTCCAGGTCGTGGTCGACGAAACCGTCGACCTGGCCAACCGTTTCGGCTCTGCGCAGAGTCCTTCCTACGTCAACGCGGTTCTCGACAAGGCTGCCGGCGCTTTCGGTCTGCCCGGAGCCGCCAGGCAATCCGACGGCTGAAGCGGTGGCTGAATTCGCCCTGATTGACCGGCTGGCCCGCGCCATTCCGGTCCGGGGTGCGGGCGTTCAACGCTCGATCGGCGACGATGCGGCGGTGCTGCTTCCTGATGCCGGCCGTGAATTACTGGTGGCTACCGATACGCTCAACGAGGGCGTCCACTTCCTGCCCGGCGCCGATCCGGCGTCCCTGGGTTACAAGGCCCTGGCGGTCAACCTCAGTGACCTGGCTGCGATGGGCGCCCGGGCGCGCTGGGCGCTGCTGGCGCTGTCCATGCCCGCCGCGGATGAGCGCTGGATTGACGGCTTCGCTGCGGGCTTTGCTGAACTGGCGCGCCGCTGCGGCGTCAGCCTGGTGGGTGGCGATACCTGTTCAGGATCCCTGTCCGTTACCGTGACAGTTCTCGGCGATGTGCCGGCGGGGCAGTCTCTGTGCCGCGACGGTGCGGCGGCCGGTGACCTGGTTTACGTATCCGGTTCGCTGGGAGACGCGGCGCTCGCCTTGCGCCGGCGCCTGGCGGGCCAGCCCTGCCCGGTGGAGCTGGAGCGTGCACTGGACCGGCCGGAACCGCAGCTGGCATTGGGCCGGCGTCTGCGCGGCCTTGCCACGGCCTGTATTGACCTCTCCGATGGACTGCTCGCTGACCTTGGCCACCTGGCGCGTGCCTCGGGCCTGGGTGCTGCGATTGAGCTCGGGCGCCTGCCTGCCTCGCCGCCCCTGGCGTCTCTGCCGCCGGAGGACCGCTGGACACTGCAGCTGTCCGGAGGCGAGGACTACGGCCTGTGCTTCACCCTGCCGGAATCCGCTTGCGGGGCGCTGGATGAGATTGCCCGGGACCTTGGAATCCGGCTGACCCGGGTAGGGCGTCTGCAGGCCGGTGACGGAGTCGCCTGCCTGACCCCGGACCAGGATGAATGGGTTCCCGCTTCGCCGGGCTGGGAGCACTTTTCCGCACAACCGGAGACGGACGCCGATGGATGAGCTGCGCGCAGCGCTGTGGCGCAGTGCCCGCCAGTGGGACGGGTTTATCGCCCTGGGCTTCGGCTCAGGGCTTGCGCCCAGGGCGCCCGGGACCTTCGGCACGCTTGCCGCGATCCCCTTCGGCGTGCTGCTGTCCCAGGCGCCCATGCCGGTTCACCTGGCCTTGCTGGGCGTCGCCTTTGCCCTCGGTGTGCTGGTCTGTGACCGCGTGGGCAAGCGGCTCGGGGTTGCTGATCACGGCGCCATGGTCTGGGATGAATTCGTCGGCTACTGGCTCGCCATTGTCCTGCTGCCGGCCCAGTGGCCCTGGTGGCTGGCCGCCTTCGTGGTGTTTCGTTTCTTCGATATTCTCAAGCCCTGGCCGATCCGCCCGCTGGAAAAAGCCTTTGGCGGCGGCCTCGGGGTGATGCTCGATGACGTGGCCGCGGGCCTGCTGACCCTGCTGATTCTCTGGCCGCTGTCGCTTTGGCTCGGCAGCTGACCCCGGTCTTAATATCCCTCGAACGCTCCGCTGATCCATTCGACAGATGCGTCGCCGGCTGACCCGCTAATGCCAACGACATCAAAACGGCAGGGCCGGGAGGCCAGCGCCGGACGGCGCGACAGAAAAATACCCGCAGCGCGGCAGATTTTCAGTTGCTTGGTGCGGGTGACCGATTCGATGGCGGAGCCAAAGCGGCTCTGGCGACGGTAACGAACTTCCACGAACACGATCATCCCGCCATCGCGCATCACCAGGTCGATTTCACCGAGCCGGCAATGGAAGTTTCTCGCCAGCGTTGTCAGGCCGCGGTCGCGCAGGTAGCGTTCCGCCAGCCACTCCCACGCCTCGCCTCGACGGTTCGGCTTCAAGGAAGGTCAGGGCGCCCGGCTCAGCGGGCGGGTTGCAGCGCCACCGGCCGGCCATCCAGGAACACGGCCCAGACCGGCTCCCTCTGCAGCCGCTCGTTCTGGCCCATTGAAAGGTCGCCTGTCAGTCCGGGAAAATTAAAGCCCGGGTCCTGCTGCATCGTGTCCAGCCAGGGCAGGAGGTTCCAGGCATCACGCCCCAGGGCGTAAAGGGAGCCAAACGTGCCGCCCCTCAGGCTGGCCAGCTGCGGGCCGCTCTCGTCTTCGGCCTGCAGGGCCCAGCGTGTGGTGGGAATCTGGATGCCATTGAGATCAATATCGGCTTTCGGGTCGACTTTGCCGGAATAGATGCGGCTCATGGCGAAGACCGGTTTGCTGCCGGCGTCAAAGAACCGCAATTGCGGCTTGAGCTGGCGGCCCAGCGCCGGGTCGGTGGCCATGAAGAAAGCACCGAAGTCATCGCGTCGCGAGTCTTCGAATTCCAGCGGCAGGTTGAGCAGGCTTTGCAGCCGTTTGCGCCGCTCGCGGCCGTCCTCGATCTGCAGCAGGCGGGTGAGTTTTGCCGAGTGGTCCGCGTCGCTGGCGCTGAACCGCTCAATCGCGACAATTTCTCCGCCTCCCGCAAGGTATTCGTCCACGAACGCCGTTTCCGTGCGCTCCGCCCAGGCGTTATCCGCACGCAGCAGTATGGTTCGCTGGTGCCCCTCGGCAAGCATGTGGCGCGCCACCGCCTCTGCTTCCGCTTCCTGGGACAGCGAAATGCTGAACAGGTCCACGGGCTCTGCCGGGGCGATGGCGGCCGCTGCCGCGGGAATCGTTTCCGGCGGTAAGCCCGGCTCCAGGGCCGCTGCACCGGTTTCCGGCCAGTTCAGCAGCAACCCGGGCAGGGATGCGCCCGGCAGGGCCGCCACCGCGTCCACCGACTCGCGGTGCAGCGGTCCGATGACCCACTGGTAGCCGCCGTCTTCGGCCATTCGATAGGCGGATACGGCGGAAAGCGGGTCTTCTCCCAACGGCATGAACACCAGCTCCGAACGGGCGGGGTTATCCAGCCAGCCGGCAACGATCCCGTCCCGGATGGCGGCGCCCGCCGCTGAAAGGGGGCCCGAGGTGGGCAACAGAACGGCGATGCGTCCCGGCGGCGCAAAGCGCTGGCCGTATTGCCATGCGAGTTCCAGGTAGCCTTGTTCGTCCACCGGTCCCAGCGGGTGCAGCGTGGTCCATTCTGCCGCCGCTTCGAGCAGATCCCGGCGCCCGACCAGGGTGGCGCGAAGGTCGATCGTCAGCGCGGCCCACTGGCCCAGGCGCGTCGGTTGCAGCGCCTCCTGCTCCAACCGGGCTGTCGGCACCTGTTGCAGGAGCTGTAACACCTCGAGCCGGGTGCTGCTGTCGAGCGGTTCATTTTCCTCCAGCAGCGTGGCCACATCCGCCAGCAGGGCCGCGTCGGGATCGGACTCCAGCTGCTGCAGCAGCTGCCGGGCGCTTGCAAGGCGTTGCCGGTCGGCGCGCGGCAGCCCGTTTTCCGCCGCATCCAGGTAGAACCCGGCACGCACAGTATCCCGGGAACCGAGGGCCAGTTCCCCGCGCAGCAGGGCCTCGCGGGCGGCGTCCTCGCGACCCAGCCGGTTGCCGGATACCCGGTCCAGCGCGGCCTGGCTCTGCGCGGGCTTGCCGGCCAGCCACCAGTTATCAGCGGCATTCAGGTAGGCAAGGTTGGCGTCGCTGCCGGCTGTGGATGGCGATGCTCTCCCAGCCCCGGGCCGCCTGTTCAAAGTCGCCGCGCGCCGCGGCGGCTTGCGCCGCGGCGACTTGCGGGTCAGCCGGTGGCGGTGGCGGCGCGCTGGCGCAGGCGCCGAGCAGCACGGCGGTGAACAGCAGGGCGCCAGCCTGCAGAAGCCGGCGTCGCAAAGTTGATGAAAAGCGGCGCATGTTCGGGCGAATATTCGGAGCTGTGTTCATGGCATTGAATGATAACCTAGGTCCCATGAGTCATTCCTTGCTGTATGTCGTCGCAACGCCGATCGGAAATCTGCAGGATATTTCCCCGCGTGCCGTGAGCGTGCTCGCCGGGGCCGACCTGGTGGTGGCCGAAGATACCCGTCACACGGGCAAGCTGCTGCAGCACCTGGGTATCAAGGCCACGCTGCAGGCCATGCATGATCACAACGAGGAAGCCATGCTGCCGGCGCTGCTGCAGCGCCTGCGCGAGGGCGCGACCATTGCCGTTGTGTCTGACGCGGGCACTCCGCTGATCAGCGACCCGGGCTTTCGACTGGTGCGGGCTGCGGCCCAGGCGGGTATCGAGGTGCGCGCGGTGCCCGGGCCCAGCGCGGTGACCGCCGCCCTGTCTGTCAGCGGCCTGGCCACGGACCGCTTCGTCTTTGAAGGGTTCCTGCCGGCCAGGCCGGCAGCCCGCCGCCAGGCGCTTGGAGCGCTTGCGTGATGAGACACGCACCCTGGTGCTGTTCGAATCCAGCCATCGCATCGAGGCCTGCCTGGCCGATCTGCTCGCGGTACTGGGCCCGGAACGCCAGCTCGCGGTTTGCCGCGAACTGACCAAGCGCTTTGAGACCGTGCTCCGCGGCGGCGCGGCGGAGGTGATCGAACGTATCGCCGCAGACCCGGACCAGCGTAAGGGCGAGTTCGTTGTCGTGGTGGAAGGGGCGCCGGATGCGCAGCCGGGGCTGGCGGACGCCCTGGCGCTGGCGCGTGAGCTGCTGCGCGAGCTGCCCGGCCAGCAAGGCAGCGCGAATCGCCGCGCGCATCACCGGCGTTTCGCGCCGGGAGCTCTACGCCGCCCTGGAGGCCGCAGTCAGTAAACACAACGCTGTTACCGCAGGCGCGAATGGGCGAAAATACCCCGGCGAGTCGACCAGGCAATCGCTCCCACCCCGGTGGGGGAGGAAAGTCCGGGCTCCACAGGGCAGGATGCCAGGTAACGCCTGGGGGGCGCGAGCCTACGGAAAGTGCAACAGAAAGCAAACCGCCTTTGCTGCGCAAGCACGAAGGTAAGGGTGAAAAGGTGCGGTAAGAGCGCACCGCGCAGGTGGCAACATACTGCGGCTAGGTAAACCCCATCCGGAGCAAGACCAAATAGGAAGGCCATGCCGCTGCCCGCGGCGCCTTCGGGTAGGTCGCTTGAGGTCGCCGGTGACGGCGAACCCAGATGAATGATTGCCCACGACAGAACCCGGCTTATCGGTCGACTCGCTTTTTATCTGTGACGCTTGCGTCACAGATAAAAAGCTCCTTGTTGGGTTGATACGGCCCATCCATGGGCCGATCAACCTCGCTACGCAAAAACGTGGTTTTGCTTCGCTCGCGGCCGCCTTCGGCGCCCGTTGGCGCATCCCTGCGCCAAACCTGCTGCCCGGCAATGGTGGTCCTTGACTCTGACCCCCAAGCCTCTTCCCTTCCCCCTCCCCATCAGGGGGGGTGAATCTGCCAAGGGACGGTAAGCCTGCAGCTTTCGAAACCGTGTGAGGCATGGATGCCGAACCCGAGCCTACAGGGACGTATTCACGGCGTGTTTCGAAAGTTGCAGGCTTGCGGGTTTCACGGGGGTTCACCGTCCCCATGCACCTAGTTCACGCCTCCATTCTCCGCAATCAATCCCAACACTAACGAACTATTCTTCCGCCAATAAACCCAATTGCCCGCACATTTCCCCAAGTCCTCCTCAATCACCACCCCTGGACGCTTTAAGTTCCTGTCCTGCTTGACAATCATTCGCGAACTATATAACGTGCATTTTAGTGGGAATATGTGGCGGAAAGTGACATTAAGTGGGAACAAGCGGAATTAAATGTACTTCGGAGAAACAGCTATCAACCTGGACGCCAAAGGGCGTTTCGCTATCCCGACGCGCTATCGGGGGCTCATTGACGAGCAATGCGCAGGTCAGCTGGTGCTCACCTACAGTGCCTTTGATTCCGGAGCTTTATGGCTTTCGCCTTTGGAACACTGGGAAAGCATGCGTGACCAGGTCCTCGGACTCGGCACCTTCGATCCCGCCCATCGGGGCCTGCAGCGTCGACTCGTCGGCAGCGCTACACCGGTAGAGCCGGACGGTAGCGGACGGATCCTGCTTCCCCAGACCCTGCGATCGGTCGCGGGACTGGAAAAGCATATTGTGCTGCTCGGTATGGGTTCCAAGTTCGAGATCTGGAATGAGACCACCCTCAACCAGAATCGACGGGACGAGGAGCGCAACCTGGCGGAGACGGCCTCCGAGGAGATGCGAAACCTGGTGCTGTAAGAGCAGGAACGGGTTTCAATGAAACAACAACATTCAGGGGTGTCGGCGAGGGCCTATGAACGCTGAGCAGCATATACCCGTGCTGCTGAACGAGGCCATCGAAGCCCTGGTAACCAATCCAAGCGGTTACTACGTGGACGGCACTTTTGGCAGGGGTGGACACAGCCGCGCGCTTGTCGCGAGGCTGAATGAGCAGGGACGCTTACTTGCTCTGGATAAGGACCCGCAGGCGATGGCGGCGGGTCAGGAAAGCCTCGGGTCGGATGCCCGGGTGACCTTCATCCAGGGTAGTTTTGCGGAACTGGATCAATGGATCCTTGACTGGGGGATCGAAGAAGGAGGCCTGGACGGCGTGTTGCTGGACCTGGGTGTCTCTTCCCCTCAGTTGGATGACCCGGAGCGTGGTTTTTCATTTATGGAAGACGGCCCTCTGGATATGCGGATGGACCCAACACAGGGTGTATCGGCGGCCGAATGGCTGGCCGTTGCACCGGAACGGGAAATATCCCGAGTGATTTGGGAGTTCGGAGAGGAGCGCCATGCGCGCAGGATCGCCAGGAAGATCGTGATGGCACGGGGGCACAAGCCGCTGGAAACGACATCACAGCTGGCGGGGCTGATCGAGGAAATGCTCGGTCGCCCTGAAAGAAAGCACCCGGCCACACGATGCTTTCAGGCAATCCGGATATATATCAATAACGAATTGGCAGACCTGGCCCTCGGGCTGGAAGCCAGCATAAGGCAGTTGCGCCCGGGTGGGAGGCTGGTAGTGATCAGCTTTCATTCCCTTGAGGACCGCCTGGTCAAGCGGACATTTCGAGAAGCCGTACGACCAGGGAAGGTCCGAAGGAACGTTCCGGACCATCCGGACTGGGTGCCCAAGCTGAAGCTGGTTGGTAAAGCCATTCGTGCCTCCGAAGCTGAAATCTCCGCTAATCCCAGAGCGCGTTCCGCGGTCATGAGGGTGGCGGAGAAACTGGCTTGAATGCTCGCATCATACTTCTGATAACTGTTCTGATCGTCGACGTCGCCAGTGCGTTGGGGGTCGTCTACGCTCGCCACCAAAGTCGTCAACTCGCCGTGCAACTGGGCCAGCTCGAAGCCGAGCGGGACAACGCCATGGCCGAGTGGAGCCGCCTGCAGCTTGAGCAGGCCTGGCGGGCGGACGCGGGGCAGATCGAAGCGGTAGCCCGTCGCGAACTGGATATGCGCGCACCGGAAGACACCCGCATCATGGTAATCAGCCCATGAGCGATCGCGGCGCCAGGACCTTCTCCATCAATCGCCTGTACGCGCTGGTCGGGCTGTTCGTGTTCGCCTCCCTGGGTCTGACCGCACGTGCGGTTCAGCTGCAGGTCATGGAAACGGATTTTCTGCAGGGTGAGGGCGAGGCCCGCTTTCTGCGCGTGGTGGAAATGCCCACAACCCGCGGCGTGATCAGCGACCGCAACGGCGAGCCCCTGGCAGTGAGTACGCCCGTGGACTCGGTGTGGGTCAACCCGCAGGTGCTGCTGCAGGTGCCCGAACGCATTGATGAGCTCGCCCGGGTGCTGGAAGCCGATCCGGACGACATGGAGAGGAAGCTCACCCAGCGGGCCGGCCGGGAATTTGTGTGGCTCAAGCGCCGGGTGCACCCCAGGGTCTCGGAAACCATCCGCGAACTCGCCGTCCCGGGTGTTCACCTGCAGAAGGAATACCGGCGCTTTTATCCCGCGGGGGAAGTCGCCGCCCACGTGATCGGTTTTACCAACATCGATGACATCGGCCAGGAAGGCCTGGAACTGGCCTACAACGACTGGCTGGAAGGCACGCCGGGCAGCAAGCGTGTCATCAAGGACCGCCGCGGCCGCACGGTCGAGGAAGTTGAGCTGGTGAGCAAGCCGGAACCGGGCAAGGACCTGCGCCTGACCATCGACCGCCGCCTGCAGTACCTGGCCTACCGGGAGCTCAAGCGTACCGTGCTTGAGCACGGCGCGACCTCCGGCAGCGTGGTGCTGCTCGATTCGACGACCGGCGAAGTGCTGGCCATGGCCAACCAGCCTTCCTACAACCCCAACAACCTGTCCGCCAAGAGCGAGGGTCGGCGCAACCGGGCCCTGACGGACGTGTTCGAGCCCGGCTCGGTCATGAAACCCTTCGCGGTCCTGTCCCTGCTGGAGAACGAGCTGGTCACGCCGGCCACGCCGGTGGATACCAACCCCGGCT
Source organism: uncultured Gammaproteobacteria bacterium (assembly GCA_963695135.1). Taxonomy (GTDB): domain Bacteria; phylum Pseudomonadota; class Gammaproteobacteria; order Xanthomonadales; family SZUA-36; genus Marinihelvus. Next base: position 1,067,045 of record CAVOGA010000001.1, read on the forward strand.
ATGTCTACATGTCCGGTTACACGATCAAGGACCACCGCAATTACGGCATGCTGGACGTGACCGGCATCATTACCAAGTCCAGCAACGTCGGCATCAGCCAGCTGGCCCTGAAACTGGCGCCGGAGCAGATGTGGGATACCTACACCCGGGTCGGATTCGGGGAGGCCACCGGTACCGGGTTTCCCGGCGAGTCCGCCGGCGTGCTGCGCAACCACCGGCGCTGGCGTCCCGTTGAGCAGGCCACGATTTCCTACGGCTACGGGCTGAGCGTCACCGTGCTGCAACTGGCCCAGGCCTTCGCCGTGCTGGCCGACGAGGGCCGCCTGCGTCAGCCCAACCTGATCATGGGCGTGGGCAGCCCGCCGATCTCGGTGACCGATCCGAAATTTGCCAGGCAGGTCACGGCCATGCTGGAGACCGTGCAAAGTGACGAGGGCACGGGCCGCCAGGCGCGCGTGCCCAACTACCGCGTGGCGGGCAAGACCGGCACTTCCCGCAAGGCCAGCGCCGCCGGCTATGCCTCGCGCTATGTCGCCAGCTACGCCGGGCTTTGCGCCGGCCAGTGATCCGAAGCTGGTGGTTATCGCGGTCGTCAACGACCCGACGGAAGGCAAGTTCTACGGCGGTGACGTGGCCGCGCCGCTGTTTTCCGCGGTGATGGGTGGCGCCTTACGCCTGATGAATATTCCCCCGGATGACTACGAGGGCGCCCTGGTCCAGCCCGAGGGGGTGGCGCCATGACCTATGGCATGAGCCTGCGAACCCTGCTGGAAGGCTGGCTGAGCGATGTTCCCGACGTGGCCATCGCCGGCGTTGTCCAGGACTCCCGCCAGGTCGAGGCGGGTTTCGCTTTTGTGGCGGTGCGCGGCGCGCAGGGCCATGGCATGCAGTTCGCGGACGAGGCCGTGCGGCGTGGCGCCGTGGTGATTCTGCACGATGGCTGTGCGCAAGACGCGGACGTGGACGTGCCGCTGGTCAGGATCGAAGGGCTGGGACAGCGCCTCGGCGAGCTTGCATCGCGCTTCTGGGCCGCATCCTCCGAGGACATGATCATTGCCGGGGTAACCGGCACCAACGGCAAGACTTCGGTGGCGCACTTCCTGGCCCAGGCCTGGACGCGCAGCGAAGGCCGGGCGGGCATGATCGGCACGCTGGGCTACGGTCTGTTCGACGAGCTTGAGCCGGCGAGCCACACGACGCCGGATCCGTTCACCCTGAACCGCATCCTGGCCCACTGCATCGACAGCGGCGCCGATCACCTGGCCATGGAAGTGTCGTCCCACGCCCTGGCGCAGGGTCGCGTGGACACGGTGCAGTTCGACGCCGCGATTTTCACCAACCTCAGCCGCGATCACCTGGACTATCACGCCGACATGGACGCCTATGCCGCGGCCAAGCTGCGGCTGTTTACCGACCATGCGCCGCGTTTCTGCATCATCAACCGGGATGACATGACCGGCCGGCGCTGGATTCGCGAACTCGGCGGCGAGGCGGAGGTCCTGTCGTACGGGCTGATGCCCGGCGCCGAACTGACTGCCGAGGTGCGCGCCATGGATGCTGACGGCATGGCCCTGACCCTGCACAGCCCCTGGGGCTCAGCGGATATCCGCAGCGGCCTGCTGGGCAGCTTCAATGCCTCCAACCTGCTCGCCACCGCCGGGGCCCTGACCCTGCTGGGCATGCCCTGGGATGAAACGGTGCGCGAACTGGAGCTGATCACGCCGGTGCCCGGCCGCATGCTGCGCCTGGGTGGCGCGCCGGGACAACCGGTCGTGGTGATTGACTACGCGCACACCCCCGATGCCCTGGCGCATGCGCTGACGGCGGTCAGGGATCACCTGAGCGGCCGCCTGATCTGCGTATTCGGCTGCGGCGGCAACCGCGACCGGGGCAAGCGCGCGCAGATGGGGCAGGTGGCGGAATCCCTTGCCGATGAACTGGTCATCACCAGCGACAACCCGCGCTTTGAATCGGTCAACTCCATCATTAACGACGTGCTGCGCGGTATTTCGCAGCGTGAAGGGGTCACCGTCGAGCCTGACCGCGCGCTGGCCATCCGGGGTGCGATTGCCCATGCGGGTCCGGGCGATATTGTCCTGGTGGCCGGCAAGGGGCACGAGAACTGGCAGGAAATAGCCGGTCAGAAGCTGCCGTTCAGTGACGAGGCGATGGTCCAGGCCGTGCTGGAGGCTGCCGCATGATCCGCATGACCCTGGAAGAAGCCGGCCGCGTCCTCGGCCTGCGACTGGAGAGCCAGCTGATTTTTACCGGCGTGACCACGGACAGCCGCGCGGTCAAGCCCGGCATGTTGTTCGCGGCCCTGGCCGGGGAAACCTTCGACGGTCATGACTTCATCGCGCAGGCCGAGGAAGCCGGCGCGATCGCGGTCCTGGTCCAGCGACCGGTCACCGGACGGGTGCCGCAGCTGCGGGTCGGCAGCGTGCTGCAGGCGCTCGGTAAGCTGGCCGCCGCCTGGCGCGCCACGCTGCCGGTGCGCGTCGCCGCATTGACCGGCAGCAACGGCAAGACCACGACCAAGGAAATGCTGGCCAGCATCCTGGGCCGCTCAGGCCGGGTCCTGGCGACCGCCGGCAACTACAACAACGAACTGGGTGTGCCGTTGACCCTGTTTGGACTGTCAGCTGAACACGATTTCGCCGTACTGGAAATGGGCTGCGGCAAGGCCGGGGATATCCGCTACCTGGCTGAACTGGCAAAACCGGAGGCAGGGGCTGTCACCAACGTGGGGCCTGCACATCTGCAGGGCCTGGGTGATGAGGCTGGTGTGGCCCACACCAAGGGTGAGCTTTATGCCGCCCTGCCTGCCGATGGTTTTGCCATTTTTAACATCGAAGAACCCTGGCTGTCGCTGTGGGAGGATCTCAGCACCGCGGGGAACAAGCTGACCTTCGGGTTTCACGAGGCGGCGGACATCCGCGCGGTGAAAGACGGGTCAGGCTGGCGCATCAGGACGCCGCAGGGCGACTTTGCACTGAGCCTGAAGCTGCCCGGCAAGCACAACGTCATGAATGCGATGGCCGCCACCGGCCTGGCGCTGGCGCTTGATGTCGGCCTGGAGCAGATTCGCGACGGCCTGGCCGCCACGGCGCCGGTGCCGGGGCGTCTGAACCTGCTCACCACCGCCCGGGGCTGGCGCCTGATTGACGACAGCTACAACGCCAATCCCGCCTCCGTCCGCGCCGCGGTGCAGGTGCTGGTGTCCGAGCCCGGCGAGGCCTGGGCAGCGCTGGGGGATATGCGCGAATTAGGTGCGGAAAGCGACCAGTTCCATGCACAGACCGGCGTCATGCTCCGCGAAATGGGCGTCAGGCGCCTGTTCGCCACCGGCGAGCGCAGCCGTGCGATGGTCGAGGCCTTCGGCAAGGGCGGGGAGCACTTCGCCACCCGCGAAGCGCTGACCAGGGCGCTGCGCAGCGCCATACACGAGGGCGTGGTGTGCCTGGTCAAGGGCTCGCGGTCGCTGGGCATGGAGCACGTGGTGCACGCGCTGAAAGAACCTTCAAAAGGGGAGGCTGCCTGATGTTGTTGGGATTTTTCCAGTGGCTGGCGGGCTTTAACCCCGACTTCAACGTGTTCAGCTACCTGACCCTGCGCGCCATCCTCAGCGCCCTGACCGCGCTTGGCCTGTCCCTGTTGCTCGGGCCTTCGTTCATCCGCCGCCTGGTCAAGGGCCAGGTGGGTCAGCCGATTCGCGAGCTGGGCCCGGAATCGCATTTCTCCAAGGCGGGCACGCCGACCATGGGGGGTGCGCTGATCCTGTTCTGCCTGGTGCTGTCTACCGTGCTGTGGTCCGACCTCGGGAACCATTACGTCTGGGTGGTGCTGCTCGTGACCCTGGCCTTCGGCGTGATCGGCTGGATCGACGACTACCGCAAGCTGGTCCTGAAGAACTCCGACGGGCTGCCGGCGCGCTGGAAGTACCTGCTGCAAAGCATCGCCGGTCTGACCGCGGCGGTTTACCTGTACTACACCGCCAGCAGCCCGGCCGAAACCGAGCTGATCGTGCCGTTTTTCAAGGATTTCGTGCTGCCGCTGGGCTTCGGCTACGTCATCCTGACCTATTTCTTCATCGTCGGCTTTTCCAACGCGGTAAACCTCACCGACGGCCTGGATGGCCTGGCGATCATGCCGGCGGTGTTCGTGGCGGTGGCGCTGGGCATTTTTGCTTACGCCACCGGCAACACCGTGATCTCCGAATACCTGAGCATTCCCTACGTCGCGGGCACCGGTGAGCTGGCCATTTTCTGCGCCGCGCTGGCCGGGGCCGGTTTGGGCTTTCTGTGGTTCAACACCTATCCGGCGATGGTGTTCATGGGCGATATCGGCGCCCTGGCCGTTGGCGCCGCGCTCGGCCTGATCGCCGTCCTGGTAAGGCAGGAGCTGGTGTTTGTGCTCATGGCGGGGCTGTTTGTCATGGAGACGGTGTCCGTGATCCTGCAGGTTGCCTCGTTCAAACTCACCGGCAAGCGGATTTTCCGCATGGCGCCGATTCATCATCACTTTGAGCTCAAGGGCTGGCCGGAACCGCGCGTGATCGTGCGTTTCTGGATCATTTCCGTGGTGCTCGTGCTCATGGGTCTGGCGACCCTGAAGATCCGCTGAGGTCGCCGTGGCACTGAATCACGCCATCCCCCGCGCCCAGGCCCAGAGGCTGGGACGCGCGAACCGCGAAACCCCGGTGGATTTCTGGCTGCTGGTGCCGGTGCTGCTGCTGGTCGCGCTGGGCGTGACCATGGTCGGCTCCTCGTCGATCGCGGTCGCGGAAAGCCACGGGCTGGCGCCCCACTATTACCTGGTTCGCCACCTGGTCTACCTGACCCTGGGCCTGATGCTGGCGCTGGCCATCCGGGTGGTGCCCATCAAGTTTCTCGAGGACATTTCGCAGCTCATGTTTCCGCTGTCGGTTGCCGCCCTGTTGCTGGTGTTTATTCCCGGACTGGGTTACACGGTCAATGGCAGCACGCGCTGGGTTCGCCTGGGTATTCTGAACTTCCAGGTGGTCGAGGCGGTGAAGGTGATGTTCATCATCTACATGGCCGGCTACCTGGTCCGCAAGGCGGACCGGATCCGCAATGTCTTCGTGGATACCTTCAAGCCGCTGATGCTTGCCGGCGTGCTGACCTTGCTGCTGCTGCTGCAGCCGGACATGGGCAGCGCGGCGGTCATTACCGCGGTGGCCGGTGGCATGGTCTGGCTGGCCGGTGCGGCCTGGCGGCATATCGCGGTCCTCGGCCTGATGGGTTTGCCGGTGTTTGGCTACGCGGCCATGGAACCCTACCGACTGCGGCGTATCGTGAGCTTTCTGGACCCGTGGCAGGATCCGTTCAACAGCGGCTTCCAGCTGACCCAGGCGCTGATCGCCGTGGGACGCGGCGAGGTGTTTGGCGTGGGACTGGGCGCCAGCATCCAGAAACTGTTTTACCTGCCCGAGGCGCACACGGACTTCATTTTTGCCGTGCTGGCGGAAGAGTTCGGCCTGGTTGGCGTGTTCTCTGTGCTCGCCCTGTTCGTGCTTGCTGGTCGCGCGCATCATGGCCATCGGCGCGCGCGCCCACCGGGAAGATCGCCCCTTCGCCGGCAACGTGGCCTTTGGTATCGCCCTGTGGCTGGGGCTGCAGGCCATGGTCAGCATTGGCGTGAACCTGGGCGTGCTGCCCACCAAGGGCCTGACCCTGCCGCTGATCTCGTCCGGCGGCAGTTCTGTGCTGATGACCTTCCTGGCGCTGGGCATCGTGTTCCGGATCCGCTTCGAGCTTGAGCGCGACGCGGCAACCACCATCAAGTCCCGGGTCGGGGCCAGGAAGATGAAGCTGTGAGCGGCCCGGTGCTGATCATGGCCGGTGGCACCGGCGGACACATCTACCCGGGCCTGGCGGTGGCCGAAGCGCTGCGCCAGAAGGGTGTTGCGGTGCGCTGGCTGGGCGCGGTGAACGGCATGGAGACGCGCAAGGTGCCGCCCCGCGGTATTCCCCTGGACGAGGTGCACATCAAGGGGCTGCGGGGCAAGGGCCTGGCGGGCTGGATTCAGCTGCCATTCCGCCTGCTGCGCGCGGTGCGCGAGGCCAGCGCGGTGATGCGCGAACACCGCCCCGCGGTCGCCGTGAGTTTCGGTGGCTACGTGGCCGGCCCCGGCGGCCTGGCTGCGCGTCTGCGGGGCATTCCGCTGGTGGTCCACGAGCAAAACAGCATTCCGGGCATGACCAATAAGGCCCTGGCGCATCTCGCCCAGACGGTTCTGCAGGCCTTTCGACGGGGCCTTTGCGCAGGCGCGCACGGTCGGCAACCCGGTGCGCCGGGAGGTCGCCGATTTGCCCGGGCCGGCCCTGCGCTGGGCGGACCGCTCCGGCAAACCCCGCCTGCTGATCACCGGTGGCAGCCAGGGCGCCCGCGCCCTGAACGAATTGTTGCCGGCGGCCGTGGCAGCGCTGCCCGAGACGGTGCGGCCGCTGATCCGGCACCAGGCGGGCGAATCCGAATTCGAGGCGACCGCGGAGCGCTACCACGAGCTGGGTATCGAGGCCAGGGTAACGCCCTTTATCGATGACATGGCGGAGGCCTATGCCTGGGCGGACCTGGTGGTGTGCCGGTCCGGCGCACTGACCGTTTCCGAACTTGCCGCGGCGGGCCTGGGGGCGATCCTGGTGCCCTTTCCCCGCGCGGTGGATGACCACCAGACGGCCAATGCGCGGGTGCTGGTGCACGCCGGCGCCGCCAAGATGGCGCCGGAGTCGACGCTCAAAGCCGAGGGACTGGCCGGCCTGCTCGAGCCGCTGCTGAGCGACCGCGACGCCACCCTGGTGATGGCCGAGGCGGCCCGCGCCCTGGCCGTTCCCGATGCGGCGGAAGCCGTGGCCGATGCCTGTCTCGCGCTGGTGAAGCCATGAGAAGCCACGGCACCCATCTGCGGCCCATGCGCCGGGTCAGCCGCGTCCACCTGGTGGGTATCGGTGGTGCGGGCATGAGCGGTATCGCGGAAGTGCTGGTCAACCAGGGCTTTACGGTGAGCGGATCCGACCTGAGCAGCTCGAAAACCACGGCCCATCTCGAGTCCCTCGGTATCCGCGTGTTCCTGGGGCATGACGAAGCGCAGATCGAGGGTGCGGATGTGCTGGTCGTGTCTTCCGCCATTTCCCGTGACAACCCGGAGCTGCAGGCGGCCCGCGAGGCGCGCATTCCGGTGCTCCCGCGCGCCCAGATGCTGGCGGAACTGATGCGCTTCAAGCGCGGTATCGCGGTGGCCGGAACGCATGGCAAGACCACCACCACCAGCCTGGTCGCCAGCCTGCTTGCTGCCGCCGACCAGGATCCGACCTTCGTGATCGGTGGCGTGGTGAACGCCTGGGGCAGCCATGCGCGCCTGGGCACCGGCGAATACCTGGTGGCCGAAGCCGACGAGAGCGACGGGTCCTTTCTGTTGCTGCAGCCGGTGGTGGCGCTGGTGACCAACATCGACCGCGATCACCTGGAAAGTTACGAGGGCAGCTTCACCAATCTGAAGCTGGCCTTTGCCGAGTTTCTCCAGCACCTGCCATTCTACGGCGCGGCGGTGCTGTGCATTGATGACCCGGATACGCGCGAACTGGCCGCCGGTGTCAGCCGGGCCGTGGTGACCTACGGCCTGGACGAGGCGGCCGATGTACGCGCCACCGATGTGCGCCAGTCCGGCCGGGTCATGACCTTCCAGGCCCACCTGCCGGGCGGCGAAGCGCCGTTCGAGGTGCGCCTGAATCTTCCCGGCCTGCACAATGTGCGCAACGCCCTGGGCGCCCTGGCGGTGACCTGGGAGCTGGGGCTGGACGTACGCGCCGCCGCCGCCTGCCTGGCGGACTTCGAGGGCGTGGGCCGTCGCTTTGCCGAGGTCGGCGACATTGAGCTCGGCGGCCACCGGGTGCACGCGATCGAGGACTACGGCCATCACCCGACCGAGCTGGAGGCCACCCTGCAGGCCGCCCGCGGACGGCTGGCCGGAACGGCGCCACGTGGTGGTATTTCAACCACATCGCTATACGCGGACGCGCGACCTGTTTGACGATTTCAGCCGCGTCCTGTCCGAGGCGGACGTGCTGGTCATGAGCGATGTGTACGCCGCCGGAGAGACGCCCATCGAGGGAATCGACAGCCAGGCCCTGTGTCACTCGATCCGGGTGCGCGGCAAGGTCGACCCGGTGCTCGTGCCCCGCGTGGAGGATGTGCCGCGAGGCCCTGGCCAGCATTGTCCGCGATGACGACCTGGTGTTATTGCTCGGCGCCGGCAGCATGGACCGGGTGGCCAATGAACTTCGCCAGGCCGGTGCAGAGGCGACGGCCCGGGAGCTCGCGTCATGAGCGCCCTGCAGCCCTGTCGCACGGCCAACCCGGCGGACTTCGGCCGGGTGGCCTTGCTGCTCGGCGGCGAGAGCGCCGAGCGCGAGGTGTCCCTCAAGGGGGGCGGAGATGTCGCCGCGAGCCTGGCGCGCAGCGGCATCGACCACGAGACCTTTGACGGCGCCGGTCCGCTGTTCCAGGCGATCGCCGCCGGCCGTATTGACCGCGTGTTCAACCTGATGCACGGGCCCGGTGGTGAGGACGGCGCCATCCAGGGCGCCCTGGAGCTGATGAAGGTTCCGGTGACCGGTTCCGGCATCCTCGGGTCGGCCCTGAGCATGGACAAGGTTCGATCCAAGTGGGTGTGGGAGCGACTGGGTATTCCGACCGCACCGTTCCGGATTATTGCCGCTGCGCACGGTGAGGACGATTACCCCGGCGCTGGTGACGGGCCTGGACTATCCCCTGTTCGTCAAACCCACGGACCTGGGTTCGTCGATCGGCATCTCCCGCGTGGCTGAGCCCGCCGGGCTGGCCGGCGGCCGTGGCCCTGGCGCGCCGCTACAGCAGCACCGTGGTGGTCGAGCAGGGCGTGTCCGGCAAGGAATACTTTGTCGGCATTCTTGGCCGGGACACGCTGCCGCTGATCCGCATCGAGACGCCAAACGCCTTCTATGACTACGAGGCCAAGTACCTCTCGGACGCGACGCGCTATCACTGCCCCTGCGGCCTGCCCGGTGAGCTGGAAGCCACGCTGGGCCGGCTTGCGCTGGAGGCCTTCGATGCCCTGCAGTGCTCCGGCTGGGGCCGCGTGGACCTGATCCTGGATGCGCACGACAAGCCCTGGTTCCTGGAAGTGAACACGGCGCCGGGTATGACCGACCACAGCCTGGTGCCACAGGCCGCGGCGCAGCTCGGAATTGATTTTGATGAGCTCGTCTGGCGCATCCTGGAGACCAGCCTGTGAACGCTGAGCAGTCACAAGCCGAGCGGCTCGACGGCTACGGGTTCGGCGTGGGCCGGACCATCGGCGTGGTGCTGTTCCTGGCCGCGCTGGCCGGCGTGGCCTGGATCTATTTCGGCATGGTCAAGCTGGACCGCTGGCCGATCCGCTGGCTGGAGGTGGACGGCGGCTTTGAGCGGGTCAGCGCCGAACAGGTCCGCAAGACCCTGGCGCCGCTGGTGGAAGGCAGCTTTTTTGCGGTCAACGTGCGCGAGCTGCGGGCCGCGGCCAGTGAACTGCCCTGGGTCAACGAGGTGCGGATAGAGAAGCAATGGCCCGACACGGTGACCGTGGCGGTGACCGAGTACGTGCCCGTGGCGCACTGGATTGACGGCCAGCTGATCGCCACCAACGGCGACACTTTCAGCGTGCCCGGCGCTGCGGAGATCCAGGGTCTGCCGTGGCTCGAGGGTCCGCCCTCCACGGTTGAGACGGTCATCGAGACCTGGCTGGCCTTCAGCGAGATGATTTCCGCCACCGGCGAGGAGATCGAGCGGATCACGCTCAACCCCCGTGGCGCCTGGACGCTGGAACTCGATGGAGGGACACGGATTGAACTGGGTCGGGAGGACGCAACGGCAAGGCTGCAAAGGATGGCGGCAAGCTGGGACCAGTTACGGCGCTTGCAGGATCACGCGCCGCTGGTCCTGGACCTGAGGTACTCGAACGGCTTTGCCGTGCGCTGGCCCGAACCCATTCCCGAGCAGGCGCCCGACGGGTCGCCGGAGCTGGCGGATAACCGATAGAAGGAACACGTGCAGACTCATGCCTAAAAAACCGGAAAAACCTCTCGTCGTCGGGCTGGACATCGGCACCTCCAAGATCGTTGCGATCGTCGGGGAGATCCAGACCGATGGAACCGTCGAAGTCATCGGGCTCGGCTCACACCAGTCGCGCGGCCTGCGTCGCGGCGTCGTGGTGGACATGGCCAGCACCGAGCAGGCGATCCTGCGCGCGGTCGAGGAAGCCGAGCTGATGGCCGGCTGCGAGATCCAGTCCGTGTTCAGCGGCATATCCGGTAACCACATCCGTTCACAGAACTCGGACGGCACGGTGGCCATCAAGGACAAGGAGGTCACGGAGCAGGACGTGGACCGGGTGCTGGAAGGCGCGCGCGCCATTCCGCTGTCTGCAGATCAGAAAATCCTGCATGTCCTGCCCCAGGAGTACGTGCTCGACAAGCAGGATGGCATTCGCCAGCCGGTGGGCATGGCCGGGGTGCGCCTGGAGGCGCACGTGCACGTGGTGACCGCGGCCCTGGCGGCCACGCAGAACGTGGGCAAGTGCATATCGCGCTGCGGCCTGACCGTGGACGAACTGATCATTACCTCGCTGGCGTCGAGCTACTCCGCGCTCAGCGAGGACGAAAAGGAGCTGGGCGTCTGCCTGATGGATGTCGGCGCCGGCACCACGGACATCGCGGTGTTCACCAACGGCGCCATCCGCCACACCGCCTGCATACCGATCGCCGGCGACCAGGTGACCAACGACATCGCCGTGGCGCTGCGCACCCCCACGCAGCACGCGGAGGACATCAAGATCAAGTACGGCTGCGCCCTGGAGCAGCTCGCCGGCAGCGACGAGTCGATCCAGGTGCCCAGCGTGGGCGAACGCAGCAGCCGGCGCCTGGCGCGCCAGACCCTGGCCCAGGTGGTCGAGGCGCGCTACCGGGAGCTGTTCTCCCTGGTCAATGCCGAGCTGCGACGCAGCGGCTACGAAAGCCTGGTGGCCTCGGGGCTGGTGCTGACCGGCGGCGCGGCCAAGATGGAAGGGGCGGTGGAACTGGCCGAAGAGGTGTTCCACATGCCCGTGCGCCTGGCCACCCCCCAGTACGTGACCGGATTAAGTGACGTGGTATCCAACCCGGTGCACGCCACCGGGGTGGGACTGTTGATTTATGGAAGCCAGGCGGACGGGGGCAGAAGCGCCTCCGGCCTGGCGAGTGAGACCGCCTGGCTGGACCGGATTCGAGCCTGGTTCAGGGGCGAATTTTAAGGAAGCGGACAGGCCCTCCGGCACAAGTACCGGGGGGTCAACATTAACGGCGAGCGAGAGGAGCAATACCCATGTTTGAACTGGTGGAAAATTACACGCCCAGTGCACTGATCAAGGTGATCGGTGTCGGTGGCGGCGGTGGCAATGCGGTCAGTCAGATGATCGATGCCAACATTGAAGGCGTCGATTTCATCGCCGCCAACACGGATGCGCAGGCCCTGCGGCAATTCAAGGGCAAGTCGGCGCTGCAGATCGGCGCGACGATTACCAAGGGCCTTGGCGCCGGCGCCAACCCCGAGGTCGGGCGCCAGGCGGCGCTGGAGGACCGGGAAAAGATCATCGAGCTGCTGCATGGCGCCGACATGGTCTTTATTACCGCCGGCATGGGCGGGGGCACCGGCACCGGCGCCGCGCCGGTGATCGCGCAGGCGGCCAAGGAGCTGGGCATTCTCACGGTGGCCGTGGTCACCAAGCCCTTTGGCTTCGAGCAGAAGCGGCGCATGGCCATTGCCGAGCAGGGCATCGAGGAGCTCAGCCGGCAGGTGGATTCGCTGATCACGATTCCCAACTCGCGGCTGCCGATGGTGCTGGGCGAGGACGCGCTGCTGCTGAACTGCTTCAAGGCGGCCAATGACGTGTTGCACGGTGCGGTGCAGGGCATCGCCGAGCTGATCACCCGCCAGGGCATGATCAACGTCGACTTTGCCGATGTGCGCACGGTCATGAGCGAGATGGGCACGGCGGTCATGGGCGCGGGTCGCGCCAGTGGCGAGGACCGCGCCATGATGGCGGTCACCGCGGCCATCCACAGCCCGCTGCTGGACGAGATCAACCTCAACGGCGCCCGCGGCGTGCTGGTCAATATCACTGCCGGCATGAACCTCACCATGAAGGAATTCGAGGAAGTGGGTAACCAGGTGGCGGACCTGGCCAGTGACGACGCGACCGTGGTGGTGGGTACGGTCATCGATCCGGATATCGGCGATGAGTTGCGGGTCACCGTGGTGGCCACGGGCCTGGGCGACCAGGCGCGGCGTCCGCGCACTGAAAAGCCGCTGCAGGTGGTGAGGAATGGTTCCACCGGCCAGGCCGAAACATTCCCCGGCCAGGATCAGGATGCGGACAGCGGCTACCACTTTCCCCCGGATCGTTCCAGCAGGGAAGTGAAGGCGGAACAGAAGGACATGTGGGAAGGCTCCAAGGACATCGAGTATCTCGATATCCCGACCTTTCTGCGGCAGCAGGCAGACTGAGGGGGCGTGCCGGGCCGGCGTAACAGCGACAGGGTCAGTGACAGTGCCCGCCCCGTTGAAACTTCGCGGGGCAGTCGCCATCTTGCGCTGCTGGTATGGAATTTCACCGGTTTTTACGCCCGGGACACGTAGACTCGAGACGTTAAAGTGTTGTTAAACAACAACAAACTGTGGCGTAAAACGCAAAAAACGCCTTTAGAGCAGGGGTTTGCTGTGCTAAAATGCGCCGCAAACCGGAATACCGGGTGTAGAACAATATGATCAGACAACGAACACTCAAGAACGTGATCCGGGCAACCGGTGTTGGCATTCACACGGGCGAAAAGGTCCTCATGACCCTGCGGCCGGCGCCGGTCAACACCGGTCTGATCTTCCGCCGCGTCGACCTGGACCCGGTTGTGGATATTCCCGCCACCGCCACCAATGTCGGCGATACCAGCATGAACACCACCCTGATCCAGGACGGTGTTCGCGTGTCCACCGTGGAGCACCTGCTGTCCGCGCTGGCCGGCCTGGGCATCGACAATGCCTACATTGACCTGAGTTCCGCCGAGGTCCCGATCATGGACGGCAGTGCCGGTCCGTTCGTCTTCCTGGTGCAGTCCGCCGGTATCGAGGAGCAATCGCTCGCCAAGCGCTTTATCCGCATCCTCAAGCCGGTGGAAATCCGCCAGGACGACAAGTGGGCCCGCTTCGAACCTTTTGAAGGTTTCAAGGTGTCGTTCAAGATCGAGTTTGATCACCCGGTGTTCGAATCCCACACCTCCTTCGCCAGTATCGATTTTTCCACCAGCTCTTACCTGAAGGAGATCTCCCGGGCCCGCACCTTCGGCTTCGTCCGCGACCTGGAGATGCTGCGCGAGCGCAACCTGGTGCTGGGCGGCAGCCTGGACAACGCGGTGGTGCTCGATGACTACCGGGTACTGAACGAGGACGGCCTCCGCTACGAGGACGAGTTCGTCAAACACAAGATGCTGGATGCGATCGGTGACCTGTACCTGCTGGGTCACAGCCTGATCGGCGCCTATTCCGGCTACAAGTCCGGTCACGGGCTGAACAATGCGCTGTTGCTGGAACTGCTGAAGCAGCCGGATGCCTGGGAGGAGGCGGTTTTTGAAGACGAGACCGTGGCTCCGATCAGTTATATGCATCCAGCGCAGGCTCTATAGGCTTCTGAAACCCGCACGACTTAAGTTCGTGCATCACGCAAGCTGAACCCCCGGCTTTCAAAACCCACGCACGACGGCTTCATTCCCTTACTCCCGTGGCCCTGGGGGCTCCGGGTGCCGAGTTTTAGGGGTAACCGACCGGATTCAGGGTTCCCGGCGGGGCAGGTCGGGGGTGACCAGGATCTCGATGCGGTTGAATTCGGCGGGGAAGGCGCGCTGCAGGGTTTGCAGCAGGCGGGGGGCTTCCATTTTCAGGCGGGTGGCGATCGGGGCGACCGGGGTGGCGAGGATCAGGGCGCCGTCGCGGACGTTGGCGACGCGTACGTGCGGGGCGAAGCGTTCGTCCAGTTCTTTGGCCAGTAGCTGGTCCATTTCATCCAGGCGACGGGCGCGGGCCAGCAGGTCCGTGAGGCTGCGTGGCGCGCCGCTGACCACCTCGCTGACTTCCCGGGCGCGTTTTTTGGGTTCGCTGTTCATCCGTCAGAGCATAGCCCAGGAAGGCCTGGAAACGCGAAAAGCGCCATGAACAGCCAAAAAAGTCGATGTCCTACGGGCAAAGTCACCGCCGGGGGCGCGAAGCAGGGGGCAGATGAGGGATAATGGGGATTGCCCAGGGCGGCGTGGCGATTCTTGCAAGACGCGCCGACTGCCCCCACATTTTTCCGGAAGCGCGAGATGGGTCGCGCCCCACCAACGACAATGAATCCAGAACATGCTTAACGCCCTGATTACCAAAGTTTTTGGCAGCCGCAACGACCGCGTGGTGAAACAACTGTTCCGCAAGGTGGATGAGATCAACGCCTTCGAGCCGGCGCTGCAGGCGCTCTCGGACGAGGAACTGAAGGCAAAAACTGCCGAGCTGCGGGAAAAAGTCGCCGGCGGCGCCAGCCTGGACAGCGTCCTGCCCGAGGCTTTCGCGGTGGTACGCGAGGCCAGCGTGCGGACCCTGGGCCTGCGTCACTACGATGTCCAGCTGATCGGCGGCATGGTGATGCACGACGGCAAGATCGCCGAGATGAAAACCGGTGAGGGCAAAACCCTCATGGCGACCCTGGCCGTGTACCTGAACACCCTGGGCGGCGGCAGTGTTCACGTGGTGACGGTCAATGACTACCTGGCCCGCCGCGACGCGGACTGGATGCGGCCGATTTACGAAATGCTCGGCGTCACGGTCGGCGTGGCCGTGCCGGGCATGACCCCGGCCGCGAAACGCGCGTCCTACGCCTGCGACGTGGTTTACGCGACCAACAACGAGCTGGGCTTTGACTACCTGCGTGACAACATGGCCTTCACTGCGGACCAGCGCGTCCAGCGCGACCGCAGCTTCGCCATCGTGGACGAGGTGGACTCGATCCTGATCGACGAGGCGCGCACGCCGCTGATTATTTCCGGGCCCACCGACGACACGCCGCAGCTCTATGTGCGCCTGGACAAGCTCGTGCCGCACCTGAAACGGGCCGAGCTGCCCGACGACCCCGAAGAAGCGCCGGACGGCGATTTCACGGTCGATGAAAAGCAGAAGCAGGTGTACCTGACCGAAGACGGCATGTCCCACGTGGAAGAGCTGATGGTCAAGGAAGGGCTGCTGAAAGAGGACGACAGCCTCTACCAGGCGCACAACCTCAGCCTGGTCCACCACCTGAACGCCAGCCTGAAAGCCCACTACCTGTTCCAGAAGGATGTGGACTACATCGTCAACGAGGGCGAAGTGGTTATCGTTGACGAGTTCACCGGCCGCACGCTGGCCGGCCGGCGCTGGTCCGACGGCCTGCACCAGGCGGTCGAGGCCAAAGAAGGCGTGCCGATCCAGAAAGAGAACCAGACCCTCGCGTCCATTACCTTCCAGAACTACTTCCGCCTGTACAACAAGCTGTCCGGCATGACCGGTACGGCGGATACGGAAGCCTACGAGTTCCAGTCCATTTACGGGCTGGAAGTGGTGGTGATTCCGACCCACCGCCCCCTGATCCGTGATGACCGCGACGACCTGGTCTTCCTCAAGGCCGAGAACAAGTACGACGCGATTATCGAGGACATCCGCGAGTGCATTGAGCGCGGCCAGCCGGTGCTGGTGGGTACGACCTCCATCGAGACCTCCGAGCTGCTGTCCGGCAAGCTGAAGAAGCTGAAGATTCCCCACGAGGTGCTCAACGCCAAGCAGCACGAGCGCGAGGCGCATATCGTCGCGCAGGCCGGTCAGAGTGGCGCGGTCACCATTGCGACCAACATGGCCGGCCGTGGTACCGACATCGTGCTGGGCGGCAGCCTGGAAGTGGAACTGGCCGCGCTTGGCGCGGATGCCACCGATGAGCAGAAGCAGGCGGTCCGCGACGCCTGGAAAGAGCGCCACGCCAGGGTGCTGGAGGCCGGCGGTCTGCACATTATCGGCACCGAGCGCCACGAGAGCCGCCGCATCGACAACCAGCTGCGCGGCCGCGCCGGCCGCCAGGGCGACCCGGGTTCATCGCGTTTTTACCTGTCGCTGGAAGACAACCTGATGCGCATCTTCGCCTCCGACCGCATGGGCGGCATGATGAAGCGCTTCGGCATGAAGGAAGACGAGGCCATCGAGGCCGGCATGCTCAACCGCGCCATTGAAAACGCGCAGCGCAAGGTCGAAGGGCACAACTTCGACATGCGCAAGCACCTGCTGGACTACGACGACGTGGCCAACGACCAGCGCCGCGTGGTGTACCAGCAGCGCCAGGACCTGATGGAACTGGATGATATTCACGACACCATCCTCGAATACCGCGACAACGTGTTCGATGCGGTGATCAGCAACTTCGTGCCGCCGGGCAGCATTGACGAGCAATGGGACCTGGCCGGGCTGGAACAGGCCCTGGAAGGCGAGTTCGGCATCGACGTGCCGCTGACACGCTGGGCGGAAGAAGGAGACCTGCAGAACGAGGAGGCGATCCGCTCCCGGGTGCTGCAGTCAGTCACCAACCACTTTGAAGCCAAGGAAGCGCAGGCCGGCACGGAAGTGATGCACCACTTCGAAAAGGCGCTGATGCTCAACGTGCTGGACCAGCAGTGGAAAGACCACCTCGCGCAAATGGACTACCTGCGCCAGGGCATCCACCTGCGCGGCTACGCCCAGAAGCAGCCGATGCAGGAATACAAGCGCGAAGCCTTCGAGATGTTCAGCCAGCTCATGGACAAGGTGGAGCACGAAATTACGCGCATCCTCGCCCGCGTCCAGGTGCGCGCCGAGGAAGACGTTGAAGCCGTCGACGCGCAGCGCAAGGGCGACGCCGGCCAGGTCCAGTACCGCCACGACGAGGCCGCCGGTATGCCGCCGGAGGGTGGCCAGGCCGGTCAACAGCCCGGCCCGCAGCAGGCCCGCCAGTCCGCCATGGCCCAGCACGCCGGCATGCAGGTCCGCCGCCGGGCAGCGCCGCCAACCCGCAGACCTTTGTGCGCGATGAAAAGAAGGTGGGGCGCAATGATCCCTGCCCGTGTGGCTCAGGGCGGAAGTACAAGCAGTGTCATGGGAAGTTGAGTTAGGTGGATGCAGGCCTGATTGGCGGGCCTTTAGCCTGGGTCCGCAAACCTGTTCATATAGCGCTCGTGCTGCGCATCGGTCGCCGCATGCAGCGCTTCCAACGTGCCGTCGTTAACGATCACATCATCGGCAATCGCCAGTCGCTGAGCGCGACTGGCCTGCGCCGCCAGAATCGCCCGGGCCTGTTCCTCACTGATCCCGTCCCTAAGCTGGACACGTTCCAACTGAACTGCTTCCGGGGTATCCACCAGCAGCACCCGGTCGATCCAGGGGTGGCGCCGGTTCTCCGCGAGCAAAGGAATGACCACGACGCAGTAGGGTGACTCAAGGCGGGCAATGCGCTGCTTCACCTCGTCGAGTATTGCCGGGTGGAGCAAGCCCTCCAGCGCTTTGCGCTCGCCCTGGTCCTGAAAGACACGCTCCCTTAGCGCCGCGCGATCAAGCGCTCCGTCTGCCGTAAGTATCTCCTCGCCAAAGCGCTCACTGAGCGCATCCAGCAAAGGCTGGCCCGGCTCGACCACTTCCCGGGCGATCAGGTCCGTATCGATAATCGGCACCCCCAGATTCCCGAGGCGGTCAGACACCGCCGTTTTGCCGGAGGCGATTCCGCCGGTGAGTGCGACGACGGCGGTCATTGGCCGAGACTGCCGATCATTCAGGTGAGGACTTGCCCCAGCGCGCCGGCGGCAGAGCTTAAAAGCCCGGTAACCTTGTCCGGCCAGAGGAAAACAACCCATCCCGCCGCCGCCAGAAACGGCCCGAAAGGAATTGGCTTACCGCGCCGCTCGCGCTGCAACGCCATCAGGGTGCTGCCGATGATGGCGCCGGTGAAGGAGGCGATAAGCAGGATCGGGATCACCATTTGCCAGCCCATCCAGGCGCCCAGGGCGCCCAAGAGCCAGAAATCGCCATACCCCATGGCTTCTTTCTTGAAAACGATCTTCCACAGCCAGTAAACCGACCAGAGAAACCCGTAACCCAGGATCGCGCCCAGAACGCTGTCCGTAGGGGTCAGCGGCAGCACGGCGCCCTCAACGAGGGTCAGTTCCAGATTGAACAGGGTTGCGAAAACTGATGGCACCAGGGCCGGCACGCTGAGGAGCAGGCCAGACCAGAACAGGGGCTGGGTCAGCTCTTCCGGAAGGAGTTGATGATCGTAGTCAATGCCTGCCATGGCGATCAGCAAGGCGGTAAACCACAAACCTGCCAACCCGATGGGTGTTGGTCCGAGGACCCAGATCACCATAACAAAGCTCAAACCGGTGGCGAGCTCAATTGCCGGATAGCGCAAGGGGATTCTGGCCCGGCATCCGGAGCACTTGCCGCGCAGGAAGAGATACGACAGCACCGGAATGTTTTCCCAGGCGCGAATGCGGTGGCCGCATTTCGGACAGGTGGAGGGGGGATAAGACAAAGAAAGTTGTCGCTCAGGTTCGGCATCGGTTTGCGCTGCTACTGCGGATTCATCGAGTAACTTATTCGCACCAGCTTCTCCCGTGTGCCCCTCGGCAGTAGTCTGTACCGCAAGCAGTTCTTCGCACTGACATCGCCAGCGTTCGCTCCAGCATTCGCGGAAAACGCAGAATAACGACGTTGAGGAATGACCCGATTAGCAGGCCCAAAAAAAACACCCCCGACAGGATCAGGGGTGTGTTGTCCAATAATAAGTGCAAGCAAGTTTACGGTGCTCTTCCGGATTAGGCTCTTGCCTAAATAACCGCCGCCATTTTGAAGATCGGCAGGTACATGGCCACAACCATGCCGCCGACGATGCCGCCGATAAAGACGATGATCAAGCGGCTCCAGCAGGCTGCTCAGCGCATCCACCGCGTTATTGACCTCTTCCTCGTAGGCCTCCGCCACCTTGATCAGCATTTCATCCAGGGAACCGGCTTCCTCACCAATGGCGGCCATCTGGATCACCATGTTGGGAAAGACGTTGGTTTGTTGCATGGCCAGCTGCAGCTGGTGACCGACGGAGACGTCCTCGCGAATGCGTTTGGCAGCGTCGTTGTAAACCGCGTTACCGGTGGCCCCTGCAACGATTCCCAGCGCTTCAACCAGAGGAACCCCGGCGGCAAAGGTAATGGCCAGCGTGCGGCAGAAACGCGCAATCGCGGATTTTTCAAGAATGGGCCCAATCAGCGGCAATCTTCAGGCTGACCCGGTCAATCCAGTGGGCGAACGCGGGTGAGCGGTTTTTGGCCATGATGAGTGCCGGTGACGCCACGCAATCAGCCCGAAAAGCAACAAGATAGGCCGTTATCTCTGCAGGAATCTCACTGGCGTTCAGAACCATCTGGGTGAAGGCCGGCAGGTCTGCGCCAAAACTTGCGAAGATTCCTTCAAACTGCGGAATCACAAACAGCAGCAAAATGGCCATCACGATGATCGCCACAGCAACCACCGCGGCCGGATAATACAGCGCCTTTTTGACCTTGCCCTTGATGCTCTCAATGCGCTCCCGGTAGGTCGCGATTTCATCAAGAATCGTGTCCAGCACACCGGCGCTTTCGCCGGCCTTGACCAGGTTGGTATAGAGCTCATCAAACTGAACCGGGTGGGCGCTCAGTGCCTCGTACAGGCTGCCGCCGGATTCCACATCAGCACGAATCTTGTCGACCATCACCCGCATGCGCGGGTTTTTAACCCCGCCGGCAATAATCTGGAAGGCAGTCACCAGGGGCACACCGGATTTCAGCATGGTCGCCAGCTGTCGGCTGAATACGGC
Organism: uncultured Gammaproteobacteria bacterium; assembly: GCA_963695135.1. Classification (GTDB taxonomy): domain Bacteria; phylum Pseudomonadota; class Gammaproteobacteria; order Xanthomonadales; family SZUA-36; genus Marinihelvus. The sequence goes on from CAVOGA010000001.1 coordinate 1,087,029, forward strand.
AATGTCCTTGGGCGTGATGCGGCTGCCGGCACCGCCGAAGAGCGGCTTGGGCTTTTTGCGCACGCGAATCGGGTTAATGCCCTGGCGGCGCAATTCGGCCCGAACCAGGTTCGGGCGTATTCGCTACCTGTTGTCCTTTCAGCCGAACCCCGCGCTTATCCCGGCCTTCCCAGAGGAAGATGGTCTGTTCATTCTGCATCGTTGCCATAACCTAGTCCTTGGTTACCCGGTTAATTTCAATCAAGTCGGTCAAGCCCAGCGCCACTTTCTGCAGGGCGGCCTGCCGGAGATCCATGATGCCCTCGGAGACCGCCTGCCGGGCAATGTCCATGGAGTTGCCTTCTTCCAGGATGATCTGCGAAATCGCTTCCGTGATCGGCATCACCTGGAAGGCACCGGTACGACCCTTATAGCCCTCATTGCACTCAGAGCAGCCGCCCGGTTTGTACAGCTGCAGGCCGTCCAGCATGTCCTCGGCGAACCCGGCGCGCTGCAGGGCTTCCGGCGGCAGATCATCCCTGACCTTGCACTTGTGCAGCGTGCGCAGCAGTCGCTGAGCCATGACCAGGTTCAGCGCCGAGGTAATGTTATAGCTCGGCACACCCATGTTCACCAGTCGGGTGATGGTTTGCGGCGCATCGTTGGTGTGCAGCGTGGAGAGCACCAGGTGACCGGTTTGTGCCGCCTTGATGGCAATTTCGGCCGTCTCCAGGTCTCGAATCTCCCCCACCATGATGATGTCCGGGTCCTGGCGCAGGAACGAGCGCAGCGCCCGGGCAAAGGTCATGCCCTGCTTTTCGTTCTGCTGGACCTGGTTGATGCCCGCCACGCGGATTTCCACCGGGTCTTCTACCGTGGAGATATTGCGACCGTCCTCGTTCAGGATGTTCAGGGCGGTGTAGAGCGTGACGGTCTTACCGCTACCGGTCGGGCCGGTTACCAGGATCATGCCATAGGGCTTCTTGATGGCCTCGTAATAGAGTTCCTGCTGTGCCTCGAAAAAACCCAGGTGCTCAATGCCGAGCCTGGTGGTATTGGAGTCGAGAATACGCAGCACCGCCTTTTCACCGAACAGGGTGGGGCAGGTGCTGACACGAAAGTCCACGCTCTTGTTGCGGGAGATGTTCAGCTTGATGCGCCCGTCCTGGGGTATACGTTTTTCCGCGATATCCAGGCCGGCCATAACCTTCAGACGGGCCGTAAGGCGCCGCGCCATCTGCACCGGCGGGCTGGCCATGGGCGCGAGCACACCGTCCAGGCGATAGCGTATGCGGTATTTCATCTCGTAGGGTTCGAAATGAATGTCCGAGGCGCCCTTGCGAATCGCGTCGATCAGTACCTTGTTGATGAACTTGACGACCGGTGTTTCATCAATCGCCGCATCAACATCGCTGTTTTCATCAAGGTCTGCATCGGATGTAAAGCCAATGTCTTCCAGTCCATCCTCTTCTCCGAAGTCATCGAAGGCCTCGGTGGCGGAGGACATCGCGCGATCAATGGTCGGTTCAAGCTGATTGCTGGGAACAATAATCGGCTCGACATGAAAGCCGGAGCTGAAGGAAATCTCGTCAATGACCGTGTGATCGGTCGGGTCGGACAGGGCAATAAACAGCGAGTTGCCGCGCAGGTACAGCGGCAGGGCCTTGTGTTTCTGAATCAGACTCTCGCTGACGGCGGTAATGCGGCGCGTGGGACAGGTCGATGGACGAGGCATCCAGCAAGGGGACGCCGTATTCAACCGATGCGGCAGCAGCCAGCACGGACGGATCCAGGTCCGACTGCTGGGTCAGCCAGGCAAGCACGGTTACGCCCTTTTTGCTGGCGCTGTCGCAGGCCTCCAGGGCCGCCTGTTCTTCCAGCAACCCCTCGGCGACCAGCCGACGGGCAAAACCCCTTAGCTGGCTTGTGACTTTTAATTCTGAATTCATGAACCCCTGCTCCAAGCCCCGCGCCCAAGTATAAAGGGAATTCAGGGGCCTATTGCAACTATGTGCAACCGACGCCTTAGCAAAATTTCACGCATTGTTCCCTAACTATTAACAACGTGAAAGGCACAAGAAGTCGCTCACATTGTCTACCAGCGATGGTGTTTTGATACGAAAAAAGCCCCGCCTGCCGGCGGGGCTTCTTTCAGTCGCTATTAAATAAAGCTTAGCGGCACGATGCCGGCACGTGACGCTTGCTTGCCCAGGGTGTTCGTGCAATCCCAGGTCAGTTGGCCATTGCCGGTGTTGGTGGGAGTCAGAACGATGTTGCCTTCCGCACCGCCGGCCGCGCCTGCCCCGGTGTTTTGAGTGACAGCCGTAATGGTGCCGCCAACGTTGCGTGATGCTAGCGCAGTACAGTGTGGCCGACGAAGTCAAAACCGGCTGTAGCGTTGTCCGCAGGCAGTACACCTTCAGACTGGAAAGACTCGGAAACAGCCAGTTTGGCGGGAGCAGCGTTGCTGATGCACTCACCGACCTTGGTACGGACTGATGTAGTCCTGGTAAGCCGGCACAGCCAGGGCAACCAGGATGGCGACAATCGCGATAACGATCATCAGTTCGATCAGGGTGAAACCCTTTTGTACAGTTTTCATGGTACGCATTTTAATACCCTCCATTGGTATTGATGTTTTGGGAGCCAGTCCAGTGTGTCCCAGCTTTCCCGATAACCCCTGTAAATTTTTCAGGATGCGAGAGTATTAATGCAAAACAGATGCCAAAGTAATAAAGATATTAATATCAGGTATTTATAGAATTTCTATCTTTTCGTACATGACCTTTGGCACAGCGAACTGTCACAAGGTGACAAATTTTGTCAGTTTTTGTCACCCGTCCGTGACGTCTTTGGCCAGGCGCAGGCCGCTGTACTGCCAGCGGGCGTGCGCGGGGAAGAAATTCCGGTAGCTCAGGCGCTCGTGACCGGCCGGGGTGGCGCCGGAGGCGCCGCGCAGCACCATCTGGTTGATCATGAACTTGCCGTTGTACTCGCCGACCACGCCCGCGGCCGGCTCAAAACCCGGGTAGGGCAGGTACGCGCTGGCGGTCCATTCCCAGACCCGGGCATATTCCCCGGCCACCGGGTCCTGGCCCGGCAGCCGGTCCCCGGCGCCATCACGGGCCGTGGTCTCCCTGTGCAGACCCTCCTGCCTCGCAAAGCACTCCCACTCGGCTTCCGTGGGCAGCCGGCAGCCGGCCCAGCGGGCGTAGGCGTCCGCCTCGTAGTAGGAGACATGCGCAACGGCCCAGGCCGGATTGACCGGCTGCGAGCCGCGCAGCGTGAACTGCTGCCAGCCGGATCCGTCCGAATCCTGGCGCCAGTACAGGGGCGCCGTCACGCCGTGCTCAGTCCGCCAGGCCCAGCCCTCGGAGAGCCAGTGCTGCGGGTTCTCGTAGCCGCCGTCGGCCATGAAGGCCAGCCAGTCCCGGTTGCTGACCGGCTGGCGCGCGATCTGGCAGCGTGGCACCAGCGCCCGGTGCCGCGGTGTTTCGTTGTCAAAGCAAAACCCGACACCTGCATAGCCCATCCGGACTTCCCCGGCGGACAGCTCCACCCATTCGGGGCTCGCCGGAATATTGGTGGCAGTCGTTTGAGTCGCTGCGCCGCTGTACGCCGGCCAGGCCGGGTTCTGCGCCAGCGCGTGCTTGATGTCCGTGATCAGCAGTTCCTGGTGCTGTTGCTCGTGGTTGATGCCCAGGCGCAGCAGGCTGAGTAGTTCCAGTTTTGCCGTCCCCGCCGAAAGGCTTTCGAGGAGTCTGAGCTACCCGCCGCTCGGTCCGGGCCCGGTATTCCAGCACCTGCGCCAGCGACGGCCGCGAGAGCATGCCGCGCCGCGGGCGGGGGTGCTGCCTGCCAATGCCGTTGTAGTAGCTGTTGAACAGCACGCAGAAAGATTCGTCGAACCAGGTAAAACCGTCCTCGAAGGCCTGCAGGATAAAGGTCTCGAAAAACCAGGTCGTATGCGCCAGGTGCCACTTCGTGGGGCTGGCATCGGGCATCGACTGGACCATCATGTCCTCGGCGGACAGGGGCGCGGCCAGTTCCAGCGTATGGGCGCGACAGGCCTGGAAAGCATCCATTATCAGCGGCAGGTTCGCTGACAGCTCCTGCTCCGGCAGCGCATTCAGCGCCGCAATGGGGTGCCTGGAGTCAGCGCCTGGCACACTGTGTTCGTTCGCGGCCATATCAGTCGATGTCGTACTTCTTCAGCTTGTAGCGCAGCGAGCGGAAACTGATGCCCAGCAGCTCTGCAGCGCGCGTCTTGTTGTAGCGGGCCTTTTCCAGGGCCTCCACCAGCGCCTGCTTTTCAATGTCCTCGATAAAGCTGTCCAGGGACTCGCCCTCCAGCCGGTCCGGCACCGGCGCGCCGTTGCCGTTGTCCTGGCCGGGAGTCAGCGGCACCGCGCCCTGGTCCAGCATCAGGTCTTCCGGCTCGATCGTGTCTCCTTCGGCCATGGTCACCGCGCGCTGCAGAATATTGATCAGCTCCCGCACGTTGCCGGTAAATGGATGACGTTCCAGCTGCTCCATGGCCGCCTTTGAAATGCTTGGCGCCGGCGTGTCCCATTCCCGCGTGATGTCCTCGAGGAAAAAGTTCGCCAGCAGTGGAATGTCGCCGTCGCGCTCGCGCAGGCTGGGCATGGCCAGCTCGATCACGTTCAGGCGAAAGTACAGGTCGCTGCGGAACTTGCCTTCCTCCACCAGCGGCTTCAGGGCCTGGTGGGTGGCGCTGAGGATGCGCACGTCCGTGGGCTGCTCTTCGCGGGCGCCGATTGGCCGCACGGCCTTTTCCTGGATGGCGCGCAGCAGCTTGACCTGCATATGCAGCGGCAGGTCGGCGACCTCGTCGAGCATCAGCGTGCCGCCGTCGGCGGCCTGGAACAGGCCTTCCTTGTCCGCGGTGGCGCCGGTAAAGCTGCCCTTGCGGTGGCCGAAGAACTCGCTTTCCATCAGTTCCGTGGGAATGGCGCCGCAGTTGACCGGCACGAAGGGTTTGTCGGCGCGCGGGCCCAGGTCATGAATCAGCCGCGCGGCCAGCTCCTTGCCGGAGCCGGAAGCGCCGGAAATCAGCACCGGCGCCTGGCTGCGGGACAGCTTGCGGATCATGTTGCGCACCCGCTCCATCGCCGGCGAGCCGCCGATCATGCGGCCGAGCTCGGGAACCTCCAGCCCTTCGGTCTCTACCGCGGTATCCGTGTCCACTTTCTCGCCGGCGCGCAGTTTCAGCGCCGTGTTGACCAGCTTGCGCAGCATGTCCAGGTCCACCGGCTTGCTGACAAAGTCGAAGGCGCCGATCTTCAGCGCCTGCACCGCGTCTTCCACCCGGCCGTGGGCGGTGATCACCGCCACCGGCAGGTCCGGGTGGTCCTCGGCAATCTCTTTCACCAGGTCCAGCCCGTTGCCGTCCGGCAGGCGCATGTCGGTCAGGCAGAACTTGAAGTCCTGCGTGGCCAGCGCCCGGCGGGCGCGGCCCAGGTCCTCCGCGGCCGTCACATCCAGGCCCATGCGGCTCAGCGTGAGAATCAGCAGTTCCCGGATGTCCGGCTCATCATCAATAATGAGTACGCGTTGCGAGTCGTTCATGCGGGTTTCCTGAAGGGTTCCGGTTCAATATTGGGCGTCATGCTGCCGCTGGCCAGGGCCATGCGGATCCTGAAACGCGTGCCCTGGCCGGGTTTTGATTCCACGGTCAGCTCGGCCTGGTTGGCTTCGCACAGCTGGCGTGCAATATACAGCCCCAGGCCGGTGCCTTCCTTGCGGGTGGTGAAAAACGGTTCGAAAATCTTGCCCAGGCGGTCTTCCGCGATGCCCTTGCCGTTGTCTTCGACACCCAGGATGCAGTAGCCGCTGCCGGTTTCCACTTCCAGGTGCAGCGCCAGCCGCGGTGCATCGTTGTCCTTGCCCAGGTGCTGCATGGCGTTTTCCATCAGCTTCCACAGCACCTGGTGCAGCTGGCTGCGGTCAAACAGGGTGGTGACCGGGTCCCCGCCGGCGCGGCAGCAGCAGCTCGAAACGGCTGTCCGTGTAGGCGCTCTGGAACTCGGCCAGCAGCTCCTCCAGCCACGGCCGCAGCTGCAGCAGCTCCACCTGCGATTTCTCCCGCCGGGACATCTGCAGGATGTTCTCAATGATGCCGTTCATGCGCCGGGATTGCTTGCGGATAATGTCCACCAGGCGGGCCTGGCCCTCGTCCAGGCGCTCGTCCTCCTCCAGCAGCTGCGCGGCATGGCTGATCGCCGACAGCGGGTTGCGGATTTCGTGGGCGATGCTGGTGGACAGTTTGGCCAGGGAGATGGAGGACATCTCCAGCGCGCGCTGCGAGACCACGTCGTTGTCCTCCAGGAAAATAATCGTCGAAATGTCCTTGCCGCCCGGCAGGTTGACGAATTTCGGCACCACCTCCGCCTGGCTGGCGTTCAGCGCCAGGGTGCGCGGCTCCAGGCGCGGGTCGTTGCGCCATTCCTCCAGGGCGATGCGCAGTTCCGGGGACAGCTGGCTCAGGGTTCGTTCCGAGGCCGGCGGGCTGCCCAGCAGGTACCAGGCGGACTCGTTCATCATGCGGATCTTGCCGTCGGTGCCCACCGCCAGCACGCCGCTGCGCAGGCGGCGGATGATCAGCTCGTTGACCTGCTCCAGGCGGGATACGGCCTGTGCCTGCTTCTCCGCGATCAGGCGGAAGTCCCGCGCCCAGTTGGCCAGCAGGTGGGTCAGCACGGTAATGACCAGGATGGTCAGGCCGTAAAAGCCGGAGGTGAGCAGCTTGGCGGTGCTTATCTCGCCGCCCAGCCCGGCGAGCAGCGGCTGCACGATGATCGCCACGGCCGCCAGCGATGCGACGAGCATGGCCAGGCGCAGCGGCAGGATGATGCCCGCCGAGGCGCCCACGAAGACCAGCAATACGGCAACGCCCTCGAAGGTGAACAGCAGCAGGGAAATCAGCAGCACATCCAGCACCAGCGACTGCAGGGCCAGGTGGTAGAAGGCGTCGTCCTTGCGCCGCGCGGCGATCACAAAGTACAGCGAGAAAATGAAGTACACGAGCAGCACGGCGCCGGCGAGGCTCGAGTTGCGCAACGCCTGCGCCTCCACCAGCAGGCCGGAGAGGTAGGCGATGGCCAGCGCGACGCTGATAAACAGCCGGAAAAAATTCAGGTAGTTGACCACGCGGTGGGTCAGGGCGGGGGACAGCGGATATCCGGAGATATCGGTCACCTTGTACATTGCAGGGCCTCCATGCTTGCCCGGTGTTTGCTTACCCGTCGTTTCAATCCCGCCCGGGACGGATCCATCGGCGGCCCGACCGGAGCGCAGGGCGCAGTATAGCAATCCTACGCCAGCCGCAGGCGCCCCCGCCATGGGCCTGTCAACCGCGGGCGGGGCGTTTTGATTTGCGCCCCGAAACCTAGGACAATAGCGGACTGTTTCGGCGCTTCGCGGGTCCCCGCGCCCGGCGCCGGTTTTGTGACTGCAGGCAACCTGCTGGGTTGCACCAGGGAGACCCGATGAATTTTCACGAGTACCAGGCGAAGGAGCTCTTCGCCAGCTATGGCATTCCCGTTCCGGCGGGCATTAATGCCACGAGCCCCGAGCAGGCGGTGGAAGCCGCCCGCGAACTGGGTGGCGATATGTGGGTGGTCAAGGCCCAGGTCCACGCCGGTGGGCGTGGCAAGGCGGGCGGCGTCAAGCTGGTCCGCAGCCTGGACGAGGTCCGCGCCGAGGCCGGGCGCATGCTGAACATGTCCATCACCACCTACCAGACCGGCGGGCGCGCCCTGCCGGTGGACAGCGTGCTGATCGCCGAGGCCACGGACATCGAGACGGAGCTGTACCTGTCCGCCCTGGTTGACCGCGGTCACCGTTGCGTGACCTTCATGGGCTCTGCGGCCGGTGGTGTGGATATTGAGCAGGTGGCCGCCGATACGCCGGAGAAGATCGTCAACGTGCGCATCAACAACACCTCGGGCTTCCTGCCTTACCACGCCCGCAAGATGGGCTTCGGCATGGGTCTGTCCGCCAAGCACGTCAAGCAGCTGACCAAAATCATGTCGGCGCTCTACGACCTGTTCAAGGACAAGGACCTGAGCCTGGTGGAGGTCAATCCGCTGATCATCGACGGCAACGACGACCTGATCGCCCTGGATGCAAAAATCAACGCGGACGAGAACGCCCTGTTCCGCCACCCGGATCTGGAGGCCATGCGCGACGAGGCCCAGGAAGACCCGACCGAGGTCGAGGCCAGCCGCCACGACCTGAACTACGTCACCCTGGACGGCAACATCGCCTGCATGGTGAACGGCGCCGGCCTGGCCATGGCGACCATGGACGTGATCAAGCTTAACGGCGGCGAGCCGGCCAACTTCCTCGACGTCGGCGGCGGCACCAATGCCGAGCGCGTCAAGGAGGCCTTCAAGCTGATCCTGTCCGGCGACAACGTGGAAGCCATCCTGGTGAATATTTTCGGCGGCATCGTGCGCTGCGACCTGATCGCCGAGGGCATCATGCAGGCGGTGGCCGAGGTTGGTGTCGAGGTGCCCGTGGTGGTGCGCCTGGAAGGCACGAACGCGGAACAGGGCCGCCAGATGCTGGCCGACAGCGATCTGACCATCATCCCGGCCGTCGATCTGAACGATGCGGCGCAGCGGGTCGTTGCCGCGGCGAAAAATGCCCAGGCACAAGCAGCGGGAGACAGCGCATGAGCGTCCTGGTCAACAGCGAAACCAAGGTCATCTGCCAGGGCATCACCGGCAGCCAGGGCACCTTCCACTCGGAGCAGGCGCTGGCCTACGGCACCAAACTCGTGGGCGGTGTGACGCCGGGCAAGGGCGGCCAGTCGCACCTCGGCCTGCCGGTGTTCGACACGGTGGCCGACGCGGTCGCCGAGACCGACGCGGACGCGTCCGTCATCTACGTGCCCCCGCCCTTTGCGGCGGACGCGATCCTCGAGGCCGCCGATGCGGGCATCAAGCTGATTGTCGCCATCACCGAGGGTATCCCGGTGCACGACATGATGAAGGTCAAGGCGGTGCTGTCGGAGATGGACGACACGCGGCTGATCGGCCCGAACTGCCCCGGCATCATCACGCCGGGCGAGTGCAAGATCGGCATCATGCCCGGCTCCATCCACGAGAAAGGCAAGGTCGGTGTCGTGTCCCGCTCGGGAACCCTGACCTACGAGGCGGTTTTCCAGACCACCCAGGCGGGCCTGGGGCAGACCACCTGCATCGGTATCGGCGGTGACCCGATCCACGGCATGAACTTTATCGATGCGCTGCGCCTGTTCCAGGACGATCCGGCGACCGAGGGCATCATCATGGTCGGCGAGATCGGCGGCACGGCCGAAGAAGAAGCGGCCGAGTTCATTTCCGATTACGTGAGCAAGCCGGTGGCGGCCTACATCGCCGGCGTTACCGCACCGCCCGGCAAGCGCATGGGCCACGCGGGCGCCATCATCGCCGGTGGCAAGGGCACGGCGGAAGCCAAGTTCGCCGCCCTGCGCGAGGCCGGTGTCAGCACGGTCAATTCCCCCGCTGACCTGGGTCGCGCGATCAGTGAGGCCCTGGCATAGCCTGTTAAAACTGGGCGCCCGGCAAGCTGCCCGGGCGCCACGTTGCAGGCCGCCACGTCGCCTGTCGTCACGTCATGGGGCGCCGTGCTGATGCGCCTGGCCCTGGCCCAGCAGGATTTCCTGGTCGGGGATGTGCCCGGCAATGCGCAGCGCGCGCTGCGTTCCATCGCCGAGGCCCGTGCGGCCGGCGCCCGGTTGCTGATCTTTCCGGAACTGGCCCTGACCGGTTACCCGCCGGAGGACCTGCTCCTGCGGCCGGGTTTCATGCGCCAGGTCCACGAGCAGCTTGCAGCGCTGACGGCACAGGTCAGCGGCATCGACGTGTTGCTCGGCCACCCCTGGCTGGAGGACGGCAAGCGCTACAACAGCGCCAGCTGGCTCCGCGACGGGCGTCTGCTCGGCCGCTATCACAAGCATTTGCTGCCCAATTACGCGGTCTTTGACGAGGCGCGATACTTCACCGCCGGCACCGAGCCGCTGGTGATCGAGTGCGGCGGCGTGCGCTGCGGCGTGCTGATCTGCGAGGATGCCTGGCAGCCGGGCCCGGCCGCGCCTGGCGCGCGAGGCGGGCGCCGAGCTGCTGCTGGTGCCCAATGCCTCACCCTACCGGGATGACAAGCAGGCGGCGCGCACCGCGGTGTTTGCCGAACGCGCCCGCGATACCGCCCTGCCGATCGTCTACTGCAACCTGGTGGGCGGCCAGGACGAACTGGTATTCGATGGCCGCTCGGTGCTGGTTGGCGCGGACGGGCGGCAGCTCGCCCGCGGGCCGCTGTGTGAGGACCAGCTGCTGCTGGCGGACTACGACCGGGACAGCGGCGCATTTCTTGCCGAAGACTGGCCGGCGCCGCCGGAGGTGCAGGAAGCAGAGTGGTACCGCGTGCTGGAGCGGGGCCTGCGTGATTACGTGCACAAGAACGGCTTCTCCGACGTGGTGTTCGGGCTCTCCGGCGGCGTCGACTCGGCCCTGACCCTGGCGCTGGCGGTGGATGCGTTCGGCCCCGAACGGGTGCACGGCGTGATGATGCCGTCGCGGCATACCTCGCAGCTGAGCCTGGACCTGGCCCGTGAGCAGGCCGAAACCCTCGGTGTGGACTACCGCACGATTGATATCGAGCCGGCCTATCGAGGCCCTGGTGGCGGGGCTGGCCCCGTCTTTTGCCGGCGTTGATGAAGATGTCACCGAGGAAAACCTGCAGGCGCGGATCCGCGGCAACCTGGTCATGGCGCTGTCCAACAAGTTTGGCTGGCTGCCGCTGGCGACCAGCAACAAGAGTGAGCTGGCGGTGGGCTACAGCACCATCTACGGCGACATGTGCGGCGGCTTCTCACCGCTGAAGGACTGCCTCAAGACGCGCGTCTACGACCTGTGCCGCTGGCGCAACAGCCTGTCCCCGGCGATTCCCCAGGCGGTTATCGACCGCCCGCCGTCCGCGGAGCTGCGGCCCGGTCAGCAGGACCAGGACAGCCTGCCGCCCTACGAGGTGCTGGACCAGGTGCTGCACCGCTTCGTGGACCAGGACTGGTCCATCCACGACATCGTGGCGGAGGGTTTTGACGAGGCCATGGTGCGCCGGGTGGCCGGGCTGGTGCTGATCAATGAGTACAAGCGCCGCCAGGGCGCGCCGGGAACGCGGATTACCTCGAGGGGTTTCGGGCGGGACCGCCGTTACCCGATGACTTCGGGGTGGCGCGAGGCGCCCTGACGCTGAATCACAGCCTGCTGCGCAGGCCGGCAGAATGCCGGCTCAGTCGTCCCCGAAGGGCCACAGTTTCGAAAAGAAGCCCTTTTTCTCGGTTTGCCCGGTCACGTAGGGGTGGCCGGGATAGTTGTACTCGAGAACTTCCAGGGAACTCTCCGCCAGTTCCGGCATGTCGAGCTCCGAGTACGCCTCGTGCAGAAGCGCCAGCGCAGCGGCGTCCTCCGGTGAGCCGGGATAGGTCTGTAACAGGTAGCGGGCGCGGTTGGCGGCCGCCACGTAGGCGCCGCGGCGCATGTAGTAGCTGGCCACGTCGATTTCGTAGTAGGACAGGTTGTTGCGCAGGAAGACCATGCGCTGGCGCGCGTCCGGGCAGTAGCGGCTGTCCGGAAAACGCCGGCACAACTCATCGAAGTCCTGGAAGGCTTCGAGCGCCAGGCTCTGGTCGCGGTCGCGAACGCGGCTTGGCATGAGGCGCTCCAGGAAACCCACGCGCTCGTCGTAGTTGGTCAGGCCGCGGATGTAGAAGGCATAGTCGATGTTCGGATGCGTCGGATACATGCGGATAAAGCGGTCCGCGGTGGCCAGGGCCTGTTCCGGCTGTCCCGCCTTGTAGAAGGCGTAGGCCATTTCCAGCTGCGCCTGTTCTGCGTAGCGTCCGAACGGAAAGCGGGTCTGCAGCGCGCGGTATTCCCGCACGGCGGCCGCGTAGTTGCCGCCATCCAGCTTGCTCTTTGCCGAGGTGTAGAGCTCTTCCGCGGTGCGGGTATCCAGCTTCTCTTCCCTGTTGCAGCCGCTGAGGCCAAGGGCCAGGGCCAGCAGCAGCAGGATCAGCAAGCGCGGCACAGCGACGTGACGCATGGAAGACAGGGACAATGGATTCATGGGCATTCCGGCGGTTCAGGCATAACGGGTGCAGCGCCGGCCATCATAGCCCATCAGGTTTTCTTTCACTAGCTCGGGGCGCCGCCTACAATGCCGGTTCCAGGGGGTACGTCATGGCACAGCGCATCGCGCATGATCTGCAAATCGACCGGCGGCACGCCGGGGCAAGGCTGGACCAGGTAGCCGGGGAGCTGCTGCCGGACTATTCGCGCGCCCGTTTGCAGAAGTGGATTCGTGACGGCGCCCTGACGATCGATGGCCGGCAGGTCAAGCCCAGCCAGCGCCTTGCCGGCGGCGAGCACCTGCTGCTCGACGCGGAACTGGAGCTCGAAGGTGAGGTCACCGCGCAGTCGCTGCCCCTGGAAATTATTTTCGAGGACGATGACCTGCTGGTGATCAACAAGCCGGCCGGGCTGGTGGTTCATCCGGCAGCCGGCCATCCGGACGGCACGCTGCAGAATGCTTTGCTCTTTCACCGCCCCGCGCTGGAAACCCTGCCGCGTGCGGGCATTGTGCATCGTCTCGACAAGGAAACCACCGGGGTCATGGTGGTCGCCGGCAGCCTGCGCGCACACACCAGCCTGGTCAGCCAGTTGCAGGACCGCAGCATGAGCCGCGTCTACGAGTGCGTGGCAGAGGGCGTGGTGGCCGGGCCCGGTACGATTGACGCGCCCATCGGGCGGCATCCGCGCGACCGCATCCGCATGGCCGTGGTGGACGGGGGCAAGCCGGCTGTGAGCCACTACCGTGTCCTCGAAGCCTTTCCGGAATTTACCCGCCTGGAGGTCTCCCTGGAGTCCGGGCGTACCCACCAGATACGCGTTCACCTGCAGCATCTTGGCCACCCCCTGGTTGCCGATCCGCTGTACGGCTCAAAGACCAGTCGTGGTATGAAGCTGCAAGCGCCGCTGCAGGAGGCGTTCATGGCCCTGGGCCGCCAGGCGCTGCATGCCCGCACGCTGCGCCTGAATCATCCGGCGGTAGCAGCCCGCGCCGCTTTGATGCGCCGCTGCCGGCTGACTTTGAGGCGCTGCTGCAGGCGCTGCGCGAGGATGCGGCCTCATGACCTTGCGGGTACAGCCGGACTGGCCTGCGCCGCCCGTGGTGCGGGCTTTCGTAACGACCCGCGAGGGTGGCGTCAGCGCGGGTGGCTATGCGAGCCTCAACCTCGGCGCGGCCACCGGTGATGATCCGGCCTGCGTGGCGGAGAACCGCCGCCGCTTTGCGCTCTCGCTGCCGTCCGAACCCGGCTGGCTGAAGCAGGTGCATGGCGCCCGCGTGATCCGGCGTGAGGTCTGGTCCGGCAGTGACAACGAGGCCGATGCGGCCTGGTGCGCCACGCCCGGCCTGGCCTGCACCGTGTTGACCGCCGATTGCCTGCCGGTGCTGTTCTGTGACCTGGACGCGCAGGTGGTGGCCGCCGCGCATGCGGGCTGGCGCGGCCTGCTGGCCGGGGTGCTGGAGAACACCGTCGCCGCCATGCCGGTGGAGCCGCGGCGGCTGCTGGCCTGGATCGGTCCGGGCATCGGCGTCGCTGCCTACGAGGTCGGGGCGGCCTTTCGTGATGACTTCATCAAGCAACTGCCCTGGCTGAAAACCGGTTTTGAAACCATCAACGGCAGCGTGCATGCGGACCTGGCCGCTATTGCCCGCGCCTTGCTGAACCGCGCCGGCGTCAAGGCCGTTCACGGCGGCAGTTTCTGCACTTACACTGATTCGCAACGCTTTTTTTCCCACCGCCGCAATCCGCAGGGTGGGCGCATGGCCAGCACGATCTGGCTGCAGGGCACAGGCGCCAGGTAGCCTTGCCAAACCCCTTGAAGCAGGCAATCAAGAACGTAGCAATGACGCCATGACGAACCGTAACTCAGCCGATCGACACCTGCCCGGAGCGCCGCATCATGTTTGAAGTACCACCTTTTGTCCTGCACGCCCTGGAGTGGATGGCCACCCTGTTTGTCTTCGCGGTGGGCACCGGCCTGCTGATCCTCCTCGCGAGCTATCTTTTCGACAAGTACCAGACCACCGACACGATTCGCCGGAATTACCCGGTGGTGGGCCGCTTCCGCGGCTTTTTTACCCACCTGGGCGAGTTTTTCCGCCAGTATTTCTTTGCCATGGACCGCGAGGAGCTGCCCTTCAACCGGGCGCAGCGCAACTGGGCGGACCGGGCATCCAAGGATGAAAACAACACGGGCGCTTTCGGTTCGACCAAGAACCTCTGGCCGGAAGGCACGGTAATGTTCGCCAACTGCATGTTTCCCCAGCTGGACGAGGAAATCCGCGATGTGACGCCCATCCTGTTCGGGCCGAACGCCCGGCAGCCCTACAGCACCGACGCCTATTTCAATATCTCCGCCATGAGCTACGGCGCCCTGTCCCGTCCCGCCGTCCGGGCCCTGTCGCGCGGCGCGAAAATGGCGGGCATCTGGCTCAACACCGGCGAGGGCGGCCTGGCGCCCTGGCACCTGGAAGGCGACTGCGATGTGATTTTCCAGATCGGCACCGCCAAGTACGGCGTGCGCGACGCGCATGGCGGGCTGGATGACGAGAAGCTCAGGGCGATCGCTGAAAAGCCGCAGGTGAAGATGATCGAGCTGAAGCTCTCGCAGGGCGCCAAGCCCGGCAAGGGGGGCATTCTGCCGGCCGCCAAGGTGACCGAGGAAATCGCCGCGATCCGCGGTATTCCCGTGGGCCAGGCGTCCATCAGTCCGAACCGGCATCCGGAGATCAGCTCGCTCGGCGACCTGCTCGACATGATCAACCATATTCGCGACGTCAGCGGCCTGCCCACCGGCTTCAAGGCGGTCATCGGGGCCTATGGCTGGATGGACGAGTTCTTCCGGCTGATTCACGAGCGCGGACTGGAGTCAGCGCCGGACTTCATTACCGTGGACTCGGGCGATGGCGGCACCGGGGCGGCGCCGCAGCCGCTGATGGACGAAATGGGCCTGCCGATTCGCGAGTCGCTGCCCATGCTGGTGGACAAGATCAACGAGTACGGCCTGCGCGGCCG
This sequence comes from uncultured Gammaproteobacteria bacterium, assembly GCA_963695135.1. Taxonomy (GTDB): domain Bacteria; phylum Pseudomonadota; class Gammaproteobacteria; order Xanthomonadales; family SZUA-36; genus Marinihelvus. Next base: position 1,102,180 of record CAVOGA010000001.1, read on the forward strand.
CATCCGGGTCATCGCCTCGGGCAAACGGGTGACGCCCTCGGAAGTGGCCTGGGCCCTGTGCGCCGGCGCGGACGTGGTGAATTCCGCGCGCGGTTTCATGTTTGCGCTGGGCTGCATCCAGGCCATGAAATGCAACCGCAACACCTGTCCCACGGGTATCACCACGCACGACAAGCGCCTGCAGCGGGGCCTGGACCCGGCCGACAAGGCCGTGCGGGTCGCCAACTACGCGAAAAACATGATGAAAGAGGTGGCGATCATTTCCCATTCCTGCGGCGTTCCTGAGCCCCGGCGCCTGAAGCGGTATCACGCCAGGGTGGTGACCGCGAACGGCCTGTCCGTGGCCCTCAGCGAGTTGCATCCGCCGGTGGAAACCCGGCCGGAGTACGCATAGCGGCGGCGATATGAATTTCGTGCAGAGAAGCTGGGACCTGTTTCGCCAGCACTGGCGCCTGTTTACCGGTATCCACCTGTGCGCCAACCTGTTCGTCGCCGCGGTGCTCGGCCCGCTGCTGTCGCTGTCCCTGCAGTTGCTGATCCTCGGCCTGGGCGAGCAGGCGCTCACCGACCAGGCGATTCTTTTCGCCTTCCTGTCACCGTCCGGTTTCGCCCTGTTCACGGTCGGCATTGCGCTGATGATCAGCGTGGCCGTGTTCGAGAGCGCCGCGCTGATGCTGGCTGCCTGCCGCCTCCGGCAGTCGGCCTCCGTATCCATCTGGCGGCTTGGGCGCTACCTGGTGAGCCGCTTTCCAGAGATATTTCGCCTGGCAGTGAGTATCACGCTGCGCGCTGTGCTGTGGTCGGCGCCCTTCCTGGCGCTGGCCGGCTGGCTGTTTCTGCGCTACCTGACCGAATACGATATCAACTACTACCTGAGCAACCACCCGCCCGAGCTATACCGGGTCGGCGGCGCCATCGGGATTATTCTGCTGGTCTGGTTCGTCACCCTGCTGCGTTTGCTGACGGGTTGGATTATCTCCCTGCCGCTGCTGCTGCTCGGCGGGCGCGCACCGCGGCCGGCCCTGGCGGAAAGCGCCCGGCTGACGGCCCCCGCACGCCGCAGGGTATTCGGTTTTCTGCTGTCCTGGACCCTGTTGGCGGGCGCCTTGTTGCTGGCAACGGGGGCGTTCCTGGATGTCGGCGGCAATGTGATTACCGTCGTGGCCGGCAGGTCGCTGCACACGCTGGCCTGGCTCGCCGGCGCGTTGTTCCTGACCTGGTCGGTCATTAACTTCGCGGTCAGCCTGTTCCTGGGCACCAGCTTCGTGCTGGGCATGCTGGAGCTTTACGAGGACCTTGCCCGGGGCAGGGGGCAGGAGCTGGCCAGGTTTGACCGGCGCTCCGCAGACCCCGGCTTTGGGAGCTGGGCGCTGCTGGCCCTGGGGCTGATCGTGGTGGGGGCAGGTTTTACGCTGCGCGAGCAACTGGACGCTGCGGGCCGGGATGCCGAGCCGGAGATTTTCGCGCACCGCGGCGCGTCCTTCGATGCGCCGGAAAATACCCTCGCGGCCATCGAGGAGGCCATCGCCCAGGGCGCCGGCTGGGCGGAAATCGACGTGCAGGAGACTGCCACGGGCGAGGTGGTGGTGATCCATGACAGGGACCTGATGAAGGTCGGTGGTGTGTCGCTGCGGGTCCATGACACACCGCTGGAGACGCTCCGCGAGGTGGACATTGGCAGCTACCGCGACCCGCGTTTTGCCGACCAGCGCATGCCGTTGTTCGCCGAGGTGCTTGAACTTGCCCGGGGCCGGATCCGGCTCAACGTCGAGCTCAAGTACTACGGCCAGGAGCAGCGGCTGGAAGAGCGGGTGGCGGAGCTGATCGAGGCCCACGGCATGCAACAGGACGTGGTTCTGATGTCCCTGAGCCTGCCCGGAGTGCGTGCCATGAAGGCGCTGCGCCCCGACTGGGAAGTCGGCCTGCTGTCGAGCGTCGCGGTCGGCGATGTGACGCGCCTGGACGTTGACTTCTTCGCGGTGAATGCCCGCTTTGCGAACCGCAAATTTATCGAGCGCGCCCAGGCGCGGGGGCGCAAGGTGCTGGCCTGGACCGTGAATGACCCTGCGGGCATGTCCGCGATGGCCAGCCGCGGCGTTGACGGCATCATCACGGACCGGCCGGGACTGGCGCGCGAGGTGCTGGACCAGCGGGCCGGACTGGACCCCCACGAGCGGTTGCTCGTGGCCCTGGCCAGCTTCCTGGGCAGTGACTTCGGCGAGGAACTTTAAGCGCGGCCGGTGCCCGGGGCGCCGGCGCCGGTCAGTCGGCCAGTTCGATCAGTGACACGTGCCGGAAGCCCTGCGGCAGTTTGCGGCCGCGCTTGGCCCGGTCGCCCCGGTAGTGCTCCAGGTCCTTGTCGCCCATGCGCAGGTAGCGCTTGCCGGACCACACCAGGATTTCCTGTCCCGGCGCCTTGACGGCGATGCCGGTCATGGTCTCCTCGCCCGCCTTCAGGCGCTTCGGCGGAATCTGGATCATCTTGTTGCCTTTGCCCTTGGCCAGTTCCGGCAGTTCGCCCAGCGGGAACACCAGCAGGTAGCCATCGGAAGTGGCGCAGATGATCGTGTCGGTTTCCGCCGACTCGATTACCGCCGGCATCATCGGCTCGGCGCCGTCCTTGACGGTCAGCATCGCCTTGCCGGCCTTCATGCGGCTGTAGAGGTTTTCCATTTCCGTGACGAAGCCGTAGCCGAAGCTGGACGCCAGCAGCACGCGCTGGTCGCTGTTGCCCGCCAGCGCGTAAAGAAAGCGGGCGCCCTCGGCCAGGTTGAAGCGGCTGGTGAGCGGCTCGCCCAGGCTGCGGGCGGAGGGCAGCGTGTGCGCCGGCAGCGCATAGGCGCGCCCGGTCGAGTCGAGAAACACGGCCTGCTGGTTGCTGCGCCCGCGGGCGGCGTGGCGGAATTCATCGCCGGCCTTGAAGGCCAGCGTGCTGGGGTCGATGTCGTGGCCCTTGGCGGCGCGCACCCAGCCGGACTGGGACAGCACGATGGTGCAGGGTTCGGACGCCACCAGGTCTTCTTCGCGCAGCGCCTGGGCGGCTTCGCGCACCACGATGCGTGAGCGGCGGTCATCGCCGTATTGCTCGGCGTCCTCGATGCAGCTCATTCTTGATCAGCGTTTTCATGCGCGCCTTGGAGCCGAGGATTTTTTCCAGCTCTTCGCGTTCTTCCTCGAGCTTGTCCTGCTCGCCGCGGATCTTCATTTCTTCCAGCTTGGCGAGGTTGCGCAGCTTCAGCTCGAGGATCGCCTCCGCCTGCGTGGCGGTAATCTCGAAACGGGCCATGAGCACCGGCTTGGGTTCGTCCTCGGTGCGGATGATGTGGATCACCTCATCGATATTCAGGTAGGCGATCAACAGGCCTTCGAGGATATGCAGGCGGTCGACCACCTGGTCCAGGCGGTACTCCAGGCGCCGGGTCACCGTGTGGGTGCGGAAGCGGCAGCCATTCCTTCAGCAGGCTGCGCAGGTCCAGCACCCGGGGTTTGCCGTCCATGGTGATGATGTTCAGGTTGACGCGGTAGTTGCGTTCCAGGTCCGTGGTGGCGAACAGGTGGTTCATGACCTGCTCGAGGTCCACGCGGTTGGAGCGCGGCACGATCACCAGGCGGGTGGGGTTTTCATGGTCCGACTCGTCGCGCAGGTCTTCCACCATGGGCAGCTTCTTGGCGCGCATCTGGGCGGCGATCTGCTCCAGCACCTTGGCCGGGGATACCTGGTGGGGCAGGGCGGTGAGCACGATATCGCCATCCTGCTTTTCCCACACGGCGCGCATCTTGACCGAGCCGTTACCGGTCTCGTACAGCGACAGCAGGTCTTCAGGAGGCGAGATGATTTCCGCATCGGTCGGAAAATCCGGCCCCTTGACGTGTTCGCACAGCTCCGCCACCGTGGCCTTGGGCTCGTCCAGCAGGCGAATGCAGGCGCTGACCACCTCGCGCAGATTGTGTGGCGGTATGTCGGTGGACATGCCCACCGCAATGCCCGTGCTGCCGTTGAGCAGGACGTTGGGCACCCGCGAGGGCAGCAGCACCGGTTCCTTGAGCGTGCCGTCAAAGTTGGGCTGGTAGTCCACCGTGCCCATGGCGAGCTCGCTGAGCAGCAGCTTGGCGTAGGGCGCCAGGCGCGACTCCGTGTAGCGCATGGCGGCAAAGCTCTTCGGGTCATCCGGTGAGCCGAAGTTGCCCTGGCCGTCGATCAGCGGATAACGGTAGGAGAAGGGCTGCGCCATCAGCACCATGGCCTCGTAGCAGGCCGAGTCGCCGTGCGGGTGGAATTTACCCAGCACATCGCCCACCGTTCGGGCCGATTTCTTGTGCTTGGAAGAAGCGGACAGGCCGAGCTCGCTCATCGCGTAAACAATGCGCCGCTGTACCGGCTTGAGGCCGTCGCCGATGTGCGGCAAGGCCCGGTCAAGCACCACGTACATGGAGTAATCGAGGTAGGCGCGCTCAGCGTAGTCCTTGAGCGGGACCTGTTCGTAATCGGAAAAACTCTGGGTCAGTTCGTTCATCGTGTCATTTTCTTGGGGGCCCCGGTCATCGTTCTCTGGGGGCCGTTGGCGCCTGTCAGGGGCTCATGGTGTCGGGCAGGGCGACTTCAGATCGTGGCCAGGTCGCCCTTGGTTTCAAGCCAGTGTTTGCGGTCGGAAGCCCGCTTCTTGGACAACAGCATGTCCATCAGCTTTTGCGTGGCCCCCTGGTCCTCGATGGTCAGCTGCACCAGCCGCCGCGTGTCCGGGTCGATGGTGGATTCGCGCAGTTGCAGGGGGTTCATTTCACCCAGGCCTTTGAAGCGCGTTTCGGTGATCTTGCCTTTTTTCTTTTCCGCGGCAATGCGCTCCATGACACCGGCCCGTTCCTCCGCGTCCAGCGCGTAGAAGGTCTCCTTGCCCACGTCGATGCGGTACAGCGGTGGCATGGCCACGAAAATATGCCCGGTTTCCACCAGGGGCCGGAAATGCTGCAGAAACAGGGCGGTCAGCAGGGTGGCAATGTGCAGCCCGTCCGAGTCGGCGTCGGCCAGGATGACCACCTTGCCGTAGCGCAGGCCGCTGATCTGGTCGGAGCCCGGGTCCACGCCGATGGCCACGGAAATGTCGTGCACCTCCTGGTTGGACAGCACCGCGTCCGACTCGACCTCCCAGGTGTTCAGGATTTTGCCGCGCAGCGGCAGGATCGCCTGGTACTCGCGGTTGCGCGCCTGCTTGGCGGAGCCGCCGGCCGAATCGCCCTCCACCAGGAACAGTTCCGTCACCGACAGGTCCTCGCTGGAGCAGTCGGCGAGCTTGCCGGGCAGTGCCGGGCCCTGGGTGATTTTCTTGCGCGCCACCTTGCGGCTTTTTTTCATGCGCGACTGCGCATTTTCGATGGCCAGGCGGGCAATCTCCTGGCCGTCGTTGACGTGTTCGTTCAGCCACAGGCTGAACGCGTCCTTGGTGACGCCGGAGACAAACGAGGCCGCCGCGCGGCTGGACAGGCGCTCCTTGGTCTGGCCGCTGAACTGCGGATCACCCATGCGCAGGGACAGGATGTAGGACACGCGGTCCCAGACATCCTCCGGCGCCAGGCGCACGCCCCGCGGCAGCAGGCTGTGCAGCTCGCAGAATTCGCGCAGCGACTCGACCAGCCCGGTGCGCAGGCCATTGACATGCGTGCCGCCCTGGGCGGTGGGGATCAGGTTGACGTAGCTTTCCTGGATCGGGATACCCTCGGGCACCCAGGACAGGGCCCAGGCCACCTCCGAGTCGGTGCCTTTCATGTCGCCGGTGAACGGCACCGCGGGCAGCAGTTGCTGGCCGCCGAGCTCGGTCAGCAGGTATTCGGCCAGGCCGTCCTCGTACTGCCAGGTTTCCTTTTCGTCATCCTTGGCCACGATGAGGGTGACCGACAGTCCGGGACACAGCACCGCCTTGGCCCGCAACAGGTGACGCAGGCGCTTGACGGAAATCTTGTCGCTGTCGAAGTATTTCGGATCCGGCCAGAAACGGACTCGCGTGCCCGTGTTGCGCCGGCCAACATCGCCGATTTCTTTCAGATCGCTGGTCTTTGCGCCGTCCTGGAAGCCATGTGGTACTCCTTGCCGTCGCGCTTGACCCACACGTCCAGGTCTGTCGACAGGGCATTGACCACCGACACGCCCACGCCGTGCAGGCCGCCGGAGTACTGGTAATTGTCGTTGGAAAACTTACCGCCGGCGTGCAGCCGGGTGAGAATCAGCTCGATTCCGGGAATGCCGTGTTCCGGGTGGATGTCCACCGGCATGCCGCGGCCGTCGTCGGCAACCTCGACCGAACCGTCTTCGTGCAGCGTGACCGTGATCTGGCTGCAGTGCCCGGCCAGCGCCTCGTCGACGCTGTTGTCGATGACTTCCTGGGCCAGGTGGTTGGGCCGGGTGGTGTCGGTGTACATGCCCGGACGGCGTTGTACAGGTTCAAGGCCGGACAGGACTTCAATGTCCTGGGCCTGGTAGCGGGCTGAACTCATCTCAGCGGAATTCTCCGTGGAGGGTGGACCGGATGTAGGGCCCGATGATAGCGGAAATCGAACGTCTGCCAAGCGGCATTTTCCTGATACGAGGGTCAGGCATCGTCCGCGGGCTCAGCTGCCAGCCGGGTTGCCGGTGCGGTTGGGGTTTTCGCAAAAGGCCGGTCGCCTCCGGCAGCGCCAGTCCGTATAATCATCGACCGGGGTTATTCCAACAACATTCTCGGGTTCAGGCATGACATCTCTCGTATTCGTCACCGGCGGCGTGGTTTCTTCTTTGGGCAAGGGGCTGTCATCAGCATCCCTCGCCGCAATCCTCGAATCGCGCGGCCTCAAGGTCACGCTGATGAAGCTCGATCCCTACATCAATGTTGACCCGGGCACCATGAGCCCGTTCCAGCATGGTGAGGTCTACGTGACCCAGGACGGGGCGGAAACCGACCTTGATCTCGGCCACTACGAGCGCTTCGTGCGCACGCGCATGGGCCAGGTCAATAACGTTACCACCGGCCGCATCTACGCGGACGTGATCGCCAAGGAGCGCCGCGGCGACTACCTCGGCGGCACGGTGCAGGTCATTCCCCACATAACGGACGAGATCAAGGCAGCGATTCGTCGCTGCGCGGAGGGTTTCGACGTGGCCATGATCGAGATCGGCGGCACGGTGGGTGATATCGAGGCGATGCCCTTTCTCGAGGCAATCCGCCAGCTCGGCGTCGAATACGGTGACCAGGCCCTGTTCATGCACCTGACCCTGATTCCGTTCATCAAGGCGGCCAACGAGACCAAGACCAAGCCCACGCAGCACTCGGTGAAGGAATTGCGTTCCATCGGCATCCAGGCGGACATCCTCCTGTGCCGCTGCGAAAACGAGATCACCGAGGAGGAGCGCAGCAAAATCGCGCTGTTCACCAATGTCCCCACCAAGGCGGTGATTTCCGCCCTTGATGCGCGCCACGGGATTTATGAAATTCCCATGCTGCTGCACGAGCAGGGTCTGGACGACATCATTGTCGAAAAGCTTGGCCTTGAAACCACCGGGCCGGCCAACCTGGACGATTGGCGCGAAGTGGTCGACCGCATGGAGAACACGCAGCACGAAGTGACCGTGGCCATGGTCGGCAAATACGTGAACCATGCGGACGCCTACAAATCACTGACCGAGGCGCTGCACCATGGCGGCCTCAGGCACCGGATCAAGGTCAATATCAAGCCGGTCGACTCTGAAGACCTCGAGGGCGAAGACCTGGCGGCGGCGCTGCGGGGTGTGGACGCGATCCTGGTGCCCGGCGGCTTCGGCGAACGCGGGTTCGAGGGCAAGGTGCAGACCATCCGTTACGCGCGGGAAAATCGCATTCCCTACCTGGGCATCTGTTTTGGCATGCAGGCGGCGGTGGTCGAGTTCGCCCGTCATGTGTGCGGCCTGGAGAATGCGAACAGCACGGAAATTGACCGCGACACGCCGGATCCGGTTATCGGCCTGATTACCGAGTGGCTGGATCGCAGCGGCAAGGTGGAAACCCGCTCGGAAGCCTCGGACCTGGGTGGCACCATGCGCCTCGGCGGCCAGCGTTGCCGGCTGGGCGAGGGAACACTCGCACGCCGCATGTACGGCGAGGAAATCATCACCGAGCGGCACCGCCACCGCTACGAGTTCAACAACCACTACCGGGATATCCTGCGCCAGCACGGCATGGTGCTGTCCGGCCTGTCCATGGATGAAACGCTGGTCGAAATCGTCGAACTGCCGGACCACCCCTGGTTTATCGGCTGCCAGTTCCACCCGGAGTTCACCTCCACCCCGCGCGACGGCCACCCGCTGTTCACCGGCTTTATCGAGGCGGCGCTGGCATACCAGCAGGGTGAGCTTCCCGCCGGCGTGGCATCGCTGTGAACCTCTGCGGTTTCGAGGTCGGCCTGGAGCACCCGATTTTCCTGATCTCGGGTCCCTGCGTGATCGAATCCGAGCAGCTGGCCATCGATACCGCCGGCCGCCTGAAGGAGATCACCGGCGAGCTGGACATGCCCTTCATCTACAAGTCCTCCTTCGACAAGGCCAACCGGACCTCGCACGAGAGCTTCCGCGGGCTCGGGGTTGAGGAGGGCCTGCGCATCCTGGCCGAGGTGAAGCGCCAGGTCGGTGTGCCGGTGCTGACCGACGTGCATGAAGACACCAATATGCAGGAGGTGGCGGAGGTCGTCGATGTGCTGCAGACGCCCGCTTTTCTCTGCCGCCAGACCAATTTCATCACGCGGGTGGCCGAGGCCGGCCGCCCGGTGAACATCAAGAAAGGCCAGTTCCTGTCACCCTGGGACATGAAAAACGTGATCGCCAAGGCGCGCGCTGCGGGCAATGAGCAGGTCATGGCCTGCGAGCGCGGCGTGTCTTTTGGTTACGGCAACCTGGTCTCCGACATGCGCGCCCTGGCGATCATGCGCGAGGCCGACTGCCCCGTCGTGTTTGACGGCACCCACTCGGTGCAGCTGCCCGGCGGGCAGGGCAAGAGTTCCGGCGGGCAGCGGGAGTTTGTGCCGGTGCTGGCGCGTGCCGCGGTGGCGGTCGGTGTTTCCGGCCTGTTCATGGAGTCCCACCCGGACCCGGCCAATGCGCTTTCCGATGGGCCAAACGCCTGGCCCCTGGACATGATGCAAGAGCTGCTGACCACGCTCCGGGAGCTTGACGAGGTCGCCAAGTCGCGTCCTTTTCTCGAGGACCGTTTCTGATGCCTGCCAGGCGCCCGATGCGCAGCCCGGCCCTGGCGCCGGCCAAGGCCGAATGACCACCGCTTGATCCACACCCTGTCGAGAAACCGCTCATGACCGAAATCGCCTCAGTCCACGCCCGCGAAATCATTGACTCACGGGGCAACCCGACCCTCGAGGCGGAAGTCCGGCTCGCGTCCGGCGGCTTTGGCCGGGCGGCGGTTCCCTCCGGCGCCTCAACCGGCGCCCGCGAGGCCATCGAACTGCGTGACGGGGATCCCGGCCCGCTTTGGCGGCAAGGGCGTGCTCAACGCGGTCGCCAATGTGAACAACGAGATCGCCGGGGCGGTGGTCGGTATGGATGCGCGCGAGCAGGCGGCCCTGGACCAGGCAATGATCGAACTCGACGGCACGCCCAACAAGGCGCGCCTCGGCGCCAATGCGCTGCTGGGCGTTTCGCTGGCGGCGGCCCGCGCCGTGGCCAATCATGACGGTCAGCCGCTGTGGGCCTCGCTGGCGGAGACCGGCAAACTGAGAATGCCGGTTCCCATGATGAACATCATCAATGGCGGCGCGCACGCGGACAACAGCGTGGACATGCAGGAGTTCATGATCCTGCCTGTCGGACTGCCCAGTTTTTCCGAGGCCCTGCGCTGTGGTGCGGAGGTCTTCCATGCGCTGGCCGGCGTGCTGAAAGCGCGCGGCCTGAGCACCGCGGTTGGCGACGAGGGGGGATTCGCCCCGGACCTGCCGTCCAATGAATCCGCGGTGGAAGTCATCATCGAAGCGGTTGACAAGGCCGGTTACCGCCTGGGTGAGCAGGTGTTCCTCGGTCTCGATGTGGCGTCCACGGAGTTCTACGAGGACGGCCGCTACCACTTCGCCTCCGAGGGCCGCTCCTTTGACAGCCGGACCTTCGCGGAATACCTGGACGGCTGGGTGAAGCAGTACCCGATTATCTCCATCGAAGACGGCATGGCCGAGGATGACTGGGACGGCTGGGCCGCGCACACCCGGTTGACCGGCGGGCGCTGCCAGCTGGTCGGTGATGACCTGTTCGTGACCAACACGGGCATCTTCGCGCAGGGCATTGAGCGCTCCATCGCCAATGCCATCCTGATCAAGTTCAACCAGATCGGCACCCTGACCGAAACCCTGAATGCCATCCAGATGGCGGCTGCCTCCAATTACGGCGCGGTGATTTCCCATCGTTCCGGTGAGACGGAGGACAGCACCATCGCCGACCTGGCGGTTGCCACAACGGCCACGCAGATCAAGACCGGGTCCCTGTCCCGCTCCGACCGCATGGCCAAGTACAACCAGCTGCTGCGAATCGAGGAAGCACTGGGTGACCGCGCGGTGTACGCCGGGCGGGATGCATTTGCCAACGTCCCCGGCCTGAAGATCTGAACCACGGGTGCGCGTGCTCATCGTCATCCTGTTGCTGGTCCTGGTCCTTTTGCAGGCGCGGCTCTGGTTCGGCGACGGGGGGGTCAGCGACATCAGCATTCTGCGCGAGCGTGTCGAGGTGCAGGAAGCGGAAAACGAGACCCTGATTGAACGCAACAATGCGCTGCGCGCCGAGGTGGAAGATCTGCGTGAGCGGCTGGACGCGGTCGAGGAGCGCGCGCGCAGCGAGCTCGGCCTGATCCGCGAGGGTGAGCAGTTCATCCAGGTCGTACCGGAACAGCAGGCGCCCCAACCTGCCGCCCGGCGCGACGATTAATCCTGAGTACCCGTGAGCCCGACGCCCGTGAACACCCCCAGAATACACGCGATTGTCCCTGCGGCCGGCGCCGGACGCCGCATGGCGGTGGACACCGGCAAGTCTGCGGAAAAGCCCAAGCAGTACCAGCTGCTGCTGGGCAGGCCGTTGCTCGAATGGGCCGTCAACAGCCTGTGCACGCACCCGCTGGTGGGCGCTGTCACGGTGGCCCTGGCCCCCGGTGATACGGATTTCATGAACCTGCGCTTCAGCGGCAACACCCCGGTGGACTGGGCTGCAGGCGGCGCAAGCCGCGCCCACTCGGTGCGCAACGCCCTGCAGCACGTGGCGCAGACCAGCGGCGCGGAATGGGTGCTGGTGCACGATGCCGCGCGACCCTGCCTGGACCGCGCCGCACTGGACCGCCTCCTGGCTGAAGGGATGTCGGGCGACGACGGCGCGATCCTGGCGGTGCCGGTCAGTGATACCTTGAAGCGTTCTGCTGGAGGCGAGGAGCCCGTGATCGAATCAACCGTCGACCGTGAAGGGCTGTGGGCCGCCCAGACACCGCAATTGTTTCGCGCGGTCCGCCTGGCGGCCGCCCTCGATGCCCGCCTGGCGGCCAACCTGCCGCCAACCGACGAGGCCGGCGCCATGGAAGCCGCCGGCGCCCGGCCGCGCCTGGTGCGCGGCGCGATGACCAACCTCAAGGTGACCTGGCCCGGAGACCTGGCCCTTGCAGAGGCCATCCTGCGCCAGGCGGAGCGCGACGCATGAGTAACTTTCGCATTGGACAGGGCTTTGACGTGCACGCGTTTGGTCCCGGTGACCACGTGGTGCTTGGCGGCGTGCGCATTCCCCACGCGCAGGGCCTGCAGGCCCACTCGGACGGGGACGTGCTGCTGCACGCCTTGTGTGACGCCTTGCTCGGCGCCCTGGCGCTGGGGGATATCGGCCACCATTTTCCGCCGGATGATCCGGCCTGGGCCGGTGCCGACAGCCGCGACCTGCTGCGCGCCGTCGCAGGCCTGGTCCGGGATCGTGGCTACCAGGTGGGCAACATCGATGGCACCGTGATTTGCGAACAACCGAAAATTGCACCGCATGTCAGTTCCATGCGGGACACTATTGCCGCAGACCTTGGCCTGGCCCGGGATGCGGTGTCCATCAAGGCGACCACGACGGAACGGCTGGGCTTTTGTGGCCGGGGTGAGGGTATCGCCGCGCTGGCCGTGGTGATGTTGCACAGGAACAGCGAGGCAGGCTCATGATTTACCGGCTCAAAGGCACGTCCGGTTCCGTTATCAACCAGTCCTTTCCCCTGCAGGGGCAAGTGACCCTGGGCGCCGGGGAAGACTATGACATCGCCGTCGATGCCGAGTCCGGGCAGGGTCTGCTGGCGCGGATCGAGGTGCTTGACGACGCGGTGCGTTTGCGGGCCGAAGCCGGTTCCGGGGTCACCGTGAACGGCGAGGAAGTAACGGAACTCGACCTGGCCGGTGGTGATGAGCTGCGCATCGGGCGCAGTCGCCTGATTCTGCAGGCGCCGGGCCTGCGCCCGGAGCGGGTGTTGACCGGGCAGGCAACGCGCAGCAAGCGCACGGCCTGGCCCTGGTGGCTTGCCGCTGCGCTGGTGGCGGGCGGCGCTGCCTGGGCCTGGCAACAGGGCTGGCTGGCCGGCCTGCTCGGGCAGTAAAGCGCCCCGCCGGGATCAGCGCGCGCGGGCCAGGTGCCAGTGGGTGCTCAGCAGGGCCATGATCAGGCTGTCACGCCACTCATCGCCGATAAGCCAGCGCTCCCGGAACAGACCCTCCTGGCGAAAACCGAATTTTTTCAGCAGCGCGATGCTGGCGGCATTGTTCGGATCAATGTCGGCTTCCAGCCGGTGCAGGCCGAAGTCGTTAAAGATCAGTTCAAGCATGGCCGCCAGGACTTCACTGCCATAGCCTTTGCGCCAGAACTGGCGGTTCAGCACATAGCCGATTTCCGCGCGCCGGTTGCCCCGGTCAATCTGCAACAGGGTGAATTTACCGATGACCCGGCCGGTGCGCGGCAGCACGATGGCCCAGAAGACCGCGGTGCCGGACAATTGCAGTTTCAGGTCCTCCGCCACCATGTGCGCGGCGTCCTCCAGTTCCCGGATGGAAACGGACGACCAGTAGCGCATGGTTTGCGGGTCGGAATAGATCGAATACATGCCTGGCGCATCATCGGCCCGCAGCGGTCGCACAAGCAGCCGGCGTGTTTGCACCTGGCAGGGTCCGATGTCCATGGTCAGGTTTTGCGAAGCTTCCATGTTGGCGCGTCATCCTTGTCGATCAGTTGGTGGGATCTCAGAAAATCCCGCGCATCCTGCGCATCCTCTTCGAACCAGGCCTGTGCCGAGCCCAGGCGGAAAGTGTAACCCCAGCGGTCCATGTCCTGGAACATCCGCTGCCGGTCAAACCCGCTCACAAAGTCGGCGAGCAGCACCTGCAGATAGCATACCGCGTTCTCTTCCCCGTATTCGCCGCCCGCGTCCGTGTCCAGTGAGTTGCGCCGTTCCGGGGTCATGCAGACGAAGTGGCAGGCCTCGTGCAACACCGAGTGTACCGGTGTGTCAGGGCGCGCCAGCAGCCGGTCGCCCTGCAAGCCGGCCTCTTCGTCGCCCCAGTAGCTGCCGGGGATCGGCGTGCCGGGTGCAACCCGGGTCAGCACCAGTCCATAGCGCGCCAACAGGCCCTCCAGCGAGCCCTCCACGGCCGCAGCAAGACGCAGCACATCGCGCCCGGCGGGGTCTGTGACTGGATCCGTTTCCTGGTGTTGCATGGCTTTTGACCTGGGGCAGGGTGGCTGTACTGGGCTATTATGCGCGCTAATGCCACAGCGGTAACCCGCCCCAGGATTCCATGAAGCCGATCTCCGTCCAGCAACGCCCGATTGAATTGCTGCGATATGCGGGGCTGTTCACCTGGTTCTGTGCCTTGCTGCCGTTGCTGATCCCGGATTTGTTTCACGAGGAGGCCTTGCCATGGCCCCGCTACCTGGGCTGGTGGGCCGCGCAGTTGCTGTTCGGGGTGGTTTACTGGCACTACCTCCAGTACCTGCCGGGCAAGACGTCCCTGGGACACCGGCTGGTGTACCTGAGTGTGCTGTCGGGCGTCCGCCCTGACCACCAGCCTGGTTTCCTCCACCTCCATCGGGGGTATTTTGTTGTTGCCGGTGGCGGGTCTGCTGCCATGGATGCTGCCCCTGGGCCCGGCGGCAGCCTGGCTGCTGGGCCAGAACCTGGTGCTGTGCCTGGTGGTCTGGTTGATTCCGGGCATCGAGATGGCCGATGCGCTGATCAACGCGGGGTTTTTCCTGGGGATTGCCCTGTTCGTGTTTATCGGTTCGCTGGCCGCGGTCCGTGAAAAGCAATCCCGGGATGAGCTGCGCATGCTCAATCATGAACTGCAGGCGACGCAGGCCTTGCTGGCGCAAAACACGCGAATCGCCGAACGCGTGCGCATTGCCCGCGAGCTGCACGACCTGGTCGGGCATCATCTGACCGCCCTGACCCTGAACCTGGAGGTGGTCACCCACCTGGTCGAGGGCAAGCCGCTGGAGCACGTCCGGCAGGCGCATTCCCTGGCCAAGCTGTTGCTCGCGGACGTGCGCGAGGTGGTCAGCGATATGCGCCAGGAAGACCTGGTCGACCTGGCCGAAGCGCTGCGGACCCTGACGGAGGGGGTGCCGGTTCCGAAAATCCATCTCGACCTGCCGTCCAGGGAGCTGATGATCGATCCGGACCGGGCCCAGGTGTTGTTGCGCGCCGCCCAGGAAATCATTACCAACAGTGTTCGCCATGCCGGGCGCCAATAACCTGTGGATCCGCCTGTCCGCGGCCCAGGACGGGCTGGCCATGAGCGCCCGGGACGACGGCCGGGGCGCCCGCCAGATTCGGTCCGGTAACGGGCTTACCGGCATGAGCGAGCGCCTGAAGGCGCTCGGCGGTAAACTGGAAGTCGAGTCCGCGCGCGGCGCGGGCTTTACCCTGCATCTGTGGATGCCACTGGAAGGATAGTCAGATGATGATCAAAGTAATGCTGGTGGATGACCAGAACCTGGTGCGCAAAGGCGTGCGCAGTCTCCTGGAACTGGCCGAGGACATCGAGGTGGTGGCCGAGGCGCCGGACGGCGCAGAGGCCGTGCGCATGATCCCCGAGGTGGAACCGGACGTGGTCTTGCTCGACATGCGGATGCCGGGCATGAACGGGGTCGAAGTGCTGCGTCAGCTGAAGGAATCCGGCGAACTGCCGCCGACCATCATTCTCACCACCTTCGACGATGACGACCTGGTCCTGGCGGGCATCCGCAACGGCGCCAGGGGTTACCTGCTGAAGGACGTATCCCTGGAGGAACTCGTCGGCGCCATCAAAACGGTCGCCGACGGAGGCTCCATCGTGAAACCGGCGGTCACCGAGCGCCTGCTCAAAGGCCTGGAAGGCATCGAGAACGAATTCTCCGCCCTGGATCGCCCGGACCCGCTCACCGAGCGCGAAACCGAAATCCTGCGGCTCATGGCCGGCGGCTACAGCAACAAGGAAATCGCCAACTCCCTGGGCGTGGCCGAAGGCACCGTCAAAAACCACGTCTCCAACATCCTCTCCAAACTCGGCGTCCGCGACCGGACCCGTGCTGTGCTTAAAGCCTTCGAGCTTGGCTTCGTCTGAGCCTTAGAGAGCGGGCAATGGGCCTGGGTGCCGGTCCCGGGCAATGGGGCTCACACCCCACTTACCCGGGAACAGCCGGAGAAAAGCCTCAGGAAGCCTTATCGAGGTAGTCGAATTCGCGTTTCAGGTTGGAAGAGCGATCCGTTACGATGCGCTCCAGGGTTTCCACGCGATCGCGCAGCTCGTTGTCCAGCCGGTCGATTTTCGCCTCCAGGTCCGCCAGGCGGTCGTTGTCGGCGTTACCGGCGTGTTTGTGTTTGGAGCGATAGGCTTCGAGAACGCACCCGGCGATGACGATTAAAGCAATAGCTGACCACATTGACATGATACTGTCCCTCTTTTCTGACCTATGGCTCAAGATTAGTCCACGGGACAGTCCATCACCAGTGAAACAAGTCACGCTTTGGCCGGGCCGGGGGCAGGGAACCTCGGCGGCTGAATCAGGTCTTGAAACGGTAACGCGATGACCCTATCCCACGGGTGCGTAGGCGCTACCAGACAAGAACATAACGGTAAGGGACCCATGATCGAAGCGATTTCTCTGTGCAAACGCTACGGCGGCTTTACCGCCGTGGACGACCTGAGCTTCCAGGTCGAGCCGGGCCAGGTGCTCGGCTTTCTCGGCCCCAACGGGGCTGGCAAATCCACCACCATGAAAATGCTCACCGGCTTCCTGTCGCCCACTTCCGGGACGGCGCGCATCCAGGGGCATGACATTCTCACCGATTCGCTCGCAGCGCGAAGCTGCGTGGGCTATCTGCCCGAGGGCGCCCCCAGCTATGGCGAGATGAACGTGCGGGACTTCCTGTGCTTCGTGGCCCGGGCGCGCCGCCTGCCGGCGGGGCAGGTTGACCGGGCCGTCGATGCGGCGCTGGACCGGCTGAACCTGGGCGCGGTGCGCTACCAGCCGATCGAAACCCTGTCCAAGGGTTTCAAACGCCGCGTCGGGCTCGCCCAGGCGATCCTGCATGATCCGCAGGTGCTGATCCTTGATGAGCCTACCGACGGCCTTGATCCGAACCAGAAGCACGAGGTGCGCCGCCTGATCCGGGACATGTCCAGTGACAAGATCATCGTCATTTCCACGCACATTCTCGAAGAGGTGGAGGCCCTGTGTAACCGGGTGATGATCATCGCCGGGGGGCGCCTGCTGGCTGACGATACGCCCGCCGCGCTCGTGGCGCGCTCGCGCTACCACAACGCGGTCACCCTGGTTCTTGACGGGGCCGAACACGCCGCCAGCGTGCTCAGCGAGCTGCCGGAGGTGAAAAAGGCCGAGCTGCGGAACGGGGCCCTGACGGTGTTTCCCAGCGGCGAGGGCCTGTTCCAGGCGGTGTCCGACACGATTCGCTCCAACGGCTGGAAGGTGCGGGAGCTGCGCCTGGAGAACGGGCGTTTCGACGAGGTCTTCCGCACCATCACGGAAGGGGGGGCGGCGTGATGAGCGCGGCATGGAACGTGATGCGACGCGAACTGGCCGGCTACTTCGCCACGCCGGTGGCCTACGTTTTCATCGTGATTTTCCTGGTCATGACCAGCGTCTTCACCTTTTACCTGGGCGGCTTTTTCCAGCGCGGCATCGCCGACCTGGAGCCGTTTTTCCGGTTTCACCCCTGGCTGTACCTGTTCCTGGTGCCGGCCATCTCCATGCGCCTCTGGGCCGAGGAGCGTCGCTCGGGCACGATTGAGCTGCTGCTGACCTTGCCCCTGTCCCTGGGCCAGGCGGTGCTGGGCAAGTTCCTGGCGGCCTGGCTGTTTATCGGCCTGTGCCTGCTGCTGACCTTTCCCATGTGGCTGACCGTGAATTACCTGGGTGACCCGGACAACGGCGCGATCCTGGCCGGATACCTGGGCAGCTGGCTGATGGCCGGGGGCATGCTGGCCATCGGCTCGTGCATGTCGGCGCTGACCCGCAACCAGGTCATCGCGTTCATCCTCAGCGTGGTGGTCTGCTTCGTGTTCCTGCTCAGCGGCCTGCCCATGGTGCTCGACCTGTTCACCGGCTGGGCGCCCCAGCCGCTGGTCGATGCGATTGCGGGCCTGAGTTTCCTGTCCCATTTTTCGGACATTTCCAAGGGCGTGATCGATCTGCGTGACCTGGTGTATTTCACCCTGGTGATCGGCTTCTGGCTGGTCGCCAACGTGGTGCTCCTGGAAATGAAGAAAGGTGAATCATGAACCGTAAAAGCCTTTTTTCCAGCGGCAGCCTGGTGCTGCTCGGTTTGCTGTTTATTGCGCTGGTCATGCTGTCCGGGCTGGTGCTCAAGGGCTGGCGTGTCGACCTGACCGAAAACCGCCAGTACACCCTGAGCGAGGGCACCTACCGCGTTCTCGAGAACATGCAGGAGCCGGTTACCCTGTATTTCTTCTTCTCCCAGGAGGCGAGCGGCGAGCTGCCCCAGGTGCGCAGCTACGCCCGCTGGATCGGCGAAATGCTGGACGACATGGCGGACCGCAGCGACGGCAAGCTGGAGATCCGCACGATTGACCCGGAGCCCTTCTCCCGCGAGGAAGACGAGGCGGCGCGCTTCGGCCTGCAGTCCGTGCCCGTGGGAACGGTGGGTGATCCGCTGTACTTCGGCCTGGCCGGCACCAACAGCCTGGACGATGTGCAGATCATTCCGTTCCTGAACCCGGCCAAGCAGCCGCTGGTTGAATACGATATCGCCAAGCTGGTCGCGAGCCTGTCGCACCCGGAACAGCTCAAGGTGGGCCTGCTCAGCAGCCTGGACCTGGAGCCCGGTTTCGACATGGCCACGCAGGAGCCGCGTCCCGCCTGGGTGATCTACGATCAGCTGGAGCAGCTGTTCGAGGTCGTCGATGTCAGTAACGACGCGGCGCAGTTCCCGGACGACCTGGACCTGCTGATGGTGATCCATCCGAAGGCCCTGAGCGAGGCCATGCAGTACCGGATCGACCAGTTCGTGCTGTCCGGCGGCCGCCTGGTGGCGTTTCTCGATCCCTTCGCCGAGGCGGACCTGGGCGACGACCCGAGCGATCCCATGGCGCGCCTGAACGCCGGCAGCAGCTCCAACCTGGAGCCTTTGCTGGCCAGTTGGGGCGTCGAATATGATCCGCTCGAGGTGGTCGGCGACCAGCTGTATGCCCTGCAGGTCAACAGCCAGGCCAGCGTCGCGGCCGATCCGCCACCTGGCCATCCTGGCGGTCGGCAGGGACGGCATGAACGAGTCGGATATCGTCAGCGCCGACCTGGAAGCGGTGAACGTCTCCAGCGCCGGCTGGTTCATGCCCGCCGGGGATGCCACAACCACCTTCACGCCGTTGCTCACCACCAGCGACAATGCGGGGCCGATCGAGGCCAGTCGCTTGCGCTTCCTGGCCAACCCGGCCGATTTGCAGGCGGGATTCGAGGCGACCGGCGAGCATTACGCGGTCGCGGCCCGGCTGGAAGGCCCGGCGAGCGCTGCCTTCGAGCAGGCGCCCGGACGGTGTGGACCCGGACGGGTACCGGTCTGAAGCGGTCCCGGGCGGGATCAACGTGATCCTGTTTGCGGATACGGACCTGTTGACGGACCGGATGTGGGTCAGCCAGCAGAGCTTTTTCGGCCAGATCGTCTCCAATGCCTTCGCCGACAACGGCACGCTGGTGGTAAACGCGGTGGACAACCTGCTGGGTACCGATGACCTGATCAGCATCCGCACCCGGGCCACCTCGGCCCGGCCCTTCGACCGGGTCGAGGCCCTGCGCCTCGAAGCGGAAGGCCAGTACCGCGCCACCGAGGAGCGGCTCAACGCGGAGCTCGCGGAAACGGAGCGGACCCTGGCCGACATGCAGGCGAATCGCGGCGGTGGCGACCTGGGAATCCTCGACGAGGATCAGGCCGAGGAAATTCAGCGCTTCCTGGATCGCCGCACGGCCATTCGCCAGGAACTGCGTGACGTGCAGCACGAGCTCAACAAGGACATCGAGGCCCTGGGCACCCGCCTTACCCTGCTCAATCTGCTGGTGGTTCCGGTGGCGATCGTGATTTTCGCCCTGCTGGCCGGCCAGGCGCGCCGCCGCCGGCGCCGGGAGGCGCACCGATGAGCCGCAAAGCCTTCTCGGTGATCGCCATAACCCTGGCGCTGGTGCTGGCGGCGATTTTCCTGTTGCTTCCCGCGCAGACCTCCCGCGACGGGATCGGCACGGCGGATCAGTTGCTGCCCGGCCTGGCGGCGCGGGTCAACGATGTCGACCGCATCGTGGCGGTGGGCGCGGGGGACACGGTGATCGCGACCCTCAATCGCAACGACGCTACCTGGACCGTCAGCGAGCTCGCAGGCTACCCGGTGGACCTGGACATCCTGCGTCCCATTCTTGCCGGCCTGGCGCAGGCGGAGGTTATTGAGCAAAAGACCGCGAACCCGGAGTATTACGCGAGGCTGGGCGTGGAAGATGTCTCGCTGCCCGATGCGGGTGGTATTCGCCTGGACCTGTCAGCCGGTGACCAGTCCTGGTCGCTGATTGTCGGCAAGGAAGCGGCCAACCGCGGGGGCTTTTACCTGCGAACGGTGGATGCCGACGCCAGCGTGCTCGCGGATTTTGATGAAAATATCCCGGCTGACGCTGCCGGCTGGGTCGACGACCGGGTGATTGACCTCATGGCCGGTGAGGTGGCCGAGGTGCAGATCCTGCATCCCGATGGCGAGACCGTTACCGCCCGCAAGATCAGTGCCGATGAGACGGACTTTACGCCTGGTCGAGATGCCCGAAGGTCGCCAGCTGGTGTCGGCCTGGTCGATCAACTCCCTGGGCAGCGCCCTGTCGGCCCTGGTCTTCGATTCCGTGGCCCCGGAGGACGACAGTGACTGGAGCGGGGCGGTGAAGATCAACACCGTGCTGTTCAGCGGCCTGGTGATCGATGCGGAGCTGCTGCGCAGGGAAAGCGGGGACTTTCTCAGGCTGAAAGCCTCAACGCCCTTCGCGCAGGCCGCCGGCGAGGACAACGCCGAACTGCGCGCCGAGGCCGATCAAATCAACCAGCGGGTCAGCGGCTGGGTCTACCGGATTCCCGCCTTCAAGGCCGAGGCGCTGGCTAAACGTCTTGAAGACCTGTTGCGCGAGCCGGAAAGCGCGGCCGGCGCCGGCTGATGAACACCGCCCGGGCACTCATGCTGATGGCGGGGGTGCTCGGCGCCACCGGGGTCGCCCTGGCGGCGGTGGGCGCGCATGTGGCCGGCGGCGCCGGCGGCTTTGACGGCTACCGGGCGTGGCAGTCGGCGAGCCTGATTCACCTGGTGCACGTGCCGGCCTTGCT
Organism: uncultured Gammaproteobacteria bacterium; assembly: GCA_963695135.1. GTDB lineage: Bacteria > Pseudomonadota > Gammaproteobacteria > Xanthomonadales > SZUA-36 > Marinihelvus. The sequence goes on from CAVOGA010000001.1 coordinate 1,123,026, forward strand.
GGCGATTGGCGTCGCCGCCGACCGTTACCCGCGGGCGGGCTGGCGCTGGCCCGGCTTGCTGATCGTGACCGGCGTGTTGCTGTTCAGCGGCAGCATCTACCGGTCCGGTCTGCTGCAGCTTGACGGCGCCGGCCCGCTGGCGCCGGTCGGTGGTTCCACCCTCATCTTTGCGTGGCTCGTGGTGGGCTGGTGCGCATGGCGCAGCAGGTCGTGAGCCGCCGCCGTTTCAACTGGGAAACGGCCCGCGAAGACCTGCGCCGGTCCTGTCCCCAACTGCGCGGGTTCATCGACGATTTTGGAAACGCACGTTATCCGGTCCGCGGTGGTGCGGACCTGTTCCAGGCATTGGCCAGGAGCATCAGCCTACCAGCAACTCTCCGGCAAGGCGGCGGCAACCATTCACGGCCGTTTCCAGGCCCTGTTTGACGACCAGCTTCCGACGCCGGCGCAAACCCTGGCGCTTGGCGAACAAGCGTTGCGTTCCGTGGGCTTGTCCCGCGCCAAGACCGCGGCGATTCTTGACCTGGCGCAGCACCAGGTTGCGGGATTGCTGCCCGGGCCGCGCAAGCTGGCCGGCATGGGCGACCAGGAGATCATTGACGCGCTGACCCGGGTCCGCGGTATCGGCCCCTGGACCGTCCAGATGCACCTGATTTTTTACCTCGGCCGCCCGGACGTGATGCCAGCGACGGACCTGGCCATTCAGAAGGGCGTCATGCAGGTCTACCGGACCGGTGCGCTGCCGGCGCCGCGGGAAGTTCTGTCCATGACCGATCACCTGGCACCCTACCGCTCCGCTGCCGCCTGGTATTTCTGGCGCGCCTCCGAGGTGGAGCTGCCCTGACCGGACGCCCCGTCACGGCTCAGCGGGTTTTCTGATAGGCCCAGTGCCAGGGCTCGTACAGCACCCCGTTGTGATTATCACGGGGATAGGACAGGTGGAAGCCGTAATCTGACGCATGCGCCTGCAGCCATGCAAAGGCGGCGGTTTCCTCGAAGGGCTCCTCGAGCACCGGTGCGCCGGGCGTTGTCACATCCACCGCGCGGCCGCTGTGGTGCTCGCTGAAGCCGGGTGCAGCCGACACCTGCAGGATTGCCCCGAGGCTTTGCCCTGCTTCCAGCTTGCGACGGATCAGCCCCGCCTGGTAGTCCACGGACCGGTATCCGGACACCAGTTGTAACTCCACCCCGTCACCAGCGGCGGCCTCCTGCATGGCGCGCCAGGCGCGCAGCGCGTGCGGCTCGAGTTGCTGCGGGCGGCCGTAAATATCTTCACCGGCGGCGGCGAGATGTTTGGCCTCCGGTTGCAGGGGAAGCCGTCGCTGACGCGCATACTGGCGGGGAATTCCGAGCGTTTCGCCGAGCGCCTCAACGCGCCGGCCGAAGTCGGTCTGGCGGGCGGGAAAGTGGCGTCGTAACAGCCGTCGCGGCAGGCCGGAGGCCGGTTCCGGGCTTTCTGCGCCGCCCTCAAACGAGCGGTAGCCGGCTTTTTCAAAAAAGGGCACCGAGGGACGCAGCGCCCAGGTCGACAGGCGAAAGAGCTGCATGGAGGCAGCAAGGCGTTCCGCGGCGGCCAGCATGCGGGGTCCAAGGCCACGTCGCTGCACCGCCGGGCTGACGTAGGGCCCGATCAGTTCTGCCTCGTCCGGATCAATGCCCGCCATGGCGACAATTTCACCCTTGCGCCAGGCGACCAGCACGCAGCCTTCCCCAACCAGCCGCCGGAATGTTTCATCGTTCGCCACGCGGGCGCTGTGCAGGAGCCGGGACGCCTGCAGGCTTTCGCCGGCCAGGCTCAGCAGGCTGTCACTCCGCAGGGCGTTCAGCAGGGGCAGCTCCGCGATGGTGGCGGTGCGCTGGCGGAATTTAAGGGGATGTCTGGACACGCGTCGGGGAATTGGCTGGCCCATTCAGGGCGCGCTGCAGGATGTGTGCCGAGCTTAGCACAGGCGGCAATCGCCCGGCGCCGCTCAGCCGGAGCCGAAGATCGCGCGGAAGATAAAGAAGAAGATGATGGCCAGGATGCCGCCGGCCGGCAGGGTGACAACCCAGGAGGCGAAAATACTGCCGACAACGCGCAGGTTGATGGCATCCATGCCCCGGGCAAAACCCACGCCGAGCACCGCGCCCACCAGCGTCTGCGTGGTGGAGATCGGCAAGCCCGTGCCGGAGGCCAGCACCACGGTCGAGGCGGCGGCCAGCTCCGCGGCGAAACCCCGGGAAGGGGTCAGCTCGGTGATCTTGCGCCCGACGGTCTGGATCACCTTGAAGCCGTAGGAGGCGAGCCCGAAGACGATACCGCCGGCGCCCAGCAGCAGCACCCACTTGGGCAGCGCGGATTCGGCAACCACCGCGCCGCTCTGGACCACGCTGACGATGGCTGCCACCGGGCCGATCGCGTTGGCAACATCATTTGAACCATGGGCGAAAGCCATGCCACAGGCAGTGAAAATCATCAGCACACCGAAAATCTTCTCCACGTTGGCAAAGCGGAAGTCTTCGTTTCTCGATTCAGGGAACCGCAGACGGCTTATGAGCACGATACCGATGACCATGGTGATCACGCCGACACCGGCGGAAATGCCGTAGGCCTGGACGGTGGTCAGGCCGAGATCCAGGTGCTTAAGCCCCTTGATGATGGTGACCAGGGACATGATGAAGCCGACCAGGAAGATGTACACGGGTACGTACTTGCGGGCGTTGGCCAGCGGGTCATCGGTCCGCAGGATCAGTTTCTGCACGGACTGGAACAGGAAGTAGGCGATAAACCCGGCCAGCACCGGCGACACGATCCAGGAAGCCGCGATCTTGGCGATCTTGGGCCATTCCACCGAGGAGACACCCATGCCGACGACCGCGAAGCCCACGATGGCGCCGACGATGGAGTGGGTGGTGGAGACCGGCCAGCCGCGACGCGATGCGATGGCCAGCCAGGTGCCCGCAGCGAGCAGGGCGGAAAGCATGCCGTAGACCAGCAGCTCGGGCTGGGCGGCGACGCTTTGCTGGTCGATGATTCCCTGGCGAATGGTGGCCGTGACCTGGCCGCCGGCAAGGTAGGCGCCGGCAAACTCGAAAACCGCGGCCACCACGATGGCCTGCTTGATGGTCAGCGCACGGGCGCCAACCGAGGTGGCCATGGCGTTGGCGACATCGTTGGCGCCGATGCCCCAGGCCATAAAAAGGCCGAACGCTGCGGCCAGGATCAGGTACCAGGTGCCGTAATCCATCGGGTAGGTTGCTCCTAGCGGGCTAGAGTCAGTTGCAGGCGGCTACCCACGCGCTGGGCGCAGTCGGCTATCCTGGCGGTCTTTTCAATCAGCCGGTAAAGGAACATGATTCGGACCGGCGGAATCTCGTCTTCCAGCGTCATCAGGACCCCGCTCAGCGCGGAAGCCTGTTGGTCGGTCTGGTGCTCCAGGGTGTCGAGGTCGTTGAGCATGTTCGTGATCCGCTTCCGCTCGCTGTTGTCGAAGCCGGTTTCAATCAGCTCGTCCAGCTCGCTGATGGCCTGGTGGGCCTGCTCGCAGGCCCGGATGCACGTGCGCAGAAGCTCCAGGTAGCCGTCCCGGATTTCCTCCGGCAGTTGCATGGAGCGGCCGTCAACCAGGCCGGCGATGTCCCGCGCGACGCCGGCCACCTTGTCCTGCATGGTCAGCACCGACAGCATGTCGCGCCGGTCGACCGGCATAAAAAGGCTGGTCGGGAGGTTCAGGCGCAGTTTTTTCTTGAGATCATCCGCGCGATTTTCCAGGACAACGATTTCCTCGTAAATCGCGTGGCGCGCCTTGTTGTCACCCGCCAGAACCGCCGCGAAAAACGGCTCAAGCCTGGACACGCATTCTACGACCGCCCGCATGTGGTGCTGCAGGGGCCCAATCGGCGAGGAGGCAAAGATTCCGGACAGGTAACCGCCAACCATAGTGTTTGTCCTGAAAAGCAAGCTGCAAAAACGGCGTACAGCGTATCAGTTTTGTGCTTGCTTGTTACACCGTTGTTACAACTCTGTCACATTCCGCGCATAGGATGCACTCATGAAACCGCATCCGCTCGCATCGGCAACCCCGCAACCGGGTCAGTCCGAGCGTTTTCACCTCCTGCGTCGCAGAAAAGAGACAGCGGCCCACTGGCTCATCGCCTTCGGCGGCGTCGGCGTGGTCTGCGCGATGGTGCTGATTCTTTTTTACCTCCTCTGGGTTGTACTGCCGCTGTTCTTCGCGCCGTCGACCCAGACCAGGCTGCTTGGCGAACGGGCCGGCTGGGCCAATGAGACCCGCTTGCTGGTGCTTGATGAGCGGGGCGACGTGGCGCTCCGGGGCGGCGCGGACGGCTCCCTGGCCTTTTTCCGTGTGCCGGGCATGGAGCCGGTCGCCGACATTGCCCTGCCGCTGGCCGAAGACGCGTCAATCACGGCGGTAGCGCAGGACATGGAGCAGCCTCGACTGTTCGCTGTCGCAACCGACCAGGGCCGTGTACTGCTGTTCAGGTTCGGGCTTGAGCGTCCACCCGGTGAACCGGGCGTTCTGCGGCCGGTGATCCCCGCAGTCGAGTTTCCCTTTGGCGAGGCCAGCGAGTTCTTTGCCGGCGGCCCGATAGACCACGTGGCGGTGGTGGACCGTGAAAACCAGCTCGTGCTGGCGGCGCTGGCCGGCACGACCCTGGTCGTGGACTGGCGCCGCAAGGAAACGAATTTCCTGACCGGTGAACTGCGCCTGGAATCGAAGCTGAAAAGGCTGCCGCTGGGCTTCCGGCCTACCGGCCTGGTGCTGGACGGGAATCAACGGTGGGCCTACGTGAGCGACGAATCGGGCCGGATACATCGCTTTGACCTGCCTGGTCTTGCCCCGTCCGGTACCCTGCAACTGGGGGAGGCGCCGGTTACCGCGATGGCCAGCCTGCTGGGTGGTGTATCGCTTATTGCCGGCGATGCAGAAGGCCGCCTGTACCAGGCTTTCCCGGTTCGGGACGACGAGGATCGCTACCAGCTGACCCTGATTCGCGAGTTTCCGCCGCTCGGCGCGGCCATTGATTCAATCCTGCCGGAGCGCCGCCGCCGCGGATTTGTCGCGGTGGACGCGGACGGCACCCTGGGGATTTATCACAGCACCGCCGGCAACCAGGTGCTGGAAATGTCGCTGCCCTCTGCCGTGAGCGCGGCGCTGGCCTTTGCGCCGCGTGCCGATCAGCTGTTGCAACTCGATGGCGCGGGTCAGCTGGGCCAGGTGCTGATTGACAATCCGCACCCGGAAGTGAGCTTTGCGACGCTGTGGCAAAAGGTCTGGTACGAAAACTATCCGGAACCGGCCTACGTCTGGCAGTCCACCGCGTCCAACGCCGGATTCGAGCCCAAGCTGAGCCTGGCGCCCCTGGCTTTCGGCACCCTGAAGGCGTCCCTGTACGCGATGATATTCGCGGTGCCGATCGCCCTGCTCGGGGCCACGTATACCGCCGTGTTCATGGCGCCGGCACTGCGCCGCAAGATCAAACCGACCATCGAGCTGATGGCGGCTTTGCCGACGGTGATCCTCGGTTTTCTCGCCGGCCTGTGGCTGGCCCCCTTCGTGGAAAATCACCTGGCGGCGCTGTTCGCGATGACGGTCATTCTGCCCCTCGGGCTGCTGGCATTTGCTTTCGGCTGGAGCCGTCCACCCGTCCAGCAGCATTTTCGCTGGCTGCGTGGCTGGGAGCCGCTGCTGCTGCTGCCGGTGCTGGTGGTGCTTATCACCCTGTCCCTGTGGATCGCTCCGCCCCTGCAGCAGTTGGTGTTCGGTGGCGACCTGCGCGAGTGGCTCAGCGGCGAAGCCGGTATTTCCTTCGACCAGCGCAATGCCATTGTGGTTGGCGTCGCGATGGGCTTTTCGGTCATTCCGATCATTTTCTCGATTGCGGAGGACGCGCTGTACGCGGTGCCCTCGAGCCTTACCGACGGCTCCCTGGCGCTGGGCGCGACGCGCTGGCAGTCCCTGGTCAGGATCGTGCTGCCGACGGCCAGCCCCGGCATATTTTCCGGCCTGATGATCGGTCTCGGGCGGGCTGTGGGCGAGACCATGATCGTCCTGATGGCCACCGGCAACACGCCGATCATGAGCTGGAGCCTGTTTGAAGGCATGCGCACGCTGGCGGCGAACATCGTCATCGAGATGCCCGAGTCGGCGGTCGCCAGCACCCACTTCCGCGTGTTGTTCCTGTCGGCGCTGGTCCTGTTCCTGTTTACCTTCCTGGTCAATACGGTGGCGGAGCTGATCCGCCAGCGGCTGCGCGAGCGGTACGCGTCCCTATGAGTCGCTCAGCTTGAACGCGCTCAGGAAATGGATTGCCGGCGGTACGCCGTGGATCTGGCTGCAGGCTGCAGCGGTCAGCCTCTCGTTGCTGCTGGTCATCGGTCTGCTGGCGCTGATCGCCGGCCGGGGCTTGGCGTATTTCTGGCCCAGCCCGTGGAGGAGTGGGTGGTTGTGGATGACCTCGGCGAGCAGCGGGTGTTGCTGGGGCAGCTCTACCGGACCGAGTCGGTTGACGCGCAGCGCCTGCGCGAGGCCGGCGCCGAGATCAATTCGCAGGCGAGCACGGTCAAACGCTACCTGCTGAAAATCGGCAACCGGGATCTGACCGGGCAGGATTTTGTCTGGGTCCTGGATCAGCAGGTGCTGGAGCGTTCGCGGCCGGAAAACATCCTGGCCGTTGAGCGTGAGCAGTGGGGCATGTTCTTCGGTCGCCTGGTGGGCCTGCGTGAGGATGGATCGCTGGTCAGCCTCGGCACGGATCCCTGGGACACCCTGGCGGAGCGGCTGGACCGGGTCAGGGGATTGCGCGAGCGCATTGATGAACTGGAAGGGCGGGAAATCCAGAGTGTCAACTTCCGCCTGCAGAAACTGAAGCTGGAGGAGCGGCGTCTTGGCGGCCGGGAGGGTTCGGCAAAGGCGCTCGGGGCGCTGGCGGCTGAGCGCGAGTTGCTGGACGCGGAGTTCGCCACGGCGGTTGCCGAACTGGAAACCCTGCTTGCCGAGATCGGTCGTGACGAGCTGCTTATGCGGACGCCCGACGGCCAGGAGACGGAGATTTCCATGGCCGTGGTGCTGGATGCCTGGCGCCCTAACCGCATGGGCCTGTTTGACGGCCTGCGCCACTACGGGCACAAGCTGTGGGGTTTTCTCAGCCAACCACCGCGCGAGGCGAACACGGAGGGCGGAATCTTTCCCGCGCTGTTTGGCACGGTGCTGATGGTGATCCTGATGAGTATCGTGGTCACCCCGCTGGGCGTGATTGCCGCGGTGTACCTCAGCGAATACGCCGCGCAGGGCTGGTTTACCCGTTTCGTGCGAATTTCCGTGAACAACCTGGCCGGGGTGCCTTCCATTGTCTACGGGGTATTCGGCCTGGGCTTCTTCATCTATTTTGTCGGCGGGGGTATCGACCGCCTGTTTTTTGCCGAAGCCCTGCCCACGCCAACCTTCGGCACCGGCGGCCTGTTCTGGGCATCCCTGACCCTTGCGCTGCTGACCCTGCCGGTGGTTATCGTGTCCACGGAGGAGGGCCTGTCGCGCATACCCCGGTCCATCCGCGAGGGCAGCCTGGCGCTGGGGGCGACGCGCTGGGAAACGCTGTGGCGGACAATTCTGCCCATGGCCAGCCCGGGCATCATGACCGGCGTGATCCTGGCCGTGGCCCGGGCCGCGGGCGAGGTGGCCCCGCTGATGCTGGTCGGCGTGGTCAAACTGGCGCCCGCTTTGCCGGTGGACGGGGATTTTCCCTACCTTCACCTGGACCGGAAATTCATGCACCTGGGCTTTCACATCTATGATGTGGGGTTCCAGAGCCCCAACGTGGAAGCGGCCGAGCCACTGGTCTACGCTACCGCCCTGTTGCTCGTAGCGATTACCCTGTTGCTTAACCTGGCGGCGATCCTTGTCCGGAACCGTCTCCGGGAACAGTACCGGAACCTGGAAGCCCAATGAGCGAAGTGCAGATCAGCGAAGCATCGGCGGAACCTGTGGAGCAGGAGCTGCCGGACATGGTGGCGCCGGCGGAAGCGGGCGGAAACGATACCGTGGACGATGCGACGGACGAGTCCGCGCGCATTCCCCTGCGGGAGCGCCATCTGTGCGTGCGTGGTCTGAGTCTCTGGTACGGCGACAACCAGGCCCTGCGCAACGTTGACCTGGCCGTGGCCCGCAACCGCGTGACCAGCTTTATCGGCCCGTCGGGTTGCGGCAAGACCACCTTGCTGCGCTGTTTCAACCGCCTGACGGACCTGGTTCCCGATTGCCGCATGGAAGGGGAGGTGGAGCTGGAAGGCAAAAGCATCCTCGGACCGGAGGTGGACGTTTCCCAGCTGCGGCGCGATGTCGGCATGGTGTTCCAGAAGCCCAATCCGTTTCCCAAGTCGATTTACGAAAACGTGGCCTACGGTTTGCGCGTGCAGGGCATCAGCAAACGGCGGCAGCTTGACGAAACCGTCGAGTGGGCCCTCAGGGCCGCGGCGCTGTGGGACGAGGTGAAAGACCGGCTGGATCATTCGGGCCTGAGCCTGTCCGGCGGTCAGCAGCAACGTCTCGTTATTGCGCGGGCCATTGCGGTTCAGCCCAAGGTCATCCTGCTGGACGAGCCCTGTTCATCCCTCGACCCGATTTCCACCCTGAAGGTCGAAGAGCTGATCCAGCAGCTGCGCGAGCAGTACACGATCATCGTGGTGACCCACAACATGCAGCAGGCCGCCCGCGTTTCCGACTTCACGGCCTTCATGTACATGGGTGAGCTTATCGAGGTCGGTGATACCGACGAGCTCTTTACCAACCCGCAGAAGAAGGCCACGGAAGACTACATCACCGGCCGCTACGGTTGATACGCTCCAGTCACGGATATTCCGTTAGACTTCGCCTCATGGACAAACTCAATCTCGGTCAACACATTTCGCAGCGCTTCAACGAAGAGCTCGAAGACGTGCGCAGCAAGGTTCTGCAAATGGGTGGCATCGTCGAGGAGCAGCTGGCTTCTGCCCTGCAGGCGCTGCTGAACGGCAACACCGAGCTGGCCGGGGAAGTCATTCGCAACGATCAGCGCGTCAATGCGCTGGAAGTGCAGATTGACGAGGAGTGCATCCGCATCGTGGCGCGCCGCCAGCCGGCAGCTACTGATCTGCGCCTGGTCATGGCCGTGATCCGCACCATCAATGACCTCGAGCGGATCGGCGACGAGATCAAGCGTATTGCCAAGATGGTGAAAGAGGAGCTGGACGGCTCCATGGATGAGGACATCCGGCTGGAAATCGAGCACATGGGCGAGCAGGTGCGCGCCATGCTGCGCCAGGTGCTGGATGCCTTCGCCCGCACGGACGTGAATGCGGCGATCGCCGTGGCGAAGGCGGACAAGAAAGTTGACCGGAAATACCATGCGATCACCCGCCAGCTCATGACCTACATGGCCCAGGATCACCGCTCCATTCCCCAGGTATTGAACGTACTCTGGGCCGCCCGCGCGCTCGAGCGCATGGGCGACCGTTGCCAGAACATCGCGGAATACGTGATCTACCTGGTGATCGGCAAGGATGTCCGCCACAGCAGCCTGGATGACATCATGCTGGAACTGGAGTCCAAGGCCCGCTGAAGATGTGGAAGATGTGGGGTCAGAGTAAAGTGCCAGAGTGGCGCACTCTGGCACTTTACTCTGACCCCGAATCTGCCGAGTCCGATCTGACTCCGAAACTCAGCAAAAAAGAAGGCGCACCGGGGTGCGCCTTCTTGATTCCCCCCTAAAGGGTTGTGGCTCTGAGAACTCAGTTCGTGAAGTTCTGCAGTGTCCAGCCGGCGGTCCATGCCGGTCCCTGTCCGAACGCACCGATGTAGTCCTGGTTCTGGAAGAACGGCGCCGGGAACAGTTCCGGGTCCAGGTCGAAGCCGGAGGTGTAGCTTGCATTGGCCGGCGGGAAGACCAGGTCCTGCAGGTTCGGGTTCATCTCCATGTTGGTGCCGGCGGCGTCGAACCATGACTCCACGGTCCACGGATCACCCGGCTCTTCCACGAAGTTAGTGGTCGCAGTTGACGATGCTGTTCTGGATGGTCAGCACGCCGGTCAGGTCGTTCGGCGGAGTGCCGGCAGCCGCGAAGGTCGCTTCGTCATCGATGTCGATGCAAGTTCTGGAAGTTGTTGAAGATCACGTTGGTCAGGTTGGTGCCGGTACCGCGACGCAGCACGGCGCCGGTGGTGTCCGGGCGGCCGATAAAGGTCGCGTTGGCGATCTTTGGCTGTGAGCGCGGCGTGTCGTTGGTGTTGCCTTCGAGGTTATCTGCCTCGATACCATTGTCAGCGGCCTCAATAGCGTTGAAGTCCTGATCCTGCACAACGAGCAGGTTCTGGATGGAGCCGGTCCAGCCCTCGGTCCAGTCCAGACTGTCGTCGCGGACGTCGGTCAGCACGATGTTGCGCGCGTTAACGGTGCCGCCGAAGAACTCCACGCCGTCATCTTCGTTGGCGTGCACCTGGATGTTTTCCACGACCGTGCCGGCGCCGACACCCTGGAAGGCGATGCCGTTCAGCTCGTTCGTATCACGGAAGCGGTTGCCGGCATACTGGACGCGGACGATAGCGCAGCACGCCGCTGCTGTCGTTCGGGTCGTCACCGCCGTAGGTGCCGGATTCGCCTTCGCCCTCGGAGGTGCACTGGCCGGAGTTGTCACAGGTGTTCAGCGGCGCGCGGCCGTTGATGGTCAGGCCGCCCCACTGGCCGGCGCCACCGGACTCGCCGTCCGGACCCGTGAACACGATGGGTGCATTGGCGGTGCCGTTGGCAAAGATCTTGGCGCCACGCTGGATGCCCAGCAGCGAATTTCCGTCGGCGCCGATGATGCGCGTGCCCGGTTCGATCGTGATGGAGTTGGTGTTGTTGGCATTGGCACGGGACCCGATGTAAACGGCGCCGTCCAGAATCCAGATCGTGTCGTTGGTCAGGGTGATGTCATTGGTGTATTCGCCGCCGGGGATAATGCAGGTGCCCGCATCAATACCCGCAATGGCAAAGTCGGGGCAGCCGTCAAAGGTATTCGGTATAGACGCTGCAGGAAGCTGGCGTGGCGCCGCTGACGTTGCCGGAGACCACGTTGTTCATCGTGTCCGAGAAGTCCGCGAAGGCATCGCCGGAGTAGCTCCAGGTGACATCCTGGCAGGAGTTAAAGGTAAACGTGCCGGTGCCGATCACCGGCCCTTCTGTCGGCGTGCCCGCGGGGCCACCAAACAGGCCGCCATTGACGAAGCGCAGATCAAATTCGACGGTGGACTGTTCCGGCGTTACCGTCTCGAGCCGGCCACCCAGACGTTTTCACCGGTGGCGTCGTCGTAGGCGTAGTAGGCGATGAAGAGCACGGCCTGGTCGTTACCGATCGGGATGTACTGAACACCCAGGCCGCGGCGGGCATTGGGGGTGTCGGGTTGATAGAATCCGTTGACATGCTCACCGATCGGCGCGGCCAGGGCGCCGAAGGACGTGCCGGTCAACAGGGCTGCGGCAATCGCGCCGCGAAGAAGGTTGGTTTTCATTGCTGTTCCTCGTTGTGAACGTCGTCTGGACAGTGCCGCCGATGGAGCGGCGATGAACTCGTGGCAGGATAATAGTCGGCCTGCATTGCAGGTCCGTTACCGTAATGTGACAGCTCTGTGACACGCCGCCCCGTCTTTGTCATATCCTTGTCATACCGGCTTCCTAAAATTCGCCGCACATAAGATGCTCCCCCGCGAGCCATTACATTCCAATCCGAACCGGAAACACCGAGATGACCAGTCTTCGATTGATCGCGGCCATCGCTGTCCTCGTGACGGCGGGGCCTCTGAGTGCGCAGCAGACCGATTCGCTGACCGACCGCCTGATTACCCTGCGCGGGCAGGTGGACGAGTTGCAGAGCGAGCTGGATGTGCGCCGCGAGGAACACAAGAACCGCATGGCCTACCTGACCGCACAGCTCTCCGACCTGGAAGCCAGTCGCGACCGGGAACAGCTGCGCGTCGGGCAGCTCGAGGGCGACCTGGAGGAAATGCGCCAGGAGATCGCCGCGGCCGGCGTCAGCTCCGAGAGCCTCACGCCGTTTCTCAAGGACCAGATCACGCTGTTGCGCGCCCAGGTTCAGAACGGCTTTCCGTTCAAGGTGAAGGAGCGCCTGGCAGGGCTTGAAGAGCTGGAAACCCAGCTGGACAACGGCGTGGTAACGGCCCAGCGGGGCATCAACCGGCTGTGGGCCTTCATCGAGGACGAGTTCCGGATTTCCCGGGAAAACGCCATCTACTCCCAGTCCATTGCCCTGAACGGCGAAAACGTGCTGGTGGATGTGGCCAAGCTGGGCAGCGCGATGATGTATTTCCGCACCCGCGATCTCGAGTACGGCCGCGCGGTGGAGACGCCGCAGGGCTGGCGCTTCGAACTGCTGGACAGCCCCAAGGAAGAGGAAATGGTCGCCCGCCTGTTTGATTCGCTGCGCAAGCAGATTCGCCAGGGGTACTTTGAACTCCCCGATGCCCTGCCGCTGGAAGGAGACGCGTCATGACGATTCGTCATTGCCTGTTGTCCGCGGCCCTGCTGGGCGCATTGCTCGGCACCGGCGCGCTGCGCGCCCAGGAACAGCCGGCGCCGCCGCCTGCAGAGGCACCCGTGCCGGCGGTCAATGAGCAGGATGCGCTGGACCAGCTCGAGGCGGCCTATCAGAAGGAATATGCCTTCCTGGAAGCGCAGCTGCGTGATCTGCGCGGCCGTGTGGACAGCTTCAACGCCCAGGCCAACCGGGATGAGGCCAACAAGGAAGCCCAGATCGACCGCACCGAAGCCGAGTGGCTGGGGCTGCAGTCCAGCGCCGAGCGCCTGCAGGACCTGATCACCGAGGCGACGCGGGAGCTGGAGTCGGTAGACGATGCGCGCACCACCCTGGAGGCGACGTTCCTGCAGGCGGATTCGACGCTGGAGCAGTACCGGGTGGAAGAGCTGAAGTCTGATGCCTACCTGTCCAGTGGTGATGCGGAGCGGATGAGCACGGTCTTCGGCCATGCGATCCGCCTGCTCGGCCGCGTCAGCACCGTGTACCAGGCGCCCGGCGCCTTTTTCCTGCGCGACGGTACGGAAGTTGAGGGGCAGATCATCCGCGTCGGCAACGTCGCCGCCTACGGGGTCAGCCCGGCCGGATCCGGGGCCCTGGCGCCGGCCGGGGAAGGCCGCCTGAAAATCTGGTCCGATCCCGCGGAAGCGACCGCGGTGGCCCTGGGACAGGGGCAGAAGCCGGATGTGCTGGGCATCTTCCTGTTCGAATCGGAATCCAAGGCAATCGAAGAGCAGGCCGGCAAGACCCTGCTGGGCGTGATCAACAGCGGCGGCACGATCGGCTGGATTATCGTGGTTCTGGGGGCGATCGGCCTGCTGCTGGTTGTGCTGCGCTTTTTCTTCCTGCGCTCCGCGAGCGCCTCGACGACGAAAATTGTTGAAACCGTCAGCGCGGAGGTCAAGACCGGCAATATCGCGAACGCGGTCAAGGCCTGCGAACAGTTCAAGGGTTCGACAGCGCGCGTGGTCAAGGCGGCGGTGCGCAACCTGGACCGGGATCGCGCCCACCTCGAGGACATCATCTCCGAGGCCATCCTGAACGAGTCCTCGCGCCTGAACCGCTTCGGTTCGACGATCCTGGTGATTGCCGGCGTCGCGCCGCTGCTGGGACTGCTGGGAACGGTGACGGGCATGATCACCACCTTTGACATCATTACCGAGTTCGGTACCGGTGATCCGAAACTCCTGTCCGGCGGTATCTCCATCGCGCTCGTGACCACGGAGTTGGGCCTGGCGGTGGCCATTCCGATGCTGTTGATGGGCAACATGCTGTCCGGCTGGGCTGAATCCATCAAGGACGACATGGAAAAAGGCGCCTTGCGGGTCATCAACCGCTACAAGGACCAGCGGCAGGCGGCCTGATCGATGCAGCAGTCCATTTTCCAGGAGCTCCTGTCCTACATCGAAGCCGGCGGCTGGGTGATGCCGCCGCTGATCGTGTTGATGGTGGTGATGTGGTACGGCATCGGTTACCGGGCCGCTGCGCTCCAACGCGGCTCCAAGCGCGGCCCGCGGCGCCTGCTGGGACGCCTGGACCCGAAGCGTGAGCATAAGCGTCCCGCCACGGGCTCGGGCGTGCTGGTCAACGCGGCGCGCAAGGGGCTGGCGCTGCGCGACCGCGGACTGGACGAGCTGCGCGGGTACCTGGATGACGCATTTGCCGAGGAATACCGCGAGATCAGGAAGTTCAACGTTCTGATCACCACCATCGTGATGATTGCGCCGCTGATCGGCCTGCTGGGTACGGTGATCGGCATGATCGAGACCTTTGATTCCCTGGGCGACATGTCGCTGTATTCCCAGTCGGGCGGTATCGCCGGCGGCATATCCCAGGCGCTGTTCACGACCCAGATGGGCCTGGCGGTGTCGATCCCGGGCATGATCGTCAACGGGATCCTGAACCGTAAGCAAAAAGACATTGAGCTGGAGCTCGCGCAGATGAAAGACATCCTGTGCGTGGAAAACTCCGCAGCATTGAAAGGTAACTGAGCATGCGCTACCGCGAACGCAAGGATCCGAACCAGGGTATCGACATATCACCGTTGATCGACATGGTGTTTATCCTGCTGATCTTTTTCATGGTCTCGACCACCTTCGTTAAAGACATGAAGCTGGACCTGAACCGGCCCGCTGCCGCCAGCGCGACGGCTGCCTCGACCAAGGCGATCCGCCTGTATATCGACAATGCGGGCGATATCTACCTGGATGGGGAGCCGGTTCGCGTCTGGGTGATCCAGAGCCGTATTCGCGACCTGCTGGCCGGCAGCACCGGCAAATCCGTCCTCGTGGTGACGGACGACGGCGTGCCTGCAGGCCGCCTCGTCGAGGTGGTTGACCAGGCCCGGCTGGCCGGCGCCACCGATGTGGGCGTGGCCACGGTCGAAGAGGCGGGGGCCGGCTGATGAGCCTCGCGGTCCGGACACGGCTGCGACTCTCCGGAGTGGCTGCCATGATTTTCGGCTCGATTCTCGTGCTGGGTACCGTCGTGCTCATCAACCGCTTTGCCGATGGCCTGACGCGTAACCAGGCGGATGATGCGGGCCAGATCGTATTCGAGCGTAAACCGCCGCCCGAGGAAAAAGTGGTCCAGCGGCCAAAGCCCAAACCCAAGCCGCGGCGCACGCCCAGCACCCCGCCGCCCCCGCTGGCCGGGCTGGGCGCCAACCTGTCCGGTATTGATTTTGGTCTGCCGGGCTTTGACATGTCCGACCTCAACGCGCTGGACGGTGACCTGCTGGGTGGCGCCAACGGCATGGTAATGACCGACGACACGGTGGATGAGCCGCCGCGCGCGACCTTCCAGGCGCCGATGCAGTTTCCGCCGCGCGCGCGGGCCCAGGGGATCACCGGCTACGTGGTTCTCTCCCTGCTGATTGGGGTCACCGGTCAGATCGAGGAAGTGCGCGTGGTCGAGTCCTACCCCGAGGGCGTTTTCGACGATGTCGCGGTGCAGGGGGTCAGCCAGTGGAAATTCGAGCCGGCCAATTACCAGGGCCAGGCGGTGCGCTCCTGGGCCAAGCAGCGCGTGCGCTTCGACCTGAGTTGATCTGAACATGAAACCGATCAGGCTGTTGCTGCTCCTGGCCCTGCTGCTCGCGCCGATGCTGAGCTTGCAGGCGCAGGATAACGACGAGGATGTTGACTACCTCGAACTGGCCGCGCTGATGGTGCGCGACGGTAACCTGGACCGTGCCCTGCTGGCGCTCGACCAGGTGGATCTGCAGGCGGAAGACGTTGATCTGCTTCGCTACCACACACTGCGCGGGATGACCCACCTGCGCCGCAATGAGTATGAGCCTGCGATTGATGCGCTCGAGTCAGCGGTCGCCACCGGGCAGGCGCAGTCCGTGATCTACGTGTACCTGGCCCAGGCGTATTTCAGCCTGCAACGCTATGCCGACGTGCTGACGGCACTGGACCAGGCCGGTCCGGAGCTCGACCGTGTCGCCTCGATTTACCACATGCGCGCGCAGTGCTACTGGCTGCTGCAGAACCCGGCGATGGCCCTGGCGGTACTCGACCAGGCCTCGGAGGTCTTCCCCCAGGACCCCGGCTTCCAGCGCCGCAAGGTGTTCTTCCTCATGGACCTGGGCCTGTACCAGGAGGCTGCAGTGCAGGGTGCGGAGTACCTGTCCCGCAGCGAGGGCAAGGTCGAGGACTACGTGGCGCTGGGCAACGCGATGCGCGCCAGCGGCGAGCTTGACGAGGCGGCCCGCCTGCTGGAGCTTGCCCAACTGCGCTATCCGGCCGACACCAGCGTCAAGAAGGTGCTCGCCAACACCTACATGGACCGCAACGAGCTGAACGCCGCAGCGGACCTGGTGCTGGAAGCGGCGCTGCTGGACCCGACCCTGGTCTCCGAGGCGGCCGAGCTGTACCGGCGCGCCGGACGCCCGCAGCGGGCGCTCATGCTCAACGGGCAGGTGCAGGACCAGGAGGTCAAGCTCAAACAGCGCCTGGCCCTGTACCTGGAAACCGGGCAGTTTGCCCAGGCAGCGGCCATGGACACCGACCTGCGCCGCATCGGGCTGCTCAATGACGAGGACATCCGCTACGCACTGGCCTACGCCTATTTCAAGACCGGCGATTTTGAGGCGGCGGAGCTGCAGCTGCAGAAACTGACGCGGCCGGACCTGTTCCGCAAGGCCGCCGAGCTGCGCAGCGCCATGCAGGACTGCGCCGAGGACGTGTGGCAATGTCTGTAAGCCCGCTCTGGAATCGACTGTGTTGCCGCCTGCTTACCGCGGTCCTGCTGGTCATGCTGGCGGGCCATGCCTGGGCCCAGGACGCCAGCCTGACCCTCTATGTCTTCAAGAATGGTCTGCCCCAGGCGGACATCGAGATCCTGATCGATGATCAGCTGGCCGGTGTGACCAACGATGCGGGCGTGATCCTGCTCGATATCCCGCCCGGCATCCGTTACCTGGAAATCCGCGACCAGGACCTGGTGGTGCTGTCCCAGCAACTGCTGGTTAACCAGGACGAGGTCAGCCAGTGGATCGTCAACCTCACCGCGGGGCTGAACTCCCTGGTAGACGTCGAATCTTCCGCCGGCGATGCTGACGACATGGTGGCGGCGCAGACGGCCGGCCCCGTCAATGCCGGTGAGCCCGGGACCCTGACCGGTGTGCTGCTGAGTGCCGATGACGGCCGGCCGATCGAGGGAGCCCGGGTGTTTATCAGCGGCCAGTCCAGTGACATCCGCACCGGCGCCGACGGCAAGTTCATCATTGACCTGCCGGCCGGAAAATACTCGGTTTCCGTGCTGCACTCGTCCCACAACACCTTCACGCAAGACGACGTCGAGGTGCTGGCGGACGAAATCTCGAACGTCACCTTCGAATTGACGCCCTCCGGTTCCGAGCTGCCCGAGTTCGTGGTGATCGAGCCCTACATCGAGGGCAGCCTGGCGTCCGTGCTGGAAGAGCGCCGCACGGACCTGACGGTGGCCAATATTCTCGGTGCCGAGGCAATTTCCCGCGCCGGTGACAGCACCGCGGCGGGCGCCCTGCGCCGCGTGACCGGCCTGACCCTGGTGAACGGGCGTTCATCTATGTCCGCGGCCTCGGCGAGCGCTATTCCAGCACCCTGCTGAACAACGCGAACGTGCCCAGCCCCGACCCGACCCGTCGCGTCGTGCCCCTTGACCTGTTCCCGACCAGTATCGTGGAGAGCATCGCGGTGCAGAAGGGTTACAGCTCTAATTTGCCGGCGGAGTTCGGTGGCGGTGCGGTGGAACTGCGCACCAAGAACATTCCCGAGACCCCGTTTCTCGAGTTTGGCTTCGGCCTCAAGTACCGTGACGGCACGACGTTTTCAGACGGCCTGCGTTACACGGGTGGCGCCAAGGACTGGACCGGGCGCGACGACGGCACCCGCGCCGAGCCACAGCCGCTGGCCCAGGCGACCGCCAATAACACGCCACTCGTCCCGTTCAACCGGTTTACCGGGGAGGGTTTCAGCCCGTTGCAGTTACAGCGCATCGGTCAATCCCTGTGCGGTGAACTACAACGTTTATGAAGAGGAAATTGATCCGAACCTGGACGCGGGAATCGCCGGTGGTTACGTCTGGAATTTTGACAACGGTCAGCGCTTCGGCTTCCTGGCGGCCACCGAGTACAAGGACGACTGGTTGACCACGACGCAGCAACGCACGCAGTACGTGGTCGGCTCCAACGAGCAGCTGGTTCCGCAGCGCGACACCACGTTCTATAACACGACACGCAACATCAACCTCAGTTTCTTCGTTACCGCCGGTTTCGAATTCAACGACAACAACGCCATTTCCTACAACTGGATGTTGCTGCGCAACACCTTCGACCGGGCGCAGGTTGAGCTGGGCAGCAACCCGGATGTGGAGGGCGGCGACGTGCTGTTCCGCGAGTTGTTGTGGGACGAGCGCCAGCTGAAAGCCAACCAGCTGATGGGCGAGCACATTCTTCCCGATGGCAACGGCCTGGAACTGCGCTGGCAATATACCGACGCCATCGCCACGGCCCAGGCGCCCGATACACGTCGCTACCGCTACGATCCGGACCGCCGCACACCGGATCCGGATGATTTCATTTTCTCCCTGCGCAACGACAGCAACCAGCGACGCTGGTCAGACCTTGAAGACTTCAGCACCAGCTGGAACGTCGATATCGACATGCCCGTGGATTTCGGTTTTGATCGCCTGGCTGTAAACCTGCGTACGGGCCTCAGCAGCGTCAAGAAAGAGCGCGAAAGCTCGATTCGCCGTTTTGCGTTTTTCTCCGAGGGGCCGGTGGGCAGCAGCCTGGAAACGCTGCGGCAGATCTCCCTGGATGACATCCTCAACCAGGCCAATATCGCGCCCGACGGCTGGCAGCTCGAGGAGGTCACCAACGCGACCGATGCCTATACCGGCGCGCAGAATATTGACGCCTGGTACCTGGCCGTGGATCTCGACATGTCGGAGCTCTGGCGGTTTTCTACCGGGGTGCGTTTCGAGCAGTCATCGCTGGATGTGAGCACCTTTACTTTTTCCGACCCGGACAACGCGATCATTACCGAGCAGACCACGGATAACCCCTTCCCCTATGCGGCCTTCACCTGGTTGCTGGGTAACAGCCAGATCCGGGCAGGCTACGGGGAGACCATCAACCGCCCTGACTTCAAGGAGCTGTCACCCTCGGAATTTCGCGACCCCCTGCTGGACCGGATCGTGCGCGGCAACCCGGAGCTGCTCCCCGCCTTTCTGAAGAACTATGACCTGCGCTGGGATTACTACTTCAATGCCAGCGATTTCGTGTCCCTGGGGGTGTTCCTGAAGGAATTCGACAGCCCGATCGAGACAGTCATTCTCGCCTCCGCCGGGGACCAGCTGACCACCTTCGCCAATGCGCAGGCAGCGGAAAACTACGGGGTGGAGTTTGAGCTGTACAAGACCCTCGGCGTGCTGAACAGCAAGTGGGGCTGGGGCGGCTTCTGGGAAAATGTCTACATCAACACGAACTACACCTGGATTCAGTCGCAGATCACCCTGGCCGATGATGACAGTACGATCCAGACCTCTGATAACCGTCCCCTGCAGGGCCAGTCACCCTACGTGTTCAATTTCCAGGTCGGCTACGACGATCCGGACCGGGGCATCAATGCCGCCCTGCTGTACAACGTCTTCGGCGAGCGTATTGTCGAGGTCGGTGTGCAGGGTGCGCCGGATATTTATGAGCAGCCTGTGCCTTCGCTGGACTTCGTGTATTCCCAGGATTTCGGCAACTGGACGCTGAAAGCGGCGCTGAAGAACATTCTCAATCCGGAAATCAAGCTCACCCAGGGTTCCGAAGTGACCCGTCTCGTGCAGCCGATAGGGTGGGAGTTAGGTTTCGGGTTCGAGTACACCTTCGAATAAACGGCACTACACCCCGGGCATCTCTCCCGGGGTGGAGTGATTGCAGGCCGTTTTTGGCGGCTTATCGTCTGGCGGCTTATCGCCCGGCTTAACTTCCGGGGCGGGCCGGTCGTTCGGCGCGTTTCTTCTCGCGCCATTCATCCCGCCGGCTCAGGCGCTCGGCTCGCAGCGTTGCCAGTTCGGCGCGCTGTTCATCATCCAGCTCCGCGAGCACCTCGGCAGCCAGTGTGCCAATCAGCATCACGCGCTCCTCGGCCAGGTCGCCCTCCGCTGCCGCCAGGGCGGCGAGCGCCTCCTCGTCCAGCTCAGGTTCATTGAGCAGCGTCTGCAGTTCCTCGCGCAGATCACGACCTGCGGCGGCCTGCGCCTCCAGCGCCTCGCGGTTTGCGGCAAAAATCTCCTTGATAGCGGTTTCCTGTTCCGGGTCGAGGTCCAGGCGCCGGATGGCCCCGGCCAGTTCACGTACCGGTTGTGCAGAAGGGTCAGCGTTCGGCGCGGCATGGCGGTCTTCGGGATGCTCCGGGCCGGCAAAGGCCAGCGTGCCGGCGCCCAGCAGGGCGGTGAACAGTACAATTTTTTGCAGCTTTCTCATGGTCATCACTCCATTTTGTGTTTCCAGGACCGGTCGTGTTCCGTTCCTTGCGTAGCAGGGCTTTGCCCCGGCCCCCGTGGTGGGGTACGAAGTATCAGACCGCAGGTGCGCGTCGAAAAGTGAAAGCACACGGTAAAGACAGGTAAAGACACTGCGGGCTGCGGAGCGCGTCTCGCCGGATTGAGTAAAATCGCAGCATGAAACCAGGGCAACAGGCCGGGCAGGCGCCGCAGGCAGGCGATCGTGACTGAACACATACTGCTCGCTGATGACGACGCGGAACTGCGTGAGCTGCTCGGCGAGTACCTGCAGGGCGAGGGCTTCCGCGTGACCGGCGTCGCGGATGGCGCGGCGGCGCTGGACGCCGCGCGGCGCGAGGGTGTCGACGCCATGGTGCTGGACATCATGATGCCCTTGATGAGCGGCACGGAGGTACTCAAGCAGCTGCGCAAGGAGTCGGAGTTGCCGGTGCTCATGCTCACGGCCCGCGGAGACGACCTGGACCGGATTCTCGGGCTGGAACTGGGTGCGGATGATTACCTGCCCAAACCCTGCAATCCCCGCGAACTCGTAGCCCGCCTGCGGGCCATCCTGCGGCGCAGCGGCGCCTCTGCTGTCCACGCGCCGTTGCGCGTGGATGATCTCGTGATGAACCCGGCCAGCCGCCAGTTGGTCGGAGGCGACGGGCCGGTTGAGCTAACCAGCACGGAATTCAGTCTTTTGCAGCTGCTGCTGCAGCGCGCCGGAACGGTGGTCAGCAAACGCGATCTTTACCGGGCAGCGCTGGGCCGCGAACCGGTTCGTTTTGACCGCAGCGTGGATATGCACCTGAGTAACCTGCGTCGCAAGCTGGGCCCGGCGCCCGGCGGCGGCGTGCGCATAGAGACCGTGCGCGGTCTCGGCTACCTGTACGTGCTGCCGGCGGAATCCCGCTGATGCCCCGCCTGTTCTGGCGCCTGTTTTTCGCCCTCTGGCTCAGCATCATGGCCTTTGCCGTGATCACCGCCTGGGTCAGCTTTGTCGTGTCGCGGCAGGAGATACCGGACCCGCCGGATGTCGCCTATGCGCGCAATATCGACAAGGCTGAGCGCATGCTGGACCTTGCCCTGCGTCGCGGCGGCCCGGAGCGGGCCGGTGAGATTATCGAGCAGCTGCCCTGGCCAGTGCGTAACCAGGTTCTGCTGTTCAATGCCCAGGGCGAAGAAATCCTCGGCCGCCAGCGGTTTCGCCAGCTGCTGGATTCGGACAATGCACAATCGCGACGCCGGACGCTCATGGACCGGAACGGTCAAAGCTGGTCGCTGGTCGTTCTGCGCCGCGGGCCGCCCAGCCAGCTGTTGCAGCCCGGCGGTCGCGGCGCTGCCTGGCGCTTGCTGATCGCGGCCCTGATCAGCGCGCTGGTTTCCTGGTGGCTGGCCCGTTCACTGACGCGTCCCCTGGAGGCGCTGGGCCGCACCAGCCGCCAGCTCTCCACCGGCGACCTCGACGTTCGCGTGGCGGAGAAGGTAACCGCCCGGCGTGACGAATTCGGCGCCCTGGGCCGGGATCTCGATGCCATGGCCGAGCGCCTGGGGGCGGCCCGGCAGTCCAGTCAGCGTTTGCTCCGGGACGTCAGTCACGAACTGCGTTCGCCGCTGGCGCGCCAGCGGGTCGCCCTGGAATTGGCCCGCGGCCGGGCCGGGTCGGTGATTCCGGCGGAGCTGGACCGCATCGAGTTGGAGAGCGAGCGGCTCGAATCGCTGATTGGCGAGGTGCTCAGCCTGCTGCGCGAGACCTCCCGTGCGTCGCCTTTTGAGCCGGTTGATTTTGATCTTACCGAGCTGCTGTCAGACCTCGCAGACGTGGTCGACTACGAACTGCCGGAGGGCGCGCCCCGGATCACCCGCGGCTTCGCCGGGCCCATCGCCGTACATGCCGACCGCGAACTGCTCTGGCGGGCGCTTGAGAACCTGCTGCGCAACGCGGTGCTGCATTCTGATCCGGGCGCTTCCATCGCGCTCGAGGCCCGCCGCCTGGCCGGCTCCAACGAGGTCGAGTTGCTGGTCAGGGATCGGGGCCCCGGTGTGCCCGAGTCCCAGCTCGAGGCGATTTTCGACCCCTTCAGCCGGGTTGAAGAGGCGCGCGACCGCTCCACTGGTGGGCATGGCCTTGGCCTGGCGATCGCCGCTGCGGCTGTAAAACGTCACCAGGGCTCGATCAGCGCCCGCAATCGCGCCCGCGGTGGGCTGGAAATGCGCCTGCTGTTGCCGATCGGCGTCTGAGCTGCCCGGCTCTGCGCCCTCCCCAAAGGCGCGCTAGAATCCTCGGCTTACCTTGGTCAATCCCAGTGTCCGCCAATGCCACTCCGAATTCGCCTGCTCGCGCTGTTCTTCCTGTGCCTGTTTGTCCAGGAAGTTCACGCACAAAAAACCGACATTGTCATTCTCAACAACGGGGACCGTATTACCGGGGAAATCAAACAGCTTGAGACCGGACTGTTGAGTTTCTCTACCGACGCGATGGGTACCGTGACCATCGAGTGGCGCTTGATACGGCAGGTCATCTCGAATAAGCAGCAAACGGTTGAAACCATCGACGGTCAGCGCGTGCTGGGCAAGCTCCGCAAGCCGGCGGAAGGCGACAACGTGGAGATCATTACGGCGGACGGGCCGCTCGTGGTTGCCGCCGAGGATGTGGTGTCGGTATGGCCGGTCCAGGCCACGCTCCTGGACAAGCTCGACCTGAGCTTTTCTATAGGGTTTGATTACCAGAAATCCACTGATATCACGAACGTCAATATCGCGGCGGACGCCCTTTACCTGGAGGAAGACCGCGTCGTTGAAGGCTCCTTCCGCAGCAATGTCACTTCCCAGGCTGATGGCGATGACCAGAACCGCCAGGAAATTCGCGCCAACCTGCAGAAGCTGCTTGGAAATCGTCGCTTTCGAAGTGTGAATATCAGCTACGACAAGAACGAGGCCATTGGCCTGGATTATCGTATTTCCGCTGGTGGCAGCTACGGAAAATATTTTGTTAAGTCCAACCGCACCTGGTTTGTCGGTGAAATCGGCGCCATCGTAACCCAGGAAACGCCCCTGATCGGCTCGACCACGGAAGCCATCGAGGGGGTGCTCGGAACCCGCTATCGCTACTTCAGCTATGCGCGACCGGAGCGGGTCCTGGATACCACGCTGACCGTGTTCCCCGGCCTGACCGATTGGGGCCGGGTCCGTGCGAACCTCCGTTCGACGTTCCGGCTCGAGCTCGTCAAAGACCTGTTCTGGACCATGGAGTTTTACGCCACTTACGACAACGAGCCGGTAGAGGTTGGCGCCGAGAAAAGCGACTACGGCATCATCACCGGTCTGGGCTGGAAATACTGAGTTTTATCCGCCACCCGGCCGGCAAGCGGCATCGCGGAAGCCGCCAGCCTCAGGCGCGCGTCCAGGGCATGGCAAGTTGGGTGCGGATATCGTCGCTGCCCGTCAGCGCCGCCAGCAGGCGGTCAACGCCAAGGGCCACGCCCGTACACCGGGGCAAACCGGATTCCAGCGCCTCGAGCAGCCGCTGATCCAGGGGCACGGTGGTCAGACCGGCTGAGCGGCGCTTGTCGTTTTCCACGGCAAAACGACGGGCCTGCTCGCGCGCGTCGGTCAGTTCCTGGTACCCGTTGGCCAGTTCCGTGGGACCCAGGTAGGCCTCGAACCGTTCCGCGACCCGCGGGTCCGGTTCATGCAGCCGGGCCAGCGCGGCCTGCGAGGCGGGGTAGAGGTGGACCAGGGTCAGCGTGTCCGGATTCATCGCAGGTTGCAGGCTGTGCGTAATCAGCACGTCCAGCAGCGCGTCGCGATCGAGCGTTTCCTGGCCCTGGAGCACAATGCCTTGCTGATCAATCGCGTTGTGCAGTTCGTGAATTTCCGCGCTCAGCGGATCCAGGTCCAGGGCATCGCGGAACCAGTCGCGATAGGCGAGCCGCTGCACCTTCCATTGCCTGCCGAACCGCGCCCCGCAGAAATTGACCAGGTCGGCGACCTCGGTCATCAGTGCCGCATAGCTCCAGTCGAGCCGGTACCATTCCAGCAGGGTGAATTCCGGGTTGTGCCAGCGGCCCGCCTCGCCGGCGCGGAACACGCGGCCGAGCTCGTAGCAATCGCCCAGGCCGCCGGCGATCAGCCGCTTGAGGGCATACTCGGGGGAAGTGCGCAGCCACCGGCCGCAGCGCGTTTCAAACTGGATGATGCCGGGATCCGAATTGCCGGCCTGCGACAGCACCGGCGTTTCCACCTCGAGCACGTCCCGGTCCGCAAAGAATTCCCGTAACAGCGACAGCAGGCGGGCACGTTGTCTGAGCGCCTCGAGCAGCGCCGGGTCCGATGGTTCAGTCGTCATCAATACCCAGGTCCAGCTCGAGGTTCAGGCCCGTTATGCGCAGCTGATCCCGTTCGTTTTCCAGGTCGGCGATGGTCAGGGGGTGGGCCATGGCCCATCCCGGTGCGAGCTGCAGGACCAGGCGGTGACCTTCCCGGTCAAGGACCAGGTCGGGCATGGCGCTGTCATCGCGGGTACGGCAGAACACGATGGCCAGGCGCAGGCACAGCAACAGCAGGCGCAGCGGTTCATGGAGCCGGGCGGGAAGATTGGCCGCGTAGCCCTCGGGGATTTCCCGCCGGTGATAGCGGACCAGGTTGGCGAGGAAGGCCTGCTCCTGCTGCGAGAAACCGGCCATGTCCGACTCCTCCACCAGGTAGCCGGAGTGGCGCTGGTAGTGGCTGTGCGAGACGCTCAGCCCGACCTCGTGAAGGTCACCGGCCCAGGCCAGCAGCTGGCCGTGGGGCTTCGGCCGCAAGTCCTTGTGCGCCACGCGCTCGAACAGGGCCGCCGCGACCGTTTTCACCCGCGCGGCCTGTTCTTCATTGACGCCATAGCGCGCCTTGAATGCCTGCACGGTCTTGTCGCGCGGGTCGCGATGCTCCAGGCGGCCGAGCAGGTCGTGCAGAACGCCCTCGCGGAGGGCATAGGGCGATACCTTGAGTTCTTCGATACCCAGAGCCTCGAAGCAGGCGCACAGGATCACGAGCCCGCCGACAAAGACGGCATGGCGCCGTTCCGACAGCCCCGGCAGCTGCATTTCATCGATGGTGCGGAAAGACAGCACATCTTCGCGCAACTGTTCCAGGGCGCTGCGCGTAATGCGTTCCTCCGCATAGCCGCGCTGGGCGCAGATGGCCGCGGCAGCGCGCACCGTGCCGGAGGAGCCGATGGCGGTTTTCCATCCGAGTTTCCGGTAGCGGGACTGCAGCTCCTGCATTTCGGCCAGGACCGCGCTCTTCGCCCGGTCAAACTTGCGCCGCGAAATCTTGCCCTTGCCAAAATACCACTTGGTCACGGAAACACAGCCGAACTGGAGGCTCTCCAGTTCCAGCGGTTGCAGGCCTTCGCCGATGACCAGCTCGGTGCTGCCACCGCCGATATCGATGACCAGCCGCCGCTCGTCGTGTCCCGCCACCCCCTGGGACACGCCCAGGTAGACCAGCCGGGCCTCTTCACGACCGGCAATGATATCAACCGGGCAACCGAGGGCCGTCTCCGAGATCATCAGGAACGCGTTTGCATTGCGCATGCGCCGCAGGCTCTGGGTGCCCACCGCGCGAATGTTTTCATTGGGGATGCCCCGCAGCCGCTGTCCGAAGCGCGCCAGGCACTCCAGCGCCCGTTCCTGTACCTCGAGATCCAGGTAACCGTTCGCATCCAGCCCGCCGGCCAGGCGCACCATGTCGCGGATGCGGTCGATAAAGCGCAGTTCGCCGTGTTCGCGGCGGGCCACGACCAGGTGGAAGCTGTTGCTGCCCAGGTCCACGGCGGCGAAGGTTTCGTCAGTTTCCGCGAATTCCGCAGGTGCGATGCTGGACATGAAGTTGGGGTCCCTAGTGCCGGTTGATGGCTTTACGGATTCTGTCTTGCGGATGACGCGCCTTGTCCGGCCAGTCCGCGGGGGTCCGGACATAGGAGCCATCCGGCTGCATTTCCCAGGCCTCCGTGCGTTCCTGCCCAGAATACTTCGATACCCTCCTGCTCCACGCGGCCGCGGACCTGCGGATCAAGCAGGGGAAAAGCCAGCTCGATGCGTTGGAACAGGTTGCGCTCCATCCAGTCCGCGCTGGAACACCACAGCTCGGGGTCGCCGTCATTTTCAAACCGGTAAATGCGGGAGTGCTCCAGGAAGCGGCCGACCACGGAGCGCACCCGGATGTTTTCCGAGACGCCGGCAATACCGGGCCGCAGGCAGCAGATACCCCGGATCACCAGCCGGATCGGCACGCCGGCCCGGGATGCGGCATACAGCGCGCGAATGATTTTCGCCTCCGTCAGGCCGTTGAGCTTGGCATCAATGCCGCTCGGCCGGCCGGCCTTGGCGTTCTCCGCTTCGCGGGCGATTTTATTGAGCAGTTGCTTGTGCAGGGTGAACGGTGAATTGAGGCAGCGCTGCATCTTGAGCACCTTGCCCAGGCCGGAAAGTTGCTGGAACAGGTTCTGCACGTCTTCGCCGATGCCTTCCTCGCAGGTCAGAAGGCCGAAATCGGTGTACAGCTTGGCCGTGCCGGAGTGGTAATTGCCCGTCCCAAGATGCACATAGCGGCGAACCCGGCCCCGCTCGCGGCGCACGATCATGAGCATCTTGGCGTGCGCCTTGTGTCCGACGATCCCATACACGACCTGCACACCGGCCTCCTGCAGGCGGGTCGCCAGGTTGATGTTGACGTCCTCGTCGAAGCGCGCGCGCAGTTCAACCACCGCGGTAACGTCTTTCCCGGCCCGCGCTGCGTCCACCAGGTGGTGGACGACCTGGGAATCAATACCGGTGCGATACAGGGTTTGCTTGATGGCCAGGACCTTCGGATCCTGCGCCGCCTGCCGCAGCAGTTCGAGGAGTGGCGCAAAGCTTTCATAGGGATGGTGCAGCAACAGGTCACGGCGCCGTATTTCGGGAAACAGCCGGGTTTTGGCGGCCAGGGAGCGCGGAATCCGCTGCTCAAAGGTCGGATAGCACAGGTCCGGGCGGTCAATCTGGTCGATGATTTCCGTCACCCGGTGCAGGTTGACCGGCCCGTCACAGCGGTAGACATCGACGGCGTCGCAGGTTGAATCGTGCGGCGAGGAATTTTTCCACGGATGGCGGGCAGCCCTCGCGGACCTCGAGCCGGACCGCCTCGGCGTAGCCGCGTTCCATCAGCTCGCGCTGCAGCGCACGCGCCAGGTCTTCGATCTCTTCCTCGTCGACCAGCAGCTCGGAGTCCCGCGTGACGCGGAACTGGTGGCTGCCCACGATTTCCATGCCCGGGAACAGCTCGTCCATGAACGCCTGCAGCACCGAGGACAGGAATACGAAATCGTACGGCCCCCTGGTGTAGGAAGCCGGTATGCGAATCAGCCGTGACAGGGAACGTGGCGCACGCACCAGCGCCATGGAGCCCTCGCGCCCGAAAGCATCGCGACCGCGCAGCTCAACCAGGAAATTAAGGCTCTTGGTCAGGATCCGCGGAAACGGGTGCGCCGGGTCGAGGCCCAGCGGGCTCAGGATGGGCAGCAGCTCCCGCTGGAAATAGCGGTGCAGCCAGCGCCGCTGCCGCTCGGTCCAGCTGGGACGCTCGAGCAGCCGGATCCCTTCCAGGGCCAGCGCCGGTTTGATCTCTTCCTCGTGGCAGCGGTACTGCTCTTCCGAAAGGTTCAGGGCGGATTCGCGGATCAGCGTCAGCAGGTTCAGCGGCGTGATGCCATCCGGGCCGGGGCTGGCGGCGCCATGCTGGATGCGCTGCTTCAGGGCGGCCACGCGCACCTCGAAAAACTCGTCCAGCAGGATCCGGGAGATGCTCAGGAAGCGCAGGCGCTCGAGCAGTGGCTGGCGCTCATCGTGCGCCATCGCCAGCACGCGGCGCTGAAACTGCAGCAGGCTGAGTTCCCGGTTGACGTACAGGCGGGGGTCGCGGAAGTCCCGCGGCGGATCAGCCGCCAGCGCCTCGGCGAAAGCGTCTCCCTGCTGGATGGCTGTGACATTGGATTCCATGGCACCGAGTATAGAGTCCGGCGATGTCGCTTTCATGAAAACCGGCGGCCGGCTTTACTCGCTTGCCGCGGCGGGCGGCTCGTCCAGCCGGGCCCGCTCCCGGGCTGCGACATTGGCGGGAAACGGAACGTAGCCGTCGCGAACGACCACCGCCTGCCCCTCGCGCGAGAGGGTCATGCGCACGAACTCGCGAACCAGCGGCCGCAACGGGCCGTCAGGCGGCTTGTTGACATACAGGTACAGGAAACGCGACATGGGATAGGCGCCGGCGATGGCGTTTTCCATGTTTGGTTCCACGAACGGCGCGCCGGCTTCCCGGGCAATCGGCACCGCGCGGACCGATGAGGTCGAATAGCCCATGCCCGAGTAGCCGATCCCATTCAGCGAGGTGGCCACGGACTGCACCACGGAGGCGGAACCGGGTTGCTCGTTAACGGTGTTGCGAAAATCGCCGCGACACAGGGCCCGTTCCTTGAAATGGCCATAGGTGCCGGAAACGGAATTGCGGCCGTAGAGCTGAATTTCCCGTTCCGTCCAGCTGCCGTCGAGTCCCAGCTGTCCCCAGACCTCGATGTCCATTGCGCCCGGACAGTTCCGCGTGGCGGAAAAAATGCCATCGAGCTGGGTCAGCGTGAGCCCTTCAATCGGGTTGTCCTTGTGTACAAAGACGGACAGGGCGTCGATTGCCACCGCAAAAAGGGTGGGCTTGTACCCGAAGCGGTCTTCGAAAGCCTCGATCTCCTGGTCGCGCATCAGGCGGCTCATGGGGCCGATGTTCGCGGTCCCCTCGATCAACGCGGTAGGCGCCGTGGAGGAGCCGGCAGCCTGGATCTGAAAGGTCACATTGGGGTAATAGCGCCGGAATTCCTGGGCCCAGAGCGTCATCAGGTTGGCCAGCGTATCCGAGCCGGCGCTGGACAGGGTGCCGCTGATGCCACTGACTTTCTGGTATTCCGGGAGCTCGGGATCGACCCTTGCCTGGGCATGGCTGTAGCCCGGCTGGCAGAGCGCCAGGCAGGCCACGGCGGCCGGCTAGGAGAGACTTTCGCTTCATTGCACGTCCTTTTTTTCCGGCCCGGACGGTTTGTCCAGGCCGATGTATTTTCAGCGTGTTCGCCAAGTATAACGGATGCCCGGGCTGGTCATTTGACCGCGCTTAGGTTGGGCGTTTCCGGCGCCAGCCGGCGCTCCGGGGGAAAGATGCAGGAGAAGGTGCTGCCCTCTCCGAGTTCACTTTTGATCTGCAGCCGGGCGCCGTGCGCATTGAGCACATGCTTGACGATAGACAGCCCGAGACCGGTGCCGCCCGTATGCCGCGAGCGATCAGATCCGACCCGGTAAAAACGTTCCGTGAGGCGGGGAATGTCACGCCTGGGAATGCCAATGCCCGTATCGGATACGCTGAACACCAGCCCCTCCCGCGTCTCGCCCCAGCTCACTTCAATAACACCCTGTTCCGGGGTGTAGTGGATCGCGTTGCTGATCAGGTTGCGGAAGGCGCTTTCCAGGTCCTTGCTGTTGCCTTCCAGGTCCAATCCGGATTCACAGCGGACGCGAATCTCGTGGCTGCCCTGGCTGATTTCTTCCGCCTGCTCCCGGAGCTGCATGATCATGGCGCAGATATTGACGCGTTCATGCGATTGCGGCTTTGACTCGGACTGCAGCCGTGAAAGCTCCAGCAGGTCATTCAACAGCGCCTGCATCTGCCAGGCCTGCTCCTGCATGCGCTCGATCGCCGGGGCCATTTCCTCGTCGGCGTGGTCGCGCAGGGACTCGAGGTAGCCAAACAGCACGGTCAGCGGCGTGCGCAGCTCGTGGGAGACGTTGGCAACGAAATCGCGGCGTATCTGCTCCAGGTTGTGAATCTCGGTGATGTCCCGCAGGATCAGCAGTCTTTGATCCCGCCGGTGACGAACCGCGCTGGCGCTCAGGCGCATGTTGCTGTCGAGGGGGCTGGACATTTCGAAGTGACTTTCCACCTGCTCCTGGACGGAAATCCAGTCTGCAAAGTCCGGATCCCGGAGCAGGTTGGTGACTGCCTGGCCGATGTCCTCCGGGCTCCGCAGACCCAGCAGGCGCCGCGCGGATTCATTGAACCAGGTGATGCAGTCGTGCTCGTCCAGCACCAGCGTGGCGTCGGGAAAGGCGTCGGTCATGCTGCGAAACTCCCGGATGATGCTTTCGTTCTGCTCATGCTGTTCCCGGTTGCGCTTTTGCAGGCGGTGAATGCTCTCGAAGATATCCGACCAGACGCCGAAGCTGTGCGGCGGCTCCGTGTCATTGCTGTCCAGCCATCGCGACAGGCGAACCGTGTTCACGAGCAGCCAGGCGCCATAGAGCAGGACACCGGCCAGGAGCACCCACGCCAGCTGGCCGCTGAACCAGCCGGCCAGGCAGACCAGGATTGCCAGTGCAAGGGTGCGCAGCAGATGTCGCCGCCAGGACCGTTCGAGCATGCGCTGCTCAGTCCTCCGCCAGGAACCGGTAGCCGTGTCCCCTGACGGTCTGCACGTACTCGTCCAGCCCGGCCGGCTCCAGGGCCTTGCGCAGACGCCGGATGTGCACATCGACGGTACGTTCTTCCAGGTAGGCGTTGGTGCCCCACACGTGGTCGAGCAGCTGGGCCCGGCTGTAGGCGCGGCCCTGGTTGCTCATGAAAAATTCCAGCAGGCGGTATTCGGTCGGACCCATGTGCAGTTCTTTCCCGTCTGCGATCACGCGGCGCGAAATCGTATCCAGCAGCAGCTTGCCGGTGGTGATGCGGCCCTTGTCATCGGCCGGGCTGGTGCGGCGCAGCACGGCATTGATGCGGGCAATGAGCTCCCGGGGAGAAAACGGCTTGATGATGTAGTCATCGGTGCCCGCTTCCAGGCCGGCGACCTTGTCGTCCTCGGTGATCTTGGCGGTGAGCATGATGATCGGTATGTCGGAGGTTACCGGTTCGCGACGCAATCTCCGGGTGAGCTCAATGCCGCTGACGCCGGGCATCATCCAGTCCATCAGGATGATATCCGGACGCCGGTCGCTGATCGCGGACAAGGCTTCCTTGGCATCCGCTGCACCCTCGACATCCATTCCGGCCCGCCGCAGCGCAAACTGGATCATGTCTCGGATGGCCGATTCGTCGTCAACGACCAGTACCTGAGCCTGGTTAGCGTTCATGGCCACCCCGGAAAACACTGTTCAGGCACATTATAGGCCTGCGCGTGACAGTTTAATGACAGGCGCCCGGCGCCGGCCGGGCAGGGCGGTCATTGCGCATCTCAGCTGTCCAGCTGCTGGTCGAAGTCGGACATGATGACCCGCATCTCTTCCAGGCGGGCGGTAACCCGGGCGCGCTGGTAGTAGTCCAGGTCATCGCGGAGCTGGAGCAGTTCGAGCTGCTCCATGGCCTCCTTGACACTGCCCCTGAGAAAATAGGCCTCGGCCAGGGCTTCGGCCGACGCAATGTCATTGCCGGCGATGGCTGCAGCCCGGGCAAGCAGTTCATAAAGGGTCGGGCTGTCGCTGCGCTTGCGCAGTTGCTGGCGCAGCGTCTCTTCCGCGGCACGCGCCTGTTGCGGGTCGCCGGTCAGAACCAGGGCCTCCGCGTATTGCACGCCAATGGCATGGTTGCCGGGAAAGCCAAGGTGCAGGTCGGCCAGCTCGTCCACGGCTTCGTCCAGTTGCCCGTTTTCCACGTCCAGGGCCAGCCGCTGCAGGCGGTAGGGCAGTTTGTAGGGATCCCGCAGCAGTAACTCGTCAAGTATGGCCCCGGCCTCATCAAACTCGCGCGTCCGCTGCAGCGCAATCGCGAGACCGTACTGGTAACCCAGCGATTGGGACAGGGGGCCGCCCTGGTCCAGCTCATTACGAAACCACTCGACGGCTTTATCCGGCGGTTCCGTGAACAGGGCGCGCAACCGCGCCTGCGCCAGGTAAAAATTGAGTCCGTCGCCGGTTTCCGGGGTTGGCAGCGTTGCTGCGCGGGCCTTGGCCTCGGCGATGCGGTTGGTGGTGACCGGGTGCGTGCGCAGGAATACCGGCGGCGCCTCGCCGGCAGGGCGGTTGATGCGGTTGATCCGTTCAAAAAATTCCGCCATGCCCTCCGGGTCATAACCGGCCTGGTACAGCGTGTTAATGCCCAGCCGGTCCGCTTCCGCCTCGTTGGCCCGGGTAAAGTTGATCAACACCTGCTGCTGCATGGCGGTGCCGCTCATCAGCGCGCCGGTAATCGCTTCCCCGCTGCCGCCTCCGACCAGGATCAGGGCCAGCATGCCCAGGGCAATGGGAATGGTCATCGACTGGGCGTTTTCCAGCGTGCGATACAAGTGCAGCTGGGTGATGTGCGCCACCTCGTGGGCCAGCACACCGGCGACCTCGTGTTCGTCATCGGCGGCCAGGATCAGGCCGCTGTGCAACGCCACCACGCCGCCGGGCGCGGCGAAGGCGTTGACCTGTTTATCGTTGAGCACCACGAAGTGAAAAGGCATATCCGGCCGGTCGCTGTTGGCGACCAGGCGGAAACCCATGTCGGCAAAGTAGTCCTGGATCAGCGGGTCTTCGATCAGTACGCCAAAGGCCCGCATCTGCATGAGAATGGCGCGCGCATAATCCCGCTCCTCGCTGTCGCTGAGGAAGTTTTCCGCTGAATTGCCCAGGTCCGGAAGTTCGATGCGCCGGTCGGTCTGGGCAACACTGGCCAGGCTGAACAGGCAGATTGACCCGGCGACGCCGAGCCGCCGCAGACCAAACTTGAACGCCTTGACCGAGAAGATGCTTTCCATGAGACTCTTTGGGACAACGTAACCCGTCGCGGGTTCGTCAGGTACCCGGTCAAGTCTAGCGTGAAAATCCTGTTGATGGTCAATACCAGCCCCTGGGGAAGCAGCCGCTCCGGCGTGGCCCTGCGGTTCCTGCGCGCCGCCGTGGGGGCCGGTCACGAGGTGAGCGCCGTGTATTTCCGTGGCGACGGTGTTTACCACGCCATGCCGGGGCGCCAGGCGGATCCGGGAGCCGAAGATCTGTCCCTGGCTTTCGCCGCGTTGGCCCAGTCGCAGGATATCGACCTGTTGCTCTGTTCCGCAGCCCTGACCCGGCGCTTTCCGGAATCCCGGGCCGGTTTCGAGGCGCCCTGGCGAGCCGCGGGCCTGGCGCGTTGGGTTGAATTGCTGCAGGACAGTGACCGCGTGGTGAGCTTCTGATGACGCGGCTGGCGCTGGTGGTCCGCTCGGCGCCCTGGGCGGAGCGCAGCGGACGGGAGGCGCTGGACCTGGCGTTGTCCGCGCTGACCATGGATATTCCGGTCAAGGTCTTTTTTATCGGTGACGGCTTACTGCAGCTGGTTGCCGACCGGGATCCGGCAGGCGCCGGTTTGCCCCCCGGCCAGAAGGCCTGGGCCGGCCTGGAAGCCATGGGGGATATCGACTTTTTTGCCGATGCCGGAGCGCTGGAAACGCTGTCGGAGGCGGGCCTGGAGCTGGTATTGACCCCGCTGCCCGTGGGCCCCGGCGGCATGCCGTCACTGCAGGCCAATCACCAGGTCCTGGTGGTCTGAGCCGGTATGGTTTCCCTGCGACTTCACCTGTTGATGAACCCGGCGGCGCTGGACGACCTGGCCGGGCAGTTGCATGTGCTGGATCAGCTGGTGTTGCTGGACCGGGGCACGGAGCTGCTGATGCAGCCTGATGCGATTAAGCAGCTGCTGAATGACGGCTGACGAAGTGTATTGCTCCCGGCCGGACCGGCGAGGCCCGCGGGCTGCCCCTGCCGCCGGGCGTCACGGAAATCGATGACATGGTCCTGGTCGCGCTGGTCGAGGCGCGTTGCCAGGTCCTGAGCTGGACCTGACCATGGAGCTGCAGCTCGAGGATGGACGCAGCCTGTCCCTGGATGAGCAGGGCTACCTGGCGGACTGGACCGAGTGGTCTGACGAGGTTGCCGATGCCTTTGCCCGGCTGGACGGAATTGAGCTCCGGGAAGAACACCGGGTGGTCATCAGCCTGCTGCGTGAGTTCTACCGTGAATACGAAATCGCGCCGCCCATGCGCGGCCTGCTGAAACTGCTGCGCCGGCGCCTTGACGATGAATCGCTGAGCAGTCGTCAGCTGTATCGCCTGTTTCCCGAGGGGCCTGCCAAGCAGGCCTGCCGCTACGCCGGTCTGCCGCGCCCGGTCAGCTGCATTTAGCAGGCCCCGTTCCGCCAGGACCATTGTCCCGCTGCCGGGGCAGCTTTGAATCCTGCGCTCCGGTATAATGCGCGGTTTTTCCAATCCGGCGACAGGGCCGGGCAGCAGGAGCAAGATAGTCATGGCAACCCCCATCACGGTCATTCCCGGCGACGGCATCGGCCCGGAGATCATGGACGCGACACTTCGCGTTCTGGAGGCGGTTGACGCCGGCCTCAGTTTCGAAACGGCCGAGGCGGGGCTCGCGGCCATGGAGAGCAGTGGCGAGTTGCTTCCGGAGGCCACGCTGCAGTCCATCGCGCGTAACCGGATTTGCCTGAAAGGGCCCCTGACAACGCCGGTGGGCAAGGGTTTTCGTTCGATCAATGTGACCCTGCGCAAGGAGTTTGACCTGTACGCCAACGTCCGCCCGGTGGTTTCCCTGCCCGGCACCAGGTCCCGTTACGAGGACATTGACATCATCACCGTGCGGGAGAACACCCAGGGCGCCTACCTCGCGGCCGATGCGCGTTTGCTCGACGACGGCCAGACCGCGGAGTCCAAGATGGTCGTGACCCGGGCGGGTTGCGAGCGCGTGACACGCTATGCCTTTGAGCTGGCGCGGCGCGAGGGTCGCAAGAAAGTGACGATCGTGCACAAGGCCAACATTCTGAAAATGGTCTCTGGAATGTTCCTGGACGTGGCCCGCGAGGTTGCGGTGGATTTCCCCGATATCGACAGCAGCGAGATGATCGTTGACGCGACGTGCATGAAGCTGGTGATGAATCCCTGGGAGTTCGATGTGATTGTCACCACCAACCTGTTCGGTGACATCATCTCGGATCTTTGCGCCGGCCTGGTCGGCGGCCTCGGCCTGGCGCCGGGCGCCAACATTGGCGAGAACGCTGCGATGTTCGAGGCGGTACATGGTTCCGCGCCGGATATCGCCGGCCAGGGCATTGCCAATCCCTGCGCGCTGTTGCTGGCTTCTGCCCAGATGCTGTCGCACCTGGAAATGGAGGACAAGGCGCGCGCCCTTCGCAGCGCCATACGTGAAACCCTGGCTGCCCGGGACCGGACCACGCCGGACGTTGGTGGCAGCGGCACCACCGCCAGCATGGCCGACGCGATTGCTGAACGCATCAAGGCCTGAAGCAGGCCGGTGTTGCAGGAATACAACGCCGGCCGCCGGCAGCGGGTCTAAGCCGCGCTGCTGCTGCGCGGCCAACCGGCGCTGAACCGGCTAATTTTCAATGTGTTAGACCATGCCCCGGGCCCCTTTCCGGGGTGTCATAAAAGACGTAAAAACCTTCCGCTATTCATTGACTTGCTGTGGTTTTCCTGCCATATTGCGGTGTGCAAAACCAGCTATACAGCAGGGAAGCGTTCGCGCTGATGAAATCAACCATCCTGAAAGCAGCCATTCTGGCAGCGGGGCTGAGCCCGGGGATGGCGGCTGCGCAGCTTCCGGGGTTGCCTTTCAGCAGCTTCACCGCCGGCGGCACGGGCCTGACGCCTTTCTATGTCATGGGTTTCGAGCTTGGCGTCTGGCAGGAATACCTGGCCCGCGAGCTGACCCCGGAGTTTCTCGAGGAACCCGAGCTGCCGCCCCTGCACCTGTCATGGCTTGATCCGGAAGTGGTCGCGATCCTGCCGGCCTTCGCCAGCGGACTGACCCGCGAGCCGCAGACCACTCTGCGCTATGAGCTTGAGATCAACTACCGCGATGCCTTCAATATGGCGCCGGTTGGCAATCTTGATGCGCCGGGCCTGGGTTTTGAACGCCAGTTGCTGAGTCCCGGGGTGTTCCACCAGCTGAACGACAGCAGCGTGTTTGGTGTCGAGGCCATCCTGGCCTACCAGAGCTTTGGCACATCCCAGCTTGGGATGCAGCGCATTGGTGGTCCGTCCACGATTGTGCCCCTGGCCTACAACACCCGGTTCTACGACGAGTCCTCGTACGGCACCGGCGTGCGCCTGAATCTGAGCAGCGCCATCGCCGACCGCTTCACCATCGGCGCCGGCTTCCAGTCACGCATTGACATGGAGGAATTCGCTCAATACCGCGGTGTGTATTCCAATCCGGCAGATTTCGATATTCCGGCCCGGGCAACTGTCGGCCTGGCCTTTCAGGCCAACGCCAATACCAGTTTCGACATTGCGGTTGAGCGGGTCATGTACAGCGAGGTCAGCGCCTTTCAGAGCCGCCTCCTGCCTGATCGTTTCCTCGCGCAACTGGGTGACTCGACGAGTCCGAACTTTGCCTGGGATGACCTGACCATTTTCAAACTGGGTTATACCTGGACCAACGGCAAGGACACCCAGTGGCGCGCTGAAGTCAGCACGCGATCTACGCCGGCGCCTGACTCGCCCAGCCTGCAGCGTGCGCTGGACCAGGAGCTGGCCGACCACGCCATGTTGCTGGGTTTCAGCCGGCGCACCGGTGAATTCAGCCGTTTCAATCTGAATGCTGCTTACGCCCCGGCAGACTACCTGTTTGGCGGAAATGTTCTGGGCGTGGCAAGTGAAGATCTCGGCCAGGACCTCGAACTCGAGGCGGTCTGGTCCCTGGATTTCTGAGTCCCCGCGGTCGCGTGCTGGCGGCGACGGGGTGCCCCTTACCTGTAATGCCTCTCTGTAATGGCCCTGGTTGGCCCAAGGATCTGAGCCGTGGAACTGCTTAAGAACTGGTTTCGACGGACTTTTTCCGACCCCCAGGTTGTCCTGCTTGCGCTGATCCTGGTCAGCGGCGTCCTGTTTTTCCTGGGCTTCGGGCGGATGCTGTGGCCGGTGCTGGCCAGCGTGGTGGTGGCGTACCTGCTGGAAGCAGGCGTCCAGTTGCTGCAGCGTGTCGGTCTCGGGCGCGTGCCCTCGGTGCTGGTGATCTTTTTGCTGTTTCTGGCCAGCCTGGTGTTCCTGCTGTTCGGCGTTGTGCCGATCATCTCCCGCCAGCTCACCCAGCTGGTGGGCAATCTGCCGACCTACCTGAGCCAGGGCCAGGAGCTGCTGGCGGAGCTGCCGCGTAAATACCCGCAGATGATTTCCGAGCCGCAGGTCGAGGCGGTCATGACCAATATCAGTGCCGAGCTGGCGCGCCTCGGCCAGCAACTGCTGGGTTGGTCGCTGGCCTCCGTGGCCAACCTGGCCGGCCTGGTGATCCTGCTGGTGCTGATTCCGGTGCTGGTGTTCTTTCTGCTGCTGGACAAGGACAAGCTGATTGCCTGGTTTGTCGGCTTCCTGCCCCGGGACCGACACCTGGTCAGCACCGTGTGGTCGGATGTGGAGCGGCAAATCGCAAATTATGTCCGCGGCAAGGTGCTGGAGATCCTGATCGTGGGTGCGGTTACTTACGTCACCTTTGTAATCCTGGGTCTGCAATACGCGGCGCTGCTGGCGGTCATGGTGGGTTTTTCCGTGCTGATCCCCTATGTCGGCGCCGTGCTGGCGACGCTTCCCGTGGCGCTGGTGGCTTATTTCCAGTTCGGCTGGGGCTGGGAGTTCGGCAGTGTCGTAATCGCCTATACCGTCATCCAGGTGCTGGACGGGAACGTGCTCGTGCCGCTGATTTTTTCCGAAGCGGTCAATCTGCACCCGGTCGCCATCATCATCGCCATCCTGGTTTTCGGCGGGCTATGGGGCTTCTGGGGTATTTTCTTTGCGATCCCACTGGCCACGGTGGTGCAGGCGGTGCTGGCAGCCTGGCCCAGCCTGCGGGAGGAGCAGGGGCCCGAAAATGCCAACGCTCTAGCCGATGCTGATACCGATGCCGGGGCCGCAACGGCCGGGGATCAGAGCACCTCGGACGCGTAATCCGCCAGCCGCGAGCGTTCACCGCGACGCAAGGTCAGGTGCGCGCCGTGTTGCCAGTTCTTGAAACGGTCAACGGCGAAGGTCAGTCCGGACGTTGTCTCCGTGAGGTAGGGCGTATCGATCTGGCCCACATTACCCAGGCAGATCATCTTGGTGCCCGGGCCCGCGCGGGTTAACAGGGCTTTCATCTGCTTCGGCGTGATGTTCTGCGCCTCGTCGATGATGACGTAACGGTTGATAAAGGTCCGCCCGCGCATGAAATTCAGCGAGCGAATCTTGATCCGGCTGGCCAGCAGGTCATTGGTTGCCGCGCGTCCCCATTCGCCGCCTTCCTCCGGCGTGGTCAGCACTTCCAGGTTGTCCGTCAGGGCACCCATCCAGGGCGTCATCTTCTCTTCTTCGGTGCCGGGCAAAAACCCGATGTCTTCGCCGATTGATACGGTGGCGCGCGTCACGATGATTTCTGAATAGCGTTTTTCATCAAGCGTCTGGGCGAGTCCCGCCGCCAGGGTCAGCAGGGTCTTGCCGGTGCCGGCGGTGCCCATCAGCGTGACAAAGTCGACCTGCGGGTCCATGAGCAGGTTCAGGGCAAAGTTCTGTTCCGGGTTGCGCGCCTGGATGCCCCAGACGTTCGAGCTGCCGTGCTGGAAATCCCGGATCAGGCGCAGCACCACGTGCTGGTCGGTGACCTGCTGCACGATCGCCTCAACCGCCTCACCGGAGCCAATGGCCACGCACTGGTTGGGAAACCAGTCATCGCCTTCCTGTCTGCCGATGCGGTAATAGGTCGAGCCGTTTTCATTCCAGGATTCCACGTCCTGGTAACGTTCCCAGAAGCTCTCCTCTTCGTGGCTGAGTCCCTTGTAGAGCAGGGTCAGGTCGTCCAGCGCCCGGTCGTTGAAATAGTCTTCAGCGCGGGCGCCGAGGATGGCCGCCTTGATGCGCAGATTGATGTCCTTGGAGACCAGGATCACGCTGCGTTCGGGCAGTTCATCGCGCAGCGCCATGACCGTGCTGAGAATTTCATTGTCTGCAAATGACCCGTCCCGCAACAGGCTGGAATGGGTCTGCGGCATCTTGGTCTGGAAGAACAGGCGACCGCGGCCGACATCAAGGTCCAGGCCGTCCGGCACCTTCAGCTCAAGGCCTGCCTCCAGGTCCGCGCCGCTCTCGCCCATCAGTTCACCGATAAAGCGGCTGACCTGGCGAACATTGCGGGACACTTCCGAGAGGCCTTTCTTGGCGGCATCGAGTTCTTCGAGCACCATCATGGGAATGAAGACGTCGTGTTCCTCGAAACGGAACAGGGCGGTGGGATCGTGCATCAACACGTTC
This sequence comes from uncultured Gammaproteobacteria bacterium, assembly GCA_963695135.1. Taxonomy (GTDB): domain Bacteria; phylum Pseudomonadota; class Gammaproteobacteria; order Xanthomonadales; family SZUA-36; genus Marinihelvus. The sequence goes on from CAVOGA010000001.1 coordinate 1,162,888, forward strand.
GTGTCCAGCACGTAAAGCCGTTTTTTAGTTCCCATTAAAAGCTTTTTACCCCTCTGGGCCGGCGCAGCACAGGGCTGCGGTTAAATCGTCAGCTGTCGAGTTCCTGCACGGACTTCAGTATTTCTTCGACGTGACCGGGCACGCGAACCTTGCGCCACTCCTCGCGGAGGACGCCTTTGCTGTCGATGAGGAAGGTTGAGCGCTCAATTCCCATGTACTTGCGGCCGTACATGTTCTTCTCCTTGATGACGTCAAAGAGTGTGCAGAGGGTCTCATCCTGGTCGGAAATCAGGTCAAAAGGAAAGCTCTGCTTGGCGCAGAAATTCTCATGGACCTTCACGCTGTCTTTGGACACGCCAACGATCTCCGTGTTGGCTTTCTGGAACGCGGCGTAATGGTCACGGAAATCCTGACCCTCGCGCGTACAGCCGGGTGTGTTGTCTTTCGGGTAAAAATACAGCACCAGGTTCTTGCCCTTGAAGCTGTCCATGGAGAGGTTTTTGTTGCCAGTGGCGGGAAGGTCGAAGCTGGGTACAGGCTGACCGATGGTGACCATGAAGCCTCCTGTGTTGAGTGGCTTTGTTTCGCTGCCGGCCGTCTGGCGCAGCCGGTCAGTTGAATAGGGAGCCGCGGCTCCTCGATGCTTGGAGCATACTTGTCAGTTTTGGGGGGCGCAAGTACCATGGCGCGACCTTTCCGCCGCGCACCGTCCTCCCATGTTTCAAGGCAGTATTGTCGCCCTCATCACACCGATGGATGCCGCAGGTCGCATTGAATATGAGCGCCTGCCGGCCATGGTTGACCGCCTGGTTGAGGCGGGCAGCACCGGCGTGGTCGTGGCCGGCACCACGGGCGAATCGGCCAGCCTGGCGCCGGACGAATTCCGGGCGCTGCTCGGCGCAACCCTGGAGGCGGCGGCGCGACGTATTCCGGTGATAGCCGGCACGGGCGCAGCCAGCACCATGCGGACCATAGAACAGACCCGCATGGCGCAAGAATGTGGCGCCGATGCCGCATTGGTTGTTACGCCTTATTACTACCGGCCCCTGCCATCCGGGCTCAAGGCCCACTACGAGGCGGTGGTGGACGCCTGTGATCTGCCGGTCGTGCTGTATAACGTGCCCTCGCGAACTGCGGTCGATCTTCCCGTGGAGACCGTGGCTGAGCTGTCCCGGCTTGAGCAGGTCGTCGCGATCAAGGAGGCGACGCCCGGACCGGAACGGATCCGCTTGCTGCTGGAGGCCTGCGGTGACAGGCTTGCGGTGCTCTCCGGGGATGATGACAGCTGTGCCGAGTCGATGCTGGCCGGCGCCAGTGGCGTGATTTCCGTGGCGGCGAACATTGCGCCGGCGCTGCTGGCGACGCTTTGCAAGCTTGCACGCGCGGGTAACAGGGAGGAGGCCATGGCGCTGCGGGAGAGGCTCGTGCCGCTGTTCCGACAATTGGGCATCGAAACGAACCCGATTCCTGTAAAATGGGCGGCTTACGAACTCGATCTCGCGGGCCCCGGCATTCGTCTGCCGCTGTTGCCGCTGGAAGAACGCTATCGGGCGGGTCTGCGTACCAGCCTGGAACAGCTCGGGCTCCTCGCCCTAACGGAACACTGACAGACCTATGTCGAAAACACTTTTTCGCTTTCCGGCGATCATCATCATGGCGCTCTCGCTTGGAGCCTGCAGCTGGTTCAAGGAGAAGCCGCCGGAATACATGGCCGGGGTGGAGGTGCCTCTGTTGGAGGTCCCCGAGGGTCTGGACCCGCTGCAGTACCCCGCACCCCTGCTGATCAGTACCGGCAAGATACGCCTGCCCTCCGGTGACGAGCTTAACCCCGGGCCGCCGCGTGCCGTCACGACCGCGGGGCAGGGCAACAACAATGCCTACCTGGCCTGGTCCGGGCAGGGTGTTTATCTCGCGGTCGCCGATACGCCGGAGAGTGTCCAGCGCCGACTGGGTTTTGCGATACAGCGAATTGGCATGGTGCCACTTGCAACGGACAAGCCCCTGGAGCACCGTTTTGAGTATGTGCAGCCCAATACGGATGACCGGAGCTTCTGGCAGAAACTGGCTTTCTGGAGCCGGTCCGACACACCGGATTATTCCGGCTTTTACTTTACGCGGGTTGAGGCGGACGGTGAGGGGTCGCGGGTTTACCTGTTCCTGGACTCCGGTACGCCGGCCACAACAACCGCCGCCGAACACATTCTTGGAATATTCATGGAGCGACTCGGATGACTTTCGTCGTAACGGAAAATTGCATTAAGTGCCGGTACACCGACTGCGTTGAGGTGTGCCCGGTGGACTGCTTTCACGTTGGCCCCAATTTTATCGTGATCGACCCGGATGAGTGCATCGATTGCACCCTGTGCGAGCCGGAATGCCCGGCAGAAGCCATCTATCCGGAAGATGATCTGCCGCCGGGCCAGGAACACTTTCTTGAGCTGAATGCGGAGCTGTCGCGCGAGTGGCCGGTCATCACGGAGATTACCGATCCGCCGCCGGACGCGGCCGAGTGGGACGGCAAGCCCAACAAGCTGGAACTGCTGGAGCGCTGAGGCGTCCAGCCTGCTTTGCCGTCCATGCTAGAATCTTCGCAAATCCCCGAACACGCCCGGCCACACGCTGTACCGGGCGCCTCCCGGCCTGATCCAGGAATTTCCCATTAGCCAGCCCCGCGCCATTCCCACCGCCGATCACGGTATCGACGTAAAGAGCCTTTGTCCGAATGCCTCGGAGGTGGTTGAGCGCCTGCAGCAAGCAGGCTTCGAGGCCTACATCGTGGGCGGCAGTGTCCGCGATCTGTTGCTCGGCAAGGTGCCCAAGGATTTTGATATCGCCACCAGCGCGACGCCGGAAGAGGTCAAGGAAGTCTTTCCCCGTTGCCGGCTGATCGGCAGGCGGTTCCGGCTGGCCCACGTGCGCATGCGCGGCGACTTGCTCGAGGTTGCGACCTTCCGCGGCCAGGGTCGCGTGCAGCAGGATGCGGAAGGCCGCATCCTGCGGGATAACGTCTGGGGCACGGTCGAGGAAGACGCGGTGCGCCGCGATTTCACCATCAACGCCCTGTTCATGGACCCGGTCAGCGGGGAAATCCGTGACTTCGTGGACGGCTTCCAGGATCTGGGCAGCCGCCGGCTGCGCCTGATTGGTGACCCGGAAACACGTTATCGGGAAGACCCGGTGCGGTTGCTGCGGCTGGCGCGGTTTGTCGCCAAGCTGGGCGTGGAGCCGGACGAGGCTACCCTGGCGCCGGTGCGTGACACGGCGCTGCAGCTGGAACAGATTCCACCGGCCCGGTTGTTCGAGGAGGTGTGCAAGCTGTTCCTCACCGGACACGCGCAACAGACGGTCGAGACGCTGCAGCGTTTCGCCCTGACCCGGTATCTGTTTCCCGTGCTCACGCCGGAAGGGGCGTCGGGTAACGCGCCGGGACGCGCCCTGCTGCACCCGATCGTGCAGCGGGCCATGAAAAGCACCGACGACCGGATTGCCCAGGACATGTCCGTGACCCCCGCGTTCCTGATCGCCGCCCTGCTCTGGGGACCCGTCGAGGAAAAGGCAGCGCAGTTCCGGGAGGAGGGCGTGAGCCCCTTCCAGGCCATGGAGCGCGCCGGCGAAGAGGTGCTGCAGGAACAGCTGCGCCGGGTGGCGATTCCGCGACGGTTCAGCACCGTTACCCGCCAGATCTGGCAGAACCAGGTTCGGCTCACCCGCACGCGCGGCAAACGGGCGCTGTCAATTCTCAATCAGCCGCGGTTCCGGGCTTCCTATGATTTCCTGCTGCTGCGCGCGCTGGATGATGCTTCCCTGCAGGAGCTCGCGAACTTCTGGACCGAGGCCCAGGAAGGCCATCCTGAACCGCCCAAGCCATCAGCGCCGGTAAAACGCCGTCGTCGACGTCGTCGCCGTCCCTCCTCGGGTCGCAAGAGCGGCGAACAAAGCTAAAGCGGTGGAGTCCGATACGGTCAGCGCCTGGCTCTCCCTCGGCGGGAACCAGGGCGATAGCCGGCAAGTATTCACCCGGGCCATCGACGCTATCCGGCAGCTGCCGCAGACCAGGCTGGATGCGGTTTCGCCCCTGTACGAGACGCCGCCCTGGGGCGATGAGGCGCAGCCGCCATTTCACAACGCCGTGCTCAAGGTCCGCACGGCACTGGAGCCTGAAGCTTTCCTGCGCAAACTGCAGGAGATTGAGCTCGACCTGGGGCGCCTGCGCGACCCGGCCCGGCACTGGGGTCCGCGGATTATCGATATCGATATCCTGTTGTTTGGCGATGTGTGCATGGACACGCTGGAGCTCACCCTGCCGCACCCCCGCCTGTCAGAACGCGCGTTCGTGCTGCTGCCGCTCGTGGAACTGGAGCCGGAATTGCCGGTTCCCGGGCTGGGGCTTGCCCGCCGCCTGCTGGCCGGCCTCTCCGCCGAGGGCATCCGGCGGGTTGCCGATCCGGGTTGGGAAAGCGGGACGTGAGGCCGGGTGGTTGCTTTTTTGCCAAAGCGTGGTATTATTACAACCATCCTCACCAGACCGACACAGTCTGCCAGGATCGCAGGGCGCGATAGACGGATACATCACTCCAAAAGCCTGCCCCTTCCCTTAACTGGGAAGGGGCATTTTTTTTGCCTCGAAAAAATCCTGAAAAATTATTATAAAAATAATAAAATCAATAAGATAAGAAAACTCAGCTTTCGCAAGCAAAGCCCGGCCCAGCGCAACTTGAGTGAGCCTGGTGCACGGCATACACTGCCGGAACACCTTCACGACCAGCGGGTTTACCCATGACGACAAAAAGCGACACCCGCGCCTTCGGCGACCCGGAAACGCTCGATATGTTGCAGAAAAGCAACAAGCGCCTGGCCGCCGTATCGCTGGGCGACTTGCTGACAGCACCGGGACGGTTCGAGCGTTTCTCCCGCCGCGCCGGGCCCCTGTTGCTGGATTTCTCACGGGTCCGCCTGGATGAGACGGCCCTGCAGCAGCTGCTGGACGCGGCCGGTGGATCCGATGTTGCAGCGCATCGCCGGGCGCTGTTTGCCGGTGGGAATGTGAACGTAACCGAGCATCGCCCCGCCCTGCACATGGCCCTGCGTTCGCCGGAGGTCCTGGAACGGGTTGGCGGAGAAGAGGCGGGCCTGGTTCGCGAATCGATGATCAGGATGATGGGTTTTGCGGAAACCCTGCACCGGGGCCGCTTGCCCGGCATGACAGAAACCCGCATAACCGACGTGGTTCACGTCGGTATCGGTGGCTCGTTGCTGGGCACACAACTGGTCTGCGATGCGCTTGACGAGGGGCAGTCAGGCCTGCGCGTTCATTTCCTGGGTTCCGTGGACGCCTCGCGCCGTGAGCGCCTGGTTCGCCAGCTGGATCCGGAGACCACGATGGTCATCCTGGTGTCCAAGAGCTTCACGACCGGCGATACCTTGCTGCACGGGCAACGGCTGCGCCGTTGGCTCGAGACGGCCCTGGGCAGGGAGCCGGCCCGTCGGCGCCTGTTTGCGGTGACCAGCCAGCCGCAACGCGCCGCCGACTTCGGCGTTGAGCCGGAACGTTTGCTGTACTTTTCAGACTGGGTCGGGGGACGCTATTCCCTGTGGTCGCCGGTCAGCCTGTCCGCCGCGGCGCTCATCGGGCCGGAGCGCTTCCAGGCTTTGCTGGATGGGGCGGCCATGATGGACCGGCATTTCCAGGACGCGCCGCCGGGCGATAACCTGCCGGTGCTTTCCGCACTGATCGGGGCCTGGCACCGCAATATCTGTGGTTATGCGGCCTGGGGCTGCATGCCCTACGACCAGAGACTCCGCCTGTTACCCGCTTACCTGCAACAGCTGATCATGGAGTCGAACGGTAAATCGGTTTGCGTGGACGGAAGCCGTTCCGCACTGCAGACGGCGCCCGTGGTCTTCGGGGAAACCGGAACCGAGGCGCAACATTCCGTGTTCCAGGCCATGCACCAGGGCAGTGACATCGTGCCGCTGAGCTTTATCGGCATCGCCCGGCCGGATCATGATGACCGCCAGGCCCATGATGAGCTGCTGGCCAACCTGCTTGCCCAGCTGACGGCACTGGCGCTGGGCCGGGACGAGGCCGCGACGCGCGCGGAACTCGGATCCATTGACGCGGCCCTGCTGGAACAACGCACCTTCGCGGGTAATCGCCCCTCCGAACTGCTGCTGCTTGACAGCCTCGACCCCTACAGCCTGGGTGCGCTGCTGGCATTTCATGAGCACAAGGTGTTTGTCGAGAGCGTGCTGTGGAATATCAACGCCTTTGATCAATGGGGGGTTGAGCTTGGCAAGACCCTGGCGCCCGGCATCCAGTCGGCGCTAAAGGGTGATGGTTCCCCGGGGCAGGGACTGGATGAATTGCTCAACGAGATTGCCCGTTTGCGGGGCGCGTAAGGTTCACGCCCCTTTTTTAGAATATCCATCATTCCGCGCCGGCCGTGTTTTTCGTTCACATGCGGGCTGGGGCGCGTTAAGCTTGCTCCCTTTACCGGGGCCCCGCTGCGTGGCGCCTGAATGAGCTGTGAACATGACCGCAAGACCCTACCAACCGGCAGAAATCGAAGCGCAAATGCAGGCGCGCTGGCGCGATGAGCAGACCTTCAAGGTCACCGAAGACCCGCGCCGTGAGAAGTTCTACTGCCTGTCCATGCTTCCCTATCCGTCCGGCGCCCTGCACATGGGCCACGTGCGCAATTACACCATCGGTGACCTGATCAGCCGCTATCAGCGCATGCAGGGCAAGAACGTCATGCAGCCCATGGGTTGGGACGCTTTCGGCCTGCCGGCGGAGAATGCGGCGATCAAGAACCAGACCGCTCCGGCCAGGTGGACGTACGCCAATATCGAGCACATGCGGGGTCAGCTCGAGCGGCTGGGCTTCGCCTACGACTGGGATCGCGAGGTCACGACCTGCAAGCCGGAGTATTACCGCTGGGAACAGCTCATGTTCACCCGGCTCATGAAGCAAGGCCTGGCCTATCGCCGCGATTCGGAAGTGAACTGGGATCCGGTGGACCAGACCGTGCTGGCCAATGAGCAGGTCGTTGACGGCCGTGGCTGGCGCTCCGGTGCACTGGTGGAGCGCCGCTCCATCCCCCAGTGGTTTCTGCGAATCACCGATTATGCAGACGAACTGCTGAACGGGCTGGACGAGCTCGACGGCTGGCCGGAAGCGGTCAAAACCATGCAGCGCAACTGGATCGGCCGGTCCGAAGGGGCGGAGTTTGCCCTGCCGGTCTGTTACGCGGACGGGACCTTGCACGAGGACGGCCTGGCCGTGGCGGTGTACACCACCCGCCCGGACACGGCCTTCGGTGTAACTTACGCGGTACTGGCGCCCGAACATCCGCTGGTCGACCAGGTCACTTCCCCGCTGCAGCGTGCGGCCGTGGATGAGTTCCGGGCGCGGGTCAAGAGCACCTCCGAGATGGATCGACTGGCCGATGGCGGTCAGCTCGACAAGCGCGGTGTGTTCACCGGCGCTTATGTGCTCAACCCGTTTACCGAACAACCCGTGCCGCTCTACCTGGCGGACTACGTGCTGATGGGATACGGCACCGGGGCCATCATGGCGGTACCCGCGCAGGACCAGCGCGACTGGGAATTCGCCCAGGCCTATGACCTGCCCATCCTGCGTACCGTCCAGCCGCCGGATGACTGGGAGGGCGAGGCTTATACCGGGGATGGTCCCGCCATCAACAGCGAGTGGCTTAACGGCCTGGAGGTCGGGGAAGCCAAGGCGAAGGCGATTGACTGGCTGGAGGCGGAGGGCCTGGGCCGGCGCACGGTGAATTTCCGCCTGCGCGACTGGGGTGTCAGCCGGCAGCGCTACTGGGGCTGTCCGATACCGGTCATCTATTGTCCTGACTGCGGCGCCGTGCCGGTTCCTGAAGAAGATCTGCCGGTGGTGCTGCCCGAGGACGTGAGTTTCATGGGCGTCCAGTCGCCGATCAAGGCCGATCCGGAGTGGCGCAAAACCTCTTGCCCCGAGTGCGGGAAGGCCGCCGAACGTGAGACGGACACCTTTGACACCTTCATGGAGTCGAGCTGGTACTACGCACGTTACTGCTGCCCAGACGCGGATCAGCAACTGGACGAACGGGCCGATTACTGGCTGCCCGTGGACCAGTACATCGGCGGCATTGAGCACGCCATCATGCACCTGATGTATTTCCGTTTCTATCACAAGCTCCTGCGGGATGCGGGCATGGTCAGCAGCGATGAGCCGGCCCGCCGCTTGCTCTGCCAGGGCATGGTGGTTGCCGAGACCTACAGCTATGAGGACGATGCCGGTGCGACGCACTGGGTCAACCCGGCAGACATCGAGGTTGAGAAGGACGACAAGGGCAAGGTGACCGGCGCACGCCTGGCCAGTGACGGCCGGCCGGTAACCGTCGGCGCCATCGAGAAGATGTCCAAGTCCAAGAACAACGGCGTTGATCCGCAGTCGCTGGTCGACGAGTACGGCGCCGATACGGTGCGGCTGTTCTCCATGTTCGCCGCGCCCCCGGACCAGTCCCTGGAGTGGTCGGAGTCGGGGGTGGAAGGCGCGTTCCGGTTCCTGCGACGGCTGTGGACCCTGGTCAGTAACCATGCGGACGCGGGCGCGACGCCGGCAGTCGACAGCGCTGCCCTGAACGATGAGCAGCGCGAGCTGCGGCGGCTGGTTCACGAAACCATCGCCAAGGTAAGCGATGACTACGACCGCCGGTTCACCTTCAACACGGCGATCGCCGCGTTGATGGAGCTGACCAACCACATCGCCCGTTTCGAGGACGACAGCGTGCAGGGGCGGGCCGTGGCTGGTGAGGGCTGGACCGCGATCGTGCAACTGCTGGCGCCGGTGACGCCGCACCTGAGCGAGGCGCTGTGGGAAGTGCTCGGCCACCAGCAGCAGCCTTTGCTCGATGCCGGCTGGCCGGTGCCGGACGAGTCGGCGCGCGTCAAAACCTCGGTCGAGCTGGTGGTGCAGGTCAACGGCAAATTGCGCGGCCGCATCTCGGTGGATCCCGGCTGTGCACAGGAGCCGGCCCTGGCGCTGGCGCTGGATGAACCCAACGTGCAGCGTCACATCGAGGGCAAGACCATCCGCAAAGTCATCCACGTGCCGGACCGGCTGCTGAATATCGTGGTTGGCTGAGTGATCAAACGGACTTTCATCTTCCTGTTGCTGTCCGTCCTGCTGCTGTCCGGTTGTGGCTACCGGCTGCAGGGCCAGGCGGAATTACCGGCGGCGATGAACACCACGGTTATCGAGACATCGGATCCTTACAGCCATTTCATTCGCCGGCTGACCATCCTGCTGGAGCAGAACGGGGCACGGGTGGTTCCACAGGACCCGGCCGCGGCACGCCTGGAAATTCCACTCAACGTGTATCGCAAGGAGATTCTCTCGATTGGCGACACGGCCCGGGTGCGCGAATACAAGGTAGTGCACCAGGTGCGTTTTCGCCTGGTCGATGCCGATGGCGCCGTGCTGGTGCCGGAGCAGTTTCTCGAGCAGAGCCGGGTGATCAGTTTCAGCGAGCAGGATATCCTGGCGGCAACACGCGAAGAGGAATACCTGCGCGAGGAAATGGCCGGCACCCTGTCCCGCCAGGTCCTGCGCCGCCTGGGCACTGCGGGGGGTTAAGCCATGCCCTTGAAAGTGGAGCAACTTGAGGGGCAACTCCGCAGCGGGCTGAGCCCGGTGTACCTGCTGGCCGGTCCGGAGCCGCTGTTGCTCCAGGAGTGCCGTGACCAGGTCTTGCAGAAGGCCGCTGCGGAGGGGTTTTCCGAGCGCCAGCTGATCGAGGCCAGCGCCAAGTACGACTGGGATCAGCTGGGTGAGGCCGGCGGCACCCTGTCCCTGTTTGCCCAGCGACGCATCATTGATCTGCGCCTGCCCAGCGGCAAGCCGGGCGCAGTCGGGGCCAAGGCCCTCACGGCCTGGGTGGACAAGCTGGATCCGGATACGCTGCTGGTCGTTTCCTGTGAGCAATGGGATGGCAGTTCGCGCAAGGCCAAGTGGGCCCAGGCGCTGGACCGGGCCGGCACGCGGGTCGACATCTGGCCGCTGAAGCCGGAGGAACTGCCGGGCTGGATTGCCGCGCGCATGCAACGCCGCGGGCTGGAGCCGGACCAGGAGGCGGTCATGGTGCTGGCCGACCGGCTGCAGGGCAATTTGCTCGCGGCCCAGCAGGAAATTGAAAAGCTGGCGCTGCTGAAAGGTTCCGGCCCGGTGAGCGGCGCTGATGTGCTGCAGGCCGTGGCCGACAGCTCCCAGTTTAACGGCTTCCTGCTCTCTGACCGGATTCTGGAAGGCAATCTGCAGGACAGCTTGCGCGTGGCCCAGGGGCTGCGGCGCACCGGCGTGGCGATCCAGCTCGTCGCCGGCGCCCTGGTCAGCGGTCTGCGCACCGTGGAGACCTACCGGCTGGCCATGGCGCAGGGGGAAAACGAGGCCGGTGTATTCCGCCGCCTGAATGTCTGGCAATCCCGGCAGGGCGCCCTGCGCCAGGCAGCACGCCGCATTGATGGAAAACGGCTGGCGGATGCCTGGTACCGGCTGGCGGAGATGGATCGACAGAGCAAGGGCCGCGCCAAGGGTGACCCCTGGCATGGCCTGAACCGCTACATCCAGGCGCTGTGCGCCTGAGAAATCCTCCGCGATGCTGAAACGCCGCATCATTTTCGGCGGAACCTTTGACCCGGTCCACCGGGGTCACCTGGCGGCGGCTGCGGCCGTGAATGCGGCGCTGGCGCCGGATGAATTCCGCTTTCTGCCTGCCGGTGACCCGCCGCACCGGCCACACACTTTTGCCGCACCGGAGCATCGCCTGCGAATGCTGGAACTGGCGCTTGCACCGTATCCCTGGGCCACGATTGACCGGCAGGAGCTGGAGCGTGAAGGCCCGTCATGGATGAGCCTGACGCTGGCGAACCTGCGGGAGCGATACCCGGACGATGCCCTGATCCTCCTGCTTGGCCAGGATTCCGCCAACGGCCTGGACACCTGGCATGACTGGCGCCGGATCCCCGGGCTGGCGCACCTGGTGATCATGACCCGGCCCGGGGAGTCCCCCGAATACGGGCCTGAACTGGCCGCTGAAATTGAACGCCGCCGCGTGGCGGATCCGGCCCGCCTGGGAGAGCAGCCCGGCGGCATGGTCTGGCCCGTGCCTGTGCCCCCGGTCCCGGTGTCCTCGACAGGTTTGCGCGGGCAGCGCGCCGCGCCGGGGGCGCTGCGCGCCATGGTGCCGGACCCGGTGGCGGATTACATCGAGCGCCATGGCCTGTACCGGGACTGATCACGCTGTGATTGTCATGCCGGCTGGGCTAAACTGGGTTTATGTCCACAACCAAGGGTGACATTTGAAAGCTCAGACCCGGCATGCGGAACTGTCCGCGCAGCAGTTGCACCAACTCGTCCTCTCCACCCTCGAAGAGTTCAAGGCCGTTGATATTAAAAGTGTCGACGTTACCGGCCTAAGCCCCCTGACCGATCACTTTGTTGTTGCCTCGGGCAACTCGACCCGTCACGTCAAGTCGATGGCGGACAAGCTCGTGCAGGTGGCCAAGGCAAACGGTGTTCAGCCCCTGGGTGTCGAAGGTGAGCGCGAGGCGCAGTGGATCCTGGTGGATCTGAACGACATTATCGTGCACCTCATGCTGCCGCAGGCCCGCGCCTTCTACAACATCGAGAAACTCTGGGAAGTCAGCAAGGAACAGCGCTCCGGATCCGGTTCCGGAACCGGCTGAACCGTGCGCCTCAGGGTTGTCAGTGTCGGGCAGAAAATGCCCGGCTGGGTCAATGATGCCTGGCAGGAGTATGCGCGCCGACTGCCTCCCGAACTGCCCCTCCAGCTCCACGAAGTCCCGGTCCGCAAGCGCGGCAAAAATCCCGACATCGACCGTCTGCGCCGCGACGAGGGTCGCGACCTGCTGGCCGCCTGCAATGGTCAGCACATCATTGCCCTCGACGGGCGCGGCACGGCCTGGTCCACGGAACAGCTTGCGCAACGACTGGAGACATGGATGGGCGGCGGCCAGGACTGCGCGTTTCTCGTCGGCGGTCCCGACGGCCTGGACGAGGCGTGCCTGGCGGCGGCCCGTGAGCGCTGGTCACTGGGCGCCCTGACCTTTCCGCACCCCCTGGTCCGGGTGATCCTGGCCGAGCAGCTTTACCGGGCCTGGACCATCACCATCAATCACCCGTATCACCGGGCCTGAAGGCCCGCCGAGGAACTGCCCCATGAGTGAATTGTTGCTGGTCTCCGGCTCTCCGAGACGTCGCGAACTCCTGACCATGATTGCCATTCCCTTCGAAGTCTTCAACGCGGATATCGAGGAGATCCGCCAGGCCGGTGAAGCGCCCGCGACCTATGCCGGTCGCCTGGCGAAAGAAAAGGCCCTGGCGGGGGTCGCCGAGTTCGGCCGTGGCCGGCCGGCGCTGGGCGCGGACACGATTGTCGTTCTCGACGGGGATATCCTGGAAAAGCCGACGGACCGGGCGGATGCCCGCGACATGATTTCCCGCCTCGCCAACGCCACCCACGAGGTCTTCTCGGCGGTCTGCGTGGTCTGCCCGGACGGGCAGATCCTGGAGGCCCTGAACGTGACCCGGGTGACCATGGGTCCGATACCTGCAGTCATGGATCGAGGCCTACGTGCAAATGGATGAGCCGATGGACAAGGCCGGCGCTTACGCGATCCAGGGCGTTGCCGGTCAGTGGGTGGCGCACATTGACGGAAGTTACTCCGGCGTCATGGGTCTGCCGGTCTACGAAACCGCGGAATTGCTGCGCCGGGCCGGGGTCAAAGCAAGCAGTCCCGCAGTTTGAAGTGTTATTCTAGGCGGCCGTCTGAACCCGGCGTTTGCCACGCAACCGCAGCCAGGAAGGTCCACCGGTGAGTGAAGAAATACTGATCAATGTGACCCCCCGCGAATCGCGGGTCGCCGTCGTCGAAAACGGCGTGCTGCAGGAGATCTGGCTCGACCGGGCCAGCCACTACGGCTACGTGGGCAACATTTACAAGGGCACCGTTTCACGCGTGCTGCCCGGCATGCAGGCAGCCTTCGTGGACATTGGCCTGGAACGCACCGCCTTTCTTCACGCCTCGGATATCGCCCGGGTTGACCGGGAGCGCATGACCGGCCAGCTGCCGGATGCGCCGCTGCGTGAGCCGCCCATCAGCGAACTCGTGCGCGAAGGTGCCGAGGTGATTGTCCAGGTCATCAAGGATCCGCTGGGCACCAAGGGCGCCCGTTTGACCACCAATCTCAGCGTACCTTCCCGCTTTCTCGTGCTCCTGCCGGGCAATCCGCATATCGGCGTGTCTGCCAGGATCGAAGACGAGCAGGAGCGCAGCCGCCTGCAGGAACTGGTGGGGCGTCTGCGCGAAAAGGATTCCGCCAACGGCTACATCGTGCGCACCAACGCCGAGGCGGTGGATGATTTTGCCCTGTCTGCCGACATGGCCTATCTCGGCAAGGTGTGGGCGGGAATCCAGGAGAAATCTGTCAGCTCGCGCGCCGGCAAGGTCGTGTACGAGGATTTGTCCTTGCCGCTGCGCGCGCTGCGGGACCTGATGCACGGACAGGTCGACCGCGTGCGCGTCGATGACGAGTTCACCCATCGGAAAATCTGCGAGTTCGTGAGCCGCTTCATTCCCGAATGGTTGCCGCGCATCGAACGCTATGCGGTCGACCGGCCGCTGTTTGACGTGTACGGCGTCGAGGACGAAATCGAAAACGCCTTGCACCGCACGACGCCGCTCAAGTCCGGCGGCTACCTGGTCATTGACCAGACCGAGGCCATGACCACCATAGACGTCAATACCGGTGGTTTCGTGGGACACCGGACCCTGGAAGAGACGATTTACAAGACCAACCTGGAAGCGGCGCAGGCCATCGCGCGCCAGCTGCGCCTGCGAAATCTCGGCGGCATCATCATCATTGATTTCATCGACATGCAGGAGGCGGAGCATCGCGAGCAGGTGATGCGCACCCTCAGGCGGGCGCTTGAGCGGGACCCGGTGCGCACATCCGTCACCGAACTCTCCGATCTTGGCCTGGTCGAGATGACGCGCAAGCGCACCCGCGAGAGCCTGGGGCATGTCATGTGTGAGCCCTGCTCGGTGTGCAGCGGCCGGGGATCGGTCAAGACTGCTGAAACGGTCTGCCTGGAGGTGTTTCGCGAGATCATGCGTTCCGGGCGCCAGTTCGAGGCGGAGAAACTGCTGGTGCTGGCGTCGCCGGCGGTGGTTGACCTGGTGCTGGATGAGCACTCCACGACCGTGGTGGAACTGGAAGAGCTGATCGGCAAATCGATCCGTTTCCAGCGCGAGGAGCAATACACGCAGGAACTGTTTGACGTGGTATTGCTGTGAGCCCGGCCGGGCTTCCATGACCGGTTTGAAACGCTGGCTAAGGCGTCTGCGGACGCTGCTGTGGACGGCGCTTGCGATGGTGATCATCGGCGCCGCGGTGCTGGTGGGTATCGGCAAGTTGCTGATGCCCTACAGCGAGCGCTACAAGCCCCGTCTCGAGGCAGTTCTCTCGGAGCAGTTCAACCACCCCGTGCGCCTGGAGGGGTTCACCGGGGAGTGGAAGGCCTTCGGCCCCAGGATCAGCCTGGAGGGCGTCACCCTGCTGGGCGCTGCCAGCGGCCAGGGTGACCTGGCCATCCAACGGGCAGCGCTGGACATCAAGCCGCTGAACGCCCTGCTGTCCGGCCGGCCGCTTTACTCCTTCGAAATCATCGGCGCCGACCTGGCACTGACCCGCGATGCAGAAGGCCGGTTTGAGTTATCCGGCCTGGGGCTCAGCGGCCGCAAAATGGGTGACGCGGACAGCAGCAGCAACTCCGGGCTCAGCCACCTTGCCCGGCTGGGGGAAGTCCGCCTGCAGGATTCAAGCTTCAGCTATGCGGACCCTGAAAACGAGATTGAAGTCCAGCTGATTGGTATTGACGGAAGGCTGCAGATGGCCGGAGACCGGCTGGCGCTGGAGGTGCAGGCAAGCCTTTCAAACGCCCGCCGCAATCGCGTGCTTGGCGATTTTTCCGCAACCGTGCTGGCCGAGCTGCGCGACGGGAACCGCCTGGCGAATATCCAGTTCCAGGTCGAAACCGGCGAACTGATCATGGAAGAGCTCACGGCCCGGATACCCCGGGAGGAGCTGCAGGCGGTCAGTGGCCGGCTGAACGCGCAACTGTGGGGCAGCTGGGCGCAGGAACTGCCGCTGGAGCTGGCCGGTGTCGTCGATCTGCGTGACGTGGACCTGCCCACCGGTGAAAAGGTGCTGCGGCTGGATCACCTCAACAGCCGCCTGAACTGGCGCTGGGAGGACAAGACCAACTGGCGGATTGACCTCGCCGATATGCGGGTGGAAGAAAACGGCCGCGACTGGACATCACCCAGTATTGCCGTGGAGCGGAACCTGGCAGGCAACCTCGGCGTGTGGGTCAGCGCCGATTACGTGGTCGCCGAATTTCCGCTCGAGGTAACGCAGTTGTTCATGGGTATCTTCGGGGTGAGCTGGCCCAATGTTGCGCCTACCGCCGGTCGGGGGGTTATTCGCGACTTTGAGCTGATTATCGATGGCAACCGCCAACTGGCGGCGACCTCCGGTCGCTTCGAGTCGCTCGAAGTGCTGGACTGGGGCCAGTGGCCCCTGGCCAGGGGACTCAACGGGAGAATCGACCTGGCCTTTGGCGAGGGCAGCCTGTGGTTTGCGGGTGAGGACGTATTGATCCGCTGGCCGCGTAATTTCCGGACCCCGCTATTGGTGGACCTGCCGGAGTGTGAACTGGAAATCCTGTGGGGCGACAAGGGCGACTGGCAGGTGGATGCGCTCGACTGCGGCCTGCGCAATGAGGAGGTCGAGGCGACTGCCAGGCTGCGCTTTGCCGGGGACGAGGGCAAGCCACGGGTGGATATCAACGCCAGCATTTCAGCCGCTGACATTGCCGCCCTGCATGATTACTGGCCGCGCAGCGTCATGAGTCCCAAGGTCACGGAATGGCTGCGTCGCAGCGTCAGCCAGGGCCGCCTGGAGCAGGGCCGCCTGGTGATCGCCGGCGATATGGATGCGTTTCCCTTCGCGGAGGGGCAGGGCACCCTGCTGGCAGAGGCCCGTATCGATGATGCGTCCCTGGCTTACGCGGAGGGCTGGCCGGCGGCCCGCGACGTTGACGCTGACCTGCGCATCGAGGGTACCTCCCTGGCGCTTACAGGCCGCATTGGCGATGTTGCCGGTTCGGAGGTGCAGTCGGCCAGCGCGCGCATCGCTGACCTGCGCACGCCGGTCCTGACCCTGGATTACCGCAGCGCCACGACCCTGCCGCTGCTAAAGACCTTCATCCAGCGCTCTCCGTTGCTGGCCAACTCGACCCTCGACCTGGCCCCGCTGGGCTTTGAGGGCCCCGCCAGTACCCGCGGCCTGCTGACCATTCCCCTGGGCAGCGCGGCGTCCGGCGGCGACGAGGTCACGGTGGACGGGGAACTGGAGCTCAACGGCGCCAGTTTCCTCGAGGCGCGGACCGGGTTCGGGCTGGAAAACCTCGCCGGCGTTGTTTCCTATGACCGCGAGGGTGCTGCGGCCCGGGGACCTGGATACGACCCTGGCCGGGTGGCCCGCGAGGCTTGCCCTGGATGCGGCCTGGAATACGGACACGCCCTTCCTGGCCGAACTGGCCGGGCGATTTCCCGCCAGCCTGGTGATCGGCGAAACCCCGATGATTGACGACCCCGCGCTCACCCGGATCTCCGGCGAGGCTGACTGGCTTGGTCATCTGCGCACCCGCAGGACCGGGGACGGGCAAACTGACCTGTGGCTGGAACTCGAATCGGACCTGGAAGACGTGGTTCTGGACCTGCCCTTGCCCCTGGCCAAGCCTGCGGGCGTCGCCCTGCCGCTGTACCTGCGCTACCCGCTGGGTCAGCCACGCGCGGGGCTGTCCCTCAGCCTGGGTGATCTGCTCGATCTGGAACTGGAACTCGAGTCGAAGCCTGAGCCAGTCGTTGCCGATGCGATCGCAGCCGATTCACCGGTCATCCCCGCCCCGGATGAGGGGGCTGTCCCTGGCCAGGCCGACGCTCGTCCGGCACCGGCGGAGCAGTCGTCCCCGGTGGTGACCCGGCCGCTGATCCGGCGCGGCGCCCTGGCGCTGGGTTCCCGGGCGCAGATGCCGGCCGACGGTTCCTTCGTGATTTCCGGCCGGGCGGACTCGCTGGACCTCGATGGCTGGATTTCCCTGGCAAGCCGGTACGGCGAGGCCGGGCGCCAGGCGGTGGCGCTGGATCTGAAGGGCAACACTTTACAGACCGACCGGCTCATTATCCTGAATCGCGCCTTTGACGACGTGACGCTGACCATGGATCTGGAGGGCAACGACTTCAACGTAAGTCTCGACAGCGAGGCCCTGGCCGGGGACGTTCGCTACACGCGGAACGACACGGGTATCCAGAGCCTGACGGCGAACCTGCAACGCCTGTATATGCCTGATCCGCTGAATGACGGGGTCCCCATGGACACCGACCCGGGCACGCTGCCGGAAATGCATTTTTTCGTCGAGGATATGCAGTTCCTCGGGCTCGACCTGGGCGCAACCCGCATCGAGGCCTTTCCGATTGGCAACGGCCTGCGAATTGAGTCGGTAGAGGCCATGTCCGAGCAGCTGAGCTTCCAGGCGCGGGGCGACTGGGTCTCGAGTGAAGGGGGCAGTCGCTCGGATTTTGATATCGTGCTGACCTCGGAGAGTCTTGGCGCGCTGGTCAAGGCCCTGGACCTGTCATCCGTCCTGGAGGGCGGTCAGACCATGTTGCGCTACGATGCCTGGTGGCCGGGGCCTCCCGGCGCCTTCAATATGGCGGCGCTGAACGGTCAGATGTCGTTCAGCGTGATTGACGGGCGGATTCTTAACGCCGACCCGGGCGCCGGACGCGTACTTGGCCTGCTAAGCGTCGGTGCGCTGCCACGGCGGCTTGCGCTGGATTTCAGCGATGTCTTCAGTTCCGGCTTCGGTTTCGACCAGGCCAGCGGTACCATGTCGCTGGAGAGCGGCACCGTTTACACGGATGACTTTCTGATCGAGTCGACCGCGGCGCAGTTGGCGCTGGTGGGCTCCTCCGACCTTGAAACCAAGGTGCTTGATTACCAGATGACGGTCAGGCCGGGCGTTAGCCAGGCATTGCCGGTCATCGGCGCGCTGGCTGCGGGCCCCGCCGGCGCAGCGGCAGGGCTGGCGCTGCAGGGCCTGTTGCGCAACGCCCTGGGTGACGCCGCAGAGGCGCGTTACGAAATTACCGGCCCCTGGTCCGATCCAAGCGTTGTCCGCCTGGATAACCAGGGCGACGGAACCCCGCTCCCGAAATCGAGCCCGGAACCTGAACAGGACCCGCAATCCCCAACGGCGCAAGCCCAGCAAACGGATGAATCATGACAGACCTGCTTAAGAACGCCACGGAACAGTTGCTCGCCCCGGGGGGGCTGGATCACGGTGACCTGGCCCGCGTGCTCTCACACCTGATGGGCGCCCGGATCGATGGCGGTGATCTCTACTTCCAGCGCATGGTCCGCGAGGGCTGGTCACTGGAAGACGGCCAGGTCCGCAACGCCTCGCACACGGTCGAACAGGGTGTCGGCATCCGGGCCGTGGCGGGAGAGAAGACCGGTTTTGCCTATGCGGACGAAATTGTGCTGCCGGCGCTGCTGGAGGCTTCCGGCGCGGCGCGGGCGATTGCCGGCCAGGGGCAGGATGGCAGCCTGGCCGTATGGAACCGGCGCCAGCCGACACCGTTGTACTCCGGTGAAGACCCGGTGGCCTCCCTGGACGCCGCCGCCAAGGTTGACCTGCTGCGCCAGATCGACGCCTACGCGCGCTCCCTGGATCCGGCGGTAAGCCAGGTCATGGTGAACCTGGCGGCTGCCCACGAGACGATCCTGGTGGCCGCGGTTGACGGCGACCTGGCGGCCGATATCCGGCCGCTGGTGCGCCTGTCGGTAACCGTGATCGCCGAGCGGGATGGCCGCCGCGAGCAGGGTAATGATGGCGGCGGCGGCCGCTTCAGCTATTCGGAGCTGCTGGCCAGGGATACCTGGCGGCAGATTGCCGACGAGGCGGTACGCCAGGCCCTGGTCAACCTCGACGCCGTGAATGCGCCGGCCGGTACGATGCCGGTGGTGCTGGGACCCGGCTGGCCCGGCGTCCTGCTCCACGAGGCGGTCGGCCACGGCCTGGAGGGCGATTTCAACCGCAAACAGACCTCAGCCTACTCCGGGCGCATCGGCGAGCAGGTGGCTTCCCGCGGCGTCACCATCGTCGACAACGGCACGATTGCGCAGCGCCGCGGTTCGCTGACCATCGATGACGAGGGGACCCCGACCAGCGAAACGGTCCTGATCGAGGACGGCATTCTGCGCAATTACATGCAGGACAAGATGAATGCGCGGCTGATGGGCATGGCGCCGACGGGCAACGGGCGACGGGAGTCTTTCGCCCACCTGCCCATGCCACGGATGACCAATACCTACATGCTGGCCGGAAAATATGACCCGCAGGAAATTATTGCCTCCGTGGAGCGTGGCCTCTACGCCGTGAATTTTGCCGGCGGGCAGGTGGATATCACCTCGGGGCGCTTCGTTTTTTCAGCCAGCGAGGCCTACCTGATCGAAAACGGCAAAATCACGCGGCCGGTTCGCGGCGCGACACTGATCGGCAACGGCCCGGACGCGATGACACGCGTCAGCATGGTCGGCAACGACCTGGAGCTGGACGCGGGTATTGGCGTGTGTGGCAAAGACGGCCAGAGCGTTCCCGTGGGCGTTGGTCAACCGACCCTGAAGCTGGATGAGCTGGTGGTGGGCGGAACGGATGCCTGAAGCTGCGGTGCGGTCAGTCGCAGGGCGGCAGGGACGTGACGTCATCGGCATCGCGCAGCAAGCGGAACAGCTTGCGCGCGGAAGCGGGCGGCTTACCGGCTTTTGCCTCCCGCTGCGCATTGCGCAGAAGCTGGCGAAGGGTCTGCACATCCAGATCGTGGCGGGCTTCAAGCAGGCCGCTGAGCGCCGCATCACCCGATTCCAGCAAGTGATCGCGCCAGGCCTCGGCCCGGTGGTGGCGCGCATTCAGTTCGCGCGCTGCGGACGCCCGCTTATCCAGGGCGGCCTCCACCGCGGCCAGGTCCTCGCTGCGCAGCTTCTTGGCCAGGAAGCCGAGCTGGCGCTTGCGGGCCACGTGGGCGCGAATGCTGCGCGCGAACAGCACCTCGTCAAGGATATCCCGCTCCAGCGGCAGGGCGAGCAGTACCGGCTCCGGCAGCTCGGACAGCCTTTTGCCAAAGTCAAACAGCGCCCTGGCCTCCCGCTTGAGCTGGCTTTTGCTGACTGGAAGTTCGTCTTCCGGTCCCTTCGTATCACTCATCAATCAACCCCTGCCGATCACGCGCCCCTGAGCGCCTGATGGAACACCGCACAATGGAAAACTCCATGAAAGAAAAGCATAACCCAGAACACCATGCGGTAGACCGCGAAGCAGAATTTTCCCTGCTCGAGTCACGCGTCGCCGAGGCGCTGGACCTGGCGCGTAAAAGCGGCGCAGACCAGGCGGAAGTCAGCGCCAGCCTGCAGGGTGGCCTGAACACCACCGTTCGCCTCGGCGAGGTGGAGACCATAGAACATACGCGCGACCGCGGCCTTTCCGTCACGGTTTTTCTTGGACGCAGCAAAGGGCATGCGAGCAGTGCCGACCTGAGCATCGAGTCCCTGCGCAGCAGCGTGCAGCACGCGCTGGATATCGCGCGTTTCACCGCTGCCGACCCATGCAACGGCCTCGCGGATGAGGCGCGCATGGCAACGGAATTTCCGGACCTGGACCTGTGGCATCCGGCGGCCCTCGATGCGGAGCGGGCGATTGCCCGCTGCCTGCTCATGGAGGAGGCCGGCCGCGCAGACCCGCAGATCACCAATTCGGAGGGGGCCTCCGTTTCGGGCAGCTTCGGCCTGACGGTGCTGGGCAATTCGCATGGCTTTACCGGCCGCGGTGAAGGCACCCGCTACGGGCAGAGCTGTGTGCTGATCGCCGGGACCGGCGCCGGCATGCAGCGCGATTACTGGTACGACTCGCAGCGCAGCACCGATGACCTGGAAAGCCCGGAACTCACCGGGCGGCACGCGGCGGAGCGCACCGTGCGGCGCCTGAATGCGCGCAAGCTCTCCACGCGCAAGGCGCCGGTGCTGTTTGCCCCGGATGTCGCCCGTGGCCTGCTGGGCCATTTCGTCGGCGCCGTTTCCGGCGGCGCCCTGTACCGCAATGCCTCTTTCCTCAAGGACAGCCTCGGTGAAACCCTGTTCCCCGAATGGCTGAACCTGCTCGAGCGGCCCTTTCTGCCGCGCGCAAGCGGCAGTACAACGTTCGACGGTGAAGGCGTCGCGGTCAGGGACCGTGCGCTGGTGGAGGGCGGCGTGCTGCAGGGCTACGTTCTTTCAAGCTACGCCGCGCGGCGTCTGGGAATGGAGAGCACCGGCAACGCCGGTGGCGTGCATAACCTGGTGATTGACGGCACGCTGCAGCCCGGCGACTCCATGCTGGGGCAAATGGGCACCGGCCTGCTGGTGACCGAGGTCATGGGCCAGGGCGTACGCCTGGTGACCGGGGACTACTCCCGCGGTGCGGCAGGTTTCTGGGTCGAGAATGGCGAAATCCAGTACCCGGTGGAAGAAGTCACCATCGCCGGCAACCTGCGCGACATGTTCCGCGCCATCAGCGCGGCGGGCGATGACATCGATACGCGGGGCAATATTCGTTGTGGATCCCTGCTGCTGGATGGTCTGACCATCGCCGGCAGCTGAGCCTGAGACGGCGCCTATGCGCAGGCGTCACACCTTGCGGAAACGGTGGGCGTTGCGGTGGCCGATCCAGCGACCCAGCGCGGGCAACGCGCCGTTCAGCCAGACCAGGAAGCGGTAGACGCGGCCTGGTACCGCCACCACCCGTGGTTTGTCACGCAACACGGCTTCGATGCCGTAGCGCACCACGTCCGGGGCCTGCAACCACATCCAGGCGGGCATCTGGCTGACCTGCTCCCGGGTGCCCGTCACGTCGTGGAACTCGGAGTAGGTGAAGCCGGGACACAGGGCGCTGACGTGAACGCCATCCGGCGCGCCTTCCGCGGCCAGCGCCTCGGAAAAGCGCACCAGGAAGGCCTTGCTGGCACCGTACAGCGTGTGGCCGGCGGTACTGGGCACCAGGCCCGCGACCGAGGCGACATTGATAATGAATCCGCGCCGCTGGCGCTGCATGCCGGGAAACAGCCGCCAGCACAACTCGCACACGCTCTCGACCATCACCTGCAGGAAGTCCGCGTGGGTTTGCCAGGGAACCGATGTCAGTTTTCCCGGTATCCCGTAGCCTGCATTATTGACCAGGAATTCCACCGCAATGCCGGCTTCGTCGAGTTGCCGGCAGATTTCCGCCGGCGCCCCGGGCGCGGCAAGGTCGGCCGTCAGCACCAGGCTTTGCGTGCCGCAGGCCTCCGCCAGTTCTTTGGCAAGAGCCTGCAGCCGTTCTTCCCGTCGCGCCACGAGCACGAGCCGGTACCCGCGCGCCGCGAGCTGCCGGCAAAACTCGGCGCCAATGCCTGCCGACGCGCCGGTAACCAGGGCCCAGGGACGTTCCGCGCCCGCTGGCGCCTGTTTTGCTTGATTCACCATGTGGCGCATTCTCACGGCTGCGGGCGGGTGGTTCAAGTGCGGCAGCAGGGTTTTGACCGCAACAGCGGCGCCCGTGGTTGCGGCCCCGCGTGGCGGTCTGTATCCTTGCGCCCCCCGGGTGTCCGGGCCCTGAAAGCGGAGTGCGATCATGCGCAGAATCCTGGTTGCAGGTAATTGGAAAATGCACGGCTCGCGGGCCATGGTGGACGAGTTGATCGGCGGCGTGTTGCAGGGCATTCAGTCCCTTGAAGCGGTCGATGTCGCGGTTTTCCCGCCGGCGCCCTACCTTGGCCAGGTCGCCGCGTTGTGTGGTGACAGCCCGCTGGACTGGGGCGCACAGACGCTCAACCCGCATGCCGAAGGCGCGTTTACCGGCGAAGTGAGCGCTGCCATGATCCTTGACCACGGTTGCCGTTACGTCCTGGTCGGGCATTCAGAGCGCCGTACGCTGTTTGGTGAGACGGACGCCGACGTGGCGGACCGCTTCGTCGCCGCCCGGCAAGCGGGCCTCGAGCCGGTGCTGTGTGTCGGTGAAACCCTCGAGGAACGCGAGGCGGGGATTACGGAAGAGGTGGTGGCCCGCCAGGTGAATGCGGTCCTCGACCGCACCGGTATCGAGGGCTTTGAGCGCGCAGTGCTTGCTTATGAGCCGGTCTGGGCCATTGGCACGGGCCTGACCGCGTCACCGGAACAGGCGCAGGCCGTGCATGCTTTTTTGCGGTCCACTTTGACTTCGCTGGGTGATACAATAGGCGGTCAGATTCGAATTCTTTATGGCGGCAGTGTGAAAGCGTCCAATGCTGCCGAACTATTTGCTCAGGAAGACATCGATGGCGCGCTGGTCGGGGGAGCGTCCCTGACCGCCGATGGATTCGTCGGCATTTGCCGCGCCGTGGCCTGAGACCAGGATGGATTTATGCAAATTTTGAACATTTTTCACGTGCTGGTTGCCATTGCGATGGTGGCCTTTATCCTCGTACAGCGTGGCCCCGGTGCAACCGCGGGCGCCGCTTTTGGCAGCGGAGCCTCCGGAACCGTATTCGGCTCGCGCGGCGCAGGGTCCTTTCTTTCCCGTTCAACCTGGGTCATGGCAGCCCTGTTCTGCCTGATCAGCCTGTCCATGGCGGTCTGGGTGTCCCGCAACATCGGGGCGCCGGAAACGGACCTCGGCGTGGTCGGCACGGCGCCGGTCACGGAACAGGTGGATATCGTTCCGGTGATGGAAGACACCAGCAGCGACGTGCCTGCCATGGACATGGAACAGATTACGACCGGGGCGGATTTGCCGGCCCCGGACCTGCCGGTGCCCGACAGCGCCGCAGAAGAAGCTGACGCTGCCGCTGGCGGCGAGGACGATTCCGGCCGCTGATTTGCCGGAGTTACAGCACCCTGGATAAATTGCCCAAGTGGTGGAATTGGTAGACACGCTATCTTGAGGGGGTAGTGGCGAAAGCCGTGCCGGTTCGAGTCCGGCCTTGGGCACCATTTTGACGACGACGTCATCAGCGGCGTCGCGACTGAGAGCGAGCCATGCTGTCTGAATATCTGCCGATCCTGTTGTTTATCGGTATCTCTGCGGTTATCGGTGGTGTGCTGATCACCCTCGGAAGTGTCCTGTCTCCCAGTAATCCCAACAGCGAAAAGGCCTCTCCCTACGAGTGCGGCTTCGAGGCCTTCGAAGATACCCGCGGCCAGTTTGATGTGCGTTTTTACCTGGTCGCGATCATGTTCATCATTTTCGACCTGGAAATCGCCTTCTTCATCCCCTGGGCCGTCGCGCTGGATAATCTCGGCATATACGGACTCATCGCCATGTCGATTTTCGTACTGGAGTTGATTGTCGGGTTCTTTATCGCCTGGAGGCGCGGAGCTTTGGAATGGGAGTAAGTTCGCAATACATCAGCCCGGATGACGCAGTCGCCGAACTTGGCGTAGTCGACGACATTCTGCGCCCGAACGCTGACGACAACCCGCTGCTGAATCGCGGTGCGGTCACCACCACGCTCGACGCGCTGGTGAACTGGGCACGCACCGGTTCCCTGTGGCCCATGACCTTTGGCCTGGCCTGCTGCGCGGTGGAGATGATGCAGGCCGGCGCTTCGCGCTACGATCTTGATCGCTTCGGGGTGATTCTGCGCCCCAGCCCGCGCCAGTCGGACGTGATGATCGTCGCCGGAACGCTCTGCAACAAGATGGCCCCGGCCCTGCGCAAGGTGTACGACCAGATGCCCGATCCGAAATGGGTGATTTCCATGGGTTCCTGCGCAAATGGCGGCGGTTATTACCATTATTCCTACGCCGTGACGCGTGGTTGCGACCGGATCGTGCCGGTTGATATTTACGTGCCCGGTTGTCCGCCAACGGCGGAGGCGCTGATTTACGGCATCCTGCAACTTCAGCAGAAGATTCGTCGCACCAACACCATTTCCCGGTGATCCAGTGATGAACGCGGACAGTTTTCAAAAGGCCCTCGCTGCTGCCCTCGGTGCGGACATCCGCCTGCTGAAGGCGGCCGACTGCACCACGCTCGAGGTGCCGGTGGATCAGTGGCTGGACACCGCGCGGACGCTGCGCGATGACTTTGCCTTCGAACAGCTCATCGACCTCTGCGGTGTTGACTACCTGAGCTTCGGGCAGGCGGAATGGGATACGCGCGATGTGACCGGCGAAGGCTTCAGCCGCGGTGTCGAAGGTCTCGGCCCGGGGCGCTTTCGCTGGAATGAACTGCCCGAATCGGAACACATCCAGAACCGCTTCGCGGTGGTCGTTCACCTGCTCTCGATCCGTGACACAACCGTCGTTTGCGCATTCGCACTTTTGCGCAGGACGAGGATATGCCGATCGTGCCTTCGCTGGTGGAAATCTGGAGCTCCGCCAACTGGTATGAACGCGAAGCATTTGACCTGTTTGGCGTCGTGTTTGAGGGCCACCCGGATCTGCGCCGTATCCTGACGGATTATGGCTTTACCGGTCATCCGTTCCGCAAGGACTTCCCGCTGATCGGCAACGTCACCGTGCGCTATGACGAGGAGAAGCAGCGCGTGGTCTACGAGCCGGTCGAGATCGAGCCACGCGTGCTCGTGCCGCGGGTGATCCGCGATGATTCGCGGTACCGGACCGATGAGATTGACGAGGCGGCGGACGAGGCGGCGGAGCAGGCGGCCCGGCAACCGGCCAGTGGGGCACGCAGCGATGGCTGATATCAATAACTACACCATGAACTTCGGGCCGCAGCACCCGGCGGCCCACGGGGTCCTGCGCCTGGTGCTGGAACTGGATGGCGAGACCGTGGTGCGCGCGGATCCGCACATCGGCCTGCTGCACCGCGCCACGGAAAAGCTGGCGGAAAGCAAACCCTACAACCAGTCCATCGGCTATATGGACCGGCTCGACTACATGTCCATGATGTGCAATGAGCACGCCTACGTGCTGGCGATCGAGCAGCTGCTCGGCATTGAGCCGCCGCTGCGGGCGCAATACATCCGCACCATGTTCGATGAGCTGACCCGCCTGGGGAATCACCTCCTGTGGCTCGGCACCAACGGCCTCGACCTGGGCGCCATGACCATGTTCCTGTACGCCTTCCGTGAGCGCGAATCCATCATGGACATGTACGAGGCGGTCTCCGGCGCGCGCATGCATGCCACTTACTACCGGCCCGGCGGCGTCTACCGGGATCTGCCTGGGCAGATGCCGCAGCACCGCGAGTCGCCCTGGACCAAGGGCAAGGACCTGAAGCGCAAGAATGAATGGCGTGAAGGCAGCCTGCTGGATTTCATCCAGGCCTTCACGGAAGACTTCCAGTCCAGGATTGACGACTACGAAACGCTGCTGACGGACAACCGGATCTGGAAGCAGCGCACGGTGAACATCGGCGTGGTTTCGCCGGAACGTGCGCTGCAAATGGGCTTTTCCGGCCCCATGCTCCGCGCCTCGGGTATCGAATGGGACCTGCGCAAGAAGCAGCCCTATGCGATGTATCCCGAGATGGATTTTGACATCCCGGTCGGGGTCAATGGCGATTGCTACGACCGCTACCTGGTGCGCGTGGAAGAGATGCGCCAGTCCGCCCGGATCATCCTGCAGTGCGCGGCCTGGCTGCGGGACAACCCGGGCCACGTCATGCTCAAGAACTTCAAGGTCATTCCGCCCAGCCGGGAAGAGATGAAGGACGACATGGAAGCGCTGATTCACCACTTCAAGCTGTTTACCGAGGGTTATTGCGTGCCCGCAGGTGAAACCTACGCGGCGGTGGAAGCGCCGAAAGGCGAGTTTGGCTGCTACCTGGTATCGGACGGCGCCAACAAGCCTTTCCGGGTGCATCTGCGCGCCCCCGGCTTTGCGCACCTGTCGAGCATGGACGAAATGCTGCGGGGGCACATGCTGGCGGACGTGCCGGCGATGGTTGGCACGCAGGATATCGTGTTCGGGGAGATCGACCGCTGATGGCACACAAGGCTGCATATGCCCAGGGCAAGGCTGAACTGCTTAACGCGGAGACCCGCGCGGTCATCGACGGCTGGGTGGCCCGCTTTCCCGAGGACCGGAAGCGTTCGGCGGTGATCCAGTCGCTGATGGCGGCGCAGGACCAGAACGGCGGCTATCTCACCCGCGAACTGATCGAAGCGGTGGCCGACTATCTCGACCTGCCGCCGGTATGGGCTGCCGAGGTGGCGAGCTTTTACTCCATGTTCCACACCAGGCCCTGCGGCCGGAACAAGGTGAATATCTGCACCAATATTTCCTGCTGGCTCAACGGCGCGGAAGATCTCGTCGCGCACGCGGAGAACAAGCTGGGCATCCGCATGGGCGAGACCACGGCGGATGGCCGGATGACCCTGGTGAGGGAAGAAGAGTGCCTGGCCGCCTGCGTCGGGGCGCCCATGATGGTGGTTAACGGCCACTATCACGAGAACCTCGATTTCGAGGCCTTCGACAAGATCATCGACGGGTTGGAATGACCATGGCCGAACACAACGTCGTATTCAATACGCTCGGGCACGAGAAGCCCTGGGCTATGGAAACCTACCGTGCGCTGGACGGTTACCAGGCCTGGCGAGAAAATCCTGCGGGAAAAGACCCCGCAGGAAGAGATCATTGAGACGGTCAAGGCTTCCAACCTGCGCGGCCGCGGCGGCGCCGGTTTTCCCACCGGGCTGAAGTGGAGTTTCATGCCCCGTTCGGCGCCGGTGCAGAAATACCTGCTGTGCAACTCGGACGAGTCGGAGCCGGGCACCTGCCATGACCGTGACATCCTGCGCTTCAATCCGCATGCGGTGGTGGAGGGCATGGCCATCGGCGGCCTATGCCATGGGCGCCAGCGTTGCCTACAACTACCTGCGCGGCGAGTTCCATCATGAACCCTGGGAACGTTTCGAGGCGGCAGTGAAGGAGGCCTACGAGGCCGGGCTGCTGGGCAAGAATATCATGGGCTCGGGCATCGACATGGACATCCATGGTGTGCTGGGCGCCGGCGCCTACATCTGCGGCGAAGAAACCGCGCTTGATGGAGTCCCTCGAAGGGCAAGAAAGGCCAGCCGCGCTACAAGCCGCCGTTTCCCGCCAATTTCGGTCTCTATGGCAAGCCCACCACGATCAACAACACGGAAACCCTGGCCTCTGTTCCGGCGATCATGCGCAACGGCGCCGACTGGTTCCTGGAACTGGGCAAACCGAACAACGGCGGCCCGAAAGTGTTCTCCGTGTCCGGTCACGTCAACAAGCCGGGCAACTTCGAGGTGCCCCTGGGGACACCGTTTGCAGAACTGCTTGAAATGGCCGGCGGGGTGCGCGACGGCAATGCGCTGAAGGCCGTCATTCCCGGCGGCTCCAGCATGCCGGTGCTGCCGGCGGCGGTCATGATGGACATCACCATGGACTACGACGCGCTGGGCAAGGCCGGTTCAGGCCTGGGCTCCGGTGCGGTCATCGTCATGGATGAGAAAACCTGCATGGTGCGGGCCTGCACCCGCATCGCGCGCTTCTACCACATGGAATCCTGCGGCCAGTGCACGCCCTGCCGCGAGGGCACCGGCTGGATGCACCGCGTCCTGCAGCGCATCGTTGACGGCAAAGCCAGTCGCGATGACCTGGGTCTGCTGAAGTCCGCCGCGGGCCAGATCGAAGGCCACACCATCTGCGCCTTCGGCGAAGCCGCCGCCTGGCCGGTACAGGGCATGTTGCGCCATTTCTGGCATGAATTTGAGTACTACGTCGACCACGGCCGTTCCATCGTGGACGGGGCCGGGGAGAAAGCGGCATGAGCACGGTGATGGATCAGCAGGAGCTGGTAAACATCGAGGTGGATGGCATCCCCCTCCAGGTGCCGAAGAATTCGATGATCATCGAGGCCACGGACAAGGCCGGTATACCGGTGCCGCGGTTCTGCTACCACCGCAAACTGACGGTCGCGGCCAACTGCCGCATGTGTCTCGTGGACGTGGAGAAGGCGCCCAAACCGATGCCGGCCTGCGCGACACCGGTCATGGAAGGGATGAAGGTATTTACCCAGTCCAAGCGCGCCATCGATGCGCAGCACGGCGTCATGGAGTTTCTCCTGATCAACCACCCGCTGGACTGCCCGATCTGCGACCAGGGCGGTGAATGTGAGCTGCAGGACCTGGCCATGGGCTATGGCCGCTCGGTGTCCCGCTTCACCGAGCGCAAGCGGGTGGTCAAGGACAAGAATGTCGGCCCGCTGATCCAGACCGACATGACCCGCTGCATTCACTGCACGCGCTGCGTCCGGTTTCTCGAAGAGATCGCCGGCACCAGCGAAATGGGCGGCACCGGTCGTGGTGACCGGACCGGAAATCGGCACCTGCCTTGAGAACAGCATCGACTCTGAACTGTCCGGCAACGTGATCGACCTGTGCCCCGTGGGCGCGCTGACCAACAAGCCGTTCCGCTATTCGGCGCGCTCCTGGGAGCTGGTCGCGCAGCCGTCGCACGCGGTGCACGACGGCCTCGGTTCTGCGCTGCACTACCACATGCGCCGCGGCGACGTGATGCGCGCGGTGCCCCGTGACCTGGAGAGCGTCAACGAGTCCTGGCTGTCAGACCGCGATCGCTACAGCCACTTTGGTCTTGGCGCGCCGGACCGGCTGCGGCAGCCGGCGGTGAAGAAAGACGGTGAATGGCTTGAGGTGAGCTGGGACGAGGCCATCGACGCGGCCCGGGCGGCCTTGCAGGATGTTGCCGGCGATGACCTCGGGGTGATCATGTCGCCCAGCGCCAGCTCGGAAGCGTATTTCCTGGCCGGGCGTCTGGTCGACGGGCTGGGCTGTCCCAATATCGACCACCGGCCCCGCGAAGTGGATTTTGCCGATGACGGACAGCGGCCCGCGGTATTCGAAGCATCGATTGCCGACGTGGAATCCATGGAGACGATCGTGCTGCTGGGCTGCAATGTCCGGCACGAGGCGCCGATCCTCGGGCACCGGGTTCGCAAGGCCTCGCTGGCCGGCGCGCCGCGTGTTCGCCCTCAACCCGCTGGACTGGAATTTCCACTTTGACCTGGCGGACGGCATGATTGCCGCGCCGCAGGAAATGGTGGCGGAATTTGGCGCCCTGGCGCTCGCGGTCAGCGAGGCGGCCGGCAAGGCGCTGCCTGCGGAACTGGCCGGGGCGGCAGAAGGCGCCGATCCGGCCAACTACCGCAAGCTGGCGCAGGCGCTGCAGGACAGCGAGCGCGCCGTGCTGCTCGTGGGCCAGGCGGCCATGGCGCACCCCCAGGCCAGCTGGCTGCGAACACTGAGCGCCTGGGTGGCCGAAGCGACCGGCGCCAGCCTGAATCTTCTGCCCCTTGGCGGTAACACGGCAGGCGCCGTGACCATGGGCGCCTTGCCCCGCGAGGGCGGGCTTAATGCGCGCACCATGCTTGAACAGCCGCGCAAATCCTACCTGCTCTGGGACCTGGATCCGGACCTGGATTTCGACGATCCGGCGCTGGCGCTCCGTGCCCTGGGTGAGGCGGAATCGGTCGTGGCGATCGGCAGCTTTGCCAACCCGGCGCTGCGCCGCGTGGCCACTGTGCTGCTGCCGCTCGCGCCCTGGCCGGAAACGGAAGGGTCCTTCATGAACCTGGAAGGGCGCCGCTTTGACATACGGCCAGCCGGCCGCGCCGCGGGCGAAGCGCGCCCGGGCTGGAAGATTCTGCGGCGCCTGGGTGCGCAACTGGGACTGGACGGTTTCGACCAGGTCAGCCTGGCGCAGATCCAGGCAAGCCTGCCGGCGTCCGCGCCGGCGGCCGGCGGCGGCTGCAGCAAGCCTGCCGGGCATTCCGGCAAAGGCCCCGGGGCTGGTGCGTATCGGCGAAGTGCCCATGTACGCGGTCGACGGCTTGTGCCGGCGCAGTGGCGCCTTGCAGGCCACCGTGCATGCCGAGCATGGCTTTGTCGGTCTGAATCCGGCAGATGCGCGGGAACTGGGTCTTGAAGAAGGTGCCAGCGCCAACGTGCGCCAGGGCGGAGACGCCGTCGAGTTGACGGTCCGCGTCACGGACACCGTGCCGGCCGGCGGCGCCTGGTTGCCTGCGGCAACCCGCGACAGCTCGCGGCTCGGTCCGGCCTTCGGTCCGATCACCATCGAACCGGCAGGGAAGGGCTGATGGACGCCTTGCTCGAACTGATCTGGATCGTGGTCAAAATACTGGCCATCACCATTCCGCTGATCATCGCCGTCGCGTACTTCACCTACGCGGAGCGTCGCGTCATCGGCTTCATGCAGGTGCGCATGGGCCCTAACCGCGTCGGGATCTTCGGGATGAAGCTCTGGGGCCTGGCGCAGCCGTTTGCCGATGTCTTCAAGCTCCTCCTGAAGGAAATCGTGCTGCCGGAGAACGCCAACCGCTTTCTGTTCGTGCTGGCCCCGGTGCTTACGCTGGCGCCGGCATTCGCCGCCTGGGCGGTGATTCCGTTCAGCGACACGATGGTGCTGGCAAATATCGACGCGGGCTTGCTTTACCTGCTGGCGATGACCTCCCTGGGGGTCTACGGCATCATCATTGCCGGCTGGGCCTCCAACTCCCAGTACGCGCTGCTGGGCGGGCTGCGTTCCGCCGCGCAGATCGTGTCCTACGAGATTCCCATGGGATTTGCGCTGGTCGGCGTGCTGGTCATGGCAGGCACCCTGAACCTGAGCGAGATTGTGCTGGCGCAGCAGGGCGGCATTTTTGACTGGTTCTGGCTGCCCCTGTTTCCGCTGTTTATCGTGTACTGCATTTCCGGGGTGGCGGAGACCAACCGCGCGCCGTTTGACGTGGCGGAAGGCGAGTCGGAGATCGTGGCCGGCTTCCACGTCGAGTATTCCGGCGCCGCCTTCGCGGTCTTTTTCCTGGCCGAATACGCCAACATGATCCTGATCTCCTGCATGGTGGCGCTGCTGTTTTCTTGGTGGCTGGTTGTCCCCCTTCGACGGTGTGCCGGGACTGGGTGACACCTTCCTGGGAGCCGGCGGCATTCACTGGTTCCTGCTGAAGACCGTCTGCTTCATGTTCATGTTCCTGTGGCTGCGCGCCACCTTCCCGCGCTATCGCTATGACCAGATCATGCGGCTTGGCTGGAAGGTGCTCGTGCCCATCGCCCTGGCCTGGGTGCTGGCTGCTGCAGCCATCAAACTGTCCGGCGTGGTTGTGCTCGGGAGCTGACGATGAATGCGATAAGCCGATACTTTAAATCCCTGCTGCTGCTCGAACTCCTGGGCGGGCTGAGCGTGACCCTGCGGCATTTTTTCCAGCCCAAGTTCACGGTGCGCTACCCGGAGGAAAAGACGCCGAAGTCCAACCGCTTCCGGGGTTTGCACGCACTGCGCCGCTACCCGAACGGGGAAGAGCGCTGCATCGCCTGCAAGCTTATGCGAAGCGGTGTGCCCGGCGCTGGCCATCACCATCGATTCCGAGCAGCGCGAAGACGGAACGCGGCGCACAACGCGCTATGACATTGACCTGTTCAAATGCATTTACTGCGGGTTCTGCGAGGAGTCCTGCCCGGTGGATTCGATCGTGGAAACCACCTTCCACGAATATCACTTCGAGAACCGGGGAGAAAACATCATGACCAAGCCCCAGTTGCTGGCCATCGGTGACCGGTTCGAAGACCCAGATCGCTGCGGAAAAGCAGCAAGACGCGGCGTACCGATAATGTTTGGCATCGAAGTTACCCAGATTGTCTTTTACCTGTTCTCAGCCATCATGCTGGGCTGCAGCGCTGGGCTGTGATCAGTTCGCGTAACCCGGTTTATTCGGCCCTGTTCCTGGTGCTGACATTCTTCACCGCGGCCGGGCTGTGGATCCTGCTGGAGGTGGAGTTCCTCGGCATCGTGCTGGTCGTGGTCTATGTCGGCGCGGTGCATGGTGCTGTTCCTGTTTGTCGTGATGATGCTGGACATCAACCTGGTGCCCCTGCAAGGAGGGCTTCACGCGCTATCTGCCGGTCGGTATCGGCGTGGCGCTGGTCATGGCCGGGGAGTTGCTGCTGGTGCTGTGGGCGCGGGACCGTTTCGGTACAGAGCAGTTTCCGGTTCCCACGCCCCGCGACGCGGACTACAGCAATACGCAGGCCGTTGGGGAGTGGATGTACACCCAGTTCCTGCTGCCGTTCGAAGTGGCCGGAATCATTCTGCTGGTGGCCATCGTGGCGGCCATTGCACTGACCCAGCGACGCCGGAACGACGCCAAGGTGCAGAATCCGTCCCGCCAGGTGCGCGTGAAACGCGAAGAGCGGGTAAGGCTCGTGAAAATGAAATCCGAAGCGCCGGCAACAGGCGACAGGAACTGAACCCATGCTGACCCTTGCGCATTACCTGACGCTCGGAGCGATCCTGCTGTGCATCAGCGTTGCAGGCATCTTCCTGAACCGCAAAAACGTGCTGATCCTGCTCATGTGCATCGAGCTGACCCTGCTCGCGGTGAACATGAATTTCGTGGCGTTTTCGCGTTTCCTGGACAATCTCGACGGCCAGGTGTTTGTTTTCTTCATTCTGACCGTGGCTGCGGCTGAGGCCGCCATCGGACTGGCGATCCTGGTCGTTCTGTTCCGCAACCGCAGAACCATCAACGTGGCCGAACTGGACGAATTGAAGGGCTGATGATGGAACTGAAGACCACACTGCTCCTGATCGCCCTGTTGCCCCTGTTTGGCGCCCTGGTGTCCGGCCTGGGCCGCAATATCGTGGGCCGGGCCGGCGCCCACTGGATCACGATTCTCGCGGTCGCCGCCTCCTGCGCCCTGTCTTTCAGCGTGCTGTACCAGCAGGTCTACGAGGGCCTGGGTACGCAGAACATGAGCATCTACACCTGGATGGTCGTGGAGGGCGTGACTTTCGAAGTCGGTTTCCTGGTCGACCACCTCACCTCGCTGATGATGTGCGTGGTGACCTTCGTGTCCCTGATGGTGCACATCTACACCGTCGGCTACATGAAAGACGATCCGGGCTACCAGCGCTTCTTTTCGCTACATCAACCTGTTCACCTTCGCCATGCTGATGCTGGTGATGGCCAACAACTTCTTGCAGCTGTTCTTTGGCTGGGAGGCGGTCGGCCTGGTGTCCTACCTGCTGATTGGCTTCTGGTTCAAAAAAGAATCCGCGATTTTCGCCAATATGAAGGCCTTCCTGGTGAACCGCGTGGGTGATTTCGGCTTCCTGCTGGGTATCGCCGCGGTGCTGATGACCTTCAACTCCCTGGATTACGCCACCGTGTTTGCCGCTGCCCCGGACAAGGCGGGGGAGACCATCTCGCTGATCGGCGGCATGGAGTGGAGCCTGATGACGGTGATCTGCGTGTGCCTGTTTATCGGCGCCATGGGCAAATCCGCGCAGGCGCCGCTGCACGTGTGGCTGCCCGATTCCATGGAAGGCCCGACGCCGATTTCCGCACTGATCCACGCGGCGACCATGGTGACGGCCGGCATTTTCATGGTGGCGCGCATGTCGCCGCTGTTCGAGATGAGTGATGCGGCCCTGAGTTTCGTCATGCTGATCGGCGCGTTTACCGCGCTGGCCATGGGCGCCATTGGCATCGTCCAGAATGACATCAAGCGCGTGGTGGCCTACTCGACGCTGTCGCAGCTGGGTTACATGACCGTGGCGCTGGGCGTATCGGCTTACTCGGCGGCGATCTTCCACCTGATGACCCATGCCTTCTTCAAGGCCCTGCTGTTCCTGGGCGCCGGCTCCGTGATCATCGCCATGCACCACCAGCAGGACATGCGCTACATGGGCGGGCTGCGCAAGTACATGCCCGTCACCTGGATTACCGGCTGGCTGGGGACGCTGGCGCTGGTGGGCTTTCCGTTCTTTTCCGGGTTTTATTCCAAAGACGCCATTATCGAGACGGTCGCGCTGTCGGAACGCTTCGGCAGCAACCTGGCCTACTGGGCGGTCGAAATCGGCGTGTTCATCACCGCCCTGTACAGCTTCCGGCTGCTGTTCCTGACGTTTAACGGACCGGAACGCTTCAAGGTGGTTGCGGGCGCCGATCCCCATGAACACCTGCCTGACGGTGAACTGGCGCATAAGCCCCACGAGTCGTCCTGGGTGGTGACCGTGCCGCTGATCCTGCTGGCTGTTCCGTCGGTGCTGATCGGCTACTTCACGATCCAGCCGCTGCTGTTCGGCGGGTGGCTCAGCGATGCGATCATGGTCAACCCCGCCAATGACGTGGTTGCGCAACTGGGCGAGGAGTTCCACGGCCCGCTGGCCATGGCCCTGCACAGCGTGCAGACGCTGCCGTTCTGGCTGATGCTCGGCGGCCTGGTCATGGCCGCCTTCATTTACCTGTTCCGGCCCGCGGTCGCCACAGCAGTCAGAAACCGCCTCGGGTTTATCTACACGCTGCTGGAAAACAAGTACTACTTTGATGCGTTCAACCAGAAGGTGTTCGCCAACGGCGCCGTGCGCCTGGGCGTGGACCTGTGGAAGAAGATTGATGCGGGCTTTATCGACGGGCTCCTCGTCAACGGCTCCGCGCGCCTGGTGGCAGCGGTCGCCGCCCGTGTCCGGCAGTGGCAGACCGGTTTCCTGTATGACTACGCCTTTACGATGATTATCGGTCTGATCGCCATCCTCGGCGTCTGGGTGGTGCTGTGATGCCGTTGCTCAGTCTGCTTATCTGGATTCCCATTTTCGGCGGCCTGGCGGTTCTGCTGCTGGGTGATCAGCGACCGGTTGCGGCGCGCTGGCTCGCCCTGCTGGCCACCCTGGTCACGCTGGCGCTTTGCGTGCCGCTGTACGCGGGCTTTGACAGCAACTCTGCGGCGATGCAGTTTGTTGAGCGGACGAGCTGGATCCAGACCTTCGATGTCAATTACCACCTCGGGGTGGACGGTTTTTCCGTGCCCCTTATCCTGCTGACCGCGTTTTTCGGGCCGCTGGTGGTCCTGGCGGGCTGGGAGGTCATTCAGACCAAGGTGAACCAGTACATGGCCGCGTTCCTGGTCATGGAAGGCCTGATGGTCGGCGTGTTCTCGGCGCTGGACGGATTGCTGTTCTACGTGTTTTTCGAGGCCATGCTGATCCCCATGTTCCTGGTGATCGGCATGTGGGGCGGTCCGCGGCGCGTTTACGCCACGATCAAGTTTTTCCTGTACACCTTCCTGGGCTCGGTGTTCATGCTGGTCGGCATTATTTACCTGTACAACCAGGCCGACAGCTGGTCCATCGCCCAGTGGCACAACCAGCCGCTCGGCCTGACGGCGCAAACCTGGCTGTTCCTGGCGTTTTTTGCCGCCTTCGCGGTGAAAATCCCCATGTTCCCGGTACATACCTGGTTGCCGGATGCGCACGTGGAAGCGCCCACCGGCGGCTCGGTGATCCTGGCGGCCATCATGCTGAAAATCGGTGGCTACGGATTCCTGCGCTTCAGCCTGCCCATTACCCCGGATGCGGCAGCGGCGCTGGACGGCTTCGTGATTGCCCTGTCCCTGATTGCGATCGTCTATATCGGTTTCGTGGCGCTGGTGCAGAAAGACATGAAGAAGCTGATTGCCTATTCATCCATCTCGCACATGGGTTTTGTCACGCTGGGGATCTTCATCGCTTTCGGTATTTTCCGGGCCTCCGGCAGCACCCAGGGGGCCGGGCTGGGTATCGAGGGCGCCATGGTGCAGATGGTGTCACACGGCTTCATTTCCGGCGCCTTGTTCCTCTGTGTCGGCGTGCTTTACGACCGCATGCACAGCCGCAATATCGAGGACTACGGCGGCGTGGCGAATACCATGCCCTGGTTCGCGTTCTTCGCGGTGCTGTTTTTCATGGCCAATGCCGGTCTGCCGGGCACCAGCGGCTTCGTCGGTGAGTTCATGGTGATCCTGGCATCGTTCCAGGCCAATTTCTGGTACGCCTTCTGCGCCGGCCTGACCCTGATCCTGGGCGCGGCTTACAGCCTGTGGCTGGTTAAGCGCGTGGTGTTCGGCCCCGTTGCCAACAAGAACGTGGCCGCCCTCAAGGACATCAACCGCCGGGAAGCCTTTGTGCTGGGCTGTCTTGCCCTGGCTGTCCTTTTCGTGGGCCTGTGGCCCGCACCGCTGGTCGATTTGATGCACGCCTCCGTAGCGCAGCTGCTTGATCAGATCGTGCAAACGAAGTTGAACTGATATGGATTCCACGATGCTCATCGCCGCACCGGAACTGCTGGTCCTGATCATGGCCTGCGTCATCCTGGTGACCGATACCTTCCTCGGTAAAGAACGCCGCGGCATTATTTACCTGCTGGCCATGTTGACGGTGGTGTTCGCGGCCATCATCACCCTGCGCCATGACCCGCTGATCGAGGGCAACCCGGTGGTCACGGCGTTCAATGACCACTTCATTCGTGATGCCATGTCTGACACGCTGAAGCTGTTTGCTTACGGAACCATGGCGCTGGTGTTTACCTATTCGAAGCATTACCTGCGCACCTTTGGCATGTTCCGTTCCGATTTTTACACGCTCAGCCTTTTTGCCCTGCTCGGCGTCATGCTGCTGATCTCGGCAAACAGCCTGATCATGGTGTATCTCGGCCTTGAACTGACCTCCCTGTCCTCCTACGCGCTGGTGGCGTTCAACCGGAACTCGCCGCGCGGCTCGGAATCGGCGATGAAGTACTTCGTCCTGGGCTCCATGGCCTCCGGCCTGCTGCTGTACGGCATGTCACTGATCTATGGAGCGACCGGCTCCCTGTCCCTGCCGGTGATTGCCGAGGCGGTGCGTATTTCCGGTACCGACGACATTCTGCTGGTGGTGGGGCTGGTCTTCCTGGTGGTCGGTATTGCCTTCAAGCTGGGCGTCGTTCCGTTCCACATGTGGGTCCCGGACGTCTATGACGGCGCGCCGCTGGCGGCGACGCTGTTCGTTTCAACGGTCCCGAAACTGGCGGCATTTGCCATGGCCTACCGCCTGCTCGCCGAAGGGCTTGGGGCAATGTACAACGACTGGCAGCAGATGCTGGCGGCGCTGGCGGTGTTGTCCATGATCGTGGGTAACCTCGCGGCAATCATGCAGACCAATATCCGGCGCATGCTGGCCTATTCGACCATCTCCCACATGGGCTTTGTGCTGCTCGGGATGCTGCCTGCTTCCGGTTACGGTTATGGCGCCTCCCTGTTCTACGTCATCGTCTATGCATTAATGTCCGCTGCGGCCTTCGGCATGCTGATCCTGCTGTCGGGCCGGAATGTCGAGGTAGAGCACCTGGATGACCTCAAGGGCTTGAATCAGCACAACGCCTGGTACGCCGCCGTCATGGCCATGGTGATGTTTTCCATGGCCGGGGTGCCCGTGTTCGTGGGCTTCTTTGCCAAGTTGCTGGTGATCAAGGCGGTGCTGGACGCCGGTATGCTGTCCCTGGCGGTTCTGGCGGTCGTGTTTTCCGTCATTGGCGCGTTTTATTACCTGCGCGTCGTCAAGCTCATGTACTTTGACGAGCCGGCGCACGAGGTCCGCTACACGGTGCCGGTCGATTTCAACGCAGCTATCTCCCTCAACGGCCTGCTGATGCTGGGCCTGGGGCTGTTCTCCAGCAGCCTGGTGGCCATGTGCATGAGAAGTTTTCCGGCCTGAGGGCGCCGTCATGCATCATGGGGCGGTTTACTCTAGCCTTTATGCAGAAACGTTAACGGGCTGCATCCTGGAGTTCTGAGTCGTGGGTCTGATTATTCTCGCAGTGTTCGTGGTGTGTGCGGTGTATGTGCAGACGCGCGGCCGTGTGCGTCATGCAAAGCTGTCCCGGCGTATTACGGACCACGCCAATCTGCTGGCGCCAATCAACTGCCTGTTCTACTTGTTTTCACGTTACGGCAATCCACGCTACTACGACACCGACCTGTTTCCCGAGCTGGACGTAATCCGTGACCAGTGGGAGATGATCCGCGACGAGGCGGTGGCGCTGCATGCGGGCCAGGAAATCAAGGCCTCGGAAAAGCTCGATGACCTCGGCTTCAACTCCTTTTTCCGCCGCGGGTGGAAGCGCTTTTACCTGAAATGGTACGGCAGCTCGCTGCCTTCGGCGGAAACCCTCTGTCCAAAGACCACCGCGCTGCTGGAGTCGGTGCCGAGCGTCAAGGCGGCCATGTTTGCCATGCTGCCACCGGGCGGCAAGCTGGTTAAGCACCGCGATCCCTATGCCGGCTCCCTGCGTTATCACCTGGGCCTGGTAACGCCGAATTCGGACGACTGCTACCTGGATGTGGATGGCGAGGTTTATTCCTGGCGGGACGGCAAGGCCGTCATCTTCGATGAAACCTATATACACTTTGCCGAAAACGCCGCCGATACGGATCGCATCATCCTGTTCCTCGACGTGAAGCGGCCGATGAATAACCCCGTGGTGGACTGGATTAACCGGGTATTTTCCCGCGTCGTCATGGGCGCCAGCGCCACGAAAAACCTGCCCGGGGACAAGGTCGGTTTTCTTAACCGGATCTTCGGCGGGGTGTACCAGGTCCGGATCGTTACCAAGAAGATCAAGGCGTTCAACGTGCCGCTGTATTACACCTTGCAGTATGCGTTCTACCTGGCTTTGATCTGGCTTATCTTTTTCTGATCCGCCGCGGGGCGGGGTTCGGGTCGATCCGGCCGGATGAGGCCTTGATAATCCCCTGCGGACTCTATATTATTGCCCACCTTGCTGATGCGGGGTGGAGCAGTCTGGCAGCTCGTCGGGCTCATAACCCGAAGGTCGCAGGTTCGAATCCTGCCCCCGCTACCAAGTTTTAGGGTTCCGGTCTTTCGCCAGATGAGGCCAGGAACAGGAAAAGGGCCCAGCGGGGCCCTTTTTGTTAGGCCGATTCCTGAGAATCAGCCAGGCTCGCGAATTGTGGAAGACGCAATGAACGAATAACCGCCTCTTATTCCCGGATGATGCAGCCGCTGAGGCTGTCGCCCGGGAAATAAAACAGCAACCGCCCGTGGCGGAGGCTGGGTGACAGGGGCAGTGCGCCCCTTTTTTGTGGGCGGAGCGAGGGCCGTGGCCCCGGAAGGAAGACATGAGCAGTAGCCGCTTGACCGAATTGTTGCAGCCCCTGGTGGAAAGCCTGGGCTATGAATTCGTCGGCCTGGAGTACCTGAACAACCCCAAGCAGTCGGTGCTGCGAATTTACATTGACGGCCCCGGGGGCGTGGGTCTCGAGGACTGCGAAACCGTGAGTCGCGAAGTGGCCGCGCTGCTGGACGTTGAAGACCCGATCAAGGGGCATTACACCCTCGAGGTGTCGTCCCCCGGCCTGGACCGCCCGCTGTTCACGCGTGAACAGTACACGCAGTTTGCAGGGCAGGAGGCCAAGGTCTCCCTGTTTGCGCCGCAGGACGGGCGGAGAAAATTCAAGGGTGTAATTCTCGCGGTGGAGAATGACACGCTGAAAATGGACGTGGACGGCGAGGAAGTCGCGCTGGTCTTCGACAATATTGCCAAGGCGAGGTTGGTGCCGGATTACGACTCGCTGATGGCGGGGAAGAACAACGGAACCGGCCCGCAAAGCGAATCCTGATGAGGATGGACAACAATGAGTAAAGATATTCTGCTGGTGGTTGACGCCGTTTCCAACGAGAAAGGCGTGGCCAAGGACGTGATTTTCGAGGCGCTCGAAGCGGCGCTGGCCTCGGCGGCCAAACGTCGTGCTGGCGAGGAGATTGGCGTGCGCGTGGCGATTGACCGCAGCACGGGCGAATACGAAACCTTCCGCCGGTGGGAAGTTGTCGAGGACGACGCGGAAATCGAGCTTCCGGAAGCCGAGCTCACGCTGACCCAGGCCCGCGAGCAGGACCCGGAGATCGAAGTGGGCGGGTTCATCGAAGAGCCGATGGATAACCCCGAATTCGGACGCATCGCCGCCCAGACCGCGAAGCAGGTCATCGTTCAGCGTGTTCGTGAAGCGGAGCGTGCCCAGGTGGTCGAGGCCTACCAGGACCGCGCCGGCGAGCTGGTGAACGGCATCGTCAAGCGCATTGAGCGCGGCAACGTCTACCTGGACCTGGGTGGCAACGCCGAGGCCTTCGTTGCCTCGCGCCACATGATCCCCGGCGAGACGGTTCGTCCCGGTGACCGGCTGCGCGCCTACCTGTATGAAGTGCGCTCAGAGCCGCGCGGGCCGCAGCTGTTTGCCAGCCGCACGATCAAGGAATTCCTGATGGCCCTGTTTGAACTCGAAGTTCCGGAGATCGGACAGGAGCTCATCGACATCATGGGCGCTGCCCGTGATCCGGGCCGTCGCGCCAAAATCGCCGTTCGGTCCAACGATCCGCGCACCGATCCGATCGGCGCCTGCGTCGGCATGCGGGGTTCCCGCGTGCAGGCGGTGAGCAACGAGCTGGCCGGTGAGCGCATCGACATCATCCTGTGGGATGACAACCCGGCGCAGTTCGTCATCAATGCCATGGCGCCGGCGGAAGTAGCCGCGATCGTGGTGGACGAAGAAAAGACCGTCATGGATATCGCCGTCGAAGAGCCGAACCTGTCCCAGGCCATTGGCCGTGGCGGCCAGAACGTCCGCCTGGCCAGTGAACTGTCCGGCTGGGAACTCAACGTGATGACCGTCGAGGATGCCGAGGCCAAGGGCGAAGAAGAAGCCCAGAAACTCGTCACCCGCTTCAAGGAACTGCTGGATGTGGGCGAGGACGTCGCCAATATCCTGGTCCAGGAAGGTTTCAGCAGCGTTGACGAGGTGGCCTATGTGCCCGAGTCGGAACTGCTGGACGTGGAAGAATTCGACGAGGAAATCGTCGGCGAGCTGCGCCGTCGCGCCCGTGACGCGCTGCTCACCCAGCTGATCGCCAAGGAAGAAGTGCTGGACGAGAACAAGCCTGCCGAGGATCTGCTGACCCTCGAAGGCATGAATGAACGCCTGGCGTACCGGCTTGCCGAGCGCGGTGTCCGCACGCAGGAAGACCTGGCGGAACTGGCGGTTGATGAACTGCGGGAAGTGGATGAAGACCTCGACGAGGAAGCCGCTGCCGCGCTGATCATGGCGGCCCGCGCACCCTGGTTTGAAGAAGAGACTGAAGCCGAGTAAGCGAAAGCTTAAGCAGAACCCAGGGATCGAATTAAGGAGCTCAGAATGTCAAATGTAACCGTATCCCAGCTGGCAGAAGTCCTCGGCGTGAGCGTCGAAAAGCTTCTGGACCAGTTGAAGCAAGCTGGAATCAAAGCCGGCTCCGGTGATGAAGCCGTGTCCAACGACGACAAGAAAAAGCTCCTGGCGCACCTGCGCGCCAGCCACGGCAAATCCGAGTCGGATGCAACTGCCCCGCGCCAGGTCACCCTGAAACGCCGTTCGCACAGCGAGCTGCGGATTCACGGCAGTGGCCCGCGGGCGACGACCAAGACCGTCAACGTGGAGTTTCGCAAAAAGCGTACCTACGTGAAGCG
The DNA here is from genome assembly GCA_963695135.1 of uncultured Gammaproteobacteria bacterium. GTDB lineage: Bacteria > Pseudomonadota > Gammaproteobacteria > Xanthomonadales > SZUA-36 > Marinihelvus. The sequence continues at coordinate 1,205,424 of CAVOGA010000001.1, forward strand.
CGAGGCGCTCCAGGAACACCACGCCGAGGACTCCGAGCGGGAAGCGGCGCGCAAGGCCCTGGAAGAATCACGCGCCCAGCGGGAGGAAGAGGCCCGGCGCCAGCAGGAGGAACTCGACGCCAAGAAGGCTCAGCAGGCAGAAGAGACTGCCCGCAAGAGCGCCGAGGAAAACGCCCGCAAGGCCGAAGAGGAGAAGGCCCGGCGCGATGCCGAGGAACAGGCACGCGTTGCCGAGGAACAGCGTCTCGCCGAGGAGAAGATCCGGCGCGAGGAGGAAGAGCGAGCGCGCAAATTCGCCGATGAACAGCGCAAGCGCAAGGCCGACAAGCCCAAGCCCGCAACCCGTTACGGCCGCGAGGAGCTGAACGTGGCCGGTGGCGCCGCCAACCGTCGTCGCAAACCGACGCGCCGCGTCGGCGCAACGAGTTCCTCGCGACCCAGTGAGCACGGGTTCTCGCGTCCGACCGCGCCCGTGGTGAAGGACATCGAGGTTCCGGAAACCCTGACCGTGGCCGACCTCGCCAAGCTGTTGGCGGTGAAAGCCGGGGAAGTGATCAAGGTGCTGATGGGCATGGGTTCCATGGTGACCATCAACCAGACCCTGGACCAGGATACGGCCATCCTGGTGGTCGAGGAAATGGGTCACAGCGCCAAGCCCGCGGAAGAAAAAGACATCGAAGCGGAACTGCTGACCGAAGACCCGGACGATATGGGCGAAGCGCTGCCCCGCTCGCCGGTGGTGACCATCATGGGTCACGTCGACCATGGCAAGACATCGTTGCTCGATTACATTCGCGAAAGCCGCGTGGCGGCGGGCGAAGCGGGCGGCATCACCCAGCATATCGGCGCCTACCACGTGGACACGGACAAGGGCGGGATTACCTTCCTGGATACGCCGGGACACGCGGCGTTTACCTCCATGCGCGCCCGCGGCGCCCAGGCCACGGACATCGTGATCCTGGTGGTTGCCGGGGACGATGGCGTCATGCCGCAAACCGAGGAGGCGATCCAGCACGCGCGGGCAGCCAAGGTGCCGCTGATCGTGGCGGTGAACAAGATGGACAAGCCCGATGCCGACATTGAGCGGGTCAAGAGCGAACTGGCGGCGAAGGAAGTCGTGCCTGAAGACTGGGGTGGACAGGAGCAGTTCATTCCCGTCTCCGCGCATACCGGGCAGGGCATTGATGATCTGCTGGAGGCAATCAGCCTGCAGGCGGAGCTGCTTGAGCTCAAGGCCGTGGTTGACCGCACCGCGCGTGGCACGGTGATCGAGTCCAGCCTGGATAAGGGCCGCGGCCCCGTGGCCACCATCCTGGTCCAGGAAGGCACCCTGAAGCAGGGCGACATGGTGCTTGCCGGCCAGGAAATCGGCCGCGTACGCGCGATGTTTGATGAGCATGGCAAGAAGGTCAAGGAAGTCGGCCCCTCCATGCCCGTGCAGGTACTGGGTCTCTCCGGCGTGCCCCTGGCCGGTGACGAGGTCCTGGTTGCCGCGGATGAGCGCAAGGCGCGCGATGCCGCTTCTCAACGACAGGACCGGGAACGCGAAGGCAGGCTGGCAGAACGGCAGGCAGCGAACCTGCAGAACCTGTTCGACAATATGGGCAAGGACGAGCAGTTGCAGGTCAATCTGCTGATCCGTGCCGACGTGCAGGGCAGTGTTGAAGCGCTGCGCGAAGCACTGGTCAAAATGAGCAACGACGATGTGCTGGTTAATGTTATTGCTTCGGGTGTGGGCGCCATTACCGAGTCCGATGCGTCCCTGGCGCAGGCATCCAGTGCGATCATTATCGGCTTCAATGTCCGCGCCGATGCGACGGCCCGCAAGATGATCCAGGAAGCGGGTCTTGACCTGCGTTACTACAGCGTGATCTACGACGCCATTGACGAGGTCAGGGCGGCGATCACCGGCCTGCTGGGCACCGAGACCAAGGAAAAGATCCTTGGCCTGGCCGAGGTGAAGGACGTGTTCCGTTCCAGCAGCCATGGCCCGATTGCCGGCTGCCTGGTCATCGAGGGCGTGGTGCGCAAGGCGAATCCGATTCGCGTTCTGCGCGACAGCGTGGTGGTCTTCGAAGGCGAGCTCGAGTCGCTGCGCCGTTTCAAGGACGACGTCAAAGAAGTGCAGTCCGGTACGGAATGCGGCATCGGTGTGAAGCAATACAACGATGTGAAGCCCGGTGACCAGATCGAGTGCTTCGAACGTATCGAGGTCGCGCGGACGCTCTGATGGCGCCCCGTGACTTCAACCGGGCGGAGCGGGTTGCCGGCGAGATGCGCCGGGAGCTGGCCCAGCTCATCCAGCGCGAGGTCAAGGACCCCGCGGTGGGGTTTGTGAGCGTGTCTGACGTGGAGGTATCCCGCGACCTGTCCCATGCCAAGGTGTTTATTACCGTGTTCGAAGAGAGCACGGCAAAGGACAGCATCAGGGCCCTGAACAAGGCCGCGGGATTCCTGCGTGGTCGCCTGGGGCACGAGATGCGCCTGCGCAGCGTACCGCAGCTGCATTTCCATCACGACAGCTCGGTGGAAACCGGGGAACGCATGGACCGCCTTATTGAACAGGCCAGATCCTCGGATCCGGAGCCTGATCCGGAGCGCGATTCCGGCACCGGGGAAGACGAGACCGGGGCTTGAGCCGCCGCCGCAAGGGCAGGGCGGTGCATGGCGTACTGCTGCTGGACAAGCCGGCCGGGCCCAGCTCAAACCAGGCCCTGCAACGGGTGCGCCGCCTGTTCCAGGCCCGCAAGGCGGGCCACACCGGAACCCTGGATCCCTTTGCCACCGGCATGTTGCCGGTCTGCTTTGGTGAGGCCAGTAAGACCTCCGCCCAGCTCCTCGATGCCAGCAAGACCTACGAGGCCGAGGCCCTGCTGGGCCAGGCCACGACCACCGGCGATAGCGAAGGCGATGTGATCATGGAGGCGCCGGTGCCGCACCTGGATGACGCCGCCATTGAACGCGTCCTGGCCGACTCTGCGCGGCGCTATCGAACAGGTTCCCCCCATGTTTTCCGCCCTCAAGCACGAGGGGCGTCCGCTCTACGAGTGGGCGCGAAAAGGCGTGACCATCCCCCGGGAACCACGCCAGGTGACCATTCACTCCCTTGAGCTGTTGTCCTGGAAACCTCCTTACCTGCGCTTTCGTGTGACCTGCTCCAAGGGCACTTATGTCCGGACCCTGGCCGAGGACATGGCGTCCGGCCTCGGCACGGTGGCCCACCTCGTGGCCCTGCGGCGTTTGCGGGTGGGGCTGTTTGAAGCCGGGAGCATGGTGACGATGGATGCGCTGGAAGCGGCCGCGGAATCCGGCACGCTGGATGCTCATCTGCTGCCCGTCGATGCAGGCCTGGCTGACTGGCCCGTTGTGCAGCTGGACGAGGCGGGCGGCAAGGCGTTCGCCAACGGCAATCCTGCACCGGTCGCAGACGCCGGGGAACGCTGGTCCGGGGGTGGCCGGGTGGTGGTCCGTGACGCCCGCAATCAACCGCTGGGGATCGGCGAAATGGACCGCGGGCAACAATGCGCGATGGTTCGCCCGCGCAAGGTCTTCGTGTTTGATGACTGAACCGCCGTGTCGCCCGGAAATATCGGAAAAACCTTGTAAAACTTCCGCATCAAAAGGTTGTTATGTACCCCGTCGGCGGGTAGAATACGCGGCTCTTTCAACCCCCGGGGCTTACCGAGGGCTTAGCAAAGACCCAGTCGCCTGAAAGTACAGGGCGGGTTTTTACTAAGGCCTCGCGGCTCTAGTCATGGAGAACTAACCATGTCTTTTAATGCTGAGGCAAAAAGCAAGATCGTAGAGGAATACAAGCGCTCTGAGAGCGACACCGGCTCCCCCGAGGTGCAGGTGGCCCTTCTGACCGCTCGTATCCGCTATCTTACGGACCACTTCAAGACCCATAAGGGCGACCACCACTCACGTCGTGGGCTCCTGCGCCTGGTTAACCAGCGCCGCAGCCTGCTCGATTATCTGAAAAAGAAAGACATCGAGCGTTACCGCGACCTGATCGGCCGCCTTGAACTGCGCCGTTAAGTCTTTTTGTCGATTCGACCCGAATAAGCGCCTGGCACAACGGCTTCGTTCTGCCGGGCCTTTTTCGTATCTGAAACATTTACCCCAGGAAACTTAACGTGCAAAAAATCACGAAAACCTTCAAGTACGGTGACCACGAAGTCACCCTCGAAACCGGACGCATCGCCCGCCAGGCGGATGCCACGGTGATGGTCACCATGAACGACACGGTCGTCATGGTTGCCGCGGTTGGGCGCAAAGAGGCCAACCCGGGACAGAACTTCTTCCCGCTGACGGTCAATTACCAGGAAAAATTCTACGCGGCCGGCCGCATTCCCGGTGGTTTCTTCAAGCGCGAAGGACGCCCCACGGAAAAAGAGGTACTGACCTGCCGCCTGATCGACCGCCCGATTCGTCCGCTGTTCCCGAAAGGCTTCATGAACGAAGTCCAGGTGACCGCGAACCTGATCTCCTCCAACCCGGAAGTGGATGGCGACATCCCGGCCCTGCTCGGCACCTCCGCCGCCCTGGCCCTGTCCGGCATGCCCTTCAGCGGACCGATTGGCGCCGCGAAAGTGGGCTACATCAACGGCGAATACGTGCTGAACCCGACCGCCACGCAGCTGGCTGACAGCAAGCTGGAACTGGTGGTCGCCGGTACCGCCGGCGCCGTGCTGATGGTGGAGTCGGAAGCAGACCTGCTGTCCGAGGAAGTGATGCTGGGCGCGGTGACCTTTGGTCACGACGCCATGCAGACCGCCATCAAGGCCATCAACGAGTTGGTTGCCGAGGTCGGTGTGCAGAAATGGGACTGGGAGGCGCCGGTGGAAAACACCGAGCTGCAGGCCCAGGTCGAGGCCGCTGCCAAAGAAGGCATTATGGCCGCTTACGCGATTGCCGACAAGATGGCCCGCCGTGATGCGCATCAGCGAAGTCAAAGCCAGGGTCATCGAGCAGCTGACCGATGAAACCGAGGACCAGCAAGCCGTCCGCTGCTGATGTTTCGGACTACTTCTACAAGGTAGAAAAGACCCTGGTGCGCGAACGCGTCCTGAGCGGCGCGCCGCGTATCGATGGTCGTTCACCGACGGACGTGCGTCAGATTACGGTGGAAGCCGGCATCCTGCCGCGCACGCACGGATCGGCGCTGTTCACCCGTGGTGAAACGCAGGCCATTGTGACCACCACCCTGGGTACGACCCGTGACGCGCAGATCATCGACGCGGTCACCGGTGAGTACAAAGATCCGTTCATGCTGCACTACAACTTCCCGCCGTTCTGCGTGGGTGAGACCGGCTTCATGGGTGGTCCGAAGCGTCGCGAAATCGGCCACGGCCGCCTCGCACGTCGCGGTATCACCGCCGTGCTGCCGGACCTCGCCACCTTCCCCTACGTGATCCGCGTGGTTTCGGAAATCACCGAATCCAATGGTTCTTCTTCCATGGCTTCTGTGTGTGGTTCCTCCCTGGCCATGATGGATGCCGGTGTGCCCCTGAAGGCGCCGGTCGCCGGTATCGCCATGGGCCTCGTCAAGGAAGGCGAGCGCTTCGCGGTGCTGTCCGACATCCTCGGTGATGAAGACCACCTCGGTGACATGGACTTCAAGGTGGCCGGTACTTCAGAAGGCATCACCGCCCTGCAGATGGACATCAAGATCGAAGGCATCAATGCCGAGATCATGAAGATCGCCCTGGCGCAGGCCAATGAAGGTCGGACTTACATCCTCGGCGAGATGAACAAGGTTCTGTCCGAGCCGCGCGCTGAAATGAGCGAGTTTGCTCCGCGCCTGGTGACCATCAAGATCCACCCGGACAAGATCCGTGACGTGATCGGTAAGGGTGGTGTAACCATCCGCTCCATCACCGAAGAGACCGGCGCCACCATCGACATCGACGATGACGGCACCATCACCATCGGATCCGTGGACAAGGCCGCCGGCGACGAGGCGCGCAAGCGTATCGAGCAGATCACCGCCGATATCGAGCCGGGCCAGATCTTCGAAGGCAAGGTCATCAAGATCATGAACTTCGGCGCCTTTGTTTCCCTGACCCCGGGCCGTGACGGCCTGGTGCACATCTCCCAGCTCTCGGACGAGCGCGTGGAAGAAGTCACCGACGTGGTCAAGGAAGGCGAGATCGTCAAGGTCAAGGTACTGGAAGTGGACAAGCAGGGTCGTATCCGCCTGTCCATGAAGGAAGTCTGATCAGGAGAGTCTCGATTGGCTTCTTACATCAGCGCTTTGCGCTGATGTAAACCGCCTGCTCTCAACGACATGGTTTGACGCGCCTTTGGCGCGGATGATTATGAAAAAACGGCACCCTGGGGTGCCGTTTTTTTTTGGTCATCGTAACTAGCCGGTAATAAGCGTGGGCTTTGTTGGCGGCTGTGGTGGGGTCAATGCCGGGGTCAGAGCAATGCCGGGGTCAGAGTAAAGGGACAGAGTAAGTCTCTTTACTCTGTCCCTTTACTCTGACCCCATCATTCTCTGACCCCATCATTCCCATCATTCTTAACGATTGACGAGTTGTCCCGGGTACTGGCCGGTTGGGTCGCCTTGTTCCAGCACCAGGATACCGTTGACCCAGACCTGCTCGATGCCGGATGAGGGAACGTTGGGCGCTTCAAAAGTGGCGTTGTCGGTGACCTGGTCCGGGTTAAAGAGCACCAGGTCGGCGTAGTACCCGGGGCGGATCATGCCGCGTTCCCTTATGCCGGCGTTGCGGGCCGCGAGGGATGTGATCTTCGCCACGGTGGCCTCCAGGGTGAAGCCGTTCTCAGTGGTGGCGTAGCGGCTCAGGAATCGTGGGAACGATCCCCAGCCGCGCGGGTGCGCCCCGTCGTGGCCGCCGTCGCTGCAGATGTTGGTGCGGTGCCAGCGCATGAAGGCGAGCACGTCCTGTTCCTCCATGCCGCGGGCGATGATGGAGTCACCGACGCGGCCGGTGCGCTGCAGGTAGTCATCGGACTGCTGTGACAGGGTAAGCAGCGCCTGCTCCGGCGTGGTCTCCAGGCGCGCGGCCAGCTGTGCAAAATTCAGCCCGGCCAGTTCCGGGTTGGGCGCGAAGCTGGTGAGCAGCAGGGTCTCGGGGTCCGTGGTGCGCTGGAAGGTGTACTCGGCCACCTGCATGTCGTCGTAGTTTTTGTCCGGGAACAGCACGGACAGGCTGCTGGCCCAGTGCAGGTAGGGGTAAATGTCCGCGCTGATGTCGATGCCCTCGTTGGTGGCCGCGTCCAGGCGGGCAATGACCGTGTCCGTTGTTCCCCAGAATGCCTTGTCGGCCAGCTTGATATGGCTGACATGCACCGGGAGCGCCGCCTCGCGGCCGATGCGGATCACCTCGTCCAGCGCGGCCAGGAACTGGTCGTCCTCATCGCGCACGTGGCTTGCATAGCGCCCGCCCGCGGCGGCGGCGACCCGGGCCAGGGCAATGATCTCCTCCGTCTGGCTGAAAATGCCCGGCTGATATTCGAGGCCGGTGGCAAGGCCGAGGGCGCCGTGGTCCAGGTCGGCCTGCAGCAATTCGGCCATCAGCGCGATTTCCGCCACAGTGGCCGGACGTTTGAAGTCCGGCCCCAGCACCGCCGAGCGCAGATTGCCGTGCGGCGAATAGGACGCGGCATTGACCGCGGCCGGCGCCCGTTCAAATTCCGCGGCGAATTCCGCCTGGCTGAGGTAGCCAAAGGCCTCCTCACCACCGTCGGAGCCATCCGCGCCCCGGACAATCGTGGTAATGCCCTGGGTCAGCACCGCCCGCATGTCGCGAAACTGCTGCCAGCTGCTGTCATGGTGGCTGTGCGTATCGATAAAGCCGGGGGCCAGCACCAGGCCCCGCGCATCAAGCAGTACTTCCCCCGGCTGAGCCTGAAGCTCGCCGACGGCGGTAATGCGTCCCCCGCGCACGCGAACCGAACCCGCATAGGGCGGGGCGCCGCTGCCATCGATGATGGATGCATTGCTGATCAGCCAGTCGTTCGATGGCTGTGCCGGCGCCGGGCCGGCGAACAGCATCAGCAGGCCTGCCAGGGGCCCGTAAAGGGTTTTTAACACGGTGTGCTCACGGGACACATATCGCTCGATGGGTTCCCTGTTGTTTTCGGGCGCTGTGGACAGCGTTCACCGTTGATCATACTGCTATTGCGAGGTGCCGGCGGCCTGTTTGCCCAGCGGTAGCGACAGGGTAGTGAAAAAGGCGGCGCCCTCAACGCGGTTCTTCGCTGCAAACTCCCAGTAGCCGCGCAGGTTGATGTAGGCGGGCTGGCCATTCATGGTGAAGGAATAGCCGATTTCAGGGCCAATCGACGCAACGCTGGATTTAAGGCCGTCCTGGAAGGCTTGCGGGCCCGAGTCCCCGGTCAGCTGGTCGTAAAGGTAGCCTGCAATGCCTACCTGCCAGTTTTTGTTCAGGTACTGGGACACGGCCCAGTCCAGGTGGATGTCGATGCCGTTCTGGTAGTCCGTATCGTTGTTTTCGAAGTTGTAGGTAACCCCGAGGACGGCGGAGAATTCCCGGCCGCTTGACGCGTTGAAATAGGTGTAGCCTCCACCGCCGTCGACGGCCGCGTGGCCGATGCCGATATTGGCCAGCCGGTTCGGGTCATAACTGCCCACCGGGATGTCGCCGGTGAGATAGGCCATCCAGTTGTTGTTGCCCTTGGTCCAGGACAGACTGGCGACCGGGTACAAGTCGGTAAGGCCGGTCACAGAATCGCTGCGGTACAGCCCGCCCGGGATGGCGGTATTGAAGACACTGGCGCTGGCGGTATTCTGGCTCAGTCCGAACCCCACTCCGAAAGCCGCTTGTGCGCCCCATATCCTGGTTTTGGGCGCATAGGTTGGCTGCACAAACAGCATCGGCAGTGAGCTGTCCAGTCCCGCGGTGACCAGGTTGCCCGGCCGGAGCTCTTCCTCGTCGGAAACATTGCCGCTGTAGAAGTACGTCATCACCGGCATCGACCAGCCGGCTGAGGCCGGCACCGCGGCAAAGCTCGCGTATTGGCCGGAAAGCCAGAATGGAACGCCGCCCTCGTCGGCACTCGCGCCGGAGGTAAAGGCGACGAAAACTCGTGACAAGGGTCGCCAGCAGCAGGCCTGGTCGCATGGGGTTCAGGATCATCCGGTGGTGGGACGGTTGGTCTAGTTGACGCATTTGGCGTCGCCTCCATTGCGCGACTGTTCCCGGAACCGGTTGGGACTGATACCTTTCCAGCGCACGAAAGCCCGGATAAAGCCGCTGGCGTTCGCGTAACCCAGCGCATTGGCCACATCGCTGACCTGCAAGCGGGTGCTGTTCAGCAGCTCCTCGCTCAGCGCCTGCCTGGCAAGGTCCAATTCGTTGCGGAAGCTGGTGCCCGCGGCGCGCAGGCGGCGGTGAAAAGTTCGCTCCTGGAGGCCGAACTGCGCGGCAATACTTTGTGCGGACGTCTCCTCAAGCAGCAGGCCACGCCGCAGCACGCCGGGCAGCGCCTTGAGGATTCCCGGCGTTTGCAGGTTGTGTAATTCATCGGCATCTTGCTGCAGGTACTCGAACAGGGCGGCTTCGGCCGTGGGAGGGGTCAGCTCCAGGTGCTTTGACGGGAAGTTGATGGTGCAGCGGCTCGAGTTGAAATAAATCGTCGACCGGAAAAAGGCCTGGTAGGGCTTACGGTTCGCCGGTTCGATACGTTCCAGTTCCACCGTGGTCGGATTCCAGTCCTCCCCGCACAGGGCGCGCATGAGCTGGACCATCATGACCGCACACAGGTCGTAGATGATGTTCAGTGCGGCAACCTGTGGCGTCAGCAGCGAGTAGGAAAACCGGCTCCATTCGCCGTTGGTCTCAACAACGACGATGCTGCCATCTTCATGCAGGTCAAGGTTCTCGGCAAGGGACGCCAGGGCGGTGCCGACAGAGTCCGAGGCGCAGGCAATAAAACCGGCCAGGCCCAGCAACGCGGGTCCGGCGCGCTGGCCCAGCAGAAGGCCCAGTTCATCGCAACCGGTTACCTCGTGACATCGCGCCATCAGCCGGCTGCATTTCAGCAGAGGCAGGCGATGGTTCGGGTTTGCGAAGGTTTCCGGGGTATATCCAAACTCGGCGTAGATCGGCCCAGGATCAAACCCGAGGTCCCGGATAATCTCCGTGAGATTAACCAGCGGCCCCACTCGAAAAGTAGGCTCGTTCTCATGCACTACCGGTATGTCCACCACGGTCCGCCTTGACTGCTCACTGCACGATATAGACGAGGTTTCCGCTCTTGAAAGTCGGTTTGAAAACCTCGGTGCCGCAGACAAAAACCGTCTCGCCGCTGATTTCCGAGGATTCGCAGCCGTCGGGCAGTGCGCTGACAACGGTGCCTTTCGGCAGGGCCGGGTTAGCTTGGACAGGCGCAGGCGCGGGCGCGGGCACGGCCGCTACCGCTACCGGCGCTGGCGGTATGGTCGCCATCATTGCAGCATCCGTGGCCACGAAACGCCGGGTCGTACGCCTCGCCACGCCGGCATAGGATATCGGCGTCAAGGGCCGGCCGATGATAGCTTGTGCTTCGCCAACGAAGCCCGGCTGCCATGGATTTTCCTGCGACAGCTCGAGGCTCCACAGCAACGGTATCAACAGGGCCAGGGCCGCCGCACGCACTGTCAGGGAGTTTTTGCCTGGGATTCCGGACATGATTATTCTCCCTCCTGAACGGTGAAATCAATCTCCATCGCGCCCGCTGGCGGGTTCAGGATGAAGCGTTCCGGGGAGATGTCCGGGTCCAGGTCCCATTCGCTGATGGTGACCATGTATTCCGGCGCACTGGGAATATCCCGTGAAGTGATGACCATGCGCCGCACCAGCGGCGTATCCCCCTGTTCGATCCACAGTTGGAAGTCCAGCTCGGGCTTGCTGAATGCCAGTTGATCGCAGGGCACTCCATCAATATTTGCCGTGCCGACCACGAACCCCGTCGTAACGCCGTCCATGAGGATATCAAAGGCGTTTTCGTAGAGCAGGTCACCCGCCGGTGCGAGCATGTCCAGCGATTCCCGGGCGAAGTCGAGCATGTCTTCAATGTTCGATGGCGCGTCGATCTGTGCGTAGAACATTGCGTCGTTCTCCATGACGGAGATGGTCTTGCCGTCATAAAAGAACTCCTGGTTCACCCCGTCGTTGACGCGGGCGGAGTAGAGCATGTTCGGGCGCTGGACGATGGTCTGCAGCCGGTGCAGAAACTGGAGTTTCTGGCCACTGTCGAGCACAACCTCCATGACACCCTCGGCTTCAAGGGCGAAGGACTGCTGAGCGGCCGTGAAGCTCATGGACCGCTCAAGCATCGACCGGGCATCCGGCGCGACAGCCTGCTGGGCCATCACCGGCGTCGCCGAAAGTAACACCAGTGTGGCCGCCCAGTAAGCGGGTCCGGGGCTGTTGCGCATGGAAATGTCCTCAGTCCTTAACTTTTTGACGTGTTCCCGGCCCCGGCGTTCCGCGTGGCGGTTTACCAGCGGAACTTAACGCCTACTTGCGGGCCGCTCAGTTCCAGATCCTTGATGGGTTGTCCGGAGGGCATATCATAGGACAGGTAACGCCAGCCCGCCTGCACTTCGCCCCAACCGAAGGCATAACCCACGCCGGTAGCCGCCTGCCAGGTCAGATCAGAGTCCCCGGTGCCGACGTCCACATAGTACGGGATATACCAGTGACCACCGTCACCCAGCGCGGCATGGCCCCGCAGGGCGACGATGCCATCCAGATAACTTGCGCTGACCCCGCGGGCGCCGGTGCGGCCCGGCAGCGCGACGCCATCCAGGGATCCTTCCAGTTCCCAGGACAGGTCCTGTTGCATGTCCGCGTATCGCACACCGAACATCAGGTCCAGGCTGCTGCCTTCTTTCTCAACCAGCCGGTAGTAGGCGCTGGTCGTCCAGATCAGGGACTTGACGTCCAGGCCGATGTTGGCCTGAGCGTCGTCAGGGATCGGTGTTCCGCCGATGGTGCCGTCGAAAGTACGGCTTCGCCCGGCCGAGACATCCAGGTAAATCAAATCAGTAAAAACGCCCACCCGGTCCTTGCGGACATCAAAGTTGCCCTGCACGGTGAATTCCAGGTTGTCCAGAATGGAGTCGATACCAATCTCGAAACCATCGCCGTTGCCCAGCGGGAAATTGGTATTGCCGGAAATGTCCGGAAAGTACCCGTAAATACCCAGGGTGAAGTCCCATTCGTCGTCAGCGAAGCCCGGGACGGCAGCCAGGCTCATAACCACGCCAGTCGTTGCGGCCAGGATTTGAAGCGGTTTTCTCATGTCGGTTTCCTCGCTGCTGTTCATTCGCGCCAGGCACGGTTGTCGGGGCGAATTATTGTCAGAACTATCCGCATGAATTGTAGGCTATGCAGGTCGCATGGGTTTACCCTTTTGCGACAGTTTTCGGTCCGGGGAATCCGCCCCTTGTTCACTGCGGTGTCCACTGAAAACGCAGGCTCAGGCTGAGTGGATCAAAGCCGTTAAATTCGCTGCCCGGGCGGTCCACATCGATGACCTTGACCAGGTTGGTCATCAGGCGAAACTGGCTGTTCAGGTACCAGTTAAAGCCAAGCGAAATATTGGATTCCTTGCCGCCGTTAATGTCCTTGTCACTGAGGTTGACGTGGCTGACCCGGGCGGCGAGTTCAAAGGCGCCTATGCCCCCGTTCAGCACCGGCTCGCTGACTTGCACGTAATTGAATTTGCCGGCGCCGAAGTCGTAATTTCTATGGTCGTTGGTAAGAAACCAGCTGACAAAGAAATAGGCGCCGTGAAAGTCCACGTCGGGCTCCCCGCTTCTTGCAACGCGCGTTCCGATCAGTTCCGATTGCCAGCTGAAGCGGCCATTGACCTGGGCAGCGGAAACGCCAAGGCGGGTAATTTCGCTGGCGCCGGCGATTTCCCCCGTGTCGACGTAAAAGTCATTGATCGTGTGAATTTCCGGCCGTGTGCGAAACTGGGTGCTGCCGCCGCTGGCATTCCATCGATAGGAGAACGAGGCGCCGAGGTGCGTGAATTTGCCGTCGGTCGCCTGCAGGGGTGCTTTGACATAGCGGCCGATAATGCCCTGGCCTTGCTCGCGCAGATTGTCCTGGGTCACATTAAACAGCACCAGGGCGGCGTTCAGAATCCGGTCCGGGTCGCGCCGCAAGATCGAAACCGAAGCGCTTCGATCGTCGGCGATCGCCTCGATGGGGAGCGCTTCTTCCATAAAGGTCAGTCCGGAGGACTGGCTGGGAGATTCCAGGCCGAAATACGGGTCACTGACCCCGATCTCCAGCAACGTCCGGTCCCAGCCGGTGTAGAGCAGGGCGCTGTTACCGATTTCCAGTCCACCGCCCTCGATGTAATTCGCCGTCAACTTCAAGCGCCAGTTACGCTTCAGGTCCCGGTAGTAGCCGAATCGCGCTTTCCGGACCACCCATTTCGCGCCTGGCGGTTCGCCGTTCAGTGGGCCGTCAATGTAAAGCTCCAGCCCCCAGTGCCCGCCCAGCAACGGGATATTCCGCTCCATCAGCAGCTCATTGATGTAAGGCGTATGGGACATCGCCGGGCCAAGAACGGCGTTGACAATGGTTTCCTCTTTTTTCTCCTGTGCGCTGGCATGGGCCAGAAACAGAAAACCGCTCAGCATGACCAGTAATTTCAATGATCCGATACGACGCGCAGCTTGTCGCTGGGTAAGGTTTGCTGAAAGCCGGCCTGGAAAACGGTCATGTTTCATGATGACTGCACGATCAACGCCCTGGTTCATTGCCTGGTTCACTTCAGCTACGAATCATACGGGTAGTTGATGATCAAGCGCACCTCCGGCGCACAGAATGGCCTCGGGGCGTCTTGTGATTGCTGCCCTTGGGTTAAACTTGAATCCTGGAAACGCGGCATTCCGCGAGGTCAACATGCAGCAGCAGGAAATCGCATGAAGTTCAAAGACTACTACGAGGTGCTTGGCGTGGACCGCAAGGCCACGGCCGAGGACATCAAGCGCGCCTACCGCAAACTGGCCCGCAAGTATCACCCGGATGTCAGCAAGGAGTCCGATGCCGAAGCGCGCTTCAAGGAAGTGGGCGAGGCTTACGAGACCCTGAAAGATCCGGAAAAGCGCGCCGCCTACGACCAGCTCGGCCAGGGCTATGCACACGGCCAGGATTTCCGCCCGCCGCCCGGCTGGGATGGTTCGCAGGGCTACGGCCAGGGTTTCGACAGTTCCGAGGCCTTCAGTGATTTCTTCGAGGAGATTTTCGGCGGCGGCCGCCGGCCGGCCGGTGGATTCAGCTCTGGCCGGCGCAGCGCACGCATGGATGGCGAGGACGTAACGGCGCGCATCACGGTGGCGCTTGAGGACGCTTTCGCGGGGGCCAAGCGACAAATCTCTTTCGACACCAGCGAGGTGGGGGCGGATGGCAGGCCGCGGCGCAAGCAGAAGACACTGAATGTGCGAATTCCCAAGGGCGTGAAGGCCGGCCAGCGGATCCGCCTGGAAGGGCAGGGCGGGCCGGGATATGGCGAGGGCGCGCGACCCGGCGATCTTTACCTGCAGATAGATTTCGCACCCCATCCACTGTTCGAAGTGGACGGAAGCAACATTCGGTCCAGGCTGGAGCTTGCGCCATGGGAAGCAGTGCTTGGCACCACGGTCTCCGTGCCTACCCTGGGCGGCACCGTTGACCTCAAGATTCCCGCCGGTTCGAACAGCGGGCAGCGGCTGCGTCTGAAAGGCCGGGGCCTGCCCGGCAAGACGCCGGGTGACCAGTTTGTGGAACTGCGTATCGTCACACCAGTCAAACCGGATGAGGCCGTCCGGGCCCTGTACGAGCAGTTGAAAGAAAAAGAAGGTTTTAATCCGCGTATTCGCGAGGGGGTGAAGGCATGAGCCGCTCCGATGAAGTGATGGCAATGGTCACCCTGGATCGATCCGTTCGATTCACCCTGGATGAATTCTGCCGCGCCTGCGGGGCGCGCCAGACCCTGGTGGTGGAAATGATCGAGCACGGCATCATCGACCCTGATGAGTCGGGCAAGACGGCGCGTTTTCACGGCGAGGCCCTGGTGCGGGCGCAGATTGCGACCCGCCTGATCCGTGACCTGGGCGTCAATATGCAGGGCGCCGCACTGGCCATTGAATTGCTCGAGGAACTGGACAGGCTCTGACCCCGGTTTCCGACGGCTGTTGCCGCGCTTAGCAGGTCCTTCACACCCGGGCCGCTACGCTGCGCGCATGAGACTGTTTATCGCCTACCTGGCCGGGCTGTTGGCCTTTTTCCTGATCGATATCGTATGGATTACCCTGGTGGTTGTGGATGCCTACCACGCCGCGCTGGGTCCGCTGATCATTGAAGATCCACGGTTAGTCCCCGCTGTTGCTTTTTACCTGCTGTACGTGGGTGGGCTGGTGTTGCTGGCGGCGCGCCCGGCGCTCAGGGAGGGATCAGCAAAGCTCGCCCTGGGCAACGGCGCTCTCGTGGGACTGTTTGGCTACGGCACCTATGCGCTGACCAACTACGCCATGTTCAAGGACTGGACCTGGCACCTGGTGTGGACGGACATGCTGTGGGGCATGCTGATCAGCAGCACCGTGTCGCTGGTGGTCTACCTGGTTGCCCGGCCACGTGCTGCCTGAAGCCGGTTGAGCCCGTCGATCAGGACGGGCGCAACTCAAACCGGCACATCTCATCACCCTTCGCGCAGCAGTGCGTGTGCTCCAGTTTGATGGAGCGGTCTACCAGCTTGCGAAACATGGTCAGGATAACGGCGCTGTGCCAGGGACAACCCGGCGTGGCCAGCGGGTTATCCGTGATCTCCAGGCTCACCAGTCTGATACCGGAGGTTTTGCACTGTCCGGAGCCGGCAAAAGTCCACGCATGGCTTTCAATGGCCCGGCGCAGTATGGGCGCTGCCAGGGGCGCCGGCAGCACGCGCAACACAGCCCGGGCCGGTGCCGGGATCCGGTTGGCAATCACGTAATCGGCGGTTCCGCGTCCCGCGTCGGTCAGCACCTCGCGCGCCAGCGATTCGGGCAGTTCGCTGCACACCGCTTCGAACAACCTGAGGGCGTGCTCTTCGGGCACCATGGCCAGCGGCGGACGAGCAAGGTACTGGATAACGCTGGCCCGCCTGAATACTGCCTCCATGCCTGCCTTGCCCGCGTGTTCCCGCAAGGGCTTGAGGAGCTGCAGGACCGCGTTGGGGCCGACAACCCCAGCTTCCCGCCGCGCGAGGGTGGCGCTACGTTGTACGAGAACCTGGCTCATGCCTGTCATTGTGCCGGCGCCGGCGTGTCAGGCGCCGGTCTCCTCTGGGACACGATTTTCCGCCAGTTGCTCGCGGCCACCGCCGCACACGCGAATTTCAAGCGTGTCGCCGGCTTTTTCCAGGCGCTTGCGGTCGGCCCGCTCCTTGCTGGACTCCCAGTCATCCGCTGCCTGGTAGGCGCGCTGCCGGGACCGGTCAAACTTGAAATCGACGTTTTTCTTGGACTGCGGCCCCCAGTAATTGACCTTGCCCAGATCGTAGAACTTGCGCTGGAATCCGGCCTTGGCGAAGGCCTTCAGGCAACCGAGCAGATAGCGCCTCCGGTAGCCGCTGCCCCGCCAGGGGTAGTGGAACAGGGCCTTCTTCATGTAGAAGCGCCGGTAGTTGTTCATCACCCGGTCGAGCAGTTCCGCGCGATCCATGGCCTCCGGCTTCATGATGGGGGTCACGAAGTTGTACTTTTCAAAGTCGAACACTTCGACCTTGTCGCCCAGTTCCTTGAACAGGGGCGTAAACGGCCAGGGCGTGTACATGGCCCAGTTGGCCAGGTCCGGCTGCCAGTCCCAGGCCATGCGGTAGGTTTCCTCGAGCGTTTCCGCCGTTTCGTTCTCCAGGCCGACGATGAACTGCGCCTCCACGAAGATATCCGCCTCGCGCAGCAACTGGATCGCACGGCGGTTCTCGTCCACCCGCGTTTCCTTGTTGAACAGGTCGAGTTTCATCTGGGCTGCAGCCTCGGTGCCCAGGGAGACGTGCACCAGCCCGGCCTTGCGATACAGCGGCAGCAGCTTTTCGTCGCGCATGATGTCGGTGACGCGTGTATTGATGCCCCACTGAACGCGTTCGGGCAGCCCACGGGCGATGAGCTCCTCGCAGAAGGCGATGAATTTCTTACGGTGGATGGTGGGCTCCTCGTCGGCGAGGATGAAAAAGCCCACATCGTGCTCGTTCACCAGTTTCTCGATCTCATCCACGACCTTCTTGGGGTCCCGGATGCGGTAATCGCGCCAGAACTTCCACTGCGAGCAGAAGGAACAGGTGAAGGGGCAGCCGCGGGCCATGTTCGGAATGGCCACCCGCTTGTTGAGCGGCACGTAGATGTACTTTTCCCATTCCAGCAGGGACCAGTCAGGCTCCAGGGAGTCCAGGTCCTTGACCGTCGGCGCCGCCTTGTTGGCAATGATTTCCGAGCCTTCCCGGTAGGCGATGCCCTCAATGGAGGCCTTGTCGTCCGGCCAGCGTCCCTCGTCAATGGCGCGGACCAGGTTAAGCAGAATCTCCTCACCCTCGCCGCGCACGATCACATCCAGTTCCGGCGCCTCCGCGAGGACCTGCTGGTACATGAAGGTGGCATGGATCCCGCCCATGACTGTGATTGCCTGCGGCACGTGCTCGCGGGCGATGGCGGCAACCTTCTCAGCCTTGTAAATGGACGGGGTAATGGCGGTCACGCCAACGATATCCGGCTGGATTTCGACCAGCCTCCTGGCCAGTTCCTCATCCTCGATGTTGTTGGTCATCGCATCGATAAAGTGAATGTCCGTGTAACCGGCCTTCTTCAGCGGGCCGGCAAGATAGGCCGCCCAGGCCGGGGGCCAGTTGCCGGCGATCTCGGCGCCGCCGGAGTGATAGTTGGGGTGTACGAGGGCTATACGCATGTTTTTCTCCACTTTTGGGACACCTTACACGGGGAAAAGCGGATCAAATTTGACGCGCGTCAAGTTCTCGCGAGGAAGCGGCAGGAAACTCAGCCGTGGGTGTGTTTCCGCAGTCGAGTTTGACGAAGACTGATAACGGCGAGCGCCGTGATGTTCATCAGCAGCGCGTAGGTCACGCTGGCGGCGGCGAGCAGCGGTTCGCCGATCACGCTCAGCGCAAGGGTCATGCCCAGGGCTGCGTTCTGAATGCCGCATTCCATGGCCAGGGCCAGTCGTGCGGGTTGGTCGGCCCTGGCCAGTGCCCCGATGAGCAGACCGCTGCCCATACCCAGCACGTTCAGCAACAGGCAGGCGGCGCCCAGGGTGGGCAGCGCGGCGGTAATCGCCCCCCAGTGCCTGGCAAACGTGTAGGTCACCATCAACAGAAACAACACGGTGGCCAGGCGGTGAAAGAATGTTTCGAGTCGCGGCGGGCAGCGCCGGCTTTCCCGCAGCCAGACGCCAAGGCTGACCGGGAGTAGAGTCACCAGCACCAGGCTGACAGTGATTTGCATGAAGGGCAGGGACAGGGAATAAGACGCGCCGAGAAAATGCCCCAGTCCGGCGCCAACCACCAGCGGCACGGTCAGGAAGGCCAGCGCCCCGGTCAGCACCGACAGCGTAATGCTCAGTGCAGTCTCACCACCGGCCAGCCGCGTCAGCAAACCGGCCGTTGCGCCTCCGGGGCAGGCGGCCAGGATCATCAGGCCGGCTGCCTGCATCGGCTCCAGGGGCAGCAGCGTGCCTACCGCGAGCGCGACCAGCGGCAACACGATCACCTGGGCCACCAGCCCGGCAAGCAGGATGCCCGGGCGCAGCAAAACCTCGGTGAACCGCCTGAGTTCAAGGCCCAGGCCCAGGCTGAACATGATCAAGGCCAGGGCCAGTGGCAACAGTGTTTCGATCATGGCGTCAGGAAATGCACCAGGTCACCCGCAAAGAGGCCGGCGGCCAGCAGCACGCCCAGCAATGCATGAAACAGGACGGTCCAGCGCATCTGCCGGTTGAGTTCAGCGGCGTCCAGGGAGGCAAACAGCCGCACGCTGAGCCAGCCGGCGAGGGGCAGGCTCAGCCAGCACGGGGCCATCAGCGCTCCGCCCGGCTCCAGTACAAGCATGGGAAATGGCGCCAGCAGCAGGGCCGTGTTCAGCCAGCGGCTGGCGGGTTTTCCGAGCAGCAGCGCCAGGGTCCGGCGCCCGGCCTCACGGTCGGCACGCGCATCCCGGTAGTTGTTGATCAGCAGGACCGCAGCGGCCGGCAAGCCAAGCGCCAGGCCCGGCACCACGGTCACCAGCGGTAAGCTTCCGCCCTGGAGCAGGTAGCTGCCAAGCACTGCGGCGATGCCGAAAAACACCAGCACGAACACCTCCCCGCAGGGCGTGTAGGACAGCGGCAGCGGTCCGCGTGAATAGGCCCAGCCGGTAAGCAGGCCGGTCAGGCCGATGATCATGATTGGCCAGCCGCCTTTCCAGACCAGCAGCAGGCCCAGTACCAGGGCGGCAAGGAATGTGAGCCAGGCGGCCCGTTTGACTGCCCCGGCATCCGCCAGGCCGGAACCGGTGAGGCGGGTCGGGCCGGCCCGGCCGGGTCCGTCATTGCCCCGCTCGGCATCCGCCGCATCGTTAAACAGGTTGGTGCCGGCCTGGATCAGGGCGGCGGCCAGCAGCGTTGTGGCAAGTATCAGCCAGTCAGGCATCACGCCCTCGCTCCACGCCAGGGCGCTGCCGACAATCACCGGGGCCAGCGCGAGCGACAACGTTTGGGGTCGCACACCCATCCAGCCAAGTCTCAGCCCCAGCCGGGCCCCCGCGACCTCTTGCCCGGGTGCGCTGCTCATAACGGCGCGGCCAGAGTCGGAATGCGCGATCGGATCATCGGTGGTGTCATGGTCATGGTGGTCAGCTTGCTGCGCCGCGCGCATCCGGAACAGCGGGCGCGCGGGTCCCCGTGTGAATGCAGGCGATACCCAGTGACAGGTTGCGATATCGGACGTCCGCAAACCCGGCGCTTTCCAGCATCGCTGCGAACGCTTCTTGCGGCGGAAAACGACGGATTGATTCCACCAGGTACTGGTAGGCCGCCGGTTCCCCGGCGACCCAGGCGCCGAGGCGTGGAATCACCAGGTAAGAGTAAAGATCGTAGAACGGCCTGAACCCCGCGAGCGGACGGGAGAATTCCAGGCAGGCGAAGCGTCCGCCGGGCGCCAGCACCCGGTAAGCCTCGCTCAGCGCCTGGTCCAGGTGGGTGACATTTCGGAGCCCGAAGGCCACGGTGAGCGCGGTAACGGTTCCATCGGCGAAGGGCAGTCGCTCACCTTCCCCGGCCACCCAGGCGATTGGCCCCCGGTCCGCATCGGCCTTGCCGACCCGCATCATCTCCAGGCTGGGGTCGCAGACCACGACCTGTCGCCCGGCCGTGCGGGCAGCCAGCGATGCCACGTCCCCGGTGCCACCGGCCAGGTCAACAAACAGACCCCGTTCGGGAAGACCCCGCACGAACCGTCGCTTCCACAGGCGGTGAATACCGAAGCTCATGATGTCGTTCATCAGGTCGTAGCGACCCGCAACATCATCGAACAGCGTGCGGATGCGTCGTTGACGCTCCGCTGGTGACACGGTCTCCCTGCCAAAACTGTTGTCGAGTTTTTGAGTCATTGGCTAGAAAGCGTAGCGTATGCTGGCCTGCCATTCCCGCTGCCTGGTAAATACCTGCTCAACATAGGCGGCGGAAGTGTCAAAGGCGGAGTTGCCGGTGGTCAGGATGAGTTCATCGAGCAGGTTACGGACCCCGGCCAGGATCTGCCAGCGCTCGCCCGCCAGGTCCCAGGCCAGCGCCAGGTTGAGCAAATGATAGGGGTCCTGGCGAATCTGCGGCGAATTCACCGCGTCGTTGAACTGGCTGTCCTGCCATGACCAGTCCAGCCGTGGCGACAGGGTCCCGCCGTTGGCCAGCTCGTGGGTGTAGATCACGCCGAGGCTTGTGCTCCAGCGCGGCGCATTGACCAGGACGTTGCCCAGGCGAACCCCGGAAGCCTGCGCGGCATCGGACAATTCATCGTAGCCGGTTTTCAGCAGGGCGCCGTTGAAGCGCAGCGTCCATTGTTCGTTAACCAGCCAGTCCGCTTCCAGTTCCGCGCCCCGGATGTGCGCCTTGCCCGCATTCACCGTCAAGGGGTTGAAGGACTCCCGGACAATGATTTGCAGGTCATCGTAATTGGCATCAAAAATCGCCAGGCTCCAGATCAGCCGTCCGGCCAGGCTGTTGCCCTTGAGACCGAACTCCAGGTTGGCCAGCGTTTCCGGGTCAAAGGTGCTGGGCTTGCCGTCCTCGGTGGGGCCCACAAAGCGCTGGTCGAAGCCGCCGCTTTTGTAGCCCGTTGAGTAGGTCAGGTAGGCCATGGCGCTGTCGCTGAAGTGCCAGGTGAGGTCGATGTTGAAGTCCGTGTGGTCAAAATTCGCATCATTGTCCTGGAAAGCCAGGATGCGGGTGCCGGCAGGCAGCGGCCCGGTGGGTCCGAGGTACTGCCCGGCGAGCAGCGGCCAGGTCGGCGGGAAGAAGCCGGGCACCCCGCCCATGGAGGCGTCGCCCTGGACATATTGATCCGGGGTAAAGGTTTTGCGGTCCTCGGTATGACGGATGCCCATGGAGAGCGTCAGCTGATCACCGATGTCATGGGCCGCATGGGCAAAAACGGCCCAGGACTGGTTATGGTAGAAGCCGCCGCTGCGCAGCGCCCCGCCCGGCACGGTCACATCAACCTTGTCGAAACCGTCCTCATCAAAGTAAAACAGGCCGAGCACGCCCTGCAGTGAAGCGCCCGCATCGAAGCGCAGCTGGAACTCCTGGCTGAGCTGTTCATGCTCGTAGTCGTCCCGGGTCGCAAAAATATTCGCCGGCGTGTTGTCCCCGTCCCTGGATGAGAACATATTCATGGTCCGCCAGCCGCTGGTGGATACCAGGGTGAAGGTGCTGTTGATATCCCAGTTCAGCGTCAGCGCAACGCCCCCGTTGTCCAGCCTGGAAGCGACCGGGTAGGTGCCCTCGGAGACGTAGGGGCCCGGCACCGTGTCCGGGTCATAGCAACCCGGCGCGCCAAGCACCGGCACCCCCGGCGGGGGAAAGGAGGGCGGGCCGCTGCCGGGCGTCGCGTCGAACACCGGGTTGATGTTGACCGCTGCACAGCTCGCCAGGAGGCCGTTGCCAAAGTTGCCAAACGGCTGGCGGTCGTTAAGGCCCCCGTTGACGACCGGTGCGCCGTTTTCATCAATGACGGTCATGTCGGCCACGAGGAACATTTCCAGGTCGGGTGTGAGCTGCCCGTCGAGGGCCGCACGAAAGCCCCAGCGGTCGCGGTCGCCGGTTTTGATCCCGTCGGTTACGCGGGTGACATAGCCGTCCTGGAGTTCGCGGTAGAGCGTTGCGTTGGCGGCATAGTCGGCGTTGATCGCCTGGTTCCAGTTGAAGGTCAGTTCCCGCAGGCTATCGGTGCCGACGCGCAGCTCCAGGGTTCCACCGGTCCAGCCGGTGTCGGGACGCCGCGTGTGAATACTGATCGCGCCGCCAATGGCGTTTCTTCCGAACAGGGTGCCCTGGGGGCCGCGCAGGATCTCGATGCGCTCCACGTTGACCAGGTCAAGCACGTTGCCCGGCGCCCGGGCCAGGTAGATGCCGTCCAGGTAGATTGCCACGCCCGGATCGGTTACCGGGGTGAAATCGGTCTGACCTACGCCGCGAATAAAAATCTGTCCAACCGAGCTGGAGCCGGAGGAAGGGGCGGTGGCATCAAATTCAAGGTTGGGCACAATCGTGGTCAATTGGTCCGCACGGTAAATCTGTTGCAGGCGCAGGTCCGGGCCGGACAGTGCGCTGATGGAAATGGGCACATCCTGGACGCTTTCCTCGCGACGCCGGGCGGTCACAATAACTTCTTCGATCGCGCCGGCTTCCTCCACCGATGTGGGCGTATCGGTCTCCGCGCCATGCAGGCCGGCGGCTGGCAAGATCAGCAGCAGAGAAAAGATCACGGAGCGGGCATCAACACGGTGATGTTGCATGGTTGTTTTTGTGCTTGTAAACCGGTTTGCGCCTAGCATATCGCAGCGGCGCGGTGCGTGCCTGCGGGAGTAGGAAAGAGGGTTTACGGTCCGAAGACCGGCGGGATTTGCTTGAACCGTGGCGGCTGCCGGTGCATCCTATCCAAATGCCCGACGTACAACCCCCGCAAGCGAAATCACCTTGTGTCCAATGCTGCACGCTGGACGAGGCGGGCGTGTGCAAGGGCTGTCACCGCACCAGGAACGAAATCATGTTGTGGACCCGGCTGACCCTTGAGGGTCAGCTCGAAATTCTCCGCCGCTGCCGGCAGAGGGCCCGGCAGGCGTCAGCCGCCGAGTAGCGCTCCCCGCCAAGCCCCCGCCGGGGGTTTTTACTTTGCCGGGATCTTCAGCACCTGGCCGGGCTTGATCAGGTCCGGATTGTCCAGAATGTCCCGGTTTGCCTCGAAAATGGCGTGGTACTTGTTGCCGTTACCGTAATGGGCCTCCGCAATCTTCCACAGGCTGTCGCCCGGTTTGACCGTGTAGGTTTCCAGTGGCGCATCGGCCTGTTGTTCCGGAGCCGGCTCCGACGCAGCGGGTGTTGCTGCAGCCGGCGGTTCAGATTCCGGCTTGGGTTCCGGCGTGACCACTTCGGGCGCACCGACCTTAAGCTGATTGTTGACCGACTTCACCTGCGGGATGTCGCCGATCAATTCGCCGATCCGGTCCCGGGTTGCCGCGTCACTGACCTGGCCGGCAACGGTCACTGAACCGTCGGCGCCAAACTTGAAATCCAGGCCGGAGGGATCGATACCTGCCTCTTTCAGTACCAGGCTGGGCCCCTTGACGGCCTCGGTGCTGTCATTCTTGCCACCCAGCGCGCTCTTGATCGAATCGAAGAATCCCATGACGTGTTCCTTGCTGTCGGAGTAAGACCCTAATCATATGGCCAGCGCCGCCTTTGCGCCAACCCCGTGATCCTGCGTGTCGGGTTCCGGCTAGCGGCCGACGTAGGGATCCTGGTCCTGGTATATGGGCGTGATACCGAGCCGCGTGAAATCCACCACCGCCGCATCGTAGTCGGCTCGCGCGATGCGGGTCTGCAGCTCCGCTTCGAGCAGGGTGATCCGGGCATTCGCCGCGGTTTCTTCGCGCAGGTTGACCAGGAAGAAGTCACTCGCCCCGCTTTCAAAGCGGCGTTTTTCTGAATCCCGCATGGTGTCGGACTGCTGCACATCAATCTCCGCCAGCTGCTGCAGCTGCCTGGCGAAGGCCAGTTCCAGCAGGATATTGCGGACCTCGAGCTCTATCTGGTCTTCCCTGAGCTGTTGTTCGTAGGCGGCCGCCTGCAGCTCGGCCTGCGCTGCCGCCAGTCGTCCCCGGGCGCTGCGCTGTTGCAGGGGCACTGAAAAAGTGAAGCCCACGATCGCATCCGTACCCGGCCGCGACGGGCCGCCGTCGCCGACACTGCCAAAGCCCTGCTTGAGCTCGACGCCGAAATCCAGGCGGGGCTGCAGTTCGTTTTCCGCCAGCGCGATGTCATTTTGGACCTGGATCATCGTGGTCCTCAGCAGATCAAGCTCCGGCCGCCGCTCCAGGGCGTTGGCGGTGGCCGCGTCGGGCAGGACCGACGGGTCATTTGCCGGGCCCAGCTGTTGCGGGGAGGGAAGCCGGCTGATGCCGGGTACCAGCGGGCGGCCGTCGTCACCGCGAAAATAGAAGGACAGGGCGTTGCCCGCCTTCATCAGGTCGCGCCGCGATGCAGTGACCAGCACCTGGCGCCGGGTGATGTTCTGCTGGTTCTCCGTGAGAAAGATTTCCGCAACGGCGCCGCGCCTGACCTGTTCGATCAGTCCCACCTGGCGCTCGGTGGCGATGCGCAGCAAATCAGCATAAACGTTGACCTGTCGGCCAAGCGCAACCCAGCGCCAGTAGGCGATCAGGGCTTGCTGCTGGACGCCGATCTTGGTCAGCAGCACATCGAGTTCGGCGGCTTCGCGGCGAACCTGCGCATCCTGCAGGCCGATGCGCTCGCTGTCCGTCTGCCGGTTGCGCAACAGGTTGAACAGTGCGCCGACCTTCAGCGTACCCCCGGTATTCGTGTAGTACTGGTCTTCGTAAGTCGGGAAAGTGCCGTCAGAAATCTCATAGCCGCCGTAGAGTTCTGCGCCCATGCCCGGCAGCCGCTGCTTTGCACCGCCGCCCAGCGCGGTTCCGTCATAGAACCCGGCAACGCGGCTGAATCCTTCCGCATCAAACACCAGGTCAAAGGCGCCCTCCGCCTCCAGCACCCTGCCGGCGGCGCCGCGCAGCTCGGCCAGGCTGGCGAGAATCTTTGGAAAGTGCCGCTCGGAAGACGCCAGGACCTCTGCCGGTAGCAGAGGGTCGTCAGAAGGCGCCTGTGGTTGCGCGTGCGCCAGGTGCGCCCAGGCCGTCGCCAGCAACGTCACGAGAGCGGCGCGCCACCCCCGGGTCATCATGGCCCGGCCTGGCCGCTGCCCGCGTCGCCGGTGGGGAGCTGCGGCGGAAAGTTGTTCATTTGGCGCCAGATTTCAAAGCCGACCGGCACCGTATCGAGCAATACCCAGCCGCGTGCGCTGGAGCCGAAACGCACGAAACGTTCGTCCGGCCAGGGGTGCTCAGCGGTTTCGTCCTCGGTGATCAGGATCCGGAACCGGCCGTTGGCCTGGGCGGAGGGGTCCACGGCGTACACCGTCGCCGGCAAAGGTGCCCACGGCCAGGTTGGGCCAGCCACTGAACTGGACCATGGGCCAGCCTTCAAACTGCAGGCGAACCGGCGCCCCGGGCTGAATCAGCGCTACGTCCCGGCCATCGATAAAAAGCTCCACGGCGCGACCCACGTTGTCGGGGACGAAGCTCGCCAGCACATCGCCGGCGTTCACGAAGGTCGCCGAGTCACCCGCGTTAAGCTGGGAGATCACGCCGTCCCGCGGTGCCCTTACGATCTGCGAGGATTGGCGCGACAGGTTCACTTCCATACGGGTCAGCTCAGCCGCCGCCTCCGCCACGCGGGAGCGCAGCTCTTCAACCCGGATCCGCGCCTGTTCGTATTCCCGCTGGGAAGCCAGGCCCTGATCGAACAGTTCGCGCATGCGGTTCATGTCGATCATGGCGGTCTCCTCCGCGGTTTCCGCCGCATTGAGCTTGGCCAGGACCTGGGCCCGCTCCGCGTTCAGTCGTTCGATCAACTGGGGATCGTTGTCGACAATCCGCACGATCGGGTCGCCGACCGCAACGTGACTGCCATCGCGAACGTACCACTCCTGAATACGCCCGGGTACCAGCGCGTTGATTTCCTGCAGCCGGTCGTTCGGGTTCAGGGCTGTTACGCCCCCGAAACCGTTGGTGGTCTGTACCCAGGGGGTAAATGTGAGAAACAGGGCGACGGCGATCGAGCCGATAACAATGATCAGTCCGATGGACGCGCATCACCCGCGGCACGCGAAGCCGGTGCAGGGTATGAAATTGTTCGATGTCCTGGGGCTGTAACGGCATGTCAGTCTCCCTACAGCGCCGGCAACAAGCGGCTGGCCCGTGGTGACTCGCTGTCACCCTCACAGGGTTCGCCATCGGTGGCATTGCACATGTCATCGAAGCTCTCAAAAATCCGCTGCTGGCCAAGGTCCAGGTGCAGGAACAGGTCGTACCCGACGTCCCGGTAACGGCTGGAGAAGTCGATGATCGTGGTCTCTGATTCCTCTTGCAGCCGGTCCAGGGACTCGCGCAGCTGGCGGGTCAGCATGGAGTCGTAAAGCTGGCCCAGTACCAGGACCTTCGGCTTGGCCAGGATCGCCGCAGCCAGCTTGAGCTGCATGGTCTCGGTGATGGTCAGCGGCCAGCCGGTGGCGGCAACACGCGTGTCCAGGCCGTCTTCGAGCTGTGCAATCGGCGCTTCCAGTCCAACGGTGCGCAGAATATCCAGGATGCGCCGCGTTGAGACGCCTTCCGTGCTCAGGTTCAGGTATTCACGGATGGTCATTTCCGTCGCATTGGGCCGGTCGAGAACGATGACCTCCTGGCGCAGCTCGTGAGCGGGAACGGCCATGATGTCCTGTCCGCCGAGCGAGACGAAACCACCGTTGGGGCGTTCGTGCCGCTTGAGCAGGTTGGTTACCGCCCGCTGGATCGCGTGGGTTGTCGCTACCCCCATCACGCGGGCGCCGCTGGGAATGCTGAAGGTCAGGTCCAGGGGCTGGCCGCGCGCATCCCCGCGGACCTGGACAAACTCCAGGGAGGCATCCCCGTCCAGGACCAGCGGGTTCGCTGAGCGGTTCATCCTGCTCAATGTCGTCAAACAGGGAGAGTTCCTCCAGCGCGGCGCACAGTTCGTAAAAGTAGGCCAGGTAGGTGCCGAGCTGGGACAGTCCGAAGAACACCGCGGACAACACCAGTTCCGCGGCAACCAGCTGACCCAGGGAGAGCTGGCCGTTAATGACCAGCCAGCCGCCGAGGCCCAGCAGGCCGGCGCTGGCAACCGCGTACAGGGCGATAAAGCAGAGCGTCTGGGCGAAATGATGCCGGAAGTGCTTCTGGTGCTTGTCGATATAGTTCTTGGTAACCTCGTCCGTGCGCCGCAGGGCCTCGGCAATGTGGTGCTCCGATTTGAAGAAGCCGTTGGATGCGCCCGAGCCCTTCGATCCACGCGGCGGCGGCGTGTTTTTTGTGCGACACTTCCACGGCGCTGCGGATGGCCCGGCCGCCCCAGATCAGCCAGATCAGCCAGATCATCAGGATCACGACCAGGTTAAAGGCCAGGAACAGGGGGTGATACAGCGAGGTCAGGGTGAACCCCACCGCGGCTTGCAGGATGATGGCAAAGCCGCCGACGAGCAGGTTCGGAACGGTTTTCTGGACAATCAGGATGTCGAAATAGCGGTTGAACAGGGTGCCCTTGTTGTAGTCCTGGAAAAACGGGTTGAGCGCGTACACGGAACGCAGCGCAATTGATGACACCATGCGCGCGTAGAAGCGCCGCTGGAACAGGTCCATCAGGTGGATGCGCAGCGCGTTGAGCAGGCCTGCGCCAAGGAGCAGGACAAACAGCGTTCCGGTCAGGACAAACAGCGGCGTGGTCAGCCCGGTGTGGGCCACCGTGTTGACCAGCATCTGCACGGAAATGGGCAAGCCCAGGGCGAGGATGCTGATGCCTACGCCGTAGACGATCGCCAGCGTATAGTAGTTACGCTCGGGCCCCAGGATTTTGAAGAAATAGGAGAAGATCTCCCCGAGGGACACGTTCTTGGTCAGTGCTTGGTCGCTCATGCTTCCCTCCGGCGCGAAACCTGATTCTGCTCCCGATTATTTTATCAGTCTGCGAGCCGCAAACCTTATCACCGGATTATGAAGGAATCGTGCAGTAAATGACGTCAATTTGCGATGAAACAGATGCTTAGCGCCACCGTCAGCAGGGTGCTCCTGGCGGGCGCGACCGGCTACATCGGACGCGTTGTCGCAGCGGAACTGGTGTCCCGGGGCTACCAGGTGCTGGCCCTGGTCCGCCCCGGCAGCGGCGCGCAACTGGACGGCTGCCAGGTGCTGGAAGTTGAGCTGACCGACCGGCCGGGATTGAACGCCGCCCTGGAAGGCGAGTCCTTTGCGGCAGTGATCTCCTGTATCGCTTCCCGCAGCGGCGTCGCCGCAGATGCATGGCTGGTAGATCATGACGCCAACCAGAATCTTCTCGCCCTGGCAAAAGATCACCGGGTGCAGCGTTTCGTGTTGCTCTCGGCAATCTGTGTGCAGAAGCCCCGCCTGGCCTTTCAAAGGGCCAAGCTGGCCTTCGAGGACGCACTGGCCGGCTCGGGCATCGCCTACAGCATCGTGCGCCCCACGGCATTCTTCAAATCGCTCGCCGGCCAGGTGGAGCGTGTCCGGCAGGGCAGTCCTTTTCTTATTTTCGGTGACGGGGAGCTCACCCGCTGCAAACCCATCAGCGAAGAGGATCTCGCGCGGTTTATTGTCGATCAGCTGGATTTGCCAGGGGGGCAATCTGCGGTCCTGCCCATTGGCGGCCCGGGCCCTGCGATATCACTGCGGCAACAGGGCGAAATGATTTTCGAGCTGTTGGATAAGCCGCCCCGGTTTCGATCCGTGCCCCCGGGGGTGCTGCGGGGTGCGGCGGCGCTGCTGTCTTTCCTGGGTTTGCTCTCGAAACGGCTGGCGGACAAGGCGGAGTTGGCCCGGATAGGTCATTACTACGCGACCGAATCCATGCTGGTCTGGGATGAAGAGACCTCGAGTTACCAGGCCGATGCCACGCCCGAGACCGGGACGGTGACCCTGCGGGAATTCTATGAGCGGGTTCTGGAGCATGGTCTGCAAGGGCAGGAGCTGGGCGCCGCACGGCTGTTTCGCGAAGCCAAAAACAAAAAACCGTGAGGTCGGGGCCATCACGGTTGGTCAGCACGGAGTGCTTACTTCGCCCGGATCAGCCCGGCTTTCAGTCCACGAAAGCCCTTTCAAAAACATAGTCGCCGGCCACGCCTTGTTGGGGAGAGGCCTGGAAGCCCAGCTCATCCAGCAGCGCGCGCATGTCCGCCAGCATGGCCGGACTCCCGCACAGCATTGCCCGGTCCCTGGCGGGGTCCAGGGAATTGAGCCCCAGGTCCCCGAATATCCTGCCGCTGCGAATCAGGTCCGGTATGCGGCCCTGGTTGGTAAATGGCTCGCGCGTAACGGTTGGGTAATAAAGCAACTGGTTGCTGACCAGTTCGCCCAGGTAGGGATTGGCCGGCAGCTCAGCGGCGATAAAGTCCATGTAGGCAAGGTCGGACACATGCCGCACACCGTGCACCAGGACGATCTTTTCGAAACGCTCGTAGGTGTCAGGATCGTTGATGATGGACAGGTAGGGCGCCAGGCCGGTGCCGGTAGCAAACAGGTACAGGTGCTGTCCGTCCCGCAGGTCATCAATCACCAGGGTGCCGACCGGCTTCTGCGACAGGACGACCTGGTCGCCGGCCTGGAGATTCTGGAGACGTGAGGTCAAGGCGCCGTCCGGCACCTTGATACTGAAAAATTCGAGGTATTCCTCGTGGTTCGCGCTTGCGATGCTGTAGGCCCGCAGCAGGGGCTTGCCTTCTACTTCCAGGCCGACCATGACAAAGTGGCCGTTACGGAAGCGGAAACCCGGATCACGCGTCGTGCGAAAGCTGAACAGGCGGTCGTTCCAGTGATGGACCCAGTTCACCTGCTCTTTGCGCAAAGCACGGCTCATGCGAAAAACCCGCTGTCGTTGACCGCGCGTTGCGAGGTATCGGTGCAATCGGTGGGGGACCAGTTGTCGCGTACCCGTGGCCATTCAAGTTTGAACCAGGGCGTAAAGCGCTCGGGAAACTCCCTCAGTTCCTGGTCCAGGGCATCCGGGGCCACGAAGCGGCAGTCATTGACCTCCAGGGCGTTCGCACGCACCGGGTCATTGCTGATCCCCGCATACACGGAGCACAGCTCGTGCTCACTGCCCAGGTCGCCGAAGCTGGCCTGGTATTCAAACTTGTACAGAAATTCCGCGACACAGCTGATGCGCAGTTCCTGCTGCAGTCGCCGCTGCAGCGCTTCGCCCATGCTCTCGCCGCGGCGGGGGTGTGAACAACAGCTGTTTGACCAGAACAGGGGCCACAGGCGTTTGCCGGCGGCCCTCTGTTGCAGGAGCACTTCGCCCCTGGAATTGAATACAAAAACTGAAAAAGCGCGGTGGAGTAAGCCGTCGCGGTCATGGCAGTCGGCCTTGGGGCTGTACCCGACCTCCCGGTCCTGCTCGTCGACCAGGATCAACTCCTCGGTCTCGCAGGACACCACTTCCCCGACGCTTACCGCCGCCGCACTCACAATCTTCAGTTCTCCCCGATTAACCAAGCAGATCACTCAGGCTTGAGAGCGGGGTAATCCACTGCCATCTGGGCGCCGCCCAGAGGTTTGGGCAAACCGGCGTGGCAGGTCGTGCAGTAGGCCTTGGGGGCATCACCGGAAGGACCCAGCCGGTTGTCCGGATATACGGGACCCAGCGGCATCAGGTAGTTCTCGTTCAGGTCCTGGACCATGTTCAGACCATGCCAGGCGGTGACACGTTGAATGCGCCCGTTGTCCCAGCCAGCAAAGTTGTTGCTGTTGTGGCAATAGGTGCAGTTAACCCCCAGCGCGCCGGACATGTGCATCATGAGCGAGTAGGTGTATTCCGTGTCCTTGATGTTGGCTTCGCCTGACATCGGCTCCCAGCTCGTGCTTTGCACGCGGATGCTCGGTCCGTCTTCTTCCGTCAGCAGCGCTGAAAAAGGATCTGAAGGCAGGGAAGCGAGTCCAACCTCAGCTGCGGCGATGTTCTGCCCCATCCGGTTGCCGGCATACGGCGGGTTGATTGCACTGTCATCCTCAAACCAGATGAACTCGGGCACCGGGTTGCCAGCGTGACAGGTGTAGCAGGTCACGCCGGTGTTGGCCACGTGGTCGGTCCACTGTGTATTGATATCGCGCGTCATCTGCAGCATCCGCCGCGAGACAATCTTGGTGTAGATGTCATCGCTCGCGAGGTTCTGCGGATTGTGGCAGTAGTTACAGCCTTGCTCCGGCGAGACCCACTCGGTGATCGCGGCCATGGTCCGGGTGAACTCCGCAACGCTGAGGTCACCCAGGACCTGGACATTCTGATAAATGTCCCCGGCCCGTGGACCGGCTTGCGGAGCCGGTGGCGCCGCTTCCGGTATCACGATGATTTCCTCGTCGCGCGGGTTGGTCACCTGCACCATGGCGGTGCCCCGGTAACCCACCTGCTCGCTGTCTACCGGCGGGCGTTCACAGCCCGCCAGCAGGGTCG
This sequence comes from uncultured Gammaproteobacteria bacterium, assembly GCA_963695135.1. Lineage (GTDB taxonomy): Bacteria > Pseudomonadota > Gammaproteobacteria > Xanthomonadales > SZUA-36 > Marinihelvus. The sequence continues at coordinate 1,237,241 of CAVOGA010000001.1, forward strand.
CGCCAATGGCTGCAGTCAGTACCAGTGATGTGTTCTTGAGCGTTCTCATCAGTTTGCTCCCATGGCCGGGTCAACGACGCCGGTAGAGGGGTAGGACGGCACCAGGCCGTGATCCAGGCCCCACAGGTACCAGTTATCTACCACCGTGCCCGTGATGATAATGCCAATGCCCCCGGTCAGCGGGCAGAGTACGGCGAACCACCAGCCCCAGCGGTGAATGGATTCCATCGTGGCGTTAAAGCCCATCGTCCAGCGCCAGAACAGCGCGCCACGCTCGGAAGCGGTGCCGCGGTCCATGATCTGCTCGACCTCGCGGTGGGCGCCGTAGCGGTCCGTGGCGAGGATGGTTGCGCCGTGCATGGCAAACAGCAGGGCGGATCCATACAGGAAGGCAATGGAGAGCATGTGGAACGGGTTATAGAACAGGTTGCCGTAGCGAATCGAGAAGGCTGCGGTCCAGTCCAGGTGAGGGAAGATGCCGAAAGGTACCGCCTCTGACCAGCTGCCCATCAGGATCGGGCGGAAGAAGCCCAGCACCAGGTACAGCCAGATTGCCGCCGCGAAGGCCCAGGCAACATGCGTGCCCATACCGAGGGCACGCGCCCTGCGATACATGCGCAGCCACCAGAGCAGGATCGATGCGGTCAGGAAGAACCCGGCCAGCAGCCACCAGCCACCTTCGTTCAGGGGCATGAAGATGTTCAGTCCCTGCTCTGCCGAAGGTGCCTCGAGCGCCAGCCAGGGCAGTTGCCGGACAAATTCGACCGGGTCCCAGCCCACCGATGCCCACATGTTCAGGCCGATGATCTCGATGGCGATAAAGCCGCACACCAGGGATGCAACGCCAAGGCCGCCAAGGTAAATGGGTCCGACCTGGGCATCCCCGATCTTGGAGAGCCAGTAGGACATGAAGTAGTCACCACGCTTGCCCCATGTGCCTTCCATGGGAATCCCGGGATCACCCGGTCCGTGAACGGTGACTTGCGTAAAGATGTTTTGATATTCCGCCATGATTGCCGCCTCTTAGTTCCAGATCGGCAGCGTGAGCCACCAGTTCCACCATTCAGGCCAGCCGCGTGTCCAGAACGGGCCGCTGATGATGATGCATATGGCGCTCCAGAAGCCGGAGCTCAGCGCCAGGAACAGCCCCAGGCGGTGAATGCCAAGGGATCCAATGGAGTAATTAATTGTGTCCCGGAAGAACGCGTTCTCGTGTTCCGCGCCTTTAACCTTCTCGCCTTCCGGCGGGCAGGCGGCTGACAGAATGGCCGAACCGTGCAGGGACAGCGCCAGGGCCGTGGTGAAGAAGAAGCTCACCGCGATCATGTGCGCCGGGTTGTAATGGAAGTGCAGGTACTGGTAGCCGGTATTGGAGACCCAGTCCAGGTGACTCATGATGCCGTAAGGGAAACCATGTCCCCAGGCGCCCATGAGCACGGGCCGGATAATCACCAGGCTGACATAGGCAAAGATCGCCACGCCAAAGGCGATGGGTACGTGATAGCCGATCCCCAGCTTGCGGCAGATCTCGGCTTCCCGCATCGCCCAGCAGACGAAGGAGCCCAGTGCGCAGATGGTAATGATCTGCCAGAGGCCGCCTTCAGCCAGGGGCGCGAGCGCCAGTCCGTAGCTTAAATCCGGGGGGGCGATACTGATCCGCCACACATTCCAGGTGTCGCCCATAGCGGCACCCCACAGAATGAGCGCGGTGCCCAATAAAGTGAAAAACAGGCCCGCCACGCCAAAAAAGCCGACGTAGAAAGGCCCGACCCAGAAATCAAAGAGGTCCCCGCCGACGAGTGTGCCGCCACGAACCCGGTATTTTTTCTCGAAACTCAGCATGGACATCGGTCATGCCCTCCCGGGTGTAATTCAATCTTCCCGGGCGTTGTGCCCGGGTTGCAGTTGGCGGACGGGATCGGGTAAGAACCTTACCCGTCCGCCAACTCCTTATTGCCCAGGTAATAACCAGGGCGCCGTTGCTTGAACTTACTCGTCGTCAGACGAGACGGTCCAAAGTCTGTGTCACCTCGACAGTCGATGCCATCGGACCTTCGATCCAGTTGAAGCGATCGGTGCTCAACAGGATGAAGTGGATAAGCAAAGCGAGGGTAAACAGGAAAACCGCAAGCGCTACGAGCGCGCGACGCGGGTCGAACAGTTGCCATATACGCCACATATTCGTTCCTCCTTTTAAGACAATCGCGACATGACGCTTTGCGCCACTGCGTTGAGGCCATCAGTGACGGCGGCATAGCCTTCGACACTGGGGAACCAAGGACGCCATTGCCACACTAGAAAGTGGGCGATGATCGCGATGATAGTGAAGCCAATAAAGCTCATCATGAACAAGCGATGAAACTCTCTGGCTCCCTGGTCAGACAGACCTGATGAAGACATAGCTCTTCTTCCTCTGTTTCGGCCCGAAGGCCCGGTTCCGTGCGCACCCAGCACGGTAGGGTGTGGATTGGTCCGAAAACCTCACCACGATTGCTCTTTGCTCAGACGGACAGGGCGATCCCTGCAACGTTGCGTGCCATGGCGCGCGTCTCCGCGATGACCGAGCCGTAGCCGGTCGGGCCCGGAGGCCAGGGGCGCAGGCGCCAGCCACTCAGCCGGGCGATCAAGGTGATCGGCAGCAACACCACAAAGCAGGTTGCCGCGATCAACCAGCTGCTCAAGCGCTCTTCGCGCCGGCGGGTCGAGATCGTATCCATCGTCTGATTCATGCTTTCCTCGTTCCGGGCTTGCGCCCGGTTCCTGTTCGAGGACACCTCCTGGTGTCCACCGTTATCCAATTGAGCGCTTCGCGTCACGCGGCGGCCCGCTCAAAACCCAGCCCGGCGGCAACTTCAACCACCAGGTCCTTGTTGATTCGTTCCGCTTCCATGGCCTGGGCGGCGCGTTCTACCGCGTCGCGCAGCTGCTTGGCCGCAGAGATCCGGACCAGCACCGGTTTGCGGGCAACCAGCCGGTCCAGTTCGATCTGCGCCTCGTTGTCCCAGGGAACTTCCCGGTGCATGCGGCTCGGGGTCTGGTCGACCTTGTCGAGTTCGCTGCCCAGCGGCAGGATGTGGAACAGCGCGTCAAACAGGCTGTTGCAGACCTCCTGCACCAGGTAGGTTGCCCCGCTGTAGCCCATGAAGGGCGTACCCGTATGGCGACGTATGGCCGCGCCGGGAAAGGAAGCGGGAATAAACATGGCTTTCGAGCCGGTTTCAGCCAGGTACATGCGTTCGTTGTAGCTGCCGAACACCATCAACGGCGGGCTTTCCTGCAGCTGTTTGCGAACATCGGCATTGTCGGTCTTGGCGCCGGCGCAGCGTTCCACGGCGAGCGTGCAGGGCATGCCCATATCGTCTTCCAGGAAGTGCCGCAGCCCGCGTGTATAGGTTTCATTGGCGATTACCGCAAAGCTGGCCGTGCCAAAGAAGTCCTGGGTCACCGAGCGCCACAGGTCCCAGAGGGGCTTGATCGTGGTGTGCTTTTCCTTCTCGATGAAGGGCTCCGGATCCAGGTCCAGCAAGTTGCCCAGCTCACGCAGGAAGCGCGTGGTGCTGTCCAGGCCGATCGGGGCCTGCAGGTAGGGACGGTCCAGGCTCTCGCAGAGCAGGCGCCCGAACTCGCGGTACATGCAGATGTTCACATCGGCGTTCGCGAGATCTTTGATGTCGTTAAGGTGCATGCCCAGCGGGAAAACGCAGTTGAGTTCCGCGCCGATTCCTTCCACCAGGCGTTGAATTTCAGCCAGGTCGGAGGGCATATTGAACACACCGTAGGCCGGGCCGATGATGTTGACCCGCGGCTTTTCGCCTTCCTTGCGCGGCTTGAGCTCAGGAACCTTGCCCTTGCGGGGGCCAAACTCATTCCACAGCCAGCTCATGGCGCGGTCGGCCGTCTGCCACTGGTCTTCGTCAATGGTTCGCGGCAGGAAACGTTTCAGGCCGGTGCCTTCCGGGGTCACGCCGCCGCCGATCATCTCGGCGATAGAACCGGTGACCACCACGGAGGGCTGGTCCGGATCCAGGGTGCCGTGGGCGCGCTTCATCGCATCCTCGGTGCCCGTCTGGCCCAGCTCTTCCTCGCCCAGGCCGGTTACCACGATGGGCAACTCGTGCGGGGGCAGGGCGTCGGTGTAATGCAGTACGGACGTGACCGGCAGGTTTTCACAACCAACGGGGCCGTCGATCACGACCTGCAGGCCCTTGATCGCGGTGAACACGTACACGGCGCCCCAGTAGCCGCCGGCGCGATCATGATCGAGGACCAGCATCAGGCTGCGCCTCCACTCGCTGCGGGCGGTGTGTCACGCCAAATACCTGCGGTAGGCCCCTCTCCGACTCCTTTGAAGAAGTCTTTCATGTGTTCAAAGCGTTCTTTCTGGCCCATGGCCGCATTGATGACCTGCGCAAGGGACGGTGGTCCCGGCGGTCCCATCAGCGGTCGGGCTGAAATGAGATTGGTGAAGTACATGGCAGGAATGGCTTCCTGCTTCGCCGCCTGCACCACCGGGGTTGTACCGATGGCCAGGTCGGGCTGGAATTCACGGAATGCCGCGATGTCCTCTTCCAGCGAGGCCCGGTAGTTGATCCGCACGCCCCGTTCTTCCAGCCATTCGCGGTCCGGATCGGACCATTCGGTCTTGGGGCAGGCCGTGCCGACATAGGGCACATCCGCGCCACACTCGACCAGCAGTCGCGCGACCAGCAGTTCCGAACCTTCATAGCCTGACAGGGTAATGCGGCCCTTGATCGGAGACGCCGCCAGGGCGCCGCTGATGGCCGGCAGAAACTGGTTCTTGGCAGCGGCGATTTTTGCCGCGGGCAGTCCGACGATCTCGCCGAGTTTTTCCAGCCAGGCGGCGGTGCCGTCCAGGCCGACAGGGGCGGAGCCGAAAACTTCCCGTCCGGCCTTCTTGAATTGCCGGACGCTCGCGACGTAGAAAGGATGAATCGCTGCAACTGCGGCGCAATCGAGCGCGGCGTAAAGTTCACGCCACTCGCGGGTCGGAACCACCGGGCCGGGCGCCAGGTCCATGGCGTCAAGCATCTGGCCAATGATCACCGGGTCTGCAGGGAACATTTCCCCCAGCAGGGTGACCGTCGGCTTCCCGCTTTTGCCTGCGCGCGGCGCCTGCACGGGGCCGGACTCGGCTTCTTCCCGGGCATAGGCCAGCATGGCGCCGGCAATGACGTCCTTGGCCTCCGCGTGGGTTGGCACGCCGAAGCCCGGCACATCAATGCCGATGATCCGCACGCCGTTGATGTTCTTTGGCAGCATCTGCAGCGGAACACCGGAAGCGGTCGGGACACACAGGTTTGTGACCACAATGGCGTCGTATTGCTCCGGGTCGGCCATGTCATGCACCGCATCCCGGATATCCTCGAACAGCTTGCCGGTGACCAGGGTTTCCGAGTTGAACGGAACGTAACCCACGGTGCGCCGCGCGCCATAGAAATGCGAGGTGAAGGTCAGGCCGTAAACGCAGCAGGCCGAACCGGAAAGAATGGTCGCGGTGCGCCGCATACGCAGGCCCACGCGAAGCGAGCCGAACGCGGGACACATGGACTGGGGCTGGTCATGCGGCCCCATGGGATAGTCCTTCGCGTACTGATCCAGGGTTTCCGATTTGCCGGCGGCCTTGGCCGCTTCGCGCATCTCACCCTTGGAATGGCAGCCCGGTTCCCTGGGTTCGCCAAGGTCCTGCGGGATGCTGTCCGGATCTTTGATCATGCTGTCTTTCATAGGTCTTGTGTCAGTGTCTCTCTTGGCCAGTCCGTTGCAGGGCTGGCCAGTCGTAATTTTTCAGGCGTTGTCGTACACAACTTCCAGCGAAGGCCGTTCCAGCGCGCCGCTCGGGCACATGTCTTCCAGCTTGGCCGGTGTCAGCACCACGTTCCGTCCCACGGAGTCCCCGTCGAAAAGGCCGAGCAGGCCGTCCTGGTCAAGCGGTGTGGGGTGCAGGGGCGGGGCATCCGCGACATTGGATGCCAACGTTTCGAACAGCGAGGCCCACTCGCCGCCGGGCTTGCCGACGATCTCGTAGTTGGCGCTCTTGCGACGGATATCGTCATCGGCGGGAATGGCGGAGAGCACCGGAATGCCGACCGCTTCAGCGAAGGCATGCGCCTCGCCGGTTCCGTCGTCCTTGTTGATCACCATGCCGGCGACGCCGACATTGCCACCCAGCTTGCGGAAGTACTCCACCGCTGAGCAGACGTTATTCGCTACGTACAGGGACTGCAGGTCGTTGGAGCCGACCACGATGACCTTCTGGCACATATCGCGCGCGATCGGGAGGCCAAAGCCGCCACATACCACGTCGCCCAGGAAGTCCAGCAGCACGTAGTCGAAATCCCAGTCGTGAAAACCGAGTTTTTCCATGAGTTCAAAGCCATGGATGATGCCGCGTCCGCCGCAACCGCGACCGACCTCGGGTCCACCCAGTTCCATGGCGTAAACGCCGTCACGGGTAAAGCAGACATCGCCGATTTCCACCGGCTCACCGGCAGCCTTCTTCTGGGAGCTGGTTTCGATAATCGTGGGGCAGCTGCGTCCGCCGAACAGCAGGGAGGTGGTGTCGCTCTTGGGGTCACAGCCGATGAGCAGAACCTTTTTGCCCTGCTGGGCCATCATGTAGGACAGGTTGGAGAGCGTGAAGCTCTTGCCAATGCCGCCCTTACCATAGATGGCGATAATCTGCGTTTCCTTGGTGGCGGCGCCCGTGTGAACCGGATCCGGTTCCTGGGCCGCTTCCTCTCTCAGCTGGTTGTGCATTTTCAGCTGAATATCAATCGGTTGCTGCTTGCTCTTGGTCTGACTCACTGCGATGAAGCTCCTGTCCAATCAAGTATCATCTTCAGGCAGTCCGGGTCTTCGAAAGCCGTGCTGTAGGCCTCCGGTGCGCGGTCTGCGGGAAGAGAATGGGTAACGAGCCCGTCCAGCAGGGCGGGATTCGCCTGCGCCAGCGCGCAGACCTCGTCAAAATCTTTGGGTTGCCACTCGGCCGCGATACGCAGCCGCGCCTCCTTCATGAAGGCCAGCGGAAACGCGAAGCTGACCGGCTTGCTGTAAAAACCGGCCAGTACGACCTCACCCCGCGGGGCGAGGTGCGGCACCAGTTGATCCACAATGCCGTCGGCGCCGCTGGCATCAACGATGCTCGCGTAAGGCCCCGTATCGGCAACACCCGGTTCGGTAACCCGGTAGCCCTGCGCGCCTGTGCGGCGGCGCGGGTTGGTTTCCCATACGATCGGCGCCGCTCCACCCAACGCGATAACCAACCGGGCCAGCAGACGTCCCAATACGCCATGACCGATGATCAGGCCCGGCAGAGCCCCGTCGGGGTTGGCCTTGAGGGCGTGATAAGCAGTCGCGGTGAGGGCGAGCAGAGCGGCGTTCTGCCCCAGCGTGTCGTCAATGGGCCGGATACGTGCTTCCGGTGTCACCAGGCAGGACGAGGTGCCGCCGAACAGACCGCGAACTTCGCCGTAACAATTGGCGCCGGGCACGAAGACGGTTTGTCCTTCCTGCAGGGCGCAGTCTGCACCGGTCCGGCGCACGACGCCCACGGACTCGTAGCCCGGAACCAGCGGATAGGCCAGGCCGGGAAACGGCGGCATATCGCCGGTCCAGAGCAAACGCTCCGTACCCGTGCTGATTCCACTCCAACTGACGTCAATAAGGACTTCTCCAGGTCCGGGTTCCGGCAACTGGAGCGTCCTCAGGGACAGCGCCCCCGGCTGGTCAAAAACAACAGCCCGGGATTGCGCCGGCGAAGACGTTGCGTGGGTGCGTTGTGTGTTGGGTGTATGCATGACTATTAACCTATGTGTCAGTTTAATCTGACTCAATTAAATGTCAAGCAAAGTTTACGTTATGGTTGTTTGCGCTGGGCGCTGAGAACGCTGCAGATCATCGGCACCGTGGTCCGGTGACGCCTGATTTTCGTGAAACCGGCGTTCTTGAGCATGCGTTTGAGTTCGCGCGGCGTCCGGGGGCGGCCGCTGCCCATGGCCATGAGGTAGAAGCGGAAATAATTGCCCAGGATGCCGCCCTCGTCTTTCCCGGACAGCATCGGCTCGGCGATGATCAGCGTACCGCCCGGCGGCAGCGCATCGTAGGCCCGGGCGAGCAGGTGCTGGGCGGGTTCATCGTCGTGATCATGCACGATGCGCACCAGGCTGATCACGTCATGCACCCCGGGAAAGGGGTCAGTATGAAAGCTTCCCCCGTGCAGGCTGATCCGCGGCGGCAGTTCCCCGTTCGAGACCCGCCGGCGCGCCAGTTCTATGACGCCGGGCAGGTCGAACAGTGACAGCTCCAGGTCCGGGTGAGTCTCTCCAACGCAGCCCAGGAAGGTGCCGCTGCCACCCCCGATGTCCAGCAGGGCGCGGTGCGGTGAAAAGTCATAGGCATCCAGGACCTGCTCGGCGATCATCCGCTGGGAGGCGGCCATCAACGACGTGTATTCCTCCACTTCGCCCGCCCGGACCTCGGTAGGGTTGTCGTTCTGCGCGTAAGGCCAGAGTGATGCCAGCTGCGTCCGGTGCTGCGGGTCGCGCAGCAGTGTGACGGTGTCCGCCAGGTCCTGGTACAGCGCGCGGTGGTGCAGGCTCATCGCCTTGAGTCCCGGGTCAGATACGAGTACCGCGCCCTGCGGTCCCAGTCCCCAGCAACGCCGGCCCCGTCGCTCGACCAGGCCGAGGCCCGTGGCGGCTTCAAGTAGCCTTGCGGTGCGTTCCGGGTCGAGATCAAAGCCTTCCGCCACCGCTTCCGTGGTCATGGGGCCGGCGTCCAGGCGATCAAGAAGCCCCAGCTCAAGGCAGGCGGATAACACCTGGCCATTAACGAAACCCGCGGTGGCTTCAAACAGGGCCAGGGCGCGCCGGCGCGCCATGGAGCGCAGCAGGGGAATGCGCTGGATGCGGCGCCGGAACGCCGGATCAGCCAGTTTCCGGTTGCGCCAGCTGGCGAAACGGTTGCCTGGAAAATGCATGGGGAAAGCCGGGAAAGGTGTGCTTGCCGCTGCCGCTCAGGCGGCTGCGGGACGGCTCAGGGCCAGCTTCATGAATTGCTCGGACTCCTGTCCGATCAGGTCGCGCAGCGGCGCTTCCCCGGGGCAGGCCGGTATGGATGCAAGGGCCTCCTCAACCAGGGCGCGCAGGCGCTCTGCGGACTTGCCGCGGCCCATTTCGCGCACGGCGTTGGGCCGGTCGTGATGCCGGTCCTGGCCCACCGGCTTGCCCGCGATCCGGGCATCACCATTGACGTCGAGCAGGTCGTCGGCGACCTGGTAGGCTTCGCCGATGCACTGCCCCAGGGTCCGCCAGGGGGTGGGGTCCGCGCCGGCAGCCGCAGCGCCTGCCATGGTGGCGGCGGCAAACAACGCACCGGTTTTGGCCTGTTGATACTGGCTGAGATGAATATTGTCTTCGCACTCCCAGGCCTGGCCTGCGACAATGCCGCCGGGCATGCCCACGCCGCCGGCAACGATGCCAAGCAGAGTTGGCAGCCGCCCGGGGCAGTGTGCCCCGGCCTTGCCGAGGACTTCGAAGGCGTGAACGATCAGCGCGTCGCCCGCCAGGATCGCCAGTGGCTGGCCAAAGGTGACGTGAACGGACGGCTTGCCGCGGCGCAGCGAGGCGCCATCAAAAGCGGGCAGGTCATCGTGGACCAGGGAAGCGCAGTGCAGCATTTCTATTGCGGCTGCGGCGGCATCCGTGAGTTCCGGTTGATCATCGCCATTGGCCAGTGCCACGGCCAGGAGCAAGCGCGGCCGGACCCTGGCGCCGCCGGGGAATACCGCGTAACGCACGGCGTCTGCGAGGCCTCTCGGGGTATCGCCAAGGGCGGCGTTGGCCAGGGTGGCGCCAAGGTAGTTTTCGAGGCGTTGCTGATCGATCATGTCGTTCCTGGCCGAGTGTTAACCTAGGTTGTCATTTACAACTGTCATGTAGAATAGACACTATGTCACAGCCCGTCAATTCCGATCACCAAAATCCACGCAACGCCAGGACGGGTGTGCCGCCGGCCTTTGATCTGCCCGTGCCGCAGGACGGTTATCGCTGGTGGTACCTGGATGCGGTCAGTGACGACGGGCGTTTTGGCGTAGTGATCATCCTGTTCGTCGGCAGCGTCTTCTCCCCCTATTACTATCGCGCGCGTCAGCGCCGCGCCGGTGACCCGGAGTCCTACTGCGCCATTAACGTCGCCCTGTACGGGCCCGGCGGGCGGTGGGCCATGACCGAACGGCAGGGGGCGAGTGTGCGGCGAACCGGGCGGGAGTTTGTAGTTGGTCCCAGCACGGTCTCCTGGAACGGTGAACATTTGAACTATCGCATTCGGGAGCGGTGTACGCCGTTCGCGCAGGCGCTGCGCGGTGAGATCAGCGTGGTGCCGGGCGCGGCCTGTGACCTGGCGGTCGATCTCGACGGGCGCGGGCGTCACTTATGGACCCCCTGGTCGCCCCATGCGCGGGTCCAGGTTCGACTCGATGCGCCGGACTGGAACTGGGATGGCGCGGCCTACCTGGATGCGAATTCAGGCGACGAGCCATTGGAGCAGGCGTTTCATTCCTGGGACTGGAGCCGCACGGAGCGGCCCGGGGCGACGCGCCTGCATTACGAGGTCCAGCGCCGGTCCGGGGACGACCGCCTGTTTGCGTTCGATGTGAATCAGCAGGGGGAAGTGTCCGCGGCGCCGGCGGACCCGGTCGAACCCCAGCGCCGGACCGGCTGGGCCCTGCAGCGGTATCCCCGCTGCGGGCACCGGATTGCCGGGGCAAAGAGCTACGAGGATACGCCGTTCTACTCGCGCACCCTGCTGCGGGGTGAACAGCCCGGAGAGCTCACGGTCCATGAGCGCCTGTCCATGGACCGTTTCGTTAAACCGTGGGTGAGAACGCTGCTGCCCTTCCGGATGCCCCGGGAGTTGGCGCGGCGCTGACCGCGGCGCTTAGCTGCGGACTGCGGCTTCCACGAGGAAGCGGGTTTCTTCCAGGGGTGGAACGTTGCTGATGCTGCGGCGTCTCGCGGTAGTCCAGAGGGCCTCGCCCAACAGGTTAACCTTGCGCTTGGTTCCGACCACCGTACGCTGGCTCACCGAGTCCAGGCCGCGACGCGCGAGTTCGTGGCCGATCTCGCGGTAGATCGCCCGGGCGGCAAAAATGCCCGGGCGGCAGCGCGCCGGCAGCTGGGCGATGCCCTCGCCGGAGCGGTCGTAAAGACGGTCAGCGGCATTCAGCAAACGCTGGATCAGTTCAGCCAGTTCCGGTGTGAAGCGCGGATCGGCAAGCCACTGGTCCGGGTCAATGCCCGCATCGCGCAGCCATGCCTGGGGAAGGTACAGGCGCCCGGCGCGCGCGTCTTCACCGACGTCCCGCGCCACGTTGGTCAATTGCATCGCGACACCGAGGTCACAGGCCCGCGCCAGCGCGTCCTGCGACCGCACGCCCATGAGCACGGCCATCATCACGCCAACGGTGCCGGCCACCCGTGCCGCATAACCGTAAAGGTCAGACAGGGTCTCGTAGCGACGGCCGTCGTGGTCCCATTGGAACCCTTCGAGCAAGGCCCTGGGCAGCGTGTCCGGCACGTCGAAGCGCCGCACCACGTTGGTCAGTTCCCGGTCAACCGGGTCCGCATGTGGCCGGCCGGCATAGATGCGGTCCAGGCGCTCGTGCAATTCCGCCAGTGCTTCCTCGACCGGCGCACTGCCTTCATCGATCGCATCATCGGCGATGCGGCAGAAGGCATACAACGCGGTCGCCGGTGAACGGTAGTAGGCCGGAAGGAGCAGGGAGGCCGCATAAAACGAGCGTGATCCCTGGCGCAAAACCCGCCGGCAGTGACGCATGTCGACGCGGTAACACAAAACCGATTCAAGAGTGAGATAGTTCATAGCTTATTGCGGCCGGTCGCGGCCGCGTCTTCCTCCGTTGAAACCTTTCGCCTGATCCGGCCCTCTGCCGGACATGCCACCGGAAATGCCAGTCTACACAGACACCCGTTCATTCGCTAAGTCCCCAGGTCCGCGCCTGGTCAATGGCTTCGCTGATCAGCCGCGGATTTTCCTCGTGGGCCAGGTGTCCGAGGCCGCCAAGACGAATCACGCGACCGCGGGGCACGCGTTTGATGACCTCTGCCGCCTGCGATGGCGGCACGGTCCGGTCCTCTTCTCCCACCACGAGACACAGCGGTGTCTCCAGCCGGGAAAGCTGATTCAGCAGCGGCTTCAGGTCCCAGTTCGCCATCATGGCCAGGGTCGCCTCAACGTGGCCATAGTGACCGAGGAGACTCCGATAGGCCTCGATACCCGACGGTCCCAGGCGTGAGCCGGTGCTGGCAATCAGTCGTTCGACGGTGCCGGGCTGGCGGGCTCTGGCCGCGAGAATTTTCGGCACCGGGGCAAGCGCGGTAAAGGCGCGCGCCAGCGGCTGGGCCAGCGGCGCCAGCCAGCCGCCATAGGGGAGCAGCGCGGCATTCAGGCCGACCACCAGCCGGGGAATGTTTCCGCCGGCCAAAGCCATCTGCAGGGCAATGGCGGCGCCGGCCGAATGACCAACGATCAGCTCGGGTTTGAATTGCTCCGCCTGCAGCAGGCCGCCCAGCGCACCGGCCATGTTGGGCAGCGTTGGCGCGCGGTCCTCCAGGGGGCTGCTGAACCCGTGCCCGGGCAGGTCGGGGGCCAGGACATCAAAATGCCGGGCCAGGAGCGGCATCAGTCCGCCCCAGGAATGGGTTGAGGCGCCGGTTCCGTGCACCAGCAGCAGTTCAGGCCCACTGCCCATGCGCTGCACGTGCCAGCGAACGCCGGCGGCATTGAGCATGCGGCTGCAAGACCGGTTGGGCCAGTCCGCCGGAGGCATGGCGTCCTGCATCAGTGGCACACCGCCCGCGGCGTCAGGCGCATTGCGGCGCTCCAGGGGTGACGACAGGGGCCGGCTGCTCATGCGCTGCTCGACTCCAGCTGGGAAGCGACCGCGGAAAGACCGCCGGCGCCGCCCTGGGGCAATGGCAGGTAACGAGCCGCCATGGCTTCCGCCATCGCCCTGGCCGTCGGCCTCGGGCGCCGGGCGGTATCCACCAGCAGGCAATCCCAGCCCTGCGCCTTGATGATCCGGGCAGACTCCAGTGCTTCCTCGCCGGCCGCCTGGTGCCCCGTGCTGCCATCAAGACAGACGTTCGCGCGACCGTCGGTCATGAAAATCAGTACCGGGTGTTGTCCTTTGCGCTGCAGGTCCAGGGCCAGGGCGTGCGCCGAGTGAATGCCGGCGGACAGCGGTGTGGCGCCGCCGCCTGGCAGGCCGGCCAGCTCCCGCTTGGCCCGGGCCAGCGCCCGTGTTGGCGGCAGAATCAGTTCGGCGCTCTTGCCGCGAAAGGCAATCAGCGCAACCTGGTCGCGGGTCGCGTAGCTCTCGGCCAGCAGCAGTTCGATGGCGCCCTTGGTTTCAGCCAGGCGCTGGGCCGCCGCGGAGCCGGAGGCGTCCACGACGAAAATGCGCGTGGTCTGTTGCCGGGTCTTGTAACGCACGATGCGGAAGTCTTCCGCGCGCACCTGGAGTCGTGCATCGCGCTCGGGGTCGCCCGTGGCGCGCAATTTTTGCCACGGCGCCGCGGTTTTCAGCGTGGCGGGAAGGTGCAACCGGTAGCCGCGCCGCGGATCGCCGGGCATCACGCCCACCGGGCGGCCGCGCCGCAGGGCCCGGGCCGGTGGTCCGCCGCGGGCAACCCGCGCCTTGAGGTCCCGTCGGGCTCCCTGTTTCAGGAGACTGGCAATCAGCCCGGCCGGCAGGGCGGATTTGACCGCCTGCAGGATCAGTTCATCAGGAATACCCTGGGGCGGTTCATTGGGCCGGTCGTCTTCCGGTTCGCCGTCGTTCTGCTGCGGATCCTGCTCCGCGGGATCCGCTTCATTCTGCTCGGGCGGCGGATCCGGTGGTTGTTGCTCATCCGGTTCCTGCGCCTCTTCTTCCTGGGCTGCTGCCGGCATCTGCTGCGCCCGGGGCGCCAGCACGAGTTGAGCGGCCAGGGCGAGGTCGTCATCGTTGACCGCATCGCGGCCGTCCAGCGCCGCTGCAGCGCAGGCGGCGCGAAGGGCGAACAGCGCGGGTCGCGAGGAGTGTATGCCCAGCATCAGGGCGCCGCGGCACAAGGCCGCCAGCCGCTCATCATCGCAGCTGACCCCGGTAAGTCGCTCACGGGCCCGCTCCAGCTGCGCGCGGGACGGGGCGGTGATGGCCTCTTCGCGGTCCGCAAAGTGACTGCCGTCCAGGAACAGGGCCAGACGATCGGCCAGGTCCTCCGACAAACCCTCATCGTCCTCGCGGCCTTCATCAAGCGCCACGATGCAAAAGCGGGTGTCTTTCCGGGAGGTCAGCCCGTCGCGCTCAAGCAGCACGGCGCCGCGGTCAATCGCCGCGGCGATACGCGCCGCGGTGCCGCGGCCCAGCCGTTCCGCCATGGGAATGACGATCACGCCGCCATCAGCCTCGGTGAGCAAACCCCGCGCGATCAACGGCCTGCCCGCCGACAGGCTGGCGGCGATGTCCAGGCCGCCGAGAAGCCGGTCGTCATCAATGTTGATTGGAAGCCGGCGCCAGGGGCAGCCGTCCGGCATGGCCTGGCGCAGCGCGGCGAGCCATTCGTCTGTTTCCGGGCCTGGTCCCATGCGGATGCTGATGCCGCCAAGTCCGGCGGGGTCCACGGCCAGCAGGGCGAGCGCGCGTTGCGGGAGTTGGCCAGCCAAATCCCGGCCTGCCTGCTCCCGCCCCGGCGAATTCATCCCAGGACCTCGGCGACCATGCGCTCCACGCGCACGCCGGAGCTGGATTCGTCCAGCGGATCACGGCGCAGGCGGTGCCGGAGCGCCATGGGCGCGACTTCGCGCACGTGGTCGAGGGTGACTTCCGCGGCGCCATGCAGGGCTGCAATGGCCCGGGCGGCGCGCACCAGGGTGAGCTCGCCGCGCAGACCGTCGGTCTCCAGGGCCATACACAGCTCCGTGATGCGCTCCATCATCGGGTAGGACAGCTCTGTTTCATCCAGTCGCTCCCGGGCGCGGCGAAGTTTTGCACGCACCTGGCCCTCGCGGCTGGCCCAGCGTTTCTGGAAGGCCTCGCGGTCGCGCTCAAATTCCTCGCGACGGCGAATGATCTCGATGCGGTTCTCCAGGTCCCGGGGCGTGCTTACCTCGACCGACAGACCAAAGCGGTCCAGCAGCTGGGGTCGCAGATCGCCTTCCTCGGGGTTGCCGCTGCCGACCAGGACGAAGCGGGCCGGATGCCGGACGCTGAGACCCTCGCGCTCGACGACGTTTTCACCGGAGGCGGCAACGTCCAGGAGCAGGTCGACAATGTGGTCTTCCAGCAGGTTGACTTCGTCAATGTACAGGTAACCGCGGTTGGCCCTGGCCAGCAGACCCGGCTCGAAGGCTTTCTCGCCCCGCACCAGGGCGCGCTCCAGGTCCAGGGCGCCGACCACCCGGTCCTCGGTGACGCCCAGGGGCAGGTCGACAACCGGCACCGGGGATGCCTTGCCGCGCGGACGTTTCTTGCCGGGACCCGGGTTGCACACCTCGCACTGGCAGGGTTGGTCCGGGTCGCTGTTGTAAGGGCAGCCGGGAACCAGCTTCATGCTCGGCAGCAAACCGGTCATGGCGCGTACGGCGGTGGATTTGCCCGTGCCGCGGTCTCCGAAGACCAGCACCCCACCGATGGCGGGGTCTATGGCGGTCGCCAGCAGGGCGAGCTTCATCTCGTCCTGCCCGACAATGGCAGAAAAGGGAAAGGCAATACTCATTCAGGAACCCTGGCTGGTATTCAGTTTTACCGGATATTCGGCGCTGGCCGCGTTCTGCCGCCCGGTGGCGAGTTTCCATAACACCGCGTCGGGGACGCGCAGGAACAGCAAAACGTGTTCGAGGATCGCCAGGCCAAGCATGGAGGCAACCAGGGTCAGGCCCACCTGGTCCAGGCTGCCGGGCATGGCTGCCCGGGCGGTAGTGACCATCCAGAACAGGGCAAAGCCGGCGAGCAGCATCGACAGGGGAAAAAACGCATTCATGCGCGCGCTCTGCACATAGCTGGACAGGTAGCGCATGTGCTCGGGCCAGAATTCCTCGTGCAGGTTACGTACGCCGAAGAAGATGTTCATCTTGGCGGACCAGCGCATGAGCCAGAAGGTCACAAAGGTAAGCGTCGCAATTTGATTGCTGTGGCTCCAGGTCAGCCAGATCAGGCCGGCAGCCGTGGCCACAATCGCCAACTCGTGCCAGAGGCTTGCTTTCACGCCCAGCACGAATCGTTGGGTCATGCGCTCACCCGGCGGGCAGGCCTCCGGGCGTGGTCCGGTAATGGCGCCGAGGAAGTAGCTCATCTCGTGCCAGGCCCAGAGCGCCAGGCCACCCACGAAGGCCAGGTAAGCACCGGCGGGGCTGGTCCAGTCCCGGGTCTCGATAATCAGCAGTATTCCCAGCACGGCCACGAGGCTCATGGCCGCCATGGTGACACGGCATTTCGGTTCGGCTCTCTGGCTGCGCCACAGGAGAACCACGGTGGAGAGCCACCAGGTTCCCAGGGCAAAGAGCAGTGGTGCGATGAAGGTCAATTGAGGCGCCGCCTACCAGCTCGGAACCATGCGGACGTCGTCCGGCAGTTCGTTTTTGATCACCGGCAGCGTATACAGGCGCAGGAAAGTCGCTGCGGCTGCGACGGACAGTCCGGCGCGCTTGACCGCGCCGATGACGCCGCCCTGGGCCTTGGCCTTTTCTACAGCCGTGTTGATTTCCAGCATGCGCGCCAGACCTTTGCGGAATTTCGGGCTGTCCGTGTCCAGGGTCAACGGGAAGATCTGCTTGGAAATTTCCGAGGTGATGCGGAATACCTCGTAATCGTAGTCGTCCGCGTCAAGGCCCATGGCCGCATGCAGTTCCGGGCGACTGTGGTCGCGGACATACATGGTGGCGTAGACGGCCAGCAGGAAGAAACGGATCCAGTACTTGTTCACACCCTTGAGCAGCTCCGGCTGGGCTTTCATGATCAGCGCAAAGACCTCTCCGTGGCGGAATTCATCGTTACACCAGTCCTCGAACCAGCGGAACATGGGGTGGAATCGCAGTTCCGGATGCTTTTCAAACTGGCGGAAGATCGTGATGTAGCGGGCGTAGCCGATCTTCTCCGACAGGTAGGTCGCGTAGAACACGTACTTGGGCTTGAAGAACGTGTACTTCTTGTTCGCGCGCAGGTGATTGAGGTTTACCTGCTTGCCGTAATCCCGCAGGGCCTTGTTGATAAAACCCGCGTGCCGGGCTTCGTCCCGGGCCATGAATTCCATGACCTCGATGATGTCGGGATTGTCCACGGTTTTGGCGATGTTCTTGTACAGCACGTGGCCGGAGTATTCCGAAGTGACGGAAGACACCATGAACTTGATGAACTCGTTGTGGAGCGCGGGCGGCAGATCCCGGATTTCCCGGTCGAAGGCCTCGTCACGGCGAAAATGGTTCCGGTTCGTGTCATTGCGGAACTCGTCCATGAGCTTGTTCCAGTCCTCGCGGACCGGTTCCAGGTTCAGGGCGTCCATTGCGTCCATATCCGTGGTGTAGAAACGCGGCGTTAGCAGGGTCTCGGTCTTGGCGCTCCGGGTGGACTCGTTGATGTTCAGGCTGCCCTCAAGGGCGTGGCTGGCTTCAGCGCTCATTCTCATTGCTCCTCGTTGCGCTCTGCGCGACGGTGGGCGCAGCACTCTCGGCGCTGCGCGTGACTTGTGATTCGGTGGGCAGATAGCCTGCAAACACCTGGGCGTTGGTCTGTCCGAAGGCCCACAGGTCTACGGCCTGCTCCGTGACCGGGTCGATCAGTAACAGCTGGCCGTTGGCATGCTGTTCCAGGATAAAGGGGGTGGTATCCAGCTTGCCGTGCAGGCGACGGGAGCGCACCAGGCCGCGCAGGGTAGAGCGGACAAATCCGCTGCCGCCAACCTCGATGGTCGAGATCAGCTCGCCGCTGACCGCATCGCGCACCAGGACTTCACCCTGGGGCGTGTCCTCGAACGCCAGCTGGCGTTCGGCGATGACCGTTGCCGGCGGCGGGGGCGGCATATTCGGCTTGGCAAACCACTGCATCCAGGCCGCCGATACCAGGCTGATCAGCACCAGTGTGCCGGCGCCCACCAGCGGAAACAGCGGGAAGGGCCTTTGGCCTTCGGCGAGAACTTGATCATGGTGACTCATGATTAGCCGGCGCTCGCTGAGAGGTTACCGTGGCTGGCGACGGCCTGCTCCCGGCGCTCGCTGCCAAGGCCTGGAGCGCGCTGCGCGCCTTTGAAGGCGACCAGCGATTCGGCAAGAATCTCACCGACATGGCCCGCATCGGCCACGGAGCGCAGCATGGGCTGCACCCGGCCCAGGGACCAGGGCCGCACATGGGGCCAGAGCATGATCCACGATGGGCGACTGCCTGCTTCAAGCGTCATCGGCAGGTCGCCGATGCCACTGTCCCTGACCCGCAAATCGGCCGACTCGACCAGCGAGAAGGGCAGGTTGGTGGAAATGGGCAGGGTAACGCCGCAGCGGATAACCACCCGCTGGTTGGTGATGGTGTAGCAGGTGGAACGCGCGGCAAGCCAGGCAAACAGCGTCAGGAATCCCAGGGCCAGCAGGGCCAGCACCGAAAGGATGGCGGTCGAAATCAGGGTTTGCTCCAGCGGCGCACCGGCATTGCTCTGCACCATGACGCGGGCGCCGAGGAGCAGCGCGAAGTAGACGGCAAGCTTGCGCACGTGGAGGCCGGATATCGCCAGGTCTTTCCAATCGGGTGCGCCCTGCCACTGGATCTGCTCCCCTTCGGGAAGCAGATCCGGCAGGCCGGGGATCGGCTCGTAGTCATGTTCGCGGGTCAGGCTCATATCAGCGGTTCCACACGCTTGGCATCGGCATACAGGGTGCCGGCGCCAAAGTAGGCCGTGATTTTTTCCTCTTCCAGCGCGGTGATCTGCGTGTTGGAGGCCGTTCTCGGAATGTCCTTGAACTGGTTGGCGTAAATGGCGCGAACGGTGATCACCCGCTTCGAGCGATTGACCCTGGAGAAGTTGATGGGCACCAGTGCCTTACCGCTTCCGTCTTTCAGGTCAACTTCGAAGAACACGATCATCGGCTCCACCCGGTCAACCCACAGGTCGGTCACGGTGCCGGCAACTTCGCCGTCGGCGCCGAGGACTTCCATGCCGTGCGGATCCGGGTCATGTTTGTCGACGTGGAACTGCTCCAGCGTGCTCATTGGCACAAAACGGTTTTTACCGTGCAGGGTCAGTTCCGGCTCGTCGGCGCGGTTGGCCCAGCTGCCCGGGCCGACACCGTCGAGCATCGGGTTCTCACCGGTTGGCTCAAAAGGTGCACCCGGGTGCGCAGCGGTTGCCCGCAATGGCAGGTCAGTACGCTCAACCGTACTTCCGCCGGGCAACTGCAACTCGCCACCGTGTGGCTTCAGATAGGTCTTCGGATCTAGGCACTGCAGGAAAACCCTGCAATGTTGCACCGTTGGCGTGGTCGGCTTCCAGCGGGTAGCCTTCGCGCTTGTTTTCGCGGTGGAGATAAAACACCAGTCCAACGAAAAACACCCAGAACAATGTAAACAGTATTTCTGTCAGATCAATTGAACTACTTAATCCCATGATGGCGATCCTCCTCGAAATTCATCAGGCACCGGGAAACTCGGCCAATCCGAGCCCGCGATTGCTGATCTCGTCTTCCCGGGCCGCGTGGCGTGCCAGCGGACCGATAACGACTAGGGTGATGAACAACAACAACACTTCTACTTGGTAAACGAACCCGTACCCGGTTGAGGGTCCGGTCAGCGCGGGGCCAAGCGCCCCGCTTTGAGCGAGATTGGTAATGCCGTCACGCAGGATGCCTCCTGCGAAGATGCCAAGTCCCGTGGCAGTGGCCTGTACGGCGCCCCAGGCGCCGAGGGCCAGGCCGCTGTCCGTGCGGCTGGCAAGATTCATGGCGGCGGTCAGGGTGCCGACAGAGAAAAAGCCGCCGCCCACACCAATCAGGAACACGCCGGCGCGAAAGGCCGTGCCGGATTGAACGGCGGCCACGACGGTGACAATGGAAAAAGCGGCAATGCCGATGACGGCGCCGTAACCGGCCAGTCGATGCGGGTCCATGCCGCTGGCCAGGAAACGCGCGGATGCAACGAATGACAGCAGCGTTCCGGCGACAAAGATCGCGGTCAGCACGGTCGTGGCCGATACGGACAGACCGAGAATTTCGGCGCCGAAGGGCTCGAGCAAAACGTCCTGCATGGCGAAGGCGGTCGCGCCAAGGCCCACGGCGAGCAACAGGCGCCCGGCATTAGGCTGGGCCATGAGTTCGCCCCAGGCTTCATCGAAATACTTGCGCGGTGCGCTCTTGTCGACATCCCGGCAAACCAGGGCTTCCTGTTTCCACAGCGCCACCAGGTTGAAGGCGACGGTCAGCATGGCCGCACCCTGGATCACCTTGATCAGGGTCAGCTGGCTGAAATCCCGCAGCAACCAGCCAAACGCCAGGGCGCTGAAGAACATGCCGAGCAGCAGAGTGACGAACAACAGTGAAACCACGCGCGGGCGGGTTTCCGGTGGCGCCAGGTCGGTGGCCAGGGCCAGTCCGGCGGTCTGCGTGGTGTGCATGCCTGCGCCCACCAGCAGGAAGGCGACGGCCGCGCTGAACTGGCCTACGCCGGCATGGGCATTGGAATCACCGGACAGGAGAATCAGCGCAAAGGGCATGATGGCCAGCCCGCCGAACTGCAGCAGCGTGCCGAACCAGATAAACGGAACCCGTTTCCAGCCCAGGGCTGATTGGTAGGTGTCAGACTGGAAGCCGATCAGCGCGCGCAGCGGTGCGAACACCAGCGGCAGGGCGACCATGAACGAGACCAGCCAGACGGGCACGCCGAGTTCCACGATCATGACGCGGTTCAGCGTGCCGGTCAGCAGCACCACGGCCATCCCCACGGATAACTGGAACAGGGACAGGCGCAGCAGGCGCCCCAGCGGCAGGTCGTCGCTCGCGGCATCGGCAAACGGCAGCATCCGCGTACCCACGCGGGTCCAGCCCCTGGCGAGTTTGCGGTTGAGCCCTTTCATCCGCGGCGCAGCTCCAGTGCCTGGGAGGTGTAAAAGCCGGCGCTGACGCGCTCGGTGCGGCCGGTAGCCCAGCCCTTGAAATCGGGCCGGGTTTCGATGCCGGATTTGAGCCGTTTCTCTGAAGCCGGCTCGATAAACGGCGCCCGGTGCTCGTTGGTGGGCAGCAGGCGACCGGTGAAGTGCATCATGGATAACAGCGGGGTGCGCGGCGCAAAAGTGGTCAGAACGCCGTTGCGGGCATTCCCGGCCAGGGCCGCAATCGCGTCCAGCATGTCATTGATTTCATAATGAATCAGTGAGTCCATGGCGACCACGTAGTCGAACGGGCCCCCTTCGGCGGCGAGCATGTCCCCGGCGCGATAGTCGATCCGGTCCCGCAGCGCGTCCGGCGTGCGTTCATGCGCAACTTCCAGCAGCGTGGCGGAGATGTCCACCGCGGTAACCCGGGCACCGCGTTCAGCGGCAATGATCGCCAGGGAACCCGTACCCGCGCCGGCGTCCAGCAGGGTCAGCCCTTGCATGTCTTGTGGCAGCCAGTCCAGCAAGATGCCGCGCATCCGGTCGCGACCGGCGCGTACCGTGGCGCGTACGCGACCGACCGGGGCGTCGGAAGTCAGCCGCTCCCAGGCGGCAGCCGCGGTCCGATCGAAGTAATCGGTCAGTCGCTGCCGGCGTGCCATGTACGTGCTGGTCATATTGCTCATGTCGCGTGCTGTCCTGTCAGTCCGTAAGCGTCTCAATCGAAACCGAGAAAATCGAAAATTTCACGGTCTTTCATGGCCGTTGCCTCGAAGGGGTCGGTGCCCGCCCAGAGGGCCGCGGCCAGGCGCAGGTATTCCTGTTGCACCGCATCAAGTTCCGGTGAGCTGTCCATTTCAAACAGCG
Organism: uncultured Gammaproteobacteria bacterium; assembly: GCA_963695135.1. Lineage (GTDB taxonomy): Bacteria > Pseudomonadota > Gammaproteobacteria > Xanthomonadales > SZUA-36 > Marinihelvus. The sequence goes on from CAVOGA010000001.1 coordinate 1,259,257, forward strand.
TTGATTTCTTGAGCCGGCTGCGGCGAATCACGTCCAGGTCGGGAAAGTGCGCAATACGGCCGAGGCCCACACGCTCGTTGAATCCGTCAATCTGGTCCGTGCCGGCGCTGCGGTTGGCGATCACGCCACCGAGGCGGACCTTGTAGTTCTTGGACTTGGCTTCGATTGCCGCCACGATGCGGTTCATGGCAAAAATCGAGTCGAAATCGTTGGCGGTGACAATCAGGGCCCGGTCGGCATGTTGCAGCGGTGCGGCAAAGCCTCCGCAGACCACGTCGCCGAGGACGTCAAAGATCACCACGTCGGTGTCTTCAAGCAGGTGATGCTGTTTGAGCAGCTTGACGGTCTGGCCGACCACGTAGCCGCCGCAACCGGTGCCCGCCGGTGGTCCGCCGGCCTCGACGCACATGACACCGTTGTAGCCCTCGTAGACGAAGTCTTCGGTGCGCAGCTCCTCGGCGTGAAACTCCACCTCTTCCAGGGCGTCAATGACGGTCGGCACCAGGCTCTTGGTCAGCGTGAACGTGGAGTCATGCTTGGGGTCGCAGCCAATCTGCAAGACCCGCTTGCCCAGCTTGGAGAAGGCCACGGACAAGTTGGAGGACGTGGTCGATTTGCCAATGCCGCCCTTGCCGTAAACGGCGAAGACCTTGGCCCCGGTGATCGCGTCCTCCGGGTCCAGCGTAACCTGCACGCTGCCGGCGCCGTCAGGCGGGCCTTTGACCGTGCGCAGGGGGATGGTCGGTGTCTCTGAGATCTGGCTCATAATGCATTATTCTCCGCGATGCCGTCCCGGGCTGTGTCCGTTTTAGCGGGCATAGTGGGATTTGGCGTCGTATAGGGTGTCCACGGTGATTTGTTCGATACCGTGCTCAAGTGCGAAATTTTCCGTATTGCGGCGCGCCTTGCCCCGCACGAAGAAGGGAATCTTGCCGAGTTCCTTCTCTGCGTCAGGAGCCCAGTACGGCGCACCGGGCGTGGAAACAGCGGGGGCTTCCGGTTCGGGCCTCTCGGCGCCCTTGACTCCGCCGCTGCGTCCCAGGTGAGACGGTGCTGCCCCGTCATGAAATTCAAAGTCTTCCCGGAACATGCCCAGCAGGTGCTCTTCCAGGCCCATCATCAACGGATGGACCCAGGTGTCGAACAGCACATTGGCGCCTTCAAAGCCCATCTGCGGTGAGTGGGCGGCGGGAAAATCCTGTACGTGAATGGGCGCCGAGATCACCGCGCAGGCCACGCCGAGGCGCTTGGCAATGTGGCGTTCCATCTGCGTGCCCAGTATCAGTTCCGGTTGCAGGGCCTGCACCTGGGCTTCCACTTCCAGGTAGTCGTCGGTGATCAGGGCCTCGATGCCGTATTCTTTCGCGAGCGCGCGCACGTCACGCGCGTACTCGCGGCTGTAGGTGCCCAGGCCCACCACCTCGAAACCCAGTTCGTCCCGGGCTACCCTGGCGGCAGCCAGCGCGTGTGTCGCATCGGCAAAGATGAACACGCGCTTTCCGGTCAGATACGTCGAGTCGATGGAGCGCGAGTACCACGGCATGCGGCTGAGTTCACGTTCCAACAAGGGTTCGGGATTCGTACCGGCCAACTCGCAGACTTCGCGAACGAAGTCACGGGTTGCACCCACGCCGATCGGCACGGTGCGGGTGAACGGTTGTTTGAAGTGGCGTTTCAGCCAGGACGCGGTGGTATCGGCGATCTCCGGATAAAGCACGACGTTGAAGTCCGCATTGCCGAGTTGTGCGAGGTCTGAGGGCGAAGCCCCCATGGGCGCGACAACATTGATCTCGATGCCTAGCGATTCCAGCAGTCCAACCACTTCTTTCACGTCATCACGGTGACGGAATCCCAGGGCGGTGGGCCCGAGCAGGTTGCAGCGAGGCGCATCTTCCGCTGTCTTGACGCGCGCCTCGCTTCCTTGCGCCATTCTTCGCACAAGGTGGTAAAAAGTTTCCGAGGCGCCCCAGTTTTCCTTCCGCTGGTAGGCGGGAAGTTCCAGTGGCACTACGGGGCAGGGCAGATCCAGGGCGTCGGTCAGTCCACCCGGGTCATCCTGGATCAGTTCCGCGGTGCAGGAGGCGCCGACGATCATGGCCTCCGGCTTGAAGCGCTCGTAGGCGTCCCGGGCGGCATTCTGGAACAGGGTGGCCGTATCGGAACCGAGGTCGCGGGCCTGGAAGGTCGTGTAGGTCACCGGCGGGCGCGACGGAATGCGCTCAATCATGGTGAACAGCAGGTCCGCGTAAGTATCACCCTGCGGCGCGTGCAGCACGTAGTGCAGCCCGTTCATGGCGGTGGCGATGCGCAGGGCGCCGATGTGCGGCGGTCCTTCATAGGTCCAGACAGTCAGGTGCATATCAGACCGCCAGCCGTCGCGCGCGGTCCAGGGGACGGGCAAACAATCCGGCGCAGTCGCCGGCCTGCTCGTAACCCTGGATCGGGGTGAACAACAGCTCGATGGACCACTTGGTGGTTACACCCTGGGCCTCGAGCGGGTTGGCCAGGCCGAGGCCGCATACGACCATGTCCGGCTTGTCCGCCAGGCAACGGTCCAGCTGCTTTTCGACGTCCTGGCCTTCCGAGAGCTGCACCGAGTCCGGCAGCCATTCCAGCTCCTCGGCCAGGTGCTCGCGATGCAGATAGGGGGTTCCTACTTCCATTGCCTCCATGCCCAGTTCCCGGTGCAGCATGCGCGCCAGGGGGATCTCCAGCTGGGAGTCGGGGAAGAAGAAAATCCGCTTGCCCTGTAACTGTTCCCGGTACGTGGCCAGCGCCCGCAGGGCGCGCTCGCGCGGGGCTTTTGTGGCCTCTTCAAACCGCTCCCCGGGTACGTTCCATTCGGTTGCAACAGCCTGCAGCCAGGCCGTGGTACCCTCTTCCCCAAGCGGGAAGGGCGCCGCGATGCGCCGTGCGCCGCGTTTTTCCAGCGCGATGGCCGTGTCGTTCAGAAACGGCTGGGCAAGGATGTAGCGGGTTTCCGGGCCAACCGGCGGCATGGTCGCGGAGCTTCGCGCGGGGAAAAAGTCCACCGGCCCGACGCCCATCTTGTCGAACAGGCTCCTGAACTGGTCTTCCACCACGTCGGCCAGGGCGCCGACCACCATCAGCCGCTTTTCCTTGCCTTCCGGGAGTTCCGGGGCCAGGGCGGCCAGGCAGGCGTCTTCACCCTGGGTGAAGGTGGTTTCGATTCCGCTGCCGGAGTAGTTGAGTACACGCACCTGCGGCATGAACTTTTCCGAGAGGCGCTCTGCTGCGCGGCCCAGGTCTATCTTGATGACCTCGGAAGGGCATGAACCCACCAGGAACAGCAGTTTGATATCCGGACGGCGCTGCAGAAGCCGGGTAACCTCGCGGTCCAGCTCCTCGTGCACGTCGGCCAGGCCGGCGAGGTCGCGCTCGTCAATAATGGCGGTGCCAAAGCGGGGTTCAGCGAAAATCATGACGCCGGCTGCAGACTGCACCAGGTGTGCGCAGGTCCGCGAGCCGACGACCAGGAAGAAAGCGTCCTGGATCTTGCGATGCAGCCACACGATGCCGGTCAGGCCGCAGAATACTTCCCGCTGGCCGCGTTCGCGGATGACCGGTCGTTCGCCGGGAGCGTTCAGGGCGATGGCGCTCACGAGGTCGCTCCCATGGCGGCGGGCTCATTCATTTCAACGGTCATGAGCCGCGCCTGGCGGAATTTCCACAGGAACTGTCCCGCGTTGATGAGGTAGGTGACGTAGGCGGCCAGGGCCAGCCACATCTGCTGTTCCAGCGTCAGCCATCCAAAAGCGACGCAGGCGAGATAGGCCGTGTGCAGGGCAAGGACCAGCATGCTGAAGACGTCTTCCCAGAAGAACGCCGGTGCAAAAAGGTAGCAGTCGTAGACGACTTTCTCCCAGATCGCGCCGGTTATCATGATCAGGTAGAGCACCATGGTTTTGACCACCACGGAAATGGTGGCTGCCGTGCCGCCTTCGCCGGTGACAAGAAAGTGACCGACCAGCGCGAGGCTGACGAGGAACACAAGAAACTGGACCGGGGCCAGGATGCCCTGTACCAGGGTCCAGGGGGATTCATCGCGTCGCCGCCGTTCCTCCGGCGTATACAGCGGTTTTACTTGATGTGCGCGCTCCGCGGGGGGATTGCCGATGTGCCGATCAGTGTGCCGATTGGGGCTGTGGGTACTCATAAATAGTTTCAACTTGCAGTTTGCCGATGCCGTTAGCTACAGAATCTAAATGCACACGACCCAAGTGTCAACCAAAGTTGTCGTTAATAAACCTTGACATTGCATTAAGTGGAGGAGTAGCTTGAACATCGGACCGGTCGTCAATGCGATGGGTCGTTCAGTTCAGCGCTTCGCTGACGTCCGCTTATGCGTGACAAGCGTGAAGCGGTGTGTATCATGGTCGTCCCACGTCGGGAGAAAACCATGAACAACGACGACTCGCACAGCATACCCCTCGAGAGCTTCGGGGACTTGATCGGAAAGCCGGGTCAGTTAAACGACCCACCTACTGCGGATTCCTGGGGAGACGACCCCGGATTGAGCCGCACAATTGAAGGAGAGATCATTCCTCGTCTCATGATGCTCTTCGACCAACACATATCAGGCGCGCTCCCGACAACAGGACACAGGCCCGGCTCCTTGATGCCGGCTGATGTCCGGGAATTTGTCAACGTGGTGCTGGAAAACGATGCCGATGTCATCTGTGAGTACGTCCACAACCTCCGCGACAGCGGCGAATCCCTTCCTGACCTTTATCTGTCCCTGCTGGCGCCCGCCGCCCGCGAGATGGGGGATATGTGGGATCGCGATGAATGCAGCTTCACGGCTGTAACCCTGGGAGTTTCCCGCCTGCACCAGGTGCTGATGCGTTTCAGCCCCTGCTTCAGTGCCAACCAGCCGGAGGACCAGGATGCAGGACACAGCGCGCTCATTGTTCCGGTGCCTGGCGAAGACCACACCTTCGGCCTGTTCATGCTGGCGGAGTTTTTCCGCCGTGAAGGCTGGAACATCTGCAGCGCAACGCCCGGCAGTATCGAGGAGTTGGTCGAACTGGTGCAAAGCGGCGTGTATGACGTGGTCGGGTGTTCCCTGAGTACTGAACATCACATGGCAACGCTTGGGTCGATGATTGAAGCAGTTCGCGGGCATTCGCGGAACAGGGACATCAAGGTCATTGTCGGCGGGCGCGTGTTCAGCGAACAGCCGGACCTGGTCCACACCGTGGGTGCGGATGCAACGGCAAGTAATGGAATGGATGCGGTCCGGCTGGCGGAACAGCTGGTGAGCCGAGCCCAATGAAACTTCTTGGCTTCCCCTGAGTCCCCACGCTACACCCCGGCAACCCATGACCCTGCCGGGATGTGGTGCTAACCACAATGGCTACTTCCCAGAAATCTGAGCGACAGCTGGCGGGTGTCAAACCCAGGCTGACCGCCAACCTGCTCGCATCGTCCAATGACATCAGTCTCGTAATCGACGAGGAAGGCGTCATTCGCGAGGTTGGTATCGACAGCGCTTCAAGCCTGTTCGACGAGTTCGAAGGGCTGCTCGGCACAGATTGGCTCGAGACAGTGGCCTCCGACTCGCGCAAGAAAATTCACGACCTGCTGGCGACGACCGCGGAAACCTCCCCTTCAAAATGGCGGCAGATCAATCACCAGGTCAACGGCAGCAAAAGCATTCCCGTGATGTACCGGGTGCTGACACGCGATGAAGACGGCTACCTGATTGTCGTCGGACGAGATCTGCGCGACATTTCCGAACTGCAGCAGCAACTCCTGGATGTTCAGCATTCCATGGAGCGCGACTACGCGCGCCTGCATCAGGCTGAAACCCGCTACCGGATGTTGTTCACCCTCGCGTCGGAAGGAATTTTAATCGTCAATGCGGACAGCCGGCGGGTTGTTGAAGCCAATCCCGCTGCCGGTCGCCTGTTCGAAAAACCGGTTGGCAAGCTAATCGGGCGTATTTTTCCGCTGGGTTTTGATGAAGCCGGTCAGCGCCTGATGGACGAGTATCTCGCCCAGCTTAAAGGAGCGGGGCAGGCGGAAGAGGTCCGGCTGCAGTTGGAGCATGATCCGGAAGTCACCGTTCGCGTGCGCGCCACCCTGTTACGGCGGGAGGACGGGCTTTACTACCTGGTGCGGATGGCAACGCCGGGTGACGGCGGCGTCGACGCTCGTTTCCAGCCGCTGATCGAGGTGGTGAAACGTTCTCCGGACGCCTTCGTGGTGACTGATCCCGCTGGGGTGGTGCTGGCGGCCAACAAGGCATTCCTCGAACTGGCCCAGGTCGGTTCCGAGGTGCAGGCCAAGGGCCAGTCGCTGGAGCGCTGGGTAGGTCGCAGCGGGGTTGATTTCGATCTGCTGCGCAAGAATCTGACAAAACGGACGCAGCTGCGGCAGTTCGCAACAACGCTGCAGGCCCGAGTACGGTGAACCGATCGAGGTCGACTTGTCCGCCGTGGCGGCGCTGGACGCACCGCAGGCCTGTCTTGGTTTCGTTATTCGCCGAAATCCGAAAAAAATCACCCCCACGGTGCCGAAGCCGGACGAACCGCTGGCAGAGTCCATCCGCGACATGACCGAGTTGATTGGCCGTGTTCCACTCAAGGACCTGGTTCGCGAGACCTCCGACATCATTGAACGCCTTTGCATCGAGGCGGCCTTGCGCACCACCCACGGCAACCGGGCGTCCGCGGCGGAGCTGCTTGGACTGAGCCGCCAGAGCCTGTACGTCAAGCTGCGCCGCTACGGGCTATCGGATTTCGACAGCGACAGCGAGGCCTGACGCCGGCGATTGATGCCGCCGGCATCGTTTCCGGTCATCGAAAATCTGTCTAATTTAGTTGACACTTGACGCTGTCACGATTACTTTCATCCTAATGTCACGTATCAGCGCCACAGCCCCCGAAGCGAGGCCTCCCCAGTGGGGTGCGTACCTCCAGCTGCTCAAGCCAATTACCTGGTTTCCGCCCATGTGGGCCTTCGCCTGCGGTCTTGTCGCCTCCGGCGCGGACCTGCTTGAGCGTTGGCCTCTGATTCTTGCCGGTGTCGCCCTGGCCGGACCGCTGATTTGCGGAACCAGCCAGGTGGTCAACGACTGGTTCGACCGGCATGTAGACGCGATCAACGAGCCGGACCGCCCGATCCCCTCCGGAAGGGTGCCCGGACGACGCGCACTGTGGTTTGCCGTGATCTGGACCGTGCTGTCCCTGGCGGTCGCGTTTGCGCTGGGTCCCTGGGTAGCCGCAGCGGGAACGCTGGGCATGATCTTTGCCTGGATCTACAGTGCGCCACCGCTGCGCCTGAAGCAGAACGGCTGGTTCGGCAATGCCGCCTGCGGGCTGTGCTACGAGGGCCTGCCCTGGTTTACCGCAGCGGCGGTGGCATCCGGCGCGTACCCGGGTAATCCGATCGTTTGGCTGTGCCTGCTGTACAGCGCGGGCGCCCACGGCATCATGACCCTGAATGATTTCAAGGCCATCGAAGGCGACCGGGAAATGGGCATTCGCTCATTGCCGGCGCAGCTTGGCGCTGACCGGGCGGCGCGCCTGGCCTGCTGGGTGATGGCAGTACCGCAGGTGGTTGTCATTGGATTGCTGATCCATTGGAACGTGCAGTGGGCGGCCATCACCGTGGGCGTTCTGCTGCTGGCCCAGGTGGCCTGCATGCTCCGCCTGTTAACTGATCCGAAGGGCCTGGCGCCCTGGTACAACGCCACCGGTATCAGCCTGTATGTTTCCGGCATGATGGTCAGCGCGGTCGCGGTGCGGGGCATCACCGGCGTATGAATGCAGCCACCCAACTCGGCTGGTTCGGGGTTTTTCGCCTGGCGCTGGTACAGGCCTCGATCGGCGCGGTCGTGGTCCTGACCACCTCGACACTCAACCGGGTCATGGTGGTTGAACTCGCACTGCCCGCGGCGCTGCCGGGTGTACTGGTGGCCCTGCATTACTTCATTCAATTGTCCCGTCCCAAGTTCGGTCACGAATCGGACAAGGGTGGGCGGCGCACGACCTGGATCGTTGGCGGCATGGCATTGCTGGGCCTGGGCGGCATACTTGCAGCGGCATCGGCGGCGCTCATGACCGTGTCCGGCGCCGGCGGCGTGGCCCTGGCAACCCTGGCGTTCCTGATGATCGGCGCCGGAGTCGGCGCTTGCGGAACCTCCCTGCTGGTGCTGTTGGCCTCCAGCGTGACACCGGAACGCCGCGCTCCGGCTGCGACCATTACCTGGCTGATGATGATCGCCAGCTTCGCCATCACCGCGACGGTTGCCGGCGCCTTCCTGGATCCATTCAGTTTTACCCGCCTGTTCCTGGTGACCAGCACGGTCTCGGGACTGGCGCTGCTGGTTACCTGGCTGGCCACCCTGGGGCTTGAGGCGCGGGTTGCTCCTGCACCGAAGCCGGCGCCTGAAGCGCACGATCGCACTGCTGAAAAGCCCCAGCGCTTTATCGACGCCCTCAAGGATGTCCTGGCTGAACCGCACACGCGCGTGTTCGGCCTGTTCGTGTTTATCTCCATGCTGGCCTATAGCGCGCAGGACCTGGTGCTTGAGCCCTTTGCCGGCGCCGTCTTCGGACTCACGCCGGGCGAGTCCACCCAACTCGGTGGCAAGCAGTACGGCGGGGTTCTGCTCGGCATGATCCTGGTGGCGCTGCTCGGACGCTGGGCCGGCGCCGCCGGCCAGGGCGTTTTGCGCATCTGCCTGGTGGCCGGTTGCCTGGCCTCTGCGGCGCTGCTGGCGAGCCTCGCGGCGGCCGGTTTCATCGGACCGCCCTGGCCGCTGGAAGCCAATGTTTTCCTGTTGGGCCTGGCCAACGGCGTATATGCCGTGGCCGCCATCAGCAGCATGATGACCCTGGTGTCCCGCGGCACCAGGGGCCGTGACGGCACCCGCATGGGGGTCTGGGGCGCGTCCCAGGCCATCGCCTTCGGTTTGGGCGGTCTTGCGGGCACGGTCGTGGTCGACCTGGTCCGCCTGATCAGCAGCGAGGTATCAACCGCTTACGCGGTGGTATTCAGCGCCCAGGCCCTGCTGTTTACCGTTGCCGCCGTGCTGGCGGTCCGGATGCCACGCGAAGGCGCGGAACAACGATCGTCAACTTCAATTTCAAAACAGCGGGCTGCTCCACTGACGCCCGTTATCCAGGACCTGTGAGGCCAGTAGGCCCAGGACAAAGCTCATGAACCAAGCAAATCATTCTGAATCCACCCACCGCGCAGCCAACGAGAAGGCGCCGGGTTTTGATTACGATGCAATTATCATCGGTGGCGGCCCCAGCGGCGCCACGGCGGCCAATGACCTGGCCAGCGCCGGGCACCGGGTGCTGCTGATTGACCGCGAAGGCCGGATCAAACCCTGCGGCGGTGCGGTGCCGCCGATCCTGCTGCGCGAATTCGACGTTCCCGAATCCCTCCTGGAAGCCAAGGTTAACTCGGCGCGCATGATTGCGCCCTCGGGCAAGGAAGTGGACATGGATATCGGCGGGTTCGTCGGCATGGTGGACCGCGGCAGTTTCGATAACTGGCTGCGCCGGCGCGCTGAGAATTCCGGCGCCAACTTTTTCCGCGGCGAGTTTGACAAGATCGAGCGGGATCCGGACGGCACGGCCCGGGTGGTGGTCAAGAACAGCCTCGGCGAAGAGCAGGGGTTTCGTACCCGCGTGATTATCGGCGCCGACGGCGCCAACTCCCGCGTCACCCGCGAGCACCTGCGGGGGTCGAAACGTATCCCGCACGTTTTTGCCTACCACGAAATTGTTGAATCCCCCGAGCCGGGTGAAAACCCCGACTTCGACCCCGTGCGCTGCGACGTGTACTACCAGGGGCGGATCTCCCCGGACTTCTACGGCTGGGTCTTTCCCCACGGCAAGCACACCAGCATCGGCACGGGCACGGCGAAGAAGGGCTGGTCCCTGCGCCAGGCGACGGAAGACCTGCGTATCTCCGCCGGTCTGAAAGACAGCCAGCTGGTTCGCAAGGAGGGAGCGCCGATTCCCCTGAAAACCCTCAAGCGCTGGGACAACGGCAAGGACATCCTGGTGACCGGTGATGCGGCCGGCGCCGTTGCGCCGTCCTCCGGAGAAGGCATTTACTACGCCATGAACAGCGGCCGGCAGTGTGCCGACGCGGCAGCGGCTTTCCTGGAAACCGGCGATGCCCGGTGCCTGAAGGCGGCCCGCAAGGCATTCATGAAATCCCATGGGCGGGTGTTTTTTATTCTCGGCATCATGCAGTACTTCTGGTACTCAACGGACATGCTGCGCGAGCGTTTCGTGAAGATCTGCGAGGACCCGGATGTGCAAAAGCTGACCTGGGAGGCCTACATGAACAAGAAGCTGGTGCGTAAGAAGCCGATTGCTCACGTGCGCATCTTCTTCAAGGACCTTGCGCACCTGGTCGGCCTCGCGCCCCGCTAAGCCCGGACCAGCCCCTTCATCGGGGGCATCCTGGTAATTTGAAGCCCGCCCCTCCGGCGGGCTTCAGCGTTTGCCGCGGATGATATCCCGGATCAGGAAACGTGCCGGATGCAGGGCCGTTCGCAGTTCCCGGCTGAGCGGCGGCGCGCCGCCCAGCAGGTGCCAGCAGAGCAACTCCGTGGCCAGCGGGATATACGCCAGGCCGCGGGAGCCATAACCCGCACTGGTATAAAGGCCCTCCAGGAAGGCGCCAGGTTCAGCCAGCGATGCATCGGCATTCTTGCCCAGCACGGCAAAACGTGCAGCCATTGCCTCATTGTCGGGAACCGGACCGACCATCGGCAGCCGGTCCGGCGTGGCGCAACGCAGTGCGGCCCGCCCCTCCAACTGGTCAGCGGAACGCTCCTGGCGCAGCAAGCCCGGCACCTGTGTCTCCAGGCGCCGCAGATTGTCTTCGTGTTCGGCAGGCCGCAAGCCGGTGGCTTCATCATTGGGAACGAAACTGGCGCCGAAATAAAGCTGCCGGTCCAGCGGCGGGGTGACATAGCCGTCCCCGCAGAGCGCGATGCGCAGTCCCATGGCCGGCTCATCGTCCTGCAGCGCCAGGCGGCTAAGCTGGCCCCGCACGGCCTGCACCGGCAGCCCGCCCCCGGGTAAGAGCCCGCGCAGTCCCAGCGCGCAGGCCAGCACCACGTGCGTTGACGAGGCGATGGCCGCGCCGGTGTCGTCCAGTACCTGCCAGCGATCACCATCCCGGCGCAGCTGCGCCACGCCGGCCTGGCGCAATTCAATCCGTTCATGATCCAGCAGCTCAGCGCAGAGCACCGGTGGGGCCAGCCAGCCGGAGCCGGGAAACCACAGGCCGGGGCGCCCGAGCGTGACGCCCGCGACTTCACTCGCTGCCTGCGCATCCAGCGTGCGAAACAGGGTTTGTTGGGGCCAGCGCTCCAGCAAGGCCTGTTGCCGCTGCGCATCGGCTTCATCGCGTGCCAGGTGGAGTACGCCGCAATCCTGCCCCACGGTGCCGCCAGGCTCCCGGCTGGCAAGAGTTCCGTTCCAGAAGCGCCGGTAGTGTCGTTCTGCAAACTGCAGCGCCGCCAGGTTGAAATCCGATGCCGCGCCACCCCGGGCGGCGGGTTTGGCATAGAGCACCCCCTGCGCGTTGCCTGAACCGCCGCTGGCGGGCTGTTGCGCCCGGTCCAGCACCAGCACGTTCAGGCCGCGCTCGGCAAGCGCGCGGGCGGCATGGCAGCCGGCGAGGCCTGCGCCGATGACCAGGACCGGATCACGGCCCGGGGCAGGGCGTTGCCCGGCCGGAGAGACGTCCCAGGCCAGGGGGTGGTCCCCGGCCCGGGGTGAGGGCGGGAAGGACGATGTTGGCGGGCAGCGCCGTACCTCAACCAGGCGCGCGCGCAGCATGTCGCGTTTCCTGCCGAAGCCCGGGTGCTTGCTGACCTGGAACCCGTGCGCCTCAAGGCCCCGTCGCACATCCCCGGCGGCCGTGAAGGTGGCGACGGTGGCGTCGCGTGCGCTCAGGGCCTGAACGGCGGCGAACAGCCCGGGGCGCCACATTTCCGGGTTGCGTGCGGGTGCGAAGCCGTCCAGGAACCAGGCATTGATCCCTGGCGAAAACCGCTGGTGGGCCGGGTGGGCGCTGTCCAGGCAGTCTTCCAGGCCGGCCGTGGCATCGCCAATCAACAGGGTCAGGCTGACGCGCCCCGGTACCAGCTGAAGGCGGTGAACCCCGGGGTGCAGGCAGCGGGGGTAGTGCGCCTGCAACTGCTCCGCCAGCGGCGCGAGTTCCGGCCAGGCGGCGTGAGCCCGGCGCAGGTCTCCGGGCGCCAGCGGCCAGGCCTCGGTACTGAGAAATTCGAGCTGTGCGGATTCCGGGGCGGCGCGGTTCCAGAGTTCCCAGGCGGTGAGAAAGTTCAGGCCCGTGCCAAAACCGGATTCGCCGACAAGAAAGCGGTCATCCCCGGCAAGGTCACGCCAGCGCCCGGCGAGGGCATTGCCCTCCAGGAACACGTGGCGGGATTCGTCCGGCCCACCCCCGGTGGAATAGTAGACGTCATCGAACCGGCGGGAGCGGGGTACGCCTTGTTCACTCCAGTCAAGGTCCGCGAAACGCGCCCCGGTGGGCGGATCAGTATCCGTCACTCATCAATATCATCAATGTTGTACTGGCCCGTTACGCGGCGTTTGACGTAGGACCAGGCCATGCCAACCGCCAGGATCAGGGAGATGATGATGAGGATAATCCAGCTCATGGCGGTCGGTGAGTCCACGCTCAGCCAGCCGAGGTCGACAAAGAGCCAGACGATGGCGGCGAACAGGGCGGCGCCGAGGCTGACCCCGAGCCAGCCCAGCGCATCGAAGGTGCTCTTGACCAGGAAGATCCAGCCAATGAGCAGCAGCAGCCCGACAATGAGAATCGGCGGGCCGAATTCGGCGTTTTCGCCGGCAACCCAGCTGATGAAAGAAAAATTCGTGGGGTTATAGGTTCCCAGGACGAGCACCAGGGCCAGTGCCCAGCGGAACAGGAATCCACTCACTCCAATATTTCTTGCCATGGGGCTCTCCCTGTTGCCGGCGTTGTCTGCGGCCTGTACAGGCCCGCAAAAAGTCTAGCAGAAGTTGTTCTGACGAATGAACCCGCCGGCGCCACCGGGCGGGACCGTTCGCGGCTCCGCGATCGCGGGTCACACGCCTGTCTCATTCAGTCAACGACGCGGCGCGTGACTGGGGTAAAATGCGCGCTTGGCTCAGGAGAGACCTGATGGGTAGAGACAGAACAGAAGTGATCGGAGCGCGCGGCGGCCTGCTGGGCCTGTTCGACAAGCTTCGCTACAAGGAAATTTACCGCCAGGCCATCGGCCTGTTGCTGGTTGCCGTGTGCGCCGTGTTCACGGCGCCCGGTGATGAGCGCGTGGTCTGGGGGCTGGCGCTGGCCTTTGCCGGGCAGGTCTTCCGGACCTTCGCGGCGGGCACCATTTTCAAGAACAAGCGCCTGGCCAGCACCGGTGCGTATTCGCTGGTGCGCCATCCGCTGTATTTCGGCAACCTGCTGATCATGGCCGGGTTCTGCATCGCCTGTGCCAACCCCTGGGTCATCGCGGTTGTCGCGCTGTTTTTCCTGATCTGGTACCCGGCGGCCATCCGCTACGAGGATGCCAAGCTGGAGCGGATTTTCGAGGATGAGTGGCGCGCCTGGAGCAAGGGCACCTGGGCCATGTTTCCGAACCGCCTGAACCTTGCCAGGCTGACCGACACCCAGTGGAATGCGCGCCAGTCCATGATCCGCAACGGCGAGCTGTACATCTGGATCTACCTGATCGCCTGCGGCGTCTGGCTGTGGTTCAACGCGCAGTCCTGAGCCCGTCGACCAAGGAGTACACGATGGAACTGATACACATACCCATGTCCCCCGGCGAACTGCTGGACAAGATCACGATCCTGGAGATCAAGTCCGAGCGCATCGACGACCCGCAAAAAGTGGCCAACGTCCGTACCGAGCTGGACCTGCTGAACGCCACCTGGCGCAAGGCCGTGCCCGCCGACGAAACCGTGCAGCGCCTGCATCGCGAGCTTAAAGCCATCAACGAGGAACTCTGGGTCATCGAGGACGACATTCGCGACAAGGAGCGCGCGAAGGAATTCGACGACCGCTTCATCGAACTGGCCCGCGCCGTCTACGTCACCAACGATAAACGCGCCGCCGCCAAGAAAGAACTGAACCTCCACCTCGGCTCCACCATCGTCGAAGAAAAGTCCTACCAGGACTACACCTGACCCGCCCCCGCGGGTCGTAACGTCCCATCGCCGCCCCAGGCCGCCCGGCGGCCATCCCCCCGCCTCCCCCGATGCGGGAGCGGCCCGGCACCCAACGACCCCAAAACCCCCGGCGCCCCCGATCTGCAGACGGAATACCCCCTTTATTTGCACTGCAAATAAAGGGGGTATTCCAGAGTGCACCATCCACCCGCCGTTACATCCACCGGGTTCCGATTGACAACCACTCCAAGCTCCCGCATCCTCCAATTTCGTTCTGTTGGTGATCCGATGGCCGCCCGGCCAGAAGATTTAAACGGGAAGATGGTCCGGCCCGGCGACTCCGAGCCAAAGCCATCACTGCCCCCGCAACGGTAGACGAGGGTTGGGTCAACGCAGCCACTGGGCCACACGGTCTGGGAAGGCGACCCGGCAATAGCGCCAGTATTGGCGTCCTCGTGAGTCCGGAGACCGGCCAATGGTGTTGGGAACCATGTCATCGCGGTGGGCGAAGACGGGAGACGCTGTTGGTCAGGTCCCTTGCGCCCTGCCCGGACTCCGCAAACAAGATCACATAACACGATCAGCCCCCCGGGATGACTCCGCATAGCGTTCGGGTGTGAACGCGGGAGTGCACCATGAAATCAGAGTTTTTCTTGCCGCCGGCAGCGGTTTTGCTGTGCTGCTGCCTGTCGTTTTCCGTCCTGGCCCAGGATCAGATTGAGGGCGAGGTTCCGCTTGATAACCTGGAGGAAGAGCCCGCTGCGCTTGACGACGTGGTCGTGACCGCCTCCCTGGCGCCGCTCTCGGCGCGGGATGTCGGCAGCTCGATCACCGTGATCACGCGCGAGGAGATCGAGCAGCGCCAGGTGAAGTTTGTCGGCGACCTGTTGCGTGATGTGCCGGGTTTTAACGTCAGCCAGGCCGGCGGTCCCGGCGCGCAGACCCAGGTGCGCGTGCGCGGGTCCGAGGCCAACCAGGTGCTGGTGCTGATCGATGGCATCCGCGCCAACGATCCGGCGGCGGCCGATGAGTTCCAGTGGCAGTATGCGCTGACCTCCGACGTGGAGCGCATCGAGATTGTCCGCGGCCCGCAGAGCTCCATCTGGGGTTCCGATGCGGTGGCCGGGGTCATCAATATCATCCGCAAAAAGGATGCCCCGGCCAGCTACCTGGCGGGTACGGCGGAATTTGGCAGTTTTAGCACCACCGACCTGGCCGTCGATGGCGCCTGGTCCAACAGCGCTGTGCGCCTGCGTGGCGGGCTGGCGTACTACGAGTCCGATGGCATTACTGCGGCGCTGGCCGGCACCGAGAAAGACGGCACCGACAACACCACCGCCAACCTGGGCCTGGAGTGGGACATTACCGCGGCGATCGAACTGCTGGCCTCCGTGCAGTCTGTCGATGCCAGCAATCAATTTGACGACTTCGATTTCTTCGGAACCGGCCTGCCGGTGGACGCGGACCGGGTGACGGACGCGGAGCAGGCCTACTGGCGCGCTGAACTGCGCTTTGCACCGGAGGACAGCATCTGGAGCGGCAACCTGTCAGTGAACTACACGGATACGGACAACACGAACATTTACGATGGTGCGTTCAACAGCTCGACAGCCGCTGAGACCCTGGAGTTTCGCGGGCGCGCCAGCGCTCTGCTGGAAGGGCCGGGCGGCGGCCAGCACCGCTTCACCGCGGCGCTGGACTACCAGGAGCTGGATTTCTCCCAGCGTGGTATCGCCTCCGATTTTGGCGATCCGAACCAGGACCAGACCCAGGACATCACCGGCCTGGCCGGCGAGTACGTGGGACAGCCCTTCGACAAGCTGACCTGGACCCTGTCTGCACGCCATGACGACAACAGCGACTTCAAGGACATCAATACCTGGCAGGTCGCCGGCAGCTACCAGCTGAGCAGCGCCGTCCGCCTGCGGGGTTCTTATGGCACCGGCTCCAAGACCCCGACCTTTACCGAGCGCTATGGTTTTTTCGAGGATTTCTTTATCGGCAACCCGGACCTGAAGCCGGAGGAGTCCCGCGGCTGGGAACTGGGCGTCGATACGGACTGGCTGGGCGGCAAGCTGACTGCCGGCCTGGCGTACTTCGACATGGTGCTGGAGGATGAGATCAACGGCTTTGTCTTTGACCCGGCGCAGGGCGCCTTCACGGCCATCAACCGGGAACAGGACAGTGTCCGCAAGGGCGTGGAAGTGGTTCTGACCGCCCGTCTCCTGGACAGCCTGTCCCTGAGCGCCAATTACACCTATACCGACGCCACCGAGCCGGGCGAGGTCGGCAATGATCTGGTGGAGATTCGCCGGCCCCGGAATATGGCCAGCTTCACCGCCAACTGGCGCTTTGCCCAGGACCGGGCCAACCTGAACCTGAACCTGAACTACACCGGTGCGCAGCTGGACACGTTTTTTGACCCGCAGACTTTCGTCAGCGAGCAGGTTGAACTGGACGACTACCTGGTGGCGGACCTGGCCGGCGCCTGGCGCCTGACCGGTTCACTGGAACTGGTGGCGCGCATCACCAACCTGACCGACGAGGACTACCAGGAGGTGCTGGGCTTTGCGCGGCCGGGACGCGCCTATTACGGCGGCATTCGCGGACGCTTTGATTTCTGACCGGCGAGTGGTGGGGGGGAGTGATGGGGTCAGAGTAAAGGGTCAGAGTCGCGACTCTGACCCTTTACTCTGACCCCTGCGTTGCCTGCGCATCGAGGGCTTCAGCCGCAGCCAGCAGGGCGTTCCAGCCACGGGGCTGGCCATCTTCCGGGGTCTGTCGCCACAGGCTGACCAGTTCCTGCTGCACCGCCTCGTCCAGCTGGCGTATGTCTTCGCAGCGGCTGGGATCGAGGGCGAAAAGACTGGGATCGACGGCGTATGCACGGGCTCGCGAAATTCCGATAGGCGGCCAATTCGCCAAGGCTGGAATAGTCCTGGATATGGGTTCGATAGTATCCGGTGGCATTGCGGCGAGCACGTTCCAGTTTGTGACTGAATTCCACGTTTGACATTCTAAAACCATTGCATTGCGCCAACCCCGCCAGCGATTAGGGTCAGTTGCCTGACCGGATGCCTTGCCGGCAGGATAGAACGCGGCATCACGCAGGCTATTACCAAGCATGTAGGTCATCACAGTGCGGCCGTTTTCAATCATCAATATCTGCAAGTGTCAGGCATGCCGCCATCAGTTGATCATCGCTGTCTTCCAAGGCCTGTCGGCAGCGCCCGATAACCGGCACGAATACTTGAGCCCATGGTTGGCTGTTGAATGCCGATCAGCGTAAGGCTTGGCTCGCCTGCCGGATCCTTCATATACGGACTCATGTCAAACTCATCCCAGGCCTCCCGCAGCGGTTCGCCGGGCAAGGGCGGGGGATGGTTCAGGGCATAGGCGCTGATTTCCAGATAAGCGGCGTATTGCCCGTCCGAATAATGCGCATTGAAATCTTCAGCGCCAGCAGCGGCCAGTATCCATTCACGCCCGTCGCAGGGCATCTCGTATTCGACGGAGTAAAACTCCGGCATCGGCAACAAATAGTAGAAGGCGTTGTCCGGCTCCAACGCCAGCAGGCTTTGGCTTAGCTCATCCTTTTCACAGACAAAGGCCTCGTCATCGGCGTGACGCTCCTTTCGATAGCGTTTAAGCAGTAAGGCCGGGTTGTCAGTGGCCTCCCAGATTGCCTGTTCCCAGACCAGTGCAGGGGACAACCATTCGCCGTTAACCCGGCAGTCCGCATCGTTCGCCCCGATCGCAGCTTCTGCCGCCAGTACGCGCACTTCCGGCTCATCCGACTGCATCAGCTGACACCAGAGCCCCTCGTACCAGGCACGCTCCTGCGCCTCGTAGCTGGCCTGCAGTTCGCTGAGTTCCGGGCTGTTGGCAATGCGTTCTTCCAGGGCGTCGAAATCTGCCCCGGCGGACTCACTGGCCGCGACATTCAGCGTGATCAGCGCGGAGCAGCCGACACCAAACACAACGCGCAGATATCGCAAAGAATTGAATTGGTGAAACATGCCGCCTCCCTGAGTTGCGGGGTCAGAGTGAGTTGTGGGGTCAGAGTAAAGGGTCAGAGTCCCGACTCTGACCCTTTACTCTGACCCCCAGTCTATCGCCGTGCCACGGCCCGCTCCAGCTGCCCGATCACCTCATCAACCTGGATCAGCTCCATCACACCGGGTTCCTCGATACGGTGTCCCCAGCGCAGCGCCTCCGGCTCCTTGTGGCGAAAGCGCCGGGCGGCTTCCGGGTAATGGTCCACGCACAGGTCCAGGGAGCGATAGGGGCCGCTGCGAATCGACCAGGTGGCGGCGTGCAGGCCGACGACCGGGGTTCCCACGGCGGAGGCCATGTGCGCCGGACCGGCGTCCGGGGTCAGCACCACGGTGGCGCGTTCCAGCATGGCGAGCAGCTGCGTAAGCGTGTCCTTGCCGACCAGGTTGATGGCCGGGGCGCTCATGAGGGATTCGATGTTGGCCGCCGTGCGCCGTTCCAGCTCACTGGGGCCGCCGCTAAGCACCACGCGCATGCCCAGCTCGTGCACCGCGTGGTCGGCGACGGCGGCGTAGCGCTCGTCCAGCCAGTTGCGCAGCGGGTGACTGGAGCAGGGGCTGATCAGCAGGGTGGGCTGTCCGCCGGGCATCTGTTCTGCGGCCCAGGCGCGGTCCTCATCGCCGATGGGCAGGTCCCAGACCGGCGTGTCTACTTCCACGCCCAGCGCCCGCGGAAACTCCAGGAAACCCTGCACCTGGTGCTGGAAGGGTACGCTGGCCACCTGGCAGTTGGTGAACCAGGTGTGCCGGTCGCGGGAACGCGCCTGGTCCCAGCCCAGGCGGATTGGCGCTTTGACCAGGCGGCTGAGCAGGTTGGCGCGCAGGGCCACCTGCATGTGCAGCAGCAGGTCATAGCGCCGGCTGCCCAGGTGGTCGCGCAGCGCGCGCACGGCGGGCAGGCCGCCGCGCTTGTCAAAGACAATGAAATCGACCCCCTCGAGCCGGCCCAGCAGCAGGTGCTCAAGTTTGCCGATAATCCAGGTAATCCGGGCCTGGGGCCAGGCGTCGCGCAGGGCCCGGACCACGGGCACCGTGTGGGTCGCGTCGCCGAGGGCGGAAAGCCGGAACAGACAGATGTTGTCCGGGGGTCGGTCCATACGCACAATAGGCGCCGAGGTCTCACCCATGAAGCCAGTCATCATTCAGCAAGATTCGCGGGCTATTGTATATGACGCCGACGCGCTGCCCGCCGTCGGGGCGGAGCTGTTCGAGCCGGGGTACTGGCGGGAGCAGGACGCCCTGAGCGGCTCGGCGCCCGGGCGGGGCACCACCTGGTTTGTTGATGCCCCCTGGGGCGCCAGCGTGCTGCGCCGTTACCGGCGTGGGGGCATGGCAGCGAGGGCCAGCAAGGATCGTTACCTTTTCACCGGCTGGGAACGGACCCGGCCCTTCCGCGAGTTCCGTGTGCTGGAGGCCATGGCGGCAGACGGCCTGCGGGTGCCGGTGCCGCTGGCGGCCATCGCGGAACGCCATGGTGTGAGCTACACGGCGGCTTTGCTGACCCGGCGTATCGCGCCGGCGCGGGCGCTGGTGGAGCATTTCGACAACGAGGCATTTGACTGGCAGCGGCTCGGCGCCGAGCTGCGGACTTTTTTTCAGGCGGGCATGAGGCACGCGGACTTGAACGCACGAAATATTCTGATTCATGACGACACGCGGGCGGCCTGGGTGATTGACCTCGACGCCTCGCACTATGACCCGGCGCGGCCGGTGGATGGCGCGGAGCAGCTTGAGCGCCTCAGGCGCTCCCTGGACAAGCTCTGGCCTGCAGACAACCCGCGCCTGGAAAACGCATGGTCCGCGCTGTTGCAAGGCAGCGCCCCGTGAGCCGTCCGAGTCACAGCGCTATCGAATCGCCGCGGATGTTCCTGGTGCCCGCCACCGCGGAGCTGACCCAGGCGGACCTGGACGGCCACCAGGCGCTTGGCGCTGCCCTGGGTGTCAGCGTGCCGGGGGAATGGCCGCCGGAGCTCTATTCACGGCCGGCCCTGGCCGCCGTGCTGCAGCAGCTGCGCGACCGCGCCGAGCATGGCTGGAGCACCTGGTACCTCGTGGGGCGCGGGCCCGGCGAGGGTCTGATCGGGGTTTGCGGCTTCAAGGGACGGCCGGACGCCAACGGTTCGGTGGAAATCTCCTACTCGATCCTGGACTCCTTCCGCAATGACGGTTACGCGAGCGAGGCCGTGCACCGGCTGGTGGACTGGGCTTTCGGTCACGCCCGGGTCAGGCAGGTGACGGCGGAGACCATGCCGCACCTGCGCCAGTCGATCCGGGTGCTGGAAAAGAACGGCTTTCGGCATGCAGGCAAAGGCAGCGAGTACGGCGTCGTGCGCTACGTGCTGGAGCGGACGCGCCTCGCCTGAGGCGCCTCCAGAGCTCAATTAGCGGGCGTCAGTAAGGCCAGACCTCCAGGCCGTGAATCGCGTTGCGGATGTCCTGGGAGAAGTTCACCCGGACCACGTCGCTGCCGGTTTCCAGGTCGTAGATCGAAACGGTCGAGGGCGATGAGCCGCCGGCGATAAAGCGCTCGTTGATCGCGCACAGGCCGCGGCCGAAGCCCTGGCGGGCGACCTGCTCGTCGCCCAGTTCCAGGTGGGTAAGCTCCTGCGCATCGTAGCGCGGCACGTCAAAGGTCACGGCGCTGCCGTCGCGCCGGTCGTAACGGACCTTGTCCGCCGCCGTGTCGTTGAACAGGATGCCGTCGCGGAAGGGGCGGGCGTTGTGCGTGCCCTGGGGCAGTTCGGCGACCAGGCGAACCGTGTTGTCGCTGCCAATGCGCAGCATGCCACCGGAGCGCAGCCCCGAGACGAACATGCCGGTCTCATTCGCGTACACGTTGTTCAGGTGCAGGCGGTTGGTCGGTTCCGGCCCGTTGGCGCCGCCGGGGCCGTTGATGCCGTTCGGGTCGTAGGCAATGCCGTGGTAGCCGTCCTCGTCGCGCACCACGTTGATGGCCCAGAAAAATCGCTGCTGCTCGAGGTTGAAAGCCAGGATGCTGTCGTGGCCGGTGGAGGTCAGGTAGAGGTGGTGGTTCAGCACGCAGATTTCGTGGCAATGTTTGAGGTAGGTGCTGCGAAACGAGCGCTTCAGCCGAAACTGCTGGTCATAGACGAACAGCTCGTCACTGGCCGCCACGTAAATCTCGCCGCCGAAAAACGCGATCCCGCGCAGGCCCCGGTCCCAGCCGCGCCCCTGCCAGTCGATATCGTCCGTGTTCCAGTCCACCACCTGGCGGATCTCCTGGTTGGCGAAATCCAGCAGGTAGATGCCGCCGTGGCTGTCACCCTGGCGGGCGCCGCGCACCACGGAGCTGGCGATCAGTGTGGGTAGGGGAAAACCGTTGTCACTCATTGATCATTGCTCCTCGGGGAGGGCCGGGCAGTTTTTTCAGCCCCACAGCGCTGCCTCCGGTGGGTGGACGGTTCCCGACTCAAAACGCATGGCCGGCTCGTGGTCCGCACGTTGCCAGAGCGGGCCGTCCAGGTCCACCCAGCGGCACCGCTGCGCCACCAGGAACGCCGGCGCCATGGCCAGCGAGGAGCCGAGCATGTTGCCGACCATGGTCTCCAGGCCCAGTTGCTGCGCCCGCTCCAGCATTGCCAGCGCCTCGGTCAGGCCGCCGCACTTGTCGAGCTTGATGTTGACGCCCTGGTAGCGGTCAGCGAGCGAATCCATTTCTGCCAGGGACTGGCAGGATTCATCCGCGTACAGCGGCACCGCGATCTGCACCTGCGCCAGCGCGGTGTCGGCGCCCCGCGGTAACGGCTGCTCCACCATCGCGACGCCAAGTTCTGCCAGGTCCTCACCGATGCGCTGCAGCAGGTCTGCAGTCCAGCTGCCGTTCGCATCAATCAGCAGTTGCGCATCCGGACGGGCGGCGCGGATTGCCTGCAGCCGCTCCAGCACCTGCTCTGAGTCCAGTTTCAGCTTGAGAATCGGGTAGTTTGCGTGGGCCAGCGCCTCGGCCGCCATGGCCCGGGGCTCGTCCAGGGACAGGGTGTAAACGGTGGATACCGTTTGCGGGTCCGGCATTCCGGCCAGTTCCCAGGCGCGTTTGCCCTGGCGTTTGCATTCCAGGTCCCAGAGCGCGCAGTCCACGGCGTTGCGCGCGCCGCCGGGGGGCAGCAGCTCCCGCAGCCCGGCACGGTCGATGCCACGGTCGATCTCCCGGCTGCAGCCCATCACCTGGTGTGACATGGACCGGGGGGTTTCCCCGAGGTAATCGACCCCCAGCGCCTCGCCGCGGCCGCGGTGCCCGCCGTCCTCCAGGCAGACCGTAAGGGTCTCAATCGCGAAGCATTCCTGCTGTGAGGTCACAAAGGGCGCGTTCAGCTCCCAGTGATCTATCGAGAAGGTGACCCTCATGCGGTGCCCAGGGCGACGATTTCGCGCACCAGCGGTTCTACGCCGAGGGCCACCGGGTCAACCGCGGGCAGCCCGGTAAGCTCACGGGCCTCGGCCAGCGCCGCATCCCGTTCCGCAACGCTCAGGCCGGCGGTGTTGAGGCTGATCCCGATGCAGCGAACCTTCGGGTTGGTCAGGCGGGCTGCCTCCTCGTAGGTCCGGATGGCGTCTTTCAGGCTCGGAATGGGGTAGCCGGGATATTCATCGATCGCGCGCCGCCCCGGCTCGTGGCACAGCACCAGCGCATCGGGCTGGCTGCCGTGCAGCAGCCCCAGGGTCACGGCCGCATAGGCCGGGTGAAACAGGCTGCCCTGGCCCTCAATGACGTCCCAGTGCTCCGGGTCATTGGCGGGGGAGAGCATTTCCGCAGCCCCGGAGAGAAAATCCGCCACCACCGCGTCCACGGGAATGCCGGCGCCGGCAATCATGATGCCGGTCTGGCCGGTGGCGCGGAAGCTCGCATCGACCCCCTCGCGCCGCAGGGCGCGGTGCAGGGCCAGCGCGGTGTATTTTTTTCCGACCGCGCAGTCCGTGCCGACAGTGAGCACCCGCTTGCCGGTGCGCGGCAGGCCGGTGGCCAGCGGAATTTCGGCCGGTGGCCGGCGTACGTCTACCAGCCGCGAACCGCTGCGGTAGGCCGCGTTGGCGAGGCGGGGAATCGAGTCCAGGGGCGTGTGCAGGCCACTGACCAGGTCCAGGCCCGCATCCAGTGCGCCGGCCAGGGTGCTTTCCCAGTCAGGCTTCAGCGCCCCGCCGGACGGCGCAATGCCGATCACCACGCTGCGGGCGCCCGCGCGCCGCGCCTGGCGGATGTCCATATCCGGCAGCCCCGTGTCCACCCGGCAGTTCGGGTAGCGCAACTGGCCGATGCACACTTCCGGACGCCACTCCACCAGGCCGAGGGCGGTCTTGCAGTCCAGCCGGCTGGTCGCATCGCCAAGAAACAGCAGGTACGGTGGTTTCAGGGTCGCGCGGTTCATGAGTCGCCCTCGCCGGCGGCAGGTTGCTGCTGGGTGATGCAGTGGATACTGCCGCCGCCGTAGGCAATCGCACTCACGTTCACCTGGGCGATTTCCCGGTCGGGAAAGCAGCGCTGGACGGCCTCCACGGCCTGCTCGTCCTCTTCCGCCACGCCGTAGCCGGGCAGGATCACGCCGCCGTTGGCAATGTAGAAATTGATGTAGGAGCGGCAGAAACGGTCGCCCAGGACTTCCATCTGCGTGCCGGCCATGATGAGCTCCACCTGCAACTTCCGGCCCCTGGCATCCACGGCGTTGCGCAGGATCTCGACGTTTTCCTCAAGGATGTCGTAACGCTCCGTGCCCGGCACCGCGGAGGGGTCCGGTTCCGTGAGCACTACGCCCGGCCGCACGAAACAGGCGATACCGTCCACGTGTCCGTCGGTCTCGTCATCCGCCGGGTCACCACGCAGCCAGATCACTTTCTGCACGCCCAGCGCCTCGCACAAATGCCGTTCCGCCTCCTCTCGCGTGATGTCGGGATTGCGGTTGCGGTTAAGAATGCACTGCTCCGTGGTCAGCAGCGTGCCCTCGCCATCCGTGTTGATGCCGCCGCCTTCCATGAAGACCGGTGAGCTGAAGGTGCGCATGCCAAGCGCCTCGGCGAGCTGATGGCCCAGGGCGGCGTCCTTGCGGAACCAGGTGTATTTCTGTCCCCAGGCGTTGAAGTGAAAAATCGACGCAGCCACTTCCCCGGCGGCGTTGCGCACGAAGTTCGGCCCCATGTCCCGCATCCACGCATCGTCCAGGTCCCAGGGAATGACCTCGACGCCGCTGCCGCACAGGCGCCGGGCCAATGGCGACCGCGGACGGCGGCGTGAGCATGCGCACCGGCTCGAAGGCGGCGATGGCGTTGGCCACGTCCGCATACCCCTGCTGGCTTTGCCCGAGCATATCGCCCCAGACCGCTTCCGAGGCGGGCCAGGCCATCCAGCAGCAGGCGTGCGGTGCCCATTCCGCCGGCATGGTAAAGCCGGCGGCGCTGGCGGTTAAGGGTGTCAACGGACGGTCCGTATTCATGGTGCAAGTCTCCCGATGGCCCCGTACAGTTCCGGCCGGCGATCCCGGAACACACCCCAGGCGCGGCGCGCCGCCCGGGCCTCGTCCAGGTCGATGGTCGCGGTGATCACGCCGGGCGTTTCCCGGTCGGCCTCCGCCAGCATGGCGCCCGTATGGTCGGTGATAAAGGACGAGCCGTAAAATGTCATGCTGAAGCGGTCCCCGGCCTCTGTGCCCACACGGTTGGAGGCGATCACCGGCACCAGGTTGGCAGCGGCGTGACCCTGCATGGCCCGTTGCCAGTGATCGCGCGAATCAAATTCCGGCAGGTGGGGCTCCGAGCCGATCGCCGTGGGGTAGAGCAGTAACTCGGCGTCCTGCAGGGCCATGCAGCGCGCCGCCTCCGGAAACCACTGGTCCCAGCAGATGGCGGCGCCGATGCGTCCGAATCGTGTATTCCAGACCCGGAACCCCGTGTCACCGGGGGCGAAGTAGAACTTTTCCCCGTAGCCCGGGCCCTGGGGGATATGGGATTTGCGGTACACCCCCAGCATCGTGCCGTCGGCATCGACCATGGCCAGGCTGTTGAAGGCCGTATTTCCCGCGCGCTCATAGAAACTCAGGGGCAGAACCACGCCCAGTTCCCCGGCCAGGGCAGCGAAGCGTGTGATCAACGGGTGGTCCTGTGCCGGCCGGGAGAGATCAAGGTATTCCTCCTTCTCGTCCTGGCAAAAGTAGGGCGTTTCGAAAAGCTCCTGCAGCAGGATGACCTGCGCACCCAGGTCTGCGGCTTCCCGAACCAGGGCCTCGGCGTGGTCAAGATTCTGCTCCCGGTCCCAGCTGCAGGCCATTTGCGTGGCCGCCACGGTCAAGTTCGACATGATCATCTCCGTCAAGGAATCCCGATTATTCGAAGGCGCACCGGTAAACGCAAGCGGCGGTGCTATGCTGGCGCGGTTCGCCGCCCCGGAACCCGGATCAACGTGAAAGAATCCCCTGGCCGAATCCTTGCCCTGTCCATCCTCGGCTGCGTGCCCCTGGCCGGCTTGCTGGTTTTGCCGGTGCTGGTCGGCAGCTTTGTCGATGACCTGGGGATGACGGAGCGCGAGGCGGGCCTGCTGGCTTCCGCGTCGTTTCTCGGGGCTGCTCTCGGCGCCCTCGCTATCGCAGTGACTATCCATCGCTTGCCCCTGCGGGGCCTGGCTGCCGTCGGCTTGCTGCTGATGGCCCTGGCCGACGGACTCTTTGTCATCGCGGCGCAGCTGCCCGTCGAGTTGCTGGCGGTTGTGCGTTTTTTCAGCGGCCTCGGCAGCGCCAGCGTGTACGCGGCGGTTATGGGCGGCTTTGCCGGTTTCCGCCAGCCGGATCGCGCTTATGGCCTGTTTATGGCCTGCCAGTTCGCACTCAGCGCCGTGGGCCTCTATCTCCTGCCCGGGCTGATGCCCGGCCTGGGAACCACCGGACTGTTCGCCATCTTCGCGGGTTATGACCTGTTTGCACTGCTGCTGCTGACCTTTCTGACCCCGGAGACGCATCGCGTTCGCTCCACCAGCAGTGGTGCGCTGCAGTGGCGCATGATCCTGGCGCCTGCCGCAGTACTGTGCCTGTTGGCCTACGGATGCTTTCGAGGCGGTCATGATGGGCCAGTTTGCCTACGTCGAACGGGTGGGTGTGGCCATGGCGCTGAGCGGCGACCAGCTGGGCCTGGCGCTGGGCCTGGCGTCGCTGGCGGGCGTTCCCGCAGCCCTGCTGGTCACGTTTATCGGCTCGCGCTTTGGCCTGTTCCTGCCGATCGCCAGCGTGGCGCTGATCCAGGCGCTGTGCGCACAGTGGCTGATCGTGGCGCAGGGCTTTGCCGCCTACCTGGTGATCGCCTGTGTGTTTGGTTCCGGCTGGGCCTTCGTGTTGCCCTATTTCCAGGGAATTGCCGCACGCCTGGACCGTGGCGGCAGCGTCGTGGTGGCCGCCGGCTTTGCGACGAGCACTGCCGGGTTTGTGGGCCCGGCAATGGCCGCGATGCTGGTGCAGCCGGGGGATTACCGTCTCTTGCTGCACGTCGTTGCCGCCGGCCTGTTGCTGGTGATCCTGCTGACCCGGGTATCCGGCGACCCGTCCCGCAGCCATGGACAAACGTCCGGCATTGTAGGACGCTTAGGGGTCACGCATCAGCCAGGAGTTTTCATGACCGCCAACCACGAAGTGCCCATGCCCGACGACGCAGCTGCCTGGCAGGCCCGCGACAACCGTCATTTCCTGCACCCCTTCACCGACCACCAGGACCTGGGCCAGGTCGGTGCGCGCATTATCGAGCGGGCGGAGGGCGTCTATATCTACGATATTGAGGGCAACAAGATTCTCGATGGCATGGCGGGGCTGTGGTGCGTGAACCTGGGCTACGGCCGCGAGGACCTGGTCGATGCGGCAACGCGGCAGATGCGCCAGTTGCCCTACTACAACAGTTTTTTCCAGACCGCCCATCCGCCGGCAATCGAGCTGGCGGAACGGATTGCCGGCGTTGCCCCGGACGGTTTTGAGCTGACCTTCTTTGCCGGTTCCGGCTCCGAGGCCAATGACACGAACATCAAGCTGATGCGCCGTTACTGGGACCTGGTTGGCCAGCCGGACAAGCGCTTCATCATCAGTCGCAAAAATGCCTATCACGGCAGCACGGTGGCGGCCGCCACGCTGGGCGGCATGGGGCCGATGCATGAGCAGCTCGGGCCCATGGTGAACTTCATCCACCACATTGAGCAGCCCTATCATTTCGGCCTGGGCCGGGACATGGCCCCGGAAGTCTTTCGCCAAACAGCAGGCCGGTTTGCTGGAGCAGAAGATCCTCGAGCTGGGTCCGGAAAACGTGGCCGCCTTTATTGGTGAACCGGTGCAGGGCGCCGGTGGCGTGGTTATTCCGCCGCCGGGCTACTGGGATGAAATCCAGCGCATCTGCCGGGAATATGACGTGCTGCTGATCGCTGACGAGGTGATCACCGGCTTCGGACGCCTGGGCCAGTGGTTTGGCAGCCAGCACCTGGGCATCAGCCCGGACCTGATCACCTTTGCCAAGGGTGTGACCTCCGGCTACCTGCCCCTGGGTGGCTCCATCGTCGGCCCGCGGATCGGCGCGGTGATGCGGGAGGAGGGCGGCGAATTCGCCCATGGCTACACCTACTCGGGTCACCCGACGGTATGCGCGGTGGCGCTGGCGAACATCAACGCGTTGGACGCCGAAGGCGTTATCGACCGGGTGCGCGAGGACACGGCGCCCTACCTGGCCGAGCGACTCGGCAGCCTGGCGGAACATCCGATTGTCGGCGAGGCGCGCAGCATCGGCCTGATGGGTGCGGTCGAGATCGTTGCCGACAAGGCCAGCGGAGCGCGTTTTCACAAGGACCTCGGCGCCGGATCGCGCTGTCGTAACCACTGTTTTGCCAATGGACTGGTTATGCGGGCGGTGGGCGATTCGATGATCATCTGCGCCGCCCCTGGTCATCACCCGCGCGCAGGTGGATGAACTGGTTGAAAAGGCCTGGCGCTGCCTGGACCTCACGGCCCGCGACCTGGCTGCTGCATGAGCAAAAGCGACCGCCAGCTGGGTATGCGTCGGAAAATCACCCGGCGCGACTTTCTGCACGACAGCAGCCTCGCGGCTCTCGGACTGACCCTGCCGGTTGGTCCGGTCATGGCGGCCGCCGAATCATCAGAAACCTATTACCCCCCTACCAGGACCGGCCTGCGCGGTTCCCACCCCGGGGCCTTTGAGGCCGCGCACCAGCTGGCCTGGAACGGCAAGGGTTTTGGTGATCCGCAGGACACCGGGGAGCGTTACGACCTGGTGGTGGTCGGCGGCGGCATCAGCGGCCTGGCCACCGCGCTGTATTACCGTGATCGTTTCGGTGACGATGCGCGCATCCTGATCCTGGAAAACCACGACGATTTCGGCGGCCATGCCAAGCGCAACGAGTTCCACCAGGGCGGTGAAATGCGCCTGGCGCTCGGCGGGGTGCATAACCTTGAGTACGACAGCTTTTCACCGACCGTTTACGCCATGCTGGACCGCCTGGGCATCAGCATCCCGGCACTGCTCCAGCAGACCGGGTTTGCGTACGGGTTCAGTGGTCCGGGACAGTCCTGCACCTGGTTCGATGAAGCAACCTTCGGCGAGAACGTGCTCCTGAAAGGGGCCGGCCTGCGCTGGTCGGATCAGGAGCTGATGGTGGAATCCATCGACCAGATGCCACTGAGCGATACGGCACGCGCCAGGCTCAAAGCGTTTTACCTGGCCGAGGAAGACGCGCTGCCGGAAATGGACCCGGAGCAGCGCGAGGCCTGGCTGCGCGGCATGAGCTACTTTGATTTCCTGCGCAACTATGGCGGTCTGGATGATGAGTGCCTGGCCCTGTTCAACAACATCACCCACGGCGCCGAGGGCTTCAGCGCGGTCAATCTGTCCGCGATGGAAGCGCTGGAGACGGGCTTGCCGGGCCGGAACCTGCTGGGTGAGGGTCATGAGACCGACGACTACGACTATCACATGGCCATGTTTCCTGATGGCAATGCGAGTGTCGCCCGGCTGATGGTGCAGCAGCTCGTGCCCGGGGTGGCGCCGGGCGCCAACGTGGACAATATCGCCGTATCAGAATTCGACTATGCGCAGCTCGACAACGCCGGGTCACCGGTGCGCCTGCGCCTCAATTCGACGGTGGTCTACGCGGGCAACGGCGACGGCGGAGCGCAGGTCCGTTACCTGAACGATGGCCGCTTGTTCGCGGTTGAATCACGCCACGTGGTGCTGGCCTGCTACCACAGCATCATCCCGCACCTGTGCCCGGAGCTGTCCGAAACTCAGAAAACCGCGCTGAGCTACCAGGTCAAGTGCCCCCTGCTGCTGACCAATGTGCTGCTCAAGAACGGCGATGCGGTGCGCCAATCCGGTATCAGTGGCGTTCATTGCCCCGGGCGGATGCACGCAAACGTCTACGTCTGGCAGGGCAATACGGCCGGGGGCTTTACCCAGGGCAGCTGGGACAACGGGGATGGTCCGGTCAATCTCGTGTTCTGGGGCTCCATCGAGGAACCGCCGGGGGACATGACCCTGAAAGAGCGCCTGCGCGCTTCCCGGGCGGCCATGCTGGAGCTGGAGTTTGAGGACTACGAGCGCGAGGTGCGCACGGTGCTGGACGGCATGCTGGGTCCCTATGGCCTGGATGTTCGCGAGGACATCCTGGCCATCACGGTTAACCGCTGGCCGCACGGCTATTCCTACTGGTACACGGACCTCTGGGACCCCGATTTTGAAGACGGCCAGTGGCCCCATGAAATCGCGCGTCAGCCCTTTGGCAATATCGCCATTGCCAATTCGGACGCCTCCACCGAGGCCTACACGCACACGGCGATAGAAGAGGCCTTGCGCGCCGTCAGCGAGTTGCCCGCCGCTTGACTCAGTGGGTCATCGCGGGTGCGGCACGGCGCGCCCGCTCGCGGATGTCATGCCGCCACTCGGACATATTGCGCTCGATGGCCCAGAATCCGAGGATCCACAGCGTCTGGTCCCAGGCGTAGACATAGTGGCCGGTGTAGATCCACCAGCCCGCATTGCAAAACAAGACGACGTAAAAGCCCTTGGCGGCAAAAGTGGCGAGCATGACCGGTCCGCCGCCGATATTGCGGTTCTGCAGCCAGACGGCCAGCTCGATAGACCAGATGACGAGCAGCCAGGCCAGGGCATCGACCAGGTCGACCACGGTCTGCTCTTTTTCCATGGTCCAGCCGGCCGAGTCGGTGATCACCGTTTCCTCCAGCATGTAGAAGGACGTGTCATTGGTGAAGTCCGCGCAGTTGCTGCTGGTAATGTCCGCGTAATCAAAGTTGTAGCCCCAGGACATGTCCTGGTCCGCCAGCTCGCAAAGGTTGGCGATATCCGGGCGGGCCGGTGCAGTCCAGGCCTGGTCCAGGGCGCTTATGCGCGCGGCCACCGTGTGCGCCAGCATCACGTAGCAGACCAGGCGCACGCCGTGCAGGGCCCAGGGCACCCAGCGTTTTTCGAAGGTGTCGTCCTCGAGGGCGTAGGTTTCCAGCTCAAAGGCAAACAGCAGGCCGTACCAGGCAAAATTGTCGATGCTGGTGGCGAAGGCCTCGGTCCACTGGAAGAAGTCTCCGCCATGGCGCAAGGTGTGGGAGGCCATCTGGAACTCTTCCACCGTGTAAAACACGCCGTTGCACAGTAACAGGATGTAAACGGTCCACTTCAGCCACTGGCCACGATTGGCCCGGTCGTGCCGGGCGACGGTCAGGTCTGCGGCCGGGGCGCTCAACGGCGGGCCGCGCTCAGCGTTAGCATCCGGGGGCGTGAGGTTGTCATGGACAGAGCATAGCGCAGGATTGGCCTGTCTTGTGCTTCCGCTGCATCGTGGACTTTGAGAAGATGAAAGATTATCAGAGGAGAACACCATGAGTCGCAAAGGTGACTGGGATAATGCTTTTACCGGCGAGGGGTTGACCGGCAAACTGGCTTCCGCGCCAAGCTACGCCGGCGCCCAGAGCTTCCTCCGCAGGCGCTTTACCCGCGACCTGGCCGGGGTGGACGTGGCGGTGACCGGGGTTCCCTTTGACACGGCGACCTCCAACCGGCCCGGTGCAAGGTTCGGCCCGCGAACACTGCGCGCGGCCAGCAGCAGCATGACCTGGGCCCGCCCCTGGCCCTGGAAAATTGACCCCCTGGAGGTCCTGTCGATCATCGATTATGGCGACTGCAGCTTTGATTACGGCAACCCCGCCGGGGTGCCGGCGGAAATCACCGCGCATATGGACCGGATCGTGCAGGCCGGCGTCGCCACGCTGGTGCTCGGCGGCGATCACTTTGTTTCCTACCCGGTGATCGAGGCGCATGCGAAGGTGCATGGTCCCCTGTGCCTGGTGCACTTTGACGCGCACTCAGACACCTGGCCGGATGACGGTGAGCGAATCGACCATGGCACCATGTTCTACCACGCGGTAAAGAAAGGCTTTGTGGATGACGTGAACTCCGTGCAGATCGGTTTGCGCACGGTCAACGATGATCCGATGGGCTTCAATATCCTCGATGCACGCTGGGTCCATGAGCACGGCCCGCGGGCGGTGGCCGACCGCATCCGGGAGGTGGTCGGCGACCGCAAGGTCTACCTGACCTTCGACATTGATTGCCTGGACCCCGCCTTTGCGCCGGGCACCGGCACCCCGGTCTGTGGCGGATTGAGTTCCCACCAGGCGCTGGAAATCATCCGCGGCCTGGCCGGCCTGCGGCTGGTCGGGGCAGACCTGGTGGAAGTCGCGCCGGCCTACGATGTCGGTGAAATCACCGCCTTTGCCGGCGCCACCCTGGCCACGGAGTTTCTTTGCCTGTTTGCGGCAGATCCGACCCGTGGCCTGGCAGAGCCGTCATGAGTCACCCGGTCGTTGGTGTGGTGTCTGACCGGCGCATGGTGGGCCTGCATCCCTTTCACATGGTCGGGGAGAAATACCTCGCAGCGGTCTGGCAGGGCGCCGGCGCTTATCCGGTTTGTCTGCCGTCCATGGCCGGCGATTTCGATGTGCTGGCGATACTCGATCATCTCGACGGCCTGCTCCTGACCGGCAGTCCGTCCAATATCGAGCCGCATCATTACCTTGGTGAGGCAAGCGAAGCAGGGACCTGGCACGACCCGGAGCGGGACCTGGCCTCGCTGGCGCTGATTCCGGCGGCGATTCGCGTTGGCATGCCGGTTCTGGCGATCTGCCGGGGTTTCCAGGAGATGAACGTGGCCTTCGGCGGCAGCCTGCACCAGAAAGTCCATGAGCAACCCGGATTCCAGGTGCACAAGGAAAACCCGGACGACCCGGTTGATGTTCAGTACGGACCCGCCCACGATGTGCTGTTCGAGGCTGGCGGTCTGCTTGCGCGGATTACCGGTGTGGAGCGCGCCGCTGTGAATTCGCTGCACTCGCAGGGCGTCGACCGGCTGGGCGAGGGATTGATTGTCGAGGCGCGGGCCGAAGACGGTCTTATCGAGGCGTTCACCGTGCGTCACGCACCGGGTTTCAATCTCAGCGTACAATGGCACCCGGAATGGCAGGTCAGGGACAACGCGGTATCCCTGGCCCTGTTTCATGCGTTCGGCGATGCCTGCCGCACTTACCAGGCCCGGTAACCGCAACACCTGCGCCGCTCTGCGCGGCCCGGAGATCAGCAACGAATGTCCGAAAGTCCTTCGAGAAAGCGCAACCTGCTGTCTGACGGGGTCCTTGGCCTCTTCGACGGCCTGGACAATGCGCTGTGGGGCTATGGTTTTGCAACCATCCTGTTCTCGGGGGCGCTTACGCCTTTCCTGCCGCTCGGTGTAACCCTGATCCTGATCGGCTGGGGCCTGCTGGGCCTGTTTGTCGCCCTGACCAGTGACAGCCGGGTTCACATAGCGGCAGTGGATGAGCAGGGCGTGGTTATTCTCGCCTCTGCGGCGACCTTGCTCGTGGGCCACATGGGGCCGGATATTACCGGGGCCCGGGGCCTGTCGACCATGCTGGCGATGATGGCGGGCACCTCGCTGCTGGTGTCAGTGGCCTTCATAATCGTTGGTCATTTCCGCCTCGCCAGGCTGCTCGAACTGCTGCCGTTTCCCGTGATCTGCGGCTTCATGGCCGGCGTTGGCTGGCTGCTGCTTGATGCGGCGGTCTATGTCACGGTGGATCATCCGATTTCCGCGGCGCTGCCGGGTCAGCTCGCCGGGGGCGAAGGCCTGATGAAGCTGTTGATCACTGCCGGCTGTGGCATTTTCATGATCCTGTTTATGAGTCGCATGCGCCGGGCCTGGGCGTTTCCCGCCGTTGCCGTGCTCATTTTCGGCGGCTTTTACGGCGCGGTGCGGGCCCTGGGTTTGAGCGAACAGGAACTGATTGACGGTGGCTGGCTGTTCAACCTCTCGGCGCAGAGCGATACCCCGCTGGCCATGCTGGGCCTTTTTTCCCCCGGCGCCATTGATTTTGCCTTCCTGTACTCGGTATTGCCGGAGATGTTTACCATCGTGTTCCTGGCCCTGCTCAGCGTGTCCATGTCTTTGACCGCCCTGAGCGCTTCCGGCAGTTCCGAGATTGAAAGTTCCCGCGAGATCAAGCGCCAGGGCGTGGGCAACCTGCTGTGTGTGGGTGCTGCCTGTCCGCCGGGATACACGGATGTGGCCGCGACCATGCTGTACCGGGAATTTGGCGCGCGCACCCGCTTGATGCCGGTGGTCGGTGCGCTGACCTGCCTGATGGTCGCCTGGTCCGGCGCCTGGCTGGTGGCGTTGATGCCCAAGGTGCTCGTCGGCGCGACAATTTTCATGTTTGCCTACCGCATGGTCGTGGAGTGGCTGTTTGAGCGGGTGCGCGGGTTTCAGCCGGTCGACTTCCTGATCGTCTGCATCATCCTTGGCATGGTGATCTTTGTGGACTTCATGGTCGGTATCCTGACCGGTATCGTGCTCACCGTGATCCTCTTCGTACTGCGTTACAGCATGATCAGCGCGATCCACGGGCGTTATTCCCTGCGCGAGTATCGTTCTTCCGTTGAGCGCCCGCCGAGTGTCAACATGACCCTGGACGAACATGGCACCAGCTCCCTGGTGTACACGCTGCGCGGTTTTCTGTTTTTTGGCACCGCCAACGCGATTCTCGACCGCATCAAGGCCGATCTGGCCGCCTCCGATGATCAACACCTCTGTGTCCTGCTCGACTTCAAGCGCGTGACCGGCATGGATATCTCTGCGCTGAACACCTTTCTGCAGGTGAAACGCCATTGCGAGGCGAACGGGTTGCGGCTGCTCTATTCCGACGTGCCCATGGATATCCAGATGCAGCTGCGAAGCCTTGGGGCAGTCAGTGAGGACGCCGGCAGTCCGCTGTTCTTTGACGAACTCGATTATGCCGTCGAGTACGTGGAAGAGCAGATTCTCAAGGCCTACACACCCGGGCTATCGCGCATGAATGTCCGCGAACAGCTCCAGCAAATCCTCGATAATGAGGACCGCATCGAGCTCATCATGCGCGCCCTGCGCAGGGTTGATGTGCGGGAAGGAAAGCCGCTGTTCCTGCAGGGCGATATCGACAACGGCTTTTACATCCTCGAAAGCGGCGCCTTGTCCGCCTATATCGACATGGAAGGCTCCGGCAGCCACCGTGTGAAGAAGTTCGGGCCCGGGTCGCTGATTGGCGAATTGTCCATGTTCATGCCCAGCCGCAAGCGCACCGCCACGGTGGTTGCCGATGTGGACTCGGTACTTTATTTCCTCGCGACGGAGTTTCTGCAGGATGATGATGCGTCTGATTCGCGTCTATCCGGCGCCATCCACGAGCTGATTGCGCGCGCCCTGGGCACCCGCATCAATTATATGAACCAGCGGCTCATGCTTGAGCTGGATTGAGTATCCTGCAAATAAATGAAAGTTGATGCAGTAACCCACCGTTCCTGGGTCAAGCCTGACCGGTTGTTCCTGGTCTTCAAGTACACGGTTTTCGTGCTGCTCACCATCAACCTGTTCTTTTTCTGGCGGGAGAACGCGCTCGCGGCCCCGCACCTTTATGCCGGTGGCGTTGACTGGCACAACTTGCTTGAGGCCTATTCGGACACGATCGATACGCTG
The DNA here is from genome assembly GCA_963695135.1 of uncultured Gammaproteobacteria bacterium. Classification (GTDB taxonomy): domain Bacteria; phylum Pseudomonadota; class Gammaproteobacteria; order Xanthomonadales; family SZUA-36; genus Marinihelvus. Next base: position 1,294,557 of record CAVOGA010000001.1, read on the forward strand.
GCCTGGCTGGTACTGCTGTGGCTGTTCGAGCTGGAAACCGCGGTGATTCCGGACGAAAAGTTACGCGGCGGCATGAAGTGGCTGCTGACCGCCATCCGGTCCATCTGCTATTTCTTCATCATTACCTCCTTCTTCGGGTACATCGGGTCCTGGTACCAGATCTCGGAAGTGACGCCTTTCTTGATCGACGACGTGTGCAGCCTGGTGGGCACCAGTTTCAGCTGGATCGTAACGCTGAACGATTATCCTGCCCTGGATGCGGTCACTTGCCAGGTCCTGCAGGGCGAGTCCCTGGTCCGCATCGAAGGCACGGAGATTATTGGCACGCTCAGCGCCGCACAGGCGATCTCCTACCTGGGTTTCGTGGATATCATCAACTCCGGGGCCTGGTTGCTGGTGGTGCTGGTGCTGGAGGCCGAGGTTCTGCTGCAACTGCGCGACCAACTCGGTCCGCGCCTGGTGGGCTGGCTGAAAATCGTCAAGGCAGTGCTGTACATCACGCTGTTCGCAGCAGCCGTTTACTGGGGCTTTGAGGGCGACTTCCTGGATTTCTGGGATGCATTTCTGTGGCTGGTGGCCTTCGTGTTCATCGAGCTGAACATCTTCCAGTGGCAGGCCGAGATCGAGGAGGAAAAGGCGCACGGCCATGCGCCGGGGTACCTCGCGGATCAGTCGGACCGCCTCAACCAGTCACCCGGCTGAATGACTACTTCTGTTCAGCCTGCCAGTGTGGCGTGATGAGCTGGCGCAGCGGCGTGGTCAGCTTGAAAGGGGCCGCCAGCAGGCTGCCCGCCTCCTCAACGTCGTCGTTGCCGGCAAAATCTGACACCACGCCGCCCGCCTCACGCACGAGCAGGGCGCCGGCAGCCACGTCCCAGGGCTTCAGCCCCAGTTCGAAGTAGCCATCAAGCCGGCCCGCGGCGGTCCAGGCCAGGTCCAGGGCGGCCGAACCGGCCCGCCGGATGTCCTCGACCTTGCGGTAAACGCTGCTGAAGATCTTGGTATACAGCGGCATCGCGCCCCGGTCGCGGAACGGAAACGCGGTCGCCAGGATCGCCGTGTCCAGGGTCTTGCGGTCCGACACCCGGATTCGCTTGCTGTTCAGAAAGGCGCCTTTGCCGCGGCTCGCGATAAACAACTCATCGCGCATCGGGTCGTAAATCACGCCGTGCTCGGTGCGGCCGTTGACCTGCTGGGCGATGGAGATGGCGAAATGGGGTATGCCGTGCAGGTAATTGCTGGTGCCATCCAGCGGGTCGATGATCCAGACCGTGTCGCTGTCCCCGCTTTTGCCACTCTCCTCGCACAGGAACGCCTGGTCCGGATGAAAGCGGCTGATTTCTTTTACAATGGCCGCCTCGCAGGCCCGGTCGACTTCGCTCGTGTAGTCGTGGCGCGCCTTGCGGGCTACGGGAACCGTTTCGAGGTTACGCAGGCTGCGGCGCATGATTTCTCCGGCAGCGTAAGCGGCCTCGGTGGCAATATTGATCGCGGGGTGCGGCATGGGCTCAGGGCAAGTCGAAATGAAGGGCGCGAATGATAACAGAAGCACGGACGTCGGGGCAGGGCGGCTGGATCGGATCCGGATCGTCCTGATCCACACCACGCACCCGGGCAACATCGGATCCGCGGCCCGGGCCATGAAGGTCATGGGCCTGACAAAGCTGCACCTGGTGGCGCCAAAAATCTGGCCGTCCGCAGACGCCACGGCACTCGCCTCGGGTGCGGCAGACGTGCTGCACGCCGCCGCGGTCCACGAGACGCTGGAGCAGGCCCTGGAAGGGTGCCGCCTGGTGCTGGGCACCAGCGCCCGGCTGCGCAGCCTGTCCATGCCGCAGATGGACGTGCGCGCTGCCGCCGAGGAAACCTTTGGTGAGGCCGCAGAGGGTGACGTGGCCATTTTGTTCGGGCGCGAGGCGCACGGCCTGACCAACGAGGAAATCCAGCGCTGCCACAAGCTGGTGCACATCGAAACCAACCCCGAGTTCGGTTCGCTGAACCTGGCCCAGGCCGTGCAGGTGATTGCCTATGACCTGCGCATGGCCGCGTTGGGAGGCGGTGGCCGGCAGATGCCCAGCCTGGACTGGGAGCCGGTGGACGCGCTGCAGATGGAACGGTTCTATGCGCACCTGGAACAGACCCTGCTCGACATCGGCTTTTTGAACCCGGATCACCCGAAAAAACTGATGATGCGCCTGCGGCGCCTGTTCAACCGGGCCCGGCCTGATCAGAACGAAATGAACATTCTGCGCGGTATCCTGGCGGCGGCCCAGCGTGGGGAGTATGCGCCGCGCGGTTCCGATGGCAGTGCCGGGCAGGAGCCTGGCGATTCGTCCTGAACGGACTTGCATTTTTCGGGCCGTCTGTTACTTTTTCCGCAGGGAGACGCAAAGGATGGCCCCGCTGCCCCGCGCAACGGGAACGAACCATGGAATGGTTAAGTCAAACTTCTCCTTCCTGCGGCAACAGGCTTGGGTCTGTGGCCGGCGTTCGTCATTCTTTGCACCAGTCTTGTAAAGCCACGTCATCCCCTACGTGGGCCCTCAGGCTGCTCCCCGGCCGGGAACGGTGGACTTTGGTCTGTGTCCTTACGGGCGTGGGTCATTGCGATCCCGGCGACGACAGCTGCCAGGTGGGTTCTCTCCCTTCTCGCCCGGACAGCCTCGTGCAGCGGGCCGGCATCGCGCCGGCCCGCTTTTTATTGCCGAATCGTCACTTAAGGATCAGGGTAGCTGGAGCATGAGTTCCAGTGGCACGTCCGTACCCGGGGACACCGTGACCGCCTCGCTTTGCAGGTCGCCGTCGCTTGCCTGCGGTTGGCCGCTGATGGACAGGCGCGCTTCCAGCTGAACCTGCTCGACACCGGAGATGGGGCGTTGCGGCATCATGCTGTTGGCATCGGTGACCCGCACCCGCGCGGGAAAGGCGGGCGCGAGGCGCACGGCGCCGAGCGGCGGGTTGGGGGCATTCGGATCACGGGCAATGATAAACAGCGCCGATTCCGGTGTCAGGGCGGGCAGGTTTTCCGGTGCCTGAACGATCAGCTCGATACCGGCCCAGCCGGCCTCCGGCGCCTGCTCCGTGGGCAGACCGGCGCGGGTTCGCACAGCATTGAGTTGCTGCATGACGCTTCCAGCCACCGCGCTGCCCGGTTCGAGCAAGGGCATGAGCGCCTCCCATTGGCGAATCGCTTCCAGGTCGTTGCCGCCCTGCATGGCGACCATGCCGGACAGCCACAGGGCTTTTTGCAGCTGCGGCTCCAGGCTTAAAGCGGCTTCCAGCAGGCGGGGAACTTCGGGGTTCATGTTGCCGGGGCCGGCGGCAAAGATCATGGCTTCGGCCACCTCCACGATGACGCCCGGGTCGTTCGGCGCCAGTTCCCGGGCGCGTGAAAACGCGGCCAGGGATTCATCGAACCGCTGCAGGGAGCGGTAGCTGCGGCCCAGCAGCATCCAGCCGGCCACGTCGTCCGGCTCGGCCTCCATGCGCGCCTGCAACTCCGCCACCAGCGTGGTCATGTCCGCATCCGGGGGCACATCCGCCGCCTGGACGGGGGGCCTGAGCGCCTGCGGGGTGCCAACGCCCTGGTAGAGCAGAAGGGTCACGGCGGGCAGCAGCAGGAGCAGTGCGATGCCAAGCCCGAGTGAAGCGCTGTTGCGTTTCAGCAGCGGCCAGAACAGAACGAAGGCCGTGACGATCGGGATCAGGGCCGCGATCACCCAGAAGGTCGTCATCACGATGCGCGCTCCGTATCGCCGGTGTCGGCCAGGTCGGCTTCGGCTTCTTCCAGCGCCTGTTCGGCCAGCATTACGCGCCGGCGGCTGATGGTGAAGGCCATGATCACACCGCCGGCGGTCAGCAGCAGCAGGGGCGACAGCCAGAGCAGCAGGGTGTCCTTGCGCACCGGTGGCCGGTACAACACGAAATCACCGTAGCGATCGACCAGGAAGCGCTTGATCTCCTCGTTGCTGTTGCCCTGTTGCAGCATGACAAACACCTCGTTGCGCAGGTCCTGGGCGAGGACCGCATCCGAGTCCGCCAGGCTCTGGTTCTGGCACACCAGGCAACGCAGCTCCGCCGTCAGTGCGTTGAAGCGCTCTTCCTGCTCCGGGGAGTCAAAGACCAGCGGCTCCATGGCCTGGACGGCCAGGCTGATAGACATTGTGGCGGCTGCGATGGCAAGCCATCGCAGCGGGGCTTGCATGGGATTCACGAGTCGTTTCCTGCCGGAGTGTCGATGCGCGAGAAGATTTCCTGTTCGATGATTTCAGGGGTCAGCGCGCCCAGGTGCTTGAAGACAATGCGTCCGGAAGCATCCACCAGGAAGGTCTCCGGTGATGCGTAGACGCCGAAATCGATGCTGACGCGGCCGCTGCGGTCCGTCAGCACCAGGTCATAGGGGTTGCCGCGCTGGCTCAGCCAGTTTTTCGCGTCGACCGCCTCGTCCCGGTAGTTGACGCCGACGATGCGAATGCGCCCGGTCTCCGCCAGCGATTCGAGCACCGGGTGCTCCGCGCGACAGGTCACGCACCAGCTGGCCCAGAAATTCACCAGGTAGGGCACCCCGTTGAGTTCCTCCGGGGTGACCAGTTGCCCGGGCTCGTAAAGCATGGGCAGCGCGAAGTCCGGCACGGTCTTGCCGATCAGCGGCGAAGGCAGGTTCGACTTGCTCTCCGCATTGAACAGCCCGTAAACCAGCAGCACAGTCAGGGCCAGGAACAGGGTCAGGGGCAGGATGCGGCTCATGCGGGCACTGCCTTGCCTGCGGGCGCTGCTGCTGGAGCATTTGACGGTGTCCTGGCGGGTACCCGGGCAGGCGCGCGGTAACGCTTGTCACTGGCCGCCAGCAGGCCGCCTGCGGTCATGAACAGGGCGCCCAGCCAGATCCAGCGAACAAAGGGCTTGTGATAGAGACGCACGGCCCAGGCGGCGCCGTTGTCCAGCGGTTCACCCAGCGATACGTAGATGTCACGGGTCAGGCCGGGGTCGATAGCCGCCTCGGTCATGACCTGCCCCTGGCGCAGGTAACGGCGCTTTTGCGGCGCCAGTTCCGCGATGACTTTGCCGTCACGGCTTACGATGAACGTGCCCTCATCGGCGACAAAGTTGGGACCCTGGACCTGCCGGGTGCCGTCAAACAGAAAGCTGTAGCCGGCGATGTCAAAGCTGTCGCCGGCGGACATGCGCAGATGCTTCTCCGTGCTGGTGGCATCGGTCAGGGAAATGCCCACCATGAAAATGCCCAGGCCGAAATGCGCCAGGGTCATGGCGGATTCGGCGCGGGTGAAGCCGGCCTTCTGGCCATCACCGCGGATCCGTTTCAGCGGCCAGGCCAGGGCGGCGGCCATCAGCCAGAAAGCGCCGGCAACGCCGGCCGCGGCTTTGAGGCCGGCCTCAGGCGCCAGCCAGAGCGTCAGCCCGCCGCCGACGCCGGCCAGCGCCATGGGCCAGCGCAGCTGCGCCAGGATGCGACCCAGCCGGTCCTGCTTGAAGCGTGAGAACACGCCGAGCGGCAGGCCCATGACCAGGGGCACCAGCAGCAGGGCGAACATGATGCCGAAGTAGGGTCCTCCGACGGAGAGCTTTTCGCCGCCCATCGCCTCGACGCCCAGCGGGTAGAGCGTGCCGAGCAGGACCATGGCGGCCATCACTGCCAGCACCAGGTTGTTGAGCATCAGGAAGGATTCGCGCGAGACCGTGTCGAAGCCGCTGCCCTGGGCCATCTTGGGCGCCTTGGCGGCGAACAGCGCCAGCGAGCCGCCGACCACGACCAGCAGGTACACCAGGATCCAGGTGCCACGGGTCGGATCCGAGGCGAAGGCGTGCACGGACGTGATCACCCCGGAGCGCACCAGGAAGGTGCCCAGCAGGCTCAGTGAGAATGCGGCAATGGCCAGCAACAGTGTCCAGTTGCGGAAGGCGCCGGTTTTCTCGGTCACCGCCTGCGAGTGGATCAGCGCAGTGCCAACCAGCCAGGGCATGAACGAGGCGTTTTCCACCGGATCCCAGAACCACCAGCCGCCCCAGCCGAGTTCGTAGTAGGCCCACCAGCTGCCAAGGGCGATGCCGAAGGTAAGGAAGGCCCAGGCGACGTGGGTCCAGGGACGCATCCAGCGAACCCACTCACGGGTGACCTGCCCGCCCAGCAAGGCGGCGACCGCGAAGGCAAAGGCGACCGCGAAGCCCACGTAGCCCATGTAGAGCATCGGCGGGTGAATGATCATGCCCGGGTCCTGCAGCAGCGGGTTCATGTCGCGCCCGTCCGACACCGCCGGCAGGAGCCGCACGAAGGGATTTGAGGTGTAGACGATAAACAGCAAAAAGCCGCTGGCGATCCACCCCATGATGCCCAGCACCCGGGCACGGAAGTCCCGTGGCAGACTCTTGCTGAACAGCGCCACCGCCAGGATCCACAGGGAAAGAATCAGGGCCCACAGCAGCAGGGAGCCCTCGTGCGCACTCCACACCGCTGTGAAGCGGTACATCATGGGCAGGGCCGAGTTGCTGTGCAGCGCCACGTACTCGACGGAAAAATCATGTTCGATGAAGGCCCAGGTCAGCATCACGTAGGCGAAGGCGACCAGGATCAGCTGGATAATGGCGCCCGGGGTCGCCAGGGCCATCAGCTGCTTGTTCTGGTACCGCGCGCCGAGCATCGGAAACAGGCCCAGGCAGATGCTGGCCAGCAGGGCGGATATCAGGGCGATCTGTCCAAGTTCAGCGGTCATTGAGTTGCTTCACCTCGGCCGGCAGGGGGTGGCCTTTTTCCGCCAGGGCCTCGGCAACTTCCGGAGGCATATAGTTTTCATCGTGCTTGGCCAGTACCTCGGTGGCCTGGAACGTCGCGTGCTCGTCCAGCGCACCGCGGGCAATGATGCCCTGGCCTTCGCGGAACAGGTCCGGCAGGATGCCGTCGAATGCAACATCCATCGTGCCCTGCCCGTCGGTCACGCGAAACTGCACGGTCAGCCCGTCATCCGCGCGCTGTACGCTGCCCGGCTCCACCAGCCCGCCAAGCCGGAAGGCGCGCCCGGCGGGAATGCTTTGCTCCGCCACGTCGCCAGGTGTTACGAAAAACAGCATGTTCTGTTGCAGGGACCAGGCCGTGATGCCACCGGCAATACCGACCCCGACAAGTATCGCCAGCACGCCAATCAGTCGCTTCTTGCGTTTAGGATGCATGCGAGGCGCCCCGGGCGGATTCGCGCCGCACTTGTTCGTTGATGGATTTGCGCAGGCTGCGCATGCGCAGCACCGGCGCCAGCGCGCACCAGGCCAGGATGACCCCGGCTGCGGCGTACGAGCCGATTATGAAGGGTGTGTGGTCCATCAGCTGTTCTTGCCCCCTATCCAGTCGCGCACCCAGCGCTTGTTGCGGTTTTCCTCGACGAGCCTGACCCGGGTCCGCGCCAGCAGATTGGCGCCATAGTAGAGCTTGGTCGCGACCGCCATGATCAGCAGCGGCCAGAGCATGCTGGCGTCGATGCTGCTGCTCCCGCCGACCACGCTGATGCTGGCCGGCTGGTGCAGTGTGTTCCACCACTTCACCGAAAAATGAATGATGGGCAGGTTTACGACACCAACAATCGCCAGAAGTGCCGCGGCCCTGGCGCCTTTTCGCGGCTCGTCAAAAGCATTGTACAGACCCATTACGCCGAGGTAGAGAAACAGCAGTACCAGTTCGGAGGTGAGCCGCGCATCCCACACCCAGTAGGTGCCCCACGTCGGCCGCCCCCAGAGGCTGCCAGTGATCAGCGCAATGAGGGTGAAGGCGGCGCCGACAGGCGCGCTGGCCATGGCAAAAATCTCCGTGGCGCGCACATGCCAGACCAGGGCAATGAAACCGAACAGCGCCATGAGCGCGTAGATCATCATCGACATCCAGGCCGCCGGCACGTGGATGTACATAATGCGGACGCTCTCGCCCTGCAGGTAATCCGGCGGCGCCAGGGCGATCCCCCAGTAGAGGCCCCAGGCGGCGAGGCCCAGGCAGGCGGTCCACAGCACCGGGATCAGGATACCGGCGAAGCGGAATAGCCAGGGAGGGGAACCGAATTGGTGGAAGATTCTTTTGGCGCGACTCATGGGGACCCGTTGCTTACTCGAGACTCAGTTTCAGGGCAGCAGCAATGGCCCAGGGGGCCAATGTCAGTGCGGCGACCAGCCCGGCAGCGATCAGGCCGAGCTGACCCTGGTACGGAAGACCCTCAGTAGCGGATGTTACCGCGCTGGTGGCCATGATCAAAATGGGGACATAAAGCGGAAAGACCAAGAGCGACAGCAGCTGGCCGCCGCCGCGCAGGCTCACGGTCAGCGCGCTGCCGATCGCGCCCAGCAGGCTGAGGATCGGGGTGCCCAGCGCCAGGCTGATGACCAGCACGGCCATGCCCCCTTCGCCGAGGTTCATCCAGACGGCCAGCAAGGGTGAAAGCAGCACCAGGGGCAGCCCTGCGACCAGCCAATGGGCAAAGACCTTGGCCAGCGCCACCAGGGCCAGCGGCTGGCCGCTGACGACCAGTTGTTCCAGGCTGCCGTCTTCGAAATCACTGCGGAACAGGCTGTCCAGCGAAAGCACCGTGGCCAGCAGGGCGGCGATCCAGATTACCCCCACCGCAATGCGCCCGAGTATCTGCGGTCCGGGCCCGACGCCCAGTGGGAACAGGCTGACCACGACCAGCAGGAAGATCAGGGGCTGCAGGACCTCGGAGCGCCGGCGGAAGGCCAGCAGCAGGTCCCGCCTGAGCAATGGCAGAAATACATGACCGTTCATGATGCCAACCCTGCCCGCTGCACCACCAGTTCCCGGTAGGGCAGATCCGGTGGCCGCAGTGCGCCATGGGTGCTCATCACGCAGGAGCCGCCGCGGGCCAGCTGGCCTTCCAGCAGCCGGTCGACCAGCGCAACTCCCTCGGCATCCAGGTTGGCATAGGGTTCGTCCAGCAACCACAGTGGCGCCGGGCTGAGTAGCAGCCGCGCCAGTGCGCAGCGTTTCCGCTGGCCGGCAGACAGGGTGCGGGCGGGTTGAAAACGCGCCTCGTCAAGACCCACATCTGCGATGGCATCGTCAAGGGCAACGCCACCTGCACCGTTCAGTGCGACAGCGAACGCAAGATTTTCAACGACGGTCAGGTCTTCTTTAAGGCCCAGCTGGTGACCCAGAAACCGCATTGACGGCGCGCTGCAGTCAACCTCGCCGCTGCTGGGGCGCAGGAGGCCGGCGAGCAGGCGCAGCAGCGTGGTCTTGCCCGCACCGTTGGTGCCGGTCACCAGCCACAGTTCCCGCGTCCGGACCTGCAGGTCAACCGGTGCGAAAACGGGCTCGAAGTGGCGTTCGATCAGGAGTTGGCTGGCCTGGAGCATGCGCTGCTGAACATTGAGGACGCGCCCATGCTAAGCGGTGGTCAAGCGCAAGTCCACGAGGGCAAGACGGTTTCACGCCGTAACTGCTACATTGTGCCGCCGAAGCACCCCAAAGCCGTTCATTTAAAGGTAAAAGACAGCATGGCCGAGCAGTTTGATTTTGATCTCTTCGTCATCGGCGCCGGGTCCGGCGGGGTCCGGGCAGCGCGCATTGCGGCCGGCCATGGCGCCCGCGTCGCGATTTGCGAGGAAAGCCGCGTCGGTGGCACCTGCGTGATTCGCGGCTGCGTGCCAAAAAAGCTGCTCTCCTATGCCGCGCACTTCGCGGAAGACTTCGAAGATGCGGCCGGCTACGGCTGGCAACTGGGCGAGGCGAGTTTCAGCTGGCCGACCATGATTTCCGCGCTGCACGGCGAACTGGAACGCCTCGAAGGCATTTATCACCGTCTGCTGGACGGTTCCGGCGTCACCCTGGTTGAGGGGCGTGGAACGCTGGTGGGCCCGCACACGGTTGCGATCGGTGAACAGCGCTTCACGGCGGAGAAAATTCTCATCGCGGTCGGTGGTCGTCCCTGGGTGCCGGAATTTCCCGGCGCGGAACACGTCATTACTTCCAACGAGGTGTTCGACCTGCCGGAACGCCCGGAGCGGGTCATCGTGGTCGGCGGTGGTTACATTGCCTGCGAGTTTGCCGGAATCTTTGAGGGCCTCGGCAGTGAAACACACCAGGTGTATCGCGGCGACAGCGTTCTGCGCGGCTTTGATCACGATGTCCGCCGCGTGGTTTCGCGTGAAATGGCCGCTCGCGGCGTACGCTTTCATTTTGAGACCAATATCACGCACGTCGAAAAACACGCGGATGGCTTACACGCCCATTGTGATAACGGCGATGTGATTGTCGCGGACTGCGTTCTCTACGCCACCGGCCGCGTACCCAATACCTTCGGGATTGGCCTGGACGCTGCCGGCGTTGAGTGCCGCGCGGACGGCTCGATTCCGGTTGATGAGTTTGCCCGCACGAACCAGCCGCAGGTGTTTGCCGTGGGCGATGTGACCCATCGGATCAACCTGACCCCGGTCGCCATTCACGAGGGCCATGCCTTTGCCGATACGCAGTTCGGCGGCAGGGAGCGGGCCACGGACCACGAGTTTGTCGCCTCCGCGGTGTTTTCCAACCCGCAGGTGGGCACCGTTGGCTTCAGCGAGGAGGAAGCGCCGCATCACTTCGGCGACATCGAGGTATACCGCTCGGAGTTCCGCCCCATGAAGCACACGCTGTCCGGCCGCCAGGAAAAGGCGCTGATGAAAATCATCGTGGAACGCGCCGGGCGCCGCGTGGTCGGATTGCACGTGGTCGGCCCGGATGCCCCGGAGATTGTCCAGGGCTTTGCTGTGGCCGTAAAATGGGGTCTGACCAAGGAGCAGTTTGACGCAACGATCGGTATTCATCCGACCGCTGCAGAAGAACTGGTCACCATGAGACAGCCCGTCCAGGGCTAAGGGATGTTGTCAATGAACAAAGTACTGCCTTGCCTCCTCGCCGGAATTCTCACCGCGCCCCTGTTGCCCCCCGTTGCGGAGGCCCGGCCCGACGTGGACAGCACAGCTGCAACCAGCGTCCCTGGTCGTTACATCGTGGTGCTGGACCAGCCTTCGCTGGTTGAGCGGCTCGTGAGCGTGGAAAAGTCCCTCGGGCTTCAGCCGGAGGCGAGTGTCCTGCGGGACACGGAAGGCAGGCTGGAACTGGATTCCGACCGTGCCCGTGATGAGCTGAGCAGCCTGGACCAGCAATTCGAGGCTTTCCGCGCGACCATGGCTGCAGCGCTGGGCCGTGAAGTGCAGCCCGACCTGCGCTATCGCATGGGCCTGAACGGCTTCGCGGTTGAGCTCAGCGAGCAGGAAGCCGGGCTGCTGGCCGCCATGGATGGTGTCCGGTCCGTGCGTCCTGATGAGTCCGTCAAGCTGCAGACCGATGCCGGCCCCCGCTGGATTGGCGCGGAGCGCGTCTGGCAGGGTGCCGGTGACCTCACGGCAAACCGTGGCGCCGGCGTGGTCGTTGGCGTGATCGACTCGGGCATTAACTGGAACCATCCGTCCTTTGCTGATCCGGGCCAGGGCGGGGGCGCCGGGCATGATCATGTCAACCCCTACGGCACGCAACTGGGCTTGTGCAGCGACCCCGAGGTGTTGTGCAACGACAAGCTGGTCGGCGTGTATGACTTCGTCCAGGACATCCCCAGCACGGACTTTGTCGAAAATTTCAACAATGGTTTCGACGATGGCGATCACGGGGCGCACACAGCCGGCACCGCCGCCGGCAACCCGGTTAACTACGTGATTGAAGGCATCCCGGTGACCGTTTCCGGCGTGGCGCCGAATGCCAATATCGTGTCCTACCGGGTGTGCCACAAGGACAACCCGGACGAGCCGGATGCGGGCACCTGCAACTTCTCCTGGATCCTCGCAGCGCTCGACCAGGCCATCGAGGACGAGGTGGATGTCATCAACTACTCCCTCGGCGGAACGGCCCGTGATCCCTGGGCCAGCGCCGATACCCGCAGTTTCCTGAACGTGGTCGAGTCCGGCATTTTCGTTGCCACCTCGGCCGGTAACGATGGCCGCAACGGCGCATCCACCGTGGGCTCGCCGGGCAATGCCCCGTGGCTGACCTCGGTTGGCGCAGCCACCCATGACCGGCGCATCGGCGGCACGGTGAGCGCGACCCAGGGCGGCAATACGACTCCGCCCGGCACCCTGTTCGGCGAAACGCTGACTTCCCAGGACCTGTCAACCCGCAACATCGTGTACGCCGGCGATTATGGCAATGCTCTGTGCGGGACCGGACCCTCCGAGGGCGGCGACCAGTGCAATAGCTTCACGGGCGCCAGCAACCCGTTTCCGCCGGGCACTTTCAATGGCGAAATCGTGGTCTGTGACCGCGGCGATTACGGCCGCGTTGAAAAAGGCTTCAATGTTCTCGAGGCCGGTGCCTCGGGCTACATTCTTGCCAACGTGGCCGGTGGCGTGCAGAGCACGGAGCCGGACCGGCACTGCCTGCCGGCCCTGCACGTGAACACGGTAGACGGTGACAAGCTGCGTAACTGGCTGTCCAGCGGCAGCGGTCACCGGGCGTCCATGACCGGCCTCGATTTTCTCAGCGATCCCAGTTCGGCGGACCGGGTGGTGGATTTCTCCAGCCGCGGCCCCGCGCTGGCGCCGGTGGAAGATGTCCTCAAGCCCAATGTGATGGCTCCCGGTTTCGCCATTCTGGCGGCGGACAACGAAACAACCGATGTCGTTTTCAAGAACGGCACCTCCATGAGTTCGCCACACGTGACCGGCGCCGCGGCGCTGATCCTTGCGGACCGGCCGGACCTGACGCCGATGCAGGTGGCCTCGCTGCTGGAACTGTCCGCCACCGATGCGACGGCGAAGGACACGGACTTCGGACCGGCGGATCATTTCGATACGGGCGCCGGCCGCATCCGCGTGGACCGGGCGATCCAGACCGTCATTTATCTGGATGAGACCGTCAGTAACTTCCGTAACGCCGATCCGCGCCTGGGCGGCGAGCCGCGAAACCTGAACCTGGCCAGCCTGACCGACTCAAACTGCCAGTCGTCATGCTCCTTCACGCGCCGCGTCGGCTCGCTGGTGAACGGCGCGACCTGGAACACCTCGGTGAGCGGCCTGCCCAGCGGCGTGCAGGTCACCGTCACCCCGCAAAGCTTCACCCTGAACGCGGGACAGGTCCGGGAAATTACCGTGACCGTGGACACCAGCGGTGCGCCACGCGGCCGGTGGATCTTTGGCAAGGTCAACATCTCCAATTCAAACTACCCGACGGCGACCCTGCCGCTGTCCGTTCTGCCGCCTTCAGCCGGTGTGCCGGACGAGTTCGTGATCAACACGACACAGTCTTCCGGCTTCGAGGACTTCGAGATCGGCGGTCTGGAACCCCTGTCCGGAGCATCATTTGTGGCCGGAGGATTGGAGGTGGCGGAGCAAACCACCTTTAACCTGGTCGAGGACCCGACCCGGAGCGACCCGTTCGACGGCGGCGATGGCGCAGTGACTGCGCTGATTAACGTGGCGCCCAACACGCTGCTCCTGCATGCGGCCACCCTGCCGTCGGATTCCGAGGACGCGGACCTGTTTGTCGGCTTCGACAGCAACGGCAACAACCAGGCCGAAGAGGGCGAGGTGATCTGCGCCGGTGTTTCATCCATCGAGGTGGAGACCTGCGATATTGCCGACCCGGCTGCGGGGCGCTGGTGGATTGTTGTGCAGAACTATGAAAACGGTGTGGCGGCCACGCCCCCGGGTCCTGCGCAGGCCATCACCCTGGAAACCGCGGTGATTTCGGCCGGGGCGGATTCGGAACTCATCGCCACCGGCCCCGGCATGGCTGACGAAGGGGAATCCTTCAACCTGCGACTGGCCTGGGACAACGTCTCCGCGCCCGGTGGCACCAACCTCTGGGGCGCGGTGCGGATTGTTAACAATCCTGCCAATCCTGCGCAGAGCCGGGTGGTTCCGGTGCGCCTGCAGCGGACCGGTATCGAAACACAGCGCACCCGCGCCCTGCTGGATGGCCGGGAAGCGGAGTTCGCCTTGCGCAGCAACAGCAGGACGGAGCAGCTGTTTATCGACGTGCCGCCCGGAGTGTCTTCCCTGGATGTCCGCGTGGCGGGCAACTCGGTTGCCCAGAACAACGGCTTGCGGGTTGCGCTGGTGCGCCAGTCATTCGACAACGCCTTTGCCAATGCGCCGGGCGTCTCCTTCCCGGCTTCAACCCAGCCGGCTGCCTCCGGCAATGGTGGAAATGGTCAGGGTCCGCGGGCGACCGTCAATGGCGGGGTGACACCCGGCCGCTGGTTCGTGGTGGTGGAAAACACGACCGCCAGTGCCGCGTCCGTGCGCGTCACGGCGAGCCTGGAGCACAGCGGTAACCCGGTAAACGTGTTCGGTGGCCTGTGGCAACCTGCATCCCGACCGGGCATCAACCAGGGCTTTGAGTACACGCCGGCCGGCAACAACCGTGCTTTCCTCTGGTACACCTATGACGAGGACGGTTCGCCGGCGTGGTACATCGCCTCTGCAGCCGCGGAGCGAAGGTAACAGCTGGACTGCCGACCTGTTCCGCTTTACCAACGACGGGGCGGCCCAGGCCGGCGTCCGGGTGGGTGAAGTTGGCATCACCATGCTGAACGACAGCGACGCGGTCATGAACTGGACACTGTTTGGCGTCAGCGGCAGTGACCGGGCGGAACCGCTGTCACGCAGCTGCCCGCAGAGCGTTACGCCGACCCAGAGCTTTACCGGCCTCTGGTACCGCGGTACGGATGGCCTGGGTGGCGCAAGCATCGTGGCCAACCGGACCTCCCAGGCGCACATCCATTACCTCTATGATGGCAACGGCCAGCCGCGCTGGCTGCTGGCCGCCGGCGATTTCGAGGACGAGGTGCTGCCGATGAACCAGTTCAGCGGCTTTTGCCCGACCTGCACCGGCAGCGTGACCTCGCAGGAGGTCGGCTCCATCGGCGTGAGCTACGACAACAACGCGGAAGGTATCTGGGATATGGACTTCCAGTTTGTCAGCCCGGCAAAAGGGGCAACGCAGCGCACCGACTCCATCCTGCGCCTGTCCAATGAGTTGAGCTGCGTCCAGTAAAGGCAGGACAAACGGTCCGCCCCGGGTGGGCGGACCCATTCGCAGGGCACGACCGCCCGGTATTACCGGGCTGCCTTTAATATTTTGCGCGCCATGCGTAAATCCGTGACGGACTGAGAGACGGAATCAATGAAAAAGCATCTGACCTTGTTTGTGGCAGCGCTTGCCGCGGCATTTTTTAGCAACGACACGCTGGCCAAATCTGCGGGACAGGGCGCCATGGCCGAGCCGGTGACGGACCGTTACATCGTGGTTCTTAATCAGCCGTCACTGGTCGAGCGCATGGTCACGCTGGAGCGGTCGCAGGGACCGCAGTCCAACGTCGCTATTCTGCGTGACACGGAAGGCCGGCTGGAGTTGAACTCGGATCTTGCGCGTGACGAACTCGGCGTCCTGGACCGGCAATTCGAAGATGTGCTCATTGGCATGAGTGCTGAGCTGGGTCGGGATCTGCAGCCCGACTTGCGCTATCGCATGGGACTGAACGGTTTCTCAGTGAAGCTGAACGCGCAGGAGGCGAAACGCCTGGCAACGCTCGACGGCGTGCGCTTCGTGCGAAAGGAAACCTTCGCAAAAATGCAGACCGACGCGGGTCCCCGCTGGATCGGCGCGGAGGAAGTCTGGAACGGTGCGGGCAACCTGACGGCAAATCGAGGCGCCGGCGTGGTCGTTGGCATCATCGACTCCGGTATCAACTGGGATCATCCGTCCTTCCAGGATCCGGGTCAGGGTGGAGGCGCAGGTTATGACCACGTCAATCCCTATGGGTCGCAGCTGGGCCTGTGCAGCAAACCATCGGTGCTCTGCAATGACAAGCTGGTCGGTGTTTATGACTTTGTGCAGGATATTCCGGGCACGGAGTTTGTCGAAAACAACAACGACGGCTTTGATGACGGCGATCATGGCGCACACACGGCCGGCACCGTGGCCGGCAATCCGGTCGACTACGAGATCAGCGGCGTTCCCGTCACCGTCTCCGGGGTGGCGCCGAACGCCAACATTGTTTCCTACCGCGTCTGTCACCGCGAAAACCCGGACGAGCCGGACGCCGGCACCTGCGCCGGCTCCTGGATCCTGGCCGCCATTGACCAGGCCATTGCTGATGGCGTGGATGTGATCAACTACTCCCTCGGTTCGGAAGCATTTGACCCCTGGTTCAGCGCCGACGCGTTAACGTTCCTGAATGCCGTTAATGCCGGTATTTTCATCGCGGTTTCTGCTGGCAACTCCGGTCCGGACGCATCCACCGTCGGATCACCGGCCAACGCCCCCTGGTTGACAGCGGTTGGCGCGGCCACCCACGACCGCCAATTGCCCAATTTCACCATCAATCCGAACGCGGCAGACCTGGTCACGATTTTTTCCAGCCGTGGTCCCGCCCTGGCGCCGGTGCAGGATATCCTCAAGCCCAACGTCATGGCGCCGGGCTCCAATATCCTGGCGGCGGATAATGAATCCACCAACGTGGTGCTCAAAAGCGGCACCTCCATGTCTTCCCCGCACGTGGCCGGCGCAGCTGCCCTGATCCTGGCGGACCGTCCCGGTTTGTCACCGTCGCAGGTCGCCTCGATGCTCGAGCTTTCGGCGACTGACGAGATCGCCAGGAATTACAACCTCCAGGCAGTCGATCATTTCGACACGGGCGCCGGGCGAATCCAGGTGGACCAGGCAATTCAGCTGGGGGTCTATCTTGATGAGACGGCCCAGAACTTCTTCGATGCGAACCCGGCGCAGGGCGGAAGTCCGCGTGACTTGAACCTTGCCAGCCTGTCAGATGCCAACTGCCGGCCGTCCTGCACCTTTACGCGTCGCATCGGTTCATTTGCAAGTCAAAGCTGGAGCACCTCGGTGAGCGGTTTGCCCGCCGGCGTACAGGTCACCGTGGCGCCCCAGAGCTTCACGCTCAACGCGGGCCAGACCCAGGAAATTACCGTCAGCGTCGACACCAGCGGCGCGCCCTTTGACGAGTGGGTTTTTGGAAAAATCATTATCAGCAATCCGAACTTTCCGAATGCTGTCATGCCCTTGTCGGTTTTGCCGGCGTCACCGCGACTGCCGGAAGAAATCGCGATCAGCACGAACCAGTCCTCGGGATTCCGGGATTTCGAGGTGGCCGGCCTGCCACCCATGACCGGGGCGGTCTTTGCCACCGGCGGGCTCCAGGAAAGCGACATCAACGTGTTCAACCTGGTGCAGGATCCGACCAATGGTGACGCCTTCGACGGTGGCGACGGCGTGGCTACCTTGCTGATTGATGTACCGCCGAACACCCTCCTGCTGCACGCCGACACGCCCGCCTCAGACTCAAACGACGTAGACCTGTTTGTCGGGTTTGATGCCAACGGCAATGGCCGGGCCGAGGAAGGCGAAGTGATCTGTGAGAGCACGACGCCCCAGGACATCGAATCCTGCGACATCATCGACCCGCTGGTGGGGGACTGGTGGGTTGTGGTCCAGAACTGGGATGCCGGTGTAACCGGCGTTCCGGGACCGGCACAGGCAATCACCCTGGCCACGGCAGTGGTGTCGCCTTCGTCTGATTCAACGCTCGTCGCCACCGGGCCCGGCACCGGCGAAGAGTTCGAAACGTTCAACCTGCGCCTGGCCTGGAACAACCTGTCGGCGCTTAACGGCTCCGTCCTGTGGGGCGCCCTGCGCGTAACACCCAACCCTTCCGTCCCGCTGGTCAACGAGGTTGTGCCGGTGCGCCTTGAACGGAACGGCATCGCGCCCGAGAGCGCGCGCCCACTCCTGGATAACCGGGCAGTCGAATTTGCTCTTGCGGGCAACAGCGCCGCCGAGGCCTTGTACATCGATGTGCCTCCGGGCGTGACGTCGCTGGACGTTCTTGCAGCGGGCAGAACGGCCAGCCAGAGTAATGGCTTGCGGATCGAGCTCGTGCGCCAGCCCTTCAACGATGCCTTTGCCAATGCGCCGGGGGTTTCCTTCCCGGCTTCAACCCAGCCGGCTGCCTCCGGCACCGGTGGAAATGGCCAGGGTCCGCGGGCAACCGTCAACGGCGGGGTGACACCCGGCCGCTGGTTCGTGGTGGTGGAGAACACCAGCGCCAGCCCGGCATCTGTCAGCCTCACGGCGGGTATGGAGCACAGCGGCAGCCCGGTGAATGTTTTCGGTGGCCTGTGGCAGCCCGCATCCCGGCCGGGCATCAACCAGGGCTTTGAGTACACGCCGGCCGGCAACAACCGGGCTTTCCTCTGGTACACCTATGACCAGGATGGTTCACCGGTCTGGTACATCGCCTCGGCCGCACAGAGCGACAACAACAGCTGGACCTCCGACCTGTTCCGTTTCACCAATGACGGCCCAAGTAACGTCGCCAGGCAGACCGGCACGAAGGTGGGTCAGGTGGGGATTACCATGCTCGGCGAGAGTGATGCGATCATGAGCTGGACCCTGTTCGGCGTCAGCGGCAGTGACCGGGCGGAACCGCTGTCGCGCAGCTGTCCGGAGAGCGTCACGCCGACCCAGAGCTTCACAGGACTCTGGTATCGCGGTGCTGACGGCCTTGGCGGTGCGAGTATCGTCGCCAACCGGACGTCCCAGGCGCACATCCACTACCTCTATGACGGCAACGGCCAGCCGCGCTGGCTGCTGGCCGCCGGAGACTTCGAGGACGAGGTGCTGCCGATGAATCAGTTCAGCGGCTTTTGCCCGACCTGCACCGGCAGCGTGACCTTCCAGGAGGTCGGTTCCATCGGCGTCAGCTACTCGGACAACGCCACCGGCATCTGGGAAATGGACTTCGACTTTTTAAGTCCGGCAAGCGGCGGCACACAACGTCGTGACGGAATCCTGAGGCTCTCCGACACGCTAAGCTGCGTTCAGTAAACGGCAGCGCCTGGGATGGCCGGGGTCAGAGGATGGCTGCAGAGTATGGGGTCAGAGCAGAGTATGGGGTCAGAGTAAAGTGCCAGAGTGCGACACTCTGGCACTTTACTCTGACCCCAAATTTCCCTGAAATTTCCTCTGACCCCAAATTTTCCTAACCCCGCTTACGCCAGAGTTTTACCTGCTCCACGAATTTCCAGCAGTCCTCGAACCGGTTGTAGAGTGGCACCGGCGCCACGCGGATGATGTCCGGCTCGCGCCAGTCACCGACCACCCCGGCGGCGATCAGGGAGTCGAACAGGGCGCGGCCCGCGTCGCGGCCATCCCGGACGGCCAGTGACAGCTGGCAGCCGCGGCGGGCCGGGTCGGACGGCGTGATGATTTCCAGCACATCGTCAAGCTCCGCGCGGATCAGTTGCTCCAGGTAGCCGGTCAGGGCCAGGGACTTGTCCCTGAGCCGGTCAAAACCGGCCGCCTCGAAAATGTCCAGCGAAACGCGCAGCGGCGCGGTGGAAAAAATCGGGCTGTTGGACATGAGCCAGGCATCAACGCCGGGCGCCGGCATGAAGTCCGGACCCATGAGAAAACGGGTCGCCGGGTCGCAGCCCCACCAGCCATGCAGCCGGGGCAGGTCGTTACGGTCATGGTGCCGTTCGTGGACAAAGGCGCCACCGACGGCGCCGGGGCCGGCATTGAGGTACTTGTACGTGCACCAGGCGGCGAAATCCGCGCCGGCGCCGTGCAGGTCAAGCGATGTATTGCCTACCGAGTGGGCCAGGTCAAAACCGGCCATGGCGCCCGCCTTGTGCGCCGCCCGCGTGATGCGCTGCAGATCAAAAGACTGCCCGGTGGCGTACTGCACCCCGGGCCACAGCACCAGCGCAACCCGCTCGCCCTCGCGCTGCAGGTAGTCTTCAAGCTCCGCCTCGTCGATCAGCCGCTCCCCGCTGTTGGCGCCGAGCTCCACCAGGCATTCGTCCGGGTTCAGCCCGTGGAAGCGCAGCTGGGACTCCACCGCATAGCGATCGGAGGGAAAGGGCTGGCGCTCAATGACGATGCGGTTTCGTTCGCCTTGCGGACGGAAAAAGCTCACCATCATGAGGTGCAGGTTCACCGTCAGCGTGTTCATGGTCACGACCTCGTCGGGCTTTGCCCCGACCAGGCGGGCCATGGGCTCCTTCAAGGCATCGAGATAGGTCATCCAGGGCCGCTCGCCCTTGAAGTGGCTCTCCACGCCGAGGTCACGCCACTGCGCAAGCTCCTCGTCCATGAAGCCGGCAACGGCCCTGGGCTGCAGACCCAGTGAGTTGCCGCAGAAATAGCTTTGTTCCCCGTCGCCATGATGGGGAATCCAGAACGCCTCGCGCCATGCGCGAAGCGGATCCGCCTGGTCCAGTTGCTGTGCATGCAGGCGTGTCGTGTCGAGTGCTTGGTTCATGGGCAAAGCTCCACGGGATAGAGTATCGGGCGGCTCGGGGTCGCATCGCTGAGCAATGGCGACAGGCCGAGTTCCAGCCAGTACAGGCCATCGGGCACCGAGTCGGGCACGAAGATCATCTCTGTCGCGCTGCGCCGTCCGGTGTCGAGACCCTCCGGTGCCTTCATTATCCGCCATACACCACCAGTAGCGGTGCACCAGGAGGCGGCCGCCGTCATGCGCCGGGTCCAGGGAGGGTGAATCCACCAGCAGATGTTTGGCCGGTTGCGCCGCCAGCCAGCGGATCGCTTCGTCGCTGAACACCGCGTAGGGGGCCGCGTGTTCGTAGGCCATGGAGCGGCGTTGCGGGTCGTTGGGCAGGCTGCGGATCACCGCGGCCTCCACCGGCAGGTCGCTGCGCCAGGCAGCCTGCAGTTCTTCCCGGGTAAAACGCGGGTATCCATCCTCTGATGGCTGCGCGTTGAGGCTGACCACCTGCGCCAGGCAGGGCTCCGGAAAGACCGTCTCCTGGACGCGCAACCGCTCCCGGGTCAGGTGCCCGCGGCACTCCGTGTGCGTGCCATGGCAGTGGGGCACCAGCTGGACGACCTCCGCATTACAGGTCCCGCCAAGACGCACATCACCAATGTAGTCTCCGGCGCGCAGCGGTTTCGCGCTGGCCGGCTCATCGGTGAAAAAGGCCGGCTGTGGACCGTGCGGATCGAGGGGTATGGCAATGGGTATGCCGGCGCCGAAATCAACGTTCAGCTGGTGCTGGCTTAGAGATAGCGTTGCGATCAATGGACTTGCTCCGGGAACCGGCCGCCGAGTATACCCAAGCAATGTGAAGCACGGTCCCGTGTCCACCGGGCCACGCATATTTCCGCCAGCCGGGACTGCGGAAAGTACTTATTTCGGTGTACCCTGCGCGCTGCGACAACACATCCAACCAGCCATGCGCAAAGACCAGTTCACCTATGACCTGCCCGAGGAACTCATCGCCCAGCACCCGCTCGCCGAGCGGCGCGCCAGCCGCCTGCTGTGCCTGGACCGGCACAGTGGTGCGGTAGCCCACCGGAAGTTCGCCGATCTGCCCGGTCTGCTGGAACCCGGCGATCTGCTGGTGTTCAACGATACGCGGGTGATTCCGGCCCGCCTTTATGCGCACAAGCCCTCCGGCGGCCGCGTCGAAATCCTCCTCGAGCGCCTGCTGCCCGGTGACCGCTGCCTGGCCCAGCTGCGGGTCAGTAAAAAGCCGGCGCCCGGCTCGTCGCTGCTGCTGGATGGTGGTGGTGAACTCGAGATCGTGAAGCGCGTCGCGCCGTTTTATGAACTGGCCCTGCGCAAGGGGCGCCTGGTGGATGTGCTAGAGGAGCAGGGCCATATGCCGTTGCCCCCCTATATCGCGCGGGAAGACCAGGCCCTGGACCGGGACCGCTACCAGACCGTGTATGCCAGCCAGCCCGGCGCCGTGGCGGCGCCCACCGCCGGCCTGCACTTTGACGACGAACTGCTGCACGCGATAGACGAGCGGGGCGTGTCGCGCGCCTTTGTCACGCTGCACGTGGGCGCCGGCACCTTCCAGCCGGTACGCGCGGAAAACATCGAAGACCACGAGATGCACGCGGAGTACCTGGAGGTCAGCCAGGCGGTCTGTGATGCGGTCGCGGAAACCCGCGCCCGCGGCGGGCGCGTGATCGCCGTCGGCACCACCTGCGTGCGCAGCCTCGAGACCGCGGCGGCCGGTGGCGAGCTGCGTCCCTTTGCCGGGGACAGCCGCCTGTTCATCTACCCGGGCTACCAGTTCCGCGTCGTGGACGCGCTGATCACCAACTTTCACCTGCCGGAATCCACCCTGCTGATGCTGGTCAGCGCGCTCGCCAGCCGTGACACGATCATGGCGGCCTACGGCGAGGCCGTCCGCGAGCGCTACCGCTTTTTCAGCTACGGCGACGCGATGTTGATCGCCTGATCACGCCCTGAACTCCGCCGTTGTCCCACAGCCTGACCCGGAGTCGGCGGACAGCAAAGGGTTATGGACTGGGCAGCGGCGGGGCAGGGTGGCAAAATAGCGACCCCGCGGCGCCCGGCGCTGAATCCGCAAACCGAGAGAATACCCATGTCCGAATTGCTGCAGCAGGTGCACGAGCGCGAATGGTTCTACACCTTCGAGCTGCCCGATGGCTCCACCACGCGCACCTATCATGACGGCGAGCTGGACTCGATCCACACGACGCGCTGGCGCATGCTCGAGCACCGGCTGGAAAAGGTCTATCCCGGCGGCTTTGCCGGTCTGACTGCCGTCGACCTGGCAGCCCACCAGGGCTGGTTTGCCTCCCGCCTGGCGCAGGCCGGCCTGCGCCGAATTACCTGCGTGGACCAGCGGGAAAGCCACGTGCGGGACAACCGGCTCATGGGACAGGTGCTCGGCCTCGATGAAATGCGCTACGTGCACAGCGATATCTTTGACCTGGACCTGGCCGAACTCGGCACCTTTGACGTGGTGCTTATGCTGGGCCTCCTATACCACCTGGAGAATCCGGTGGGCGCGCTGCGCCTGGCGCGTGCGCTGTGCAGCGACCTGTTCATCATTGAAACCCAGGTGGTGCCGGGCATGAGCGGCATGGTGGACTTCGGCTCCTATCGATTCGTGCGTCCCTTGCAGGGCGCTTTCGGTCTGATCGATGAACTGAACGAAACGCATGGCCCGGAAGCGGGCGCCACCGGCATCTGCCTGGTGCCCAGCGTGGAGGCCCTGACCTGGCTGCTGAACAAGGTCGGTTTTCGTGACGTGGAAGTACTGCAGCCGCCGGCTGACGCCTATGAGCAACTGCTCTACGGCAAGCGGGTCATGGTTGCGGCCCGGGTCTGAGCTGCGATGGAGTTTACCCTCAGCCACACCGACGGCGTGGCGCGTCGCGGCGAGCTGCAGCATGGCCCGCGGCACGGTGCAGACGCCGGCCTTCATGCCCGTCGGCACCTACGGCACGGTCAAGGGCATGACCCCGGAGGATGTCCGCGCCACCGGCGCCGAGATCCTCCTGGGTAACACCTTCCACCTCATGCTGCGCCCCGGCACGGACGTGATCGAGGCCCATGGCGGGCTGCACCGTTTCATGAACTGGAGCGGACCGATTCTCACCGATTCCGGCGGCTTCCAGGTCTGGAGCCTGGCGGAACGCCGCAAAATCACCGAGGAAGGGGTGACCTTTGCCTC
The DNA here is from genome assembly GCA_963695135.1 of uncultured Gammaproteobacteria bacterium. GTDB lineage: Bacteria > Pseudomonadota > Gammaproteobacteria > Xanthomonadales > SZUA-36 > Marinihelvus. The sequence continues at coordinate 1,318,074 of CAVOGA010000001.1, forward strand.
GCCGGTGGACGGGGCGAAGATTTTCATGGGGCCGGAAGAGTCCATGGCCGTGCAGCGCTCGCTCGATTCCGACATCGTCATGGCCTTTGACGAGTGCACGCCGTATCCGGCCACGGAGCGGGAGGCGGCGGATTCGATGCGCCTGTCCATGCGCTGGGCGCGCCGCTCAAAGGATGCCTTTGCGGGCAACCCCAACGCGTTGTTCGGAATCGTGCAGGGCGGCATCTATGAAGCCCTGCGCGAGGAGTCGGCCACGGCTCTGCGGGAGATTGGCTTTGACGGCTACGCAATCGGCGGCCTGGCGGTCGGTGAACCGGAGGAGGAGCGCAACCGGGTGCTGGATTTCACCGTACCGCACCTGCCGGAAGACGCCCCGCGCTACCTGATGGGCGTAGGGCGGCCGGAGGACATCATCGCCGCCGTGCGCCGCGGTGTGGACATGTTCGACTGTGTCATGCCAACCCGGAACGCCCGCAACGGCTTCTATTTCACCCGCCGCGGCGTGCTCAAGATACGCAACGCGCGGTTTCGCGATGACACGCGGCCCATCGACCCGGAGTGTGGCTGCCCGACCTGCCGGGGCTACTCCCGGGCCTACCTGAAACACCTGGAGCGCTGCAAGGAAATGCTTGGCGCACAGCTCGCCACGCTGCACAACCTGTGGTTTTACCAGGAGTTGATGCAGGGGCTGCGCGGAGCCATTGAGGCGGGGCGTCTTGATGCCTGGAGCGAGGCCACACTGGCGCGCATGCAGGAGGGTGTCGAGTAACGCTCAAGGTAAGTATTTTCCGGCTTGCGTTGGGCTATAATGCGCCGCTTGCCTCCGGCGCCTTTGAATTTCCCGGCCCGGGACCCCATTAAGCGCAGATGGAGCGCCCGCTATGGCGGCGCGCGTTGCGAAGAATTGAAAAAATAAACCGAGGGACCTCATGGATTTCCTGATTGCCAATGCCTATGCGCAGGATGCGGCCGCCCAACCGGGCGCCCTGGCCCAGTTCCTGCCGCTCATCCTGATCTTTGTTGTTTTCTATTTCCTGCTGATCCGTCCGCAGATGAAGCGCGCCAAGGAGCACAAGCAGCTCGTGGCCGGGCTGAGCAAGGGCGATGAAGTGGTGACCAACGGCGGCATGCTCGGCAAAATCGCCGAGTTGAACGATTCCTTTGTGACCCTGGAACTGGCTGAGGGGGTGCACATCAAGCTCCAGCGCCACGCGATTGCCAGCGTCATGCCCAAGGGCACGATGAAGTCGGCCTGATCCCGGCATCACCACAGCCAGAACGAGCTTTTCGGGAGCCCCCCACATGAACCAGTATCCCGCATGGAAATATGTGCTGATCCTGCTGATCGTCGCCGTTGGCGTGCTGTACGCGCTGCCCAACCTGTATGGCGAAGACCCGGCGGTTCAGGTCACTTCCACCCGCGGCTTCGAGTTGTCCTCGGACCTGACCACGCGCATCGACGATGCGCTGGCCAGTGAGCAGATCACCTACAAGAGCGCTGAGCAGCTGGATGGCCGCTTGCTGTACCGCTTCCGTAGCCTGGATGACCAGGTGCTTGCCGCCGCCGCGATCGAAGAAGCCGCCGGCGACAACTACGTGGTGGCGCTCAACCTGGCCCACGCCACGCCGAACTGGCTGCGCGCCCTGGGCGGCAAGCCCCTGACGCTCGGCCTGGACCTGCAGGGCGGCGTGCACTTCCTGATGGAGCTGGACCTGGAAACGGCGCGCAGCCGGGCGGTGGACGGCTATGTTGACGATGTGCGTGCGGCGCTGCGCGATGCCCAGATTCGTTACGTTTCAGTGCGGGCGGAAGCCGGCGGCGTGCGGATTCTCCTGCGTACGGAAGAGGAGCGGCAGGCAGCGGAAAACCTGATCAAACGTGATCAGAACTTCGCGGGCCTGGACCTGGACGAGATTCAATCAGGTGAGACCTTCGGCCTGCAGGCCACGCTGCGCGAAGAACAGCTGCTGGAAATCCAGCAGACCGCGCTGAAACAGAACATCACCACCCTGCGTAACCGCGTGAACGAATTGGGCGTGGCCGAGCCGGTGATCCAGCAGCAGGGCGCCAACCGCGTCGTGGTGCAACTGCCGGGTGTGCAGGATATGGCCGAGGCCAAGAAAATCCTCGGCGCCACGGCCACCCTCGAGTACCGCGCGGTGGACGAGACCAATGACCCGTTCTCGGCCGCCCAGACCGGCCGTATTCCGTCGGACTCGCGCCTCTACGTGGACACCAACGGCCAGCCGATTCTGCTGAAGAAGCGCCTGATCGTATCCGGTGACCAGCTGATTGGCGCCAGCGGCGGCTTCGACCAGCAAACCGGTTCACCACAGGTCTCGGTCACCCTTGATGGGGTGGGCGCCAGCCGCATGCTCGACTTCACCCGGGACAACGTCGGCAACCGCATGGCGGTGGTCTACATCGAGCAAAAGCCCGGCGGCCAGCGCATCGAAGACGTGATTTCCGTTGCCGTGGTTCGCGAGCCTTTTGGCAAGCGCTTCCAGACCACCGGGCTTGACTCCTTCAACGAGGCCACCCAGCTGGCCCTGCTGCTGCGCGCCGGCGCCCTGGCGGCGCCGATGGAAATCGCCTTTCAGCGCACGGTCGGCCCCAGCCTGGGTGCCGACAACATTGAGCGCGGTTTCCGCTCCGTGATCATCGGTTTTGTGCTGGTGCTGGTCTTCATGGCGGTTTACTACCGTACCTTCGGCCTGATCGCCAACGTGGCCCTGACGGTGAACCTGGTGTTGCTGATCGCCCTGCTGTCCATGCTCGGCGCGACGCTGACCATGCCGGGTATCGCCGGTATCGTATTGACCGTCGGTATGGCGGTGGACGCCAATGTGCTGATCTTTGAGCGAATCCGCGAGGAAGTCGACAACGGCAATACGCCGCAGGCGAGCATCCGCGCCGGTTACGAGAAGGCCTTTTCGACCATCGCGGATGCCAACGTGACCACGCTGATTGCCGCCTTCGTGCTGTTCCTGTTCGGCACCGGGCCGGTCAAGGGCTTCGCTGTGACCCTGTCCCTGGGTATCGTGACCTCCATGTTCACGGCCATCATGGGCACGCGGGCGCTGGTCAACCTGGTCTATGGTCGCCGCAAGCGCGTCCAGAAGCTGTCCATCTGAGGTGCTGACATGAGACTGGTCAAACAGAAAACCACCATCGACTTCATGGGCAAGCGCAAGCTGGCCCTGGGGCTTTCAGCCTTCCTTATCGTGATGTCCCTGGTCGCCCTGCCCACCATGGGGTTGAATTTCGGCCTCGACTTTACCGGCGGCACGGAGGCGGAAATGCGCTTCGCCAGTGCACCGGACGTGGCCGAAGTGCGCGCCAGCCTCGCCGAGGCCGGCATGCCGGATGCCACGGTGCAGCGGTTCGGCTCCGCCACGGACCTGCTGATCCGGATTCCTCCTTTTGAAGGTGAAACCCAGAGCGACGCGGCGGAGCAGGCCACCCTGGTGCTCGAGACGCTCACGGCGGACTTTCCGGACGGCGTCGAAATGCGCAGCTCCGGCTTCGTGGGTCCGCAGGTCGGCGAAGAGCTGACCGAGCAGGGCATCCTGGCGGTGATCTACGCGCTGATTGGCATCTTCATTTACGTCATGTTCCGCTTCCAGTGGCGCTTTTCCGTGGGCGCGGTAGTGGCCGTGGTGCACGATATCGTCGTGACCCTGGGCATCCTGTCCGTGTTGCAGGTGGACTTTGACCTGACCGTGGTGGCGGCCCTGTTGGCCGTGGTGGGTTATTCGCTGAACGACACCATCGTGCTGTTCGACAGGATCCGGGAGAACTTCCCGCGCATGGGTAAATCCTCACCCTCGCAGGTCATCAACACCTCGGTGAACGAGACCCTGTCGCGCACACTGATGACCTCCCTGACCACGCTGCTGGTGCTGATCGCCCTGTTCTACTTTGGCGGCGAGATCATCCATGCCTTTGCCTGGACGCTGATCATCGGTGTCGTGGTGGGTACCTACTCTTCGATCTACGTGGCAAGCAATGCATTGCTGATCCTTGGGGTCAGTAAGCTGGACTTGTTGCAGGTTGAGAAGGAAGGGGCTGAACTGGACGCCATGCCGTAAGGGGTGGCCCAGGCCGCCCCTTGCAGCGCGGCGGCGGCCCAAGCCGCCCCTTAATCTGCGGCCGGCAGGTTGGCCTGCGGGTGCCCGGACCGTCCCCGCCAGGGCGGCCGACAAGTTGGCCTGCGGCTGCCCTTCGTTACACTCACTTGGTGGGGTCGCCCGCACAGGTCATCCATGACCTGGGCGGGCTGATTCTGCGTCCTGCAGAATCACCCCAGTCGCTCGTTTCACTCCGGCAACTTGTCTGATGGGCCGCCCCGGCGGGGACGGTCCGGGCTGGGGTGACGGGGTGGGCCGGTGACGGTGGTTTGGTTCGGCTCTGGCGGTGAGTGGAGGGGGTGGGGGTCTGGTTGGGGCGCTCAGTTGGGGGGACTGCCGAGGGGCGTGGAGCGACTGGGGAGAATTCGCCTGGACGGCGAATTCAGCCCGACCGGGTCAGGATGACCCGTGAGGGCGGCCCCACCAAGCGCAACGACCCGAGGGAAGCCGCAGGCCAGTCACCCGAGCGCACTAACCGGGCCCTCACCCCCTTCTCCCCGAAGCTCATTTGAGATCCGGAAAACTCCCGCCCGGATGCCTATAATGGGCGCAGATTTTTCACGCAGTCTGCGGGCAGAAAGTCGGGCCCGTGGCGCCCCACGGATACTTAAGGAGAATGGGATGAAATCACGTGCAGCCGTTGCCTGGGAAGCAGGTAAGCCGCTTGATGTCACTGAGATTGATGTGGCGGGACCGCAGGAAGGCGAGGTGCTGGTTCGTATCGTCGCCACCGGGGTCTGTCACACGGATGCCTACACCTTGTCCGGGGAGGATCCGGAGGGGCTGTTTCCGGCCGTGCTGGGCCATGAGGGTGGCGGAATCGTGGAAGAGGTCGGGCCGGGGGTGACCAGCCTGTCCGTTGGCGACCACGTGATTCCGCTGTATACCCCCGAGTGCCGGGTGTGCAGCTTCTGCACCAGCGGCAAGACCAACCTGTGCCAGAAAATCCGCGTCACCCAGGGCCAGGGCCTGATGCCGGACGGGACCTCCCGGTTCTCCAAGGACGGCCAGATGATTCACCACTACATGGGCACCTCGACCTTCTCCGAGTACACGGTGCTGCCGGAAATCTCCCTGGCGAAAATCAACAAGGAAGCGCCGCTGGACAAGGTCTGCCTGCTGGGCTGCGGCGTCACGACCGGCATCGGCGCGGTGCTCAACACCGCCAAGGTGGAGCCGGGCGCCTCCGTGGCCGTGTTCGGGCTCGGCGGCATCGGCCTGAGCTGCATCCAGGGCGCGGTCATGGCCGGCGCCGGGCGCATCATCGGCGTCGACCTGAACCCGGACAAGTTCGAGATGGCCAGGCAACTCGGCGCAACGGATTTCGTAAACCCGGCGGACTATGACGAGCCCATCCAGGACGTGATCGTCGACCTGACCGACGGCGGCGTGGACTACTCGTTCGAGTGCATCGGCAACGTCAACGTGATGCGCGCGGCGCTCGAGTGCTGTCACAAGGGCTGGGGCGAGAGCACCATCATCGGCGTGGCCGGCGCCGGGCAGGAAATTTCCACCCGTCCGTTCCAGCTGGTCACCGGCCGCGTGTGGCGCGGCACCGCGTTTGGCGGCGTCAAGGGCCGCACGGAGCTGCCCGGCTACGTGGACCGCTACATGGGCGGCGAGATCAAGATCGATGAAATGGTGACCCACACCATGGGCCTGGAGGACATCAACCGGGCGTTTGATCTCATGCACGATGGCGAAAGCATTCGCTCCGTGATCATTTTCTGATATGAGCCAGGCCGTGATGCAAGCGCTGTCGGAATGGCGCAGTTTCGGTGGCTGGGTGAAGCGCTTTTCCCACCAGAGCGACGTTCTCGACTGTGAAATGACCTTCGGAGTCTTTCTGCCGCCACAGGCGGCGCAGGGCCCGGTGCCGGCGCTCTGGTGGCTGTCCGGGCTGACCTGCACGGACGAGAACTTCATGCAGAAAGCCGGCGCCCAGCGCCTGGCGGCGGAGCTGGGCATGGCCATTGTCTGCCCGGATACCAGCCCGCGCGGCACCGATCTGCCCGGCGAGCACGATGCCTGGGATTTCGGTTCCGGCGCCGGTTTTTACATCAACGCCACGCAGGAGCCCTGGAGCCGCCATTACCGGATGTACGACTACGTCACCCGTGAACTGCCGGAGCTGGTGGAGGCCATGCTGCCGCTGGATGGCCGCAAGTCGGTCAGCGGCCACTCCATGGGCGGTCATGGGGCGCTCATCTGCGCCCTGCGTGAGCCGGATCTGTGGCATTCGGTGTCCGCCTTTTCACCGATCTGCCACCCCTCCGAATGCCAGTGGGGCATCAAGGCGTTTTCCCACTACCTGGGCGAAGACCGCAATGAATGGGCCGAGTGGGATGCGACCCAGCTCGTCACCACCGTCGACAAGCAGCTGCCGATCCTGATCGACCAGGGCACCGATGACGAGTTTCTCGGCGACCAGCTCAAGCCGGGCAGCCTGGAACAGGCCTGCATCTGCACCCACCATCCGCTGGAAATCAATCTGCGCGAAGGCTATGACCACAGCTACTACTTCGTGGCGAGCTTCATCGACGACCACCTGCGCCATCACGGCAAGGCGCTCGGTCTGCTCTAGTTGAACAACGGTTTTTTGGCGGTCCGGGCTCAGCCCGGATCGGCCCAGAACAGCTTGTCCAGCGCCCCCTGGTAGCCGTAGCGCTCCAGGTCAATACGCCCCTTGAGAAACACCACGCCCTCGGACTTCAGCAATTCCTTCTGCACCTCGTGGCCCGGTGAGCCCTCGGGAATCGAGATTTTGCCCTGCGCATTGATCACCCGGTGCCAGGGCAGTGCCATGCTCCGCGGCGCCCAGCGCAGCGCCTGGCTCACGCGCCGCGCATAACGCGGATTCCCCGACAAACGCGCGACCTCCCCATACGTCAGGACATGCCCCTCGGGAATATCCTGCACAACCTTCCACACGGCCTTCGCCCACTCGCGGTCCGGCTTTTGCGCATTCTTCTCGGGCGTGTCGACCATTTCATACAAAGCAATTTCAGGGCAGCCAACCCTAACACTTCACCTTTCAATCCCCAAGCCGGGAATCCGTCGCCGCACAACAGGCCGGCGCAATCGTGAAGCCCGAAGCAACCCCCTGGCGCGGGCCAGTCAGGAGAGTTGCCGAAGCGCAGAGCGTGTTTGGGGTGATTCTGCAGGACGCAGAATCAGCCCGCCCGGGTCAGGAAGACCCGTGCGGGCGACCCCAATAAACGAGCGGAGCTGAGGGAAGCCGAAGGCCAACTCACCGGCCCGCACCAGGGGGTTGCTTCGGGCCCTCAGGATGTGACCAGGTCGGGGGTCTGGTATTTCTGGCGTTCGCGGCCGTGCATGGCCAGGTCGACGAGGGTTTTTAACAGGATGAGGATGACCAGCATCCAGGTGGGGTCGCCGAGGGCCATGGTGAGGAAGCCGCCGAAGATGATGGCGATGTGGAGGACGATGATGCGGCCGTAGGGTCGCATCATCAGGGCTGCCGGGTTGGTGCGCTGGAATTCGCCGCCGCCGAGGTAGTTGAAGACGAAGGAGTAGAGGTGGCTGGCCGGCCAGGAGCAGCGAGGGAAAGGCCAGGCCGCCGGTGAGCAGGGCCGGGATCGCGGTCCACAGGTCCTTGCCGAACTCGCCGGATTCGTGGAACAGGGCAAAGATGAAAATGCCGTGACCGAGGGTGAAGCCGCCGTAGTGGACGATGAAGAATGGGAATAAGGAACAGCCTCAAGCCCCAGCTTCACGGCCATGGCGACAGGCGGGACTTGCGGTCCAGTTGCCCAGTGTCTGCATCGACTCGCGGGCGCGCGGTCAGCATTTTCAGCACATTGATGATGCCGATGATGATGTTTTCCGCCCAGAACAGGAAAATGACGTCGAAGGCGTTCCAGTCAAAGACCAGCACTCCGGCGAGGATGGCGAGGTTGACGGCGATCAGGATCCAGCCGGACGGGCGATCCAGTCCGGCGCGAACCGCTGCTGTGCCTTTCAGGGCCATCAATAAAAACGCGGGCCGGGGCCCGCGTTTTTTCGTAGGTCGTCCATCGGCCCGCCTCAGGCTGCGCCGGCGGCCTGGTGCAGGTGCACATCCCGCTGCGGATAGGGGATGCTGATGCCGGCCTCGTCCAGGGCGATCTTTGACTGGTGCAGGACATCGGAGTAAACACCCCAGTAGTCCGCCGTGGCGACCCAGGGCCGCACGTTAAAGTCCACGCTGCTGTCGCCCAGGTTGGCGACAAATACCGCCGGCGCCGGGTCACGGAGCACTTTCTCATGGTTCTGGAGCACGCCCATGATGACGTCCCGGGCTTTCTTGAGGTCGTCGTCGTAGCCGACGCCGATGGACAGGTCAACGCGGCGCGTGTCCTTGGCGGAATAGTTCGTGATGCTGCCGTTCCAGATGTGCGCGTTGGGCACCAGGATCAGCTTGTTGTCCGGCGTCAGCAGCTTGGTGCTGTTCAGGTACACCTCGGTGACGGTGCCGGACTCGCCGCCCGCATCGACGAAATCACCTTTCGTGAAAGGACGAAACAGAACTATCATGACACCCGCGGCAAAGTTCGACAGGCTGTCCTTGAGCGCCAGGCCGACGGCCAGGCTGGCGGCGCCCACCACCGCGAGCAGTGATGCGGGCGAAATGCCCAGCTGGTCCAGGGCGGCAATCACTGCGACAACGGTGACCGCGATGTTGACCACCGAACCGAGAAAATCCACCAGCACCTCGTCCACTTCGCGTTTGCGCAGCATTTTCTCGAGCACGTTCTGCGCGATGCGCGCCAGCCAGCGGCCGACAACGTAGATCAGCAGGACGAGGAACAGCCGGGTGCCGATGGTGACCAGCAGATCGGTGAAGTTGGTGTTTGCTATGTATTCGTTGATTTGGTCCAAGAGATCCCCCCAATCAATATGTCAGATTCCAGTTAATGTGATTTCCCGCGACCAGCGGGCATCAGGCGATATCGCTGTCGTATTCCAGCACTTGTTCAAAACGGTCCGCCATGGGCGCTATCGCGTTGATTACGTACTCGAGCTCCTCGCCGTTGAGCGTTGCGTAGGGCAGGTTTTCGCACAGCTTGATGAACGCCGTGTTTTCCAGGTCACCCACGGCCAGGTAGCCCACGCGCTGCATGAGGTTGATGCGCAGGCACTTCTCCGCGTCGAAATCCTCCAGCGGTATCACCGGCGTCTCCACGCGCAGAAAGCGGCGGCCATCGTCACCCTTGATCTCCGCCAGGAACATGCCCTGCTTGCGGCCCTTGTCACCTACCGGGCACTCAAATGCCAGCAGAAAGGGCTCGTCGATCACCAGCTCGTGGCGTTCGCGTACGTAGTCGCGTACTTCCGTGAATGTGTCCACGCATCACTCCTATTTGGGCTGCAGGCGCACTGCGCCGTCGAGGCGCACCGTCTCACCATTGAAATAGCCATTTTCCACGATATGCGCGACCAGTTCAGCAAACTCGTTGGGCTTGCCAAGACGGGAAGGGAAGGGGATCGAGGCATTCAGCGCTTCCTGCACGTGCTCCGGCATACCGTCCACCATCGGGGTCCAGAAGATGCCCGGCGCGATCGCATTGACGCGCACGCCGATACGGGTGAATTCCCGCGCCAGCGGCAGGGTCATGCCGACAATGCCGCCCTTGGAGGCGGAATAGGCGGCCTGGCCGATCTGGCCCTCGTAGGCGGCCACGGAAGCGGTGTTGATGATCACGCCCCGCTCCCCGTCCGGGCCGGGATCGTTGTGTTCCATGGCGGCAGCCGCCGCCTTGCTGGCGTTGAAGCTGCCCACCAGGTTGATCTGGATGACCTTGCTGAAAAAGTCCAGCGGCATGGGCCCCTCGCGGCCCAGTACCCGGCCGGCGCCGATCACGCCGGCGCAGTTGACCGCGACGTTCACCCCGCCCATGTGTTCGACGGCGGCAGCCACAGCCGCGCTGACCGCGTCTTCATTCGTGACGTCGGTGGCGATGTAGCGCGCTGCCGCGCCCAGTTCCTGCTCCGCGGCCGCACCGGCCTCGTCGTTGATGTCGAGCAGGGTGACCTTGCCGCCGTGGGCGACGAAGTGCCGCGCCACGGCAAGGCCGAGGCCGGAAACACCGCCGGTGATGACGGCTTTGACGTTATCCAACTGCATGGAATTACTCCTTTCGGTTCTGTTTTGAAATCCAATCGGGTGACCGCTTGTCCAGGAAGGCGCGCATGCCCTCCTGGCCTTCCGGCGCTACCCGCAATTTGGCGATCAGGCGCGCGGTGGCCTGATCCAGGCTCAGCTGCGTATCCGCGTCATGGTCGGCGGCCTGGAAAATCAGCCGTTTGCTGTCGCGCAGGCCCGTGGGGCCGCCTTTCAGCACGGCCCCGGCCAGGCGCTCGACGGCCTCGTTGAGTCCGTCAGTGCCGGTGATCTCGTGGATCAGTCCCAGGCGCTGGGCCTGCGCAGCGTCGAAGCGCTCGCCGGTGAGAAAGTAGCGGCGCGCCTGCGCCTCGCCGATGCGCCGGAATACGTAGGGTGAAATGATCGCCGGGGCCAGGCCCAGGCGTACCTCGGTCAGGGCGAAGCGCGCGGACTCAACGGCGACCGCGATGTCGCAGCAGGCGACCAGCCCCAGGCCGCCGCCCACGGCTGCGCCGTTGACGCGCGCGATGGTCGGCTTGGGAAGATAGTTGAGGGTTCGCAGCAGGCGCGCCAGGTGCAGGGCATCGGTCTGGTTGTCCTGTTCGCTGGCATCGAGCATGCCCTTCATCCAGTTCAGGTCGGCGCCGGCGGAAAAGCTGGGGCCCTGGCCGGTGAGCACGACCACGCGGACCTCCGGGTCCTGCCCAAGGGCGTGCAACGTATCGGTCAGGCTGAGTATCAGCTCATCATCAAAGGCGTTGTGGACCTCCGGCCGGTTCAGGGTCAGGGTGACCAGGCCGTTGGGTTCGCGGTGTATTTGCAGATGGCTCATCGGTGCTCCAGGGCCGCTTACATGCGGAAAATGCCGTGGCGCCCGCGGACCACCGGCGCGTTGGCGGATACCGCCAGGCCGCGGGCCAGCACCTTGCGCGTGTCGGCCGGGTCAATGATGCCGTCATCCCACAGGCGGGCGGTGGCGTAATAGGGGTGCCCCTGGCTCTCGTAGGCTTCGCGGATCGGCGCCTTGAAGGCGTCCTCTTCCGCGGCACTCCAGCTGTTGCCGGAGGCCTCGATGCCGTCCCGGCGCACGGTGGCCAGCACCGAGGCGGCCTGTTCGCCGCCCATTACAGAAATGCGCGCATTGGGCCACATCCAGAGGAAATTGGGGTTGTAGGCCCGGCCGCTCATGGCGTAGTTGCCGGCGCCGAAGGAGCCGCCGATCACGACGGTAAAGCGGGGCACATGGCTGGTCGCAACCGCGGTCACCATCTTGGCGCCGTCCTTGGCAATGCCCGCATGCTCATAGGCTTTACCCACCATGAAGCCGGTGATGTTCTGCAGGAAAACGAGCGGGATATTGCGCTTGTTGCACAGCTGGATGAAGTGCGTGGCCTTCAGGGCGGACTCGGAAAACAGGATGCCGTTATTGGCCACGATACCCACCGGCCAGCCGTCGATGTTGGCGAAACCGCAGACGATGGTCTTGCCGTAGCGGGCCTTGAACTCGTGAAACTCGCTGCCGTCCACGATGCGGGCGATGACCTCGCGTATCGGCAGCTGGAAGCGGCTGTCCCGGGGCACAACCCCGTACAGTTCTTCCTGCGCATAGACCGGTTCGCGCGGTTCCTGGCGCACAAAGGGCTCGGGCGGCTTGCGGTTCAGATGCGCGAGGGCTTCCCGCGCCAGTAACAGGGCATGTTCGTCATTTTCGGCGCAGTGATCCGTGACGCCGGACTTGGCGCAGTGAACATCGGCGCCGCCCAGCGTTTCCGCATCGACAATCTCGCCGGTTGCGGCTTTGACCAGCGGCGGGCCGCCGAGAAAGATCGTGCCCTGGTTGCGCACGATGATGGACTCGTCGCACATCGCCGGCACGTAAGCGCCACCGGCCGTGCAGGAGCCCATAACCACCGCGATCTGCGGAATGTTCTCCGCGGACAGGCGCGCCTGGTTGTAGAAGATGCGTCCGAAGTGGTCCCGGTCCGGAAAGACCTCGTCCTGCAGGGGCAGGAAGGCGCCGCCGGAATCCACCAGGTAAACGCAGGGCAGGTGATTCTCCGCCGCGATCTCCTGCGCACGCAGGTGTTTCTTGACGGTGATCGGGAAATAGGTGCCGCCCTTGACCGTGGCGTCGTTGGCGACCACCAGGACGTCCTGGCCGTGAACCTGGCCCACGCCGGTAATGATCCCGGCGCCCGGCGCCTTGTCACCGTACATGCCATGCGCCGCCAGGGCGGACAGCTCCAGGAACCCGCTGCCCTCATCAAGCAGCCCGGCGATGCGGTCGCGGGGCAGCAGCTTGCCCCGTTTCAGATGTTTGATGCGCGCGTCGTCACCGCCGCCGAGGCGAACGGTCTCGAGTTGCTCCTGCAGGTCGCCGACCAGCGCCCGCAGCGCGTTGGCGTTTGCCTGGAAGTCTTCGCTGGACGTATCCAGCCGGGTTTCTATCAGCGCCATAAGCCCACCATTATGCGCCAACGCCGCGCCAATCGGCACGGCGCCGGGCTTACCCGGTCCTGTTGTGACCGGCCCACCGGTTCAGGGCAGCTCGATGGCGATCGCCGTGGCTTCGCCACCGCCGTTACACAGGGAAGCGACGCCCCGTTTCAGGCCGCGCTGACGCAGGGCGTTAATCAGGGTGGTAACAATGCGCGCGCCGCTGGCGCCGATCGGGTGACCCAGGGCGCAGGCGCCGCCGTTGACGTTCATCTTCTCGTGCGGAATCCCGTGCTCCTTCATGGCCGCCATGGTTACCGCGGCGAAGGCCTCATTCACCTCGAACAGGTCCACATCGCTCAATGGTCCAGCCGGCCTTCTGCAGCACGTTGCTGATTGCGCCAATCGGGGCGGTGGTGAACCAGCCCGGCTCCTGGGAGTGCATGCCGTGGGCCACGATGGTCGCCAGCGGGGTCACGCCCAGCGCAGCCGCTTTTTCCTCGGACATGATGACCGTCGCCGCCGCGCCGTCGGAGATCTTGGACGAGGTGGCCGCGGTAACCGTACCGTCCTTGGCGAAGGCCGGACGCAGGGTCGGCAGCTTGGCCAGGTCGCAGCGGGGCGGCTCCTCATCCGTGCTGATCACGGTTTCACCGCGGCGGCTGCTGACCGTTACCGGCACGATCTCGTCGGCAAACTGTGATTGCATGGCCGTCAGTGCGCGCTCAACGGAGGCAATGCCAAAGGCATCCATGTCCTCGCGGGAAAAGTTGAACTTGTCCGCGCAGCGCTGGCCGTAAACGCCCATCATGAACCCCTCGTCCGGGTCCTGCAGGCCGTCGGTAAACATGTGATCCAGCACTTCGCCGGGACCCATGCGGTAACCGCCGCGGGCCTTGGGCAGCATGTAGGGCGCACGGGTCATGGATTCCATGCCGCCGGCCACCACCACCTCGTGCGTGCCCGCCTTGATGCTGTCATGGCCCTGCATGATGGCGATCAGGCCGGAGCTGCAGGCCTTGTTGACCGTCAGCGCGCCGGCGCTGTCGGGAATGCCCGCTTTGCGGGATGCCAGGCGGGCCGGCGCCTGGCCGACGCCGGCCGGCAGCACGCAGCCCATGATGACGTCATCAACCTCGGCGACATCGATACCGGCCGCTTCCACGGCCCCCTTGATGGCGACAGCGCCCAGCTCATCCGCCGGGACTTCGCTGAACTGCCCCTGGAAGGAACCGATGGGGGTGCGCTTGGCGCTGGCGATGATGACTTTGCTCATGGTTGGATTCTCCGGATATGTCGTTTCAATGATCGTTATGTTGTGACCGGCTCAGGACAATAAAAGGTACGGGAACGTTGATACGTAACCGTGTGGCCGGGGTCGTCAGCCTTCCGAGCCCGCGACCAGTTCGCGGCCGATCAGCATGCGGCGGATCTCGTTGGTGCCCGCGCCGATCTCGTAGAGCTTGGCGTCGCGCAGGATGCGGCCGGCCGGGTATTCGTTGATGTAACCGTTGCCCCCAAGACTTTGAATGGCTTCCAGCCCCAGCATGACGGCGTTGCGCGAGGCGTGCAGCAGGCAGGATGCGGCATCCACCCGCGACTTGCGGCCCGCATCGAAGTCCTCCGCGGTCCGGTAGGCGAAGGCCCGGGAGGACTGCAGCGCGGTATACATGTCCGCCAGCTTGGCCTGCATGATGCCGAACTCGCCAATGGGCCGGCCGAATTGCTTGCGCTCGCGCAGGTACGGGACCGTGATGTCCATGGCCGCCTGCATCAGCCCGATCGGGCCGCCGGACAGCACCAGGCGTTCCGTGTCCAGGCCGCTCATCAGGACCTTGACCCCTTCGTTGACTTGCCCAAGCACATTGTCAACCGGGATCCGGCAATCTTCGAAGACCAGTTCGCAGGTGTTGGAGCCGCGCATGCCGAGCTTGTCGAGCTTCTGCGCCTTGCTGAAACCCGGCAGGTCCGGCGTGACCAGGAACGCGGTCATGCAGCGGCTGCCGGCTTCCGGCCCCGCGGTGCGCATGTAGACAATCGCCACATCGCATTCCGGTCCGTTGGTGATCCACATCTTGTTGCCATTGGCGACCCAGTGGTCACCGTCCAGCAACGCGCGGCAGGACATGGAGCCGACCACGTCGGAGCCGGCGCCGGGTTCGCTCATGGCCAGGGCGCCCACCAGTTCACCGCTGCACAGCCCGGGCAGGAAGCGCTCGCGCTGGGCGTCGTTGCCGTTGCGGGCCAGGTTGTCCACGCACAGGTTCGAGTGGGCGCCGTAAGACAGTCCCACTGAGCCCGAAGCGCGGCTGATCTCTTCCAGTGCAATCACGTGCGCCAGGTAGCCCATGGCGGACCCGCCATAGGCTTCCGGCGCGGTCAGGCCCAGCAGACCGAGTTCTCCCAGCTTGGGCCACAGGTCGGCGGGAAACAGGTTGTCCTCGTCGATGGCTGCGGCGCGGGGAGCGATTTCCTGTTCCGCGAAGCGGCGCACGCTGTCGCGGAGCAGTTCGAGTTCCTCGTTCATGACGGTTGCCTCAAAAAGTGTGACGTTGATCTGGTGCCGGCTTTCCGGTGATCGCGCCCGATCAGGCGTGCTGCCGCTCGCGACCCGGGAAGCGGTGCGGTTTGCCCATGTGCGGCATCTTGATTTTGCCGAGGATGGCGATGCGTTCTTCGGCCATGCGGTCCGAGGCCTGGTACGTCGGAATATTGTCCCGTTCAGCAATTTCGAAAATGCGCTTCAGGTTGTAGTAGATCGCACGGGTCATGCGGTAGGCGCGCTGCTCGCTGTAGCCCTCGAATTCAATGGACACGTTCATCAGCCCGCCGGCATTGACCGCGTAGTCCGGCGCGTACAGGATGCCGCGCGCCTCCAGTTCGTCACCGGCGGCGTCATTGGCCAGCTGGTTGTTGGCGGCCCCGGCCACGATCTTGAACTTGAAGCGCGGAATCGTCGCCTCGTTCACCACCGCGCCGAGGGCGCAGGGGCTGAAGACATCCGCGTCCACGTCGTAGATGTCATCAAGGCCAACGGCTTCCGCACCCATCCCGACCGCTTCGGCCACCGCGTCCTCGTTAATGTCGGTGACGAAGACCTTGGCGCCTTCCTCGCGCAGCTGGCGGATCAGGTGATGGCCGACGTGGCCGGCGCCCTGCACCGCGAAGCTGTAATTGCCGACTTCCTCGTTGCCGAACTTGGCCTGCAGGGCGGCCTTGATGCCTTGCAGGGTGCCGTAAGCGGTGAAGGGAGACGGATCGCCCGAGCCGCCATGCACCTGGTGCACGCCGACCACGTTATTGGTCTCCTGGAAAATGAACTCCATGTCGTTGACATCGATGCCCACATCTTCCGCGGTAATGTAACGGCCGCCCAGCGTGTCAATGAACTTGCCCAGGGCCCGAAACAGCGCTTCCGACTTGTCCTTGCGCGGGTCACCGATAATCACGGACTTGCCGCCGCCAAGGTTGAGGCCCGACACGGCCGCCTTGTAGGTCATGCCGCGGGACAGGCGCAGCACGTCGTTCAGGGCATCCTGCTCGCTGGCGTAAGGCCACATGCGCAGGCCACCCAGGGCCGGACCCAGCGTGGTGTTGTGAATGGCGATAATGGCCTTCAGCCCCACGTCCGTGTTGTTGCAGAACACGATCTGCTCATGGTGGGTGCCCTGTATGGTTTCGAAAAGTTCCATGCCGCTTGTTCTCCGGGGGTCTGCGATGGGCGGCCAATCGGTTGCGGCTTGGAGCGATGAAGCCGCCGGTCGGGGCCTGTCGTGACCGGTATGTTCAGGATTGGTAGCCGGGCTTCGAATCCCGGTCAAAATTAGCTCCCCATTATAGCAGTTCAACCACCGTGGACTGCTGCACCGAAGCGTCGTACATCCACCCGGCGTCCTGCCCGGTTCGCCCCTTTGTCACGAAAAAGACGTTGACATCTCAAGCCTGGTGGGTGATAACACGCGTATGTTCTCGAAAACCCGCCATAACCTGAGCGCAATTCACCGGTCCCCAGGGGCTCCGGCAGCGCTTCGCGGTGCGTCAGGCAATCTCCTTCTTGTCGTACTAATTATTCCGGCACCAGGCGGGGTTGGCGCGCACACGTAAGACGATAAGCGAGCAAAACAATCAGAACCCCGCAACCGAAAGGAAGCGGGGTTTTTTATTTAACAATGCAGCAGAGACCCGATGAGCGATAAACCGGAACAACCCAGGCAGCCCCAGCGCAGCGACGTAATGAAAGCAGGTCCGAGCCGCGCCCCGGCCCGCGCCTACCTGCGGGCAACCGGGCTGGACGAAGCGGCCATGGCCCGGCCGCTGGTGGCCGTGGTCAATACCTGGAGCGAAGTGACGCCGTGCAATATGCACCTGCGCGCCCTGGCCGATCCGGTCAAGGACGGCATCCGCGAGGCCGGCGGCACGCCGATCGAGTTCAACACCATCGTGGTGACCGACGGCATCGCCATGGGCACACCCGGCATGCGCGCTTCGCTGATGTCCCGGGAAACCATCGCCGATTCGATCGAGCTTGCGGTCAGTGGTCATTCCCTGGATGCGATGGTCATCCTGGTGGGCTGCGACAAGACGATTCCCGCGGCGGCAATGGCCGCTGCCCGGCTGGACGTGCCCTGCGTCATTCTTTACGGCGGCTCCATCATGAAGGGGCGCCTGGGTGACCGTGATCTGAGCATCCAGGACGTCTTCGAGGCCGTGGGTTCGCACGCCGCCGGGGTGATCAGCGAGGCGGAACTGACCGAGGTGGAAAAAGCCGCCTGCCCGGGCGCCGGCGCCTGTGGCGGGCAGTTCACCGCCAACACGATGGCCATGGTCATGACCGTGCTGGGTCTGTCCCCGGTCGGGATTAACGACATCCCGGCAGTGCACCCGGACAAACCCGCCGCCGCCAGAACTGCCGGTATGCAGGTCATGGCGGCGCTGGCCGGTGACCGCCGTCCCGCCAAGCTGATCACCACGGACTCCCTGCGCAATGCGGCGGCCGCCGTGTGCGCTACCGCCGGTTCCACCAATGCGGTTTTGCACCTGCTGGCCATCGCCGCCGAGGCGGGTGTGCCGTTCGAGTTGAACGAGTGGGACGGTATCGCGGCGCGTACGCCGGTGATTGCCGACCTCAAGCCGGGCGGCCGCTTCCTGGCCTGCGACCTGTTCGAGGCCGGCGGCACCGCGGCGATTGTCCGGCGCCTGGCCGATGCCGGCAAGATCATCGATACGGACACGGTGACCGGCCAAAGCCTGTTCACCGAGGCGCGGGCCATGGGCGAGCCGGTGTACCAGGAAGTGATCGTTGACGTGGACCGGCCGCTTAAACCCCGCGGCGGCTTCGGCATTCTCTACGGCAACCTTGCGCCGGAAGGCTGCGTGGTGAAACTGGCCGGGCACGGCATCATGGAATTTGAGGGCGAAGCCAGGGTCTTCGAATCCGAGGAGGCGGCCTTTGCCGCGGTGCAGTCCGGCGATATCCAGCCGGGCGACGTGGTGGTCATCCGGTTTGAAGGCCCCCGGGGCGGCCCGGGTATGCGCGAGATGCTGGCGGTGACCGCGGCAATCGCCGGCCACGGCATGAGCGACTCGGTGGCGCTGATCACGGACGGGCGCTTTTCCGGCGCCACCCACGGCTTCATGGTCGGGCACGTGGCCCCGGAAGCCCACGTGGGCGGCCCCATCGCGCGCTTGCGCAGCGGGGACCGGGTGCGGATTGACGTTGCGAAGCAGGAAATCACCGCGCTGGCGGACCTTGACGCCCGCGAGGCCGCCGAACCGCCCGCTGACAAGGCGCCGGTGCGCGGCGTGTATGCAAAATACCGGGAGCTGGTCGGGTCCGCGGCCCGTGGCGCGGTGACCGTGCCGGAAGCCGCGCTTCCCGGCTGAAACTCCATGACAGAACCATTATCAGACAGATTGCGAAACCCAGAATCAAAGCAGAGGAAAGGATCATGAAACTTCATACCGTTGATGACGTAAAACGCGATGCCCTGGAGGGTATGACCATCGCCGTGCTCGGCTACGGCAGCCAGGGACGGGCCCACGCCAATAATCTCCGTGACTCCGGTTACCGCGTCATTATCGGCGCACGCCCGGGTGGCCCCACCGCGCAGGCGGCGGCAGCCGCCGGCTTCGAGGTGGCGGACTTCCGTGATGCGGCGGCGCAGGCCGCGGTGATCTGCATGATGGTTCCGGACATGGCCCAGCCGGCCGTGTTCAACATGATCAGGGATGAGCTCAAGGCGGGTGACACGCTGCTCTTCGCCCACGGTTTCAACATTCATTTCGGGGCCATCGAGCCGCCCGCCGACATCGACGTGATCATGGTGGCGCCGAAATCCCCGGGCGACCTGGTGCGCCGCCAGTACCAGGAAGGCCGCGGCGTGCCCTGCCTGCGCGCTGTCTACCAGGATGCCAGCGGCGAGGCCTGGGACCGGGCCCTGAGCTATGCACACGCGATCGGCGGCACCCACGCGGGCGTGCTGGACACGACCTTCGCGGAAGAGACGGAAACCGACCTGTTCGGTGAGCAGGCGGTGCTCTGCGGCGGCGCGGCGCAGCTGGTGATGCACGGCTATGACACGTTGGTGGAAGCCGGTTACCAGCCGGAAGCCGCTTACTTTGAATGCCTGCACGAGCTGAAGCTGATCGTTGACCTGCTGTACGAGGGCGGCATGGACAAGATGTACGAGTTCATTTCAGACACCGCCTCCTACGGCGACCTCGTGTCCGGCCCGCGCATTCTCGATGAGTCGGTCAAGGAGCGCATGCAAGACGTGCTGTCGGACATCCAGGACGGCACCTTCGCGAAGCAGTGGATGGACGAATACGCTTCCGGCTCCGGCGGCTACCACGCCATGCTGGCCAAGCGGCGCGAACACCCGATTGAGAAAACCGGCAAGAAGCTGCGCGAGCGGATGAGCTGGTTGCGCCAGAAAGACAAATCCCAGAAGGCCGCCTGAGGCCGCCGAGGAAACCCCCATGAGTCTGCCCCAGGAACAATCCCGCGCACTGGAATCCGATGCCCCGCGCAGCGGTTCACAGCTGATGATCGACGCGCTCAAGCGTAACGGCGTCAAGCACATATTCGGCTATCCGGGCGGCGCCATCATGCCGCTTTACGATGCGCTGGTGGGTTCAGGGCTGCAGCATTTCCTGTGTCGCCATGAGCAGGGGGCGGCCTTCGCGGCGGACGCCTATGGCCGCGTCACGCGGCGCCCCGGGGTATGCATGGCCACCTCCGGCCCCGGCGCCACCAACCTGGTGACCGGCATCGCCAATGCGTTCATGGACTCGGTGCCCATGGTGGCCATCACCGGCCAGGTGCCGAGCCCGCTGCAGGGCACGGATGCGTTCCAGGAGGTGGATATTTTTGGCATCACCCTGCCGATCGTGAAGCACAGTTACGTGGTCCGTGACGTGGCGGAAATCGGCGCGCTGGTTGACGAGGCCTTCCACATCGCCAGTTCCGGCCGCCCGGGCCCGGTGCTGATTGATTTTCCCAAGGACATCTCGGTGGAAATGGCAGCGGAAGCCCGGCCACGCGCGGCCAGGCCGTACGCGGCGCCGGTTCCGGATGCGGAGGCGATTCGCGCCGCAGCGCAGATGCTGGCCACCGCCCGGCGCCCGCTGGTGATCGGTGGCGGCGGTATTGCCATTTCCGATTCCGTGGAGGCGTTCCGCCGCTTCATTCGTCGTTACAACTTGCCCGTAACGACCACGCTCAAAGCCATGGGCGTTATCCCGACCGACGAGGAAGGCTTCCTGGGCATGCTGGGCATGCACGGCAACGAGGCGGCGAACCACGCGGTGCAGAACTGTGACGTGCTGATGGTCGTCGGTGGCCGCTTTGATGACCGGGTCACCGGTCGCCTGACCCACTTCGCGCCAACGGCCCGGATCATCCACATGGACATTGACCCGGCGGAAGTGGCCAAGCTGCGCAAGCCGGACATCGCCATCGTCGGTGAGCTGGCGCCGGGCCTGGCAGCGCTGGAAGCCCACGCCACGCAGGAAGACGCGGCGCCGCGGGTCAGTGACTCCTGGGTACGCCAGTGTGCCGCCTGGAAGAAGGAATTTGCCTGGCGCTACGATGCGCCCGGCGAGGGCATTTATGCGCCGGCGCTGCTGCGCGACCTGAGCCGCTTCAGCGATACGCCGCCCATCGTGGCCTGCGATGTGGGTCAGCACCAGATGTGGGTCGCTCAACATTGCCGCTTTACGGACCCGCTCCAGCACCTGACCTCCGGCGGCCTGGGCGCCATGGGTTACGGCCTGCCGGCAGCCATTGGCGCCAAGGTGGCCTGTCCCGACGCCACCGTGGTCGCGGTGTCCGGCGACGGCTCGTTCATGATGAACGTGCAGGAACTGGCCACCATCAAGCGCTACGGCATCGACGTGCGTATCGTGTTGCTGGACAACTCCATGCTGGGCATGGTGCGCCAGTGGCAGAAGCTGTTCTTCGACGGCAAGTATTCGGAAGTGGATCTGTCCGACAACCCGGATTTCGCCAGGGTTGCAGAGGCCTTCGGCATCCGCGCCATGGGCATCCAGCGTCCCGACCAGGTGCAGGGCGGCCTGGAATGGTTGATGGGCCCCGGTGGCCCGGCGCTGCTGCACGTGCAGATCGACCCGGAAGAGAACGTCTGGCCGCTGGTGCCGCCGGGCCGCGCGAATCACCAGATGATGGGCACAGCGCCTTCCAAACAGTCCAAACAGTGGGAAGGGCTGATGGAATGAGACACAAACTACGCATCCAACTGCGGGTCTGCGAGGGGGCGATCATCCGCGCCCTGGGCCTGATTGAACGTCGCGGCTTTCGCCTGGACGCGGTCACCGTGGGTGAAGCCCAGGGCGACGGCCAGTCCATGGATGTCGTGGTCAGCGGGGACCGCTCCCCGGACCTGTTGCAACGGCAGCTCGAGCGTCTGCACGATGTGAGCCGGGTAGCACAAGTGAACAATGGGGGCCTGGAGCCCCAGAATGGAATGATGCGGCCGGTTCACGGCGCGCGGTGAGGAGACCTTCAGCATGGCAATGATCAAGATTTTCGACACGAGCCTGAGAGACGGCGAGCAGAGCCCGGGATTCAGCATGACCCTGGACCAGAAGCTGCGCGTGGCCCGGGCCCTGGCCGAGCTCAAGGTGGACATCATCGAGGCGGGCTTTCCGGCGGCCTCACCCGGAGATTTCGAAGCGGTTCGCGCCGTGGCCGAGCAGATCAAGGGTCCGACCATTGCCGCCCTGTGCCGCACCGTGCCCAATGACATTGAACGATCGGCGGCCGCGCTGGAGCCGGCGGCCAGGCAGCGCATCCACACCTTCATCGCAACCAGCCCGATTCACCGCAAGGAAAAATTGCAGCTGAGCCGTGCCGAGGTCCTGAAAAGCGCCGTGGCCGGTGTCACCCTGGCCAAGACCTTCATGGATGACATCGAGTTTTCCGCCGAAGACGGCATCCGCACGGAGCGTGACTACCTGGCCGAGGTGCTGCAGGCGGTGATCGAGGCCGGCGCCACCACGGTCAATATTCCCGACACGGTGGGTTATTCCACGCCGCAGGAAATGACCGAGCTGTTCAGCTGGCTGCGCGACACGGTGCCCGGCATCGACCAGGTCACCATGAGCACGCACTGCCATGACGACCTGGGGCTGGCGGTGGCCAACAGCCTGGCGGCGGTCGAGGGCGGTGCGCGGCAGATCGAGTGCACCCTGAACGGGATCGGCGAACGCGCCGGTAACTGCGCCCTGGAAGAAGTGGTGATGGCGCTGCGCACGCGTGCGGACCGCTATGGTCACGAGACCGGTATCGACACCCGGCGCCTGCACAATGCCAGCCACCTGCTGGCCGCCGTCACCGGCAACTTCGTGCCGCGCAACAAGGCCATCGTTGGTGAGAACGCCTTTGCCCACGAGTCCGGCATTCACCAGCACGGCGTGCTGGCCTCGCGGGAGACCTACGAGATCATGGAGCCGGCGGATGTGGGCGTGCTCAGCTCCCAGCTGATCCTGGGCAAGCACAGCGGCAAACACGCGGTCATCGACCGGGCCCGGGACATGGGCTTCGAGCTGCAGCCGCACGAGGTGCCTGACATCATGAAGCGCTTCAAGGAGCTGGCGGACCGCAAAAAACGTGTCTTCGACTCGGACCTGGAAGCGATCATTACCGGCAAGCAGGCCTCGACCGTCGGGCCCTGGTCCCTGCAGTGGCTGAGCGTGGTCAGCCGGGTGAGCGGCGAGGAAGATCCGACCGCCTCCCTGACGCTGGCCCATGAAAACGGGGATACGGCAACGCAGACCGGTGAAGGCGACGGCCCGGTGGACGCGATCGTCAAGGCGCTCGAGTCGATCACCGGCATGGACATCACCGTGCTCAACCTGGCCATGCGCAGCATTTCCCTCGGGGAGGACGCGCAGGGCGAGGCCAGCATGCGGGCCGCTGGTCGACGGTGTGGAATACAGCGGCCACGGGCTGTCCACGGACATCGTCGCGGCCTGCGCCGAGGCGTTGCTGGAAATCGTGAACCGCGCCAGCCGCCACGCGGAGCGGCGGGCGGAGCATGGCGAAAAGGCCGCCAAGCCGGCAAACCGTCGCTCCAACGCGGCATGAGGTAGAAGGGTACGAGCATGAATCCGACAGAGACGATCTGGCATAACGGCGCCTACAAGCCGTGGCATGAGGCCACCACCCATGTCATGACCCATGCGCTGCACTACGGGTCCAGCGTGTTCGAAGGCATCCGCGCCTATGAAAAGGACGGCCGCCCCGTGGGCTTTCGCCTGCGCGAACACATGCAGCGCCTGTATGACTCGGCGCGCGTCTATCGCATCGAAGATTCCCTTTGACCGGGAAACGCTGATTGACGCCTGCCACGGCGTGATTCTGCGCAATGGATTAACAAGCGCCTACCTGCGACCGATCGCCTTTCGTGGCTACGGGTCCATCGGTGTGGCGCCGAAAGGCGATGTGCCGGTTGACGTGGCCATCGCGGCGATCGAGTGGGGCGCCTACCTGGGTGAAGAAGCCCGGGAGAACGGTGCGCGAGTCTGCGTCTCCAGCTGGCAACGCGTGGCGCCCAACACGATTCCTGCCGGTGTCAAAGCCGGCGGGACCTATCTTTCCAGCCAGCTCATCAGCCTGGAGGCGCATCGCCTCGGCTATGACGAGGGGCTGGGGCTGGCCGCAGACGGCACCCTCAGCGAAGGGGCCGGCGAGAACCTGTTCATCGTCAAGAACGGCGTGCTCGTCACGCCGCCGCAGGCCTCCAGCATCCTGGCCGGCATCACCCGGGACTCGGTGATCCGCCTGGCGCACGCCATGGGTTACCAGGTCCGCGAGCAGATCCTCTCCCGCGAGGCCCTGTACAACGCGGACGAGATGTTCCTGACCGGCACGGCGGCGGAAATCACCCCGGTTGCCTCGGTCGATGACCTGGATATCGGCATAGGCCGGCGCGGCCCGGTGACCGAGCAGTTGCAGAAGGCGTTTTTCGGATTATTCACCGGTGAGACCGAGGACCATTTCGGCTGGCTGGAGCCGATCGAGGAAGCCGGCGCAAAAACCGGCAAGGTAGCGAGCGCCTCATGAGCAAGACGCTGTTGGACAAACTCTGGGATGCCCACGTGGTCACGGCGGAAACGGAAGATATTCCGGCCGTGCTCTTTATTGACCTGCACCTGGTGCACGAGGTGACCAGCCCGCAGGGCTTTGAAACCCTGCGCGAGCGCGGCATTCCGGTGCGGCGCCCGGACCGCACCCTGGCGACGCTGGACCACTCCACGCCGACCACGCCACCGGATGAGCGTGGTGAGCGGCACTATTACACGCCCCAGGCCCGCGCCCAGGTCGAGCAGCTGGAGCGCAACTGCGCTGAATTCGGCATCCGCCTGGAAGGCTGGGACAGCGCCCAGCGCGGCGTCGTGCATGTGATGGGCCCGGAGATCGGCGCGACCCAGCCGGGCATGACCGTGGTCTGCGGCGACTCGCACACGGCCACGCACGGCGCTTTCGGGGCCCTGGCCTTCGGTATCGGCACCACCGAGGTCGGCTACGTGCTGGCCACCCAGTGCCTGCTGCAACGCAAGCCGAAAAGCATGCGCATCACGGTTGACGGGGTCCTGGGTGAGGGCGTCCGGGCCAAGGACCTGATCCTGCACATTATTCGAACGATTGGTGTTAACGGGGGCACTGGCCACGTCATCGAGTACGCAGGGGAAGCGATCGGGGCGCTGTCCATGGAGCAGCGCATGACGATCTGCAATATGTCCATCGAGGCCGGCGCCCGCGCCGGCATGATCGCGCCGGACCAGAAAACCGTCGATTACCTGCGTGGACGGGCGCTGTCGCCCGCGGGCAAGGCCTTCGATGCCGCAGCGGAACACTGGTTGTCCCTGCGCTCCGATGACGATGCGTATTTTGACCGCGAGGTCCACATCAACGCCGCGGAAGTGGTTCCGACGCTGACCTGGGGTATCGACCCGGGCATGTCGATTCCGGTGACCGGCACGGTGCCCGACAGCGGCAGCGCCGGCAACAACCGCGCGCTCGCCTACATGGGCATGCATGGCGGGGAACCGCTGATCGGCCACCCGATAGATATCGTGTTTATCGGCAGTTGCACCAATGGACGCCTGTCCGATCTGCGCGATGCCGCGCAGCTCATGGTGGGGCGAAAAGTCGCGGAAAATGTGCGCATGCTGGTGGTTCCCGGCTCCGAAGCGGTGCGCCGCCAGGCGGAAGCCGAGGGTTTGGACACGATCTTTACGGAGGCCGGCGCCGAGTGGCGCGAACCGGGCTGCAGCATGTGCCTGGCCATGAACGGTGACCTGGTGCCGCCGGGCAAGACCGCGGTCAGCACCTCGAACCGCAATTTCGAAGGCCGCCAGGGGCCGGGTTCGCGCACCCTGCTGGCCAGCCCGCTGACCGCGGCGGCCTGCGCCGTGGCCGGGAAGGTGGTCGATCCCCGCACCATTGAGGGCGATTCGCCGCGGGAGGCCGCGTAATGGACGCCTTTAAGCGACTGACCGGCCCGGCACTGGTGCTGCAGCAGGAAAACATCGACACGGACCAGATCATTCCCGGACGTTTTCTGACCGCGACCAGTTTCGAGGGTATGGGCGATCACGCCTTTGCGGACTGGCGCTATGATGGTGACGGTAACGTGCTGGCCGATTGCGTGTTGAACCAGCCGCGCGCGGCGCAGAGCCCGATTCTCGTGGCGGGTCGCAACTTTGGCTGTGGCTCGTCCCGTGAACATGCTCCGCGGGCGCTGCTCGGATTCGGATTCCGCGTCGTCATCTCGTCAGAAATCGCAGATATTTTTCGCAGTAATTCGCAGAACGTCGGGCTGTTTGCCTGTCGTTCTGCCGCAGGCCCAGCACGCGGTGCTCATGGGCATGGATGGGCAGGAGCTCACCGTGGATCTGGAGAGCTGCCAGGTCATGACCCGGGACGGCCAGTGTTTCGACTTCGAGATCGATGGCTTCGCGCGCTACTGCCTGCTCAACGGCA
Organism: uncultured Gammaproteobacteria bacterium; assembly: GCA_963695135.1. GTDB lineage: Bacteria > Pseudomonadota > Gammaproteobacteria > Xanthomonadales > SZUA-36 > Marinihelvus. The sequence continues at coordinate 1,344,254 of CAVOGA010000001.1, forward strand.
TGGACCGGCTCGACTACCTGCTGGCCCAGGATCAACAGATAACAAACTATGAGGAACACCATGAACGCTAAAGTACTTCTGCTACCCGGGGATGGGATCGGCCCCGAGGTCACCGCGCAGGCGGAAAAACTCATCAAGGCCGTGGCGGACATCCACGGTCTGAAGATCGAATTGACCGAAGCGCTGATCGGCGGCGCCGCGCTGGATGCGACCGGAGAACCGCTGCCGAAGGAAACGCTGGCGGCCTGCCGCGAAGCGGATGCGGTGGTGCTCGGCGCGGTGGGTGGTCCCAAGTGGGACGATCCGGACGCCAAAAAGCGTCCCGAGCAGGGCTTGCTGGACCTGCGCAAAGCGCTTGGGCTGTTTGCCAACCTGCGGCCGGTGCGCCTGCATCCGTCCCTGGCCCACATCAGCCCGCTGAAGGCGGAGCGTATTGAAAACGTCGACATGATGGTGGTGCGGGAACTCACCGGCGGCAGCTATTTCGGCAAGAAAGAGCTGAGCGCGGACAGCGCTTCCGACGAGTACAGCTATACCCGGGAAGAAATTGAACGGGTGGTTCGCCTGGCGGCAGACATGGCCCGCGCCCGCTACGGCCGCGTCACGATGATCGACAAGGCCAATGTGCTGGCCACGTCCCGCTTGTGGCGCAAGGTTTCCGGCGAGGTTATGAACAAGAGCTACCCGGACGTGGCCTATGAAACCATGCTGGTCGACTCGGCGGCCATGCACATTGTGTCCAACCCGTCGCGCTTTAACGTGATCGTTACCGAGAACATGTTCGGTGACATCCTTACCGACGAGGCCTCGGTGCTGGTCGGTTCCATGGGCATGCTGCCTTCCGCTTCCCTCGGCGCCGGCAAGGCGGGCCTGTATGAACCGATCCATGGTTCCGCGCCGGATATTGCGGGTCGCGGACTGGCCAACCCCTTCGGCATGCTGGGTTCCGTCGGCATGATGTTCGAGTACAGCCTCGGCATGCGCGAGGTGGCGCGGCAAATCGAGCTGGCGATCTGGAACGCCGTATCGGCCGGCCAGTGCACGCTCGACATCGGCGGCAATCTGCGCACGGATGAGGCGGCGAACGCGGTTATCGAGCGGCTGGACCGGATCAACACGCAAAAGGTCGCCTTCATCTAGGCCGCGTGGTGGGCGGGTCTTCGCACAGCTACCTGCAGCGCGCTTTGCGCGCCCAGGTGTATGACGTGGCCCGCGAGACCCCGTTGGACCCGGCGCCGCGACTGTCGCAGCGCGCCGGGGTCCAGATCCTGCTCAAGCGGGAGGACCTGCAGCCGACCTTTTCCTTCAAGCTGCGCGGCGCCTACAACTGCATTCACCGCATGGACGAGGCGGCACGCGCCCGCGGCGTCGTGGCGGCGTCCGCGGGCAATCATGCCCAGGGCGTGGCGCTGGCCAGCCAGCGGCTGGGCGTCAAGGCGCGCATCTACATGCCGCGCACCACGCCGGACATCAAGGTCCAGGCCGTGGCAGCCCTGGGCGCGGAAATCGTTCAGACCGGCGATGATTTTGACGCGGCCTGCGCTGCCGCCATGGCCGATGCAAAAGCCTGCGGCGCCCGCTTCATTCATCCGTTCAACGACGAGGATGTCATTGCCGGGCAGGGCACGATCGGCGTGGAAATCACCCAGCAGTTGCCCGAGCCACCGGACGTGGTGTTTGTCTCCGTCGGTGGTGGCGGCATGGCGGCCGGGGTGGCGGCGACGGTCAAGGCCATCTGCCCTGAAACACGCATTATCGGCGTCGAGCCCGAGGACGCGGCCAGCATGAAAGCCGCGCTGGAAGCCGGTGAGCCGGTGGACATCGGCGCAACCGGCATGTTCGCCGATGGCGTGGCGGTGCGCCGCGTCGGGGATATCACCTTTGAGCTGTGCCGCGAATTGCTCGATGAGGTCATCACGGTGTCCGTGGACCAGGTGTGCACCGCGGTCCGCCTGGTCTACGAAGAGGTGCGGGCGGTGCCGGAACCGGCCGGCGCCCTGGCGGTGGCCGGCGCCCTGGAATGGAGCAGAACCCATCCGGAGGAGGCCACGGCGGACGCGCGCTGGGTCGCCGTCATCAGCGGCGCCAATGTCAATTTTGACCGCCTGGGCCACGTGGTTGAGCGCTGCACGCTGGGCGACGGCTCGGAGGCCCTGCTGGCGGTGACGATACCGGAGCGGGCCGGCAGTTTTCTCGAATTTTGCCGGGAGCTGGGCCAGTCCTCGGTGACCGAATTCAATTACCGCCATAACGGCACGGCGCAGGCGCGCGTGTTTGTCGGGGTGCGGCTACAGGAGCCGGTTCAGCAGCTCAGCGCCCACCTTGGGGATATCGGCTACGAGGTGACAGACCTGACCGGCAACGAGGTTGCCAAGCTGCACCTGCGGCACCTTGGCGGCGGCGGTCTGCCGGTCCCCGATCGCGAGGTGCTTTACCGCTTCGAGTTCCCGGAACGGCCCGGCGCCCTGCTCGAATTCCTGACCGTGCTGGCGGGACGCTGGTCCATCAGCCTGTTCCATTACCGCAACCATGGCGCGGCCCAGGGTCGCGTACTGGCCGGGTTCCTGGTGCCCAGGGAGGACGACGTCGCCTTCGCGGCCTTCCTGCAGGAAACCGGTTACCAGCACGTGGATGAAACCGCCAATCCCGCCTGCAGCGAGTTTCTGGCACCGTCGCCGGAGGCGCGCGGACTGCGCCTGGCGGTAAACCGTTAACCCCGGAACCGCCGTGGCGCGTTATGGGATATCAAACCCGGTACAACAGGAACTGCCATGATCCAGACTGCAAGATTGACCGCCCTGTCCGCGCTGTTGCTGTGTCTCGCGGCCTGCAACAGTCCCGAATCCGACTCTGAAGCTGCACCAATGCAGGAGGAGACCGTTATCGTGACCGAAGAAATCGCTGCCCCCTCCGCGGCCAACGCAGCTTGCCGGGACTGCCTGGTGGGTGGAAGACATCCTGTCGGCAGGCGTCATTGACCGGGCCCGCACGACCATCGCCTTCAACGAGGATGGCCGGGCCGCGGGTAACGGCGGCTGTAACCGCTTTACCGGCAGCTACACGCTGGACGGCGACGGCATCAGCTTCGGGCCCATGGCCGGTACGATGATGGCCTGTCCGGACGCCCTGATGAACCAGGACCGGCGTTTTCACGAGGCGCTGGGCCAGGTGACACGCTGGCGTATCGATGCGCAAACCGGACTGCTGCACCTGGAAAATCAGGACGGTGAGACGCTGATCCGCGCCGCCGCCCTGCCCGAAGGGGAAGAGGCCTAGGTCCGGAAGAACGCGGATTCGCGCGCCAGGAACGTGGTCTCGGTCACCGGCCAGCCGGAGCCGTTCGGGTCCTGGTAGAAGTGATCGCCCCAGTCCTTTTTGAACCTGGTGAAGGCCTTGCCGGCCAGGTGCGCCTGAAAGGCCGTTGTGTTCTCGTACACCTCGAAAAACACCACTTCCATCTGCTGCCGGCCGGGAATCGGTGACGGCGGGGGATCAAGGGGTTTCCCTCCGGCATCCAGCGGCCCCTGTGCATCGAGGTGCACCGCGTAGGCCAGGGTGCCCTTTTCCTTGTGTACGGCCGAGGCAAGTGCCTGCAATGCCGCCTTGAGTTCCGGCGAGCAGCCGTTCCTGAGTTTCCATCGTGAAATCAGTGAAATCATTCCAGTTCCTTTATCTGCATGGCCAGGCCGCTCCCAGCGTAATGGAAAAAGCCCCGGCACACCTTCGCCGGCAACGCTTTACCTGAAAGTAATGGCCGGGGAGGGCGGCCTGCCGCCCACCCCTGCATCCACAGGAGTCGCCACCGTGGTTCGTTGCCGAAACCGTCAAACACCCCCTGTCACTGCTTGAGGACCGATAAAAAAAGAGCCCGCGTTGGCGCGGGCTCTTGCTGGGCAGGACCTTCAGTAATTCAGGCCCTTGCGGGCATTGCTCAGAAGCCGCTGGCGCCGGCCGCAGCCGCCGGAACAGCTTCCTCGATCGGATAGCCGTCCTCGTCGAGTTCCACGATCGGCATGCCGAGTGCTTCGAGTTCTTCGCGGATTGCCGCCTCGTCACCCACGACCACGATGGCGGTGTTTTCCGGCTCCAGCATTTCGCTGTAGATCCGGTTCAGCGTGTCGCGATCGGTCTCCTGCAGAATGGCATTCTGCTGGGTGCGGTAGTCGAGCGGCAGGTCATAGCGCAGGATGTTGTTGAGCAGGCCCAGCTTGGCGCCCGGCGTTTCATAACGCAGTGCATCCAGCTGGCCGATGGCCGAGCGCATGAAGGCGAATTCCTCCTCGTTCATGCCTTCCGCGTCATAGGCCTCCAGTTCCATGATGACCTCGTTGACCGAGTCGGCGGTGGCGTCCTTGCGCACCTCGGAGCCAAAGTTGATGGAGCCGTACTCCGGTCCGCCGCTAAGGTACGTCCGGGCGCCGTAGGTATAGCCCTTGTCCTCGCGCAGGTTGATGTTGATGCGGCTGGAGAAGCTGCCGCCCAGCGGGAAGTTGGCCAGGGTGCCACGGTAGAAGTCGCCCAGGGCATCATAGGGCTCGGCGTTCTGACCGGTACGCAGGCTGGACTGGGCCGCGCCCTCCTTGTCGACCAGGTAGATGGTGCGGCCTTCGATCTTCGGCGTTTCGAAAGCGATCGCCGGGCGAATGGCTTCGGTGACCTCGATCTGCGCCAGGCCGTCCAGGGCAGCAACGATTTCCGCTTCCGGCAGGCTGGTGCTCACGGTGACGCCGGTCAGGTGCTGGGGCATGTGCGCGTTGTAGTACGCCAGCACATCATCCAGCGTGATGCTGCTGACCGTGTCCGGCAGTCCGCTCATGGGGTAGGACAGCGGGATGTTCCGGGCCCAGCATGACGGCGCCCAGCGCGCGGTTGGCCAGGCCTTCCGGCGTCTTGCGCTGCTGCTGCAGGCCTTCCAGGGTTTGCTGCTTGACGCGGTTGAAGTCCTGCTCCGTGAACGCCGGCTGCAGAATGCGCTCCATCATCAGGGGCATGGCCTCATCCAGGTTCTTGGCCAGCGTGTTGAGGGTCACCGTGGTCTCGTACTCGCCCGGACTGACGCTGATGCTGGCGCCGAGGCGGCCCAGGGCCTCGGAGAATTCGGCGGCGCTGCGCTGCTGCGTCGCTTCGCCCATGAGCGATGCCATCAGGGAGGTCAGGCCGGCCTTGCCGGGCGGCTCGTCCCGCTGACCCACCTGGAACACGGCGCGAACCGTGACCGTGGGCGTTTCATCGTTGGGCACGGCGAGCAGTCGCACGCCGTTGGCCAGGGCCACGTCACCAATCGCCGGCAGCTCCACCTGCGGGTTGACCCCGGGTGTCGGCTGAACACTGCGGTCGAACGTGTCGCTGACCGGGCGCAGGGCCAGGGTCGCAGACTCATCACCGTAGCTCTCCGGAATGGTACGCTCCGGTTCGTAGTTCTGCGGCGCGGCGGCAAGCTGCGGCTGGCCGTTCGGCACGACGCTGAGGATCACCGCCGGCTTGCCCTTGATGTACTCGTCAAACACCCGCTGAACGTCGTCGGTTTCCACGGCCAGGTAGGCATTGATCTCATCATCAATGCCTTTCGGGCTGCCCGTGTAGGTTTCAAACGCCGCCAGGGTGGAGACCTTGCCGGCCACCGATTGCAGGCCGAAGACGCGGCTGGACTCGTAGCCGGCCTTGAACTTGACCAGGTCATCCGCGGTGACGCCACGCTCGGCGAACTCGTCCAGGGTTTCACAGCACCGCCGCTTCCATTTCCGCGAGGGACTCGCCGGAAGCCGGGTTCTGAATCACGATGAACCACATTTCGCAGGCCAGTTCCTTGCAGGAATGGGACACGGAAGCCTGCACGGCGCGACCGGTCTGGACCAGCTGCTGGTAGAGCAGGGATTCCTGGCCCTGGCCGAGAATTTGCGCTGCGGCATCCAGCGCCGGCTCGTCCGGGTGATTGGAGTAAGACGGTCGGAATCATCATGGCCAGCGCTGGCAGATGAATGTTGTCTTCCAGCGTGACGTAGCGGTTTTCTTCCAGCAGCGCGGGCTGCTTGGGCAGGTTTTCGACTTCCGGGCCGGCCGGAATCGGGCCGAAATACTTGACCACCCATTCCAGGGTCTGCGTCTCGTCAATATCGCCGCCGATGGTCAGGACGGCGTTGTTCGGGCCATACCAGCGCAGGAAAAAGCGCTTCAGGTCTTCCAGGTCAGCCCGGTTGAGGTCTTCGATCCAGCCGATCACCGGCCAGGAGTAGGGATGGCCGTCCGGGTAGGTCGCCGCCATCATGGTTTCCAGGGCGCGGCCGTAGGGCTGGTTGTCCACGCGCTGGCCGCGCTCGTTCTTGACGGTTTCACGCTGGACTTCGAATTTCTCCTGCGTGACCGCGTCCAGGAACACGCCCATGCGGTCGGCTTCAAGCCACAGGACCGTTTCCAACTGGTTGGCCGGAACGGTCTGGTAGTAATTGGTGCGGTCCGAGTTGGTGGAGCCGTTCAGCGTGCCGCCGGCCTCCTGGACGATCTTGAAGTGCTGCTCGTCGCCGACGTTCTCCGAGCCCTGGAACATCATGTGCTCAAAGAAGTGGGCGAAGCCGGAACGGCCCGGGTCTTCGCGGTTCGAGCCGACGTGGTAGGTCACATCAACATGCACCAGCGGGTCGGAGCGGTCCTCGTGGAGCACCACGGTCAGACCGTTGTCCAGCACGAACTTCTTGTACGGGATAGCGATTTCGGCGCCATCACCATCAAATTCCTCAACCAGCGTAACCCCGGCAGGCAGGGCGCTGACATTGTCCACCGCCGGCGCTTCCGCGCTGGCGGTTTCGGCCTGGCCGGCCGGCTCTGATGAGGGGCCGCAGGCGGCCAGCAAAGCGGCCGAGCAGGCCAGGGCGGCGAGTTTGAATTTATCCATCACGGCTCAACACCTATGGGTTTGGGAAAGGCAGCGAGGTTACCATAGCGCCGTGAAGCACCCATGGTCCAAAGGTCACAGCACCGCCTGGCGACGGGCAAGCACTCCAACGGGCGGGTAAAACTTGTGCATGAAATTGCGGTCAAAGATATTGGCGCTTTTAAACTCTTATGACCAATTGAATGGTGGAGATTCGATATGTTTAAGCGATCGACAACGGCCTTTGCCCTGCTGCTTGCGCTGGTGCTTACCGGGACTGCGGCGGCGGATCACTACCCGCAGGAATCGGAAGATGGACTGCAACTGATTGAAATAAAAGGTATTGATGCGGCTTATTGGCGGGAAGGCGCCAGCCTGTCCGGCTACGACAAGGTCATGATCAGCGACGTGGACGTGTCCTTTCGCAAAAACTGGCAGCGGGACCAGAACATCAACCGGGTCGCGTTGAATAACCGGGTAACCAGCGCGGACATGGCAAAGATTCGCACGGCCGTTGCCGAAGGGTTTACCCAGGTGTTTATTGAGCAATTGGAAGAGGCCGGCTACAGCGTGGTTGATACGCCCGGGTGAGGATGTGCTCGCGCTGGTGCCGGCCATCGTTGACCTGGATGTGCACGCGCCGGACCTCAGCATGCGTCAGGCGGGCATGTCCCGGACCTACACCACCTCGGCCGGCGAAATGACGCTGAACATGGCCTTTTATGATTCGGACACCAACAGCCTGATTGGACGCATTATTGATGAAAGGCGGGCCATTGATACGGGACGTCTGCAGTGGTCAAACAGCATCACCAATCGCCAGGAGGCCAATATCATCTTCCGGTCATGGGCCAGCCGCCTGGTCAGGGCGCTGGACGAGTCGCGGGAAAATTGACTACTCTTGAATCAGCCGGGCAGAGGTGCAGGCTGGCCGACCTGCTGGCGGTAAATGGCTGCAAGCCGATGTTAAAAAACCAAGAGGATTTACCCGATGAAAGTCTCAGATAGATACCGTCAATTCGTACTGCTGCCGCTGCTTGCCCTGGTATTCGCCGGTGCGGCGGTTGCAGCCGAGCACGGTTATATTGCCCCGCTGCCCGAGCCCGAGCCGAGGAATAATTTGTTCGAGGTTAATATCGAGCAAATCAATGGCAAAGACGCGATGGACGGGCCGAATTTCCGCGCCCCCGCAGGCAAGAATGAAGTTGTGGTGAGCCTGGTGTTCAGCTCGGAATGGGGCTCCGGCATGAGCTATACGGGAGGCCAGATCTACTACAACACCATCGAAGTGGACGTTGAAGAGGGCAAGACCTATTACCTCGGGGCGAAAGTTGATACGTCCGCCTCCGAGGAAGCCCAGGTTGACGGCTCATTCTGGACCCCGGTAATCGTCAAAGTCCGTTGACCGCTCAAGGGTGATTCACCCGATGCCTGATATCGCGGCGCCCATGGATCGATCCATGGGCGTTCGTCGTTTGGCGGCGCCGTTTTTGGCCTTGCTGCTGTCATTTTTTCCGGCCCTCGCCGGCGCGTTTGACACTTCGCTGTTTATTGATCCGGAAGACGGCATGTTCGATGCCAGCCGCTACCTGTCCGAGCGGCGCTTCAGCTTTCTGCCGGTTCCCGTGGTCATTACCGAGCCGGCAGTGGGCCCCGGTTTCGGGGTCGTCGGCGTGTTCTTTCACGAGTCGCCAGAACAGCGCGAGGCCGCGGCCAGGCTGGCAGAGAGGGGCGAGTTAACCCGGAGCAGGCCGTGCTGCGGAGTCGTTCAGTGCGCTGTCCGATGCGGGCAATCAGAGTACGGTGGGGGTCGGTTTTCGCTACCTGCTGGCCAGGCGTTACGGGATTGCGATGGGTCTCGACGTGGCCCGGGGCCCGGAAGATACCGCGTTTTACATCCAGGCCGGGCCCGCCTGGTAGATGCGTCACCTGATCGCGCCGGCTTGCTACAATCTGTATATACATGACCGGCCGGATGCGACCCGACCCCAAGCGACCCAAGGATTCCGCCATGAGAAAGCTACTGTATGCCCTCGCTGTGACGCTGTTCCTGACCTCAACAGCCCGGGCGGTCGACTGGCCACAGGTCATCAGTGCGCCCGAGGGCGACATCATTGTTTATCAGCCCCAGCCGGAATCGCTGGAGGGCCAGACCCTGAAAGGCCGCGCCGCCTTCCAGATTGATCTTGCCGACAGTGATGAACCGATCTTCGGCGCCATGTGGTTTACCAGCAGGCTCGAAACCGACCGTGACAACGACACGGCGACGCTGCTGGACTTCAGGATCGAAAAAGTCACCTGGCCCGACTCCAAGGACGCGGGTGAGCAGCGCCTGACCGCGGTGGTCGAAGACGCTTTCCCGGATGCGGGATTCGAAATTTCCCTTGAGGCCCTGGCAGCCAGTCTCGAGACTGCTGATCTGGTGCAGCAGAGCCTGCAGGATCTGAACAACGAGCCGCCGAAAATCGTCTTCACCCGCGAACTGGCCGTGCTGCTGCTGTTTGATGGTCAGCCCCGGCTTGCGGAAATCGAGGGCAGTGATTACGAGCGGGTTCTGAACACGCCCTTCGCGGTCGCCTGCAAGAAGCGCGGCAAGGGCTGCTGGTTGTCGAGCGGTAACTTCTGGTACGAGGCGAACGACCCGATGGGCCCCTGGATGCCCACCAAGAACCCCCCGAAAGACCTGGCGGCCAATATGCCGCCGGCCGAGAACACGGAAGACCAGCCGGACCGTCCGCCGGCTGTCGTGGTGGCCACCGAGCCGACCGAACTGATCGTGACCGTGGGCGCGCCGGAATGGACCAGCCTGGAAGGCGGTGAGCTGTTGTACGTCAGCAACACCGAGTCACCCTGGCTGCGGGACTTGCCGACCGGCAATATGTACGTGCTGCTCTCCGGTCGCTGGTACCGCTCGAAGAATGACAGCGGACCGTGGACCTTTGTGCCGCCCGATGAGCTCCCGGAGTCCTTCGCAAAGATTCCGCCGGCCTCGGATATTGGCGGACTGCGCACCTCGGTCGCGGGCACGCCGGAAGCGGAAGATGCGGTCAGGAACCAGGCCATACCGCAAACCGCCGCGATCGACCGCAAGACCGCAACCCTCACCGTCGAGTACGACGGCAAACCGGACTTTGAGAAAATCAAGGGCACCAATGTCTCCTACGCGGTCAATACCGGTGCGCAGGTGCTGGAAATCGATGGGCGTTATTACGCGGTAGACAACGGCGTCTGGTTTACCAGCGGCTCCGCGCAAGGACCCTGGGTGGTCGCGGACGAGGTGCCGGAAGATCAGATTGCCGCTATTCCGCCCACTTCCCCCGTGTACAACACCACGCATGTGCACGTGTACAACTCCACGCCGGACGTGGTGTATGTGGGTTACACACCCGGATACCTCTGGTCCTATCCCTATTACGGCGTGCCGGTTTACGGCACCGGCTGGTATTACCCGCCCTACTATGGCCGCTGGTATTACCCGCGCCCGGCGACCTGGGGATTCAATGTTGGCTATAACCCCTGGACCGGCTGGAATTTCGGCCTGTCCTGGAGCAACGGGTTCTTCAGCTTCGGCATACGCTGGGGCGGCGGTTACGGCGGCGCCTATCGCCCCTGGGGCTGCTGCGGCGGCTGGTACGGCGGTGGCTATCGCGGCCCGACCTTCGTGAACAACGGCACCATCAATATCGGCAACAGCATCAACGTCGGCAACCGCGCCACCATCGGCAACGAGCTGCGTAAAGAAAACCGGCTGGCCAGTATCGAGCGGGGCGACAACCTGTACCAGCGACCGGCAAACCGCGATCGCAATGTGGAGCGCACCGCTGCCACGAGGGACCTGAAACTGGCCCGCGATGCGCAGGGCAAACTGAACAACGTGTACGCCGATGCCAGCGGCCAGGTAGTGCGCCCGAACGGTGACAAGTGGCAGACCCGCGAGAACGGGCAGTGGAAAGACGCTGCCGACCGGGTCAGCCCCGAGACCCGCGACCGCGTGTCCGGCGCGGCGCAGAATCGTCCGGCCACCCAACCGGCCCAGCGGCCGGCAACGGGCACGCGTCCTGCCCAGCGGCCGGCGGCTCCCAGCACCCGGCCGTCATCCGGGTCGCTGAACACGCGTGATTTGAACCGCGCCTCGCAGGCAAGACAGCGTGGCCAGGCCAGCAACCGGGCGCGCCCGGCGACACGCTCTGCGCCCGCACGGCGTCGGTGAAAATTCAGGGATATCTGATGTGACTGGTCGCCAGTGGCGACCAGGGAGGGCGGGCCCCGGGCCTTAGCCGGCGCTGTCCGGCGCGTTATTTTTAAGGTTCATGCCGTCAATGATTTCCTTGACGCCACTGACGTTTTTTACAATCGCCAGAACCGCGTTGCGATGTTCGTCCGAGTCCACGAAACCGCTGAGCAGCACGCGGCCGCGATTTGACTCGGTATTGATTTTCAGCGCCTTGACGAGGTTGTCGTTCGCCATGGCGCCCTCAACGCTGGTTACCAGCAGGCCGTCATCCAGCACCTCGCCGGCGCTGCGCCCCGGTTCAACCACGATGATCTGGTTGTAGACCTTCTTCACCCCGCTGACGCGGGCCGCGCGCTCGGGCAGGGACTTGGCCAGTTCCGGCGTGCTGGTAAAGCCGGCCAGCTGTACTTCGCCCTTGTACACCTCGATGTTGATGGATGCCCCGCTGTTGGTGGCCAGTGAGCTCTTGACCTTGGTGTGAATCCAGCTGTCGCTGAAGTGCTCACCGACCGTTTTGCTGTCCTGGGCGGCCAGCGGCGCGGCGATCAGCAGCATCAACAGGAGAGGGATGGAAATTTTAAAGAAGCGCATATTGCAAAACCTGTTCTCAAAGATGGGGTAATTATGCGGATTTACTGTGAACCATGACTGAATCACGATTCGGACCTTTGTTGATCAAGCCCCTTGATGAAGGTGATGGTGTCATCAAGCGTATCGGCAAGAAAATCCAGTTGGGGCGCCATCGCAGCGGCCACCGCCGCATGCCCCGTGCCCTCGTAATACTTTACGGTGACCGGCACACCCGCTTTTCTCAGGGCGGCGGCGAAGCGCTCGCTGTTGCCCGGCTCCACCAGCGTGTCGTCCTCGCCATGAATGAGCAGGGTGGGCGGTACGGCAGCATTGACGTAATTAACGGGCTGACTGGCTTCCCGCTCGTTTTCCGGAAACACATCAAGCAGGTATCCGGATTCAATCGGCAGGAAGTCATAGGGGCCGGAAAGGCCAACCAGGCCGAATAGCGCACTCGAGGGCACAGACACTTTTGCCAGGTATGCATGGTCCGTGGCCAGCAGGGCGGCGATCTGCGCGCCGGCCGAATGCCCGACCAGGTACACCCCCGCATCCTGCGCCTGGCTGTTGGTCTCGTTGTTCAGCGCCCATGCCACTGCAGCGGCCGCGTCGTCCATGAACACCGGAAAGCTGACGTCAGGGAACAGGCGGTAATCCGGGATAACGACGCGGAAACCCGCTTTTGTCAGGGCGGAAGCCACGAATTCGTATTTTTGCCGGGAGCCATTTTTCCAGCCGCCGCCGTAGAAAAAGACCACCAGTGGCGCGTTTTCTGTCACGTCGACCGGCTCATAGTAATCAAGCCGGTTGCGTTCCGCCGGGCCGTAGGGAATCGCCAATGACTGGTGATAATGATCCGACGGGCTGGTGTCACTGATGATTTGCAGGGCGCTGCAACCGGTAAGCAACAGCAGGATCAGCAGCGGTAAATGTTTGATCTGGCGCATCTTGATGGCCTTCAGCATGAGAAACCTTCCATTATTCTCCTTTCTGGTCAGGCGTTGGCGCCACGCCTGGTGGAACCGTGCCCGCGCGCACCGGTCAATCCTCCGCAGGCCAGACGGTCTCACCGGCAAAAATGGTCCGGGTAACCTGCGCGTCACTGATCTCGTAGGGCGACAGTTCAAACAGGTTTTTATCCAGAACCACCAGGTCGGCCTTCTTGCCCACCTCGATACTGCCGGTTTCCGCCTCGCGGCCCATCGCCCAGGCCACGTTGATGGTGTAGGCAGCGATGATGGTCGCAAGATCAACCCGTTGTGATTCGCCCAGCGGGTCGCCTTCATTGCTTATTGGGTCCTGCCGCGTCAAGGCTGTCTCGATCGCCAGCAGCGGGTCCATGCTGGAGACGGACCAGTCGCTGGAACCGAGCAGTCTGCCGCCGCCATCCACGATGTCCCTGACCGGGTAAGCGCTCAGGTTTTTCTCCATGCCCACCAGCTGCGGATAAAGCTCAAGTGTGAAGTCATCCTGGTACATCCACAGGGGCGAGACGCTGGCGGCGACGCCCAGCTCGCCAAAGCGCGGTGTGTATTCGTCGGTCACAAACTGCAGATGGGTCATCACGGGTCGCGAATTGAAGCCCTCTGGCGGGCGGGCTGCAGCAAAGCCTTCCAGGGCCATTGCGGTGGCCGCATCACCAATGGCGTGGATATGCGCGGAGACGGCTCGCTCGTCGAGTCCGCGCAGAATGGGGGTGAGTTCATCCAGTTCATAAAACACGGGAAACGGCTCCGTATCGCCCGGGTAGGGTTCAACCATTGCCGCCGTCTTGGCCTCAAGCGCGCCGTCCATAAAAATCTTGACGCAGTCCTGGGTGATCAGGGGGCTATCGGGCGCCGGCGCCTGGTCGAGGAAGTCGAACACCTCCATGCCAAACTGGTCGATTTCCCAACCGATGGGCGCCAGGCACAGCAAGAGGCGCATACCCAGGGCATTCTGGTCGGCCAGGGCGTGAAAGGCTTTCGCCTGGTCAATATTCAGGCCCGGTTCGATGGCCGATGTGACGCCCAGGGAGTGCGCAAGGCGAATCGCTTCCGCGATGCTCAGCATGTTTTCCTGCAGGGACGGAACGGGAATCGAGTCCGTTAACAGCTGCATTGCCGAACCGGACAGAACGCCGGTGGGTTCAGCCGTTTCCGGGTCACGGAAAATAATACCGTTGGGTGGGTTAAGCGTGTTTTTGTCGATGCCGGCAATGCTCATCGCCCGGGTGTTGGCCCACAGGGAGTGGCCGTCCGAGGTGGTAACAGAAACCGGAATATCCGGGAACAATTCATCCAGAAACCCGCCGGGAGGCTCCCCGCCCGGGAAGCTGGTGCGATCCCATACGCTGCCAATAAGCCAGTTGTCCTCGCCCCGGCCGGGCGCCTCGCTGCAGGCCAGCAGGGTGTCTCTGACCGACTCCGGAGAATGAGCGTCAGTCAGGTCGCAGGACCTGACGGCCTCGCCGCCGTACAGCAGGTGCAGATGCGAGTCCTGGAAGCCGGGCAGGAGCATCTGCCCCTGCAGATCAAGAAGCGTGGTGCCATCACCGACCCATTTCAGTGCCGACTCCGTATCACCCACATACACAATTTCGTCACCAATGACGGCGACCGCCTCGGCCCAGGGCTGCTGCGGGTTAAGGGTGTAGGCCCTGGCATTGGTCAAGACCAGGGAGGCCGTGTCCGGGACTGGCTCTGCAGCCAGGGTGGCCTGGCAAAGCAGAGCGATACAGAGAACGGCGCCCCGCGCGGTGCGTTGAATGGCATGTTGTTGGTTCATGGCGGTGAAGGTCCGGGTTTGTTGGGTATCCAGGGGCCAGGGGCTGAGGATAAACGTCCGCAAGCCAGGGAACCAATGAATTAATTGCACGGCAGAACGGTCTGGGGTCGCGCGGCAGTCATGCGCTAAAATGGTGCGGTTTCACTCGTGATTCATGCCGATAGGCATTAAAATAGAAAACAGTCAGTGCTGACGGTTAATTGCGGGCGCTGATCATTTTCCAAGTCCGGCGCCGCAGCCAAACGAATTCCACGGATAACACAGCTATGAGTCGACCCGCTTCCGAGATCAACGCAACCACTGGCCAGGGCGCCGGTGAGAGCACCGTTGAGCGTCCCGCCCTCGAGACACCGCTGCGCTTTGTGACCGCCGCCAGCCTGTTCGACGGCCACGACGCGGCCATCAACATCATGCGCCGGCTGATCCAGGCGCAGGGTTGCGAGGTGATTCACCTGGGGCACAACCGCTCGGTGCTGGACATCGTGCGCGCCGCCATCCAGGAAGACGCCGACGCCATTGCGCTCAGCTCCTACCAGGGCGGGCACAACGAGTATTTCCGTTTCATGGTCGACCAGCTGAAGGAAAACGGCGCGGAGCACATCAAGGTGTTCGGCGGCGGTGGTGGCACCATTACGCTCGATGAGATCAAGGAACTGGAAGCCTACGGGGTGGAGCGCATCTACCACCCGGACGACGGCATGAACCTGGGCCTGGTGGAGATGATCGAGGACGTGGTGGCCCGCGCCGAGCGCGGCCGCATTCCGCCGCGCGACCCGGGTGAACTGAGACCCGACAACTCCAACGATGTGGCGGCCATACTCACGGCCCTCGAAGCGGGGATGTTTGGCGAAGCGGAACTGAAGATGAAGCGCCTGGAGTGGGCCGGCGCGGACAACGCAGGCGCCGGTCATTGGCATCACCGGCACCGGCGGCGCCGGCAAAAGTTCGGTAACCGACGAAATACTCAATCGCTTCCTGGCCAGCTTCCCGGACAAGAACATCGCCGTGCTGGCGGTGGACCCGACGCGCCGGCGCACCGGCGGCGCGCTGCTGGGTGACCGCATCCGCATGAACTCCTTGCGCTCGGAACGCATCTACATGCGCTCCATGGCCACGCGCCGCCAGAACCTGGCGACCAACGCGATGCTGAAGGACGCGATCAACTTCCTGCGCCAGGCCGGCTTTGACCTGGTGATCGTCGAGACCGCCGGCATCGGCCAGAGCGACTCGGAGATTGTCGACCTGGTGGATTTCCCCATGTACGTGATGACCAGCGAGTTCGGCGCGCAGAGCCAGCTGGAGAAAATCGACATGCTCGATTTCGCCGAGCTGGTCGTGCTCAACAAGTTCGACAAGCGCGGCGCCGAGGATGCGCTGCGCGACGTGCGCAAGCAGTGGAAACGCAACCACCTGAAGTTTGACCTGGCGATGACGACACCCCGGTCTACCCGACGATCGCCAGCCAGTTCAACGACCCGGGTGTGAGCTGGATGTTCGACAACCTGATGCGCCTGCTGCGCGAAAAGCTCGATCTGCCGGCCAGCGAGTGGACCCCCAGCATCGACGTCAGCGTGAAAGAGCCCAAGGCCACCGTGCTGATTCCCGGCAGCCGCACCCGCTACCTGGCGGAGATCGCCGAGCAGGGCAGGTCCATCAACGCCGACATCCAGCACCAGGCCCAGGCTGCCAGCCTGGCGCAGCACTACTACGAGACGCTGAAAGACCTGATGACCTCGGACGCCGCCGCGAAGCAGGGGTCAGATCCCTTTTCGCCCGGCGACGATCGCCGCCGCAATTGCCAGACCTGACAAGGCGAAAAGGGCTCTGACCCCACCTACGTCCTCCTCCGAGACCGCTACAACGCCCAACTCGCCGAACTCTCCAAAGACGCCCTCGACCTCCTGAAATCCTGGCCCGCCCGCAAAAAAGGCCTGCGCACGCGAGCAGTTCGAATACGAAGTCCGCGGCAAAAAAATCACCGGCAGCAACTACCGCGAATCCCTGAGCCACAACCAGATCCCCAAAATCGGCATGCCCCGCGACACCGACTGGGGCGAACTGCTCAGCTTCCTGATGCGCGAAAACCTGCCCGGCCACTACCCCTACACCGCCGGCGTGTTCCCCTACCGCCGCGCCGGCGAAGACCCGACGCGCATGTTCGCCGGCGAAGGCACGCCAGAGCGCACCAACCGCCGCTTTCACTACGTGAGCAAGGGCCAGCCGGCCGCGCGCCTGAGCACCGCCTTCGACTCGGTGACCCTGTACGGCGAAGACCCGGCCACGGCGCCCGGACATCTACGGCAAGGTGGGCAACTCCGGCGTGAGCATCGCCACCCTGGACGACATGAAAAAGCTCTACTCGGGCTTTGACCTGTGCGCGCCCGACCACCTCGGTGATCCATGACCATCAACGGCCCGGCGCCGATGATCCTGGCGTTCTTCATGAACGCGGCCATCGACCAGCAGATCGAGCAGTACCTGAAGGCCGAAGGCAAGTGGGACGAAGCGCAGACGAAGATGGACAAGTTCTTCGAGGGCAAGCAGCGCCCCGCGTTACCACGGCGATCTGCCCGAGGGCAACGACGGCCTCGGTCTCGGCCTGCTCGGCATCACCGGCGACAAGCTGGTGGATGCGGAGACCTACGAGCGCATCAAGGCCGACACGCTCAGCAAGGTCCGCGGCACCGTGCAGGCCGACATCCTGAAAGAAGACCAGGCCCAGAACACCTGCATCTTCAGCACCGAGTTCGCCATGCGCATGATGGGCGACATCCAGCAGTATTTTGTCGACCACAAGGTGCGCAACTTCTACTCGGTGAGCATCTCCGGGTACCACATCGCCGAGGCCGGGGCGAACCCGATCAGCCAGCTGGCCTTCACGCTGAGCAACGGTTTCACCATCGTCGAGTACTACCTGGCCCGCGGCATGAACATCGACGAGTTCGCCCCCAACCTGAGCTTCTTCTTCAGCAACGGCATGGACCCGGAATACACCGTCATCGGCCGCGTCGCCCGCAGAATCTGGGCAAGAGCCATGCGCGAGCGCTACGGCGCCAACAAGCGCAGCCAGATGCTGAAATACCACATCCAGACCTCAGGGCGCAGCCTGCACGCGCAGGAAATCCAGTTCAACGACATCCGCACCACGCTGCAGGCGCTGTACGCCCTGTTCGACAACTGCAACTCCCTGCACACCAACGCCTTTGACGAGGCCATCACCACGCCCACGGAGGAGTCCGTGCGCCGGGCGGTGGCCATCCAGATGATCATCAGCAAGGAGCTGGGCCTGAACTTCTGCGAAAACCCCTGGCAGGGCAGCTTCATCGTCGACGAGCTCACCGACCTGGTCGAAGAGGCCGTCTACAAGGAGTTCGAAAGCATCTCCGAGCGCGGCGGCGTGCTCGGCGCCATGGACACCATGTACCAGCGCGGCAAGATCCAGGAAGAGAGCATGTACTACGAGCACAAGAAGCATGATGGCTCGTTGCCGATCATCGGCGTGAACACCTTCCTGGGTGGCAAGGAAAGCCACGTGGAAGGTGGCGAGATTGAGCTGATGCGTTCCACCGAGGAAGAGAAGGTGCAGCAGGTGGAGAACGTGGAGATTTACCGTTCAGTGCATGAAGGTGATGCGGAGCCGTTGCTGGCGCAGCTGCAGGAAACGGCGCGCAAGCGGGAGAATACGTTTGAGGCGCTGATGGAGGCGGGGAAGGTTTGCAGCCTGGGCAGCATGTCGCACGCGCTGTACGAGGTTGGAGGGGAGTATCGGCGGAATATGTAGCTGCAGGTTTTTCCTGCGCGGACTAACGCGTTTTTACAGCAGACATTAGGCCGGGCTCGAGGTCAACGTGAGATGTTTCGGAGAAGCATCTCACGGTGTCATCACTCGCGCTTGCCGCCGCAACGCCTGCCTACCGCCGCCATCGGCCGGAGCAGACGGCTCTTTATGCCGTCATCGCCGAGCACTACCCGCGCTTCCTGCAATCGATCGAAGAATCAGGTGGTCACCTGCCGGCCTTCGTGCGGCAGGAGTTCGAGGACTACCTGAAGTGCGGTCTTCTGGAACATGGGTTTCTGCGGGTCAAGTGTGACGGGTGCCGCCATGAGCACCTGGTGGCGTTCAGCTGTAAACGACGCGGGTTCTGTCCCAGCTGCGGCGCCCGGCGCATGGTCGAGTCGGCCGCGCACTTGGTCGATCACGTGTTTCCCGAGGCGCCGGTCCGGCAACTGGTTTTGACCTTTCCGTTTCCGCTGCGGTTGCTGCTGGCGGCGGAGCCCAGGGTGCTGAGTGAAGTGCTGGCGGTCGTTCAGCGCGGCATCTCGACCTTTCTGATCCGGCGCTCGGGCCATACCGTGGCTTCCGGTGCCAGGACTGGTGCGGTGACCCTGATTCAACGGTTCGGCTCGGCGCTCAACCTCAACCCGCACTTGCACATGCTGTTTCCTTGACGGGGCCTACACGTTCCGGGGCAGCAGGGCCGTATTCCACCGCGCGCGGCGCCCGCAGCGGGACGATATCGTCCGGCTACTGCACCGCCTGAGCGGCCGCATCGTGCGCTTGCTGGAACGGCGCGGCTTGCTGGTTGCCGATCCCGAGCGCCGGCAAAGCCGGCATGGCGGTTTGCGCGCAGTGCGAGAAGCCTTGCCGGTGTGCCGATCAGCGCGTGCCCGGATTGGACTTTGAGGCTGATTGCCTCGAGCCATCTACAGGCTGCCTCGATCCAATACCGCATCGCCATCGGCCCGAAGGCGGGCCGCAAGGCGCTCACGCTTTACACCGTCCCACCGATGGAAGACGAGTCTGCTACCGGATTGGTGGCGTCGATGGCCGGGTTTTCCCTACATGCAGGCACGGTATGCGAGCCCTGGCAGCTGAGGGCTGGCTTGGCGACTGTCCGGTGCCCATGCGGCAGGGGTTTGGGTGATGCAGGAGTTGTTCAGGCCCAATTTGGCGCCAGGTAGTGGCTCCTGATACTTGCGTGAATTACGAAAAAGGTGGTTTATACTTCCTATCCACCGGCAAAAATTCTGTGCTAATGTTTTCAGGAAATGTACTAAGGAGATCGCGTTGTGGGAAAAGTGAATATTTTTTGCAAAGTGTGTGTGATATCCCTGCTCATGACCGCCTGCTCAACAAAGACGGTCTACGGACCGTCTGGTGATAATGTGTGGACCCCGGAAACCGATGTGGCGATAACGGCCGCATTGGGAAGCGAGGAACCCAGGTTATATACGGCTACAGGGTTTGTATGGGTGAACGATGCACGCCCGTCAGACTACCAGTCCCGTGTTCTGACCGTCACCCAGGATGATCTTTTGCAGTTGCACTGGGACGACACCGAATCCACGTACCGGCTTGAGGAAAGTACGCCCCTTCATGACATCATCGAAGTGACGGAGCGGATGAACTTAACAGACGGGGATTTTAGTACCGGCGAGATCGTAGTGATCACCCGCACTGGTGAGCGTTTCCGGATTCAAATGCCAAACAACAGGCATGGGGACGGCCTAATGCAATTCAAACTATTTCTTGACTCGATGGTCACCGCTGAAGAACCACGGGTTGCAGGCGCACCATAAA
>CAVOGA010000002.1:0-718456 GCA_963695135.1 uncultured Gammaproteobacteria bacterium
AGCTGCTCAGCAGGTCGAACAGCTGCTGGTGGTGCGTGGCCATCTGCCGGGGTTGTTCGAAAAAGGTCTCGGTGGCGACGGCGAAAAACTCGGCCGGATTGGTGGCGCCGTAGTGGTCCATTAACGAGTGCTTGCCGTGTCGCGTCTCCAGCTGCAGTTGCCGGAACTCCTCGCTGAACACCTCTGACCAGCTGCGATAGCTGGATGCGCCGACCAGCACCGGTGCGCCGTTGACGCTGCCGCTTTCGCTGTCCAGCTGGTGTGCAAACTCGTGCAGCACAACATTGCGCCCGTCGCTGAAATTCCTGGCCCCGCGCAGCACCGAATCCCAGGCCAGGATGACCTTGCCGTTGGACCACGACTCGCCCAGCAGGTCCCGCGCCGAGGGGTCGACCACGCCGCTTTCGTCGCGGCTCTGGCGCGCCACCACGAAGGCCGCGGGGTAGACGATGATGTAACGCAGGGCCGGATAAACCCCGGATTTGCGGTTCAGGATCAGCATGCACGCCTCGGCGGCGATGGTGACGCGAATCTCGTCATCGATCACCAGCCCGCCGGCGCCGCTGAAGGTTTTCTGGTGCAGAAACTGCTTGATCAGCTGGCGCAACTGCAGACGCAACGGCATGGGCAACTGCCGGTAGACACCGATGTTGCGCTCCAGTATTGCAACCCACTCCGGCGGGAAGGGCGCGGCCAGGGCGCGCTTCAGTCGTAACCAGGGGATCAGGAGCGCCAGCGCGATGGCCAGCACGCCCAGGCCCAGCAGCAGCCATGGACTCATGCCTTACCTCATCCTGTTGACCCACGGGATTTTCGATCCCGGGGTTGAATGGCGTTGTCGCCATTCTAGCTGCCGGTACCGCGAGGCGGGATTATTCAGCGAATTTTTACCCTGACCCCAAATATTCTTGTCTCAGAATGGTAATTGAGAATTGTTAATTAGCGCCTACACTCAGCAAGTTCGTATTCATTAAACTCAGCCTGGGGTCAATCAATGAACGTAAAAAGCATTTCCAGGGGGCCGTTTGTCGGTCTCGCCCTGGCCCTGCTGGCCATTCCGGCAATGGCGCAGGAAATCACCGGTACGCCGGGCGCACCCGATGCCACCACGACCATCAACGGCCTGCAGATTCCCGCGCCTCCTCAGCCTTTCGAAGGAAAAATTGAGCGCAATGCCGTTGATTCAACGCCGTACTGGCCGGCAACCATCGCGCCCGCCAAAGGTTCACCCAACGTCCTGCTGATCATGACCGACGACACGGGCTATGGCACACCGTCGACCTTTGGCGGCGTCATCCCGACCCCGGCGCTGGACCGTATTGCCGAAATGGGCTTGCGCTTCACCAACTTCAACTCCACTGCGCTGTGCTCACCCACGCGCGCGGCGCTGATTACCGGGCGTAACCACCACTCGGTGGGTTTTGGCGTGATATCCGAGCAGGCCACCGGTTATCCCGGCTATAACTCGCTGATCTCCAAGGACAAGGCGACCATCGGCACGATCCTCAAGGACAATGGTTATCGCACGTCCTGGTTTGGCAAGAACCACAATACCCCGGCCTTCCAGGTCAGCCAGAACGGTCCTTTTGACCAGTGGCCGACCGGCATGGGTTTTGATTATTTCTACGGCTTCATGGGCGGTGACACCTCGCAGTGGACGCCCGGGCCGCTGATGCGCAACACCACGCCCATCTACCCCTACGAGGGCAATCCCGATTACAACCTGATCACGGCCATGGCGGACGAGGCGATCGAGTACATGAATCGCATCAACACCCTGGCGCCCGATCAGCCGTTCTTTGTCTACTACGTGCCCGGCGGCGTGCATGCCCCGCACCATCCGACCAAGGAATGGATCGACAAAATCAGCGCCATGAACCTCTTCGACGAGGGCTGGAACAAGGTCCGGGAAAAGATCTTTGCCAACCAGAAGCGGCTCGGCGTGATTCCGGAAGACGCGAAGCTGACACCCTGGCCGGAGGACCTGCTCAAGAAGTGGGACGATCTGACCGCCGACGAGAAGAAAATGTACGAGCGCCAGGTTGACGTGTTTGCCGCTTACGTGGCCTATACCGACCACGAAATCGGCCGGGTGATCCAGGCTGTCGAGGACATGGGCAAGCTGGATAACACGCTGATCATCTACATCAGTGGCGACAACGGCGGCAGCGCCGAGGGCACCCTGATCGGCACGCCCAACGAGGTCGCGGCCTTCAATGGCGTCGACGTGCCGGTGGCCGATCAGCTCAAGTACTTCTACGACGATTGGGGCAGCAATGAGACCAATCCGCACATGACCGTTGCCTGGTCGTGGATGTTCGACACGCCGTTCTCCTGGACCAAGCAGGTTGCCTCGCACTTTGGCGGTATCCGCCAGGGCATGGCCATTGCGTGGCCCGACGTGATCAAGGACAAGGGCGGTATCCGTCACCAGTTCCACCACGTGATCGATATCGTGCCGACGATCCTGGAAGCGACCAAAATCACGCCACCGGCGGAGGTCAACGGCATACCCCAGAGCCCCATCGAGGGCGTGAGCATGGCCTACCTGTTTGACGCGGACAACGCGGACGAGCCGTCCACGCACCGCACCCAGTATTTCGAAATGATGGGTGACCACGCGATCTACCACGAGGGCTGGATTGCCAGCACCAAGGTCATGCGTCCGCCCTGGATCATTACCGGCGCGGTCAGCCAGGATCCGGCCAACTTCCCCTGGGAACTGTATGACCTGAGCAAGGACTGGACCCAGGCCGATGACGTGGCGGCGAAGTATCCGGAAAAGCTGAAGGAGATGCAGGAAATCTTCTGGCAAGAGGCCGAGAAGTACCAGGTACTGCCGCTTGATGCCACGGTGGCGACGCGCCTGGTCACCCCGCGTCCAAGCCTGACCGCCGGCCGCACGGAGTTTTCCTGGTCCGGCACCTTCACCGGCACGCCCAATGGCGACGCGCCGAGCGTGCTGAACACCTCCTACACCATCACGGCGGAGGTCGAGGTGCCCGAGGGTGGTGGCGAGGGCATGATCATTACCCAGGGCGGGCGCTTCGCCGGCTACGGCTTCTACCTGCTCAAGGGCAAGCCGGTCTTTACCTGGAACCTGCTCGACCTGGAACGCATCCGCTGGGAGGGCGCCGATGCGCTCAGCCCCGGCAAGCACACGCTGGAGTTCGACTTCTCGTATGACGGTCTCGGCATGGGCACGCTGGCCTACAACAACATGAGCGGGATCGGCCGCAGCGGCACCGGCGTGCTGAAGGTCGACGGCAAGGTGGTTGACACCAAGAAGATGGCGAAAACCATCCCGCTGATCCTGCAGTGGGATGAGAACCTGGATATCGGTGCGGATACGGGTACCGGCGTTGACGACGCCGATTACCAGACGCCGTTTGCCTTCAGCGGCACACTGGCCAAGGTCACGCTGTCAGTCGACCGCCCGGTGCTCACACCCGCCGACAAGGCCAAGCTGCAAGAGGCCATGACCACCAAGGACTGAGCCGGCACACGCTGCAAAGCCTGGTGACCAACAGGGGCCGGATACCAAAAAGTATCCGGCCCCTTTTTTGCAGCGCGGCCAGCCCCCAGTTGATGTGGCTGCTGCCCAGGGCATAGAGCCCGGCGCCCACCAGTCCGCCGGCCAGGGAATTGGACGAGGAAGAGGGCAGGCCCAGCCACCAGGTGGCGATGTTGTAGCTGATGGCGGCCCCCAGCGCGGCGATCACCACGGCTTCCCCGGCGACCGGCGATGCGGCGCTGACATCCACGAAGGTGCCGACCGTGTCGGCCACCGCCAGGCCCACGGTCAGGGGTCCGATAAAGGTAAACGCGCTGACCAGCGCGATGGCCACGCCCGGGCGCATGGCGCGGGACGCGATGGCGGTGGCCACCATGTCGGCCGCGTCGTGAAAGCCATTGGTGAAATCGTAAATCGCCACCGCGATGACAATGACGACCATGGCCAGGGGAATGGAGTGCATGGGCCGGATTATGCCGCCGGGGCCGTGATTAACCCACCCATCCCGCGCGGCGCAGGCCTTCCAGGTAGCGCTCCGCCATCGCGGTGCCCAGGAACTGGCGTAGTTTCTCCGCATCCAGGTCCGGCGCCAGGGCGGTCAGCTGGCGGGCGGCGCGCCGCGCCTCCTGGTCGTGGCCGCGCAGCGCCTGGGCGGCGGCCAGCACGCGCAGGGCGCCGGGCTGGTTGGGGGTCATGGCCAGGCTTTGCTCGGCAAAGTCCACGGCCTCGTCCAGGCGCCCGGCCTGGAAATGCGCGGCGCTGATGGTGAACAGGAACTCGTGGGTCAGCGGGTCGCGCGGTGACAGCCGCATGGCCTTTTCCACCATCGGAATGCCCTCGTCGGGCCGCCCGGACATGTTCAGCGTCGAACCCAGGGACCAGAAGGCCAGCGCCGAGCTGGGGTTGGCCTCGACGGCCCGGTCCAGGACCGCCAGCGCCCGCTCCCGGTCACCGGCCAGCGACAGCGCAAAACCCAGCGCGGTCAGGGCCATCGGGTTGTCCCGGTCCAGGGCCACCGCCGCCTCCGCGGCCCGGATCGAGTCGCGGATGCTGTCCTGCGGGTCATCGGCCCAGCCATAAATAATGCAGTACATGTAGCTGAAGGCGATGATGCACTCGGCCATGGCCAGGCCCGGCTCCAGCTCGCGGGCGCGCACCGCCCAGGCGCGCGCCCGGATCACATCCTCGGGCGTGTGGCGGTACAGGTGCCACATGCCGCGGTGAATACAGTCCCAGGCATCCGGGTTTTCCGTCGAGCGGCGGATCGAGTGCAGCATCTCGCTCTGCACCAGCGCCGGTCCGACGGCCCCGGCGATGGCCGCGGTGATTTCGTCCTGCACGGCAAACAGGTCGTGCAGTTCCCGGTCATAGCGGCCGGACCAGACCTGCTGGCCGTTGAAGGCATCCTCCAGCTCCGCGGTGACGCGCAGCTGCTCGCCGGCGCGCCGCACGCTGCCGGTGACCACGTAGTGTGCGCCCAGCTCCTGGCCGGCCTTCGCGGCGTCCTGCTGCCGGCCCTTGTAGGCGAAACTGGAGTTACGCGAAATGATGGGGTAAATGCGCAGGGCGGCCAGGCTGGCGATCAGGTCCTCGGCCAGGCCGTCGGCGAAGTAATCCTGTTCCGGGTCGTTACCCAGGTTGCGGAAGGGCAGCACCGCAATGGCGCTGAGTCCACCAAAGCCGGGGACGTGGCTGTCGACGTGGCTTGCCGGTGCCGCGTCAGGGTCCGGCGCCTCATCCAGCACCTCGTAAACGCGCACCGGCCGGGGCACGTTCTTGAAGGTCTTGTCGCCCAGGTCCCGGAAGGTGAGCGGCACCTTGCCCTCGACCTGTTCCATGACCGAGCGGGACACGTTGACGGCGCCGGGGGTGGTCTGCGCCTCGATGCGCGCGGCCACGTTGACGCCGTCGCCGGCAATGCGCTCACCGATCACCACCAGGTCGCCGACATTCACGCCGATGCGAAAGGGCATGCGTGATGCCACGGGCAATTCGCCGTTGGCCTCGGCCAGGTGCCGCTGGGCCTCCACCGCGCACTGCACCGCGTCGACGGCGCTGGGGAACTCGGCCAGCAGGTTGTCGCCCACCATGTCCACGACCCGTCCGCCGTGCTGGCGCACCAGGCCGCCCATGATGGCGCGGTGTCCGTCCAGGGTCTTCAGGGCGGCGTCTTCGTCGCGCGCCATCAGCGCGGTGTAGCCCACGGCGTCGGCAGAGAGTACGGCGGCGAGTCGGCGTTCCACGGGGTGTCTGGGCTCCTCGAATGGCAAACGGTCCGGGCCGGACCCGGGGCGGGCATCCGTCCCGGACCGGCGTTCAATCATAGGCGCACGCAGCGGTCCCGCCCAGCCTGGATGTTGGTCAGCCGGCCGGATCGGGCGCCGCCGGGTTCTCTTACAGGTCAGGTTGACGGGGCGCCAGGCCCGTGCACCGCTGAATCCGCGTCCTCGTATGCCTTGTTTTAATTGAGATTTTAATCGTTATTTAAGCTTTCTTCGTACAATGGGGCGCACCCCCAATAACCGTTTGGCGGTCCAGGGAAGGGTCGCTGAATGTTCACCAAGGAGTCAGATCAAATGGCAAGACAGCGCTTACGCTCAGTTTTTATGACCCTCGCCGCCATCTGCGCCCTGGGCATCAGCCAGGCCTGGGCGGATGGACGGGAGTTAACCCGCGCCTTTTCCGGGGTCTGGGACCAGCCGGACCAGCAGAGCCAGGGGTTCGTGGTACAGATCAGCGAATCGGAGGCCGACGGGAAGATCGGCGTGGTGTACTGGTTTACCTACGATGAGGACCTCACCCCGGCCTGGTACCTGGGCGTGGGCCCGGTCGTGGACAATGAAATCCAGATGCTCCTCTACAAGTCAACGGGGATCGCGTTCCTGCAGACCGGCGTGGAGGGTAACCCGAATCTCGAGGAAATCGGCACACTGATCCTGCGCTTCTCCAACTGCAACCAGGGCCAGGCGATTTTCGATACGCCGGAAGACGAGCTGGGGTCCGACACCCTGCGCATCAAGCGCCTCACCAGCCTGTACCAGATGCGTTGCAGCGGCGGTATATCCGATGACACGCCCGGCGACGCCCGGCCCCTGCAGCTGGAGCTCAAATTGCTGCCGCCGGGACAAACCGAGGACGATGACGACGGCGAGGGCAAGGCCAAGTTCTGGGAACGTCCGGGTCGCTCAGATCTCAAGGTGACCGTCGAGGACCTGGTTGACGGCCTGCATACCCTGGAAGTCTGCGCAGTGCCGGTGGGTGACTTTGAAGTATCCGACGGGGAGGGCGACATCCAGTTCCGCAGCCCGGCGATACCCGGTAAGGCCCTGCTTGACTTCGATCCACGGGATTGTCCTTTCGATATCTATGCCGATGGCGTACTCGTGCTGACCTCCGGTGATGCGGTGCTCGGGCCGCGGTCGAAGGATGACGATGATGACGATGATGACGACGACGGGGACGATCAGGAAATCGAAATCGAGGTGCGTCTCGACAACACGGGCGTCCTGCCCGGCGCCAGGGGCTCAGCCGAGTGGGAACAGGACGATGACCGGACCGAATTTACGGTCGAGGTCAAGGACCTGCCCGAGGGTGACTATCCCCTGCACGTTGGTGGCGTAGAGGTCGGCATCATTGAAGTGGTGCGCAAGGGCAACCAGAACCGCGGCGAGCTCAGTTTTGGCAACCCGCCCGAGGCCGGCGAGAGCACTGCTGGATTTCGAGCCGCTTGGCGCAACGGTAGAGGTTTACGCTGACGATGATAGTGGTGCTCGAGGTGCTGTTTCCCGAGCCCTGATTCCCGGGCGCCCAGCCCTGTAGCTTGCAACGCCGCCCCTGGCCCGAGGCCAGGGGCGGTTTCATTTGCGGCCAGGGTCAGAGCCGCAGTACACAATGCCTCACGGCAGGCGCTAAATCAGCCCGTTGGTAATCGCCTTGAGCACCGCCTGGGTGCGGTCCCGCGCGTTGAGCTTGTGCAGGATGACCGACACCCGGTTCTTGATGGTGCCCTCGGCCTTGTGCAGGCGCTGCGCAATCTGCTGGTTGCTCAGTCCGGCCGACATCAGGCGCAGCACGGCGCGCTCGCGCTCGTCGAGCTCGGCAATCAGCGTTTCCGGGCGGGGCAGGTCCTGGTGGCCGCGGACCCGGGACAGGGACTGCGGATCCAGAATGGTCCGGCCGTCAAGAATGTCGGCCATGGCGGCGAACAGCTCAGCGGGCTCGATGTCTTTCAGCACGTAGCCGTTGGCGCCCGCCTGGGTGGCGCGGGTCAGCAGTTCCTCATCGTTGAAGGTGGTCAGCAGCAGCACCGGCAGGCGGTTGGCGCCCTGGCGCAGCCGCCGCACCACCTCGATACCATCCATGCGCGGCATGCGGATATCGCACAGCACGATATCCACCTCGGTGTGCATCAGCTGGCCGAGCAGTGATTCGCCGTCATCGGCCTCGAAAGCGACCTCGTAGCCGGGCTGGGCATCGAGGAAGGCCCTGAGCCCCTTGCGGATCAGGGCCTGGTCATCGGCCAGGGCGATGCGAATCGTGCGCCCGCTCATGCGCTGCCCCACACCGCGGAGAGGCGGGTGCCGCGGGGCGGGTTGGGGCCGATCTCCAGCCGGCCATCCGCGCCCTCGACCCGCTCGCGCATGCCGCGAATGCCGAAGCCTTCCGGCTGACCCCGTGTGCCGCTGCCATCATCGGTCACGTCCAGGTGGACCTGGCCCTGCGCCTCGCTCACGGCAATGGTGCAGCGGCTGGCGCCGGCATGACGCACCACGTTGGTGATGGCCTCGCGGGCGACGGCCACCAGGTTTTCCGCAACCGCCAGGTCATTGATCGCCAGCCCGGGGGCAACCTCGACGGTAAATTCCGGCTGCGAGAAAGGCCGCGTGAGCTCGGTCAGTGCATGCTGCAGGTCTATGGGATCGTGCTCGCGCAGGTTGCCTACCAGGGCGCGAATATCCTCCAGCAGGTCGGCGGACAGCTGCAGGCATTCGTCCAGGGCCTCCCGGTCGGCGCCGCTGCTGCGATCGCGTAACTGGCGCAGGTTGACCTTGAGCGCAGTCAGCATATGTCCGGCCGTGTCGTGCAGTTCACGGGTAACCCGCAGGCGCTCCCGGTCGCGGGCCGAGGATTCGAGCAGCGAGCGCGTGGCCAGCAGTTCGGCATTGGTGACCTCCAGGGCATTGCGCGCCTCGCTGGCCTGCACCGCGTAGTGACCGATCAGCAGTGCGAAGAGCTGGAAGCAGGCGAACAGGGCGGTGCTCAGGAACGCATCCATGGCGCTGGCGTCGTGAAACGCCATCAGCAGGACAAACTGCGCCAGGTTCATCAGCACGGCGGCGAACACCGCGGCGCGAAAGCCCACCATGTACGGCAACTGGGCGACCAGGACGATGTTCAGGATCGCACCGCTTGAGGATACATCCACGGCGATAAAGGCGCCGGCGCTGACGGCCTGGCCAAGCAGCACCGCCAGCTTCCAGTCGCCCGGTCGCCGGATGTTGGCCAGCAGGTAGCAGGCCAGGAACAGCGCCGCGCTGGCGTGCAGCACCAGGCGGTCATCAACCCAGGCCAGGCTCTGCGGCATCGCGCTGGCTCCGACATACCACACCAGGCCGATGGTCAGCAGGCCGGCCCATGCCAGGGACGGAACGCGGTCCGAATTGCTGTCGTTGATGATTCCCATCACCCGAATTCTGCACATATCACCACCCCGGGCAACACGCGGCGGCATAAAGTGACTCTGGTCACTTCAGGCCGTGACCCGGCGGCGTGTGCGGTGCGGCGGTCTTCGGGGATAGTGGGATCAGCTTCAAGGAGACCACTGTCATGCACCAGATTTTCAGCACGCTCATCCTGTTTCACATCGTGGCCGGCAGCATCGGCCTGGTCAGTTTCTGGCTGCCCGTATTCGCGCGCAAACGCAAAGGGCTGCACACCAGGGCCGGCAAGGTGTTTGCCTACTCGATGCTGGTCACCGGGGCCACCGCGGGTTGCGCGGCCCTGCTGACGCTGGCCGCCCCGCTGGTTACGCACCCGGAGGTATCCGCGCGCTACGCCGGGAACCTGCGCGCCTTCAACGGCCTGATGCTGTTGTACCTGGCCGTCATTACCTTCGGCGCCGCCTTCAGCGGGCTGCGTGCGGTGCAGCTCAAACGGGCCTACGGCGGGCACCGCGAGCGCGTCGAGCTGGCCATCCAGGGGCTGGGTTTCGTGCTCGGCGTGGTGGTGTTGATCCTGGGCTGGCGCATGGGTTCCATGGTCATGATGGGCCTGAGTCTCGTCGGTATCCTGGGCTGCCCGGGCAATATCCGCCTGCTGCTGTGGAAGCCCGAATCACCGCTGGAATGGAAATACCAGCACATGGGCTCCATGCTGGGCGCCGGCATCGCCGCCCACACCGCCTTCCTGGTGTTTGGTGCGGGCCGTCTCATCGACGTCGCGCTGACCAGTTCACCGCTGGTATGGCTGGCGCCGACCCTGATCGGCGTGCCCGCCACGGTGATCTGGAAACGCTACTATCAACGCCAGGAAAAGCGCAGCCGGCCCGCGCTCGCGGCGACCGGCCTGGAGGTCAACTCATGAATCGCCTGTTCACCCCGGCCCTGGTCGCCGTGCTGGGACTGTCCGGCATCCTGTCCAGCATGACGGCAGGCGCCGCTGATGACTTTGACGGGTTCGAGACGATGATTGCAGAAGGGCAGGCCGAAGTGGTGGCCGACCTGATGGAAGACCGCGTCGAAGAAGAGGCCGCCCCGGCGCTGGCCTATTACTGGCTGGCCCGCGCCGAACTGGCCCAGATCAATGAGGCCTCCGTGCTGCGCAAGCCTTTCCTGGCCCGCTCGGCCCGGGACAATCTGCAGGCCGCAGTGGCCATCGATCCGGGGCTGGCAGCGGCGCACGAGGCCCTGGCGCGCTATTACCTCGAGGCCCCGGCCATCACCGGCGGCTCGCTGGACAAGGCCGTGGCGCAGGCTGAACTCCTGGTGGCGCTGGATCCGCCGGCCGGATTCCGGGTCAACGCGGCCATCGCCCAGAGCGCGGAAAACTACCCCGAGGCGGTCGACTGGTTGCAACAGGCCCTGGCGGCGGACTGGAACTGGGATGACCAGTACGCGCTGGCCGTGCGGGCAGTGAGCTGGCAGACCGGCAACGCCGCCGCGGTGCTGGACCAGGCGCAGGATAATGTCCAGGCCTTCGCCAGCGAGCCGGACGCCCGGCTGGCGCTGCTTGATTACCAGCGCGGCAAGCTCGCCGCGACCACGGGCACCCACCTGGAGCCGGGCCGCGCGGCCCTGCTGCGCTACCTGGAATCCACCCCGGCAGAAGGGGAACCGGACCTGGAATGGGCGCAGTTTCGCCTGGCGCAGGTCGAGCGCCTGCTGGGCCTGGACGCTGAAGCCGACGCCCGCTTAAGCCGGCTGGAGGCCGCGGAGGTGTCCGAGGACCTGGCGTTTGCGCTGAACGACGAACGCCGCTGGCACTACGCGGATTGATCCCGCGACATGACCGGCGTCCGGGCGCCGGCGCCGGGCCCGGGCAGGCTAGTTCGTGGCGCTGAGCTTTGAGGCCGGTTCGATACCCTGGCTGACGAGATACTCGTCGTAGCTGCCGCGGAAGTCGACGACCCGGTCGGCCTTGATCTCGATGATGCGCGTGGCCAGGGAGGAGATGAACTCGCGGTCATGGCTGATGAAAAACAGCGTGCCGGGATAGTTCTCCAGGGCCAGGTTCAGGGACTCGATGGATTCCATGTCCAGGTGGTTGGTCGGCTCATCCATCAGCATGATGTTGGGGCGCTGCAGCATCAGTTTGCCGAACAGCATGCGGCCCTGCTCGCCGCCGGAAATCACCTTCACCGACTTGCGGATCTCGTCGTTGCTGAACAGCATGCGGCCGAGCGTGCCGCGAATGGCCTGCTCGTCGTCGGTGACCTTGCCCCACTGCGCCATCCAGTCATACAGGTTCATGTCCTTGGCAAAGTCCGCCTTGTGATCCTGGGCGAAGTAGCCGAGGTCCGAGTTTTCGGACCAGCGGAAGCTGCCGGCGGCCGGCGGCAGCTCGCCCGCCAGCGTCCTGAGCAGCGTGGTCTTGCCAATGCCGCTGGCGCCGATGATGGCCACCCGCTCGCCGACCTCGACGTGCAGGCTCAGGTCCCTGAACAGGAGGTTGCCGTCATAGCCGTTGCCCAGGGCTTCGGTTTCCAGCGCCAGGCGGTAGAGCTTCTTGTCCTGCTCGAAGCGGATGTAGGGGCTGACCCGGCTGGAGGGTTTGATTTCCTCGAGCTGGATCTTGTCGATCTGCCGTGCGCGGGACGTTGCCTGGCGGGCTTTCGAGGCATTGGCGCTGAAGCGGCTGACAAAGTGCTTCAACTCGGCGATCTGGGTCTTTTTCTTGGCGTTTTCCGAGCGTACGCGCTCCAGGACAGCGGTTGAGGCGATCATGAAGTCGTCGTAGTTGCCCGGATAAATGCGCAGTTCACCAAAATCCAGGTCCGCCATGTGCGTGCACACGCTGTTCAGGAAGTGGCGGTCATGGGAAATGATGATCATGGTGCTGCTGCGCTGGTTGAGCACCTCTTCGAGCCAGCGGATCGTGTTGATGTCCAGGTTGTTGGTGGGCTCGTCCAGCAGCAGGATTTCCGGGTCGGCGAACAGCGCCTGGGCCAGCAGCACGCGCAGCTTCCAGCCCGGGGCGATTTCGCTCATCGGCCCGAAATGCTGTGATTCGGGGATGTCCAGGCCCAGCAGCAGTTCGCCGGCCCGTGCCTCGGCGCTGTAGCCGTCCATTTCCGCGAACTGTACTTCCAGTTCGGCGACGTTCATGCCGTCTTCTTCGCTCATCTCGGGCAGGGCGTAAATCCGGTCACGCTCCTGCTTGATGGCCCACAGCTCCGTGTGACCCATGATCACCGTGTCGACCACCGAGAATTCCTCGAAGGCGAACTGGTCCTGGCGCAGCTTGCCGACGCGCTGATCCACGTCGATTTTCACGTTGCCGGCGGACGGCTCGAGTTCGCCGCCGAGAATTTTCATCAGCGTGGATTTGCCACAGCCGTTGGCCCCGATCAGGCCGTAACGGTTGCCGTTGCCAAACTTGGCGGAGATGTTCTCAAACAGGGGTTTGGCACCAAACTGCATGGTGATGTTGGCCGTGGTAATCACAATAATCTTGATCCGTAATGCAGGTCGATCGGCCGGCTGAAAATCCGGCGAATCAGAAGGCAAGGAGGGGCTGCGCCGGTCACAGGCGACCCCGGAAAAAAGCCCGCCATTTTAGTATTTTGGCCCGCTTACAGCAAGAACCCATTGCCGTCGTGGGTCGCGCGGGTCTTTTGTAATCGGGGCGCGTGCTTTAGGCTTGGGCGTGCAGTTGGCATCCATCGCATTCGTTTGGCTGTTGCGGGTCTGCAGCGAAACTCAAAGAGACGACCGTGAGCACACCTTTCATCATCTGGACGTTCCAGCGCAGCGGTGGAACGTCGCTATCGGCAGCGCTGCGCAGTCAGATGGCCGGCCGGCCGTTGCTCCAGGAACCTTTCAATCCGTCACGTAAATTTGGCGACATCACCCGGCTGGCGCGCCTGGGCCGCAGTACCGCCTGCCGGAAGCGCTTGAATGAGGTGCTGGCAGCGGGCACCTGTTTCAAACACTGTTTCGAGCTGCACCCGCGCAGACTCAACAGCCTGCTGGCCGGGCTGCTGACCGAACACCCGCACTACCGCCACCTGTTGCTGGTCCGCCAGGACGAGGTTGGCCGGATCTGCTCGCGTTTCCTGGCCCTGCAAACCAGGGTATGGGGCAAGCGGCGGGTGGAGGAAGGGGCCTACGACGAAATACTTGCCGGCCGGAAGAAGCTCAAGGCGTTTGATACCAGGAAAATGCTTGCGCATATGCAAGCCGGCCTGGATGAACGGCAGTGGCTTGACGAGGCGCTGGCGGCGGCCGGGGCGCCCCATGCGACGGTGTACTTCGAGTCCGTGTTCGTGGGGCCGGAATGCGACCGCCTGGTCGAGATGGAGCGCATTCACCGATTCCTGGACATACCATTCGATCCGCACAACCCGACCTTGCAGGAGAAGATCTTTTTCAACAAGCAGGGTTCGGAAAAGCTCTTTGCACTCGTGCCCAATTACGATGAGGCCCGCAACGCCCTGGAATGCGCCTTGCTTGACCGATCCCGGCTGGCTGGTTTGACATAAGTGGCAATTATGTAATAAAAAAACAATCCGTCATTTTTATGTGCATTCATTCCGGTCGGTTGTCATGCCAGCCCATGACCACGAACCGACCGGTGATGCCAGGGGACAGGGTGCGATGCAACAACAGGGAGGTTTGTGGAAAACGGCCGGGGTTTCGATGGCCTGCCTGGCCTCGGCGCTGATGGCGGCACTCCCTGCGTCGGCGAACAACCCTGTTGAACTGCAGGAACGCGCTGTCGTGCTCGCTTCGGGCGCCGATGTGGCGGGGATCCTGGAAAAGCAGAACCCCATTTACCCCCGCAGGGCGGCGATTTCGGCTTCTGAGGGTTGGGTTCGGTTGCAATTTGATATTGATACCGAGGGTCAGCCCCGCAACCTGGTGGTGTATGAGGCCGCGACTGATTCAAAAACGCATCGCGCCATTGAGCGCGCGACCGTCGAGGCGGTGCAGCAGTGGCGGTTTACGCCGGCGACCATTGACGGGCAGCCGGTGGCGCGCGCGGGCTTCTTTCAGGTCATGGTCTTCTCGATTAACAACAATAAAAGCGGGCTCTCACCGGCTTTTCTCGACCCGTATGAACGGGCATCAGCCGCCCTCGAAAATGGAGTGCCTGGCGAGGCCTTGGAGGCCATCCAGGAACTGGAGGCCATGGAACTCTCAACCCTGGAGCAGTATGGCTATCTTGCCCTGCTGCATACCCGCTATTGGCAAGCGGCAGGGGATGACACCATGGCGCTACAGTACGCCGAGCGCGCCAGGTCAGTGTTGGTTGACTCCTCGGCTGAAGATGCCTACCGGCAAGCGCTGCGCATGACCCTCACGCTGAACGTCGCGGCGCATAATTTTCAGACGGCGCAGGAGCGTTACGAGGAGTTGGTGGAGCAGGATCCGGGACTGGCTGACGATGATGAAGTGCGGGCTAGCGCGCTGCAAATCCAGCAAGTCCTCGCTGGCCGCGAGCCAATCGTTACCCCGGGAATCATCGCCCCGTGCGCGCTCTGTCTCGACGATGAATATCTCTTTACCCATGAGCTGAACCGGGGGCGCTTCTCCATCAGCCTGGAAGAAGGCGCCCTGGAGGAAATCCGCATCAGCTGCCAGCCGGCCCATGTGACGCTGGCCTGGGAGGGCGACGTGGTCTGGAACATCGCCAACGACCCGCAGGACTGCAGCGTGAGTGTCTACGGCGATCCCGGAACCCGGCTGACGCTGGTCGAACTGGCGGACGGCGCCCCGGCGGCTGCAAATCCGGAGTAAGCCGGCCACGAAGGCCGCGCCACAACAAGTGACGCTCCGGTGTTACGCTTCGGGCATGGATAAGCCCGCAGCCACTGTGAACCTGCCCGAACTGGTCAAGCTGCCGGATGGCGCGACCATCCAGATCCGTCATGTTCTGCCGGATGACCGGGGCCTGTTCCGGGCGGCCTGGGAGCGCCTGTCGCCCGAAACACGCTACCGGCGCTTCCTCGGGCCGAAGTCCGAGTTGAGCGAGGCGGAGCTGGATTTCTATACCCAGGTGGACGGCCACGATCATATTGCCATCGGCGCGCTGCTGATGGGCGAGGACCATGAACCGCAGGAGGGCATCGCGGTGGCCCGCATCGTCCGCTCCAGCCTGGAACCCGAAGTCGGCGAGCTGGGCATCGTGGTGGTGGATGACTGGCAGGGCAAGGGCGTGGGCGGGGCCGTGATGCTGCGTCTGCTGAAGATGGCGCAAGCAGAACAGATATGCCGCGTTCGCGCCTATGCCTGGTCAGGCAACGAGCCCATTGAACGCTTGCTGCACCGCTACCCGTACAATGTCCTGACCCGTCATGAGAGCGGCGAAATGCGCGTGGAGCTCGACCTGACCCGCGAATCATGAGTGGCCGTAGAAGGAGCGGCAGTTGAACACAGCCGGCATTAAAAGCCTGACTTCCCGGACGTTGAGCGCGTCATTCTGCTTGCGCGCCACGGCCGCCATGCTGTGGGTTGTGGCGTCGCTGGCCGTGTCACCGGCGCTGGCGCAGGACCTGTCCGGACTCCTGGGGCAGGCGCCGGCCGAAAAGGAACCGGTGGTACAGCCCGGCGCAATTGTGGCGGAGGGCGACTCGGTGCCCTCCGATGAGGCCATCGCCCAGCGGCTCAATGCCATTTTCAGTGAGATTTCCGGTTTGCGCGAGGTCCAGGTGACCGTCGCGGATGGCGTGGTGTCCCTGCGCGGATCCGTCATCGCTACCGAACAGCGCGAGCGCGCCGCTGAATTGGCCGAACGGGTATTTGGTACGGTCCTGGTCCTGAACGAGATTACGGTTAACCGCTCGGTCAAGACCCGGCTGAAGATCTCCCTGGGCGCCTTGCGCGACCAGTTACGGGATCTTGCCGCGACTCTGCCATTGATCCTGTTGGCGCTCGTCGTCATCGGGCTTGCGGTCGCGCTGTCGCGCCTCCTCGGCCGGGCGGACCGGATTTACGAGCGGCTCTCAAAGAACTGGTTTATTCGTGACCTGTGGCGCCAGCTGATCCAGTTCCTGGTGATTGCCGGCGGCGTGGTCATGGCGCTCAGCCTGCTGGATGCCACGGCGCTGCTCGGCTCCCTTGTCGGCGCCATGGGCATCGTCGGCCTGGCGATCGGTTTCGCTACCCGCGACACGGTGGAAAACTACATTGCCAGCATTTTGCTGAGCCTGCGCCAGCCGTTCGCGCGCGAGGATGCGGTGCTGATCAACGATATTGAAGGCAAGGTCATACGGCTGACCTCCCGGGCCACGATCCTGATGAGCCTGGACGGCAACCACATCAGGATTCCCAACTCCGTTGTCTACAAGGCGACCATCGTCAACTACACCCGCAACCCGCTGCGGCGGTTTCAGTTCACCGTCGGTGTCGATACGGAGATTGAGCTGACCCGGCCCCGCGAGCTTGCGGTGGAGACCCTGGCGCGGGTCCCCGGCGTGCTCGCCTCGCCGCCGCCGGTGTGCCTGGTCGACAAGTTAGG
The DNA here is from genome assembly GCA_963695135.1 of uncultured Gammaproteobacteria bacterium. Lineage (GTDB taxonomy): Bacteria > Pseudomonadota > Gammaproteobacteria > Xanthomonadales > SZUA-36 > Marinihelvus. The sequence continues at coordinate 16,691 of CAVOGA010000002.1, forward strand.
CGACTCCAGCGTGATATTGCTGATCCAGGGGTGGATTGACCAGCGCGACAGCGACTTTCTCAAAGCCGGCAGCGAAGCACAGCGCCTGGTCAAGGAAGCCTTCGATGACGCAGGCATCGTGATGCCGGAGCCCATTTACAACGTCAATCTGCGCGAGCCCAGGGCAGCAGCGACGGCTCCGATGCAGGAAGCGCCACGCCGGGAGCAGGGCGCAGGCAAGGCGGCCCCGGAGAGCCTGGCAGACACGACGAAGGACGAAACTGTCGATGTGCAGATTCGCGCGGAAACCACCGGCGAGCAAAAACAAAATCTGCTCAGTGAGACAGCTCCCCTGGAATAGTCGGGGCCCAGGGTAAAACCCCTGATCCCTGGCCCTGATCTTTTAGCTCAGCCGCAGCCTGTTTTTGTGCCCGGTTTGGGATGTTGGAGTGAATCTTCCACCCGCCATCCACCTGTTTCCAGGCATTTCCGCGATGACGCGCGGTGACCGGAAGTCCGACAACTTCCCGGGCTTCCCCGCAAGGTTTATGACGTCCGCGGTCATTGCTACACGCCCAGCGGAATCCCGAAGGCGAAAAACCCCACCAGCAGGCTGGTCCAGATCACCAGGAAGGCCAGCGAGTAGGGCACCATCATGATCAGCATGTCGCCGAAGCTCATGTCCGGCTGGTACTTGCGCATGAAGGCCAGGATGACGCCCGCGTAGGCCATCATCGGCGTGATGATGTTGGTGGATGAATCCGCCACGCGATAGGCCGCCGCCACCAGGTCCGGCGTCATGGCCGGGTTAACGAAGTACAGCATGGGGATGAAAATGGGCCCCAGCAGCATCCACTTCGATGTCAGGCCGCCGATGAACAGGTTGATGATCGCCGTGGTCAGAATGAAGCCAATCAGCAGGAGTATGGGCGAGTCGTCCAGACCCAGCGCCAGGAGAAACTGCACGCCCAGGTAGGTGATGTAGGTGCCCAGGCCGCTGTAGGCCAGCAGGCCCAGGAAGTTGTAGCAGAAGAAGGTGAGCACCAGGATATAGCCCATGGTGTTCATCTGTTTGACCATGGCGCCAACCACGTCCGACAGTTTCCTGAACGTGCCGGAAGCATAGCCAAAGGCGGTGCCGGTGATCGCGAAAAAGATCGAGATCATCAGGATGATGTTGTCGAGGTAGGGGCGCACCGTGTCCCCGTTGTCATTCGTGAAGGCGCCCAGGGGGCCCAGCGCCAGCACGCCGATGATGCCTGCGGCCAGCAGGACACCCAGCAACGCGCCGCGCAGGCCGCGCTGTTCATCCGCAGACACCTGGAAATCACCCGGCTGGATGTCGGCGGGCGTGACCCAGCTCATCCGCTCCAGCCGTGGCGCGACGAAGCGGCGGGTGACCCAGAAGCCGGTGATGGCCAGCACAAAGGTGGACACCACGATGAAGGTCCAGTGCATGGTCGCCGGGTTCAGCGCGGCGCCGGCGGCATTGGTGAAGGGCACGCCCTGCGCCTCGGCAAACACCTTGGCATTGAGGCCGATGATGACGTCAACGGGTCCGGGAATCAGGTTGGCGCTGAACCCGGCGGAGACGCCCGCAAACGCCGCCGCCATGCCGATAAAGGGGTGGCGGCCCAGCCCGGCATAGAGCAGGCCGGCCAGGGGAATCAGCACCAGGTAGCCCGCATCGGTGGCCATCGAGCTGAGGATACCCAGGAAAATCAGCACCAGGGGCAGGATGGTCTGCGGCAGGTGGGCGCCGACCTTCTTGATCAGCGCACCGAACATGCCCGAGTTCTCCGCCAGGCCGATGGCCAGCATCACCACGAAGATCACGCCCAGCACGCCACCGCCGAAACCCAGCCAGTTGGCCAGCAGGGCGTTGTCGAACACCCAGCGCAGGTTGTCCGCCTGCGCCATGTTGCGCAATTCGTGCGCCACGGCCTCGCCGCCGGCGCCGGTGGTCTCGAAGCGGTAACCGCCAAACACCATGGTCAGGATGAAGGCCAGCGGATAAAAGGCCATGAAGATGATGACCGGATCGGGGATTTTCTTGCCGGCACGTTCGACGAACTGGCCGATGGACTGTCCAATGGATTGGTCCGGGGACTGGCCGGGGGGCGCGGTCTCGCTCATCGCTGATCTCGGAAGTTACAAACGCCCGTTGTACCTTGTGCGCGCCTTGCGGGTCAAACCGCCGGGTGGCTCGTCGAATTCCAGCGGGGCTGGCCTCGTGTCGACGTCCCGGTTATTGCTCAATTGACGAACCGATTCAGGTCTGGCGTCTGAACACACCTGGATTCATAACGGCGCCGTCATGGCAATTCGCCATTTACTTGCACCCTTTTCACATTGCAGCAATCAGTGTAGTTGCGCCAAGCCCATTCCCCGTCAACCAGTTGGATGTTGCTTACCCCGAATTTCGCCATGTCTTCAATGGAATAATCGAAGCCCAGGATAGGCTCCCGTGTAAACACTGCATGGGCATAGTCGCCGAACGTATAGTCCTCGCCGTATGTCGTAATGCGATAGTCGACACCAATGTGCGAGAAGAAGGCGACCTCGCGGTTTCGCCACTCGACAATAGAGTCGACGCCCTCCCGAAACTGTTCGTCCATGTTTTTTTGCCATGAACTGCCATGCCAGACGAGAATTGAGTCCCGGTGCAACATTTTTTGCCGGGCAGCCGTGAACACGTAATTGGCACATGAAGAGACACAAGCGCCCGCCACGACCACCGTGATGTTGTTTTCAAAAACCCACTCCCCGATGTCCATGCCCGGCATAACGCTGCCCCCTTGACTGTCAATGATCAGGGTGCCTGGCCGGGGCTCGCTTGAACTCCAGAGGGCGAACAACATCTCGCTGTTTTGTGCGGTTATTTCACCCTCGTAATGAAGCCGATTCTGATCATCCAGAAAAACACCGTTCCCGGGCACAGGAAGGGCGGGCGGCTTCATGGCGCAACCGCTTAGCAAAAAAGCGAACAGGGCGAGTAATCGGCTCCCTGCTATTCGACTCAGCCTGGTGACGGTACGCGGTCGCGTCACGCCTGTTTTTGTTCAGCGATTTGCTTCAACAGCTGGTTGTTTTCTGTCAGCAGGCCATAAACGACGACCAGCCAGCGCAAAAACAGGCCGATAGCCGCCAACGGGATGCTGTAGAGCCAGAGCACACTGCCAGTCAGGCCAAACCTTAAACCGACCATGCCGGCCAGGCTCCCAATGATCATCGCGACGGAGGCCAGAATCGCCAGGATGGCCAGACCCAGGAATATCGACCCAAGCGATCTCAATGCGCGAAAACCATTGGTCTCGGGGGCCAAAAAACTCTTTATCATCGCTATTCCTGCCTTTCTTTGGGTGTTAAAACGGTCACTATAATTCTTCAGCCGGTTCCTTCAAATCCGAGTTCTGACTGCAAGGCCCGCAACCCTGTAAAATCCACCTATGAAATTCGTTGATGAAGCATCCATTCACGTCCAGGCCGGCAACGGGGGCAACGGCAGTGCGTCCATGCGCCGGGAAAAGTATGTTCCTTTCGGCGGCCCCGATGGTGGCGACGGCGGCAAGGGCGGCAGCGTGATCCTGGAGGGTGATTCGGGTCTTAACACCCTGGTGGATTTTCGGCACCGCCGCCTGTTCCGCGCCCAGAACGGCGAGGGCGGCAGGGGCCGGCAGATGTATGGCAAGGGCGGCGAGGACATCATCATCCGCGTGCCCCTGGGCACCATCGTCAAGGACGAGGAAAGCGGCGAGGTGCTGGGCGAGGTCACGGAGCACAAGCAACAGATGCTGGTCGCCCGGGGCGGCAAGGGCGGCCTGGGTAATGTGCATTTCAAGAGTTCCACCAACCGCGCACCGCGCCGGACCGTGCCGGGCGAGCCCGGAGAGGAGCACCAGTTGCACCTGGAGCTCAAGGTGCTGGCCGATGTCGGCCTGCTGGGTTATCCGAATGCGGGCAAGTCCACGCTGATCAGCGCGGTCTCCGCCGCGCGCCCCAAGGTGGCGGATTATCCCTTTACCACCCTGCATCCCAACCTGGGCGTGGTGCGCATCGACAGCGAGCGCAGCTTCGTCATCGCGGATATTCCCGGCATCATCGAGGGCGCAGCGGAGGGCGCGGGGCTGGGTATCCAGTTTCTCAAGCACCTGCAGCGCACCGGCCTGCTGCTGCACCTGGTGGACCTGGCGCCGGTGGACGGCAAGAATCCGGCGGAGGCGGTCCGCGAGCTCGAGCACGAGCTGGAGCGCTATGACGAGGAACTCGTCGGCAAGCCCCGTTGGCTGATCTTCACCAAAACGGACCTGCTGTCAGAAGAAGAACAGGCGGAAAGAACCCGCGCGGTGCTGGATGAGCTGGCCTGGGAGGGTGAATGGGCCGCCATTTCCGCTGTCGCCCAGCAGGGCACGGATGAGCTGGTGCAGCGCGTCAGCCGGGCGCTGGAAGAACGCGCCGGCGCCGTGATCGAGGTGGAAGAGGCCGATGAGCGCTTCGAGGAACGGCTCCCGGAGGAGCCGCCTGAGCATCTCGATGGTTAATGCCCTGAAACAGCCACAAAAAAGCCCGGCTTGTAGCCGGGCTTTTTCTTAAACTCTAAAAACCAGGTCGGTCAGAGCGCGCGAACTTTCGCGTTCAGACGGGACTTGTGACGCGCCGCCTTGTTGCGGTGGATCAGGCCCTTGGTGACGGACTTGTCGATAGAGGGGACCGCAGCCTTGTATGCCGTCTCGGCCGCGCTCTTGTCGCCGGCTTCGATGGCGGCGTCCACTTTCTTGATAGCGGTGCGCATGGCGGAACGCTGGCTCGCGTTACGCAGGCGGTTGCGCTCTGACTGACGGGCACGTTTACGTGCTGATACACTATTTGCCACGGATTTCTCCAAAATTCTAGGTCAAAAATCAAGCCGCACATTATCCCTTGATTTCCCCCACGGGTCAACGCCTTTGGGAGCAATGGCAGGGCAGGCGGCAGGCGCCCAACAAAGGACCGGACAACGTGACACTCCTTAAATCCACGGCCACGGTGGGCGGCGCCACCATTTTGTCCCGCATCATGGGCTTTGTGCGCGACGTGGTCCTGGCGCGGATGTTTGGCGCCAGCGGCGAGACCGACGCGTTCTTCCTGGCCTTCAAGATTCCCAATTTCATGCGGCGCCTGTTTGCCGAAGGGTCCTTTTCCCTGGCCTTTGTGCCCGTGCTGTCCGAGCTCGAGGAGGCCGGTGACCGCCGGGCGCTCAAGGACTTTATCGACCACGTGGCCGGCGCGCTGCTGGCGGTCCTGCTGGCGCTGACCGCCGTGGGCACCCTCGCCGCGCCGCTGGTGCTGGCGGTGTTTGCGCCCGGCTGGGCGCTGGAAGACCGGCCCGAATTCGGCCTGGCGACGCAGATGCTGCGCATCACGTTCCCCTACATCCTGTTCATCTCCCTGACGGCGCTGGCCGGCGGTATCCTCAACACCTTTGACCGCTTCCTGGTGCCCGCCCTGACACCGGTGCTGCTGAACCTGTCGCTGATCGCCGCGGCCCTGGGCCTGGCCGGTCGCCTCGAAGTGCCGGTGATGGCGCTGGCCTGGGGCGTGCTGGCGGCGGGCATCTTGCAGCTGCTGTTCCAGTGGCCGGCGCTTGCGCGCCTGGGGCTGGTGCCAAGACCACGCTGGAACTGGCGTGACAGCGGTGTGCGGCGCGTGATCCGCCTGATGATCCCCACGCTGATCGGTTCCTCCGCTGCGCAGGTCAACCTGCTGGTGGACAGCGTCATCGCCACCTTCCTGGTGACCGGCAGCGTGTCCTGGCTGTATTACTCGGACCGCCTGCTGGAGTTTCCCCTGGGCGTGTTCGGCATCGCGCTGGCGACGGTGATTCTGCCCAACCTGTCCAGGAAGCACGCCAGCCAGTCTGCGCAGGCCTTCTCGGATACGCTCGACTGGGCCCTGCGCCTGGCGGCGCTGATCACGCTGCCGGCGGCCGTTGGCCTGGCGGTTCTGTCCCAGCCGATCCTCGCGACCCTGTTCCAGTACGGGGCTTTCAGCGCCATGGACGTGCACATGGCGTCCCTGAGCCTGGTCGCCTATTCCGCCGGCTTGCCGGCATTCATTGCGATCAAGGTCCTGGCGCCGGGCTACTACGCGCGCCAGGATACGGTCACGCCGGTGCGCTTCAGCCTGATGTCCATGGGCGCGAACGTGGTGCTGAACCTGCTGTTCGTGGGCAGCCTGTTGAAGATTGGTTTTGCCGGTCCGCATGCGGGCCTGGCTGCCGCCAGCGCGGCCTCGGCATGGCTGAACGCCGCCTTGCTGTACCGCAGCCTGCGTCGTGCCGGGATCTATACGCCGGCCCATGGCTGGTTCCGGCTTGCCGTGGCCCTGGCCGCCGGCTGCGCTGTCATGGCCGGCCTGCTGCTGTGGCTGGACCCCGGGCTGGAAGCCTGGGGCCGCGCGCGCTCCGTCATGCGCGCCCTGCATCTTGCCGGCATGATCGGCATCGGCGCGCTGTGCTACGCGCTGGTTGCTTTGGCGGCCGGGCTGAGGCCGGCGCACTTCGCCCGCGGCGGCAGCTGACCGCTTCACCGTCGCAGCTTTTCGGCGCCCCGCCGGGCTTCCCCTTGCTATACTTTGCCGCTTGCCAGCACAGCAGGGAACGGCACTGTCATGCGCGTTTTTCGCGACCATCACCACCGGGGGCTGAGCGCCGCCAGCGTCGTTGCCATCGGCAACTTTGACGGTGTCCACCGGGGCCACCAGGCCCTGATCGCCCGCGCGCGCGAACTCGCCGCCGGGGACAAGGCGGTGGCCGTGGTGAGTTTTGAGCCTTTGCCCCGCGCCTGGTTTGATTCCGCCAATGCGCCCCCACGTTTAACCGGACCGGCGGAAAAGCTCCGCTTGCTGGGCGCCGCGGGCGTGGATTTGGCCTGGTTGTTGCGTTTTAATGGCGCCCTGGCCGGCATGAGCGCGCACGATTTTGTCGCGCAGATCCTGGTCGGCGGGCTGGGTGCGCGGGTCGTCATCATTGGGGAAGACTTTCGTTTCGGCAAGGGCCGGGAAGGCGACCTGGAGCGGATGCGCGCCCTGGGCCATGAATTCGGATTCGAGGTCGCGCCGGTTGCCGATGTCACCGACGGCGATCTGCGGATTTCCAGCACGGCGATTCGTAACGCCCTGGCCGCGGGTGAGTTCGACCGCGCCGCGCTGCTGCTGGGCCGGCCCTACTCGGTGACCGGCCACGTGATTCGCGGCAAGCAGCTGGGGCGCACACTGGGGTATCCCACCGCCAATATCCGGCCCTGGCGGGGATCGATCCCGCTGCAGGGCGTGTACGCGGTGCGCGCGCGTGTCGACGGCGGGCCCTGGCGGGACGGTGTCGCCAGCGTCGGTGTGCGGCCCGCGGTCGGTGGCGGTGAGACGCTGCTGGAGGTGCACCTGTTTGATTTTGACGGCGACCTGTACGGACGCCGCCTGGAAACCCGCTTTCTCGCCAGGCTGCGCGGCGAGGAAGACTTCGCCAGCCTTGATGCGCTGGTGAAACAAATGAACAACGATGCAAGTGCCGCCCGGGCCGTGTTGGCCTCGGCGCCACTGGAGTGAGCAAGCCCATGGATTACAAGACCACCATCAACCTGCCGCGCACCGGCTTTCCCATGAAAGCCAACCTCGCGCAGCGCGAACCCGCCATGCTTAAGCAGTGGGAGGCAACCGACCTGTATGGCCGTCTGCAGGCCCATGCAGAGGGCCGCCCACGCTTCGTGCTGCACGATGGACCGCCCTACGCCAACGGCGATATCCACATTGGTCACGCGGTGAACAAGGTGCTCAAGGACATGGTGGTCAAGTCGCGGCTGCTGGCCGGCTACCAGGCGCCCTATGTGCCCGGCTGGGATTGCCATGGTCTGCCGATCGAGCTGCAGGTGGAGAAAAAGGTCGGCAAGGTTGGGCACAAGGTGGACGCGAAGACGTTCCGCCAGAAGTGCCGCGACTACGCGGGTCAACAGATCGACCGGCAGCGGACCGATTTCAAACGCCTCGGCGTGCTCGGCGAGTGGGACCATCCCTACGCGACGCGCGATTTCCGCTACGAGGCGGACATGATCCGCGCGCTGGCGGGGATCGTGGCGGCCGGTCATGTGACCCAGGGCGCCAAGCCGGTGCACTGGTGCTTTGACTGTGGCTCCGCGCTGGCGGAAGCGGAAATCGAGTACCAGGACAAGACCAGCCCGGCGATCGACGTGCTGTTTGCCGCGGTCGACCCGGAGGCGCTGCTGGCGCGCTTCGGTGTCGACAGCTTTGACGGCCTGACGGGCATTCCCATCTGGACCACCACGCCCTGGACCCTGCCGGCCAACCAGGCCGTGGCGCTGAACGGCGAGCTGTCCTATGCGCTGGTCTCCTGGACCTGGCAGGGCCAGAAGATTGCCCTGGTGCTGGCCGAGGACCTGGTGGACGAGGTCAGCGAGCGGGTCGGCCTGGAAAACGGCAAGGTACTGGGCACGGTGACCGGGGCTGCGCTGGAGCACCTGGCCCTGCAGCACCCCTTTTACGACCGCCAGGTGCCGGTGATTCTCGGTGAGCACGTGACCACGGACGCGGGTACCGGTGCGGTGCACACGGCGCCGGGCCACGGTGAGGAAGACTTCCAGGTGGGCCGGGTTTACGACCTGCCGGTGCTCAACCCGGTGGGCGCCAACGGCGTTTACCTGGAAGACACCGAATTGTTTGGCGGCCAGTTCGTGTGGAAAGCGAACGATTCGATCATCGAGCAGCTCAAGAAAGACGGACGCCTGTTGCACTTCGAGGCCTTCCAGCACAGCTACCCGCATTGCTGGCGCCACAAATCGCCGACGGCCTTTCGCGTCACCCCGCAGTGGTTTATCTCCATGGACCAGGCCGGACTGCGCGCGCAGGCGCTGGAGGCGATCGGCGAGGTGCGCTGGGTGCCCGGCTGGGGCGAAGAGCGCATCCGCGGCATGGTCGAGGGCCGTCCGGACTGGTGTATATCCCGGCAGCGCACCTGGGGCGTGCCCATCACCCTGTTTGTCCGCCCGGGCAGCGGCGAACTGCACCCGGAGACCACGGCCCTGATGGATCGCGTGGCGGATATCGTCGAGGCCGAAGGCGTCGATGCCTGGTACGAGGACCGGATCTTTGAGCGGCTGGGTGTTGACCCGGCGCAATGGGAGCGCGTGACCGACATCCTGGATGTCTGGTTTGATTCCGGTGTCAGCCACTACTGCGTGCTGGACCAGCGGGACAACCTGCATCGCCCGGCCGAGCTGTACCTGGAGGGCTCCGACCAGCATCGCGGCTGGTTCCAGTCTTCCCTGCTGACCTCCACGGCACTGCACGGCGCCGCACCGTATCGCCACGTGCTGACCCACGGCTTCGTGGTTGATGCGGACGGCAAGAAAATGTCCAAGTCCCTGGGCAACGTGGTGGCGCCGCAGGAGGTGATGAACCGGCTGGGCGCTGACATCCTGCGCCTGTGGGTGGCGGCGGCGGACTACCGGCAGGAAATGACCGTTTCCGACGAAATTCTCAACCGGGTCGCCGATGCCTATCGCCGCATCCGCAACACGGCGCGCTTCCTGCTGGGCAACCTGGACGGCTTCGCACCGGAAAACGCCCTGGCGCCGCAGGACCTGTTGCCGCTGGACCGCTGGGCGGTCGACAAGGCCCACCGGTTGCAGGCCGATATTGAGCGCGCCTTTGATGACTACGAGTTTTTGCAGATCTACCAGAAAGTGCACCACTTCTGCGTGGTCGACATGGGCGCGTTTTACCTGGACATCATCAAGGACCGGTTGTACACGACCGGCCGCGACAGCAACGAGCGCCGCTCAGCGCAGACCGCCATGTTCCATATCCTCGAGGCCTTCACGCGCTGGATTGCCCCGGTGCTGAGCTTTACCGCCGAGGAAATCTGGAGCGAGATTCCCTGTCATGGCGACCGCCAGCGCGAGGAATCGGTGCTGATGACGACCTGGTATGACGGGCTCTTCGAACTTGACGATCCTGCGGAGCGCGAGCGCTGGGCGCAGGTCATGGTGCTGCGCGATGCGGTGGCACGCGCCATCGAAGCGCTGCGCAAGGACGGTGCGGTGGGTTCTTCGCTGGGCAGCGAGGTCGGCATTTACGCGGACGGCGCCGCCGGTGAGACCCTGGCCTGGCTGGGCGACGAGCTGCGCTTCATCCTGATCACCTCCGCTGCGGTAAGCGGCGCGCTGGACGATGCGCCGGACGGTGCACAGCACATCGAGACCGAGCTGGGTCCCGTGGCCCTGTGGGTGAAGCCCTCGGAGCATGCCAAGTGCGTGCGCTGCTGGCACCAGCGGGAGGACGTGGGCGCCAGCGCTGAGCACCCGGAGCTGTGCGGACGCTGCATCAGCAACGTGGAAGGTCCCGGCGAGCAGCGGCGCATCGGCTGACCATGCTGCCTCATCGATCCCTGCATACCGGCTTGCGTAACCCGCTGACTTTTGCCTGGCTGTTCCTGGCCGCCGCGGTGGTCGGGCTGGATGCCTGGACCAAGTACCTGGCCAGCACACAGCTGGTCATGTTTCAGCCGGTGGAAGTCACCGCCTGGCTGAACTGGCGGCTGGCCCACAACCCGGGCGCGGCGTTCAGCTTCCTGGCCGGCGCCGGCGGCTGGCAGCGCTGGTTCTTCACCGGCCTGGCGTTCGTGGTGAGCGTGTTTCTGCTGTCCTGGCTGTTCAAGACCGAGCGGCACCAGCGCCTGTTGCCGCTGGCCCTGAGCCTGGTGCTGGGCGGCGCGATCGGCAACGTGATCGACCGTCTCCGTCACGGCTATGTCATCGATTTCATCGACGTGCACGCCGGCGGCTATCACTGGCCGGCGTTCAATATTGCGGATTCGGCGATCACCTGCGGTATTATTCTCCTGTTGCTGGACGCGGCCCGCGAAATGCTCGCGGAGCGCAAGGTAAAACGCGAAGAAGAGGTGACATGAAACTGCTGCTGGCCAATCCGCGCGGCTTCTGCGCTGGAGTAGACCGTGCGATCGAGATCGTCGAGCGCGCGCTGGAGCTGTTCGGTGCGCCGATCTACGTGCGCCACGAGGTGGTCCACAACAAATTCGTCGTCGATGACCTGGAGCGCAAGGGCGCGGTGTTTGTCGACGAACTGGCCGCAGGTGCCGGACGGCAATACGGTGATTTTCAGCGCCCACGGGGTGTCCAAGGGTGTGCGCGAGGAGGCCGGCGCCCGCGATCTGAAAGTCTTTGATGCGACCTGTCCCCTGGTCACCAAGGTCCATATGGAGGTTGCACGCCACTGCCGCCAGGGTCGCGACGTGATCCTGATCGGTCACGAAGGCCACCCGGAAGTCGAGGGCACCATGGGCCAGTGGCTCAAGGAACCCCCGGGCAACAACAAAATCTACCTGATCGAGTCCATTGAAGATGTCGCGAAGCTGGAGGTAGGCCATCCCACGCACCTGGCCTTCGTTACGCAGACCACCCTGTCCGTGGATGATACCCAGGCCATTATCGAGGCCCTGAACGCACGCTTTCCGGAGATCGTTGGACCGCGCCGCGATGACATCTGCTATGCGACGCAGAACCGCCAGGATGCGGTCCGCATCCTGGCCGGGGAAGTCGACCTGGTGCTCGTGGTCGGGTCCGTAACCAGTTCCAACTCCAACCGCCTGCGCGAGCTGGCGGAGAAGCAGGGTGTTCCGGCATACCTGATCGACGGTGCCGAAGACATTCAGCCGGAATGGCTGGAGGGTCTCACCGCCGTGGGTGTCACCGCCGGCGCCTCCGCGCCCGAGAGCCTGGTGCAGGGCGTTATCGAACACCTGCGCGCGCAGGGCGGCCAGGCGGTGCAGGAAATTGACGGCGCGCCGGAGAACATGGAGTTCGCGCTGCCCCGGGAGTTGCGCCTGCAGCTGCGCGCCTGATTTCCGCGGCCGGACGCCAGTCAGCAGTCGCGGTCGCGCACAGCCATCACGATTTAACGCCCGGCCCAGCAAGCCTGCGGTGAGCGCACCGCGCCCAGCACACGTTTAGCGCCGAGATGATCCAGCACCAGGGTGCCGCAGGCATCCGTTTTCTGCGCGCCGCGCGGCTCCGCCCGCCATTCAAAGCCTTCCTCCGGTCCCCCGTTTGCAGCAATCAACAGGTAGTTGTAGTGGTTGCCCGGGCGCGGCGTGCAGCGGTCCCAGGCGTTGTCCGCGCCCTGCAACCGCTGCCGCGCCGCGCACTGGCCCGCAGCCTGCAGCGCCAGCAGCGCCTCGCTGCGCTGCACCCTGGTTTGGTGGTCCCGGTAGGCTGGCAGGGCCAGGGTGAGCAACAGCGCGGTAATCAGCAGCGCCACCAGGATTTCAGGCAGGGTGAAACCCGGCCGGTGCCGCGGGCAACCGGTGCGGGCCGGACGCGGGTTCACTGGCGTCTCTGCCAGGCGAGGCGGCCACAGGGGCTGCTGCCGGCGAGGTCGCCACAGAAACGGTCTTCGCTGCGGGGCAGGGCGTCTCGCCAGTCCACTGCGCCCCACGGCCGGGCGACGATGGTTTCCAGAACCACCGGCGTGCCCTGCGGCGCCCGTGCCGCCCGCGCGAGAATCCGGAAATAGCTGGTGTCCGGGGCGCCATCTGCCGGGTCACCGGCGGTGAAATGGACTTCCTCGATCAGCCAGCGACCCACCGGTGAGCCCGGCAACTGCCGCGCGGCCACGACCGAGCGGCTGACCGGTTCATAGCCATCCGCGTAGCCGTGTTCTAGCCACCAGCTTTCAGCAAGCTGTTCCGGCTGGTCCGGGCCGAGCCCCCGGGCAAGGATGACTTCACCGGGTCCACAGGGCGCCACACAGGTCACGGGCCGGTGGTCGCCGGGCAGGTTCATCAGCCAGGCTTCCGCCCACTCCAGGGCCGAGCTGGCGGCCCGGACCGCGCGTTGTTCCGTGCTCTGGTTCTTGCCCAGGCGCAGTTGCCACTGGTTGTCAGACCAGGCGGTGGTCACGGCCAGGCTGAACACGGCAAGCAGCAGCATGCCCAGCAGCAGGGTTGCCCCGCGTTGACGATGCGCAGTCACCGGCCTCACAGGGTGCGGCCCTGCAAGGCCACGGTGCGGGTGATGGCCAGGCGCAGCCTTCCATCATCCGGGACGGGGACCGTCTCACCCAACAGCTGGATGACTCCGGGCTGTTCCGCGCCGGTGCGCAAGGGGCTGGCCAGCAGCAGGGAAAAGCGCAGGCCCAGTACGTGCTGCGCATCGGTCCAATGGCCTGCGCGCACCCAGCGGTCCGCCTGCCGGTCGCCATCCAGGTCCTCGGCAAACTGGACCCGGAAGGCCTCGACGTGCTCGACCCGTGTGCTGGCGTTGAGCTGACGGGTTCCCGGGCCGCCCGGCGGGCCGTAGTGGCAGGTTTCAACCAGGCGGTTGCCGGCAGCGAGGCGCCATTCGCTGACGCGGATGTAGAACTCCGGCGCGCCCGTGGCATCGGTCACCGGATTGTCATTGCCCAGGCAGTTCTTTGGCGACCACTGGCGCAGGGTCAGGCGGCTGCCCTCCGGTGCTTCCACGCTGCCGCCCACGGGATCCGGCATCGTGCCCAGCCACGGCGCCGGATGATAGCCGGCGCTTGCGCCACGTGAGGCCAACTGCTGTTCCGCGTAGCGCGCCTGGGACTGGATCAGCCCCAGCGATTGCTGCATCCGCAGCCCTTCGCCAAAGGTCCCGGTCAGCCGCAGCATCAGTGCAAGCACCACGGTGCCCAGCACCAGGGCCACCATCAGCTCGATCAGGGTAAAGCCTGCTGACCGGGGCATCATGAGCCCAGCACGCGCACCCGCCGCTCCGGCGCTCCGGTCAGCGGCCCGGTCCAGAACAGCTTGCCGACCAGGGCGCCTGCACCGTCGCAGGCGGGCAGGGTGGCAGCGCCATCATCCGGTGTGCTGTCGCGGCAGACGACGCCCCGGGCGCCGGGCAGGGCATTGCGGACACGTTCCTGCCATTGTTCAAGTTCGCTTTGCGCAAAGCCCGGCGCGGGAAAGTGGCCGGCCGGCTGGCCGGATATGAGCACGGCGCCGGCAATATCGCGGATTAAAATAGCGGCGACCAGCTCATCGCGGCTGGCCGCCGCATCTTCCATGCCGCGCAGTGTCAGACTGGCAAGCCCCAGCAGCGCGGTCGCGAGCAGCGCACTGCTGATCAGCACCTCCAGCAGACTGAATCCCCCTTGATGCGGCATGGTCCCCTCCCTCTTCGCCTTCTGGCGTTTGGTGATTGACGGGTATCAGCATGACGAAAGCGACGGGGCGGACCTAGGGCAATCCGCAGCGCGGGGATGTCAGATTTTTCCGGGAGCGGAGTCAGCAACGGGAATGACGCGGCACACAGTCCGGGCGGCAGAAAATGCCCGGCAGTATTGTCTGCCAGCGAGCTTTTGCCTATACTCTGCGCCCTTCCGGTTCCCGGACCGTGCCGGCATAGCTCAGTTGGTAGAGCAACGCATTCGTAATGCGTAGGTCAGGTGTTCGAATCACCTTGCCGGCACCATTTTTACCCCCTCCTTGCATGGCCCCGGGCCACTTGCGCCAATGATATTGGCGGCGCACGACGCGACCCGGTGACATTGGGTAGACTCAGCCATCCCCGTTATCCGGATTGGCTGACTATGCAACCTCCCTCGCTCAGAACCACGCTGCTGGCGCTGCTCGGCGCCATGCTCAGTGCGCCGCCGCTGGCTGCGGAAACCCTGGATTACACCGAAGCCAACATCGCGGATGTGCAGCGCGCTATTGACGCCGGTGCGCTGAGCTCGGAACAACTGGTGGAGCTCTCGCTGGCGCGGATTGCTGCCTATGACGACAACGGTCCGGGCGTCAACGCCGTGCTGTATCTCAACGAGAACGCGCTGGAGCAGGCGCGGGCGCTGGACCGCGAACGCATGACCAGCGGTCGCCGTTCCGCGCTGCACGGCATCCCGGTGGTGCTGAAGGACAATATTGATACGGCCGGCATGCCGACCACGGCCGGCTCTTTCATGCTCGAAGGGTCCCTGCCGCCGGATGATGCGTTTTTAACCCGCCAGCTGCTGGACGCCGGCGCCATCATCCTCGCCAAGGTCAACATGAGTGAATTTGCTTCTGGCGACGACATGAGCTCACTCGGTGGCCCTACCTATAACCCGCATGACACGTCCCGTTCGCCGTCCGGCTCCTCCGGCGGCACCGGCGTGGCGATTGCCGCCGGTTACGCCATGCTGGGCCTGGGCACTGATACGGGCGGGTCCGTGCGCGGGCCATCCTCGGCCAATGGCATCGTGGGTCTGAAACCCACGCTGGGCTTGCTCAGCCGGGACGGCATTATCCCCTTGGCGCTGTCCTTTGACACGGCCGGACCCATGGCCCGGAATGTTTCCGACGTGGCCCTCTCCCTTAACGTGCTGGCCGGAATTGACCCGGCAGACCCCGTTACGGCGCAGAGTGAGGGCTTTCTCGCCGCGGACTACACCGCGTTTCTCGACGCCGGTGCCCTGGAAGGCGCGCGTATCGGCGTGGCGCGCGACTTCATGGGCATTGACCCTGAAGTGGACTGGATTATCGAGGCCTCCTTGCAGACCATGCGGGATGCGGGAGCTGAAGTGATCGACGTTGAACTGCCCGAGTGGCTGCTCAGCTCGCGCGGACGGTTTTATCGCGCGCTTCGCTACCGGGAATTTCGTGCGCAGGTGGCGGACTACCTGGCCAGCACCGGGCCGGACTATCCCAAGTCGCTGAACGAACTGGTGCAGCGCTCCATGCACCTTACCGCACCCCGGGGCGACGGCGTCATCCCCAACCCCGGTCGCTGGCAGCTCATGATGGAGGAGGACAAGGGCGGCGAACTGGATGACTACGAGTACCTGGCCGTGCGTGACCATGCGCTGCCGTTAATTCGCGGGATCATTGGGGGCCTGATGGAAGCCGAGGCCCTCGACGCGCTGGTGTACCCCACATCCCCCATGCGACCGGAGCGGGTCGATCCGGATCCGGATCCGGATGCTGTTCCCGGCAGCGGTCGCTCACCTGTGATCCTGGCCAACCTGACCGGCTTTCCTGACCTGGTTGTGCCTGCCGGCTTCACCGGCCGCGGCCTGCCGGTGACCATCTCTTTCCTCGGACCGGCCTTCAGCGAGCCCCGCCTGCTGGCCCTGGGCTTCGCTTTTGAGCAGAAAACACACGCCCGGCGCCTGCCCGCCGCGACGCCTGTGCTCCCCGGGGAAACGATCAGCTGGTAGGAAATGAAGGCGGACTTTGTGCTCACGTGAGGTTAAATTACCCAGCAGAGCGCCCGGAACTCAAAACAATGGAAAATCGTATGAGCATTCGTCGCATGACCTTATTGGTACTTTCACTGATGTTGTGTGCAAGCGCTGCACAGGCGCAAACAAGCTCTGAGGGTCGAATGGTGGCCCTCTGAATGGGGTCCGGACGATGAGCGCGGAGCCGCGAACCGGCTGACCAGCGCCAAGGTGCTGGAGGCCACGGCGCTGATCCGCACGGGCCAGGTCTACCAACTGGGCCGCGACTACGAGGCCGGTATGCCCCTGTTTCCCGGCCGCCATTACAGCCTGACCATCCCCGGCTCACCAACACACGGCCCGCTGGGTGAGAACAACCTGGTCGGCCACGACGAGCTGGTCAGCGGTCAGATCGGGCAGGTGGGCACGCAGTTCGATGGCCTCGGCCACATCGGTGTCCGCGTCGATGGTGAGGATCGCTTTTACAACGGCTTCAACCGGGAAGACTTCGGCACACCCTACGGGCTTGAGCGCCTGGGCGTCGAGAACGTAGGTGCCATTTTTACCCGCGGTGTCCTGATCGACATGGTTGCCTTCCGGGGCGGGAACCGGCTTGCCGTCGGGGAAGCGATCACGGCCGGGGATTTACAGAACGCACTCGCGCAGCAGGGCAGCGAGATCCGCGAGGGTGACGTGGTGCTGATCCATACCGGTCACGGCCAGCTGTGGATGGTGGACAACGACGAGTACAACAGCGGCGGGCCGGGAATCACCATGGATGCGGCGCGGTGGCTCGCCGATCAGAAGATTGTCATGACCGGCGCCGATACCTCGTCCGTGGAGGTCATCCCCAGCGAAAACCCGATGCAGGCCTACCCGGTGCACCAGGAGCTGCTGGTCAGGCATGGCATCTACAATATGGAGAATCTCGATCTGTCGGCTCTGGCGGCGGACCAGGTGTACGAGTTCGCCTTCATCTTCGCGCCGGTGAAATTCAAGGGTGCGACCGGATCTCCGGGCAACCCGATCGCGGTCAGGTAGACAGGACCCGGCCCGCAACATTCATGCAGGTGAAGAGTGATTGCCCATGGGGCCCGGGCTTAACATTTCGCGGCCCATAAAGAGGATATCCACGATGCAACCACGACTGGCAGTGCTGCCCCTGTTACTTTCCCTGGCGGGCGTTGCGTCGGCCTCGGAGCCCATGGATTGCGCTCACGGGCCGGATGTCGATGCACTGCTGGCGCAGCGCCAGGTATTCAATGAAGCGATCAGGACCGGATCGCTCGCTCCGATCGGCGATGTGCTGGCGCCGGACGTGCTGCTGGTGACGGGTACTGACAGTGATCAATTCATCGGCCGCACAGCGCAGCTCGATATCTGGCGCGGGGACTTCAGCTCCCCGGACCGGATGGTGTACCTGCGAACGCCGGACTGTGTGCAACGTTCGGCTCTGCTGCCGATCGCGCTTGAGCAGGGTCACTGGCGGGGCGAACCGGCAACCGCAAGCGGCGGGGAGCAAACCTTCGCAGCGGGTCGTTATTCCGCCAAGTGGCGCCACGACGGCAAGGCCTGGCGCCTGGAGGCGGAGCTGTTCATGACCGATGCCTGCGGCGGCGCCATGTGTCCGGAGACGGCGGCTGAGGAGGAGGCCGGGAACGGCCCCTGACATTCGCATGGTGCAACACGGTGCCTTTCGCCGTGCTGACTGGTTGCAAACGGCAAACTCACGGTCGCCTAGAAGCGGTAAGCAAACGATGCACCCAGTATCAGGGCGGTGTCATAGTCGCTGGTCGCCAGGGTGTTGCCCTGGGCATCCGCCAGCTCCAGTTGGCCGCTGAATTCGCCGCCGACGAACAGGTTCAGGCGCGTGCCGGGTTTCGGCGACCAGTCCGCCATGAACACCAGGGGAAAGGTCTCGTCGCGGCCGATACCGCCGGGCGCCGGGCCGTCATTGTCCAGGCGGAAGTCGATTTGCTCGTAGCGGCCGGCGACGCCGAGTGACCAGTTATCAGTCAACGTATAGCTCAGGTTCAGGCCCGGACCCTGGGAAGCCGCCAGGCCCTGCCCGGTGGACAGGTTCCAGCGTTCGGTAATGTCCCAGTCGATGACGAGGATTGGAAAGACCTGGGTGCTCTCCTCCAGCCGCTCGAACACGCCGATACCCGGGCCGATGGTAAGCGTATCGCTGAGCCGCCAGGAGACACCCGCCAGCAGACCCAGGGTATCGGCATCACTGGCCGAGGCGCCGGACTCGCGGTTCACCCGGTAGCTCGGAATGATGATGCCGGAGACGCGCTCGTTGATGGCAAAACGCGACACCAGCGACACGCGCCAGTCTTCGATAGCCCCCCAGGGCTCGCCGGGACCCAGTGCGGTGCTGCCGCTGAAATCGTAGTCGCTCAGGCCACCACCCACGCTGACGCCGAGGGCCGTGCGCGGCGTCCACAGGTAGTCCAGGTTGGCGCCGACAAACCATCGATCCAGGGAAAACGCACCGTCCTCGTCATCCAGGTCGGCTTCCGCCTGGTACACCGCGGCGCCGTCGACGCTGAAGACCCAGCCCGGTTGGGGCTGGGCGAGAAGCTGGCCACTGGCCAGCAGGGTCATGAAAAGAACCGTTATTCGTAGACGCATGATGCTTCCATTTTTCTTTAGTGTGATGCGCCTAGTGTGCGCGAAAATCCATGAATCAGGCGTGAGCTGTGTCAGGTTTCCAGTGTGTTCGGCGGCAGCGCCATGAATTGACTGCCGCGCCGGCCACTAGACAGCCGGCGCGCGGCAAGCAACTGTCCAGCCCAGGTCGCATTCCTTGTTATTCTTGCCTCCATTGCATCCCGCTGCCGATCAACAGGCATGACCCGCCAAGCCCATTTCAATAACCGACTGCTGCTTTTATTCGCGCTGGCCTTCGTACTCGCGGGCAGTGTGCTGCGCCTGCTGCAGTTCGGGGACCAGGTGCTGCTGGACGATGAGTGGCACGCGGTGCACCAGTTGCTGTCCGGCAAATCCTGGTCAGAGCTGTTGACCACTTTTGGTCACGCGGACTACAGCATCCCCCTCGGTTTGCTGTACACCCTCCAGGCTGACTGGTTCGGGCTCAGTGAGTTCGCCATGCGCTGGCCCATGTTGCTGGCCGGCCTGTTGACCCTGCCGGCCTTTACCTACTGGGCGTGGACCCGGGTTTCGCCGGCTGCGGCGACGGTCTTCGTATTCTTGCTCGCCAGTTCGCCGATGCTGTTCATCTACAGCCGCACCGCGCGGCCCTATGCGCTGACGCTGCTGCTGTCTTTCGTTGCGCTGTACTGTTTCAGTCGCTGGTATTCGCAAAAATCCATCGGGCAGTCAGCCCGTTATGGCAGCATCGCCGGTTATGTCCTTGGCGCCGGCACCAGCGTCTGGCTGCACCCGATCACCGGCCCACTGCTGATCGCGCCGCTGCTTTACGAGGGAATCACGGCCCTGCTGCGAAGGGACTGGTTCGCCTTGCGCCGGCTGTTCTTCATGGGCCTGGCCACAGGGTTGTTCATGGGCGTGCTGGTTCTGCCGCCGTTGCTGTCTGACAGCGGCGCGCTGGCGGCAAAGGCCGGCGCTGCGGCTTTTAGCCTGCAGACCTTTGTCGGAGTCTGGTACGCCTGGTTTGGTACCACAAACGCCCCGCTCACCGCAGTGTTCGTGATGCTCGCGTTGCTGGGCTTGCCCACCGTGATCAAGAGCGACCCGCTGATCCGCCATGCGCTGCTGGGCCTTGCGCTGACCGTGCTCGCCATCTTCACTACCGAGCCGGAATGGGCGCAGTATCCGGTGACCTTCGCTCGCTACCTGCTACCATTTTTACCCATTCTGCTGCTGGCCGCGGCTGCGGGCCTGACCGGCCTGGTGAACGTGGCAGCGCGCCAAGGCAATGCCACGCGGCTCGCGGCGATGATGGCCGGCGGGGGTTTGCTGGTCATTTACCTGGTCATGTCGCCGCTTGTGCAGCTGGCGCGCCTGCCCAATAGCCAGACCAACCACTCGCTCTATCAGGGGGCGCTGCAGCCCGGACCCAACCCGGTAACGGTCTACCAGCACGAGCGCCTGCACCAGTCGACGTTCTGGGACGAAATTGCCGGTACGGAAGGGCGGGGCGGCCGGCTGGCCGTGGCGCCGTTTTATTTTGAAACCTATAACTGGGGCGCCCCGGAATGGGAGCGCCGCAGCGGGCAGCGCGCCATTCCGCTTATGCTGAATGGTTTTTGCACGCAAGACCGGCGTGGCGAGGTGCCGGAAAACCAGCGCTTCCAGTTCAAAAACATGTACTACATCGAAGACCTCGTACAGGAGACCTCGCCGGTGTCCTGGGTCGTGCTGACCAAACCCTTTGTCGGCTTCCAGCGCGGCAATCCGGAAGCGCTCGTCGGCGGCGCGTTCTACATGGACTGCCGCGAGAAACTGATCGAACAGTTTGGCCAGCCCACCTTCGAGGATGAGGCCCTGGTTGCCTTCAAACGCCCTAGCGGAACACCCAGATCCGGTACATCAGGTAATTGAACAGGGTCAGCAGCGCCGTGGTCGCTACCTGCGCCGGCCATGTCGGCACCGTCAGGTAAATCAGCAGGGCGAAGATTCCGGCGTTGAACAGGAACTGGATCGCCAGCGCCACCAGGAAGCGCAGGCTGGCCCGCGGCACCGTGGCGGCCGGGTCAAACACGTGGTGATAGGAGAGGTAGAAGCGGGTGGCGGCGCCGGCCATAAAGCCCACCGAGGTCGCGGCGACCCGGGGCATGCCGAGCTTTATCAATGCCCACATGCACAGGTAATGCGCCGCGACGACCACCACGCCGGTCAGGCAGTGCAACAGGAAAGTGACCAGTTCCCGGGACAGGTGTTCGCGGGTCGACAGTCGCTCTAGCCAGGGCGGCAGGGCCATCAGCGCGGATCGCGGTCCGTATCGAGCCGGGTAAATTCCGTGCGGCGGTAGAGTCCGGAGCGGTGCAAAAAGCCCAGCACGGACATGCCCAGCACGCCGAAGCCGTAGCGAATCGAGCGGCGCAGATTGATGGAACTGGCTTCCTCGAAATAGCGGGTCGGAACGGAAATTTCGCCCACCTCAAAGCCCGCGAGAATCGCCTGGGTCAGCATCTGGTTGTCGAACACGAAGTCATCGGAGTTCTGCTGCCAGCGCGTGCTCTTCAGGTACTCGGCGGAAAACGCGCGGTAACCGGTGTGGTACTCGGAGAGCTTGGCGCCGAGCAGCAGGTTCTGGGTCAGGGTCAGGGCCCGGTTGGCCACGTACTTCCACAGGGGCATGCCGCCTTCCAGCGCGCCGCCACCGAGTATTCGCGAGCCGATGACCACCTGGTACACGCCGGAGGCAATCATGCTGACCATCGGGCCCAGCAGCCGCGGGTCGTACTGGTAGTCAGGGTGCAGCATCACCACGATATCGGGCTCATAGCCCAGGGCGGTTGCGTAGCAGGTCTTCTGGTTGGCGCCATAGCCCAGGTTTTTTTCGTGAACCACCACGTTGATGCCAAGTTGCTCCGCCAGTTTCACCGTCTCATCGTCACTGGCGTCATCGACCAGCAGGGCGAAATCGACGATCTCCTTCGGCACATCGTTCCAGGTCGCCTCGAGGGTTTTCTCCGCGCGAAACGCCGGCATGACCAGCGCAACCTTTTTGCCGAGAATCATCGGGCATCCAACCGTGAGGCTGTGGACATCACGTGAGACGCCAGCCCATGTAGGCGATGTAGCCGATAAAGAGCACGGCGCCTTCCCAGCGGTTCATGCATGAACCGGTGCTGATGAACCGTCCCAGGACGCAGGCAGAGACCAGGAACATGGCCAGGTCCACCACGCTGATATCGCCGCGGCTGACCGGGTAGATCACCGAGGTCAGTCCCAGCACGCTGAGAATATTGAAGATGTTCGAGCCGACCACGTTGCCGATCGCCATCGCGCCGTGGCCGCGGTAGGCAGCGATGGCGGTGGTTGCCAGTTCCGGCAGGCTGGTGCCTACCGCCACGACCGTGAGCCCGATGACCGCATTGGAGACCCCCAGCGACGCGGCCAGGTCCACGGCGCCATGGACAAACAGCTGGGCGCCGCCCACCAGCGCACCCAGGCCGAGGACCAGGACCAGCAGGTCAATACCGAGTCCCCAGTCCTTGTGGCTCATGGCGGCCTCGAAACTGGCCTTCGATTCGGGCCGGGCGTTGCGCGCCGCGCGGATGTTGTAGATCGTGTAGAGCACGATAAGGAACACCAGGAAGGCGCCCTCGGTGCGGTTCATGGAATCGGTGGCGAGAAAAAAGGCCGCCAGCAGCCCGGAGAAAATCATGATCATGATGTCCTTGCGGATGACACCAATGTTCATTTGCAGGGGCCTGACCATCGCCGATATACCCAGCACCAGGCCGATATTGGCGATGTTGGAGCCGACCACGTTACCGACCGCCAGGTCCGTGGCGCCCATGGCGGCGGCGTGCAGGTTAACCACCAGCTCCGGCGCGCTGGTGCCAAAGGCGACGATCGTCAGCCCCGTGGCAAGCGCCGACAGGCCGAAGCGCAAGCCCAGCAGCGCCGAGCTCCTCACCACCGCCTCGCCCCCGGCGACCAGCAGGACGAGTCCACCCATCAAGCTGGCCAGCGTGATTAACGCCATGCAGAACTCCCTTTCCCTATCGCTTGCAGTGAGTTTAGAGGATCAGCCCGGCCCACAGCCGGCAGGCTTCGAATTTTACACGGGATGCGCCTGCTTATCCCCCTTGACCCTGCGGGCCCGCAAACGGGATCATGCGGGTCCCCCGCCAGGAACGTATTGAACATGGCCCACGACAACACGCCCTTTATCCCGCTCAACATTGCCGTATTGACGGTCTCCGACACGCGCACCTTCGCCAACGACACCTCCGGGGATGCCCTGGTGGAACTGCTGGAAGCGGACGGCCACCGGCTGGCGGACCGGCAGCTGTGCCCCGACGATGTGTACCAGATGCGCGCCATTGTGTCCGCGTGGATCGCCGACCCGGACATCCACGTGGTGGTCACCACCGGGGGCACCGGTATGACCGCCCGGGATTCAACACCCGAGGCACTGGCGCCGCTTTTTGACCGCGCCGTGGATGGTTTTGGTGAACTGTTCCGGCAACTGTCGCTCAGCGATGTTGGCACCTCCACAATCCAGTCCCGCGCCGTCGCCGGCCTGGCCAACCGGACCATGGTCTTCTGCCTGCCCGGCTCCACCGGCGCCTGCCGGACCGGCTGGCAGGGCATCCTGCATGAACAGCTGGATGCGAGCCACCGGCCGTGCAACTTCGTGGGCCAGACCTCCGCAGTCACGTCAAGCTGATGCTCAGCGTCCAGGAAGCCATTGATCAGCTGCTGGCCGCGGCGCGGCCGGTTTCGAAGACGGATACCGTATCCCTGGAGGCGGCCCGGGGCCGCGTCACAGCCGCCCCGATCACCGCCGGCCTGGATGTGCCGCCGGCGGACAACAGCGCGATGGACGGTTACGCCCTGCGCCACGCCGATTGGCAGGGGCCCGATGTAGCGTTGCCGGTGAGCGCCCGTATTCCCGCCGGCTCGGTGCCGGGCGTGCTCCAGCCGGGCACGGCGGCGCGGCTGTTTACCGGCAGCGAGATTCCCGCCGGGGCCGACACGGTGGTCATGCAGGAGCATTGCACGGCGGGCGACGCGGGTGTCCTGATCGAGCCGTTGCCGGCGCCCGGCGCCAACATCCGGCCGCGCGGCCAGGACATGACTGCCGGGCAGGCGGTTATCCCGGCCGGCACCCGCCTGCGGGCCCAGGAACTGGGCCTGCTCGCCTCCCTGGGGCAGGGCTCTGTCAAGGTCCTGCGTCGCCTGCGCGTGGCGGTGCTGTCCAATGGTGATGAGCTGCGCGAGCCGGGCGAGCCGTTGGGCCCGGGGCAGATTTACAACAGCAACCGGCCCATGCTGCTGGGCCTGTTGCAGGACTGGGGATGCGAGGTCCGTTGACCTGGGCATCGTTCCGGATCAGCCGGGGCGTATTCGCGATTGCCTTGAGCAGGCGGCGCAGCGCGCGGACGTGATCATTTCCTCCGGCGGCGTCTCGGTCGGTGAGGAAGACCACATCAAGGACGTGGTGCGCTCGCTGGGTGAGCTGGGGCTGTGGAAAATCGCCATGAAGCCCGGCAAGCCGCTGGCCTTCGGCCGGGTCAGGGATACGCCGTTTATCGGCTTGCCCGGCAACCCGGCATCGGCGCTGGTGACCTGCCTGGTCATCGCGCGTCCGTTTCTGCTGGCCTCCCAGGGCGTGGTGCAGGTGCGGCCTCCTGCCCTGGAGGCGCCGGCGGGCTTTGCCTGCGCGGGCGAGTCGCGGGCGGTTTATCACCGCGTGCGCCTCGAGGGCGGCAGTCTTGAGCAGTATCCAAACCAGAGCAGCGGGGTGCTGCTGTCGAGCTGCTGGGCCAGCGGCCTGGCCGTCCAGGCGCCGGGCCAGGCGGTCGCTCGCGGCGACCGGCTGACCTACCTGCCGTTCAGCAGCCTGCGCTAGCGCCCTGCCAGCATTTTGTGCCAATCGGTTATGCTGTAAACGACAGGTGAGCTTGCGCAGGCACAAGAGGTAACTGGAATCATGATGAACCCGTTTCTAATTCGAATGATCCTGGCCGCCGGCCTTATCGTGGCGCCCATGCTGGCCAACGCCAAGGCGCGCGAGGTGGACGACTACACCTGGACCGGCGTCGACCGGGTCATTGCCATCGGCGATATCCACGGCGATTACGGCCAGTACATCAGCGTGCTCCAGGCCGCAGGCCTGGTGGACGAGGATGCCGACTGGACCGGGGGCGCCACCCACCTGGTCCAGACCGGCGACATTCCCGATCGCGGCCCGGATACGCGCCGCATCATGGACCACCTCGAGCAGCTCAAGAAACAGGCCAAAAAGGCGGGTGGTCGTGTCCACACGCTGATCGGCAACCATGATGCGATGCAGGTCTACGGCGACCTGCGTTACGTGACGCCCGGCGAATTTGAGGCCTTCCAGGGCAGAAACTCCGCGCGTCTGCAGGAGGCGCAGTGGGAGCATTACCTGAAGGTAATCAGGGGGCGCGATCCGGAAGCCTTCGCGGCGATGGACCAGGAGGCATTCCGGGTGGAATGGAACCAGGACTACCCGCTGGGCTGGGTGGAGCACCGCCAGGCCTGGAGTCCCCGGGGTGAGTATGGCGATATCGTCCTGGAAAACCCGGTGGTCCTGAAAATCAACGACACCCTGTTCCTGCACGGCGGATTGAGCGCCAAGTACTGCGAGCTGGACCTGGAAGAGATCACCGACCGGGCGCACCGGGAGCTGAAGAACTACGACCCCTACGAGCCGGGCATGATCGAGGATGAGTTTGGTCCGCTCTGGTACCGCGGACTGGCCCAGGACGAGGAGGTCACGCGCATGGCCATGGTCGATGCGATCCTCGAGCGCTACGGCGCGCAGCGCATCGTGGTCGGCCACACGCCGACCCAGGGCGTGGTGTGGCCGCGCTTCAACGGCAAGGTGGTGCTGAATGACGTTGGCCTGGCGGGCTATTACGGCAGCCACATGGGCTTCCTGGAACTGGTCAACGGACAGGCCATCGCCCACTACCCGGACGGGGTGAGCATGGTTCTTCCGGTAGAGGAGGACGCCCGGCTTGCCTACCTGGAAGAGGTCATCGCGCAGGATCCGGACAACAAGTACCTGCAGGCGCGGCTGCGCACGCTGCGCAGCGCCGCAGGCGATGTGTCAGCGCCGGCTGCCATCGCCGAACTGACCGAGGAAGAACAGGCGGAACTGGCCCAGCAGGAGCTGTGGCTCAGTCCCGACAATTGTCGATAAGCCGCTCGGTCACGTCTTCGCTACTGGCCAGGTCCTCGTAAAACCCGGCCATGAATTTCAGTGCGTCGGAGCGCTGGCGCTTGTCCAGGCGCTCCTCGTTCTCGAACAGGGCTTCAAAGTCGGCCCGCCTGGCGCGCATTTCCTCCAGTGCCGGCATGATCTCGTCATTCTGAATACAGAATCCCCGGTACAGCCGCTGGCGAACGTTACGCACGGGCAGGCCTTCCGGCGGCGAGGCATAGCTCGCGTTGACCAGGCCGGAGGAATCCAGGTCGTAGGGAATGCTGAACATCGGAATCACCCCGTCGCCCTCGCCGATCAGCCGTGCGTTGTGACAGCAGGCGTCCTTGCGACCGCTCAGCACGGACCAGTCCAGGTTTGAGATCAGGTACTGGAACATCATGAAGCGGCCGGTCTCTTGCGGATCGAGATCGCCCGGTTCAATGAAGTTGGCATCCAGTTTGACCAGGTCGTTGCGCTTGGCAACGTCGTCAGGATCTTCGATCAGGAAGGCGAAACGTTCAATCGGACTGCCGTCATCTGCATCGGAGGCATAGGCCAGGTCCAGGCCCTGCACGCGGAAGCTCTTGTCCGTCACCAGGTTGTAGATCCGGTAGGACAGGTATTCCTTGATGGTGTTCTGCTCAAACTTCTTGTTGGGCATGCAGTGGGTGACCAGTTTCAGGCTGCCGGCGCCGCGAAACGCGGTTCCCTTGGCGGCTTCCTTGTCAAAATCAAACCGCATCGGCGGGAATTCGCATACGCCCAGGCGGGTCAGGCCGCGCGTGGTGATTTCAATGGGAATGGTCACCGTTTGCCCGTCGGCGGCGGTGTATTTAAAAACACCGGGCCAGCTGTCGCCGCGATCCTTGTAGCGCATGATCGTCCGCCAGGGGCCTTCGACCCGGGCGCTGATAATGTCATTCGTGGTGAAAATTTTGGCGGGCTTGGCGTCTTCCTCCTGGGCCGAAGCAACGAAGGAGACGGTCAGAAAAAGCAGCGCGAGGACGGCTCGAAACATGGGCGGCACCTGGGTTGACTTGGACCAAGTATAGGCGAGCCTTGAACGATGCGGGCCGGCGGTCCGGACCGGCCGGGTTGGGCCGGTATCAGAAGTCCGTGAACTGGGTGGTGCCGATGCCTTTTTCTTCCAGCAACAGCGGTATGCCGTCACTGACCGGATATATGACCTTGCCGTCTTCGGTCACCAGCGCCTCGTCCAGCGCTTCCTCCACCGCTGCGCCGCCAACATACAGCGCCTTGCCGGCCTCGATTTCCCGGTTCAACCGCTCCAGGCGCGAGGCGTCCAGGCGCGTGAGGGGACGGCGGGATACGGGGCAGCAGAGAATTTCGAGCAGTTTTCCATCGACGGGCATGGGTGAGATCCTGAAAGACGTTGGCGCGCCCATTGTACGCATGCCATCGTCTTTCGGAAACGCCGGCGCTGTTAGAATCAACCGCTGCTCACACCGCTGGTGACCGAAACCCATGGATGTCGATAACGCAGAATCACGAATCGAACTGGGCCTGTTTTCGAGCCGGGTCGCTGCGCTGTGCGAAGAAATGGGCGCCGTGCTGGGGCGGGGCGCGTTCTCGCCCAACATCCGTGACCGGCTGGACTATTCCTGCGCCGCCTTCGATGCGGACGGTGCGCTGCTGGGGCAGGCCACGCATATTCCGGTCCACCTGGGCAGCATGGCCTACGCGATGGCGGGGCTGGCAGCCTCGCGGCGCTGGTCACCCGGTGACATGGTCGCGGTCAACGATCCGTTCCAGGGCGGCACGCATCTGCCGGACATCACGCTGATCGCGCCGGCTTTCCTGGATGGCGCGCTGGTCGGCTTTGCGGCCAACCGCGCCCACCATGCGGACATCGGCGCCAAGGCGCCGGGGTCCATGCCGTTGAGCACCAGCATTGACCAGGAAGGCCTGCGCATTCCCCCGACCCTGGTCATGCGCGATGGTCACTGGATCCGCCCCGTGCTCGACGGCTTACTGGCGCAGCTGCGTGATGGCGAGGCGGCCTTCGGCGATTTCAGCGCCCAGGCTGCGGCCAGCCAGCTCGGTGTGACCCGGCTGGAAAGCCTGGCGCAGGGTACCGGGATCGATACCTTCCGGATGCGCTGCACGGCGCTGCAGGATTACGCTGAGCGCCTGGCCCGGGCTGCCGTCCGGGAACTGGGCAGCGGCAGTTTCGAGTTCCGTGACCGGCTGGACAGCGACGGGGCGGGGCGGGAAGACATTCCCATCGTGGTGAAGCTTGAGGTGTCCGGTGAGTCGATCAGCTTCGACTTCACCGGGACCGCGGACCAGGTTCCCGGCAATCTGAACTGTCCCTTTCCGGTGACCGTGGCGGCGGTGTTTTACGTGTTCCGTTGCCTGCTGCCGCCGCAGATTCCGGCCTGCGCCGGGGCCATGCGGCCCCTGCAGATTCATGCGCCGGAGGGCTGCCTGGTCAACGCCCGCGCCCCGGCCGCGGTGACTGCCGGCAACGTGGAAACCAGCATGCGCATCGTTGACACGGTGCTCGGTGCGCTGGCCCGGGCGGTGCCGGACCGGATCCCCGCTGCCAGCCAGGGCACGATGAACAACCTGGCGATGGGCCGCCTGGGCGCAGGTGGCTGGGACTACTACGAGACACTGGCCGGCGGCATGGGCGCGGGCCCGGCGGGTCCCGGCGCCAGCGCGCGCCACAGCCACATGACCAACACCCTCAATACGCCGGTCGAGGTGCTGGAGCGTCACTATCCGCTGCGCGTGGAGCGCTACGCGCTGCGCCGCGGCTCCGGCGGGGCCGGGCAACACGCCGGCGGCGACGGCGTGGTGCGCGCTTACCGGTTCCTGGAGCCCGCCAGCCTGTCGATCATTTCAGAACGTCGCCTGTTTCCGCCCTGGGGCCTGGCGGGCGGCGCACCGGGCGCCGTCGGACACCAGCGCCTGGATGGCGTGGATCTCGCGCCGAAGGTCTCCCTGGAAGTGGCGGCGGGGCAGTTGCTGGAAGTGGAAACGCCCGGCGGCGGTGGTTGGGGTGCGCCGCCGGAAGGCACGGATTAAGCGACCACCCTTACTCGTAGCGCAGCGCGTCGATCGGGTCGAGTCGGGCAGCCTTGGCGGCCGGAATAATTCCAAACACGATACCCACACCGGCGCTGAACCCAAAGCTCAGCAGGATCGCCCAGGTGGGCACGAAGGCCGGTGGAAAGCCCGGTAGCAGGGTGGCCACCAGCGCACCGAGCCCATAGCCCAGGGCGATGCCGATCAGCCCCCCGACCAGGCACAGCATGACCGCCTCGATCAGGAACTGCAGCAGGATGTCACGCCGGGTCGCGCCGAGCGCCTTCAGGATACCGATTTCCCGCGTCCGCTCGGTCACGGACACCAGCATGATGTTCATGATGCCGATGCCGCCGACCAGCAGCGAGACCCCCACGATGCCGCCCACCGCGGCGGTGATGGTCTGGATGATCGCGTTGAAGGACTCGGTGAGCTGCTCGGAGGTTTCGATGCGGAAGTCATCCGGCTCGCCGGCTTTCAGGCCGTGTTCCTGGCGCAGCAAGCGGCGGATCCGGCCTTTCACCTCCTCCAGCTGATCCATGTCCTCGATGGTCATCTGCACCTGGATATCCAGGTCACGGGAGCCCCCCTGCATGCGCCTGGCGGTGCCGTAGGACATCATCACGTAATCGTCCTGGGAGAAGCCGAAGATCTTGCCCCGCGCCTCCATGACGCCGATGATCCGGCACCACTCGTTGTTCACCCGGAAATACTCGCCGATCGGGTCCTCGGGCAATTCCAGGTTGTCAATCACGTCCACGCCGATCAGGCATACCAGCCGCCGGCGCTGATCATCCTCGCGGGTCAGCGGCCGGCCGGTTTCCGGGAAGCTGCCGTTGATTTCCATCCAGTCCGGGCCGATGCCGTAGACCTGGGAAAACGACTCCTGGGAGCGGAAGGAGATGCGCCCCTGGGAATTGCTCTGGGAAAACAGCACCGGGGTGATGTGGGATATGCCCTCGATGCGCCGGGCAATCAGCTCCATGTCCTCGTTGCTCAGGCGCGCCCGCTGGCCCTGCAGGGCCTTCTTGAAGGGGGTGTAGGAGCGCACGGACAGGGTGTTGGAGCCCAGGTTTTCAAACTGTGCGTTCACGGTCTGGGACAGGCCCTGGACGATGGACACCACCGCGATCACCGACATGACCCCGATGATGATGCCCAGGGAGGTCAGTATGGAGCGGAAACCGTGGGCCCGGATTGATTCCAGCGCCGAGCGGAGGCTTTCCCAGAGCATGAACATCAGGCGGGCGTTCCGGGGTCAGCGCGCGTGGCGGCGGGCGGCTCCAGGGTCCCCGGTCGTTTTTCCTGCCGGTAGTCCTCCGCAACGCGGCCGTCGGCCAGGCGGATCACGCGCTCACAGTGCGCCGCCACGTCCGGTTCATGGGTCACCATGATGATGGTCTGGCCTTCGCGGTGGAGTTCGTCGAAAAGCATCATGATTTCACGCGTGGTCTTGCTGTCCAGGTTACCGGTCGGTTCGTCGGCCAGCAGTATGGAGGGGTTGCCAACCAGGGCGCGGGATATGGCCACCCGCTGGCGCTGGCCGCCGGACAGCTCATTGGGCAGGTGGTGCATGCGGTCTTTCATGCCGACCCGTTCCAGGGCCTGCGCGGCCATCTTTTCGCGCTCGCCGCGGCCGATGCCCCGGTAGACCAGGGGCTGCTGCACGTTTTTCAGGGCGGAGGCGCGCGGCAGCAGGTTGAAGCTCTGGAAGACGAAGCCGATGTCCCGGTTTCTTACCCGCGCCAGCTCGAGCTCGGACATTTCGCCGACATTGGCGTCATTGAGGAAATACTCGCCCTCGGTGGGCCGGTCCAGGCAACCGATCAGGTTCATCATGGTCGATTTGCCCGAGCCGGACGCGCCGATGATCGCCACGTACTCGTTGCGGCCGATGTCCAGGTCAATGCCGTCCAGCGCATTCACGACCTGGTCACCCATGTGATAGCGCCGGGCAACGTTACGGAAGCGAATGACCGAGTCGAAGGGGGCTGCTTCGTTCATGGGCGCCAGGCGGGCTCAGGCGGCCTCATCCGCCCCGTCGCCACTGTCGCTGCTGTCTTCCGACATCTTGACCGGGTCGCCCTCATCCAGGTTGCGCAGCACGCGGTAGGGGCCAATGATGACCATCTCCCCCTCCTCCAGGCCGGCGGTGATTTCCTGGTCGCTGTCGCTGGACAGGCCGATCTCCACGTCGCGGCGCACCGCCACGCCGTCGTCGAACAGCATCACGAAGGGCTGATCCTCCGCGTCGCTGTCGGCGCCGTCGATTTCCTCGTCGTAGCGTACCGCCTGGATCGGCACCGCCAGGGTCTGCTCGGCGCTCTGGGTGTAGATGTCCACGCGCGCGCTCATGCCGGAGCGGGTCTCCAGCGCGTCCTGCTCATCGACCAGGATTTTCACCAGGAAGGACAGGCTCTGCTGTCCCGGGGTCTGGCGGGCAGTGGTGGCGATGGACTCCACCGTGCCCTGCAACGGGGTATCCGGAAACGCGGCCGCGTAGATGTCGGCGCGCTGACCTTCCCGCACCTGGGCGATGTCGGCCTCGTCAACGCGCACCTCGGCGAGCATCTCGGAGGTGTCCGCCACCACCATCAGCGTGGAGCCCGGCAGGTTGGTGGTGCCGGCAATCACGGTCTCACCGGCCTTCACGTCCACCTGGATCACGATGCCGTCGATCGGCGAGACGATGCTGGTTTTGGACAGCAGGTCCGCAGACTGGGCGCGCGCGGCGCGGGCCTGGGCCAGGGATTCCTGCTGGGATTCCAGGTCGACCTCGGCCATGCTCAGCTCGATCTGCAGGTTTTCCACCGAGTCCTCGTCCACCAGCTGGCGCTGCTGCAGCTCGCGCTGGTTACCCAGGCGGCGGCTGAGGTTTTTTACCATGAGCTGTTGCCGCTCGATGGCAATCTCGCGCATGCGCACCTGGGCGTCGGCCTGTTCCAGCTGGGCCGAGAGGTTTTCCGTCTCCAGGGAGATCAGCAGCTCGCCCCTGCGTGACCCGGTCCCCCTCCTTGACATGCACCTGCGTGACCCGGGCGATAACCTCGGAACCCAGCTGCACCTGCTCGCGGTAGGCCAGGGTGCCGGAGGCCAGGATCGAGCTCTTGATGACCTTCAGGGCCGCCGCCTCGATGTCCACCTCGTCCACATCGCCGCCGCGATTGAACTTGGAGTACAGCGGCAAGCCCCACCAGCAGCGCGAGGATAACGGCAAAAATCAGGATCTGTTTCATGGCGCTGTCAGATCGTCGCCGCCCAGATGCCGAAGATCAGCAGGAAGGGCAGCGCCGCGATGACCAGGCCCTTGACCAGTGAGGAACCGGTCCAGCGGGAAATGCCCAGACCGGCCAGGAAGATGGACCAGAACATCACCAGGTTGACCGAGTTCGCCCAGGTAAACCAGGCATCGCCTGCTTCGGCGTTGAATGAACAGCGCGTTGAGGGACAGGGGTGAGAGCTCCGTCTGGCCGACCTGGTTTGAATCGGCCAGCAGGATGACCACGAAGATGGCCAGCGCCGAGAAAATACCCGGAAAGCCGGACCAGACGGACAGGGAGAACCACTGGCCGTAGCGAATCTCGCCGCTGCTGGCGATCTTGCTGACCAGCAGGTAATAGACTGCGAGGATCAGGTTGATTATCACGGTCATGAACACCACGGCCGCCACGGTTGACCCGATGCTGAAAGCCGGGCTCATGAAACTGGCGAACCCCCGGGGCGGCTTCCGCGCGGGTCTCCACCGGCATGGAGCGGATCGTCTCCTCCACGAACCAGTCGTAATCCACCCACAGGTAGAAATACGTGAACGCCGCGCTGGTCACCAGGATCACCAGGATCAGGGGAACCCAGAGCCAGCCGGTGTGCTCGCGAATCTCGTCCCAGGCACGGGACGGAGACGTAAGAATATCGACCATGGCGTTCATCACGCCGTAGTTGCTGTTGGACATTGTGTTGACTCCCTCGTCTGAGGTTTGAACTATAGCCTTTGCCGCAACGGCATACCCGTAACAAAGGTCATGGCACTGTTCCTGCGCGGCGGCGCCGGGAATGGTCAGAAGCCCGTCAGGATTTTCCAGCGGTTTACCACGGCGCAGAACAGTTCGGCCGTCTTGACCGTGTCGTACTCCGCGGAATGGGCCTGGGAGGCATCCCACTCCAGGCCGGCGGCCTCCGCCGCGCGGGACAGCACGGTCTGGCCGAATGCCAGGCCACCCAGCGTGGCGGTGTCGAAGCTGCTGAAGGGGTGGAACGGGTTGCGCCGGTAGCCGCTGCGTTCCACCGCCGCGTTCAGGAACCCCAGGTCGAAGGACGGGTTGTGGCCGACGAGCACGGCGCGCTGGCAGCCGGTGGCTTTGACTTCCTTGCGCACCGGTGAACAGATCTGGCGCAACGCTTCGCGTTCCGGCTGCGCATTTTTTTTGCGCTCCGCGCTGTCCAGGTCGATCCCGGTAAACTCTATCGCCCGCGGGTCGATGTTCGCCCCGCGGAACGGCACCACCTCGACGCTGATGGTTTCCGCGATGACCAGCCGCCCAAAGTCATCCATCCTGAGGATGCAGGCGGCGATTTCGAGCAGCGCGTCCGTGGCGCAGTTGAAGCCGCCGGTTTCGACGTCCACGACAACGGGCAGGAAACCTCTGAATCGGTCCTTGATGAGCGGCATAATAAGAGCCTTGAATTTACGGAAAGGGAAGCGGCGCTGGCCGCCAAGTGTGCCATGCTGAAGTCACTAAAACACCTGCCGGCCATGATACTACTTCTGCTGCTCCTGCAGCCGGCGGCGAATGCGGATGGGGCAGATGCCGCCCACGATGTATTCTGGGCCGTGGACGGGCCGGCCGGTCCCTCCGGTTACCTGCTGGGTACGGTACACAGCGAGGATCCGCGGGTGCTGGAGTTTACCGGTGGTTTTCTCGAGCGCCTCGCCAGCTGCGATCGCTTTGCCATGGAAATCGTGCCGAACATTCCCACCATGCAGCAGCTGATGGCCTACATGCAGCTGCCGGAAGGGGAAAGCCTCGAGCTGATGATCGGGCCTGAGCGCTTCGCGGCGCTGAGCGAGGCCTTCCTGGCCTATGGAACGCCGCCCGGGCAGCTGCGGCGCATGAAACCCTGGGCCGCGACCATCAGCCTCAGCCTGCCGCCGCCCAAGACCGGCATCTTTCTCGACTTCCAGCTGTCCCTGCGCGCCGCGGGCAACGGGCTGCAGGTGATCGGACTGGAGACGCTGGAGGAACAGCTCGATTTTCTTGATTCGATGTCCGCAGAGCAGCAACTGGAATTACTGGACCAGGCGCTCGCCGACCAGGACCGGGTTGCCGCGCTCCACGAGCAACTGGTCACCACCTATCTCGAGGGCAGCCTGGCTGAGCTGGCGGAACTCTCGGAGGCCCAGATGGACGGCCTGAGCCCGCAGACCCGGCGCTATTTCCTGAGCGAGGGTGTCGATGCGCGCAATCACCGCATGCTGGCCACGGCGCTGCCGTGGCTGGCCGAGGGCTGCACCTTCATGGCGGTAGGTGCGTTGCACCTGCCCGGTGAAAACGGGCTGCTGGCGCTGCTGGAGGCTGCCGGTTTCACGCTGCGCCCGCTGCCGTCGCCGTTCGTGGCGGTGTCCGGCCCGGAGCCGTCGACGACAGCCCGCTGATTTGCCGGTCCGCCGGAGCGCTTAAAAGTCCGGGCGCAGCGGGTTGCCCATGAACTGGGGCAGCAGCACGAGCAGTACGGACACGCCGAGCAGGGCGCCGCCCCACAGCGGCTCCACCCAGATCACCGCCATGGACAGCACGAACAGGCCGATGCCCAGGCACTGGGTGCCGCCGATCCGGTCATCCAGGCGGTCGTTGGCGCCCCGCAGGCTGACCAGCAGGTGGTCCAGGCTCAGCTTGCCGCCGCCGTGGAACACCAGCGGCAGGAGCATCAGGATAAACAGCAGGGGCAGCTTGTAATTGCCAAAGCCATCGGCGGTAATCACGTAGCCCTGCCAGAGTTCACCAAGGTTGGCGTAGTCCGCGGGCCAGTGCACAGCAGCGGTGGCCACCCCGGTGATGACGATCAGCGAGATGGCGGCAAAGCGCGTGAACAGGCCCAGCAGCAGCATGACGGCGAACACCAGCTCACCCCAGGTCGCCAGGGTCCAGTTCAGGTCATTTCCCAGGCCGGCCACCGGCTGCGGAAACCCTTTCTGCCAGTCGGCCCAGGGGATGCTGGCAAACCAGTTTTCGCCGCGGTACTTGGCGATCCCGGCCTCCCAGAATTCCCAGAACATGATCAGGCGCAGCCCCAGGGGCCAGATCCAGTCGCCGATCGTGCGCAGGCGGGCGCTCAGTCCGTCATAGAAATTCAGCATGGTTCAGGTCCTTCGCTAACTCGTATTGGCGGCGGCCGGTTTATGGTTGCCGGGTGCCGAGAATGATGTCCCGCGCGGCGAGATCCTGCAGAACACCGGCGCCGGCCTCGATGACCTTTTCCGGCTGCGGATGGGCAAGCTCTGTGGCGACGGTGTTCAGGAGATCAAGACCCGTCAAAGCGCGATCTTCTTTCATTAATTCGATCATGCGCGCGGTGACGCCGTTGAGCTGCATAAATTTCACCCGGTCGTCGCGGCGGCGGTAGACCAGCAGGTGGGTAGGTTCCTGCGGGGGTTCCGTGGGCTGGTGGTCCGGCCGCAGCCGGTGCACCGGAAAACGGTAGCTCAGCGCCCAGGCCAGCGGGGACAGGACCGGTATTTCGTGCAGCAGGTCGCCATCCGGATCTGCCGGCACCTCGTCCAGTTCACGCTCATCCAGGTCCAGCGCGATCTCCACCCACTCGTAGTGGGCCAGTTCGAGAATGAACGGGCGGTCTTCCGGATGCCGGTCCCGCCGGTCCTGCAGGTACTGGAGAAACTCCCGGGGAATTTCCGGGAACAGCGGCGTGTGGCACGGGTGGACGGCGTAGAAGTCCCGGATCAGCGCCTGCCAGTCGTCGTCGCTGTACAGCCGTCGCAGCACCGGAAAGCTCTTGGCGATGAAGTTGCTCAGGTTGCGGAAAAACAGGTTGCGGTAGATGGCCATGCGGCGCTCTTCCACGCCGGCCGGCGCCGGATGCTGGTCCGGGTTCCTGATGTGCGCGGCGAACCCTTCCTGCAGCGACCTGAGCCGGTCAGCCATGTCGGCGGGAGGGTGGGGACAGGGTAGCGGCGGTGGCTTGCAGTTCACGGATCTGCCCGGCTTCGGCCAGCAGTTCGGGAACCGGCGGGAAATTAAAATCCCGCTCCAGCAGCGTCGGGTAGACGCCAAACAGCGCATAGGCCCGCGCGAGCAGCTCCCATACCGGGTCGATCACGGCAGCGCCGTGGGTATCGACGCGCAGGTCTTCGGCTTCCTTGTAATGCCCGGCAATGTGGCCGTAGACCACCCGGTCGCCGGGCATGGCTTCGAGAAAAGCCACCGGGTCATAGGCGTGGTTGATGCTGTTGACGTAAATATTATTCACGTCCAGCAGCAGGTCGCAGTCGGCTGCTTCAACCACCGCGTTGATAAATTCGAGTTCGCTCATTTCCGCCCCGGGCGCCGCGTAATACGAGACGTTTTCAATGCCGATGCGGCGTTCGAGGATGTCCTGGGTGCGCCGGATGCGCCCGCTCACGTAGTCCACGGCCTCGGCCGTGAAGGGGATGGGCATCAGGTCGTAGAGGTGACCGGCATCGGAGCAGTAGCTGAGGTGTTCGGTGTAGTAATGAATACCGTGGGTGTCGAGAAAGTTCTTGATCTTGCGCAGCAGGGTCTCATCAAGCGGCGCCGGGCCGCCGATGGACAGGGACAGACCGTGGCACACAAACGGAAACCGCTCGGTAAACGCGCGCAACTGCCGGCCCCGGCGTCCCCCGACGCCGATCCAGTTCTCCGGGGCCACTTCCATGAAGTCGATGCTGGCCTGGAGCAGGTCGGGGTCGGTGTCCTGAAGCGGGCCCAGCAGGGCCCGCCTCAGTCCAAGACCCGTTCCCTGGATGGGGAGGGGTTGGTGACTCACGGGGATAACTCCTGTGAGAAGCTCAGTGGGAAGCGATCAGCTGCCGCACTTGCCCTCGCCACATTTGCCTTCCTCGCCTTTCTCGCCGTCGCTGCCGCAGCTGCCTTCTTCGCCTTTCTCACCATCGGTGCCGCAGCTGCCTTCTTCGCCTTTCTCGGCATCGGTGCCGCATTTGCCTTCGCCGCACTTGCCTTCTTCGTCCTTGTCCTCGTCACCGGCCAGCATGTAGCCCGTGTCCAGGTCAGACAGTTCGAAAACGTTGTCAGCGGCGGCCGTGGTGCTCAGCGCCAGGGAAGAAACAAATGCAACGCCGGCAACAGCGGCGACGGGTTTGATCAGAGTCTTTTTCATAGCCATTTAATATAAACCTCCAAAGGTTTGTGGTGGGCCTCGGGGCCCGTTTCACTATCGCGCTGATGGCGCATCAATGGGCACGTCAGGCAACGCGCTTCGTTTACGGGCCCGGGTCTGGCAAAGTCGCCTTCGCGGGTGTCCGTTGATCCTGCAAGGCTCCAGAGACTAGGTGGTTCTGTCCGAAGGTGCAATTGGCAGGTTCGGACACTAAGACCGTGCTCCGGCGAAAAATATTACAGGCGTCTGAAAAAAAATACCGTGGCGGGTTTCGACAGGCCCGGCTTATTGCAGGAAGAGCGCCCGTGTTTTAGACAAAGGTGCCCTTGCGGCCTTCCCGGCACAGGTCCGCAACGATGCACTCCCGGCATTTAGGTTTGCGCGCCAGGCAGGTATAGCGCCCCAGCAGGATCAGCCAGTGGTGCGCATCCTGCAGATATTCCTCCGGAACACTTTTCAGCAGCTTCTTTTCCACGGCCAGGGGTGTCTTGCCCAGCGCCAGGCCGGTGCGGTTGGCGACCCGGAAAATGTGCGTGTCTACCGCCATGGTGGGTTCGCCGAAGGCCGTGTTGAGCACCACGTTGGCGGTCTTGCGCCCGACGCCCGGCAATGCCTCCAGAGCCTCGCGTTGCCGCGGAATCTCGCCACCGTACTGCGTCTCGATGATGGCGCAGGTCTTGATGATGTTCTCCGCCTTGGCATTGAACAGGCCCAGCGTGCGGATGTGGCGCTTGAGGCCGTCGACACCCAGGTCCAGGATCGCCCGTGGCGTCCGTGGCGACGGGGAACAGTTTCCGGGTCGCCTTGTTGACCCCCACGTCCGTGGACTGGGCTGACAGGATCACGGCAATCAACAGTTCGAAAGGCGTGTCGTATTCCAGCTCGGTGGTCGGATGGGGGTTGTGCGCGCGCAGGCGCCGGAAAAACTCCTCTCGATCCGCTTTCAGCATAATCCCGTGCTCAGCTTTCGGTCGCTGGAACCAGGCGCGGTTGCGGGGCGCGTTGCCGGCGTTGCTGCCAGGCATTGCGTGCCGCAACCAGCAGGCCCAGCGCAATGAAAGCGCCCGGGGGCAACATGGCCAGCAGGAAGCCGGGGTGGTTGGGAATCAGGTGCAGGGTCAGTTCACGGCCCCATTCGCCAACCAGCAGCTGTGCATCAGCCAGCAGGGTGCCCTGGCCGACCAGCTCGCGTATCGCGCCCAGCAACACCAGGGTCAGGCAAAAGCCCAATCCGGTGGCGACACCGTCGGTCAGGGACGCGAGCGGTCCGTTGCGCGAGGCAAAGGCTTCGGCCCGCCCGATAATCGCGCAGTTGGTCACGATCAGGGGAATGAAAATTCCCAGGACCTGGTAAAGCTCAAACAGGTAGGCGCGCATCAGGAGTTCGATGACCGTCACCACCGAGGCGATGATCAGGACAAAGGCCGGAATGCGGATCTCCGGCCGCAGCAGGCCGCGGGTCAGGGACACGCACAGGTTGGATGCCGCCAGGGTCAGCGTGGTGGCCAGGCCCAGGCCCAGCGCATTGACGACGGTTCCGGACACGGCCAGCAGGGGGCACAGGCCCAGCAGCACCACCAGGCCGGTGTTCTGGCGCCAGAAGGCGTCGTAGAACACCTCGCCCAGCGCGGCGCGCCGGACAGCGGATTGGTCAGTGTGCCGGTCAGCGGCTTGATCAGCCTGGCTCATGGTCAGCTACTCCTTCACTCTGCATTTCGAACAATTCCGCCTGGTGGCTTTCAAAATACGCCAGGGCCCGGGCAATCGCGGTCACCACGGCTCGCGGCGTGATCGTGGCGCCGGTGAACTGGTCAAAGTCGCCGC
Organism: uncultured Gammaproteobacteria bacterium; assembly: GCA_963695135.1. Classification (GTDB taxonomy): domain Bacteria; phylum Pseudomonadota; class Gammaproteobacteria; order Xanthomonadales; family SZUA-36; genus Marinihelvus. The sequence continues at coordinate 55,983 of CAVOGA010000002.1, forward strand.
CGTCCTTTTTTACCGTCCATCGCGCCGCCGGCGGATCGCCCAGGGCGCGCCCCTGGAAACCGTCAATCCAGTCGCTGCGGCGCTTTTCGATCGGGTCGCCCAGGCCCGGTGTCTCGCGATGTCGCAACACGCGGGCGCCGGTCACCCTGCCGCCGGTATCAATGCCGACCAGCAGGGCGATATCCCCGTTGTACCCGTTCGGGGCGATGACTTCCATGATCACGGCAACCGGTTCCCCGCCACGCCGGGCCCGGTACACGCGCGCCGCCTGTTTTAGCCCGAGCGCCTGCTGACCCTCGATGTTGACCACATCCTGCAGCAGGTCATTGTCGTAACGGTCGGCCGGCAATACCTGGCCCAGCTGGTCAAGCAGCTGTTGGCGCTCCTGCGCCGCGATACGCTCACGGGTCATGTCGTTGACCGCGGCCAGCAGGCCCACCCCGATCAGCGCCATGGCGGCCAGCAGCAGGCCGGCGCGCCAGGGCGGGGTTGTGGTCGTCTCGCTCATCGCCGGCCTAGCGTCCGTAGACCCGCGGGCGCGTGTAGCGGTCGATCAGCGGTGCAGCGGAGTTCATCAGCAGCACGGCAAAGGCGATGCCGTCCGGGTAACCGCCCCAGCGCCGGATGACCAGCGTGATGATGCCCACTCCCGCGCCAAAAATCAGGCGCCCGCGCGGGCTGGCGCAGCCGCTGACCGGGTCGGTGGCGATGAAAAATGCTGCCAGCATGAGACCACCGGAAAAGATCTGCTGCGAGGGGCTGCGGGTTGGTCGACGGGTCCAGCAACCAGGCGCCCAGGCCCACCGCGGTCGCCGCGCCCAGCGTCGCGACCGGGACCTGCCAGCTGATGACGCGGCGGTACAGCAGGAACAGCCCGCCGACAAGGTACCAGCCGGCGATCCACTCCCAGCCGAGTCCCCCGAAGGCGCCGAAAATCGCCTGCGAGCGGATGTCCGGCACGGGCAGGCCCTGGGCCAGGCCGGTCTTGACGGTGTCCAGCGGTGTTGCCCCGGTAATGCCGTCGACAGCCCCCGGCGCTGCAGGAACCTGCAGCGTGCCGGTGAAAATCGTCTCGAGACTGGCCAATAGCCCCGGGGTCCATCCCGCCAGCTCCCGCGGCAGCAACCATTGGGTCATTTCCTGGGGAAAACTGATCAGCACGACCACGTAGCCGACCATGGCCGGGTTGAAGATGTTGTTGCCCAGGCCGCCGAACAGGTGCTTGGCGACGATGATCGCGAAGATCATGGCCACCAGGGCTATCCACCAGGGCGCCAGCGGCGGAATGCACAGGGCAAACAACACCGCCGTTACCACCGCGCTGTAGTCACCCAGGAACGGCCCCAGGGGCCGGCCGCGCAGACGCAGCATCAGCGCCTCGAGAACCAGTGCAAAAGCGCTGGCCAGGATGATCTGCACCAGCACGCCCGGACCGAAATAGAACACGTACGCCACGATGGCCGGCGCCAGGGCCAGCAGCACCTGCAGCATCACCCCGCGAACCGTGGTCTGCGCGGGAATGTGCGGCGCCGCTGCCGGCGTAAAGCTGCGCGTCACGGGGTCTTTTCCCCGTCTTTTGCGGATGGGGTCCCGGCCTCTGCCTGCCCGGTGCGCTGCGCTGCCCCGGCCCGCTGCAGCGCCGCTTCGATTTGCTGCTTGCGGCCCGCGTCGTCGCGGAGTTTCTGCTTGCGTCGCGCCAGGCGCTCGGCTTTTTCCTGCTGCGCCCGTTCCAGCCGCGAAGCACGCGCCTCGAAACGCTGGCGCGCATGCTCGGCCGCCGCGCGCTCCCTGGACTGCAGGCGGGTTTCGCCTTTCGCATAGCGGAACCAGCTCACCAGCGGGATGTGGCTGGGACAGACAAAGTCGCAGCAGCCGCAATCAATGCAGGCTTCCAGGCCCAGTTCTGCAACCGCGTCCCACTGCTTGCCGCGAATCTGGAAGTGCAGCTCCTGGGGCATGAGCCGGGCTGGACAGACCCGTGCGCACTCACCGCAGCGGATGCACGGCATCTCCGCCTGTGACGTGCGGACATCGTCTTCGCTGAGGGCCAGCAGGCAATTGGTGGCCTTGACCACCGGCTCGTCATCGCTGCGCAATGCGTAGCCCATCATCGGTCCGCCGATCACCAGCCGCGCCACGTTCTTTCGGTAGCCGCCGGCCATCGCCACCAGGTGGGAGACCGGCGTGCCGATCAGCGCAAGAAAATTGCGCGGCGTCTCAACGCCGTTGCCGGTCACGGTAACAATGCGTTCGACCAGCGCTGTGCCTTCGAGCACCGCGTGCCGCACCGCCGCGGCGGTGGCCACGTTCTGCACCAGCAGGCCGAGGTCCTGCGGAAAGCCGCCTTCCGGTACCTCCTGTCCGGTCAGGGTCTGCACCAGCTGCCGCTCGCCGCCCTCCGGGTAGAGCTTGGGGATCTTGATTACCTGGACCCCGGTCGCACCGGCTTTTCGTATCGCCGCCTGCAAAGCGTTGCTGACCGCGCCCATCTGGTCTTCGATGGCAATAACGATATGTTCCGCGCCCACCGCGTGCGCCAGCATCACGGCTCCTTCCACGATGTCCAGAGGCGCTTCGCGCATCAGCATCTCGTCACAGGAGATGTAGGGTTCGCATTCCGCACCGTTCAGGATGAGGGTGTGGATTCGCGCCGGGCTTTGCACCTGCGCCTTGAGGTCCGTGGGGAAGACCGCGCCCCCCAGGCCCACGATCCCGGCCCGCCGGATCTGCGCGCGCAGGATTTCCCGCGGCGCCTGCTGCCAGTTGTCCAGCGGCCTGCGTTCGCACCAGCGGTCCTCCCCGTCAGGGCGCAGGACAACGCAGGGGCCGGTTTGCCCGGTGCTGTGCGCCATTTGCCGGTCCTCGATGGCGTACACGATGCCGGAGGTGGAGGCATGCACGTGCGCGCCGCGGCCCGTTGCCTCGCCGATCAGCTGGCCCTTGAGCACCGGCTCTCCCGGGCGCACCCGCGGCTCGGCAAGTTCGCCACGGTGCTGCAACAGCGGAATGACCAGCTCGCGGGGGATGGGTGGCCGGGTCAGGGCCAGTTCGCAGGAAATGGCCTTGTTGTGCCGCAGCCGCAAGCCGCCGTGAAAGCTGTGCAGCTTCTGGCCTACCGTGGCCCTGCCGGGTATTTCACCGGCCCGGCTCATCCAGCGGTACCTGTCATGCGCAGCGGGATCGGGCTGCGCCAGTCTTCGAAGCGCGGTTCCGGCACGACCATGTCAATGCAGTCCACCGGGCACGGCGGCAGGCACAGGTCGCAGCCGGTGCATTCGGATTCGATCACCGTGTGCATCAGCTTGGGCGCGCCCACGATGGCATCCACCGGGCAGGCCTGGATGCACAGGGTGCAGCCGATGCAGCGGGACTCGTCGATCAGGGCGACGGTGCGGGGGGCTTCTTCGCCGTTTTCCGGGTTCAGGGGTTTCGGCTCGCGGCCCAGCAGGTCGGCCAGCGCGCGGATACCGGCTTCGCCGCCCGGCGGGCACTGGTTGATGTCCGCCTCGCCGCTGGCGATGGCCTCTGCGTAGGGCCGGCACCCCGGATAGCTGCACTGGCCGCACTGGGTTTGCGGCAGCAGCGCGTCGATCTGGTCAACCACCGGGTCTGAATCCACGTGAAACCGCCGCGCAGCCCAGCCCAGCCCGGCACCGAGGACCAGGCACAGCACGCCAAAAACGATCAGGCGGTGTCAGCATGGCCGCCGCCTCACAGGTTGGCCAGGCCGTTGAAGCCCATGAAGGCCAGGGCCATCAGTCCCGCGGTGACCAGGCCGATCGAAGCGCCCTGGAAGGGCACCGGCACATCGGCAAAGGCGAGCCGTTCGCGGATGGCGGAAAACATGACCAGCACCAGCCCGAAGCCCGCCGCTGCGCCGAAGCCGTAGAGCGCCGACTGGAGCAGGTTGTGCTGCTCCTGAACATTCAGCAGGGCCACGCCCAGCACCGCGCAGTTGCTGGTGATCAGGGGCAGAAAGATGCCCAGCACCCGGTACAGCAGCGGTGAGGTCTTGCGCATGACCATTTCCGTCAGCTGCACGGTGACCGCAATGGCCAGGATGAAGCCCAGGGTTGACAGGTATTCCAGCCCCAGCGGCTGCAGCAGGTACTGGTGCATCAGGTAGCCGGCCACGGAGGACAGGGTCAGCACAAAGGCGGTGGCCACGGACATGCCGATGGCCCCTTCGAGCTTGTTGGACACGCCCATGAAGGGGCACAGGCCCAGGAAACGGACCAGTACGAAGTTGTTCGCCAGGACCGTGCTGACCAGGATGAGCAGGTGCTCCGTCATCGCCGGCCCGTGGCTCAGCTCACCCGGTCGCCGGGTTCCGCGCCCTCGTCCGGGGACAGCAGGAACAGCCCGCTCTCGCCCCCGGCGGCCAGGACCATGCCCTCGGAGAGCCCAAAGCGCATTTTCCGGGGTTTGAGGTTGGCGACCATGACCGTCAGCCGGCCTTCGAGTGCGGCCGGGTCATAGGCGCTCTTGATCCCGGCAAAAACATTGCGCGTCTCACCGCCCAGGTCGAGGGTCAGCTGCAGGAGCTTGTCCGCCTCCGGCACGGCCTCGGCCTTGATGATCCGCGCCACGCGCAGGTCGACCCGGGTGAAATCATCGATGACGATTTCCGGCGCCAGGTCCAGCTGCCTGGCCGCCGCTGCGGGCTTACCGTCCGTTGATTGCAGCGATTCCCGTGATGCTTCCACCATCGCCTCGACTTTGGCCGGGTCGACGCGGTGCAGCAGCGGGCGGAACTCGTTCAGCCTGGTGCCGAGCAGCGGCTTATCCAGCGCCGCCCAGGAGCCCACTTCGGTGCCCAGGAATGCGGCGGCCTTTGCGGCGGTAAAGGGGATGGTCGGGCGCCAGCAGGGTGATCAGGCCCCGGAACAGGTTGATGCCCTGGGTGCAGACGGCCTGGACTTCCGCCTCGCGGCCTTCTTCCTTGATCATGACCCAGGGCTTGTGATCGTCGATATAGCGGTTGGCCTGGTCCGCCAGGGCCATGATGCGACGGATCGCCGACTGGTAGTTGCGCCCCTCAAAATCCGCCGCGATGGCCGGCGCGCTCGGCGAGCAGCTGCCCGTAGAGTTCCGGTTCGGGTAACGCCGCGGCGAGTTCGCCGTCGAAGCCGCGCTGGATAAACCCGGCGCAGCGGCTGGCAATGTTGACCACCTTGCCGACCAGGTCCGAATTGACCCGCGCGACGAAGTCTTCGAGGTTCAGGTCAATGTCCCCCAGGCCGGCGCCGAGCTTGGCGCAGAAGTAGTAGCGCAGCGCGTCCGGGTCCAGATGCTCCAGGTAGGTGCGCGCCATGATGAAGGTGCCCCGGGACTTGGACATCTTGGTGCCGTCCACGGTCAGGAAGCCGTGCGCATAGACCGCGGTCGGTGTGCGCAGACCGGCGCCCATCAGCATCGCCGGCCAGAACAGCGTGTGGAAGTACACGATGTCCTTGCCGATAAAGTGGTACATCTCGGTGTCGGTATCCGGTTTCCACCATTCGTCGAAGTCCAGCCCGCGCGCCTCGCACAGTTCGCGGAAGCTGCCCATGTAACCGACCGGCGCGTCGACCCAGACATAGAAGTACTTGTCTTCCGTGCCGGGAATCCTGAAGCCGAAGTAGGGTGCGTCGCGGGTGATGTCCCAGTCGCGCAGACCGTCAACAAACCACTCCTGCAGCTTGTTGATCACCTCCGGCTGCAGCGCGCCGGTATCCATCCAGCGTTTCAGGTCCGTCCTCGAAATGCTGCCAGGCGCACAAAGTAGTGCTCCGAGTCCCGCATCACGGGGGTCGACCCGCTGACCGCCGAGCGCGGGTCGATCAGGTCGGTGGGGGCATAGGTGCTGCCACAGACCTCGCAGCTGTCGCCATACTGGTCCTCGGATTTGCACTTGGGGCAGGTGCCCTTGATGAACCGGTCCGGCAGGAACATGCCTTCCTGCTCATCAAAGAACTGGGAAATGGTTTTTTGCACCACGTGATTGCCGGCTTGCAGGCGCTCGAAGATCATGCCGACCAGTTCACGGGTGGCGTCCGAGTTGGTCGACGAGAAATTGTCGTAGCTCAGCCCGAAGTCCCGGAAATCCTTTTGGTGCTCGGCATTCATCCGGTCGATCAGCGCTTCCGGCGTAATGCCCTGGCGCTGGGCGCTGAGCATGATCGGCGTGCCGTGCGCATCGTCCGCCCAGGCAAAATAGCATTCGTGGCCCTGCGCCCGCTGGAAACGCGCCCAGATATCGGTCTGGATATATTCCAGCATGTGGCCCAGGTGGATTGAGCCGTTGGCATAGGGCAGGGCGGCGGTCAGCAGAATTCTTCTTTGATTCATGTTCTTGTTCGGGGTGTCCGGGGCGGTCATGGGGATGGCGTGCGGCGTGCGGTTCAACTTGGCATTATCGCATGGCGCGGCGCGCTTCCATAGGCCCGGGGCCATGCGGCTGCGGTTTCGCCAGCATCTGAAAACGGTACAATGCGCGACTCACCCGATCTGCCAGGAAATGCCCTCATGCCCGCCGCAAGCGAAGACCTCATCCGCGAACAACTGTCCCGCATCAAAGCCCCGTTCCTGGAAAACGACCTGGTGTCCGCCGGCATGGTGCGCGGCATCGGTGTTGACGGCGACAGGGCGGCCATTGACTTGCGCCTGGGATTCGCCGCCGGTGGTTTTATCGAGGAGCTGGCGGCGCAGGTTCGCAAGGCGGTGATCGATGCCGGCCTGGCAACCGAGGTCACCGTCAACGCGGACTGGAAAGTGCTGCCGCACCAGGTGCAGGGGGAGCTTAAGCCCATCGCCGGCATCCGCAACATCATTGCGGTCGCCTCCGGCAAGGGCGGCGTGGGCAAGTCCAGCACCGCGGTCAACCTGGCGCTGGCGCTGGCCCGGGACGGCGCGCGCGTGGGCCTGCTGGATGCGGACATCTACGGCCCCAGCATTCCGCGCATGCTCGGCGTGAAAGGCACGCCGGCTACCCGTGACAACAAGATCATTCCGCACCATGCGCACGGCGTGAAGCTGATGTCCATGGGCTTCCTCGTCGACGAGGAGAACCCGATGATTTGGCGGGGCCCCATGGTGACTTCCGCGCTGCAGCAGATGCTGGGTGACTCGGAGTGGGGCGAGCTGGACTACATGATTATCGACCTGCCGCCGGGCACCGGCGATATCCAGCTGACCCTGGTGCAGAAGATCCCGGTCGCCGGCGCTGTAATCGTCACGACGCCCCAGGACATTGCGCTGCTGGATGCCCGCAAGGCGCTGCAGATGTTCCGCAAGCTGGACGTGCACTGTGCTGGGCGTGGTGGAAAACATGAGCACGCACATTTGCAGCCAGTGCGGCTTCGAGGAGCCGATTTTCGGCACCGGTGGCGGCGACCGCATGGCGGAGCAATACGATATTCCGCTGCTCGGCCGGCTGCCGCTGGACATCCGCATCCGCGAGGCGCTGGACAACGGTAACCCGACCGTCGCTGCCGAGCCGGACGGCGAGCTGGCGGCGAGCTACATCGACTTCGCTCGCCAGACCGCGGCGCAACTTTCCCTGCGCGAGCGCAACCTGAAACTCGATTTGCCGCAGATCAACGTACAAAACCGTTAGACACCTGATTAACCGACCCGGAGTCACTCCCCAGACATGAGCATCAAGTCCGACCGATGGATTCGCCGCATGGCCGAAGAGCACGGCATGATTGAGCCGTTCGAGCCGGGCCAGGTCCGGCGCAACGAAGCCGGCCAGCGGCTGGTTTCCTACGGCACCTCAAGCTACGGCTACGATGGCCGCTGCGCCAACCATTTCAAGATTTTCACCAACATCAACTCGGCCGTGGTGGACCCCAAGGCCTTCGATGAGAACAGTTTTGTCGATTTCGAGGGCGACTCCTGCATCATTCCGCCCAACTCCTTCGCCCTGGCGCACACGGTGGAATATTTCCGTATTCCGCGCAGCGTCCTGACCATCTGCCTCGGCAAATCCACCTACGCGCGCTGCGGCATCATCGTCAACGTCACCCCGCTGGAACCCGAATGGGAGGGCCACGTCACCCTGGAGTTCTCCAACACGACCCCGCTGCCCGCCCGCATCTATGCCAATGAAGGCGTCGCCCAGTTCCTGTTCTTCGAATCCGACGAAGAATGCGAAACCTCCTATCTGGACCGCGGGGGGAAATATCAGGGACAGAGGGGCGTCACGCTGCCGAAGACCTGACGTCCTGATGCGCCGGAGCCGTCGCTGAAGAGCGCATGCGCTGTTTGCGCAGCCAGAGAAGGCAGGCGTTTCCGCTAGCTGAGCGGCGGTTGCTGAATCAAGGTGGCGTAGGTTTCGAAAATATTTCCATCCCGCTGCACCAGCAGCTCGACCTGTGCGCCGGGTTCCATGCGCGAGATGGACAGCAACACCGAGCGGGCGTCATCCGACTCCACCCCGTTCACGGCAAGCAGAATGTCCCCGGTGCGCAGGCTGGCATTCCAGGCGGGGCCGCCCGGGTCGACGTCCAGCACGCGAATCCCGCGCCGCACGGCGCTGCCGTCCGCCTGCATGGACAGGGGCAGGTCGGCCAGCTTGGCGCCCAGCCAGCCGCGGCGCACGGAGCCGTAGTCGATGATCTGTGCCATCACGTCCCGGGCGATGGCGATCGGAATCGCGAAGCCGATGTTTTGCCCGCCTACCTCGCGAGCGAGGTTGCGCGTGTTGATGCCGATCACCTCGCCGTTGACGTTGACCAGGGCGCCGCCGCTGTTGCCCGCATTGATCGCTGCATCGGTCTGGATGAAGTCCTCGTAGAGCAGGGCGCGCAGGTCATTGCGCCCGGTCGCGCTGACGATGCCCATGGTGACCGTGTGACTGAGGCCCAGGGCATTGCCGATGGCCAGCACCACGTCGCCCACCCGGGGTTGCCCCTCCAGCTTGAGCGGCGCCTCCGGCAGGCCGTCGAGCTCAATCTTGAGCACCGCCAGGTCCGTTGCCGGGTCCGACCCGACCACCTGGGCCGGTGCGTAACGGCCATCCCAGAGCGCGACCTGGATGTTCGATACCTCGTTCACCACGTGGTCGTTGGTCAGGATGTAGCCGTCTTCGCGGATGAGCACACCCGAACCGACATCCCGCCGGGAGCGCGCGACATACTGACGCCCGAGAATGCGCTGGATCTGCGGATTCACTTCCTGCAGTTCCACCGACTGGGTGTAGATGCTCACAACGGACGGCGCGGCGCGGTCCACCGCGTCGGCAAAGCTGATACCGGCGGCGGTCGCCGGCGGACTGTCCGCCTTGCTCAACAGCCGCTCGCGCAGGTTCGGTAGGGCGAGAATCAGCAGGAAAGCGATGGCCAGGCCCGCGGTAACGGAGCGCAAAACAAACAACGCCATGCGGATGCCGGCCCCGGAACTCATTGATGGGGCCCCCGCGGGGTCAGCTTTTGGCGGCGCGCAGCGATCACAGGCGGATTTTAACGCTAAAGCATTTGTCCCGCATGGACCAAATCGGATAAAATAGTGGATTGGTCAGGCACGGGTTCTCACGTCATTTTCCGCCATGCGTTCATCGCGCATGGGACTTATCAGGGTTTGGTCCCTTGAGATTGTTCTGAATTCTGGTTCTGAAGTCTGGTTCCGGGGTCCGGATCGATTCGGACTCCAGGCTTGGAATGACGTGTGCCTATAACGATTTGGACTGGCGTATGATTTTCGCCGGAATTTCACGTTGTCTGCCCCACAATTCGTGCCGAAGCCGGGATTTATCCGGCACTCTGCCGAAACGTTTCGAACTTAACTGCCCGCCAGCGACCTTGTCTTCATTTTGGTTGCTCACCGGGCCAGCCTAGAATCTGGAGTAGCACATGTCTTCTGATGGTGTGAACAACGGGCGGCGTAAATTTCTTATCGCAGCCACGTCAGCCGTAGGCGCCGTGGGCGTGGGCGCCGCCGCAGTCCCCTTTATCGCCAGTTGGCTCCCATCGGCCAAAGCCAAGGCTGTTGGCGCGCCGGTGGAGGTCAATATTTCCAAGCTGAACGCCGGACAAATTCTCAAGGTCCAGTGGCGCGGTCAGACCATTGGCGTTCTCAAGCGCAACCAGGACATGCTGGGTCACCTTCCTGAAGTGGACAACAAGCTGCGCGATCCTGACTCCGCCAGCTCCCTGCAGCCCGAATATGCCATTAATGAGTCGCGGGCGCTGGATCCGGAATACCTGGTCGTGAACATGCATTGCACGCACCTGGGTTGCATTCCCGAGCTTATTCCGCAGGTTGGCGCGCAGCCGTTTGACCCGGACTGGAAGGGCGGCTTCTACTGCCCCTGCCACAAATCAAAATTTGACCTCGCAGGCCGTGTCTACACGGGCGTTCCGGCACCGACCAACCTGACGATTCCGCCTTATTCCTTTATTGACGATCAGCACATCCTGATCGGTGTCAATCCGGAGGGTATGTCCTGATGGCTAAGCTCAATGGAAACCAATACGACGGGAACCCGCGCCGACGCGGCCATGGATTGGGTCAACAAGCGTTTGCCGGTTACCCAGTTCTGGAACGACCACCTGGCCAAGTACTACGCGCCGAAGAACTTCAACTTCTGGTACTACATGGGCTCGCTGGCGATTCTTGTGCTGGTGATGCAGATTCTCACGGGGATCTTCCTGACCATGCAGTACAAGCCGTCGGCGGCGGAAGCTTTTGCCTCGGTGGAATACATCATGCGTGACGTCGACTGGGGTTGGCTGATTCGCTACATGCACTCCACCGGCGCATCGTTCTTCTTTATCGTGATCTACCTGCACATGTTCCGGGCCATGCTTTACGGCTCCTACCGCAAGCCGCGGGAACTGATCTGGGTATTCGGCATGATCATTTACCTGCTGCTGATGGCAGAGGCCTTCTTCGGCTACGTGCTGCCCTGGGGACAGATGTCCTACTGGGGTGCGCAGGTGATCATCAACCTGTTCGGCGCCATTCCGATGGTCGGTGAGCCACTGACCGAATGGATTCGCGGCGACTACTTTATCTCCGATGCCACGGTAAACCGGTTCTTCGCCCTGCACGTGATCGCCCTGCCGATCGCCATCCTGGGCCTGGTGGTGCTGCACCTGACCGCACTGCATGAAACCGGGTCCAACAACCCGGACGGTATCGAGATCAAGGAGAACAAGGATGCGAACGGCGTTCCGATAGACGGCATTCCTTTCCACCCTTACTACACGGTGAAGGACCTGTTCGGCGCCTCCGTGTTCCTGCTGATTTTCGCGTTCGTGATCTTCTTCTGGCCGGAAGGCGGCGGTCTGTTCCTGGAGCACGACAACTTCATCCCGGCAGACCCGCTGGTGACCCCGACGCACATCAAGCCGGTCTGGTACTTCACGCCGTACTACGCAATTCTGAAGGCGGTACCGGACAAGCTGATGGGCGTGGTTCTGATGGGCGTGTCGGTGATGATCCTGTTCTTCCTGCCCTGGCTGGACCGTTCGCCGGTGCGTTCAATCCGTTACAAGGGCGCCTGGTACAAGATCCTGCTGTTTGTTTTCGCGATTGCTTTCGTTCGACTCGGCATGCTTGGCATGGCTGAAGGCACGCCGGCTGAGACCTGGGAGACGCGGTTCTGGACCTTTATCTACTTCGCGTTCTTCATTCTCCTGTTCTTCCTCAGCAAGGGTGGCAAGACGAAACCGCTTCCTGAAAGGGTGAAACACTAATGATCAGTTTCAGCAGAAAAATAAGACTGGCAACGGTCCTGGTTCTCGGGTTCGCCCTCGCGCCGGCGGTGCAGGCGGCGGGCGGCAAGGTTGAACTGGTGCCGGCCGAGGTCAACGTAAATGATGTCGCCAGCTTGCAAAGCGGCGCCCAGCTCTACGTTAACTATTGCATCGGCTGCCACAGCCTGAACTTCATGCGCTACAACCGCCTGGCTGCAGACCTGGACCTGAGCGAAGAAATGGTCGAGGCCAACCTGATGTTCACGGATGCGAAGTTCGGTGACCCGATGACCAATACGATGAACCCGGAGGACGCGGCCCAGTGGTTCGGCAAAGCGCCGCCGGATCTGTCACTGGTCGGCCGTTCCCGCGGAGCAGACTGGATCTTCAACTACCTGATCTCCTTCTACCGGGACGATAACGGCGGCTGGAACAACACGATCCTGGAGAACGCGGCCATGCCGCACGTGCTGTGGCCCTTGCAGGGCATCCAGGAGCCGGTCTACGAGACGGTCATGGAAGGCGACCTTGAAGTGATCAAGGTGGCCGCCCTTGAGCTGGTCGAGCCCGGCGTGATGAGCGAAGAGGAATACCTGGCCGCGATGCGCGACCTGACCGCGTTCCTCGACTACGTCGGTGAGCCGATCCAGCTCAAGCGCAAGAAAATTGGCGTCTGGGTCATGGCATTTCTGGCTTTCTTTGCGTTCCTGGCCTACCTGCTGAAAGCGGAATACTGGCGCGACGTACACTAGACTGACCAGAAACGATAGCCGGGTAAAACTATAGCCGGGCCGCAATGACGGCCCCGCACCAATGGGAGTTAAAGCTGTGTCCTTATCTGTAAAAGGCCGTTCCACCATGGCGCTGTACTCGTCCTCGACCGACATCGATTGTCACCGGGTTCGTTTCGTACTGGCCGAGAAAGGCATCAACGTGGAAATCGTTGATGTTGATAGTGACACCTCTGCGGCGGAAGATCTCGCCGAGCTGACCCCCTACAACGAGACGCCGACGCTGGTGGATCGTGACCTGGTGCTGTACGACGCCGGGGTCATCAATGACTACCTCGATGAGCGTTACCCGCATCCGCCGCTGATGCCGGTCGATCCGGTGTCCCGCGCGGGTCTGCGCCTGGTTCATTACCGGGTGCTGCGTGACTGGTATCCGCTGGCCCGTGAAATTGAGGCGGCCACCGGCAAAAAGGCGGACAAGCCGCGCAAACAGCTCAAAGAGGGCATCATTGCTGCTGACGAGTTGTTCCAGAGCTCCGATTTTGTACTCGGTGACGAGCTCAGCCTGGTGGATTGTTCACTGGCCCCTCTGTTCTGGCGCCTGCCGGTGTACGGCATCAGTCTCGGCAAGTCGGGCAAATCGGTGCAGGCCTATATTCAGCGTCTGTTCCAGCGTTCTTCCTTCAAGGCCAGCCTCACCGCCGCCGAGCGGGAGATGATCCTCAACGCATCCTGATCGGGGAAACCTTCGCGTGATGACTTCCAGCAAGCCCTACCTGCTGCGCGCGCTGTACGAGTGGATTCTCGATAACGATATGACGCCGCATCTCATCGTCGATGCGGAGGCGGACGGCCTGGTCGTTCCGCCCCAGGCGGTGCAGGACGGCCGCGTGGTGCTGAACATTTCTCCCTCCGCAACTCGCGACCTGGCGCTGGAAAATGACAGTGTCAGCTTCCAGGCCCGCTTCGCCGGCGTGTCCCGGGAACTGTGGATCCCTGCAGGTGCAATACTGGCCATCTATGCCCGCGAAAACGGGCAGGGCATGATGTTCGCCGATGCGGCGGATGATGGTCCCGAGCCGCCGGACGATGATGCCCCAAGTCCGCGGCCGGGCGGTCCTAAACTTCGCGTAATCAAGTAATCCAGACGCTTACCTGGCGGGGTCAGTGCCAACGGCGCGCTTTCGCAGCAGCACCACGACGGCGCCGGTTCCTCCGTCTACAGGCCTGCAACTGGTAAACGCGACCACCGCCTTGTGACGGCGCAGCAGTGAGTTGGTCAGCTGTTTCAGCACCGGCCGGCTTTGTGAGCGCAGTCCTTTGCCGTGAACCACCCGCACACAACCCAGGTTTTCAGCGGTGGCATCGGCGATGAAATGCAGCAACGCTTCGCGTGCGGTTTCCCGGGTCATGTGGTGCAGGTCCAGGTGACCGTGGACGGCGTAATGCCCCCTGCGCAGGCGGCGCAGAAGCCGCGGGGCGTAACCGTCACGCAGAAAGTGGATTTCTTCACCGGATTCCACGTCCAGCTCATCATGGGTTTCCGGTGGGGCGAGCAGCTCATCCAGAACCGCCGCCTCGTCGCGCAAGCGCTGCCGGGGCACCGGCGCCGGTCGCCGGCGATGCGCCGGAACGCGGGGTTCGATCTCCAGCGGACGCGTGCCGGCCATGGCCTCACGAAAGAGGCCGGCGTCATCATCCCGGTCTTTTTCGTCACTCAAGGGATTCACACGTTCACGTTGCGCGGTGGAGTCCGTACAATAACACCGCTTCTGAACGGCGTCTGCTGGCGCCAAGCCCACCGGGAGAGGCCAGGGAGACGCATGCATATCTTGATCAGTAATGACGACGGGCTGTCTGCAACCGGCATCCAGGTGCTTGCCGGGCGCATCAGGCAACTGGGCGACATCACGATTGTTGCCCCGGACCGCAATTGCAGCGGTGCGAGCAATTCACTGACGCTCGAATCACCGATCCGCATCTATGAGGTTGAGCCCGGGGTCCACCGGGTCAGTGGAACCCCGACCGATTGCGTACACATTGCGCTGACGGGCCTGCTGAAAGAGGATCCGGACATGGTGCTGTCGGGTATCAATCATGGCGCCAACCTCGGTGACGACGTGATCTACTCCGGCACCGTGGCTGCCGCCATGGAAGGGCGCTTCCTGGGCCTGCCGGCCATTGCCATATCCCTGGTCTACGAGGACACCCCGACCCATTTTGCCACCGCGGCTGAAGCGGCGGCCCGGTTGGTTGCCCAGCTGTTGCGGGATCCTCTGCCGGCGGACACGATTCTCAACGTGAACGTTCCGGACCGGCCCTGGGATGAGATTGAAGGCTTTGAAGTGACCCGCCTGGGCCACCGCCACCGCGCGGAGCCCTGCGTGGCCACGGAAGACCCGCGTGGCCGCCCGATGTACTGGATAGGTCCGGCCGGGGAAGAGCATGACGCAGGCCCCGGCACCGACTTCGATGCCATCCGGCGCGGCTTTATTTCGATCACCCCGATCCATGTCGACCTGACACGCTACCAGGCGCTGGACCAGGTGGCCGGCTGGGTATCCACGATCAGCACGGGGCCGGTGAAAACGGCGGACGCTGCATCGTGATCCATCATCGCAAGTTGCCGGCGGACGCCCGCGGTATCGGTATGACCTCGCAGGGAACCCGCGAGCGGCTGGTGCAGCGGCTGCGGGACAAGGGCATCAGGGACGAGCGCGTACTCGCCGCGATTCTCAACACCCCGCGCCACGAGTTCGTGGACGAGGCCCTGAGCAGCCGGGCGTACGAGGACACGGCGCTGCCCATCGGGCAGAGCCAGACCATTTCCCAGCCATGGATTGTGGCCAGGATGACCGAGGCGCTGCTGGACGGCGGTTCACCGGCCAAGGTGCTGGAGATCGGCACCGGCTCCGGCTACCAGTCCGCGATTCTGGCGCAGCTGGTCGGGGAAGTATTCACCGTGGAGCGCATCAAGGAGTTGCTGCGCCCGGCCCGCCAGCTGTTTCATCGCCTCGGTCTGTACAACGTGCATTCGCGGCACTCGGACGGACACGTGGGTTGGGCCGGCCAGGCGCCTTTTGACGCGATCATGGTGACCGCCGCCGCCCGGACAATCCCCGCGGGCCTGCTGGAGCAGCTCAAGGTCGGTGGATTGCTGGTGATGCCTCTGGACAAGGGAGGCGAGCAGCGCCTGTTGTCCATCAGGCGCACGGAAGAGGGCTATGACGAGGCCGATCTCGGCGCCGTGGTGTTTGTGCCCATGCTCAACGGCCTGGCCTGAACGCAGGTGCCGAGCTTGAATGACAGCGTTCTTTCAGACCCCCAGGCGCATCCTTGAGACGCCTGGCCGCCATCGTGCTGACCGCACTGTTGCTCGGGGGTTGTGGCTCGAACCCGCCGGCGCCGGTGGTAGAACGCTCCGCGCAGCCGCGCGCGGAGATTCCCGTGGACGGCCTGCACAAGGTATACCGCGGCGATACGCTGTTTGGCATCGCATTCAAGTACGGGCTCGACTACCGCACCCTCGCGTCCTGGAACGGGATTTCCCCGCCCTACACGATCTATCCAGACCAGGTTTTGCGCCTGCGCCCGCCGGCTTCAACCACGACCGCCGCCACGCGTGGCATCCCCAAGCCCTCCAGCTCGACGCGCAGCGACAATTCCACGCCGCCGGCCCGTCAGCCGGAACCGGCGCCGGCCGCCAAGCCGCCACCGGCCAAGGCGCCGGCCACGCCCCCGCCCAAGGCGGTCGCACCGGGCGCTTCGACCTGGGCCTGGCCGATCCAGGGCAGGTTGCTGCGGACCTTCAAGGCCGGTGATCCGACGCGGAACGGCATTGATATCGTGGGCCAGGAAGGCAGCCCGGTGCTGGCCTCCTCCAGTGGCGAGGTGGTCTATAGCGGCAACGGGTTGATCGGTTACGGCGAACTGGTGATCATCAAGCACGATGAGCGCATGCTCAGCGCCTACGCCCACAACCGCCGCCGGCTGGTCGCGGAAGGTGAAACCATTCGCCAGGGGCAGAAAATCGCGGAAGTCGGGCGTAATGACCGCAATGAGACGGTTCTGCACTTCGAGATTCGTCGCGACGGGAAACCTGTCGACCCACTCCAGTATCTGCCAAAGCGGTAAGCACAACCGGGGCTGTCCTGTGACAGCGACGTCAACTTGTGATAGCGTTTCTGCCCCGACCAACCAAAAACACCGCTGACGGCCCTGCGCCAGCCCCATAAATGGACGGATAATGAGCGACGCATGTCGCGTCGCCGAGCCATGGAGTCCTTTAGGGGGGAGAAAATGGTCGCAACGTCAAAGTCCAAGGGCAGCGCGTCCCCAGCGTCACCTGCCAACCATTCAAATACCATGCGCCTTGCCAAAGCGCGCAAGACCGGCGTCCGTTCCCGGCCCGCGCACCATGGCGATGTCACCCGTATTTACCTGAGCGAGATAGGCCGCACGGCCCTGCTGACCGCCGACGAGGAGATAAGCCTTTCCCGGGCCGCGCAGAACGGTTGCCTGGCGAGCCGTCAGCGCATGATCCAGGCCAACCTGCGCCTGGTGGTCAAGGTATCAAGAGCTTACATCAACCGCGGATTGCCCCTGCTGGACCTGATTGAGGAAGGCAACCTGGGCCTGATTCGGGCGGTGGAAAAATTCGATCCGGAACGCGGCTGCCGCTTTTCCACCTACGCCACCTGGTGGATTCGACAGGCAGTTGAGCGGGCCCTGATGAACCAGTGCCGCACGGTCCGTCTGCCCATTCACGTCATCCGGGAACTCACCACGTTTCTGCGCGCTTCACGCGAGCTGGAACAGCAGTTGGGTCGAAGCCCGCACGACGAAGAAATTGCCGAACAACTCGGATGCCCCGTGGAGGAGCTTCATCGCCTGTTCCGCCTGAACGAATCCATCTCTTCCGCCGATGAACCCATGGGCAGCGGCTCGGATCGGCCACTGGTCGAGTCGTTAACCGATGAGAACCTGCGTAATCCGGAGATGGAGTACGCAGACCGTGCCGCCAGCCAGTTGCTCGAACACTGGCTTGAGCTCCTGCCGGAGCAACAGCGCACCGTCGTGGAACATCGTTTTGGACTGCATGGCAAGGGCCGTCAGACCCTTGAAGAGGTGGGCCAGTTGCTCGGTGTCACGCGGGAGCGCGTGCGACAGGTGCAAATTGCCGCGCTTTCAAAGCTCCGGGAGATTTCGAGCCGTGAGGGCGTGTCGGAGGTGCCGTTCTTCGAATAAGTTGCGCAGTGCGGCGGCTCAGGGCCTGATCGGCAGCAGTGCGGCAACCACTTGCCGCCCCTCGGAAACCAGCACATTAAAGGTCCGGCAGGCCGCTTCCGTGGTCATCAGCTCAATGCCGATGCGCGCCCGGTGACAGGGTGCCAGCCGGGAGGGATGCAGAAACTGCTGGGTCGCCCCGGTGCCGAGCAGGATGACCTCCGGGTCCAGTGCGATAACCGGCTCCAGGTCTTCATCACGGAGCTCGTCCAGCTGTGAGGGCCCCCAGTTTTCCTGCAATGACTGGGCGCTGAGCAGCAGGCCGCCCGTGTACAGCTGCTGGCCAACACGGATTCCCGCATCGCTCACGGAGCGCACGAAAAGATGATCGCCGGGCTTTTCCAGGGTCAGCTGGGTCACGGGTCAGGGCCTGGGCAGTTCCACCACCGGTTTTTCCCGGTTGCGGCGGAAAAAGCAGGCAACCTGGCCGATGCTGTGCACCGGCGCGGCGCCGAAACGCTGGGCAATGGTGTCAATCCAGCCCTCGCGCGTTTCCCGGTCAGCGCGGAGTTTTACCTTGATCAGCTCATGCTGATCCAGCGCTTCGTCTATGGCTTCCAGCACGTTATCGGTCAGGCCTTTTTCGCCTACCATGACCACGGGGTTGATAGAATGCGTCAGGCCGCGCAGATAGCGCTTTTGCGAGTTGGAGAGGTTCATGTTGAATCCCTTGAAAATTGCTCTCAAGTTTAACGCATTCCACCCCGGGAACGCGTGACCCATGGGGCGCAGCAAAAGCAGCCGGCGCTGGCTGAACGAACACTTTGACGACCCCTACGTCAAGCAGGCCCAGAAGGAAGGGTTGCGGGGCAGGGCGGCTTACAAGCTGACTGAACTGCAGGAAAAGCACCGGCTTGTGCGGCCGGGTCAGCGAATCGTGGACCTGGGCGCGGCGCCCGGGGCCTGGTCGCAGGTCGTGATGCGGGAATTGCAAGGCAAGGGCAAGCTGTTCGCCCTCGACATCCTGCCCATGGAGCCCCTGGACGGCGTGGAAATTATCGAGGGTGATTTCACCGAGGACGAGTCGCTCAGGGCGCTGGAGGCGGGGCTCGAGGGACAGCGGGTTGATCTTGTGTTGTCCGACATGGCGCCCAATATCAGTGGTATGGCCGCGGTAGACCAGCCGCGGGCCATGTACCTCGCTGAACTGGCGCTCGCGTTTGCGAGGGAATGGTTGAAACCCGGCGGCGATTTTCTGGTCAAAGTTTTTCAGGGTGAGGGGTTTGACCCCTTCCTGGCCGAATGCCGGCAGACCTTCGACAAGGTGTCGATACGCAAGCCCTCCGCTTCACGCCCGCGTAGCCGGGAAGTATATATATTGGGACTCGGGCGAAAGCCCGTGTAAACTGGGCTTAACACATTTGATGCCTATGGCATCTTCACACGCAGAAATCAGGAATTCCGAATGTCCGGAAGCAAAGATGAAAAACCGTCGAACGACCTCGTGAAGAACCTCATTACCTGGGCAATTATTGCCGTGGTTCTGATGTCCATCTTCAATCACTACGCCAGCGTGTCCACGCAGACAGAGCCGCTTGCCTATTCAGACTTCCTCGAAGAGGTTCGTTCCGGACGGGTTACCGAGGTGTTCATTCGCAGCGACGCTGCCGGGCACCAGATCAGCGGTAAATACGACAGCGGCGAAGGCTTTGAAACCCGCGGTCCGCAGGATCCAAAGCTGGTTGACGAGCTGTTGGAAAACAATGTCCAGATCACGGCAGAGCCGCCGCCGGAGCGGTCCGTGCTCATGGATCTGATCATCAACGTCATTCCCGTGTTGCTCCTGATCGGCCTGTGGGTCTACTTCATGCGCCAGATGCAGGGCGGCATGGGTGGCCGTGGCGCCATGTCATTCGGCAAGAGCCGCGCCAAGCTGCAGGGCGAGGACCAGGTGACAGTGACGTTTGCGGATGTCGCCGGTGTCGAGGAAGCCAAGGAAGAGGTCGGCGAACTGGTCGAGTTCCTGCGCAATCCAGGCAAATTCCAGAAGCTGGGCGGCCATATTCCGCGCGGCATCCTGATGGTGGGCTCGCCCGGTACCGGTAAAACCCTGCTCGCGCGCGCGATCGCCGGCGAGGCCAAGGTGCCGTTCTTCTCGATTTCCGGTTCGGACTTCGTGGAAATGTTTGTCGGCGTTGGCGCCAGCCGCGTCCGCGACATGTTTGAAACCGCCAAGAAGCACGCTCCCTGCATTATTTTCATCGACGAGATCGATGCGGTCGGCCGTCATCGCGGCGCCGGCCTGGGTGGCGGGCACGACGAGCGGGAACAGACCCTGAACCAGCTGCTGGTCGAGATGGACGGTTTCGAGGGTGGGGAAGGCGTTATCGTCATCGCCGCGACCAACCGACCGGACGTGCTGGATCCGGCGCTGCTGCGCCCCGGGCGTTTTGACCGCCAGGTCGTGGTACCCCTGCCGGATATCATGGGCCGGGAAGCGATTCTGAAGGTCCACATGCGCAAGGTGCCGATTGCCGACAGTGTTGACCCCCGGGTCATCGCCCGCGGCACGCCGGGTTTCTCCGGCGCCGACCTGGCCAACCTGGTGAACGAGGCGGCGCTGTTCGCGGCCCGTGACAATGCCAGCGAGGTGACCATGAACCACATGGAGCGCGCCAAGGACAAGATCATGATGGGCTCGGAACGGCGCTCCATGGCCATGTCCGACAAGGAAAAGCGCCTGACCGCCTTACCACGAGGCGGGCCACGCCATCGTCGGACGTCTGGTGCCGGAGCATGACCCGGTCTACAAGGTCACGATCATTCCGCGCGGCCGCGCCCTGGGTGTGACCATGTTCCTGCCGGAAGAGGACAAGTACAGCGTCTCGCGTATCCAGCTCGAGAGCCAGCTGGCCAGCCTGTTCGGCGGACGCGTGGCCGAGTCCATCGTGTTTGGCGATGAGCACGTCACCACCGGTGCGTCCAACGATATTGAGCGCGCCACGCAGATCGCCCGCAACATGGTGACCAAGTGGGGCCTGACCGAGGCGCTGGGTCCGCTGACTTACACCGAGGACGAGGACGAGGTATTCCTCGGCCGTTCTGTCACCCAGCACAAGCACGTGTCCGACGACACCGCGCGGCGCATTGACGCGGAAGTCCGGCAGATTATCGATACCGCGCATCAGCGCGCCGTTGACCTGATCACCGAAAACCGCGACAAGCTGGATATGATGGCGGAATCGCTGATCAAGTATGAAACCATCGACAGCAAGCAGATCGATGCGATCATGGAAGGGCGCGAGCCCGGACCGCCGGCTCACTGGAGTGAAAACAGTGGTGGCAGCGGTGGCGGGTCCGGCGGCGACGGTGCCGGCGAGGCGGCCTCTGCCGGTCGCGACGATCCATCCCCGATTGGTGGTCCCGCAGGTCAGACCTGAGGAACGCCAACCTTAAGGAAGCAGCGCCGCAAGGCGCTGTTTCTGTTTAACGAGTCTGAAAAATGGTGAATGTGCTTTATTCCGGTTCCGCCGTGCAGACCTTGCCGCGCGTCATGGGCGTGCTGAACGTGACACCCGATTCGTTTTCCGACGGGGGGCTGTGGACCGGCCGCGAGGCCGCCCTGGCGCACGCCCGCGCTATGGTGAATGCCGGTGCCGACATCATCGATATCGGCGGCGAATCGACCCGGCCGGGCGCCCCCGAGGTGCCGGTCCAGCAGGAGCTGGACCGCGTGATTCCTGTTCTTGAGGCGTTGTCCGCCGAACTGGACGTGATGTTGTCTGTCGACACGAGCAAGGCGGAGGTGATGCAAGCCGCGGCGGCCGCCGGTGCCGGACTGATCAATGATGTTTATGGCCTGCGTCGTGAGGGTGCGCTGGAAACCGCGGCGGGTTTGCGCTTGCCCGTGTGCCTGATGCACATGCAGGGCGAGCCGCGGACCATGCAGGCGGAGCCCGCCTATGTCGATGTGGTCGGCGAGGTCTCCGAATTTTTACTGGCGCGGGCCCGGGCAGCCATGGCCGCCGGCATACCACGCGACCAGATTGTCCTCGACCCGGGTTTCGGCTTCGGCAAAACCATTGAACACAACCTCGCCCTGCTGCGCGCGTTGCCCGATATACGGGCGCTGGGTTTTCCCCTGCTGGCAGGCCTGTCGCGCAAGTCCATGTTGCAAACCCTGACCGGCCGGCCGGTGGGGCAGCGCCTGGCCGGTTCCCTGGCCCTGGCCATGGCTGCCGCCCGCGGCGGGGCGGATGTTATCCGGGTCCACGATGTGGCTGAGACCGTCGATGTGCTGCGGGTTATGGCGGCAGCGTGGCCTGCGGGGCCCAACCGGGAGTAGAATTCCGCTCATGAGCAAACAGTATTTTGGAACAGACGGTATCCGGGGGCGGGTCGGTGAACAGCCGATCACGGCCGACTTCATGTTGCGCCTGGGTCGCGCCGCCGGTGCGGTTCTTGCGGCAAACGATCGCCGCGCGGTGGTTATCGGCAAGGACACGCGCATATCCGGCTACATGTTCGAGTCGGCCCTGGAGGCCGGCCTGGCCGCCGCAGGCGCCAACGTGGCGCTGTTGGGGCCCATGCCCACCCCGGCGGTCGCCTACCTGACGAAAACGCTGTACGCCTGCGCCGGCATCGTGATCAGCGCCTCGCACAACCCCTATTTCGATAACGGCATCAAGTTTTTCTCGGCCGATGGTGAAAAACTGCCCGACGAGGTGGAGTTGGCGATTGAAGCGGAGCTCGATAAGCCGTTCACCACGGTCGATTCGGCCGGCATGGGTAAGGCGGTGCGTATCGATGATGCGGCTGGTCGCTATATCGAATTCTGCAAGGGCACGGTGCCCTTCGGAACGTTGTTCAACGGGCTGCGGATGGTGATGGATTGCGCCAATGGCTCAACCTACAAGGTTGGCCCCGCCGTGTTTCGCGAGCTCGGCGCCAAGGTCTGGGTGATCGGCAACGAACCGGATGGATTGAACATCAACGACGGCTATGGCTCGACCAACCCGGAGCGCCTGCGCGAAGAGGTGTTGGCCCGGGAAGCGGACCTGGGCGTCGCTTTTGATGGCGATGGCGACCGGCTGATCATGGTGGACCGTTCCGGCCAGACCATCAACGGCGATGACATGCTTTACATCCTGGCCCGTGCGCGCCTGGAGGCCGGACAGCTGCACGGGGGGGTGATCGGCACGGTGATGACCAACCTCGGGCTTGAGCTGGCCCTGCAGCGTCTCGGCATCCCGTTTGGGCGAACCGCGGTGGGTGACCGTTTTATCCACCAGGAGCTGGTTAAAAAGGGCTGGGTCCTGGGCGGGGAAGCCTCCGGTCACCTGTTGTGCCTGGACCGCACCAGTACCGGCGATGGCATCGTCAGCGCGCTCCAGGTTTTGCAGGTGGTGGTGCAGAGCGGCAAAAGTCTCGCCGAACTGACCAGCGATATTAAGAAGATGCCCCAGGTCATGATTAACGTACCGGTGGCGGCGGACGCAAAATCCCGGCTTGATGCTTCGGACCCGATCCGCGCCGCGGTGGCCGATGTGGAATGCAGCATGAACGGCCATGGCCGGGTCATCCTGCGACCCTCGGGAACCGAGCCCTACATTCGCGTGACCCTGGAGGGCGAGGACGGGGATCAGGTCAGCGTGCTCGCGAACGAGCTGGCCGAGGTGGTTCGCCGCGAACTGGGCTGAACGGCAAATCTGCAGCCCGTTCTTGTTGGGGATGGGCAATGAACAGGAGGAAACCGTTATCCGATCCGGCTTCACAAGAAAGCTGCAATTCGCGTTTGGCGCCATGTTGCTGGTGACGCTGGCCATCGCCTGGTATTTCTATGACAGCGCGCGCTGGTTTTCCGCCGATGCGCGCCGCCTGACGCAGGCCTCGGCGGTACTTTCGGAGCACGAGGCCATCGCCCGCCATACCTGGGAAACCCTGCAGGACATGGAGGAGGCGGTGCGGCTGCAGCGTTCCCCGGCGCCGCCTGGCGCGGCGGCCAGCAATGAAGAGGTACGCGGCGCTTTTGCCCGTCTCAGGGTGTTGCTGGCGTCAGAGCAGGACGCCGCATCGGCCACCGACGCTGCGGCGCCCTTCAGGGAACTCGAGTCCGCCACTGACGATATTTTTCGATCCGTAATGATTATCGACACGGCGCTGCGAGCCGGCCAGGATGAACTTGTGCAGGAGGAGTTAGCGCGCCTGGATACCAGCGGTGCGGTCAGCCGGTTCCGTGGCCTGATGGATTCCGCCCTCAGCCAGGAGCGGGCAAGGACCCAGGATGTGGGCGAGGAAGCGGTATCGCTGGCCGACTACGTGGTGCGCCTGCTGCCCCTGCTCATGCTGTTCCTGGTGCTGGTGGCAGCCTTCCTGGCCTGGCGGTTCTCCTCCCGCCTGTCCACCTCGCTCGGCGCACTCCGCGAGGCGGCCCGCCAATTCGCCGGGGGGCAGCTTCAGCACCGCGTGCCGGCCCTGGCCGAAGCGGAATTTCACAGCCTGGGCGAGGCCTTCAACGAAATGGCGGCGGAACTGGAGGAGAAGGCCGGGCAACTGCGTGAGAGCAACATCAGCCTGGAGGCAAAAATTGAGGAGCGGACCCGCGCACTGACCGAGAGCAACGAGAAACTGGCCCTGGTGGACGAACACCGCCGCAAGCTGCTGGCGGAAATCAGTCACGAGTTCCGTACACCGCTGACGGTGATTCGCGGTGAATCGGAGATCGCCCTGCGCAATAAGAGTGCCGATGAGGAAGTATTCCGCGAGGCCTTCAGGCGCATTATCGACACGGCGGATCACGCCACCGGTCTGGTTGAGGACCTGCTGTTCATCGTCCGTGCCGATGCGGGTGAGCCCCGGCTGCAGTTGCAGGAAGTCGACGGGGTTTCCCAGGTACAGGCGGTTTGCGCAGAGCTCAACGCCAAGGCGGCGGGCAGGAACCAGGTCATCCGGTTTTACGGCGACGACCGGCCGGCGCCATTACAGGGTGATCCCCGCCGGCTCCGCCAGGTGTTTACGATCCTGCTTGATAACGCCTTGCGCTACTCGCCGGACGGGGGTGAGATCGAGGTGGACGCCGGTGTGAAAGCTGACCGGTTTGTGGTCACCGTGAAAGACCGGGGTATCGGTCTGACCGAGGAGGACGCCAGTCACGCCTTCGAGCGTTTTTTCCGGGGGCGCGAAGCCCAGGCCCATGCCGGGCAGGGCACGGGTCTTGGATTGCCCGTTGCCCGGGCCATCGTCGAGGCTCATGGTGGCACCGTTGACCTGGCGCCCCGCGAGGGTCAGGGCGCCGTCGCCACGGTATCATTACCGTCCGAAGGCCGTTTACGGGTGGTCGCATGAGACTCCTGATCATTGAAGATGACCGCCGCGTTGCCGACTTTCTGAAGCGGGGGCTGGCTGCAGAAGGGTGGTTTTGTGTCCTTGCACATGATGGTGAAGAGGGACTGAGCCTGGCGCGTGACGGTGATTTCGACATGATCCTGCTGGACCTCATGTTGCCGGGCATTCACGGTCATGACGTGTGCCAGCAGCTTCGCGCGGGTGGTGTCAAAACGCCGCTGATGATTCTCACGGCCATGGACAGCCAGGAAGACGTGGTGCGGGGCCTGCGCATGGGCGCTGATGATTACCTGACCAAGCCGTTTTCCTTCGAGGAGCTGCTCGCGCGTATCGAAAACGTTTGCCGCCGGGCGGGACAACACCCGGCGGAGAACCGGGAACTGCGGGCCGGTCCGTTGCTGTTTGATCTCGACAGCCTGCAGGTCAGCCTGGACGGCGCGCCGCTGAAGTTGACCGCCAAGGAGCTGGCCATCCTGGAACTGTTCATGTCCAACCCGGGCAAACTGTTCAGCCGGGAGCGAATTCTCAACAACATCTGGGGGATGCACATGGATCCCCTGACAAATGTCGTCGATGTTTACATCGGCAAGCTGCGCAACAAGCTTGATGCGGAGGGCGCCGAGTCATTCATCGAGACCGTCCGCGGCATGGGTTACCGCTTTAATTTGCCCGAAGCGGCCTGAAGCGGCCTGAAGCGGTTTCGGCGGCCTGACGATCAAAATTTATACTGCGTTCATCAAAATTTAAATACCTGTTCAAGGCCGGTCCTTACTATAAACATCGTGATCTGAGGTGCTTTGAGGAGACGCGTTCATCGCGTGAGTACCCCGGGTCGCTGGCAGAAGTCGGGTGATACCGTTTGGTGGCGACGAAACCAAATACTGCCAGGCGGACCACGGAACGGCCGCCGGCGTCTGAATTCGGCGCCATGCATGGATGCATGGCGCTGGAGAAATGTGAAGGGTCAGGGATGGCCCTTCTTCAGACGTCTCCGGGTGGCTATCCGCTGTGGCCACCCTTGGGAAAGCCAGTTGTTCTGCCCGAAAACTGGCCTCCCGGGCGGGAGAGATCGCTTTGGACGAAGGCCACCACCGCCAGGTGGTGGCTGACTTCCTGCCCCCGGTCGGAATGTGTGAATTCTAAGGTTGAGGCATTCCCGCCTGTTCGTTGAGAACATAGCTGACCGTCCCCTCGCCGATCAACGCCTCCCCGGTCCAGGTCTCATTCGCCCACATCAGGTATGCCGGCAACAGGCTGATCCGGGTGGGTTCCGGCTGCAGATCGATTTCGATAATACCCCGCAACAGATCAGTGCCCGGCCCCGTCAGACCCTCTGCCAGGAGTTTACTGGTCAATCCTGCCTCGCAGCCTGCCAGGGAATCGGCGCCGGAATCGAGGAACCGGGTCACCGGGGACGGATTCGCTTCGAGGCGTTGAATCAGTCCCGACCAGTCGGCGCTCAGATAGGCGCCGTTGACGGTCAGGCTGGAAACCAGTCCCCCTTGCCAGGGCGGCAGGGAGAGACGGGTTCGATAATCATTTGAACTGGCCTGCAGGCACGGCTCCAGCACCCCGAGGTCGGGCTCCGGAATAACCGCCAGCGTTGCTTCCGCCACCAGGTCAGCCTCCACGGTGAAGACCATGCGCAGGCGCTGGAGGTTTTCTTCAAGCCTGAAGTCGCTGAACTCAAAGGACACGGAACCCGTAAGCCGGGCCTCGCCCCGTACCGCGGCCAGCGGGCTCAGCGTCCGGTAGCGTTCGGCCAATTCCTCGACCTGGGCTGCACAGGAATTCAGTTCACGGCTTGCCCTGCGCTGGCAATTGGTCAATTCACGATCACGCCGCAGCAGGCAGACATCGCGAAGGCCGGTCTCCCGCGCAATGCAGGCTTCACGACTGGCCTCAAGGCGGGTGTTCTCACTGTCCCGGGCAGCCAGGCAAATGGGGTCTTCGGCTTCACTGATACACCGGTTATTCAGGGGGTTGCGTATCAGGCAGGACCGGCAATCCCTCGTATCGCGGCGTATCGGGCACTTATCGTAGTCCAGTGAGCAAACCCGTTCGCTGTCACAGGCTTCGCGTTCACAGGAGAGGGATTCGGTCCTCACGGCGCCGATGCGCGCTTCGACGTTGAGCGGGTTTGACTGCTCGATCCGGGGACTGGAGCTCAGCCGCAGGTCATACATCGCTGCCGAAAGGGCGTCAGTAAAAAAGCGCCGGTCCACGTCCACCCGGCCAATGCCGGAAAACGTCGTGCGCTCCCCGAGCCCGGCGGTGCGGGCAGCGAATGCGTCGGCGTAGGCGGCAAAGTCATTGGCGCCGGGATTGGGGGAATCCGCGGAATTCTCCCCGGCGGCGGCCCTGGTGGGCGGTTCAATTTGAATTGAGCGGCTGGCCATAATGCAGCCGGTTCCCTTTTCGATCACCAGCACTTGCCAGCGATGCACATCGGCAGGCTCATCCGGGGCCGA
This sequence comes from uncultured Gammaproteobacteria bacterium, assembly GCA_963695135.1. Classification (GTDB taxonomy): domain Bacteria; phylum Pseudomonadota; class Gammaproteobacteria; order Xanthomonadales; family SZUA-36; genus Marinihelvus. The sequence continues at coordinate 83,436 of CAVOGA010000002.1, forward strand.
TGACCAGGTGCGCCAACGGGCGCTTTGCTCCACGGGAAGTTCCGAGATCATGGCGGGTTCGCCGTCGGCAAACCAGTAATGAATCACCGTGGTCGGCGCGCGGCTGTCGAGGATGTCCGTGAAGAAGACTTGCGCATCGCCGTCTCCCGCACGACCGCTGGTCGGCGCAACCGGCTCGCGGTTCGTGACGTCGCGGGCAAAGGTGGCGCGACCCACGGCAACGGAAGCCCGGCAGTCAGGGAGCGCGGGCACAAAGTGCAGGTCCATGGCCAGCTGCGTGGTGGCAGGTTCGATGAGTACCGCCGCGCCAACGGTGACGGGGACCCCTTCCAGAGCGCTGCTTTCCGCCTGCACCAGCTCCAGGGGCGCCCGCAAGCGAATGCCGGTTTCCAGAATGCCGAGGGGCAGGGGGCGGAACGCGAAACGGTTTTCGCTATCACTCAACAGGGCGTCCTGCAGTCCCCGTTCCAGGGTGGCGAGCAGCGTCGCACTGTCCAGCGAGTTTTCTCCGGACCCGTCTGCCACACCGGAAGCGGACCAACGCCCCGTGCTGCTCTCCAGCCGGTGCAGACTGACCAGCCAGCTGAGCTGGTCCGGTTGAACCTCGGGTTGGAGATCGCCGGCCAGGATGACGTCAAGCGTCTCTCCTGTCGGCAGCATGTAGCGTCCCTTGATATCGAGCGCCACGTAGCCGGGTAAAAAATTGATGTTTACGTCGTCCCCTGACCAGCCGGGTATTGCCGCCAGCGCTTCACGGACCTGGCGCTGCAGAACCGGGGCCAGGCGCCGGTTGTCCAGTTGCACGCGCACATCGACGGCTGCAAGCGCGGCCAGCTGTTCGCTCGCCTCGCCAACACGCTTCTGCTGTTGGGCCTCGTGGACAGCCGGGGACGCCTGGAACGGTCTCTGCGTTGCGCAGCCTGCCAGCAGCGTGATTCCCAACAGTGCGGGGGCCAGGAGAGCAACTACCTGGCGCCGGGCGGGGTTCAGTGGCTGTTCTTCCGAAGGGCCCCTTTGCATCGGCCTAGTTCAGGACACCCAGTTCGCGGCCCACGCGGGTAAAGGCATCAATGGCCTGGTCCAGGTGAGCGCGGTCATGGGCGGCGGACAGCTGCACGCGGATGCGGGCCTCACCCTGGGGTACAACGGGATAGAAGAATCCGACCACGTAGATGCCTTCTTCCAAGAGCCGCGCTGCGAAACGTTGCGCCAACGGTGCGTCGTAGAGCATTACCGGCACGATCGGATGTTCACCCGGCTTCAGGTCAAAGCCGGCGTCGCTCATGCCGGCGCGGAAATAGCGGGCGTTGCTTTCCAGCTTGTCCCGCATCGCCGTGGTAGTGGCGAGCATCTCGAACACGCGGGTGGCGGCGGCAACCAGCGGTGGCGGCAGCGTATTGGAGAACAGGTAGGGCCGCGAGCGCTGGCGCAGCAGGTCGATGATTTCCTGGCGGCCGGTGGTGTAGCCTCCGGAACCGCCGCCCAGGGCCTTGCCCAGGGTGGAGGTCGTGATGTCGATCTTGTCCATGACGCCGTGGTACTCACCGGAACCCCTGCCTGAAGCACCAAGAAACCCGGTCGCGTGACAGTCATCGACCATCACCAGCGCATCGTACTGCTCCGCCAGGCGCGTGATCTCGTCGAGGCGCGCGATGTCGCCGTCCATTGAGAACACCCCGTCCGTGGCGATCAGGCGCGTGCGGCAGTCCTGCGTCTCCTGCAAGGCTTTTTCCAGCGCCACCATGTCACTGTGCGGGAAGCGGTGCCGCTGCGCCTTGCACAGGCGGATGCCGTCGATGATGGAGGCATGGTTCAGGGCATCGGAGATGACCGCGTCCTGCGGACCCAGAATCGTCTCGAACAGTCCGCCGTTCGCATCAAAACAGGCCGCGTAGAGGATGGCATCGTCCGTGCCGTGAAAATCCGCAATGGTGCGCTCCAGCTGTTTGTGCAGGTCCTGGGTTCCGCAGATAAAACGCACCGAGGCCAGGCCGAAGCCGTGGTCGTCCAGGGCCTTGTGGGCGGCGGCGATCACCTCCGGGTGGTCGGCGAGACCCAGGTAATTGTTGGCGCAGAAGTTGAGCACCGTCTGCTCGTGATCGTTGCCGGCCTCGACATCAATGGCCACGCGCTGCGGTGAAGTGATAACACGCTCGGTCTTGTACAAGCCGGCTTCGCGGATCTCCTCCAGCGTTGTCCTGAAGTGTTGCATGGCGTCTCTTGAGGTGTTCATTGAATTGCTCCGGTCCAGTCGCAGACGACCTTGCCGCACTGGCCGGTGGCCATCAGCTCGAAGCCGCGCTCGTAGTCTTCGATGGGAATGTGGTGGGTCAGGGCCTTGTGCAGCGGAAAGCCGGTCAGCACCATCTGGGTCATCTTGTACCAGGTCTCATACATGCGGCGCCCGTAGATGCCCTGCAGTTGCAAGCCCTTGAAAATGACCTGGTCCCAGTCGACGGTCGTGTCCCGGGGCAGCAGTCCCAGCAGGGCAACCTTGCCGCCGTGGTACATGTTTTCCAGCAGGTTATTGAAAGCCACCGGATTCCCCGACATTTCCAGCCCGATGTCGAAGCCGCTGAGTCCCAGGGCCTTGACCCGGTCGCCGATCGACTCACGGGTGACATTCACCACCTGGTCAGCGCCCATCTCGCGGGCCAGCTCAAGGCGGTAGTCATTCACATCGGTAATCATGACGTGCCGGGCGCCCACGTGACGGCAGATGCCGGCGGCGATGATGCCGATGGGGCCGGCGCCGGTAATCAGAACATCCTCCCCCACCAGGTCAAAATTCAGGGCGCAGTGGGCCGCGTTGCCGAAGGGGTCAAAAAATGCCGCCAGCTCCGGCGCGATGGCATCCGGTATCGGCCACAGGTTGCTGGCGGGCACGACCACGTACTCTGCAAATGCCCCGTCACGCTGCACGCCAATACCCACCGTGTTGGGGCACAGGTGCTGGCGTCCGGCCCGGCAGTTGCGGCAATGCCCGCAGACGATGTGTCCCTCGGCGGACACCCGGTCGCCTTCCGCGTAGCCGGTGACGCCCTCGCCCAGGGCGGCAATACGGCCAACAAACTCATGACCAATGATCAGGCCCGGCTTGATGGTTCGCTGCGACCACTCGTCCCATTTCCAGATGTGCAGGTCCGTGCCGCAGATCGCGGTTTTTTCCAGCTTGACCAGCACCTCGTTGGTTCCCGGTTGGGGTATCGGAACTTCCTCCAGCCAGATGCCCGCGGTCGCTTGGCGTTTAACCAGGGCGCGCATGGTTTGGGACATGACCAGATCTCCAGGTAGGCAAGGGCGAAAAGTATACCTGTTGTCATGTGGACTGCGCTGAAAGCGTGATCAAATTGCCGGGCGCCGGCAGCGTTCCGGTGGCGTGCAACCGCGTCTGCGTGTATGCTGTGCGCCCCCTGAATCAGGGGCTTAGCGAACGCGATGACGGGATTCAAGCAATGAGCGGCAAGCTGTTTATCAAGACCCACGGATGTCAGATGAACGAGTACGATTCGGACAAAATGGCCGATGTACTCGCGGCGTCCCATGGGCTTGAGCTAACCGATAACGAGGCGGAGGCGGACGTCATCCTGCTTAACACCTGCTCGATCCGTGAAAAGGCGCAGGAAAAAGTGTTTTCGCAACTGGGCCGCTGGAAAGCCCTGAAGAAAGACAAGCCCGGCCTGGTCATCGGGGTTGGCGGCTGCGTGGCCAGCCAGGAAGGCGATGCGCTGGTCAAGCGCGCGCCCCAGGTGGATATCGTTTTCGGGCCGCAGACCCTGCACCGGCTGCCGGAACTGCTGGATCGTTCCCGCGCCTCCGGCCAGGCCAGCATTGATATTTCCTTTCCGGAAATCGAAAAATTCGACAGCCTGCCGGCGCCGGGCGCGCAGGGCGCAACCGCGTTCGTGTCGATCATGGAAGGCTGCAGCAAGTACTGCACCTTCTGCGTGGTGCCCTATACGCGGGGCGAGGAAGTCAGCCGCCCGCTGGATGACGTGATCGTGGAGTGCGCCCGCCTGGCGGAGCAGGGCGTGCGTGAGATCAACCTGTTGGGCCAGAACGTGAACGCTTATCGCGGCCCCATGCACGACGGGGGTATCGCGGACCTGGGACTGCTGATCCATTACGTGGCGGCCATTGACGGTATCGACCGCATTCGCTTCACGACCTCCCACCCGGTGGAGTTCAGCGACAGCCTGATCGAGGCGTTCCGCGATGTGCCGGAGCTTGCCGACTACCTTCACCTGCCCGTGCAGTCCGGTTCTGACCGCGTGTTGTCCATGATGAAACGCGGTCACACGGTGCTGGAGTACAAGCAGAAGATCCGCCGCCTGCGCGAAGTGCGCCCGAACATCAGCCTCTCGTCGGATTTTATCGTCGGCTTTCCCGGCGAGACGGAACGTGATTTTGAAGACACAATGAAACTGATCGCCGACATCGGATTTGATGCCAGCTTCAGTTTTATTTACTCCGCCCGTCCCGGCACGCCCGCCTCCAGCATGGCCGACGACACCCCGCTGGAGACCAAGAAGGCGCGCCTGATGCGCCTGCAGACCCTGGTCAACGGGCAGGCAGCGGCGATCAGCCAGGCCATGGTCGGCACCACCCAGCGCATCCTGGTGGAGGGGCCCAGCAAGAAGAGCGGTCAGCAGCTCGCCGGACGCACGGAAAACAACCGCGTGGTCAATTTCGATGGTCACCCGCGCCTGGCAGGGCACTTTGTCGACGTGGTGATCACCGAGGCCCTGAGCAACTCCCTGCGGGGCCGTCTGGTAGAGGTAGAGAACGACGCCAGGGCGGCAGTCTGAACCGATGACCGACAGCACAACCCTGGTCCTCGAACCGGCCGACACGGACCGTCTCGCCAATCTTTGCGGGCAGTTTGATCAGCACCTGAAGCAAATCGAGCAGCGCCTCGGCGTCGAGCTGTTCTGTCGCGGGAACATTTTCACCATCAAGGGTGAGCCGGCAACGGTGCAGGCCACGGCGCGCCTGCTGGGTGAGCTGTACGAGCTTTCCGCCACGGATATCCTGACCCCGGAGTTGATCAATCTGAACCTGCAGGAATCCCGCGTTGCCGAACTGGTCGACGAGCAGGACCAGCATGCCAGGCGCGCGGGCAGCGTAGTGATCGAGACCCGTCGCGGGCGCATCCGCGGCCGCGGCCCGAATCAGAAAGCCTACCTGGCCGCCATCCAGGAGCATGCCGTGAATTTCGGCATCGGGCCGGCGGGCACGGGCAAGACCTACCTGGCTGTCGCCTGTGCCGTTGGCGCACTCAAGGAGGACAAGGTGCAGCGCATCGTGCTGGTGCGGCCCGCCGTCGAGGCCGGCGAGCGCCTGGGCTTTTTGCCCGGCGACCTTGCCCAGAAGGTGGATCCGTACTTGCGCCCGCTTTACGACGCGCTCTACGAAATGCTCGGTTTCGAACACGTGGGCCGCTTGCTTGAGCGCAACGTCATCGAGGTTGCGCCCCTGGCCTTCATGCGCGGCCGCACCCTGAACGACGCGTTCGTGATCCTGGACGAGGCGCAGAACACCACGCCGGAACAGATGAAGATGTTCCTCACACGCATCGGCTTCGGCTCAACGGCGGTGATAACCGGTGACATGACCCAGGTCGACCTGCCAAGCCACCAGGAGTCAGGCATGAAGCACGCCCTCAAAGTGCTCGAAGGCGTGAAGGGCATCAGTATCGTGCGTTTCAGTTCCCGCGACGTGGTGCGTCACCCCATGGTGCAGCGTATCGTGGAGGCCTATGACCGGGCCGACCAGGAGCGGGATTCCCGATGAACTGCGAGTTGGAGGTGCTGCGGGACAGTGAGCTGACCGACGTGCCCCACGATGAAGACTTCCAGGCCTGGGTCGATGCGGCCCTGGCGGATCACGCGGTCGCCCTGGCCATTCGACTTGTGGATGCGGAGGAAAGCCGGGCGCTTAACCAGCGTTACCGCGACCAGGACAAGCCCACCAATGTGCTGTCTTTTCCCAGCGATTTGCCCGCCGGGGTGCGGCAAGCGCTGGAGTGCCCGCCACTGGGCGACCTGGTCATCTGCGCGCCGGTGGTGCGGGCGGAGGCGCTGGAGCAGGGCAAGCCCGAGGCGCATCACTGGGCGCACCTCACGGTGCATGGCGTGCTGCACCTGTGCGGCTTTGATCATGGAAACGACGCGGATGCAGAACGCATGGAGCAGCGGGAAATCGACGTGCTCGGCAGGCTGGGCATTCCGGACCCCTACACGGTAAATAGCTGACGAATGCTGAAATCCATGCGGTTATCTGGTACAAAATTGCAACGGGGATATGACGGCCCCATATACGGGGGGGCGCACAAGGCGTCGACTTCCAAACCACAATGAGCGAAGACCATTCGAGTAGCGGTTCCGGGCGCTGGGGCTTTCTGGAGCGACTCTCCAGGGCATTCCACTTTGAGCCCAGGGACCGCGATGATCTCAAAACACTGTTAAACGAGGCCCTCCAGCGGGGTGTGCTCGATAATGAAGCCCGGACCATGATGGAAGGCGCCCTCGAGGTGGCCCAGATTCACGTGTCCGATGTCATGGTGCCGCGTTCCCAGATGGTGGTGGTGCCGCTGGAAGGAAAGCTGGAGGACTACCTCGAGAATATCGTTGAGTCCGGACACTCGCGTTTTCCGGTGATCGGCGAAGACCGGGATGCGGTCGAAGGCGTGTTGCTGGCCAAGGATCTGCTGAGGTTTTTTGCCGGTGACGATGACGAGTTCAAGATGGCCGATGTCATGCGACCGGCGCTGCTGGTGCCGGAGAGCAAGCCGCTTAATCACCTGCTCCGGGACTTTCGCACCAGTCGCAGCCACATGGCGATCGTCGTGGATGAATACGGCGGTGTTTCCGGCCTGGTCACCCTTGAGGATGTGCTCGAGGAAATCGTCGGCGAAATCGATGATGAGCATGATGAGGAAGAAGAGTCGTCCGTGCGCGCCCTGGGCGACAACCACTACCTGATCAATGCCCTCACACCGATTGAGGACTTTAACCAGGTGTTCCACTGCGACCTCAGCGACGAGGAATTCGACACCATCGGCGGTCTGGTCCTGGCAGAGTTCGGCCGGGTGCCGGATGACGGCGAGTCCCTGGTGCTGGATGACCAGTTCGAGTTCAAGGTGTCGGACTCGGACAGCCGTCGTATCATTTCCCTGGAGATGAACGTCCTGGACAATGCCTGAGTGCACCGCGTGCGCTGCCTGACCATGCGGGACTCGGGGGCAGGGGGGTTCGGCACGCTGGTGCTGCTGCTCACCCTGCTGGCTTTTGCGGCGCCGCTGCGCGCCCAGGAGCTGCCGCCACCACAGGGGCCGGAAGCCTACCTGGTCACCTACGGCCCCGGTGAGATCTACTGGCAACGCTTCGGCCACAACGCCCTGTGGCTGCGCGAACCCGGCGGACTGGACCACACCTTCAATTACGGATTCTTCGACTTTGAGCAGGAAAGTTTCCTGCGCCGCTTCGTGCAGGGCCGCATGCTTTACTTTGCCGCGGCCATACCGGCCGAGCTTGAATTTGCGCAGTATGCCGCCGAAGGCCGTGAAATCAGGATTCAGCGCCTTGACCTGGACCCCGCCGCCTACGGGCGCCTGCGCGGGCACCTGCTGCGCAACGTCGAACCGCAGAACCGCGAGTACCTCTACGACTACTATCTGGACAACTGCTCAACGCGGATCCGCGATGCGCTGGATCTGGCCCTGGGGGGCGCCCTGGCGGACCAGTTTCGTCCCTTGCCGGCCGGCCAGAACTATCGCAGCCATACGCGCCGCTCCACCGAGTCGGACCGGGATTACTACCTGGGACTGGTGGCGGGCCTGGGTATGCCCGTGGACCGGCCCATCAGCCGCTGGGATGAGCAGTTTTTGCCGGTGGAGCTGGCCGAATCGCTGTCCGCGGTGCAGCTGGAAAACGGCCGGCCGCTGGTCAGCGAGGACCGCGTGCTGATCCCGGCCCTGGTTGCCGGGCCACCGCCGGCGCCCGGCCGCACCTGGCCCTTCTACCTGGCCCTGTCCCTGGGGGGGATCGCCCTGGCCTGGCTGGCGGCGCGCACCATGAGCCGTCGCCTCGGGAACGGCCTGGCGATGGCCTGGTTGCTGCTTTCCGGCACGCTGGGCGTGGGCCTGCTGGCGGTGTGGACCTTGACCGATCACGTCATGGCCTACCCGAACCTCAACCTGTTGCTGTTCCAGCCGCTGGTCTTGCCGGGGGTCTTCCGCCGCTGGCGCAGGCTCGCCGGCGTCCTGTTGCTGGCGGGAACCGCTGGCGCCGTGCTGGTGGCCCTGTTCACCGACCTCCAGTACCTGGCCGATACGCTGGCCATGGCCGGACCCTTCAACCTTGCGCTGGCGGTGTGGCTGTTCGGGCAGGCGCGGGCCGACCGCAGCGGCGATTACTGAGTTTCCACTTCCGTGAGCAGCCGGGCCTGCTGTTCCTGCCGCAAGGGACCGATCAGCAGGTCCAGGTTGCCCGCCAGCACATCGTCGAGCTTATAGACGGTCAGGCCGATCCGGTGATCGGTGACCCGTCCCTGGGGAAAGTTGTAGGTGCGGATGCGTTGGGAGCGGTCGCCGGAGCCGACCTGGAGTCGCCGGCTTTCCGCCTGCTCCTCCGCCTGCCGGCTGTGTTCCGCCTCCAGCAGGCGTGAGCGCAGCAGGGACAGGGCCCGCGCCTTGTTCTTGTGCTGGGAGCGTTCGTCCTGGCACTCCACCACCAGCCCCGTGGGCAGGTGGGTGATGCGAATCGCCGAGTCGGTGGTGTTCACATGCTGTCCGCCGGCACCCGAGGCACGAAAGGTATCGATGCGCAGGTCACCGGGCGCAATGTCGACCGCATCCACATCATCCTGTTCCGGAAGAATGGCAACGGTGCAGGCGGAGGTGTGAATGCGGCCCTGGGATTCGGTCTCGGGTACGCGCTGAACGCGGTGGGTCCCGGATTCAAATTTCAGATGGGCAAAGGCGCCTTTGCCCTCGATACGGGCGACGACCTCCCGGTAACCGCCAAGATCACTGCTCGTTTCACTCATGAGCTCCAGTTTCCAGCCCCGGCTCTCCGCGTAGCGCCCGTACATGCGAAACAGGTCCGCGGCGAACAGCGCGGCTTCGTCACCGCCTGTCCCGGCGCGTACTTCCAGGAAGATGTTTTTGTCATCGTCCGGATCGCGGGGCAGGAGCAGGACTTGCAGTTCCTGCTCGAGGTCTTCCAGTTGCGCCTCGGCGGTGACCAGCTCTTCCCGGGCCATGGACGCCATCTCCGGATCACTGCCCGCCTCGGCGAGAATTTCCCGGGTGCTCGCACAGGCCTTGTGCGCCGCGCGCCAGGCCTGCCAGGTTTTTACCAGGGGGTCGAGATGGGCGTATTCCCGGGAGAGGCTGCGGAAACGGTCCTGGTCAGACATGATGTCCGGCTGCGAGAGCAACAGCCCGATTTCTTCGAAACGCTCTGCAACCTGGGCCAGCCTTTGCTGGAGGGTACTTTTCACGATTCAGCATGCCGCGCTGAGCGGTGGCTTCCTTCTTCCTCGTCTTCCGGTTCCTGCGGTTCGAAGATCCAGGCGGCAGCCCTCAGCACGTCATCATGCTGTTCTTCCGCAGCCTCGCGAAGGCGCGTGCTCGGGCCATGCAGGATACGGTGTGTCAGGGTCTGGCTGAGCTGACGCACGATGGTTTCCGCGTCGCCGCCGGCTTCGAGCTGGTTCAGGGCGCGTATGGCCAGGGCCTCCGCGTTGCCCTCGGCGTGCTCGCGCAGCTGGCGCAGCCCCTCGGCAGCGCGTGCGCCGTGCAGCCAGCGCAGGTATTCGCCGACCTCCGAATCGATGGTATCCACGGCTTTTCGCGCCGCTTCCTGGCGCCGGTCGAGGCTTTCGTCCGCCACCTTGCGCAGGTCATCGATACTGTAGAGATAGACGTCATTGAGCTTGCCGACCGACGGTTCGATATCGCGGGGCACCCCCAGGTCGACCATGAACATCGGCCTGTGCCGGCGCTGGCGCAGCGCATTGCGCGTGGCCTGCTCGCTCAGCACCGGATCACTGGCCGCGGTGCAGGCGATCACGATGTCCGCCGCCGGCAGGCGGGACTCCAGGTCAGCCAGGCCCATGGCCTCCGCCGAGAGTTCATCGGCCAGCGCCTGCGCGTTGTCCAGGCTGCGGTTGGCAATCAACAGCTTGCCCACCTCTTTTTGCTTAAAGTGATGGCCGCAGAGCGTAATCATCTCCCCGGCGCCCACCAGCATCACGGTCTTGGTCTTCAGATCGCCAAAGATCTGCTGCGCGAGCAGGGCGGCGATGTAGGCAACGGATACCGGGTGATCGTTGATACCCGTGTTGGTGCGCACGTTCTTGCTGACCGAAAAGGCCCGCTGGAACAGGCGGTCGGTGTACTTGCCCAGGCCGCCGGCATCGCGCGCCGCTTCCCAGGCGTCCTTGAGCTGGCCCATGATCTGGGGTTCGCCGAGCACCATCGAGTCCAGGCCGCAGGCAACGCGGAACAGGTGCCGGATCGCGTCCCGGCCGGAATGCTGGTAAACCAGCCCTTCGGCCTGCTCGGGCGTGATGTCGCCCTGCTTGAGTAGCCATTCCGCGAGCTGGTCGCCGAGGGCATCGCGGGCGGCGCCATACAGTTCGGTGCGGTTGCAGGTGCTCAGGATCACCGCTTCGCGCAAACCGACGGACGCCCGGAGTTCCTCGATCTTGTCCGCGTAGGCGCCGGGCGTAATAGCCAGCCGTTCCCGCAATTCCAGCGGGGCCGTGTGATGGCTGATTCCGGCGACAAAAATGGGCATACGGGCTTTCAGGTAGGGCGGGTGGGGCGATTCTGCTGTGGTGGTGAAGGAATATCAAGGCAAGCGGACACTTTTACCACCCGTGGCAATTGGTTCACCGTGATTAAGGCAGTATGCTTGCTCTCCATGACTGACCCTATTGTTTCATGAAAATGACGTCCCGTAAGCCTATTTTGCACCTTGCCGTGCTTGCATCGCTGGTCTGTGCACCCGTGCTGTCCGCCGTGGCCCAGGAATCCGCTGAGCCGGCGCCTGTCCCGGCGCCGCAAACGGAGCCCGCCGACGAGGTGGCGCTCAAGGTCTGGTCCGCCGAGGTGCTTGGTTCAGAAGGCCAGTTCGAAAAGGCCGCCAGTGAATACCTGGGCGCAGCATTGCTCTCGGATGATCCGGAAATAGCCCGGCGCGCTACCGAGGTGGCCATCAATGCCAAGAGCTGGTCCCTGGCCTCCATGGCCGCCGACCGTTGGGTTTTGCTGGATCCTGACAACCTGGATGCCCGGGAAACCGCCACCCGAACGCTGTTGATCGGCGGAGACCTGGTGCGGGCGGAGATTCAGCTGGCCGAATTACTGGAGTTGCTGGCCGACGAGCCCTGGGGTGGCTGGGACCGGATTGCCCCCTTGCTGGCGGTTTCCAGGGACGGTGAGCGCACGGATGAAATGTTGCAACGCCTGATCGTCCTGCGCAGTGCGGAGGATAACCCTTTCGCCTTCTACACCCGCTCCCAGGTTCTGGCGCGCGGCGGAAGTTTCGAAAAAGCCATGGTCCTGGCGCAGCAGGCGGTGGTTGCGGCGCCGCAGGAGGCCCAGCTGCAGACCTGGGCCGGACGTCTTTCCATCAATCTGCGGGATGAGGCGGGCGCGTTACATTTCTACCGGGCGGCCTGGCAAACCGATCCTTCCAACCGGCAGCTCGCGCTGGTTTACGCCGAGCTGCTGCGCCAGACCGGTCATCCCGAGGATGCCCTGGACGTCCTGACCGAGTTGCCGGACACCCCGGAAAACCGTTTTGCCAGGATTGCTTTCGCTGCGGAATCCGGGCAGCGCGACATCGCCATGGACCTCTACCAGGGCTTTGGGGATGACCTTTACGAGGACCAGGCCGAGGCGGCATTCCAGGCCGCGCGCAGCGCGGAGGTGCTGGCGCTCAAGGAGGAGGCGATTGGCTGGTACGCGCAGCTGGACGAGGGCGATAACGCCCTGCTGGCGACCGTTCGCCAGGCATTCCTGCTCGCCGATTTGGGCCGCGTGGACGAGGCGCGCCAGCAACTGGTGTTCGCGCGCAACAACGGCGGCGCCGCCGTGCAGATGGAAACCCTGCTGGTTGAGGCGCAGATCCTGTCCGCGGCCGGACAAAACGACGCTGCCTTTGAGGTGCTTGAAAGCGGCCTGGGCAAGTTTCCCGGTGATTCCCGGCTCCTGTATACCCGCAGCCTGCTGGCCGTGCAGTTGGATAACCTGGAACAGGCGGAAGCAGACCTGCGCCAGGTGCTGGCCGCGGAGCCGGCCAATGCGGCAGCGCTCAATGCCCTGGGTTACACGCTGGCTGATCGCACCGACCGGTACGAGGAGGCGGAACAGCTTATCCGGGCGGCCTTCCAGCTTGATCCCGAATCACCGGCAATCCTGGATTCCATGGGATGGGTGGCCTTTCGCCAGGGCCGCCTGGAGGAGGCCGAGGGGTTCATCCGCCAGGCATTTATCCGGGACCGCAATGCAGAAATTGCAGCACACCTGGGCGAAGTCCTGTTCGTGATGGGCAAACAGCGGGAAGCGGCGAATATTTTCAACCAGGCGCGACGCATCGACCCGGACGACCCGGTGCTGCTTGAAACCATGGAACGCCTGGGATTCGAGTTGCAATGAGGCCGCCCGTGCGGTTGCCGGCCTTCTGGCTGGTGGCATCCGCCCTGTTGCTGACCGCCTGCGCGTCACCGGGCCCGCCGCGTGATATGCCGGCGGCCGAGGCGGCCTACGCCGAGCGCAGCGCCACCCTGTTGACCTGGCCCGGCTGGGGTCTGACGGGGCGCCTGGGCATAGACGACGGCCAGGACGGGGGCAGCGGCCGCCTGGATTGGCGCACGGTAAAAGACTCCGCCACCCTGCAGTTCCGTGGTGCGCTGGGACAGGGTGCCTGGCAGCTGGAAATCGACCCGGCGCGCGCGCTGCTTGAGCTGAGCGACGGCCGCACCCGCCAGGCGCCCGACGTGGATACGCTGGTCCGCCAGGAAATCGGCTGGGAAGTGCCGGTGTCCGCCCTGGCCTGGTGGGTGAGGGGCATGGCCTGGCCGGGTAACAAGGCGCCCGATGTACTGCAGTTGAACGATGACGGCACCCCGGCTGTCCTCGAGCAGTTGGGGTGGCGCGTGAGCTATGACCGCTACGTGGACTATGCAGGCGAGCGGCTGCCAAGCCGCCTGCACGCACGGCAAGGTGACCGCCAGGTTAAGCTCGCGGTCAGCCGTTGGCAGGGCGGGCCGCCCTGATCATGGACTCGCCTTCCGCTGACAGCCTGACCTTGCCGGCCCCGGCAAAGCTCAACCTGTTCCTGCGCATCACCGGCCGGCGGGCGGATGGCTATCACTTGCTGCAGACTGTCTTCCAGTTGCTTGACTGGGGCGATGAGGTGCGCCTGGAGCCACGGGAGGACGGCCGTATCGAGCGCCTGTTTCCCTTGCCCGGCATCAGCGAAAACGATGACCTCTCGCTGCGCGCGGCGCGCGCCCTGCAGGATCGCGCACGCCGGGAAAGCCGGCCCTGGTCGGGGGTTGCTGTTGGGTTGCACAAGCAGATTCCGCAGGGCTCGGGTCTCGGCGGGGCCAGCACCGACGCGGCAACGGTCCTGCACGGGCTCAACCACCTGTGGGACTGCGGGTTTTCCACCGCCGAGCTGGCCGGGCTTGCCCTGGAGCTGGGTGCGGACGTACCGGTTTTTGTGCATGGCTTCAGCGCCTGGGCGCAGGGCATTGGCGAAGTCCTGGAGCCGGTGACCCTCGGGGAGCGTTGGTACGTGCTGCTGTTTCCCGGTGAAGGCGCCAGTACCGCAGAGTTATTCGCCGATCCGGACCTGTGCCGGGACGCGGCGCCGCTGACGCGGGCAGCTGGCGGGGATTATGCATCCCTCGGCAACGCCTTTCTGCCGGTGCTGGCCAGGCGGTCCGTCGCCGTGGCGCGCGCGGCTGCCGATCTCGCCCGCTTTGGCGAGCCGCGGCTGTCGGGGAGTGGCAGCACGCTGTTTCTCGAGGCTGCGGATGAAATGGACGCAAATCGACTCACAACTGCGCTCAAAAACCACTATAATGTTCGCGCCGTAAGGGGTACGGATCGGTCGGTATTGCTTGACCGATTGCCCTCGCGGACACAATAACGTTGAAATAAAAACCTACTGGGACGTCGCCAAGCTGGCTAAGGCACGGGGTTTTGATCCCCGCATTCGCAGGTTCGAGTCCTGCCGTCCCAGCCATTCATTTCGGGGAATCACAACGTGGCCAGTCCTTCCCTCATGGTGTTCTGCGGCAACGCGCATCCGGCGCTTGCCCACGATATCGCCCACGAGCTCGGTGTGCCCATGGGCAAGGCCAACGTGGGCAGATTCAGTGACGGCGAGGTCATGGTCGAGGTTATGGAGAACATCCGCGGCCGCGACTGCTACGTGATCCAGCCGACCTGCAGCCCCACCGCTGACAACTTCATGGAGTTGCTGGTGATGGTGGACGCGCTGAAACGCGCCTCCGCGCGGCGTGTCACGGCCGTGGTTCCCTATTTCGGCTATGCGCGCCAGGACCGGCGACCCCGCTCGGCCCGTGTGCCGATTACCGCGAAGGTCGCCGCCACCATGATCGGCGCCGTGGGCACCGACCGCCTGGTGACCATCGATTTGCATGCGGACCAGATCCAGGGCTTTTTTGATATTCCCGTGGACAATGTTTACGCCTCGCCGCTGACCCTTGCGGACATCTGGCAGCGCCAGTCCCAACCGCTGGTCGTGGTTTCCCCGGATGTTGGCGGCGTGGTGCGCGCCCGGGCCATTGCCAAGCGACTGGATGCGGACCTCGCGATTATCGACAAGCGCCGCCCGCGCGCCAATGTGGCCACCGTGATGAACATCATCGGTGAAGTCGAGGGCATGACCTGCGTGCTGGTTGACGACATGGTGGATACGGCGGGAACACTTTGCTCGGCCTCCGGCGCGCTCAAGGAACAGGGCGCCAGCCGGGTGGTGGCTTATTGTGTGCACCCGGTGCTGTCGGGTCCGGCGATCAAGAACATCGAGTCCTCCGAACTGGACGAGCTGGTGGTTACCGATACGATTCCGCTCAGTCCCGAAGCCGCCGCCTGCGGCCGCATCCGCCAGCTTTCCGTGGCCCAGATGATGGCGGAAACGATTCGCCGCATGAGTCTCGGTGAGAGTGTGAGTTCGCTGTACGTGGATTAAGCGCCGAGCGCCCGTCGTTGATGATGCCGACGCGCTGAAAGCAAGTCCCTGATCCTGTTTTTCCACTTCGCCGGGTTCCCCGGGCGAATCCTTCGGGTTATAATGTGCGGCTTGCTTGAACGAGGCGCCCTGGTCGCGGGGTGCCTTTTTGTTGGCCACGAGATGGCCGTAATGCGCCGCTGAGTAGAAATTCCGGCGCTGATTGAGGATCTTCCAATGACAAAATTTACGACACTCTCCGCGGAACTCCGCGAGGACGTGGGGAAAGGTGCGAGCCGCCGCCTGCGTCGCGCAGGACGTGTTCCCGCGGTAATTTACGGCGGAGACCGTGAGCCCGCCTCCCTGACGATGGAACACCGCGAGCTGTGGCACGCTGCGCAGAACGAGGCGTTTTTTTCCAGCATCCTGGATGTCACCGTGAGTGATGGTCGCAGCCAGCAGGTGGTGATTCGCGATATGCAGCGCCACCCCTTCAAGGCGCTGATCATGCACGTGGACTTCATGCGCGTTTCCGCCACGGAAGAACTGCGTATCTCCATCCCGCTGCACTTCACCGGCGAAGAAGAATCGCCCGCCGGCAAGGAGCCGGGTGTGGTCATCCAGCACCAGATCACGGAGATCGAGGTCGCTGCGAAGCCGGGCGATCTGCCCGAGTATCTCGCCGTGGACCTGTCCGCTCTGGAGCCGGGCGGCTCGGTCATGCTCAGCGAGATCACCCTGCCCAAGGGCGTGAGCATTCCCTCGCACGGTGAAGCGGAAGACATGATGGTGGCCAATGCGGTGCACATCAGTCAGGATCAGGGTACCGGTGCTGATGAAGAAGACGAAGTTGCGGCAGACGAAGTCGAAGTCATCGGTGAGTCTGAAGAAGGCGATGAAGACGCCGGCTCAGAAGATGGCGGCTCCGACGACGATAAGTCCTAAAGGTCGGGATTAAGGCGCGCGGATCATGTCCGGTCGCTTCCTGATCGTGGGCCTGGGAAACCCGGGCCCGAAATACGCTGAAACCCGGCACAATGCCGGGTTTTGGTTTTTGGACCGTCTGCTGGACAAGGCCGCGCTTGGCCTGCGACCGCAGTCCAGGCTCCACGCGGAAATGGCGACCGGCAGCCTGTTTGGTCACGAGGTGATACTGGCCCGGCCGACCACCTTCATGAACCACAGCGGGCAGGCGGTCAGGGCCCTGGTGGATTATTACGCTATTCCCGCTGAACGTACCCTGCTGGCATATGATGAACTTGACCTGCCCCCCGGCACCGTGCGCCTGAAACAGGGCGGCGGCCACGGCGGCCACAATGGTGTCCGCGACACCTGCCGCCACCTCGGAGTGCCGGATTTTTTGCGTCTGCGCATCGGTATTGGCCATCCGGGTCACAAGGACGCCGTCACCGGCTACGTGCTGGGGCGCTGCCCGGCCGCGCAGCGGGCGGAAATTGATCATTCGATTGAGCGCGCGCTGGACGTGATGCCGCTCGTGCTCGAAGACCGGTTGCAGGAAGCGATGACCGCCCTGCATACCGTTAACTGAAGCCGGCGTGGCCGGCACCTGAGGAGACCCCGCTCATGGGATTTCGCTGTGGCATTGTAGGCCTGCCGAATGTGGGCAAATCCACCCTGTTCAATGCGCTGACAGAAGCGGCCATCGAGGCGCAAAACTACCCGTTCTGCACCATTGACCCCAACGTTGGCATGGTTCCTGTTCCGGACCCGCGCCTGGGTGAGCTGGCAGCGATCAACAAGCCGGAAAAAATCGTCCCGACCACGATGGAGTTCGTCGACATCGCCGGGCTGGTCGCCGGCGCCTCGAAGGGTGAGGGGCTGGGCAACCAGTTCCTGGCGCACATCCGGGAAACCGATGCGATTGCGCACGTGGTGCGTTGTTTCGACAACGATGACGTGGTTCACGTCGAGGGCCGGGTTGACCCGGTTGCGGATGTGGAGACCATCAACACGGAGCTGCAGCTGGCCGATCTCGAGTCGATCGAAAAAAGTCTCCAGAAAGCGGAAAAGCTGCAGCGAACAGGCGACAAGGCAGTACTCAAGCGCGTCGCCCTGTTGACGCGCTTGCGGGACGCCATTGACCAGGCGGGAGGCCTTCGCGCCCTTGACCTGTCCGCGGAGGAAGAAAAAGAGATCCGCTCCATGAACCTGCTCACCCGCAAGCCGGTGATGTATATCGCCAACGTGGACGAGGGTGGCCTGGTGGACAACCCGCACCTCGAGGCGCTGCGCGCCCACGTGGCTGGCGAAAACGCGCAGGTGGTCGCCGTGTGCGCGGGAATCGAGGCGGAGCTTGCCGGCCTGGAGGACGACGAACGCGAAGAGTTTCTCAGCGAACTGGGGGTTACCGAGTCGGGATTGTCCCAGCTGATCCACGCCGGATACGCCCTGCTGGGTCTGCTGACCTTCTTCACCGCAGGTCCCAAGGAAGTGCGTGCCTGGACCGTGCGTCGTGGTTCCACCGCGCCGCAGGCAGCGGGCCGGATCCACACGGATTTTGAGCGCGGCTTCATTCGCGCGCAGGTCATCGGATTTGATGATTACATTGCAACCGGGGGCGAGCAGGGCGCCCGGGAGGCCGGAAAGCTGCGTATGGAGGGCAAGGATTACATCGTCAAAGAGGGCGATGTGATACTTTTCCGGTTCAATGTCTGACCAAAAAACCGCCGCCGGGTCTTTTCCGGTCGCCGGGCTTTGCGGTATAACGCATAGCACAGACCCATTGGCAAGATCAGGAGAACCCGGGCCATGGCTGGTGCGAAGAAAGACAATCAGGATTCCGCTGAACCCGAAGGGGTCGACGACGTGGCGAAAATAAAGGTTGCAAACCCCGGTACCCGTTTCCCTGGCGGCACGGCGCCGGCGTATCGAAAAGCTCCGTGAGCGGCAGGAGCTGATGGCGCTGCTGGATGATTTTGGTGACGGCGACTTCGATCTCGAGCTGCTTGATGAAGATGATGAAGACGAGGCACGTTACCTGTCTGCGGAAGAGGCCGGGGAGGACACCGAGGATGACATCGACGGCGATGAGCTCGATGACGATGACGAGTTCCTCGATGACGATTTCGAGGACGAAGACTAAGCGTTAACGCGGCCGTCTTCCTGAGCACGGCCCCAGGTTCACCAGGCCCTTGTCAGCAGGGCCGTTCGGTTCTACAATCCCGCGCTGCTTTTCGCCGACTTATCTTGACGGCCGATCCGGTTGTCAGGCAAAATAGGCGGCTTGCTTGCTGGAGGGGTACTCAAGCGGTCAACGAGGGCAGACTGTAAATCTGCTGGCTATGCCTTCGGAGGTTCGAATCCTCCCCCCTCCACCACTTCCCGCCCTGGCGGGCAGGCGGCAGGACACAATTTGGAGCGACACTGGCGTGGCAGACCCAGCAGGCGGAAAAGACCCCGCAGCCCAGCAATGTCACGGTTTTGTCGTACCGAAGAGATAAAAAAGGCGGGCAAACGCGGATCCATGGCACAAGCCGTTGGACACGCATTGGCGGCCGGGAGTAGCAAGGTACAGGCGGGTGTAGTTCAACGGTAGAACCTCAGCCTTCCAAGCTGATGATGTGGGTTCGATTCCCATCACCCGCTCCACTAAAAGCTGTTTCTGAAGAACGCTGGATCTACAAAACACAGGGCCCCGATCCGGCCCGCCCGCCCAAAGTGGAGGGCAGAAAGGGATCAAACGGTTTCCGCCCGCATAGCTCAGGCGGTAGAGCACTCCCTTGGTAAGGGAGAGGTCACTGGTTCAAGTCCAGTTGTGGGCACCAGTTTAATTTAATTGGTACTGACAAGGTATTTTGCGGAGACACCCATGTCCAAGGAAAAGTTCGAACGTAATAAGCCCCACGTGAACGTAGGCACGATTGGTCACGTGGACCATGGTAAGACGACGCTGACGGCGGCGCTGACGAAGGTGTGTGCTGAGGCGCGTGGTGGTACGGCGAAGGCGTATGACCAGATTGACAATGCGCCGGAAGAGCGTGAGCGCGGTATTACGATTGCCACGGCGCACGTGGAGTATGAGACGGATGGTCGTCATTACGCGCACGTGGACTGCCCGGGACACGCTGACTATGTGAAGAACATGATCACGGGTGCGGCGCAGATGGACGGTGCGATCCTGGTGGTGAGTGCTGCTGACGGCCCGATGCCGCAGACGCGCGAGCACATTCTGCTGGCGCGCCAGGTGGGTGTGCCGTACATCCTGGTGTACATGAACAAGGCGGACCAGGTTGACGACGAAGAGCTGCTGGAACTGGTGGAGATGGAAGTTCGCGAACTGCTGTCTTCCTATGACTTCCCGGGTGATGACACGCCGATCGTGACGGGTTCTGCGCTGAAGGCGCTGGAAGGCGACACGTCTGACATTGGTGTGCCGTCGGTGCTGAAGCTGCTGGACGAGATGGACGCGTACATTCCTGAGCCGCAGCGTGACACGGACAAGCCGTTCCTGCTGCCGATTGAGGACGTGTTCTCGATTTCCGGTCGCGGCACGGTGGTGACGGGTCGTATTGAGCGCGGTGTGATCAAGGTTGGTGAAGAGATCGAGATCGTGGGCATCAAGGACACGACGACGACGACCTGTACCGGTGTTGAGATGTTCCGCAAGCTGCTGGACGAAGGTCGTGCGGGTGACAACGTTGGCGTACTGCTGCGTGGTACGAAGCGTGATGACGTTGAGCGTGGCCAGGTGTTGGCGCACAAGGGCACGATCAAGCCGCACACGAAGTTTGAGGCTGAGGTGTACATCCTGTCGAAGGAAGAGGGTGGTCGTCACACGCCGTTCTTCAAGGGCTACCGTCCGCAGTTTTACTTCCGTACGACGGACGTGACGGGTGCCTGTGAGTTGCCGGAAGGTGTTGAGATGGTGATGCCGGGTGACAACGTTCAGATGAAGGTATCTCTGATCAACCCGATCGCCATGGAAGAAGGTCTGCGCTTCGCGATCCGTGAAGGTGGCCGTACCGTTGGTGCGGGCGTCGTCGCCAAGATCATCGAGTAAAGCGAAGGCCGCTAATCGAGCGCTTCTTTCGCCAGGGCGAAAACCGCACTCGATTCGCAACGTTGATTGATTCGCTCTGGCGCTGACGCGCCAGCCGCGAAGGAAGACAAAGCTTCGGGGTCTCCCGGGACATCGAAGCGCTGAGTCCGACACACGAGGCTGGTGGCTCCCCGGGAGTTGCCGGCTTCGTTGTCAGGAAAGATTGGATTAGGCCAGTAGCTCAATTGGCAGAGCAGCGGTCTCCAAAACCGCAGGTTGGGGGTTCGAGTCCCTCCTGGCCTGCCAGTTCTTACGGACTGGCATACAAGACAGGAACGTGTTCGACGCATGAACAGCAAGGCAGAAACAAGCCGGTCCCCGGCGGTCGACAGCATGCTGCTGTTGGTTGCCGTGCTTATGTTGCTGGGTGGCATCGGAGCTTATTACTACTTTCAGGATGCGGCGAATCTGCCGGTCCGCGTAGGTGGTTTGATTCTCTGGTCACTGCTCGGCGCATGGGTTGCGGGTCAGTCTCACCAGGGCGGACGATTTTTCCGCTTCCTGAAAGAGTCGGACATTGAGCGCCGCAAGGTGGTCTGGCCGTCGCACCAGGAAACGCTGCAGACCTCCTTGATGGTCATTGTTGTCACGATTCTGATCTCCCTGTTCCTGGCAGGTGTTGATTGGTTGCTGGGGGCCCTGGTCCGCAGCCTTCTTGGAGGAGGTTGATCATGGCCAAGCGCTGGTATGTCGTACATGCCTTTTCGGGGTATGAGAATACGGTAAAAAAATCCCTGGCCGAGCGCATCGCGCGCGCCGGGATGGAAGAGTACTTCGGTGAAGTGCTCGTCCCCACCGAAGAGGTGGTGGAGATGAAAGGCGGTCAGAAGCGTCGTTCCGACCGCAAGTTTTTCCCCGGCTACGTGCTGGTGGAAATGGAAATGACCGACGAGACCTGGCACCTGGTAAAAGACGTGCCCAAGGTGATGGGCTTTATCGGCGGAACGGCTGACCGGCCGGCGCCGATCAGTCAGCGCGAGGCGGATGCCATCCTGAACCGGGTTCAGGAAGGTGTCGACAAGCCGCGCCCGAAGGTGCTGTTCGAACCGGGCGAAATGGTCCGGGTTATCGATGGCCCCTTCAACGACTTCAACGGCGTGGTCGAAGAGGTCAATTACGACAAGAACCGCCTGCGGGTGGCGGTACTGATTTTCGGGCGCTCGACCCCGGTAGAACTGGAGTTCCACCAGGTCGAGAAGTCCTGAGTACTCGATTTTGCGCTTCTTTCATCGCTGCGCGATGAAAACCGCCCAAAATGCGAGAGATTTAATCGATTCGCCCTGGCGCTGACGCGCCAACCGCGAAGGTGTGAAACGCGCTTCGGCGCATAACTGACGGGGAGCCTGGGCCGGAGTGGCCGGGCGCTTGAACCCGAGGAGTACAAGATGGCTAAGAAAATCCTGGCTTATATCAAGCTACAGGTGCCGGCCGGCCAGGCGAATCCGTCCCCACCCGTGGGTCCGGCGCTGGGTCAGCACGGTGTCAATATCATGGAATTCTGCAAGGCCTTCAACGCCAAGATGGCGGATGTCGAGCCGGGCCTGCCGATTCCCGTGGTCATTACGGTCTACGCAGACCGCAGCTTCACCTTTATCACCAAGACGCCGCCGGCCGCCGTGCTGCTGCGCAAGGCCGCTGGCATTGCCAAGGGCAGTGGTGAGCCGAACACCAACAAGGTGGGCAAGGTGACCCGTGAGCAGCTCGAAGAGATTGCCAGGACGAAAGAGCCGGATCTTACCGCTGCTGACATGGATGCCGCGGTGCGAACCATTGCCGGTTCAGCCCGCAGCATGGGCCTGGAAGTCGAGGGAGTCGAGTAATGGCCAAGATGAGCAAACGTATTCGCGCCATCAACGAACTGGTTGATCGCGACAAGATCTATGCGCTGGACGAGGCGCTGGCCCTGCTGAAAGAGTGCAGCAAGGTTGGATTTCGCGAGTCCGTGGACGTGGCCGTGCGGCTCGGCGTTGATCCGCGCAAATCGGACCAGAACGTCCGTGGCTCTACCGTGCTGCCCAACGGCACCGGCAAGGACGTCCGCGTCGCGGTGTTCGCCCAGGGCGAAAACGCCGAGAAGGCCAAGGCGGCCGGCGCCGACGTGGTCGGCATGGACGACCTGCATGACCAGATGAAAGACGGTGACCTCGATTTCGGTGTGGTCATCGCCACGCCGGACGCCATGCGCGTTGTCGGCAAGCTGGGCCAGGTGCTCGGTCCCCGCGGCCTGATGCCGAACCCGAAGGTGGGCACGGTGACACCGGACGTTGAGACCGCGGTGAAGAACGCCAAGGCGGGCCAGGTGCGTTTCCGCACCGACAAGGCGGGCATTATCCACACCACAATCGGCAAGGCCGATTTCGAGGTGGACGCGCTGAAGGCCAACCTGGCGGCGCTGATGTCCGATCTGTACAAGCTCAAGCCGGCAGCATCGAAAGGTCAGTATTTCAAGAAAGTCGCGCTGTCCACGACCATGGGTCCGGGCATCGTGATTGACCACTCGAGCATTAGCTGAGCACGAGCATTGAATTTTGGCGGCACGGGTTTCCGTGCGGCTGAAAGCGGCGGGCTACAGCCCCGACCCTTCCGGAACACCGGCGGGGCGATGGGCCAAGGCCGTCAAAGACCGCAGGTGTCGGTAACCCCGGAAAATTGGGGTGACTCCGGTTTAAGGGTAGGCGGGTAACCGTCTGCAGCCTGCGCAGATGGTGGAGCCCCCGCTACTGGATCGGGTTCGAAAGAGCACGATCCCGTAGCGGGGTACCCACTGAATGAGTACTGGAAATAGACCGGGAAACCGGTCAAAGGACTCCAGGAGGTAACCAATGGCGCTCAATATTGAGCAAAAGAAAGCAGTAGTGGCCGAAGTGTCAGAAGTGGCACAGACCGCCCTGTCTGCTGTTGCGGCGGAGTATCGCGGTCTGACCGTTGAACAGACTGACCGACCTGCGTGTGAAAGCGCGCCAGGGCGGGGTGTATGTCAAGGTCGCCAAGAATACCCTCGTTCGCAGGGCCGTGGAAGGCACGGACTTCGAATGCCTGAGTGACGTACTGACAGGTCCCATCCTGTTGGCATTCAGCATGGAAGACCCCGGTGCCGCAGCGCGTCTGGTCAAGGACTACGCCAAGGAGCACAACCTGCTCGTGGCCAAGTCCGTAGCAATCGGTGGTGATATCTACGACGCATCCGAACTGGAGCGTCTGTCCAAGCTGCCGACCTACGACCAGGCGATTTCCATGCTGATGGGCGTGATGAAAGCCCCGGTCGAGAAATTCGTCCGGACGCTGGCAGCACCGCACACCAAGCTGGTTCGCACTGTCGCAGCCGTACGAGACGCAAAGCAGTCTGCTTGAACGCAACTTTTATTAACCTGTGGGCCCTGTGCCCCGTTTGACAATAGATTGGAGAGACGACAATGGCCGTTTCAAAAGAAGATATCCTCGACACGATCGCCAACATGTCTGTGATGGACGTGGTTGAACTGATCGAGGCAATGGAAGAGAAATTCGGTGTAACCGCTGCTGCCCCGGTGGCAGTGGCTGCTGCTCCTGCTGCTGGTGGTGACGCCGCCGCTGCAGAAGAGAAGACCGAATTCGACGTGGTCCTGACTTCCTTCGGCAGCCAACAAGGTTCCGGTGATCAAGGCAGTTCGCGAAATCACCGGCCTGGGCCTGAAAGAAGCCAAGGATCTCGTTGAAAGCGCACCCGCCCCGATCAAGGAAGGCGTTTCGAAGTCCGAAGCCGAAGAAGTACAGAAGAAACTCGAAGAAGCTGGCGCTTCTGTCGAGGTCAAGTAAGTCTCTGCGCCCTTACGGGACAGAGACAGGTTCTGGCTGGGGACTGCGGTCCCCGGCCTGTTCCTGTTGGTGAATTGCCGCCCCGGCGGCAGTTCCACAAGACCGTGATCAACGGCGGGCCAGTCCCCCGTTTGATTGCCAGAGAATTTTTGAGCCGTCCCAGCTTCGGGCCGGCACAATTTAGGCGGTGCGAAACATGAGTTATTCCTTCACTGAAAGAAAGCGTATTCGCAAGGACTTCGGCAATCAGCAAGCTGTGCTGGATGTGCCTTTTCTTCTGCAGACCCAGATCCGGTCCTACGAGGAGTTTCTGCAAACCGATGTCGATGAAGAGAACCGGCGGGACGGGGTCTCCACGGTGCCCTTCAGTCCGTTTTTCCGATCACGTCCTACTCCGGCAACGCGGCCCTGGAGTACGTCAGCTACGAGCTGGGTACCCCGCCGTTCGATGTGAAGGAGTGCAAGCTCCGTGGCATGACCTATGCTGCGCCGCTGCGCGTGAAAGTGCGCCTGGTCATATTTGACAAGGAAAGCTCCGCGAAGCAAAAGCCCGTCAAGAGCGTGAAAGAGCAGGAAGTCTACATGGGCGATCTGCCCCTGATGACCGAGACCGGCACCTTCATCATCAACGGTACCGAGCGGGTTATCGTCTCGCAGTTGCACCGTTCACCGGGCGTGTTCTTTGACCACGACAAGGGCAAGACGCATTCCAGCGGCAAGCTGCTGTTCTCCGCACGCGTCATTCCCTACCGCGGATCCTGGCTGGACTTCGAGTTCGACCCGAAAGACGGCATCTACACGCGTATTGACCGTCGCCGCAAATTGCCGGTGACCATCCTCCTGCGCGCCCTGGGCATGACCAACGAGGAAATTCTCGATACCTTCTTTGAGACCAGCAAAATTGACCTGCTCAAGGGCGGCGCCAAGCTGGAAGTGGTGCCCGAGCGCCTGCGCGGTGAAACCGCGCTGTTCGACATCACGGACAAGAAGGGCGAAGTCATCGTGCAGTCACGGCAAGCGCATCACCGCGCGGCACGTCAAGCTGATCGGCGAGGCCGGCCTGAAATCCATGGACGTGCCGGATGAGTACCTGGTCGGCAAGATCATCGCCAAGGGCATCGTGGACAAGGAGTCCGGTGAAGTGCTGGCAGATGCCAACACGGAGATCACCGAGGAACTGCTCGAGACCCTGCGCGACGCCGGCATCAAGAAAATTGAAGTGCTGTATGTCAACGACCTCGACCAGGGTCCGTATATTTCCAGCACGCTGAGCGATTGATACCACCACCAATGAGCTCGAAGCGCTGGTGGAAATCTACCGCATGATGCGCCCTGGTGAGCCGCCGACCAAGGAAGCGGCCCAGAACCTGTTCAAGAACCTGTTCTTCACGGAAGACCGTTACGACCTGTCCTCGGTTGGCCGCATGAAGTTCAACCGCCGCGTGGGCCGCGAAGAAATCGAAGGCCCGGGCGTGCTGGACCGCGACGACATCATCGCGGTGCTGCAAGGTGCTGATCGACATCCGCAACGGCAAGGGCACGCGTGGACGATATCGACCACCTGGGCAACCGCCGTGTGCGCACCGTGGGCGAGATGGCCGAGAACGTGTTCCGCGTTGGCGTGGTGCGTGTTGAGCGTGCCGTGCGTGAACGCCTGAGCGTTGCGGAAAGCGAAGGCCTGACGCCGCAGGAATTGATCAACGCCAAGCCGGTGGCGGCTGCGATCAAGGAATTCTTCGGCTCCAGCCAGCTCAGCCAGTTCATGGACCAGAACAACCCGCTGTCGGAAGTGACGCACAAACGCCGCGTCTCGGCTCTCGGCCCGGGTGGTCTGACCCGCGAACGCGCCGGTTTCGAGGTGCGCGACGTGCACCCGACGCACTATGGCCGTGTATGCCCGATCGAGACGCCGGAAGGCCCGAACATCGGTCTGATCAACTCGCTGGCGGTCTATGCGCGCACCAACGACTACGGCTTCCTCGAGACGCCGTACCGGAAAGTGGCCAACGGCAAGGTGACCGACGAGGTGGAATACCTGTCGGCCATCGACGAAGGCGACTACGTGATCGCCCAGGCGAACGCGGAACTGGACGACAAGGGTCGTTTCACCGACGAGTTCATTCCCTGCCGTCACCAGGGGGAATTTACCCTGATGGAGCCGTCCGAAGTCAGCTATATGGACGTGTCACCGAAACAGATCGTTTCCGTGGCCGCATCCCTGGTGCCGTTCCTGGAGCATGATGACGCCAACCGCGCCCTCATGGGCTCCAACATGCAGCGCCAGGCAGTACCGACCCTGCAAGGCGGACAAGCCGCTGGTGGGCACCGGCATGGAGCGCGTCGTGGCGACCGACTCCGGCGTGACCGCGGTGGCCAAGCGTGGCGGTATCGTCGACCAGGTTGACGCCGGACGTATCGTGGTTCGCGCCAACGAGGAAGAAGTGGAAGCCGGTGACCCGGGTGTGGATATCTACAACCTGGTCAAGTACCAGCGTTCCAACCAGAACACCTGCATGAACCAGCGTCCGCTGGTGACGGTTGGTGACGTGGTGGCGAAAGACGACGTGCTGGCCGATGGTCCTTCAACGGACCTGGGTGAACTGGCCCTGGGCCAGAACATGCTCGTGGCGTTCATGCCCTGGAACGGCTACAACTTCGAGGACTCGATCCTGATCTCCGAGCGCGTGGTGCAGGAAGACCGTTTCACCACCATCCACATCGAAGAACTGACCTGCGTGGCCCGTGACACGAAGCTGGGATCCGAGGAAATTTCCGCGGACATCCCCAACGTCGGTGAGCACAACCTGAACAAGCTGGACCAGTCCGGCATCGTGTACATCGGCGCCGAGGTGAAAACCGGCGACATCCTGGTGGGCAAGGTTACGCCGAAGGGCGAGACCCAGCTGACCCCGGAAGAGAAGCTGCTGCGCGCCATCTTCGGTGAAAAGGCCTCGGACGTGAAAGACACCTCGCTGCGTGTGCCTTCGGGCATGGACGGCACGGTGATCGACGTGCAGGTCTTCACCCGTGATGGTGTGGAGAAGGACGAACGCGCCATCTCCATCGAGAAGGAACAGCTGCGGCAGGTGCGCAAGGACCTCGATGACCAGTTGGTCATCGTGGAAGGCGCCATCTTCCAGCGCCTGGAAAATGCCCTTGTCGACAAGGTTGCCGAGAAGGGCCCTGGCCTGAAGAAGGGCGCCAAGGTCACGCAAAGCTACCTGGCTGAGCTGGATCACAACGACTGGTTCAAGCTGGTCATGAAGGACGACAAGGCCAACGACCTGCTCGAGGAAATGGCTGACCAGGTCAAGGCGCAGCGCAAGGCCTTCGACGAGCGTTTCGAAGAGAAGCGCGGCAAGATCACCCAGGGCGACGACCTCGCGCCGGGCGTGCTGAAAATGGTCAAGGTCTACCTGGCCGTGCGCCGTCGCATCCAGCCGGGTGACAAGATGGCCGGCCGTCACGGCAACAAGGGTGTGATCTCCATGATCGTGCCCACGGAAGACATGCCGTACATGGAAGACGGAACGCCGGTGGATATCTGCCTGAACCCGCTGGGCGTGCCTTCGCGCATGAACATCGGCCAGGTGCTGGAAACGCACCTTGGCTGGGCAGCTGCGGGCCTGGGCCTGCGCATCGGCGAAATGCTGGATCGCCAGGCCAAGACCGAGGAAGTTCGCGAATACCTGGACAAGATCTACAACAGCGACAAGGAGGGCCGCGTCAACATGAAGCAGTTCTCCGCCGCTGAGATCAAGACCATGGCCGAGAACCTGCGCGGCGGTGTGCCGATGGCGACACCGGTATTTGACGGTGCGCCGGAGAAGGAAATCAAGCGACTGCTGGAGCTCGCCGAGCTGCCGACCAGTGGCCAGACGACCCTGTACGACGGCCGTACCGGTGATCCATTCGATCGCCCGGTAACCGTGGGTTACATGTACATGCTGAAGCTGAACCACCTGGTGGACGACAAGATGCACGCCCGTTCCACCGGCCCCTACAGCCTCGTCACCCAGCAGCCGCTGGGCGGTAAGGCGCAGTTTGGTGGCCAGCGCTTCGGTGAAATGGAGGTCTGGGCCCTGGAAGCCTACGGTGCGGCTTATACGCTGCAGGAAATGCTGACGGTCAAGTCCGACGACGTCAGCGGCCGTAACCAGATGTACAAGAACATCGTCGATGGGAACCACGAGATGGCGGCAGGTATGCCGGAATCCTTCAACGTACTGGTGAAGGAAATTCGTTCTCTGGGCATCAACATCGAACTCGAAGAGTCCTGAGAAGGACGGGAGACGCACTGTGAGAGACTTACTGAATCTCTATAACCGCCAGCGCCAGCCGCTGGATTTTGACGCCATCAGCATTGGCCTTGCGCCCCCGGACCTGATCCGTTCCTGGTCCTTTGGTGAAGTGAAGAAGCCGGAAACGATCAACTACCGGACTTTCAAACCCGAGCGTGACGGCCTGTTCTGCGCGGCCATCTTCGGCCCGGTCAAGGACTACGAGTGCCTGTGCGGCAAGTACAAGCGCATGAAGCACCGCGGTGTCGTGTGTGAAAAATGCGGCACGGAAGTGACGCTGACCAAGGTCCGTCGTGAGCGCATGGCGCACATCGAACTGGCCAGCCCGGTTGCGCACATCTGGTTCCTGAAGTCGCTGCCGTCCCGCATCGGCCTGATGCTGGACATGACGCTGCGTGACATCGAGCGGATCCTGTACTTCGAGTCTTACGTGGTTCTCGACCCGGGCCTGACTGATCTGGAGCGTGGCCAGCTGCTCACCGATGAGCAGTACCTGGACGCAGTGGAAACCTATGGCGACGAATTTGACGCCAAGATGGGCGCCGAGGCGATCTACGACCTGCTCAAGTCCATCGACCTGACCGACGAAATGGCGCAGCTGCGCGAAGACATCGGCGCCACGCGTTCGGAAACCAAGCTCAAGCGCCTGTCCAAGCGTGTCAAACTGGTGGAAGCGTTCCAGGAATCCGGCAACCGTCCTGAGTACATGATCATGCAGGTGCTGCCGGTGCTGCCGCCGGACCTGCGTCCGCTGGTGCCGCTGGACGGTGGCCGTTTTGCGACTTCAGATCTTAATGACCTGTACCGCCGCGTCATCAACCGCAACAACCGCCTGAAGCGCCTGCTGGAGCTCAATGCCCCGGACATCATCGTGCGCAACGAAAAGCGCATGCTGCAGGAAGCGGTAGACGCGCTGCTGGATAACGGCCGCCGCGGTCGTGCGATCACCGGCACCAACCGCCGCCCGCTCAAGTCCCTCGCGGACATGATCAAGGGCAAGCAGGGTCGTTTCCGTCAGAACCTGCTTGGCAAGCGCGTGGACTACTCCGGTCGTTCCGTGATCGTGGTGGGTCCGACGCTGATGCTGCACCAGTGTGGTCTGCCGAAGAAAATGGCCCTGGAACTGTTCAAGCCGTTCATCTTCAGCAAGCTGCAACGTCGCGGCATGGCTGCGACCATCAAGGCCGCCAAGAAACTGGTGGAAGCGGAGAAGGCCGAGGTCTGGGATATCCTTTCCGAGGTTATCCGTGAGCATCCGGTGCTGCTGAACCGTGCGCCGACGCTGCACCGTCTGGGCATCCAGGCATTTGAGCCGGTGCTGATCGAAGGCAAGGCAATCCAGCTGCACCCGCTGGTTTGTACGGCCTTCAACGCTGACTTCGACGGTGACCAGATGGCCGTGCACGTGCCGCTGTCCATCGAGGCACAGCTTGAAGCGCGCGCGCTGATGATGTCGTCCAACAACATCCTGTCACCGGCCAACGGTGAGCCGATCATCGTGCCGACGCAGGACGTGGTACTGGGTCTGTACTACATGACCCGGGAACTGGCCGGCGTACCCGGTGAAGGCATGTTCTTCTCGGATACCGCCGAGGTTCACCGCGCCTACGAAAACAAGGCCGTGGAACTGCATGCGCGTATCAAGGTGCGTATCGACGAGGTGATCATCTCCGAGCACGGCGATGAGCGTCACGAGACCAACCTGATCGAGACCACCGTGGGTCGCGCCCTGCTGGCGGAAATCCGGCCCAAGGGCATGCCGTTCCACATGATCAACAAGCCGCTGAAAAAGCGTCAGATCTCCGACCTGATCAACAGCTGCTACCGTCGCCTGGGTCTGAAAAAGACCGTGGTCTTTGCTGACCGCCTGATGTACACGGGCTTCCAGTACGCCACCGACGCCGGTGTGTCCATCGGTATCGATGACCTGGTGATCCCGGATCAGAAGGTGGGCATCCTCGAGGCCGCTGAAGACGAAGTGATCGAAATCCAGAACCAGTACTCCTCCGGTCTCGTGACCGCGGGCGAGCGCTACAACAAGGTTGTGGACATCTGGTCACGTACCAACGAGCAGGTTGCCAAGGCCATGATGTCGGCCATCGGCAAGGACTCGGTGATGATCGATGGCAAGGAAGTGGAGCAGGACTCCATGAACTCCATCTTCATCATGGCCGACTCCGGCGCCCGTGGTTCTGCAGCGCAGATCCGCCAGCTGGCCGGTATGCGTGGCCTGATGGCCAAGCCGGACGGCTCGATCATCGAGACGCCGATTACCGCCAACTTCCGCGAAGGCCTGGACGTACTCCAGTACTTTATCTCGACCCACGGCGCCCGTAAGGGCCTGGCCGATACGGCGCTGAAAACCGCCAACTCCGGTTACCTGACCCGTCGTCTTGTCGACGTGGCGCAGGACATGGTGGTGACGGAAACCGACTGCGGCACGGAGAACGGCGTCACCATGCAGCCGATCGTCGAGGGTGGTGACGTGGTCGAGGCGCTCGGCGCCCGCGTGCTGGGGCGTGTTGTTGCCCAGGACGTCATGAAGCCGGGTACGGACGAGGTGCTGCTCGAGCGCAACACGTTGCTCGACGAAGCGCTGGTCGACCTGATTGAAGATGCCGGTGTGGACCAGATGCTGGTGCGCTCGCACCATTACCTGTAACTCGCGCTACGGCGTCTGCGCCATGTGCTACGGCCGGGACCTGGCCCGCGGTGACCTGGTGAACATGGGTGAGGCGGTCGGCGTTATCGCGGCCCAGTCCATCGGTGAGCCGGGCACGCAGCTGACCATGCGTACCTTCCACATCGGTGGCGCGGCCTCCCGTGCTGCTGCCGTGGACCACATCCAGGTCAAGTCCGGCGGTTCCATCCGCCTGCATAACCTGAAGTCGGTGGAAAACGCAGACAAGCAGCTGGTGGCCGTATCGCGTTCCGGCGAGATCTCCGTGATCGACGAGCACGGCCGTGAGCGTGAGCGCTACAAGATTCCCTACGGTGCCATCGTGGTCAAACGCGACAACGACAAGGTTGCCGCCGGCGACGTCGTGGCCAACTGGGATCCGCACACGCACCCGATCATCACCGAGGTGGCCGGTAAGGCGAAGTTCACGGACTTCCTGGACGGCGTCACGGTTAACGAAACCACCGATGACATTACCGGTCTGACCAGCCTGGTCGTGACCGATCCGAAGCAGCGCGGTAGCGCCGGCAAGGATCTGCGCCCGGTGGTCAGCCTGGTGGATGGCAAGGGCAAGGAGCTGAAGCTTGCGGGCACGGACATGACCGCGCAGTACTTCCTGCTGCCCGGTTCTATCGTCAACATCCGTGACGGTCAGGAAGTGAAGGTCGGTGACGTTGTGGCCCGCGTGCCGCAGGAATCGTCCAAGACCCGTGACATCACCGGTGGTCTGCCGCGTGTGGCTGACCTGTTCGAAGCGCGTAAGCCGAAGGAGCCCGCCATCCTGGCCGGCAAGTCCGGTATCGTCAGCTTCGGCAAGGAAACCAAGGGCAAGCAGCGCCTGGTTATCACGCCGACGGAAGAAGACGTCAAGAACGCCAAGCTGCGTCCTATCGACGGCCAGGTGGACGATGACCAGCCGTACGAGGAGCTGATTCCGAAGTGGCGTCACGTGATCGTGTTCGAAGGTGAGCACGTGGACAAGGGCGAGACCGTCGTGGACGGCGAGCCTAATCCGCATGACATCCTGCGCCTGATGGGCGTGGAAGCCCTGGCCGATTACCTGGTCAAGGAAATCCAGGACGTTTACCGTCTGCAGGGTGTGGGCATCAACGACAAGCACATCGAGGTGATCATCCGCCAGATGCTGCGCAAGGCCGAGGTTCGCGATGGTGGTGACACCAAGCTGCTGCGGTCCGAGCAGCTGGACCTGGCCCGCGTGCTGGACGAGAACGACCGCGTCAGCCGCGATGACGGGCAGGAAGCGGTTTACGAACGCGTCCTGCTGGGTATCACCAAGGCGTCGCTGGCGACCGAGTCCTTTATCTCGGCCGCATCCTTCCAGGAAACCACGCGTGTACTGACCGAGGCTGCCGTCCGCGGCACCACCGATCATCTGCGCGGCCTGAAGGAAAACGTGATCGTCGGACGCCTGATCCCCGCCGGCACCGGCCTGGCTTACCACTCCTCGCGCAAACGCCCGAGAGACGAAGAGCCGGAGATCGATCTCGCCGCCCTGGCAGCCGCCGTGGCCGCCGAGATGCCGGAAACGGAAGAAGACGCAGAAGCCTCCGAATAAGGTCTGTTCTGCAACACCGGAAAAGCCCGCCGCTTGGCGGGCTTTTTTGTTGCGCCTGGCAGGTTATCGGGAACAGGGGAGGCTTCGTCTCGACGGTTGCTGGGTCGCGGGTGCCAGGGGTCCGGACCCGGCACCCCGATCCGCAACCTGCATCCGGGCCGTCGGGGCCAGGCGGCACTGGAGCGCCCCTTTAGTTCAGCCGGGCTTATTCCAGCTCAAAAATGTCGTTCACGTTCCTGCCAAAAACCCTGGCGATGCGCAGGGCACTCTCGAGCGAGGGGCAAAAACGTCCCTGTTCGATGGCGATAATCGTTTGCCGGGCAACACCAATTTCCTCGGCCAGCGCCTGCTGGGTCATGCCGCCGGTGGCCTCGCGCAGTTCGCGCAGCCGGTTGGAGACATGGCTTTTCTTCTTGACCATCAGGCGTGTCCAAAGCGGTAGTAGAAGACAACCGACAGGTAGTAGAACAGCTCGGAAACCATCAGCACGGTAAACCAGCCAATGAGCAGCAGCGATACCGATTGCTCAAACAGCACCATCACCGGCAAGGACCAGAATCCGATAAACAGCAGGTAATAGGCGTTGCGTGAACTGAGCAGGGCGATACGCCGGTCACGTTCATCCGGCGAAGAATTGACTTCGCTGTTGGGTGCGTGAAAGAGGGCGATGATGGCATGACCGGCAATCATGACGGCGATAAATACGCCCAGCGACTGCAGGAAAGCCCTCGCGGCTACTTCGGGTTCGGCATTCCAGCTGCGCAGGATGAATGAACCGTAAACGAGGATCAGCGTAGCCAGCACCAGCCACGCGCTCTTTTCCGGAAAGTTCAGTATTGATGGCTTGCCGGAGATCCGCTGCCTGCGGATCCGAAACGCCGCAGCGAACAGCAATACAGCGGCGAGCGCCTGGATGCCGCCGCCGAAGAATGATGCGCTGCCGCTTAACTCCCGAACAATCACCCACATCAGCGGTGCAATACCGAGAAGCAGGGTTCCGGTCAGGACGAATGCCCGTTCGGGACCGGGGCCGGATACCAGGCGGCGGTGGTAGATGATGTAAGCGGCGGTCAACGCCACGGCCAGCCAGGCCACAACCGTGCCGATTACCGGATAGGAAACAGAAAACATGGCGCTACCTCAGATGTCATATAAACATTACATCCAAGTTTGCGGCCATTGATCATGTAATGTCAAGTTTATTTAACATCCGGAAGCGCCCGCCTCCCCGGTGCTTGACTCTCATCCCGCTGCTCTGCAATCTAGCAACTCCTGAATATCTCGACCCCGGGAGGGCATCATGAGCAAGCAAACATCCATTCCAGCCATCATTGGCTTGGCCACCGTCCTGGCGGCATCATTCGTCGTGAGCGGTTGCCAGAGCAACGCGCAAATCATGGCAAACGAGGAAAAAATCGCCATTGACACGGCCGTGCGCCGCGGTCAATTCGAACTTGACTGCCCGACCGCAACCGGGGAGATGCTTACCAGCGACATGTTGCAGCCGGTGCTGTGGCGGGGTGTTGAACGGGCCGAATACTCCATCGGTGTGGCGGGCTGCGGCAAGCGCTCAACCTATACGGTGATCTGCCCGCTGGATTCGAGTGACTGCGTTTCCACATCCGGCCAGGATATGACCACCGACAACTGAGTCGTTCAGGGCGTCAGCTTGAGGGACAGAGTGCGTCACTCTGTCCCTCAACCCTGATCCCGGTCTTCGCTCTATCGCTTTCGGCTTAAAACCTTTCCGGGTGCATGGCCTGCTGGTGGGCCTGGAATTCTTCCGCGTTGATACAGCCGTCTCCGTCGGTGTCCAGATCAGAAAATGAAGGCATGGCCATGCCCCTGTTCATTCCCTGGCCCGGTCCTTGCCCTTGCATGGCTGAGCGTTGCTGGGCCTGGAACACCAGGATTTCAGTCTCGCTTAACGTGCCGTTCTGATCGGTATCAATGACTTCAAACTGTGGCATGTTGGCGGCGTTTTTCATGGCGCGACCTTCTGCGGCATTGGCTGCCATGCGGTCCGCCAGCGCCTGGTTGAATTCTTCCTCACTGACTGCCCCGTCGCCGTCAGCATCAAAGATCTCAAAGGGTATGGGACCGCGATTGGTCCCCGGACCCGCCTGGGCTGATACCTGCACAGGCAAAAAAACAGTCGCGACAAGTCCAGTTGTAATCAGGATCGTCTTGGCAAGGTTGGTGCGTGGTGATTTCATGATGCTACTCCTGCATAAGTTGGTTTATTTTCTCCTGTTACCGATTGCTGTTTATTGATCCACGACAAGGTTGTCTGCTGTTGCTGAGAGGGCGAAGTGGTCCGGTCCGGCACCCGGGAAAAGCGGTTCATGCCGGCAAGCGTTCGCTGAAAGGGCAGGGCAGGAATTAAAACGTTCAACCCGGTTGTCATTAAGCCCGGTTTCTGACATAATCGTTCGGCTAACGTAATCAATCTTCCCAAAAGGGAAGCCGATCGGTGGCGGAAGGGTGCCAGGCGGTCAGGTTCACTACCTGGCAATGCCCAAAGCACCTGCCCGAAGACCGTTACGGAAAGCCGATGTCGCCGGCGCGTGGGCCGGACTCATTAGGCGCTCAATCCTTTATCCCCCGTTAACGTGGGAACAGGGTTGGGCGTTTGACATTGCAGGAAGGGTACGCAAGAATGCGCGCCCCTCGACAGCAGAGGCCACATAAGAGCCCGCTGTCGATTTTATTTTTTCAGGGTAAAAAACATATGTCGACAGTCAATCAACTGGTACGCAAGCCGCGCAAGCCGAAGCTGGAAAAGAGCAACGTGCCGGCGCTGGAAGGATGCCCGCAAAAACGTGGCGTCTGCACCCGCGTATACACCACCACTCCGAAGAAGCCGAACTCGGCGCTTCGTAAAGTGGCCCGTGTACGCCTGACCAACGGTTTCGAAGTGACCTCCTACATCGGTGGTGAGGGTCATAACCTGCAGGAGCACAGCGTGGTGCTGATCCGCGGCGGTCGAGTCAAGGACCTCCCGGGTGTGCGTTACCACACGGTTCGCGGCAGCCTGGACACGGCCGGTGTATCCGATCGTCGCCAGGGTCGTTCCAAGTACGGTGCCAAGCGGCCCAAGAGCTGATTGACGCAAGTCTTCAGCCACTGAATCGAGACGGATACAGCGATGTCAAGAAAACACAGCAATTTTACGCGGGACATTCTGCCGGACCCCAAGTTTGGCAGCCTGGTGATCTCGCGCTTCATCAACATGGTGATGCAGAGCGGCAAGAAGTCGGTCGCCGAGCGGATCGTGTACGGCGCCATTGAGACGATCGAAGAGCGCAACAAGAGCGCCACCCCGGTCGAACTGATTGAGCAGGCCCTGGACAACGTCAGCCCCATGGTGGAAGTGAAATCCCGCCGCGTGGGTGGTGCGACCTACCAGGTGCCGGTGGAAGTGCGTCCGAAGCGTCGCCAGGCCCTGGCCATGCGCTGGATTATCGATGCGGCCCGTTCGCGCAGCGAAAAGTCCATGCCGCAGCGCCTCGCCGGCGAACTGATGGAAGCAATGGAGCAGCGCGGTTCTGCCGTGAAGAAGCGTGAAGACGTACACCGCATGGCAGAGGCGAATAAGGCATTTTCTCACTACCGCTGGTAAGGCGTTAGCGGGACCCGGATCAGAGTCGTGGCCAGAACCACACCCATCGATCGGTATCGGAACATCGGCATCATGGCGCACATTGATGCCGGTAAGACGACCACCACCGAGCGCATCCTGTTCTACACGGGTGTGTCTCACAAGATCGGTGAAGTGCATGACGGCAACGCGACCATGGACTGGATGGAGCAGGAACAGGAGCGGGGTATCACCATTACCTCTGCCGCCACCACCTGCTTCTGGAAGGGAATGGACGGACAGTTCCCGGAGCACCGTATCAACATAATTGATACGCCGGGACACGTGGATTTCACGATCGAAGTCGAGCGCTCACTGCGGGTGCTTGATGGAACGGTAGCGGTGTTTTGCGCTGTCGGTGGTGTGCAGCCCCAGTCCGAGACGGTCTGGCGCCAGGCAACCCGTTACGGGGTGCCGCGCATGGCCTTCGTGAACAAGATGGATCGTACCGGCGCGGATTTTGGTCGCGTCGTGAAGCAGATCCGCAATCGCCTGGGTGCGCGACCGGTGGCCATACAGCTGCCGATCGGCTCCGAAGAGCACTTCGAGGGCGTGATCGACCTGATCCGCATGAAGGCGATTTACTGGAGCAACGAGGACATGGGCATGACGTTCGACGCCCGTGAGATTCCCGAGGCGCTCCAGGCCGAGGCCGAAGCGGCCCGGGAAGTGATGGTAGAGGCCGCCGCCGAGGCCAATGAGACGCTGATGGAAGCGTATCTCGAGGCCGGTGAGCTGAGCCGCGAGCAGCTGGTTGAAGGGCTGCGCGCCGGCACGATCAGTAATGACATCGTGCTCTGCCTGTGCGGCACCGCCTTCAAGAACAAGGGCGTGCAGGCACTGCTCGACGCGGTGGTTGAGTTTATGCCGTCGCCGCAAGATGTGCCGCCCATCAAGGGCGTGCTCGAGAACGAAACGCTGGCGGAACGTCCCAGCAAAGACGATGCGCCGTTTGCGGCGCTGGCGTTCAAGATCGCCACCGACCCCTTCGTGGGTTCGCTGACGTTCTTCCGGGTGTACTCCGGGGTGCTCGCTTCAGGCGACACGGTGTACAACCCGGTCAAAGGCAAGAAAGAGCGGGTAGGGCGCATTTTGCAGATGCACTCCAACAGCCGCGAAGAGATTAAAGAGGTGCGCGCCGGCGATATTGCTGCCGCCGTGGGCCTGAAAGACGTGACGACCGGTGACACGCTTTGCGATATCAACGACGTCATTACGCTGGAGCGAATGGAGTTCCCCGACCCGGTAATTTCCGTGGCCGTAGAACCCCGCACCAAGGCGGACCAGGAAAAGATGGGCGTGGCGCTGGGCAAGTTGGCCCAGGAAGACCCTTCCTTCCGTGTGAACACGGATGAAGAGTCGGGCCAGACGATCATTTCCGGCATGGGCGAGCTGCACCTGGACATCCTGGTGGACCGCATGCGCCGGGAGTTCAACGTCGAGGCCAACGTGGGTCGCCCCCAGGTCGCCTACCGCGAAACGATTCGCAAGAGCGTGGAAGCCGAGGGCAAGTTTATCCGGCAATCCGGCGGGCGGGGCCAGTACGGCCACGTGAAGATCCGCCTGGAGCCGATGGCCTCAGGTGAAGGTTATGAGTTTGAAAACGCCATCGTTGGTGGCGTGGTGCCCCGGGAGTACATCGGCTCGGTCGATAAGGGCATCCAGGAGCAGATGACCAATGGCGTCATTGCCGGTTACCCGGTGGTGGATTGCAAGGTCTCGCTGATCGACGGGTCTTACCACGAGGTTGATTCCTCGGAGATGGCCTTCAAGATCGCCGGCTCCATGGCGTTCCGGAACGCGGCAATGACTGCCGATCCGGTGCTCCTGGAACCGATGATGAAGGTCGAGGTGGTAACACCGGAAGATTACATGGGTGATGTGATGGGCGACCTGAACCGTCGTCGCGGCATCGTCCAGGGCATGGAAGACACGCCGGCGGGCAAGGTAGTAGACGCCCACGTGCCCCTGTCTGAAATGTTCGGGTACGCCACGGATCTGCGGTCGCAGACCCAGGGCCGGGCGACCTACACAATGGAATTCGATCACTACGCTGAGGCACCAAACAGCGTGGCGGAAACGATTATCAAGAAAACCGCATAAATGCGGAATACGACATAGAGGAAAGTATCCATGTCCAAGGAAAAGTTCGAACGTAATAAGCCCCACGTGAACGTAGGCACGATTGGTCACGTGGACCACGGTAAGACGACGCTGACGGCGGCGCTGACGAAGGTGTGTGCTGAGGCGCGTGGTGGTACGGCGAAGGCGTATGACCAGATTGACAATGCGCCGGAAGAGCGTGAGCGCGGTATTACGATTGCCACGGCGCACGTGGAGTATGAGACGGATGGTCGTCATTACGCGCACGTGGACTGCCCGGGACACGCTGATTATGTGAAGAACATGATCACGGGTGCGGCGCAGATGGACGGTGCGATCCTGGTGGTGAGTGCTGCTGACGGCCCGATGCCGCAGACGCGCGAGCACATTCTGCTGGCGCGCCAGGTGGGTGTGCCGTACATCCTGGTGTACATGAACAAGGCGGACCAGGTTGACGACGAAGAGCTGCTGGAACTGGTGGAGATGGAAGATTCGCGAACTGCTGTCTTCCTATGACTTCCCGGGTGATGACACGCCGATCGTGACGGGTTCTGCGCTGAAGGCGCTGGAAGGCGACACGTCTGACATTGGTGTGCCGTCGGTGCTGAAGCTGCTGGACGAGATGGACGCGTACATTCCTGAGCCGCAGCGTGACACGGACAAGCCGTTCCTGCTGCCGATTGAGGACGTGTTCTCGATTTCCGGACGCGGCACGGTGGTGACGGGTCGTATTGAGCGCGGTGTGATCAAGGTTGGTGAAGAGATCGAGATCGTGGGCATCAAGGACACGACGACGACGACCTGTACCGGTGTTGAGATGTTCCGCAAGCTGCTGGACGAAGGTCGTGCGGGTGACAACGTTGGCGTACTGCTGCGTGGTACGAAGCGTGATGACGTTGAGCGTGGCCAGGTGTTGGCGCACAAGGGCACGATCAAGCCGCACACGAAGTTTGAGGCTGAGGTGTACATCCTGTCGAAGGAAGAGGGTGGTCGTCACACGCCGTTCTTCAAGGGCTACCGTCCGCAGTTTTACTTCCGTACGACGGACGTGACGGGTGCCTGTGAGTTGCCGGAAGGTGTTGAGATGGTGATGCCGGGTGACAACGTGCAGATGAAGGTATCTCTGATCAACCCGATCGCCATGGAAGAAGGTCTGCGCTTCGCGATCCGTGAGGGTGGCCGTACCGTTGGTGCGGGCGTCGTCGCCAAGATCATCGAGTAAAGCAGGATAGCGCTCTCGCTGACGCGCCGCGCAAGGAAGTAAGCTGACGCGGCCCGGAGATGATCCGGGCCAGGTCGATTAAAGAGACTGAGTGAGCAATAGATATGGCTGACCAAAGAATCCGCATTCGGCTGAAGGCATTTGATCATCGACTGATCGACCGTTCAGCACAGGAAATCGTGGAAACCGCGAAGCGGACCGGCGCCCAGGTGCGCGGACCGATCCCGCTGCCCACGCGTATCGAGCGGCACACCGTGCTGATCTCGCCGCACGTCAATAAGGACGCGCGCGACCAGTACGAGACCCGCACGCACAAGCGGCTGATGGACATCGTGGATCCGAACGATAAAACCGTGGATTCACTGATGAAGCTCGACCTTGCTGCCGGTGTTGACGTACAGATCAAACTGTACTGATCGACCGGCTAAGACTGAGCAAGACTGACGAGAGACAGAACAATGGCGATTGGAATTATTGGACGCAAAGCCGGGATGACCCGGGTGTTCACCGAAGAGGGAGCCAGTATCCCTGTGACGGTGATCGAGGCAACGCCGAACCGCGTTACCCAGGTCAAAACCGACGACAACGACGGCTATCGCGCGCTGCAGGTAACGACCGGCAGCAAGCGCAGCAACCTGGTGAGCAAGCCCACTGCAGGACACTTCGCCAAGGCGGGTGTTGAAGCGGGTACGGGTCTCTGGGAACTGCGCCTGGAAGACGGAAGAAGGCACGGACCTCGAAGCCGGCGCTGAGCTGAACGTTGAGCAGTTTGAGGCCGGCCAGATGGTGGACGTCACCGGTGTGAGCAAGGGTAAGGGTTTCGCCGGTACGGTGAAGCGCCACAACTTCCACATGCAGGATGCCACTCACGGTAACTCGCTGTCGCACCGTGCGCCGGGTTCCATTGGCCAGTGCCAGACCCCGGGCCGCGTGTTCAAGGGCAAAAAGATGGCGGGTCACATGGGTGATGAGCGCGTCACGACGCAGAACCTGGAAGTGGTTCGCGTGGACGTCGAGCGCAACCTGCTGCTGATCAAGGGCGCAGTCCCTGGAGCGGCGGGTGGCACGGTCACCGTTCGTCCGTCCGTCAAGCACTGAGGATATCGAGCATGAAACTTAATGTTGCAGGCGGTAAAGACATCCAGGTTTCGGAAGCGACCTTTGGTCGTGATTTCTCCGAGGCGCTGGTCCACCAGGTGGTTACCGCTTACCTGGCCGGCGCGCGTTCCGGCACCAAGGCGCAGAAGAATCGCTCCGCGGTCAGCGGTGGCGGCAAGAAGCCCTGGCGCCAGAAAGGCACCGGTCGCGCCCGTGCGGGCACGAGCCGCGGTCCGATCTGGACCGGCGGTGGCGTGACGTTTGCCGCAGCACCCCGGGATCACTCGCAGAAAGTGAACCGCAAAATGTACCGCGGTGCGCTGCAGGCGATTTTCTCCGAGCTGGTGCGGAAAGATGCACTGGTCGTGGTTGACGACATCAAGCTCGACAGCCCGAGCACCAAGGACCTGCTCGCACAGCTCGAGAAGCTGGGCGTGGAGAAAGGGTTGATCATCACCTCCGAGGTGAACGAGAACCTGTACCTGTCCTCGCGGAACATCATCGGTGTGAACGTCGTAGACGTGGCCGGAATTGACCCGGTCAGCCTCGTGTCCACCGACAAAGTGATCGTGACCGTTGATGCGGTCGCCAAGATCCAGGAGTGGCTGGGATGAGCAACGACCGTATTTTCAAGGTGCTGCTTGCACCGCGCGTGACGGAAAAGACCGCCCGCGTTGGTGAGCAGGGTAACCAGTACGTGTTCCAGGTCGCGACGGACGCCAGTAAGGCGGAAATTCGCAACGCCGTGGAAGCGCTGTTTGAAGTGAACGTCGAGTCCGTTCAGGTCGTCAACGTGAAAGGCAAGAGCAAGTCTTTCAAGGCACGGCAGGGCAAGCGCTCCGATTGGAAAAAAGCCTACGTACGAGTCCAGGAAGGGCAGGTTATCAACCTCCTGGACGAATCGGCATAAGGATTTAAGTCATGGCAATTGTTAAGGCAAAACCGACATCGCCTGGCCGCCGCGGAGTGGTCCGTGTCCGTCACGACCACCTTCACAAGGGAGCGCCGTATGCGCCCCTGCTGGAGAAACAGTCCAAGAGCGGTGGGCGGAACAACAACGGTCGCATCACCACCCGTCACATTGGTGGAGGTCACAAGCAGCACTACCGCGTGATCGACTTCAAGCGTGACAAGGATGGGATCCCGGGCAAGGTCGAGCGTATTGAATACGACCCGAACCGCAGCGCGCATATCGCCCTGGTGCTGTATGCGGACGGCGAGCGTCGTTACATCATCGCCCCGAAAGCACTGCTGGCGGGTGACCCGGTCATGAGTGGCCGCGAGGCTGCCATCAAGAATGGCAACACGCTGCCGCTGCGCAACATCCCGGTGGGTACCGTGGTGCACTGCGTGGAACTGAAGCCGGGCAAGGGCGCCCAGCTGGCGCGCAGCGCCGGCGCCGCGGTGCAGCTCGTTGCCCGTGAGGGTCAGTACGCCACCCTGCGTCTTCGCTCCGGCGAGATGCGCAAGGTGCCGACGCGCTGCCGCGCGACCATCGGTGAAGTGTCCAACTCCGAGCACAACCTCGAGAAGCTGGGCAAAGCCGGTGCTAAACGCTGGCGCGGTGTCCGCCCGACGGTGCGTGGTGTGGCCATGAACCCGGTTGATCACCCGCATGGTGGTGGTGAGGGCAAGACCTCCGGTGGCCGTCATCCGGTGACGCCCTGGGGCCAGCCGACGAAGGGTCACAAGACCCGTAGCAACAAGCGCACGGACAAGTTCATCGTCCGCAAGCGCGCTAAGTAACGGGACAGAACGATGCCAAGATCAATTAAGAAAGGCCCTTTTATCGATCATCACCTGTCAACCAAGGTGGAGGTGGCGCTGGAAACGAACAACAAGCGCCCGATCCGTACCTGGTCACGCCGGTCAATGATCACGCCGGAAATGGTGGGGCTGACGATTGCTGTGCACAACGGCCGCCAGCATGTGCCGATTCTCGTGAACGAACAGATGATCGGTCACAAGCTCGGTGAATTCGCGGCTACGCGCACGTTTAAAGGTCACTCGGGTGACCGGAAAACCAAGTAAGGACGCAGAGTCATGCAGGTAACAGCAAAATTAAACGGCGCCCGCATTTCGGCGCAGAAAGTCCGCCTCGTGGCGGACCAGGTCCGCGGCATGCCCGTGGAGAAGGCTGAGCAGTTGCTGGCCTTCAGCCCGAAGAAAGCGGCACATATCGTCAAGAAAGTGCTTCTGTCAGCCATTGCCAACGCCGAGCACAACGAAGGCGCGGACATTGACGAACTGAAGATCAAGACGATTACCGTCGACGAGGGTCCGACCATGAAACGCGGCCGGGCCCGTGCGAAGGGTCGCGGCACGCGGATTTTGAAGCGCACCAGTCACATTACCGTGACGGTCGCGGACAGCGAATAACAGGACCAGGAAAAGATTATGGGTCAGAAGGTACATCCGATAGGTATCCGCCTTGGAATTTCCAAGGACTGGAATTCAACCTGGTACGCCGAAAAAGGTCTTTACGCCGAGCAGCTCGCATCTGATCTCGAAGTGCGTGACTACCTCCGCGATCGCCTGAAGCAGGCCGCGGTCAGCCGTATCCAGATTGAGCGTCCGGCGAAATCCGCGCGCATCACGATTCACACGGCTCGTCCGGGCATCGTGATCGGCAAAAAGGGCGAAGACATTGAGCGCCTGCGCCGTGACGTAAGCCA
Source organism: uncultured Gammaproteobacteria bacterium (assembly GCA_963695135.1). GTDB lineage: Bacteria > Pseudomonadota > Gammaproteobacteria > Xanthomonadales > SZUA-36 > Marinihelvus. The sequence goes on from CAVOGA010000002.1 coordinate 126,803, forward strand.
ACTGATGGGGGTTCCGACCCACATCACGGTCGCTGAAATCCGCAAGCCGGAACTCGACGCGCAGCTCGTGGCTGAGGGCATCGCCCAGCAGCTTGAGCGCCGCATCATGTTCCGTCGCGCGATGAAACGGGCCGTGGGCAACACGATGCGTCTTGGCGCGTTGGGTATCAAGGTGAGTGTTTCCGGGCGTCTGAACGGCGCGGACATTGCACGCACCGAGTGGTACCGCGAAGGCCAGGTGCCGCTGCACACGCTGCGGGCGGACATTGATTACGGTTTTGTCGAAGCCGAAACCACCTATGGTGTGCTCGGTGTGAAAGTCTGGATCTACAAGGGCGAGGTCTTTGACCTGCATGCCCAGCAGAAACAGGACAACAAGAGCAACCAGAAGGGCGCGAGCTAGGAGATTCAGCCATGCTGCAGCCAAAACGCACAAAATTCAGAAAAACACAGAAGGGCCGTAACCGCGGTCTGGCGCAGGTCAACAACCGCGTCAGCTTCGGCGAATACGGTCTGAAGGCCACGACCCGCGGTTTTATCACTGCGCGTCAGATCGAGGCCGCCCGTCGTGCGATCACGCGTTATGTGAAACGTGGCGGGAAGCTGTGGATCCGGGTGTTCCCGGACAAGCCCATTACCAAGAAGCCCGTGGAAGTTCGTATGGGTAAAGGTAAAGGTAACGTGGAATATTGGGTGGCCCCGATCCAGCCTGGCCGTGTCCTGTATGAAATTCAGGGTGTGAGCGAGGAGCAGGCGCGCGAAGCGTTTCGCCTGGCCTCCGCCAAGCTGGCGGTTCGGACCACCTTCGTCAGCCGGTCGGTGATGTGATGAACGCACAGGAATTGAGAACGAAATCAGACGCGGAGCTGCGTGAGGAACTCACCGGGCTGCTGCGTGAACAGTTCAACCTCAGGATGCAACGAGGCACGGGCTCGCTGGGCCAGCCGAGCGAGCTGCGACGGGTACGTCGTGACATCGCCCGCGTGCAGACCGTCCTGAATGAGAAAGCAAAGGAAGGTAGCCAGGCATGAGCACTGCAACAGACAAGGTAAAACGCAGCCAGGTTGGCCGTGTTGTCAGCGACAAGATGGATAAAACCGTCACCGTGTTGCTGGAACGCAAGGTCAAGCATGCCCTGTATGGCAAGTACATCAAGCGCTCCACGAAAGTGCATGCGCATGACGAAGACAACAATTGCGCCGAAGGCGACACCGTCAGGATCGAAGAATGCCGTCCGCTCTCCAAGAACAAGAGCTGGCGTGTAGTCGAAGTCCTGGAACGTGCGGTCTAGGTTGCCGGCAGAGTCGAGGAAACGACAATGATTCAGATGCAGAGCATGCTCTCCGCAGCGGACAACAGCGGCGCGCGCCAGGTGATGTGTATCAAGGTGCTCGGTGGTTCAAAGCGCCGTTACGCCCAGATTGGCGACGTGATCAAGGTGACCGTCAAGGACGCGATCCCGCGCGGCAAGGTCAAGAAAGGCGAGGTGTACAACGCACTGGTAGTGCGCACCCGTCACGGTGTTCGTCGTCCGGATGGCTCCAAAATCCGTTTTGATGGCAATGCCGCCGTGCTGCTTAACCAGAAACTCGAGCCGGTGGGCACGCGTATCTTCGGACCGGTCACCCGCGAACTGCGTGGTGAGAAGTTCATGAAGATCGTCTCCCTGGCGCCGGAAGTGCTGTAAGCGAGGCTGAACGATGAAACGCATTAAAAAAGGTGACGAGGTTCTCGTCACGACCGGTCGCAGCAAGGGCCAGAAAGGCAACGTGCTGCAGGTACTGGAAAACGACCGACTGCTGGTCGAAAACGTGAACATGGTCAAGAAGCACACCAAGCCCGACCCGAACCGCGGCACCCAGGGTGGCATCATCGAGCGCGAAGCGCCGATACATGCCTCCAACGTGGCGCTGTACAACCCGGCGACGGGCAAGGGCGACCGCGTGGGCTTCAAGACGCTGGAAAACGGCAGCAAGGTTCGCGTGTTTCGCTCCAACGGCGAGGTCGTCGACATCTAGCCGCCTAACGGGCGCTTCTTTCATCGCTTTGCGATGAAAACCGCACCCGTCAGGCAACGTTGAATGATTTGCTCTGGCGCTAAAGCGCCAACCGCAAAGAACTTAGGCGCGTAAGCGCTCACTGAATGAGGTAGGGCCCGATGGCCAGATTGAACGACTATTACAGAGAGACGGTGGTGCCGCAGCTGATGAAAGAGCTGGGTATCGAGAACGTCATGGCGGTGCCGAAGATCACCAAGATCACCCTGAACATGGGTGTGGGTGAGGCGACCACCGACAAGAAGGTGATGGATAAAGCCGTGGCCGACCTGGCTGCGATCACCGGCCAGCAGCCGATCGTGACCAAGGCGCGCAAGTCCGTGGCCTCGTTCAAGATCCGTGATGGCTGGCCGATCGGTTGCAAGGTGACGCTGCGTCGCGAGCACATGTACGAGTTCCTGGACCGCCTGGTAAACGTGGCGATTCCGCGCGTGCGCGACTTCCGCGGCCTGAACCCGAAGTCCTTTGATGGTCGTGGCAACTACTCCATGGGCCTCAAGGAACAGATCGTGTTCCCGGAAATCAATTTTGACGAGGTGGATGCAATCCGTGGCATGGACATCACCATTACCACGACTGCAGCCACGAACGAGGAAGGCAAGGCGCTGCTGAAGGCGTTCAACTTCCCCTTTAAAGACAAGTAAGGCAGGACCTAAGCATGGCCAAAAAGAGCATGATCAATCGCGAAGAGCGTCGCACGAAACTGGTGAAGCGTTATGCCAAGAAGCGCGTCGAACTCAAGGCAGTGATCGCCAACCCCGAAGTGGGTTTCGAGGAAAAGCAGGCGGCCGTGTTCGCCCTGCAGAAACTGCCGCGCGATTCAAGCCCGGCCCGCCAGCGTAACCGTTGCGCCCTTTCCGGTCGCCCGCGCGGTTTTTACCGCAAGTTTGGCCTGGGTCGTAACAAGCTGCGTGAAGCCGCCATGCGTGGTGATGTTCCGGGCCTGCGTAAGGCCAGCTGGTAATCCGGGCCTGATGGCATCCGGACAGACTAATACAGGATTAAAGCAATGAGCATGAGTGACCCGATTGCGGATATGTTGACCCGCATCCGAAACGCACAGGCGACCAATAAGGTCAGCGCAACCATGCCGTCTTCCAAGGTGAAGGTGGGCATCGCTGCGGTGTTGAAGGATGAAGGTTTCATCAATGATTTCGAAGTGCTGCCTAACGATGGCAAGCCCCAGCTGAAAGTGACCCTGCGTTATTTCGAGGGCAAGGGCGTTATTGACATGGTCAAGCGTGTCAGCCGTCCGGGCTTGCGTCAGTACCGTGGTAAAGACGACCTGCCGCGCATCTTCGACGGGCTCGGTGTGGCCATCGTCAGCACGTCGCAGGGCATCATGACCGATGCAGCGGCACGCGCGGCGGGACAGGGCGGTGAAGTCCTGTGCGTCGTCGCCTAAGCAGCAGGAGATAGAGCAATGTCACGTATCGCAAAAAGCCCGATCGAGATTCCGCAGGGCGTCGATGTCAACATCGGTGATGCCCAGGTCTCCGTCAAGGGCCCGAAAGGCAATCTGCAGATGGCTGTGCACCCGGCGGTGAAGTTCGCCATGGAAGACGGCATCTGCAATGTGCAGTGGAACGAGGCCAAGGATGTTGCCATGGCCGGTACCTATCGAGCGCTGCTGAACAACATGATCACGGGTGTCAGCGAAGGGTTTGAGAAGAAGCTGCTCCTGCAGGGTGTGGGTTACCGCGCCCAGGCGCAGGGTCAGAAACTGAACCTGCAGCTGGGTTTCTCCCACGATGTGAATTACGACGTGCCGGAAGGTGTGTCCGTGGAAACGCCGAGCCAGACCGAGATTATCGTCAAGGGCTGCGACAAGCAGCGGGTCGGCCAGGCAGCCGCGGAAATCCGCGCCTTCCGTCCGCCGGAGCCTTACAAGGGCAAGGGTGTCCGCTACGCGGACGAGCGTATCGTCCGGAAAGAGGCCAAGAAGGCGTAAGCCCTCTGGTCCTGAGGTAGGAAATTATGAACAAGAAAACTTCGAGACTGCGCCGCGCGAGCAAGAACCGCGCCCGCATCCGCCGCTCCGGCATGCCGCGTCTTACCGTGCACCGCAGTGGTCAGCATATCTATGCCCAGGTGATCGACGCCGACAAGGTGGTGGCAGTGGCCTCTACCGTGCAGAAAGATCTGCGCAAGGGCCTGGAAAGCACCAGCAACATGGCGGCTGCAGCAGCAGTCGGCAAGGCGGTGGCGGAACGCGCGAAGGCAGCCGGTGTGGAACAGGTCGCCTTCGACCGCAGTGGCTTCAAATACCACGGCCGGGTGAAAACGCTCGCCGATGCTGCTCGTGAGAGCGGCCTGAAATTCTGAACAGGACGAACTGATGTCAAATATCGACAGAGACAATGGCGACGGCATGCTCGAGAAGCTGGTGGCCGTCAACCGTGTGGCCAAGGTGGTCAAGGGTGGTCGCATCTTCAGTTTCACCGCGCTGAGCGTGGTGGGCGATGGTAACGGCAAAGTGGGTTTCGGCTATGGCAAGGCGCGCGAAGTGCCGGTCGCCATCCAGAAATCCATGGAAAAAGCCCGCGCCAACATGGTGACGATTCCGCTGAACGGCGGCACCTTGTGGCATCCGGTCAAATCCGCGCACTGCGGTTCACGGATTTACATGCAGCCCGCATCTGAAGGTACCGGTGTAATTGCCGGCGGCGCCATGCGCGCTGTGCTGGAAGCGGTCGGCGTGCACAACGTGCTGGCCAAGAGCCTGGGTTCGAACGCGCCGACCAACCTGGTGCGCGCGACGATCAAGGGTCTGCAGAAAATGTACAGCCCGGAGTCCATTGCGGCAAAGCGTGGCAAGTCCGTGGACGAAATCAAAGCGAACCTGGGATAAGACCATGGCCAAGGCAAAGAAATCTGAAAAGACCATCAAAGTTACCCTGGTGCGTTCGCCCATCGGTACCTTGCCGCGCCACCGTGAGTGTGTCCGTGGCCTGGGCCTGAAGCGCATGAACCACACGGTAGAACTGGAAGATACGCCATCCGTTCGCGGTATGGTCAATAAAATCAACTACATGGTACGAGTGGAAGAAGCCTGAGCGAGAACTTCGCGAGGGAAGGGGCAAGAGTAAAACCCCCTTCACTTCTCCTGCGAGCCAAGAATCTGCCCGGGTTTTTACTCTGACCCCGGCAATCGAGGAAAGTACGACAATGAAACTGAATGATCTGCGCCCCGCCGAGGGCAGTAAAAAGGCGCGCAAGCGCGTCGGTCGTGGTATTGGTTCCGGCCTGGGTAAAACCGGTGGTCGTGGTCACAAAGGCCAGAAGTCCCGCTCCGGCGGCTTCACCAAGATCGGCTTTGAGGGCGGCCAGATGCCGCTGCAGCGCCGTTTGCCGAAACGTGGCTTCGCCTCCCGCACCGCGCGTTACAACGCGGAAGTACGCCTGTATCAACTCGCTTCCGTGAAGGAAGACGTGATTGACCTGGCGGTTCTGAAGGCGGCCAACGTGGTCACCGCGGACACGCGCAAGGTGAAAGTTATCAACACCGGCGAAATTGATCGGGCTGTGACCCTCAAGGGTATCGGCGTGACCAAGGGCGCTCAGGCTGCCATCGAAGCAGCAGGCGGCAAGGTCGAGTAATGTCCCGTTCGCCTTCACAAATGGCGGATACGCTGGGCGGCATTGGCCGCCTGACGGAATTGCGGCAGCGTTTGCTGTTCGTTTTCGTTGCGCTGATTATTTACCGGATTGGTACGTTCATCCCGGTACCGGGCGTGAATCCACAGGCACTGATGGGCTTCATGGATTCCCAGCAGGGCACGATCATTGACGTGTTCAACCTGTTTACCGGTGGCGCTTTGGAGCGTTTCAGCCTGTTCGCACTGGGCGTGATGCCGTATATCTCGGCGTCGATCATCATTCAGTTGATGTCCAGCACCGTGCCGCAGCTGCAGCAGCTGAAGAAGGAAGGTTCCAGCGGACGTCAGAAAATCACGCAGTACACGCGTATTTTCACCGTGGTGCTCGCGGCATTCCAGGCAGGCGGTGTGGCAATTGCACTGCAGGGCCAGCAGGGCGTGGTTTTTGCGCCGGGCTTCGGGTTCCTGTTTACCGCCATCGTGACGCTGACGGCCGGTACGGTGTTCCTGATGTGGCTGGGTGAGCAGATCACCGAGCGCGGTGTGGGTAACGGTATTTCCCTGATTATTTTCGCCGGGATCGTGGCCGGCTTGCCGCGGGCGATTGCCGGTACGCTGGAACTGGTCAACACGGGGCAGCTGGGTATAGCAGCGGCGCTGATTATCGGTGTCTTCGTCCTGGCGGTGATCTACTTCATCGTCAAGGTTGAGCGTGGACAACGGCGCATCACCGTGAACTATGCACAGCGCCAGGGCCGGGTGGCGTACCAGAACCAACAGACCCACCTGCCGCTGAAATTGAACATGTCCGGCGTTATCCCGGCCATTTTCGCCTCGAGCATCGTGATTTTTCCGTCAACGCTTGCGACCTGGTTCAGCACCACCGAGCAGATGTCGTTCATGACGGACATTGCCGCTTCGCTGGCGCCTGGGAACCTGCCGTACACGATTTTGTTCTCCGGGCTGATCATCTTCTTCTGCTTTTTTTACACGGCCATCGTGTTCAATTCGAAGGAGACAGCGGACAACCTTAAGAAATCCGGTGCCTTTATTCCGGGTATTCGTCCGGGTCGTCACACGGCGGATTACATCGACACGGTATTGACCCGCCTGACCATGGTCGGCTCGCTCTACCTGGTGCTGGTATGCCTGTTGCCGGATCTGCTGCAAGTGGTCTGGAACGTGCCGTTTTACTTTGGCGGTACTTCGGTGCTTATCGTGGTGGTCGTGATCATGGACTTTATTGCCCAGGTCCAGGCACACCTCGTATCGCACAAGTACGACAGCCTGATGAAGAAGGCCAACCTGAAGTCCTATGGACGATCAGGGGTGGTCAAACGTTAACGCTTTTTCCCGGCGGATCCTGGCGGTGACGCCGGGTCTCGCTGAATGAGTAAGGAGAGCTGCCATGAAAGTGCAAGCTTCAGTTAAGAAAATTTGCCGTAACTGCAAGATCGTGCGTCGTAATGGCGTGGTCTTCGTGATCTGCAGCGACAAGAAACACAAGCAACGCCAGGGCTGAGCCCGCGTTGAAGGGATGATTTGCCGTCTTTCATCGGCAGCAATGATTAGCTATAATGGACTGTTTGACCAATCGTAAATTGGGCGGTCCGAAACTTTAAGCAGGAGTACGTGGTATGGCTCGCATCGCGGGTGTCAACTTGCCGGTCCAGAAACACACTTGGGTGGCATTGACTCACATTTACGGTATTGGCCGCACGCGCGCTTTGCATATTTGCGAAGTCGCCGGTATTGAACCCTCCACCAAGGTCCGTGACCTTACGGAGCCGGAAATCGAAAACGTGCGCAGCGCCATTGCCAAGATCAACGTCGAAGGTGACCTTCGCCGTGAGGTGGCAATGAACATCAAGCGCCTGATGGACCTCGGTTGCTACCGTGGCCTGCGGCACCGCCGTGGACTGCCCGTTCGCGGACAGCGCACCAAGACCAATGCGCGCACCCGGAAGGGCCCGCGTCGCCCCATCAAACGTTAAGGACGGTATGAATCATGGCCAAGCCAAGCCCTAAAGCTAAGAAAAAGGTGAAGCGCACTGTAGTGGACGGTATCGCCCACATTCATGCGTCCTTCAACAACACCATCATCACCCTCAGTGATCGCCAGGGCAATGTATTGTCCTGGGCCACTTCCGGCGGCGCCGGCTTTCGTGGGTCCCGCAAGAGCACGCCGTTTGCCGCCCAGGTGGCAGCAGATACGGCGGGTCGCACGGCACAGGAATACGGCCTGAAGAACCTGGAAGTCCGGGTCAAAGGTCCGGGTCCGGGTCGCGAGTCTTCCGTGCGCGCCCTGCATTCACTGGGATACAAGATCACCAACATCGTGGACGTGACGCCCATTCCGCATAACGGATGCCGTCCGCCTAAAAAGCGCCGCGTCGTAGGAGCAATACAATGGCACGATATATTGGACCAACCTGTAAACTGGCCCGTCGCGAAGGCACGGACCTGGGTCTCAAGAGCCCGGCCCGAGGCCTGGAATCTAAATGCAAACTGGGCCAGGTGCCCGGTCAGCACGGTGCCGGCGGCGGACGCCGTCAGCGTCTTTCTGACTACGCGCTGCAGTTGCGTGAAAAGCAGAAAGTGCGTCGTATGTACGGTGTGCTCGAGAAGCAGTTCCGCAACTACTACAAGAAGGCTGCCGGCCAGAAAGGCTCAACCGGTGAAAACCTGCTGAACCTGCTCGAAGGCCGCCTGGACAACGTGGTCTACCGCATGGGCTTTGCCGTAACGCGCGCCCAGGCCCGCCAGCTGGTGTCCCACAAGGTCAATCATGGTCAATGGCGGCAAGGTCAATATTCCGTCATACCAGGTGCAGGTCGGCGACAAGATTTCCCTGACGCCACAAGGCCAAGGAACAGCTTCGTGTCAAAGAAGCCGTCAGCCTCAGCAACGAGCTGGAACTGGTCGCGACCTGGGTGGACGTGAACGGTGAGAAGGGTGAGGGCGAGTTCAAACGCCGCCCGGACCGTGACGAGCTGCCGGCCGAGATCAACGAACAGCTGATCGTCGAGCTCTACTCCAAGTAATAGCTGACCTCCCGGCCTGCATGGCCGGGAGATCACTCAGAAAACCTGCGAGGTACTCATCCCATGATGGATGCGATTGAAAAAATGCTTAAGCCCAAAGCGGTGGGCGTGGAACAAATCAACCCCAACCGCGCACGCATCGCGCTCGAGCCGCTCGAGCGCGGTTTCGGCCACACGCTGGGCAATGCCCTGCGTCGGGTGCTGCTGTCCTCAATCCCCGGTTGCGCGATTGTGGAAGCGGAAATTGACGGCGTGCTGCACGAGTACACCGCCGTGGAAGGCCTGCAGGAAGACATCATCGAGGTGCTGCTGAACCTGAAGGGCGTGGCGCTGAACATGCACGGCAAGGAAGAAGCCATCCTGACGCTGAGCAAGAAAGGCACCGGGCCGGTTACCGCTGGCGATATCACGGTGGACCACGATATCGAAGTGGTTAACCCGGATCACCTGATCTGCAATCTGACCAAAGACGGCAGCATCAACATGCAGCTGAAAGTCACCCGCGGTGTGGGTTACCAGCCGGCCAACCAGATCACCATCGGTGACCAGGAAAGCCGTCCGATTGGCCGCCTGCAGCTGGACGCATCCTTCTGCCCGGTGCGCCGCGTGTCCTACAGCGTTGAGGCGGCTCGTGTTGAGCAGCGCACCAACCTGGACAAGCTGGTACTGGACATCGAAACCAACGGCACCATGGATTGCGAGGCGGCAGTGAAGCTCGCGGCCAATATCCTGGCTGACCAGCTTTCCGTGTTCGTTGATTTCACCGCGCGCAAGGAGTCGGTCAAGGAAGAGAAGTCCCAGGACATCGATCCGATCCTGCTGCGTCCGATCGACGATCTCGAACTGACGGTCCGCTCCGCCAACTGCCTGAAGGCGGAAAGCATTCTGTACATCGGCGACCTGGTGCAGCGCACCGAGGTCGAACTGCTCAAGACGCCGAACCTCGGCAAGAAGTCCCTGACCGAGATCAAGGACGTTCTGGCCCAACACGAGCTGTCCCTGGGCATGAAACTGGAAAACTGGCCGCCGGCCGCTCTGGCAACTGCCTGAGCATCGCCCCGGTAGCCGGCAAGAGACACTAGGAAAAGATCATGCGTCACCAAAAATCAGGACGTAAGTTGAACCGGAACTCATCGCATCGCAAGGCGATGTTCCGCAACATGTCCAACAGCCTTATCAAGCACGAGCTCATCAAGACCACTTTGCCGAAAGCAAAGGAACTGCGTCGTGTGGCCGAACCCCTGATCACCCTGGCCAAGGAAGACAGCGTGGCGCATCGCCGTACCGCCTTCGACCGCCTGCGTGACAAGGAAACGGTTGGCAAGCTCTTCGAAGAGCTCGGCCCGCGTTACCAGGACCGCCCGGGTGGTTACCTGCGCATCCTCAAGTGCGGCTACCGCGCTGGTGATAATGCCACGATGGCATACGTGGAGCTCGTGGATCGTCCGCGCGCGGACGATGAAGCTGCCGAAGCCTGAGTCGACTGACAAGAAGCAAAAAAACCCGGCTGATGCCGGGTTTTTTTTGCCCCGGCTATTTGCTGCCGGGAAGATGCTGCTCAGAAACGATATTGCAGCAGCAGGGTGTGGCTCATCAGATCACGATCGCCCAGAGGGTTGCCCCACTGATTCATATAGCCCAGCTCCAGATGTCCGGTGCCAGGCAGCGGCAGACTGGCTCCGAAAAAAGCCCGATTCTGGTTCCATCCCTCGTCGACCCATGCCAGGGTCCGCAAGTCATAAAAGGACTCGAACGAGGCGATCCAGTTTGCCCCCGCCCGTGACTTCATGGGCCACTCGACGCCCGCCCGCAGCCGCAGCCGCAAGCTTGTGCCATCGAGATTCTCGACCCGGCGTTCCTCGAGTATCCCGCGAAATTTCAAGGTGGTAATTCCGGGCCCGTCACCTGCCCAATTGACAACCTGCTGCAGCCGGTTTTGCCGTATGGATCCTGCTTCCCGTGCTTGCGTGTACTGGTAATCATAGCGAAGCCACACGGAAAAGCCGCGTGGGAGCCGGTAACCGATACCCGTTCTTCCCGTAGCCTGGCGGGTGCCTTCCAGGGCGTTGAACAGCCGGTAATCTGCCTGGACCATGTACCGCCAGGAGGACGCACCGGAATGTCCCAGCCGCCCGTTTTTCAGGACGCTGAGCCACAGGGCATAATCGTCCTCGACCGCGCAGGCGCGCTCCGCCGGCATGAGTAACGCGGCCGTCAGGATCAGTATCGTTGGCAGATAAAACTGTCTGGTGACTTTTTGCATTCTTGTTGTGCAGGCCGGCGGGCAAAGAGAACGGCATCGGCCGCCTCGCCGTTTCAGGGCGCCGGAAAAGCCAGCGAACCCTCCTGGGAGCTACCAGCCGCCGGTGCCGGCCTGACCCTTCCACGGGCCTTTGATGTTATCAGTCACCCAGCCTCCGTAAAACCCGCCTTCCTGGGCCCGGACCCGCTCATTGTTGAGCAGGCAGGCCACGCGGCCGGGGTAGAAGGAAATCCAGCCGGCAATGGCCTTGAAGGCGTTGGTTGGGGCGGGGTAGCTCCAGCCGATGGCCACGCCGTCCCGGCTGTCCGCAAGGGCCCAGTACTGGGCCTGGCCTTTCCACTCGCAGAAGCTTCGGCCTGCTACCGGGCGGAGCAAATCGAAATTAACGTCTTCCGGGGGCAGATAAACGGTCGGTGGACTGGCGGTCTCCAGAACCCGGAGCGCGTTCTGTGTACCGGCGAGCAAGCGTTCACCTGCTGAGACCTTCACCGCTTGCGGCGCCGGGTCGATTGCCGGGGGGCGCGGGTAGTCCCAGACCGACTCCTGGCCCGGCCCGGGCTCCTCGGCAAAGTCCGGGCGCTGCTGTCCGCGGTAGGTCCACATCAGAGCCGGCTCCCGACCTGGTAAACGATCAGGGCGCCGAGGTAGGCAACGGAGGTCATATAGGTCCAGGCGAAAATCGGCCAGCGCCAGGAGTTGGTCTCGCGGCGGATGACCGCCACCGTGGCGGCGCACTGCAGGCACCAGGCATAGAAGACCATCAGGCCCAGCACCATGGGCAGGGTGAAGATCAGGCCTCCATCCGGCCAGGTGGCGGAACGCAGGCGCTTGGCCAGGGTTTCCTCATCCGCTTCTGCGCCCACCGCGTAAAGCGTGCCCATCACGGCCACCACCACTTCGCGGGCCGGGAAGCCGGCGATGACTGCAGAGGAGACCTTCCAGTCCCAGCCCAGGGGACGGAACAGCGGCTCGATCTGCTTACCCATCCGGCCCAGGGCGGATTGTTCCAGTTGGGCCGCCGCAAACTGATTTTCGACCGTCAGCGTGCTCGCCGGACTGGGCGTGAAATCAGCGGCGTCCATGCGCGGAAAATAGGCCAGGGCCCAGACAATGACCGCCACCGCAAAAATGACCGTGCCGGCACGTTTCAGAAAGACCCGCGCCCTGTCCCACAACTTGATCAGGACGGTCTGCAGGTTGGGTCGCCGGAACTCCGGCAAGGCCAGGGCGAAATGCGGTTTCGGTCCGCGCAACGCGGTGCGCTTCATGAGCAACGCGGTCAGGAGTCCGCCGATAATGCCGAGCAGGTACAGCCCGAACAGCACCAGCCCCTGGAGGTTAAACCAGCCCACGGCGGTTGACGGGACGAACGCGGCGATCAGCAGCGCATAGATCGGCAGCCGCGCGGAGCAGGTCATGAAGGGCGCGGCGAGAATGGTGGCGATCCGGTCGCGCCGGTTAGGAATCACGCGCGTGGCCATGATCGACGGCACGGCGCAGGCAAAGCTCGACAGCATCGGGATAACGGACTGTCCCGAGAGCCCCACCTTGCGCATGCCCCGGTCCATGAGAAACGCGGCCCGTGCAAGGTAACCGCTGTCCTCGAGCACAATGATGAACAGGAACAGGATCAGGATCTGGGGCAGGAAAATAATCACGCTGCCGACGCCGGCAATCACGCCGTCGGCGAGAAAGCTCCCGACAATTCCGTCACCCATAACGGACCGGACTGCCTCACCCAGCGCCGTGGTTGACCCGTCGATCATGTCCATGAGTGGCGTCGCCCAGGAAAACACCGCCTGGAACACCAGTACCAGGGTCAGGAAAAACAGCATCGTCGCGGGCCAGGGCTGGTTGATGAAGCGCAGCACGCGGGCGCCCCAGCGCTGCACCACCGGCGCCTGCGCCTGCACCTGCTCAACCGTCTCCCGGGCCCAGCGATAACGGTGCCGGGCTTCCTGGGCTTCCGGGACGTCATCCTGGAACAGTCGTTGGCGCAGGTCCCGGAGCGTGCCGCGGTCGACGTACCGGGCAAGCCGTTCTGATTCGGCCCCGCCGTCATGCAGCAGCCCCTGGATCACATCCATGGGGGCCAGCTGCCCTTTCGACGCCCCGGCGAGTTGCCGGGCCGCATCGCTCAGTTCGGGCCATGAGCGGGGTGGCGCCGCTGGCGACTGTTCCGGAAGTCTCGCCAGTTGCTCCTGCAACTCGCTGATCCCCTGGCCAAGGGTCGTGGCAACCGGACACACGGGAACCCCATCCAGCAGTTCGCTCAGCGACTGCGTATCGATGGTGGTGCCCTGGGCCAGGGCCGCATCCGTCATGGTCAGGGCAACCAGGGTAGGGCGCTGCAATTCCAGCACCTGCTGCAGCAGGTACAGGCCCTGGTAGAGGTGCGTCGCAGCGATGACCACCAGCAGTCCGTCCGGCGCGGCCTGGCCTTCCAGGCGGCCGAGAATCGCCTCGACGGCGATACGCTCATCCAGGGAGTGGCCGCCGAGGGAGTAGATTCCCGGCAGATCCTCCAGGGCCATGGCGGAATCCCCGAGCTGCATCACGCCCGAGTGGCGCTCGACGGTGACGCCGGGAAAGTTGCCGGTGGTCTGGCGCAGACCGGTCAGGCGGTTGAACAAGGTGCTTTTGCCGGCGTTCGGAATGCCGATGACCGCCACGCGGGAGCGCGCCTTGCGCCTGAAGCCGACCTGGTCCAGGAGCACCCCTGTGGATTTTGGAGCCGTTTCAGCCGCGCGTTGTTCAGCCACCCTGCGGCTCCCGGGTAACTTCGAAGAACCGCGCCTGCTCCCGGCGCAGAGACACCGCGGCGCCCATGACGTCGATTTCGACCGGGTCACCGCCGATTGCCGCATGCACGAAACGCACCGTGGTACCTTCCACGAGGCCAAGAATCATCAGGCGCAGCACGCCGGCACCGTTGCTTTGAACGGCGGTGATCCGTGCGGCCTGGCCCGGTTTGAGATCGGCTAGCGTCATGCAGTTGGGGTTCCGGTGGGTTGGCGCCTGGGCCATAATTACTAAACGATACTGATTATCATTCAATTGTACTCCTCCCCCCGCCGATTCAACAGGGCGGGAAGGGTTCCGGCAGTCTTGATTTGTCCGGGTTGACCGCTCATCATCGTCAGCAACCATTTAACGTTTTTCCTGTCCGACAACGGGAGCTGGCTACGCCCCGGGGCGTGCTGCGTCCGAGGGCGGAATTGAATTGGCGAGTAACGTTGTATGTTGGACAAAATTTCCCTGCGAAGCTGGTACCTGGCGGTGTTTGTGGCCTGCGTCGGTCTGATGGCCTACGCCCTCTATGCCCAGCACAAGATGTTTCTGGACCCCTGCCCACTGTGCATTTTCCAGCGCATTGCCTTTATCTGGATCGGTGTCTGGGCTCTGCTGGCGGCAATCCATAACCCGACAGGCCGCGGCATGCGCTGGTTTTACGGAATCCTCGTGGACCTGGGCGCCACGGTGGGCGCACTGATCGCCGTGCGCCATATCTACCTGCAGAACCTGCCGCCCGACCAGGTGCCGGATTGCGGCCCCGGGCTTTCCTATATGATGGAAACCATGCCTTTTCTTGAGGCGATGAACGCGGTACTGGCCGGTGACGGCAGCTGCGCGGAAATACAGTGGAACTTCCTCGGCCTGAGCATGCCGGGGTGGACCCTGGTCTGGTACCTGGGTATTGGTGCCATCACCCTGTTGCTCGTCGCCATGAAAACCCGCTCGACGGGACAAAGATTATGAAAACCAACGATTTTCTGAAAGTCGCCAACGCCGAAAAAGACAGCTGGGGGCCGGACAGCTGGCAATCCTACACCGCGGCGCAGCAGGCCACCTATCCGGACCAGGACGCCCTGCAACAGGCGCTGGGCCGCCTGGGCGAGTTGCCGCCACTGGTCACCTCCTGGGAGGTGCTGGCGCTCAAGCAACAGATTGCCGAGGCGCAGCGCGGCGAGCGGTTTTTCCTGCAGGGCGGTGATTGCGCGGAAAACTTTTCCGAATGCACCTCCGAGGTCATCACCAACCGGCTGAAGGTTCTGTTGCAGATGAGCCTGATCCTGGTGCACGGCCTGCAGATGCCCGTTGTGCGGGTCGGACGCTTTGCGGGCCAGTATGCCAAGCCGCGGTCGTCGGATACGGAGACCCGCGACGGGGTCACGCTGCCCAGCTACCGCGGTGACATCGTCAATTCACCGGAATTTACGCCGGCGGCCGCGAATTCCTGATCCGGACCGCCTGCTGCAGGCGCACGCCCTGTCATCGCTGACCATGAACTTCACCCGGGCGCTGGTGGATGGCGGTTTCGCTGACCTGCACCATCCGGAGTACTGGGACCTGGGCTGGGTGGAACATTCACCGCTGGCGGCGGAGTTTCACCGGCTGGCAGAGAGTATCGGGCGGTCCGTGCGTTTCATGGAGACGATTTCCGGCCAGGCAGCTGGCAGTGTCAAGCGCGTGGACTTCTACACCTCCCACGAGGCGCTGCATCTGCATTATGAGCAGGCGCTGACGCGCAAGGTGCCCGCGCCAGAAAGGCTGGTTTAACCTGTCCACCCATTTTCCCTGGATCGGCATGCGCACCGCCTCCATGGACGACGCACACGTGGAATACATGCGGGGCATCCGCAACCCGATTGGCCTGAAAGTCGGCCCCTCGGTGGAGCCGCAGCCGCTGCTGGATCTGATCAACGTGCTGAACCCGGACCGCGAAGCGGGACGACTGGTGCTGATCCACCGCATGGGCGCCGGGCATATCGAGGACAAGCTGCCGAAACTGATCCGCGCCGTGCGCGACTCGGGCAGCCCGGTGCTGTGGATTTCCGACGCCATGCACGGCAACACCGAATCCACCGCGGAAGGCATCAAGACCCGTCGTTTCCGCAACATCATGAAAGAGATGGAGCTGGCTTTCGAAGTCCACCGCGACAACGGATCCCGCCTCGGCGGCGTGCACCTGGAGCTGACCGGTGAGAATGTGACCGAATGCACCGGCGGTGCGCGCGATCTGCTCGACACTGACCTGAGCCGTGCCTACAAGTCCACCGTCGACCCCCGCCTCAACTACGAGCAGGCCCTGGAACTGGCCATGCTCATCGTGCGGAAACACAACCAACCCTGACCCCCACCCCACCCAAGGGCAAGGAAGCGATGGCCTCCCATGGCCCGAAATTTTGGTCACCAATACTGAAGCCGCAAAGCCTGCCGCAGCCCCTATGTGAGTCCTGAGCACCGACCCCTTTGCTCAGGACCTGTGGTCGCCAGGGATGGCGACCCCAGAGCCCCAGGGACGGGTTCACGCGTGTCCGGAGCAAAGGGGTCGGTGTTCAGGACGGCTCGAAGCCTGCAGGCTTCCAGGCTTCCAGGCTTCCAGGCCTTCAGTCCCACAACCCGGAGAATCCGCGCCTACTCGGCCGCTTTCTTGGCCGTCCGATCCGCCACGCGCCGCTCGTGTTCCTTCAGGTGCAGCTTACGGATGCGGATGGCTTCGGGAGTCGACTTCCACCAGTTCGTCGTCCTGGATGAATTCCAGCGCCTGTTCCAGGGTCATTTCCTGTTGCGATGACAGGGTACGTGGCTTCGTCTTTCATGACGCGTGCGGATGTTGGTGAGCTGCTTGGCCTTGAGCGGGTTTACCGTGAGGTCGTTGCCACGGTTGTGCAGACCGATGACCTGGCCTTCGTAGATGTCCTCGCCGCCGCCGATGATCAGCCGGCCGCGATCCTGCAGGCTGAACAGCGCGTAGGCCACGGATTTGCCGGTGCCATTGGAAATCAGTACGCCGTTGTTGCGCGTGCTGATCGGCGCCGGGTTGTAGTCGCCGTAGTGATCAAACACGTGGAACATCAGGCCGGTGCCGGCGGTCAGTGTTTTGAACTCGGACTGGAAACCGATCAGGCCCCGGGCCGGAATGAGGTAGTCGAGGCGTACACGGCCGCGGCCGTCGGGCTGCATGTCCTGGAGCACGCCGCGCCGTTCGCCGAGGCGCTCCATGACAGCGCCCTGGTATTCCGCTTCCAGGTCAACCACCAGGCTCTCGTAGGGTTCCTGGGTCTTGCCGTCCACCTCGTGAAGGATGACCTGCGGACGGGAGATGGCCAGTTCGTAGCCTTCCCGGCGCATGGTTTCGATCAGGATGGACAGGTGCAGTTCGCCCCGGCCGGAAACGCGGAACTGATCGGGATCCTCCATTTGCTCGACGCGCAGCGCCACGTTGTGGCTGGCCTCGCGCAGCAGGCGCTCACGTATCTGGCGGCTGGTCAGGAACTTGCCTTCCTTGCCGGCAAACGGTGAGTTGTTGACCCGGAAGGTCATGCTGATGGTCGGTTCGTCCACGGTCAGCGCGGGCAGGGGCTCCGGTGCGTCCCGGTCGCAGAGGGTATCGGAGATACGCAGTCCTTCCACGCCGGTGATGGCGATGATGTCGCCGGCCTGCGCCTGCGGGACTTCCACGCGATCCAGGCCGTGAAAGCCCAGGACCTGGAGAATCTTGCCGTTGCGTTGCTCGCCGTCCCGGTCGATGACGGTGATCCGCTGGTTCGGAACCACGCTGCCGCGCTGAACGCGCCCGATGCCGATCACACCCACATAGGTGTTGTAGTCCAGGGTCGTGACACGCATCTGGAACGGGCCTTCCTCGTTCACCTTCGGCGGGGATACTTCCTCGACGATGGTCCGGAACAGGGGCTGCATGTCGCCCTCGCGGACCGTGTCCTCGAGCCCGGCGTAACCGCGCAGGGCGGAGGCATAGACCACGGGGAAATCCAGTTGTTCGTCGGTGGCACCAAGCCGGTCAAAGAGCTCAAAGGTCTGGTCCAGCACCCAGTGCGGGCGCGCGCCGTCGCGGTCTACCTTGTTGATCACCACGATCGGCCGGAACCCCATTTCAAAGGCTTTCTGGGTCACGAAGCGGGTCTGCGGCATGGGTCCGTCGACCGCGTCCACCAGCAACAGCACCGAGTCCACCATGCTGAGGATACGCTCCACTTCGCCACCAAAGTCCGCGTGGCCGGGGGTGTCCACGATGTTGATGTGGTACTCGCGGTCACCGTCTTGCCAGCGGATCGCCGTGTTCTTGGACAGGATCGTGATGCCGCGCTCCTTTTCCAGCTCATTGGAGTCCATGACGCGGTCCGGCGTCGCCGCCCGGTCACCGAGGGTGCCGGACTGCTGCAGGAGCTGGTCGACCAGCGTGGTTTTGCCATGGTCAACGTGGGCGATGATGGCGATATTGCGGAGATTTTCAATCATGGGGGCAGAGCCGGGAAAAGGGCGCGCATTCTAACGTTTTTACGGCGCAATAGCAGCATTTGTGGCCCGTGATCCGTTCCGGCCTGTCGATCCTCAGGCCCGGACGTTGAAACCGAGCTTGCGCAGGAGCCGGTCCGTATCGTTATCGGTCGACGCCAGGCGCAGCCGGCTGAACTCGTGGCGGGGCGCGTGCGCCCGCCGCAAGGGGTCAAAGGTCGCGGCGGAGTCAGGCCTGTGCGCGCGCATCCGCGCGTCATCGGCCGCCACGTGGGTGGCCTGGATGACCGTATCGGCCACCGTGAGGGGCAGACCGGGGTCGCCTGTCCCGGCGTCCAGGTCGTGCAGCGGCCCGGAAACCCGGTCTCCGGCCGTTTCGACGGCCTCGCCTGACCAGTCCAGGAAGGCATCAAAGATCATCTGTGTCCCGCGGGCCTTACCCTCGACGCTGTAACCGGCCACATGCGGTGTGGCGACGGTGGTGGCCGCCAGCAAGTCCGGATTAATCCGGGGTTCGTCGGGCCAGACGTCCAGCGCTGCGTGGATCTGGCCCCGGACAAGTGCATCGAGCAGGGCGCCCTCATGCACCACCTCGCCGCGGGCGGCATTGACCAGCAGCGCCCCGGGTTTCATCCGGCCTATGGTCTCAGCATTGATCATATGATGCGTTGGGTGCGCCCCGTGGCGCTCCAGGGGCACGTGCAGGGTCACAATATCTGCCCGCAGCGCCTCGCCGAGCGTCACGCTATCCAACAGTCCGGCTGCTGCCAGCGGCGGATCACAGCAAATCACCCGGACGCCCAGCGCCGCAAGCAGCTGGTGGACGCGGCTGCCGACGTTACCGTGCCCGACGACCGCCACCTGCCGGTCCGCCAGTTGCCAGCCGAGACGCCCGGCCGACAGCATCATCATGCCCAGGGTGTACTGGGCCGCAGCGTCCGCGTTACAGCCCGGCGCGCTGGCCCAGCAAATGCCCTGCTGATCCAGCCAGTTTGTGTCCAGGTGATCCGTGCCGATGGTGGCCGTGCCAACAAATCGAACCTTGCTGCCGCGCAAGCAGGGACCGGTCCACCCGGGTGACCGAGCGCACCAGCAACACCTGTGCATCAGCGAGGTCACTGCGTGCCAGCAGGCGGCCGTCAAAGCGCCGCACGCTGCCATGCCTGGCAAAGGTCTGATCTATCCCCGTCATGTTGTTGTCAGCGAGGATCTGCATTCACCATTTCCTGCCTGGATTGTCGATGGATTCGGTTTCGCGATACGCAGGCCGGTGAAAAAGCGCGCTGACGTGCCCGAGATTTTCTTTTGAATCGGTTACAATGGTACAGCTAAGTCGAACCCGATTTTTTGAAAATCCGGCCGTCCCAAAACGACCCGCAGGCCACGTGCCGTGGGAATGCCGCCAGGCAGGCGCGTCGGAACAAGCTGCACTTCCAAGGAGTCAATCATGAAACAACCCGTTCGTGTCGCCATCACCGGCGCCGCCGGCCAGATCGGTTACCAATTGTGCTTCCGAATCGCTTCCGGTGACATGCTCGGTAAGGATCAGCCGGTCATTCTGCAATTGCTGGAGATTACCCCGGCCCTGGGCGCCCTGGAAGGCGTTGCCATGGAGCTGCGGGATGCGGCCTTTCCCCTGCTGGATGATGTGATCACCACCGATGATGCCAACGTGGCCTTCAAGGACACGGATTATGCGCTGCTGGTTGGCGCCAGGCCGCGTGGCCCGGGCATGGAGCGCGCTGACCTGCTCACGGAAAACGGCAAGATCTTTGGACCGCAGGGTAAAGCCATGAACGACCACGCCAGCCGTGACGTGAAGGTTCTCGTGGTAGGCAATCCGGCCAACACGAATGCCCTGATTGCACAGGCGGCCGCGCCGGATCTGAATCCGCGCAATTTCACGGCCATGACCCGCCTGGACCATAACCGGGCACTGGCCCAGATGGCCGGGAAGACCGGTACGCATCATCGTGACATCCACAAGATGATTATCTGGGGTAACCACTCGTCGACCCAGTACCCGGATATCCGGTTTGCCGAGGCCAGCGGGAACAGCCTGGCGGACCAGGTCAGCCAGGACTGGTACCGGGAAACCTTCATTCCGACCGTGCAGCAACGCGGTGCGGCGATCATCAAGGCACGCGGCGCTTCCAGCGCGGCTTCCGCCGCCTCGGCGGCCATTGACCACATGCGCAGCTGGGCGCTGGGCACACGCGACGGTGACTGGGTATCCATGGCGGTGCCCGCCACCGGCGCCTACGGTATTGAGCCGGGCATCATCTACTCCTATCCCTGCACCTGTGCTGATGGCGACTACACGATCGTCGAGGGCCTGGACGTGGACGCCTTCAGTCGCGAAAAGATGGATGCCACGGAAGCGGAGCTCCGCGAGGAGCGGGCCGCAGTCGAACACCTGCTGTAGGCGGAGAGAGCCATGAGTGATACCAGCCCCGGCGCACGTTTCCGCCAGGCGGTGGCCGAACAGGCCCCGCTGCAGGTGGTCGGCACCATCAATGCCTACACGGCCCGCATGGCCGAGGCGATTGGCCACCAGGCGATTTACCTGTCCGGTGGCGGCGTGGCCGCCAACTCCCTGGGGGTGCCGGATCTGGGCATCAGCACCCTTGACGATATCCTGACGGACATCCGGCGCATCACCGCGGTGTGCGATCTGCCGCTGCTGGTGGACGTGGACACGGGCTTTGGCGGGGCGTTCAATATTGCACGAACGGTAAAATCGCTGATCCGCGATGGCGCGGCAGCCATGCACATGGAAGACCAGGTGGCGCAAAAACGTTGCGGCCACCGTCCGGGCAAGGCCATCGTCAGCCAGGGCGAAATGGTTGACCGCATCAAGGCGGCCGTGGATGCGCGCACTGACGAGGGCTTTGTCATCATGGCGCGCACCGATGCCCTCGCCGTTGAGGGTATGGAGGCCGCGGTTGAGCGTGCGGTGGCCTGCGTTGAAGCCGGCGCGGACATGGTGTTTCCGGAGGCGGTCCAGACGCTGGAGCAGTACGGTGAGTTTCGCAAAGCCGTAGGCGTACCGATCCTGGCCAACATCACCGAGTTCGGTCACACCCCGCTGTTCACAACCCCTGAGCTTGGCGAGGCGGGCGTGGACATCGTGCTCTACTGCTGTTCAGCCTACCGGGCCATGAACCGGGCCGCCGAGCTGGTTTACCGGGGTCTGCTGGAGCAGGGGCACCAGAAAAACCTGATTGATATCATGCAGACCCGGGAGGCGCTCTACGACTACCTGGGCTATCACGACTTTGAACAGAAGCTCGACGAGCTGTTCGCTCAGAACGAGGAGAAGGACCATGGGTGACGCAACCCCCGTCAAAAAAAATACCGGCGCCGGCCTGCGCGGACAGTCCGCCGGCGAGACCAAAATCTGCACGGTTGGCGCTGAAGGCAACAGCCTGCGCTACCGGGGCTACGACGTCGTAGACCTGGCCGAGGAGTCGACCTTTTACGAGGTGGCCTATCTCCTGCTGAAAGGACACCTGCCCACACGGGCCGAGCTGGACCGCTGGACGGAAAAGCTCAGGGGACTGCGTAAGCTGCCCCGGCCCCTGCTGGAAGTGCTGGAGCGAATTCCTGCCGATGCACACCCGATGGACGTGATGCGCACCGGCTGCTCCTTCCTTGGCAACCTGGAACCGGAAAAGGACTTCGGCGAAGAGCAGCACGTTGCAGACCGCCTGCTGGCGGCCTTCCCGGCGATTGTTGTCTACTGGTACCGCTTCAGCCATGACGGGGTGCGCATCGATACGGACTCCGATGAGGAGAGCATTGGCGGTCACTTCCTGAAGCTTCTCACCGGCCAGTCGCCAACCGACATGGAAGCGCGGGTTATGGACGTGTCCCTGATCCTGTACGCGGAACATGAGTTCAACGCCTCGACCTTTGCCGCCCGCGTGTGCGCCTCCACGCTGTCCGACCAGTATTCCTGCATCACCGCGGCCATCGGCACGCTGCGCGGGCCGCTGCATGGCGGCGCCAACGAGGCGGCCATGGCCATGATCGAGCAGTACGATTCGCCGGAAGATGCCGTGCAAGACGTATTGCGCAAGCTGAGCGTCAAGGAGCTCATCATGGGCTTCGGTCACGCGGTCTACCGCAAGCGCGACCCGCGTAACGCGATCATCAAGGGCTGGTCCAAACAGCTTGCAGAGCTGAAAGAAGACACCGTGCTGTACGCGGTTTCCGAGGCCATTGAGCGCACCATGAAGGAGGAAAAAGGCATGTTCGCCAACGCGGACTTTTTCCATGCCTCCGCTTACCACTTCATGGGCATCCCAACGAAGCTGTTCACACCCATTTTCGTGATGTCGCGGGTCACCGGCTGGTCCGCGCACGTGTTCGAACAACGCGCCAACAACCGTATCATCCGCCCCTCGGCGGATTACACCGGACCGGAAGCGCGCGCCTACGTGCCCATCGAAGATCGCTGACGGAAAGCGCCTCAGTTGAAATGACAAAGCCCCGGTTTTCCGGGGCTTTTTGTTTCTGGTGATCGTGCAGGGGGTCCGATGTCCTCTCCTGTTCGGGAACCCGCCGTGAATACGTCCCTGTAGGCTCGGGTTCGGCATCCCTGCCTCACACGGTTCCCGAACAGGAGAGGACATTGGACCCCTGGGGCTTCAGTCAATGCAGACTCACCGACCTGCCTGCCTCCACGCACACGCGATGTGAGTCCTGACGCCGGACCCCCGGGTTCCAGACCTGTCATCGCCAGGGATGGCGATGCCAGAGCCCCAGGGACGGGTTTATGCGTGTCTGGAACCCGGGGGTCCGGTGGCAGGACGTCGCAACGCCAAAGACTAGCCTACGTGTTGGTCAACCAGTACGGGGTTTCCATCGGGGTCGAGGAGGACGAAGCTGTCCGGGCCGGTGCCGTCTTCGTCGGCTTCTTCACTGAAGGTCATGCCGGCGGCTTTGAGCTGCTTTTGCAGTTCGCGGATGTCAGTGAAGTCTTCCAGGGTCTCTGCCTGCTGGTTCCAGCCCGGGTTGAAGGTCAGGATGTTGTCATTGAACATGCCCTGGAAGAGGCCGATGACGGTGTCGCCGTTCCTCATCATCTGGAAGTGCTCCCCGTCGCCGCCCGCCGGTTCAAAACCCAGCTTGCTGTAAAAATCCCGGGAGGCCCGCAGGTCCCGGACGGCCAGGCTGATGGAAAAAGCGCCTAGTTGCATGGTGATCTCCTCGTGGTCTGCTTGGAAAGGCTGTTTACAACCATAGCGCAAGTCCTGCCGGGAGGGCAGAAACAAAAAACCGGGCCCCGGGCCCGGTTTCTGCGGCGAATCGCAATGGTGATCAGCGTTTCATGAAGTTGAAAAATTCTTCGTTCGTCTTCGTCGCCTTCAGCTTGTCGAGCATAAACTCGATGGCCTGGATCTCGTCCATCGGGTGCAGCAGTTTGCGCAGGATCCACACCTTCTGGAGCATGTCCTGGTTGACCATCAACTCCTCGCGGCGCGTGCCGGAGCGGTTGATGTCGATGGCCGGGTAGACGCGCTTCTCTGCGATACGGCGCGACAGGTGGACTTCCATGTTGCCGGTGCCCTTGAACTCCTCGTAGATCACCTCGTCCATCTTCGAGCCGGTGTCCACCAGGGCCGTGGCGATGATGGTCAGTGAGCCGCCCTCGGTGACGTTACGCGCGGCGCCAAAGAAGCGCTTCGGGCGCTGCAGGGCGTTGGCATCCACACCACCGGTCAGAATCTTGCCGGAGGAGGGCGCCACCGTGTTGTAGGCGCGCGCCAGGCGGGTGATCGAGTCGAGCAGGATCACCACCTCGTGTTTGTGCTCCACCAGGCGCTTGGCGCGCTCGATCACCATTTCTGCGACCTGCACGTGGCGGGAAGCCGGCTCGTCGAAGGTGGAAGAGATCACCTCTGCATCCACCGAGCGCTGCATTTCGGTGACTTCCTCCGGGCGCTCATCGATCAGCAGAATGATCATCTTGGCTTCCGGGTGATTGGCCCGGATGCTCGTGGCGATGTTCTGCAACATGATGGTCTTGCCCGCTTTCGGGGGCGATACCACCAGGCCGCGCTGACCGAAACCAATGGGCGCCACCAGGTCGATAACG
This sequence comes from uncultured Gammaproteobacteria bacterium, assembly GCA_963695135.1. Lineage (GTDB taxonomy): Bacteria > Pseudomonadota > Gammaproteobacteria > Xanthomonadales > SZUA-36 > Marinihelvus. Next base: position 151,129 of record CAVOGA010000002.1, read on the forward strand.
CGCGCAGTGATGTCCTCGGTGCTGCCGTTGCCACGCTCCAGCTTCGCCTGTTGCGTTGGGAACTCGGCAGTCAGGTTTTCGAACAGGATCTTGTTCTTGGCCTTGTCCGGGGTTTCGTAATTGAGTGTTTCGACCTTCAGCAGGGCGAAGTAGCGCTCACTGTCCTTCGGTGGGCGAATCTTGCCCTCCAGCATGTCACCGGTGCGCAGGTTAAAGCGCCGGATCTGGCTGGGTGACACGTAGATATCGTCCGGTCCTGCCAGGTAGGAAGAGTCAGCTGAGCGCAGGAAGCCGAACCCGTCCTGCAGAATCTCGAGCACGCCCTGCCCGTAAATGCTTTCACCACTCTTGGCGTGGGCCTTGAGAATGGCAAAAATAATGTCCTGTTTGCGGGAGCGGGCCACGTTTTCCAGCCCCATCTCGTTGGCGATGTCCAGCAGCTGGGCAATCGGTTTCTGCTTCAGTTCAGTTAGGTTCATAAAGGTTTCGGTTGAATGACGCGGGCGCACGCCCGGCAGGGAATGAAATTAATCTAATCGTCAGATCATTTGGTAAGGAAACTGGTCTGGCCGGCAGCTGTCCGTCGTGTTTATTGTGTTTCTTGGGGTCGGGCTTAAACGAAATTGGTACGCTTTCAGCGTCTTTTTATATTTCGGGGTGCTCGACCGGGGTGGGACACCCACTGGAGATAAGGGCAAATTAGCATGGAAACGGGCCAGCGTCCAGCTTGGATTCGCTGCCTGGCAACCGCCCGCGGGCGCGGGACGGTGCCATGAAGAGTTCGGGTTCGGTGAGCCCTGGTCAGGCTCAGATGTTCTCTTCGACGAAGGTCTGCAGGGCGCTCTTCGGAATACCGCCGACTTTCATGCCCTGGATGTTCCCGTCCTTGAAGACCATCAGGGTGGGAATGCCCCGCACGCCATACTGGTTCGGCGTTACCGGGCTGGAATCAACGTCCATCTTGGCGATGGTGATCTTGCCTTCATACTCGTCGGCAATCTGGTCCAGGACCGGGGCAATCATTTTGCAGGGACCGCACCATTCGGCCCAGAAATCGACCAGCACAGGCCCGTCCGCTTTCAGAACCTTTTCTTCGAAGTCACCATCGGTGACGTGGATAATATGTTCGCTCACAGTGCTTCTCCTGTTGGTAAACCGCACCCGACTGGTGCGGGGGCGCTGGCATAGCTAAAATAGGGGATTGGGGTCCGGCAAGTTCAATCACCATGTGCGAACGGCCAGGCCATTCACAGGATCCACCATTCCAAGTTGGACTGCCAAACCAGATGAAGGCAGCCCCATGGGTTTTCAAGTCCTGCAGTCACAATGGCCCCGCTGAGCGGGAGCAAGGATTTCCATGTCCGAAAGCACATCAAAAAACCCACTCTCCGACGTGACGTTTGCGAGCCTCGCGCTCGAGCCGTCCATCATGGAGGGTATTGAAGCCGCCGGCTTTACTCACTGTACGCCAATCCAGGCCCTGACGCTGCCGCTTGCCCTCGAAGGCAAGGACGTGGCCGGCCAGGCACAGACCGGAACCGGCAAGACCGCAGCATTCCTGCTGGTGATTTTTCAGCATCTGCTCAAGCACGACACGCGGGCGGAGCGGGGCAACAACCCGGGGGCCATTGTTATCGCGCCAACCCGCGAACTGGCCTTGCAGATCCACCGTGACGCGGTGACCCTGGGTTCCGGCACGGGGCTGACCCTCGGGCTGGCCTACGGTGGCATTGACTACGACAAGCAGCGGCAGGAACTGAAGGATGGCGTTGACATACTGATCGGCACACCCGGCCGCATGATCGATTACTACAAGCAGCGGGTCTTTACGCTCGACCAGGTGCAGGTCGCCGTGCTGGACGAGGCGGATCGCATGTTTGACCTTGGGTTTATCAAGGACATTCGCTACCTGTTCCGGGGCATGCCGCCGGTGGACCAGCGCCAGACCCTGATGTTCAGCGCGACGCTGTCTCACCGGGTCATGGAACTGGCCTATGTGCATATGAACGAGCCGGAAACGCTGAAGGTCGAGGCAGAGCAGGTTACGGCGGACAACGTCCTGCAGCGGGTGTACTACCCCGCCAACTCGGAAAAACTGCCCATGCTGGTGCAGTTGCTGCGGGAAAGAGGCAATGGGCGCGTGATTGTCTTCACCAACACGCGCGAGGGGGCGGATCGTATCGGCCGTACCCTGGATGCCAACGGGCTCGAGTGCGCGGTCATCTCCGGCCGCGTTCACCAGAAGAAGCGCGAGACCCTGCTGCGCCGTTTCCACGATGGCGATATCCGGATTCTGGTGGCAACCGATGTGGCTGCCCGGGGCCTGCATATTCCTCACGTGACGCACGTGGTCAATTTCGATCTGCCGCAGGATGCGGCGGACTATGTGCACCGCATCGGCCGGACCGCGCGCCTGGGCGCCAAGGGCGAGGCGATCAGCTTTGCCTGCGAGGATTTTGCGTTTTCCATGCCGGAAATCGAGGAGTACATCGGCTACCCGATTCCGATGGAACAGATCGACCTGGACGGCTTGCCCGAGATCATCCATCCACCCCGTCCGCCGCGCAAGCCGCGGCAGGGCAGGCATGGTGGAGGCGGCCGCGGCCACGGTGGCGGAGGTGGTCGTTCCGGCGGGTCCAGAAGCTCGGACGGTGGCGACCGCAAACCCCGTCGCCGTCGCGGCAAGCCCAAGACGGCCAGTTCGCAGGAATCCTGATATCACCCTCGGTTATGCTGTGCGCTGGCTGAACACGTCGGGAGGCCATCGGGTTGGGAGGTCATCGGCGCTGAAATGATCCGCTTTGACAGGGTCAGCAAACGCTATCCCGGGGGCACCACCGCGCTCCAGGAACTGAGCTTCGAGATCGGACGTGGCGAGATGGTCTTCCTGACCGGCCACTCCGGCGCGGGGAAAAGCACCTTGTTGCGCCTGCTGCTCATGCTTGAGCGGGCAACCCGGGGCCAGGTACTGCTCAACGGCCGCAATCTCACCCAGACGCCGGACCGGCAGGCGCCCGCAGTGCGCCAGGGCCTGGGCATGATTTTCCAGGACCACAAACTCCTCGCCGACAAAACCGTCTTTGACAACGTGGCCCTGCCGCTGGTCATCGCCGGGATACGTTATGCGGACATCGGCAAGCGCGTGCGCGGCGCCCTGAAACTGGTCGGGCTGGAGCAGCGCGAGCGTTCCTGGCCCATGGAACTGTCCGGCGGGGAGCAGCAGCGCGTCGGCGTGGCCCGGGCGATCGTCAACATGCCCCCGGTGCTGCTGGCCGACGAACCAACCGGAAACCTTGACCCGGAACTGTCCTGGGAACTGTTCGGCCTGTTCAGGAAACTCAACGACCGTGGCGTCACGGTGCTTGTCGCCAGCCACGATCTGGAACTGGTGCGCCGCATGGGCCGCCGGGTTCTCGTGCTGTCGGAAGGGCAGCTCGTGGATGATGTGACGCCGGGACGCTCGCGGTGAGCCGCCTGGCGACTCTGCGTCAGCGGGTCCGCGGCTGGCTGCACCGGCACAGCTACAGCTTTTTCTCCAGTCTCGGGGCCTTGCTGTCGAACCGTCTTGGCACCCTCATGACCGTCCTGGTGCTCGGAATTGCCATGGTGCTGCCCCTGGGTCTGCACCTTACGCTCGCCAACCTGGGCCAGCTCGACCTGGAGGAGGAGCAGTGGGGCGCGTTGACCGTCTTCATGGTGGGCGAAGCGCGCCCGGAGGAGGTCAGCTCGCTGGCCGCGGAGCTGGAAAAACTGGAAACGGTATCCGCCGTCCAGGCGATTTCACCGGAGCAGGGCCTGGCGGAGTTTACCGAGGCGTCCGGCTTTGGCGAATCGCTGGATCTGCTTGAGACCAACCCCTTGCCCTGGGTGATCAGCATTACGCCGACGCCCGGTGAGGGCCTCGAGGGGCGCGTGGCGGCCTTGTCGGAGGCCGTGGGCGGCCGCGCGGTGGTGGAACGCGTGGAGTACGACCGCAAGTGGCTTGAACGCCTGGCGCGGCTGCTGGAGCTGGGGCAGGCGGCGGTGACGATTCTTTCCCTGTTGTTCGCCCTGGCGGTCGTGGTCGTGGTGGCCAATACGATCCGCCTGGACGTGGCGGCCCGTGCCGGCGAGATCGAGGTGCTGACCCTGGTCGGCGCCTGGCCCGCATTCGTTCGCCAGCCTTTTCTCTACACGGGGTTCTGGTACGGGCTGCTGGGCGGCATTGTCGCCATGGTCCTGGTCAATCTCGGTCTGGAATATCTTGACGGGCCGCTGGGGCGTTTGCTGGCCAGTTACGGCACGGATTTACAGTTGCTGGGACTTGGTGTGTTGCAGACCCTGGTATTGCTGCTTTTCGGGGGCGCGCTCGGCCTGCTGGGCGCCTGGATAGCGGTGCAGCGGCACCTGCGCCAGCTGCGGGAAACCGGTAAGCTGGGAAGAACTTAAGTTACTGAATATAAAGGTAAATAAGTTTCACAGGGTTTTGAACTAACGCCCCTTAAACTGGTCTTACTTGGCAGACTCGGCAAGCATGCAACTCCGCTCTTGCCCCTGTGCCGCACCCTCCGTCAGCCCGTTCCGGTGGCGAAAAGCTGTTATAATGGTGCGCTTGATTTTAGGAGGTTCGATGAGCAACGCACTCGTACCAAGCCATCTGCTGGCCCCGGCCGGCACGGGCAACCTGGATGCCTACATCCAGGAAGTCTATAAAATTCCCGTTCTGACCCTCGAAGAGGAGCAGGACCTGGCGCTTCGCTACCGCGATGAGGAAGACATTGATGCAGCCCGGCGGCTGGTGCTCGCGCACCTGCGCTTCGTGGTGCACGTGGCGAAAGGCTATGCCGGCTACGGCCTCAACCTGGGCGACCTGATCCAGGAGGGCAATATCGGCCTGATGAAAGCCGTCAAGCGCTTTGATCCGGATCGCGAAGTTCGCCTGGTGTCCTTTGCCGTTCACTGGATTCGCGCCGAAATGCACGAGTTCATTCTGCGCAACTGGCGTATCGTCAAGGTCGCGACGACCAAGGCCCAGCGTAAGCTGTTCTTCAACCTGCGCAAGAACAAGAAGCGCCTGGGTTGGCTGAGCATGGACGAAGTTAACCGGGTTGCGGCAGACCTGGGTGTGAAGCCGGAAACGGTTCTCGAGATGGAGTCCCGCCTGTCCGGCCAGGACGTCGGCTTTGACCTGACCGCGGCGGATGACGAAGACAAGCCCCAGGTGGCTCCGGCGGCCTATCTCGAGACCAGCGTTGCCGACCCGGAAATGCACGCGGTCGAAGCGGATGAGTCCGAGCACAACAACGGCTTGCTGTACCAGGGACTCGGTGAACTGGATGACCGCAGCCGCGACATCATCAGCCGTCGCTGGCTGAGCGATGACAAGGCCACGCTGCAGGAACTGGCTGACGTGTACGGCGTATCCGCCGAGCGGATCCGCCAGCTCGAGGCCAACGCGATGAAAAAGCTGCGCACCAGTCTCGCTGCCTGACAGCGCGCTCTGAAGTAAAAAGAAAACGGCCTCCCTTGCGGAGGCCGTTTTTTTTACATGCCGAGGGTTTGCTGAAGCAGAAGGGGCCTTGCCTCAGGCGGCTTCATCCTCGTCCATCCAGACGGATATCGGCGGGCAGGCGCACACCAGGTTGCGGTCGCCCTGCACGTTATCCACACGCGTTACGAAGGGCCAGAACTTGCTGTCGCGGGTGGCCTCGGTTGGGAATAGGGCGGTACCGCGGCTGTAGGGGTGGGTCCATTCCCGGGTCAGGTCCGTGGCGTTGTGCGGGGCGTTGACCAGCGGGTTGTCATCCAGGGGATAGTCACCGTTCTCCACGGCGGCGATTTCCGCCCGGATGGCCAGCATCGCCTCGCAGAACCGGTCCAGTTCGACCAGGGACTCACTTTCCGTGGGCTCGATCATGAGCGTGCCCGGCACCGGAAAGCTCATGGTCGGCGCATGGAAGCCATAGTCGATCAGGCGCTTGGCCACGTCTTCCTCGGTAACGCCGCACAGCGCTTTGAAGGGACGCAAGTCGATAATGCACTCGTGGGCGACACGACCGTTACGGCCCGTATAGAGCACGTCAAAGGCGCCTTCCAGCCGCTTGGCGATGTAGTTGGCACTGAGAATCGCGACCTGGGTAGCGCGTTTCATGCCTTGCGGGCCCATCATCGCGACATACATCCAGGAAATCGGCAGGATGCCGGCGCTGCCGTAGGGCGCGGCCGCGATGGCGTGATTGCCCGCGTGGGCGCCGCCCAGGTCCACCAGCCGGTGTCCGGGCAGGTAAGGCGCCAGGTGCTCGCCACAGCACAGTGGACCGACACCGGGGCCGCCGCCGCCATGGGGAATACAGAAAGTCTTGTGCAGGTTCAGGTGTGAGCAGTCAGCGCCAAACTGACCCGGACCGGCGAGGCCGACCAGGGCATTGAGGTTGGCGCCGTCCAGGTACACCTGTCCGCCGTGCTCGTGGATGATGTCGCAAATCTCGCGGACCCGTTCCTCGTATACGCCGTGCGTCGAGGGATAGGTGATCATCAGCGCCGCCAGCGTATCACTGTACTGCTCCGCCTTGAGCCGCAGTTCGTCGACGTCCACGTTGCCGTTTTCATCGCAGCCGACCACCACGATGGTCATGCCGGCCATGGCGGCGCTGGCCGGGTTGGTGCCGTGCGCGGAGGAGGGGATCAGGCAGATATTTCGTTGCACGTCGCCGCGCGCGTCATGGTAACCCCGGATCGCCAGCAGTCCGGCGTATTCCCCCTGGGAGCCGGCGTTGGGCTGCAGCGAAACGGCATCGTAACCGGTGCAGCTCACCAGCATCTTCTGCAACTCGTCGATCATCTTGCGATAACCCCGGGCCTGTTCCGCCGGGGCAAACGGATGCATGCCGCCCAAACTCGGGCCAGGTCACCGGTATCATTTCCGCGGTGGCGTTGAGCTTCATGGTGCAGGAACCCAGCGGGAATCATGGCGTGCGCCAGGGACAGGTCGCGGTTTTCCAGGCGCTTCAGGTAGCGCAGCATCTCGGTTTCGGAGTGATAGCGGCTGAAAATCTCGTGACTCAGCGTCGGCGTGCTGCGCTGCAGCTCTGCGGGAATTGCGCTGAAGGCCGGATCCAGGCCCTCGTCCAGAGCCTCGATCGCGGGCGCCGTGCCGTCGCCGGCAAAGATTTCCAGCAGCTGTCCGATGTGCGCGCGCGTGGTGCTCTCCCCGACGCTGATACCGAGGTGCTCGCTGTCCACGCGGCGCAGGTTGATGCCCGCCGCGTCTGCTGCAGCCAGCAGTCGCTCTGTATCCGGACCGCAGTGAACGCACAGCGTGTCGAAAAAGTGATCGTGGATCAGCCTGTGTCCCAGATCCGTGAGACCGCGTGGCGAGCAGGCCGGTAAGCCGGTGAATACGCATGGCAATGCGCTGCAGCCCCCCGGGGCCGTGATACACCGCGTACATGCTGGCCATGACCGCCAGCAGCGCCTGCGCCGTGCAGATGTTGCTGGTGGCCTTGTCCCGGCGGATATGCTGTTCGCGGGTCTGCAGCGCCATGCGCAGCGCCGGTTTGCCGTGGCGGTCCACGGATACGCCGATCACGCGGCCGGGCATGGTGCGCTTGTGTTCGTCACGCGTCGCGTAAAAGGCCGCATGAGGGCCACCATAGCCCATGGGTACGCCGAAACGCTGCGATGAACCCACCACGATGTCCGCGCCTGACTCGCCCGGCGGGGTCAGCAACACCAGGCTTATCAGGTCGGCCGCGACCACGGTCAGGGCGCCGGCTTCGCGGGCGCGGCTGATCAGCGGTTCGAGCGGGCGAACTTCGCCCCGCTCACCGGGATACTGGAGCAGCATGCCAAAGTAGTCACCATCCTCCAGCAGCGCGGCCGGGTCGCCCACCACCAGTTCAAAACCAAAGTGCCTGGCGCGCACGCCCAGCACATCAAGGGTCTGGGGCAGTACCTGCTCATCGACCAGGAACCGCATGCTGTGGTTGCGCCGGTTGATGCGCTTGAGCCTGGGCCATGGCCTCCGCGGCAGCGGTCGCCTCGTCCAGCAGGGAAGCATTGGCCAGTTCCATGCCGGTCAGTTCGCAGACCATGGTCTGGAAATTCAGCAGCGCCTCGAGCCGGCCCTGGGAGATTTCCGCCTGGTAGGGCGTGTAGGCCGTGTACCAGCCCGGATTCTCGAGGATGTTTCGTTGGATCACCGCCGGCGTCAGGGTCTCTGCATAGCCCAGACCAATCATGTTGTGGCGTAACTCGTTCAGGCTCGCAATTCGTGACAGCCGCTCCAGCGCCGCGTTCTCTGACAGGGGCGGATCAAGGTCCAGGGGGTGCTGGTCCTGGATGGATGGCGGCAGCGTGCTGTCGGTCAGTTCGTCAAGGGAGGCCGCGCCGACCCGATCCAGCATGATGCGCATGTCGGCCTCTGAAGGTCCGATGTGGCGGGCGATGAACTCCCCCGGATTTTCCAGGGCGCTGAGTGGCGTGTTGTCCTGCGACACCCGTGATGCCTTGTGCATGGGTTAAAAGCCTCGTAGAAGTGTTGGTCTCAGCCCGCAGTGAGGGCCATGAAATAGTGGTCTACCACCAGGAACGCGAACAGCACCATCAGGTAGGTGATCGAATAACCAAAAGTCTGCATGGGCAACTGCACATCATCGCTGCGCAACAGACGCCAGGCATACCAGAGAAACCCCAGGTTCAGCACCGAGACCCCGCCCAGGTAGAGCGGTCCGCTCATGCCGGAAAGATACGGCAGGATCGTGGTGATCACCATCAGGATGGTATAGAAGAAAATATGCCAGCGCGTGAAATTGACCCCGTGAGTCACCGGCAGCATGGGGATATCAACCGCCGCGTAATCCGCTTTGCGAAAAATCGCGAGCGCCCAGAAATGCGGTGGCGTCCAGGCAAAAATAATCAGGAACAGCAGCAGCGCATCCGGATCAACATGGCCGGTAATCGCGGTCCAGCCAAGCACCGGCGGCGCTGCCCCGGCGGCCCCGCCGATCACGATGTTCTGCGGCGTGGCGCGCTTGAGCCAGGCGGTGTAAATAATCGCGTAGCCGATCAGGGATGCGAAGGTCAGCACCGCGGTCAATACGTTGACAAAGACCACCAGGATCAACATCGACAGCATTGCCAGGGCGACAGCAAAAATCAGCACCCGGGCCTCCGACAGATGCCCTGAGGGCAGGGGCCGGTCCCGGGTACGCATCATCACCGCATCAATGCGCTGGTCGAGCAGATGGTTGATGGCGGCTGCTGATGACGAGGCCAGGCCGATGCCCAGGGTTCCGGCCACAAACGGGACCAGCGGCGGCAGGCCGGGCACAGCGAGCAGCATGCCCACGATGGCCGTGAACACGATCAGCAGCACGACCTTGGGCTTGGTCAGCTCAAGGTAGTCACGCCAGCTGTCGAGGTTCAGGCCGGGGTTTGCGGGACTGTGCGGTTCAGCAGCCATACCATGGTCACGATAAGCAATGCAGCAACGCCATTATGCGCTACCGCATTGGGCAGGGGCAGTTGCAGGAGAATGTTAAGAACGCCCAGGGTGAATTGTACGCCAACACCCAGCAAAAGCAGCGACGCGCCGGGTCGGAACGCCGGCAGCTTGCGCAAGGCAAATCCAGTACTCAATAGCACCAGCAGGGTCACGATGCCGCCGATCCGATGGGTCAGGTGAATGGTTGCCCGTGCCGTCTGATCAAGCACACCGCCTTCATAGTCGACACCGATTTCCCGGATCAGGGTAAAGGCCTCGGGAAAATCTGTCGCAGGCCACCATTGGCCGGTACACTGCGGAAAGTCCGGGCAACTCAGCGCCGCATAGTTGGCGCTGGTCCAGCCGCCGAGAGCGATCTGGCAGACCAGGACGAGCAATGCAAAGACAACGAGCGGGCGTTTGCTGCGCACCTTGCCCGAGACCGGCTCGTACTGGCCGAAGGGCGCCCGCCTGGAGCGGAACGCCAGCCAGCTGAGCAGGGCCAGGGTGGTCATCCCGCCCATCAGGTGCGCCATGACGATGATCGGTTTGAGTTTCAGCGTCACCGTCCACATACCCAGCGCGGCCTGGAACAGGATGATGCCGAGTACCAGTCCGGCCACCCCCCTGAACCGTCGTGTCGCTTCGCCCCCGCGCCAGGCCACCCAGTTGATGAAAGCCACCAGCAGAATCAGCGCGCCTGCCAGGTAGCGGTGCACCATCTCCTTCCAGGCCTTGTCGATCTCCACCGGGCGCTCCGGGAAGGTTTCATTGGCCAGGGCGATCTCCCCGTGGGCGTCGGGCCAGGTCAGTTTGCCGTAGCAGCCGGGCCAGTCAGGACAGCCGAGGCCGGCATGTGACAGGCGCACCCAGGCGCCAAGGACGACCACGCACAGGGTGACGACGACGGCGATGAGAGCGATTCGATGGAGACGTTGTTGCATATTCAATTACCTTCCGGACCACTTGAGCAGTTTGCGGAGGTCCTTGTTCAGGTCGCCGGGCGCGTATCCGGGGTCATAGCGCAGCATGATGTTGCCCTCCGGATCGGCGATGAAAGACACGCCGGCGGCCGGCGGGTTGCCGTTGTTGGCGGCGATCAGCGTTTCCATGACCGCGGTATTTACCTCGTCGGCGATGACAAACCGGGGATAGATCTCTTCCAGTTCCAGTCGCAGCTCATCGCTCATTGGCTGGTCTGAAAGCAGCAGTATGGCGACTTCTTCCTGGTGACGACCGGTGCCGATATGAATCTGGCGCAGCTCCGTGACAACCTCGCCACACAGCGCGTCGCAGCCACCGGGCAGGGGGTGAACCAGTAACCAGCGACCCGCCAGTTCCTCCGCCGCCGGGAAGTTCCGCTCAAGCAGCAGGGTCTCGTCCATGGGCACCGGCGGCTCAACCAGCGCGCCGCGGTTGACCGTTTCCCCGGGCTCGTATTGCACCCACTTGGAGTTAAGGATCACCGCTGCGAGCAGCGGAATAAAAAACAGCACGAAGATGAAGATAAGTGCCAGCCGGTTTCGATTACGCGTATTGCTCATGTTGCCGACCTCCTGCCGGCTCGGAAACCCAGTACCAGCCAAAAGACAAATGCTGTCAGTGCAAAGGCGAACCATTGCAACGCGTATGCCCGGTGGCGGTCCGGGCCCATGGTGAACGGGGTCCAGTTTCGGTCTTCAAAGCCAGCGTCGCTGGCCGCATCCAGGTAGAGCACCTGGCGGTATAACGGCAGATCCAGGGCGCGCTCCATCCGGCCCCAGTCCGGATACACCATAAGTTGGGGCCAAACATCGGCTTGCAAGGCTTGCGGCGTCCCAATCTGGACCCCCGGCTGCGCTGAGCGGTCCAAGCCGTCCCGCAAGCTCAATCGGCGCTGCCGGTGTTGGGATCGCGGGCAGGGCGCTGCGGTCCGGTGGCAGGGGTAACCAGCCCCGGTTGACCAGCAGGGTACTGCCATCAGCCAGTGTCATTGGCGTCAGTACGTGCACCCCGGCGCGACCAAGATAGATCTTGTTCTCCAGCAGCAGGTGACGGTCCGGGTCGAGCCGGCCATACAGGCGGGCCTCGGTCCATTCGGGCAGCGTATCCTGGAGTTCCGTCACGGTAGCCGCTGCATCGAACTGCTCCTGGACGAGCACTTTGTCCTGCGCGCGGTCCAGTTGCCAGTTTCCCAGCCAGAGAAACACGGCCGCAAGCGCCCCAAGCAGCGCGGTCAAACCCCAGTGGGTCTTGAACTTCACAGGGCATCCCGCCAAGCTAGTCGCCGCAGGCGTGGCCAGGCCATGCCGGATGTCAAATTTTCCGGGAGTAAACCCTTGCTGTCCAAGATCATCATCATCGTATTCTTGCTGGCCATTCTTTACACGCTGGCGTCGTCGTTTTTCTTCCTGGTGAAAGACAAGGGGGAGGGGAAACGAACCGTGCGAAGACTTACCTGGCGCATTGGTCTGTCGCTGTTCCTGTTCCTGATGCTCTACGTGTTTTTCCGTCTTGGCTGGATCGAGCCGACCTCGCGGGGTCCGATTGGTATCAAGCCACCGGTTGAGCAGCCCGCTGAGGGCTGAACCCCCGGTTCACCCCCTCCGGAATGACAGCGCCGCCCGGTTGGGCGGCGCTAGGATCCGGCCGGAGCCCGGCCAGCCTGTGTGCGCTCAGAGCACGTAAACAAAAATAAACAGCACCAGCCACACCACGTCCACGAAATGCCAGTACCAGGCGACGGCCTCGAAGCCGAAGTGCCTGTCGGCCGTGAAGTGCCCGCGCATGCACCGCACCATGATGACAAACAGCATGATGGCGCCAAGTGTGACATGCATGCCGTGAAAACCGGTCAGCATGAAGAAAGTTGAGCCATAAATTCCGGAACCCAGGGTCAGCCCAAGCTCCTGGTAAGCGTAGATGTATTCCTCAACCTGGAAGAACAGGAACACGGCGCCCAGCAACACCGTTGCCGCCAGCCAACCGACCAGCTGCCGGCGCTTGTTGTCTTTCAAAGCGTGATGCGCCAGCGTGATGGTAACGCCGGAGGCGAGCAGGATCAGGGTGTTGAGGAAAGGAATGCCGAAGGCCGGAATCGTGCCGAATTCCCCGCCAACATCACCAGGGCCGTTGGTCGGCCACGCGGCGTTAAAGCCCTGCCACAGGTACTCATTGGTAGCCGCGTTGTTGCCGTCGCCACCCAGCCATGGCACCACCAGAGCCCGTGCATAGAACAGGGCGCCAAAGAAACAGGCGAAGAACATGACCTCGGAAATGATGAACCAGCTCATGCCCATCCGAAACGAGGTATCCACCTGGGCGTTGTACTTGCCCGACTCACTTTCGCGAATTACTTCCCCGAACCAGCCGAACACCATGTAGATGATGATGGCTACTCCGAGGTAGAAGGTGTACATCGCCGTGCTTGCGCCGTTGAGCCACATTGCGGCGCTGACCAGCATGGTAGCCAGTCCGATGGAGCCCGTCATGGGCCACTTCGTGCCATGCGGTACGTAGTAGCTGCCTTCAGCGTGTTGTGCCATGGTCAGATCTCTCTGCTAGTGTCCGTTCAGGGCGTGCTTTGCGCCACTTTCGGATCGTCGTTTTTGAAAAAGGTGTAGGAAAGCGTCAATTCGGTGATGTCTTCCGGCAGGTCGGGCTGCACGAAGAAGTACACGGGCATTTCGCGTCGCTCGCCGCCGGCAAGCACCTGCCGGGAAAAGCAGAAACACTCGACCTTCACGAAATAGCGTGCCGCGGTAGGCGGCGAGACGTTAAAGGTGGCCATGCCGGCGAGCTCAGTATCCTCGCGGTTTTGCAGCAAAGTAGAGCGCCTCGGCGGGGGCGCCAACGGCCACTTCCATGGTCTGGTCCACGGGACCAAAATCCCAGTTCAGTGACGAGTTCGTGGTGGCGTCGAAACGGACTTTGATCGTCCGGTCCTGCGCCTCGGTGTCAACCGGGGCCGCGGAAATCTTGATGCCGGCCTGGTTCAGCCCCGTGATCTCGCAAAAGGTGTCGTACAGCGGGGGCATGAGGAACACGCCAAAGGCAAACATGGCCACCGCCACACCAAGCAGTTTGGCCACGCAGCTTGCCGGAGTTGTTCTGTGTTGACTCATGCTCAGCCCCGGCCGATGACACCGGTCATCAGAAAGGTGACAAAGATCGTCAGCGCGATGGCGCCAAGCACCAGGGCGGTGCGCCGGGCGTTTTTGCGCCGGCGCAGCAGCTCGTCCCGGCTGGTGTCAGCCGTTTCGGTCTCGTGCCGGGCGTCCGCGCTGCGGTCCTGTGCCACTTACTTTTCCTCGGCGTGGGCGACCATGCCGGCGGTCACGACCGGCGGGGTTGTCCAGGTGTGGTGCGGCGCCGGTGAGGGCACTTCCCATTCCAGACCCTTGGCGCCTTCCCAGACCTGCGCGGTGGCCTTTTTCTTGCTGAACCACACGCAGTGGATCACCACGCCGACAAAGATCAGCTGGCTGGCGCCAAAGGCAAAGCCGCCGATCGAAGACCACATGTTGAAATCAGCAAACTGCGGCGCGTAATCGGGAATGCGTCGCGGCATGCCGGCCAGGCCCAGGTAGTGCTGCGGAAAGAACAGCACGTTGACGAAGATCGTCGAGGTCCAGAAATGAATCTTGCCCCAGGTCTCCGAGTACATGTTGCCGGTCCATTTCGGCAGCCAGTAATAGGCGCCGGCCATCAGCGTAAAGACCGCGCCGGGCACCAGCACGTAGTGGAAATGCGCCACCACGAAATAGGTATCGTGGTACTGCAGGTCCGCGGCGCTGATGGCGAGCATCAGGCCGGAGAGGCCGCCGATGGTGAACAGCACGACGAAGCCGATGGCGAACAGCATTGGCGTCTCGAAAGTCATCGAGCCCTTCCACATGGTGCTGACCCAGTTGAACACCTTCACCCCGGTCGGCACCGCAATGAGCATGGTCGCGTACATGAAGAACAGCTCGCCCTCCAGCGGCATGCCTACCGTGAACATGTGGTGGGCCCAGACGATAAACGACAGGAAGGCAATCGATGCGGTGGCGTAGACCATGGCGGCGTAGCCGAACAGCGGCTTGCGGCTGAAGGTCGGGAGGATTTCCGACACCACGCCGAAGGCCGGCAGGATCATGATGTACACCTCGGGGTGACCGAAGAACCAGAAGATGTGCTGGAACATAACCGGGTCGCCACCGCCGGCGGCGTTGAAGAAGCTGGTGCCAAAGAAGTGGTCGGTCAGCAGCATGGTCACGGCCCCGGCCAGTACCGGCATCACCAGGATCAGCAGGTAGGCGGTGATCAGCCAGGCCCAGACGAACAGCGGCATGCGCAGCAGGGTCATGCCCGGGGCGCGCATGTTCAGGATCGTGGCGATGATGTTGATGGCGCCCATGATCGACGAGATACCCATCATGTGCACGGCGAACACCACGAAGGCAAAGCTGTCGCCGGTCTGCAGGCTCAGCGGCGGATACAGCGTCCAGCCGGCGGCCGGGCCACCGGAGTCCATGAACAGCGTGCTCAGCAGCATGGTGAAGGCGAAGGGCAGGATCCAGAAGCTCCAGTTGTTCATGCGCGGCAGAGCCATGTCCGGCGCGCCCACCATCAGCGGGATCATCCAGTTCGCAAAGCCGACCCAGGCGGGCATGACCGCGCCAAAGACCATGATCAGCGCGTGCATGGTGGTCATCTGGTTAAAGAAGTCCGGCTGCACCAACTGCAGGCCCGGCATGAACAGCTCGGCGCGAATGACCATCGCCATGCTGCCGCCGACAAAGAACATGATCAGCGCGAACACCAGGTACAGCGTCCCGATGTCCTTGTGGTTGGTGGTGAAGACCCAGCGTGCGAGGAAGCCCTGCGGCTTGTCGTCGTGGCTGTCGTGGGCGACGTCGTGGCCGAGCGCGATATCGTCTGGTGTGATGCTGCTCATGCGCTTATCCCTTGTTCATCTGGCGGACTTCGGCGGGCTGGACCAGGTCACCGGTCTCGTTGCCAAAGGCGTTGCGTGTATAGGTGAGGGCGGCTGCGATGTCCGCCGGCGTCAGGAGTTCGGCAAAGGCCTGCATGGCCGTGCCTTCCCGGCCCTCAAGGACCACCCGGATGTGTTCTTCCAGCGGGCCGGTCGCAACCGGGCTGCCGGCCAGCGCCGGGAACGCCGGGGCGAGGCCCTGGCCGTCCGCCTGGTGACAGGTAGCGCACTGCTTGGCGTACACTGACTCGCCGCGCGCCATCAGGTCATCAAAGCCCCACTCGCGCTGCGTTTCCTCAACGGCGGCAATGTTCGCCACGGTCTGGCTTTCGACCCAGGCGGCGTATTCATCCGCCTCAACCGCCTCGACAACGATCGGCATGAAGCCGTGGTCCTGGCCGCACAGTTCGGCGCACTGGCCGCGGTAGGTGCCGGGCTCGTCAATCTGCACCCAGGCCTCGTTGATGAAGCCGGGAATGGCGTCACGTTTCCAGCCAAAAGCAGGCACCCACCAGGCGTGAATCACGTCATCGGCCGTGATCAGGAACTTGATCTTTTTGCCGACCGGCAGCACCAGGGGGCGGTCCACGTCGAGCAGGTAGTTGTCGACGGTGGTCGGGTCGATACCCGAGCCAAGCTGCCGGGCGGCGTTGGAGGCTGTGGCCAGCGAGCTGACATAAGCAATGTCAGAGTCCATGTATTCGTATTTCCACTTCCACTGGAATCCGGTGATTTTCACCGTCATCTCGGCGCCATCGGGCGATTCCATCTTGACCAGGGCGCTGGTCGCCGGCACGGCCATGGCGATCAGGATCAGGACCGGGATCACCGTCCAGGCGATTTCGGCTTTCGTGCTGTGGGAAAACTGGGCCGGCTCGTGGCCCCTGGACTTCCGGTGCAGGACGATGGAGGTGAACATGGCGGTGAACACCAGGATGCCGATGACCACGCACACCCAGAGGATGGTCATGTGCAGATCGTAATGGGTGTTCGCCAGGGACGAGACGCCCCGGGTCATATTGATCTCATTACCTGTGTACATGGGCGCCACAAGCAACAGCCAGAAGGCGATGCAGACCGCCACCAGGACGGCCAGGCCTACGATAAACGTGTTTTGCTTTTTCATGCGGTACTGTGCCTCGTGCAACCTGTCCGGTCGCGCTTGGTGTTGTTCCTCCCGCTCAGCCCGGGTGTGCGGTGCAACCTCTGTTTTGCACTGCCCCCGCCAGTCTGGGTAGCTTTACTTGACGTAAATGTTGTGTCCCGACGTGGCGTCTGGAGAGGCTTGGATTGGAAATGCAGATCTTGACTGAACTCGACCCGGCGTATTGTAAGTTCCGCGTGACATCGGGGCAAGACCGCGCGGCTATTCAGCGCGTCATTTTGCCCATTAATGCGACTTGGCGAAGAACGGGCGGGTGACTACACTGTGCTCCCCCGTTTTCTTCGGTCAAAGCGGCATTTTGAGGGAGACCCAAGCATGAGCCCAACCGCGTGAGCACGAACGCCGATGTACGCTTCCTGGTCGATAAGGCGCTGCCCCGTGATGCGCTTCGCGATGCCATCAACAAGGCCTATCACGAGGATGAAAATGCGCTGGTAGACCGGCTTCTGCACAGCGCAGAGCTCGAGCCGGCCGCGCGCCGCACGGTGCAGCTGCGGGCCGGGCGCCTGGTCAGCGCCGTTCGCGCCCGGAAAGAAGAGCAGGGCGCGCTCGATGCCTTCATGCAGGAATATGACCTGTCCTCGGAGGAGGGCGTGGTGCTGATGTGTCTGGCCGAGGCCCTGCTGCGCATTCCCGACTCGGACACCGCGGAAAAGCTGATCGCGGACAAGCTCCACTCGGCGGACTGGGAATCGCACCTGGGCCGCAGCACGTCCCTGTTCGTCAATGCCTCAACCTGGGGGCTCATGCTGACCGGGAACATGGTCAAGCTGGGTCGCGAGACCCGCAAGGACTTCCGTTCTGCGCTTAAACGCCTGGTGAACCGCGGCGGTGAGCCGGTGGTGCGTACGGCAATCCGCCAGGCCATGCGGATTATGGGCTATCAGTACGTGATGGGCCGCAACATCAAGGAGGCCCTGGACCGGGCTGACAAGAAGAAGAATCGCGGCTATCGCTATTCGTTTGACATGCTCGGCGAAGCTGCGCTGACCTGGCCTGACGCGGAACGTTACCTGCAGGCCTATCGAAAGGGTATCGAGACGGTCGGGGGGCGGCGCCGCGATGGTGACATTTTCTCCGCGCCCAGTATTTCCGTGAAGCTCTCGGCCCTGCACCCGCGCTACGAGTTCAGCCGTCGGGAGCAGGTCCTGGAGGAGCTGACACCGCGCGTGCTCGAGCTGGCCCGGCTGGCGCGAAAGCACGATACGGCGCTGACCATGGACGCCGAGGAAGCCGACCGGCTGCTGCTGTCCCTGGATATTTTTGCGGAAGTGCTCGCACACCCGGACCTGGCAGGCTGGGATGGTTTCGGCCTGGCGTTGCAGGCTTACGGCAAGCGGGCGCCGGCGGCTATCGACTGGCTGGCGGACCTGGCTCAAAAAACCGGTCACCGGATTCCGATCCGCCTGGTCAAAGGGGCTTACTGGGACACGGAGATCAAGCATGCCCAGGTGGAGGGCTTTGACGGCTACCCGGTTTATACCCGCAAGGTGAATACGGATGTGGCCTATATCGCCTGCGCCCGCCAGTTGCTCGGTCTGCGGCAGCAGTTCTACCCGCAGTTCGCCACGCACAATGCGCACACCATTTCGATCATCACGGAGCTGGCCGGCGAGCGGCTCGATTACGAGTTTCAGCGGCTTCACGGCATGGGCGAGGATCTCTACGCCGAGGTTCTGAAAGGCGAGGAATTCAACCCGGCCTGTCGCGTCTATGCGCCGGTAGGAAGCCACGAGGACCTCTTGCCCTACCTGGTGCGGCGCTTGCTGGAAAACGGCGCCAATACCTCTTTCGTTAACCGCATTGTTGATGAACGCCTGCCGGTAGAGCAGGTCGCGGAGGATCCGGTCGCCAAGGCCAAGCGCAACAAGCCGCGGGCCAACCCGGCGATACCCATGCCGGCGGCTATTTTTGGCAAGGGTCGTGAAAACTCCCGCGGCGTCAATATGGCCAACGAACTGGACCTGGCGGAACTGGCCGCCGCCATGAACCCTTTCGCAACGGCCCAGTGGCGCACCGCGCCCCTGCTGGTCAGCCGTGCCGGGGGCGGGGCGCCGCCACAGCCGGTGTTTGACCCCACGCGTCCAATGGAAGTGACCGGTGAGGTGGTCAATGCCACCGCCGCGCAGGTTGATGATGCAGTGGTCGCGGCGTCAGCTTTTGCCCCGGCCTGGGATGCGACACCGGTGGCGGAACGTGCCGCTGCGCTGGACCGGGCCGCTGACGCTTTCGAAGCCCACATGCCGGAGTTAATCGCCCTGTGCGCCCGGGAGGCCGGGAAAACCATCAACGATGGTATCGCCGAGGTTCGTGAAGCGGTTGATTTTTTGCGCTATTACGCCGGCGAAGCACGGCGGCAGTTTGGCGAGCCGATCCAGCTGCCGGGACCGACCGGCGAGACGAACCAGCTGTCCCTGCACGGCCGTGGCGTGTTCGCCTGCATCAGTCCGTGGAACTTTCCCCTGGCGATTTTTACCGGCCAGGTGAGCGCCGCCCTGGCGGCGGGCAACACGGTACTGGCCAAGCCGGCGGAGCAAACCCCGCTGATCGCCGGCCTTGCCACCAGGCTGTTGCACGAGGCCGGCATTCCCCCCGCCGCGTTGCAGCTGTTGCCGGGGGATGGCGCCGTGGTCGGCGCGCGGCTCAGCAGTCACCCGCTCATTAACGGGGTCGCCTTCACCGGTTCGACCGAGGTGGCGCGACTGATCAGCCAGTCACTGGCGCAGCGGGACGCGCCGCTGGCGGCGCTGGTGGCGGAAACCGGCGGCCAGAACGCGATGATCGTGGACAGTTCGGCTCTGCCGGAGCAGGTGGTGCAGGACATCATCGGCAGCGCATTTCTGAGTGCCGGACAGCGCTGTTCAGCACTGCGCGTCGTCTACCTTCAGGAGGACATCGCCGATCACGTGCTGAACATGCTCAATGGCGCCATGCAGCAACTCGTGCTCGGTGATCCGGGCATGCTGGCAACGGACGTGGGGCCGGTCATTGATGGTGAGGCGCTTGCAGTACTGCTTGCCCATGCGGGACAGCTTGAAGGGGAGGGGCGTTTGTTGGCCCGGGCGCCGATGCCACCCGGGCTCGATGGCCATTTCTTTGCACCCTGTGTTTTTGCCATTGACCGTATTGAGCAGCTTGAACGCGAGGTTTTTGGTCCGATCCTGCACGTGATACGGTATCGGTCCCGCGACCTGGACAAGGTGCTCGACAGCATCAACGGCACCGGCTACGGCCTGACCCTGGGTGTTCACAGCCGTATCGAGACCCTGCAGCGCTACATTGCCGGTCGCGTGCGGGTCGGTAATTGTTACATCAACCGCACGATGACCGGCGCCGTGGTGGGCGTGCAGCCCTTCGGTGGCGAGGGGCTGTCGGGAACCGGACCGAAAGCCGGCGGTCCACATTACCTGTTGAAGTTCGCCACAGAGCGGACGCTCACGGTCAACACGACGGCGGTCGGCGGCAATGCAAGCCTGCTGGCGCTGGACGATTGACCCCTGAAGGATTGAATCCCGGGAATTTGACTTGTACCTGAGCTACTACGGCCTGGAAGAGGCACCGTTTTCCATCACGCCGGACCCGGGTTTCATCTACCTGAGCGGGCGCCACCGGGATGCGCTCGCGCACCTGGTCTACGGCGTCGGCCAGTCGGGCAGCGGCGGCTTCGTGCAACTCACCGGCGAGGTGGGGACCGGCAAGACCACCCTGTGCCGGGCGCTTCTGGAACAGGTCCCGGCAGAAACCCACATTGCCCTGATCCTCAATCCGCTGATGAACCCGGTGGAAATGCTGGCGGCGATCTGCGAGGAGTTGCGCATCTCCACGGCCGGTGTCGAGGGAAGCTCGAAAGGCCTGGTGGACCGCCTCAACCGTTTCCTGCTGGATGCGCACGCCCGTGGCGAGCGCGTGGTGCTGCTGATCGACGAGGCGCAGAACCTCAGCATCGAGTCGCTGGAGCAGGTGCGTCTGCTGACCAACCTGGAAACCAGCAAGGAAAAACTCCTGCAGATTATTCTGCTCGGCCAGCCCGAGCTTCGCGAGCTGCTGCAGCGGCGCAGCCTGCGCCAGTTGGCGCAGCGGATCACGGCCCGCTATCACCTGACCCCCCTGGGCCAGGAGGATACCGCGCGCTACGTCAGCCACCGGCTGGCGGTCGCCGGCGCCAGCCGCAACCCCTTTTCACGGTCCGGCCTCAAGGCGCTGTTCCAGCGTTCCCGCGGCGTGCCGCGGCTGGTGAACATCATCGCGGATCGTTCCCTGGCCGCGGGCTTTGCCGGTGAGAAAGACCGCATTGATGCGCGGCTTGTCCATGCGGCGGCGGACGAGGTGCAGCTCGGCGAACCCGGCATGGGCGCGCAGCGCTGGCGCCGGGTCGCCGGACTGGGCGCCGTTGCACTGTTGATCCTTGCCGTGGGCTGGGCCGGCGGCCGGTGGCTGACGGAGCGCGGCCCGGCCGATACCGAAAATGTTGAGGTGAGCCGGGAGCCGGCCGCAGTCGCGGCGGCAGAACCGGCTTCCGCACAGCCTGAAATGTCCGGCGCCGCGGCGCCAGCGCCGGACAGCACTGCAGCGCCGGCCGTCGCCAGCCCGGAGACGGCGGCCGTGCCGCCGCCGGAGGCGCCCGCCCCCGCGCCGGAAACCATGGCCGGGCAGCTGGCGCCAGACTGGTTCGAGGCCCAGGACCTGCGCGCCTGGCAGGGACTCGCCGATCACTGGGGCCGCGGGGATGATGCGGCGCTGTTGCAGGCCAGTTGCCTGGGCCGGGAGGGACTGGGTTTTGCGTGTATCCAGGACCAGGGCAACTGGCTGCGAATCCGCCAGCTGGGCTTGCCCGTTATCCTCATGCTCCAGGGTCCCCGTATTCAGCACCTGTTGCTGAATGGTATGCAGGGAGACCAGCTGCTGGTCGGCTCCGGTCCCGCGCAAATGGTGGTCAGCCGGGATGAGATCGAAGCACGCTGGTACGGAGACTATCTCGTGGCATGGCCGCAGGCACCGGACTGGCCCCGTGAAATCGGCCTCGGCGATACCGGTGAACCGGTTGAGCGCATAGTCCAGCTGGCGAGGCGGGCGCCGGAGGCGTACGACGGCCCCCCGGCCTTTGATGCCGGGTTCGAGCGCTGGCTGGTGGATTTCCAGGTTCGCAACGGGCTTGAGGCGGACGGTATCGTTGGCCCCAAGACCTTGTTGTATCTCATGCGGTATTCCATCGAGGAACCGCGCCTCGTGATGACGCTGGAAGGGGAAAACTGAGCATGTCCATCTTGCTGGATGCCCTGCGCAAGTCCGAGCAGCAGAAGAAGCTGGGTGCAGCGCCCGATATCTACAGCGAAGCGCCCGCGAGCCCGGCCCGCCGGCGGTTCCCCTGGCTGATGCCGGCGGTTGCGGTGATTTTTCTCGCGCTGGTGCTGGTGGGCGCCTACGTCGCATGGCAGGTCTATTTCCAGCCGGCGCCGGCCCCCGCGACCGCCGCCGTATCGGGTTCTGCAACGCCTGCAGGCCCCGGGCAAAGGCAGGATACGCCGGTTTCGGGCAGCGCCAATGCAGGTGTCACCGGGGCCAGTGAGCCTGCTGTGGAGCCGGCGCCGCATCTCGATTCGCAGCCGCGTTCACCGGTTGAGACCCTGACCGGTGAACGGCCCTACCAGTCTGCCAGCCAGGCCAGCACGCCGCCGCCGACTGTCGCTGGGAGTTCAGGCAGCAGCGCCTATGCGCCACCTGCGGGTTCAGCCTCCAGCCCGCAAGCAGGCTCGTCGTCGTCGGCGCCGGATGTTGACGCATCGGGTGCGGCCTCCGCACCGCCGGCGGTCAGCGCCGCAGCCGCTGCGCCGCAGTCACCCCCGGCCCGGCCCGGGGAACAGCAGCAGGACAGCGGGGTGATCAGCTACTGGCAGCTGCCGGAGTCGGTGCGACAGCAACTGCCGACGTTCAAAATCACCGTGCTCGTCTACCACGAAGTACCCGGCAACCGGTTCATTCTCATGGACGGCAAGCGACTGCAGGTTGACGACCCCCTCGGTAGCGGCAACCTGCGGCTGCTGGCCATTGAGCGGGACCGTGCGATCTTCCGCTACGGCGCCTATCGCTTTTTCGTCACCCAGCGCTGACCGGCCGCGGTAGTCCGGCAGGGACGGTGAACAGCAGCCCGATCATGCACGCAGCGGGGCCCCGCCCGGGGTTTCCCTGGATGACGCTTGTCCTGTGCAGCCTGTGCCTGCTGATCGGGACCCTGTTCGCGATGCTCGATGCGCCGCGCCAGGCCGTGATTATCGATGTGATTGGCGCAAACCCCTCGCAGATCGCCGGCCTGCTGGCGGGAACGCGACAGGAGGGCTGGCTGGCCCTGGCCGGTTCCCTGTTGTTTCATTCGAGCTGGCTGCACCTGGCCGGTAACCTGGCGTACCTGTGGGTCTTCGGCTTACCCGTAGAGCGTCGTACCGGACCGCTGTCGCTGGCCGTGGTGTTTTTCGGGGGCGGGATACTGGCGCACCTGATCCTGGCCCTGCGGTTGCCGGAGGTGGATTTGCCGGTGATCGGCGCCAGCGGCGCGGTATCAGCGGTGGTCGGCGCCTGTGCGGGTCTCTATCCCTCACGACGGATCGGTCTGTACTTGCCGCTTGGCCTGGTGGTTGAGTTTGTGCGCCTGCCGACCTTGCTGGTGGTCGGATCCTGGTTTGTGCTCCAGTTGCTTTATTCGCTGTTTGGCCCCATTTCCGGGGCGATGGCGTGGTGGACACACCTCGCGGGTTTCGCCCTGGGACTGAGCTACGCCCTGCTGGCGCGCGCACTGGCCGCGGCACGGACGGGCGCGAGGGTGGCGCATCCCGGATCAGGTGACTGAGCCTGTTAAAACGCCCGATTCGCGGGCAGGAGTGCATAGATCAATATGGCCAAGGATATTCTGTACCGGGTGGCGTTCCACAACCATGGCAAGGTCTACGAGGTGTATTGCACCTCCGTCAGCACCAGCGCCTTGTGGGGTTTTCTGGAAATTGCCGGCATGGTGTTCGACAGCAGCGACGCAGTGGTCGTCGATCCCACGGAAGAGAAGATGCGCGAAGAGTTTGCCGATGTCGAAGTGCTGCACATCCCGCTGCACGGCGTGTTGCGTGTTGAGCAGGTCAGAAACAAGGGCAAGGCCCGGATCCGGGACCGGGAGAGCGGTGAGAAGGTTACGCCCTTCCCACTGACGCCCCCCGCGCGCAGCTGATCCCGGAACCCCTCGCCGCCGGCAAGCGCCGGCTCAATCCATGGCCGCGACAAGCGGCCGGGCCGTGGTCGGCGCCTCGCCGTCCCCGATCAGTTCCAAAGCGCGTTGCACGGCTGCGTCATCCTCCGGGTGATCTTCCACGGCTTGCGCATCGTCCAGGACCACGTCCGGCGTAATCCCCGTCCGGTCAAAGCTGCGCCCGGCCGGGGTGTAGTAGCGGGCGGTGGTCAGCTTGAGTCCCGAGCCGTTGCGCAGTTGCAGAACCGACTGCACGGTGCCTTTGCCATAGGTCTCGCTGCCGACAATGAGGGCGCGGCCATGATCCTGCAGCGCGCCCGCCAGAATTTCCGAGGCGGATGCACTCACCCCGTTGACCAGGATCACCAGGGGTACGGCCGAAATCCATTCACCGGGCTCAGCGTAGTACTCCAGTTGGCTGCCGGGGTAGCGCCCGCGCGTGTACACCACCAGGCCTTCCTCGAGAAAGCCGTCCGCCACCAGCGTGGCACCGCCCACCAGCCCGCCGGGGTTGTCGCGCAGGTCAAGAATGACGCCGGCCAGGCTGCCACCGGCGGCAGCCGCGACGAGTTCCAGGGTATCGCGCACCTCGTCGGCGGTTCGCTTGTTGAATTGCATGAGGCGGATCAGGGCAATGTCGCCTTGCAGCAACTCGCCCTCGGCGCTGGGCATGACAATATATTCGCGCGTGAGCTCCACGTCCCGCGGCGGATAGTCGCCGCTTTGAAACTGCACGGTGACGGTGGTGCCGGGTGCGCCCAGCAGGGCATTCATTGACTCGACCAGTGGGTGTCCCTTAACCGGCTGATCATTGACCTCGAGAATCAGGTCACCGCGTTTTACGCCGCCCTGCCAGGCCGGGCCGTCTTCGACCAGGTCCTTAACCACCAGTCGCTGATCGCGAATATCGAGCGTTACGCCAATGCCGCCGTATTGTCCGCTGGCGCTGTCGTCCTGGCGCTGGAACTCCTCCGGGCTCAGGTAGCTGGAATAGGGGTCGAGGTCGCCCACCATGCCGCGCAGCGCGTCGTCCAACAGGCGGGTTTCGGAAACCGGGTCGACATAGTTAAGCCGGACCGTGTTGAACACGTCGCTGAAGCTGCGCAGGTCATCCAGGCTGAGGGGCTTACCCACCTCTGCCGGCGCGTCATCATCAGCGGGCAGGGTGTTGGCCAGGCTGGCCAGCAGCAGGCCGGCGGCAGCCAGGAGCAGGGTCTTGCGGTACGCGGGTCTCACAACAGATTCTCCGGCCGGTTAGCGTTTAATCCATGCCGCCGGGTCAACGGCTTTACCCTCGCGGCGCAATTCGAAATACAGGCCCTGGCGGCGGTCGGCACCCTGGCCGACGCTGGAAATGACTTCGCCGGGCTCCACCCAGTCACCGACCTCGGCGCTCAGGCTTTCATTTTGCCCGTACAGCGTCATGAAGCCGTCACCATGATCGATAATCAGCAGCAAGCCGTAGCCGCGCAGCCAGTCGGCGTAGGCGACGCGACCATAGGCGATGGAGCGTACGGCCTGGCCCGCCGGAGCGCCGATCAGCCATCCCTGCCATTTCATGCCCGCTGCCCGCGGCTGACCGAAGGCCTGTAACACCCGGCCTGCGGTTGGCATCGGCAGCTGCCCGCGCAACTCCGCGGGGTGTTTGCGGTCACCCATGTCGCTGGGGATATCCGCCAGTGCATCATCAAGCCGCTGCAGCAGCGTCTCCAGGTCGGCCCGGTTTCGCTCCAGCTCCTCGATCCGCGCTGAATCCCCGGAAATTTCCTGTTCCAGTTGCGCCAGCAGCAGGGAGCGCTCTTCGCGCTGGGCTTCCAGCGTCGCCTGCTGTTTCTCGTAGCGGACTTTGATGTCGTTGAGGCTGACAAGTTCACGGTCAATGGCAGCGCGCATCTCGTCGAGCTTGACCAGCACATCGCGCAGTTCGCGAATTTGCTCGCCCTGGGCCTGGCCCAGGTAGTCGTAATAGGCCAGCAGGCGTCCCAGCCGGGCCGGGTCATCCTGGTTGAGGATCAGCTTGAGGCGCGATTCGCGGCCCAGCCGCCACGCGGCCAGCACCTGCCGTGACAGCGCATCCTCGCGGCGTTCCAGCTGCTGGAGAAAGGCGGCCTGATCGGCCTCCAGGCGCTGGACTTCGGCCTCCTGGGCCACCAGCGCAGTCCCCGCCTCCGCCAGGCTGCGGGCGTTGGACTGGATGTCCAGGTCGAGTTCGCGCAAGGCGCTGCGTTCGCGGGACAATTCGCCGCGGTTCTGCTCCAGCGTAGCCTGCAACTGGCTGATTTCCAGACCGATTTCCTTGATCCGGGTTTCTGTCTCGCTACGTTCGTCCGCGCCAAGCTGGCCGCTGCCGGTGAGGGCCAGGACCAGCAGGATGGTCCAGCGGGATCCGGCGGTTCGCCCTGGACAGCGCACCTGCGGGTTCAGGCTACGCTGCGTTGCTGTTCCGCCAGTTCGAGCAGGGGCTTGCCTGTCATGGCGGCAGGCTGGTCAATGCCCAGGAGCAGCAGCATGGTCGGCGCCAGGTCCTGCAGGCTGCCGTTGTTGATGCGTTTGATGTCACGGCCGCGAAACACGAAAGGCACCGGATTGGTGGTGTGCGCGGTATGCGCCTGGCCGCTGAGGGGGTCGGTCATTTGCTCCACGTTCCCATGGTCCGCGGTGATCAGCAGCTCCCCGCCAACCTGGTCCAGGGCGTCACACACCTCGCCCAGGCAGCGGTCCACTGCCTCAACGGCGCGGATCGCCGCCGGCAGGCTGCCCGTGTGCCCGACCATGTCCGGGTTCGCCACGTTACACAAGATCACGTCAAAGTCGCCGGAGCGGATCGCGGCAACCAGCTCGCGGGTGAGCTCCGGCGCGCTCATCTGCGGCTGGAGATCGTAGGTGGCGACCTTTGGCGAGGCGATCAGCCGGCGCTCCTCGCCCGGAGAGGGGGCATCGACGCCGCCGTTCATGAAGAAGGTGACATGGGCGTACTTCTCCGTTTCAGCGATCCTGAGCTGTTTCAGCCCGGCCCGGGAAATCACTTCGCCGAACAGGTCCGGCAATGCCTCGGACGGAAAAGCCACGCTCATGGGCAGTCCGGCGAGATACCCGGTCATGCCGGCAAAGGCTGACAGCCCGGGTGCCCGCCGGGAAAAGCCGGAAAAACCCGGTTCGATGAAGGCGCGGGTGAGTTCGCGCGCCCGGTCGGCGCGGAAATTTACGAAGATGACGCTGTCTCCGTCCTGCACCCCGGCATAGTCGTCAATGATGCAGGGGCTGACGAACTCGTCGCTTTCACCGCGCTCGTAGGCGGCGTCCAGCGCCTGTTCAGCCGTTGCGTAGTGATCTCCGGCCTGGCCGTTGACGATCGCGTCCCAGGCGCGGGCGACGCGGTCCCAGCGCTCATCCCGGTCCATCGCGTAGTAGCGGCCGCACAGGGTGCCGAAGTCCGCGTCATCGAGGGTGTCCAGCAGGTCCGACATGGATTGCAGGGACGCCCTGGCACTGCGCGGCGGGGTGTCGCGTCCATCCAGAAAAGCGTGAATGCGTATCGGACCCGGGCCCCGTTTGGCGGCCAGCCTGACCGTGGCATGGAAGTGCTCATCATGGCTGTGTACCCCACCCGGAGACAGGAGGCCCATGATATGCACCGCGCCGCCGCAGGCCCTGGCGCGGTCGACCGCCTCGCAGAGTACCGGGTTATCGAAGAACTCGCCGGTTTCAATCGCGCGGGAGATGCGGGTGAAATCCTGGTAGACGATGCGCCCGGCGCCAATGTTCATATGGCCGACTTCCGAGTTGCCCATTTGCCCCGGCGGCAGGCCCACGGCCAGCCCGGACGTCTCCAGGAGGCTGTGTGGCTGCGTTGCCCAGAGCCGGTCCCAGGTCGGTGTGTTGCCGAGGCTGATGGCATTATCCGGGCCATCATCGCGATGGCCCCAGCCATCGAGGATCATGAGAAGTAGTGGTTTGCGCTGCATGAGGCTCTCTTGAATTCGTGGTTACGATGATTGCCGGGATGACCAGGGCGATGACTTGAAAACCCGGCGCGCGCCTCAACCTATGCAGGCGGCGGACGTTGATACCGCATTATCACAGAGGTATGTGCATGCAGCAATTCGTTGAATTCGCCGGTAATCACTTCCTGCTGGTCGCAGGTTTCGTGGCCGTGGCCCTGGCCCTGCTGGTGACGGAATTCACGCGCCGCGGACAGGGCTTCAAACTGCTGTCGCCCAACGAGGCGGTGGCTTTTATCAACCGGGACGGAGCAGCGGTCGTGGACGTTTCATCCGCCGCCGACTTTAACAAGGGCCACATCCTCGATGCGCGGAACATACCCCTGTCGCGGTTCAAGGACCCCGATCCGGATATCAGCAAGCTGATCAAGAAACCCGTGCTGGTGACCTGTAAAAGCGGGCAGACAGCCCAGCAGGCCGCTGCCTCCCTGGTCAAGCAGGGCGCCGACAACGTGGCCGTGCTGCGCGGCGGCATGGCCCAATGGGTCAGCGACAATTTTCCCGTGACCCGTCGCTAGGGCGACTGGTCGCCAACGGGCCCAGGTGCAATAATTGGCGGTTTGGGTCGAGCTGCTCGCCCCGGGCCCGGAACCATTGCACCGGCCATTTTTTCAACTGAACCGAGAAATCCACTATGTCTGAAGAACAGAACGAAATTCCTGGTGCCAGCGAAGCACCTGCCCCCAGCGCTGCGCGCTTCCAGTTGCAGAAGATTTACGTCAAGGACGTCTCTTTTGAACTTCCCAGCGCTCCGCAAGTGTTCAAGGAGGAGGGCGCCGCTGAAATCAAGATGAACCTGTCCCAGCGCGTCAACAACATCGAAGCAGAGCTTTTCGAGGTTGTACTGACAGTCACGGTCACTGCGACCACCGGGGACAAGACGGCCTACCTGGCCGAAGTTCACCAGGCCGGTCTGTTCGCCATTGGTGGACTGGAGGCGGCCCAGCAGCAGGCGGTACTGAATACGCTGTGCCCGCACACGCTGTTCCCCTACGCGTCAAAGACCATCACCGGCCTGGTCGCCGACGGCGGTTTCCCGCCGCTGGTGCTGCAGCCGATCAACTTTGACCAGGTCTACCAGCAGCGCATACGTGAAGCCCAGGCCCAGCAGGGGCAGGGTGACATGGAAGTGCAGGGTAACGCCTGATTCATGCCCGATTCGCGGCGCACCATCGCGGTGCTCGGCGCCGGTTCCTGGGGAACCGCGCTGGCCATGCAATTGGCCCGCAACGGCAATCAATGCCTGCTCTGGGCGCGCAGCCCGGAACAGGTCGAAGACATGCAGGCCCGGGGCGAAAACCACCGTTTTCTCCCGGGCCTTGCTTTTCCCGAAGGGATCATCCCGACGTCCGACCTGGGCAACGCCGTCGCTTCCAGTGATGGCGTGCTGATTGCGACACCCAGCCATGCCTTTGGGTCCCTGCTGGAGACCATCACGCCCCTCATGGTCCGGCAAACCGGCGTGGCATGGGCCTGCAAGGGTTTTGAGCCGGGTACCGGCCGGCTGCTTCACGAGGTTGCTGCCGCGCTGCTGGGGCCGGACAAGGGGCTGGCGGCCGTCACCGGCCCGTCCTTTGCCAGGGAGGTCGCCCGTAACCTGCCAACCGCTGTCACCGTGGCATCCAACCGGGAGGACTTTGGTGCGAGGGTTGCGCAGTCCCTGCACGGGGGGAGTTTTCGCGCCTATACCAGCCCGGACCTGGTTGGCGCGGAGCTGGGTGGCGCGGTTAAAAACGTACTGGCCGTGGCGACCGGGATTTCCGACGGCATGGGGCTGGGTGACAACTGCCGCGCCGCGTTGGTTACCCGCGGCCTGGCCGAAATGATGCGCCTGGGCGAGGCCATGGGCGCGCAGCCGGAAACCCTGACCGGCCTGGCGGGCATGGGTGACCTGGTGCTGACCTGCACCGGTGATGCCTCCCGTAACCGCCGCCTGGGGCTTGCTCTCGGTCGCGGCGAAGACCTGGACCAGGCCGTGGCGGAGATCGGGCAGGTGGTCGAGGGTGTCGGGACCGCTGCGGAAGTTCACCGGCTGGGTAAGCAGTACCGGGTCAGCATGCCGATCTCCGAGCAGGTGTTCGGCATTATTCACGAGGGCTGGGACCCGGCAGAGGGTGTCCGCCGGCTGCTGGCCCGGCAGCAGAAACCGGAAACCGACTGATCCGGCGCAGCGGAGGCAGGGCGATGGCGCCGGCCTCAGAACAGTTCCGGAAACCCCAACTGGCGAAGGGCCTCGAACAACCCAACCGCCACCGCATTGGACAGGTTCAGGCTGCGGCTGTCCCTGTGCATGGGTAGCCGGAGGCAGTCGCTGATGGCCGCGTCGGTCAGCAGCGGGTCTGGCAGTCCGCGGGTCTCCGGGCCGAACAGCAGGGCGTCCCCGTCACGAAAGCCCACGTCCGCGTAGCGGCGCGTGGCGCGCGTGGTCATGGCAAAAATACGCTCCCCTTCGAAGGCCGTAAGAAAAGCCTCCCAGTCGCAGTGCAGCGTGACCACGGCGCGGTCACGGTAGTCCAGGCCCGCCCGGCGCAGCGCTTTTTCATTCAGACTGAATCCCAGCGGCTCGATAAGGTGTAAGCGGGCGCCCGTATTGGCGCACAGGCGCATGATGTTGCCCGTATTCGGGGGGATTTCCGGCTCGTAGAGAACGACGTGAAGCATCGCCAGAGCCTAGCCCAGGTCCGGTCAATAAGCACCCCGGTCGGCGGCGCCGGGGTGCCCTTGTCGACGTGACTTTTTATGGGTGTTGGTCTACTTGTGCCTGAAAATGCGATAAAGCGAAGTCCCCGTGTGCGGGCTTTTCACGCTTGCCTAAAGGGACGCGGTGCCGGGCAAAAGCGTCTCAATGCCTCGTAAGTCGCCGTTTGGAAAGATAAAAAAAGACCTCTTCAGACCAGTCTGCCGGCGCCAATTCGGTATTTGACACACCCGAATCCCGGGCGTAATCTTGTCCCCCGCTGGCACAACATCTTGTGTCTGCCGAGGGGTCAAGGCACAATGACTTGTGCCTTGAAGGCAAATAAAACCATACAATTACGCGAGAGAGTTCATGAGCAGCGTCCAAGTTGAGGCCTCACTATCTGATTCATCTGCAATTCCCATGCAGGCAGCATCCCTGGATATCTGGGACAAGAAATACCGCCTGAAGTCAAAGAGCGGCGATGTCATCGACCAGGAAATCGACGACACCTACCAGCGGGTCGCACGCGCGCTGGCGGACGTGGAAAAAACCCCGGAACTGCGCAAGAAATGGTACGGCAAGTTCCTGTGGGCGCTGCGCCGCGGCGCCATTCCGGCCGGCCGGATCACTTCCAATGCGGGAGCGCAGGAGCACAAGCCGGCCACCTCCACGATCAACTGCACCGTGTCAGGAACCATCAAGGACTCCATGAACGGCATCCTGGACAAGGTTCACGAGGCCGGCCTGACGCTGAAAGCCGGCTGCGGCATCGGCTACGAATTCTCCACGCTGCGGCCCAAGGGCGCCTATGTATCCGGCGCGGGAGCGTACACCTCCGGACCGCTCAGCTTCATGGACATCTATGACAAGATGTGTTTCACCGTGTCATCCGCCGGCGGACGGCGCGGCGCGCAGATGGCGACCTTTGAAATCGGCCACCCGGACGTCATGGAATTCATCCGCGCCAAGCGCGAAGACGGGCGCCTCCGCCAGTTCAACTGCTCCTTGCTGATCACCGACGAGTTCATGGCGGCGGTTCGTGACGGCGACGACTGGCCGCTGGCGTTCCCTGTCTCCGAGGCGGAAGCCGGGGATGTGGACCTGGACGATCCGGAGCAGGTGCTGTGGCGTGAATGGCCCCTGAATGATGATTACGTGACCCGCGAGGATGGTCTCGTTGCCTGCCGCATCTTCAAGTTCGTGCCCGCGCGCCGCGTGTGGGACATGATCATGAGTTCCACCTACGACTTTGCCGAGCCGGGCTTTATCCTGGTGGACCGCATCAACGAGATGAACAACAACTGGTTCTGCGAGAACATCCGCGCGACCAACCCCTGCGGTGAGCAGCCGCTGCCGCCCTACGGCGCCTGCCTGCTGGGCTCCGTCAACCTGTCACGCTTTGTTGACCACCCGTTCACGGACGAGGCCGCGTTCGACTGGGATGAATACCGCAAGGTCGTGAAAGTGTTTACGCGGATGCTGGATAACGTTGTTGAAATCAACGGCCTGCCATTGGGCAAGCAGCGTGACGAGATCGCCCGCAAGCGTCGCCATGGCATGGGCTTCCTTGGCCTGGGCTCGACCATGACCCTGCTGGGCATGAAATACGGCTCACCCGAGTCGGTGGAGTTTACCGACCGGATTGCCCGCGAGATGGCCGTTGCCGGCTGGGAAGAGGGGCTTGAACTGGCCCGGGAAAAGGGTCCGGCGCCGATCATGGAAGAAAACTTTACCGTCACCGGCGACATGCTGCGCAAGCGTCCCGAGATGGAGGCCGACGGCTACAAGGCCGGTGACAAGATTCCCGGCCGGGTACTGCACGCGAAATACAGCCGTTATATGCAGCGGATTGCCGAAGTGGCGCCGGAACTGGTGGAAACGCTCGCCAAAGAAGGCGCGCGGTTTACCCACCACACGTCCATTGCGCCAACCGGGACGATCTCCCTGTCGCTGGCCAATAACGTCTCCAACGGTATCGAACCCAGCTTCGCCCATCACTACAGCCGCAACGTGATTCGGGAAGGTCGTAAGTCCAAGGAGAAGGTCGAGGTGTTCAGCTTTGAGCTGCTCGCCTACCGGCACCTGGTCAATCCGGATGCCATGCCGTTCAGCGAAGAGGCCGGTGCGCAGCTGCCGGAGTACTTCGTGGCGGCAGACGAGATCACCCCGAAGCAACACGTCGATATCCAGGCGGCAGCCCAGCGCTGGGTGGATTCGAGCATTTCGAAGACCGCGAATGTGCCGACCGACTATCCCTACGAGGATTTCAAGGACATTTACACCTACGCGCACAGCCAGGGGCTGAAGGGCTGCACCACCTTCCGCTTTAACCCCGAAGCGTTCCAGGGTGTCCTGGTGACCGAGAAGGACCTGGAAAACACGACCTACCGCTTCGTCCTGGACGACGGCAAGGTCGTTGAGGTCAAGGGCAACGAGGAGATCGAATACGACGGCGAGACGCATACCGCGGCCAACCTCTACGATGCGCTCAAAGAAGGCTACTACGGAAAATTCTGAGTCGCGTTTAACCCATTCATGACAAGGCAAAAGGGTCTATAAAATGACCAGGGCCGGAGACCCGGGCCCGACAGAGAGCAAGAACATGGCCATAAAAATTGATTCGAAAATAGTCGGCTACGAGGTAGCCAAGCCGGAAGCCGAGACACAGGCGGAAGCACCCAGGGGCGAAGGTCGCGCCACGGCGAAAGTGATTCGCATGACCGAGCAGGTCAAGCGGCCGGAAGGCTACGAGGCGCTCGAGGGCTCCACGTACAAGATCAAGACGCCCCTGGATGATCACGCCATGTACGTCACCATCAACGACATCGTGCTGAACCCGGGAACCGAGCATGAACAGCGGCGGCCCTTCGAGATTTTCATCAACTCGAAGAACATGGACCACTTCCAGTGGATCGTGGCCCTGACGCGGCTCATGTCAGCGGTATTCCGCAAGGGTGGAGATGTGACGTTCCTGTCCGAGGAACTCCAGGCGGTGTTTGATCCGAAGGGCGGGTACTTCAAGCCGGGCGGTAAATTCATGCCGTCGATCATTGCGGAGATTGGCGCGGTCATCGAGCACCACCTGCAGAAAATCGGCCTGATGGAAAAAGAAGAGTTATCGGAACAGCAACAGTTATTGCTCGACCAGAAACGTGCCGAGGTCCTGGCTGCCGCGGAAAAAAAAACGCTGACTGACGCGAGTCCGTCGGACGGAGAGGAAACCGGATACCCGGCCTCGGCCACGCTGTGTCACAAGTGCAGCACCAAGGCCGTCGTGGTCATGGACAACTGCGCAACCTGCCTGTCCTGTGGCTACAGCAAGTGTGGCTGAAGCAGGCTGAGCATTCAGCGCGGCAGCGCTCAGCTGGATGACAAGAAGACGCGGCCCCGGCCGCGTTTTTTTGTGCCGCAGCATATCCGCAATTAAACTGGCGTCTCAGATCAGGGTTTCTCCTTGCGACAGGAAGCGTGGCCATGAAACATGACAATCCGGACGAGGAAGGACTGGCCCCGCGCGCCATCCTGGCGATGCTGCTGATACTGGTCGCGTTACTGGAGTTCATGGCGGCCGGCTCCAAGTTCCTGATCGGTACGCTTCGCGGCACCCTGGAGCAATGGCCGATGACCACTGGCTTGCTGACGCTGATCGGCGGCTGCTACCTGGTGCTGGCCCGTGGCGTCTGGGCCAGGCAGACCTGGGTGCCCCTTTTTGCCAGCCTGCTCACGCTGCTGGTTATCGCTTTCAGCCTTCTGCGGTTCGTGCGCGATCCGGAGGTTGACCTGACCCTGGCGCTGGTTTTTCTGATGGCCATGGGCACCAGTCTCGGGCTGCTGGCCTGGCTGGTTCAGTCCGCAAACCGGGACACAAAGGCACCGGTTGAGTCCACGGACCGCGACGGACCAGCTGAACTCGAATCATGAACCCGGTTGATCTGATCCGGCGTAAGCGCGACGGCAAGGTCATCGACGGCGGCTCAATGCGCGCCTTTGTTGACGGGGTTGCACGGGGCGAGGTGGAAGACGCCCAGCTGGGCGCGTTCCTGATGGCGGTTTACCTGCGTGGCCTGGATCAGCAGGAGCAGGCTGATCTGACCCTGGCCATGCGGGACTCGGGCGAGGTACTGGCCTGGCCGGATCTGCCGGGGCCCGTGCTCGACAAGCACTCCACCGGCGGCGTGGGTGATCTTGTCAGCCTGGTGCTGGCCCCGCTGATGGCCGCCTGCGGCGCTTACATTCCCATGATTTCCGGTCGCGGCCTGGGCCATACGGGCGGGACGCTGGACAAGCTCGAAAGCATCCCGGGATTTGATGTCAACCCGCCGCGGGCCCTGGTGCAGCGCTGCGTCCGCGAGACGGGCCTGGTGCTGATCGGGCAGGGCGCCGGGTTGGCCCCGGCGGACCGGCGTATGTACGCCACCCGCGACGTGACCGCCACGGTGAGCTGCCAACCGCTGATCGTGGCCTCGATACTGTCCAAGAAGCTGGCGGAAGGGCTTGACGGGCTGGTTATGGACATCAAGACCGGCAATGGCGCCATCATGAACAACGAGGCGGATGCGCTGAGCCTGGGGCAGGCCATTGTCGATGTGGCCGGCGCAGCGGGTTTGCCCTGCACGGCGCTGGTCACGGACATGAACCAGCCCCTGGCTTCCAGCGCCGGTAACGCGCTGGAAGTCGCCGAGGCCATCCGCTTTTTACGTGGCGAACCCGTGAATCACCGGCTTAAGGCCGTGGTCTTTGGCTTGTGCCGGGAGCTGCTGGCGACCGGCGGCCTGGAGCCTGAATCAGAGCGGGCCCAGGTGCGCCTGGAGCAGGCGTTGTCCAGCGGCGAAGCTGCTGAGCGCTTCGCGCGGCTGGTTGCCTTGCAGGGCGGGCCCGCTGACCTGTTGGAGCACCCCGGCCGTCACCTGGCAAGCGCACCGGAGCAGCGCATCGTGGCGGCGCCCGGGTCGGGTTATGTCACGGCCATCCACACGCGGGCGCTTGGCGCACTGGTCGGTTCCCTCGGCGGAGGCCGGACGCGCGCGGATGATGTCATCAATCCGGCGGTGGGGCTCAGTGAGCTCGTGTCTCTCGGGCAGCGGGTGGAGGCCGGTGAGCCGCTGGGGGTGGTGCACGCGGCAAGCGTTGCGGACGCGGATCGTGGCGTGCAGGATATGCTCGATGCGATTACGATCGAAGCACAGCCGCCAGCCGGGTTGCCGCCGGCCATTCACCGCCGCCTTGCAAGCCGCTAAGCTGTCGCCAGCCACCAAGAGCACGTCACCATGACAACGCCACATATCGAAGCCAAGCCGGGCGATTTTGCCGAACTGGTCCTGATGCCGGGTGACCCCTTGCGGGCCAAGGCCCTGGCCGAGAGCGCCCTGGAAGATGTCCGGCAGGTCAACGCGGTGCGCAATATGCTCGCCTTCACCGGCAACTGGCGCGGCAAGCCGGTGTCCATCATGGGTTCCGGCATGGGCATGCCTTCCATCAGTATCTATGCACACGAGCTCTACGCGGAATTCGGCGTTCAGCGAATTGTCCGGGTGGGCACCTGCGGCGCCTTGCATGCCAACATGCGACTTGGCGACCTGGTGCTCGCCACCGCCGCCAGCACCGATTCGGCGATGAACCGGCAGCGGTTTGGTGGTTGGGATTATGCGCCCGCCGGGGATTTTGACATGTTGCAGGCGGTTCATGCCGGGGCCCGGTCCGCAGGTCTCAGGGTGCATACCGGCGATGTGTTCTCCACCGACTATTTCTATCACCCGGACAAGGATTTTGTCGCGCGCCTGACCCGTTTCGGGGTCCTGGCCCTGGACATGGAAACCGCCGCGCTTTATGCCCTGGCCCGGGAGCACGGCCGCCGCGCCGCAACCCTGCTGACGGTCAGCGACGTGCTGCCCACCGCCGAGCACTTCACCCCTGCCGAGCGCCAGGCGGCCTTCGGCAAGGTGGCCGACATCGTGCTGAATGCTTTGCTGGGCGCGCCCGGCGAGCGGGGCAGCCTGCATGACTGAAGTCATTGACACGCAGGCGGTCCTGGCACAACTCGGCGCCCGGGCGCGGGCTGCGAGCGCCAACGCGCACGCGCCCTACAGCGGATTCCTGGTGGGCGCAGCGCTGGCGGTTGACGACGGGACCGTATTTACCGCTTGCAACGTGGAGAGCGCGTCCTACGGTCTGACCCAGTGCGCGGAGCGCAACGCCCTGGGCAGCGCGGTCGCCGCAGGAACACGGCCCGGCCAGGTAAACCGCCTGGTGATCTACCTGCCGGGCGACACGCCGTTGCCGCCCTGCGGCGCCTGCCGCCAGGTGATGGCGGAATTCATGCCACCGGATGCGGTGGTGGTCTCTTGCTGCGACTCGGATGCAACGCTTTCCTGGACCGTCCGGCAGCTGCTGCCGCAGCCCTTCCTGGGTCGCTGAAATCACGATGCCGCCAGCTGCTATGCTGGATGCAGCAACCGGAGCGATATATGAACGACAAGGTGGATGAGCTGGCGCTGCTGAACGACGCCGGCGCGCGGCGGGATTTTCTCAAGGCGGCAGGCCTGCTGGCCGGTGGCGCCCTGGCCGGATGGCCCTTGAGCAGGCTCGCGCTGGCGGCGGAAAGCGCCCAGGCACAGCAGGAGACGCAGGCGCCGCTGAACGTGATTACGCCGGCCGAGGCGCTGACGCTGGGCGCGGTGGCGGACCAGATTTATCCGCCGGATGACACGCCGGGCGCCCGTGAACTCGGGGCGGTGTACTTCATGGATTTCGCCGCCGGCACGTTCATGGCGGGCGCCTGGCCCATGATCCAGGCCGGTATCGCGGATCTGGACCAGCGCTCCATCAAGGCGCTGGGTAAACCCTTCCATGAACTCGACTTTCCCGCACAGACCACGGTTCTGCGCAGTGTTGAATCGACACCCTTTTTCGGGCAGGTTCATTTTCTGACCTTGCTGGGCTGTTTTTCACTGCCCAGCTACGGTGGTAACAAAAACGGGGAGGGCTGGGCTCAGATCGGTTTTGAGCGCCGGCATGCCTGGCAGCCGCCATTCGGTTACTACGACGAAATCTACAACGAGACGCACTCGTGAGCGCCTACGAGCCGGCAGTGCGTTTTCCCACCCGCGAGCCGGTGGACTTTGTCATCGTCGGTTCCGGCGCATCCGGAGGCGTCCTGGCCCGGGAATTGTCCCAGGCGGGGTTCGACGTGGTGGTGCTGGAGCAGGGGCCCTACCGCACGGCGAAGGATTTCGGGCACGACGAGGTCAAGAACATGATGCTCGGCGACCTGACCAGCCACCCGCAGTGGGCTGATCCGCAGTCTTTTCGACAGGACGAGAGCGAGGTGGCGCAGTCCTCCCCGGGCGGGCTGCCGCCGGCCCTGTATGCGCGCACCGTGGGCGGTTCCAGCGTGCACTTTTCCGGCAATTACTGGCGCATGCGCCCGCTGGATTTCAAGGAGCGGAGCCTGCTGGGTCCCATCGAGGGCACAGGCTTTGCCGACTGGCCGATCACCTACGAGGAGCTCGAGCCCTACTACACGAAAGCCGAGTACGAGATTGGTGTGTCCGGGGCGCCCGGGCCGTTTGACGCGCCGCGCTCCCGTCCGTTTCCCATGCCGCCCATGCCGGTTAAATCCTCCGGTGTACTGCTGGAGCAGGGCGCGCTGGCCATGGGCTGGCACCCGCAGCCGGCGCCCATGGCGATCCTGTCACAGCCCTACCGGGGTCGTCCGCCCTGCAGTCACTGCGGGTTCTGCATCGGTTTCGGCTGCGAAATGAATGCCAAGTCGTCCACGCTGGCCTCCATGATCCCGGAGGCCGAGGCCACGGGGCGCTGCGAAATCCGGCCCCTGTCCACGGTTTACCGGATCCAGACCGGCAAACAGGGCCGCGTGGAAGAAGTGCTCTACGTGGACGCGGATGGCCAGCAACAGGGCCAGCGAGCCCGCGCCGTGATCCTGGCGGCGAATGGTGCGGAAACCCCGCGCCTGCTGCTGATGTCCGACGGACCGGGCAGCCCCGACGGCTTGGCCAATGGTTCCGGCCTGGTGGGCAAGTACCTGATGGGCAACGGGCACTCGGTGATTCATGGCTATTTTGAGCATCTGCTCAATGACTGGAAAAGCATCCAGGTCACCCGCATCGTGCACGACTTTTACGCCACCGATCCCAAGCGCGGCTTTTACGGGGGCGGTGGCATGGACGGGCGGCCGCTGGTGAACTCGATGCCGGCGCTGCACGCGTTAACCGAGGCCGGCAATGCGCCCCTGCGTTGGGGGGCGGACTTCAAGCGCGATGTGCGCTCGGGCTTCAGCCGCCACATGGGAATTCTGAGCAGCACCACCTCCCTGCCGGTGGAGCGCAATAATGTCACCCTGGACCCGACCGGCAAGGACGCGATCGGCCGTCCGCTGGTGCGCATGACCTACCGGGATCACGACGACGACCTGGCCATGATGCAGTTCCTGCAGGACCGGGGGAACGAGATTCTCGAGGCTGCGGGCGCGCAGCGCATCTGGCGGGAACCGGTGGAGCCGCAGCGGTTTTTTGCGCACCTGCTGGGCACCTGTCGCATGGGCGAGGATCCGGCGACCTCGGTGGTCGACCCCTATCACCGCAGCCACGAGGTGGAAAACCTGTTTATCTGTGATGGCTCGAGTATGGTGTCATCCGGCCGCGGGCAACCCACGTTGACCATCCAGGCCCTGGCGTTTCGCGCAGCCGAGCACATTGGCAATGCGGCCCGTCGTGGCGAAATCTGACTTGCACCCTGACCCAAAGATCTGACTGTTGGAGAAAACCATGCACTACAAGGCAAAGTTGTTGTTCCTGGCCGGATTGTTCGGCGGCGTACTGGTCACCACGCCACTGTTGGCCTCGGAGCATGCGCCGGAATACCTCGGCGCGAACCCGGATATGCCGTTTTCCGATGCGGTCAAGGCCGGTGGTGTGCTGTACCTGACCGGCAAGCTGGGCATCGTGCCCGGTACCCGTGCGCTCGCGGAAGGCGGCATTGGACCGGAGACTCGCCAGACCATGGAGAACATCAAGGCCTCCCTGGAGCGTCATGGTTCTTCCATGGGGCAGGTCATCAAGTGCACCGTGTTTCTGGCGGACATCGATGAATGGGCTGCCATGAACGATGTGTACAAGACCTATTTCCCAACCAATAAGCCGGCGCGAAGCGCGGTGGGTGTCAGCGGCCTGGCGCTCGACGGACGGGTCGAAATTGAGTGCATCGCCGCCGTCGACTGAAGCATCGCCGGGCGCAGATGGGTATTATTCGTCGCCGTCCAGGTTTTCGAGTTTGCGGTTAAGCTCTTCAAGCTCGTTCTCCGCCAGGCGCGCGATTTCCTGGATCACCTCCAGGTTCTCCAGCTGTACAGCCTGTTCTTCAGAGTCGGCGTCCAGGCCGCCGGCCAGGTCTTTGCGGATCGCACCGAGCCGTTTTTCCAGCTCAGCCCGCCGGACTTCGAGTGATTCCCGGGTATCGGTCATACATGTTCTCCTGACAATGGCAGTTACTACGCGCTTAGGATGCCTGCAAGGCTTGCAGCCTGTTGTGATGCGCGTCAATCAAAGCGGCGCAGGCTTCAATTATGATGAAAGTATCAGAAAACGGAGGTGCGGTTATGAGTCATTATTCTAAAGTACTGGTTGCGGTAGACCTGAGCGAAGAGTCCGGGTCGATCATTGAGCGTGCACTGGCCATTTGTGCCCCGGGCGCGGAAGTGCACCTGGCTTATGTGCAGGAGCCAATGGAGGCGGTGTACATGGGCGTGGTGCCTTACGGGCCGGTGTTCGTCGGCATGGACCAGGTTGAAGACCGTCTGCAAAAAGAGCTCAAGGGCAAACTGGAATCCTGGGGCCAGTCGCACGGCATCGCGGCCGAACGGACCCACTTTCTCAGCGGCTCTCCGGCGCGGGAGCTGCATCGCTTTGCCGATGAGCAGGGCGTTGATCTGATCGTCCTGGGCACCCACGGGCAAAAGGGCGTGCAACTCCTGCTGGGCTCAACAGCCAATGCGGTGTTGCACGGCGCGGGCTGTGACGTTCTGGCGGTGCGGGTAAGCAAGGAAGAATAAGCGTGCAGAGCGCGCGGTTTTCGCCCTGGGCCATCGCATGGCTGGCCCTGTTCCTGGCGGTGCTATCCTGGTCGGCGATTGAACCTTTTGACCGGCTGACCTGGTGGCTCGAGGTGATACCGGCGTTGCTGGGGCTTGTGGTCCTGGCTGTAACCCGGCGCCGGCACCCGTTGACCACGCTGGTCTACGTGCTGATTCTCATCCACTGCCTGATTCTCATGGTGGGTGGGCATTACACGTATGCGCTGGTGCCTGTGGGTGACTGGGTGCAGGAGCTCACCGGCGGGACCCGCAACAACTACGACAAGCTCGGGCACCTGGCCCAGGGCTTCGTGCCTGCGATGGTGGCCCGGGAGGTGATGGTCCGGCTTGGCGTGGTGGCCCGGCGCGGTTGGCTGGGCTTCCTGGTCGTCTGTTTCTGCCTTGCCTTCAGCGCTTTTTATGAGCTCATCGAGTGGTGGGCGGCCCTGCTCAGTGCGACTGCTGCCGAATCCTTTCTCGGCACCCAGGGCTACGTGTGGGATACGCAGTCGGACATGCTCTGGGCGCTGATCGGAGCCGTGCTTGCCTTGCTGACCCTGTCCCGGCTGCACGACCGTCAGCTGGCTCAACTCCGGTCAGGCACGCCTTGAAGCTCCCGCCCGGGTTTGACTATCGGGCCGCGTACCTGGACGACCCGGAACGCCTGTTTGCCGAGCTACGCGATGGCCTGGACTGGCGCCAGCAGGCAATTACCCTTTACGGCCGCGAGGTGATGCAGCCGCGGCTTATTGACTGGTACGCGGACCCGCCGGTGCGTTACAGCTACAGCGGCATTACCCTGGGCCCCAGGGCCTGGCCGGAAATACTGCAAGGCCTGCGCCGGCGCCTGGAGGCGGAGTTTGGTCAGCGCTTCAATTCCGTGCTGTGTAATCTGTACCGGGATGGGCGTGATTCCATGGGCTGGCATGCAGACGATGAGCCGGAGCTCGGCCCCAATCCGGCCATCGCTTCCCTCAGTCTTGGCGCGGAGCGCCGCTTTCGCATCCGGCCGCGGTCCGGCGGGGAGTCGGTCGGTATCGACCTGGGCTCCGGCAGCCTGCTGCTCATGGACGGGCGCAGCCAGCACGAGTACCAGCATGCGGTGACCAAGACGCGGCGGGCCGTGGGCCCGCGCATCAACCTGACATTCAGAAGGGTGGTGGTTTAAGCAGAAGCGCTCTGGGGTCGCGCGCCGAGGCCCAGGGCCTGCATGCGCTCCCGGACCTGGCGGGCAATTCCTTCCGCATCCAGGCCGGCTTCGGCGAGGCACTCCTCGCGGCTGGCATGTTCCAGGTAGCTGTCGCCAAGACCCAGGTTCAGCAACGGTATGCTCTTGCCCGCGGCCGCCAGGTGCTCGTTGACGCCACTTCCCGCGCCGCCCATCACTGCATTTTCCTCGATGGTTACGACCAGTTCGTGCGTATCGGCCAGTTCCTCGATCAGCTCGCCGTCCAGCGGCTTGACGAAGCGCATATTGACCAGCGTGGCGTCAATCTGCTCTGCCAGTTCACGGCAGGGTTCAACCATGCTGCCAAAAGCGAGCAGGGCGACTTCACTGCCTTTGCGCAGGGTTTCCGCCTTGCCCAGGGGAATCGCTGACATCTCGGTGCGGGGCATGACGCCCGGACCCTTGCCGCGCGGATAGCGCACCGCGGCGGGGCCTTCATGCTGGTAACCGGTGTAAAGCATTTGCCGGCATTCGTCCTCGTTGGACGGCGCCATGATGACCATATTGGGCACACAGCGCATATAGGAGAGGTCAAAGGAGCCGGCGTGGGTCGGTCCGTCCGGCCCGACCAGGCCGGCCCGGTCAATGGCGAACAACACGGGCAGGTTCTGCAGGGCCACGTCGTGCACCATCTGGTCGAAGGCGCGCTGCAAAAAGGTGCTGTAAATGGCGACTACCGGGTGCATGTCCTCGCAGGCCATGCCGGCCGCCAGCGTGACGGCATGCTGCTCCGCGATGCCCACGTCGAAGTAGCGATCGGGGAAGCGCTGTTCGAATTCGACCATGCCTGAACCCTCGCGCATGGCCGGGGTGATGGCGAGCAGGCGCGGGTCCTGGGCTGCCATGTCGCACAGCCACTGGCCGAACACGCCGGTGTAGCTTGGCGACCTGTGGCCCGGCCGGGGCGGCCTTGGCCTCGACGCCTTTTTCCCTGTCGAAGGGGCCGACCGCGTGGTACTTGACCGGATCCGCCTCGGCAGGGGCATAGCCCTTGCCCTTGCGCGGTAATGATGTGCAGCAGGTTGGGTCCGTCTATGGACTGGGCCGTGCGAATGGTCGTCAGCAGCGCTTCCAGGTCGTGGCCGTCGATGGGGCCCAGGTAATTGAAACCAAGCTCCTCGAACAGCGTGCTGGGCACCACCATGCCTTTGACGTGCTCTTCCCAGCGGCTCATGAACCGCCAGGTCCGCGAATCCCGCTGCATCATGCGCTTGCTGCGCTCGCGGATTCCGGTAATCGTCGGGCCGCTCATCAGGCGACCAAGCATTTTGGTCATGCCGCCCACGTTCGGGCTGATGGACATGGTGTTTTCGTTCAGCACCACGAGCATGTTCGGGTCGATATCACCGCCGTGGTTGAGGGCCTCGAAGGCCATGCCGGCGGTCATGGCGCCGTCGCCGATCACCGCCGCCACGCGCCGCGGCTTACCGGCGCGGTCCGCGGCCAGGGCCATGCCCAGGCCGGCGCTGACGGAAGTCGAAGAGTGACCAACGCCAAAAGTGTC
Organism: uncultured Gammaproteobacteria bacterium; assembly: GCA_963695135.1. Taxonomy (GTDB): domain Bacteria; phylum Pseudomonadota; class Gammaproteobacteria; order Xanthomonadales; family SZUA-36; genus Marinihelvus. The sequence continues at coordinate 194,441 of CAVOGA010000002.1, forward strand.
ATATTCACTCTCCGCGCGCTTCGGGAAACGGCGCCAGGCCGCCCTTGCGCTTGATGGAGGTGATCTGATCGCGGCGTCCGGTCAGTATTTTGTGCGGGTACGCCTGGTGGCCCACGTCCCAGACAATGCGGTCATAGGGGGTGTTGTACAGGTAGTGCAGGGCAACGGTCAGCTCCACGCAGCCGAGGCCGGCGCCGAAATGGCCGCCCGCGCTGGCCACCGAATCAATCAGGCACTGGCGCAGCTCTTCTGCGAATTCCGGCAGGCGGGCCTCGTCGAGTTCGCGCAGCTCCGCAGGTGTCTTGATGCTGTCCAGCAGCGGGGTGTTCGATGCCATGTTCAGTCGTTCCTCAGCTTTCGCGGTGGATGGCGTAGCCCGCCAGCCACTGCAGAATGGTTGTATCGCCCTCGAAGCCCCACAGCGCGTCGAGCGCTTCCTGGCAGAGCGCCTCGGCGCGTTCCCGGGAGGCGTCGATGCCGATGACCGAGGGGAAGGCCGGCTTATTGCGTGCGGCGTCCGCCTGGGACGGCTTGCCCGTTTGCTGGCTGCTCGCGGTAACGTCCAGCACGTCATCGTGAATCTGGAAAGCGAGCCCCACCCGGTCACCATACCGGGCCAGGCGGTCCATCTGTTCATCGTCCACATCGGCCACGTGGCCGGGCGCGGTAACACAGACCCGGATCAGGGCGCCGGTCTTCATGCGGTGCATGGTTTCCAGCTCTTCATAGCTTATGTTCTGGTCAATGGCCGCAAGATCAAGGACCTGGCCCCCGGCCATACCGCCGGCGCCGCATGCACGGGCGATGTCACGAATGATACGTACCTGTGCGGCAGGGCGCTCCGCGAGCGCCGGGTCGGCAGCCAGCACCTCGAAGGCCAGCGCCTGCAGTGCATCTCCGGCCAGGATCGCGGTGGCTTCATCGAACTGGCGGTGGTTGGTGGGACGACCGCGTCGCAGGTCGTCGTCGTCCATCGCGGGCAGGTCGTCGTGGATCAGCGAATAGGTATGAATGATCTCGATGGACAGGGCGATCGCGTGCAGGGACGCCAGCGGCACGCCCAGGGCCAGGCCCGATGCGTAGACCAGCATGGGCCGGATGCGCTTGCCGCCGTCCAGCGTTGAATAGCGCATGGACTCCAGCAGCGTGCCGGGGGATGCCTCGCCTGTGTCCAGTACCTTTTGCAGCTCGGCGTTGAATACTTCCTGCCAGGCTTCAATGGTCTGTCGCGGCTCAGGATTCGGGTTCGAAGGGTTCGCCTGAAGCGTCATCATCCAGATTCATCAGTTGTTCGACGCTCAGTTGCGCCTTGTCCAGTACATCCTGGCAGTGGCGGGTCAGTTCCACGCCGCGTTTGAACTCGTCCAGGGACTCGTCGAGCGGCAAATCGCCTGACTCGAGCTTGCGAACCAGCGATTCGAGCTCCTTCAGAGAGTCCTCAAAGTCCGGGGTTTTCTTGTTCTTTTCAGCCATTGGGTGTCCGTTGCGGGTCAGCAGTTGCCCGGGAAGATGGGCATCATTTTACCTGCAGCCCGTTCTGCCTGCACTCTTGCCAGGCCCATGCGAGCAGGGGATCGCCAGGATGCCATTTCAGCGTGCCGTCCCGGCTGGCCAGTTGTGCTTCCAGGGACCGATCCAGCACCACATCACCGACCGCGAGCAGGCGGTCCTCGTGGAACAGCAGCGGGACGCAGCAACGGTACCAGGGCGGCAGCCGGCTGTCATTGAACCACTGTTTCAGCTTGCGCCGGGGTCCGTCCGGTGTGGATTGGTAACGCTCACCGCCTGTGCGTGACGCAATCCTGAACGCCCCGTCTGCGGCGACCGGGCCGAGCGACAGGGTCCCGCTGGTGGCGCCAAGCTGCGCGGTGCCCTGCGCATCCCAGTGGCTGATTGCCCGGCAGGGATCCGGCGCCCCGGTCATCAGCCACAGGCGGTTTTGCGCATGGTCCAGGCGGTGTTCAGCCCACTGGAAATTGATCTGCCGGTCCGGGGCCGCGCGGCGTAACTGGCCCACGAGGTCCTCCAGTCGCGCCCGGGGAAGTGGCGCCGCGCCGCGCTCACGCAGCCAGTGGCGGATCACCAGCGCCAGTGCCTGCGGGTGCTCCGGCAGGGCGCCCAGTTCGAGAACCCCCGGAAACGGCTCGCGACCCGCGAGCGCCAGGGCGCCTTCCTGCGCCAGCTGTGCGCTGAGCCCGGCAAACAGGCCGGCGCTGCGCGCCAGCGAACGCTCCGCCGCCGGCCAGCGTCGTTCGAGCACCGGCATGAGTTCATGGCGGAGATAGTTCCGGTCCAGGCTCAAATCGCGGTTGCCCGGGTCTTCGATGAAGCGCACACCCTGCTGCGTCACGAAGCGCACCAGTGATTCGCGGGGCAGGTCGAGAAAAGGGCGCCCCAGCCGTCCCTTGCCCAGGGGTCTGACCGCAGGCATGGCGGCCAGGCCATCCGGACCGCTGCTGCGCAGCAGCGCCAGCAGCAGGCTCTCTGCCTGGTCCTGGCGGTGGTGCGCGGTCAGCACGACATCCTCCGTCTCAAGCAGTTCTTTGAAGGCCTCCAGGCGCCAGCGCCGCCATTGTGCTTCCGGACTGTCCTTGGGCAGCGGCTCGCGGGGTGGCGGCACCTGGACCAGCGGGATACCCAGAGATTCGCACAGCACCCGGCAGTGTTCCGCCCAGGCGGCCGCGTCGGGGTGCGCGCCATGGTTGACATGAACCGCTGCGAGGGGCGCGGCGAGTTGCGGACCGAGTTGCTTCAGGGCCAGGAGCAGGGCGGTGGAGTCCACACCGCCGCTGAAGGCGACGTGGAGCGTGCCGCGGCAGTCAAGGGCCTCGAGAAAAGGCAGCAGGTCTTCCGGCGCAAGCGGGGCGTCCGGCTGTCCCATGCGACTCAGTCCTTGTAGCGTCCGAAGGACAGCAGGCGCGCGTAGCGCTTTTCAAGCAGTTCGTCGCGGCTGAGCTTGTCCAGCTCCTTGAGTTGCTTTTCCAGGCAGGCGGCGATGTTGTCGGCCACGGCCTGGGGGTCCTTGTGGGCGCCGCCCAGTGGTTCGGGAATCACCTGGTCGACCAGGCCCAGGCTGAGCAGGCGGTCAGAGGTGATGCCCAGGGCGGCGGCGGCCTCCTTGGCGTTTGCCGCGTCCTTCCAGAGGATCGAGGCGCATCCCTCGGGCGAAATCACCGAGTAGGTGCTGTACTGCAGCATGTTCACCCGGTCGCCGACGCCGATGGCCAGGGCGCCGCCGGAGCCGCCTTCACCCACGATGGTGCAGATGATCGGCGTGGCCAGCTTGGACATTTCCGCCAGGTTGCGGGCGATGGCCTCGGACTGGCCGCGTTCCTCGGCGCCGACACCGGGGTAGGCGCCGGGTGTGTCGATGAACGTCAGGACCGGCAGGCTGAACCGCTCGGCCATTTTCAGCAGCCGCAACGCCTTGCGATAGCCTTCCGGCCGGGGCATGCCGAAATTACGGAATACCTTGGCTTTCGTGTCACGGCCTTTCTGGTGGCCGATCAGCATGACCGCGCGGCCGCGGAAACGCGCCAGGCCGCCGACGATCGCATGGTCGTCGGCGAACGCGCGGTCGCCATGCAGTTCATGGAACTCGTCGAACATCAGGTCGACATAGTCCAGCGTGTAGGGTCTGAGCGGGTGGCGGCTGAGCTGGGATACCTGCCAGGCGTCGAGATTGTTGAAGATGCTCTCGACCTTTTGTTGCATTTTTGCCTGCAGGCGCTGGATTTCTTCTTCCAGGTTCAGCGCATTGTCCGTGCCGACGTTTCGCAGTTCGTCGATCTTTTCCTGCAGTTCGGCGATGGGCTGTTCGAAATCGAGGTAATTGGGATTCACAATCGCGCGGCTCTGGTGGCTTTTGCGGGAGTATAACGCGTCACCGGCTGTGCCGGAATTGATCGCTTACCCGGCGCGCGACCCTGCAGGAATGCGGGACGGGTCCCAGTGGTTCAGCGCCCAGGCCCAGCGCTGTTCCAGATCGCGGTGTTCAGGGGGTCTGTGGCCGAGAAAAGCCAGCGCTTCGCCCAGCGCCCCGAGGGTTGATTGATGGCTCACCGGGTCGGCGCCGAAGCGCTTGCTGAGCTTGCGGCCTTCCGCGTCGAGCACCACCGGGAGATGTAAATAGTCCGGCTGTGGCAGTCCCAGCAGCCGCTGCAGGTAAATCTGGCGCGGCGTCGAGTCCAGCAGGTCGGCGCCGCGCACCACCTCGGTGATTCCCTGCCAGGCGTCATCAACCACGACAGCCAGCTGGTAGGCATACAGTCCGTCGGCGCGCCTGACCACGAAGTCGCCGCTGGTTTGTGAAAGCGCCTCGCTGACCGGCCCGTGGACCTGGTCGGTGAATTCGATTGGCGTGTCACTGACACGCACCCGCAGGCTGCGCCCCTCGCATTCGTCGAGGAGTCGGTTCCTGCAGGTGCCGGGGTAGGGGCCGGGGGGAAGTTCGCTGCGCGTGCAGGCGCAGGCAAATAGCTGACCGTCCCGGCGCAGCTTTGCGAGGGCTTCGGCATAGGCCGCATGGCGCTGTGACTGGTATTTCACCGGCAGGTCAGGCCGCATGCCGAATCGCGCCAGTTCATCGAGCATTCTTTCGGCGCTGCCGGCCACGACCCGCGGCGGATCAAGATCCTCGATGCGGACCAGCCAGCGCCCGTCGTGATGTCGGGCCTGGAGGTAACTCCCCACGGCGGCCACCAGCGAACCGAAATGCAGGTCACCGGTGGGAGAGGGTGCAAAGCGGCCCGTGTAGCGGGGCGCGGACATTTACTGTCCGATGACGCGGGGCGTTTCCTGGATGAACTGACCGGATACCAGCTTCACGCCCCCGCGCCAGAGCATGGCCAGGTCGGCGGATGTTTCAACGTCGCTGGCGATGGTCAGGATATCTTTCGCTGAAGTCGCTTTGACCACCTCGCGAATCGAATCCAGGCATGCCGGGTTGCCCTGCAGGTCGCTGGTCAGCGCCTGGCTGAGGGTGACCATCTGCAGCGGCAGTTCCTCCAGCAGTTCGAGGGTTTTGGGGTCCTCGTCAAAGCCTGACACGGAAAAGCTGACGCCGAGCGGCCTGAGTTCTTCAATCAGGCGCAGCGCTGCACGGGTCTGTTCCCGCGCCGCCCAGGCGGGCCACTGCAGCACGATGCGCTCACCGGGAATGCGGGTTTCCTGCAGCGTCCGCTGGAACCAGGTCGGAAAGCTGAAATCCTGCAAGGAATTTCCACTGATATCAATTATCTGGCGATCTTTTCCGCCGCTGACGGCGCGCAGTAAACCGGGCACAACCAGGCGGTCAATCTGGCTTGCCAGCTGATTGCTTTCGGCAGCCGCGAGATACTCGCCGGCTGGAACGTCATTGTTGTCTTCGCGCAGGAAGGTGCGGTTTTCCATGATCCCTTCCAGGTCGCCATCGAGGTTCATGATGGAGTGCTGGACCGTGAAGAAGTCCTCGTTTTCCAGGGCGTAGCGCAGCCGCTCGCGCCAGTGCGAGTTCTCATCGTCTGACAGACCGGCCGCACGGGCCGGCTTGTAGCGCAGCACCTTGTTGCCCTCGCGGGCGGCCAGCCGGCAGGCGGCACGGGCGTGGGACAGGGTACTGTCCGGGTCATGGAGCTGCGGATCAAGCAGCACCATGCCAATGCTGCAGCTGCCGGGCACCGGCTCGCCGGGATGGTCCTGGGCGTGGCGCTCGATACTGCCGCGAAGCTTTTCCGCCAGGTTCTTCAGCGCGATTTTGTCAGCGCGCAGGGCGAAAATGGCGAATGAGCTGTCTGAGAAACGGCACACTTCATCGTCGTCACCCAGGCAGCTGAGGATTTCGTTGGCGGTCGACTGCACATAACGGTCCATGTCCGCCACGCCCAGTTCGTCCAGTTGCTCGTTGGCGCTGTCATTACGCAAAAAGTACACACCGGCCCGCTGGTGGCTGGGCAGATTACCGAGCCGCTCGTTGAGTCGCGCGATGAAGGGCCCGCGCCACAGCATTCCCGTCATCGGGTCGATACCGGCGTCACCGGTCGCCGGTGACGCAGTGGTGATTTCGGCCGCGACCGGAGTGACCGGTGGCGGTGGAGCCGGCTCGGAGGCAGCCTGGGGCGCTTCCAGCCCGGGCTCTGCCGTATCCGGCGGCGCGGATGCAGCGGCCTGCGGTGGCGTTTCGCTGGACGTTACCCTGCGGGCTTTCGCCCGTGCGTACCACCAGCTGCACGCAGTGTTCGCCGTCATAGCGAACCGGCGCGAAGGTCAGCTCCACATCCTGCGGCTCTCCCCCGGGGGGGCGCAGGCGAAAGGTTTCACCGGCCGGTGGATAGTCGTCGCGGCCGAAGCCACGAACCAGGGCCTTGAGGTCCGCGCCGTCCTTCTCCAGGATTTCCAGCAGCGAGACCATGGCCAGTTCATCGAATGAGGCAGCGCCCATGAATGCCAGGTAAGCCTCGTTGGCAGCGACGTGCAGGCCTTCGTGGAAATAGGCGATGGGTTCGCTGGTGCTGTTCATCAGCAGATCCAGCCGGCTCTCGAGTTCCGCTTCCTGGGCTTTCAGCCGGTCCTGCTCGCGTGCGGCCTGGCCGAGTCCTGCAAGACGTCGGGTGATATCAGCCAGCTGCTCCTCGTCGCCGATGCCAATGCAGGCGGACGAGTGGGCGGCTTCTGCGACGAGATCCGTGGCGCCCTGGTCCATGCCAATTCCCAGGAAAATACCGTGCTCCTCGGCGATGCGGACCGCGTCCGTGACGGGGCAGCGTCCAACCGCGCCGGCCAGGTAATAGACCAGGTATGGCGCGAAGTCCCGCACCAGGCGCTCTGCCTCCGTGCCGTTGTCTGCATGCAAAACCTGAACATTAATTCCGGTATTTCTCAGCAGGCTATTAACGCGGGCAGCCGACTCGGGGTTCGAGTCGATGACCAGCAGGCAAGGTTGCTCAGTCGCCATGGCTTTGCTCCCGGCATTTGCCGTTATTTTTCGAGTATGTCGATATGGTTTTCAAAGTATTAGGATGATATCCCAGAATTTACTTAAAGTCACAGCGGATGACCGGGCGCACGATTATGAACCATGCGGGTGTCTGATTGCAGTCGCTGATGAACCGTGAGCCGGTTCACGCTATCATGCGCTGATTCGAATTTTGACGCACGACACTCAATTTTTGTAGTGACGTCAACCGGCAGGCAATTCAAGCGGAGCGAACATGGCCTCATACAGTACTAACGAATTTCGTAGCGGTTTAAAGATCATCATCGATGGAGATCCTTACAATATCGTTGAAAATGAGTTCGTCAAACCCGGTAAGGGTCAGGCTTTCAACCGCGTAAAGGTGCGTAATCTGATCAGTGGCCGCACGATCGAGCGTACCTTCAAGTCCGGTGAATCCGTCGAAGCGGCGGATGTGTTTGAAACAGACGTCCAGTACCTCTACAACGATGGTGAGGACTGGCACTTCATGCACCCGACCAGCTTCGAGCAGTACGCCTGCAACAAGGACATGGTCGGCGACGGCGCGCAGTGGATGAAAGAAGAGGATATGTGCCAGATGACGCTGCTCAACGGGCTGCCGCTGAGCATTCTGCCGCCGAACTTTACCGAAATGAAGATCGTCGAGACCGATCCGGGTTTGCGGGGTGACACCTCCGGCAGCGGCGGCAAGCCGGCGACGCTGGAGTCCGGCGCCGTGGTGCGTGTGCCACTGTTTGTTCAGGAAGGCGAGGTCATCAAGGTAGATACGCGGACCGGCGAATACGTGTCCCGCGTCAAGGACTGAGCGCTCCCGGTGGGCGCTGAGGGTACGCTTCTGCGGGCAGCGCACGTGCTGCCCATCCGGCCGCATAAAGCCTGGCTTAAAGACCACGCGGTCCGGGTCGTGGACGGGCTGATCGACGACATCCTGCCGGATGCGCAAGCCCTGGCGAAATATCCGGATGATCAACAGGTTGCGCTGGACCGGCATGTCTTGCTGCCCGGTCTGATCAACGCGCACACACACTCGCCGATGACTCTGCTGCGGGGTTTTGCGGATGACCTGCCGCTGGACCAGTGGCTGCGCGAACACATCTGGCCCGCGGAGCAGCGCTGGCTCAGCCCGCAGTTTGTCAGTGACGGGACCCGCCTGGCGATCGCCGAAATGATCCGGTCGGGCACCACGTGCATCAACGAGATGTATTTTTTCCCCGAGGCCATTGCCGCCGAGGTGGATGCGGCGGGAATCCGCGCGATGCTGGGAACACCGATCATTGATGTGCCCACACCCTGGGCATCGGGTATCGATGAGTGCCTGGACAGGGCGCGTGAGCTGGCGCTTGACCTGGCCGGTCACGATCGCCTGATGGTTGCCCTGGCGCCGCATGCGCCGTACACGGTGGATGACCCGGGCTTGCAGGCGGTGGCTGAACTGGCCGCGGAAACCGGCGTGCGGGTCAATATGCATGTGCTGGAAGCGGCCTTTGAGCGCGCCCAGTCCCTGGAACTCTACGGCAAGGACCCCCTGGAGCGTCTCGAGGCGCATGAGCTGCTGCACCCGGAATTCATGGCCGTGCACATGGTGCACCTGCGTGAGCGCGACATTGAGCGCCTGGTTGAAACGGGCGCGCACGTGATTCATTGCCCCGAATCGAACATGAAACTCGGCAACGGCATCTGTCCCACGACGGCGCTGCACGAAGCGGGCGTCAACGTGGCCATCGGCACCGACGGCGCCGCGTCCAATAACGACCTGGACCTGTTCGCCGAGGCCCGCATGGCGGCCTTCCTGGCCAAGGGCAGCAGCGGCCGGGCCGACGTGCTGGATGCCTGGCAGGCGCTGGACATGATGACCATCGCCGGCGCCCGGGCCCTGGGCCAGGAAGCCAGGCTGGGAAGTATCGAGGTCGGCAAGGCCGCGGATCTGTGCGCGGTCAATATTGACTGCCCGGAGCTGCAGCCGTTTCACAATGCCGCGTCGCAGATGGTCTACGCTGCAACTTCACGCCAGGTAAGCCATGTCTGGGTTGCCGGTCGACCGTTGCTGGACCAGGGGGAGTTGCTCACCCTGGATCTTGAGCAGGTGCTGACAACAGCACGCAGCTGGCAGTCACGCCTGGCGAACGCCTGAGCAGGGGAAAATCGTTACTCAATGAATACCGAGGCCAATATTGACCCGGCGGAGCGGGACCGTTTTGACCGGTTGGCGGCCAGTTGGTGGGATGCCGAGGGCGAGTCCCGCCCGCTGCACGAACTCAACCCGGCGCGACTGCGGTTTGTCCGGGAGCGCTGCGAACTGGCGCAGGCCAGCGTAATTGATGTTGGTTGCGGCGGGGGTATCCTGTCCGAGGCCCTGGCGGCCGCCGGCGCACGCGTGACCGGGCTGGACGTGGCCCCGCGGGCGCTGACCGTGGCGCGTCTTCACCTGCACGAGTCCGGGCTCGAAGTCCGTTACCTGGAATCTACCGCCGAGGCCTTCGCAGAGGAGGAGCCCGGCTCCGCCGATGTGGTGACCTGCATGGAGATGCTGGAACACGTGCCGGATCCGCAGGCGGTGATCGAGGCCATTGCGCGCATGCTCAAGCCCGGCGGCCACGCCTTTTTCAGCACGCTGAACCGGACACCGGCGGCGTTCGCCCTGGCGATTGTCGGGGCCGAACACATCGCCCGCCTGCTGCCCGTGGGCACGCACCGCTACGACCGCTTTATCCGGCCCTCGGAGCTTGCCGCCGCCTTGCGCAAGGCAGGCTTGCAGCTGCGCGACTGCAAGGGGCTGCAGTACAACCCCCTGACGCGCACCGCGCGCCTGGGTGGGGGCGTCGCCGTCAATTACCTGGTGCACGCCACCCTGGATGAGCCCCTGTCGTGATGACGCCGCCGATTCGCGCGGTGTTGTTTGACCTGGACGGCACCCTGCTCGATACCGCGCCGGACCTGGTGGGCGCCCTGAATCACCTGCGTGGCCTGGAAGGGCTGGCGCCGGTCGCGGTCAGTGACTACCAGCGTTTTGTTTCCCGCGGGGCCCTGGGCCTGATCCGGGAGGGCTTGCCGGCGGCGGGCCCGGAGCAGGAGGCCGCCTGGCGGGCGGAGTTTCTCAGCTATTACGCGGCACATCTTTACGAGGGCACCCGGCTTTTCGACGGGGTTGAATACCTGCTGGAGCAGATTGAAGCCAGCGTCGTTCCCTGGGGCCTGGTTACCAACAAGCCGGAATTCCTGACCCGGCCGATCATTGAAAAGCTCGGCTGGCAACACCGCGCGGCATTCGTGGTGTGCGGTGATACGCTGCCGGTGAGCAAGCCCGACCCGGCGCCGGTGCTGCTGGCCTGCGAACTGGCCGGCGTGGCGCCGCGCGAGGCGATCATGGTGGGTGATGATCCGCGCGACCTGGATGCAGGGGAGGCCGCCGGCGCCGTAGCGGCCCTGGCCGCCTATGGTTATGGCGCCGGGGACGTGCTGGATTCCGGTCGCCGGGTTGCCCATATCCTGGAGCGTGTCGAAGATCTGCTGCCCCTGCTGGCAGACCGGGCACGCGCTGATTCGTGAGCCTCGACGGCGCCGCACGCCTGGCCTGCGAGGAACTGGCGCTGGCTCCGGGTACCGAGTTCGAGGGCGTGCATCGCTTTATTCCTGCCGCCCATGAACCCGCATTGCTCGCCTTTGAAGCCCTGTTTCGTTCGCTGCGGGATATCCCGCTGTCGGTCAGCGATCCGTCCGTGGGCCTGGCCAAGCTGGGCTGGTGGCAAAAGGAGCTGGCGCAGGCGCCAGGGCAGGGGTCGCAACACCCGGTGGTCCGTGCCTTGCTGGAATCGGGCGCGCTGGTACAGCTGAATCCGGAGGTTTTTCATGCCTACCTGCATGCGCTGCTGATGCAGTTGCAGGAGGATTGCCTGCAGGACCGGGCCGCCCTGGAGCAGTTGCTGCGGGACACGGCGGGCAAGGAAGCGCAGATGCTGGTTGGCGCCACGCCATCGCCAGCGATGGTCTCGGCCGCCGCCGCCGCGCGTCTGCTGGAACTGATCCGCACCCTGTCGCGCCACGGCGTAAACCATGCGTGGCTGCCGCTGGACCTGGTGGCGCGGCATGAGCTTAACCAGGGCCGGGATGGGGCTGCGGGCAAGTCACATGCTGGCGTGGTGCGTGACCTGGCGGCCCTGGCCCGGCAATGGCGGTCTGATGAGCCACTTCACCCCACCGCTTGCAGCGGGGCGGGAGCGGCGTTCATCGCCTTGCGCGACAGCCTGGTTGGCAGGCGCCTTCACCACGCGGGCCGTGACCCGGGCAAGTTCCTGGCGCGCGGTCAACGTCCTGGTTTTAGTGAGGTTTTTGCGACCTGGAACACGGCGCGTCGCCTGCTGAGGAATGACGGTTGGGAACCCTGAACGACAGGGGGAACAAAAGCCTGTCCTGCGAGGGCGGTTGCCACTGCGGCGCGGTGCGCTTTCGGCTCGCGTTACCGGAGGTGCTCAAGGTCATCATCTGCAACTGCAGCATCTGCCGGATGACCGGTTACCAGCACCTGACGGTGGCGCACACGGATTTTGAATTGCTGCGCGGGGAATCGGACTTGCAGGAATACCGCTTCAACACCGGCCGTGCGCGACACCTTTTTTGCCGGCACTGTGGCATCAAGTCTTTTTACCAACCACGATCCCACCCGGAGGCCTGGAGCGTGAACCTGGCCTGCGTGGCCCTGCCCAGGCAGATTACGGTGGAGCGGGTGGCGTTCGACGGCGCCAATTACGAGGCGCATATTGACGGGCTGACACCAGCAGGTGCCCTGAGTGGCGAGCACTATTCCTTGTCGGTGATGATGTCCGGGCCCTTGCCGACGGTCTTTTCGTAAACGCCCTTTTTCCAGCTTTTTGTACTGGGTAAAGCCCTTGTCGCCGATGTTCTGCTCGGACAGGTTGGGGGTAGGGCGGGCAAGATTGGGTGCGGAAATGACCCGCCGCACGGGGCTGCCGCACTCGGGGCACACCTCCAGTCGCGCGTCCTGCAGCTTCTGGCGGCGCTCAAACGTGTTCATGCAGTAGCGGCAGTGTTCGTCGGTACTGGGTCCGTAAACATAGATCGGCATAGGCTCATTATCCCAAGAAACCGGTCCCAAAAACCATGGGAAGCGTGTTCGAAGCCCGTTGATCACGTAGAATTCGCGTCCAGAACGGAGTCCGAGCATGACTGAGAATACCCCCAATCGTACGATTCTGATCACCGGCGCCAACGGTGGCCTGGGCAGTGCCGTGGCCCTGGCCTGTGCGGCGCAGGGCGCCCAGCTGGTCCTGATGGACCTCAAATCGCGACCGCTTGAGCGCCTCTGTGACCAGGTCGAAGCCCTGGGTGCGCCGGCGCCGGGATATTGCGAAATGGACCTGGCCAGGGTCGGGCCCGAAGCGGTCGAAGAACTGGTTGGCGGCCTGGTCGAGGCCTACGGCGGCATCGACGGGTTGGTGCATTGCGCGGCGCGCTTTGAGGGTCTGCGGCCGTTTGACCAGGTCATTCCCGCTGACTGGTTGCTTGATCTGCAGGTCAATCTGAATGCCGCCTGGCTTGTCACCCGGGCCTGTTTGCCCAGCCTGCGGCAGCGCGGTGGCACCGTGGTGTTTTTTGAAGACCGGGAGGCGGTGGGCAAGGCCTACTGGGGCGGTTATGGCGTCGCCAAGGCAGCCACTGCCGCACTGGCGGACATGCTGGCGGAAGAGTTGGAATGCGGTCCCTGCAAGGTGCTGAAAATCGCCCCGGGCCCGATGCGCACCGCGCTGCGCGCCGCCGCCTACCTGGCCGAGGACCCGAATACGGTTCCCGACCCCGCGGTGGTGGCGGACCAGGTGGCCAGGGCGCTGCTTGGGTGAGTCCGGCCCGGGTTCACGTAACGGGCGTCTGCCGCAGCGCCTGACCAGGACCAGCATCGATGGCCTCCATGCCGATCATCAACTCTTTGGTTCGTAATCCCCATCGATAACCCCCCAGGGCGCCACTGCCGGCGATGACCCGGTGGCAGGGGATCAGCCAGGCCACCGGGTTTTTCCCAACGGCGGTCCCTATCGCACGCGGCGCATTGGGCTTGCCCAGGTGGCGCGCCAGCTGACCATAACTGACGTGATGATCGGCGGGTATCGAGAGCAGGGCCTCCCAGACTTTCAGTTGAAACGGACTGCCACGCAGCCAGATCTGCAGTGGCTGCTCCCGCGACGCGTCAAAAACAGCGGCCAATCGCGCGGCCGCTTCCCGGTTATTGCGCACCAGCGTCGCGTCCGGCCATTGATGCTGCAGGTTTTCCAGCGCTTGTGCTTGCGACCGCCTTCAGCTGTGAAGCCGAGGAACGTGATGCCGCGTTCCGACCAGGCCAGCAGGCGCCTGCCCGAACGGCGTTGCGCCAAGGCCGTACGACAGCTCCACGCCAAGACCAAGTCGCCGGGCCTCACCCGGCGTCAGTGCATCGGTCCGAATCAAGAGGTCATGCAGCCGTCCCGGGCCGGAAAGCCCGCTGTTCAGGGCGGCGTCCAGGACGGTTTCACCACGGCGCAGACGCGCCAGCGCTTCATCACGGGTCATCAGCGCAAGAAACTGTCTGGGGGAAAGGCCCGACATTCGCCTGGAAAGACTTCTGCACATGCGCCTCGCTCAGGCCCAGGTGATCGGCCAGGGACTTGAGCGAGGGCCGGTTCTCCCGTTGCTCAATCAGCCAGTGAATCGCTTTCGCCGCCATGGTGTGTGAGGAACGTCATGGGGCAATTCTAGCGTTGCAGGCGGGGCTCGCCACCCGTTTCCTGTGCACCCGGCCGGGTAGGGTAGACTCTGGCTTTTTCGCGCGGAGCACGAGCCATGTCTGAAGATTTGTTTTTGAAAATTATCGAGCGGGAGATCCCGTCAGACATCGTCTACGAGACGGACGATGTCCTGGCCTTTCGTGACATCAATCCGGCAGCGCCGGTTCATGTCCTGATTATCCCCAAGGTGCATATTCGCACCATGAACGATATTCAGCCGGATCAGGAGGCCCTGATTGGCAAGTTGTTCACCGCTGCGCGGGAAATCGCTGCCCGGGAAGGGCTGAGCGAAGATGGTTACCGCGTCGTGATGAACTGTGGAGAGCAGGCCGGTCAGAGCGTGTTCCACATTCATTTACATCTTCTTGGCGGGCGCGACCCTGCGCTGGCCGCCAGGCTGAGGATCGTTAGCCGGAGGCTCTGACCTCCGGCTGACAATACATTCAGCAGCTGAAACTACAACAGGTGCCTTGCTTACCGAGAAAGTGCCCCCGCCCGCAGGCGGGGGCAAAACTCGTTGGTATATAAGCAACCTATGTAATGTCAGCTTACGGCTGATCCTTTCGTACGGGCGAGAAGACCGGGGTGGTGCGTTGCCGAGATCACCGTAAGCCGGAGAAACCGCCGCCGCAGGTGTTAGCCGCGCCTTTCACTTCGACGTTGTCGAACGTTGATAACTTCGTAGCCTGAAGAGTCGAGGATGTAGACGGTCGCCAGACCACAGCTCATGGCGATTTCCATGTCAGGTCGGTGCCGTCCGGCAGGGTGATTGCGATCGCTTCTGCGCCAGTGCCGCCACCAGAGATTTGAACGCCTGTGCCACCGCCGGAGATTTGAACGCCGGTGCCACCGCCAGAGATTTCGACGCCTGTTCCACCGCCAGGAGATTTGAACGCCTGTGCCACCGCCGGCGATTTCAACGCCTGTTCCACCGCCGGAGATCTGAATTCCAGTGCCGCCGCCGGCAGATTTCAACGCCTGTTCCACCGCCGGAGATCTTCATTGCCGGTGCCACCACCGGCGATTTGAACGCCGGTGCCACCGCCGGCGATCTGATTGCCAGTGCCACCACCGGTGATTTCAACGCCGGTGCCACCGCCAGCGATCTGAATGCCTGTGCCACCGCCAGCGATTTCAACGCCGTGCCACCGCCAGCGATTTGCAACGCCGGTGCCGCCACCGGCAATTTCAACGCCGGTGCCACCACCGGAGATTTGCAACGCCGGTGCCACCGCCAGAGATTTCAACGCCGGTGCCACCGCCAGAGATTTCAACGCCGGTACCGCCACCAGCAATTTGAGTCGGAATCAATACCGCGAGTTACTTCCATCAGTCGGACGTTGGCGTAACCATCGGTCATTGAGCCAAAGCCAAGGAAAACGCTTTCCTCAAACATCCAGGTGACATTCAGGTTTCCGCTTTCGGTTACTGCGAGGGACACATTGCCAAGTCCATCATTGGCGTTCGCGGCCGTAGCGAACACCGCGGCAGCCAGTGAACACGCCAGCAGTCCTCGGCGCAGGCCGGTGCCGGATTTTTCAATTCCGGTGCCGGACTTTTCAATGCCCGTGCCAGATTTTTCAATACCGGTGCCGGACTTTTCAATGCCCGTGCCAGACTTTTCAATGCCAGTTCCGCTTTTTTCAATGTTCCAACGAGTCATTTCTATTTCTCCTGTTTCATCAGTTTCATGGCCGCCCCACTGGTACCACCCGATACCGACTGTGAGTTGACCTGGTTGCTTTTTAACTTCTTCAAACTTTTCTAATAGTTGTTCACCTTCCTTAATCTGCTTCTCCAGCAGGTCTCGCGCTTCCATGCGAAACTTAAGGAAGTTTTCCGGCGCAAGGCGGTATGTCCACCGACCCTGCTGAGGAACTCTGAGTTCTCTGGCTGTTTGCATGTTGTGCATGGCAGCGCTGAGAACTCTTGACGACTCCACATACGCGATGTCTGTCATCTTTGCGACGTCGTCAGAAATTGGGGAAAAGAAGTGAGAGAGCATCTCCACTTTTTCAATCGCTCCCGAGTGGACTTTTACGTTTCCGGAGGAGACAAGCCGATCCAAAACCGTTTTCACAGTGATGTTTCGGCCGATCGACTTTAGAATTAACCCTTGAAATGTTCTTCCTCTCCCTTCGATCGGAAGAATTGCGGGTTCGCCGGTTGTGGAGTCATGAAAGAATGGATCGTCGTGCCACATGTCAAGCAGCGCGTTTTCTGGAATCGACATGTGCTGGTTCTAGCTTTGTATCGAATCGCTCTTTAAGAACTTGGACACAACTCTCGTATCAAGTCCCGTCATGAGAGCTAGAGCACTTTTTGTCGGACGAGAGCCGTCCAGAGAAAGCTTACGTTCAGCCTCTTCCACGTAAATTTCGACGCAAGATCTCGGCCAATCGCGGGATACGAGACGGTTCCCACGAGTAGTCGCACGATGCGTCTGAATACTAAGCGAACCGCGACTCGAGACCGTCGCGGGATCGCCGGTTTGTGAAATCCTGTTTTCCAGTGGTCTGCCCGATTCTGGTTGCTACACACAAAAAAATCCCTTTTGCAGTCGTGTTCGCTTGCGCGTCAGCTGCGTGCCATCCAGGCGCGCGACTGTTTCTTCACGACCGAAGTCCTTTTCGTGCATGCCCTGGCGCCGCAGACCACCAAGGTTGGATCAGTGATAACGATGCAGGCCGGTAAATCCGCTGTGGCCTGTGTCGTCTATCCAAAAGGATAGTCACTTAATCAATGGCTTGCACGTGGTACTTCAGAGGCTTTCGCCCCTTCTTCCTCTTTCAATATGCCCGGTTTTCCGCTGAGAACATCCAGGTCATACCTTGTTAAAAAAGGTGCCCACACTCCATGTGGGCACCTTTCGCAGAGCGGTGATAACGAGACCTCCGCAATTCGTTGAGCGTCCCTGCTCATTGTCGGACATCCTGTCCGACATTGCTTACTCTTTGTTTCTATACCACTTCTCGAAACCTGCCTGGCCGGGGTCAAAATCCTTGACCGCTTTTCTGCGCATCCTTGCGCGCCTGGCCTTTTTGTCTGGTCACGAGCTTTCAAACTGGGCGGGTAACATCCTGTCCCGCCTCGTTCGACAGCCAATCCCTGGCGTCTGACTGATCGGGGCTTTCCGTGAAAATTCCGGAGGCTCTGATCAGCTTGGAACGAATGCTAACAGACATAGCCATCGGCGTCTATAGCCATATTATGCACATAGCCAAAAAAGTATTTAGACAAATTTGTAAATAGACACTTGTGCTTTTAGCCAAAGTTGGCTATAGTACGTTTTCAACGAGGGATGAGAAAGGCACGGATTGACCTTTCTCAATGGGCAGAAGGACCTGCCGGTTAGCAGAAGGATCTGCGGAGCGAACGGAATCGCTTTTGCCTCGTAGCAAGGAAGCAGTTAGCGGGTGGCGACACGTCCGCAGGGCGGCTCGGAACATCATGGATGATGTTCCAGCCGCTTTTTTTTGCCTGTCCGAAACGGCGCAACAAAAAACGCCCGGCGGTGCCGGGCGTTTTTTTCTCACCGGCTGGTGCAGCCAGCCAGTGCCGTGCTCAGAAGTCCGCCCGGCCGGGACGCGGGGGTAGGGGATGACGTCACGGATATTGGCTCATGCCGGTGACGTAGTTGACCAGTCGCTCGAAGCCCAGGCCAAAGCCGGCGTGCGGCACCGTGCCGTAGCGACGCAGGTCGATGTACCAGTCGTAGGTTTCCTTATCGAGGTCCAGCTCCTCCATGCGCCGCTCGAGCACGTCCAGACGCTCTTCGCGCTGTGAGCCGCCGATGATTTCGCCAATGCCGGGCGCCAGTACGTCCATGGCCGCCACGGTTTTGCCGTCGTCGCTCAGGCGCATGTAAAAGGCCTTGATCTCGGTCGGGTAGTTCTTGACGATCACCGGCGCCTTGAAGTGTTCCTCGGTCAGGTAGCGTTCATGCTCGGTTTGCAGGTCAAGTCCCCACTCGGGTCGGATATTCAAATTTACGTCCCGAGGCGACGAGGATGTCGATCGCTTCCGCGTAGTCAATACGCACGAACTCCGAATTGGTCATCGCCTCAAGTCGCTCGATGGCCTGCGGTTCAATGCGCTCGGCAAAAAACGCCATGTCATCCGGGCATTCTTCAAGCACCGCGCGGAAGATGTACTTGAGAAAGTCCTCGGCCAGGTCGGCCAGGTCATCAAGGTCCGCGAAGGCGATTTCCGGCTCGACCATCCAGAACTCGGCCAGGTGGCGTGCCGTGTTCGAGTTTTCAGCGCGGAAGGTCGGCCCGAAGGTATACACCTTGCTCATGGAGAGGCAGTAGGCCTCCACGTTGAGCTGGCCGGATACGGTCAGAAAGGTCTCCCGGCCAAAAAAGTCCTTGCGCGTAATCAACGCTGCCATCCCCGGTTCGCGGCAGGTTGGCCATGTCCAGCGTGCTGACGCGGAACATGTGCCCGGCGCCCTCGGCATCCGAGGAAGTGATGATCGGCGTGTTGATCCAGTAGTAGCCCCGTTCATGGTAATAACGATGAATGGCCTGCGCAGCAGGCATTACGCACCCGGGTTATTGCACCGAAAGTATTGGTCCGGGGGCGCAGATGGGCCACCTCGCGCAGAAACTCGAAGCTGTGCTGCTTCGGCTGGATCGGATAGGTGTCCGGATCACTGACCCAGCCAAGCACTTCGACGGCCGTCGCCTGAATCTCGAATGCCTGGCCGCGACCGCGGGACTCGACCAGCGTGCCCGTGCAACGTACCGAACAGCCGGCGGTCAGCTTCTGTACCTCGCTGGCGTAATTGTCCAGGTCACTGGGCGCCACCACCTGGATCGGGTGGAAGCATGAGCCGTCGGAGACATTAATAAAGGAGAATCCGGCTTTGGAGTCGCGGCG
The DNA here is from genome assembly GCA_963695135.1 of uncultured Gammaproteobacteria bacterium. Lineage (GTDB taxonomy): Bacteria > Pseudomonadota > Gammaproteobacteria > Xanthomonadales > SZUA-36 > Marinihelvus. The sequence continues at coordinate 213,047 of CAVOGA010000002.1, forward strand.
CGTGCGCACCCAACCTTCGATCGTGACTGCGGCGCCCACCGGTAATTCGCCGGCAAGGCATTGTTTAATGCTGCTGGGGGTCATAGCGTGTCGGTTGAATCAGCTGGTAAAGACACCAGATAATAAAGCACCGGGCAGGGTGCGTCAGCAACAGCAGCCGCGCCCGGCCCAACAAGGTCCTACAGGAGACCCGCATGTCCATCAGCCTTACCAGTGTTGCCGCCGAACGGGTGCATCGATTCCTCGAGCAGGAGGGCGGGATCGCTTTGCGTGTCGGGGTCAGAAAGACCGGTTGTTCCGGCTGGGCCTACGTGGTGACCCTGGCCGAGCAGATTTCCCCCGAGGACCATTTGTTCGAAGACCATGGTGTCAAGGTGGTGGTCGATCCGGAAAGCCTGCCGATTATCGACGGCTCTGTCATTGATTTCGTGACCGAAGGACTCAACCGCACCTTCCAGTTCAAGAACCCCAATGCCAAGGAGGAGTGTGGCTGCGGAGAGAGTTTCACCATCCAGTAGGGGGTCACTTCCTGCGGGGCGCGCTGTGCCCCTGCCGCCCCGCGTGAATCGACCAGCAGACCCTTCCGATCCCGCGCCAGGGGAAAAGGCATCGCATGGATAGCAAATCCTTTGAGAGCAGCCCGAACGAGATATCTCGCGAATCGCTGGTCCGTATTCTTGAAATCATGCACCGGCTGGCCTCGCCTGAGGCCATGCCCGAGTTGCTGCGTGAGATTATCGAGGTGGGCAAGGTTGCCATCGTGGCGGATGCCGGCGTCCTGTGGCTGCGCGACCGGAACACGGGCAACCTGAAAATGGTCGCACCGGCCCACCGTGAGCCGCCCGTACTGGCGCCCGGTGAGGGCTGGGCGGGTCACTGCGCGGAAACCGGCGAGTTAAAAAACATTCCACGTTGCGCAGATGATGAGCGCTTTCAACGCTGGCCGGTTCACGTTGAGGGGCTGGAAACCCGGTCATTGCTGAATATTCCCGTCATTGGCCAGGACCACGAGGTGCTGGCCGTCATGCAATGGATCGGTGCCGGGGAAGGCCAGTTTGATGAGCATGATGAGTGGGTCGGGCCCGCGCTGGCCGCGCAGGCCGCGGTCGCGATCCAGCATGCCTACATGACCGACGAACTGCTTGCCAATGCCATCCTGGCCCGCGAGGTCGCGGTTGCCAGGCAGATTCAGCAAAGCACCTTGCCCCGTTTCATGCCCGAAATTCCCGGCTATGACCTCTGTGGCCGGTTTTTGCCCACGGATCACACCGGCGGGGACCTCTACGACCTGGTGCTGCTGGACGAAAAACTGTTCCTGTTGCTGGGTGATGCAACGGGGCATGGCTTCGGTCCGGCCCTGTCCGCCACGCAGCTCCAGGCCATGCTGCGCGTCGCGTTCCGCCTGGGCGCCGACCTGGATGAGGCCTTCAAGCACGTCAATAACCAGATGGCGGAGGATCTTCCCGATGACCGCTTCATTACCGCGTTCATGGGGTTCCTGGATCCGCAGACGCATCAGCTGGTCTATCACTCGGCAGGACAGGGGCCGATCCTGCACTACGTCGCTGCAGAAAAGTCCTGCCGCTGGTACAAGCCCAGCACTTTTCCGGTTGGGGTCATGGAGATGCAAACGGCGCAGGCGGCGTTGCACCTGGATGTGGCCGCCGGCGATATCCTGGCCCTGATTTCTGACGGCATCTTCGAGTTTGCGGACGCCGCGGGCCGGCAGTTTGGCGAATCCGGTGTCGCCCGGATTTTTGATGCCTGCCACGAGTCCCCTATGGATGAACTGGCCGATCAGCTGATACAGGCCGCCTTTCAGTTTGGCGGAGAGGTGCCACAGGCGGACGACATTACCCTGGTCCTGGTGCGTCGCTTGCCCTGACCCGGACTTGGTCTGGGCGCGACACAGTGTTTACACTGCGTGGTGTGCCGATGACCCGGTGCACGTGACCTGGCAAATGGATGGCTGTGGGGGCAGGGGCATGGAAAGAAAATTCCACCGTAATTTCAACGAGCTTGGCAAAATCGTCGCGTTCAGCGACGAGTTTTTTGCCAGCCAGCCCGTGGATCCCTCGCTACGGAACATCGTCGAGCTGTGCGTCGAGGAATTGTTCGTGAACCTGGTGACCTACAATCGGGAAACCAGCGAAGACATCCTCATTTCCCTGGAGACCAACGGCGGCGGCGTCCGGGTAAGCCTGACCGACTACAATGTGGAGCGTTTCGATCCGCGCTCTGCACCCCTTCCAGACGTTGAGGCTCCCCTGGAGGAGCGCATGACGGGAGGCCTTGGGCTTTACCTGGTCATGAAAATGGCCGACGCGATCCACTACGAATATCACGACCGCACCAGTAAAATCACCTTTGTGAAAAACGGGAATACGCACGATGTTTGAAATCACTCGTTCCAGCGATGGCGCGGTCCGCATGACTGGTCGACTGGATGCCGCCAAGGCGCCCCGGGCCCAGGAGTTCCTGGACCGGATCGAGGGACCCTGCGTGATTGACCTGGGCGAACTGGAATACATTTCCAGCGCCGGGCTTGGCGTGTTGTTGCGGACGCACAAGCGCCTGATGGGCAGCAGCGAAGGCCTGCGCCTGGTTAATGTCAATTCCCATATCAACGATATTTTCACCTACTCCGGTTTTGACCGCCTGTTCGATATCCAGGCAATACCGATTACGGAATGATTTTTGCGGTCTTGAACAATCCGCCGGCTCGCCGCGGTGGGGGCGCTTCCGCCCCGACGCCAACCAACTTTTTGCCCGGTCTCCGGTAATCATGGCTAAGGACCAGGATCTCGCCCTCATAGAGGATTGCAAGCGGGGCGACCAGCAGGCGCTGGCATCGCTGGTCCGGCGTTACGAGCGGCCGGTTTTCAACGTGGCTTATCGGATGCTTGGGACCGCGGATGAAGCGGCGGATGTGGCCCAGACGACTTTTTTGAAGGCGTTTGAAAACCTGTCGCGCTACAACCCGGAATATAAGTTTTTCAGTTGGATTTACCGCATTGCGGTAAATGAGTCGATCAACCAGCTCAACCGGCGCAAACGCCTTGATGAGTTGGGCGAGAACCAGGTGGCGCCCGGCAATGGTCCGGATGCATCCGTTGATGCGGACATGCTGGGTATCGAAATTCAGGAGGCGCTTGCGGCCCTGAGTGATGATCACAGAGCGGTCATTGTGCTGCGTCATTTCACTGAGCACAGTTACCGTGACATCAGCATGGTGTTGCAGATTCCGGAGAAAACGGTCAAATCCAGACTCTTTTCGGCCCGGAAGGCCATGAAGGAACAGCTGGAGCGGAAGGGGGTAACCCTGTGATGGACAAAGACGAACTGGAACTGATCCAGGCGGGCGCAGACGGCGAGCTTGACCAGGCCGGGCGTGCAAAACTGGATGCTCTGCTCGCCGGATCGGCGCAGGCCCGCGAACAGCATGACTCGTTATTGCGCCTGAATGCGCTCCTCGGCCAGGTGCCCCCGGTGGAGCCGCCGGAAACGCTGCACCGCCGCATCCTCGCGGACATCACGCTGCCCCGGCCGGCGGGTCGTAAATGGGCGCAATTCACGGGGTTTTTGCCCGGTGTGCTGCGCTACGGGCTGGCCGCCGGTGTGGCGGTTATCCTGACCATGGCCGTGTACCAGGGGGGCAGTCAGCTCAACGGCGTCAGCTATGACAAGCTGGTTGGAACCATCTCGGCGCGCGGCGCCGAGCTGGACCGCGTCGAGTTTCTGCAGTCCGGGGCCCAGGGCAGCGTGCGCCTGCTGGAGCGGGGTGATACCTACGCGCTCGAATTTGACCTGCAGGCAGACGGGCCGGTCAGTTTCGATGTGAATTTCGCCGACAGCGGATTGCGCTTTGACGCCTTCGCCCAGGCAGATCTCAATCTCGAGGCCATGTCACTCACGAAAAGCACCCTCAGCGCGCGGACCGGAGGCTCCCAGCGGTTTGTCGTGCTGATGCGTCATGATGCGGCCACCGACCCCGCCAACGCCCGCATCGACCTGGTGCTGTCCCGCGGTGGGGAAGTCATTGGACAAGGTGTGCTGAGAATTCATCCCGGCCGGTAGGCGGCTGCTGAGGGCCGTGCCGCGCCCCCTTGAGATGGCCGGCGCCCTTCGTGCAAGATAGGCGCTTCCTGCGAGGGGGCGCTCACTGCTTTGATCTCTGAAGACCTTTTTCTGCTTGCCCCGCTGGGCCTGCTGCCCGTGCTGCTCTACCTGCTGTTCCTGGTCTACATGGACTCCTACAAGCTGGTCAGGTTGCGGGAAGTGCTGCTGGTGATCCTGGCTGGCGCCCTGTGCAATATCGCGGCTTATTTCATCAATACGGAGCTGCGTGAGCTGCTGGACCTGTCATTTACCGCGTATTCGCGCTACGTGGCGCCCCTGACCGAGGAAATGCTCAAGGCACTGGTGGTGATCTACCTGTTCCGTGCCCACCGGATCGGTTTTCTCATTGACGGCGCGATCCTCGGATTTGCCGTCGGCGCGGGCTTTGCCTTGGCGGAGAACCTGTTTTACCTGGCCATGGACACCGATCAGAACTTCGCCGTGTGGATTGTGCGCGGATTCGGCACGGCGATCATGCATGGCGCGGTGACGGCCATTTTTGCAATGGTGAGCCAGGCGCTGACCGAGCGGAACATGAAAGCCAATCCGTTGCTGTACCTGCCCGGACTGATCCTGGCGGTAACCTTGCACTCGGTTTTCAATCATTTCCCCTTTCATCCGATTGTTATGACGCTGGCCCTGATGGTGACGGTTCCGCCGCTGGTCCACGTCACCTTCCGCCTCAGCTCGGCGCGCGTACACCGCTGGCTGGAACTGGATTTTGATGCGGACGCACTGCTGATTGAGCAGATCAATTCCGCGGAGTTCTCGCGCAGCCGGATCGGCAGGTTTCTCAACGATCTGCGCCAGGCCTTCGCGGGACCGGTGGTGGTGGATATGCTGTGCTACCTGAGGCTCTACACGGAACTGGCCATGCGCGCCAAGGGTGTGCTGATGATGCGCGAGGCCGGTTTCGATGTTCCGGTGGGTGAGCGGACCAGGGCCAAATTCCAGGAGCTCGAATACCTGGAACGCAGCATCGGCAAGACCGGCATCCTGGCCATGAGGCCCTTCCTTCACATGGAGCGGAAGGACCTCTGGCAGCTCAGCGTGCTCGGCAAGTAGCCCGTCCGGTCACTTACAGGGGCTTGGCCTGGAGCAACTCGATCTGCGCGTCACTGACCGCCTGGCGGAAGGTCGCGAGATCACCGGTCAGGTAGCTGTTGAGCTCTGCAATGCCCGCGGCTATCGCCGCTTCCGCGTCGCTGATGTAGGCCTGCGCCGTCGGCGATGGCGCCTGCAAACCTGAGCTCACATACCATTCGGCCAGCCCGATGATGCTGGTGACCTTATCCGATTCAAAGTTGATTCCCTTGGTCTCGGGCGGCACGCGGAACCGCTTTTCGAGTCCGTCCAGCGCCTTGATGGCTTCCCTGGCGCTTTCCGAGAGCGCCTTGAGCGCCTCCGGATCCGGTTGCTGGCTGATCAGGGTCTCGATGGTGCCGATATCCTTGCGGGCGCGGTCGATGCGCTCCAGGGCGCTCACCGCCTGTTCCTGCAGACCCTGTAGCGCCAGCAGCGCGGCGTAGCGCGCCTCCAGCGCCTGCTGGCTGACGCTGACCCGTGGATCCAGGGCGGTGCTGACATCGACCGAATCCGACGTGTCGTCAAGCTCAATCACCACCCGGTAGTCCCCGGGCGGGACGGCGGGCCCGGCAGGCAGGTCGGCTTTCGTGTCGACGGGCTCCGGCCCCGGCGCCGGTCGCACGCCGTCAACGCTCATGTCCCAGTGCAGGCGGTTGAATCCCTGGTGCACCGGATGCGTGAAGTGTCGCAGCGCTTCGCCGGCGCTGTTGAAGACAGTGACCTTGACCTTCGGGTCCTCGGACGGCTCGTCGTCCGCATCGGCGTCTTCCTTGCCGCGCTGGGCGATCCGCCGCTGCCGGTCCTTGTCCGCATCCGGGTGGGGCAGGTCAGCGCCCGTGGCCACAAAGGTAATGGCGACGCCGTAGGGCTCGTTCGGGCCGCGGTATTCGCCGGACCCGGTAAAGCGGGTCGAGGCGGTCGGTCCCTCGATATACAGCAGGCCGGTACTGGCCGAGCGGATCGCCAGCCGGGCTTCGAGGTCCGCCTCGTCCAGGTTGCGCAGGGCGCTGTAATCGTCAATCACGTAAATCGAGCGGCCGTGGGTGCCAAGCACCAGGTCCGTTTCGCGTTGCTGGATGGCCATGTCCATGACCGAGACGGTTGGGACCCCGGCCCGGAACGGCGTCCACTGATCTCCGCCGTTGGTGGACAGGAACAGGCCGAATTCTGTGCCTGCAAACAGCAACTCCGGGTCCACCGGGTCCTGCAGAATGCTCAGCGCATAGCCCGACAGGCCATCCGGCCCCAGTCGCGTCCAGCGCTTGCCGTAGTTATCCACGCGGTAAAAATAGGGATTCATGTCCGAGCGGCGGTGGTCGTCAATCGCCACGAAGGCGGTTCCCGCCTCAAAGGGTGAGGGTGTGATCATGGCAACCCAGGCGCCCTCCGGCACGCCCCGCTGCTGGTCAATCCGGTCCCAGGTGTCGCCGCCGTCACGGGTGACATGCACCCGGCCGTCGTCGGTGCCCACCCACAGCGTGCCCCGGGCAACCTCGCTTGCCGCCAGGGAAACGATCGAGGTGTAGTTTTCCGCAGCGGTCACATCCGGGGTCAGGCCGCCGCTTTCCCGTGACTTGAGCCCGACCGGGTCATTGCTGGTCAGGTCCCCGCTGATGATGGACCAGCTGGCGCCCCGGTCCGTGGATTTATGCACGAACTGGCTGCCGAAATAGATGGTCGCCGGGTCAAAGGGGTCCTGGGCAAAGCCCGCATTCCAGTTAAAGCGCAGTTCGGTGCCGTCCGCGGGCGGGGCCGGCCGGACCATGCGCATTTCGCCGGTGTCGAGGTCATAGCGGGTCAGGAAACCGCCCTGGGACATGGCGTAACCACTCTGGGGGTTTTCCGGGTCGGGAATCGTGTCAAAACCGTCACCGAATCCCACCTCCTGCCAATGCAGGTTGCGGATGCCGCCGGGAACACGAACCGCGGAGGGTCCCCGCCACGAGCCGTTGTCCTGCAGTCCGCCATAGATGTTGTAGGGAATCTCGTTGTCCACGCGAACGTGGTAGAACTGCGCCAGGGGCAGGTTCCTGACAAAGCGCCAGCTTGCCCCGCGGTCCCGGGAAATCGCGAGACCGCCATCGTTGCCGATGACCAGGTGTTCCGGGTCGGCCGGGTTGATCCAGAACGCGTGGCTGTCGATGTGAATCGTGTTGCCCGGCGCGCAGCAGTTGATCACCGGGTTGTACTCGAAGTTACGCCCCCCGTCGATCGACACGCGCAGACGCGTGGCCATGTTGTAGACCCGGTCAGGATTTTGCGGATCGGCGATCACTTCGGAGTAATAAAACGGCCGGTCTGCGACATTGTATTCTTCGTTCACGGCAGTCCAGCTTTCGCCGCCGTCGTCGGAACGGATCAGCGCGCTCTTCGTGGCCTCCACCAGGACGTAGATCCGCGAGGGCTCCGAGCGGGCAAAGCTGATCACCATGCGACCGAGCTCGCCCCTGGGTAAACCGTCTTCCCGGGTTTTCTGTTCCCAGGTCGCGCCGCCGTCATGGGACAGGTAGAGACCGGAACCCGGACCGCCGGATTCAAAGTAGTAGGGCCAGCGCCGGAACTGCCACATGGCGGCAATCAGCTTGTCCGGGTTCGAGGGATCCATCTTGATGTCCGTGCCGCCGGTGTTCTCATCAACAAACAACACCCGCTCCCAGTTCGCGCCGCCATCGGTGGTTTTATAGATGCCGCGTTCCGTATTGGGGCCCCAGAGTGTTCCGAGTGCTGCAACATAGGCCGTGTCCTGGTCCGTGGGGTGCAGCGCTATCCGGTTGATGCGTTCGCTGTTGGCCAGTCCCACCAGGGTCCAGCTGCGTCCACCGTCGATGGATTTGAACAACCCGCCGCCGATGGAGGTGGAGTTGCGCGTATTGCCTTCACCCGTGCCCACCCAGATGATGTCCGGGTTCGACTGGTTGATGGCGACCGCGCCAATGGAGGCGACCGGTTGATCGTCAAACACCGGCTCCCAGGTCAGGCCACCGTTTGCCGTGATCCAGACACCCACCGGTAGCCGCCCCGATAACCATGTGATTCGGATCGTCCTGGACCACGTCGATGGACGTGATCCGGCCGCCCACCGCTGCCGGGCCGATGGCGCGTGCCTCGAAGCCGGCGAGCAGATCCGGATCCGGCGCCGCATAGCTGATGGTTGAACAGACGCCTGTAAGCAACAGGATGAGACGTGGATATCGGTGAAAAACGCATGGCATGCCCTCCGGTAAGCGGGACAAGCCTCACGTTTCAGCGCGGCGAAGTCAACTGCAGTTTTTGGCCGTGCTGTGCCCAAAGAAAAAGGCCGGGACGAGCCCGGCCTTTTTCAATCTTGCGCTGAACCGTTCGGTTCCGCGGCAGCGTATTGCTGTTAGCCGCGCAGGTAGTTGAGCATGGTGTCGACGTCGCTGACTTCGAACGGGTCGGTCGGGCAGTCGTCTTCCTTGCCCGCCTCGGCGAACAGCTTAACCACTTCGCCGTTTTCGACCAGCATGGAGTAGCGCCATGAGCGCAGACCGAAGCCGAGGTTGTCTTTCGTCAACGAACATGTCCATGCCACGGGTAAAGTGGCCGCTGCCGTCGGGCAGGAGTTTTACCTTTTCAACGCCCAGGTGCTTGCCCCACTGGTACATGGTGAACGCGTCGTTCACGCTCAGGCAGTAGACTTCGTCTATACCGGGTGCCTTGAACTGGTCGTAAAGTTGGCTTCGTAGCGGGGCAGGTGGGTGCTGGAGCAGGTCGGGCGTAAAGGCGCCCGGCAAAGCCAGCACGACGACTTTTTTACCCTCGAAGATGTCGTCACTGGTGACGATCCTGCCAGCGGAAGGGATTCGGGCCGTCGATGCTGGCGTCGCGCACGCGGGTTTTAAACGTGACGTCAGGTACACGGATTTCCATTGCTCACTCCTGTCATTATCTGGTGAAAAATACATTTAGACCCACACGGCTAGGTTGGGCGCTTCCATCCTGTTTTCAAGCAGGGCAGGGAGAGTGCACCGGCCGGGCAGGGCGTTTTGAACCTTTGAACTGCGCCAAGTGTGGCAAGCGGCCATTAATTTGTAAAATCGATAGATATGATTAAAACGATAGAAGACAGTGATAAGGCCGGCGCAAACGCGGGCTGCCTTCACCAATCCCGGTCTGCGCCTCGTTGAGCGGCGCCGGCGCCTGAGCAGAAAACGGTCCAGGGTCGGGCGCTGCAGCCAGTTTTCCCGGCCCACAGGGATTCGCTGTCGGCGACATGCAGCGTCATGGCGGTCCGTGAGCGGTCGGAGTGGTTGGCGGTGCTGGCATGGGGCAGGTGGTCGCTGAAAAACACCGCGCTGCCGGCCTTCACTTCCAGGGCCGTGAAGCCTGGTTCCACGGGCCATTGCACCGATTCATCGATGGTTTCCAGGGTGCCCTGGCGGTTTGACCAGTCCACCCGGTAGCGCTCCCGCAAAGGCTGCCGGTGCATACCTGGCGCCACCAGCAGGCAGCCGTTGTTGCGGTCCGCATCCTCCAGGGCAATCCACAGGCCGATGACACTGGACGGCGTCGTGTGCAGGTAGCTTGCATCCTGGTGCCAGCGCACCTCGCCCCCGATGCCCGGTTGTTTGAAGATCACCATGGTCTGCCATAGCTGCGGGCTGCGCAGGCCCAGTTGGCGGAAGGCCATGGCCACAGCGGGCTGACGGCAAAACGTTCCGATTTCAGGGACATGGTCGTGCAGCGCGTGACCAAGCTTGTTGATGGCCCGGTCAAGCGGCCGGTCGAGCCGGCCCTGCGCATCAACGGCGCCTTCCTCGAGAAAATATTCCACCGTTTCCGCTGAACGGAAAAACACCTCGTCGCGGCCCTGGTCACGATCGGTGGTGCTGAACACGCTGCGGTGTTGTGACGGGTCAAACGCCTTGACCTGCGCATCAATGGCGTTCCTCACCACGGCAATTTCCGCGAGTGAAAATGCCTCCTCGATGACGACGAAGCCGTCACGTTCAAACTGGCCTGCCTGTTCTGAATTTAACATGGCCTGCTGGTCATCCCTCCCTGGGTCGCGGTTCCGGCCCTGGACCGGGCCTGCGCCAGGCCCCGAGGGCACAGGCCCCATTTTAAGCACTCTCGATTCGCGGCGTCGTGCGGGCTTGTCCTTTTGCTATGATGAAGCGAAACCAAGGAGGGGCGCATTGAACCGCTCGACCAAAACCGTTCTGCTGGCGGCATTTACCCTGGCCTGGTTCGCGGCCGCATTCATCTACGTGAAGAGCATGGGCATCATCGGACACCAGTACGTGCCCGATGTGCGGCAGCTGGTGGCCGTGACCGATGCCGATTCGATCCAGGAGGGTGAGCGCCTGGCCAGGGTCTATGGCTGTTTTGACGCCTGTCACGGCGAACGGATGGAAGGGCAGGTGATCTATGAGCATCCCCTGAACGGCCGGCTTGTGGCGCCCAATCTCACGCGCTCGGTTCGTGCCCACACGCTGCCGGAGCTGGAGGCCATCGTGCGCCAGGGAATCCAGCCAGATGGAACGTCCGTGTTCGTCATGCCCTCCGCATCCTTTGCCGCCATGACCGACCAGGAACTGTCCGCCATTCTCGCGTTTATCCGCGGCTATCCCGAGCAGTCAGCCCGGCTGCCCGAACAAGACTATGGCTTGCTGACCCGCTATCGCATGGTGACCGGCGAATTGCCGGCGCAGGCGGTCCTGGGCTTTCAGCAACCCTGGCGGGAAACGTTCCGCGGCAATGAAAGCCGGCTGGGTGAGTACATTGCCACGGTCGCCTGTACCCAGTGCCACGGGCTCGATTTTGAAGGTGACGGTGAGGGGGTGCCGAGCCTGCGCGCCATGAATGACTATGACCGTTTCGAATTCGTCAGCCTGATGAAACAAGGCAACGGTCCCGGGGAATTGCCCGTGGCGCAAAAGGTCGGCATGGCGCAGCAACGCTACGCCTATCTGACAGACGAGGAAATCAACGCGCTGTTCGAGTTTCTGAAAACCCGCCCCTGAGCGCGAGCTTTTGCGCGATGCCAGGTGTTTCAGGCCGAACGCAGGACGTTTATCGGGGGTGCGCTGATGACCTTGTGCGTGGCCAGCAAGCCGGCAAAGCCCACGAACAGCGCGCCCGGCAACGGGTCCGGCCAGGGTGACTGCCAGGTTGAACTGGTAGTCCAGGTCGTACACGCGCGTGGCCAGGAAGTAGCTGGCAGCGGTGGCGCCGGCAGTCGCCAGCACCCCGGCCAGCGCGCCGATGGCCAGGAACTCGGTGGCCACGCCGGCCAGCACGCGCTCGCCGCGAGGCGCCCATGGAGCGCAGCATGGCGCTCTCAAACTCCCGTTCGTCGCGGGTCGCATTGACCGCCGCCCACAGCACCGCCAGGCCGGCCAGCAGGGTAAAGATGAAGACCGCCTGCACCGCAAAGGCGGCCTTGTCCATCACGTCCCGCACCTGGCCCAGGATGGCGTCCAGGTCGATGACAGTCACCGCGGGGAACTGGCGCATCAGCTCCAGGGTCGCGTCCTCCCTGCCGTCCGGCAGGTAGAGGCTGTTGAGGTAGGTGCCCGGGTAGTCCTGCAGCGCGGCGGGCGTCATCACCATGAAAAAGTTGGGACGGAACGAGTCCCAGGCCACGTTGCGGAAACTGGTCACGGTCACCTGCAACGGCTCGCCGGCGATTTCGAAGTCCAGCACGTCCCCCAGTTCAAGCCCCAGTTCGCTGGCAAAGTCCTCCTCGACGGATACCTCGAATGCCCCGGTCTCCGGTGACCACCACTCGCCGCGGGTAATCGTGTAGGTCGGCTGGGGCTCCGCGGCAAAGGTCAGGTTGGCCTCGCGGCGCGCCCAGCGCTCGCCCTGCGGGATCTTCGAAACGTCAGCTGGGTGACATCCTCGCCATTCAGGTGGGTCATGCGGGCGCGAATCATCGGCACAAAGGGTTCGATTTCCAGGTTTTGCAGGGCAAAGAACTCGGCAATGGGCTCAACTTCCTGCGGCTGAATGTTGATCAGGAAGCGGTTGGGCGCATCGACCGGCAGGCTGGCCTGCCAGGTGTCCATGAGGTCGCTGCGCACCAGGGTCAGCACCAGCAGCACCATGATGCCCAGGCCGAAAGCCACGACCTGCACAATGCTCTCGCGGCCGCGCCGGGCGAGGTTGGCGAGGCCAAAGCGGAACGCTCCACCGGCGGCGCCGCGGAAGCCCTGCATGAGGCGCACCAGCAGCCAGCCGGCCACGCCCAGCACGGCGAAGGTCACGATGGTGCCGAGCGCCACCGCGGTCACCAGGCCGGCGTCACGCACCATCCAGCCCAGCAGGGCGAGCACCGCGACCAAGCGCCGCAATCATGCCCAGGCCGTAGCGCAGGGGCGGCGGATCAATGTCCTGGCGCAGGACGCGCAGCGGCGGTGTGCGCCCCATCTGCATCAGGTCGGGCAGGGCGAAGCCGCCCAGGATGCACAGCGATGTCACCAGGCCCAGCCAGACCGGCGCCATGCCCGGCCAGGGCAGGGTCTCGCCGATAAAATCACGCAGCAGGAACGACAGCCCCTGCTGGCCGAGAAAACCGAAGGCCACGCCAAGCGGCGCCGCCGAGCAGGGCCAGCACCAGCAACTGGATGGCGTTGGCCCGGTTGACATAGGACTGGGAGGCGCCAAGGCACTTCATCAGCGCCACGCGGTCCCGGTGACGGTGCGAGTAGCGCCGCGCCGCCATGGCCACCGCGATGGCGGAGAGCAGGACGCTGATCAGCGAGGCCAGGTTCAGAAAACGTCCCGCGCGGTCCATGGCGCTCGCGGATCTGCGGGCTGGAATCCTCGATGTCACGCAGGCGCTCGCTGCGCGATATGCGTTCTTCCAGCGCGTCGCGGAACGCGCTAATGGCTCGCCGGTCGCCGGCAAACAGCTGCTGATAGCTGACCCGGCTGCCGGGCTGAATCAGGCCGGTGGCGCTCCAGGTCCGCATCGTTGATGAGCAGCGTCGGGGCCAGGTCGACAAAGCTGAATCCCTCGTCCGGACGAAAATCGAGAACCCGGGTAATGCGCAGGCGGGTGCGGCCGAGTTCCAGTTCATCGCCGACGTCGGCGCCAAGCCGGGCGAGCAGGTTGGCGGCGCCCCAGGCCTCGCCGGGCGCCGGGAATGGTGTCGGTTTCCGCCGGCGGCGCCAGCAGGCGGTCGGCAATCTTCAGGGTTCCGCGCAGCGGGTAGCCGTCCGTGACGGCGCGCACGGAGGCCAGCGTGTTGACGTCATCTGACAAACACCACGCTGGGCATCGAGGTCACGCGCGCCGTTGCAATGCCTTCCTCGCCGGCCAGCTCCAGGTAGCTCGCCGGCAGCGGTCCGCTGGATGACAGCCGCAGGTCGGCCGCGAGGGAGGCCGAGGCGCGCATGGCCACGGCCTGGCCGATGCGATCGGTCAGAAAGCCCACCGCGGTCAGCGCGGTAACGGCAATCACCAGCGCGACCATGAGCACCAGCAGTTCGCCGGAGCGCCAGTCGCGCACCAGCAACCTCAGCGCCAGGCGCCAGGGGGTGGTCCGCTGGCTCACGAGTTGACCGCCCTGCTGTCCGGCGTGGCCGCGGCTTGCGCCGGGGCGCCACGTTCTTCCCGTTCCAGCCGGCCGGCTTCCATGTACAGAATGCGGTTGCAGCGCCGCGCCAGGTCCAGGTCATGGGTGACCAGCACCAGCGTGGCGCCGGTTTCACGGTTCAGGCGAAACAGCAGCTCGATGATGGTTTCGCCGGTGCGTTGATCCAGGTTGCCGGTCGGCTCATCGGCGAACAGCACCTTCGGGTCGATTACGAAGGCCCTGGCAATCGCGACGCGCTGCTTTTCACCACCGGAAAGCTGTCGCGGGTAATGGCTCTTGCGTGGTTCGAGACCGACTTGCTTCAGGGCGGCAGCCGCGGCCTCCGCCGGGCGTGGGTGTCCGACCAGCTCCAGCGGCAGCATGACGTTTTCCAGGGCGGTCAGGGACGGAATCAGGTGGAAAGACTGGAAGACGAAACCCACGTGGTCGGCGCGCACGGCTGCCCGGCCGTCCTCGTCAAGCTGCGACAGGTCGTGGTTTTGCAGCATGACGCGGCCCTTGCTGGGAACATCCAGCCCCGCCAGCAGTCCCAGCAGGGTAGACTTGCCTGCGCCGGAGACACCGACCACGGCAATCGGTCTCTCCCTGGACGACATCAAAGCTGACGTCGTCAAGGATCGTCAGCTCGCCTTCCGGGCTGCTGACCTGCTTGGTGAGGTTATGGGCGCTGAGCACCACTGTGTCTTGTTTTGTTGTTAGAGGTATCCATGATTTCCATTAACCGCCTGTCCAAATGCTGTGCCCTGGTGCTTGGCCTGTTGTTCGCAACGCCCTCGTTCGCCACCGATGAGCCGGTTGTGCTCGTGATCGGCGACAGTCTCAGCGCCGCCTATAACATGGGTCTGGATGAAGCCTGGCCAAGCCTGCTGGAGCAACGGCTGGAAGACCAGGGTCACGCCATGCAGGTCGTCAACGCCAGCATCACCGGCGACACCACCCAGGGCGGGGTGACGCGCTTGCCCAGGCTGCTGGAACGGCATGCGCCGGGCTGGTCATTATCGAACTCGGCGGCAACGACGGGCTGCGCGGCTTTTCCCTGGATCTTACGCGGGACAATCTTGAAACCATGATCCAGCTGAGCCAGGCGTCCGGCGCCGAGGTTCTGCTGACCGGCATCATGCTGCCACCCAACTACGGCGAGAGCTATACCGAGCGCTTTCACGCGCTGTACGGTGAGCTTGCCGAATCCTACGACGCGCTGCTTGTGCCATTTTTCATGGACGGCGTCGCGCTGGTGGACGGCATGATGCAGGACGATGGTATTCATCCCAGTGTCGCAGGCGCAGCCGGTCCTGCTCGAAAACGTCTGGACCGTGCTCGCGCCCGAACTTCCCATCCGAGGCAGAGTAGGGCCTGCACCGTGATTCGCCTGTGAATCAGCGCTGCCGGGTTGTGCGCGGGTTCAGTGGATTACTGACCCGTTAATTCACGGGTGCTTGAGCTTCAAGACGGGTAGAATATGCCCCCCTTCATCAGCGCACGCGTGAACCCGTGAAACAACTCCTCTTCCTGGGCATGCTGCTCTTGTCCCCGATGCTGATGGCGCAGGCGCCGGGTGATGCGCCCGCCGTGGTCGTCAGTACTGCAGAACTCGAATCGTTTCCCCTGTCTGTTGAAGCCCTGGGCAATGCCCGCGCCAACGAATCCATCGAGGTGCGCCCGGTGATCAGCGCCACGCTCATGAAGGTGAACTTCGAGGAAGGCCAGTTGGTGGAAGCCGGTACGGTGCTGGCAGAGCTGGAGAACGTTGAGCCGCTGGCTGAGCTGGCCGCAGCACGCGCCAACCTCGCGGAGTCCGAAGCGCAGTACAAACGCCTGAGTCAACTGTATAAAACCAACGTGGTTGCCCAGTCTGAAGTCGCGGAGATTACCGCTCGGCGCGAGGCGGACCTTGCCGCGGTAGCGGCCTCCGAGGCGCGGCTGGCGCATACCGTGATCAGCGCGCCTTTTGCCGGACGCCTGGGCCTGCGGCGCGTGAGCGCGGGCAGCCTTGTGGGTCCCGACACGGTAATCACCACCCTGGACGATACGGCCTCCATCAAGCTGGATTTTGACGTGCCGGAGGTCTTTCTCGCCTTGCTGGAGCCGGGTCTTGAGGTCACCGCGCGCAGCGCGGCCTATCCTGACCGGATATTCCATGGCGTGGTCAGCTCCGTGGATACGCGCGTGGATCCGGTCAGCCGGACCGTCACGGTCCGCTCCGAGGTCGATAACAGCGAGGGCATGTTGCGGCCCGGCATGTTTCTGACGGTCAGCCTGCTGCGCCAGGACCTCGAGTCCCTGATGGTCCCGGAACAGGCCATTGTGCCGGAGCGCAGCCAGCAATTTGTGTGGCTGGTCGATGCGGCGGGCATTGCGGAGTTGCGCGAAGTCCGCACCGGCCGGCGACGTCCCGGCGAGGTGGAAATTCTTGCCGGGCTTCAGCCCGGTGACCGCGTGATCATGGAAGGCACCCAGAAAGCCCGCGCAGGGCAGCCGGTGACGATCCGGGAGTCGGCCTCATGATGATCTCGGAGCACTCGGTCCGGCGCCCGGTTTTTGCCACGGTAATTTCCCTGCTGCTGGTCATTCTTGGCCTGGCGGCGATGACCAAGCTGCCGGTGCGCCAGTATCCCGATGTGGACTCGCCGGTGGTGTCCGTGGAAGTCAGCTACCGTGGCGCGTCCGCGGAGGTCGTGGAAACCAAGGTCACGCAGGTGATCGAGGACGCCGTATCCGGTATCGAGGGCATTGAGAAACTCACCTCCACCAGCTGCGACGAACGATCCGACGTCCGGATCGAGTTTGCCCTGGACCGGGACATCGATGGCGCGGCCAACGATGTCCGCGACCGCGTGTCCCGCGTGGTGGACCAGTTGCCCACCGAGGCCGACGCCGCCGGAGATCGCCAAGGCCGACAGCAACACGCAGTCGGTCATGTGGCTGAACCTGACCTCGGACCGCATGTACGGCCTGGAAATTACCGACTTTGCCGACCGCTTCCTGGTGGACCGCTTTTCAACCGTTTCCGGCGTCGCCCGGGTGCGCATTTCCGGCGCGCGTCGTTACGCCATGCGCATCTGGCTGGACCGGGAAAGCCTGGCGGCCCGCGGCCTGACCGTGAGTGACGTGGAAGCCGCCCTGCGCGCGGAGAACGTGGAATTGCCGGCCGGCCGCCTCGAGTCCACGCAGCGGGAATTCACGCTGCGCACCGATACGGGTTTCGCCACGGAAGGATGACTTTGAGCGCCTGGTGATCGGGCGCGGCGCCGATGGCCAGCTGGTGCGTCTGGGCGAGGTGGCCGATGTGCGCGTCGGTGCCGAAAACGAGCGCTCCATCGCCCGCTCCAACAGCGTGCCGGCGGTCTCGCTGGGTATTGAACAACTGTCGAAGGCCAACAGCGTGCTGGTCTCGCGGGCCGTGCGCGAGGAGCTCGAACGGGCCCAGGGCGACCTGCCCGAGGGCATGATGCTGTCGGTCAACTACGACCGCACCGAGTTTATCGAAGCCTCGATGGACGAGGTCTACAAGGCCCTCGTGGTGGCCCTGATGCTGGTGCTGGTGGTCATTTACGTGTTCCTGGGTTCCTTCCGCGCCACGCTGATTCCGGCCATCGTGGTGCCGGTTTCGGTGGTCGCGACCTTCATCGTCATGGGCGCCATGGGCTACACGATCAACATCCTGACGCTGCTGGGCCTGGTGCTGGCCATCGGCCTGGTGGTCGATGATGCCATCGTCGTGCTGGAGAACATTTACCGGCGTATCGAGGAAGGCCAGAAGCCCCTGCTGGCGGCGCTGGATGGCTCGCGGGAAATCGGCTTTGCGGTGATTGCCACGACCCTGGTGCTGGTGGCCGTGTTTGTGCCGCTGTCGTTTATCGACGGCAATATCGGCCGCCTGTTCCGCGAGTTCGGTATCACCCTGGCTGCGGCGGTGATTTTTTCCAGCATCGTTGCCCTTACGCTGACGCCGATGCTGTGTTCCAAGCTGCTGCAGCGGGCGGGAGCTTCGCCGGGGGCTGGCCAAGGTGGTCGATAACTTTTTCATGCGCCTGATGGGGGTATACCGCCAGGCGCTGGGGCGGGTGCTCCAGTTTCCCTGGCTGGTGGTGGTCAGCGTTGCGGCCCTGACGTTCGCGGCGCTCTGGATGGCGCGTCACCTGCCCTCGGAGTACGCACCCAACGAGGACCGCGGCTCGATCTGGATGAGCTTGCGCGCGCCCGAAGGCGCCAGCATGGAATACACCGACCGCTTCACCCGCGAGATGGAAGCGATCGTGGCGGAGGAGACCGGCGAAGGTAAGCCGGTCAAACGCTACCTGACGCGCCTGCCCGGCGGCTGGGGCAGTGCAGCGGTCAACAGCTCCACGCCTGATCGTGCTGCTGAACCACTGGGATGACCGGGATGAATCGGACCTTGAACTTGCCACACGGCTTAATGCAAAGCTGTCCGGCATTGCCGGCGCGCGGGCTTTCGGCAGGACCTCGCGCGCTCTCGGCGTCAGCAGCGGCGGTTCACCGATCGAGCTGGTGCTTGGCGGGCCGGATTACGAGACCCTGAAGGAGTGGCGGGACATCCTGCTGCACAAAATGGAGCAGATGCCGGAGCTGAAGGACCCGGACAGCAACTACCAGGAGCGCAAACCACAGATGAACATCAGCGTGGACCGTGACCGGGCCGGAGCCCTGGGCGTTTCCCTGTCCGCCATCGGGCGCACGCTGGAGACCATGCTCGGCTCGCGGGTGGTGACCACCTATGTCGACCGCGGGCGCGAGTACAACGTGGTCCTGCAGGGCAAGGATTCGGACCGCTCCAGCACGGAGGACCTGACCAACCTGTACGTCCGCTCCGCCCAGACCGGCGAGCTCGTGCCGCTGTCCAACCTGGTACGCATCGATGAGAATGCCGGCCCCGGCGAGCTGAACCGTTTCGACCGGATGCGCGCCATCACGCTGACCGCTGACCTGGCGGAAGGCGTCCGTCTGGGGGAGGCCATCGACCGCCTGACCGAAGTGGCGGAAGCAGTCCCTGCCGCGCAGTGCGCGCCTCAGCTGGGACGGCGAGAGCAAGGACTTCCTGGAGTCCGGGTATTTCGCTGTACCTGACTTTTGCGCTGGCCCTGCTCATCGTGTTCCTGGTGCTGTCTGCGCAGTTCGAGAGCTTCGTCAACCCCCTGATCATCCTGGTCACCGTGCCCCTGGCCCTGTCCGGCGCGCTGCTGGGCCTGTGGGTCATGGGTGGCAGCATCAATGTCTTCAGCCAGATCGGCGCCATTCTGCTGATCGGCCTGTCCGCCAAGAACGGGGTGCTGATTGTCGAGTTCGCCAACCAGCTGCGCGACCGCGGCATGGGCCTGCGCGACGCCGTGCTCGAGGCATCGTCCGTGCGTCTGCGGCCCATCCTGATGACCAGCGCCTGCACCACCTTTGGGGCATTGCCGCTGTTGCTGGCCACCGGCGCCGGTGCGGAATCCCGCCAGCCCATCGGGATCGTGGTGGTCTACGGCGTGACCCTGTCGGCGGCGTTTACGCTGTTCGTGGTGCCGGCCCTGTACCTGCTGTTCGCCCGCAAGACGCGGTCGCCCCAGCATGTATCCCGCATGATCGACGCGCTGCGCGACAGGGTTGCCGAAGCCACTGCGGCACCCAGGGCCGACAAGCCGGCCGCGCCGGACTCGAACCTTTAGGCTGCAAGCGTTGAGAATTTCAGAAACCCAAAACCGCAGAGGAGATCGAAACATGATGAAGCATTTTCTGGCCGGCGCCCTGGTGCTCGCGAGCGCACAGGTTTTTGCCCAGGACAGTTACCCCGAGCGCGTGTCCGCCGCATCCGTCGGTGAACATCGCTCCGCGGCAAACCGGGAGCGGAATGAATACCGTCACCCGACACAGACCCTGTCGTTTTTCGGCTTCGAAGAAGGCATGACCGTGCTCGAGATCTGGCCGGGCGGCGGCTGGTACACGGAAATCCTCGCGCCGGCGATTCGCGGGCATGGCCAGTTTGTGATCGCCAACTGGGACCAGGATGTCGAGGGCCAGCCGGATTACCGTTATAGTTTGCCGGCACAGTTGCAGAGCAAGTTCGACGCCAACCCCGAAATCTACGACCAGGTCGCCGTGGTGGCCTATTCACCGCCGGAATCCGCGTCCCTGGGCGATGCCGCCAGCTACGACCTGATCCTGACCTTCCGCAACGTGCACGGCTGGATCGGTGATGGCATTGCAGATGCCGTGTTCGCGGAGTTCGCGCGGGTGCTCAAGCCGGGCGGCGTGCTCGGGGTAGTGCAGCACCAGGCCCCGGAGGGCAGTGATCCCGCGGAGAGTGCCGCCATGGGCTATGTTCCCGTCAGCGCCGTGAAAGCGCTGGCCGAAGGCGCGGGCCTGGTTTTTGAAGGCTCCAGTCCGGTCAACAACAACCCGCTGGATACCGCCGATCATCCCGAGGGGGTCTGGACCCTGCCGCCGGGATTCGCGCTTGGTGAGCAGGACCGCGACGCCTACATGGCCATCGGTGAATCCAACCGCATGACCCTGAAGTTCGTCAAACCCGCTGACTGATCCCGGCACCCGGGGCCGGCCCGTGCCGGCCCCGGTCTACCCGTCGTCCGTGTTCACCGGGACGGCAAATCCACCCGTTTCCCCGGCAAGGTGGCGACGCCACATTTCCGCATAGGCCGCCTCGATGTGCCGGGTCGTGGCCGCTGTGTCAAACAGCGGGTTGCGGTCCCGCCCCTCGACCAGTTGCTTGCGCAGAGACGCCAGGCGTTGCGGATGCCGTGACAGTTCAAGCGCCTGTGCCCGGTAGCCGGCCGGGGTGTCGCAAATCATCTGCTCCAGGCCGGAGGCCGCGAGCAGACTGGCCCCGACCCGGGATGCGAAGGTGTCACCCGCCAGCGTCAGTACCGGGCAGCCCATCCACAAGGCATCCGAGGCGGTGGTGTGCGCGTTGTAGGGCCAGCTGTCCAGGAACAGGTCCGCGTGATGGTACAACTCCAGGTAGGCCTCCAGGGGCCGGGATTTGCTGAACACCAGCCGTGCCGGATCTACCCCGGCGTCCGCCGCCATCGCGCGCAGGTTGCGGGCCACTTCCGGTGCGGAATGGCGTCCAAGCAGCCACAGCACGCTGTGCGGGGCGCCGCGCAAGATTTCCATCCAGCTGGCGAAGGTGTCCGGCTGAAACTTCCAGGCGTTGTTGAAGCAGCAAAACACCAAGCCTTGCGCCGGCAGGCCATGCTCCCCGCGGCTTGTCACGGGCGGGGGCAGCGGGCGCTGCCGGTCGTTGACCTGGTAGCTGCAGGGCAGTTGCACCAGCTGTTCCGAGTAATCCGCCTGGTGTGCTGCAGGCGTCACCCGGTGGTCGCCGAGCAGGTAGTCGATGAATGGCGCGCCCATCGTGCCGGGATAGCCAAGGTACTGAACCTGCACCGGCGCCGGGCGCAGGGCCATCACGCCGGTGGCTGCTTCCAGCGTATGGCCCTTGAGGTCGATCAGAATGTCCACGCCGTCAGCGCGGATACGCTCCGCGGCCGCATGGGTGGACAGCTGCCGGATGTCGATAAATTCATCGAAGGCGTTTTCCAGCCTGGCGCGGACCGGGCTGCCGTCGTCCCGGCTGTTGGAATAGGCCAGCACCCGGAAGCGGTCCCGGTCATGGGCCTCGAACAGCCCCGCGGCCAGGTAGGCGGTCGGATGACGGTAGTAATCGGCGGACAGGTAAGCGATCGTGAGCCGGTCCCCGGGGTCCCGCGTCGATGCCGGCCCGCGCAGCGTCCGCTCCGCGCGCCACTGCTTAGCCCAGAGCGTGGCGCAGTCAAGCTGTTCCCGGCGGCTGCTGTTTTCGGCCAGAAAAGAAAAGGGCGTCAGTCCTTCGGTTCCGGCGCGGATGCCGTTCCGGAACCGCTCCAGCAGGCGATCCGTGCCGTCCCAGGCGCACAGCTGCCGCCGGCAGAACAGCGCTGCCGACAGTGCACCCCCATGGTCGGGTTGCAGTCCGGTTGCGGCTTCAAAGCACGCCAGGGATTCGGTCACCCGGCCCAGTTCCGTCAGCGCCAAACCCTCCGTATACGCCAGGTTGGCATCGTCCGGGCGCAGGCGCCGGGCCTGCCGGCAAGCCGCCAGCGCGGCCTCGCTATCGCCCAGGTTGATCAGTGCATCGGCGCGCACGCCGAGGGCCTCCGCCAGGTCCGGCGCGATGGCCAGGGCGCGTTCGGCAGCCGCCAGCGCGTCACGGTAGCGTCGCTGTTGCAGGTAGAGGGTGGCCAGGTTGTAAAGCGGGACGGGGCTTTGCGGTTCGCAGGTCCGGGCGCGCTCGTAGGCATCCCGGGCTTGTTCCGGCCGGCCGCCGGCCTGGGCAAGCTTGCCCAGGCCCAGCCAGGCGCTGGCGATGGAATCGTCCAGCTCCAGTGCGTGCTGAAAGTGCGAGCGGGCCTGGTCCGGCTTGCCCAGCGCCTGGCAGACGATTGCCAGGTTCACCCAGGAATCCGGGATCCCCGGGGCGGTCCGGCGGGCCTGTTCCAGGAAGGGTTCGGCCATTGCGCTGCGCCCGGACTGGTGGAGCAGGGTGCCAAGATAAAGGTTGGCGTGGAAGTCCCCGGGGTCGCGGGCAAGCACTGCCCGGTAAACGCGGTGGGCCGCCGCCAGGTTGCCGTGCTGATGCTGCTCCAGGGCGCGCAGGATCTCCGCCGAGGGAGGGCTCGGATCGGTCATGACTCAGCGGCGCGGCGGCGGTGGCATCATGGACAAATTGTAAATGATCGCGCGGATTCCAGCGCACGGCTCGATGGCGGGCAGGCGATTCCCCTGATGCCCTTAATCGCTTAGCATCCCCGGTTTGCCGCAGGAAGACGTCACCATGACGGCCAAGTCGATCGCCACCAACAATGCGCTCCAGGGCGTCAGCTACGAGATTCGCGGGGACCTCGCGCTGCGGGCGCTGGAGCTTGAGCGCCAGGGGTTCGAAATCATCCAGCTCAATATCGGTAACGTCGGCCTGTTCGGCTTCCGGGCGCCGGAAACGCTGCGCCTGGCCATGATCGAAAACCTGGGACAGTCCGAAGCCTATTGCCACCAGAAAGGGGTGTTCACGGCACGGGAAGCCGTGGTCATGCAGCAGCAGAGCCGTGGTGTGCTGGATGTGACCGCCGATGATGTTTTTATCGGTAATGGTGTCAGCGAACTGATCGAGCTGTGCCTGCGCGCCCTGCTCAATGAGGGTGATGAGGTGCTGCTGCCGAGCCCGGATTACCCGTTGTGGAGTGCTTCCACGGTATTGAACCGCGCCACGCCGGTGTACTACCCGTGTACGCCGGAGAATGGCTTTGAGCCTGATCCGGAGGCCATTGAGCGCCTGATCACGCCGCGCACGCGGGCCATTGTCGTCATTAACCCCAACAATCCCACCGGCGCGGTCTACAGCGAGCGAACGCTGCGCGCCATCGCCGGGCTGGCTGAACGCCACCAGCTGGTGGTGTTCAGCGATGAAATCTATGACCAGATGCTGTACGACGACGCGCGCTTTGTGCCGCTGGCCAGCCTGGTCAGCAACACGTTATGCGTAACCCTCAGCGGACTGTCCAAGGTATACCGCGCCTGCGGCTACCGGATCGGCTGGGCCGTGTTCAGCGGGGAGCGCTCCGGGGCCAGGGACTACCTGCACGCGGTCGAGATGCTGGCGTCCCTGCGCCTGTGCGCCAATGTGCCGGGGCAATGGGCGGTGCAGACAGCGCTCGGCGGGCAGCAGAGCATACAACGGCTGACCGCGCCCGGGGGGCGGCTGTTCGAATCGCGCCAGGCGATGATTGACGGGGTTAAACGCAGCCGGTTCCTGTCCCTGGTCGAGCCGCGTGGCGCCATGTACGGCTTCGTGCGGGTAGATACCGCGCTGGTGCCGGGCTTTGACGACAAGGCCTTTGCCCTGTCATTGCTGGAAAACCACCACGTGCTGCTGACTCCGGGCAGCAGCTTCAACGTGCCTTACCGGGACCATTTCCGCATCACGACCCTGCCGGCGCCGGACCAGTACGCGCGGGTATTTGAACGAATCGAAGCGGAACTGGAGTCAATGGCGCGCCTGGAGCCGCCGGGCTGAGGCCCGGCGGTCCGTCCGCTTTACGGGCTCAGTCCTTAACGCCCAACCGCTGGTGCATGATGGGGCTGGTGGTCGTGTACTGGAGGTGAACCTTCCGCTCCGGATTGAGCTGGTGTTTGATCGCGAATGCGGCCAGCGCCGCCTCGTGGAAGCCGCTCAGGATCAGTTTTTTCTTGCCCGGGTAGGTGTTGATGTCCCCGACCGCGTACACGCCGGGCATCGACGTCTGGAACTTCTCGGTGTCCACCGGGAGCTGGCGCTTGTCAATTTCCAGGCCCCAGTCGGCAATCGGTCCGAGATTGGGTGACAGGCCGTAGAAGACGTAGGCTGCATCGGCCCTCAGCTCATGTGCCTGGTCCTCATCGTCAACCACCTTGAGCCCCCGGAAGGTGTCGCCCTCGACCAGGATCTCCCGCACCATGCCGTGCAGTTCCCGCACCTTGCCTGCCGCCACGAGTTCCTGCATCCGGCTTACCGAGGCCGGGGCGGCGCGGTATTCCGGCCGCCGGTGAACCAGGGTCATGCTGTTGACCTTGTCGTGCAGTTCGATCACCCAGTCCAGGGCTGAATCACCGCCGCCGAGAATCAGGATGTCCCGGCCTGCCAGTTCCTCCGGATTGCGGATGCGGTAATGCACCTGCCGGTCTTCGAAGGCTTCCGCGCCCTTCAGCCGGCGCGGCTGGAAGGCGCCAAGCCCGGCGGCGATGACGACCGCGGCGGTATCGAATTCCGTTCCCTTCGAGGTGCGCAGCAGGAACCTGCCGTTGTCGCGCGGTTCAAAGTCCGTGACCGTCTGGGCCAGGTGGAACTGCGGGTCAAAAGGCTTGATCTGCTCCATCAGCCGGTCGACCAGTTCCTGGGCGCCCACCACGGGCAGGGCCGGAATATCGTAGATGGGCTTGTCGGGGTACAGCTCGGTGCACTGGCCGCCTACCTGGGGCAGGGCGTCAACGACATGCGCCCGCACGTCCAGCAGGCCAAGTTCAAATACCTGGAACAGGCCGCAGGGGCCTGCGCCGATGATCACGACGTCGGTTTCGATGGGCATGTTATTCCTTGCGTTCGGTAGCGCTTTGTCGGGGTAACTTGTCATGCTAACTTGGGCTGAACCGCATGAATTCAAGCCGTCATGAGCGCCAACAACCCCGAACCCCAACGCCCCGTGCGCCTGCAGCAGGCCTGGCTTGACCGCCTTGGTCCCGAATTTGAGCAGGACTACATGGTGGACCTGCGCGCCTTTCTGCGCGAGCGCCAACACGCCGGCGCGACCATCTATCCACCGCCCGCCCAGTGGTTCAATGCCCTGAACAGCACGCCGTTTGACCAGGTGCGGGCGGTCATCCTCGGGCAGGACCCGTATCACGGCCCCGGCCAGGCCCACGGACTGTGCTTTTCCGTGCAACCGGGTTTGCCGGTGCCCCCCTCGCTGAAGAACATTTTCAAGGAGCGGGAGCAGGACCTGGGCATCCCGGCGCCCGATGACGGCTGTCTGCAGTCCTGGGCGGATCGCGGCGTGTTGCTGCTCAACGCGGTCTTGACGGTTGAGCGTGGCCAGGCTGGCGCCCACCAGGGCAAAGGCTGGGAGCAGTTCACCGACGTGGTGATCCGGGTGCTGAATGCGGAGCGGGATGGCCTGGTGTTCATGCTCTGGGGCGGCTACGCGCTGAAAAAAGGCTCGATCATCGACCGCCGGCGGCATTGCGTGCTGACCGCGCCGCATCCCTCGCCGCTGTCCGCCCACCGCGGCTTTTTGGGGTGCCGGCACTTTTCCCGCGCCAACGAGTATCTGCAGAGCCGGGGGGATGCGCCGCTGGACTGGTCCTTACCCCAGGATTCCGGCCACGGGCCCGCGTTCTAGGCGATCCGCATTACTGCAGGACGATCAGCCAGCCCAGGCGGACCCATAATGCAAGCAGTGCAATCGTGCTGCAGGCGAAAAGATAGAAGCGGTGCATGACCGCGTTATAGGACACATGCACCAGTGCGTGAAGAATGCGCAAGGAAACAAAAGCCCAGGCAAATGCCGCGAGTAACGGGTCGCGCAGCAATAGCGTGATGGCCAGCAGAACGGCGACGAAGAACAGAACCGGCAATTCGAACTGGTTCTGGAAATTGTCGGCGGCGGAAGCCGAGTCGGTCAGCTGTTCCCTGACGTGGGCCCGGGTTGGCGCCTGCTGCGGGTCGATTCGCTTTTTGGCGAACTCGGCAAGGCGCTTGATAAACATGATCGACAGCACGGCAAAGGTCAGCGCCACCTGGATCAGCAGCGGGTAGAGCAGGGGCTTGTAGAACATGGTTAATCGCTACCTGGACAACACGAAGCGCGCATTCTAGCAGAGCCCCTGACGCCCGCCGACGATCTGTCGGCGGGCGCTGTTAACGCCAGGTGTCGTTCAGGCGTAGTAGCGGCGTTCGCGCCAGCGTTCCCGGTAGGGTGGTTCGTACAGGGCCGCATCGATGATGGACCAGAGATGGATGATCCAGCCCAGCAGAATCATCCACAGCACAATGGTCATAAGGAACATGAAGCCGGCCAGCAGCCAGCGCCCCTGCAGGAGTTGCCCCAGTCCGGGGATAAAGAAGCTGGCCAGGGCCGCCAGCACGTTGCCGCAGGAACCTCTGCTCATTGCCGTTTCTCCTTGCTGAATGGTTACACAAGAAAATATGCAGAAAGCGTGCCAGTTTATAAATACAGTTAAAACAGATAGTTACGATACAGCGGCATGCAGGTCCACCGGTTAATTTCGCTAATTGTTACGCCAGTCCTGGTTTCCTGACCGTTTACCGCCCCCGCCGCAGCCATGAAACATCATGGGCATCGTCAACCAGGGCCGCATGGCATCCATGGCCTCCTGGCGTCCGCAGTAGGTCTTGCCATCCGGGGTGCGAATGACCACCCGCTGGGCACCCCCGGGCTCCAGCCAGCGGTCCATGATCTCGACCTCGGAAGGAGCGGTCATGCCGTCAAAGGCGTTGCTTTGCCCGGGGAGCACGGGGCGGGCGAGGCGCTGCAGGGTCTCAGAGTGGGTTTCCCTTGCCAATCCCTGTGACTTTTCCGGTTCACCCCAGTCCATGCGGGCAACGGCCTCGAGCAATTCAGCCCGCACAAGATCCGGGACCGGTTCCTGCTGTGGTTCAACCGGCAACCCGGCCGGCGCAGGCGTCAGGGTAGCTTCCTGGTTGTCTGCGCGGGCCGGGGTCGCCGGCGTTACCTGGTCGGGCGCCTCGGCCTGGTCAGGAACAGCCATTTCGACCGGCTCCTGCGGCACGATGAGGGGCTCAGGGGCAACGTCGATCAGCGGGGTCTCGAACTGCAATGCGACCTCCAACGGCGGGGCGGGAAGCGGCTCCTTGTCCGATGGAATGCCCAGGAGCAGCAGGTGGAGCAGGAGCGCCAACAGGATGAAATTCGCCGGCATGCGCTTGCGGCGGTCACTGATGTCGCGGAATACCGGCGTTTCGAGGGCAATTGCGCTCATGATTCCAATGATGCCAGCTGGCGCTTAAAACCGTGTTAATCCCACTGTGCGACCGGCGTTTCACCTGCAAGGTTTATGCCGCTGCCAACCGCGGGCGGGATATAATGCCGGATTGTCACCAGACTTCGCGAGCCAGGCCCATGCCAGTCCCCTTCGAGGCCATCGCCGAGTGTATCGTCATGGACGATCCGCGCGCGAAAAGCGCGGCGGTGAGCGAACTGTGGGAGCAGGTGCAGCGTGACGGGCTTGCCAGGCCGCCCGGGTCAGCGGCGCCCCCCATCGGGGACCCCGGTCGACCGCTACGTCCCGAGCTGGTGGCCCCGCAGGCGGTGCCGCGGCGACGGCTGGGCAGCCGGGAAGGCCGTGCGGCGCTGGTTCACGCGATCGCCCATATCGAATTTAACGCAATCAACCTCGCCCTGGATGCGGCCTGGCGGTTTCGCGACCTGCCGGCGGACTTCACCCTGGACTGGTTGTCCGTCGCGGCCGACGAGGCGCGGCATTTTTGCCTGCTCGACGACCGGCTTGGCGAGCTGGACGCGGCCTACGGTGATTTTCCCGCCCACAATGGCCTGTGGGACATGGCGGTGCGCACCGCCCATGACTGCCTGGAGCGGATGGCGCTGGTGCCACGGGTGCTGGAGGCGCGGGGTCTGGACGTGACCCCGGGCATGATTGAACGTCTGCAACAGGCGGGTGATGACCGGACCATCGCAGCCCTGGAAGTGATCCTCGCCGAGGAGGTGCGCCACGTGGAGATCGGCACACGTTGGTTCCATTACTGCTGTGCGCGGGCGGGGGTGGATCCGGACCAGACTTTTTTGCGGCTGCTGCATGAACGTTTCGATGACGGGCTGCGCGGCCCGTTCAACGTACCGGCGCGCACTGCGGCGGGCTTTTCACAACACGAACTGGAGGCAATTGGAGCGCTCTGAGGCAGGGGCCGGACCAACCACTGATGAAATTCAAGGATCACTTCTCCGGTCACGCCGGCGCCTATTCAAAAGCCCGCCCGGGATATCCCGGCGCCCTGTTCGAATGGCTCGCGGAACACGCCCCCGCACGGGGCCTGGCCTGGGATGTGGGAACCGGCAACGGCCAGGCGGCCAGGGCCCTGGCGCTGCACTTTGAGCGGGTCCACGCCACCGACGCCAGCCGCGCCCAGCTGGCGCATGCCTCAGGACCGCCACAGGTCTCGTTCAGCGTTGAACCCGCCGAGTCCTGCTCACTGGCGGACGCCAGCGTTGACCTGGTCACCATCGGACAGGCGCTGCACTGGTTTGATCTTCCGGCCTTTTATGCTGAAGCCCGCCGGGTTCTGCGTCCCGGCGGCCTGCTGGCTGCGTGGACCTACCAGCTCAACCGCATCGACCCGGTGGTTGATGCCCTGGTGGAAGCTTTTTACGACCAGGTGATCGGACCCTACTGGCCGCCCGAGCGCGTGCACGTGGAGCAGGGGTACCGGGACCTGTCGTTTCCTTTCGAAGAACTGGATGTTCCTGACATGCCCCTGGTCAGCATCATGACGCTGGATGACTACCTGGCCTATATCGATACCTGGTCGGCGGTGCGACGGTATCGCGCCGCCAATGGCGAAGATCCACTGAAATTGCTTCGTGAGCCCCTCAGGGCAGCCTGGGGCGAGGATATCGCCACCCGGCGCGTGACCTGGCCGCTGGTGGTGCGGGCCGGTTACCGTCCCTGAGACGATCAGGTCATGGCGTAGGGCAGGGCGTCCAGGCTGAGTCCCTCCGGTGATACGGTGAGGACGCTGCCCTGCTCGTACCAGTCCCCGAGAACCACCCGTTGCGTGTCATTGAATTCGTGCACGGCCGGCCGGTGCGTGTGGCCGTGGATCATGTGCTTGACATCATGCCGCTGCAGGGCCTGGGCGACCGCGCCGGCATTCACGTCCATGATGTCCATGGCGACGCCGTCCTTGTGATCGGCGCTCATCTCCCGGGCTTTCAGGGCCCAGGCGACGCGTTCTTCCGGTGACTTGGCAAGGAAGTCCTGTTGCCAGGCCGGGTCGCGCAGCATGGTCCGGATCTGCTGATACACCACGTCATCGGTGCACAGGGAGTCACCGTGCAGCAGCAGGGTTGGCGCACCATACAGGTCGATGACCGTTTCTTCCGCCAGCAGCGTCATGCCCGCCGCTGCCGCATAGGTTTCGCCGAGCAGGAAATCCCGGTTGCCATGCGTGAAGTACACCGGCACACCGCTTTTCACCAGTTGGGCCAAAGCGCCGGCTACAGCCTGCCCGACCGGGGTCGGGGCGTCGTCGCCCAGCCAGTATTCGAAAAGATCACCAAGGATATACAGGGCATCACGCCCCGGACGCATCGCTCTGCAGAAACTCCATGAACGCCCCGGTGGCAAGCGGGCGCTGATCATCCAGGTGCAGATCGGAAATGAACAGGGTGCTCACAGGCTCAGTACACTTCCACGGAGTTGATCACTACCGGTTCCAGCGGTACATCGTTGGCGCTGGTTTTGACGAAGCGGATCTTGTCCACCACGTCCATGCCTTCCAACACGTGGCCGAAGACCGCGTAGCCCCATCCGCGCGGTTCGTTCTTGTTCTTGAAGTCCAGCTCAGGATTGGCTTCCACGTTGATAAAGAACTGCGAGGTGGCCGAATCCGGATCCGCAGTTCGCGCCATGGCGACGGTGCCGCGCAGATTTTTCAGGCCGTTGTCCGCCTCGTTCTTGATCGGCTTGCGTGTCGGCTTGGGCATCATGTCCGCCGTCAGGCCACCGCCCTGAATCATGAAGTAGCTGATGACCCGGTGGAAGACGGTGTTCTCGTAAAACCCGTCGTTGGCATACTGGATAAAGTTCGCCACCGTCTCCGGCGCCTGGGTTGGATACAGTTCCAGGACGATGGTGCCCATGGTGGTGTTGATCGCCACGCGGGGTGATTTGTCGTCTTGCGCGGCCAGCGGTGTGCTGAATGCGAGGGTAAGCAGGGCAATGAGGATCAGCAGTGCTCCAATCCGTGAGGTCATGATCAACTCCGTCCGGTTCAGGAAAGCGCTCATCATACCGGCGCAAGGGCCACGATTAAACGGCCCGGTGACGGGGGCATGGTGGGCCGGGGTTCCGGTCCGCTGCGGCGCAGCGCGAACGCCTCGTAAAAAGGCCGCTTGTGTTATAATTTTCGGCTTGATTCCAGTCTTCTGACGCGCCGGTTTTGGTTCCCGCGGCCTGCTCAGAAAGAACATAGAAAACAACAACGTGTATACCAATCGGAGAAGTGCTGCCCATGGCTGAACTCGCCAAGGAAATTCTGCAGGTCAACCTCGAAGACGAGATGCGCCAGTCCTACCTCGATTACGCGATGAGCGTCATCGTCGGGCGCGCCTTGCCGGATGTCCGGGACGGTCTCAAACCGGTTCACCGGCGGGTTCTCTACGCCATGAGCGAGCTGAACAACGACTGGAACAAGCCCTACAAGAAATCCGCCCGCGTGGTCGGTGACGTTATCGGTAAATATCACCCGCACGGCGACTCGGCGGTGTACGACACGATCGTGCGCATGGCCCAGCCCTTTGCCATGCGTTACATGCTGGTTGATGGCCAGGGTAACTTCGGTTCCGTTGATGGCGACGCGCCCGCGGCCATGCGCTACACCGAGGTGCGCATGGCGCGCCTGGCCCACGAGATCCTGGCCGATATCGACCGTGAAACGGTGGATTTCGGGCCGAACTACGATGAGACCGAGCATGAGCCGCTGGTCATGCCGACCCGGGTGCCGACCCTGCTGATCAACGGCTCGGCCGGTATCGCCGTGGGTATGGCGACCAACATCCCGCCGCACAACCTGGGCGAAGTGATCAGCGCCACCATCGCGCTGATCGAAAACCCCGATCTCGATATTGACGGCATCATGCAGATCATGCCCGGACCGGATTTCCCGACCGCGGGGATGATCAACGGCGCCCAGGGCATCCACGACGCCTATCACACGGGCCGGGGCAGGATTTACCTGCGTGCACGCACCCACGTGGAGATGGATGAGAGTAACGGCAAGCCGAGCATCATCTGCACCGAGCTGCCCTACCAGGTCAACAAGGCGCGCCTGCTCGAGAAAATTGCCGAGCTGGTGAAGGAGAAGAAACTCGAGGGCATCACGGAGCTGCGTGACGAGTCTGACAAGGACGGTATGCGGGTGGTGATTGAGCTGCGCCGCGGCGAAGTGCCCGAGGTGCTGCTCAACAACCTGTTCAAGCACACGGCGATGCAAAACGTGTTCGGCATCAACATGGTGGCGCTGGTTAATGGTCAGCCACGCCTGCTGAACATCAAGGAAGTCCTGCTGGCCTTTGTCGGTCACCGGCGTGAGGTGGTTACCCGCCGCACCCTGTTTGATTTGCGCAAGGCACGCG
Source organism: uncultured Gammaproteobacteria bacterium (assembly GCA_963695135.1). Classification (GTDB taxonomy): domain Bacteria; phylum Pseudomonadota; class Gammaproteobacteria; order Xanthomonadales; family SZUA-36; genus Marinihelvus. The sequence continues at coordinate 244,755 of CAVOGA010000002.1, forward strand.
CCCGCGCCCACGTGCTGGAAGGTCTGACCGTTGCCCTGGCCAACCTTGACGAGATGATCGAATTGATCAAGGCCTCGCCGACGCCTGCGGATGCCCGCGAAGCCCTGGTGGCGCGCCGCTGGGCCCCGGGACTGGTGGCGGCGATGCTTGAGCAGGGTGGCGGCGAAGTGTCGCGTCCGGAAGACCTGGACCCGCAGTACGGCCTGCACGGCGATGGCTACCAGCTGTCGGACATCCAGGCCCAGGAAATTCTCAATATGCGCCTGCACCGCCTGACCGGCCTGGAGCAGGAAAAGCTGACGACGGAGTACGAGGAAATCCTCGAGACCGTTCGTGAGCTGCTGCGAATCCTTTCCGATCCGGAACGCCTGATGCAGGTGATCCGGGAAGAGCTCGAGGAAATTCGTGAAAACTACAACGACGAGCGCCGCACGGAGATCATCGAACAGCGCCTCGACCTGAGCCTCGAGGACCTGATCACCGAGGAAGACGTGGTCGTCACGATTTCGCACGGGGGTTACGTCAAGTCCCAGATCCTGGACCGCTACCAGTCCCAGCGGCGTGGCGGCAAGGGCAAAAGTGCCACCAAGGTGAAGGAAGAGGATTTTATCGACCAGCTCTTCGTAGCCAATACGCACGATACGATGCTGTGTTTTACCAGCCGCGGCAAGATTCACTGGCTGAAGGTCTACGAATTGCCCCAGGCCAGCCACGCCTCGCGCGGCAAGCCGATCGTCAACCTGCTGCCGTTGGAAAAGGACGAGCGCGTCAACGCGGTGCTGCCGGTGCGCGAATACCAGGAAGGGCACTACGTGTTCTTCGCGACGCGCAAGGGCGTGGTCAAGAAAACGCCGTTGCAGGACTATTCGCGTCCGCGGGCGTCGGGTATCTGGGCCATCAGCCTGGATGACGACGACGAACTCGTGAACGTGGCGATTACCGACGGAGAGCAGGACATCATGTTGTTCTCCTCGAGCGGTAAATGCATCCGCTTTGCCGAGAAGGACGTCCGCTCCATGGGTCGCCAGACCCGCGGGGTTATCGGCATTCGTCTGCAGAAGAACGAGCAGGTCGTGTCAATGCTCGTGCTGGACGAGGGTGACGTTCTCACGGCCACCGAGCGCGGCTATGGCAAGCGGACCCGGGTCGAGGAATTCAGCCCCCAGGGGCGCGGCGGCCAGGGCGTGATCGGTATCCAGACCTCTGCGCGCAACGGCGCCCTGGTCCGGGCGCTGCAGGTCACTGATGAAAACGACATCATGCTGATTTCCGACGGCGGCACCCTGGTGCGGACCCGTACCGACGAAATTTCCGTGCTGGGACGTAACACCCAGGGTGTGACCCTGATCCGGCTGGCGGATAACGAAAAGCTGGTCGGTATGGCGCGCATCGAAGCCGAAGGTGACGACGCGGAAGAGGCGGTGGAGTGACCCTTCCGGGCTGATCCGCAATCCAATCAGCAGGCCGCCCCGGCAGATGACGCCGGGGCGGCCTGAAGTTTCAGATCTGTTCCAGCACGTACTCTGCGCTGCTGACCTTGAAATCACCACCCTCTTCGACGAACAGCTGTGTCACCACGCCGTCGTCGGCCACCAGGGCGAAGCGCTGGCCGCGCTTGCCCATGCCAAAACCCGTGGCGTCCAGTTCCAGGCCCATGGCGGAAACCCACTCGCCATTGCCATCGGCCAGCATGTCGATCGCATCGGCCCCGGCGCTGTCCTGCCAGGCTTTCATCACGAAGATGTCGTTGACCGCCGTGCAGGCGATCGCATCCACACCTTTGCCCTTGAGGGCTTCGGCATGCTCAACAAAACCCGGCAGGTGACGGGCGGAGCAGGTCGGGGTGAAGGCCCCGGGAACGGAAAACAGCACCACGCGGCGGCCCGCAAAGTAGTCTTTGGAAGCGACGGGGTGCGGTCCGTTTTCGGACATGGTGGTTACTACGGCCTGGGGAATATGGTCGCCGACCTTGATGGTCATGATGTTCTCCTGTTGCATTGATTTTAGCCACGGGCCAAGTGTGGCGCGGGCCGGAAAAAGATGAATTATAGGGCGGTTGCGTCAGCAGAATGTGACGTCTTCACCAACAGGGAGCTGATTTTCTTTCGGGGGCAGGGCGCCCCGCGCGGAAATGCGCGTCAAACGGGTCAGGCAGCCTGAGTGTCTCAGGCTGCGAAAATCTTGTCTATCGCCAGGTCGAGTTGCCCGGGACTTACGGGCTTGGTCACGTATCCGGCTGCGCCGAGTCGCATGCCCCAGATCCTGTCGCTGTCCGCACTGCGCGAACTGACGAAGATCACGGGGATCTGCGTGGTAGCGGGATCACGCGCCAGGGATCGCTTGGCTTCGTATCCGCTCATGCCCGGCATCACGATATCCATCAGGATGACGTCGGGCTGTTCCTCTCTGGCTAGCTGGAGTGCCTCTTCACCGTTGTTGGCGGTGAGGGCCTCGTGGCCTTTGGCTTCGACCAGTTTCCTCAGTTTGAAGCGATAGATTTGTGAATCATCGACTATCAATACTTTGGCCATATTCGAGCCTTTTGTTGTATTACCTACAAGGGTAGGGCCAGTATGCCCTACATTTCAGTCATTTGGAAGAACTTTCGCTAATTAACATTACAAGAGCTTGACGACACTTCGTCCCAGGGTCTCGCCGGCGAGCATAGCCTCGAATGCCGCCGGTAGTTCACTGAGTGTCAGCTCACGCTGACAGATCTGTTCCAGGTGGGTGGGTTTCCATGGTCCCGCCAGGCGCTCCCAGAGCTTAGCACGGATATCATAGGGGCAATTCTCTGAAGAAATACCGATGATGCTGACCCCGCGAAGAATCATCGGCATCACCGTGGTCTGCAGCGCGATGCCACCGGCCAGGCCGCAGCAGGCAATGTTGCCGTACTGGTCGATGACGCGGGTCAGCCCACTGAGCATGTCGCCGCCGACATTGTCGAAGGCGCCGGCCCAGCGCGCCTTCTCCAGTGGTTTCTGACCCCAGTGAAGGTCGTGCCGGGAAATGCACTGCGTGGCGCCCAGGCGCTCCAGGTAGTCGAACTCGCCGACCTTGCCGGTGATCGCGTGGACCTCGTAACCTGCCGTGGTGAAGATATCGATGGCGAAACTGCCGACACCGCCGGTAGCGCCGGTGACCAGGATCGGGCCCATGTCAGGACGCTGGCCGTTGGCCTCCATGCGATAGAGCCCCAGGGCCGCGCTGAACCCGGCCGTGCCGATAATCATGGCCTCCCGAGGGGTCAGGCCGGGTGGAATGGCCACCGTGCTGTCTGCCTCCAGCCTGAGATATTCGCTGTAACCACCGTCGCGTTGCTGGGATTGGCGGCAGCCGGTAACCAGGACCGGGTCACCAACCTTGAAGGCGTCCGACTCTGACTCGACCACCTCGCCGGCCACGTCGATACCGCCGTTAATGGGGAACACGGAGGCAATTTTTCCCTTGCCGGTCCCGGCCAGCGCATCCTTGTAGTTGACGCTGGAGTAGTGCGCCCGGATGGTGATTTCACCGGGACTCAACTCATCCAGGGAAACCGTTTCCACGGCTGAGCGATAGCCGTCGCTGTCGTTGTGGATACGAAAGGCCTGAAACTGGTCGGGAATCTGTGACATGGATGCTCCGGAATGATCAACCGTCCAGATAATATCAGCACATGGATGAAAGCGGGACGCCCCGCGTGAAATCTCGCGCCCCGACCGGTTTGGTCAGGGCGCGCCGTAGCGGGGACGCAGACTGCGCGGGAGGGTGCCGGAGCGGCAGTCGCGCCTAGTTGGAGCGGTGAATAGCCCGCCCGTCGAGGTGCAACGCGGCCTCGTGAATCGCTTCGGACATGGTCGGGTGCGCGTGCACGATGCGCGCCAGATCCTCCGCTGAACCATGGAACTCCATGGCGACCACGCACTCGGCGATCAGCTCGGAGGCAGCGGCGCCGATGATGTGCACGCCGAGGAGCTCATCGGTTTCCGCGTCGCTGATGACCTTGACCAGGCCATCGGTCTGGCCGCTGGCAAGGGCGCGACCGGCCGCGGCAAAGGGAAAGGTTCCGACCTTGTAGTCGATGCCTTCCTCTTTGAGCTGTGGCTCGGTTTTACCAACCCAGGCAATTTCCGGATCGGTATAGATCACCCAGGGCACCGTATCGAAATGAATATGGGCCGGTTTGCCGGCAATCATTTCCGCGACGGCAACGCCTTCCTCCGAGGCCTTGTGGGCAAGCATCGGGCCGCGCACGCAGTCGCCGACAGCCCAGACGTGTTCCGCAGTGGTCTGGGAGTTCTCATTGACCTCGATCTGGCCGCGTTCGGTGAGCTTGACGCCGCTGTCGTCCGCCAGCAATCCATCCGTAAAGGCGCGGCGCCCGACGGCGACCAGCAGCCGGTCGAACGTCAGCTTGCTCTCACCATCCTTGTCTTCGATCGTGACCTCGACCTTGCCCTTTTTCACTACCGCGCCCTTGACCAGGGTGCCAAGGCGAATATCGAGCCCCTGCTTCTTGAAGATGCGCTGGGCCTGTTTGGCAATGTCGGGATCCGTGGCGGCCAGGAAATCAGGCATGGCCTCAAGCAGGGTGACTTCGGCGCCAAGCCAGTTCCAGACCGATCCGAGCTCCAGGCCGATAACGCCGGCGCCGATTACACCCAGCGTCTCCGGGGTTTCCGGAAAATCCAGTGCGCCCACGTTGTCCACGATGTATTCGCCATCGAACTCCACGTTCGGAATTGCAATGGGGACGGAGCCGGAGGCCAGGATCACGTTTTTTGCCTCCAGCATCACCGCCTCGCCGCCGTCGGCCGGAGTCACCTCGACGCGGCGGCCTGCATGCAGGGTGCCCGTGCCGTGGAAGGAGGTGATCTTGTTGGCCTTGAACAGCATGCTTACGCCGCCGGTCAGTTTCTTGACGATCTCGTCCTTGCGCGCCAGCATGCGGCTGACATCCATGCTCACGTCGGAGGCATTGATGCCATGGCTGGCGTAATCGTGCTGCACGTGATGGAAATGCTTGCTGGAATCGAGCAAGGCCTTGGAAGGTATGCAGCCGATGTTGAGGCAGGTACCACCCAGGGCCATTTTGCCATCCTTGCCAACGTACTTTTCGACACAGGCTGTTTTAAGCCCCAGCTGCGCGGCACGGATGGCGGCGACATAACCGCCCGGCCCGCCGCCGATTACCACCAGATCAAATTGTTCAGACATTGTTCGTTCCTGCTGTTCGATTCAGGAGCGGCGCCGGCATCAGCGCGGCGGCGCCCCGGGGTTTCTTGAAAAGCCCGTGCTCAGAGGTTCAGCAACAGGCGCGCCGGGTCTTCCAGCGCCTGCTTGACCGCGACCAGGAACTGCACCGAGTCCTTGCCGTCGATGATGCGGTGGTCGTAGCTCAGGGCCAGGTACATGATCGGGCGCACCACGATGTCGCCGTCAACAACCACGGGACGGTCCTTGATGTTGTGCATGCCCAGGATCGCGCTTTGCGGCGGGTTCAGGAGCGGCGTAGACAGCATGGAGCCAAAGGTTCCGCCGTTGGTGATGGAAAAAGTGCCGCCCTGCAGGTCTTCCAGCTTGATTGTTCCTTCCCGGGCCTGGGTGGCGTAATTGCGAATGCCCGCCTCGATCCCGGCCAGGCTCATGCTTTCCGCATTGCGCAGCACCGGCACCATGAGCCCGCGCTCGGTGGAGACGGCGATGCCGATGTCCATGAAGCCGTGATAGACGATCTCGTCTCCGTCCAGGGAGGCGTTGACCACCGGGAACTTCGACAAGGCATCGCAAACCGCTTTGACGAAGAAGGACATCAGTCCCAGTTTCACGCCGTGCGTGGCCTGGAAGTCTTCCTTGTAACGGGCGCGGAGTTCCTGCACCGCGTGCAGGTCCACTTCCTGGAAGGAGGTCAGGATGGCCGCCGTGTTCTGCGCGTCCTTAAGCCGCTTGGCGATCGTGGTGCGCAGGCGCGTCATCTTCACGCGCTCCTCGGCGCGCGAACCCGCCGGCCCACCCTGCTTGATGTAGTTGACCACGTCGCCCTTGGTCAGGCGGCCGCCGCGGCCGCTCGCGGGAACATCCGCCGGGTCAACGCCTTCTTCCTCCACGATGCGCCGGGTTGCCGGGCTGAGTTTGCCCGTATCGGCCGCTGGTTCGGTACTTTTCTCTGCAGCCGGGCTTGCCGCCGGCTCTTCGGCGGACGCCTTGTCGCTTGCTTCCGCCGGCGCCTCGGCAATGTCGCCTTCTTCCACGACGCCGAGCACTTCATCGCTGGTCACCGTGGCGCCGCTGTCGCTCACGATCTCCTTCAGAATGCCGTCAACGGGGGAGGGCACCTCGAGTACCACCTTGTCCGTTTCCAGGTCCACGAGGTTCTCGTCGCGACGAACCGTGTCTCCGGGTTTCTTGTGCCAGGCCGCGACGGTGGCGTCGGCGACAGACTCTGGCAGAACGGGAACTTTGATCTCTGTGCTCATGGTGATCCTCTGATCAATATCAATTAATGGTGCTGTGTCAGCGCCCGGGGCTGATTTTCAGCCCGGGGACATCCGGCGCCGGTCATGCGACCGCAATCCGCCGGTTCATGTTGTTGGTCGGCGCGCTGTGGCTCAGTCCGGCTGACCCTTGCCGAAGTTCAGCGCGTCGTCGACCAGTTTTTCCTGCTCCGCGACATGCACGGAAAAATAACCGGTGGCAGGCGAAGGTGAGCGCCGGCGGCCGACGTAATACAGGCGCCGTTCCTTGCCGGCCCGTTCGCGCAGGTGATGGCGAATCTGGTACCAGGCACCCTGGTTCTTCGGCTCTTCCTGGCACCAAACGACCTCTTCCAGTGACGGGTAGCGGCTGAGTACTTCGACCAGTTCGCGATCCGGGAAGGGGTGCAATTGTTCCACCCGGACCAGGGCAACGTCGGTGATTTTTTCCTCGTCACGCCGGCTGTCCAGATCATAGAAGACCTTGCCGGCGCACAGCACGACGCGCTTGACCGCCTTGGGTTTTTTGACTTTCCGGTCGTCAATGACCAACTGGAACCGGCCGTTTTCCACCAGGTCCAGGTCCGAGGTCGACGCCTTGTTGCGCAACAGGCTCTTGGGCATCATGACCACGAGCGGTTTGCGCGTCGGCTGCAGCATCTGGCGGCGCAGCATGTGAAAGATTTGCGCCGGTGTCGACGGCACGCAGACCTGCAGGTTGCCGAACGAGCACAGCTGCAGGAAACGTTCCAGGCGGGCGCTGGAGTGCTCGGGCCCCTGGCCCTCGTAACCGTGCGGCAGGAACAGGGCCAGGCCGCAGAGCCGGCCCCACTTGGTCTCACCGGCGGCGAGGAACTGGTCAATGACCACCTGGGCGCCGTTGGCGAAGTCACCAAACTGTGCTTCCCAGATCACCAGGGTCTCCGGCGCCGCGGTCGCGTAGCCGTATTCGAAGGCCATGACCGCCTCCTCGGAGAGCAGTGAATCGATCACCGAGACGTGGGGTTTCGGGTTGATGTGCGCCAGCGGGGTATAGGTCCGCCCGTCTTCCTGGTTGTGTAATACCGCGTGACGGTGGAAAAACGTGCCACGGCCGGAGTCCTGGCCCACCAGCCGGAGGCTGTGACCCTGGTCAATCAGGGTGGCGTAGGCCAGCGTCTCGGCAAAGCCCCAGTCCATCGGCAGCTCGCCCTCGCTCATTTTGCGCCGGTCGTCGACGATGCGCTGCACGCGGGCGTGCAGCTTGAAGCCTTCAGGCAGCTCGGTCATCTGGCGCGCAAGACCAGTCGCATGAGCCTTGTCCACGCCGGTGTGGGTCTCGGGCACCGGGCCGTCGAGCTGGTAGTCGTGCCAGTTGGCGGCGTACTCGTTGGTGCGGGCCTTTGAGTCCACGTTGGCGACCTGCTCACCTTCGTCGAGCCTGGCGCGGTAGTTGTCCATGAGCTTCTGGGCGTAACCCGCCTCGATCAGGCCTTCCCGTTCCAGCTGGTCGGCATACTTGGCGCGGGTGGTCTTCATGCCACGGATTTTCTGGTACATCAGCGGCTGTGTCGCAGCCGGCTCATCGGCCTCGTTGTGGCCGTGGCGGCGGTAGCAGACCAGGTCAATGACCACGTCACGCTTGAAGCGGGCGCGGAAGTCACAGGCGATTTTCATGACGTGGTGCACCGCTTCCGGGTCATCGCCATTCACATGGAAAATCGGGGCGTGAACCATCTTCGCGATGGCGGTGCAGTAAAGCGTCGAGCGCGCATCGTCCGGATTGCTGGTTGTGAATCCGACCTGGTTGTTGATCACGATGTGCAGCGTGCCGCCGACCGCGAAGCCGCGGGTCTCGGACATCTGGAACAGTTCCATAACCACGCCCTGGCCGGCGAAGGCCGCGTCGCCATGCATCAGGATCGGCATGACCTGGTCGTGGTTGTCATCGCCGCGGCGCACCTGCCGGGCCCGTGCCGAACCGGCCACCACCGGGTTGACGATTTCCAGGTGCGAGGGGTTGAAGGCCATGGCCATGTGCACATTGCCGCCGGGCGTCTCGATGTCCGAGGCGAAACCCAGGTGGTATTTCACATCACCGGAGCGGCGTGGATCGTAATCGTGCTTGCCTTCAAACTCGTCGAACAACATGGACGGCGATTTGCCCAGGATATTGACCAGCACGTTCAGGCGCCCGCGGTGCGCCATGCCGAGGACCACTTCCTCGACCCGGTTGGCGCCGACGTGCTGCATGGTTTCGTGCAGCAGGGGAATGAGGCTTTCCCCGCCTTCCAGCGAGAAGCGCTTCTGGCCGACGTAGCGGGTGTGCAGAAACTTTTCCAGGCCCTCTGCTGCCGTGAGCATTTCCAGGATGCGCAGCTTTTCTTCCCTGCTCACCTGGTAGTCACCGCCGCAGCCTTCGAGGCGTTCTTCCAGCCAGTGCCGTTTGGGCGTATCGACAATGTGCATGAATTCGGCGCCGATGCTGCCGGTGTAGACCTTGCGGCACAGCGCGACAATATCGCGCAGCTTCATGCGGTCCGGCGCGGCCAGCCAGCCGGTGTTGAATTCCCGGTCGAGGTCGCTCTCGTCCAGGCCATGGAAACCGATTTCCAGGTCGGGAACCGGCTCGTGGTGCGGAACGCCCAGCGGATTGATGCGGGCATTTTCATGACCGCGGACCCGGTAAGCATTGATCAGGCGCATGACACCGGCCTGCTTGTAGTCCTCGTAGCCGCCGGCGCCGGTCAATGTGGCGGGCGCAAAGCCCGGCCGCAAATTGCGAAACTGTTCCTGAATGTCGAGATGTCCCCGCTCACCCTCCTGGCCGGTCAGGCAGGGATTCGAACAGCGCGCGGAACTGGTCCGGAACGCTGGCCGGATCATCGAGCCAGTCTTCGTAGAAGGCCTCAATGTAGGCGGCGTTCCCGCCGTTGAATTGGGAACTGTTGTAGAGATCCTGAAGCTTTGCGCTCACGCTGTAACCCGTAATTACTGTGAATGGAGTGTGTTCTCCCGCCGGGAGATGCGACACAGGCGGCCGGGGCCGGCCGGTGGCGTGGCCGCTCATTATAGCGGTTTGGTTTCAGGAATAAAGGAAAACGGGCTGTGATATATCAGATTTTCCGAGCGGCGAAAATGCCGCCGGCCTTCAGTCCTCCAGCAGAATCTGACCGCTGGACAGCAGGGCGGCTGAAACCTCCCGGTCCGCATCGTCCAGTGGCGCCGGCAGTTGCAGAACGCCGGGGGCGCAGAGCGCCTCCGCCAGGGCGATACTGCAGTGGTGGGTCTGTCCGGAAATGCCGAGTATCGCCCCTTGCCCCGGCCCCGCGACCCAGGCGGCGCGCGCCCAGGGGTGACGCTGGAGTTGCGCCCCGCCGCGCAGCGCCCGGTTCAACTGTTCACTGTCGGGTGGCCTGGGGCCGGCCGTCGGCTCATGGGCCTGGCGGAACCGGCTCATGAAGGCCGCGAGAAATTCGGCAAAGTGCGCCTGGTCCGCCATCACGCGCTCCAGCTGCGCACGAAAACGGGCCTGCTCATTGCCCGCAATCTCACCCGGCCTTGGCCAGGCCTGCAGTTCCGGGTCACGGTAGCGTCCGCCATCATCAGCTTGTTGTGCGAGCCACTCGCCCAGGGCCATGGCCAGGTCCGCCGTGCTGGGTGCGCGAAAGCCCACCGAATAGGTCAGGCAGGGATCCAGGGCGACGCCATGATGCGCAACGCCGGGCGGCAGGTAGAGCATGTCGCCCGGCTCCAACGTCCATTCCTGCTCCGGGTTAAAGCGGCTCAGCATGTCGATGGGTGTGTCGGCGCGTCGTTCCAGCGGAGCGTTTTCAGCAATCGACCAGTGCCTTCGACCCTCGGCCTGCAGCAGGAAAACATCGTACTGATCCACGTGTGGGCCAACAGAGCCGCCGGGCGCGGCAAAGGAGATCATCAGGTCATCCAGTCTCCAGCTCGGCAGAAAGCGGAAACGGTCCAGCAACTCCTGCAGGGGCGGGTAATGTTTTTCCACGTCCTGGACCAGCAGCGTCCAGTTGCGATCGCCCAGGGCGGCGAAATCGGACTCTTCCATGGGACCGTGTTGCAAGGTCCAGTGATCGTCGGCATCCGGGCCATGGATCAGGCGCGACTCCGCCATCGGCTCGCAGGCCAGGCCGGCCAGGTCGTCGCCGTCCAGCGGCGATTGGAAGTCCGGCAGCGCCGCGCGCAGCACGCAGGGGCGTTGTTGCCAGTAATCGCGCAGAAAGGTCTGCGCATCCATTTCGCCCAGCGGCGCCTGCATGCTCAGCGTCTGCCCAGGCGCTCGACCAGGTCGGCGGCCAGGCCGGTATAGCCGGCAGGGGTCATGGCCAGCAAATCGGCCCGCACGTCCTCCGGCAGTTCCAGTGCGCTCAGGAAATCGGCCAGGGACTCGCGGGTGATCTTCTTGCCGCGGGTCAGGGCCTTGAGCTGTTCGTACGGGTTTTCGATGCCGTGCAGGCGCATCACCGTCTGGATCGGCTCCGCGAGCACTTCCCAGGCAGCGTCCAGGTCCTCGGCCAGTCGCTCCGCATTGACCTCGAGTTTGCCGAGTCCCTTGCGCAGCGAGGCGTGGGCAATCACGCCGTGGCCAAGGGCCGTGCCCAGGGTTCGCAGGACCGTGGAATCGGTCAGGTCCCGCTGCCAGCGTGAAATCGGCAGTTTTTCCGCCAGGTGCGCCAGCAGCGCGTTGGCGACGCCGAAATTGCCCTCCGCATTTTCAAAATCAATCGGGTTGACCTTGTGCGGCATGGTCGATGAGCCCACTTCCCCGGCGACGGTGCGCTGGCGGAAGTAGCCGATGGAAATATAGGCCCAGAGATCGCGGCACAGGTCGATCAGGATCGTCTGTTCACGCAGCAGCGTGTGGCAGTACTCGGCAATCCAGTCATGCGGCTCGATCTGGGTGGTAAAGGCATTCCAATCCAGGCCCAGCGACTCAACGAATTGCTCACCCAGGGCGGGCCAGTCCAGGCCGGGAACCGCGGCCACGTGGGCATTGAAATTGCCGACCGCGCCGTTGATTTTGCCCAGTATCGGCTGGGCCGCGAACTGCTCGCGCTGCCGGCGCAGTCGCTCGGCCACGTTGGCCAGTTCCTTGCCCAGGGTGGTGGGGGAGGCGGTCTGTCCATGGGTCCGTGACAGCATCGGCTGGGCCGCGTGGGCGCCGGCCAGCGTCGTCAGATCCGCCAGCACCTGGTCCATGGCGGGCAACAGGACCTGGTCACGTGCGTCGCGCAGCATGAGGGCGTAGGACAGGTTGTTGATGTCCTCGGACGTGCAGGCAAAGTGCAAAAACTCGGCGCGCGCCGCCAGGCCCGGCTGGGCGGCGAACCGCTCCTTGAGGAAGTATTCCACTGCCTTGACGTCGTGGTTGGTGACCGATTCGATCTCCTTGACCCGCAGCGCCTCGCGCTCGCCAAAACCCGCCAACAGACTTTCCAGGAAGTCGTTGTCGGCCGCATCCAGGGCGGGCAACGCGGCGAAGTCGGGGTGGGCGGCGAGGGCCTGGAACCAGCGCACCTCGATGATCGTGCGATAGCGTATCAGGCCGTATTCGCTGCAGATCGGTCGCAAGGACCCGGTTTTGGCGCCGTAGCGCCCGTCGACTGATGTCACTGCGGTCAGGGAAGAGAGGTCCATTAGGCGCGCCTTTGGGTTGCTGCCAGCGAGGCCGGCCGGTTCAGATTTGAGGGCGCTAATGATACACCGCGGCCGGGGTGTGCTTCAGCCCCGGGGGGCGCCAGGACGAACGGCTGGCGCTTATAATAGGCCGCGAAATTGCGGGCGCCCGATCGCGGGCGATTGATGCCCGACCACCGAAAAAAATCCGGAGTCCAGATTGATGAGTGAACAGCACGATAACGCCACCCGAACCGAGCGCGACAGCATGGGAGAACTGCAGGTGCCTGCCTGGGCCCTGTGGGGCGCCCAGACCCAGCGGGCCGTGGAGAATTTTCCCATCAGCGGCCTGCCCATGCCCCGGCCCTTCATCCGGGCCCTGGGGCTGATCAAGGAGGCCGCGGCGAGGGTAAACCGTGACCTGGGCCTGCTCGACGAGAAGCGCAGCGCGGCGATCATCGCCGCTTCCCGGCGCGTGGCCAGCGGCGAGTTCGACAAACACTTTCCCATCGATGTGTTTCAGACCGGCTCGGGCACCAGCTCGAACATGAACGCCAACGAGGTGATTGCCCACCTGGCTTCCGCCGACGGCACGGTCGATGTTCACCCGAATGATCATGTGAACATGGGGCAGAGCTCCAACGACGTGATTCCCACCGCAATCCAGGTCAGCGCCTGCCTGGTGGCCAGCGAAGAGCTGCTGCCGGCCATGACCCATTTGCGTGGCGTGATGGACGGCAAGGCCCGCGCCCTGGAAGAAGTGGTCAAGACCGGCCGCACGCATCTGATGGATGCGATGCCGGTGACCTTCGGCCAGGAAATCGGCGCCTGGAGCGCCCAGGTGGACTCCGGTATGCGGCGCGTCAAGAGCGCGCTGAAGCGGGTTCGCCAGCTCCCACTCGGCGGTACAGCGGTGGGTACCGGAATCAACGCGCACCCGGATTTCGGCCCGCTGGTGGCCCGGGCCCTGCGGGAATCCAGCGGCTTTCGGTTTAAATCATCGAAAAATTACTTCGAGGGGATTTCCTCGCAGGATGCGGCCGTGGAGCTCTCGGGACAGCTGAAAACCTACGCCTGCAGCCTGATGAAAATCGCCAACGACCTTCGCCTGATGAATTCCGGCCCCCTCGCCGGTATCGGTGATATCGAGTTGCCCGCCCTGCAGCCGGGCTCTTCGATCATGCCCGGCAAGGTGAATCCGGTCATTCCCGAGGCCACCTGCATGGTCTGCGCCCAGGTGATTGGCAACGATGCGGCCGTTACCGTGGGCGGCCAGGCCGGAAATTTCCAGCTCAACGTGATGTTGCCCATGGTGGCCCGTAACCTGCTGGAAAGCCTGGGCATACTCTCCACCATCAGTCGCGCCCTGGCTGACTCGGCCATCCGGGACTTCACCGTGCGCGAGGACCGCATCCAGGGCGCGCTGGAGCGTAACCCGATCCTGGTTACCGCGCTGAACCCGGTCATTGGCTATGAGCTCGGCGCTGCAACCGCCAAGCAAGCCTACAAGGAGGGTCGGCCGATCCTGGATGTCGCGCTGGAAACCACGGACCTTGACGAGGCCAAGCTGCGCGAGTTGCTCGATCCGCTGGAACTGACGCGCGGCGGCATCAAGGAATAAATCAGGGCAGGGTGACGGCCGGCCCCGGGAACGGGCCGGCCGCTGTTAAAACCATCAGTTGTCGGTGGCGCGGGTGCGGAACCACAGGGCGCCGGCCAGGAAGACCACGGCGACCGCGAGACCGACCAGCATCTGCTGGCTGAACAGGCGGTCGAGCATATTGCCCAGGGTGACGGCGCTGTCGAAATCTTCCGTCAGGGGAACCCCGAGGCTGACAATGACCTTATCCGGGCCTTCATCTGCGGACAGGATCAGCGGGCTGTTGGCAAACCACTTGCCGATGATGCCGAACAGGTTCCCGCTGAACGTGAAGGTTTCCAGGAACTTGATCCACACCTGCAGCACGGCGACAACGATGGGCGGGAGCACCGCGAACAGCAGCGGGATACGCGGCGCAAAAGCCGATACGAGCAGCAGCCAGCCATAAACGGGCAAGGCCCAGACCGAATGGGCGAGCCACGAGGCCAGCACAAAAAACCAGGCTTTGACCGGTTGGCCCAGGGCCAGAAAAAGGGTCCAGGGGTTCTCACCCGCGTACATGACCAGCGCAGAGGCAATCAGCAGCGTGATGATTTGCGTGGCGACATAGACCACCCAGAAAATCAGCGGGGCGACCACCATGGCCGTGATCAGTTTCGACAGCAGCGTCATCGTGTCGGAAGCGGGCAGTGATTTCCAGAACAGGATGGAACGGTCTTTCCGGTCATCGTAGAGCGCGCCCAGCAGATAGAAAAATATCACCACGCCGAGGGTGATGGTAAACAGCAGGGAGCCGCCCAGCAGGTTGCTGGAATACATGATGGCGCCGCGGGTTTCCGCCGGCACTTCGGCCAGCGCGCGCACCGCCTCCTTGAAGCTGTACAGGTTGTTGTCGAAGTGCACCGTCGTGAAAATGGTCATCAGCGCGCCGATGATGTACAGCGTGCCAATCACGATGGGCGTTGTTCTCAGGGCCCCGCGGTTTTCCCAGAATTCGCGCTGGATCAGCGCCAGCAGCCGGTTCATGCAGCTTCTCCCTGGCTCATGGTGGCCACAAACAGGTCGGCCACGCTGGGCGTGTGCAGTTCCCCGAGCGCTTTGAGCTGTTGCCGGTCGGCATTTTTAAACAGAAAAATATGCCGGCCCATGAGCACCCGCTCAAACAGCGGACCGAGGGCGCGGGCCGCGTCGGCCTGGTCCGTGCGCACCATCAATTCCGTATAGTCCTCCTGCACCTTTTCCATGCTGCAGTCCAGCGCAATGCGCCCATCCTGGATAAAGATCAGGTCGCTGAGGATGTGTTCCACCTCCTCGACCTGGTGGGTGGTGATGAGGATGGTTCGTTCTTCGTCGAAGTAGTCATTCAGCAAGTTGGTATAGAAGGACTTCCGGTACAGGATATCGAGGCCCAGGGTGGGCTCATCCAGCACCAGCAGGCGCGCATCGATCGCCATGACGATGGCCAGGTGCAGTTGCACGACCATGCCCTTGGACAGCTGTTTGACCTTGTGTTGCTGGGTGATCTTCGTCTCGGCGAGGTAGCGCAGGCATTTTTCCCGCGAAAAGCGCGGATGAATTTTTTCCGTCAGCTCGATCAGCTCATGGACCCGAATCCAGCGGGGCAGGACCGCGACGTCGGCGATAAAGCAGACATCCTCCATAAGCGACGCGCGCTCCTTCGAGGGGTCTTTACCGAGCACTTTCAATTCGCCATCAAAATTGGCCAGTCCCAGCATCGCCTTCAGCGCCGATGTCTTGCCGGCGCCATTGGGTCCGATCAGCCCGACAATACGGCCCGTGGGAATGGTCAGGTTGATGTGGTCCACGGCCACGGAACGGCCGTATCGCTTGGTCAGGCCACGGGCTTCGATCACGTTAGTCATCGCTGTCATTCTCCTTGTGCGCGATTTGTCCGGGCAGATCCGCCAGCTGCAGTCCCAGCTGCGTGATCCGCTCCAGCATTGCTGGCCATTCTTCTTCGATGAATTTGCGGCGCTCGCTGTCGATCAGCTGCTGCCGTGCGCCTTCGCACACAAACATGCCCAGTCCGCGACGTTTCTCCACCAGTCCCTCGTCGACCAGGGCCTGGTAGGACTTGGATACGGTGATGGGGTTGAGCTGGAAATCCGAGGCAACCGTCCGCACCGAGGGCAGGGCATCGCCCTCCGCCAGGGTGCCGTCCAGGATCATCGCGATGGTGCGATCTTTCAATTGCCAGTAAATCGGCTGACTGTCATTCCACTGGGTGACCATGCAACCGGTCAGCCGTGGCGGAACAGAAGGAATCGGGCGGTCAGCGGTTTTGCGCCTGTGGCGTCATCCGACGTCGGGTCGAGTTCAACTTTTTCCGTTGCAACCGGCATGACCGTGCTGGGGGCAGTGTGGTTCGGCCTGATCAGGTCGTCGTGCAGCGCGTCGCGCATGACACTGCCGGCGGCCGTTACAGTCAGCACCAGGGCGACAGCCAGCGCCATACGGTCCGGAATTCGAAGCGAAACGCGTTTTCTGAGCTTGGCCATGATTTCTTCCTCTGGTCTTTCGCGGCCGGTTGTGCCGGTCGGTGTAGTTAGGTGTTGTAGTGAAGTATAACACCATTCCCCGTCGTTGCAAGTCCCGTGCAAGGCTCCGGGCAGAATCTTGTTAAAGGTTTCTTCCCTTGCTACGGCTCACCGGGTCTAGGACAATGCGGCACGGATTAAACATCACTGACTAAAAACCACTGGTTAAATACAGGAGTACTCCACTCATGAAAGCATGGGCATCTGCCGCTTCGGCAGCCCTGTTACTGGTCGGCGCCGCCGGCGTCCAGGCCCAGGAACTGGATACGAAGGAAAAAGAGCTGAGCTATATGTTCGGCATGGACATTGGCAGCTCGCTGAAGGCGCAGGAAGAAGGCCTGAATCTTGACGTGCTGTTTGACGGCATTCGCGCCGTGTACGAGGGCACGGAAACGGCCCTGACCGCAGAACAAGCCGCGGCGGTGCGCCAGGCTTACATCATGCAGCGCCAGGAAGCCCAGGCGGCTGCCCAGGCAGCAATTGCCACTGAAAACCTCGCCCTGGCCGAAGCCTTTCTCGCTGAGAATGCCGGCATGGACGGCGTGATCACGACTGACTCCGGTCTCCAGTACCAGGTGATTGCCGAGGGTGACGGCCCGATGCCCGGTCCTTCTGACACGGTTTCGGTTCACTACCGGGGCTCGCTGCCGGACGGAACCGAGTTCGACAGTTCCTATTCCCGCGGTCAGCCGCTCTCCATCGGCGTAGGCCAGGTTATTCCCGGCTGGACGGAAGGTCTGCAGATGATGCCGGTGGGCAGTAAGTTCATGTTCTTCATTCCGCCGGAGCTTGGCTATGGCGAATCCGGCGGTGGCCCGATTCCGCCCAACTCGGCGTTGATTTTCGAGGTCGAGCTGCTGGATATCGAAGGCTGAGGCCGGTCCTCAAGCCTTGCATGAAGCGTTTTGCGAGCATCGGCCCTGCGGGGCCGATGTGCGTTAGGGCGCTGCAGGGGTAACGCAATGCGTGTAGCGGTCATTGGCGGTGGTTACGTGGGCCTGGTGTCGGCAGCAGGGCTGTCGCAGGTCGGCCATCACGTCGTGTGCATGGACCTCGATGCGGCCCGCGTCGACGCGCTGCGGCGCGGGGAGATTCCCATCTACGAGCCCGGGCTTGCCCCCATGGTGCAGGAAAACCAGCGGGATGGCCGGCTGCGGTTCACCACCGATCTCGCGGAAGCGCTCGAGGATGCGGAGATTGTCCTGATCGCCGTCGGCACGCCCTGCCGGAGAGGACGGCGCCGCCGACCTCACGCATGTGCTCGCCGTTGCCGAGGCGATTGGTCAGCAGCTGACGAAACCGCTCCTGGTGGTGACCAAGTCTACGGTTCCGGTCGGGACCTGTGACCGGGTGCGCGCGACCATCCAGGCGCAACTCGATGAGCGTGGTCTGGACCTGGAGTTCGCGGTGGCGTCCAATCCGGAGTTTCTTGCCGAGGGTGTCGCCGTTTCCGACTTCATGCGGCCGGATCGTATTGTGATCGGCGTCGAGGATCCGGCTTCGGAGCAAAAGCTCCGTGAACTGTATGCCCCCTTCAACCGCAACCATGAAAAACTGCTCAGCATGGACATTCGTTCCTCCGAGCTGACCAAGTATGCGGCCAACGCGATGCTGGCCACGCGCATCAGCACCATGAACGAGCTGGCCAACGTGGCCGAGGCAGTGGGCGCGGATATTGAAAAGGTTCGCCTGGGCATCGGCTCTGATCCACGTATCGGCTACTCCTTTATCTATCCGGGCGCCGGCTATGGCGGCAGTTGCTTTCCCAAGGACGTGCGGGCGCTGGCCCACACGGCCAGGGCCGCCGGCTACGAGGCTGAAATCATGGGCGCGGTGGAGTCGGTCAATTCGCGGCAGCGCCACAAGCTGTTTGAGCTGCTGTCCCGCCATGCGCAAGACCAGCTGGAAGGACTGACCGTCACGCTCTGGGGCCTGGCCTACAAACCCAATACGGATGATATCCGCGAGGCGCCGGCCCTGGTGCTGCTGGAGCGGCTGCTGGCGGCGGGTGTCAGGGTCCGCGCGCACGACCCGAAGGCGATGGAGGCGGTCCGGGAGCGCTTTGGCGCCCACGCTCAGCTGGAACTGGTCGATGACCCCTACGCGGCGGCGGTAGACGCCGACGCGCTGATCCTGGTGACCGAATGGCGGCAATACTGGGCGCCGGACTTTGCACGGCTGTCCGGGCTCATGCGGCAAGCGGTCATCATTGACGGTCGAAATATCTGGCCCCCGGATGTGGTTCGGGCGCGTGGATTCACCTACTATTCCATCGGTCGCCCCTGAGGGGACCGGAACCGTTTTGCGGCCCCTTTGAGGCCCCCTGATCCTGTACTGAACCATGAGTGATTCCCTGCAAGACCAGCTGCTGGCCCTGGGCCTGGCCAAGGAAAAGCCCAAGCCGGCCGGCAAAAAGCGCAAGCCCCGGGCCCGGCAAGGCCGCGGCAGTAGCGACGGGCGTGCCAAGCGTCCGGCAAGCCATGCCGGTGGGGAAATTTCGCTTGATGCGGCGTACCGCGCGCGGCAGAAAGAGGAAAAGACCAGCGCCGAAGCGGCCCGGGCGGAAAAACGCGCCCTGGACCTGGAGCGCCGGCGGGTCAACACGGAAATTGAAAAACTGCTCAAGGACCAGGCGCTGAACGACCGCGAGGGCGCCTTGAAACGGAATTTTCTCTACAAGGGAAAAATCCGCAGCGTGCGCGTCAACGAGGCGCAGCTGAAGCTGCTCAACGAGGGCGCGCTGGCGCTGGTGTTCCTGCGCGGTGATTACCTGGTGGTGAAGCCGGAACTGGCGGAACAGGTCCGGCAGCTGTCACCGGAACACATCCCCGACCTGGGTGGTGATGCCCCGGAAGAAGAAGAGTTTCCCGTGCCGGACGACATTATCTGGTAGCCATCCGGTCCCCGGCGGGCTGCCGGCCGGTTCAGCCCGTGTTGGCGGGCAGCAGGCGCAACACCTCCTCCCGCGACATGCCCTTGCGTTCCGCGTAATCCAGCACCTGGTCCTCCAGGATGTCCCCGAGAACGAAGTACTGGCTCTGCGGGTGCGCAAAGTAGTAACCGCTGACGGATGCGGCCGGCAGCATGGCGTAGCCCCCGGTCAGCGTCATGCGGCTGTTGGATTCCGCATCCAGCAGGTCGAACAGCTTGCGCTTCTCGCTGTGTTCCGGGCAGGCGGGATAGCCGGGGGCAGGCCGGATACCGGTGTAATCCTCCCGGATCAGTTCCTCGGTGTTCAGCGCCTCGTCCGGGGCATAGCCCCAGGTGTTGCGCCGCACCCGCTGGTGCATGGCCTCGGCCAGCGCCTCGGCAAGCCGGTCGGCAAGGGCCTTGAGAAGGATCGAGCCGTAGTCGTCATGGGCCGCCTCCAGCGCATTGACGTGTGGTTCGATGCCGAGCCCCGCGGTCACCGCAAACAAGCCGATATGGTCCTCGATGCCGCTGCTGCGCGGTGCAATGAAATCCGCCAGGCACAGCTGCGGCTTGCCCCCGGCTTTGGCTTTTTGCTGACGCAGGAAACACAGGCGCTCGCGGACCGTGCTGCGTGATTCGTCCGTATAGATCAACACGTCATCACCGGCGGACGCGGCGGGAAACAGGCCGACCGTGGCGCGGGCTTCCAGCCATTCCTCCGCGATGATCCGCTCCAGCATGTTTTGCGCATCATCAAAGAGGCTGCGCGCCGTGGGGCCTTTCTCCGGGTCATCGAGAATGTCGGGAAAGCGTCCGGACAATTCCCAGGACTGGAAGAAGGGCGTCCAGTCGATAAACGGCACCAGGTCGCGCAGCGGAACCTTCTCGAACACGCTGATTCCGGGCCGGGCCGGCGCCACCGGGCGGTAGGTATCCCAGTCCGGGCGGAAGGCGTTGTCCCTGGCCGCTTGCAGCGACACCGGGGCTTGCCGCGAGCTGCCCGCCGCACGCCGCTGGCGCAGCTGTTCATAGTTCGCCGCCGTCTCATCCTGAAAGGACTTGCGGGCTGCCGGGTCTACCAGGCGCCGCGTTACGCCAACGGCGCGGGAGGCATCCTTGACCCAGAACACGCCCTGATCGTATTCCGGCTCAATGCGCAGCGCGGTGTGGGTGGGTGAGGTGGTTGCGCCGCCGATCATCAGTGGCAGGTTCATGCCCCGGCGTTGCATCTCGGCGGCGACCAGGCGCATTTCTTCCAGCGAGGGCGTGATCAGGCCGGACAGGCCAATCACATCCACGTCCTGTTCGATGGCCGTGTCCAGGATCTTGTCCGCAGGCACCATGACACCCAGGTCAATGACCTCGAAGTTGTTGCAGCGCAGGACCACGCCAACAATGTTTTTGCCGATATCGTGCACGTCGCCTTTGACGGTCGCCATGAGCACCCGGGGCGGTTTGCCACCGGCCTCGTTGGCCTGCTTTTCCTGTTCGATGTAGGGCACCAGCACCGCGACGGCCTGTTTCATGACGCGGGCGCTCTTGACCACCTGGGGGAGAAACATCTTGCCGCTGGCAAACAGGTCGCCGACCACGTTCATGCCGTCCATCAGCGGGCCCTCGATCACATGCAGGGCGCGCTCCGCGCCTTGCCGCGCCTCTTCCGTGTCGACCTCGATGAAGGCGGTGATGCCTTTGACCAGCGCGTGGCGCAGGCGCTCTGCCACCGGCAGTTCCCGCCAGCTTTCGGCCTCTTCCTCGCTGTCCCGGTCGCCCTGGAAGCCCTGGGCAATGGTCAGCAGCCGGTCAGCCGCATCCGCGCGCCGGTCAAGGACTACGTCCTCCACGGCGTCGCGCAGCGCCGGATCAATCTCGTCGAACACTTCGAGCTGACCGGCGTTGACGATGCCCATGTCCATGCCGGCGCGGATGGCGTGGTACAGGAACACCGAGTGGATGGCTTCCCGCACCCGGTTCTGTCCCCGGAAGGAGAAGGAAATATTGCTCACCCCGCCGGACATCATGGCGCCGGGGCAGTCCGCCTTGATCCGGCTGGTCGCCTCGATGAAATCCAGACCGTAGCGGTTGTGCTCCGGGATACCGGTCGCAATGGCAAAAATATTCGGATCGAAAATGATGTCTTCCGGCGGAAAGCCGACGGTTTCCGTGAGCAGTTTCCAGGCGCGCCGGCAAATGGCGACGCGCCGCTCCAGGCTGTCCGCCTGGCCCTGTTCATCAAAGGCCATGACGATCACCGCGGCTCCGTAGCGCAGGATACGGCCGGCCTGTTCGATGAACGGCGCCTCGCCCTCCTTGAGACTGATCGAATTGACCACGCCCTTGCCCTGCAGGCAGGCGAGACCTGCCTCGAGTACGTCCCAGCGGGATGAGTCGACCATGACGGGCACCCGTGCGATGTCCGGTTCGGATGCGATCTGGTTCAGAAAACGAACCATGACCGCCTCGCTGTCGAGCAGGCCCTCGTCCATGTTCACATCAATAATCTGTGCGCCGTTGTCGACCTGGTCGCGGGCAATGTCCACCGCGGTCTCGAAATCGTCGGCCTCGATCAGCCGCCGGAAACGTGCTGAGCCGGTCACGTTGGTGCGCTCACCGACATTGATGAAGTTCATTTCCGGCGTGATGTTGAAGGCTTCCAGTCCGGCCAGCCGGCAGATGGCGGACGGGACAGGAATGGGCCGCGGCGCCTGGTCCGCCACTGCCTGCACGATCGCCCGGAGATGGGCTGGCGTGGTGCCGCAGCAGCCGCCGACCATGTTCACCAGCCCGGCGGCGGCGAATTCGCCAATGACCTTCGCCATGTGCTCCGGCGTGTCGTCGTACTCGCCCAGTTCGTTCGGCAGGCCCGCATTGGGATGGACGCTGACCGGGCAGCCGGCAACGCGGGACAGTTCCTGGATCCAGGGGCGCAGCTCGCGGGCGCCCAGGGCGCAGTTCAGGCCGACCACCAGGGGCCGTGCATGGCGGATCGAGTTCCAGAAAGCCTCCACGGTCTGCCCGGACAGGGTACGGCCGCTCGCATCGGTGATGGTGCCGGAGATCATGACGGGGACCCGGGCGCCGAGCTCGTCAAACAGCTCCGCGATGGCGAACAGGGCGGCCTTGGCGTTGAGCGTGTCGAACACCGTTTCGACCATGAGAACATCCGCGCCGCCGGCCAGCAGGGCGCGGCCGGCTTCATGGTAGGCGGACCGCAGCTGTTCGAAGTTGATGTTGCGGAAGTCCGGCCGGTTCACGTCCGGTGACAGCGAGGCCGTGCGGTTGGTGGGCCCAAGCACGCCGATCACGAAACGCGGCTGGTCCGGCGTGCGTTCATTGAACTGGTCCGCCACGCCGCGCGCCAGGGCCGCGGCTGCCTCGTTAAGCTCGTAAACCTGCTCCTCGAGCCCGTAGTCCGCCTGCGAGATGCCGGGTGCTGTTAAAGGTGTTGGTCTCGATGAAGTCGGCGCCCGCTTCCAGGAAACCCCGGTGAATGTCGGCAATCAGCTCCGGCGCGGTGAGCGTCAGCAGGTCGTTGTTGCCCCGCTGCGGCAGGGCGTGGTCCGCAAAGCGCTTGCCGCGGAAATCTTCTTCTTCCAGGGCGTGTGCCTGGATCATGGTGCCCATCGCGCCGTCGAGCACGGCGATGCGCCGCTCCAGCAGCGCCAGGATGTCTGCGGCTCGTTTGGGGTCGTGCCAGGGAAGATCGTGGTTCATGTAAGTCCCGGGGTAGGTTGGGCGTCAGCGGTTGCGCTGAGCCAGCAGGGTGATGACGGCAAAGTTGGGTGGCCGTTTTTCCACCGTGTCGATGGCGCAATGCAGCACCTCGAGGCCGGCGGCCTCGCAGAGGCCGCGAAGTTCCTGTTCCTTGAACCCCAGGTTCCTGTGGCCGTAGGGGGTAACGGCTTTTTCATGGCGGTGGCGTGCAAGGGTAACCGCGAGCACGGTGCCGCCCGGCCGCAGCACGCGCTGCAACTCTTCGAACACCAGCGCCGGTCGTTGCGTGTAGGTCAGTGCGTGCAGCAGCAGCGCCGTGTCGACAGACGCGTCGGCCACCGGCAGGGCATGCATGTCACCGTGTTCGAAGCGCACATTGGCGCAGCTCGCCAGCCGCTGCTGCCCGGCCGCCACGACCCGTTCGCTGATGTCCAGGCAGGTCACGCTGCGCGCGCGCGGAGCGAGCAGCTCGGCCAGGGCGCCATCCCCCGAGGCAATATCCAGCACGTCTCCCAGCGACAGGAGTTGGGCCAGGGCGCGGCCGGTCGCCTCCCAGGTCCTGCCCGGGGAGTAGTGGCGCTCCATGTCTCCGGCCACTGCATCGGCCCAGTTACCGTCACCACTGCGCGCGGCCAGCACCTGCGCAATACGCTCAAGGTCCTGCTCTGCGAGCGGGTCCCGGGTCTGATCCTTGAGCACGCTCCACAGCGCGGCCAGCGCCCGGTCTCCCGGTTCGCTGGCAAGCCGGTAAAATACGGAAACGCCGTCCCGCCGGTCATTGACCAGCTGCGCCTCTTTGAGCCGCGCCAGGTGAGTGGACACGCGGGGCTGCGCAAGCTGCGTGATGGCGGCCAGTTCCGCGACACTCAGCTCCTCCTTTTCGAGCAGGAGGAGCAGCCGGATGCGTGTGCTGTCAGAAAGCAGCCGCAGATGCTGTGTGGCGATTTGCAAATCCATGGGGCGAGTATATATCTTTTCATCGCGATTAGAAGATATATGCCGGTATTCCGCTCGTGTTTTGCTGCGGGTCGCCGGGAAATTTCCTGCGCTTTTCACATGCAAGCGAGGCGCGCTGCTTTTATAATTGCGCCCCCACCTCTCCGCTAACCAAGAGCTTTTACTGTTATGGATTTCACCCTTACGGAAGAACAGCAGATGATCCAGGCTGCGGCCCGGGACTTCGCCCAGTCGCAGATCGTGCCGGTTGCCGCAGAACTTGACGCCAGCGGCACTTTTCCCAGCGAAACAATTGCACAAATGGGTGAACTGGGCCTCATGGGCATCGAGGTGCCGGAAGCCTACGGCGGGGCGGACCTCGATCCGGTGTCGTATGTGCTGGCCCTGATCGAGATTTCCGCTGCGGATGCCTCGCACGGGACCATCATGTCGGTGAACAACACGCTGTATTGCCACGGCATCCTCAAGTACGGCACGGAAGAGCAAAAGCAGAAGTACGTGTTCCCGATCGCTACCGGGCAGGCCATCGGCGCCTACGCGCTGACCGAGCCGCAGTCCGGCTCCGATGCCGCCGCCATGCGCACCCGGGCGGTGCTGTCAGAAGACGGCATCCCACTACGTGATCAACGGCAAGAAATCCTGGATTACCTCCGGGCCGGTGGCCCGCTACGTGATGCTGTTTGCGCTTGACCGATCCGGAGCAGGGTGCGCGCGGGGTTTCTGCCTTCCTTATTGACACGCAGCGCGAGGGTTTTCGCTGTGGGAAGTCCGAACCGAAGCTCGGCATTCGCGCCTCGGCGACCTGTGAAATTGAATTTGAAAATTACCGCTGCCCCGTGGAAGACCGGCTGGGTGAAGAAGGGCAGGGCTTCAAAATGGCCATGGGCGTTCTGGATGCGGGACGCATCGGCATTGCGGCCCAGGCCGTGGGCATCGCGCGGGCGGCCTACGAGGCATCCGTGTCATACGCCCGGGAACGGGAGGCCTTCGGCCGGCCCATCGGCGGTTTCCAGATGATCCAGGCCAAACTGGCCGATATGCGCACCCGCCTGGAGGCGGCAACCCTGCTCACCCTGCGCGCTGCCTGGGGCAAACAACATGCCCGGGAGAGCGGTGGGCGCTATACCTTGAACGCCAGCATGGCTAAACTGTTCGCCTCGGAAGCGGCCATGTTCATCACCCACCAGGCAGTGCAGATTCATGGTGGCATGGGCTACAGCAAAGAGTTGCCCGTTGAACGCTACTTCCGTGATGCGAAAATTACGGAAATCTACGAGGGTACGAGCGAAATCCAGCGCATGGTGATCAGCCGGCTTGAGACCGGTCTGCGCTAAGCCGTACTGCCGCACACCCTGCGACCCAAGGGCTCGCGCAGCAGGGAGGGGCCCCGGGCCCGGAGAGCATGAGCAGCAAAACTCTGTCAGAGGGTAAGGCCGCCCTTCTGGAAAACGTTCAGCAACTGCTTGTTGAGCGCGTATCCGAAAACCGTGCCGAACAATCACGTTATTTCGCCGAGGCCTTCCTGCGCCGTATTCCCGCCGAGGAGGTCAGCGAGGGTGACGCCGGCTCGATTGCCTCGCTGCTTGCCAGCTTGCTGAAGTTCATGGCCCGGTGCGAACCCGGCGAGGCGCGCATCCGGGTCTACAACCCGACCGAGGCGCGGGATGGCTGGACGAGCACCCACACCATTATCGAGATGATCCAGCAGGACAAGCCGTTCCTGGTGGATACGGCTAATCTCGTATTGTCCGAGCTTGGCCTCGGTGTGCACATCATCGTGCACCCGGTGGTCCACACGCAGCGCGATAAATCCGGTCGTCTGCGGGGCATCTTTCCCAGCGCCGCCGGCAAGGGTGAGCCGGAATCGGTGATGCACCTGCAGGTCGACCGGCAAAGCGACCCGCAGATGCTCAAGACCATTGAGCATCAGCTTGCCATTGCGATGCGGCACGTCGCCCTGGCGGTCACGTGACTGGCAAGCCATGCGCCAGAGGCTCAGCGACGCTGTCGGCTTGTTGCCGGAATGGGCGGCCAAGTGCAATTCCGAGTTGCTGCATGAGTGCCAGGACTTCCTGACCTGGCTGCGCGATGACCATTTCATCCTGCTCGGCTCGCGCGATTACGAGGTGGAAAACGGCGAGGGCGGTCAGTAACCTGGTGCTGGTCGAGGGCACCGGCCTGGGCATGTTGCGCGAGGAAAACAAAACCATCCGCAGCCGCCCGATCGCCACGCTGAGCGACGGCGCCCTGAAGGACCGTGAACAACCGCTGATCATTACCAAGACCCGGGCCCGCAGCACGGTGCACCGTGGCGGCTACATGGACTACATCGGTGTTTTGCGTTTTGACGAGAAATGCCGGGTGGTCGGTGAGCGCCGTTTTATCGGCCTGTTCACCTCCAATGCCTATTTCCGAAGGGTCAGCGATACCCCGCTCGTGCGCCTGAAAGTGAACAGCGTGCTGGAGCAGTCCGCGCTGCGGGAACACAGCTATGCGCGCAAGTCCCTGGTGCACATTATTGAGACCCTGCCCCGGGACGACCTGTTCCAGGCCAGCGTTGCGGAGATCAGGGACATCTCCATGGCGGTGCTGGCGCTGATGGAACGTCAGCGTGTTCGCCTGCTGGTGCGCCGGGAGCATTTCAACCGCTTCTATTCCTGCCTGGTGTACATCCCGCGTGACCACTTTTCCACGGAGAACCGGCAGAAAATACAGCAGATTCTCTACCGCGCCTTCCAGGGTGAGCAACTGGACTACACGGTGCAGATTTCCGAATCACGACTTGCCCGCCTGCAGCTGCTGATTCGTCCGCGGCCGGGCGCGCAGCCCAACCCCGATATCCGCGCCCTGGAGAACAAAATCGTCGAGGCGGTCCGGTCCTGGATCGACGGTTTGCGCGAGACGCTCGTGCAGAAAGTTCGGTGAGGACCAGGGGCTGGCCTGGACCAGCGAAATCGGCGAGGCGTTTCCCGGCCGCCTACCAGGAGGATGTCTCTCCCTGGGTGGCCAGCTTCGACGTCGAGCGCATCGCGGAACTGGGTGATGAGTCGGATCTGAAAATGAGCCTGTACCGGCCGCGAGGCAAGGAGTCGGGCCTGATCCGCTTCAAGCTGTTCAAGCGCGGCCGGCCGATTCCCCTGTCCCAGGTCCTGCCGATTCTGGAAAACCTGGGGCTCAAGGTCAGTAACGAGCGGCCTTACCGCCTGAACATGGGCGAGGAGGACACGGTCTGGGTGCAGGACTACGACATGGTCTACGAGCGCGCCGCGCACCTGAACCTGGACCTCGTCCGTGATGCCTTTACGGAGGCTTTCATTAATACCTGGCGCGGGATTACGCGCAGTGACGGCTTCAACCGCCTGATTCTCGCCGGCGGGCTGGACTGGCGCGAGGTCAAGATCCTGCGCGCCTATGCCCACTACCTGCAGCAGATCGGCATCCCGTTTTCCCAGGGATACATGGCGATGACGCTGGCCCGCCATCCCTTGCTGGCGCGCCTGCTGGTCGAGTATTTCGATGCGCTGTTCAATCCGGCCCGCGATGACGAGTCCGACTCACCGTGCGGAGCGCGCCGCACGTCGCATCGCCCGCGACCTGGATGCGCTGGGCGGCGACCGGGAGACCGGCGACAAGGTCATGTTCGAGTACCTGCAGCAGGTCATTGACCGGCGCTCCCATGGCGCGCGGGCCGAGCAGATCAGCAGCATTGAGCAGGCTTTCAAGCGCGGTGTGAACGGGATCAGCAGCCTCGACGAGGACCGCATCCTGCACATGTTCTACCGCATGATCTGCGCAACCCTGCGCACGAACTATTTCCAGACCGATGAAGCCGGCGCGTTCAAGGAGTACATCAGCTTCAAGCTTGATTCCCGGAGCATTCCCGATCTGCCGGCGCCGCGTCCTTACCGCGAGATATGGGTTTACTCGACGCGCGTTGAGGGGATTCACCTGCGCATGGGCCCGATTGCCCGCGGGGGACTGCGCTGGTCGGACCGCCGGGCCGATTTCCGGACCGAGGTGCTTGGTCTGATGAAGGCGCAGAACGTCAAGAACACCATGATCGTGCCCGTCGGCGCCAAGGGCGGTTTCGTGCCGCTCAACCTGCCGGAGGGGGGTGACCGCGAGGCGGTCATTGCAGAAGGGACTGCGTGTTATAAAATATTTATCAATGGTTTACTAGATATAACTGATAATTTGGATGAAGAAAAAGTCATCCCGCCGAAACAGCTTGTGCGGCGTGACGGGGATGATCCCTACCTGGTGGTTGCCGCCGACAAGGGCACTGCGACATTTTCTGATACGGCCAATGCGTTGGCGCAGGGCCGTGGCTTCTGGATGGGTGACGCCTTCGCCTCCGGCGGCTCAGTGGGCTATGACCACAAGGGGATGGGCATTACGGCCAAGGGCGCCTGGGAGGGTGTTAAGCGGCATTTCCGGGAAATGGGCCGCAACATCCAGAAGGAACCCTTTACCGTGGTCGGCATCGGCGACATGTCCGGTGACGTCTTTGGCAACGGTATGTTGCTGTCCAAGCAGATTCGCCTGCAGGCGGCGTTCAACCACCTGCATATTTTCCTGGATCCGGACCCGGATCCGGCGGTGTCCTTCAAAGAGCGCAAGCGACTTTTCGCCCTGCCGCGTTCCGGTTGGACGGATTACAACCCGGAGCTGATTTCCCGGGGTGGCGGGGTGTTTTCCCGCCAGGAAAAATCCATTCCCCTGAGCAAGCCGGTGCGCGACTGGCTGGGCATTGAAGACCAGCAGCTGACGCCGGACGAGCTGATCTCCCGGCTGTTGCGGGCCGATGTTGACCTGCTCTGGAACGGGGGCATCGGCACCTATGTGAAATCTTCCCGGGAGAGCCAGGCCGATGTCGGCGACCTGGCCAATAATGGCCTGCGGGTGAATGGCAACGAGCTGCGCTGCAAAGTGGTCGGTGAGGGCGGCAACCTCGGGCTGACCCAACTGGGCCGGATCGAGTACGCGCGCTGCGGCGGCAGGCTCAATACCGACTTCATCGACAACTCCGCCGGCGTGGATTGTTCGGACCACGAGGTCAACATCAAGCTGTTGCTGGACCAGGCCATCCGCGCGGGCAAATTGACCCTGCCGGCGCGTAACGAGCTGCTGGCGGACATGACCGGCGAGGTGGAGGCCCTGGTGCTGCGCAGCAATTACCTGCAGACCCAGGCCCTGTCGATGATGGAGCGGCTCTCCGGAGCGCGCCTTGGCGCCAAGCAGCGCTTCATGAATGTGCTGGAAGACGAGGGTCTGCTCGACCGGGCGCTGGAGTTTTTGCCTGAAGACGACGAGCTCATGGAACGTCGCAACCGGGGCGAAGGCCTGTACCGGCCCGAGCTGGCCGTTTTGCTGAGCTACAGCAAGATCCGCCTGTACCAGAACCTGCTGGATTCGGACGTTCCCGAGGATCCGTTCCTGTGCTCGGAACTGACCCGTTATTTCCCGGCGCCGCTGCAGGAACGCTACGCGGACCTGATTCTGGACCATCGCCTGCGGCGCGAGATTGTCGCCACGCAGGTCACCAACAGCCTGGTGAACCGCATGGGCATTTCCTTCGTGGTGCGCATGCGCGAAGACACCGGCGCCGTGTCCGCCAAGCTGGCCCGCGCCTACACGGTAGCGCGCGAGCTGCTTGACGCCCGGGACTTCTGGGCCCGCGTGGAAGCGCTGGACAACCGCGTGCCGGCGGCCTTGCAGATCGACGCCATGCTGGTCATGTGGAACCAGCTGCGCCAGGTCACCCGCTGGATCGCCAACCTGCCCGGCAGTGAGCTGCAGATCCGCGCCATGATTGATCGCCTCAAGCCGGGCTTGCTGCTGGTGCAAAAAGGATTGCTGGCCGGCCTGGACAGCGCGGAGCGGGCCAGGCTGGAGCACGAGGAAGCCCAGTACACCGGGGGCGGCTTCCCGCAGCGCCTGGCGCGCCGCATTGCCGTGCTGCCGATGGTCTTTCCGATGCTGGACGTGGTGGAAACCGCCGCGGCAGGCGATCTCGATGTCATGCAGGTCGCCTCCGTTTACCGTGGCCTGGGTGAATCATTGGGACTGCGCTGGCTGCGCACCCAGGTGGAGTCGCTGCGGGTGGAAGGCCAGTGGCATGCGCAGGCGCGGGGCAATCTGCGGGACGAACTCTATGCCCATCACCGCGAGCTGGTGGACGCGGCGATACGCAGCTGCGGAATCGACGGCGACCCGGTGCAGTGCTGGATCGGCAAGAATAATGACCAGGTCTGCCGGGTGGTGGACATGATGGACGACATGCGCAACCTGGAGCGTATCGACTACGCGACCGCCTCCGTCGCCGTGCGCTCCCTGGGTCAGCTGCTCAGCTCGGCGACCGGATGAGCGTTCCGCGCGTCCACTTCCTGGCGAGCCAGTCGCCGGCCAGTCAGCAGGCGCTGAAGGACGTGGTGGAGCGCTACGGT
This sequence comes from uncultured Gammaproteobacteria bacterium, assembly GCA_963695135.1. Lineage (GTDB taxonomy): Bacteria > Pseudomonadota > Gammaproteobacteria > Xanthomonadales > SZUA-36 > Marinihelvus. The sequence goes on from CAVOGA010000002.1 coordinate 275,023, forward strand.
CAGGCGGAACTGGGCGACGCCGATGTCGTGGTCGCGATTGGCGGTGACGGTTTCATGTTGAGAACCCTGCACCGGCTGACCGCGCTGTCACCGCCGGTCTACGGGATGAAAACCGGCAACGTCGGCTTCCTCATGAACCGCTTCGAGAAAGATGGCCTTATCGAACGCCTCGGCGAGGCGTCCCAGGTGTCCCTGCACCCGCTGCGCATGGTGGTGGAGACCGAGTCCGGCGATACCTCGGAGGCGCTGGCGATCAACGAGGTTTCCCTGCTGCGCCAGACCAACCAGGCCGCGCACATCCGCATCAGCATCAACGGCAATATGAAGGTCGAGGAACTGGTGTGCGATGGTGTTCTGCTGGCCACGGCGGCGGGCAGCACCGCGTATAACTTTTCCGTGCGCGGCCCCATTCTGCCGCTGGGCACGGATGCACTGGCCCTGACGCCGATCAGTCCGTTCCGGCCGCGCCGCTGGCGTGGCGCGGTGCTCCCGGGCAGCGTCACCGTCACCTTTGATGTGCTGGATCCCCTGAAGCGCTCCGTCAGCGCCACCGCAGACGCCTACGAGGTTCGCAACGTGGTGCGGGTGACGGTGCACGAGGCCCGTGAATTGTCATTGCGCCTGCTGTTTGACCCGGACCATTCGTTGGAGGAGCGCATCCTCAACGAACAATTCCTGTGAGCCCGGGCCGCTGCCGCGGCACGCAGTGCAGGGCGCCCGGTCCCGGCTTTCCGAAGAAGATTTCTCAGCTTTTGAGAAACCGCTGGTGCATGATGAGTCTATGAATACTGCTGCCGTTACACCCCTTCATCCCCGCCCGCTCGTCGTCGCGATCTCCTCGCGCGCCCTGTTTGATTTGCGCCAGAGTCACGAGGTTTTTGAGAACGAAGGGCTGGAATCCTACGCCCGCTACCAGCTGTCCCGGGAGGACGATGTGTTGCGTCCCGGCGTCGCTTTTCCGCTGGTGCGAAAGCTGTTAAAGCTCAATGATGACGCGGTCGAACACCCCGGCGTGGAGGTGATTCTCGCCTCCCGCAACAGCGCGGATTCGGGGCTGCGCATTTTCAACTCCATCGAGCACTACGGGCTGACGGTTGAGCGCGCGGTGTTCACCAATGGCGAGCCGCCGGACCGCTACATGCGCGCGCTCGGTGCGGACCTGTTTCTGTCAACGCATGACGATGATGTGCGGCGAACCTTGCAAGCGGGTTTTGCCGCGGCAAAAATTCTTCCGGGCAGTGCGTCCGGGCCGGAGAACGGGCAGCTCAGGCTGGCCTTTGATGGTGACGCGGTGCTGTTCAGCGACGAGGCGGAGCGGGTGTTCCAGGCGGAGGGGCTCGAGGCCTTTGCCGCCAGTGAGAAGCGCGCTGCGCTTGAGCCGCTCATGGGTGGGCCCTTCAAGCGCGTGCTGCAGGCCCTGCATGACATCCAGTCCGCTTATCCGATTGAAAACAATCCGATTCGGACCGCGCTGGTCACCGCCCGCTCGGCGCCGGCGCACAAGCGCGTGATCCTGACGCTGCGACACTGGGGCATTCGGATCGACGAGGCCCTGTTCCTCGGCGGCAGAAGCAAGGGCCCGTTCCTGGCCGCCTTCGGCGCGGATATTTTCTTCGATGACCAGACGGCCCATTGCGAGTCGGCCCGAGAGCACGTCATCACCACGGGCCACGTTCCGCACGGCATCAGCAACGAGTAGGGCAGCTCAGGGTAAGTCCCCACGGAGCGCCGCGCCGATGATGCGCGGCTCGTTTTCCAGCCTGATGTCAAAGCGATCCTGCACGGAATCCCGGATGCGCAGGGCCAGCTCGAGCAGTTCCTGTCCGGAAGCGGCTCCATGGTTTACCAGGACCAGCGCATGGTCCGGGGAGACACCCGCATCACCCTCCCGGAATCCCTTCCAGCCACACGTTTCGATCAGCCAGCCGGCGCTGCCTTTGTACCGGCCTTGTTCCGCCGGGTACAGGGGCATGTCCGGATAGACCTGGCGGAGCCGCGTGGCGGTTGCCTCGTCCAGCACCGGGTTCTTGAAAAAGCTGCCCGCGTTGCCCAGTACGCCGGGGTCCGGCAGTTTTCGCTGACGTAGGCGGATGACCGCATCGCTGACGTCCCGGGCGGTGGGCGTGGTGATGCCCATCGCCTCGAGTTCCCCGCGCAGGCCGGCATACTCCAGCCTTGGCTCGAAGCGATCCGCCGGCTGCAAAACAAGCTCCATGGCGGTGACCAGGTAACGGTCCGGCTCCCCTGACTTGAATCGGCTGTCGCGGTAGCCGAGGTCACAGTCTGCCCGGTCAAACGTGCACGCGCGCTGCTCGCGCCAATCCCAGGCCTCCACGCGGTGCAGGACCGATGCCAGCTCAACCCCGTAGGCGCCGATGTTCTGCAATGGCGCCGCCCCGCAAAGACCGGGAATCAGCGAAAGGTTTTCCAGGCCGCAGAGTCCCTGGTCCAGGGTCCAGCGGACCGCGTCATGCCAGGGTTCGCCGGCGCCCAGGCGCACGCTCACGGTGTTGTCAGCCAGCGGAAGCAATGAGCGTTCCCGAAACCCGACGTGCAGGACCTGGCCTTGCACATCATCCGCCAGCAGCACATTGCTGCCGCCGCCAAGCACCAGGTCCCGTTGCGGTTCAAAGTCGATGTCCGGCAGTGCCCGGGAGTCATCCAGCACACGCAGGAAAGCACCGCGGGCAGCGACGCCGAAACTGTTCAGGGGCTTAAGGTCAACCGGGCCCGGCACAGGCGTGGGAAAGCTCAGCGGTCTGCAAGCGCCGCGATGGCGCGCACGGACTCACAAACCAGGTCCGGCCCCCGGTAGACAAAGCCGGTGTAGAACTGGACCAGGTTTGCACCCAGCCTGATTTTTTCGGCTGCGTCCTCGCCGCTGAGAATCCCGCCGACGCCGATCAGGGCAATTTCAGAGGGCAGGGCGCTGCGAAATTGCGCGAGCACCTGGTTTGCTTGCGCCAATACGGGAGCGCCGGACAGGCCGCCCGTTTCCGTGCCGTGCGGCAGGTGCGCCACGGCCTCGCGCGCCACGGTGGTGTTGGTGGCGATGACGGCATCCATGCCATGCCGGACGACGGCCTCGGCAATCAGGGGTACGGCGCCCTCTTCAAGATCCGGGGCGACTTTCAGAGCGATGGGTACGTAACGTCCCTCAAGGTCTGCAAGGCGCTTCCTGCTGGCCGCAATCGGCGCCAGCAGGGCATCCAGCGCCTCGGCCCCGTGCAGGTCCCGCAGGCCCTTCGTGTTGGGTGATGAAATGTTCAGCGTCACGTAGTCGGCGACCGGGTACACGGCCTCCAGGCAGTAAAGATAGTCCTCGTGCGCGCGCTCGTTGGGTGTGTCGAAGTTCTTGCCGATGTTGATGCCCAGAACGCCTTCGAAGCGCCGTTCGCCGGCGCGTTCCACCAGGTGCGTCGACGCCCCGGTTATTGAAACCGAGGCGATTGATCAGGGCGTTGGCTGACTCCAGGCGAAACACGCGGGGCTTCGGATTGCCCGCTTGCGGCCGGGGTGTGACCGTGCCCACCTCGATAAAGCCGAAGCCCAGGTCGCCCAGTGCATCGATGTAATCGCCGTTCTTGTCCATGCCCGCCGCCAGGCCGACAGGATTGGGGAAATCCAGTCCCATGACGCGCACCGGCAGGGGCTTGCAACGCGGCGCGAGCCGCGTTGCACCCACCGCGTGACCCAGCCGCAAACCCTCCAGCGCCAGCTGGTGGGCGGTTTCCGGCGGCGTTGAAAACAACGCCTTGCGCAGCAGGCCGAACATCAGAGGTCGAACTTGATGCCCTGGGCCAGGGGCAGGTCCGAGCCCCAGTTGATGGTGTTGGTCTGACGACGCATGTAGGCCTTCCAGGCATCAGAACCGGATTCGCGTCCGCCGCCGGTTTCTTTCTCGCCACCGAAGGCGCCGCCGATTTCCGCGCCCGAGGTACCGATGTTGACATTGGCGATGCCGCAGTCTGACCCGGTGGCCGACAGGAAGCGCTCCGCGCTGCGCAGGTCATTGGTGAAAATCGCCGAGGACAGACCCTGTTTAACATCGTTCTGCATGGCGATGGCCTCGTCGAGGTCGCTGAACGGAATGACGTACAGGATGGGCGCGAAGGTCTCACTCTGCACGATGCCCCAGTGGTTCTGCGCCTTGATGACCGTTGGCTGGACAAAATGGCCCCGGCCATCGATACGCGCGCCGCCGGTCAGAACCTCGCCACCATCGGCTTTGGCGCTGGCCACGGCCGCTTCAAAGCGTTGCACGGACGCCTCGTCCGTAAGCGGGCCCATCAGCGTGTCCGCTTGCATCGGGTCGCCAATGCGCACCTGGCCGTAAGCATTAACCAGCGCCTCGCACACCTCGTCCATGATGCTGTCGTGCACAAACAGGCGACGCGTGGAGGTACAGCGCTGGCCGGCGGTGCCGACGGCGCCGAACACGATGCCCGGGACCGCCATTTTGAGGTCCGCGCTTGCATCCAGGATGATCGCGTTGTTGCCGCCCAGTTCGAGCAGGCTTTTGCCCATACGGGCCGCCACGCGGGCGCCGACCTGGCGGCCCACCTGGGTGGAACCGGTGAATGACATCAGGTCTACCCGCGTGTCATCCACGAAGACTTCGGCCAGTTCGTGCCCCGGCTCAATGAAGCTGAGGAAGATGGGTGGGAATCCGCCTTCCTGCAGCGCTTTATTACAGAGGCGCTGCACAGCGACGCAGCACAGCGCGCCCTTCGGAGACGGCTTCCACACGGTAACGTTGCCGCAGATGGCCGCGATGAACGCGTTCCAGGCCCACACGGCCACGGGGAAATTGAATGCGGAAATGACGCCGACCACGCCCAGTGGATGCCACTGCTCGTACATGCGGTGCAGCGGGCGCTCCGAGTGCATCGTGTTGCCGTAGAGCATGCGCGACTGGCCGACAGCGAAGTCGCCGATGTCGATCATTTCCTGGACCTCGCCGTCGCCCTCGGCCTTGATCTTGCCCATCTCCAGCGTCACCAGGCTGCCAAGCGCATCCTTGTGACGACGCAGGGCTTCCGTGCACAGGCGCACCGCTTCTCCGCGCTGCGGCGCCGGCACCCGGGCCCATTCCGCCGCGATGCGCTGCGCTTCGCCTATTACCCGGTCGTAATCCTGCCGGGAGGCGCCGTGCACCTGCGCGATCACCTCACCACTGGCGGGGTTCATGCAGTCGAGTGTGCCCGCGTCCCGCGTGGAGGAATAGTCATTGAGGCCAAAACAGGCGCCCGGGTTGGTGGCTTCGATGCCTAGCTGCTTGAGGAAATCCATAGTGCACGTCCCTTGGGAATGAAAGCCGTCCATTATCGCACCCCGGGCGGTTTCCTGCACCGTTACAAAAACGATGCGAGTGTAAACCCGGGCCGGGTCCGGAGATCCGTTGCGACTGCGGAACTTGGCTGAACCGGGCGTGTCATAGCAGGCAACAAGCAGCCACTGACTTGAGCGGTGGCGTGATCGAGTGGCGCAACAAGGCCACGCAATCGGCACGCGGAACGCAGGGAGACTACAGAGCTCATGGTAAAGTCGAAGCATCAGGAATACCGATCATGACGGTCGTCACGATGAGATCGCCGCAAACGGCCGAGGCCGACAGGGACACGTTCACCATGACGGGTGGTTCACACGCGGAAAACCGGGATGGAAACAAGGCAGGTGATGAGCCCATGGGCGAGGCCCAGGTTGATCAGTTGCTGGTGGAGCGCGTGCAAAAGGGCGACAAGGCCGCCTTTGACCTGCTGATCCGCAAATACCAGCATCGCATCGTCAGCCTGGTATCGCGCTATGTCTCGGATCATTCCGAGGCCCAGGACGTTGCCCAGGAAGCTTTTATCAAGGCCTACCGGGCGCTCAGGAACTTTCGTGGCGACAGCGCGTTCTACACCTGGCTGTACCGGATTGCCATCAACACGGCCAAGAACTGGCTGGTGGCGCGCAACCGGCGACCCCCGGCCAGCGACATTGATGCGATGGATGCGGAGCAGTACGACATGGACAGCCGTCTGAAAGAGCGCGGCACGCCGGAAAACGAGCTGCTGCGGGAAGAGATTGAAACGACGGTCCACGATGCGATTTCCAATCTGCCGGAAGACCTTCGCACCGCCATCATGCTGCGTGAAATGGACGGCATGAGCTATGAAGACATCGCCACGACGATGGATTGCCCGATCGGCACCGTCCGGTCGCGTATTTTCCGCGCCCGCGAAGCGATTGATGAAAAACTGAAACCACTACTTGCAACGCAATAATTCCACGACGCTGCGAAGAACAGCGCAGGACACGGTACAGAGCAATGACTAAAGATACTTTGGAACATCTCTCCTGCCTCATGGACGGCGAGCTATCCGCGGATGCGGGACGTTTCCTGGTCCGGCGGGCAGCTTCAGACGAATCCCTCGGCGAGACCTGGCAGCGCTATCACCTGATTCGCGATTGTCTGCGTCGTCCCGGGGAAACCACCGCCCTGGCAAGACTCTCGATTGACCTTGAGCTACTGGATGATGTGCCTGCCAGTGAGCTCGAAGCGCCGCAGCGCCGCGCGCCTTCCTGGCTTCGTCCGCTCACGGGAACGGCGATTGCCGCCTCGGTCGCGGCCGCAGCGGTCGCGGTAACGCTCAATGTAAACCCGGTTGCCGGCCCTTCCCCGGCAGCGCCTTTTACCAGCCCCAACAGCGCGGGAATCGCGCCCGTGTCCCAGCCGGCGAGTTACCAGGTGGGTAACGCGGTCAACCAGCAAAGCCTCAACCGCTACCTGCTTCGACATAACCAGGCAGCCGGGGCGGTGGGTCAGCAAGGTTTTGTTGCCTTTGTGCCCATCGTCGCAACCCCGCCGGCGACCGTGCCCGTGGAAGACACCACGACCATCGATAACGGGGCCGAAACAACGGCCTCTGATGACGGGCAGCCCTGAGCGGCGCGCCATGAGCCTTCGCCCCGGCAAGGTCCTCCTGGCGTTGCTGTTGCTGTGCCTTTCCCTGCCCCTGGCGGCTGATTCATTTGAAGAAGCCGAAACCTGGCTGGAACGCATGGCGAGCGCGATGCAGCAGCTCGATTACCAGGGGACTTTTGTCTACGTGCGGGGCAATGATGTCGAGACCATGCGCCTTACCCATGTCCGGGTCGATGACGTGGTGCATGAGCGTATTGTCGCCGTCTCCGGTCCGCAAAGGGAGGTCATGCGCGACGGAAACGGCGTCCGGGCCATCCTGGGGAACCAGTCCCAGCCCCTGCAGGATCCGATGTTTACCGGTGCGGTATTTCCGGACTTTTCGCTGCCGGCCCTGGCCAAGGCACAGGAACGTTATCTCTTTGAAGTAGGCGGCGTGGGTCGCATAGCGGGTCACCAGGGTCGCAAGATTTCGATTATTCCCAAGGACCAGTACCGGTTTGGTTACGAGCTCTGGCTGGATGAGGAATCGGGCCTGCTGCTGCGCTGGGTGCTGTACGATCCGGACCGCCGGCCGCTGGCCAAGTTGATGTTTACTGACCTGGTGACCGGCGCCGCGGTCGATCATGCAGCCCTGCAGTCGACCGCGCCACCACAGCACTTTGTTGCGGTGCAGCAGGCCTCACCCAGGCTGGAGAAGCCGGTGACGGCGCAAGCACCTGCGCCTGCGGAAGATCCGCAGGGGGTGCCACCGGGATTCCGACTCGCGGCCCATTCCCGGGCGGAGGAGACGGCGGATTTTGAGCACCTGGTGTTCAGTGACGGACTGGCTTCGGTTTCCGTCTACCTCGAGTCTGCCGCGCAACCCGGCGGCCTCGCCCCCGGACTGACCCGCATGGGAACCACCAGTGCATGGTCCGGCCACGAGGGGCAACGCCGGGTCACGGCGGTTGGCGAGGTCCCGCCCCTGACCCTGAAGGCCTTTGGCGAGGCATTTCTCGCCAGCCAGCCGGATAACTGAGCGCAGCGCACGCATGATTGAGCAGCGTGGGCAGGTTACCGGCCTGGACGGTGAGCACGCCTGGGTGCGGATTGGCGGCCAGAGCGGCTGCCCGGCCTGTGATGCAGGAGAAGGGTGCGGCGCCGGCCTGTTTGGCCGGCTGCTGAATCGCTCCGAGGCGCGCATCCGCGTGAAGAACGAGGCCCGTGCCCGACCCGGCGAGGCGGTGGTGCTGGGTATTGACGAAGGCGCCTACCTCTCCCTGGTATTGCGCCTTTACGGTTTGCCCCTGGTGGCTGGACTGGCCGGCGCGATGCTGGCGGTTTACCTGCTGGGCCCGCGCTTTGGCGACGCGCTGCTCGCGCGCGACCTGCTGACGGCTCTTGGTGGGATATTGTCCGCTGCCGTGGCGCTGCGCGGTCAGTCATCGACACCTGCCGCAGCGGTTCACCCGACTGTCACCGCGCATGCTGAATACTGATTCTGACGCTTGATTGCGCCGGTTCTGACCGCAACTCATCAGGGCAGGACACGAACTAACGGGAACCTTGGGACCCTGTCGCTGTCCCTTAGCTGAACCAGAAACATCAGCACTTGCGCCGCCCCATGGCCGGCGCGTGTGCTTGAATCAACAACGAGGTGAGACAACGTGAAAGTCCACAAAACTATTGCCCTGTCGCTGGCCCTGCTGATGCTGGCTGCGCCACCGGCGTTCGCCAAGGTTACCGGCCTTCCGGACTTTACCGACCTGGTCAGCGAGGCGGCTCCCGCAGTCGTCAATATTCGTGTTACCCAGTTCGGCGACCGCGCGCGAACCATGCCGGGTGGCGAGGATTCACCCTATGAAGGGCAGATCCCCGAGGCATTCCGGCGCTATTTTGAAGGTCAGGGTCAGCCCAGGGACCGCCGCGGTGCGGGCTCCGGTTTTATCATCGACGAAGAAGGCTACGTGGTCACCAACCACCACGTCATTGAAGGTGCAGACGAAATTATCGTCCGCATGGCGGACCGCCGGGAGTACGTCGCCGAACTGATCGGCAGTGATGAGCAGAGCGATATTGCGCTTCTGAAAATCAAGGCCGATGGCCTGCCGACACTCAATTTCGGCGAGTCGCGCGACCTGCAGCAGGGTGAGTGGGTCATGGCCATCGGTTCGCCGTTCAACTATGACCAGACCGTGACGGCGGGCATTGTCAGCGCCAAGGGGCGTGCCAATAACCGGCAGCAATATGTGCCGTTCATCCAGACCGACGTGGCCATCAACCAGGGCAACTCCGGCGGCCCCTTGCTGAATATGGATGGCGAGGTCGTGGGGGTGAATTCCTGGATCCTGACCTCGGGCGGTGGCTATATCGGCCTGTCCTTCTCCATCCCGTCGGAGGTCGTCAAGAGCACCATCGCCCAACTGCGTGAAAACGGCAGTGTCGAGCGCGGGCTGCTGGGCGTCATGGTCGGGCCGGTGACGCGCGAAATGGCCGAGGCCATGGACCTGGACCGCCCCACGGGCGCCCTGGTCAATGATGTAAGCGAAGGCAGTGCGGCGGAACGCGCCGGCATTCAGCCCGGCGACATCATCCTGACCTTTGACGACCAGCCGGTCGAGGAGTCCAGTGACCTGCCGCCGCTGGTGGGCGCCAATCCGCCGGGCACCCGGGCGGTGGTAGTGGTCAGCCGGGATGGTGATCGCGAATCTTTCGAAGTGGTGCTGGACGCGCTGCAGCCGGCCGGTGATCAGACCGCCGCAGCGGACGACGAGGAGCCCGGGCAGAGCAATGCCCTGGGCCTGGCGGTCGAAGCCTTGACCGCCGAGCGCCGCAGCCAGCTCGAAGCGCCGGATGGCGGCGTCCTGGTGCGGGACATTGAGAGCGATGCCGCCTGGCGTGCCGGTGTGCGTCCCGGAGACATCGTGCTGATGGTCAACAACCAGCCGGTTGAAGGTCTTGACAGCTTCAATGCCATTGTCGAGGGCGTTGAGCCCGGCAAGGCCGTTGCAATCCGGGTCTGGCGCGAGGGTGCAACCACCTTCTTCGCCTACACACCGGGTGATGAGGACGTCGGATAAGGTCGCGACGCCGCTTATCAGTTATACTTTTGGGCTAACGAGGCCACCCGATCGCTACGGTCGGGTGGCTTTCTTTCGCAAGCCTTGATGACTTCATCCGGTTCAGGATTCATGGAACAGCAGCGCATTCGGAATTTTTCCATTATTGCCCACGTGGACCACGGCAAATCCACGCTGGCCGATCGCTTTATCCAGATCTGCGGTGCGCTGACCGAGCGGGAAATGTCCGCGCAGGTGCTCGACTCCATGGACATCGAACGGGAGCGGGGCATCACCATCAAGGCCCAGTCGGTGACGCTCAACTACACGGCCCGGGATGGCGAGGTCTACCACCTGAATTTTATTGATACACCCGGCCATGTCGACTTCTCCTACGAGGTTTCCCGCTCCCTGAGCGCCTGTGAAGGCGCGCTGCTGGTCGTGGATGCGGCGCAGGGGGTCGAAGCGCAGAGTGTCGCGAACTGTTACACGGCCGTTGAGCTGGGCCTTGAAGTCATCCCCGTCCTGAACAAGATTGACCTGCCGTCGGCGGAGCCGGAGAAGGTCAAGCACCAGATCGAGGACATCATCGGCATCGAGGCGCAGGACGCCACGGAAGTCAGCGCCAAGACCGGCGTGGGCGTGCTGGATGTGCTGGAGGAACTGGTTAAACGGGTTCCGCCGCCGACCGGCGACCCGCAGGCGCCGCTGAAGGCCCTGATCATCGACAGCTGGTTCGACAACTACCTGGGCATTGTCTCCCTGGTGCGCATTGTCGACGGCAGCGTGCGCAAGCGCGAAAAGATCAAGATCATGACCACCGGCGAGGTGCACCAGGTCGAGCAGCTGGGTGTGTTTAACCCGAAGCGCGAAATGCGTGACACGCTGGGCGCCGGCGAGGTTGGCTTCCTGGTCGCGGGCATCAAGGACGTGCATGGCGCCCCGGTGGGGGACACGATCACCAGTGCCGTTAAGCCGGCCGACAAGCCGCTGCCTGGTTTCCAGGCAATGCAGCCGCGCGTGTTTGCGGGCCTGTTTCCCGTCGATTCAGACGATTTCGCGGACCTGCGCGAGGCGCTGGAGAAGCTGCGCCTGAACGACGCGGCGCTGCATTTTGAGCCGGAAACCTCCGAGGCGCTGGGTTTCGGTTTCCGCTGCGGTTTTCTCGGCCTGCTGCACATGGACATCGTCCAGGAGCGGCTCGAGCGGGAATACGGCGTGGAGCTGGTCACCACGGCGCCCACCGTCATTTACGAGGTGGTTACGACAGATGGTGAGGTGATCTCCCTGGAAAACCCAGCCGATCTGCCGCCGGTCAACAAGATCGCCGAGATCCGTGAGCCGATCATCGAGGCCAATATTCTCGTGCCGCAGGATTATGTCGGCGCGGTGATCGGCCTGTGCGAGGAAAAGCGCGGCCAGCAGAAAGGCATGCAGTACCTTGGTGGGCAGGTGACGGTAAACTACGAGCTGCCCATGGCCGAGGTGGTGCTGGATTTCTTCGACCGGCTCAAGTCCGTCAGCCGGGGTTATGCGTCTTTCGACTATCATTTTCTGCGCTACGATGCCGGGCCGTTCGTGCGGGTGGATATCCTCATTAACGGTGAACGTGTTGACGCCCTGTCCGTGATCCTGCACCGTGACCAGGCGCAGCGCCGGGGTCGTGAACTGGCAGAGCGCATGCGCGAGCTGATTCCGCGGCAGATGTTCGATGTGGCGATCCAGGCGGCGCTCGGTTCGCAGGTCATCGCCCGTTCAACGGTCAAGGCCCTGCGCAAAAACGTCACGGCCAAGTGCTACGGCGGTGATGTGACCCGCAAACGCAAGTTGCTGGAGAAGCAAAAGGCCGGCAAAAAGCGCATGAAGCAGGTGGGCCGGGTGGAAATTCCCCAGGAAGCTTTCCTGGCCGTGCTTCAGCAAGACAAGAAATAACGGGATAACAACAGGCACCGCCCATGAATTTTGACTTCGCCCTAATCCTCGTCGTGCTGACGCTCCTGACGGGCCTGATCTGGCTGTTCGACAGCCTGTTTCTCAAGCGCAAACGGATGGACCGGCTCGCCGCCGCGGGCAAAGACCCCGGGAACGAACCGGTCGCAGTGGAGTATTCCCGCTCCCTGTTTCCCGTGCTGTTCATCGTGCTGCTGTTCCGCTCTTTTCTCTTTGAGCCGTTCAAAATTCCGTCCGGGTCGATGATTCCGACCCTGCTGATCGGTGATTTCATTGTTGTTAACAAGTTCAGCTACGGTCTGCGTCTGCCCGTGCTGAATTCGAAATTTATCGAGTTCGGCGAGCCGCGGCGGGGTGACGTGGTGGTGTTTCGCTATCCGGTCGATGAGTCGGTGAACTTCATCAAGCGGGTAATCGGCCTGCCGGGCGACACGGTGACTTACCGCAACAAGCGCTTCTTCATCAACGGTGAGGAAATTGAGAACGTTGCCAGTGCGCCCTACCTGTCCTCCGAGGTGAAGTGCTCCACGCCGCGAAGCGATGCAATCCGCGTGCGCGAGGACCTTGGCCGGATGCGTCACGATATTCTGATCCACGAGTCGATACCCGGCCGCGATGGGCAATGGGTGGTTCCGGAAGGGCACTATTTCATGGTGGGTGATAACCGGGACCGCAGCAACGACTCCCGGTTCTGGGGCTTCGTGCCCGAGGAGAACCTGGTGGGTCGCGCGGTGGGGATCTGGCTGAACCTGGATGTGAACAAGGGCTGCGCGGACTGGAGCCGGGTAGGTAGACGGAATAGAATAGGCCCCGACCTTGCCGGCACGGGCTACCGGTAATTTTTAGGCTGGGGTATCATCCTGCCGCGTCCTGTTTTATCATGGACTTACATTCAAGCATTGAGAACTGGCATCATGATTGTGCGAAAACAAGAAGGCATGAGCCTTGTGGGGTTTCTCATTGTGCTGGCCCTGGTGGTGTTCATCGCCTACCTGGGAATGCGCATCGTGCCGATCTACTGGAGTTTTATTCGGTGAAAAGCGCCATGACCGGCCTTGCCAAGGAGCCGGGCAGCGCCAACTACTCGCCGTTCGACATCAAGGAGAAGATGCTCAATCGCCTCAACATCAACTATTCTGACGGCAATGTCGGTCCGGAAGACATCAAGATTGTCCGTAACAACGGCACCTGGCTGCAGGTTCGCTACGAGGTTCGCAAACCGGTCATGGGCAACCTTGACGTGATTGCCACCTTCGACGAGCGCGTCATGCTGACGCAACTGATCTTCGAAACCCGCCCGGCCTGGCAGGTTGCGTTACCTGAATGACACGTAGTTCCGACCAGCTGCCGGGCATTCCCTACCGGTTTTCCGATCCATCGCTGCTTGGCGAGGCGCTGACGCACCGCAGCCATTCGGGCAGCAACAACGAGCGCCTCGAGTTCCTGGGCGATGCGATACTCAACTTCGTTATTGCGGACCGCCTGTTCCGGCTCCGGCCAGGCGACAATGAAGGCTCGCTGAGCCGCCTGCGTTCCCGCGTGGTGCGCGGTGAAACCCTGGCCCGCGTTGCAAAACGTCTCAAGTTGGGCGATCACCTGCGGATGGGTGAGGGCGAGCTGAAATCCGGCGGCTACCTGCGTGACTCCATCCTGGCTGACTCCCTCGAGGCCGTACTCGGCGCCATTTATCTTGACGGGGGTTTCGAGTCAGCGGCCGGGGTGATCCGGGCGGTTTTCGACCCGGTGGTGAAAGATCTGCCGGACGCCGAAACCCTCAAGGACCCCAAGACCCGGCTGCAGGAATGGTTGCAGGCCCGCGGCCGTCCCTTGCCGGTGTATGAACTGGTCGGTGAGGAGGGGGCGGAGCATGCCAAACGCTTTCACGTGAGCTGCCGCCTGGAAGATTCAGACATGGCAGCGACAGCCATCGGCACCAGCCGGCGCAAGGCGGAGCAGGCTGCTGCCGATGAACTGCTGGCCCGCTGCCGCGAGAAAACATCATGAACGATGAACTGCAGGATTTCCATTTTGGCTACGTCGGCCTGATCGGCCGGCCCAACGTGGGCAAGTCCACGCTGATGAACCAGATTCTTGGCCAGAAGGTGAGTATCGTCACCTACAAGCCTCAAACCACCCGGCAGCGTGTTGCGGGCATCAAGACCACCGACCGGGGCCAGGTGGTCTACCTGGACACGCCGGGCATCCATGCCTCCACCGGGCGCGCGCTCAACCAGTACATGAATCGGGTGGCAAAGGCGACCTTCCGGGACGTGGAAGTGATCCTGTTCCTGGTGGAGGCCGGACGGTTTACCCGGCAGGACAAGGCAATCGCCAAGATGCTGTCGCGCGTGGACATCCCCGTGTTTCTCGTGGTCAACAAGGTGGACACGATCAGCGACAAGTCTGCGCTGCTCGTTTACCTCGATGAAATCAAGGAGTCGGTCAATTTTGACGAGGTGTTCCTGGTGTCAGCGCTGCGTGGCGACGGGGTGCAGGACCTGGAAGACAAGCTGCTCAACGTGCTGCCCTTTTCCATGCCGTTTTACGACGAGGACCAGATCACCGACCGCAGCGAACGCTTCCTGGCCGCGGAATTTCTCCGCGAGGCGCTGACCCTGCGGCTCCACCAGGAGCTCCCCTACAGCCTGACCGTCGAGATCGAACGCTTCAAGCGGGAAGGCGGCGTGGTGCGGATTCACGCGATCATCTGGGTGGAACGCGAGAGTCAGAAACAGATCGTGATCGGCAAGGGCGGCCAGGTCCTCAAGCAGGTGGGCCGCGATGCGCGCCGCAATCTCGAAGCGCTGTTTGAAGAGAAGGTCTTCCTGGAAACCTGGGTAAAGGTTTCCCGCGACTGGTCCCGCAGCGAAAAAATGCTTGAACGCATGGGTTTTGACGACTGAGTTTCTTCCCTTGCCTGCCCCCGGGACAGGTCCTAAGGTGAGCCCATGCAGAAAGTCCAGCTTCAGCCTGCCTATGTCCTCCATGCCCGTCCCTTTCGCGAGAGCAGCCAGCTGCTGGAGCTGCTCACCCGTGATGCGGGACGGGTTGGCCTGGTCGCGCGCGGCTCGCGGGGGGCAAAGTCCCGCTGGCGCGGCGTGCTGCAGCCGTTCCGCCCGTTGCTGGTCAGCTGGAGCCGGCGCGGCGAGCTGGGCACCCTGACCGATGCAAGCCAGGTGGCCGCGCCGCCGCCGCTGCTTGGCGAGGCACTGTATTGCGGCCTGTATATCAACGAACTGACCCTGCGCCTGCTGATGCGCGATGATCCGCATCCGGAGGTGTTTGAGCAGTACCGGCAGACGCTGGAGGGCCTGGTCGACGGTGGCGCGCTGCAGCGGGTATTGCGGCTGTTCGAAAAACAGCTATTGGATGCGACCGGTTTCGGCCTGATATTGGATCATGAGCATGGCAGCAAGCTGGCCCTGGATCCCGACAGCTGGTACGACTATCAGCCCGAGCGCGGCCCGGTGCGGGTCAGTGCATCGGCCCGGGGGCGGCCCGGCGTGGTGCCGGGCAGTGCGCTGCTGGGGCTGGACGCCGGTGAGGTGCCCCGGGAACAGTGGCGGGCTCTTCGCCTGATGATGCGGCGCGTGTTGCGCCACAGGCTGGGCGACCGACCCCTGGTCAGCGAAACGCTGTACCGGGGTGCCCGACCCTCCAAACCAGGCCCGGCAGAGCAGACCGCGCTGCCCGGCGAACAAGGTGATGAAAATGAATGACAGGCAACAGGACAGGCCGCTGTTACTCGGGGTCAATATCGACCACGTGGCAACCATCCGGCAGGCGCGGGGTACCGATTACCCGTCCGTGCTTCTTGCCGCCGGCGTGGCGGAAGAGGCCGGGGCGGACGCGATTACCGTGCACCTTCGCGAGGACCGGCGCCATATCCAGGATGACGAGGTAGAGGCCCTGTGCAAGCAGGTGCGGACCCGGGTCAACCTGGAGATGGCGGTGACCGACGAGATGCTGGCGATTGCGGAGCGTAACCTGCCCGCGGATGTGTGCCTGGTGCCGGAAAAGCGCCAGGAATTAACCACGGAAGGCGGTCTGGACGTAATCAGCCAGTTTGGCAAGATCCGTGACGCCTGCGCGCGGCTCGCCGAATCGGACATTCGCGTGTCCCTGTTTATCGATCCTGATCCGGCACAGCTGCAGGCGGCCGCCGACAGCGGTGCCCGGGTCGTGGAGCTGCACACGGGGACCTACGCGGAGGAGCAGGGCGAGGCGCAGCTGGCGGAACTGCGCCGTCTGCAGCGCGCCTCTGAAATCGGTTATGACCTGGGCCTGCAGGTCAATGCGGGTCACGGCCTGACCTATGAAAACGTTCACCCGATCGTGGATATCCCGCAGATCGTCGAGCTGAATATCGGGCATGCGATCGTGGCGCGCGCCCTGTTTGTCGGCCTGGGCCAGGCGGTGCGGGAAATGCGCCTGCTGATGAATCGCGGCGAATGATCCGGTTATCCCCGGGCGGGCGGTTGGCGGCCTGATGGGTCGCAAGCGGCTGTCGCCGGAACCCTTCGAGGTATCCATTGCCGGCCTGAATGGCGCCGGCGCAGGAACCTGCGAGCACGACGGCAAGCCCCTGGCGGTGCGTGGCGCGCTCCCCGGGGAGCGTGTGATGGCGCGCTACCTCTTCGGCCGCCGTGTGCGCGGCCAGGCGGAAACCCTGGAAGTGCTCGAGCCCTCCGCAGACCGCGTTGCGGCGCCTTGTCCGCATTTTGGAACCTGCAGTGCCTGCAGCCTCCAGCACCTGGCGCTGCCGGTGCAGTTGAGCTTCAAGCAGCAGCGCCTGCGGGACACGCTGGCCGCCGGGGGCGTTGCACCGCAGCGGGAGCTTCCACCGCTCGCCGCAGACCGCTGGCACTATCGCCGCAAGGCGCGGCTGTCAGTGCGCCTGGTCAAAGGCAAGGGCAGGGTGCTGGTCGGTTTCCGCGAGCATGACGGCCGTTTTGTCACAGACATGGACAGCTGTCAGACCTTGTATCCGCTGGTGGCGAACGCGCTTCCCGCCCTCGGCGCGCTCATCGAATCCCTGGATGCCGCGGAGCGGGTTCCGCAGCTCGAGGCGAGCTGCGGAGACGACGAAGCCGCGCTGGTGTTCCGTCATCTTGACCCGCTAAGCGCCAGTGACCTGGACCGGCTGCGCGAGTTCGAGTCAGGTTCGGGTCTGCGGGTCTACCTGCAGCCGAAAGGGCCTGACACGGTGCATCCGCTGACCGAAGGCCCGTCGCGCCTGCGCTACGCCCTGCCGGAAGAAGGCCTGGCCTATCGTTTCGAGCCGCTGGATTTCGTGCAGGTCAACAATGCGCTGAACCGGGCGATGATTGCGCAGGCCATGACGCTGCTCGCGCCTGCAGCCGGTGACCGGGCGCTGGACCTGTTCTGCGGCCTCGGTAACTTCACCTTGCCCCTGGCCCGGCGTTGCGCTGAGGTAACGGGGCTGGAGGTTGCCGACAACCTGCTGGAACGCGCTGCGGCGAACGCGCGGGACAACGGGGTCAATAACGTGCTTTTTGAAGCGGCGGATCTTTACGGTGAAGCGATCGGTGAACGCTGGCCGGCAGGTCGTTTTGACCTGGTGCTGCTCGACCCGCCGCGTTCGGGGGCCGGGCCGGTGCTGGCCCACATCGCGGCCACCGGGGCGCGTCGCGTGCTGTACGTTTCCTGTAACCCGGAAACGCTGGCGCAGGACGCCCGGGTCCTGGTCACAGAGCATGGGTACGAACTGGCCGCCGCCGGCGCCATGGACATGTTTCCCCAGACCACCCATATCGAGGCCATGGCGCTGTTTGAGCGCCGCGAGGAGAGTTCGCATGGCGATTGAGATTGAACACAAGTTTCTGCCGCTCGATGACAGCTGGCGTGCGGAGGTTGAACGATCCGTCAACATGAAGCAGGCCTACCTGGGCGGTGACGGGGTCTCGATTCGGGTGCGCATCGCCGACGAATCCGCCACCATTAATATCAAGCAAATGCGCCTGGGGCGCGAGCGGGAGGAGTTTGAATACCCGGTGCCCTTCGAGGACGGTCTGCGCCTGTTCGAACTGGCCGGCGGCGGCAAGGTGGAAAAGACCCGGCACTACGTCCATTTCGAGGGCATGCTCTGGGAAATAGACGAGTTTACCGGCCGCAACGCCGGTCTGGTGGTCGCGGAGATCGAGCTGGACCGGGTAGGGCAGCCCTTTGCCCTGCCGGCCTGGGCCGGCGAGGAAGTCACCGACGACACGCGTTATTACAATGTGGCGTTGGCGATGCAGCCGTTTGACACCTGGGAAAACCCATGACAAGCAAGACACATAACCCGGGACCCGTTCTGATCGGTATCGAGGGCCTGGAGCTCTCGGCACGCGAGCGGGACTGGCTGGTTCACCCCCTGGTGGGCGGCGTGGTCCTTTTCACGCGCAACTACGAACATCTCGCGCAGCTCGAGCTGCTGGTGGACAACATCCGCTCTGCCGCCGCGGCCCCGATGCTGATCTGCGTGGATCACGAGGGTGGGCGCGTACAGCGGTTCCGGGACGGCTTTACCCGCCTGCCACCGCTGGGTCTGCTGGGACGGATGTATGCCGATAACCCGGAGTTTGCCTGTGATTTTGCCTACCGTCACGGCCGGGTGATGGCGACGGAGCTGCTGGTTTGCGGCGTGGACCACAGCTTTGCCCCGGTGCTCGACCTGGACGTGGACAGTTGCGTCATCGGCGACCGCGCCTTCGCAGCCGGCCGGCAGGCGGTGGCGGAGCTGGCCAGGCACTACCTGGCCGGCATGCACGACGCAGGGATGCGCACCTGCGGCAAGCACTTCCCCGGCCACGGTTCCGTGCGGGCCGATTCGCATACGGATGACGTGATCGATGACCGCCCCATGGAGGCCATCGCCGGGACCGACCTGGTGCCCTTCGAAGCGCTGCTGCCCGAACTCGATGCGCTGATGATGGCGCACGTGATCTATCCGCAGGTCGACAGCAAACCCGCCGGCTACTCATCGGTCTGGATCAGGGACAAACTGCGGGGCGAAATGGGCTACCGGGGGGTCATACTCTCCGATGACCTTGGCATGCATGCGGCCGGGTACGCTGGTAAGCTTGCCGACCGCATGCGCCTGTCCCTGGAAGCCGGCTGTGACGCGGTGCTGGTCTGCCAGCCGCAGGACGTGGCCACCCTCCTCGAGGAGTGGGGGGACGAGGCGGCACCGGACGGTTCTGCACTGCAGCGATTGGCCGGGCGCAATACCCTCACGCGCGCAGAACTGGCCACGGTGGGTGAATGGCGGCACTGGCAACAATCCCTGGCAGAACTGGAGCATTCACAATGGGCCTGACAGAACACGAAGCGCACCCTGACCCCCAATCCCTGCTGGACCGTTCCCGGGTCCTGTTTAGCCGTGCGGAGGTGGAGGCAGCGGTCGACCGGCTGGCGGACGCGGTGAACGAGCACTACGGCGACCAGCCCATCGTGCTGCTCGGTGTCATGACCGGCGCCATCCTGCCCATGGCCTGGCTGGCGACGCGCCTGCGCATGCCGCTGGTGATGGACTTTGTCCATGCCACGCGTTACCGCAGCGGCCTGCAGGGGCACGAGCTGGAATACCGCGTGCCGCCGCGCCTGAACCTGGAGGGGCGCCAGGTGCTGGTGATCGACGATATTTTTGACGAGGGCAATACGCTCGCGGCGATCAAGGGCTCCGTTGAAAAGCGTGGCGCGGAGAGCGTGAAACTCGCCGTGCTGGTGCGCAAGGACCATGACCGGGGCCTGCCGCGGGATTACATTGATTTCTGGGGCATGGACGTGCCCGATGTCTACGTCTATGGCTGCGGGATGGATGCCTATGAAGAGTGGCGCCATCTTGACTGCATCATGGCGCTGGAAGACACCTGAGCCGTGGCCCGGATCGGGTTGATCGGGGGCAGCGGCCTGGACTCCTGGGGCATACCTGTCCGGGAAGTCTGCGCGACTACCCCTTTTGGCGATCCTTCCGGCAAGCTGGCTATCTTTTCCCTGCACGGCCATGAACTGGTGTTTTTGCCCCGCCATGGAACCGGGCACAACATCGCACCGCACCGGGTAAACTACCGCGCCAATATCCACGCGCTTCACGAGCACGGCGCAACGGCGGTGATCACCATCAACGCCATGGGCAGCATGAACCGGTCGATGCCCCCGGGTGCCCTGGCGGTGCCCGACCAGCTGGTGGACTACACCTGGGGGCGGCAGCACAGTTACCTGGATGGCGACTACGCGCCGCTGGAGCACGTGGAGTTCGCCATGCCCTTTACCCCGGACTGGCGCAACCGGCTCCTGGCAGCAGCCGCGGATTCGGACATTGCTGTTGCTGACCGGGCCTGCGTGGCGGTGACGCAGGGGCCGCGATTGGAGACGGCGGCGGAGATTCAGCGCCTGGTTCGTGACGGCTGCGACCTGGTGGGCATGACGAGCATGCCCGAGGCCGGGCTGGCTCGTGAGTTGGAGCTGCCCTATGTCACCCTGGCGATCGTCTCCAACTTCGCCGCCGGCCTGGAAGCGCAGCCGATCACCCATGAAAATATCCAACACACGCTGGCGGGCAGCATGGACCGCGCCCGGCAAGTCATTGAAACACTTTTGGAGTCCCTGTGAGCACCACGGATACGACGACGACCTCCGCCTACCCCAGGCTACTCGAACCGCTTGATCTCGGCTTTACCACCCTGCGCAACCGGGTGCTGATGGGCTCAATGCATACAGGCCTGGAGGACCGGGCGAAAAACTTTCCCCGGCTCGCGGCCTATTTCCAGGAGCGCGCGGAGGGGGGCGTCGGTCTCATGGTCACCGGTGGCATGGCGCCGACCTTGCGCGGCTGGCTGGCCCCGTTTGCCTCCAGCATGGTCAGCCGGCATCAGTTGTCGAGGCACCGGCTGGTGACCGGCGCGGTGCACGAGTCCGGCGGCAAAATCTGCATGCAGATCCTGCATGCAGGCCGTTACGGCTACCACCCCTTTGTTGTCTCCGCCTCGGACATCAAGTCACCGATTTCACCCTTCAAGCCCAAGGCGCTCAGCGCCAGCGGCGTGGAGCGGGAGATTCGCGGTTTTGTGCGGGCCGCCCGGCTGGCGCGGGATGCGGGCTATGACGGTGTCGAGGTCATGGGCTCGGAGGGCTACCTGATCAACCAGTTCACCACGGAACACGTGAACAACCGTGTGGATGCCTGGGGTGGCGACACGCAGCGCCGCTACCGCATCGCCGAGGAAATCGTCGCGCGCGTGCGCGAGGCCACCGGCCCGGACTTCATCATCATCTACCGCCTGTCCATGCTGGACCTGCTGCCGGACGGCAACCAGTGGGACGAGATCGTGGCGCAGGCCAGGGCGGTCGAGGCCGCCGGCGCCACGATTATCAACACCGGCATCGGCTGGCACGAGGCGCGCATTCCGACCATTGCGACCATGGTGCCGCGGGGGGCTTTCACCTTCGTGACCGCGCGCTTGCGACCGGAGGTGAAGATACCGCTGGTCACCACCAACCGGATCAACACGCCGGAAGTGGCCGAGGCGGCGCTGGCCCGGGGTGACGCGGACCTGGTGTCCATGGCCCGGCCCTTGCTGGCCGATCCGCACTTCGTGGCCAAGGCGGCGCGCAACGAGGCGCACCGGATCAACACCTGCATCGCCTGCAACCAGGCCTGCCTGGACCACACCTTCAAGAACCAGGTCGCGAGTTGCCTGGTAAACCCCCGGGCCTGTTTCGAGACCGAGCTCAATTTCCCGCCCGCGCAAGACGTGAAAAAGGTCGCCGTGGTGGGTGCGGGGCCGGCAGGCCTGGCTTGCGCGACACTGGCGGCGGAGCGCGGTCACCAGGTCACCTTGTTTGACCAGGCGGACGACATCGGCGGCCAGTTCAACATGGCCAGGAAAGTGCCGGGCAAGGAAGAATTCAATGAAACGATCCGCTATTTTCGCCAGCGAATAGAAGAGACCGGCGTCACGCTGCAACTGGGACAACGGGCCGAAGTCGGGACCCTGGCCGGATTTGACGAGCTGGTCATCGCGACGGGCGTCACCCCCAGGATCCCGGCCATTGAGGGCATCGATCATCCCAGTGTCCTGACCTATCTCGAGGTCCTGCGCGACGGCGCGCCGGTGGGTCAGCGGGTGGCGATCGTCGGCGCGGGGGGCATCGGCTTTGATATTGCAGACTACCTGGCCCATGACCACGATCAGCCTTCACCAAGCCTGTCCATGGAAGCGTTCGCCAGGGACTGGGGCATTGACCTGACGCTGCAGGCCCGCGGCGGCGTGGCAGGTGTCGAGCCTGAGCCGGTCCAGGCGGCCCGCCAGCTGACCCTGCTGCAGCGCAAGGACAGCAAGCCCGGCAAGGGCCTGGGTAAGACGACGGGCTGGGTGCATCGCATGAACCTGAAGCGGCGCGGCATCGAGGCCCTGTCCGGGGTGAATTACCGGAAAATTGACGACGAGGGCCTGCACATCGAGCAAAACGGTGAAGAGCGGGTGTTACCGGTCGACAACGTGGTGATCTGCGCCGGCCAGCTGTCCAACCAGGAACTGTTCCAGGCACTGCAGGCGGCCGGGCGCGAAGCGCACCTGCTCGGCGGCGCTTTCGAGGCCCGTGAGCTGGATGCCAAGCACGCCATCCGGCAGGGTGCGGAACTCGCTGCCCGCCTGTGATCGCGCGGACCTGCCGGCATGGCCTCTTACGGGCGTTTGAAGAAACCTTAAACACGAAATATAATTCGCCCAAGCTCCCGATGTCCCGGGAGGCCCTGGCGGCAGCGTATGAGTCAATGGACCCTCTTCAGTAATCACGGTCACGTGCTGGTCGTGCTCTCGCGTGATCCGGATGCCCGTTTGCGTGACGTGGCGCAGGTGGTCGGTATCACCGAGCGCGCCGTGCAGAAAATTGTCCGGGATCTCCAGGACGGCGGCATGATCAGCGTCGAGAAGCAGGGACGCCGCAACCGCTACCGCTTGCATGGCGACGTGCCCCTGCGCCACGCGCTGGAAGCGCATTGCTCAAGCGGCGCACTTGCTGAACCTGATCAACGACGGTTTTGACGGCATCCCGGCAGTGGACCAGGTTGTTGATCAAGCGGTCAGCACGCCGGCCGGGCCTCCTGAACCTGCGCAGCAAGCCGGACCGGAACCCGTGAAGGAAGTCGAACCGGCGTCCGCCAGGGAACCCGAATCTAACCCCGAACCCGAATCCAAACCCGAACCGGCGCCTGCAAAGGAACCCCAACCGGAACCCGATCCGGCTCCCAAAGAGGAACCCGGGCCTGTTCCGGATTCGCAGCCCGAACCGGCAACCCGCCCCCCGGCCAGGAAGTCTCCGCGCAAGAAAACGCCGGAGGATGACCCCATGGACCAGGGCAGCCTGTTCTAGGGGGGCGCACGATGAGCTGGATGATTTACGGCGCCAACGGTTACACCGGTGAGTTGATCGCCCGGGAAGCCGTCGAACGCGGCATGCAGCCGCTGTTGGCCGGCAGAAACCGGCAGGCAATCGAGGCCCTGGGGCAGCAACTGGGGCTGGAAACGCGCATCTTTTCCCTTGACGATGATGTGGCCGCGGCCTTGAGCGACCAGGAGCTGGTTCTGCACTGCGCCGGGCCGTTTTCCGCGACCAGCGCCCCGATGATCGAAGCCTGCCTGGCCAGCAAAACCCATTACCTGGACATCACCGGTGAGATCGACGTGTTTGAGCACGCCTGGAAACAGGACAAGCGGGCTCAGCACGCGGATGTTCTGCTGTGCCCCGGGGTGGGTTTCGACGTGGTGCCCACGGACTGTCTCGCTGCGGGCCTGGTAGCAAGGCTGCCGGCCGCGACGTCGCTGGTGCTGGCCTTCGAGGCGGGCGGAGGCCCCAGTCGCGGCACCGCGCGCACCAGTATCGAGGGCCTGGGCAAGGGCGGGCGGATCCGCAAGGACGGCAAGTTGCACACCGTACCCACCGCCTGGAAGACCCGCAGCATCCCGTTCCCGCGGGGTGAGCGCAACGCGGTGACGATTCCCTGGGGCGACGTGTTTACCGCCTGGGTATCAACCGGGGTGCCGAACATCGAGGTCTATATGTCCATGTCTCCGGCGGCGGTGAAAAAAATGAAACGCCTGGCATCGCTCGGGCCGATCCTGGCCTGGGGCTGGGTGAAGCGCTGGCTGCGCGGCCAGGTTGACCAGCGCGTCAGCGGTCCGGACGAGTCCCGGCGGTCGGGTACCGGCGTGCAGGTCTGGGGCGAGGCCGGCAGTGCGGACGGACGGCGGGTCCAGGCCAGCCTGACGGGCCCCAACGGCTACGATATGACAGTCACCGCCAGCCTCGGCATTGTTGCCCGCTTACTGAACGATGCCGCTGTCGGTGGCTTCACCACCCCGTCGTTGCTGATGGGCCCGGATTACGCGGCCTCGCTCCCCGGCGTGGCAGTCCACTGGGGCAAACCGGTCAGCGACTGAGCCAGAGTTTGGCCGCTCCGCGGCTGATTTCTTCCACCGCCGCCCGTAGTGGTTCAATCTGTTGCCGGGGTACCTCGAGTTGCAGGCGCACGCCCTGGTCATTGAAGGTTTCACCCAGTTTCCGGGCGCCCTCCCGCTCCATCAGCTGGTGCAGCGGGCCGGCGAGCGCGAAGTCCGCAACGATTTCACAGCGGCGCCATTGAATGCGCTCCATGAACTCGCCCTGGTCCAGGCACTGGGCTGCCGCGCCGCCATAGGCCCGGACCAGGCCGCCAACGCCGAGCTTGATGCCTCCGAAGTAGCGGGTAACCACCACCATCACGCCGTCCAGGTCCCGGCCTTCAAGGGTGGCCAGAATAGGTCGCCCGGCGGTTCCGCCCGGCTCCCCGTCGTCGTTGAACCGGTGCCGGCCATCCACGCGCCAGGCCCAGCAGTTGTGGTTCGCGGCCGGGTCCGCCACCTGCTCGAAAAACTTCAGCGTATCGGCCTCGCCGGCCACGGGGCTGGCATGGGCGACGAAGCGGCTGCGCTTGATGGTCATTTCGGCGCTGCAGGGCGCTTTGAGCTGCAGGCTCATGGAAGCCGCCTCACGGGTCAAGATCCGCGGGAATGGGATAGTCCGGCCACTGTGCGCGGAACAGCGCCAGTTCCCCGGCCGCCTGTTCCTCAAGGCCCGCCTGCTGAAGGCGGCGAATCTCCGCGAGCCAGGCCTCCGGATCGTTCTCCAGGGTCTGCCGCTCCGTCGCCGGAATTTCCGCGTCCAGCAGGGCAGACTCCTGGCCCCGCTCTTCATCGGCAGCGATATCCTGCCGGGCCACTTTTGCCGCGGCAGCCGCGGGCTCCGGCGCCTGCTCAAGTGCCTCTGCAAGCCCGCCGGCGGTGCGGTTCGCAGCCGCATCTGCTTCCCGCGCCCGCATGGACATCGGCGCCGCGGCCGGCTGCTCTGCCGCTGTTGGGGCGGCGGCCGGCGCTGACCGCTGCGCCGGCAGCCCGGACGGCGATGGATCACGGAGCTGCAGCAGCACGGTCAGGCCCAGCACGATGAGCGCAACCGTGCTGAGCGCATGGGGCCAGCCGAAGCTCCACGGGCGGACACTGTGGGGCTTTTCCACCGCGGCGCGGGCCCGGTTCAATACCGCCTGGTCAACGAGCCGGGGCGGGGCTGCCGCTTCCAGCCCGGCATAGGCGGCCCGGACCTCTGCGGGTACTTCCGCGTCGTTGTTCACCGGCGGATCCCGGCGATCATTCGTCCCGCTCATGATTGCAGCACCTCTTTGAGCTTGCGCGTCGCGTAGCGCAGGCGGCTTTTCGCCGTTTCCTCGTTGACGCCCGTGGCCGCCGCCAGCTGGGCCAGGCTCAGACCGCTTTCCATGCGTAACAGGAAGGCGTCCCGCTGCTCCGGGGGCAGGCCGGCGATGGCGTGGCGGAAGCGTTGCAATTTCATCTCCCCGTCCAGGGTGTCGGCGGGGTGGACCGGATCAGGGTCTTGCAGTTCCGGCGGCAAGGGGCGGGTGTCGCGGTCGGCCCGGTAGTGGTCCACGAGATGGTTGTGCGCAATCCGGAACAGCCAGGCCCTGAACGGTGATGTGTCCCGGTAGCGCCGGCGCGCGGCGATGACCTTCTCCCAGCAACCCTGGTACAGGTCGTTGGCAGTCGTTGCATCCGAGACATGACGCAGAAAATAACGGTACAGCGGTTCCCGGTAACGGGCATAGAGCGTCTCGAATGCCTCTGGTTTTCCTTTCGCATAGCTCAGCATGAGTGCTTCGTCACTGTCCTCCTTCACCGTTGCTGTTCCCCCCGGGGCAGCGCCGCAGGGCGCGGCAGGGCCTGGACGGTTGTCTGATGGATGGTTAAACGCATCAGTGCCTCCCACGGGGTTAAGCTTTCCCCGGCCCCCAGTCCGTGCTGCGGGGCGCCAGGGTCTTGACCTCGGCGGTGAACTGGCCGTCCGCCAGGTGCGTAATCACCCGCGCGCCGGGGCTGAGCTGGGTGATGGAACGCACGGTCGCGCCATTGCCGGCGTCAACGGTAACGCTGTAACCGCGCTCCAGGGTCGGCAGGGGGCTGACCGCGTGCAGGGTGCGGGCGAGGGCGGCCAGGCGCTCCCGGCGGCGAGGCAGGAGCTGAGCCAGTCCGGCATCCAGTCGCTGCTGCCACGGTAAGAGCCGCCGGCGCTGTTCGCCAACCAGTCGCTCCGCTGCAGCGCGCAGGCGCCGCTCAAGACCCCGCAACTGGTCGCGTTGCTGGGCCAGGCGGCGCTCCGGGTGCTGGCCCCGGAGTCGTTCCGTGAGTTCATCCAGGCGCTGCATGCGGTTCTGGATTCCCGCCAGCACGCGCCGCGCCAGCTGGTCCCGCGCGCTGTCAAAGGCCTTGCGCAGCACGGCGATATCCGGGGTCAGCTGTTCTGCCGCAGCGGAAGGCGTTGGTGCGCGCAGATCGGCAACAAAGTCGCTGATGCTGACATCCGTCTCGTGGCCGACGGCGGAGATGACCGGAATGTTTGACGCGGCGATGGCCCGGGCAACGCTTTCCTCGTTGAAGGCCCACAGATCCTCCAGCGAGCCGCCGCCGCGCCCGAGAATGATGGCTTCCGCGGTGCCGTGCCGGTTGACCGCGGCCAGCGCCCGGCAGATGGCCGGCGCCGCGGTGTCGCCCTGCACCGGGACCGGGTAGAGCCGGACCCGCGCCAGCGGCCAGCGTCGTTCAAGAACGTGAATGATGTCGCGAATCACCGCGCCGCTGGGCGAGGTGATCACGGCAATATCCCGCGGCGCGCGGGGCAGGGGCTTGCGTCGCTCCGGGCGGAACAGGCCTTCTTTCTCCAGCGCCTGTTTCAAGGCTTCGAAGGCGGCCCGCAGCCGGCCTTCGCCGGCCATCTCCATGGCATCGGCCACCAGCTGGTACTCGCCGCGGGGCTCGTACAGCCCCAGGCGGCCGCGCAGTTGCACCAGCTGTCCATTTTCCGGCCGGAATGCCAGGCCCTGGGCATTGCCGCGGAACAGCGCACAGCGAATCTGCGCCTTTTCATCCTTCAGGGTGAAGTACAGGTGTCCGGAAGCGGGTCGGGCCAGGTTGCTGATTTCACCCTCCACCCACAGCCGGGGAAAGCCGGCTTCCAGGTGCAGTCGAACCTCCCGGTTCAGTTCACTTGGTGTGTAGACGTTACGCATGGGACCGATGATAAACTGGCGCCGCTTCCAAGTCGTGCCAGAGGGCCGTAAATGTTCCAGTCCAGGTTTTCCAGGGGTGCTGTTGCGCTCCTGATGTTGCTCGCGCTTGCCGCGTGTTCCGAACCGTCCGGCGAGGGTGCGGAAGAGACCGCGCCGGTTGCTGTTGTCCCGGTTCCCGGGGTGACACTGCTGGTGGGCGCCACCATTCACACCATGAACGAGGCCCAGCCCCTGGCCGACGCGCTGGCTTTTGACGGGCAGGGTGAAATACTCGCCGTGGGTAACGCAGCGGAACTGGCCGCTTTGTTTCCCGGCGCCGAGCGCGTGGATATGACCGGCAAAACCATCATCCCCGGCCTGATTGACTCCCATGGCCACCTGCATGGCCTGGCCGTCTCGCTGACCCGTGCGCAGCTGTCCGGAACCGCCAGCCTTGACGAGGTCATCGACCGGCTCAAGGCGCACGAGGCCACGCTGGGCGAGGACGACTGGCTGCTGGGCCGCGGCTGGGACCAGAATGACTGGCCGGTGCAGGAATTCCCCAGCAAGGCGGACCTGGACGAACACTTCCCGGACCGGCCGGTCTGGCTGCGGCGCGTTGACGGCCACGCGGCCTGGGGCAACAGCGCCGCCCTGGCGCGGGTTGACCGCGACCTGTCGGGCGACTGGCAGGTTGACGGCGGCATGATTCACCGTGACGCGGCGGGACAGCCGACGGGCATCTTCATCGACGGCGCCATGGGCCTGGTCGAGGCGATCGTGCCGGACACCTCCGACGAGGTGATGATGGAGGCCATTGACCTGGCCCAGGCCCAGCTGCTGAGTCTCGGCCTGACCGGCGTGCATGACCCGGGCCTGGGCCTGGTCGAATTTGACCGTTTCCAGCGCAAGCTGGATGCGGGCGAACTGCACACGCGCCTGTACGTCATGACCAGCGGCGCCGGCGAAACCCTTGACTGGTTGTGCGACAACGGCCCGGTGGCGGATCCCTCCGGGCGGCTCTTCATGCGCAGCACCAAGCTGTACGGTGACGGCGCGCTGGGCAGCCGCGGGGCGGCCCTGCTGGAAGACTACTCCGATGACCCGGGCAACCGGGGCCTGCTGTTCCTCGAGGCGGATGCGCTGCAGGAGCAAATTGACAAGGTGCTGGCCTGCGGTTTCCAGGTCGGCGTGCACGCGATCGGCGATCGCGCCAACCGGGTGGTGATTGACGCCATGGAAGCCAGCATGGCCGCGCACCCGGACAACCCGGGCCGGCACCGCGTCGAGCACGCACAAATCCTGCATCCTGACGACCTGGCCCGCTTTGCGCCGCTGGGCATCATCGCCGCCATGCAGCCCACCCATGCAACCAGTGACATGTACTGGGCCGAGGACCGGGTCGGGCCGGTGAGAATTCTCGGGGGCTATGCCTGGCAAACCCTGCTGGACTCGGGTGCCCGCCTGGCCTTTGGTTCCGACTTCCCCGTGGAAGCGGTGGACCCGCGCCTGGGCCTGTACGCGGCGGTGACCCGCCAGGACCTGGAAGGCTGGCCCGGGGGCGGCTGGTATCCGGACGAGCGCGTGGCCCGGGAAGTCGCCCTGCGCGGCTTTACCATCGATGCGGCCTATGCGGGCTTCATGGAGGACCTGGTCGGTTCGCTGGAGCCCGGCAAGCGCGCGGACTTCGTGGTGCTGGACCGGGACTACATGACGATTCCTGCGGAGGACATTCCGCGCATGCAGATCCTTGAAACCTGGCTGGACGGCGAGCGGCTGTTTCCCGCTGATTAGCAAATCGGCACATCGCGCCTATGGCCCTGATCAGGAGGGCCGCGCTATAATGCCCGATTACTCGACGCCCGGGTCGGCCCGGGCGTCCTTGCATCCAAAGGCCGCCCGGGAGGCTCCGATATGCGCTTGATCGGTGAAGCACTGACCTTCGATGACGTTTCCCTCGTCCCCGCCTACTCGGACGTCCTGCCCAAGGACGTCAACCTGGAAACGCGCCTGACCCGGGACCTGATGCTCAACATGCCGCTGATGTCCGCGGCGATGGATACGGTGACGGAAGCCCGCCTGGCGATTGCCATGGCCCAGGAAGGCGGCATCGGTGTCGTGCACAAGAACATGACCATCGAGCAGCAGGCGGAGCAGGTTCGCATCGTCAAGAAATACGAGGCGGGCGTGATCAAGGACCCGATCAACGTCGGCCCGGACACGACCATTCGCGAAGTGCTGGACATCACCCACCGTCACAACATCTCCGGCGTACCGGTGGTGGATGGCGATGAACTGGTGGGCATCGTGACCAGCCGTGACATGCGCTTCGAGCGCCGCCTGGATGACCCGGTGCGCAACATCATGACCCGCAAGGATGATCTGATCACCGTGCAGGAAGACGCCAGCCAGGACGAGGTCCTGCAGTTGCTGCACAAGCACCGGATCGAAAAAGTGCTGGTGGTCAACAAGGATTTCGAGCTGCGCGGCCTGATCACGGTCAAGGACATCCAGAAGTCCAGTGACTTTCCCAACGCGGCCAAGGACTCGCAGGAACGCCTGCTGGTGGCCGCCGCCGTGGGCGTGGGTGGTGACACGGAAGAACGCATTACCGCCCTGGTCACCGCCGGGGTTGATGTGGTCGTGGTGGATACCGCTCACGGCCATACCCGCGGGGTTCTCGACCGCGTCAGCTGGGTTAAAAAGCACTTCCCTGATGTGCAGGTCATGGGCGGCAACGTCACCACCGGCGAGGGCGCGCTGGCGCTGGTCGAAGCCGGCGCCGATGCGGTCAAGGTCGGCCAGGGTCCGGGTTCGATCTGCACCACGCGTATTGTTGCCGGGGTCGGCGTTCCGCAGGTCACGGCCATTGCCAACGTGGCCGATGCGCTGAAAGATACCGGCGTGCCCATGGTCGCTGACGGCGGCATCCGTTTTTCCGGCGACCTGGCCAAGGCCATCGCCGCCGGCGCCAATACGGTGATGATCGGCAGCCTGCTGGCCGGCTCGGAAGAGGCGCCCGGCCAGGTCGAGCTGTTCCAGGGACGCTCATACAAGTCCTATCGCGGCATGGGTTCGCTGGGCGCGATGGAGCAGGGGTCCAAGGACCGCTACTTCCAGCATGACACCTCGGCTGACAAGCTGGTGCCGGAGGGCATCGAGGGCCGCGTGCCGTACAAGGGCGCCCTGTCCGGTGTCGTGCACCAGCTGCTCGGCGGACTGCGCTCCTCCATGGGCTACATGGGCTGTGACTCCATCGAGCGATTCCGCACCGAGGCGCAGTTTGTGCGCATCACCGGCGCGGGCATCCGTGAGAGCCACGCGCACGATGTGCAGATCACCAAGGAAGCGCCCAATTACAAGCTCGGCTGAATTGACTGAACAAGGACCCGCAAGGCCATGCAGGACATCCATCTTCATCGTATCCTGATCCTCGATTTCGGGTCCCAGTACACGCAGTTGATTGCACGTCGCATTCGCGAGATCGGCGTGTACTGCGAGATTTATCCCTGGGACGTCACCGACCAGGAAATTCGTGATTTCAAACCGCGCGGCATCATTCTTTCCGGCGGCCCGGAGTCGGTGACCGCCGAGCAAGGCCCGCGGGCGCCCGGGGTGGTCTTTGACCTCGATATTCCCCTCCTGGGTATCTGCTACGGCCTGCACACGATGGCGGCCCAGCTGGGCGGTCGTGTAGAGGCTTCCGACGAGAAGGAGTTCGGCTACGCGCAGGTGCGGCTGGTCGGGGACTGCGCCCTGACCCGCGGTATTGAAGATCACGTGGACAACGACGGCATCGCCTCGCTGGACGTGTGGATGAGCCACGGGGACAAGGTCACGGAGCTGCCCGAGGGCTTTACCCTGGTCGGCGCCACCGGCTCGGCGCCGGTGACCATCATCGCCGACGAGGAACGTCATCGCTACGGCATCCAGTTTCACCCCGAGGTGACCCACACGGCGCAGGGCGCACGGCTGCTGGAGCGTTTCGTGGGCGAGATCTGCGGCTGCGAGAAGCTGTGGACGGCCGCCAACATCATCGAAGACTCAATTGAGCGGGTGCGCGCCAGTGTCGGTGACGATCCGGTGTTGCTCGGCCTGTCCGGCGGCGTGGATTCCAGCGTGGTGGCGGCCTTGCTGCACAAGGCCATCGGCGACCAGCTGACCTGTATTTTCGTGGATACCGGGCTGTTGCGTCTTGGCGAAGGGGACCAGGTGATGGCCACCTTTGCCGAGCACATGGGTGTGAACGTGATCCGTGTGAACGCGAAGGACCGGTTTCTCAGGGAACTGGAGGGCGAATCGGACCCGGAGCTGAAGCGCAAGATTATCGGCCGCGTATTCATCGAAATCTTCGATGAGCAGGCCAAAGCCGTCGGCGATGTGCGCTGGCTGGCCCAGGGCACCATTTACCCGGACGTGATCGAGTCCGCCGGCTCGCGCACCGGCAAGGCCCACGTGATCAAGTCGCATCACAACGTCGGCGGCCTGCCGGAAAAAATGAACATGGCCCTGGTTGAGCCCCTGCGCGAGCTGTTCAAGGACGAGGTGCGCAAGCTCGGTGTCGAACTCGGCCTGCCGGCAGAGATGGTCTATCGCCACCCGTTCCCGGGCCCCGGGCTGGGCGTGCGCATCCTCGGCGAAGTACGCGAGGAGTACGTCGAGCCGCTGCAGCGCGCCGACGATATCTTTATCACCGAGCTGCGCCGGCACAAGCTGTACGACGAGGTCTCACAGGCCTTTGCCGTGTTCCTGCCGGTCAAATCCGTGGGCGTGGTGGGCGACCAGCGCCGCTACGAGTGGGTGGTGGCGCTGCGCGCCGTGCAGACCGTGGATTTCATGACCGCCCGCTGGGCGCCCCTGCCGCACGAGTTCCTGGAGAAGGTCTCGCTGCGTATTATCAACGAGATCGACGGCATCTCCCGGGTGGTCTATGACATCTCCGGAAAACCGCCCGCCACCATCGAGTGGGAGTAATGCTTCAAGGGCTTTAAGCCATTCAGCTTTAAGCCATTTACTCCTCGAACGAGAAAATCCTGTTCCAGTCGTTCTTCATGCTGATGACAATCCAGCCGTCTTTTTGCGCCTCGTCATAAAGGGCCTGGGTGAAAGTGCCGACCTTGGTGTCAGCTAGTCCCTGGGCCGGTCCGTAAGCGTACTCGCGCTGCGCGTCGTCGTGCATGACCAGCAGTGAGAGGCGCGCGCCGCTGCCGGCGTTGGTGTATTCCAGCATCTGCCGGTCACCGGTCGAGTTGCCAAAGGCGATCAGGGGCTGGCGTCCGATCATCAGTTGTATGGCCTCGGGCTTGCCGGCATCGTTGTCGTTGACCAGCAGCTTCGGCTCCTTGGTGAGGAAAGGCTTGCCGTCCTCCGCATAGCCGTATTTCACACTCACCGCGCTGCCAACGACCTGTTCCGGCGGAATGCCGTAAACCCGTTCCGAATACTGGCGCACAAAGTCCTGTCCACCGCCGGTGACGATGTAGGTCTTGAAGTCGTTGTCGCGCAGATACTGCAGCACTTCCTGCATCGGCAGGTAGGTCAACTCGGTGTAAGGCTTGTTCCAGCGCGGGTCCCGGGCCGTGGTCAGCCACTGTTTCGCCTCGGCGCTGAAGGTTTCAATCGACATGCCGGTCAGGGTTGCCATGGCCAGCTTTTCCAGGTCGGGCAGGGTCAGATCTGCCATGGCCGCCCGGTTACCCTTCAGGATCTCCAGCACCGTTGAGTAGGGGGCTGTTTTGGCCAGCTCGGGATTGGCCTTAACCAGCCGCGGCACGCTCTCCAGGATGTACATCACCTGCGAGTACATCGGGTGCTCAACCCACAGCGTGCCGTCCTGGTCGAAGGTGGCGATACGCTCAGCGGGCGGCACGAAGTTCGGACTGGTTGGCGTCGTAGTCTCATCAACAAAGGTAATGATCGCCTGTTTGGTCGCGCCGTCATTCCAGGACGGCAACGGATCGGCCCCGGCCTGTGCGCCGAAGGTCAGCAGTATGCCAAGTGCCAGGACCGGCGTGAATCGGGATAAAAACGTTAGTTTGGGCATGGCTATTCTCCTGTTCCGCGAAACATTAAGCGCTCTGTGAGCATTTCAGAAATGCGGCTCTACCGCATTAATTTTCCAAAAAAAAACGGGCGACCCTTGCAGGCCGCCCGCTTCATTACTGCTATAACGCTACATCCAGACGCATTAATTATTGGCCCGCATGACTGATGTGGGACGCATCCTGCATCGCCTTGATGATGTTATCCAGGTTGTAGCTCGCCGGAGTCTGCAGCGATGGGAAGTCCTTGTAGGTGGACAGTTCCTTCAGCCACAGCAGCTGTCCGATTGGCAGCAGGTTCCAGTCATAGATTATCGCCGTGCTGGGGGCGGCCAGTGCGCCACCGTAGCCCAGAAGGGTGCCATCAACCGAGGCGACCGAGCGCTCGAAAGGATCACGCTTGAGGTTGTTGACCTGGGTCCAGTGATAGGTCTGGTTGGACCATTAAACGAACCCGTCGCATCGGAAGACACCATCGTGTAGTAGAACTTCCAGTTCTTGTAGCGCACCGCTGAAGGCTGGGCACCGGTGTAGTAGAAGAACGTGTCGCGTGCAGAATCAGCCTTGCCTTCGAGGTAAGTCGCGCTGGTCGAAACCGTCGAGCGTGGTCTTGACGATGCCCTTGTACTTGCCGGCTTCAATCTGCTTCTTCAGTCCGTCGCCGGAAGGTCCACCTGCGATATTGACGAAGGTGGGCACCCAGTCCAGTGAAGAGAAAATCTGGTCCGGATTTGATCCAGCCTCGACATGGCCAGGCCAGCGAATGAGCATCGGGGCACGCATACCGCCTTCCCAGGTGGTCAGCTTGCCGCCACGGAACGGCGTGATGCCGCCATCGGGGTAGGTGATGCTCTCGGCGCCGTTGTCGGTGGTGAAGACGATGATGGTGTTGTCCATCTGGCCCATCTTTTCGAGCTTGTCGAACACGTAGCCGATGTTGTCGTCCATCTGCTTCATGCCGGCCTCGTTGATGCCCCAGTCCTTGCCGCCTTTCTCGCCCAGCATGTCCAGGTATTTTTCTGAGAGCATGGTGGTGACGTGCATACGCGCCGGGTTGTACCAGACAAAGAACGGCTTGCCGGTTTTCGCGGGGTCGTTGCGGTCGAGGAAGTCGATGACCTGGGCGGAGATTTCCTCGTCAATGGTCTTCGAGCGCTCCAGGGTCAGCGGCCCCATGTCCTTGCAGCTCTGGTTCTTCTCACTGCCATCCGAGGATGTGCAATGGATAACCGGCCGTGGTGGCGTCATGCACAGACCGTCTTTCGGGTCGATCGCACCGGGAACCTCTTCGAGACCCTTGACCGGCGTGTTTTTACACGGCGGCACAACGGCCTGGTCGGTTGGGGTGCTGTTGATATCCGGGAAGCTCACGCCCTGCATGGCGTCGAGGTGGTACAGGTAGCCCCAGAACTCCTGGAAGCCATGCGCCGTCGGCAGTGATGCGGACTTATCACCGAGGTGGTTCTTGCCGAACTCGCCGGTGTTGTAGCCCAGGTCCAGCAGGAACTTGGCCAGCGCGGGCGTACCCGGCAACAGCGAGCTGGTGGCGCCCGGCAGCTGCGGCATGACCATGCCTGCCCGAACGGGGTGCATGCCGGTGAAGAAGGCGGTGCGACCGGCCGTGCAGCTTTGCTCGGCGTAATAGGTCATGAACCGGGCGCCTTCATCCGCCAGGCGGTCAATGTTGGGGGTTTCCCCGACCATCAGGCCCTGGTGGTAAGCACCCACGTTCATGATGCCGATGTCATCACCCATGATGAACAGGATGTTCGGTTTGTCCTGCGCAATGGCAGAACTCCCCGCGAACAAGGAGAAAACCACCGCAATGGTCTTCAATAGATTACGCGTAGTCATTTCAATACCTCACCTTTTGATGAATTGCCCGCATGGCCTGCTGGCAGTTTTCTCAACCATCGCAGTTGGAGTCCACGACAGATCGCGTGCAACATTCGCTGACGTTTGCTTCGCTCATTGCTGCTACACACCGGGCTGTAAACCCAGCATGACAAGGATAGCAGGGGCTATCAATGTATGCCAATATACCGAACGCTCAAAACCCATAGCCTTCGCTCTATGATCATCACCGATACCCGACTGAAACACCTGCTCAGCGTGGCCGAACATGGCCATTTTGGTCTTGCCGCCGAGTCGCTGAAAATTTCGCAACCGTCCCTGTCAAAAAGTATCCAGGGGCTGGAGGCTGCCCTGGGCGTCACACTGCTGGACCGTCAACGGGGCGGGGTGGTGCTGAACGTTTTTGGTCAACTGGTGGTGAAGCACGGCAAGGGTATTCTGCACCGCCAGGAGGAGTTGCAGCGGGAGATCACCCTGCTGGCCAACCTGGACGTCGGCGCGGCCCGGATCAAGCTGGGGCCGTTCGCCGGCATCGTATCCGGCTTTGAGGCCGCCGGTCGCATCATGAGCAAACATCCCGATGTCCGGCTATCGCTGGATATTGTTGGCTGGCGGGATGTTTTCACGGCGGTGCTGGAGCAGCGTGCCGATTTTGGTCTTGGAGAGATAAGTGCACTGGAGGGCGATCCACGATTTGAAGTAGAGGCCCTGGTCCCGCACAGCGCCTATTTCTTCTGCTGTCCGGATCACCCCATCCTCAAACAGGGTCCCTGTTCCCTGGAGACACTCGCGGCTTATCCATGGGTGGCGCCTCGTTTACCCCCCCGGATTGCCAGCCTTTTACCCTCCGGCGATATCAAGGCTGGCTACCTGGACCCGATCAGCGGTGATTTCGTCCCCGCCATGCAAATCAACATACCGCTGCGCCTGGAAGCGTTCCTGGCAGGGACCAGCGTGTTGGTCCTCGCCTCGCTGACGCTCCTCGAGCAGGCACTGGCAGCGGGCCAGGCTGTGCCCGTTCCCGGCTTTACTATCCAAAGCGCCTATGGCTTTGGTCACCTGAGAAAACGCGCCCTGTCGCCCCTGGCGCTGGCCTACATGGAAGAAATCCGGGCGGTGGAGGAGGAATTCCGGCAACGCGAGGAAGAGCTGGCTGAAATTTACGTTGGTTGAGCTTGGGTGAAACACCGGCATCAAGGCTTTGATGCAGAATCACGTGGAGACCGCGGGACAACTTGATTAGTATGCACCCAGTTTGACAGTCGAGTGGTAACGCACGGAGCAGCAACATGAACGAGCGCCTGGACGTCATGGTCAGTGATAGCACCCTGCAAAGGGTATCCGAGCTGGCAGAGGCTTTTGCGACCGCGCGACCGTTCCGCCATGTCGCCATTGATAATTTTTTTACGCCGGAGACCGCCCGGCGCCTGGCCGACAATTTTCCCGCCTTTAACGACAAGCTGGCCATGAACGAGAACGGCGTGGTCGGCGGCAAGGCAGTGAACGAAAAAGTGCGCAGCCTGGGCAAGCCCTGGGCGGCGCTGGATGACCTGGTCAAGGGGCAGGCCTTTCGTGACCTGATAACGTCCATCACCGGTGTCCCGGCGTTGCAGTACGACCCGCACTATTTCGGCGGCGGCACCCACGAAAATCTCCAGGGGCAGGGCCTGGATGCGCACGTGGATTTCAATTTTCACCCGATTACGCGCCAGCACCGGCGCCTGAACCTGATCATCTACCTGACCGAGGAATGGCAGGACGAGTGGGGCGGCTCCATCCAGCTGCACAAGGACCCCTACCTGCCGCCGGAGCAGGACGAGATCGCCGTGGTCACGCCGCTGTTCAACCGCTGCGTGATCTTCGAAACCAACGAGATTTCCTGGCACGGCTTTCCGCGCATTGAGCTGCCGGAGGACAAGCAACACATTTCCCGGCGCAGCTTTGCCTTGTACTACTACACCGATTCGCGGCCGGAAGAAGAGCTGGGTCCCGAGCACTCCACGATATACGTGGAGCAGCATTTGCCGGCGGACTTCCAGCCGGGCGTGGCGCTGGATGCCGGGGCCGTACAGCACGTGCGCAACCTGGTCGCGAGCCGCGATCAGCACCTCAAACGCCTGTACGGCAACATCAAGCAGCTGTACACGGAGCTCAACCACCTCAAGGAGCAGATGGGTCTGCAGCCGCCGCCGCGGGTGGCGGACGAGTCCGGCGGCGCAGTGCCGGCCGGGCCTGTTGCCGGGCCGGCCGCGGAGAATGTCGATTCCAATGACGCCCCCGCGGCTGATCACGCCGAGCTGGATGCGGCCATCCGTCAGCGGGATGAACGGATCCGGGCGCTGGAAGCGCACCTCGAGCACGTCAAAAAATCCACCTCCTGGCGCATCACGCGCCCCCTGCGCAATCTGAAGCGGCGGCTTACCGGCCAGGCGGGCTGAGCATGGCGGGCAGGGAATCCCCGGACGCGCGCGATGAGCACTGGATGCGCGAGGCGCTGGCCCTGGCGAAGCAGGCATCGGAGCAGGGCGAGGTGCCCGTCGGCGCCGTCGTGGTGTGTGATGACGAGGTGGTCGGGCGTGGCTTTAATGCGACCATCATGGATCACGACCCGTCTGCGCACGCCGAGATCCGCGCATTGCGTGATGCAGGAAGGCGCCAGGGCAACTATCGATTACCCGGCTGCACCCTGTACGTCACGCTCGAGCCTTGCGTGATGTGCGCCGGCGCCATGGTTCACGCCCGGATCGAGCGGCTGGTTTTTGGCGCCTTTGACCCGAAAACCGGCGCCGCGGGCAGTGTTTTCGACCTGCTGCCGGGTACGCAGCATAATCACCAGGTCAGCGTCGACGGGGGCTGCCTGGCCGAAGAAGCCGGCGCACTGCTGCGGGATTTTTTCCGCGCCCGGCGTTAAGCGCCTAGTCCACCGCTTGCAACTCGATGTTACCGACCAGGCAGCCCAGCCGGCGCTCGTCGCCGCCAGTTCGGTACGTCCGCGATACGGTAAGCAGCACTTCCGTCCTGCCGGGTTCCAGCATTCCGGGGGGCAGGATGATTTCGCCCTTCCTGTTATCAATACACGGCACCGTGCCCAGCAGCTTGCCCTGCGATTCGATGTGAATCTCCGGCTCGAAAGGCCAGTCGGCGGGCAGGTTGGTGTCCAGGCTCAGCCGCAATGGCCCTGATGTCCGCGGCACCGTGAGCGTCGCTGACAGGGTCTTGCCCATCCAGCCGTCGCCCAGTGACGGGAAGGGGGCCGGGTCAGCGCGGTCCAGCGCCCGGTTCATGTCCCGCCAGGCCTGCGCAATGCCTTTCAGCGAGCCATCCATTGAGCGGATGCCGATGGGTTGTGTGAAACCGGAAAAACTGGCGGCGGTGAGATCAAGATCCGCGATGGCTTCCACCGTAACGCTGGTCCGCGGTTTCACCGGGACCTGCACGCAATCCCTGCCGTTGCCGCTGACATCCAGCGCGGTCCCCTGCGGGAGGTGGTCGTTGCGCACCAGCAGATCCGGCGCCGGGTCACCGTCGGGGCGGGCGCTGAAGCAGAGGTCCGCGGTTTTCGGGCCGCCCGGCGCGTGAAATTCGTGGATGGCGAAATCGCGCTGCAGCGTTTCGCCCCGGGCCAGGCGGTAAGAACCGGCGTCAGGCGCGAGTTCACGCTCGCCGACCCAGTTGTCCGCGGTGCGCGAAAAGTCCGGGCTGGGCACCGCGTTGTGTTCGTAGTCACGCCAGGCCCACAGCGCATAACCATGGGTCAGGGCGCGCAGTACCGGGGTGGCCAGTTCCAGGAACTCGTCTACCGAGTCCCGCGCAAGCCGGTCGTTCATCTCGAAGCCCGGCGTAAAGTCCTCGACCAGGAACTGGTCGATAAAAATCGGCCGGTTGCCGGTTACCGCCCGCAGCCGGGTCATCTGGAACTCGAGCAGCTCCACGGCGCGCTCCGGTGAGAGCGTGTCTCCCTGGTTGGCGCTGCCCATGGCCGGGGACCAGTAAACGGTTGTCCACGGCGCCCCGGGAAGGTCCCAGGCGAGCTCGTGGCTGTGCCAGTAGGCAAGGTCACCGGGCCCGTTCCAGATCGGGTCCGAATCAATGCGCACTTCCATGGACAGGGTGGGGAACACGGCCTGGGCCGGTTTGAAGAACCGATGAATCCAGGCGTGGTCGATAAAGTCCATAAACATCCCGTAGGCGGGCTCCATGCGGCGCGGCACCGGAACCTCGCTCCAGTCGCTGAAGTTCACGCCGTAGCGTTCGCGGACGGTCTGCAGATCGGAATACTGTTCGAGCCAGGCGCGGT
Organism: uncultured Gammaproteobacteria bacterium; assembly: GCA_963695135.1. Classification (GTDB taxonomy): domain Bacteria; phylum Pseudomonadota; class Gammaproteobacteria; order Xanthomonadales; family SZUA-36; genus Marinihelvus. Next base: position 314,711 of record CAVOGA010000002.1, read on the forward strand.
ATCCGGAGCGCCCGGCATTGTTCAGGCGATCCTGCGCGTTGCCGCTGCCCAGGCCGGTAATGGCCCACAGGTCTTCCCAGGTTATGAAGGCAAAACGCACCTGCGGACGTGATTCGGCGATCTCCCACAGCGCCGCGATATATTCCAGCCAGGCCAGGCGCAGCGGCTCTTCGAACCACAGGCGCAGGAGCCATCGCCCGGACAGCTGGACAGCGGAGTCGTAGGCATAGCCGATGCGCAGGATGACGTTCAGTCCCGCATCGCCGGCCATGTCGATCAGGTTGCCGAGGCGTTCGGCCCGCTCCGGCACCAGCGCGCCGTTCTCCGCCGATTCAACAAAGCCCGGCCAGGGGATCACCAGAACAACCGTGTTGAAACCGTCGGCCCTGAGCGCGGCGAAGTCCTCCGCGGCCCGGTCCTCCAGGCGCGTATTCCAGAAATTGACCGCCCAGCCCCCGCCAAACCAGTGCGCGCCGCGCAGGTAAGCAGCGCCGGGTCCGATCGGCTGGGGTGTGCCATCGTCTGGCGGCAGGGCGTTAGAAGAGGGGGTATTCGCGGCGCCATTGTGCAGCCATGCGGGCATGACACGCACGAGCCCGTAGCCGACAAGCAGCATGGCGATCAGCGCCAGAAGGAGTCCGGTTCTTCGGTTCAGCACGGCAGGTTTCGTTTCGCAGTTGGAGGTCAGCAGGTCGAACGCTGCATTGTAAGGTAAGCGACCCCTGCGGTCAGAAAACCAGGTTTGCCCACAGTCCCGCGTCAAAGCCCACGGCATTGATGCCGGAGCCGTGTTCCCGGTAGTCCCGGTCAAACAGGTTGTTAAGGCGCAGGCCCAGCGCCAGCGGTTGCGTGACCTGCCACTGGACGTGGAAGTTCACGGTCAGCCAGCCGGGCGTTCCCGACGGGTCGATGCGCGGATCCAGCTCGTCACGGGGGCTGAGACGGTCCTGGCGGGCGGCAAAGAGCAGGAAGGGGATGATCTGCCAGCGCTCCGCCGCCTGCCAGGTCATGCCAAGCCGGCCGTTCACCGGCGGTATGCGGCTGGCCGGGGTGCTTATACCCAGGTCGTCCTGCTCTTCGCCCCAGGTGATGTTCAGCGCCCCGTCAATCTCCAGCCGTTCAAGCGGGCGCCAGCTGCCCGCCAGTTCCAGGCCCTGGATCCAGACCCGGTCGCGGTTTTCACTGCGCACCACGATGCGGCCGCCGGGGGTGATATCGCCGGTTTCGACGGAAGTGATCCGATCCCGGTAGTCGAGTACGAACAGAAAGGTCTCCAGCTGCCACTGGTCGCCGTTGGCTCTCAGTCCCAGGTCCAGGCTCCAGACGCTTTCTGAATCGAGTTCCGTGTTGGCAATATTGAAGCGGTTGCCGGGCCGCGGCCCGAAGGCGCCCAGGTCGAAGATGTTGGGCGGGCGGAAGCCGCGGCCGAGGTTGCTCAGCAGCTGGATCCCGGGTGTCAGCTGGTAACGCAGGCGCAGCTCACCGGTGACATCGTCAAGGTCCAGGTCCAGCGGCGGGGCGACCGTCGAGCCCGGCAACCAGACATTGAAGCGGCTGTAGCGCAGACCGGTATCAACGCCCCAGCGGCCGCGCGTCCATGACAGGTTGAGATAGGCCGCATCGCTGTCCATGCTGCTGCCGTTGGGGAAGCGCGGGGCGACCGGAACGCCGGGTCCGTCATTGCTCAGCCGGTCCTGGCGGGTGCTGCGCACCGAGTCCCGGTAAATCTCCAGGCCGCCAACGAGGTCAAGACCCCCGGATGACTCCCGGACGGCCTGCAGGGTCAGGCCGTTCAGGGTGCTCCGGTTCTGTTCCGTGCTGACGATGGGGCTGTCATAGTCCTGGATGATGCGGTCATCAACAATGACCTGTTGGGCCAGGTTGACTTCCACGGCATCCAGCCAGGCTTGCGGATTGGTGTGCCGGTAGCGGGCATGGAGCAGGCTGCGCCGGTTTGGCTCGTAGCGATACTGGCTCGCGGCGGGTGTGGTCTGCCCGAACCCGGGAACCAGCTCACCGACGCGTGGTGTGGACGGTTGCTCCAGGGTCTGTCCGGAGAGCATCCACTCACCGTAGTCCCCGGCCTGGATGAGCAGGCGGGCATTCGCCGCCTGTGACTCGAAGCCGGACGGCGCGATCACCTCGCCGCCGCCGATGCGCCGGTCATGACGCTTTTGCCAGCTGACCCCGCCGGCTATGCTGCCGCGGGCGTTGCCGGTCGCCGCCTCGGCGCGCAGGAAGGTGCCCCGGTCGCCGCTGTCAAAGCTGCCGTAGGCGCGGCCCGAGCGCTGAACCTCGTCACCCTCAAAACGCACTTCGGTGGTGAGCAGTTGCACGACACCCCCCATGGCATCGGCGCCGTAGAGACTGCCGGCGGAACCCCGCAATACCTCTACCCGCTGAACCAGCGCCGGGTCGATCAGGCCGAGGTACTGGTTGGGCGCATCTCTGAAAAAGGCGTTATTGACCCGTATGCCGTCGACCAGGTGCAGCACCTGCGAACCGATCAGTCCGCGCACAATCGGTATACCCTGGCCCGGGGTGGTCTGCTGAAAAAAGCTGCCGGGCGTGCCGCGCAGGATGCCCGCAATAACCTGCGGCGCATTGCGGCGAATGCGTGCCTCGTCAACCAGGTTGATTGCACCGGCCACCTGCGACCGCGGCAGCTCGCGACGGGTGGCTGTGACCACCACGGTTTCCAACGGCCTGTCGGTCTCCGGTGCGGGGTCGCGGCCGTTGTCCTGTGCGCTGAGCGGTTCAGACGGCACCAGTAAGAGCATTGCGCCCAGAACGGTTAACAGTTGTCGATGCCCGGGTAAAATAATTTTTTTAAATCCATAAATAACAGTCAGATAGAATATACTTCTAAAGTACATGTCACACTTTGGGCGGGGCATGCCCAGCGGCCTGTCACGCTGCTTTGGCCGCTCTACGGATCGCCGCCCGCATTGTGCCACAGGCGACAGCGGCTGCTGCCTGCACGTCGTCGAGCCCGGGTCGCAATGGCGGCCGGTCGCGGGGGTATAATGCAAGGCCGCAAGCCACTGACGGTGCTGTCGTCGTGACCAACGTATTTTCCCTGCAGCAACCCGGCGTGCAGGACCATGGCCTGGAGCGCAATCCGGGTATGGACTTCCGGCCGGAATATTTTGACCGCCTGCGCATCAATCGCAGCGCGGTGGAGCGCCGGGCGGCAAGCCTGCCGGCCCGCCGTGCGATCAAGAAGTCCTACCAGGCTGCCTGGCTGCTCAAAGCGGTTACCTGTATCGACCTGACCACCCTGGCCGGCGATGACACTCCGGGCCGGGTTCGCCGCCTGTGCCAGAAAGCGCGGCGCCCCATTCGCCGTGATCTGCTCGAGGCGCTGGGTGTCGAATCGCTGGGCCTGACCACCGGGGCGGTCTGCGTTTATCACAACATGATTCCGACCGCCGTCGAGGCGCTGGAAGGTTCCGGCATTCCGGTGGCGGCCGTATCCACGGGTTTTCCCGCCGGGCAGATTCCGCTCGAGTTCAAGCTGGCGCAGATTCGCGAGTCCGTGAAGGCCGGTGCGGCCGAGATCGACATTGTCATTTCCCGCGCCAGGGTGCTGACCGGCGACTGGCGGGGGCTCTTTGAGGAGATGCGCGCCTACCGGGACGCCTGCGGCGATGCCCATGTCAAAGCCATCCTCGCCACCGGTGAGCTGGGCACGCTGACCAACGTGGCCCGCGCCAGCTGGGTCTGCATGCAGGCGGGCGCCGATTTCATCAAGACCAGCACCGGCAAGGAGACGGTCAACGCGACCTTGCCGTTCAGCCTGGTCATGGTGCGCGCCATCCGGGACTACCACCGCCTGACCGGCTACAAGGTGGGCTACAAGCCCGCCGGCGGCATCGGCAAGGCCAAGGAAGCGCTGGCTTACCTGACCCTGATGAAGGAAGAGCTGGGCCGCCCCTGGCTGGAACCGGAGCTGTTTCGCTTTGGCGCCAGCAGCCTGCTCGGTGATATCGAACGGCAGCTGGAACACTTCGTGACGGGCAATTATTCCGTCGCCTACCGCCACCCGATGGGTTGAGACACGCATGAGCATCAAGGAAATATTCGAGACGCTGGACTACGGACCGGCCCCGGAGGCCGTGGATCACGCGCAGGCCTGGCTGGAAGCGCGCGAGGGCAAGGTCCGGCACTTTATCGACGGCGCCTGGTGTGATCCTGCCGGCGGCGGCTGGTTCGAGACCCGCAGTCCTTCGCGCAACGTGGTCCTGGCCAGGGTCGCTGACGGAACCGGTGAAGACGTCGACCGCGCCGTTGCTGCCGCACGCGCGGCCCAGGCGGACTGGGCCGCGCTTGGCGGCCACGGCCGGGCGCGGTACCTGTATGCGATTGCGCGGCAGGTGCAGAAACACAGCCGCCTGTTTGCCACGCTCGAGTCCCTCGACAACGGCAAACCGATCCGGGAATCGCGGGATATCGACATACCGCTGGTGGCGCGGCACTTCTACCATCATGCCGGGTGGGCCCAGGTCATGCACCGGGAGCTCCCCGGCTATGAAGCCCTGGGTGTCGCAGGCCAGATCATCCCGTGGAATTTTCCTTTGCTGATGGCGGCCTGGAAGGTCGCGCCGGCGCTGGCCATGGGCAACACCGTGGTACTCAAGCCCGCCGAATTCACGCCCCTGTCCGCCGTTCTGCTCGCGCAGGTTTGCGAGGACATTGGACTGCCTGCCGGGGTCTTCAACCTGGTGCTCGGTGACCACAAGGCCGGCCAGGCGCTGGTTGAGCACGAGGACGTGGACAAGATCGCATTTACCGGTTCGACGGAAGTAGGCCGCATTCTGCGCGAGGCCACCGCCGGCACCGGCAAGGGTCTGACCCTGGAGCTGGGCGGCAAGTCGCCATTCATCGTGTACGAGGATGCCGATCTCGACAGCGTGGTCGAGGGCCTGGTGGACGCCATCTGGTTCAACCAGGGGCAGGTCTGCTGCGCGGGTTCGCGACTGCTCATGCAGGAGTCCATTGCCGAGCCGCTGCTGGAGAAGGTGCGTGAACGCATGTCGCACCTGGTGGTGGGCGACAGCCTGGAGAAGGGGGTGGATATCGGCGCGGTCATAGACCCGCTGCAGCTGGAACGCATCCGGGACATGGTGGCGCTGGGCGAGGAGGAAGGTGCGACCGTGTGGCAGCCGGCCTGTAAGCTGCCGGAGGAGGGCGTTTACTACCCGCCAACGCTGCTGACCAACGTGCAACCGTCGGCCACCCTGGCGCAGGAGGAGATCTTTGGCCCGGTGCTGGTCAGCATGACCTTCCGCACCCCGTCCGAGGCCGTTGAACTGGCCAATAACAGCCGCTACGGCCTGGCAGCCAGCGTCTGGACGGAGAACATCAATCTCGCCCTGGACGTGGCGCCGGCGCTGAAAGCCGGCACGGTGTGGGTCAATTGCACCAACGTATTTGATGCCGCTGCGGGCTTTGGCGGCTATCGCGAGTCCGGATTTGGCCGTGAGGGCGGCAAGGAAGGGCTTTACGCCTACGTGAAACCGGCCTGGCTGGGCGCCCTGTCCAGTACGCCGGTCTATCCGGCAGCGGAGCCGGCTGCGCCGGTTGCCGGCGCGCACCAGGCCGTAACCGCCATTGACCGCACGGCCAAGCTCTACATCGGCGGCAGGCAGGCGCGGCCCGATGGGGGTTACTCCATCGAGGTTTATGACGCGCAGGGCCTGCCGGCCGGCGAAGTTCCCGAGGGTAACCGCAAGGACCTTCGCAACGCGGTGGAGGCGGCGGTCTCGTCCCCGGCCTGGACCCGCGCCACGGCGCATGGCCGCGCCCAGGTGCTGTACTACATCGCGGAAAACCTGGAGGCGCGCCGAGATGATTTTGTCCGCCGGCTGGTGGCGCTTTCCGGGCGCGGCGAGGACGCCGCGCAGGCGGAGCTGGAGCTTTGCATCAACCGCATCTTTACCTATGCGGCGATGACCGATAAATACGACGGGCGCGTCCATGCCACGCCGCTGCGCAATGTCACCCTGGCGATGCGCGAGCCCCTGGGGGTAATCGGCATCGTGGCGCCGGAGGAAGCCGGTTTTATCGGCTTCATCTCGACCATCATGCCGGCCCTGGCCATGGGCAACCGGGTCGTGGTCGTGCCGTCATTGCGCTATGCCTTGCTGGCGACAGACTTCTACCAGGTCCTGGACACCTCGGATCTGCCGGCCGGCGCGCTGAATATCGTGACCGGGCGCCAGGACGAACTGCTGCCGCATCTCGCGGGGCATTACGGGCTCGAGGGTCAGTGGTACTGGGGAGACGCGGTCGGCAGCCGGATCGTCGAGGCAGCCGCCGCACCCACCATGAAGCGTACCTGGGTGAGTAACGGGCGCTACCACGACTGGTTTGACGAGGAGCAGGGCGCGGGTGGGGAGTTTTTGCGCCGGGCCGTGGAAATCAAGAACATCTGGATTCCCTACGGGGAGTAAGCGCTGCTGACATTCAGCGGCTGGCGGGTGTAAATCCCTTCGGCAAGCCCGCGTCCGGCACAAAGCCGTACAGGGGTTCGCCCGGCAGCGCGGCGGCGACCAGTTCGCGCACGGCCAGCAACCGCTCCAGGTCAATGCCGGTGCGCAGCCCCATGGCCTCCAGCATCCAGACCAGGTCTTCGGTCACGATGTTGCCGGAAGCGCCCGGCGCCCAGGGACATCCGCCGATGCCGCCCAGCGAGCTGTCAACCGTGGTGATGCCCAGTTCCACCGCGGTCAGCGCATTCGCCAGGCCCTGGCCGCGCGTGTTATGCAGATGCACACCGCGCAGTTTGTCCCCGCCCACCGCGGACCAGATGCCGGTCACCAGGCGCTTGAGTTGCGCCGGGTTGCCATAGCCGGTGGTGTCCGACAGGCCGACCTCGTCTGCGCCGATGCGGATCACCTGTTCCGCCATGCTGATGACCCGGGCTTCCGGGACCGGGCCTTCCATCGTGCAACCGAAGGCGGTTGCCAGGCCCACCTCGAAATGCGGGCGCTCCGCTTCCGGTACCGTGGCCAGGTACTCGACGCACCGCGCAATTTCCTCGAGCATTTCCGCATGGGTCTTGCGGAGATTTTTGAGCGAGTGGGTCTCGCTCATGGAAAAGGGTATGGATACCTTGTGCGCACCGGCAACGACCGCGTTTGCCAGGCCATGCATATTGGGCACCAGTGCGGCAACCTGCAGGCCCGGGAGCGACCGGGTGGCCCAGTGGACGAGCTCGGCGGTATCCGCCAGTTGGGGCAGCAGGCGGGCGGGCACGAAAGAGCCGACCTCGATCTCCCGTGTACCGGCCTCGAACTGGGCCTGGATCCAGCGCTTCTTGTTGTCGGTAGACATGATCCGGTCGGTGCTTTGCAGACCGTCGCGCGGCCCGACCTCGGAGACGAGAACGTCAATTTCCACGGGGTTGTTCCTGGGGGAAAAAATGAATTAATGTTATAACATCATAACAAATTAACCGTTATCTGATCATTCGTCGCCATCGTCCATTACTGGCGGCGGTGGCTGTCGAAACGAGTGACTCGGTCCCGCCGACGGGTGGTCCGGGATCCGGTCGCCGGGGACAACAACATGGCTTCATCAGAAACTCCGCTCCAGGGTCTGCGCGTGGTGGAATTCAGCCACATGGTCATGGGGCCTTCCATGGGCGTGATATTGGCCGACCTGGGCGCCGAGGTGGTCAAGATTGAGCCCCTCGGTGGTGACAAGACCCGCGAGCTTAACGGCAGCGGTGCGGGCTACTACCCCATGTACAACCGCAACAAGCGCAGCCTGTGTGCCGACCTTAAATCGGCGGAGGGCAAGGCGGTGGCGCTCCGGTTGATCGGGCAGGCGGATATCCTGCTGGAAAACTTCCGCCCCGGGGCCATGGACAAGCTGGGCTTTGGCTACACGGACTGCCGGACCATCAATCCCGGGCTGATCTACTGCTCCCTCAAGGGGTTCCTGTCCGGCCCTTACGAGAACCGCACGGCGCTGGACGAGGTGACGCAGATGATGGGCGGCCTGGCCTACATGACCGGCTTGCCGGACCGGCCCATGCGCGCCGGATCGTCGGTCATCGATATCACCGGTGGCATGTTCGGCGTGATCGCGGTCCTTGCGGCGCTGGAAGAGCGGCACCGGACCGGCAAAGGCCAGCAGGTCTCCAGTTCCCTGTTTGAGACCACCGCTTTCCTCGTCGGCCAGCACATGGCCCAGGAGGGGGTGCTGGGCGAAGCACCGTTGCCGATGTCAGTGCGGCGCTCGGCCTGGTCGGTATACGACATTTTCGACTGCGCCGGTGGCGAGCGGGTTTTCATCGGCGTGGTCAGCGACGGCCTCTGGCAACGTTTTTGCAGCGAGTTTGAACTGGGGTCGCTGGGCTCGGACCCGGCCCTGGCGGAGAATAATCAGCGGGTCGCGGAGCGGGAGCGCATTCTGGCGGTTATTCAGCCCCTGTTCCGGTCCATGAGCCTGGCCGAGGCCTGTGAGCGGCTGGAAAAGGCGGGCATTCCCTTTGCCCCGATCAACCGGCCGACGGATCTTTTTGACGACCCGCACCTCAATGCCGGCGGCGGCTTGTTGCCGGTCACGATGCACCGCGGGGCGCGGCAGGGCCAGGCGGTCAAATTGCCGGCCTTGCCGGTGGAGTTGTCCGGCGCAAGGCCGGGGCTGCGGCGTGATTTGCCCGCTCCCGGCGGGGATACGCGCGCCGTGCTGGCCGAGGCGGGTTACTCCGCGGCGGAAATCGAGCGCCTGTTCAGGGAAGGGGCGGTGCAATGAGCACCTACCGTTCCCTGGCCGAGATTGCCGCGGAGCAGCAAAAGCAGCGGCCGGGCTACCTGGCGGACCCGGCCGGCGACCGCGCCCTGGCGCTGCTGATCGAGGTGGTTGAGGAACTGTGCGTGCTGAACGACCGCATGGATACGCTGCGGCGGCTCGCGGCGGCCGGCAAGCCGCTGACCGATGAGGCAATCGACAGCTTCGAGGTGGATGAGGCCCTGGCGGCAGAACGCCTGGCGCGTCACCGGGCGTTGTTTGAGAAGACCTTTGCGCGCCTTGTTTCCGACTGACGATCAGCCTTTGCGGGCGCTGACCACGTACCACGGTATCGGGCCATCGACGGCCTCGAGGTATTCCTCGCGAATCCTGTCCCGGGCAAAGCCGGCATCAGCAAGGCCCTCGACGAAATCCGCGCTGGCGAAATCCATCCAGAAGGGTTCGTCGTTGTTGTCCTTTTGCCAGGCGGACAGGGCCTGCATCCACGGGTCGAGCCGCCGCAGCTGGATCGGAACATCCTGGTGCATGACGCCGCCACCCGGACGCAGTACCCGGTGGCATTCAGCCAGGATGGCCGGTACGTGTTCAGCGGCGACCTCGTGAAACAGGTTATGGCTGATGACCAGGTCAAAATGGTCGTCCGGGAAGGGCAGGGCTGCGGCATCACCCTGGTGATAATGCACCGCGGCGCCAAGCTCCCTGGAGCGCGCCCGCGCATAGCGCAACATGGCGGCCGAGGCGTCCAGCGCATGACATTCGGCCCCGGGAAAGGCCAAGGGATAGTCCGCAGACTGGCCGCCGGCGGCGCACCCCAGCTCAAGAATGCGCCGGACTTCCAGGTCCGGCCAGCACTCCCTGATGTGACGGATCAGACGCTGGGCTTTCGAGTCCCGCTTGCCAATGCCCTGTCCGAGGGCATAGAGGTTGCCGCCGGCCTCGTACAGGATGCCCGCCCCGAGATCGCCATCCAGCGCATCACCGGCGCCGCGGTCAAGAAGATAGCCGCCCGGCTGGCCGTGAATCTGGTGGGCTCGCAGGTAGTCCGGCGGGCTGTCCGGGTCAAGGTCCAGGCCTGCCTGGTCGTCACGTGAGGCGTCGGATGCGACCCGGGCAATACGGTCATAGTCCGCATCGGTCTGCTCGGCGAGCAGGCGCCACATGCGGTCCTGCGCGGCCCGGTTCAGGCTGGCCCAGGTCGGGTAGCCGGGCAGTTGCTCCAGCTGCGCCGCAGTCGCGGCCTGGAACTGGTTTTTCAGGGCCGGCTCGAGGGTCCGTCGAATGGCCTGTTTGCAGGCCAGTACGGCGAGCCGGCGGCTCATGCCATCATGGTCGGTTTGCGGTTGCAGGGCGTGACGGGTGTCGCGGGCCATGGCAGAAGGGCTCCGGAATAAACGTTGCCAGCAGTTTAGCGCATGATTAGTGGACACAGCACTGGTGAAAGCCCGGCAGGCCGGCAGCGACCGGTAAAGGCCGGCTTTTCGCTCGCATTTGGCTGGGCCCTTGGCTCACTCGGGCTGGCGGTCATTCTCAACACGCTGAACGTGTTGCTCATTGCTTACCTGACCCTGGTGGTCGGGCTGGAGCCGGCCCTGGCCGGGTCCCTGATCCTCGCCGGCAAGCTGTTCGATGTGGTAACCGACCTGCCCATGGGCTGGATCAGCGACCGTACCCGGACCCGCTGGGGCGCCCGGCGACCGTGGCTGCTCGCCGCCGCGGTGGTCACCCCCTTCGCCCTGATCATGCTGTTCAGCCCGCCCCGGGGTGCGCCGGGTCCGTGGGTCCTGGCGGCCCTGTTGCTCTACGCGACGGGTTACACGCTGTTTAATGTGCCTTACTTGTCCATGCCGGCGGAGCTGACCCGTGATTTGCGTGAGCGCACCCGCATGCTGGCGCTGCGCTCGGCCTTTATCGCCGGCGGGACTTTCTTCGGGGTGGCGCTCGCGCCCTGGTTACTGGGCCGGCTGGGCGGCGGCAGCGCCGCCTACGAGACCCTGGGGCTGGTCATGGCCGTGGTGGTGGGCGCGGCATTCCTGGGGTGCTTCCTGCTGACCGGGCGGGCGGCTGTCACGCCGCTCGAGGATCGTGAGCCGCTGGGTACACAATTGCGGGTGGTGGCATCGAACCGCTACTTCAGCGCCCTGATGCTGATCAAGATCACGCACCTGCTGGCCCTGAGCATCGGCGCCGGCAGCCTGTTCTTCTTCATCCGGTTCGCCCTTGGCTACGATCTGCAGACCCTGGGGCTCTATGGGGCGGTCACCACGCTGGCCTGGGCGTTGTCCATGCCGTTCTGGTCGCGTGTCGCCAACCGGCGCGGCAAACGCTTTGGTTACTTCCTCGCGACCTGCGCCTACGTCCTGGTAACGCTTACCTGGCTGCTTGCGGAGCGCGGCGAGCCGTTGCCCATCCTGCTTACCCGCGGTTTCGCGTTCGGCGTCGTGTCGGGCGGGATGCTGCTGATGGGCAACGCGATGCTGCAGGATGTAATGGACGAGGATTACCGGCGCACCGGATCACGCAAAAATGGTTTGTTTGCGGGCCTGTACAGCCTGGTGGAAAAGGTCACGGCCGGGATCGGCGCCCAGGTCCTGGGGCTGGTCCTGTCGACCACCGGCTTTGACCGGGCCGTCGCGGTGCAACCGGACTCGGCGGTGCAGGGCATCTACCTGACCGTGGCGCTGATTCCGGCGGCGCTCATGGCGCTGAGCCTGGTGGCGATCTGGATGTACCGCATGGACGAAAAGGCCCTGGCCGCGAATCAGTAAGGCAGGACCCGTCCGTCGAAGGCCAGGAACGATCCGCTGTCCGCCGGTTTCAGACCCTCGATGACCCGGATCATGCCCTCTGCAGAAGTGCTTGCGTCAATGTCCGCCCCGGCGCCGCCCATGTCCGTGCGCACCCAGCCCGGATGCAGGGCGATGGCGATGACCGCATCGCCGAGTTCCAGGGAGACCGACTTCATCAGGCTGTTTACCGCCGCCTTGCTGGCCCGGTAGGCGTACCAGCCGCCGAACTGGTTGTCCGCGGTGCTGCCCATGCTGCTGGAGATGGTCACGATCCGCGCGCCGTTGGCGAACTGCGGCCGGAGCAGGGCGATCAGCTGCATCGGTGTGAACAGGTTGATTTCCATGACCTCGCGCCATTCGCGGCGGTCGAAGTCATGCAAGCCCTGGCTCGGGTGGCCCTCGGTCCGGAATGCGCCGCTGCCCATGATCCCCGCATTGTTGATCAGCAGGTCAATGGATGTTTCGCCCAGCGCTGCGGCCATCCGTTCCAGGTCCTCCTCCCTGGTGAGGTCGCCATGGAGCACGGTCAGGTTCGGATTGACCGACAGGTCCGTGATGGCCGGTGAGTCATTGCGGTTGAGGGCGATGACGTTCCAGCCTGATTCCAGGTAGCGGCGCACGAATTCGAGACCGATACCCCGGTTGGTGCCGGTAATCACTGCGGTAGGCATCAGAATCCTCCCCCGTAAGGTTTTGGCGTTACCCGGTGATTATAGGCGCCGGGCAGGGCGCTGCCCCGGGTATTTCGCTTCACGGGGATTCCGGGGCAAAAAAAAGGGTGGCGGAAGCCCGCCACCCTGTAGAGCCTGTTGAGGCTGCCTTTACCCGTTCATGATCAGTAGTTCATGATCGCCGTGAGCCCGAAGTAGGTATCGCGACGCGGTGAAATGGCGAAGGCGCGGTAGAAGGTGCTCGCATCCACGTAGCGGAGCACGCTCGGCGCCGAGGTTTCACCCGACAGGTTGCGGCCGTAGAACTGGATCGACCAGTTGTCATTGGTCAGGCCGAGCCGTGCGCTGAGCAGGGTCGTGCTGCCGGTGCCGGCCAGGTTGGTGACCTGCGCCCACTTGTTGGCCTCATAGCTGTAGTTGCCGCCCACGTACCAGTCCCAATCCGTGTCACCCAGCTGGGTGCGCCATTCGGCGTCCACAAATAAGGTGTGCTCCGGCACACGGGGAATCTGGTTGCCGACAATCGAACCGTACAGTGAAGTACAGCCGGGGACATCCGGGAACTGGTCGCCAGTAGAGCAGTTGGCCAGGCTGTCATCTGCCACGTCGTTCAGTACGCCCTGGTTTGCATCGGTGCCAGCAACGAACTCGTTGTGGTTGTAGGCGTAGTTCGCCGTCAGACGCAGCTGGTCAAGTGGCCGCCAGGTCACTTCGGCTTCCATACCGTAAATGTCGGCGTCGCCCGAGTTGAGCGTAGCGGTGACCACTTCACCTGCGCCCTGCACTGCCTGGGTGAGCTGGTAGCCCGCGACCTGGTTATAGTAGAAGGCGAAGTTGGCGATCATGGTGCCCCCGAAGAGGTAGTTCTTGGAGCCGAATTCGATCGAGTCCACATCCTCCTCTTCATAGCCGGGCAGGCCGGCCTCGATGGCCGCGGCGCCGTTCAGGCCGCCGGGCTTGGTGCCCTGGGCGTACAGCAGGTAGAGCATGTTGTTGTCGGTCACGCGCCAGTCCACCGTCACGCGGGGCAGGAAGGCGTCAAAGGTCTTCGAGGCGCTGGTCGTTACCGTGTCATCACTGCCCAGGAAACCGGCAACAACGGTCTGGCTGATCTTTTCTTCCTGCCAACGGCCCTCGAGGGTGACGGTCCAGGCATCGGTGATGTCATAGGAGTACAGGCCGAACAGCGCGTAGTTGCGGATGCTCTGGTCGTCTATGTTGCGGGTAACGGAAATCTCCGAGTTGCCCAGCGGGATGATGCCTTCGCAGATCGGGTTCGCCGCACAGACGCCCTGCATCCGCAGGAATTCATTGAAGAAGTTCTGGTCCGCGGCGTCCTGCTGCTCCGGCGTAATATTGCGGTTGGTGCGGGAACTGATGTCCTGATCGAAATAGTAGGCGCCGATAATCGCGCGCGACCGCTCCCCGTCGAACTCGAGACGGAGTTCCTCGGAGATGTCAGTGGTGTCACCCGTGATGGCAAAAGTAAAGTCTGTCACCGAGGGCACGTAGGCGTAGAGGAATGGAGGGCCGTCCTCGAAGCCGGCGAACGGAAAGCCGTTCGGTGTGAAGTTCGTGGTCTGGAACGAGGTTCCTGTGTAGTCACCGTCCGTCAGGATGTCGTCTGAAATGTCGTTGTAGCCGGTGATGGACGTCAGGGTCCATTCATCATTCAGGGTCCAGTCCATGCGCAGGCTGGTTTGCAACGTGTCGACCTGGTCGCCGGCGCCAGGCGCCTGGAAGGGCCAGTCCGTATTGATCGGCAGGGCATCGATGGTGCCGCAGTAGTAGCGTCCCACGCCGTTGTAATAGCTGCCTTCGTCAAAAAAGCAGTTGTTGTCGTTTGGATCGGACAGGGCGATGACCGGCTGGCCGTCGTCACGCTCGCTGTAATAGGCCCGGGCCCGGAGCCGGAAGGTGTCACTGGGGCTGAACTCCAGCACGCCGCTGACCGAGTTGGTCTCCTGGATCCCGATTTTTGATCCGTCATACAGGTTGGTTTCGTAGCCGCCCAGTTCGTAGTGGCGGACATGCAGCCCGCCGGACCAGCCGGAGTCGCCGAACGGACCGTTCATCGAGGCCGCGACCTCGTAGTTATTGTCCTCCGCGATCTGCACCCGGGCGCGCGCGCCGAAATCCTCACTCGGGGAGCGGGTGATGATGTTGATGGCGCCGGAGTAGGTGTTACGGCCGTAGAGCGCGCTCTGCGGACCTTTTACAACCTCCAGCTGTTGCACATCGTTGATGTCGTAGTCATCAATTGAGCCGGTGATGTACACGCCATCAATGAAGTAGGACACGCCGGATGAGCCGAGAATGTTCGCCTGTCCGCGAATTACCGGGCGGTTGCTGCCCCGGCCAAGCTCCGAGTCAAACACCAGGCCGGCCGTGTATTTGCCGATATCGGACAGGTCGTTGATGTTCAGGTCCACGATCAGGTTCTCGCCGATCGCGGTGACGGCCACCGGCACGTCCTGGATATTTTCTTCCACCTTCCTGGCGACGACCGTGACCTCTTCCAGCACCCGGTCCGAATCTTTGTTCTCCGCGTCCTGCGCATAGGTGGTTCCTGCGCCCAGGGCCAGAATGCCGGTCGGCAGCGCTGCCAGGATCGCTCTGCTAAGGGTTTTTCTCACTGGTTTCATAGTCCTCTGCCCATTCAGGTGTTTGATTTATCGATTTTTTTACTGGTCGCTGCCAGCTTAATGAATTTTTAATAACCTTAATGATATGTAAATATAGCATTTAGCCCGCTCATGTCAAAATTTCGTGAAAGCGAGGGGCGCGGCGGGCCACTCAGGATTGCGGTAGCTGGTCCAATTCATAGACCCATGGCCGCTGCACGCGATCCTGCGCCAGGAAGCCGTCGATACGGTCCCGGAGTTGCAATGTCCGGTCGACCGGGTCCCAGCCGTTGATGAGCATCAGACGTTGCACTTCCGGCACGTGGAACGAAATCGATTGCCCGTCGGGTAAATCCAGCCGCTGATGCTCCAGGTCGATGACGGGCCTCAGCGTTTGCGGATCCTCGCTGCAGACGGCGACCAGCTGTTCGATGTGTTCCTCGCCCAGGCGCAGGGGCAGGAGGCCGTTGTTGAAACAGTTTCTTTCAAAGATGGCGCCGAAATCCGGCGCGATAATCGCGCGAAAGCCGAACTCCTTGAGCGCCCATACCGCATGCTCCCGCGAGGAGCCGCAGCCGAAGTTGGCGCCGGCCGCCAGGATGCTGGCGTTGGCGTAGGCGGGCTGATTGAGGACAAACTCCCGGTTCGGCGTCCGGGCGGTAACGTCCTCGTAGCGCCAGGCGGCAAACAGGCCTTCGCCAAGCCCGTCGCGGGAGACCCGTTTCATTTCCCGCGAGGGAATGATGGCATCCGTGTCAATATTGGCCCGCAACATAGGGGCCAGGACGCCTCGAAAGCGGATAAACGGGGTCATGCGATCTCCGCCTCCGCCAGCTGCGCCGCGCTCAGGTGCCCGGCGCAGGCGCTGGCCACGACCGTAAGCGGACTGGCCAGGTGGGTCCGGGTGCCGGGCCCCTGGCGCCCCTCGAAATTGCGGTTGGTGGTGGATACCACGCGCGCCCCGGGCCCGAAGGTTTCCCCGCCCGCATAAAGACACATGCTGCAACCGGACTCGCGCCACTCAAAGCCGGCCTCCCTGAAGATCCGGTCCAGCCCCTCCGCTTCCGCCGCACGCTTTACCGTGCTTGAGCCGGGGACGCAGATGGCGCGAACACCTGGGGCCACGCGGCGGCCCCGCAGGTAGGCGGCGGCCTCGCGCAGGTCGGAGAGACGGCTGTTGGTGCAGGAACCGATAAAGGCCGCATCAATGGCGATTTCTGCCATCGGCGTGCCCGGCGCCAGGCCCATGTAGTCCAGCGCGCGGTGCATGGCCTGTTGCTGTTCGGGCGAGTCAGCCTCTGCCGGAAAAGGAACCTTGCCACTGACCGGAACCGTGTGTTCCGGGCTGGTCCCCCAGGTGATGCAGGGCGGGATTTCGGCACAGTCGATGTCCAGGGTCCGGTCAAACACCGCGCCCGGTTCCGAGTGCAGGGTTTGCCAGTGTTGTTCGGCGCGCCTGGCATTGTCGCCGCGGGGGCTCCAGGGCCGGTCATGGCAGTAGGCAATGGTTGCCGCGTCCGGCGCCACCAGTCCGGTGAAGGCGGAAAACTCCACGGCCATATTGCACAGGGTCATCCGCGCCTCAACCGGAAGCTTGCCGACCGCCTCGCCCTGGAATTCAACGGCAAATCCGTTGCCACCGCCGGCGCCATGACGGCCGATGAGGTGCAGGATCATGTCCTTGGCGGTTACGCCAGGGCCCAGCTCGCCATGAAACCGCACCCGCATATTCCTGGGTTTGAGAACGCGAAGGGTGCCGGTGGCCATGGCATGCTGCGCTTCGGTGGAGCCGATGCCCCAGGCCAGCGCGCCGATGCCGCCGAGTGTGCAGGAATGGCTGTCGGGGCAGACAACGGTCAGGCCTGGCAGGGCGATGCCCAGTTCCGGTGAGATCACGTGCATGATTCCCTGTTGCGGATCCCGGACATCGAACAGCCGGATGCCGGCGGCATGGGCTGCCTCGCGTGTTGCCTCAATGAACGCCCGGCCGCCCGGCATGAGTGTCTCGTCGCCGCGGCCGGGCAATGTGTCGACGATATGATCCATGGTGCAGAACACCCGGTCTGGCGAGCGGACGGGGCGGCCCTCCGCCGCCATGGTTTTCAGGGCGATGGATCCGGTTCGTTCATGCAGAAACACGCGGTCAATCGCGAGCAGGGATTCACCGTCGCCCAGGTCGGCGATGGCGTGTTCGTCCCACAGTTTGTCGAACAGGGTTTGTGCCATGCAGGTCTGCTTTTTTCCAGGGCGCGCGGCGCCTGAAGTACCAAAAAGTATTATACATATAACAATATGGCTTGCTTGCTGCGCCTGCCCGGGCCTGACCCAGTGAACGGTGGCCTGCTGCGGGTCAATACAGCAGGCTGGTGGATGGGCCTTTAAAGGCTATAATGAGCTATCAATAGAACATTTAAACCCAACCGGAAGCCGTTACCGGATGCATCCTGAAATTATTCTGCTGGTCGGATCTGCTGCAGCCATCGCCTTCGTCCATACCTTGCTGGGACCGGATCATTATCTGCCTTTCGTGGCCATGGCAAAGGCCCGCGGCTGGAGTTTGCGCCAGACACTTCGCATCACCGTGTGGTGCGGACTGGGACACCTGCTCGGTTCCATTGGTCTGGGCCTGGTCGGGATTTTTTTCGGCGCACAACTGGCGCGCCTGGAGTGGGTGGAGGCAGTGCGCGGCGAGACGGCGGCCTGGCTGCTGGTCGGCTTTGGTCTCGCTTACACGGTTTGGGGTCTGCGCCGCGCGTGGCGCAAACGTCCGCATACGCACTGGCATCTGCACGAGGGCAGGGCGCACAGTCACGCGCACTCCCACGAGGCGGCCCATGCGCACGTGCACGATGGGGCCGGGCGCCGGATCACACCCTGGGTGATTTTCATTATTTTTGTGCTCGGACCCTGCGAGCCGCTGATACCCTTGCTGATGTACCCGGCGGCGACCCACAGCGTGGCCGGCGTGCTGTGGGTCACCGGCGTATTCGGCCTGGTCACCGTGCTGACCATGCTGACCGCCGTCTGGGTGAGCGTCCGTGGATTGAGCCATTTCCGCCTGGGACGCCTGCAACGGTTTGACCATGCGCTGGCCGGCTTCGCGGTCCTGTCCTGCGGCATGGCCATGGTGTTTCTCGGCCTATGAGGGGCGTGTGCAATGACGACTGATTACCAGGCGATTGATGCGGTGGTGAACCTCTGGACACCGGAGGCCCTGGCGCACCGTCCGGACTGGACCGATGACTTCTTCCTGGGCAAGGTTAAGGGCGAGCATGCCAGCACCGGCATCAGCCTGGAGCAGATGCTGGATTCCATGGACCGTGCCGGGATTGGCGAAGCGTTCCTGGTGGCCGCCAAGGCCGGACGCGTGGGACTGCCCGGCTGTTATCACATGCCGCCGGAAGTCGTGGCGGATGCGGTGGCGCGCTATCCGGACCGGTTTCACGGTTTGATCGGTCTCGACCCCTTCCAGGGCATGGACGGGGTCCGTGCGCTCGAGGACGCGGTCAGCAACATGGGTTTCATCGGGGCTCACCTGTATCCCCACTGGTTCGACCTGCCGCCGAACGATGCAAAGTACTACCCCTTCTACGCCAAGTGCATCGAGCTGGATGTGCCAGTCCAGATGCAGGTGGGCCAGTCGCTTATCTATGCCAGGTCGCACCGTTGCCGGTCCGTAGGTCGTCCGATTTACCTGGACGACATCGCCTGCGATCTGCCGGAGCTCAAGCTGATCGGTTCCCATGTCGGTATCCCCTGGCACGATGAAATGATCGCCATGGCCTGGAAGCACGAAAACGTTTATCTCTGCACCGATGCGCACAGTCCGCGCTACTGGCCCGCTTCGGTGGTGCAGTACCTGAACAGTTACGGTCAGGACAAGGTCATTTTCGGCACCGATTTTCCCGTGCTGCGCTTCGAACGCACCGTCGCGGAGATTGATGCGCTCGGACTGAAGCCGCAGGTGCGCAGAAAGTTCATGCGCGACAACGTGCGCGGGCTCTACGGGCTGGACGGCGTGGCGGAGACAGCGTCGTGAGCGCGCCGCTGGACGGCGTCAGGGTCGTGGAGATGACCAGCGTGGTGCTCGGCCCCTACGCGGCCCAGATTCTCGGCGACCTGGGTGCCGACGTGGTGAAGATTGAACCGCCCGCCGGGGATACCAACCGCAATCTCGGCGCTTATCGGACCCACCGCGACATGGCCTCGCTGTTCCTCAACTGCAACCGCAACAAGCGCAGCATCGTGCTGGACCTGAAGTCGGCCAACGGCCGCGATGCGGCATTGGCCCTGATCCGCGAGGCGGACGTGGTGCTGCACAACTTCCGCCCCGGCGCCATGCAGCGGCTGGGGCTGGATTACGCAGCGGTATGCGCGGTGAACCCCGATGTCGTCTATTGCGCGACCTACGGTTACTCCAAGCAGGGTCCCTACGGTCCCAAGGGCGCCCTGGATGACTCGATCCAGGCCGTCAGCGGCATTGCGGCCCTGCAGGAGATGGTCCTGGGGGAGCCGCGCTACCTGCCGACGGTGGTGGCGGACAAGACCACCGGCCTGTACGTGGTGCAGGCCATACTCGCGGCCCTGTTTCACCGCGAACGCACCGGGGAAGGGCAGGAAATCGAGGTGCCCATGTTCGAGTCCATGGTGTCCTGGCTCATGGTTGAGCACCTCTGGGGTCAGACCTTTGAACCGCCCATGGGCCCGGCCGGTTACGTGCGCCTCATGGCGGAACACCGCAAGCCCTACCGCTGTCGCGACGGCCTCTACCTGGCCGTCCTGCCCTACTGGGATGCGCACTGGAACACCTTTTGCACGCTCAGTGGTCACCCGGAACTGGCGCAGGACCCGCGCTTCATCAACATGGCCGAGCGTCTTAAAAACATTAATGAATCCTATGCGGCCACCGGGCGCATCATCGGCGAGCGCGACCGGCAGGCCTGGATTGAGCTGCTCGGGGACACCAATGTGCCCATGATGATCGTCAATGAGCTGGACGACCTGGTTGACGATCCGCACCTGGCCGCGACCGGCTTCTGGAAACTGATGGACGACGCGGAGGGGGGGCGGGTTCGCATGGCCTCGTATCCGGTCAACTTCAGCGCCACGCCGGCCAGTATTCGCCGCATGGCGCCGCGTCTCGGCGAGCACAGCGTGGAGTTGCTGCGGGAGGCCGGCGTGGCCGAGTCAACAATTGAACAGATGCTGGCGGCCGGGGAAACCCGCACGCCGGCCAAGGACTGGGAAGGGCCAGCAGGAGAGTCGAAATGAGCTTCAAGAACCTTTTTATTGATCATGACCGGAGTCCGGAAGTAGAGGCCTGGGTCGAGGAAGAAATCACCGAGCAGGAGGCGCGCTTCGAGAAGATCGTCCAGCAGATGGAGGAGCTCCAGCCGAAGCGAACGGTCTGGTACAGGGAATTCCATGACCGTATTGCGACCATCGGCTTCAACGAGGACGGGGACATCAAGCGGGTGATCCCCCGCGAGGAGTTACCGGCACAACCGGAAGGCCGCGAAGACCGGGTCATCTGGAAATGGGGTATCGACAGCGAGGACTGATTGCAGAGCAATGAACTGACCCCTGACCAACCTAGAGAACAGCGGAGACATCACCATGGCACGCCCACACATTGAACCCTTCTGCGACCGCGACGTCGACTTCAAGCACATGAACCTGCCCGGCTTCAGCAACGGTATGCGTTACAAGATGCTGAGCTTCGATGTCGACACCGGCGCCTGCACCATGACCGTTCAGCTCGACGGCGGCTATTCCCAGAAGCCCGGCTTTTCCTGGTCGGAAATGGAGATGATCGTCATCGAGGGCAGCCTCCGTTTTGGTGACAAAACCATGCGCAAGGGCCACTACGCGTTTGTGCCCGCCGGCTACGCCATGCCGGCGATCAGCAGCGATGATGGCGCCCTGGTGCTGATGATGTACAACACCGGCGAACCCAGCCTGGTGGAGGCGGATGAGCACCACCCGCAGGCCCAGGTTGCCCTGTACCACGACATCGATTCCTACATGGACCTGCCCTGGGCCCTCGGAAATGTCACCAAGCCGTCCGTGGCCCAGGGTTGCCTGATCAAGCTGCTTAACTACAACCCGATTTCCTACGCCATGACGTTCCTTTATTGCATGACGCCGGCGTTCTACCAGGACAACATCAGCTATCACGACTGTGCGGAGGAGTCCTACCACCTCTGGGGCACCAGCTGGATGATGCAGTTCGGGGATATTCCCAGCGGGGGGTATTTCTGGCGGCCCGCGTACATCAACCACGGTGCCTTTGCCTCCGAGTTTGGCTGCATTGCCCTCGGGCGCGTGGACTCAAAACTGTTTAATTATTTCCACTACAACCCCTGGTCAACGCCGAAGGAAAACCAGGAACGTGCCGCGGCCCGGTCCTACCAGCGCGACCCGATGCTCTACCGGTGGATGGTCAGCCACGCGCACAACCACCCGCATGGGCCGGAAGACTTCGAGCGTAGCCAGGCCCTGCTCGGAGCACGGCACGCGGAGATGAAAGTGTCGGATGGCAAGGAACACAGCCATTGGCACACGCATAACCATGTGCACGACCACGACCACGACCACGACCACGATCATGACCACGAGCACGGCCATGACCATGACCACAGCCACTGAGGTCAGGAGTCGAGAAAACGGTCGATAGCTTCCCGCACCGCGGGCTCACTAAGCGTCGGCACATGACCGCGCCGGGGTACGGTGAGGACCTGCAGGTCCGGCTTGATGGCCTGCATACGCTGAATGATCCCGGGCGTAAGGATGTCTGACAGCGCTCCATGCAGCACCAGGCAGGGCATGGTGACCGCGCGAAAATTGTCCCAGTTGTCCAGGTTCAGGCCCCTGAGGCGTTTGAAACCCAGCTTTTTCATCCAGCCGATGATTTTTGCCGCCTTGACCGAGTGCGCCACCGCATCACCGATCGCCGGATCATAGTTGGGCACCAGTTGACCGTCGCCGC
The DNA here is from genome assembly GCA_963695135.1 of uncultured Gammaproteobacteria bacterium. Lineage (GTDB taxonomy): Bacteria > Pseudomonadota > Gammaproteobacteria > Xanthomonadales > SZUA-36 > Marinihelvus. The sequence continues at coordinate 336,543 of CAVOGA010000002.1, forward strand.
TTTCCCGCCAGGAGGCGCGGGCCTGCTGTTCCCAGAAGGCGTCGTCCTGGTCCGGGTAGGCGAGTTCGTAGTTTTTGCGGGTCGTGGCGGTTGCCTCGTTCCAGTCCGATGCGGCCGGGGTCTGTCCCACGTAGGTCACCAGGCGGCCGATTGCCGCCGGAGGCACCTCCGGTCCGATGTCATTCATCACCAGGGCGCGTATACGTTCCGGCTGTTGGTCGGCCATGATCATGCCCATCAGCCCGCCCAGCGAAGTACCCAGGACTGCGACCTGGCCAATGCCAAGGTCATCAAGCAGCTTCCACATGTCGCGTACGTAGGTGGGCGGCAGGTACTGTTTCCAGTTCGGGTCATAGTCAGACTGCCCGCGGCCGCGCAGGTCCGGGCTGATCACCCGGTAACGGTCCGCGAGGTGGCTGGCAATGCCATCGAAGTCGGCACTGTTGCGGGTCAGCCCCGGCAGGCAGAGGACCACCCTGGGGTTCGCAGGGTCACCGTATTCGCGGTGATACAGGGACAGGCCATCAAAGCTGGTGCTGTGGTGTTCCGTGTAGTTCATGATCGTGATCCCGGGAAAATCAGTGTGGCTGGCTGAGCCAGTCGCGCCAGCGTTCGCGCAATTCGCGCTTGAGAATTTTACCGTTGGCGTTGCGGGGCAGTTCATCAATGGCCACCAGGCCGGCCAGGCGCTGATGTTTGCCGACGCGCTCGTTGGTCCAGGCCAGCAGTTCTGTCGCGTCGACCGGATCACCGACGATCACCGCGAAAGGCGTCTCGCCCCAGCGCTCGCTGTCGATGCCGATAACTGCCGCTTCGCGCACCGCCGGGTGTGAAAGCAGGACCTGCTCCATGTCGGCAGGATACAGGTTCAGCCCGCCGGAAATAATCAGGTCCTTTTTGCGATCCACCAGGTACAGAAAGCCGTCCTCGTCCAGGCGGCCCACGTCGCCGGTGCGCAGCCAGCGGTTACCCTGTTCGTCGGTCCAGGTGGCTTCCTCGTTGGCATCGTCCCGGCCATGGTAGCCGGCCATCAGGATGCGCCCGCGGCCCACGATTTCCCCCGCCTCGCCGGGCGGGCAGGGCCGGTCCTGCTCGTCGAGGATCAGCAGGTCCGTGCCCATCAGCGGCTTGCCGACGCTGGCCAGGCGGCCGGCGGCTTCCTCCGGCTCCAGGGTGGTAATCAGTCCCTCGGTCAAGCCGTACAGCTCGATCAGACGCGGTGAAATACGGGCCATGATGCCGCGCTTGAGGTCTCCGGTCAGTGGTGAGCCGCAGCACATCAGGCTCTCGATGCTGGCCAGGTCCGCATCCGCAAAGGCCGGGTCATCGAGAATCCGCTGGAACTGCACCGGCACCATGGCGGTCACGGTGACCCGGTGCCTGCTGACCAGTGCCAGCCACTGCGCCGCGCTGAACTCGCGCATGATGACCAGCGTGCTGCCGGTGAGCGCCATGCAGCCCATGGACGCCCAGGAGATATTCGAAAACAGTCCGATGGAGCAGAGGTTGACCGAGGCGCGATGGATTCGCAGGGCGATACAGAGGTCGTAGAACCAGTCCAGGCGGCGCCGGTGCGTGTGCACGATGCCCTTGGGCTGACCGGTGGTGCCGGAGGAGTAAATGATGTTGCACTCGCTCTCATCCTGCAGCTCAATGCCGGGCGCCGATATGGCCTGGGCTTCCCGCCAGGCAGAGAAGTCAGTCCAGTCCCGTGTGCTGGCGCCGCAGCAGTAACGCGCGCGCAGCCCGGGCAGCTGATCCAGTCGATCCTGCAGCCGCCCGGCATGGTCACCGGTAACGATCAGGGCGCGGGCGCGGGCGTCCTTCATCATGGTCACCAGGCCATCCTCGCTGACCATGACATTCAGGGGAACGGCCACCCCGCCGGCGCACAGGATGCCAAACAGGCTGACCATCATCTCCGTGCAGCTGCTCATGAGCACGGCGACCCGGTCACCGGTTTCCAGCCCGTCGGCGCGCAGCCCGTTGGCGACCTGGCATACCTGCTGGTGAAACGCGCGCCAGCTCAGAACCGTTTCGTCACAGATGATGGCGGGCTTGTCGCCGCACCAGCGTCCGTTCAGGGCCAGCACGTCCGGCAGCAGCGGGGCAGGGGCGTTGAACCAGGGTGCGCTCATGGTGCTGACCTTACTTCGCGGACCAGCCTCCGTCCATGGGCAAGACGGCGCCGGTGATCGAGGCGGCAGAATCCGTGCACAGGTACACCGCCATGGCCGCGACCTGTTCGATGGTCACCAGCTTTTTGGTGGGCTGGGCGAGCAGCATGACGTCGCGCAGGACCGCTTCCTCGCTGATGCCGCGGGCTTTGGCGGTGTCCGCCACCTGGTTGGCCACCAGCGGCGTTGCCACGTAACCCGGGGCAATCGCATTGGCCGTGACTCCGGCCTCGGCGGCTTCCAGGGCCACGGTCTTGGTCAGACCGGCGATACCGTGCTTGGCCGCGACGTACGCCACCTTGTAGGGGGAGGCGCGCAGGGCGTGTGCGGAGGCCACGTTGATGATCCGGCCCCAGCCGGCCTCGACCATGGCCGGCAGCGCCAGGCGGCAGGTGTGGAAAGACGAGGACAGGTTAATGGCGATGATCGCATCCCAGCGCTCCGGCGGAAAATCCTGGATGGGCGCCACGTGCTGAATACCGGCGTTGTTCACCAGCACATCGATCGGACCATGCGTATTGCACGCCTCGTGCATCATGACCTCGATGTCGTCCGGCCTGCTCATGTCCGCGGGATGATAGCTGACCGGGGCGCCGGAGCGCTCGCCAAGGGTCCGGGTCAGGGTTTCGATGTCCCCCGGGTCACCAAACCCGTTGATCGTAAGCGTGCAGCCCTGGTCGGCCAGCGCCTCCGCAATGCCCTTGCCAATACCGGAGGTGGAGCCGGTGACCAGCGCGTGTCGTCCTTTTAAAAAGCGATCGGTCGTCATGATTCAGTCTTCCCAGTCCTGCTCCAGCCAGCGCGACGCGAGCAGAAACAGCGCCGCCGCGAGCAGGTAAAAGCCGGTGCCGGCCACGATGGAATAGCGCAGGGACTCCTCGCCGTACTGCATTTGCAGGAAGTCCGAGAGGGCGCCGATGGCCCAGGTGCCCAGGCCGATGCCCAGCAGGTTGTTGAAAAAGAGAAATACGGCCGAGGCCGTGGCGCGCATATTGGGCGGCACCAGTTGCTGCACCGTGGCCATGACCGGGCCGACCCAGACCAGGCCCAGGGCGACCGGAACCAGCAATACGAAGAACGCCAGGGTCAGGGTCGGGGTCAGTACGCCGAGCACATAGGTCGGTACGGATATCAGAAAGCGCCAGCGCCGGAATCGTCACGTAGCGGGTGCGTTTGAGCTGGCCCAGCCGGTCGCCCAGCCAGCCGCCGGCCCACATGCCGGCCATGCCGCCGACCAGCAGGATCGCCCCGAAAAACAGCGAGGCTTCCAGCAGGGTCAGGCCGTGGCTGCGCACGATGAACGAGGGCATCCAGAAAAACAGGCCGTAGCCCATCATGGAGGAGCATGATGCGCCCACGGACAGAAGCCAGAAGCTGGGCTTGCCGGCCAGCGTTCGCATGATGATTTTCAGGCCCGGGTGCCGGTGTACCCTCGGGTTGACTGGTCATAATGACCGCGTTCCGGCTCCTTGCACCAGCATGCGAAACACCGGCGCGAGCATGATGCCGGCCACCCCGACCGCGAAAAAGGCCCAGCGCCAGTCAATCAGGCTGGCGATGACGCCGCCCAGAACAATACCCAGGGCGCTGCCGATGGGAATGCCAAAGGAATAGATGCTGACCGCCCGCGCCCGCTGCCCGGGCGGGAAGTAGTCCATCAGCAGGGAGTAGGCCGGGGTAACGCCGCCGGCTTCACCGACTCCGACGCCCAGCCGCGCCAGGAACAGGTGCCAGAAATTCTGCGCCAGGCCGCAGGCCGCGGTAAACGCGCTCCACAGGCCCAGGGCAATGGTGATGATCCAGGTCCTGCTGACCCGGTCCGCCAGCATGGCGACCGGAATACCCAGGCCGGTATAGAACAGGGCAAAAGCCAGTCCACCCATCAAGCCCAGCTGCGCGTCCGTGAGTCCCAGGTCGGCCTTGATGGGAACCGCCAGGATGCCGACGATCTGCCGGTCAATAAAATTGAAGGTGTAGACCACCACCAGCATCAGCAGGGCGATGCTGCGCCCGGGCAACGGAGCCGGTGTGGCAGCCACCTGGGCGGGTTTCTCAGGAGAGTTCGAGGTGCTCATCAGGGGGTCTCAGACCGGACCGTATCTTGCCGTCGCGGTCAGGCAGGCAAGGATGGGGCGGGCTGCTGCCCGCCCCATCGATCGCTCAGAAGCGGTAGTCGAGCCTCAGATCCCAGGTCTGCGGATTGCCGTAGTAGGCGGTCTGAATATTGCCCACGCTGCGGAATTCCTGCCCTTCGACCTTGTACAGCTCATCCGTGGCGTTCTTGATGCCCGCGGTGACAATCCACTGCTCGTCAGGGCTCGTCCAGCTGACAAAGCCGTTCAGGGTGAAGAAGGAATCCGCGAAGAGCGGATCAACATTGTCAACGCTGAGCCACATGGAGTCGCGGTAGTTGTAGTCGGCGCCGATCCGGACCGCCGCGCCTGTGCTCAGGTCAATGGTGTAGATACCTGCAACGCGCACGGTCCACTCCGGTGAGAAGGCCGGTTCGTCCGGCAGGCCGTCAGCACCGGTGAATCCACCTGCACCGTACTTCGCATCCAGGTAACCGATCTGCGTATTGAGCTGCAATGCGTCGGTGACCAGCCAGGCCATGTCAACTTCCACACCGCTCAGGTCCAGCTGCGCGGCATTAAGTACCGGGAAGTTGAAATCGATGCCGTCGGTTTCCGATACACGGGCCTGGAAGTCATCGTACTGGCTGGTAAAGATGGCGTAGTTGGCCTGGAAGCGACCGCCCGCCATGATGGTCTTGGCGCCGATTTCAGCGGTCCAGACCGTTTCCGGGTCGTAGGCCGAAACATCCGCCGGGGTGTTTGCGCGTCCGTTAAAACCACCGCTCTTGAAGCCTTCGGCGACACGGGCGTAGAGGTTCACATTGTCGTTGACGGTGTAGTCCAGGGTGAAGGTCGGTGTCCAGTTGCTCCAGCTGTCCGAGGCGTTGAATTCGAAGGCTGGATCCGCATTACCCAGGATATCGCTGAAGGTGCTGGTGCTGCGGAAGTAGTCCTTCTTCTCATCCGTGTAGCGCACACCCACCCCGAGGTTCCATTTCTCGGCAAATTGCCAGTTCACCTGGCCGAATGCCGCGTAGCTCGTGGTGTTCAGGTCGTCGACGATGGTTCGCTCAAACGATATCGGGATGCCATTGAACAGCAGGAAGTCGTCGGCGTTTGCCCACTGGTTGGAGGGTACATGCTCGTCCAGGTAGTAAAGACCGGCAACCCAGGTCACCGTATCGGTATTGCCCAGGAGCTGGAATTCCTGGCTGAACTGGTCCTGGTCGAGGCCGACGAAGACATCGCCCAGTTCCAGCGTGGTGGCGTCGATATCAATAAAGGAGTTGGTTTCCAGTCCACGGTAGGCGGTGATGGACTTGAAGCTCAGGTCCTCATTGATGTCCCAGGCAACGGTGACATTGGCTCCCCAGTTTTCAACGGTCTGGCCCTTGCCGGATAAGCTGGTGCTGCTCTCGAAATCCCAGGGGCCGGGGGGCGGCACGTAACGAATTACGGTTTGTCCGGTGCCCAGGTCGAAACTGGTCAACGGCGCTTCGGCATTACCCAGGGTCAGGGCAACGTCCTCTTCCGTGTAGTCTGCCGAGAACGTCACCAGCACACTGTCACTGGCGTCCCAGGCGCCCTTGAACCGGGCCACCGTGGTGTAGTCATCGTTGTATTTCAGGCCGGTGAGAGGGTCGGTGACGAAGCCGCTGCGCTGGTTATGCAGGACGCTCAAACCCAGCGACAGGTCTTCGGTGACCGGGCCGGAGAGATAGGCGGCGCCTTCGACGCGGTCATAGGCGCCATAAACCAGGGTGGCCGCGGCCTCGAACTCGTCGCCGGGCGTCCGCGTGATCAGCCGGATGGCGCCGCCCGGGGTGTTCTTGCCGTACAGCGTGCCTTGCGGGCCGCGCAGCACTTCGATTCGCTCAATGTCATAGAGTTTGAACAGCGCACCCTGAATTCGTGACATGTACACGTCATCGAGGTAGATACCCACCGCCGGGTCAAATGTTTGCAGTGCATCCGGCTGGCCGACACCACGAATGTAGATGTTGACGCTGGAGGCTGAGCCGCGGCCCTGGACCAGGTTCAGGTTAGGCACCGCGCCCTGGATAGATCCGAGGTTGTCGGCCTGCAGGTTACGCAGCTGTTCGTCGGTAAAGGCGCTGATCGCCATCGGGACTTCCTGAATCGTCTGTTCGCGACGCTGGGCGGTCACCACCACTTCTTCCAGCAGCTGCTGCTCCTGCTGACTTTCGGTTTCTTCCTGCGCGAGGCCCGCCTGGGGCAGGGCCAGCGCCGCTGCGATGGCAAGCGTCAGCAGGGGTACACGGCGATGACCGCCGAGCGGATTCAGTGAGCGTATCGGGTTGCTGTTTTGCATGAGATTGAGCCTTGTGTTTTGGAATAATTTCAACAGCTGTTGAATCTATTTGTTTACGCAGTATTTACGTTTTTTAACAAAATTTCAACAAGAGTTGAAAAAAGCCCTTGCCGCGTGTTCAATGGATTCCGCAGTCGCCGCCCAGGAGACGGGTCATGGCCCGGGGAAAAACCCGAAAAGAGAAGATTCTCGAGATCGCTGAGCGGCTGTTTGCGCAGCGCGGTTTCTACGGCGTGTCCCTTCGTGATATTACGAATGAAGCCGGCGTGGACGTCGCTTTGATCAAATATCACTTCGGCAACAAGCAGGGCCTGTTTGATGAATTGCTGATGCGCCGTGCCAAGGCCATTAACCTTGAACGCTCCCGCGCCCTGGACGAGATCCTGTCCCGTTCCGACCCCGCGCCGGTCGAGGAAATCGTTGACGCGTTTACCCATACCCTGTTGAACAAGGTGATCAGTGAAGACCCCAGCTGGCGGAACTACTTCGGCCTCCTGGCGCAGGTCAACAACAACCCGGACTGGGGCGGTCAATCCATGTCCCGCTATTTTGACCCGCTGGTGCGGCGTTTTCTCGACGCCCTGCGCCAGGCGCTGCCTGACTGCGATGAGGCGGACCTCTACTGGTGCTACCACTTCTGGTCCGGGGCCCTGACCCTGACCTTCGCAGATACCAAGCGTATCGACGCGCTGTCCGGCGGACTGTGTCATTCATCCGATTTTGAAAGCGTGCATGAACGCCTGGTGCCATTTATCAGCGCCGGCCTGCGTGCCCTGTGTCAGCAAAAGGAAAATCAACAATGAAAAAATGGCGTTCTGGTGCTCTTGTTATCACGGCGCTGCTGGTTTGTGCCGGCTGTGAAGCGGAGCCGGCAACGGATGCCCCGCTTGCCGACACCCCGCCCATTGACGGCAGCGCAGTTACTGTCTCCGGCATTTCTTCCGGCGCGGCGGCGGCGCAGCAATTGCACATCGCCTACTCGGACCTGTTCAGCGGTTCGGGGGTCATCGCCGGCGTGCCTTACGGCTGTTCCGAGGGCGACCTGGGCTTGGCGCTGGGGCGCTGTATCGGCAAGGAAGACGGGCCGGTGCCGGTGCAGCCGCTTATCGATGCGATCGGGGATGCAGCGGCCGCAGGCCTGATTGCAGACCCGGGCGCCCTGGCCGATGACCGGGCCTGGGTGTTTCACGGGACCCTGGACCAGGCGGTGGGCAAGAAAGTCAGCGACGCCACCCTGGCGGTTTACCGCGCCTACCTGCCCCTGGATTCAACGACCTACATCAATGGGCAGGAGGCGGCGCACCTGTTTCCCACCATCGACCAGGGAACCGACTGCAAAACCAGCGCCTCACCCTGGATCGGGGCCTGCGGCTACGACGCCGCCGGCGAGCTCCTGACGTTCCTGTATCCGGGGCTGCAAGCTCCCGGCGTCGCGCCGTCCGATCCTGTCGATCAACTTACCGTGGTCAGCCTGCCGGGCGCCGCCGGGGCCGGGTTGGCCGACGAGGCGCTGGTATTTACACCGACCAGCTGCCCCGCCGGGGGCTGCCGCCTGCACCTGGTTCTGCACGGTTGCATGCAGAGCCGCGAGCAGCTGGGTGATGTTTTTGCATCGACGTCCGGTTACCTGCCCTGGGCCGAGGCGAATGGCATCGTGCTGGCCTTTCCCCAGGTCAGGCCCCAGCCGAAAAACCCGCTGGGTTGCTGGGATTGGTGGGGTTATACCAATGAGAATTTTCTCTACCGTGACGGTCCCCAGATGAAGGTATTGGCCGACTGGGTCCAGTCGATGCTGGAGCCCTGATCCCCGCGTTGTTCTGCTGCGCGACCGGCGCTGCTTTCAGGCAGAGCGGGCCAGCTCCGGCACCTGCCGCCGGACGCGCCAGTACATGAAGCCATAGATCAGCATACCGACGAAAGCTGCGCTGCCGCAGAGGTAGAACACCGCGGAGTAGCCATAGCCATGCCCCAGCAGTGAGGCGGCGATGTTCGGCCCGATGATCTGCCCCAGCCCCTGGGCACCGGGCATCAGCGAGGAAAATGTCCCGCGCCGGTCGATGACGGCCACCGTTCCCATCTGGTACACATCGATAAAGATCCACAGGAAGTTGAACAGCGCCAGGCTGATCAGCAGCTTGGGATAGTTCAGGCCCGCGCCCAGCATGCCGACGATTACCGTCATGACCGCCAGGGTAACCAGCAACGGTCGCGCCAGGCCGAAGCGGTTGCTGAGCACGGTGGCGACCAGGCAGCCGAGCATGCTGCCGAACGACACCCAGACCAGCACGCGGCCGATCCAGTGCGGGTCAATACCGCCATCCAGGGATGCGAGCTCGATGTAGGTCCAGTAGGTGCCGATATTGACGTAGGTGAAGAAGATCGCCGCCAGGCACAGCCACGGCAGCAAGCGGGGCACCCTCAGGGAGGGGTCGTCGATCACGGCCTGGGAGAGCGGCCGCTCCGGCCCCGGGCGGGCCGGCAGCAGGTGAATAAAGGGCGCTCCGAGCAGCATGGCGCCGATGAAGGTCCAGTAAATGCCATTCATGCTGAGCATGGGCAGAACCTGCATCTCACCCGCCTGGGAAAACGCAAAGGCAAACAGCATGAGGTTGTAGGCGCGGGCCGGCCGGCTGCTGCCGCCCAGGGTGGCGACGGCAACCCCGGTCAATATGCCGCTGCCAATACCGGCCAGCACGCGCAGCCACAGCACACTCTCGTAACTCGTGTAGTAGAGGCAGGCGGCGTTGGCGGCGATGGCGATCAGCAGGCCCGTGTAGGCAATGCTGTGCCGGTTAATCCGCGCCATGACCAGGGAAGCGAGCACCGAGCCCAGGGCCAGTCCACCGAGGTCAGCGCCGGCAACCCTGCCGACCTGTTCTTCGGTAAAACCCAGCAGCTCCACCCAGGCGGTACTGATGACCGGGATGCCCACCATGACACCGTAACCGACCAGCGTCATGTAAACCGCGATGGCCACGGTTCGCCAGTTGTCGAAATGACTCTGGCGGGACAAACCGGGCTTGTTCAAACGCTGACTCCGGCTTCGTGCAGCCGCTTGATGACCGGTTGCAGCAGGCTTTCGTACGCGCGCCATTTTTCGACAGAGCTCTGGTAGACCGGCTCGCGAACCTGCAGACGGCTGGCCGTGGCCACCGAACGGGTGCTGCGGTGCGGCTGCAGCATGGCCGGGTGCGGCTGCAGCCCAAGGAAGCCGCACATGCGGGCCACCTCCTCATCGAGCCTGCTCACCACGGACTCGTAACGTAGCTCGTGAACATGATCCGGCAGGCGCGCTTGCCAGTGGGCCATCATTTCGCTGTTCCGCGATAATCACGCGGGCGATATTGTCCAGGTTAAAGGCCCAGCGCACTCCGGACTGGAAGTCCTGTTGGAAACAGGACAGCGCCGTATCCAGCGGGTGCCGCCGGCAATGGATGAAGCGCGCGCCGGGAAAAAGCCGGTGGATCAGGCCGACCCGTTCGAAATTCATCGGCAGCTTGTCGGTGACACGGGCGAATTTGGCGTACCCGGCCGGTAGCGCGGCCAGGTAGTGCCGGCGCTTGTCATTGTCACTGGCCGTTGCCTTGCTGTGCAGTTCAATGGCGTGCATCGTGCTCAGCTCGCCGCAGGCCAGGACGTCCGGATGAGCGCCAAGCACCTGTTCGGCGAGGCTCGTGCCGGACCGCGGCATGCCGACCAGGAATACCAGGTTTGCCCCCGGCCCCTTGCCCGGTTCGCCCAGCGGTTTCAGTTCGGCATCCTGGGCGAGCGTATCGCGCTGTTTCTGCTCCCACAGGTCCATGTGGAACGGGCGGAAGGTGGCGCCTGTCGCGTTCGCTTCGAGGTAAGCGCCGGCCGCGGCCTCGTAGTCGCCGGCCCGGTGCGCCTGGTCCGCCAGCGCAAAGCGGGCGGTGCTGCGGTCGCGGGGGTCCGGGGACTGCCCGGCGACGGATTGCAGGGTTTTGTGCAACGCCTCAAGGGTGTCGTCGTCCGTTACGATTTTGGACAGGTCCGCCAGGGCCCGCGCATGCCCAGGCTGCAACGCCAGTGCCTTGTTCAGCGCCCCGGTCGCCAAAGCCGTTTCTCCGTGGTCGATCAGGATCGAGCCCTCGAGGTGCCAGGCTTCGGCCAGGGTCGGCGCCACGGACTGGCAACGCCTGACCAGTTGCAATGCTTGCTCGTAATCGTCGGTTTGCCGGCAGACCATTGCGGCCTGGTAAAGCACCTGAGGGTTGTCTTTTGCCAGCTGAACCGCTTCCAGCGCATGGCGTTTGGCGCTGCGTCGATTGGCCAGGGACAGGTCAATACGTGCCGCATTCAGGTGCAGGCCGGCGGAGCGGCGGTTTTTTTTCAGGGCGCGCTCCAGGGTGGCGGAGGCGTCCTGCAGGCGGCCCAGCCCCATGAGGCTCATGGACCTGATGTTGAGGAATTCCTCGCGCGGGCCCGCCATGCTGATCAGCCGGTCACTGGCATTCAGAGCCACGTCGTATTGCCCGCGCTCATAGGCCTGGCGGGCCTGCTGGTAGAGGGGCTGGAGCTGCAGATTGTTCATGGCGGCCTTGTACGGGAATCAGGCGGGCATTCTAATCGTTTCAGCCCCCGCTCATAAAAGGTGCTTCGATCAGCAGCACCTGGCAGTTGGCGACATTTTCCCTGCGCTTGCGGATTAGTGCATATTCCGGGGATTCCCAGAAGGCGCGCGCCGTGGCCTTGTCGGGCCATTCGGAAATGACCATGGAGGCGCCGTCGCCAAAATCACCCTCGAGCAATTCCGCCCCCGGCGCCATGAGCAGGTAGCGGCCGCCAAATTTCGCCACCAGCTCGGCGGCCGGCTTGCCATAGTCGTTGATGAACTTGTCCCGGTCAGCGATATCCGCGGTAATGATCATGTAGGCAGCCATCAGGGGTTCCTCAGGGTGAGCGGGTGTCGTTTTGCGACGGGACTTCGTCCACCATGGCGCGCAGCTGCTCGTCGCGGTAGCGCCCCAGCAACAGCAGCGCTGCGGAGCACACGATGAAAGCGTACATCGAATAGTGCACCGCCAGGTCATAGCTGCCGGTCTGGTCCAGGACGCGGCCGTAGACCGCCGGCCCAAAGCCGGCGCCCAGGGCGAAGAAGGCATAGAGGATCCCGTAGATCGCGCCGTAGGCGCGGATCCCGAAGTAGCGCGAAACCAGGTAGGCGATCAGGTCGTACTCGATCCCGGCAGCGACTCCCAGCAGAACCACGGCGAGCACCGCCTGGAAATAGCTCGGGTCCGGAATGTGGAACAGGTACATGGACAGCGCCGGCGACATGAGCATGATGCAGGCCAGCAGCGGCGCCCAGATATGATCCAGCAGGTAGCCGCCGATCAGGCGGCCGGCGAGCACCGAAAAGCCGATGATCGTGGCCAGGTCAACGGCTTGCTCCATGCTGAAGCCTTTTGTACCCAGCAGCGTTTCCAGGTTGGGTATCGGGCCGCCGATGGCGAATGACAGCGGCACGAAAATCGCCGCCAGCAACCAGAAACGCCAGTCCCGCAGCGCCTGCGCGAGCGTCAGGCCGTAGCTGCCGCCAAAATTGCCGCTGGCGGTCTGGTGGGCGCGCATGGCCGCGGCGCGCTTCGCCGCCTTCGGATCATCCACGTCGCGAAACAGCCAGATGGCCACCGGCAGGGCGATGAGCAGGGGCATGGCGCCGACGCCGATATAGGCGACACGCCAGCCGAATTCTCCGATCAGGAAGCCGGCCCACTGTTTGGCCAGGGCGCCGGAGATGCCGGTACCGATCAGCGATACGCCCAGCGCCAGGCCGCGCTTTTCGTTGAACCAGTTGGAAACCGCCCGGGTAAAGGTGATCGGCAACGTGCCGGCGCCGGCAAAAGCCATGATGCCCCACAGCGTCAGGTAGACCGCCATGGAGCCGTTGTTCAGGGCAAAGGCCATGAAGCTGAGCGAAAACAGCGTGATCGAGCTGAGGACCACGGGCCGGACCCCGAGCCGGTCCGTCAGGTATCCAATCAGCGGACTGGAGGCCATTGCCACCAGGGTGAAGACGGCCAGTGCCGACATGATCTGCCCGATTTGCCAGCCAAACTCGGCTGCCAGCGGGCCGGCAAACACGCCGATCGTGTAGAAGGGCAGAGGTGACATGCCAAGGGCAATGCCCAGGGCGGAAGAAATCACCACCGGCCAGCCGTACCTGAACTCCTGGTAACCGCTCATTGAAGGTCCTTGTTCTGAATGGTGTTGTTGATGCTGGGCCTGCCGGGGGGTGTCATGGCGGTGCGAGTTGCGATTCTTCCATCACATCAAGTGAGGCGGCGGGCGCGGACTGATAGAGAATCGCCTGTTTGCGGAAAAAGCGCATCAGGCCGGCGTCACCCATGCGTGAGCCGCCCATGCCGGAGTGGCAGAAGGAGTTTTTCTCCACGTCGTGAACCATGGCGGTCAGGCTGGCGTCGTTGACGGAAATTGCGCCGCCGACCATGCGCCGGGCAACCGCCTCTCCCTCGTCCCGGTCGCCGGCAAACACCGCGCCGGAGAGACCATATTCCGAGTCGTTGGCCAGCGCGATGGCCTCGTCCACATCGGCAAATGCCATGACCGGAATGACCGGCCCGAACGTCTCCTCGCGCATGAGGCTCATCTCGTGATTCACGCCGGTAATGACCACCGGCCTGCACCACATGCCGCCGTGGTCTTCGACGCCGCCGCAGTGAATCGTCGCGCCGCGGGCAACGGCCTCGTCGAGTTGTTGCTGCACGATTTTTGCCTGGGCAGGAAAGATGAAAGGCCCGATCTGCCCCTGGTGAATGTCCGGCCAGTTAATCTGCACCGCCCGGGCTTTCCTGGTAAGGATCTCCAGGAACGGCTCAAAGATGTCCTGGTGAACGTAGATTCGCTCCAACGACTGGCAGGCCTGCCCGGTCATGCCCACGGCGGAGCGCAGAATCGCGTTGCTGGCGTTTTCCAGGTCGGCAGAGGGCAGAACGATCGCTGCGTCCTTGCCGCCCAGTTCCAGGAACGCCGGAATGAAATTGGCCGCCGCCTGCGCAGCCACCCGCCGGCCGGTTGCCACGGATCCGGTAAAACACACCGCATCCACGTTGTCGACCAGGGCCTGGCCCGTTTCCCCGGCGCCCCTGGCGATGCGGAAAACCGCTGCGAGTTCGGGCACCTCGTCCAGGGTTTGCTGAAGCGGCTCTGCAAAGCGGGGCGTGACCTCGCTGGGCTTGAGGAGGATGGCGGATCCCGCCAGCAGCGCCGGCACCGCATCGATAAGCCCCAGGATCAGGGGAACATTCCAGGGACTGATGATGCCGACGACCGGGTAGGGCTTGTACTGGTGATGGAAATGGACCGACGGCGCCATGACCGAGGCCCCGGAGCGGGGTTTAACCACCTCCGGCGCGTGGCGGCTCCAGTACTTCATCCATTCCCTGACGCTGGCCACTTCCAGTTGGGCCATCAGGTAGCGCCCCGTATCCGTGCACAGTGCCGCGCCGAGTTCGCCGGCGTGCCGCTGAATGGCTTGTTGCCAGCGGTTCAGGGCATCGCAGCGCGCTTCGATGCCGGCCGCCTCCCAGGCGGGCTGGGCGCCACGCAGCTGCGCTGCCGCTGTGGCAACCGCCTCGCGATCGGACAGGGTCAGCTGGTAATCCACTTCCCCGGTCCTGGGGTTGGTGACCGCCAGCGTGTTCACGCTGCTTTCCCCGGCAGGACTGCCAGGCGGATCATGTGTCCTGGCCGGGCGGCGGGCAGGCGGGTGCGTATGCTTGGTGTCATGAAAAGTTATATTGATATAGCAATTAGCGAAGCTTAGCACGGTGACGGCGCCGCCCGCACCGTGCCTTATTCAGTCTCCAGCAGCTCCAGCCACGCGCCGTCCGGGGAACGCAGTGCCATGCCCCGCACCATGCCATGAGGCGCGCATTCCCAGCGCGCCATTGCCGTCACCTCGATACCCTGGCGTTGCAGGTCAAGCGCCAGCGATTCGAGCCCGCGAACCGGGATGCGCAGCAGGTTCAGGCCCCGGTTGCCCGGTCCGCTGCTGCAGGCCAGGTCCCGGCCGCGGATCGTGGGAAGGGAGACCAGCTCGATAGAGCCGTTGAGTTGGTCGCCGGTGCTGAGGATGGCCAGGTCTACCGGTGTTGATTCCGCTGCGGCCGGCGAGAGACCGAGCACCATGCCGCCGCCCTCCGGCAGGGGGCCGGCCTGGCGACTGAGCAGCTCAAAGCCGAGCGACTGGTAAAAGGCCAGGCTACGGTCCAGGTCCCGCACGGTCTGCGTGGCGTTAAAGGCGTGACTCAGCCCTGCCGGCGCCGGTGGCACGAGTGCGGGGCTCAGGCGCTCGATCAGCGCCAGTATGACCCCGTCCGGGCCGCGCGCCAGCCACTCGCGCACCTGCAGGTCGCCAAGACGCCAGTTAACCGGGGCGCTGATGCCATGCCATTGCGGCTCCAGCAGGGTTGCAGTCCATTCATCAACGCTGCGGACCCGCAGGTCTATGTCAAACAACCCGCCCGTGTCCCAGGCCATGGCGCCGGGCCGCAGCACCGGCGTTTCCTCGGGAAAGTGGAACAGGCGGATCGCGCCGGCGTCTGTTCCGTCCCGGGCCAACAGCCATTCATGAACGGGACGCGGGGCCGCGGCCGGCCACAGCGGGTGCGGCGTCGCCGGCCCTTCCCACTGGCAGGTCCAGCCACCCGGTCCCAGCAACAGGTCCAGCCAGGTCCCGGGCGATGCTGTGCCCAGCCCCTGTTCCATAAAGCCGCCGCTTGCCCAGGTCATTGTGCGTTCATCATTGGTGCGAAGTATCGACCGCTGTCCATAAAAGGTCATAATGATATAACATTTAGCCTTTGATCCGGCCCGGCGTTCCACGCGGAGGATGCACATGGCTCTTCAACAGGTCCGATTGGCACGAACACCACGTGGCGCGGTGGTTACAGACGACTTTGAACGGGTCTGCCTGGCGCTGATGCGCGGGAAAAACTTCGGCAAGGTCCTGGTCCCGGTGTGAGCGGGCCTGTCCTGGATGGCGATCCGGAGCTGCAGCCCGGCAAGGGGGTAGCGGAATGATCGATCAGAACGTCCAGGTGGAGCCGGGCACACCGGCGGCCGCAGCGCCCCTGTCCCGGCGCAGGCTGATCGGCGGGGCACTGGCGGCCACCGGCCTCGCGCTCGTCCCGCCACTTGCCTGTTCCGGCAATCGCGAGCCGGTGATCATTATCGGGGCGGGGCTGGCCGGGCTTTACGCGGCGCTGCTGCTCGAGGCGCAGGGTTTTCCGGTTACGGTCATCGAGGCGCGCGGGCGTGCCGGTGGCCGGGTCAAGACCCTGGACGAAGTGCCCGGGCACCCGGAGGGTGGCGCCAACATCATCGGCCCCAATTACGGCAGGGTGCTGGGTTCGGCGCAATCGCTGGCGGTGCCCTTGCGGGCGCCGCCCCGGGCTGAACCCTCCGGCCTGTTGATCGAAGGCCAGAGAATCCTGCGCGATGACTGGGTCAATTCACCTGTCAATACGCTCCCGGAAGCCTTGCGCTCCATCACCCCGGATCGACTCGGCTCCAGCCTGCTCGGGGACAACCCGCTGACCAGTTCGTGGAGCTGGCGCAGCCCCGCCATGGCCATCCATGACCAGTCGGCGCTGGACTTTTACCGCTCAAAAGGGCTTGACGGGCGGGCGCTCGGCTGGGTCGACGCCAACAACAGCTATGGCAACCGCCTGGCGGATACCTCCATGCTCAGTCTCTACCGCGTGAGCGCCAGCATCGGCCGCGCCATGGCCATGCGCCAACCGGTCATGGAAGGCGCCGCCGGCAACCAGCGGATTCCCGAGGCGATGGCCGGCGCCGTGCAAGGGCCGGTTCGCTATGGTGACCCCGCGGTCGCGGTGTCCCAGCGTGCTGATGGCAGCGTCGAGGTGCTGTGTGCCAGTGGCCTCAGCCTGGACGCGGCCGCGGTAATCTGTACGTTGCCCTTGCCGGCGCTGCGCGCCGTCCGGTTTGCACCGGCGCTGCCGCCGGCGCAGGCCGAGGCCATCGCCCGGGTGGACTATCATCACGTCACGCAGGGCCATTTCATTGCCCGGGAGCCCTATTGGGCCGGGGCCGGTGAACCGGCGGGCTGGTGGACCGACGGACCGCTGGGGCGTATTTTCGTGCGCCCGGCTGAAAACGGGGTGTACAACATCACCTGTTGGGTCAACGGGGACGGCTGTGCGCGCTATGACACCCTGCCGCAGGCGGACGCGATGCAATTGATGATGAATGATTTCACCGGGCTGGTGCCCGGATCACGCGGACAAGTGGAACTGGCCGCCCTGGTGTCCTGGGCGCGGGCCCCTTACAGCGGCGGCAGTTGGGCTGTCTGGCAGCCCGGACAGGTGGCGCGGTACGCGGACGAACTGCTCAAACCTCATGGCCGGGTTGTATTTGCCGGTGAGCACACGGCATTCGCCAACTCCGGTATGGAGGGCGCTGCCGAATCCGGTGAGCGGGCCGCCCTGGAAGTAATGCGGATGCCGGGCCCATGATGAGCCGCCTGGTCGTGTTGTTGCTCATTTTTGTCCTGGCCGCAGGCCGGCCTGGCGCAGCCGGGGGGAACGATGAGCTGAATGGAGAGGCGCTGTTTGTCGCCTGTTCCGGCTGTCACGAACGCGGCCCCGGCGCACCCCATCGTGTCGGGCCAAACCTGTATGACCTCGCCGGTCGCAGGGCGGGCAGCCTGACGGGGTTCAGCTATTCACCTGCACTGCGTGACTCCGGGATCAGCTGGGATGGCGGCACGCTGACCGCCTGGATCCTGGCGCCCGAGGCGATGGTGCCCGGCACCTGGATGCTCTATCACAACCCCCTGCAGCCTGATGAAGTGAGCCGGCTGGTCAGCTTTTTGCTGGAATCGCCGTGAGCAAGCGCCGGTCCTTAGAAGTGTAAAAACCAACACCACAACAAGAAACCAAGGCACACCCCATGGACAAGACAACCGTTGTCATCATTACCCTGCTGTTCTACAAGGTTCTCCTGATCGGCATCGGCATCTGGGCCAGCCGGCGTAATGAAAACGAGGCGGACTTCTTTCTCGGTGGCCGCGGCCTGGGCCCCGTCGTGGCGGCGATCAGCTATTCCTCCAGCGCCTCTTCCGCCTGGACCCTGCTGGGTTTGAGTGGCGCCGCCTATGTGCTGGGCATCCGCGTGGTGTGGATCGCCCTGGGTTCCGTGATCGGCATGCTGGTGGCCTGGTACTGGATCGGGCCGCGCCTGCGGCGGCACAGTCGCGAGCGAAACCAGCTGACCCTGACCGATTTCCTGGCCGAGGAGTCCGGCGGACGCATGCGCTCGGCGATCGTCCTGGCCAGCTCGATCATCATCATTCTCACCTTCGCTTTTTACGTCGCCGCCCAGTTCCAGGGCGCCGGCAATACGTTTTCCAGCGCCTTCGGCCTCAGCATGACGGAGAGCATTCTGCTGGGCGCGTTGATCATCACGATCTATACGCTCCTCGGTGGATTCTGGGCGGTCAGCGTGACCGACACGGTGCAGGGTCTGCTGATGGCCTTCACCGCGCTGTTGCTGCCCGTCGCGGCGTTGATCGAGGTTGGCGGGATCAGCGGTTTCCTGGAAGGCTTGCGCGCGGTCAGCACGCCGGCGCAACTGAGCCTGACCGGTGGCAGCGCCGGCCTGGTCGCCATCGGCATCGTGGTGGGCAGCCTGAGTATCGGTTTTGGCACCTACGGACAGCCGCACCTGCTGGTAAGGTTTATGGCCCTGCGCGATGAACGGGCCCTGCGCCAGGCGCGCCTGATCACCATCGCCTGGTACGCGGTGGTGTTTACCGGCATGTGTTTCGTGGGCCTGGCCGGACATGTACTCCACGGCGGCCTGGCCAACCCCGAAACGGTCTTTTTCGCCCTGACGGACAGCCTGTTCAGCCCTGTTATCGGGGCAATTTTGCTGGCGGCCGTGCTGTCCGCCATCATGTCTACTGCGGACAGCCAGCTGCTGGTGGCGGCCTCGGCAATCACCCATGACCTCGGGCTGGGCGGGCGCAAGCGGCGACTGCTTTACTCGCGGCTGGCGATCGTCGGGCTGGTGGTTTTCGCGGTCCTGGTCTCCCTGTACCTGCCGGAGGCCATTTTCAGTCGCGTGCTGTTCGCCTGGATTGCCCTGGGCTCGGCCTTCGGGCCAGTGGTGTTCCTGCGGCTGGGTGGCGTGTCGCTGAAACCGGGTGCGGTGCTGATTTCCATTCTGACCGGCTTCGGGCTGGCGGTTACGTTTTACCTGATGCCGAACACCCCTGGCGACATCCTTGAACGGCTGGTGCCTTTCTGCGCGGCGCTGGCGGTGCTGCTTGCCGGCAGGCGCTCATCAACCGGCGGCCGAGGTGTTCGCTATTGACCGGGCCAGCGCCTGTGCCGCTGCGCCGCCGGGCCGGATCGTCTCCATCAGGTCCCAGGCCAGGCACAGGTTGGCACTGAGGACCGGCATGCCGAGCGCGGCTTGCAGGCGCGCCCGGATCGGCAGGGTGGGCAGGCCGGTTCCGGTGATCAGCAGGGCGTGCGCATCGACATCCGCCAGAACGCGCTCAAGGTGATCGGCGACCCGGTGCGGCTCCAGTTCATAGATCGCGCGGGTATCCCCCATCTCCGGTTGGGCGGTGGTCTCCTGCACAATCTCGTAACCGGCGTTTTCCCAGTAGCTGAGACAGGCCTGGTGAATCCAGTCCGGGTAGGGGCTGCCGATCGCCAGCCGGCGTGCACCCAGCAGACGCAGCGCCCGGTCCAGCGCTCCGCTCGCGGTGCGCAGCGGAAAGCCAAAATGCCGTTCCAGGCGTTCCAGCTCCGCGGTTTCCTGTCCCGGTTCGAGGAGGTAGCTCGAGGCCGTGCAGGCAAAGCCGAATGCGTCCAGGGGCATGCCGCCGAAGCGCCCGATGGTCGCTTCGATACCGCTGAAGTAGGCAAGGAGACGGGTGCGGGCATCACCGCTGGCGACACTTCGCGCCATTTGCAGGTTGACCGTCTCCGGCAGCAAGCGGCGCAGTTCAGGTTCAACCGTGCGGTTGGCTTGCGGCGTGGCGCAGCCCAGGAGGCCGTCTGGACCGTAGCTGAAGCCGTGCATGGTGCGGTTTCCCCAAAGGTCTTAATGATATGATGAAATCGATCTAATCTGCCGGATAACGATCAACTTGTCAGAACCCAGCTTCCCCCAACGCCACCGGGATTCCGTGATGATCGTCGGAGCCGGACCTTCCGGACTGGTGTGCGCCCTGTTCCTGGTTCGTGCCGGCGTGCCGGTGACCGTGCTCGAGCAGGGGGCGGGACTGGCGGAAGACATGCGCGCCTCGACGTTTCACCCGGCGACCCTGGACCTGCTGCAGGGTACCGGTGTGGTCCGCACCCTGCTGGGCCAGGGCACGCGCGTCCCGCGCTGGCAGTACCTTCGTCATGACACCTCTGAGCGCATCATTTTTGACCTGGAGCGGCTCGCCGACGTCACCGCCCACCCTTATCGCCTGCAGGTGGAACAGTTCCGCCTGACCAGTGCCATTGTCGAGCGACTGCGGGATGAGCCGCTGTTTCGCCTGCGTCGCGGCGCCCGCGTCACGCGCATCGAGGCGGAAGATGACCGGGTGCATGTCCGCTTCGAGGAAAACGGCGAGGACCTGGAGGAACAGTGTCGTTGGCTGATTGCCGCCGACGGGGGGCGCAGCACGATCCGCAAATCGATGGGCCTGGCCTTTGAGGGCTCGGTTTTTCCCCGAACGTCGATCACCCTGGTGCTCGATAACCGCTTTCAGGACCAGGTCGAGGGCCTGCTTGGGGTCAACTACGTCTGGACCGAGGACGGCCACTACAGCCTGATGCGGGTGCGCGACCTGTGGCGTTTTTCCTTCGCGCCGCGCGACGAGGATGACCCCGTGGAGGCCCGCGAAACATCTGCCGCCCAGGCCCGTCTGCAGGCCGTGTTTCCGCGCGGCGAGCCTTATCGAATTCAGCAACTCAACCACTACACCATCCAGCAGCGCTGCCTGGACAGCTTTCGCCACGGGCGCGTGCTGTTCTGTGGCGACAGCGCCCATCTCAACAGCCCCGCCGGCGGCATGGGCATGAACAGTGGTGTGCACGACGCCGCCTGCCTGGTCGAGCACCTGGTGCCGGTGATGGAGGGGGCGGACCCGGCGCTGCTTGACCGCTACGACCGGCGCCGGCGGCGAATTGCCCAGGAAGAGGTCCAGCGCATTTCCGCCCGTAGCTATCAGCGCCACCGCGAGACGGACCCGCAGCGTCGCGCAGAAATCTGGCGCGAGCTGGAGGAGACCGCGGCGGACCCGGTCCGGCACCGCGCTTATTTGCTGGAGACGTCCATGATCCGCTCCCGCGCAGCGTGAGAAGGAAATCGAGTGAGCAGCAGACGCCGGCAGCAGCGGTTCGGCGTTTCCGGATCCGGTCCCGGGCCGGATCGGCGGTGAACCGGTGACCTTTGCCGGCGACCGGCTGGCGCTGATCAACCCGGCAACGGAGGAACAGATCGGCTGGCTGTCCTGCGCCAACGGCAGCGAGGTGGACCAGGCCGTCGCGGCGGCGCGCGAGCGGTTCAGCACCGCGTGCTGGCGTGACATGCCGGTGCGCGAGCGGCAGCAGGTCCTGCGGCGCTGCGCGGCGCGGATACGCGACGAGGCAGGCACGCTGGCGCGGCTTGAGAGCCTGGCCGCCGGCCTGCCCGTGGCCCACCTGGCGGGCCGGCAGATACCGCGCGCTGCTGAGAACTTCGAGTTTTTTGCCGAGATCATCGGCCAGATGGCCGGTGAAACGTTTGAGCAGGAGGCTGGCTATCTCACCCTGGTGACCCGCGAACCGGCCGGCGTTGCGGCCCTGCTGGCGCCCTGGAATGCGCCGCTGGCGCTGGCCAGCATGCAGATCGCCAGCTGCATTGCCTTTGGCAACAGCTGTGTCCTCAAGCCATCTGAACACACACCGCTCGCCACCGGCCACATGGTCGGCCTCCTCGAGGAGGCCGGGGTCCCGCCGGGCGTGGTTAACCTCGTCAACGGCACCGGCCCGGTGACCGGCGAGGCGCTGGTGGCGCACCCGGATATTGACCGCATTGCCTTTACCGGGGGCACGGAAACCGCGCGGCACATCATGGCCGCGGCGGCCAGGAACCTGACGCCGGTGCATTTTGAACTGGGGGGCAAGTCGGCCAACATGGTCTTCGCTGACGCGGACCTTGAGCAGGCCATCGACGGTTCCCTGGTCAACGTGTTCAGCAATAATGGCCAGATCTGCATTGCCGGCTCGCGCATTCTGCTGCAGCGGCCGGTTGCCGAAGCGTTTATCGAGCGGTTTGTGCATCGAGCGCAGCGCGTGCGCGTGGGCAATCCGCTGGATCCGGCGACGGAAATGGGACCGCTGGCCTTCGAATCGCACCTGGAGAAGGTCCTGGCCTATGCGCGGCTGGCCGGCGAGGAGGGCGCGGAAGTGCTCTGCGGAGGTCGCCGGCATCCCGGCTTTAAACAAGGCTACTACATGGAGCCCACGGTCGTCCGGGTGGACTCGAACCGCCTGCGTATCTGCCAGGAGGAGGTGTTCGGCCCGTTTGCGACCATCCAGGTATTCGATGACGAGGAGGAGGCGCTGGCGATCGCCAACGATTCTCGCTTTGGTCTCGTTGCCTACGCCTGGACCGCCGACCTGGCCCGCGCCCTGCGTTTGCAGGAGGGCATCCGGGCCGGAACCCTGTGGATCAACACACCGCTGCTGCGGGACCTGCGGGCGCCCTTCGGGGGCTTCAAGCAATCCGGCATAGGCCGCGACGGGCCCCGGCAGAGCGCGGAATTTTTCACCGAGGAAAAGGCCACCATCGTTCCGCGGCGCCCGGTCACCATCAACAAGCTCGGTAAGGACTGATGGATGAGTTGATCAGGGCGTTGAGCGACGCACTGGAGGAAGGCACCCTCACCACCAATCCGGCGGACCTGCGCCTCTATGCGCAGGATGTGTTCAGCAGTGACCTGGAGGCTGCGGTGGTCGTGTCCCCGGCTTCCAGCAGAGAGCTTGCCGCCGTGGTGCGTTCCGCCACCCGGGCAGGGCACGCGGTGGTCACCCGCGGTGGGGGAATGTCCTATACCGGCGGCTACGTTCCGGTCGAGCCGGGCACGGTGATGATCGACATGTCGCGCCTCAACCGCGTGCTCGAAATCAACCGGGAGGACATGTACGTGACTGTCGAGGCGGGCGTTTCCTGGAAGGCGCTGTTTGAAGCCCTGCAGGGCACCGGCCTTAAAACACCCTACTGGGGCACGCTCTCGGGACTGCACGCTACCGTCGGCGGAAGCATGTCCCAGAACAGCATTTTTTGGGGGTCCGGACGGTATGGCACAGCCGCCGATTCGGTGGTCAGCATGGACGTGGTGCTGGCGGACGGACGGATGCTCTCCACCGGCGCCGCCGCGCAGCTGCACGGCAAGCCGTTTTTCCGCCACTTCGGCCCGGATCTTACCGGCCTGTTCACCGGCGATTGCGGGGCCCTGGGCGTCAAGGCCACGGTCACGCTGCGCCTGGTGCCGGAGCTGTCCGGCAAGGCCTTCGCTTCCTATGCCTTCGAGGAATACGCGCCCATGGTGCGCGCCATGAGTGAAATCTCCCGCCGCGGGCTGGCCAGCGAATGCTTCGGTTTTGATCCCTATCTGCAGCGACAGCGCATGCGCCGCGAGAGCCTGGCCAGGGATGCCTCACAGTTCATGGGCATGCTCAAAGCCTCCGGCGGTATTGGCAAGGCGGTGAAGGAGGGAGTCAGGGTGGCTGCGGCAGGGCGCCGCTTCATGGACGAGGTGCAGTGGTCGTTCAATATCCTGGCCAGCGAGCGCGACGAGCGCGTGGCGCAGGACGTGGTGCGCGAGGCGGCGGCTATCGTCAAGGGCCAGGGCGGCCGGGAGCTGCCCGATACGATACCCCGTATGCTCAGCGCCCATCCCTTTGGCAATGTGAACAACATGCTGGGGCCGGAGGGTGAGCGCTGGGTGCCGGTGCACGGCCTGGTCGCGCATTCGGACGCGGTGGCCATGCTTGGCCGCACCGAGGCGCTGTTCGACAGCCATGCCGCGGAAATGCGCAAGCACCTCGTACTTCATGGCTACCTGCTGGCCACCGTGGGGAACAACTGTTTCGTGGTTGAGCCCGTGTTTTTCTGGCCGGACGAGCTGTTCGACATGCACCGTCACTTTGTTGAGGATGCGCACCTGCAAAGGTTGCAGCAACACGCGGCAAACCCGGACGCCCGTGCGTTGGTCACGTACCTCAAAACGGCGCTGGCGGACCTGTTCCGGGACGCCGGCGCAGTGCATCTGCAAGTGGCCAAAGCCTACCACTACGCGGACGGTCTGAAGGCCGAGCCGCTGGCGCTGGTGCGCGCCCTCAAGACAGTGCTGGATCCGCAAGGCCGCATGAATCCGGGCGCGCTGGGTCTCTGAGGCATGTCACTGCCTGCGCCGGGCAAACCCGGCTCCGCGGCTTTCGCAAAAGCGCTTAGTGAATGGCTTCCTGGAGCTGGTTCAGCTCAATGGTGAACCCGTCCGGGTCCTGCACGGTGCTGACCTTGACGGAAATCGTGCTGCTGCCGTCATAGGACGGGTAGGTCACCATTTCCGGTTCGGAGATCACGGTAACGCCTTCAATCTCCTGCGCTTTTGCAAAGGCCTCGTCCAGCTGTTCCAGGTTGAATACCAGCACGGTAGTGCCCGTGTGGAAGGCGGTGCCTTCAAGGTCAACTACCGGCTTGAGCGGTTTGGTGTACTGCAACAGGCCGAGCACGCCGACAAAGTCATCATTGGCGCGCAGGAATACCAGCCGGCGGGCAATTTCGGCGGCCTCCGGGCTGGCTGCATCGCGCGGCGTCAGCACCCAGTTGTCATAGGTGACCTGCATGCCCAGCGCGTCGCGGTAAAAGGCCAGCGAGCGCTCCATGTCGCCGACCACCAGGGTGGTGCGGCGCAGGTCCAGCGGCACACGCTGGTCCTCGGGCACCGGTGCAGCCTGCGTCGCGCCGGAGAAGAGCAGGGCGGCCAGGGTGGCCGCCCGCATCATGGGGTTAAAGCGGCTCAATGCCCGCCTCCTGACTGCTGTTCACCACCCTCCGCGTCGATGATTTTCTTCATGTAGGTCCATGAGGTCTCGTTGGGGCGCGTGTCATCCAGCGGCGGCGGCGCGGTGTATTCCGGATAGTTCAGCGCAATCTCTTCCTGCATGATCGCCGGCAGCTGGTCGAAACTTTCGAGCTTTTTGCCGACGGCGTTGAAGTACAGAATGCCGTTGCGTCCGTTCATCTCCATCCATGGAAGCCACTGGGAAATGCGCACCCACGAGACCACCGGGTAGGCCACGTCCAGGTCGTCGTCCATGAGTTCTTCCATGTCACCGTTGAAGTCAAAGATTTCCGTGGCGTGATAAGTGCCACCCACGTACTTCTGGTAATCGCCGCCCATCGGGTTGGTGTAAAACAGCGGTACTTCCATGGCCGAAATCCAGGTGCCGTTGATTTCGCGCAGGTTCAGGCTCTTCATGCTGCCGTCTGCGTTGGTCGCGTAGGTGGGTCCGCGTCCGTTTACCGGGTCGTTGGCCACGTGAATCACTTCCACCGTGTCCCCGGTCCAGGGGTTCTCCCACTCGCGCAACACCTCGTTCGTTTCCGGGTCAAGGTACAGCATGATTTCCCGCGATACGAAAACGTAGCCGGGGCCGCGCTCCGGGTCATTGACCGAGCCGCACTGGCGAATGTTCATGCCTTCCACGTTAAACAGGTGCTTGTCCCGCTCGCCGGTCACGCGCGAGTAAACCTTGCCGGCCCAGGTATAGGTCACTGCCTGGCCGTCGACGTCCGAGCAGGTCATTTTGCGCATGACCTTCAGATATCCTTCCGGCGTGCTGGCATCAATCGTATCGGCCTGAACGGCGCCGCTGCCCAGGGACAGCAGGCTGATGCAGCCCAGGCCCAGGGTGAGTTTGCGTGTCTTGCTTTGATGGCTCATGTGGTCCTTCCTTTTCGGTCATGGGTGATGAAGTAACGCTCGCCGGCGGCGCCGATATGCAGGCCTGCTGGCGCGTGCTCGTGGGAAAAGTGAATCAGGGCAATGCCCGTGGGTATCTCGTCGCCGCCATAGGGCGCCGGTCTGAGACCGGCGACCTGGTCGATTTCGATCAGCGTGTTGTCCGCCAGCTGCAGCGTCGCAACCGGGTGCGCATGGTTTTTCTCAAAGCCGAGTGCGGCGCTGATGACCGTGATCGCAGTTTCGAAACGCAAACCTTCATTGCCGGACAGTCGTTCGTAGTGATCAAGGACCGCGTCCCGGTCGGGGCAGGTCATGACCGGGATAAACAGGCGATCCACCCGGCAGCGGGCCCGGGGAAGCTCAAAGGGCGGCAGTGGTCGCTTGACCTGCGTGAGGTAGAGCACTTCGCCGGACGGCCCCACCACCTGCATGGCGCGGATCGCGTCGCTGATGGCGAGGTCGGCGGGCGCGCCGATAATGTCAAAGGGACTGTCGGCCAGGCTGTGGCCCAGCGCGTCCACGTCCTGCACGTCGATTTCCAGGGCCAGCCAGCCAACGTGGGTGAAGGGCCGGCGGGCCGGCGCGTCGGGGCATTCAATCAGCCTCAGCCAGGGTTCTCCGAGTTCGTTGGCCAGCCAGGCGCAGCGGCTGCCGCCAAGTTTGGCCCAGCCGAGTTCTGAGGCCTGAGGTGTTCCCAGGACGGCGGTTTCCACCGGGTCCAGGCCCAAGTGTCCACCGTAGGCCTCGATGCTATGATCGAGATCCCGCGTGACAATCGTCGCAGCCAGTGCAGGTCCCAGGCGGGGAGAGGTCAAGGCGTGACTCCATGGTTCCCGGTTTCCGGGGTTTGCCAACAGCGTAATAATTCAGCGTAATAATATAGCTTAATAATATATGAATATAACATTATGACCAACACCGTTCCGAGCTACCAGGCGCTGGCCCTCCAGCTTAACTGTCACGCAGTGAATCGTTGCGCGAGCGTGGTTGATGCGCGGGCGCGCATCGCCGCCAGCCTCGATCACGTTGCCGAGCGCGTTCATGGCAGCCGCCTGTTCATCCAGTCCTTCAGCGGGCTCGCACCGCGTCTGGTCGTTTTACCCGAGTATTTCCTGAGCGGTTTTCCCATGGGGGAGTCCATACCGGAGTGGCAGGCCAAGGCCTGCATCGCAATTGACGGTCCGGAATACGAGCGGCTTGGCCGGATCGCCCAGGACAACAAGGTCTACCTGTCCGGTAACGCCTATGAGTTGGATCCCTATTTCCCGCAGCTTTATTTCCAGACCTCCTTCATCATTGACGATACGGGCAGCCTGGTCCTGCGCTACCGCCGCCTGGTGTCCATGTATGCCCCCACGCCGCACGATGTGCTGGATGCCTACCTTGACCATTACGGCGCGGACGCGCTGTTTCCCGTGGCCGAGACAGCGCTGGGGCGCCTGGCCTGCGTGGCCTCGGAGGAGATCCTGTACCCGGAAATCAGCCGTGCGCTGGTCCTGCGCGGCGCGGAAGTGTTGTGCCATTCATCGAGCGAGGTCAGCGCCAACTCGGTGACGCCGAAAAACATCGCCAAGCAGGCCCGCGCCTACGAGAACATGGTTTATGTCGTTTCCGCCAACACCGCCGGTGTCCGGGACATCGCCTTACCGGAGTTCTGTGTGGACGGGCATTCCCAGGTCGTGGACTTCAAGGGCAGGGTGCTCGCGGAGGCTGCCGGCGG
The DNA here is from genome assembly GCA_963695135.1 of uncultured Gammaproteobacteria bacterium. GTDB lineage: Bacteria > Pseudomonadota > Gammaproteobacteria > Xanthomonadales > SZUA-36 > Marinihelvus. Next base: position 363,877 of record CAVOGA010000002.1, read on the forward strand.
AGAATCGTTGTGCGGCAACGGCGAGATTCAAATTGAGCAGCTTCGGGCGGCGCGCTCGAAGCCGGCCATGACCAACCTGCTGGCGCGCCAGCGCCTGGAATTATTTGTTTCGACCTACGCGGGTGCGCCCGTGCACAGGGCCAACGGTCTGCTGGAGAACGGCGAGGTGAGCGTGCCCGACCGGGGCTTTTTTTTGCAGGCCCAGGCCGAGGCGATTGCCGCGCTGCAGGAGCGTGGCGTGATCTGAGACCGCCCTGGCCGAAGTGATTGACGGCCGGGCATGATTGCTTAATCAGGCCACCTGGCACAGGCGTTCGCGATCCGGTCAATTGGCCGCGAAGCTCAGCCGTCCAGCGTCAGATCCATGCGGTACTGAAAGCGTTCCGGGTGATAGAAAACTTCGAGGTAATCGATCAGGTGCTCACCCTTGCCGACCTGGTTGTAGGAACGCCGACGCAGATTGAGCAGCGGTGAGCCGAGGTCCACGCCCAGCGCTTCGGCGGCGTCCGGGGCGGCGCCCACGGCACGGATCGTTTGCTTCACATGGGTGATTTCCAGCCCCTTGTTGCGAAAGTAGGCCAGTCGCGGGGTTTTTTCGAAGATTTTCGGGTTGCGGGGTTTTTTCACGCCGTGGGTCCAGCTTTTGTAATAGCCGAAGCGCAGGCCGTCCCGCTCCCGGATTCGCGCGAGGTAGAGCAGCGTTTTGCCGTCTTTCAGCCCGAACTCCTCCTGGATCATGCGCGGCGGGGCCATCATTTCGCACTCAAGCAGAATGGCGCGGGAGTTCAGCGCCATTGTCTCAATTTCCTGCAGCATGCCGGTCAGCGGCGCGTGCACCGGTTGTTGCTTGTAGGTGTACGTGACATGCGTGCCCTTGCCCCGGTGCCGCTCCACCAGCCCCTCGGCGGCCAGTTCGTCAAGCGAGCGCTTGGCCGTGATTCGAGAAATCGCGAACTGATCCGAGAGTTCCTTTTCGGTCGGCAGGCGCGAGCCGTCCGGAAAGGTGCCGTCCACGATGCAGGTCTTCAGCAGGTTATAGAGCTGAAAATACATCGGCGTCGGCGAATTCTTGCTGAGGGTTTCGCGTTGTTTCTGGGTAAATACCTCGCTGAGGTCTACCATGGGCACGTCCTTGCGTTTGGTGTTTTTGGTTTAATTGGCATAATGATATATCAAATCGTCATTTTATAGAACATATCCCCGGGTCAAGCCGAACGTTTCCTGGCAGTTTCATTGTTTGCGGCTTGCCGGGAAATGTCTCATACCTATATCATTAGGGCATATCGGCCCGGGTGTTCCCGGCGGTGCCAACTGGTCTGAGTCAGCGCGCCCTGAAGCCGGCCTGAAACCTGTCCCAATTCATCTTCGTGTGACCGTCCCGGCGGATCACCGGCAACAGGATCCAGCGTTATGATCACGACCCTTGCGGTGCTCAAGTGGAGTCACATTCTTGCCATGGTCTACTGGCTTGGCGGCGAATGGGGGGTGTTCCAGACTTCCTATAACGTCGTCAACTACCGGCTGCCCATGGATGAGCGCAAGCGCCACATGGAAACCGCCTACCGTATCGATATCCTGGCGCGCACCGGCATCGTGCTGCTGTTTCCCCTGGGTATGCACATGGGCTGGTACTACGGCATTCAGCCCTGGGGCGGTGCCTTCCTGGTGGGCATGTGGATCTTTTTCGCCATCTGGCTGAGCATCACCTGGGCGGCCTTCCTTTATCGCGAGACGGACCGGGGCATCGCCATCACCGTGTTCGACGAGCGAATCCGCTACCTGTTCATACCCCTGATTTTCATTGCGGCCGTCTCATCCCTGCTTGGCTACGGCCCCTTCGAGGCCCTGCCGGGCCAGCGCTGGTTCTCAACCAAGGTACTGATTTTCTCACTGCTGCTGGTTATCGGCCTGAAGCTGCGCTTTATCATGCGCGAATGGACCGAGCTGTTCCGGGTCCTGGCGGTTGATCCGGACAACATGGAAGCTGAGGAGAAACTGGATAAGTCGATCCGCTTTGGTCGCAGGATCGCCTATGTTTACTGGATCGGTATTGGCTCGGTCGCGTTCCTCGGTGCGGTAAAACCCTTCTGAAGCGGGCGCCGGTTCCGGAGAACCCCTGGAGGAGAGAAAATGACCGCCTATCCCACCATCCGCGGCACGATTCGCTACACCAGCCGCAAGCCGGAGCGGATGAATGAAGAGCGCGGCCGCGAGCATTTTTCCCTGACCCGGCAGCCGGATGGCATCGACCTGCTGCACGCCCATTGCGAGATCGACGACGAGCCCATGGTCGTGCGCGACGTGGTTCTGGCCCTGGGCCACGCGGATTCACGTCCCCATGACTGCAACGTGCGACTATCCGTCGGCCACCGCTTTGAGGGCAGTGGCTGGATGCGATTTACAGAAAAGACCGCGGAGTGTGAAAGCTGGAATCAACGCGACGGTCGCATCACCCAGCGCCTTGAGCTCGAGGCGCCGGTCCGGTGGCTGCAGTCCCACCCGATCGTGGGTGACGCCCTGCTGATGAAGCTCTACGATCTCTCCCAAGGTCCCGGGAAGACCTTTTTCGACAATCTGTACCTGACCTCACCGGATCATCGTGGCGCCACCGGCCCGCAGTTGTTCCGGACCGGCTTTGCCATTGTGTACCTGGGCGAGGAAGATATTGAGGTGGAGGCGGGGACATTTCGTGCCCGTCATTTTCAGGTCGCTGACACGGCGGGCAACCTTCCGGAGGAGCATCCACCCTATGATGTCTGGTGTACGGCGGATGAGGATTACCTTCTGCTGCGCGCCGGCGCCGGGGGTTACATGCAAACCCATTACGAGCTGGTGGAACTCCACCGCTGAGGAACAGGAATGAACAAACCGCTGCACGGTGTGCGAATTCTGGACCTGACCCACATGCTGTCAGGTCCCTACGGCGCCATGATCATGGCCGACCTGGGCGCGGAAACCATCAAGGTCGAGCCGCTGCACGGCGAGGGCACACGCAAGCTGCTGGCTACCGACCCCGAGAATTCCCTGGACGGGATGGGCGCCTACTATCTCACCCTGAACCGCAATAAGAAAAGCGTCGCGATTGACCTGAAAAGCGCGGCCGGGCGCGAGGTGTTTTACGACCTGGTGCGCCAGGCGGACGTGGTCATTTCCAATTTCGGGGTCGGTGTACCGGAACGGCTCGGCATCGATTTCGACACCCTGAGCAAGATCAACCCGCGCATCATCACCTGCACGGTCACCGGTTTTGGTTCGGATGGCCCGAACCCGAAACGGCCGGCTTTCGACCAGGTCGCCCAGGCCATGGGCGGCGGCATGTCGATCACCGGGCCGGATGCCGACCACCAGGTGCGTGCCGGCATTCCGATCGGTGACCTGGGCGGCGGCATGTTCGCGGTCATGGGCGTGCTGGCAGCCCTGGTTGAGCGCGGGACCAGTGGCAAGGGTCAGCACGTGGACATTTCCATGCTGGACTGCCAGGTGTCCATGCTCAATTACATGGCGACCATGCACTTCCTGTCCGGCAAGGACCCGTACCCGATCGGCAATTCCCACTTCGTGCACGTGCCCTACAACACCTTCCGCACTGCGGACGGCTGGATCGTGATCGCGGTCATTACCGATAATTTCTGGCAGAACCTGAAGCAGGTCGTGAATATTCCCGAGTTCGACAACCCGAAGTACGATGGTCAACCGGGCCGCTGGCAGGACCAGGACATGATTAACCGCCGGCTGAACGAGGTGCTGGCGGAAAACACCTCGGCGCACTGGCTGGCGGCGCTGGAAGAAAAGCGCATTCCCTGTGCGCCGGTAAACCGCTTCAGCCAGGCGCTCAGCGATGAGCAGGTCCTGCACCGCAACATGGTGGTTGAGCTGAAACACCCGAACGGCAAGAGCACCCGGGGCCCGGGTAACCCGGTAAAATTCTCCCGTACCAGCGAGGAGGCCTTCAGCGCCGCCCCGGAAGTGGGGCAGGACACGGACGCGGTGCTCGGTGAATTGCTGGGTTACGACGAGGCGCGGATTGCGGCGCTGAAAGCACAGGAGACCATTGGCGGATGAGCGAGACGGTCATCATCAACGACGTGGGGCCCCGGGACGGGCTCCAGAACCAGCAGAAAATTCTCCCGCCGGCGGAGCGCATCCAGCTTGTTCGCGCCCTGCTGGCGGCCGGCATGAAGTACGTGGAAGTGGCGGCCTTTGTCTCGCCAAAAGCCGTACCGGCCATGGCCGGCGCCGCGGAGGTTGTTGCCGGCCTGGCCGATGTGCAGGATGCCCACCTGTCCGTGCTGATTCCCAATATGAAAGGCTATGAACTGGCCACGGCGGCGGGCGCAAAAGCCGTCGCCATGGTGCTGTACGCCACCGACGAGATGGCCCAGGCCAATGTAAAAATGACCATGGCACAGGCCGATGACGCCACGGAAGCGATTATTGCCCGGGCCCGGGAAGAGGGCGTGGCGGTGATGGCGACGATCTCCGTGTCCTTCGCCTGCCCGTTTGCCGGTGCGGTGGACCCGGCGGTGGTGCGTGCTTCCGCCGAGCGCTTCCTGGCCCTGGACGTGGCCGAATACGTGGTAGCTGATACGATCGGCGCCGCGAATCCGGGGCAGGTCCGGACACTGATGGATGCCCTGGTGCGGGATCACGGGCCGGAACGGCTGGCCTGCCATTTTCACGACACGCGCGCCATGGGCCTGGCCAATGTGTTCGCCGCCATTGAATCCGGCGTGCGCCGCTTTGATGCGTCGATCGGCGGACTGGGCGGCTGTCCGTTCGCCCCCGGCGCCTCGGGTAACGTGGCCACGGAAGACGTGGTCATGATGCTGGAACAGATGGGCTTTGACACGGGTATCGACCTGCCGGCATTGCTGAAGGCCTCGGACCTGGCCCGGGAACTGACCGGCACGGCGCCCGGCGGCAGGGCCAAACCCTGGATGGACCGCTACCTGGCGGCCTGAGCGGGCAAACCACAGATAAGGGCATGGGCCGCGAAAAAGCCGATGCAGACCAAAAACATGCGAATAACCTGGAGTGCACTATGAGCTATCGCCTTGGCGTCGATGTCGGCGGGACCTTCACGGACCTGCTGCTGATTGACGAGGACACCGGCAAGACCTTCACGGCCAAGGTGCCGTCTACCCCGCAGGATTCTTCCATTGGCGTGCTAAACGGCGTGGCGCGAATCTGCGATGAATCCGGCGTGGACCCGAAGAAGATCAGGCGCGTCATGCACGGCACCACGGTGGCGACCAATGCGGTCCTGACCGGCAAGGGCGCCCGGGTAGGGCTGGTGACCACGCAGGGTTTTCAGCAGGTGTTGCAGGTAGCACGTTCCTTCTGTCCCGGTGGACTCGGCGGCTGGGTGAGCTACGTGAAGAAGCCGCTGCTGGCGCCGCTGGAGTTGACCGTGGAGGCCCACGAGCGCATGGACGCCCGCGGTGAAGTGGTCGAGGCGCTGGATCGCGAGGCACTCAGAGTCACGCTGGAAAAACTTAAAGCAAAAAATCAGATAGAAGCGTTAACTATATGTTTTATAAATGCATATGTTAACGGAAAGCACGAGGTCGAGGCGCGCGAGATCGCCCGCGAGGTGTTCGGCGACACGCTGCCGATCTCCATCTCTTCCGAGGTGGTTCCGGAGATGCAGGAGTACGAGCGCACGGAGACCACCGTGGTCAATTCCTACGTTGCACCGGAGGTCGCTTCCTACCTGCGCAACCTGCAGTCCTCGCTCGAAGACCAGCTGGGCGATGATGTGCAGTTGTCCATCCTGCGTTCTGACGGCGGCCTGGCCAGCTCCCGGGCGGCCTCCGATTCACCGGTGAACCTGCTCATGTCCGGTCCGGCCGGCGGCGTGACCGGCGCGCTGTGGTTTGCGTCCCGGGCCGGCTACAACAACGTGCTGACCTTCGATATGGGCGGTACCTCAACGGACGTGGCACTGATCCAGGACGGGCGCGCCCGCATTCGTCGCGAGACGCGCGTCGGCGACGTGACCGTGCGTGCCCCGTCGGTTGATGTACGTACCGTCGGCGCCGGTGGAGGCTCGATTGCCTTTGTGCCACAGTTGACCAAGGCGCTGCGCGTCGGTCCCGAGTCTGCAGGCGCCGAGCCAGGACCCGCCGCCTACATGAAGGGCGGCGAAGAGCCCACCGTTTGCGATGCCAACGTGGTGCTGGGCTATCTGCCGTCCGATGTCCAGCTGGGCGGCAAGATGCAGATCAGCAAGGAAGCCGCCGAGGCTGCCGTGCAAAAGGCCGCTGACGCCATGGGCATCCCGCTGATGGAAGCGGCCGAGGGCATCATCAAGATCGTCAACGAGTCCATGTTCGGCGCCCTGCGCCTGGTGTCCGTGGAGCAGGGTTTTGATCCGCGCGATTTCGCCCTGGTGGCCTTTGGTGGTGCGGGACCCCTGCACGGTAATGCCATGGGGCTGCTGACCGACGCCTGGCCGGTCATTGTGCCGCCGGGACCGGGCGTGCTCTGCGCCTACGGTGATGCGACCACCCAGGTGCAGGACGAGGCATCCCGGACCTACGTGACCATGGCCTCGGAGCTGACCGCGGAACAACTCCTGGACGACCTGGAGGAACTCCGCCAGCGCGCCGCCGAGGTGCTCAATGCGGACGGCATACCCGGGGATCAGCAGGAAGTGGTCTACCAGGCGGACGTGCGCTACGCGGGTCAGGCCTTCCAGATCAGCCTGGAGTTCAGTGCCGAAGATCTTCGTGATCAGGGCATGGCCCACCTGACCGAACGTTTTGACAAGGAGCACGAGCAGCTCTTCACCTTCGCCCTGGGCAACGACCACGAGCTGGTCATGATCCGCGCCATTGTGCGGGCCCGGGCGCGCGAGCTGGCGCAGGAAACCATCGGTCGCGCAAATGCGTCCCTGGAGGACGCGCGCATCCACGAGACCCGTTTTTATTACGAGGGCGACTGGTTTGACGCGGCGATTTACGACCGCAATGTGCTCACCGAGGGCATGGTCGTTCCAGGGCCGGCCATTATCGTGGAGATGGATTCCACCACCCTGGTGCTGCCGGGTTGCGAGGCCCGGGTGGATGCCATCGGAAACCTTTTGATCAATCCGGTTGAGACCGGGGAGGACCCGTCATGACTGCGCGTATCATCGAAACCAACAGCACGCCGTTTGAGCGTATCGATGTTGATACGGTCACCGTGGATATTATCGAGAACGCCCTGCGCAACGCCCGTGTCGAGATGGACGCGGTGCTGTTCCGCACCGCCATGAGCCCGGGGATTCGCGAGCAGGGTGACTGCTTCCCGATGATTGCGAACAAGGACGGCAAGATGGTCGTCGGACAGTTCGGCTCCTTTATTCACGGCTTCATGGAGGCCTTCGACGGTGAGCTGGAAGAGGGCGACGTGATCCTCACCAACGACCCTTACATGTGCAACGCCGCCGTGTCCCACCTGCCGGACTGGATCGTGCTGGTGCCGATTTTCAAGGACGGCCGTCACATGGCCTGGTCCGCGATGTTCGGGCACATGTCCGATAACGGCGGCATGGTGCCGGGCTCCATCCCGATCCAGGCCGAGACCATCTTCCAGGAAGGTATCCGCATCCCGCCCACCAAGCTGTACAAGAAGGGTGTGCTGCAGAGCGATCTGCTGGAACTGATCCTGCACAACGTCCGCACCCAGCAGTGGAACCGCTTTGACCTGAACGCCCTGGTGGCGGCCTGCAATACGGCGGCCAGGCGCTGCGTGGAGATGGCCGAGCGCTTCGGCGACGACATCTTCTACTCGACCATGGAGATCATGCTCGAGCGCAACCACATGGCCATGAAGGCGATCATCGAGATGATCGTGCCGGAAGAGCCGCGCGTGTTCGAAGACTATGTCTGCGACGACGGCGTGGGTCAGGGGCCCTACAAGATCCGCTGCAAGATGTGGCGCGAGGGCTCCAAGGCGATTTTCGACTTCGAGGGCACGGACCCGCAGGCGAGCAGTTCCATCAACTTCTACCTGAACGAGGACATGTTCAAGATGTTCTTCGGGTCGTTCACCATCAACCTGGTCGACCCGCAGATTCTCTTCAACGACGGCTTTTACGACCTGGTGGATGTGCGTATTCCCCAGGGGACGCTGCTCAAGCCGAACTACCCGGCCGCGCTGTCCGGCCGCACCCATGCGCTCGGCCGCATCTTTGACGTGATGGGCGGCCTGCTGGGCCAGAGCGCCCCGGATGCCATGAACGCGGCGGGCTTTTCCGACTCGCCACACCTGTTCTACGCCGGCTACGACGACAAGGGCGAGTGGTTCCAGCTGTTCCAGATTGGTTTCGGCGGCATCCCGGGGCGTCCGGTGGGTGACGGCCCGGATGGCCACTCGCTGTGGCCCGGCTTCACCAACGTGCCCAACGAGTTTATCGAGGCCTACTTCCCGTTGCGCATTGAGCAGTACGAGACCATCCCGGACTCCGGCGGCGCCGGCCTGCACCGCGGCGGCAACGGCCTGAGCGTGGCCTACCGCTTCCTCGCCGACGGCACGATCTCCGTGCATGACGAGCGCTGGCTGACCTACCCCTGGGGCGTACGTGGCGGTGAGCCCGGCATGCGCTCGACCAAGCGCCTGGTGCGCGCGGACGGCAGTTCCGAGTGGCTGCCCTCCAAGGCCGAGGGCATCAAGGTCAAGGTCGGCGATCTGCTGTACTTCAATACCTGGGGTGGTGGCGGTTGGGGTGACCCCTATGACCGCGACCCGGCACTGGTGGCGGCCGACGTCAACAGCGGCCTGGTGAGCCGCGACGGTGCGCGTCGCTACGGCGTCGTGCTGCGCGAGGACCACAGCGTGGATGCGGAAGCCACAGCCGCGCTGCGCGATGAACTGCGCGCCAGGCGCGGTGAGGTCGAGCTGTTCGACTTCGGCGGCACCATTGAGGAAATCAAGGCCCGCTGTAAGGCAGAAACGCACCTCGAACCCCCGGTGCAGCCGACCTTCGCCCAAGCCGGCGGCTGATGGCGGACCTCGAGCGCCGGCAACAGGGCCTTGGCCGGCGCCCGGCGTTGGTGCTGGTTGACGTGATCAACGGTTTCACGGACCCGGCCTGTCCACTGGGGTCCGCGGCCGATGCAGTGGTTTCGGCCTGCGAGCAGCTGCTCAAGGCTTTTCGCGAGCGGGGGCTGCCCGTGTTTTTTACCACTGTGGTCTATCATGATGAGAGCGAAGCGCAGGTCTTCCGGGCGCGCCTTCCCGCACTGAATGTATTGCAGGCGGGCAGCCACTGGGTGCAGGTCGACCCGCGCGTCGCGCCACGTGATGGCGAGAAGATCATTGAAAAACAATGGGCCAGCGGTTTTTTCAAAACCCCGCTTGACATACTCTTGACAGAAGCGGGGGCAGACTCGCTGGTCGTTACCGGTCTGACCACCAGCGGTTGCGTGAGGGCAACGGCGGTCGATGGCCTGCAGTATGACTACCCGGTTGTCGTTCCGCGCGAGGCGGTCGGCGACCGAAATGAGCTGGCGCACGAGGCCAACCTCTTCGACATGAACGCCAAGTATGTCGACGTGGTTTCGCTGGAACACGTGTTACGGCATCTAAAAGAGCGTTGAGCGCCCGGCAGCAAACCGGCCCGACGTGATGACACGAGGTCCGAGGCGGTCAGCAAAAAGCCGCCCAAGGCCCGACAACGAGGAGAGACCATGAAGCGCACAGTCATGTACGCGGCCATTGCCGCGGGTTTTGGCAGCTTTGCCACCCCCCAGGGCAACGCCGTTGCCCAGGCCGAGATCGATGAACCGGTAACCACCATCGAGGAAGTCTTCGTCACCGCCCGGCGGCGCGAGGAGACGATCCAGGAAGTTCCGGGTACGGTCACCGCCCTGTCCCAGGAAACGCTGGACCAGGCGGGCGTCCAACGCGCAGAGGATTTTGTGCGCCTGGTTCCCGGTGTGACCATGGTCGATGCCGCAGAAGTCGGTGACACCCAGGTGAACATTCGAGGCATCAACGGGGCCCGCGATGCGGAGAACAGCTTCGCATTTATCCTCGATGGCATCCTCTACACCAACCCGGCATCGTTCAACCGCGAATACACGGACCTGCGCCAGGTCGAGGTGTTCAAGGGCCCGCAGGGCGCCATCTACGGCCGTAACGCGGCCGCCGGCGCCATTATCGTGACCACCAACGGCCCGACAAACGAGACCGCGGCCAACGCGCTGATCAGCATCGCCGAGGACAGCACCTACCTGTTCAAAGGCAGCTACGGCGGCGCACTGATCCAGGACGAAGTGTACTGGCAGGTTTCCGCCGACTACCGCGAGTCTGACGGTTATTACCGCAACCAGTTCCAGAACGGCGCAGCAGTCGTTGATTCTTATGAAGGCTATAACGTGAACGCGCGGGTGATCTGGGATATTTCGGACAACACCACGCTGGACACGAAAATGCGGATCGGTTCGACCTCCGCCAACTCCATTACTTTCAACTCGACCTTCGCGCTTCCGGTGTTCGCCGCAGCGCTGAATAACCCGCCGGCCAACCAGAACGTCAACGATTTTGACTTTCAGTTCGATGGCAACATCATCTCGGACAATGACCAGGACGCCTTCGAGTTCTCCACCAAGCTGGACCATGATTTCGACACCATGACCCTGACCAGCTGGGTGCTCTACAGCGACATCGACAACAACCTGATTTCCGACGGCACCTCGGGCGCCTTCGGCTTCTATAACGTCGATCCGGTGTGCCAGCAGACCACCGCGGATCTGACCGGTTATCCGCTGCTGCCGCCCCAGTTTATCGGGCAGGTACCGACCGGCGTGATCTTTGATCCCAATGGTTCGTTCTTCGGCGCCTATACGCCCACGACCTGTGACGGTATCCAGGAGCAGCTGCGCAACCAGAAGGACCTGAGCTTCGAGTTGCGCCTGGCATCAGCCACCGATTCACCGGTGCAGTGGATGGCCGGTGTTTATTACCTGGACATTGACCGGCAGGTGGGCGTCAGCCTGAACAAGGACGCCGGCACCCCGCCGATCCGCGGCCTGTACCAGCCCGAGCCGGGCCCCAACTCCACCGCCGCGCTGGCCTACGACCAGTTCGACAGCCAGGTCTGGGCAATCTTCGGCCAGGTAGAGTGGGACGTTACCGATACCTTCGAACTGTCTTTTGCACTGCGCTATGACCGCGAGGAACGCAAAGTGACCAACCTGGTGGATCCGAATGCCCGCCAGAGCTACATTGACCTGAACCTGAACGGGGTGTTCGACGATCCGCTGAACCCCGGCCTGTTGTTCTTCCCCAACGGTATTCCGCCGAACGCCGAAAACTATTCGGAGTGGCAGCCGAAGATTGCCGCGCGCTGGGATGCCACCGATTCCACCTCCTTCTTTGCCAGCTACGGCGTGGGCTTCAAGGCCGGTGGATTCAACAATGGCGGCTCGGCGTCTACGGTTGATCTCTACATCGACGGTTTCATCAACTGCTTCAACCCTTCGGGCATCTGTTTCGCCGATGAGCTCGGCGTACCCATGCCGCGGATTCGCGATCAGTATGACAAGGAAACCTCCGATGCCTACGAGATCGGCTTCAACGGCACTTACCTTGACGGCCGCCTGCGCCTGAACGGCTCCTACTACTACACGCAGGTCAACGACATGCAGTTCTTCGAGTTCTTCGTCGGCAGCTTCGGCCTGCTGCGCGTGGTTTCGAACATCGACGAGGTGGATATCTCGGGTGTCGAACTGGGCGCCGACTACGTGCTGGGAGACAACTGGTCCTTCTATGCCGGCTTCAACTTCCTGGATTCGGAAATCAAGGCCAACAGCTCGCGACCGGACACGGTTGGCAACGAGGCGCCGTATACACCGGACTACACCGCCAACCTGGGTGTGAACTTCAACCTGCCTGTTACGGCGGACTGGAACTTCTTCACCCGCGTGGATGCGCGCTGGACCGGGGCGACCTGGTTCCATACCGTGCAGGAAGGTCAGCGCCCGACCATTTTCATGCCCTTGTTTGAGCTCGGCTTTGGCGAGGGGGCTGGCGCCCTCGGGATCGCCGACTACTCGGTCTCGCGCCGTGATGAGTTCGCCCTGGTTGACCTGCGCATGGGCTTTGGCAACGACAACTGGACCATCACCGCCTTTGCGACCAACCTGACCAATGAAAGCTACCTGGAAGAGGTGATTCCAGCGCCGGAATTCGGTGGCAGCTTCAACCATCCGGGCACGGAACGACGCCTGGGCCTGGAGCTCAGCTACGTTTATTAATAATGACGCCAGTAAAGAAAGACGGCCCCTTCCGGGGCCGTTTTTTTATTGGGCCGGTATTGCTGGCGATTCGTGAATCATCTTCGCCGGCGCCGCTCATCTGGCACAATGCCTGACCATGTTAAGCCGCGTGATCATGATGTCGAACCGCACAATCCTCAACCATCTGCCGGCCAGGCTCCGGGTTTACTCATGAAGTTTACCGCTGCAGAACTCGAAGGCCTCGCCGGCCGGGGCGGTGTGCTGACCGGGCCGGACGTGCGCGGTCGCGCGGCGGGCATCTGGAATCCGGACCCGATCGAGGCGGACGCCATTGTGCGGCCGACCCGCACGGAACAGGTCAGCGTATTCCTGGCGGCCTGCAATGAGCGTGATCAGCCCGTGGTGCCCCACGGCGGCCTGACGGGCCTGGTAGGTGGCGCGCTGACCCGGGCTGGCGATATCGCCCTGTCGCTGGAGCGGATGAACCGGATTATCGACCTCGATCCGGCCGGCCGCACGCTGACGGTGGAGGCCGGTGTGACCCTGCAGGCGGCGCAGGAAGCGGCGCAGGAGGCGGGGCTGATGCTGGCGCTGGATCTTGGCGCGCGGGGATCCTGCACCATCGGTGGCAACCTGGCCACCAACGCCGGCGGCAACAGCGTGATCCGCTACGGCATGGCCCGCGAGCAGGTCCTGGGCCTGGAGGCGGTGCTGGCCGACGGTACGGTGCTGACGTCCATGAACCAGATGCTCAAGAACAATGCCGCGCTGGATCTGAAGCAGCTGTTCATCGGCTCGGAAGGCACCCTGGGGATCATCACCCGCGCCGTGCTGCGCCTGCGCGAGAAGCCCCGCAGCGAGTGCTCCGCGCTGGTCGCGGCAGCATCCCTCGAGGCGGTGGTCGGTCTGCTCAAGCACGTGGACGCCGGTCTCGGCGGGACGCTCAGCGCCTTCGAGGTCATGTGGCAGGATTTTTACCGGCTGGTGACGCGGCCGGCAACAGGCCGCACCCCCCCCATGCCCGATGATCACCCTTATTACGTGCTGATCGAGGCGCTCGGCGGCGAGCCGGAGCGGGACCAGGCGCAGTTCGAGGCGGTCCTGATGGAGGCCCTGGGCAACGGCCTGGTATCCGACGCGGTGATCGCCGGCTCCGGGCGTGAGCGGGATGCCCTGTGGGCGCTGCGTGATGACGTGGAGCAGACCAACAGCCGCGGCCCGTCCATCACCTTTGACGTGAGCCTGCGCATCGCCGATATGGAGCCATACCTGGAGCGGGTGCGCGGCGATCTGGACCGGGCCTTCCCCGAAAACCACACCTGGGTCTTCGGGCATCTCGGCGACGGCAACCTGCATATCGTGGTTGCCGTGGGCAACGCGACGCCGGAGACGCGGCGGCGGGTCGAAGAGGCCGTCTACGGCCCGCTGCAGGCGATCGGCGGCAGCGTCTCGGCGGAGCATGGCATCGGCCTGGAAAAAAAGCCCTGGCTGCACTTGAGCCGCAGCCAGGCCGAGCTGGATACCCTGCGGTTGCTCAAGGCCACCCTGGACCCGAAGGGTATTCTCAACCCGGGCAAGGTGCTCTAGGCGACGGTCCCGGGACGCTGGCCGGCCCGGGCAGTACTTCAGCCGTGATCCAACTCTGCCTCGGCGGCCTCCAGCGCTTCGGAGGCCTGTAACCAGTCCCACTCCTGGTCCTCGATGGCTGTCTTCAGCCCTGCCTGGCGCTCCAGCAGGGCCGCCAGCCGCTTGGCGTCACCCTCCGGACCATATAACGTCCCATCGCCCAGGCCCGTTTCGGTCTCTGTCAGCTCGCTGCGGAGCTGTTCCAGGTCCCGTTCAATGCGCTGCACCTTGCGTTCCAGCGGCTTGATTGCCTGGCGCCGCCTGGCGCTTTGCTGGCGGGTTTCCTTGCGGGTGGGCGCGGTGTCCAACTGCCCGCCGGCATCGTTGCTGTCAGCCGGCTCATTGGCCGCTTTTTCCCGCTCCCGCAGCCATGCGGGATAGTGGTCCAGGTCCTCGTCAAAGTGTTCCAGCTGGCCGTCATGGACGATGTACAGGTCATCACAGACACTGCGCAGCAGGTGCCGGTCATGGGCGATGACCACCAGCGCGCCGCCGTAATCCATCAACGCCATGCTCAGGGCCTGGCGCATGTCCAGGTCCAGGTGGTTGGTGGGCTCATCCAGCAGCAGCAGGTTGGGACGCTGCAGCACCAGCAGGGCAAGCACCAGGCGCGCTTTCTCACCGCCGGAAAAGGGCTGCACCGGTTCATCGACACGGTCGCCGGAGAAGCCGAAGCGCCCGAGGAAATTGCGGGCCTGCTGCTCGGTCATGTGCGGCGCGCCACGCTCGATGTGCCAGCGCGGACTCTCGTTCATCCGCAGCTGGTCCATCTGGTGCTGCGCGAAGTAGCCCAGCTTCGTGTGCTGGTGCTGGTTGCGTTCGCCACTGAGCAGCGTGCTGCCGTCGGCCAGCGCCTTGACCAGCGTGGACTTGCCGGCGCCGTTGACGCCCAGCAGACCGATCCGGTCGCCCTCGCGCACCTCGATCTGCACATCGCTCAGGACGGTCTGCTCATAGCCCAGTTCGGCCCGGTCCAGGGTGATCAGCTGCGGCGGCTGGCGCTCGGGTTCGAGAAAGCTGAAGTGAAAGGCCGAATCCACGTGGGCCGGGGCGATGCGCTCCATGCGCTCGAGCATTTTCAGCCGGCTCTGCGCCTGCTTGGCCTTGCTGGCCTTGTAGCGGAAGCGGTCCACGTAGGACTGGATGTGCTTGATTTCCTTCTGCTGGCGCTCGTGCATGGCCTGCTGCAGGGACAGGCGCTCGGCGCGCATGGATTCGAACTGGCTGTAGTTGCCCGTGTAGCTCTCAATGCGCTGATGTTCGATGTGCGCAATGTGAGTACACAGCGAATCGAGAAAATCCCGGTCGTGGGAAATCACCAGGGCAATGCCCTCGTAGCGCTTCAGCCAGCGCTCCAGCCAGAGTATGGCGGGCAGGTCCAGGTGGTTGGTGGGCTCGTCCAGCAGCAGGATGTCCGAGCGGCACATCAGCGCCTGGGCCAGGTTGAGGCGCATGCGCCAGCCGCCGGAAAACGCGCTGACCGGGCGCTGCGCATCGTCCGGCGCAAAGCCCAGGCCATGCAGCAGCTTCCCGGCGCGGGTCTCGGCGGTGAAGCCGTCGATGATTTCCAGCCGCTCCAGCAGGGGCTGCAACTCCGCCGTGCGGCCTGCAGCCTCCAGTTCCGCGATGCGGTCGAGGGTCTGGCGCAGTTCCGGGTCGCCGTCGATCACCACGTCCATGGCGGTACGGTCAGAGGAGGGTGTCTCCTGCCTGACGCTGGCAATGACCGCACCGCGCGGCATTTTTACCTCCCCCGCATCGGTTTCCAGCTCGCCGCGCAACAGGGCAAACAGCGAGGACTTGCCGGTGCCGTTGCGCCCGACGATACCCAGGCGCTGCCCGGCATGGACCTGCAGGCTGGCCTGTTCGAACAGCAGCAGGCGCCCGCGGCGCAGACTGACATTGGCAAGTGAAATCATGTGGGTCGCAGGGATGCAAACAACGGCTTATTCTATCCCGAGCGGTCGCCGGCCGATATCGTTAAGCCTATGCGTGTTGAATGGATATTTTTTATTGCCCTGTTCCTGAGCGCGGTGCTGTTCTGGCAGCGCTGGGAGCAGCGCCCGGTCAGCCACGCGCCCGGGGTGCTGGTGTCCTATGCGCCGGAACAGAAGTCCGTGTTTGAACGGCAATTCGAATTCCAGGGCTTCCAGGTCACCCAGCGGGCCAGCTTCGAGCTGCAGGCGCGGGTGCTGTCGCGAAGGGATTACCGCTTTGACCCCGGCGCCGCGCTGTCGCCCACCGACCTCGCCCTGGGCTGGGGACCCATGTCAGACCAGGCCATCCTCGACCAGCTCGAAGTCAGCCAGAGCGGCCGCTGGTTTCACCTGCGCTGGGACCAGCCCCCGTCCATCTCTGAGCGGGAGATCATGACGCACTCCAGCAATATGCACATCATTCCCGCGAATGGTTACGTTGCCGATATGCTCGATTCGGTCAGGGCAGGGCAGGTGGTGCAGCTGCAGGGCTACCTGGTCGACGTGGTGGGCAGCGACGGTTTTCGCTGGAATTCATCCCTCAGCCGTACTGACACGGGCAACGGCGCCTGCGAACTGTTTTTCGTAGAGCGCCTGATGTCCCGTTGAGCGGTCGTTTACCAGCGGGACAGGGCGCCTTGATTACCATAGGATTGCATATTTACTGCCTCGCCCGTTGGCACGTTCGTTACGACGCCGTTGGGGTCATTGCTCATCCATTGGTCGCGTGGATAAATGGCAAAATATTCTGCGGCCAGTTTAAGGTCTGACGCAACATCGGCCACCTGCTGGCACGTCGCTGGCGTCACGGTCGTGGACTGCATCGCTTGCTCCAGCCTTTTCGAATAATTCTTTTGCGAGATATTGATGCCAAGCCGGACGACGTCGGCGTTGCTTTGAATCTGTGCGTACAGGGAGTCATCAATCAAACCCGCTTCATGGCATTTGGCACCCTGCGCTTCCATGGCCACGGTGGAATGGATGGGGTGCTTATCGGCCGGCACCGGCGAGACCGCCGAGCAGGCCGTGCCCAGTACCGCAAGTGCCGAGATGGCGCAGGTGAGAGGCAACTTCGTCGACATGCGTTTCTCCTTGCTACTGGTTCAGCCGGCAGAGCCTGCACAGGCCCTGTTACTTTGTCAGCAACGGGAACACGCCAGATCCATGACAAGTTGCTGATATTCTGACTATAGTTCCGTCAGTCTGAAAGTGCAAAAGCGGCTGATTGACAGAACATGGGAATAAAACGCCCGCCCGATACGTATAACAACAAAGCCCAATGGATAGATCCCTGATGCAGCAGGAACTGGCACAACTCGGAAACGGCGCCCATGCCCTGGCCATGCGTTTGCTGGGCAGCAGCGCCGATGCCGCCGATGCAGTGCATGACGCTTTTGCCACGGCGCTGCGCAAACCGGATGCCTATGATCCGGCCAGGGGCAGCCTCAGGGCCTGGTTCCTGGGCATCGTGCGTTACCGCTGTCTCGACATGCTGCGCGAGCGGCGTGTTACCGAGGACGATGTTGACAGCCTCCATGGAGACGACCCGGGACCCGTGGCCTTTGCACAGCAGGTCGAGGGCGAAACAAGACTGCACCGCGCCCTGAACCGGCTGCGCACGGAGCAGCAGGAAATCATCATTCTGCGCGATTTCATGGATCTGAGTTACACGGAAATCGCGCAAACGCTGGAGCTTCCGGCGGGCACCGTCATGTCGCGCATCCACCGCGCGCGACTGGCGCTGAAAGAGGCATTTGAGCGCAATGAATAAGGACCAGGAACACAACGCAAGCGCTGCGCAGAGCGACCCGATGGCGGAGCGTCACGTGGGTGAGCAGCTGTCAGGCTACATCGACGGCGAGCTGACCCAGCAGCAGCGACAGCAGGTGGAGCGTCATTGCGCCGTCTGCGCGCAATGTCATGCCGACCTGCAGGCCCTTCGCGACTTGCGGGAGCGTATCGCCGGGGCTGCGCTGAGCCCGATCGGCACAGACCAATGGAGGGAAAATATGTCAGATTCATCGGTAGAGACCAGCCGGGCCCTGGGCTGGATATTGTTTATTGTGGGCGCGCTGGCCATCGGCGTCGTGCTGGTGTTTGGCTTCCTGATGGATGACGGGGTGTCCCTGGGGATGAAGGCTATCCTGATTGCCGTCTACGGCGGACTGGCAGCGCTGCTGTACTCGGTCCTCCGGCAGCGGCTGATTGAGCGTAAAACGGACAAATACAAAGACGTGGAGATCTGATCATGATGATTGTGACGAGTGAAACGGTGGCGGGCTACCGCATCACGAAAACCCTCGGGCTGGTGCGCGGCAACACGGTACGCGCCCGGCACATTGGCAAAGACATCCTGGCCGGCCTGCGCGGCATTGTGGGCGGCGAAATCCATGAGTATGCCAAGCTCATCGCCGAGAGCCGCGAGCAGGCCCTGGACCGCATGGCGGCCGAGGCCCGGTTACTGGGCGCCAATGCGGTGATTGCCACACGCCTGACGACCTCGGTGATTGCCGGCGGTGCCGCGGAACTGCTGGCCGTCGGCACCGCCGTGTGGATTGAAGCCGAAAGCGCCTAGGGTTCTGAGCGGCACAGGGGGTCGTACTGACCAATTTCCATCTCCAGAACCGGGAATAGCCGCATCCCGATGTACCGATAGACCGTGCGAATGGTGACCAGGTAGCCTCCCTGGCAGGTTTGTATGTACCTGGCTTGCGCGGGGGTGGCCGCCATCAGGCTGGTGCTGAGCACCGCGCCCAGCAGGGCGGCTTTAAAGAAATGTGAATATGACATGCTGTTCCTCCTCGGTCGTGTGCAGTTCATTGTGGAAAACCGGGCCGCGGCCGCGTAGGGGGAAAAGGACGCTTCTGGCGAGGACAAAGCGCTGTGATCCGTGTGGGAAAATGGCCAACCGGGATCGACGGGGCGCATAATGGGACAGGCCAATGACACGGGAATGACCGCGATGACGAGTGCCGGTTCCACCCGCTTCCACGCCGATGTGGTGGACAGCGCACGCATCGTCGTGGAGCAGTTGAATGGGCATGTGGTGATGGGTCTGCCACTGGGGCTTGGCAAACCGGTGCAGTTTGCCAACGCCATCTATGCGCTGGCGGCCGCAGACCCTGCCATCCACCTGGAAATCTTCACCGCGCTGACCCTGCAACCGCCGCCGCGGGGCAGGGGCCTGGCGGCGCGGTTCCTCGGTCCTTTGCTGGACCGCCTGTTCGATGGTGTTCCGACGCTGGACTATGAGCGCGACCGCCGGCAAAACCGCTTGCCGCCCAATGTCCGGGTGAGCGAGTTTTATTTCGCGCCCGGCAGCCAGCTGGGCGTTGCCAGTGCCCAGCAGGAATACGTTTCCGCCAACTACACGCACGTGGCCCGCGACCTGCTGGACCGCGGCGTCAACCTGCTGGCCACCCTGGTGGCGATCGACGAGACCGGCGGTACGCCGCGCTACAGCCTGTCGTGCAATCCGGATCTGACCCTGGACCTGGTGCAGGCGCGGGATGCGGGCCACCCGATGCTGGTCCTGGGGCAGGTGAACCGGCAGCTGCCCTTTATGCCCAACGATGCCGAGGTGGCGGCGGGGTTCTTCGATCACCTGTTGGATGATGAGTCCCTCGAACATCCCCTGTTCCCGGTCCTGAACCGTCCCGTCTCGCTGGCCGATTACGCCACCGGCCTGCACGTGGCCAGCCTGGTGCCGGACGGGGGAACCCTGCAGATCGGCATCGGCGCCCTGGGTGACGCGGTGGCCAACGCCCTGGTGCAGCGGCAGCATCACAACCCGGCCTATCAATCACTGCTGCACGTGCTCCTCGATGAAGACCGCGTGGCGCTGCGGGCGCGCCTGGCGGTTGAAAAGCATTCTTTTGAGCAAGGGCTGTTCGGCGCCAGCGAGATGCTCGTGCACAGCTTTGCCGGTCTGCGTGATGCGGGCATTCTCAAGCGCTACGCCTACCCGCACGAAGGCGTGCAGGCGGCCGTTAATGCCAACGGCGGTGATGACCGGATCAGCAAGGCCCTGCTGCGCGCCCTGGTGACGGCGCAGGCCGTCAATTGCCCGCTGCAGGAGGCCGACCTGGCGGTATTGCAGCGCTTCGCCGGCCTGGATGCGCAGGCGCAGTGGCAGCCGGAACAGGTCATCCTCGCAGACGGCACGGCCCTGTCGACCAACCTGGCTGATGATGAGGCCCTGGCGGCCTGGTGCGGCATACTGGGTGAGCAGCGGCTTGCGGGCGGGTATTACCTGGAGGCGGGCTTCTTCCTTGGGCCCAATGCGCTGTATCGCTGGTTGCGCGGCCTGGATCGCAGGAGACCGTGCCGGTATCAACATGACCCGTATCAGCAAGGTCAACCAGCTGTATGGCAACGAGTCATTGCGCCGCTTGCAACGGCAGAAAGCCCGCTTTATCAACGAGGCGATGATGGTGACCCTGACCGGTGCGGTGGTGTCCGATGCGCTGGCCGATATGCAGGTGGTCAGCGGGGTCGGCGGGCAGTACAACTTCGTGGCCATGGCCCACGAACTCGACGGGCGCCCGCGGCATCATCGTGCTGTCGTCAACCCGGCAAAGCCGGGGCGAAACGACGTCCAACATCGTCTGGAACTACCCCCACACCACCATTCCGCGGCATCTGCGGGATATCGTGGTCACCGAGTACGGCGCCGCGGATCTGCGCGGCCTGAGTGACCGCGACGCGATCGCCGCCATGCTGCAGATCGCCGACAGCCGCTTCCAGCAGGAACTGCTGGAGCAGGCAAAGGCGGCAGGCAAGATCGAAGCGGATTACGTCATTCCCGTGGCCTGCCGGCACAATACGCCGGAGCGCATCGCGAACGCCCTGCTTGATACCGGCCAGGCCGACTGGTTTCCGCATTTTCCCTGGGGATCGGACATGACCCGGACAGAGGCCGCCCTGGCCCTGGCGCTGGCGTATCTCAAGCAACAGGCGGGCAACTGGAAAACCACCGGCGCCTTGCTGCTGCGGGGACTGCCGGACGCGGCGAGGGAGACCTACGCCGGGGAACTCGCGCGGATGGGCCTGGCGCGCGTCAGCGGCTTGCGGTCACGGATACTGCAGCGCCTGCTGCTGCTTGCCCTGGTTGAGACCGGGCGCCGGGAACGGCCCCTTAAACCCCTGTCGCCCAAATATGGTGACCGGGTTCAGGAGACAGTGGGTCAGGACTTACGGCCCGGGAACTGACATGGCTTCAGACGGGTTGCGGAGTGGTCAGCGGCCCCACTGCCAGTAATGCTTTTTTCTCGGCTTGGAGCGATCAAAATTCTTGTCTGTGAAGTGACTCAGCCGGTTCAGCTCCCCCGCCTCCGGAAACTGGAGTTGCTCCGCAGTCAGACCAATGCGGTTCCCGTGCCAGCCCCGCTGGAAGTTTTCCGGGGCAAAGGGCCTGCCAACATACTTGTTAATGATGTGCTGCTGTGAAAGACCGATATAGTGGCGCAGGATGAAATTTTCCGGCGCCAGGCGCAGTCCCCGGCCCTCCAGTTTGTGGCCGCCCGAGGTGAGGTTGCTGAACCCGGCACTGGTCCGCCAGGCGCGCATCAAACGCTGCGGATGGGGTGCGAAAAAGTAGTAATCGAGCGTGTCCTGACGGAACTCTCGGCCGCGAAGGTTGCCGCCATCATTGGCTTTGCCGACAGGAAGGAATACGAACTCTTCAAAATTGATGGCGTTGTAGCCCAGCGCATTAACCCGCGTTATGCCCTCGCGAAGCCGTTCACCGGCGACCGGCGACTGCAACCATTCATCAGCATCCAGGTAAATGACCCAATCGTGCGGTAATTGATTGCTGACGCGCTGCTTGGCGCACATGATGTCGTAGAGATCATAGTTGCCGGTCCAGGCCAACGGTTCAACATGCAGCTCGCCGCTGTTCATGAAGGACCGGATAATGGAAAGCGACTCATCACTGGATCCGTTATCCAGGATGAAAACCGCAATCCCCTGGTCCAGCAGCCCCGCGAGCAGGGCTGGCAGATAAGGCGCCTCGTTGCGGATGGCGAGCACGGCGGCGCAGCTGACAAGGCCTGCACCGCGCCCGGCTGTCATCAGGTTCCCGTGCATTGCGCAGCGCCTGCGCCCGGCTTACCAGCTGGCTGTGGCGTAAAGAAACGGTCCTGACCGCTCCAGGTCTGCGCCGCCGTTCCAGGAGCCGGCATCAACATCCACGTCAAGATCGAAATAGTTGTAATCCAGTCCCAGGGAAAAGTGCCGGGTTATGGAAAAGTTCACGCCGGCCGCCGCGTTCACCAGGCTTCCGGAATAATCACCGACATTGGCGCTTAACCAGTCCACCCGGGCGTGCGCTGCCCAGCGTTTTGACCAGGCGTAGTAGTACCATGCGCCGATGTTCGGCAAGGGTGCCTCTGCCGAGACGGACTCGCGTCGCTGGCCGGTGGATTCACCGTTCAGGAAAAATTCGCCGTTGGCGAAAGCGCCAATTTCCATGTAGTGAAAACCGAGTCCGGCGCCGAACTCATGCTTTTCGCCCTCGCTGAACTTGCGGCCGAAGAACACCCGATAAATGTCGTTGAACGTTCCCGCCGTCACGTTGGATCCGGCCTCCAGGACATAGTCGCCCCATTCCACGTCCTCATCCAGCACGGCGGTTGAAGACAGTTTCTGGTCAAAGTACTGGAATGATACGGACCACTTCTCGCCAAATCGCCAGTTAAAGGTTCCTGACAGGCGCGACTGATCGTTGGTCAGTCCGAAACGCTCATCAAAATCGAAATCGCTTCCATCCAGCTCCGTGTTGCCATTGATGGAGATGGAGCTGTCTACGGCGGCAAAGAATGTGCCCAGGGAGATGCGGAATTTGTCCTCCAGCAGGGAGTTGCGCTCCCAGTCGTCGGCTGATGCGGTATTGGTGCTAATGCAGATCAATAAAGAGATCAGGAGCAGGCTTCGGAAAAGCAACTGCGACATGGGTAACATCCTCGTTTCAGGTGGACCGTTGACAGGAAAAGCCCCGACGGTCCGAAAATTAGATTGTAAACCCTCGGTTACTGTCAGTCACAGGAAACCTGAATGACCGGATCTCGGCCTGGAAGAAGGGAAAGTACGCCCCGGTCCCTATGTGGTTGCCGCCCTTGACCCGGGTCGGCAGACAATAGCCATCGAAGGTCCGGAACGCGGACAGGTATCCGCCAAAAGGCTGTTCCCGAAACGCCCTGTCCCGATTGGCGTTGCTCCAGCGCTGGATCAGGACCCGCATGGGCTGGCCGTCCTCCGCAACCGTGATGTCCACCGCCTGCTCCAGGGCGCCGAAGCTGACAATGGCCCGGGCGGTGGAATCGTCTACCGGTTCCCAGCGCACGTAGTTTCCGGGGAGAAGACTGGCCGGTGCCCAAAAGGTACCTTCAGCGACCACCCGCCCGAAGGCGGAACGGTGGTGATCCGCGTTGCCGCCGGCGCGCACGACCGGGATCAGGCCGAACAGCCAGAAGCGCGTCCAGGAGGTGTCCGGGGTCAGGCCGTCCGAGCCGCTGATCTGTCCGGTCCTGAGTTTCCAGACCAACCCGTAGGGCGGCGCCAGGATCTGCTCGGCCCGCATCGGCCGATAGCCCGGCTTGTCCTTCGTGCCCAGGCCGATCCGGCCGGACATTTCGAGTTCAACCGCCCGGTAAAGCGGCGCGCCTGCGCTGATGGTGTAGCGAAAATATCGCCTGGCAGGCCCGGGCAGCTGGTCAACCATGGCCGGGTCAAAGCAGTCCGCACCGTTGCCCGCGAGCCTGATCAGCCCCCGCCAGGCGGCGTCCTCGCGGCGACGGTCGGCAAAGCGCAATGCCAGGAGCAGCAGCACACCGGCGCCGGCAAGTAGTGCAGCAATCAGGACGGCGTTCATGGCATCGGTCGGCCCGCGAGAGGAGAGTATCGTCAAAATTGTAGGACAACATGCCGGCCATGCAGTAATCATCCATCTGCGCGACAATGTTAATCCTTGAAAGACATCCGGCCCAGGGGCAAACCCATGCAACGCACGCTCATCAGTTCAGGTTCCACTTTCGAGGAAAACATCGGCTACAGCCGCGCCGTGGTGCAGGGCGACTGGGTGTTTGTTTCCGGAACCACCGGGTTTGACTACGCCTCAATGACCATCTCCGACGATGTTCGCGCACAGGCCGACCAGTGCCTCAGGAACATCCAGGCGGCGCTGGAGCAGGCCGGGGCAGGGCTGGCCGATGTGGTCAGGGTGACCTATGTGCTGCCGGATGCCGCAGATTTTCCCGCCTGCTGGCCGGTTCTTAAACAGTATTTCGGCCAGGTGCGGCCCGCGGCAATGATGATCTCCGCGGGGCTTGCCGACCCCAGGATGAAAATCGAGATCGAAGTCACGGCGCTCAGGAGTTCAGCGTAACCGGCGAGTGATCAGCGCAATAAACGGACAGCCAGCGGGCGCAGCAACCGGACCCTGAACAACCGGGGAACCTTGTCATGTAACTTTTGATGCTTGCCGCAAGAGCAGGACCTGGGGTGGTTGGGTGGCGGGAGCCATCGAACGTAAAAGCGTGTGTGCCAGCGAACGGTGATGATGCCGGGAGCGGCGTAGCATGCGGGGTGTGTGAATAGTTTCGGATCACCGGAAAAGACACACCCCCGGCCCGATGTGTGGCCGGTCCATTAAAGGAACGCCGCTCATGCTGTATACCATTGCTGTCATTCTCCTGGTTCTCTGGGCCCTTGGTTTGGTCACGTCGGTCACCGCGGGCGGTTTCATACACGCCTTGCTGGTGTTTGCGGTTATTATCGTGGTGTATCAGATCATTACCGGCCGCAAGGTCGTCTGAAGGTTTACATCACTACGATAAGAGGCAGCTTATGCAGGTTCAGGTTAATTCCGACCACTCGATTCAACAGGACGCTTCGCTGGAAGCCTGGGTAAGGGATGTGGTCGAGAGTGCGCTTTCCCATTCCAGCAGTCACATCACCCGCGTCGAGGTTCACCTGCGCGACGAGAACGGTGACAAGGGTGGTGAACATGACAAGCGTTGCATGATTGAAGCGCGACTCGAGGGGCGCAATCCGGTCGCTGTCACCAATCATGCGGCCACCCTGGACCGCGCTGTCACTGACGCCGCCGGAAAACTGGGGCGGTTGATTCAACGCACGGTCGGACGGGCCGCAACTTACTAGGTTCGACGGCGTGCTTTGGCCTGTCTGAGCTGCTGTTTTACTGACCCACCTTTGTCAGTCGCAGGTACGGGCGAACCTCCGTCCAGCCCTGCGGGAATTGCTTTTCCGCGTCCGCGTCGCTGATGCTCGGCGGAATGATGACCTGGTCGCCTTCCTCCCAGTCCGCCGGCGTGGCGACGCTGTGCTTGTCGTCGAACTGGAGCGCATCGATAACCCGCAGAATCTCGTGGAAGTTGCGCCCGACATTCATCGGGTAGGTCATCATCAGGCGAATCTGCTTGGCCGGATCAATGATGAACACGGAGCGGACGGTGGCGGTGGTGCTCTCACCGGGATGAATCATGTCGTAAAGCTTTGCCACCTTGCGATGCGTGTCCGCGATGATGGGAAAGTTCACCTGGGTCTGTTGGGTGTCGTTGACGTCTTCAATCCATTTGATGTGTTCGGCGACCGAGTCCGTCGATAATCCCAGCGGTTTGGTGTTACGGGCGGCAAATTCCATGGCCAGCTGGGCCGTGCGGCCCATCTCGGTGGTGCACACGGGGGTGAAGTCAGCAGGGTGACTGAAGAAAAAGCACCAGGAATCGCCGATCCAGTCGTGGAAGTGGATCTCGCCCACGGTCGTTTCGGCCGTGAAGTCGGGGGCCGTGTCGCCAATATGCAGTGTCATGACAGTCTCCTTTTTGATGGTTGAGCGCCGGGTGACAGCTGTCCGGAGCGGAAGGTCCGGGTGGCGTTCGTGGCCTTGTGGCCGGCGCAAGCGCCGACCCGGCATCAAAGCAGGATAACCCTTCGTTGGTTCGCGCTTCTGTTCGGTTTCGCGCATTCGCTGGACGATAGCGACGTCTTCTTTGAATGACAGGATGACCAATTAAAGCAGGGTATACGGCGGCAAGAGCGACAGCATTGCACCGATAGGCGCCGCGGGGGTGGGGTTTTTGGTCTTGGTTTTACCCAGGCGAAAAGCTCAGCCGGGTGATCTTGTCCAATTTGATCGCCAGGCCTGCGATTGGTTACCTGCTTTGCCAGGCATAAAAAAAGGCACCCGGTGGGTGGCCTTTTTTATTTTGTGGTGGAGGCGGCGGGAATCGAACCCGCGTCCGCAAGTGATTCGCCATTGGCTCTACATGCTTAGCCGACCTATTAATTTAACTGAGGGCTACCCGGTTGGCAGGGAAAACCTCCAGCGAGCCTGGTAAGGTTTTAACAGAGCGGCGCCAGGCGCGCTTTTCTGCGATCCCATGTTGGTCGACCCCCGGAATCCGGTGCTCATGGGCAAGCTCCGGGCGGAGGGCACTAAGGCAGGTTATTAAGCTGCTAGTGCGGTCGGCAAGTTACGTGTCTCATACCTGCAGCCATGACCACCAGGTGGAGTTTCATCTGCCGATGGGCGATGGCTGGGCATTGGTCTGGATTTTGCCGAAGGCCATCACTGTTCGGTCGGCGACGGAGCCCGGGTAGCCGCACGGGGTATCAGCCGTTTTGCAAGCCGAAAGAATTTATTTATACTTTCCGCGCGCGTTTCATCGTGCAAACTAAATAACAAATTCGGCAAATTCGTCTGCGCACCGCACGCCGAGAGAACAGAAAGCTGCTGATCCAACTCGTGGGAGGGAGAGCTGGAGAGGGGGGCTTTGATAAGGGGAGTTTCTTAATGCCTTTTTTTAATCCGGCGTCGCCGGCCCGTAACTTTGCGATTCGTAATTTATCGTTCTTCATCTTCCTGACCATTATTTTTACCAGCTTCCTCACTCGTGCAGCATTCGCCGCGACTCTGACAGGCACTGTAGTCGATGCCGCCGATGGAGCGACGCCCGTCCACCCGGTTGCCATCGATTTGATGGATATAGCGACCGGCGAAAGCGTGCTGGGCGTGAACAATTTGCCCAATGGCACCTATGAATTTACCGATGTCGCGCCGGGCGACTACATCCTCTTTTTTAATGCGTTTGACTCGGCCGATGGCTATATCGACGAATTATTCGACGAGATTGTGCCCTGCAGCAACGGTGCCTGCGACCGTGTGACGCTGAGCACCCATGTGACCATCGTCGATGGCGCAAATGTTCAGGACGAAGCGCTTGACGCCGGCGCAGTGATCAACGGAACCGTGACCGCTGCGGGTTCCGGAACGCCCCTTCAGGACGTCAGTGTTGAGTTCTATAATTTGGCCGGAAACTTCCTCTATGGGACGCAAACCGGGCCTGATGGCACATTTACCTCCGGTGGTTTACCACCCCAACCGATGTATGTGGTGGCCAATGGAGCTGTCGCCGGCTACGCGACGGAAATCTACAACGACGTGGTTTGCCCGGAGGGAGACTGCTTCATTGTGGCCCCCAGTGCCACTCAGCTTAACCCCGGTGCGGGAGCCTCAGCAGTCGCGGACTTTGATCTCGAGTCGACCACTACGGCGACCATCGAAGGCCGGGTGACGGGTTCGGATACGCTGCTGCCGGTTGGGGGTATCGTCCTGTCCCTGTTCGACCTGCAGTGTAATTACGTCACTGGCGCGTCAACGAACGTTAACGGTGATTACCAGATTGCTCTTGATGGGCCGGGTGATTTCTACCTGTTTGCGGTGGTCAACGACACGGTGTTCGGCAACGAGCAGTCGATCTACATGAACCAGCAGTACCCTGGGATCAACATTTTTGACAGCTGTTACCCGGAGCTGAATGATCTGAGTCTGGGCGATGTGATCAGCGTGGGTCAGGGTCAGCAGGTACCGGGCATTGACTTTGTTTTGGAGCCGGGTGGCGAGATTCTGGGTACAATTTCAGACAGCAATGGTGTGCTGGAAAACGGTACGGCCGGTGCGCGTTTGTATGCGGAGGATGGGTTTCAGGTCGCTCTGAGCTTCAACAAGGAGGCTGATGATTCCTACCGCATGGGCGGCATCCTGCCGGGCACCTATCAGCTGGTTATGAGCTCGGCTGGACTGGGGCTCATTGATGAGCGCTATGACGATATTCCGTGCCCCCGAAACTCCTGTGACGGGGGTCAGGGCACGGAGTTTGTGTTCACGGGTACCGAGTCCTTCACCGGTATCGATGCGGTGTTGGGTGCGGGCTCTGTTGTCCGTGGCACCCTTACCGATGCGAACACCACCTTGCCAGTGGCCAATCAGTGCGTGTTTATTTACACCAGCACCGGCGTTTACGCCGCAATCGCCTGTGCGGATGAGAATGGTAACTACGAGACGAGCTCCGGGTTGCCGGCGGGGGACTACCGTCTTTCCAATCAGCTGTTCCTGTCACTGTTCTTCGACGTGGACGGTGGCTATGTGCCCCAGGTGTGGACCAATGACGGTTCATTCCTGGCCTGCGGCAACGAGTGTGACTTTCTCCTCGGCGACACCTTCACGGTTGATGGCACATCAGCGCTTGAGGGAATCGACCTGGCCATGGTGCTTAAAGGCAGTATTTCTGGCGTGATTTCCAGTTCAGTAACCGGGCAGCCGGTCGCTGAGTTTGAAGGTCGTGCTCGCCTTTACCAGACTGACCGCACACAAGTCACCACGACACTGACGGACGCAAATGGCGCCTACCGCTTTGATGGCGTGCCGGCCGGTGATTATTACGTGGTCCTGGCACCGCGGTACAGCAACCTGATTGACGAGCTGTACGATGATATTCCCTGCCCACGCCTGTCCTGCGATACCGCCCCCGGTACGGTCATCACCGTGACGGACGGCGCCTCGGTAACAGGTGTTGACGCAACCCTGGACCCGGGTTCCCTGATCAGCGGCAGTGTGCTCGCGGACGGCGAGCCGGTGGCTGACGGAACCATTTTGCTCTACAACGACCAGGGGCTCTACGCCGGTTTTGGCTTTGTCGAGAATGGCAGCTATCTGACCGGCTCGGGCATGCCTGCCGGTGACTATTACGTGACTTTAGAAGCTGCCGGTATTGTTAACACGGCGTATCCCAATCGCCCCTGCGGAAGCCCCTGCGATCCCACCGTGGGTGAACTGGTGACCGTAGATGGCGTCAGCGAACGAACCGGTATCAATTTTAATATATTTGCGAATCAGGCCAGCCTGTCCGGCACCATCGTGGACGCCTTCGATGGTAATACTCCGGTGCATCCCGTGGTCATTGAGCTGTATGGCACGGATGGCAGCTCACTGGGCATCAGCACCACCAACAACCCGAACGGTAGCTACGTGCTGACGGGTATGGCGCCAGGGCAGTACAAGGTGCTGTTCAACGCGATTGAAACGGCGGCCACTTACGCCGATGAACTCTATGACGAAGTTTCCTGCAGCAATGGCAGTTGTTCGATTGGTTTCGCGGGTACATCGGTGGACATCACACTCGGTGCCAATACGCTGGACGAGGATCTGAATCCTGGGGGCAGTATTTCTGGCGTGATTTCCAGTTCAGTAACCGGGCAGCCGGTCGCTGAGTTTGAAGGTCGTGCTCGCCTTTACCAGACTGACCGCACACAAGTCACCACGACACTGACGGACGCAAATGGCGCCTACCGCTTTGATGGCGTGCCGGCCGGTGATTATTACGTGGTCCTGGCACCGCGGTACAGCAACCTGATTGACGAGCTGTACGATGATATTCCCTGCCCACGCCTGTCCTGCGATACCGCCCCCGGTACGGTCATCACCGTGACGGACGGCGCCTCGGTAACAGGTGTTGACGCAACCCTGGACCCGGGTTCCCTGATCAGCGGCAGTGTGCTCGCGAACGGCGAGCCGGTGGCTGACGGAACCATTTTGCTCTACAACGACCAGGGGCTCTACGCCGGTTTTGGCTTTGTCGAGAATGGCAGCTATCTGACCGGCTCGGGCATGCCTGCCGGTGACTATTACGTGACTTTAGAAGCTGCCGGTATTGTTAACACGGCGTATCCCAATCGCCCCTGCGGAAGCCCCTGCGATCCCACCGTGGGTGAGCTGGTGACCGTAGATGGCGTCAGCGAACGAACCGGTATCAATTTTAATACCACTACCGGCAATCCTGATTCAGCGGTGATCTTCGGCAGGGTTGCCGACGACTTTAGCGGAGCGCCGCTCAGCGAAGTCCTGATATGCGCCGTCAGCCAGGGTGATAACGCGATCGAAAACTGCGCCGTGACCGATGCGCAGGGCAGTTATCTGATCGGCAACCTCCCTGCGCTGAGCGATTACGCGGTGCTCACCCGTGACCTGGGCGGTCAGGCCTTTTTCGGCGAGGTTTTTGACGGCCAGGGATGCTGTAACACAGCCGCCGCGACGCCGGTCGACATCACCGGTGGCAGCGCCGAGATCAATTTCAGCCTCGCATCATCAGGGCGAATTGCCGGCAGGATTACTGATTCGATAACCGGGGAGGGCATTCCCTATCTTCGCATCCAGGTGCTGGACGAATTCGGCAACCGGGTTAATGCGATCGAGTCGAACACCAGCGATGCCCCGGGTCTGCTTGGCCAGTATGCGGTCTCGGGCATACCGGATGGCGTGCATTACGTCTTTGTCCAGGGTTTTACCGAGGGCTATGTCAACGAGTACTACCCGAACACACAGACCATCGGTGGAGCCACCGTATCGCTGGCAACCATTGCCCAGCCCATCGTAATCCAGGGCGGAACCCAGGTGAACGGCATTGACCTAGCACTGGACCCGGGCGGCAGCATCAGCGGCGCAGTTTCAGACGTCAATGGCATCCTGCCGGCCTTCGTGGCGCGGATCCGCTTGTACGAACGGGGCAGCCGCGAGACGCTGATCCAGATCATTAACGGGAATGAAGATCAGACCTACACCATTCTCGGGGTTCCACCGGGCACCTACGATGTCCTGCTGACAAGTAACTTCACCGACCTGGTCGGTGAGCGCTATGACGACGAGCCCTGCCCGCGAAACTCCTGCGACCTGGACCTCGGGGCTGCCGTGGTGGTGGGGCCGCAGGAACACGTTACCGGCGTTGACGCAGCGCTCGACAATGGCACGGTGATTTCCGGAGTGCTGACGGATGCGCAGTCGGGCCTGGGCGTGGGCGGTTTCTGCGCGGGTATTTATACAGAGGACGGTATTTACGCAGCGTTCGGCTGCACCGACTCAGAAGGCAATTATGTGACGAGAACCGGCTTGCCCGCTGGCACCTACCGGGCGGCCAACTTTACCGTGGGTATTTCCCCGGACTTCGGTTACCTGCCGCAGGTGTGGACCAGTGATGGTTCATTTGTGAGCTGCGGTGAGCCGTGTGACTTGCTGGCCGGAGACACCTTCGTGGTGGATGGCGGTCCGGGCGGACCGGCAATTGACCTGGCCATGGAGCAAGGCTCAACCATTTCCGGCAACGTGCAGTTTGGCGGCAACCCGGTTATCGGAACCGACGTCGTGTTGCTGGACGACCAGGGGCTGGATATCCAGGCAGTCCAGACTGATGGTGCCGGCAACTATATCTTCAATGGTCTCGGATCGGGCGATTACTACGTAAGAACGCTCAACAACCTGGGTTACCAGGACCGCTTGCATGCGGTGCCCACGGATATTGTCTGTGATCCCGATTGCAACGTGTTCCTGGCAACAAGGATTGCCCTGGGTGCTTCGTCTGCGGTCAGTGGAATCGATTTTACGCTGACACAAGCGGGAAGTATTGCCGGTACGGTTACGGACGGTGGCTTTGCGCCCCTTTCCGGTGTAACTGTTGAGGCGTACAACGTTCTCGGTAACCGCGTGGGCTCCGCCCTGTCCGGACCGGACGGAAGCTACCTGATCGGTGGCCTAGGCAACGGCGACCACTTTGTCAGAACGCGGAATCAGCTTGGCTACCGCAATGGCCTGTTTGACGGCCTGCCATGCCCGGCCAATTGCCAGGTATTGAACGGTTCCCCCATAGCGGTATCTGCGGGTGTTACAGCCGCTAACGTCGACCTCATGCTGGATAACGGCAGCACCATCAGCGGCAACATCCAGGGCGAGGGTGATTCCGGTTCGGTCCCGCTGGCGGGCACCCGGGTGCTGATTTACTCCGAGTCCGGAGAGATCGCAGCTGAGGCAGTTGCTGACGGTAAGGGTGACTATCGCGCCGAGGGGCTTGATGAGGGCAATTACCACATCATCACCCGCACGGTCAGCCCGATACATGTTGACCAGGCAGCCGATGGTTCTGACTGTGCGAAAAACTGTGATCCGTTAAGTACCCCGGTCGTGTCATTGGGAGCCGGCCAGGATCTGGTGCAGGATTTTGTGCTGGAAATCGGCGCAGCCTTTGCGGCTTTTGTGAGGGATGACTTAAACAGCTTACCCCTGGGCCAGGTTACGCTGGTGGTGTTGGACGAGTCTGGTCAGGAAATCAAACGGGGCGTGTCCAAAGCTAGTGATGGACGTGCAGTTATTCAGGGATTGCCTAAAACCCGGGTTTTTCTGATAACTGAGAATGACCTGGGTTATCAGGATCGCGTTTACGGCGCTGTCTGTGCACCCAGTGTCTGTGACCCTACCGAGTTCGGGGCGGTGATTGATTTGGCGCGGGAATCAGTTGTAAGTATTGCTTTGTCCGGGGCTTTAGAAATTTCAGGACGGGTAACCGATGTGGAAAATACTCAAAATCCTGACTTCAGCTATATGCTCGCGTGGCTTTATGATCAGAATGGGAGCGTTTTGGACACTGATTACATTTATCCTGGCACCGGTGCTTTCTCGTTTGACGGCTTACCCAGCGGCAGTTACCGGCTCAGGA
Organism: uncultured Gammaproteobacteria bacterium; assembly: GCA_963695135.1. Classification (GTDB taxonomy): domain Bacteria; phylum Pseudomonadota; class Gammaproteobacteria; order Xanthomonadales; family SZUA-36; genus Marinihelvus. The sequence continues at coordinate 396,547 of CAVOGA010000002.1, forward strand.
TTTTGCCCAATCATGGTAATTATGTCGGAGCCTATATTGGTCAGGTTTACGGCGGCGATAGCTGCTCCCCTACGCCCTGTGATATCAACTCAGGAACCGAAATTATTCTTGGCAACGAGGATACCAGTGATATTGAGGTCGGGCTGGTGAGGGGCAACGGTATACGCGCCAATGCTTTTGACCCCAATGGCAATCAAATACGCGAAGGGGTCGCCCGGCTCTACGGTCCTGGTGGGGAATATCTGGCCGCTACATCCTTCAACTTTGGATTCGCAGCGTTTGGCGGTTTGGCAGATGGCAGCTACTACGTGGGTTTTTATCCTACTGGCCCCTCTGCATCGTTGGTTCCCACTGTTTATGAAGACCTGGCTTGCCCCGGTCTGTCCTGTGATGTGACGGCCGGCACCCCGATCGTATTGCCGGTTCCAACGCCACCCTTGCAAGCACTTACAACGGGCAACAACCAACTCGTCGTCGAACCGCAAATCGTCTCGGTCACCATCGAGGCAGAGCGGGGCTACCTGATCAGCGGGTCGGTGAAAGACTCGAACAACGCAGCGGTCAGATTTGCAGGTGTCTATTTCTATAACCAGGACGGCAGCTACGCCGGCGAGGCCCGCACGGACGGTCTGGGTAATTTCACGTCCACTAACGGATTGCCGAATGGCACGTACTATGCGGCCACCAACCGCGCCGGCAGACCGGAGGATACGCCGGCTGATGCAACGGCCGCCGAAGCCGGTGTTGCCGGGCTGGGCCTGGCCAACCAGGTCTACAACGGTGAAACCTGCAACGGCATATGCGCGCCCTCTGGCATTGGAACGCCAATTGTGATCAACGGTGCAGATCAGAACGCCATTGACTTTGTTCTGTCGCGTGCGCCGGGTGTCTCGGTCAAGAAACAAACCAACGGCGTTGATGCGGATACGGCCAATGGGGGTGAAGCACCGTTAATCGCCGCCGGAGATACCGTGAATTGGACCTACGAGGTGACCAACACCGGGGGTGAGCCACTGGTAAATATCCTGGTGGTAGATGACCAGGGCGTGACCGTAAGCTGTCCCCAGACCACGCTGGCCCCGGATGCGTCGATGACCTGCACGGGCAGCGAGCCCGCGGCGGACCTGTCGCTGGATCCGTTCACCGGTGTGCTGGGTAACTGCGCTGGTGAACCGGACTCACGCCTGTACCGGAACACCGCGACGGTCACGGCGGAAACCAACGTCGGGGTAGATGTTGACGATATGGATAGCAGTCATTATTGCAATCCCCAACCCAGGGAAGCGCTGATCTTTGGTGACGGCTTTGAGCAGCGTTAAACCAGGCTCGCTCTCGAGAGCGAGCCGGTACTTCACCACCAACAAAAAAGGCCACCCGGTGGGTGGCCTTTTTTGTTTTGTGGTGGAGGCGGCGGGAATCGAACCCGCGTCCGCAAGTGATTCGCCATTGGCTCTACATGCTTAGCCGACCTATTAATTTAACTGAGGGCTACCCGGTTGGCAGGGAAAACCTCCAGCGAGCCTGGTAAGGTTTTAACAGAGCGGCGCCAGGCGCGCTTTTCTGCGATCCCATGTTGGTCGACCCCCGGAATCCGGTGCTCATGGGCAAGCTCCGGGCGGAGGGCACTAAGGCAGGTTATTAAGCTGCTAGTGCGTAGTTGTCGTCGTTGGCAACTAAGTTTTTTGCAGTCAGTTTTACGAGTTGTTTGCAGCTCGGCATGCACCTCCGGTTTCACGACCCACGTCGAAGCCAGGTCGCCCCCGAAAAGTGTTATTCACGTGATGCTTTATTTCACGTTATTTCAGACTGCTTATTCTACCGTTTAGTTCCCTGACTTGATAGGGAATCGCCCATAAGTTTCTCATTTGCCGCCGCAGTGGGATATTATTGGCGACTTCGTTTTCCAATCACAAAACCCGGGAATCCATACCTTATGTCCACGACCATCAGTAAATGGCTTTTAGGCGCCGCCGTGGCGCTGCTTGTCCTGTCCGGCTGCCAGAAAGAGGAAGAGAAGGGTGTTTACACCGACACCATTTCCGCCGAGGAAACCAGCGGCGAGACGCCGGACGCAGCCCAGCTGGAAGAGACCGAGCGCCTGAATGCCTGGTTTGATGAGCGCTATGAAGAAATGCTTCAGTTCAGCCCGACCATGTTGACCTTCCTCGGGCGCAAGGACCGCTACGATGAGATTGACGAGTTCACCGAGGAGGCGATCCGCGAGCGTGCCGCCTGGCGTGTGCAGACGGTAGAGGACATGCGTGCGAACTTCGACTACGACGCGCTGACGGAAGCCGGCAAGGAGTCCTGGGACCTGTGGGTGTTCGAGACCGAGCAGGAGGTGGCGGGCCTGGACTTCATTTACCAGGGCTATGTGTTCGGCGAACTCGGAGGTCCGGAGGACCAGGTTGTGACCTTCCTGATCAATTTCCACCGGGTCGATACCGAGGAAGATCTGCAGGCCTATATTACGCGTGTTGCAGCCATTGGCCGCGCCATGGAACAGGTGACCGCGATGGCTGTGACAGCCGCGGAGATGGGCGTACTGCCACCCGCGTTCGCCTTTGAGACCGCCATTCAGCGCGCCAACAATGTCATTACGGGCTTGCCCTTCAACGGTGAGACCGATTCGCCGCTGCTGGTGGATGCCAAGCGCAAAATTGGAGCACTGGTCGAGGCGGAAGTCATTGACCAGGCGGCTGCCGATGCCTATCTCGAAGCGGTCAACGAGGCGCTCATGAGCGCCTTCCTGCCCGCTTACGCAGCTTACGTGGCCTGGCTGGAGGCCGAGCTTCCGAATGCGGACGTCGAGGCGCAGGGCGTGTCGGCGCTCCCCAACGGTGTCGCCTACTACAACCATCAGCTGGAGACCTACACCACGCTCGGCATGACCGCCGACGAGGTCCACCAGCTTGGCCTTGACGAGGTGGCCCGGATCAAGGGCGAGATGGAAGTGATCAAGGACGAGGTCGGCTTCGAGGGCGACCTGCTGGAATTTTTCGCGTTTATCCGCACGGACCCGCAGTTTTATTTCTCCAATACGGAAGAAGGCCGCGAGGGCTACCTTGCTGAAACCCAGGAATACCTGGCGGAAATCGAGGCCAAGCTGCCCGAGTATTTCGGCAGGCTGCCCAAGGCCGGACTGGAGGTGAAGCGGGTTGAGGAGTTCCGCGAAGTCGATGGCGGCGCCCAGCACTACATGCCGGGAACGCCGGATGGCTCGCGCAACGGCGTGTATTACATCCACATGTCCGACATGAGCTCGTATTCCAAGACCGACATGGAAACCGTGGCCTACCATGAGGCCAGCCCCGGTCACCACATGCAGATCTCCATCGCCCAGGAACTGACCGATGTACCGATGTTCCGGACCCAGGCCAATTTCTCGGTTTACTCGGAAGGCTGGGCCCTGTACGCGGAAAAACTGGCCAAGGAGATGGGGCAGTTCAAGGACCCCTACCACGACTTCGGCCGCCTGACCGCCGAGATGTGGCGCGCGATCCGCCTGGTGGTCGATACCGGTCTGCACGCCAAGGGCTGGACCCAGGAGCAGGCGGAACAGTTCTTCTTTGACAACTCCGCCATTCCGGAAGGCGCGGTGCGCTCGGAAGTCCGGCGCTATCTGACCATTCCGGGCCAGGCCACCTCCTACAAGATCGGCATGCTCAAGATCGAAGAGCTGCGCGCCAATGCAGAGGCAGAGCTCGGTGAGCAGTTTGACATTCGCAGCTTCCACGACGTGGTGCTGGATGGCGGCGCGCTGCCCATGCCGCTGCTGGAGATGCGCGTGAACAACTGGATTGCCAGCCAGAAGAGCTGAGGGTGGCTTAACCCACTTGTCGTACGAGAAAAAAGGGCCTCAAACGAGGCCCTTTTTTCATGTTGCCGGCAGCCAGTTCAGCGGCCTTTCATGATCCGTTCCTGCTGACGCTTCCAGTCCCGGTCCTTGACCGTCTTGCGCTTGTCATGCTGTTTCTTGCCGGTGGCCACACCGATGTCCACCTTGACCTTGCCGCGCTTCCAGTAAAGCGCGATGGGTACGACGGTTTTGCCTTTCTGATCCACCAGGCCGACCAGCCGGTCAATCTCACGGCGGTGCAGCAGGAGTTTGCGGCTGCGCATCGGCTGCGGATCCACGTGGGTGCTGACCGTCGGCAGGGCGTCAATCCGGCAGCCAACCAGAAACGCCTCGTTGTTGCGCAGGAACACGTAGCAGTCGGCGAACTGCACGCGGCCCTCGCGCAGGGATTTAACTTCCCAGCCCTGCAGGGCAACGCCGGCCTCAAGCTGGTCCTCGATCTGGTAGTCGAAGCGCGCGCGCTTGTTCACGGCGATGGTTTTCTGGCCTTCTTTGCTCATGGCTGGTCGTCCGGATGCCTCTGCGTTTGCGAAGATTGGCGGGCGCTCATTGCACGCACCAATTGATCGTGACCTAACCCGTTATGGTAACGCATCCCAAAACAACAAGCGGCAAACGACAGCGATCTTGCCGTCGATCCGGGGCCGTTCAACGCTTCATGGGCGGGGCAGGGGTGGCGTGCTATATTGCGCGGCGACTCTTCTGTGCCACTCCCGAACGCCCGATGGAAATAACCCGCTCAGCCCTCGTGCCGCATTCCGCCCTGGACATGTACCGCCTGGTGCATGACGTGCGCGCCTATCCGGAATTTCTCAGCTGGTGCGCCGGCGCTGAAGTCCTCGAGGAGTCGCCCGAATTGCAGCTTGCGAGCCTGCAGGTACTGGTTGGCGGTGTCAGCAGCAGGTTTACGACCCGCAATCGCCTCGAACGTGGCGAGCGCCTGGTCATGGCGCTGGTGGACGGACCGTTCCAGCGCCTGGCCGGCGAATGGCGTTTTGAACAACTCGGGGAAGACGGCAGCAAGATATCGCTGGACCTGGCTTTTGAATTCAGTTCCCGGCTGATGTCCGGCGCTTTTTCGCAGGGGTTCTCCAAGGTGGCTGACCGCCTGGTGCGTGATTTCAGCCAGCGGGCGGACTCGGTATATCGTGGCGGCTGACGGACTCGCTGCCGCCGGCGCACCGACCATCGTGATCGAGGTCGCCTATGCCGAGCCGCAACACCAGTTTGTCGAGCAGCTTGAATTGCCGGCGGGCAGCGTGGTCGCCGATGCCATCGAGGCCAGCAGCGTGCGCACCGAGTTTCCCCATATCGAGATAGCGGCGGATCGCGTCGGGATCTTTGGTCGCAAGGTGACCATGAACGAGGGCCTGAGTACAGGCGATCGGGTGGAAATCTACCGCCCCCTGCAGGCTGACCCGAAAGAGGTGCGGCGCGCCAAGGCCGCCGCCGACGCCCAGCAGGGTTGACCGGCCGCTGGAATCAGGTCCCCGGCGGCACCAGGAAGGACCGGCGTCCGAGCCTTGACTCCAGGTCGTTCTGCACCCGGGCGGCATCATCCCGGCTGGCGTAGCTGCCCGAACGGACCACGAAGAAGCCCGTGTTCTCGATGACCTGGCCGTAGATGGTCGCCTCTATGCCCTGTGCTTCGACCTCTGCGAGGAAGGCGTCGGCCTCCTGGCGGTCACTGAAGGAGCCAAGCTGCAGCGTCCATGTCGGCGAGCCGTCACGCAGAATCTCCAGGTCCTGGTAGTCCTTCGCCTGTGTCACGTCCACGCCCACGCCCGGTACGGGGGAAGTGATCGCTTCCGGTCCGCTGGCTGACAGGATCACCTCGCCCTCACCGGCGCCCACCCCGGTCATGCTGGTGAGCGCGTCATTTTCAAACTCCAGGGTCACCACGCGCCGGACCGGGTCGCCGCCACGGCGGGCAAACGTTGAGACGTAATCCCAACGGTTGTGATGAAACGGATCCTGGATGGCCGGTGTGCCCATCAGAAAGGCGACCTGGTTTTTGCTCATGCCCAGTTCAAGCTGATCAAGGTCCTCCTGCTCCAGCGCGTTGCCCTGCTGGATGTTCATCTTGTACATGAGGTTACAGCCGGTGGTCAGAAACAAACAGACACACAGGATGCCGATCAGGCGTTTTGTCATTATTTTGGACTTGAGAAGTAGCGAAGGAAGCGTGGCGTGAATGATACAATGTTGCGCATCCGGGAGACAGGGTTGATGGCAACATTGCTGAAAACCCCGCAAACCGGCTGCCGTTAGCGGTCCACGAGCCGCGATGCCACGTCACAGCAGGGAGACCGTAAGCCTTGGAATCCGAAACACTGAAGAAAGTTGGCCTCAAGGTCACCCAGCCCCGACTGAAGATCCTCGAGCTGCTGGAGCGGCGACGGTTCAAGCACATGACGGCGGACGACATCTATCGTGAACTTAACCGGCATGGTGATGACATGGGACTGGCCACGGTTTACCGGGTGTTGAACCAGTTCGAGGCCTCCGGCCTGGTGGTCAAGCACAACTTCGAGGGCGGTCAGGCCTATTACGAGCTGGACTCAGGCGGTCATCACGATCACATGGTCTGCGTGGAAACCGGCAAGGTGATGGAGTTCTTTAACGAGGACATCGAGCGTATCCAGCGCGAGATCGCCGCCAAGGCCGGTTACGAGATCGAGGATCATTCCCTGGTCATCTACGTACGGCCCAAAAAGGCCTGAATCACACCCCGGCGCAGCCGGGCTTGCGCCCGGTTATCTTCCGGCGCGAGATTCGACGATTGCTACTGCAGCGTATTGCGCGCTGCCTCGAGCATTTCCCGGGCATGCGCCCGGCTCTGGTCTGACACCGTGCCGCCCAGCATGCGGGCCACTTCCTCGACCCGCGCCTCGCGCTCGAGCATGCTGGTGCCGACGGAGGTCCGGTCTTTCTCCGCCGCCTTGCTCACCTTCAGCTGCTGGTCTGCGCGAACCGCTACCTGCGCCAGGTGGGTTACGCACAGGGCCTGGCCATTCCTGGCGACCGTCTTCAGCAGCCGGCCCACCGCGTTGGCCGTGTCCCCGCCAACCCCGGCGTCGATCTCGTCAAACACCTGGGTGCGGGCGCTGGCATCGGCGGTGGCCACCTTGATGGCCAGGCTGATGCGGGAGAGTTCCCCGCCGGAGGCCACTTTGGACAGTGGCGCCGGCTCAATGCCCGGGTTGGCGCTGACGCGCAGTTCCACGGTGTCGTTGCCCAGCCGGGCGGGCCTGGCGGACTCGTCCGTGGCCAGCTCGATGAGGAAACGGCCGCCGGCCATACCGAGCTGCTGCATGAGCTCCTGGACCGTTGCGGCGAGCTTGCCGGCATGCGCCTGGCGCGCCCCGGACAGGGCGGCAGCCTGTTTCCGGTAGGCCGCCAGCTTGTCGCTGCGTTCCTGTTCCAGTTCGTCACGCAGTTCATCAAAGCGGGATGCCTGGTCCAGCCGGTCGGCGAGGCGGTCACGCACGGTCTCCAGCGCCTCGAGGTCGACCCCGTGTTTGCGTGACAGGTCGCCGAGCTTGTCGAGCTGGCGTTCGACCTGGCGCAGCCGTTCCGGGTCCAGGTCGGTTTTGCTGGCCAGCCCCGCCAGGCTGGAGGCGGCCTCACGCGTGTTGATCAGAGCCTCCTTCAACATGCCCAGGATTTCCGGAAACTCGCTGTCCAGATCGCTGAACGGGCCCAGCTGAGACACGGCTTCCTGCAGACGCGCAGTGGCGCTCTCTTCATCGTCCTCCAGCAGCCGGGCGCAATGGTCAATCGCCTGCAGCACAGCCCCGGCGGCGGAGAGTAAGCGGTGCTCCTGTTCCAGCGCCTCAACGGCATCCGGGGACAGCACATGGTTTTCCAGCTCTTCCAGCTGAAAGCGTAAAAACTCCAGTTCCGAGGGGGGCAGGGCCGCGCCCTCGGCAAGCTCGCGAAAACGCTCATCCGCGGCCTGCCACCCGGCAAAGGCATCGGCGGTGGCCTGGCGAACCTCCGCGTAGTCGCCGGTGGCGTCCAGCAGCGCCAGCTGCCGGCCCTTTTGCGCGAGGCGCACATGTTCATTCTGGCCGTGAATCTCGACCAGCCGGTTGCCGAGCTCCGCCAGCTGGCCGATGGTCACCGGTGTGCCGTTGATCCATGCCCGCGAACGGCCATTGGCCTGGATGCTGCGCCGCAGCAGGCAGTCCCCGGCGTCTTCGAGGTCCTGCTCCCGCAGCCAGTCCCGCGCGGCGGCATTGCCGGACAGGTTGAATTCAGCGGCCAGCTCCGCGCGCTCCGCCCCGTCACGAACCCAGCTGCCGTCGGATCGTGCGCCCAGCAACAGGGTCAGCGCATCCACCATGATGGACTTGCCGGCCCCGGTTTCGCCGGAAATGGCGGTGAAGCCGGCCATGAAGTCCTGCTCGAGGGCAGGGACGATGGCAAAGTCCTTGATGTGAAGATGAACAAGCATGGGCAGTCCGCCGGGTGATCAGCACAACGCTAGCATTAAGACAGATTGGCAGCAATGGGAACACGGGGGCATCGGTGAGTTGCTTGAAAGGCGGAGGAAAAACCCCATCTTTGCTGCAGAAAAATTGTGAACGCCGCCAGGCGCCTGGGAGTCATCAGTGACTAGCGAAAACGAACCGATTAAGAACACCGACACGGCCGCCGGCGAGGCTGCCTCGGACGAGCAGGCCGTAGACCTTGATCTCGCCGAGTTCCAGACCGCGCTGCAAAAGGCCGAACAGGAAGCCGCCGAGCAGCGCGAGGCCATGCTGCGCATGCACGCAGAGATGGAGAACCTGCGCAAGCGGCTGATCCGCGACCTGGAGAAGAGCCGCAAGCGCGCCCTGGAGAACATCATGGCTGACCTGCTGCCGGTCCAGGACAGCCTGGAGAAAGGCCTGCAGGCGGCCGAGGAAGACGCCTCGGTGGAATCCCTGCGGGAAGGCAAGGCACTGATCCTGCGCATGCTCGGCAAGGTGCTTACCGACAACGGCCTGGAAGAAATTAACCCGGTCGGCGAGCACTTTGATCCCGAGTTGCACGAGGCGATCAGCATGATCCCGTCACCGCAGCACGCGCGTAACGAGATCATGGACGTGGTCCAGAAGGGTTACCGGCTCAACGACCGCCTGATCCGTCCCGCGCGCGTCGTCGTATCCAGCGGCTCCGGAAACGATTGAAAAATCGGTACCGGGCCCCACTTTAATAAGCATCGTAATTAACCTGTTTATCGGAGACTTATCAGATGGGCAAGATCATTGGAATCGATCTGGGCACCACCAATTCCTGCGTTGCAGTGATGGAAGGTGGATCGCCCAAGGTCATTGAAAACTCAGAAGGGGACCGGACCACGCCGTCCGTGGTCGCCTTTACCAAGGACGACGAAGTGCTGGTTGGCCAATCCGCCAAGCGGCAGGCCGTCACCAACCCGAAAAACACCCTGTTCGCTGTTAAACGACTGATCGGTCGCAAGTTCAGCGAGGACGTGGTGCAGAAGGACCGTGGCCTGGTGCCGTACAGCATTGTTGAAGCGGACAACGGCGACGCCTGGGTGGAAGTCGATGGCAAGAAGATGGCGCCGCCGGAAATTTCCGCGCGGGTGCTGCAGAAGATGAAGAAAACCGCCGAGGACTACCTCGGTGAGGAAGTGACCGAGGCGGTCATCACCGTGCCGGCGTACTTCAACAACCCGCAGCGCCAGGCCACCAAGGATGCCGGCAAGATCGCCGGTCTGAACGTGCGCCGGGTGATTTCCGAGCCGACCGCGGCCGCGCTGGCCTACGGCATGGACAAGAAGGGCGGTGACCGCAAGGTTGCGGTCTACGACCTCGGTGGCGGTACGTTTGATATTTCCATCATCGAAATCGCGGAAGTCGAAGGCGAGCACCAGATCGAGGTGCTGTCGACCTCCGGCGATACGTTCCTCGGTGGTGAAGACTTTGACAACCGGGTGATGGATTACCTGGTTGCCGAGTTCAAGAAAGACCAGGGCGTGGATCTGAAAAACGACCCGCTGGCCCTGCAGCGCCTGAAAGAGGCGGCGGAACGCGCCAAGATCGAGCTGAGCTCCAGCCAGCAGACCGAGATCAACCTGCCGTACGTGACGGCCGATGCCTCCGGTCCCAAGCACCTGAACATCAAGCTGACCCGCGCCAAGCTCGAATCGCTGGTGGAAGACCTGGTCAAGAACACGATCGGTCCCTGCCGCACGGCGCTGGATGATGCAGGCCTGAAGGTCGGTGACATCAAGGACGTGATCCTGGTCGGTGGTCAGACGCGTATGCCGATGGTGCAGAAAGCCGTCGGCGAATTCTTCGGCCAGGAGCCGCGCAAGGACGTCAACCCGGACGAAGCGGTTGCCGTCGGTGCGGCCATCCAGGGCGGCGTGCTGGCCGGCGATGTGAAAGACGTGCTGCTGCTGGACGTCACGCCGCTGTCGCTGGGTATCGAAACCCTGGGCGGTGTCATGACCAAGCTGATCGAGAAGAACACGACGATCCCGACCAAGGCATCACAGACCTTCTCGACCGCCGAGGACAACCAGACCGCGGTTACCGTGCACGTGCTGCAGGGTGAGCGCGAGATGGCTTCGGCCAACAAGTCCCTGGCGCGCTTCGACCTGGCCGGTATTCAGCCGGCCCCCCGCGGCATGCCGCAGGTGGAAGTGACCTTCGACATCGATGCGAACGGCATCATGCACGTCAGCGCCAAGGACAAGGCCACCGGCAAGGAACAGCGCATCGAGATCAAGGCGGGTTCCGGCTTGTCCGAGGAAGAGATCGAGAACATGGTCAAGGACGCGGAACTTCATGCTGAAGAAGACAAGAAGTTCCAGGAAGTGGTGACGGCGCGGAACAATGCCGATGCCATGGTCCACGCCACGCGTTCCAGCCTGGCTGAACTGGGTGACCAGGTCAGTGACGACGACAAGTCCAAGGTCGAAGCGGCTATCGAAAGTGTTGAAGAAGCCATGAAAGGCGACGACAAGGCGGCGATTGACGCAGCGGTCCAGAAGCTCACGGAAGCCAGCCAGCCGGTCTACCAGCAGGCCGCTGCAGCCGCCCAGGCGGCCCAGGAAGGCGCTGCCGGTGCGGGACAGGCCGCTGAGGAAGGCTCAGCCGGTGCCGGTGATGACGTGGTCGACGCAGAGTTCGAGGAAGTGGACGACCAGAAGAAGGACTGAGCCCCGGTACTTCACTGGAGAAAAAGCCCCGCTGTTGCGGGGCTTTTTTTACAACAGCCAAGGAACATTCCATGAGTGACAGCTACACCCCTCCGAAAATCTGGACCTGGGACCAGGCCAGCGGCGGCAAGTTTGCCAACATCAACCGGCCGATTGCCGGGCCAACACATGACAAGCCGCTGCCCGAAGGAAAGCATCCGCTGCAGTTGTATTCCCTGGCCACCCCGAACGGCGTCAAGGTCACCATCCTGCTCGAGGAACTGCTCGAAGCCGGCTTCGATGCCGAATACGATGCCTGGCTGATCGATATCAACGAGGCGGACCAGTTTTCCAGCGGTTTTGTGGCGGTCAACCCGAACTCCAAGATTCCGGCCTTGTTGGATCGCTCAACCGGGCCGGCCACGCGCGTGTTCGAGTCCGGTTCCATCCTGTTCTACCTGGCCGAGCGTTTCGGCGCCTTTCTGCCCCGGGAGCACCTCCCAAGGACAGAAACCATGAACTGGTTGTTCTGGCAAATGGGCTCCGCGCCGTTTCTTGGCGGCGGCTTTGGGCATTTTTACAGCTATGCGCCGGAAAAATACGAGTACCCGATCAACCGCTACGCGATGGAGGTCAAGCGTCAGCTGGACGTGCTGGACCAGCACCTGGCGGACCACGTATATCTCGCTGGTGAGGAATACACGATTGCGGATATGGCGACCTGGCCCTGGTACGGTCAGCTGGTTCGTGGGTTCCTCTACGATGCGGCTGAATTCCTGCAGGTGCAGGACTACCGCAACGTTTTGCGCTGGGCGAACCTGGTCTGGGAACGTCCCGCGGTGCGGCGCGGCCGCATGGTCAACCGGACTTTCGGTGAGCCATCCGAGCAGTTGCGTGAACGGCACGAGGCGAGTGATTTCGAGTTACGCACGCAGGATAAGTTAACGTCGGAGGAGTGATTCACTAACCGGCGGCGGCAGCGTTAAAGCCGCCATGCAAAAAAAAGCCACCCGGTGCGGGTGGCTTTTATATACGGTATTGCCGTCGATCAGGAATCGCCGTCCAGGTCCTTTTTAAGGTCCTCAGCAGCCTCTTCAGCCTTTTCCGCGGCATCTTCTGCTGCATCGGAGACGTCGTCCGCCACATCTTTGGCGTACTGCTCGGCATCTTCAGCCAAATCTTTGGCGTACTTCTCAGCGTCTGCAGCCATCGCTTTCGCGTCATCCATGGCGTCTTCAGCCATCTTTTCCGCGTCGGTCATGGCGGCCCCGGTCGCGTTCTTCGCGTCCCTGGCCATTTCTTCGGCTTTGTCCATCGCCTCTTCGCCGGCTTTTTTCATGTCCTCTGCCGTTTTCTTGGCGGCTGCGGACGCCTCTTCAGCGGCTTCGTCCATCTTCTTGCCTGCCGCTTCCATCGTGCCGTCGTCTTTTTGACATCCCGCCAGTCCAATGGTCGCAGCGAGCATGGATGCCAGGAACAGCTGTTGCTTAGTCATGGGTCATCTCCCGGTTGGTTTAAGTCAGCCCCTGACAATATCGCGTACATGCCATCAATGTAAAGCCTGATGTACGAAGCCGGCGGGTGCTACTTCTTCACCCAGCGTCCGGAAGAATCCATGACGTAGTTGCCCCTCGAGGTCTTGTCAATCGCCGTCTGGCCACCAACTTTTTCGACCTCGGTCAATGGCACGCCCTGTTGCTTGGCGATCTGCTCGTAGCGTTGCTTGCGCTTGCCGTTGACGTCCGTCACCAGGGCTTTGACATCCGCAGGCGCATCCTGCCGGACCAGGCCCAGGTAGCCGGTGGGCATTTCCCCGACCCAGCCCTCGGATTTTGCTGAATCCAGCGTTGCGGCGGCGGCGGAGAGGCTCACAAAAAGGCTGAACAGGCCGGCCAGAACGCTCATCAGCAGACGGGAAGACATGCGTTGCGCTTCAGTTTTCATTAGAAAAGCTCCTCATTTTCAAACATTTGCTCGACTTCCTTCTCAACCTTGATGAGGATTTCGTGGCGAATGTTGATGTTCATGTTGATTTCAATCGGCTTGTCCGGCGCTTCCACCTTCACGGTTGGTGTGCAGGCGGCCATCAGGCCCAGCGCCGACGCCAGGATCACAAGTCTGCTTACGGGATGTGCGTTCCTCACCATGACGGTGCGTTCCTCTCTAAGTGTTCGCCAGTGTTGAGGGTACACCTTAAGGCGCGGGGGATGAACCGTGACTGAACAGCCCGGGGCCCATGGATGCGCCGTAATCAGGGGATGTCCTGCTCCACTTGCGGCTCGCCGCTGCGCAGACGCTCAATGATGGCCTTGTCGAAGTCACCGGTAACGAACAGGCTGCGGAACAGGGCCGGCATGGAGCCGCCCAGGTTCAGGCGAAAGCGAATTGGATAACCATTGTAGAGCTCGGGATTCCGGCCCAGCAGGTCAATGCTGATCTTGTAGGCGCCATCGCTGCCGTAATCCAGGGTCCCGGACAGGCTGTCGTATTCAAAGTCCTCCAGGGCCTGCAGGCCGATGTTGCCGGCCGGCACGCCGCTGCTGTAACGCAGGCGTCCGGGACCCCGCGCGGCAAAGCTGCCTTCGCGCACTGCCGGTCCGTCCGGCTCCGCGACCAGCGGAAAGCGCGCGTCAACGATACCCGTGCCGTCCAGTCCGTTGACGTCCACGAATTCCAGCAGGCGTCCAAGGTCAAAGCCGTCCCACTGAATCATGGCGTCCTGCAACTGACCGGCTTTTAAGCCGATGGCGGGGATGCTGATCAGTCCGCCCAGCAGTTGCGCCTGCAGGCTGCGGGCGCCGAACTCGTCACTGCTGCTGATGGCAAGGTCGGAACTCAGGGAGACCAGGTCCAGCCCGGCCGCCAGGCGCGCCAGCGACAGGCTGAGGGTACCGCCGCCACTCAATACTTCGGCAAGATCAATCTGCGTATTGAAATCCAGGCCCTCCAGGCTGCTTTCGCCCAGCGAGAGGCCCAGGTTTTCGCCGGCAAGGTCCAGCGCACCGGAGATCCCGTCGCTGCCGTAGCCCAATTCCCCGTTGAGCACCAGCTGGCCGGTGTCAAAGCCCAGGTTCTTGGGCAGCGTCAGCCCCAGCGGACGGGCCAGGGCGCCAAGCCCGGCGACCGGCAAAACGGCTTGCGAGAGCGTGACCGATCCCGTGGTGGTTTCCAGGTCGGCGGCAAAGGTGAATGGCAGGCTGGCCTGGTAGCCCAGCACCAGGTCACCCCGGCCCTCGTAGTAGCGGCCCTCGCGCAGGGTCCCGGACAGGTCAAGGTCCATACCGGTGCGGACCTGGCCATCCAGTTCCGCCGCCAGTCCGGTCGTCAGGATACGCAGACTGCCCTCGAGTCCCGGCAGGCTGACCGGGTTCATTTCCAGCATGACCGCATCGGCGGTCGCTGCAGCCAGCGGCAGGTTCACGCCCTGGAGTTCCAGCGGGCCGCGCAGCACGGTGGCCGCCCCGGCGCCGGGCGCCGATGCCGCGCTGAGATCCAGGCTGAAACCCCTGGCGGAGAGCAGCGGTGGCGCCAGCGGCGCGCCGTCACTGGCCAGGACCAGGTTGTCGCCGTTGACCGGACCGCTGAACGTCAGTGCCTGGCCCTGGCTGGCCACGCCGCTTACCGAGAGCTGGCCCATGCTGGCGGCGATGCCGGGCCGGGCAAAGCTGACACCGGTAAAGGCCAGGTCTGTCAGCGTCGCGCGCCAGGGGTCGGCCGACCGGTTCGCGTCGTGGTTTAGCGTAAACGCCCCGGCGCCGCTGCTCGCTCCCAACTGCAGGTCGTCATCGACCAGGGTAGCTGGATGGGAAAAGCCAAACCGGCCATCCAGCGCCAGGTTCAGCTCTTCCACTGCGGGTGCATCGCCCGGGACCGCAACGCCCTCAAGGCGGTGCAGGGTCAGCGCAAGGTCGAAGCTGCCGGTCTGCGCGGCCGTGATGTCCAGTTTGCCCGAGAAGGCGGCCGGGTAGGGCGCCTTCAGGGTGATGTCCGGCGGAAAAAGCGGCATCTCCATCAATGCCGGCGAGCGACAGTTCCAGGTCATTGTCATTGACCAGTCCGTTGACACCCATGCCTGCGAGACCTTCGCGGACCGCCAGCAGCTGCGCGTCGTCCCGCAGGGCGGCGTCAATGGCCAGTGCGCTGACGGTCGCCACGGCCGTGTCCTGCTGACGGGTTATTTGCACGGTAAGGTCGCCGGCCAGTTGACCGCCGGGGGAGGCCAGCAAGAGATTCCGCAGATCGAGTTGTGCCTGCACCGGTTGCAGACGGTCTGTTCCGGCAAATATGGCCTGTCCCGAGATTTCGCCCTGCAGTGTATTCGGGACCCATGCGGCCCCTGGCGCCAGGATCTGCGCCAGTCCGGTGGTGTCCAGCATGGCAAGATCCAGCGTCCACGCCAGCTCGGCAATTGCCTGTGCCGGGTCCGAGGGGTCCAGCGCCTGGCGTGAAGTCCAGGGACAGCCTGTGCGGCTGATCGTGGCTGACGGCCCGCAGCTGCAGCTGGTCGCCGTGCAGGGAAACGCCCAGGTCCAGGTCGGTTGCCAGCGGTGCCGGCCGGTCAATCGTTGTTTGCAGGTCAAAACCGCGGCCGCCCGTGCCGATAACCAGCCCTGTGAAAAGCCATTGCTGGCCGGCGGGCGTGCGTTGATCCCTCAGCGTGAGGCTGTCGATGCGGATCGCGGGCAGGCCGTCCGGCAGCAGCAGGCGGGGCAGGCTGAACTCAGCCGGGTTGAACGGCGCGCCCGCCCCGGGCGTGGCTGATCCGCTGAGGGCCACTTCAAGCTGCCCCACGTCCAATGCGGGTCCCTTGAAGCGCACGTCGATATCGCGACCGGTGACGCGCAGCGGCAGGCCGGCCTCCACGCCGCGGGCTTCCAGCTCCCGCACCGCCAGCCCGCTGAAACCGGGCCGTTCCAGCTTCAGGCGGGTTACGGACCAGTTGTCGGGAACCAGGCGTTGCGCAAGCAGCGGCGCCCACGCAGGAAAACCCAGCCAGGCCAGGAACAGGGCCGCGATCAGCCCCAGCAGCCCGCCACCCAGCCAGCGCCGCCAGCGCACCGGGCGGCCGCCGA
This sequence comes from uncultured Gammaproteobacteria bacterium, assembly GCA_963695135.1. Lineage (GTDB taxonomy): Bacteria > Pseudomonadota > Gammaproteobacteria > Xanthomonadales > SZUA-36 > Marinihelvus. The sequence goes on from CAVOGA010000002.1 coordinate 412,637, forward strand.
CGTGCGGAAGATGGGTCTGCTGTACTGTGTCCTTTGCCATGATGCGTGTATCTTACCGGCAGCATGAATCCAGACCAGTCCGCCAGTGAAAATCCGCCGGTGCCGCGCCAGTCCACCCTGCTGGTCGTGATGCTGGTTTTTGTCGGCGGCGCGGCGGGTTCGCTGGCCCGGGAATGGCTGGCCCCCGTCCTGCCGGCGCCGTTGTTCTGGGTGCCAATACTGCTGATCAACCTGTTGGCCTGCTTCCTGATCGGCTGGCTGTTCGTGCTGCGTGAACGTCTGGCGCCCTGGTTGAGCCATCTGCTGGTGGTCGGGTTCTGCGGCGGTTTTTCGACCTTTTCCCACTTCAGCTATGAGCTGGTTACCCTGGGCGATGCGGGTGCGTTCCTGCAGGCGGGCAGCTACGCGGTGCTTGCGGTTGTCCTGGGTATCGGGTCCGCAGTGGCCGGCGAGGCGCTGGCCGCCCGGGTTCACGGGGTCGCGGCGCAATGAGCGGAACAGCCGGTGAACTCCTGCTGCCGGCGGCTTTTGCGGTCGGCGGCGGGCTGGGCGCGGTGGCACGTTACGTTCTCTCCACTGTCGTGCGCCACCGCTACCCGTACGCCACGTTGCTGGTGAACGTGCTGGGCTGTTTCGCGCTGGGGGTGCTGCTGGCGATGGCCTGGGGGACGCCGGGCCTGTTGAGAGAAGAAGAGCAGCGCCTGTTCGCCGGTTTTTGCGGTGGGTTCACCACCTTCTCCAGCTTTGCCTACCAGTCCCTTGACCTTCACCGCCAGCATTCACTGCGCCATGCGGCGGTCAACGTCGCGGCGAGCGTGGTGCTGTGCGTGCTGTCCTTTCTGTGCGGCCGTTTCATGGGGGGGTTCCTCGTCTAGCCGGGCGGCTTCGATTCCGGGCTGGTAATTGCCTTGCTTTGTCGTATACTCAGAGACGCTACTCATTGAGACCGGCTGAGGGACAGGCCCTTGGAAGCCGGGGCAACCTTCGAAGCTAACCCCTTCGAAAAGGTGCCAACTCCTGCGGAACCCATCGCGGTTCCGGGAAATGAGTGTTCGGTCAGCACCTCTGGTGATGGGACCGGGCCCCTCCACCGTCGGGTCGGAGTTTCCAGTGAGTCGTTAGATCTTTACTGACTGGAGACAAGGTTCCGACCATGAACGCCCAAACCACTGCCCAAGCGACTGAAGTCGCCTATCCATCGTTGAGCCCTGCCGGCGTTGCTGCTGGTGGTTCATGCCGCGTGCTTTTTGAGCAACACATCCGCCTGGACTCAACTCTGCACCTCGACTGCGGCGTGCGCCTGACCGGCGTACGGGTTGGTGTGCGAATGCTTGGGCCCGCGCATGCACCGGTGGTGGCCGCCCTGGGTGGCATCTCCGCTTCGCGCAGGGTGCTGGCCGGCGACAACGAGCGCGGCCAGGGCTGGTGGCAACGTGTCCTGGGTCGCGAAGGGGTTGACGCAAGCCGGCGCTATCGCGTGCTGGGTATTGACTGGCTGGGCGGCGCCGAGGATGACAGGCTGCAGCAGGACTTTCCCCCGGTCAGCACCCTGGACCAGGCCCGCGTCCTGGCGGGGGTGCTGGATCATTTGCGCATTGACCGGCTCCACTCGGTGGTCAGTGCTTCTTATGGCGGCATGGTTGCCCAGCACTTTGCAGCGGAGTATCCGCAACGGCTGGACAGGCTCATGGTCATCGCCTGCGCCCACGAGCCCGAGCCGATGGCCGTAGCCCGGCGCCTGGTGCAGCGGCAGATCCTCGAACTGACGGCTGACCGGCCGGCGGCCGGCGTGGCCCTGGCAAGGGCCCTGGCCATGACAACCTACCGCTCAGCGGACGAGTTTCGTGCGCGATTTTCCGGGCCCGGCGGCCAGGCCCGCCTGACGTCCTACCTGGACCACCAGGGCCGCCGCTTTGCCGAGCGTTTTGATGCCGGATCGTACCGGCGCCTGATGGACGCAATAGACAATCACCGGCTGGATCCGCAGCGCCTGCAAAAGCCTCTCAGTCTGCTGGGTTTCAGCACCGATGAACTCTGTCCGCCGGCCCTCCTGCAGTCCTTCGCGGCACAGGTTCCCGGGCCGGTGGAACTGGAAATTATTGACTCACGGTACGGTCACGACGCCTTCCTGTGCGAGCAGGCTGCGGTGGCGTGCGCGATCGACCGCTTTTTGCAAGGAGATGCAGCATGAGTGTTCAGAACAAGCCGGTAAGCCCGGTTACCCGCGCCGTGCGCGCCGGCGTCGATACGGACCGTCAGCACGGCGCGGTCATGCCGCCCCTGTACCTGTCGTCCAACTACAGCTTCGAAGGTCTCGGCCGCAAGCGCACCTATGACTATTCCCGCAGCGGTAATCCAACCCGTGATCAGCTGGGTGATGCGCTGGCGACGCTGGAGGGCGGTACCGGTTCGGTGGTGACCAACACGGGAATGTCAGCAGTGGTGCTGGTCACCTACCTGCTGGGGCCGGATGACCTGATCCTGGCGCCGCGCAACTGCTACGGCGGCTGTTACCGGGCGTTCGATGCACTGGCAGCGGCCGGACGTTTCCGGACGCAGTTCAGCGATTTCCACGACCTGGCGGCGTTGCGCCGGGAGTGCCGCCTGCACCGTCCCCGGATCATCTGGGTGGAAACCCCGTCGAATCCCTTGCTGCGTGTCACGGACATCCGGCGCCTGTCGGTGATTGCCCGTGAGTGCGGCGCGCTGCTGGTCGTGGACAATACCTTTCTCACGCCCCTCGGGCAGCGCCCCCTTGAACTGGGTGCGGACATCGTGGTGCACTCAACCACCAAGTACATCAATGGTCACAGCGATGTCGTCGGTGGCGCCGTAATCGCGCGCGATGCCGCCTTGCTGGAACGCCTCGCCTGGTGGGCGAACTGCGTCGGCTCGACCGCCTCGCCTTTCGATTGCAGCCAGGTATTGCGGGGTTTGCGGAGCCTGCACGCGCGCCTGCGCTGTCACGAGGAAAATGCCGGCCTGGTCGCCGGCTTGCTCGCCAGCCACCCGGCGGTGGTTCGGGCGCACTATCCGGGTTTGCCCGACCACCCGGACCATGCGCTTGCGCGGCAACAGCAGAAGCATTTCGGGGCGGTCCTGAGCTTCGAACTCGGCGGAGGCGAAGCCGGCGTGCGCACGTTCCTCGAAGGCCTGAAGCTGTTTACCCTGGCCGAGTCCCTGGGTGGGGTCGAGAGCCTGGTCTGTCATCCGGCCACCATGACCCACGCCTCGATGACCGAAATTGCGCAGCGCGAGGCCGGCATTGAGCCGGGACTGCTGCGTCTGTCCGTGGGTATTGAGCATGGCCAGGACCTGGTCGAGGACCTCGCTGCCGCCCTGGACCGGGTGGCCCGCGCATTTCCGATGGAAAACCGGCGGCTTGGTGTGGGCTGATTCGACCAAAACGGCACCATCGGACCGGGCGCTTGAATTGGCACGGCAAGGTCACCATCTCTGGGGGACATTAAAACCCCTGGGAAGTACCTGAGGCCCATGGCAAAAAAAGATTATTACGAGGTTCTCGGGGTTTCCCGGAACGCCAACGACGACGAGCTGCGCAAGGCCTACCGCAAACTGGCCATGAAGTTTCATCCGGACCGCAACCCGGATGACGAGACCGCGCATGCGCGCTTCACGGAGGCCAAGGAGGCCTACGAGGTCCTGAAGGATCCCCGCAAGCGCTCCGCCTACAACCAGTACGGGCATGCGGCGGTTGACCCGTCCATGGGCGGGCGGCCCGGCGGCGGTTTCCAGGGCGATGTAGGTGATATTTTTGGCGATATCTTCGGCGATATCTTCGGCCAGGGACGTCGCGGCCGCGCCCCGCAGCGGGGTTCGGATCTGCGCTACGGTGTGGAGCTTGACCTGGAAGAAGCTGTCAGCGGCGTGGAGCGGGAAATCCGTGTGCCCAGCCTGTCCAGCTGCAAGGCCTGCGACGGTTCCGGCGCGGCTGACGGCAAACGGGAGACCTGTTCGACCTGCGGCGGTATCGGCCAGGTACGCATGCAGCAGGGGATCTTTTCCGTACAGCAGACCTGTCCCCAGTGCCAGGGCAGCGGCCAGCAGGTGGCCAACCCCTGCGTCGAGTGCAGCGGGCAGGGCCGCGTGCGCGAAACGCGGACGCTGTCGGTGAAGATTCCAGCCGGTGTCGATAATGGCGACCGGATTCGCCTGGCCGGGGAGGGCGAGGCCGGACCCAACGGCGCGCCTGCCGGTGACCTTTACGTGGAAATCCGTGTGCGTCCGCACAAGATATTCGAACGCGACGGCGACAACCTTTACTGCGAGGTGCCCGTGCATTTCGCCGTCGCCGCGCTGGGTGGCGAGCTCGAATTGCCGACGCTGGAACGGCCAGGTGAAGCTGAAGATCCCCGCGGAAACGCAGACCGGGCAAAATGTTCCGGCTGCGCGGCAAGGGCGTCAAATCCGTGCGCAGCAGCAGGAGCGGTGACCTGATGTGCCGCGTGGTTGTCGAGACACCGGTGAAGCTCAATCGCGAGCAAAAAGACCTGTTGCGGCAATTTGAAGCGTCCTACCGGCAGGACAACAAGGAACATAACCCCCGGTCAGATTCCTGGCTGAAAGGCGTTCGCGAGTTCTTTGACCGGATGACCTCGTGAGCGGCGCCCGCCCCGGCGTCGTTATTCATGGCGCAGGGCGCATGGGCCGCCAGCTTGCGGGACAGGCTGCAGCGCAGGGCTTTGACGTCGTGGCGCTGGTGTCGCGGCATCACCCGGGTGACATCGACGCCGCACTCTGGCGCCCCGGCCTGGAAGCGCTCGAGCACAGACCGGATCTCCTGATTGATTTCAGCCTGCCGGCGGGTGCGGTCGCCGCGGCACGCTGGTGTGCGCGTAACGGCGTTCCCATGGTCAGTGGCACCACGGGCCTGGACACATCGCAGGAGCAGGTGCTGGACGAGGCGGCCGGGCAAGTCGCGCTGTTGCACGCGGCCAATTTCAGTCCCGGTCTCAACGCCATGCTCGGCGCGCTGGCGCACCTGGGACAGTGGCTGCCGGATATCGAAGCGGCCACCATTACGGACATTCATCATCAACACAAAAAGGATGCGCCTTCAGGAACCGCCCTGACGCTGGCTAAGGCCCTGCAGCCGCTGGAAGCGCGGATTGAGAGCCTTCGTGAAGGCGAGGTGGTTGGCCAACACGTGGTGAAACTCGAGCTGCCCGGTGAGACGCTGACCCTGACCCACGAGGCCACGGACCGGTCGGTGTTTGCGCGCGGCGCCCTGCAGGCGGGCCGCTGGCTGATTCAGCAGCCGCCCGGACGTTACCAGGCGCTGGACTGGCTGATTGGCAGCGCGTCCGGCGGATGACGCTGCGCAACTGTCCCGGCGGCATCCCCGTGGCGTGGACTTGCCGCGAGAGATTCCAGTACAATCTGAGCGCTTAGAGTTCGACGACCCGGCGATCGTCCCGGCAGGGGCAGGTCGGGTCTCAAAGGTCTTTCTTTTCTAAGCGGGAACAGCCCTGGCGGCTTTCCCGTTTCGCGTATCTGGAGGTTCGATTTGGCCCTGAAAGCAATCCTCGCGCTCGCTGACGGCAGCGTATTTCATGGCCAGGGTATCGGCGCCCCGGGCGCCAGTGTTGGCGAAGTGGTCTTCAACACCGCCATGACCGGTTACCAGGAAATCCTCACCGATCCCTCCTACACGCGTCAGCTCGTGACGCTGACGTTCCCCCACATCGGCAACACCGGCTGCAACAGCGCCGATGAAGAGTCCGATGGCATCAAGGCGGCCGGCCTGATCATTCGCGATTTGCCTTTGCGCACCAGTAATTGGCGCAGCGAGGAGACCCTGGCGGCCTACCTGGAACGCCACGGCATCGTGGGCATCGCGGGTATCGACACGCGCCGCCTGACAAGAATTCTGCGCGAAAAAGGCGCCCAGGGTGGTTGCCTGGTGTCCGGTGAAACGGTCGACGAGGCGGACGCACTGGCGCAGGCGCGCGAGTTTCCCGGCATGGCCGGCCTGGACCTGGCCAAGGTGGTCAGCACCGATAAGGCCTACCCCTGGACCGAGGGCAGCCTGGATCTGGACAGCGGCCGCTGGCACGAGAGCAGCGGTGAGCGTCACGTGGTGGCCTACGATTTTGGTATCAAGCGCAACATCCTGCGCATGCTCGCAGACCGCGGCTGCCGTGTGACCGTGGTCCCGGCGAAAACCCCGGCCAGCCAGGTGCTCGCGCTGGAACCGGCGGGCGTATTTCTGTCCAATGGGCCGGGTGACCCGGAACCCTGCGATTACGCCGTACAGGCGATCCGCGAGCTGCTGGCCGACGGTGTGCCGCTGTTCGGCATCTGCCTGGGGCACCAGCTGCTGGCGCTGGCTGCCGGGGCCAGGACAGAGAAAATGAAATTCGGCCACCACGGGGCCAATCACCCGGTGCAGGACCTGGAAACCGGCCAGGTGATGATCACCAGTCAGAACCACGGTTTTGCGGTAGCCGAGGACAGCCTGCCAGCGAACGTGCAGGCCACGCACCGCTCGCTGTTTGACGGCAGCCTGCAGGGCATTGCCCTGACCGACCGCGCCGCTTTCGGTTTCCAGGGACATCCGGAGGCCAGTCCCGGGCCCCACGATATCCAGTCCCTGTTTGATCGCTTCGTGGACTCCATGGAGGCGGTCAAGGGCCGCCGCCAGGGCGCTGGACAGGCTTCCGCCAACTGAATAAAAGACTTTAGATAAATATTATAACTGCTTATTAAATAAGCAAATAAAATAGAGAAATACGTGCCAAAACGAACTGACATTCAAAGTGTACTGATCATCGGCGCCGGTCCCATCGTCATCGGCCAGGCCTGCGAGTTCGACTATTCCGGGGCCCAGGCCTGCAAGGCCCTGCGCGAGGAAGGCTACCGCGTCATCCTGGTGAACTCGAACCCGGCGACCATCATGACAGACCCGGGCACGGCCGATGCGGTCTACATCGAGCCGATCGAATGGCAGACCGTGGCGAAGATCATCGAAAAGGAAAAGCCCGATGTGCTGCTGCCGACCATGGGCGGGCAGACGGCGCTGAACTGCGCCCTGGACCTGGTGCGTCACGGCGTGCTGGAAGCCCACGGCGTGGAAATGATCGGCGCCACCCGCGAGGCCATCGACATGGCGGAGGACCGGGAAAAATTCCGCGATGCGATGATCGAAATCGGCCTGGAGTGCACGCGTGCGGAAATGGCGCACACGCTGGAGGAGGCGGTGGAAAAGCAGACCTCCATCGGTTACCCGATCATTATCCGGCCCAGCTTTACGATGGGCGGCTCCGGCGGCGGGATCGCTTACAACAACGAGGAGTTCGAGGAGATCATCCAGCGCGGCCTGGAGCTGTCGCCCACCACCGAGGTCATGATCGAAGAATCCATTCTCGGCTGGAAGGAATACGAGATGGAGGTGGTGCGCGACTCGGCGGACAACTGCATCATCATCTGCTCCATCGAAAACTTCGACCCGATGGGCATTCACACCGGTGACTCGATCACCGTGGCGCCGGCCCTGACGCTGACCGACAAGGAGTACCAGCGCCTGCGCGATGCATCCCTGGCGGTGCTGCGCAAGATCGGCGTGGATACCGGCGGCTCCAACGTGCAGTTCGCGGTCAACCCGGACGACGGCCGGGTCATCATTATCGAAATGAACCCGCGCGTGTCCCGCTCCTCGGCGCTCGCTTCCAAGGCGACCGGTTTTCCGATTGCCAAGGTTGCCGCCAAGCTGGCGGTCGGATTTACGCTGGACGAGCTGCGCAACGAGATCACCGGTGGCGCGACCCCGGCATCGTTCGAGCCGGCCATCGACTACGTGGTCACGAAAATTCCGCGCTTTGCTTTCGAGAAGTTTCCCGCGGCCGATTCCCGACTCACCACGCAGATGAAATCGGTGGGGGAGGCCATGGCCATCGGCCGCAGCTTCCAGGAATCGTTGCAGAAGGCGCTGCGCAGCCTGGAAACCGATCATGACGGACTGTGCTCGCTGATTGATCCCGGCGATGACGAGTTGCGGCTGGCGGACCTGCGCCGCGAGCTTCGCGAGGCCGGTCCCGAGCGCATTCTTTATATCGGTGATGCCTTCCGCACCGGGCTGCCCTTTGACGAGATCCAGAAGCTGACCGGCGTGGATCCCTGGTTCCTGGCCCAGCTGGAAGACCTGGTGCTCGAGGAGCGGGACATCATCGAGGGTGGTGTCAGCGCGCTGGATGCGGAGCGGATGCGTGCGCTCAAGCGCAAGGGTTTTGCCGACAGCCGCCTGGCGTTTTTGCTGGGCATCCCGGAGAACCAGCTGCGCGAGCTGCGCCACGGGTTCGGCGTGCGGCCGGTTTACAAGCGGGTGGATACCTGTGCAGCGGAGTTTGCCACCAGCACCGCCTATCTTGTACTCCTGCTATGACGAGGAATGCGAGGCCGAGCCCAGCGATCGGCGCAAGTACATGGTGCTGGGCGGCGGCCCCAACCGGATCGGGCAGGGCATCGAGTTTGACTACTGCTGCGTACATGCGGCCCTGGCCCTGCGCGAGGACGGCTTCGAGACCATCATGGTCAACTGCAACCCGGAAACCGTGTCCACCGACTTCGATACCTCCGACCGCCTGTACTTTGAGCCCCTGACCCTGGAGGACGTGCTGGAAATCGTGCACCGGGAGCAGCCTGAAGGACTGATCGTGCAGTACGGCGGCCAGACGCCGCTGAAGCTGGCCCGCAAGCTGGAGGCGGCCGGGGTGCCCATCATCGGCACTTCGCCGGACAGTATCGACCTGGCGGAAGACCGGGAGCGGTTCCAGCAGCTGCTGAAAAAACTTGGGCTGCGACAGCCGCCGAACCGCACAGCCACCAGCGTCGAACAGGCCATCGGCCAGGCCGCGGAGATCGGCTATCCGCTGGTCGTGCGGCCGTCCTACGTGCTCGGCGGCCGCGCCATGGACATCGTGCACAGCGAGGACGAACTGCATCGCTACATGACCGAGGCGGTCAAGGTCTCCAACGACTCCCCGGTGCTGCTCGACCACTTCCTCGATCACGCCATCGAGGTGGACGTGGATGCCATCTGCGACGGCAAGGACGTTCTGATCGGCGGCCTGATGGAGCACATCGAACAGGCGGGCGTGCACTCCGGTGACTCGGCCTGCACCCTGCCGCCGTATTCGCTGGGCAAGAAAATCCAGGACGAGCTGCGCGAGCAGATGACCGAGATGGCGCTCGCGCTCGGCGTGGTCGGCCTGATGAACGCGCAGTTTGCGGTGCGGGGTGACGATATCTTCGTGCTCGAGGTCAACCCCCGCGCCTCGCGCACCGTGCCCTTCGTATCCAAGGCCACGGGGGTTCCGCTGGCCTCGGTGGCGGTGCGCTGCATGGCCGGCACCTCGCTGGCGGAGCAGGGCATGACGCGCGAGGTGGTGCCGAACTACTTCTCGGTCAAGGAAGTGGTTTTCCCGTTTATCAAGTTCCAGGGCGTCGACCCGATCCTTGGTCCGGAAATGCGCTCCACCGGCGAGGTGATGGGCGTGGACCGGTCCTTCGGCGGCGCCTGTATTCGCGCCATGCGCGGCGCCGGCCAGCGCCTGCCGGTGCCGGGCAAGGCGTTTCTCAGCGTGCGTGACGGCGACAAGGCGGCCCTGCCGCCGATCGCCCGCAACCTGGTCAAGCGCGGCTACACGCTGATCGCTACCCAGGGCACCTGTGAATACCTGCGTTCCCAGGGATTCGACTGCGAGTATGTGAACAAGGTGGACCAGGGGCGGCCGCACATTGTCGATGCCATCAAGAATGGCGAGATAAAATTCATTGTGAACACCACCGAGGGGCGCCAGGCGATTGCGGACTCGTTCTCGATACGTCGCCAGGCGTTGCAGTACTCGGTGCCCTACACCACAACCACGGCCCGAGGCTGGGCCACGTTGCAGGCCATCGACCACGCGGATGACCGCGAAGTGCGCAGCTTGCAGTCACTGCATGAAGGTTTATCCCTATGAATCGTGATCCATTGACCCGCCAGGGCGCCGACCGGCTCCGCGCGGAACTTGAAAAACTGAAGAAAAAGGACCGTCCTGAGGTCATCGCGGCCATCGCCGAGGCGCGTGCGCACGGCGACCTCAAGGAAAACGCCGAATACCACGCGGCCCGCGAGCAGCAGGGTTTTATCGAGGGGCGTATTCAGCAGATCGAGGCGACGCTGTCCACCGCCCAGGTGATCGACGTTACCAAGCTCAACCCCGGCGGCAAGGTCGTGTTCGGCGCCACGGTCACCGTGGCAGACGAGGAGGGTGAGGAAATCACCTACCAGATCGTCGGCGACCTGGAGGCGGACATCAAGGAAAACCGCATCGCGATTTCCTCACCGATCGCCCGCGCGCTGATCGGCAAGGAAGAGGGCGATGTCGGCGTGGTCTCCGCGCCCGGCGGCGAGCGCGAGCTGGAGATTGTCGAGGTGTCCTATTCCTGAGCCCTGTGCGACCCGCTGTCGGGCTCGCACCGCGCTGCAGTCCGTCTCCGGTGCACAGCTCCGGCCATTCCCGTGAAATCCCGCCTGCGCGTACGACAGCGTCCCCTCAGGGGGCATAACGCCGGTCTGCCTGCCGACATGCACCCGGTGCTGCAGCGGGTGCTGCTGGCCCGCGGCATCGAGGATGCGGCGCGCCTGGACCTTGGCCTGCAGGGCCTGGCCCGGCCGGATCTGCTGGCCGGCATTGATGCCGCCGCGCAGTTACTCGCGGCGGCTGTCATGGACGACCGCCGCATACTCGTGGTCGGTGATTTCGATGCCGATGGCGCCACCGGCACCGCCGTCGCGGTGCGGGCGCTGACCGGTTTTGGTGCATCCAACGTGGAATACCGGGTGCCCAACCGTTTCGAATTCGGCTACGGGCTGACGCCCGGACTGGTGGAGACGCTGCGTGACGACCCGCCGGACCTGCTGATGACCGTGGACAGCGGTATCGCCTGCCTTGAGGGTGTTGCCAGGGCCCGCGCCCTGGGCATCGACGTGCTGGTCACCGACCATCATCTGCCCGGCGAGCAACTGCCGGAGGCCAACGCGATCGTCAATCCGAATGTGCCCGGGGACGATTTTCCCTCCAAGGCGCTGGCGGGTGTGGGGGTGGTGTTTTACCTCATGAGCGCTTTGCGGGGTGTGCTGCGCGAGGCCGGCTGGTTCAGCGGCGGGCGGACCGAGCCGCGGCTGGCGGATTTGCTGGACCTGGTGGCCCTGGGAACCGTTGCCGACGTGGTTCCGCTCGATTACAACAACCGCGTGCTGGTGCAGCAGGGCCTGGCGCGCATCCGCGCCGGCCGCGCCTGCCCCGGGCTGCTGGCCCTGCTGCGGGTCGGCAAGCGGGATTACCGTCACGTGTCCGCCTCTGACCTGGGTTTCGCTGTCGGTCCGCGCCTGAATGCCGCCGGCCGCCTGGAGGACATGTCGGTCGGTATCCGTTGCCTGTTAACCGATGATGAGCACGAGGCGGAAACCCTCGCAGCACAGCTCGACGAACTCAACCGCCAGCGCAAGGCCATGCAGGAAACCATGCAGAGTGAGGCGCTGGAGCAGGTTCGGGCGTTGATCGACTCCCTGGGCGCTGAACTGCCGTTCAGCCTGTGTCTTTATGACCAGCGCTGGCACCAGGGCATCGTTGGCCTGGTGGCCTCGAAGATCAAGGAAGCCACCCACCGCCCGGTCATCGCCTTCGCGCCCGAGGGGGAGGGCGCCATGTTGAAAGGCTCGGCGCGCTCTATTCCCGGCCTGCATATTCGCGACGTGCTGGCGCACGTGGATGCCACCACGCCGGGCCTGATCCGGGCCTTCGGCGGCCACGCCATGGCGGCCGGGTTGAGCCTGGATGCGGACGCGCTGCAAGACTTCCAGGTACAGCTGGACCGCTCCGTGCAGCACTTTCTCGATGGCGAGGCGCCCAGCGCGGAGTTGCTGACAGACGGGGAACTGGCGGCCCGGGACCTGAACCTGGAGTTTGCGCAGCGCCTGGCGGCGCTCGGTCCCTGGGGCCAGCGCTTTCCCGAGCCGCTGTTTGAAGGCGCCTTCGAGGTTATTGATCAGCGCGTGGTGGGCGGCGCCCACCTGAAAATGGTGCTGCGGCCGCTGGAAGGCAGCGAGCTCATTGACGCGATCGCCTTTGGCAAGTTGCCCGAAGACCTGCAGGGCCAGCGCACCGTGCGCCTGGTCTACAAGCTGGACGTTAACCACTTCCGCGGTGAATCATCGGCGCAACTGATGGTTGAGCACATTGTCAGCTGAGCGCTGCCCGTAAGGCCGTGCCCCTGAAGGACGCACGGCACCGGCGCGGCTTGGTGTACAATGCGCGGCTTCGTTTCACATAGCACGAGTCCATGGAAACCGCACCGATTACCCAACGACTGGAAGACCTCCAGGAGCGCGTCGAAGCGCTCAGGGGGTATCTTTGACTACGCTGTAAAGCGTGACCGGCTCGAGGAAGTCACCCGCGAGCTTGAAAACCCCGATATCTGGAACAATCCGGAGCACGCGCAGGCCCTGGGCCGCGAGCGCGCGGCGCTGGAGAAAATCGTCAGCACGCTGGACGAGACCGGCCAGGGCCTGACCGATGCCACTGACCTGCTCGAAATGGCGATTGCGGAAGCTGACGAGGGGACGATCAACGAGGTGTCGGCGGACATCGACTCGCTTGCGGCGAACGTCGAAGACACTCGAATTCCAGCGGATGTTTTCCGGGGAAATGGACGACCGGCCGTGTTATCTCGATATCCAGGCCGGCTCCGGCGGCACCGAGGCGCAGGACTGGGCCGAGATGCTGCTGCGCATGTACCTGCGCTGGGCGGAACGGCGCGGCTGGAAAGCCGAGCTGGTGGAAGTCTCGGCCGGGGAAGTTGCCGGCATCAAGAGCGCTACGATCCATATCACCGGCGACCACGCCTTTGGCTGGTGCCGCACCGAGACCGGCGTCCACCGCCTGGTTCGGAAGTCGCCCTTTGACTCGGGCAACCGCCGCCACACCTCGTTTGCCGCCGTGTTTGTCTCACCGGAAGTGGATGACAATATCGAGATCGATATCGACCCCTCCGATCTGCGCATTGACGTGTACCGCGCCTCCGGCGCCGGTGGCCAGCACGTGAACCGCACCGAATCCGCCGTGCGCATCACCCACGATCCCAGCGGCGTGGTGGTGCAGTGCCAGAATGACCGGTCGCAGCACAAGAACAAGGACCAGGCCATGAAGCAGCTGCGCGCCAAGCTGTATGAGCTGGAGATTCAGAAACGCAACGAGGAGTCCCAGGCAATGGAAGACGCCAAGTCCGACATCGGCTGGGGCAGCCAGATCCGGTCCTACGTGCTGGATGATTCGCGCATCAAGGACCTGCGCACCGCCGTGCAGACCGGCAATACCCAGGCGGTGCTGGATGGCGACCTGGACGAGTTTGTCGAAGCATCATTGAAGGCCGGGCTCTGATAACGCCCGGCCACTGAGCGAGTAAAACCATGAACGATCCCAAGAATCCGGACTCTGCCCCGGTCGACGAAAACCGCCTTATTGCGGAGCGGCGCGCCAAGCTGCAGAGCCTGCGCGAGGCCGGCCAGGCCTACCCGAATGATTTCCGTCCGAACAGCAACGCCGCGGCGCTGGCGGAGCGTTTTGCCGACAGCGACGCGGACGCACTGGAGTCTGTTGAGGAAGAGTTTGCCGTTGCCGGCCGCATGATGGCCAAGCGCGTCATGGGCAAGATTGCTTTTGTCCGGCTGCAGGACGGCTCCGGCTCGATACAGCTGGTGCTGCAGCGGGATGAACTGCCGGAAGGGTGTCTACCAGGACTTCAAGCAGTGGGACGTGGGTGACATCATCGCCGCGCAGGGACGGATCGTGCGCACCAACAAGGGCGAGCTTTCCGTGCGGGCCGGACAGTTCCGCCTGCTGACCAAGTCGCTGCGCCCGTTGCCGGAAAAATTCCATGGTCTGCAGGATACGGAAACCCGCTACCGGCAGCGCTACGTCGACCTGATCATGAACGAGGCGTCGCGCGAGGTGTTCCGTACCCGCTCGCGTGTCATCAGCTACATCCGGGCGTTCATGGAAGCCCCGGGGCGGGACTTCCTCGAGGTCGAGACGCCCATGATGCACCCCATCCCGGGTGGCGCAGCGGCGCGCCCGTTTGTGACGCACCACAATGCGCTGGACCTGCAAATGTACCTGCGCGTGGCGCCGGAACTCTACCTGAAGCGCCTGACCGTCGGCGGGCTGGAGCGGGTTTACGAGATCAACCGCAACTTCCGTAACGAGGGCGTGTCCACGCGGCACAATCCCGAATTCACCATGCTCGAGTTTTACTGGTCCTATGCGGATGTGAATGACCTGATGGACCTGACCGAGGAAATGTTCCGCGGTCTGGCCACCACGGTCACCGGCAGCGCCCTGGTCAGCTACCAGGGACAGGACATCGACTTCGGACAGCCATTTGAGCGCCTGACCGTCGAGGAGGCCGTGCGCCGCTATAACGAAGAGCTCGCCGGCGCCGACCTGTGGGACACCGCGGTGCTCCGCGACGCCCTGCAGGCGCGTAATATTCACCAGGAAGACAGCTGGGGCCCGGGCAAGCTCCTGACCGAGCTTTACGAGGCAACGGTTGAGCGCCATTTGATCCAGCCGACCTTCATGACCGCCTATCCGACCGAGGTATCACCGCTGTCGCGGCGCAATGACCAGGATCCGCGCGTCACGGACCGCTTCGAGTTGATCGTTGCGGGCAATGAAATCGCCAACGGCTTCTCCGAGTTGAATGATCCGGAAGACCAGGCCGACCGGTTCCGGGCCCAGGTGGCCAGCAAGGACGCCGGCGATGTCGAGGCCATGCACTTTGATGCGGACTATATCCGGGCGCTGGAATACGGCATGCCGCCGACGGCCGGCGAGGGTGTCGGCATCGACCGGCTGGTCATGCTGTTGACGGACTCGCCGTCCATCCGCGACGTCCTGCTGTTTCCCTACCTGCGCCCGGAGGTGTAGTGCCCGCCATGCGCATCAACCTCGTCCAGGCGCGCCTGCACTGGCGCGATCCGGCAAGTAACCGGGCCCATCTCGCGGCAATGATCGCCGATGCGGGGCCGGCGGATCTGCACGTTCTGCCGGAGACCTTCACCACCGGCTTTCTCGGCGACAGCAAGGCCCAGGACGAGGACATGGACGGCCGGACCGTGGCCTGGCTGCGCCAAACAGCGGCCGAGGCGAATGGCGCCATTTGCGGCAGCGCCGTGATCACTGACGCGGCCGGCCGGCGCAACCGCTGGCTGCTCGCCACGCCGGAAGGGGAAATTAATTTCTACGACAAACGCCACCTGTTCAGTTACGCGGGTGAAGACCAGCGGTATGTCGCCGGTGATCAGCGGGTGGTGTTTGACTTCGCCGGTTGGCGAATTTGTCCGCAAATCTGCTACGACCTGCGTTTTCCGGTCTGGTGCCGCAGCCGCGGCGATTACGACCTTATGATCTTTGTCGCCAACTGGCCGGCGCCGCGGATTTCCGCCTGGGATACGCTGTTGCGCGCCCGGGCGATAGAGAATCAATGCGTGGTGATCGGAGTGAACCGCGTCGGCGAGGACGGGCGGGGGACGCCGTACCCGGGACACAGCGCCTGCTATGGCCCGCTCGGCGAAGCGCTGATCGAACCCTGGACCGAAGAGGGTTGCCGGCAGGCCACGCTCGACCTTCAGCGGGTCCGGGACATCCGTGCGGACTTTCCCTTCGCCGCCGAGGCGGACGCCTTTACCCTGCTTTAGCTTCCCGCCGGGAGCGGCGGTCCCACCAGCGACCGATGGCGGTGCGCGGTATGCGCCGCGCCGTGGCGTAGTCCAGCAGAAGCACCGGGTCGGTCAGCGCCCGCATAATTTCCCGGTAAGCGCTGCTGCGCCCGGCGAACAGCAGGGTATCGCCCTCGAGCAGCGTCATCTCCGTGCTGGGCAGCATCAGCTCCTGTGCCCCGCGTTTGAGCATCAGGCAGACACAGCGCAGGTCCTCGTTGTCGCCGCTGCGCGTGTTGTGCACCAGGCTCTCCAGGCGGATGTCCACTCCCTCCAGTCGCGCCGCCTGGAGGCTGCGCGCATTGTCCCCGCGCAGCTCCGTGGACCAGACGCCGGGCGCCAGTCCCCCGAGACAGCGTGACAGGCGGTGCTCTACGCGGCTGGCGAAGTCCTCGTCGGCGTGAACCAGGTAGTTCAGAAACTTGCTGAGGCCCGGCGTGGTCGCCAGCGCCAGGATGCGTCGCGCCACGATCCAGTTGGGGCGGGCCACCAGGTCGGCGCCACTGGCATCGAACAGCTCGTCATTCTGGCGTTGCTCCTGGCGCCCGACCAGGAACAGCTTTTTGTTGCGCGTGGTTTCCTTGGCGGTGAGCATGATGGACAGGTTGTCGATGTCGTCGCCGGTGCCGGCGATCACGCCGGCCGCGTCGACAATGCCGGCGGCCTCGAGGGTCGGCGCCTCCGTGCCGCGCCCGACGACGCCGTGCTCACAGCGCTCCACGCGATCGGCTTGCACGTCAACCAGGGTGTAGTCCTGGGCGTTTTTCTCCAGGGTTTCGATAATCCGCTGCCCGAAGCGGCCGCCGCCGCAGACCACCCAGTGCCCACTGGGCGGCTTGAGGGGTTTGCGCAGTTCGGTGCCGGGTACGGAGATCAGCCAGTCCTGCACCAGGTATTTTTTCGGCGAGGTCAGCGCCAGGTCGAACCGCTCGGCAAAAATCACGTAGGGATCAACCACCGCATCTGTGCCAAACGATCGCATATTGTCACTGACGCCGGCGTCCTGGCTGCGTGCATAAACCGGCAGGTCAGGGCGCAGCAGCTTGGTGGTAATGGCAATGGTCAGGTTGGCATGGTTGTCGTTCGTCACCGCGATGACCCCGGCGCAGTTCTCAAGGTGCAGGCCCGCATCGGCGAGCACGCTCTGCTCCGTGGTATCACCGGCCAGCACCGGGAGATTGGAGAAGTCCACCTCGGTCTGGCGCCGGTGAACCAGCTCCCGGTCCTGCTCAATCATCGTCAGTTCGAAGCCGCGCCTCATCAGTCCGCGCGCCAGCTCGCTGCCCGTGTTGCCAAAGCCGCATACCAGGAAAAAGGGCCGCTTAATGCGCCTGACCCGGCGCCGGAAGGCATTGCGGTTCAGCGTTGCCCGGAACTGTTCGTCCAGGAACAGGCCGAGGATGACACCAATCGAATACAGCCAGGCCACCACGTTGGGGAAAACCATGAAAAACACCAGCAGCCGCTGTCCGCCGGTGAACGGATAGGGCACCTCGCCGAGGCCGATGGTGGTGGACAGGATGGCGACGAAATAGGCCGCGTCCAGGAAGCTCATGTGCACCGGATTGCCGGCATCGTCCACGCCGGGCACGGACACGAGCAGGGACGAGGAGATGAAATAGACCGAGATCAGCAGGATCAGCGGCGTCCTGAGACGCCGCATGGTCAGCCAGATGATGTCGTTCATTGCCGGTCGCTCCGGTGCCCGGAGAGCGTCTCAGCGCCGGATGACGATGGACTCGGCGACCAGCAGCACCACGGAAACCAGGTTGGCCAGCAGCGCGCCGCCGGACAGGGACACAACGCTGACGATGACTTCCGGGGTCACGCCGTCGGCAGAAACCTGTGACGCGTAGCCCCACAGGACTGCTGCGACAATGAGCTGCAGGTCGGCGACGAGACTGGTGGCCAGCAAGAGCGCGCCCATCTGCGATCGATCGCCGAATTTCATGATCGTTGCAATCAGGCTGACCGCCAGCGCCGCGCCCAGTTCAAAGGCATCATGATGTGCCGGGTTGTCGATGTCCCCCAGAAAGAAGCCGAAGTTGAGCGTCAACGCCAACACGATGAAGAATGCGAAAAATACCCTTTCGTAATCCATGGTCTCCCCTGTTGGGCTAATGCCCTGTCGTCAGTCGCGCCCAGCCTAGCGTGAAGCACCCGGCGACGGCAATCCGGCAATGATTGCCCGGCCGCCGGGTGATGATGCGCGGCTATTCGCCGTACTCGTCCTCGTAGTCCGCGGCGGCCGCCTCGATGACCTTGGCGGCATGCTCCGGTCCATACACTGGTCCGACCTTGACCTTCTCCGGTTCGTCCGGCAGCGTCTTGTAGGTCTGGAAATAGTGTCGCAGGCGTTCAACCAGAGACACAGGAAGTTCCGATACATCATTGATATCTGTGTAAATATCGTCGTTGTCCAGCACCGCGATGATCTTGTCGTCCGCCTCATCGCCGTCAATCATGGGAATGCCACCGACCACCCGGGCGTTGAGAATGATCTCGCCGTGGGAGATGCGCCGGTTGCTGATGACCGTGATGTCCAGCGGGTCGTGGTCGCCGGCGACGGCGCCCGGCATCAGGTCACGGACCCGGTTGCCGCAGTAGGTGCGGGGAATGAAGCCGTAAAGTGTCGGCGGCAGTGAACTGGTTCGCTGGGGCCGGTCCACGCGCAGAAAGCCGGACTTCTTGTCCACCTCGTATTTCACATAATCGAACGGTGTGATCTCGATAAAGGCATGCACCACCCGGGGCGGTTCGGGTCCCAGGTCAAGGCCGTGCCAGGGGTGGGGGCGCCATTTGTTGAAGGGGCGGGTCATCGTTGCTGGTGTCCTTTTTTGTGTTCAGTGGTTTGCCGGCGCGGTGACCAGGTCAGTAAAGAACCGGTGTCAGGGCGTTTCGGCGGCGATAGGGGTTACCCGGACAATTGCGCCAAGGTAAGCGGAATCAAAATATTGCAAGGTGTTGCTGCGAATCTGCCGGGATTGCGTCAGCCGGTACAGTTCGAAGGGCTCCTCGATGGGCGGTTCCGCCGCCGGGTCGAGTCCAGGTGGGTTCTCCATGAACTGCAGCGGCTGCGTTGCGCCGGCGGGCGGCGGTTCCGGCGCGGTACCCAGCCATTCAAAGCCGGGTTCCAGCAAATCGTCCGGTTGTGCCGGAAACTCCCGCGCCCAGGCCGGCCCCGGAAGCCGGAACTCCAGGTCCAGGTCGATATGCAAAAACCGGCTCCGGCGCATGCGGATCGTACCATCAAGCTGGTACAGCGGCTGCAGGTAGTCTGCAAACAGGTCGACGCCCGGAGCGCCCGGGTTCCCGGGTTCGGCCAGCGGATAGGAAGCCAGGTCCAGGTAGATGATTTCCGCCGGGAAATGCAGTTCACGTCCCATCACCACGTCGTTGTGCACGCGGACCCGGGGGTGATAGTCAAACATGGTCTGTTCAAAGGTCAGGCGCAGCAGCGGTTCATACTCCGGCAGCCGCTCCAGCCGGGTCCAGATATTGGCGAATGAGCCGTCCATCTTTGCCAGCGCCACCGGCGCCGGGTCGGCGGCGTCGCTCTCGAGATCAAAGGTGTCGAAGAAGCGGCGGATGTTCTGCACCTGGTCCGGCTCGGCCGCTACACCGAGGTTCTTGAATACGATCAGTTCGATCCGGTAGCGATCATTGGCCGAAGCAAGGCCCGTCGCCGGCAGGGCCAGCGATGCAAGGGCGACAAGGGCCGCAGTAATCAGCCCCGCTGGCGCAAATCGGGTAAAACGGATCATGCACAGTCATCCGGTGTTGACGAGGCACATTATAGCCACTCAACCCGCCTGTGCCGCACTGCCGGTGGTCAGCTGCGCGAGAATTTCCGCGGCCCGCTCGATGCGTTCCCCGCCCCCGTCCAGTTGTTCCAGGAGTTGCAGTTTCTGCGGGCCGCCCAGCCGGTAACGGCGCGGATGACCGTGCACCAGTTTCAGCAGGGCTTCCACGTCGACGGAAGCCTCCGCCTCGAACTCGATCCTGCCGCCGCGCGGGCCGAAATCGAGCCGTGTCACCCCGATCGCATTGGCCATCAGCTTGAGGTTGGCCACGGCGAACAGGTTCCGGGCCGGGTCGGGCAGCAGGCCGAAGCGGTCGATCATCTCCACCTGCAGCTCGCGCAGCGCCTCTCTGCCGGGCGCGCTGGCGATGCGTTTGTAGAGTGTCAGGCGCGTATGTACATCGTGCAGGTAGTCATCCGGAATCAGCGCCGCGAGGTGCAGCTCGATCTCGGCGCCGTGCCGGCGGCTTTCTTCCAGGTCCGGTTCACGGCCGGCGCGCAGCGCTTCCACGGCCCGGCTGAGCAGTTCGCTGTAGAGACTGAAGCCAATCTGCGCGATCTGGCCGCTCTGGCCTTCCCCCAGCAATTCCCCGGCGCCGCGAATTTCCATGTCATGGGTGGCCAGGGTAAAGCCGGCGCCGAGCTCTTCGAGACTGGCGATGGCCTCCAGGCGCTTTTGCGCGTCCCGGGTCACGGACTTGGGCGGCGGCGTCAGCAGGTAGGCATAGGCCAGATGGTGGGACCGGCCCACGCGGCCGCGTAACTGGTGCAGCTGGGAAAGACCGAACTTGTCTGCACGGTTGATGATGATCGTATTGGCGGTTGGAATGTCGATACCGTTTTCGATAATCGTCGTGGAGACCAGCACGTTGAAGCGCTGACGGTGGAAGTCGAGCATGACCTGCTCAAGTTCCCGCTCCGGCATTTGCCCATGGGCGACGCGGATGCGGGCATCGGGAACGAGCTCACCGACCTCGCGCGCAATGCGCTCAATGCTGCGCACCTCGTTGTGGACGAAAAACACCTGGCCGCCGCGCTGGATCTCGCGCTGCAGTGCCTCGCGCAGCAGGGCGTTATCCCACTGGACCACCATGGTCTTGACCGCCATGCGCCGCGCCGGCGGGGTGGCGATGATGGACAGGTCGCGAATGCCGGACATGGCCATGTTCAGCGTGCGGGGAATCGGTGTGGCGGTCAGGGTCAGCATGTCCACCTCGGCGCGCAGCTGTTTCAGCCGCTCCTTCTGGCGGACCCCGAAACGTTGCTCCTCGTCGACCATGACCAGGCCCAGCTTCTTGAAACGGATATCCCGCTGGATCAATCGATGGGTCCCGATCACGATGTCGACCTCTCCCGCCTTGACCCGTGCCAGCACGTCCTCGGTCTCCTTCGCGCTGCGGAAGCGTGACAGGATCTCGATGCGCACCGGCCAGTCGGCGAAGCGGTCCGCGAAGGTCGCATAATGTTGCTGGGCCAGCAGCGTGGTCGGCGCCAGGAAGGCCACCTGCTTGCCGCCCTGGACTGCGATGAAGGCCGCGCGCAGCGCCACCTCGGTCTTGCCAAAGCCCACGTCGCCGCACACCACGCGGTCCATGGGCAATGGTGACAGCATGTCGTCTTTCACCGCCTCGATGGCCCGGTGCTGGTCGGGGGTCTCTTCAAAGGGAAAGGTTGCCGCGAATTCCTCGTACAGGCGCTCGTCCAGCTTGAAGGAGAAGCCCTCCCGGGCCTGGCGCTTGGCATACAGGTCCAGCAACTCCGCCGCCACATCGCGGACCTTCTCGGCCGCCTTGCGCCGGGCCCTGGTCCATTGTTCACCGCCCAGGCGATGCAGCGGGGCGGTTTCGGCGGAAGCGCCGGTGTAACGGCTGACCAGGTGCAGGGACGCAACGGGCACGTAGAGCTTGTCGCTGTCGGCGTATTCAATGGTCAGGAATTCCGCTTCCCGCTGATCGACCTCGAGGGTCTGCAGGCCCTGGTAGCGCCCCACACCGTGATCCTCGTGCACCACGGGGGCGCCAAGCTCCAGGTCGGCCAGGTTGCGGATGATCGCTTCCGGATCGCGGTCGTCACGGCGTGACTCGGTCGTCTGGCGCGCCCGCGAGCCAAACAGCTGCGACTCGGTGAGCACCGCGAGTTCGTCATTGATGAGGAACCCGCTTTCCAGTGGCAGGATGGCCAGGCCCAGGCGCGCCGTGCCCGCGCCGAAGGCCGCATAGCCCTCAAACCGTTCGGGTTTCAGATCCCAGGGCGCGCAGCGTGTCGCCGAGGGCCTCCCGGCGCCCGGCCGTGTCGGCGGCGAACAGGATGCGACCGGGCCACTGGTCAACGAATCCCTGCAGGAGCTCACCGGCGGATTTGCCCCGCTCATGGATGGGCAGCTCCGGCGCCGGCTGCGTGGCGAAGACCTCCACCGCGCCCTGCGGCTGCTCGTCTCCTGCCAGGCGCACCACGCAGCGGTCCAGCAGCGGCTGCAGCGTGCTGCTGACGTCAAAAAACAATTCGGTGGGCTTGAGAATGGGTCGTTCAACATCGTAGCGCCGTTGCTCATAGCGGTCGGCTGTCTGCGCCGCAAAAGCGGACAGCGCCTCCGCCGCCCCGTCCTGCAGGATGACCCGCGGTGGTGTGGACAGGTAATCGAGCAGGGATGCAGTCTCTTCGAAAAACAGCGGCAGGTACTGTTCCAGTCCCTGCGGGTGGTGGCCGGCACGCAGGTCCTGGTAAATGGGCACCTGGCGCATGTCGCCGTCAAAGCGCAGGCGCAGGCTCCGGCGCAGCGCATCCAGATCCTTTTTATCCGCCGGGTATTCCCGGGCCGGCAACAGGCGCAGCTCCGCCAGTTCGCCGGTGGAACGCTGGGAATCCGGGTCAAAGGTGCGCAGTGACTCGATTTCCTCGTCGAAGAGGTCGATGCGGATCGGCTCCGCGCTGCCGGTGGGATACAGGTCCAGCAAGGCGCCACGCACCGCGAACTGCCCCGACTGGTAGACCTGCTCCACGGACTCGTAGCCCGCCTGGAGCAGGCGTTCGCGGAACTCATCTATGGACAGGTGCTGTCCGGGAATGAGCTCAAAGGTCTGGCCCAGCACGTGGGAACGCGGCGGCAAGCGCTCCATCAGCGTGGGCGCCGGCGCCAGCAGCAGACCCCGCTCCAGGCCGGCTACGGCGGACAGGGCGGCCAGGCGTTCGGAGGCAATGTCCGGATGCGCGGAAAACGGGTCATAGGGCAGGGTTTCCCGGTCCGGGAAGTGCCAGATGGGCAGGGCGCCGGTATTGAGCAGACGCAGGTCCTGCTCCAGGGCGCGCGCCCGGTGACTGCTCCGGCTTACGAACAACACCGGTCCGTCGCTGTTGGCGGCGGCCTCCAGCAGCGCCAGCGCCAGGGCGCTGCCGTGCAAGCCGCGCCAGGTCACGGGCCTGCCATTGGGGGCCGTCAGTCGCGCTTTGGAAACGGGTGTTGGTGCAAGGGTCATGATGATGTATTCAGGGCGATGAACTGCGGGCTGAGGCCCGCAGTCCGGCGTCAGGAGGCGCGGACTCTACGGTAAGCGTCCCGGGTGCGCAAGCCGCGTTTAACCCGCCCCAGATCAGGCCGGATCCACGGGTTTGCCAACCACGCGCAGAAACCCCCACAGCGCGGCGGCGCCAAGCGCTATCCCGGCCCACCAGGGAAGTCCAAGGGCCACCGGCAGGCTGCCCGCCAGGATGGCCACCAGTCCCACCAGGCCCGCGTACGGCAGCTGGGTGCGGACATGTTCCACGTGGTCGCAGCCGCTCGCCAGCGAGGACAGGATGGTCGTGTCGGAAATCGGTGAGCAGTGATCGCCCCACACGCTGCCGGCGAGCACCGAGGCGATCGCCGAGTAAAACAGGTGTAAATGTTCCGGTCCGGCAAGGCCCTGGCTTTCCATCACTGCCCAGGTCAGCGGGATGACCAGTGGAAACAGGATACCCATGGCGCCCCAGCTGGACCCGGTGCCAAAGCCCGTTGCCGCCGCGAGCAGGAACACGATGGTGGGCAGAGCCCAGGCGGGCAGGGTGCCACCCAGCGCCTGCACCAGGAAATCGCTGGCGCCCAGGGCAGTGGTCACCGCGCCCAGGGACCAGGCCAGCATGAGTATGATGATGGCCTTGATCATGGACCTCAGGCCGCGATACCAGGCGTCGACGACCTGCTCGAGGGTGAGGATGCGCTGCACGAGGGACAGGGCCGCCCCGGTCAGGACGGCTGAAAGGGATGACCACATCAGCGCCGTGTAGGAATCTGCCGCGCCGATGATGTCGCGCAGGCTGGCATCATCCATGCCGACGGCGCTTTTACCGGTGACGTAGAGCCCGATGACCACGCCAAAAATCAACACGCCGACCGGCAGCAGGGCATTGATGGCGCGGCAAGGTATTTCAGGGACCGGCTGGATCGGTGCGGCATCGCTGGCGGCGCCGCTTTCCGGGCCATCCTGCGGCGCCTCCGTCGCGGTCCGCGCATGTCGCTCCGCCCGGTACATGGGGCCAAAGTCCCGGCCGCTGCCGCAGACCAGGAATACGAAGAACAGGGCCAGCAGCGGGTAGAAGCTGTAAGGAATGGTGTTGAGATAGACCAGGTAGGGTTGCAAATCCAGGCCGGGAATGTCCTGCATGGAACTGCCGATCAGGCCGACCTCGTAGCCTACCCAGGTGGTGACCACGGCGATGCAGGCGACCGGCGCGGCGGTGGAGTCAACGATATAGGCCAGCTTTTCCCGGGAAACTTTCATCGCGTCGGTGACCGGGCGCATCGTATTGCCCACCACCATGGTGTTCGCATAGTCGTCAAAAAAGATCGCCATGCCCATGGCCGCCGTGGTCAGACAGGCATGGCGGGCGCTGTCCGCCCAGCCCACAATGCTGTCGACGATGCCCTGCATCCCCCCGTTGCGGCTGACGATGCCCACCATGCCGCCGATCATCAGGGTGAACAGGATGATGGCCGCGTGATCCCCGTCGGCAAGCTGTTCGCGGACATGAACGTTAAAGCTGGTCAGAAGGCTGCTGCCCAGGCCCGGCAGGGACAGGTCCTGCATCAGCCAGGCGCCGAGCCATAGGCCCGAGAAACAGCGCCGGAATGACGCGCTTGGTCACCAGGGCGAAGACCACGGCCAGCAAAGGGGGCAGTACCGATGGCCACTGGCCGAAGAACCGCGAGTTGGCGCCGTCATCGGCGCTGACAGAGGCGCTGATCAAAAGGAGAAAAAATACATTAAAAAGTATTCGTAATTTATTATTAAGTAACATAATTACTCCAATATAAATTCCGGTATCGTTCGCTTTGATCAGGCGGCACAGGAGGGCGTCTGCATAAAGTATCCGTCCAGCAGACCGAGTTGCTCCCGGGCGCTTGCCACGCGCACCAGGCGGTCCCGCAGGGCCTGGCCACCGGGGCGCCCCTGCAGATACCAGCCAAAGTGCTTGCGGGCAACGCGTACGCCCTGTTCTTCGCCGTAAAATCCGTGCAGGCCCTCGATGTGTTCGCGCATGACGGCGTGAACCTCCTCCGGCTCCGGCGGAGCAAGGTGCCGGCCGGTTTCAAGAAAATGCAGCACCTCGCGGAAAATCCACGGGTTGCCCTGCGCACTGCGCCCGAACATCAGGCCCCGGGCGCCGGTCTGGCGCAATACCCGGGCGGCCTGCTCGGGGCTTTCCAGGTCGCCGTTGGCGAAGACCGGAATATCCACCGCCGCGCAGATCGCGCGAATCGTCTCGTATTCGGCGCGCCCCTTGAAACGGTCTGCGCGGGTACGTCCATGGACTGCCAGGGCCTGGATGCCCGCGTCCTCGGCCATGCGTGCGATGGTGACGCCGTTGCGGTTTTGCGGGTCGGGTCCGGTGCGGATTTTCAGGGTCACGGGCACGTCGACCGCAGCGACCACCGCTTCCAGGATGGCCCGCACCAGCGGCTCATCGGCCAGCAGGGCCGATCCGGCCTGCCGGTTACAGACTTTTTTGGCCGGACAACCCATATTTATATCAATGACTTCCGCGCCATTCTTAACATTATATTGCGCTGCCTGCGCCATCCATTCCGGATCACTGCCGGCGATCTGCACCGCGATCGGCCGCGCTTCGCCGTCGTGGTTACGGCGCAGTTCCGACTTGCGTGTACCGCGCAGCCGCGGATCCGAGGACAGCATCTCCCCGACCACGTAACCGGCGCCCAGGCGCCGGCACAGCTTGCGAAACGGCAGGTCGGTTACGCCGGCCATGGGCGCCAGGGCCAGGGGGTTCGCGAGTTGATGGGGCCCGATGCGCACGTCAGGTCAGCAGCTGGAAGAACTTGAAGCCGGCGATGTAGGTGCCGAGCGATGACCCCACGTTCGAGAAGAAGAAGACCAGCAGCACGCGCGTGGCCGGGTTGCGGTACCACCCCTTGATGCTGGACGCGTCATCGCGCAATCTTTCCAGGTCGTGCCCGGTTGGTTTGCGCAACCACAATTCCACCCCGCCGGCGACCATCCCGGCAGCAATGGTCGGGTTCAGCGAGGTCAGCGGCGCCGCCAGCAGGGCGGCGAGGATGGTCAGGGGATGACCTCGGGCGATGGCGGCTCCGAGGGCGGCCAGTCCGCCGTTGACCACCACCCAGATGCCGACCAGTTGCCAGCCCAGCTGCGTATCGCGGCTGAAGCCGAACCAGAACCCGGTAATGACCAGGGCGGTAATGATCCAGGGAATGAACTTTGGCCAGCGTGCCTTCGGTGGCATTTTCGCGAGACTGGCCACTTCGGCAGCCGGTTCAGTCACGTCGTTCTCAAGGTGCCTGGCCAGGCCCTCGAGGTGGCCGGCGCCGACAACCACCAGCACCTCGGAACCGCTCTTGCCCGCATTTTCCGCCCGCAGGCGGGCGGCCATATAGCGGTCCCGTTCGCTGATCAGCGCCTCGTAAAGCTCGGGGGACTGTTCGGCGAATTCCGTGAAGGTGGATTCGAGGATGTCGCCTTCCTTGAGCCGCTCAATCGCTTCTTCATCGATTTCCTCGGAAGAAAAGGAGCTCATGACCAGGCCCGTGGTCAGGTAGAGGCGTTTGTACCAGGGTACCGCCGCGTAGGCGCGGCGCAGGGTTGTGGCCAGGTCGCGGTCGACCAGTTGCAGGCGAAGGTTCTGGGCTTTCGCATCTTCGGCGGCGGCCTTGAGCTCTGCGCCCGGCTCGATATCGAACTGTTCGGCAATGCGTTTCTGGTAACCGCTCAGCGCCAGGTTCGCCATGACCAGGCCGGTCTTTCCTTCGCGGAAAATCTGGAACAGGTTAAGCTCCTGCCAGCTTTTGCGGCCCTCGAGCGCCTCAAGACGCGTAGGGCAAAGTTCCACGCCGACAGCATCCCAGCGCTTGCCGGCGATCATCTGCCGCACCGCGCGGACGCTCGCCGGCGAGACGTGCGCCGTGCCCAGCAGTGTGTAACGCACACCGTCGCGCAGGATTTCCCGGGTGGGTTGTTCCTGGTCGGGCGTGTCGAGTTGTTCCAAGGGTTTGTCCACGCAGGTTACCGTTCGGCCCGGCCGCCGGGCCAAAGGGCGCAAAGCATACCGCAGAACGTCTTTCAGGGGGAATTGCCCGGCCTGGACGGGCAACGTTTAATCAGCAAGTCCGCAGCGCCGGGAGGACGCTTCCGGGACGGTGCTCAGCTGCTCTTGACCGGCTGGCCTTCGGCCAGGACCGTGTACAGCACCAGGTCATTTTCAAAGTAGACGGACCAGGTCGCGTAGTCCCAGCGCGTGATCGGTGGTTCGCCGACGGGGGCATGCCGCTTGGTCGGACTGCCGAAGCGGGTTTCGACCTCGGCCTTGTTCTGGCCATTCTCGGGGACGTCCATGCTTTCGACCTGGCGCACCTCATCGAGAATCAGCACGTCGGCACTGAGGGGCAGGGCGAGGGTCAGCAGCAAGCCAGCGAGCGCAGTTTTATACATCTTGATGGTCTCCCGAGATTGGAAGGAAAAGAATAGCACATGGAATCGGGTCGTCAGCAGGTGCTCAAACCGGCCTCGTCCAGGGTCACTGGCCGTGGCGTCCCGGCCCGGTTTCCGGCGCTGCGTGGTTCTGTTCCAGCAGGCGCAGATAGCTCTCATATCGCCACGCCCGGATCCCGCCAGCCTCGACCGCGGCCCGCACCGCACAGGACGGTTCGGTCCGGTGCAGGCAATCATTGAAGCGGCACTGGCCCCGCCAGGGCGAGAACTCCGGAAAGCCGTCGGCGACGACCTGGTCATCGAGGCGCCAGAGGCCGTATTCCCAGACACCGGGCGAGTCGATCAGGTGACCGCCGCCGGGTAAGTCGTGGAGCATGGTGGTTGTCGTGGTGTGTGTTCCCTTGCCGGTAACCCGCGACAGGGCGCCGGTCTGGATCTCCAGGTCCGGGATCAGCCGGCGGATAATCGATGATTTTCCAACGCCGGATTGGCCGACGAGAATGCTGGTCAGCCCGGTGAGCAGGGGGCGCAGTTCCTCGACCCCGGGCGCCGCTTTGCAGGAGGTGCTGACCACCTCGTAGCCCAGTGACCGGTAATCATCCAGCCGTTCAAAGCTGCGTGCGCCGGACGCCGTGCGGTCATAATCCAGCTCCGCCTTGTTGACCACGATGACGGGCGTGATGTCCAGGCTGTGCACCGCGACCAGGTAACGGTCCAGCAGGTCCCGGGAGGGCAGGGGCGCGGTAGCCAGGGTGATGACCACGCGGTCCAGGTTGGCGGCCACTACCTGCTGCCTGCCCCGCTGGTCGGCGCGCATGAACTGGTTGCGTCGCTCAAGTATCTCCTCGGCAACCCAGGCCTCATCGTCCGCCGGGGCAATCATCACCCGGTCACCGCAGCAGGGTCGCCCGACGCTGCGGCGAAACTTGCAGGGCAAGGGCGCCTGCGTGCCGATCCTGACCACGCCGTGACTGCCGTAGGCCACCAGCACAAGCGCCTCCAGCGGTTTATTCATCCTGGAAAATCAACGGGGAGGTTGGCAGGGGAACGTGTCGGCATGCGGCGTATTCTAGCCGCTAAATGGGGCGCCAGGCGCAGCCGTCGCAGGCCCCGGCTGGTTATTCCGGCCGCCCGTTCGTTATCATGCGCTCAACCCAAGGAGCCTGATGATGAACAAAGCCAGCAACCTGTTGTGGATCGACCTGGAGATGACGGGTCTGGACACGGTCCGGGATACGATTCTCGAGCTGGCCCTGGTCGTGACCGACGCCGAGCTGAACGAACTGGCCGAGGGGCCGGTACTGGCGATCCGTCATCCGGAAAGCACCTTGCAGGGCATGGACGACTGGAATACCCGGCATCACAGTGCGTCCGGGCTCTGGCAAGCGCGTGCTCGAGGCAGGGGGTTCCCATGGCGGATGCGGAGACGCAGGCGCTGGCCTTCCTGGAAGCCTGGTCCGAGCCGGGCAGTTCGCCGATGTGCGGCAACAGCATTTGCCAGGACCGGCGTTTTCTGCACCGGTGCATGCCACGGCTTGAGCAGTGGTTTCATTACCGCAACCTGGACGTGTCAACGGTCAAGGAGCTGGCCATGCGCTGGGCGCCGCAGGTCGCGGCGGGCTTCGTAAAGGACAATCGCCACGAGGCGCTGTCGGATATTCGCGAATCCGTGGCGGAGCTGCGCCACTACCGCCAGCATATGGG
The DNA here is from genome assembly GCA_963695135.1 of uncultured Gammaproteobacteria bacterium. Lineage (GTDB taxonomy): Bacteria > Pseudomonadota > Gammaproteobacteria > Xanthomonadales > SZUA-36 > Marinihelvus. The sequence continues at coordinate 441,861 of CAVOGA010000002.1, forward strand.
CGAGCTGGGCGGTCTGTAAACGCCTAGTCTGTCCCGGCAGCCTTGGCAAGACGTAACCAGGTTTCAACCACCGAATCGGGGTTCAGTGAAACGCTCTCGATGCCCTGGTCCATCAGCCACTCGGCGAGGTCCGGGTGGTCACTGGGCCCCTGGCCGCAGATGCCGACATACTTGCCCTTGTCCCGGCAGACCTTGATGGCCATGGCCAGCAGTTTTTTCACCGCCGGATTGCGTTCGTCGAACTGATCGGCGATTTCCGCCGAATCGCGGTCAAGCCCCAGGGTCAGCTGCGTCAGGTCGTTCGAGCCGATGGAGAAGCCGTCGAAATACTCCAGGAACTCGTCCGCCAACAGCGCATTGGAGGGCAGTTCGCACATCATCATGATCTTCAGATTGTCCTTGCCGCTGCGCAGGCCGAAACGATCCAGCACCGCGACCACGTCACGGGCTTCTTCCAGGGTCCGCACGAAGGGCACCATGGCCCAGGCGTTTTCCAGGCCCATGGCCTCGCGCACCTTGCGCAGCGCGCGGCATTCCAGTTCGAAACAGTCCTGGAAGTTTTTCGAGACATAGCGGGATGCACCGCGGAAGCCGATCATCGGGTTTTCCTCGCGCGGCTCGTAGCGTGGCCCGCCGATCAGGTTGGCGTACTCGTTGGATTTGAAATCGGACAGGCGCACGATGACGGGTTTTGGGTGGAAGGCTGCGGCGATGGTTGCAATGCCCTCGGCCAGGCGGTCCACGTAAAAGCTCACCGGGTCGGCGTAGCCGGCCATGCGCTCATCGATCTGGTCCCGCACGTCAATTTCCTGGTCGTCGTAATTGAGCAGCGCTTTGGGGTGAATGCCGATCATGCGGTTGATGATGAACTCCAGGCGCGCGAGGCCCACGCCATCGTTGGGAATCATGCTGAAATCAAAGGCGCGGTCCGGGTTAGCGACGTTCATCATCATCTTCAGCGGCGCATCCGGCATGTCGGCCAGGTCATCCTGCTGAACAGCGAAAGGCAGCTTGCCGTCATAGACATAGCCCGTATCACCCTCGGCGCAGCTCACCGTGACCTGCGCGTTTTCCGGGATCAGGGTGGTGGCGTTCATGCAGCCAACCACGGCGGGAATGCCGAGCTCCCGCGCGATAATGGCCGCGTGGCAGGTGCGACCGCCGCGGTTGGTGACGATGGCAGCGGAGCGCTTCATGACCGGCTCCCAGTCCGGGTCCGTCATGTCCGTCACCAGCACGTCGCCCGGCTTGACGTTGTGCATGTCATCCAGGTTATCGACCACGCGGGCCGTGCCGCTGCCAATCTTGTGACCGATGCTGCGGCCTTCGCAGAGCAGCGTGCCGCGTTCCTTGAGCTGGTAGCGTTCCAGGGTCTGGCCGCTGCTGTGGCTGCGAACCGTCTCCGGGCGGGCCTGCACAATATACAGGCGGCCGTTTTCGCCGTCCTTGGCCCACTCGATGTCCATGGGACGCCCGTAGTGATCCTCGATCACCAGGGCATGGTGGGCCAATGCCTCGATCTCTTTGTCGTCGAGGCTGAAGCGCTTCTGCCGCTCCGGTTCCACGTCCCGGGTCAGGACGCCGGTGCCGGCCGCGTCAAACACCATCTCGATGGCTTTGCTGCCCAGGTTCCGGCGCAGGATTGCATCCTTGCCGACGCGCAGGGTGGGTTTGAACACGTAAAATTCGTCCGGATTGACTGCGCCCTGCACGACGGTCTCGCCCAGCCCCCAGGACGAGGTGATAAACACCGCGTTGCGGAATCCGGACTCCGTATCCAGGGTGAACATAACGCCGCTGGACGCCAGGTCGGAGCGCACCATGAGTTGCACACCCGCGGACAGGTAGACCTCGCTGTGGTCAAAGCCCTGGTGAACGCGGTAGGCAATGGCCCGGTCGTTGTAAAGCGAAGCGAACACCTCGTGGATTTTTGCCAGGACCTCGCTGAGGCCCCGGACATTGAGGAAGGTTTCCTGCTGGCCGGCAAAGGACGCATCCGGCAGGTCTTCCGCCGTGGCCGAGGACCGAACTGCTACCGACGGCTCCTTGCCCGAGCGCTCCACCAGCGTGTCCCAGGCCTGCTCGATGGCTTCCTGGAACGCGGGCGGGAAGGGTGTGTCCATGATCCAGCCCCGCACCTGCGCGCCGGTGGCCGCCAGGGTCTGGGTATCGTCCACGTCCAGGGCGGCCAGTGTGCTGTCGATGCGCTGTTTCAGCCCGGACTGCTCCAGGAACTCGCGAAAGGCGTCCGCCGTGGTGGCGAAGCCGCCGGGAACTTCAACGCCCAGGTCTGCCAGTTCACTGATCATTTCACCCAGGGAGGCGTTTTTACCGCCTACCTGGCCCAGGTCCTTCATTCCGAGTTCGTGCAGCCAGGCGATGTACTGTGACAATGGAGGTTCCCGTGGAGGTTATGAACAGCCCGCTAGTTTAACGGCACCGGGCCGGGCTGGCTACGCGGTGAGCGCATTCGGGGACATCAGCGGTTATATTGGCGCCTGGACCCGCCGGCAGCGAGAAAATCACAGCATGAAACGAACCGTTTTTTATATTTCGGACGGGACCGCGATCACGGCCGAGACACTCGGGCACAGCCTGATCGCCCAGTTTCCGGGTGTGGATTTCAAGCAGGTCCGGCTGCCTTTCGTGGACAGCGAGAGCGCCTGCCGGGAGGCGGTCGATGCCATCAACCGGGCCACGGAGCGCGATGGCGCCCCCGCCATCGTGATCAACACCATTGTCAACCAGTCCCTGTGCGCGATTATTGCCACCAGCCAGGGGGTGGTCCTGGACCTGTTCGATACCTTCCTGGAGCGCCTGGAGGGTGCGCTGGGGCAGGAGCACAAGCCCACCGTCGGACAGGCGCACGGGGTGACCAATTCCGATAAGTACGAGGGGCGCATGGATGCGACTCATTACGCGCTGAGTCACGATGACGGGATGAACGTGGATTTTCGCGACGCTGACCTGATCCTGGTCGGTGTCTCCCGCTGCGGCAAGACGCCGACCTGCCTGTACATGGCCCTGCACTTCGGCGTCCGGGCAGCCAATTACCCCCTGACACCGGAAGACCTGGACGAGATGCGGCTGCCGTCGTTTCTGCGGCGCTACAAGTACAAGCTCGTCGGGCTGGATATCGAGCCTGAGCGTCTGGCCCAGATTCGCGAGACGCGCCGGCCGGGGAGCCGCTATGCCTCGTTGCGCCAGTGCCGGCAGGAAGTCCAGGCTGCGCAGAGCCTGCTGCGCCTTGAGGGCATACCGATGTTTGAAACGACCCACGCCTCCATCGAGGAGATTTCTTCGCGGGTACTCATGCAATTGGGGCTGCAAAGCGAGATGTTCTGAATGGCTGCCGGAGGACGGATTGGGCAAGGCAGCGGGCGGAACGGTCTTACATTGTGCCACGACATACCGTCCTACCGTCAAGAATTGGCCGCGTGCTAAGCTCTCGCCATGGTCTATTTCCGCGAAAATAACGGTCGCCTGGCAAAGCCGAAACTTCGAACCCTGCAGGAGACGCAGGCAGAGATTTATCGCCAGCTCCAGTTGCTGATCCCTGACGAGGCGGCCCGGGATGACCGTTTTCGTTCCGAGGTGTCCGGTTCGCCGGTTTTGCGCCTGGACATTCTCGAGCGGCATCCCTTTACACATTTTGTCCGCCTGACCTACGACTTCGAAAACCGGGAAAGGCGGCGCCTCGCGCCGGACGCCCACATTCGCGTTTACCAGGATGCGCGGCTCGCCGAGGTGACGGCTTTCAACTCTGAACAGGCGTTCAAGCGTTCCGCACACCCGTGGTATCCCAGCAGGCCGCTTCTGCAACGCGCCTGGCGGGAAAATCTGGCGCTGGACAAATGGTTGGGGTATCTTTTGCAGCAGGGTCACAGCTTCGAAACCATGCGCGTGGCCGCGCAAGGGATACCGGAGGAAACGACGGTCGAAGCACCCGTGGAAATTGTCTGAAAAAAACCCTGCCGAGGGTTTGACAGGCCTGCGTCTTTGCCTTTAAGATTGCGCGCCTTCCGGGGCTATAGCTCAGCTGGGAGAGCGCTACAATGGCATTGTAGAGGTCGGCGGTTCGATCCCGCCTAGCTCCACCAATTACTGTCCCCATCGTCTAGAGGCCTAGGACACTAGCCTTTCACGCTGGTAACGGGGGTTCGAATCCCCCTGGGGACGCCATATCCACAGAAAAACCCGCTCACCGAGCGGGTTTTTTTGTGGATAGGGGGTTCCTCACCAGGAGGCGCAGCTGGCGCCTTGCGCCTGAGGGTTCGACAAAACGGCAGGACAGCCGTTTTGGACGCACGCCGTGCGCCCGCAGGGTGAGCGCCAGGATGGCGCGAATCACTCCCCCTGGGGACGCGCCACATTCAACATGGGCCACAGAAAAACCCGCTCACCGAGCGGGTTTTTTTGTGGATAGGGGGTTCCTCACCAGGAGGCGCAGCTGGCGCCTCGCGCCTGAGGGTTCGACAAAACGGCAGGACAGCCGTTTTGGACGCACGCCGTGCGCCCGCAGGGTGAGCGCCAGGATGGCGCGAATCACTCCCCCTGGGGACGCGCCACCTACCATCTTGCAACCGCGTTTAAGGTAAACTCCCGTCGTAGGGGGATCTACCACGCATGCTTTTCTGGGAGCGCCGGCGAGGCCATGAAAGACGACCCCATCAGGCTCACGGACAGCACACCGTATTTCGAGCGGCATTTCATGCTGATCGAGGATACGCCGAATGCCTACGTCAGCGCATTTCGCGAGGCGCAGTTCGAGGCTCTGGCTAAACGCCGGCAGGGCACCATGGTGTTCTGGGCCGTGGTGGCGTTGAGTTTTCTGGCCTGGCTGGGCGGCATCATTCCCTTTGTGCTTGCGCTGCTTTTGATGGTCGGCATATGGGCGCTTGTCAGCTGGCGGAACCGTCACGAATCCCGACTGCTCGCCCGCACCTTTGAGTTGGCGCTCGAAGGCAAGGACCGCGCCTTCCAGGAGTACATGTGGCGGCACCTTGACCGGCGCATGCTCAGTGAGGGGCTCTGAGCCGGCTCGCGCAGACCGCGCAAAAACAGACACCCGGTGAATTTCACGGCAGCGATTTGTTCGAAACGATAAGATTCACAGCCATGAGTCAAATCAGCAACATTGCCGGACGTCTCTCCCTGCACAATGTGCCCGCGGACCACAACGGTTATCCGCGCGACCGGCTGGCCCGTCCGCTTCGGGACCTGCGCTTGTCCGTACTCGACCGGTGTAACCTGCGCTGCACCTACTGCATGCCGGAAGAATCGCTGCAGGGGCAGGGGAGCTTTCTGCCAAAAGAACAGCTGCTGACCGACGAGGAGCTCGTGCAGCTGGTCCGGGTGTTCGTGGAACTGGGTGTCAGCAAGATCCGGCTGACCGGCGGCGAGCCGCTTCTGCGTCCGGGATTGTCCGGCCTGGTCCGGCAGATCGCAGCGGTTCCCGGGGTTGAAGACCTGGCGCTCACCACCAACGGAATCCTGTTGCCGCGGCAGGCGCGCGACCTGAGGAAGGCGGGCCTGGGTCGCATCACGGTCAGCCTCGACAGTATTGACGAGGACACGTTCAGGACCATGTCCGGCGGGCGTGGCAGCGTGGCGGAAGTGCTGGCAGGCATCGCTGCCGCAGAGGACGCCGGTTTCCAGTCGCTGAAGATCAACACGGTGGTGCAGCGCGGCGTCAATGACGCAGGTGTCGAGTCCCTGGTCGATCATTTCCGGGGCACGGGTCACATTGTGCGACTGATCGAGTTCATGGACGTGGGTAACCTCAATCACTGGAGCCGCGAGCAGGTGGTGCCCAGCGCAGAACTGCTGGAGCGTCTCCACGCCCGCTGGCCCCTGCGCTCCCTGGCCCACCGCGTGCCGGGCGAGACGGCCCGCCGCTATGCGTTCGAAGACGGCGCCGGTGAACTGGGCTTCATCAGTTCGATTACCCAGCCCTTCTGCGGTGACTGCACCCGCGCGCGGGTGACCGCGGACGGTAACTTTTATACCTGCCTGTTTTCCGGACGAGGCGCGGCCCTGCGACCCCTGCTGCGGCAGTCCGGTGAGGCGCCGGTGCTCGAGTTTCTCCGCGAGCACTGGGCCCGCCGCCACGATCGCTACAGTGAAATCCGCAGCGAGGCGGCGCTGGAGAAGGAGCGGGTGGAAATGTTCCGGATGGGTGGCTGATGACGGGACTCCGTAAAAACGTCCGCATCCGTTACTTTGCCGCATTCCGCGATGCCGCCGGCACCAGCGAGGAGCAGGTGGAGACCGCGGCGGAAACCCTGCAGGCGCTGTTCAGGGAAATGGTGTCCCGCCACGCGGGGCTGTTCGAGGAATCTGCTGCAAAGGTTGCGCGAAACGACACCCTGGCCGACTGGCAGGATGGCTTCGACGACGGCGACGAGGTGCTGTTTTTCCCACCGGTGGCCGGCGGATGAGTTTCACCGTCGGCAACGGGGTCATTGACGTTGAGGCCTTTCGGGCCGGCCTCGATGACCACAGCTGCGGCGCTGCGGTGTTTTTCGAGGGGCGCGTGCGCAACCACAACGAGGGACAAGCGGTCGACCGTCTGGAGTACGAAATTTATGAACCCATCGCGCTCAGCGAGGGTCAGCGGATTGTCGATGAGGCGTCACAGCGTTGGAACATCGAGCGGGCCGCCGCAATCCACCGCGGCGGGTTGCTGGCGTTGGGAGATGTCGCGGTTATTGTCGGTGTTGTGTCCGCTCATCGTGATGAGGCCTTCCAGGCGGCCCGCTACATTATTGATGAGGCCAAGCACCGGTTGCCGATCTGGAAACGTGAGCATTACCGGGATGGGTCACTGCGCTGGGTCAACTGCCAGCGCTGCGGCCAGGCCCACGGTCACGAACACTCAGTCCCGCTCGAGTAGCGCTTTTTCCGTGGCGTCCAGGCCCTGCGGGTTGCGCCATTCCCCCTGCTTTCCACCACTCTTGTAGACGAGCACGATATCGGTCAGTTCCAGCGCCGCGTTCAGCGGTTTGCACAGATCCCAGAGGGTCAGCAAGGCAATATTCAGGCCGGTAAGCGCCTCCATTTCGACCCCGGTGCGCTCGTTGATTTCGGCCAGCGCATAGACCGTAACCGCGTGACGACCTGCATCCAGCCGCGTGTGGATGGCGATCCGGTTCAGTGCGATCGGGTGACACAGCGGCAGCAGCTGGGGGGTAAGCTTGGCGCCCTGGATGCCGGCTATCTCCGCCATGGCCAATGGATCGCCTTTCGGGACCTTGCCGTCCCGCAGCGCTTCGAAGGCCTGTTTTGCCGAGCAGGATGGTGCCCCGCGCCAGGGCCCGCCGCCGGGTTTGAGGTTTCCCGGAAACGTCCGCCATGGCGAAACGCTGGCCGGTGATTTCCTGCTCGTGCTCTGTCACGTGATTTGCTCCTTGTCGTTGCCTTTCCTGATGCGCATGACCCAGCCATCGTCCTGCGTTTGAACATTCATCCGCTTATTGTCCCTGATCCGCCGCGGCGGGCAAAGCCGGGTACTTGACCACTGCTTCACCGGCTCGCTAGTCTCCCGACACCTCTTGCCGGTTGAGCCAAAGATGCCCGGTCGCCAATTTCTCAAATGCCTGGTCGCTCTGTCCGCGTTGGCAAGCCTGCCGCTGGGCGCAGGGGTGTTCGGCGATGGCGATCCGGCCAACGGCCCCGAAGATGACCGCAAGGGCATCAGTGTGGGCGGCCAGCCACCACCCGCGGCCGACTGGTACCGTGGTACGGGAACCATCGTCTGTGATGGCCGGGTGCGTGGCTCGGCGACCCTGCTGGATGTCTCGGCAATGGCGCCCGGGCTCGGTGGCGTCGTCCTGGCCACCGCCGCCCACGTGCTTTACGACCTGGAGCAGCAGCAGCCGTGGAACAGTTGCCGGTTTGCGTTCATGGGTCTTGCGGCGCTGCCGGGGTACACCGCTCCACTTGATCCCCGGCATCAGCTGCTCGGGCCCTTCCATCCCGGGTCTGAGCCGTCGGACCCGCAGCAGGGATCAGGCGACTGGGCCTTCCTGTGGCTGGGTGCGGAATGGGAGCCCCCATCGCCATGGTTCGCCTTTTTGCCGGTCGGCGCTGACCTCAGCGCAAACGATGTGTTGGCCGGGGCGCCAGGCAGCCCGCTCGGCCTGGTGGCCTGGGACCGGAGCCGCGGCGAGGTCAGCGTGATTACGGGTTGCCAGGGGGTGGTTTCCGGAACCGGTGATATTGGTGGCGGCGCCTGGCCGGGACAGTTGCTGGATGATTGTGACTCTGATCCTGGTGCCTCCGGGGGCGGGTTAATCCTGCAGGACGGCATGCACAGCCGGCTGCTGGCGATCCGGGGCGGCAGCCACTGGGACCCGGCCGTTTGGCCACTGGCAGAGTTCCCGGACGGTCCCCCTGCGGGTTCGACCTGGGACCCGTCACGTTTCACAAACTATGCGCGCACGCTCGACCAGCATCTTTTGGTGAGCCTTGGCCGCTGGCTGCAGGCCATCCCGCAACCATGAAACTTCGCGCTGGAACGGCATTGTCGCTTTGAACAACTTTTTTCCCGCTAGCGGGTAATCCTGTTCAAGAGCGAATATTTATTCGTGCTTATTGCCTGAATTGTTGCACTGGTGTAACATTTATAACAATCACCTGTCCGTATTCCCCCTGCACGGACGCTAAGGTAAGTGATTTAGAGTGACAGGAGATCCAGGTCCGGAAAAGGCATCCGGGCCAAGGCGCAGGCCAAAGAATGGCACTGCAATTGCCACCCTGCCGGAAGCAGGGGACGCGTAAACAGCGGAATATCAGGACGTTACGCGCCTAACCCGAACAACGGGATCGCTTCCAGGAGAGTGAGCCGGAAGTCCGGAAATGAATTCCGGGGTGGCCGGGCCAAGTGGAATCGGGATCTCAATCATGCTGTTTTACGCCGCACTTATCGTTGCAGGAGTCATCGCAGCCGCCGTTGTCGTCTGGATCGCACGATCCATGATGGTCGCGGGTCAATCCGCTTATCGCACCATGGCGCCGAAAGGGCGCGGTGCTGATCAGGTCCGGCTGGCACATCTGAATTCAAACCTGGCCGCCGCGCCCGCCCCCTGGGGTTGGGGATCGAAAACCGGTGCGCCTGCGGGAAGCAAAATCAACGGCCCGCGGTTTCAGCGCGAGACGCTGAGCCCGTCCAAGTCCAAGGACTGGTCCGAACTGGAGCTGTATCAGCGCTCCCATGCGAAGAGCGCCATGGACCGTGACAAGAGGTCAAGCACCACGGGTTCCGTGCGCAACCTCCTGACCGGTTACGACATGGAGCGGCCCACGGCGACCGACACGTCCAGCTGGCCTTATCGTAACGACTTCAAACCGGAACTGGCGCGCCAGGCGGAAGAGCGTAATACGCAAACCGAAGCCCAGGCAGACGCCGGTGAACGGCCGACCAAGCCCTGGGGCTGGTAAGACGCGAACTTTACGCGCGAGCCCGGCAAAAACACGACGATCAACGCCCCTTAACCGGGGCGTTTTTTTTTGCCGTCAGCGGATCAGGAAGCTCGATGCGCTCATTACCTGGAATCTTAATTCCCATCGGCACCTCCTCGACACCCATGGTGTCATTCGCGTGCGGCTTTAACTGCTGCAGGGCTTCATCCGGCGCGCCGTGCAGCCACTGATCTACCGCGCCCGCATCGGCGAGGATGGCGGGACTGCGGTGGTGACCCACGGAGGTGAGAACCGCGTTCGGCTCCACGGTGATGATCGCCACGCTGGGCTCCGGAATACCGGCGCGGTTGCGACTGAAGCTGGCCAACCCCGCCAGGGCCCAGAACGGGCGGTTCAGGGGAAATACGGCCCAGGGCACCTGGGGATGTACCCGGCTGTCAAACTCGTAAAACCACGACACCCAGACCACGGACCGGTGGCCCTTGTTCCAGGCCGTCATGAAGGTTGGCGCAAAGGGCTGGTCCTCGTGACGCAGGCGCGCATTGGCCGTGGAGAGCAATTTGCCGGTCTTGGTGGTGGGTAATTGGCCCTTCGACCAGAAGGGCAGAAACGGCCATACCGCCTCAGTGGGCACATCCAGGCGGCCATCGAAGTAGGTCATTGGCAGGGTTTCCCACACCATGGAATCCGGATCGGATTTGCGCTGCAGCCGGGAGGGAGAGATGTTGATCCGGTTCTGCGGATCCACGGGGAGCATATCCGGGGGCGTCAGGCTGCCCGCCCAGGCGTAAATGTCTGTCCAGGAGAGCTGTGACACCGCGGCTTTTCCACACATGTTCAGAGTGTAGCAGCGCCGGGCCAGGTCCAGGTGAGGACTCGTTCTCAGCTTTTGAGACGGAATCCCTTAAACTGGCGCAATGGTCCGTCGTCGACATTCAAAGCCACTTGCCGGGTGCGCAACATGATCCGTGAGTCCGGCCAGCAAACGCTGACCCTGGTGCCAAACCGGGGTATTCAACAGCTTATCCTCGCGGAGTCTTTCACCGGACAAGGGCAGGGCGTTACCCCGGCCGTCAGTGACACAACCATTGCCGCCCCGGCAGTCAGGGTTCTGTCATTGTGGGCCGGGCAGTTGCTTGAGCATGAGCTGCTGCTCAACGGTCGCGCCTGCCCGCTTCAGCCATCCCGGCTGCGGATGCGGCGCCTCTGGGAAAACGCGATCCGGGCGACGGACAAGCAGGGCTTGCTGGACAGTGACATCAGCTCCCTGGCCAGGGAGGCGATGGAGGCGGAGCGGCTGTGTGAAAACTGGCTGGTTCCGGCGGGTGTGCAGCCTGGCCGGGATTGGACCGATGAAGGCTTTTGCCGTTGGCGCGAGCGCGTTAATGCCAACCTCCTGGCGCATGGCTGGCTTGACCCGGCCGGATCGCTTCGTGAACTGGCGCTCATTCTCGAGTCGGGGGCCGATTTGTCCGTGTCGTTGCCGGAGCGGATTATCTTGCGCGGGTTCGTTGAGCGCACGCCACTGGAGCGCCGCCTGCTGGGGGCACTGGCGTTGCGAGGCGTCCGGGTCGATTGGGATACGCACCAGGCGCACCAGGATGCGGAACTCGCTTGCGAGAGTTTTCCCGACCGGGAGCAGGAAGTCTGGGCCGCTGCCGCGTGGGCTCGCGACATGCTGGATTCCGGAGCGGAACGCGTTGCCGTGGCGGTGAACGACTTCCAGGCACTGCGACCGCGTCTTGAGCGGGCGTTTCGGCAAACCTTTCACCCCGCGGAAGCCCTGGGGCTGTGCGCTCCCGAATCTCCGGCGTATCACTTGCATGGCGGCACCACGCTGGCGGGTGAACCGCTGGTGGAAGCCGCATTTGATCTTCTGGAACTGGGGTTGGGTGGCATGCAGCGCGCCCATTCGTTTGCCCTGGTCAGTCGCTGGCTGTTGTCCCCGGCGTGGCGGGGTGCGGAGGCGGAGGCCGCCGAACGTGCGCGCCTGGAGCTTGCCCTGCGCCAGTCCGACCGGTTTCAGCCCAGCCTGGCGTTTACTGCCGACCTGGCGCGGAAATTTGACTGCCCCGTTCTGCTGGAACTGGCCGGCCGCATACCGGGCAGGGAGTCGTCGACCACGCCGGCCGGGCGCTTCTTTGCCAGCCTGTCCCACTGGGGCTGGCCCGGTCCCCTGGCCGTGGGTGAACGGGCCGGACAGGTGGTCGATCAGTTTCGCAAGGCCCTGGAAGAACTTGAATTTTCCGATGCCACTGCAGACGACGCCGCCCTGGCCGATCTCAAACAACTATGCCGCGAACGACAGGTTCGCAGTCCCGGCGGCGTGCTTTCCCCGGTACAGGTGCTTCCCGTGGAGAACGCGGTTGGGCGCGGCTTCACCGCGCTGCGCGTGATTAATTTGCATGGCGACAACTGGCCCGCGCCGGTCCGTTTGAACCGCTTGTTGCCCTTTAACCTCAACCGCCATTTGCCGCGCAGCGACATGCAACGGCAGTTCAGGCACTTTCATGAGCTGCAGCAGCAACTGCTTGGCAGTGCTCCGAGCGTGATCTTCACCCGCGCGCAGCAGGTCGATGGCGTCAAAACCTCGATGAGTCCGCTGGTCGCAGCCCTGGACGTTAGGGAAGCGCCCGTCCAGGCATCCGGTTCCGGCCTGGCGACGACGGTCTGGCCAGCGGCCGGCGACGGCCACATGACCGCCGGGCGTGACCTTTTGATCGAAGTCGAGCGCGAGAGCGGACCATCGCTTGGCCCGGAGACATTGCAATTGAAAGGCGTGGTTGGCGTGTTGAATCTGCAGTCGGCCTGTCCATGGGCGGGCTTTCTCGTGCATCGCCTGGACGCCCGGTTTCCCGATCGCCCGGCTCCGTTTGCCGATGCGGCCTTTACCGGTTCACTGGTTCACCGGGCGCTGGAGCGGCTTTACCGGCCCCACCTCGATACCGGCCGGCTGCCTGAAAGACAGGAGGTTCCTGCCGCCGTGGAGAGCGCGCTCGAATCCGCGGAGGTAAGGGCCAAGCTGGCGCCCGCAGCCATGGAGGCAGAGCGCCGTCGTCTCGAGGCATTGCTCACCGAGTGGCTTGGCGCTGAACAGGACCTGGTCCTGGGTCGTCCCCACCTGCTGGAACACAATGCGGAAGCGTCGCTGGCGGGTTTCTCGTTCAGGATCCGCCTGGACCGCCTTGACCTGGTACCTGGTGGCTCATTGGTGCTGGATTATAAAACCGGTTCCTTGCCCAGCATGAGCTGGGGCGATGAGCGACCCGGGGAACTGCAATTGCCGCTGTACGCGGTCGTGGCCAGGAACGGACAGCATGCACCGCTGGGAATTGGTTTGCTGTCGCTGCGCGGTGGTGAAATGAAGCAGGTGATCTGGTCCGGCACGCCGGCGGTGAGCGGTAAGTCGGTGAAGCAGGCCGGCACGGCCAGGGAGATTCCCTTTCCGGATTGGGATGCCGCCCTGGCCGGCTGGGAGTCCGCCCTGACCGGCTTGTTGAACGAGTATCGTTACGGCGTGAATACTTTCCAGGTCCACCGTCCTGCTGCGCTGAGCTGGGCGGGACTGGAGATTCTCCTGCGGCTGGATGCTGAAGAGGCCTGGGACGGCGAGGGGGCACTGAGCAATGAGGCCTGAGGCGCATGCACCCGTTGATGCCCCGGTCCGTGCCGAGGTCATCGAACCCGGTCGCTCCTACATCGTCCAGGCGCCGGCCGGCTCGGGTAAAACGGAGCTGCTGACCCAGCGGTTTTTGCGGCTACTGGCCGTGGTGGACCGGCCGCAAAAAGTGCTGGCGATTACGTTTACGCGCAAGGCCACGCACGAAATGCTTGAACGCATCCTGGGTTGCCTGCGTGGTGCCGCGACGGGCCGGGCACCGGATGAGCCGCACAAGCAGGTCTCCCACGAGCTGGCACTGGCCGTCCTGGAACGCGACCGCGTGGCCGGCTGGGACCTGTTGCAAAATCCCGGGCAACTGCAGATTCACACGATTGACGGCCTGTGCGCCCGCATCGCGGCCCGCGGCAGCGGTGTCCCGCTGGCCCTGGGCGGACTTGCCGTGGTCGAACATCCGCGTCCGCACTATGCCGAGGCGGCCCGGCAGACCATCGAAGTGGCGGCCGGCGAACCGTCCGGCACGCCTGTCCGGGTCGCCCTGGAAGAGTTGCTGTTTCGCGAACGGGGTAACGCGAACCGGATCCAGGAGCTCCTGGCCCGGGAGTTGCCCCGCCGCGATCAGTGGCTGGATGACATGGTCAGCGGGCCGCGGTCCCAGGCCATGTTGCTCGAAGCACGCCAGTTGCGTGAGCTCGAAGTATTGCAGGACGCCCTTGGCGCAACGCAGCTGCAAGCAGCACGGGCGGCGGTTTTACAGTTGGCACAGCTGGGAGACGATCCGGCCGCTGCGCGCGATCTGCAAGCGGCCAGTGAGCGCTGCGCGGCGGCGCCAGGCGGGGGCAGGGCGACGGCATCAGAAACTGAACTGACGTGGCGCGTGCTGTCGTGCCTGGCTACCGCCAAACATGCACCCTACACGCCCGGGTACATCAATCGCAGCGTGTTTCCCGGCAAGTCCCCGGAACGTAACGAGCCGGTCGCCCGTTTGAAGGAGATTGTTGAGCTTTGGCGTGATTCGGGGGATGCGGCAAAAGCCTTCGAGCGGTTCGTGAAAACACCGCCACTGGACCTGGGTCCCGATAATGACCGGCTCGTTGACGCGTTACGCCGCCTGCTGGTCACTTCCTGTGCACAGCTCAACGTGCAGTTTGCCAGTCACGGGGTGTGTGATTTCCAGCACGTGGCCCAGCAGGCCCTGGGCGCGCTCGGGGATGAGCAGGCGCCCGGCGAGGCCCTGCTGATCGAGGACGGCCGCCTTGAGCATATCCTGGTCGATGAATTCCAGGATACGTCCCAACTGCAATATGCGCTGGTCGAGCGCCTGGTCGAAGGATGGGAGCCTGATGATGGCCGTAGCCTGTTCCTGGTCGGTGACCCGATGCAGTCCATTTATGCGTTTCGCAAGGCCGATGTGACCCTGTTTGACCGTGTTGTCGGGCAGGGTTTTCTGGGCAACGTCGCGCTTGAGTATCGTCAGCTGCAGGTCAACTTCCGCTCGCGCGAGGCGGTGATTAACCACGTTAATACCAGTTGCCGGCAGCTGTTCAAGCCGCCTTCGCCGGCCAGCCCCGGGTTTGTCGGTTACACACCGGTAGCCGCATTCCACGGCGCGGGCGGGACGGTCACGCTCAACGCGAGCCTGAAGACCCCGGATGGCGCCGGAGAGCGTGAGGAAGCTGCGCGGATTGCTGACCGGATCATGCAACTGCAGGCCCGGGATCCGAACCTGACCGTTGGCATTCTCACGCGCAAGCGCAAGCAGCTCGAACCCGTTGCGCGGGCGCTCCAGGCCCGGCAGCTGGATTTTGAAGCGGTCGAGGTCGAATCCCTGAAAACCCGGCCCGTCATCCAGGACCTGTTGACCATCACCCGCGCCCTGGTGCACCCCGGGGATCGAATCGCCTGGCTGGGTGTGTTGCTGGCTCCCTGGTGCGCGCTGCAGCCGGCCGAATTGCTGCTTGTGGCCGGCCCTGAAAACCGGGCGGATCTGCTCCGGCGTTGCCAGGACCGGGACATTCTTGCCGCACTGGATGCCGCCAGCGCGGAGCGCGTGCGGCGGGTTGCCGCGGCGATGGAGGCGGGTCGCAGCGCCGCGGTCCGCGCGCCTCTTGCCGAGCGGGTTGAATCGTGCTGGATCAGCCTCGGCGGACCACGGGTCGCCCGGCGCGCGGAAGACCTCCAGGATGCGGACGTGTTTCTCCAACTGCTGGATCAGGTTGCAGCTGACCAGCCGGATGACCTGCTGGAAATGCTGAACGATCGTCTTGACCGTTTGTACGCCGGTTCCCACAACGCGCCCGTCCAGCTGATGACCATACACAAGGCCAAGGGCCTCGAGTTTGACGCGGTTTTCCTGCCGGGCTTGCAGGGTGCGCCGGCGCGGGATCAGGGCGGCCTGTTTCGTCACCGGGATATTCCGATGGATACCGGGACCAATGGCAGTCTGCTGGCGCCAACCAAGCCTTCCGGCTCACAACTGCCCTCGCTGTTCGACTACCTGGGCCTGCTGGAGACCGAGGCACAGGCCTGCGAAGCACAGCGTCTGCTGTACGTGGCCATGACCCGCGCACGGCGCTACCTGGAGCTTTCCGCGGTGGTTGAGTTCAAGAAGGACGGCGGCGTTGCCCGGGCCGGGGGCACGTTCCTGGATATGTTGCTGGACGACTTCGGGCCGGCCCTGGCCGGGCTGGATGCCGCGGTTACAGATTCGCCGGAAGACGCGCCGGCGCTACCTGTACCGCTCGTGCAGCTCGGGGATGCCGAGCCGGAACTGTGCGCGACTCCTTTCCGGGCAGAGCCGGTCAGCCTGGGTGAGCCGCCGCCGGACCGGGCCCGCCTGGCGCTGGGGGAGGCGCTTCATCACTGGTTGGAACTGATCCATAACCACTGGGGTGGCCATTGGCTCGAGGACTGGTTTGAGACGCACCAGGCGGCGCTTCGCTCAAGCCTGCTGCTCGCCGGCGCTCCTCGCGAACAGGCCGCGGATTTGCAGGAAGAGCTGGTGGCCCTGCTGTCGCGGTTACTGGCGGACCCCTTGATGCGCGAACAGCTGTCGCCGGACGGAAAACGGCGCTCTTACGCCGAAGCGGAATACCTGGTCGCAGACCGCGGCCGAATTCGCCAGTTCATCATTGACCGCCTCTACCAGGACCAGGCCGGACGCTGGCACGTCATTGATTACAAGACGGGGCTTGACCTGTCCCTGACGCGCGAAAAGTGGGCCCGGCAATTGGACAGCTATGCGCGGCTGGTGCAGGAAGCGGAAGGCGGCGATATTGCCGAGGCGCTGATTCTGCAGGCAGGGTCGGCGCAGCTGATCGACCCGGCGACCTGAGCCTTTCCCGGCGCCGTCGCGACTAACGGTGGTGCGAGCTCAGCACGTGGTAGGCATTGTTGGTCGCCAGCACGGTGTGTCCGCCAAAGGTGTCGTCCATCCAGCGTCGCCAGGGCAGGTGGCGGTTTGCCACCAGCACCACCTGGCCGCGCGGTGACAGGTAACGCCGGATGCCCTCAAATACGCCGGCTCCCAGGTCCGCCCGCTCGCGGTGGCCGGCATGGAACGGTGGATTACTGATCACCAGGTCATAGCGCGCCGGCCCAACAAGGCGCCCGGTCTTGTCTTCAACACCCTTCAGCCCGTCGCTGGCGAATACGTCCGCGGTAAGTCCGTTGGCCTCCAGCGTGGCCCGCGTGGCGCTGATTGCCAGGGCGCTGCTGTCGACCATGTCCAGGGTCCAGCCGGGAAAGCGTCGCAGGATCGTGGCGCCGATGACGCCGGCACCACAACCCAGGTCCAGAGCGGTCCCCTTGTTGCGGGTGATGACGCTGTCGAGCTGCTCGAGGAGCAGGGCGGTGCCCGGGTCCAGGTCGCCATCGGCAAAGACACCGGGATAGCTGCAAATTTCCAGGGGCGCTTGACCAGCGCAGTCCAGTTGCCAGCGCTGCTGGTAATCGGCAAGTTGGAAGGTCCCCGTGCTCACCGGGTCGCCCAGGCGATAAAGCACGCAGTGTCGCGCATTGTCGAGTTTCCGGATGCTGCCGAAATGTTCCTGCAATTGCCCCGGCGCGCTGCGGCCGCCCGCGCGCAGCTCACCGGCGAGGTAGCAGACCCCGCCAGGCGCAAGCAGGCTGGCCACGGCGTCCGCCAACAGGCGCAGACGCGCTTTTTCACGGGGCACGGCAAGGACCACGGTCTGGAACGCTGTTTCACCAGCCGGAACGGGCGCCAGCGCAACGGGCAGGCCCCGGGCCGCCAGGGCGACGCGGGCCATTTCGTCCTGCGTCTGCCATGCGCAGCCGCCGGGCGCGGGAAAATCCTGCCAGGGCAGGTCGCCGGGCGGATTGAACCACAGCGCGGGCGCCTCGCTGAGCAGGCGCTCGCGATGGCGCAGGAACATTTGGCTGAGCGGCTCCAAGCCGCTAGTCGTCGTGAGCGTTGTCGGGCAGCGCTTCGCCCACCAGGTCGTAGGCGTCGGAGCCGGTAATTTCCACCCGCAAGATATCGCCGGGGTTCGCGTGATCGGCGCCGTTCACATAGACCTTGCCGTCAATTTCCGGTGCGTCCGCGTGGCTGCGGCCGATCATGCCCAGTTCGCCGAACTCATCGATCAACACTTCCTGCACCGTGCCGACCTTGGCAGCGAGCCGCTCGGCGCTGATTTCGGCCGAGCGGGCCATGAAAATCGCCTCGCGCTCCGCCTTGACGGCCTCGGGTACGGCGCCGTCAAGCGCATTGGCGCTGGCGCCCTCCACCGGGGAGTATTTGAAGCAGCCAACGCGGTCCAGGCGGGCTTCGTCAATGAAGTCCATCAGGGCTTCGAAGTCCTCGTCCGTCTCTCCCGGAAAGCCCACGATAAAGGTGCTGCGCAGGGTAATGTCCGGGCAGATTTCGCGCCATCGCTGGATACGCTCCAGCGCTTTTTCAGCGGCAGCCGGGCGGCGCATCAGCTTGAGAATGCGCGGGCTGCCATGCTGCAGCGGCATGTCCAGGTAGGGCAGGACCAGGCCTTCGGCCATGAGCGGCACCACTTCGTCCACGTGCGGGTAAGGGTAGACATAGTGCAGGCGGACCCAGGCGCCGAGCGATCCCAGTGCAGCGCAGAGTTCGGTCATGCGTGACTTTACCGGGCGGCCACCCCAGAAATCGGTGCGGTATTTGATGTCCGATCCGTAGGCGGACGTGTCCTGGCTGATCACCAGCAGTTCCCGTGTGCCGCTGGCCACCAGGCGCTCCGCCTCGGCCAGCACATCCCCGGCGGGGCGGCTGACGAGCTTGCCGCGCATGGACGGAATGATGCAGAAGCTGCACTTGTGGTTACAGCCCTCGGAGATTTTCAGGTAGGAATAGTGCCGGGGTGTGAGCTTGATGCCCGTGTCCGGCACCAGGTCCAGGAAGGGGTCGTGACGGCGCGTCATGGGGGCATGCTCATGAACCGCGCTGAGCACCTGTTCGTATTGCTGCGGTCCCGTCACGGACAGGACCTTGGGGTGAATATCGCGGATATCCTTTTCCTGTGCGCCGAGACAGCCCGTGACGATGACTTTGCCGTTGCTTTCCAGCGCCTCGCCGATGGCCTCCAGGGATTCCGCGCGGGCGCTGTCGATAAAGCCACAGGTGTTGACCACCACGATGTCCGCCGCCTCGTAGCTGTCGGACAGCTCATAGCCGTCGGACCTGAGTTGGGTGATGATCCGCTCCGAGTCCACCAGCGCCTTGGGGCAGCCGAGACTGACAAAACCCACCCTTTTTATACCCGATTCGTTCATTGATTAACCGGTTGTCGTGTTGTCATGCTGGTCCCGCCAGGTAGTGCGGCCGGCCTGCTGTGGCCGGGCACCCCCGGCGGACCAGTTCGTGGCTGGAATCAGCCAGCGGGGAGCATAACCTACCCGCCGTGATGGCGGGTAATCAAAGCGGTCGCTTCAGGGGTTTTCAGACTCGTCCGGGTCCGTGCGGATTTCAATTTCCCAGGAACTCAAACCTGCGCCGGGCACCAGTCGCTCGAAGTGCTGGCCCAGGCGATCCCCGGGTATTTCCACGTCCAGCGTCTGGTCGACGCCGTGCCGCATGATTTGCAGGGAGATCACGTCACCGGCATTGACGTTGCGCAGGGCGCGCACCACATCACCCGGGCGCTGCACCTTGTCGCTTGCAATACTCAATATGACGTCGCCTGTTTTCAGCATCAGTGCATTGTCTTCCCGCGCAGCAAGGACCAGGACGCCTTCTTCCGCCTGGAAATAGCTGCCCAGTTCCGGGTCAAGCTCAGCGAGCTTGAGGCCGCGGGTCAGCGGCATGGCAAACCAGAGGCCTGCGCTAGCCAGGGCTGCATCGCCCGCTTCGGAAAACTCGTCCAAGCCAAAGAAGTAAGCCTCTGCGCTGCCCTCTGAACCATCAGCAGGGGCAAAGCGCTCGATTATGATTCGTCGTTCTTCGAACTCTTTTTCCATGTCCTTCAGGCTGCGTTTGAGCTCCTCAAATTCCATCGTGGGCAGGTCGATGGACTGAACAATGAGCGGTGCTTCCGGCGCAGCAGGTGCCGTGGGCGCGCCGGGTGCGCCGGGCGGTTCGGGGACAACTGGCGCGGTGCTGGACAGGCGGGTGACACTTTGCCAGCTGAACGGGGTCCGCTCTTCCGCGGTCAGGGTTTTTTCGATGGTCTCATCGCCCCGCCGGTAGACGATGGTCAGTTCGTCGCCGGGCTCTACAACGTCCATGGCATCACTCAGCACCCGGCGTCCGTCAACGCCATTTTTGCTGAGCGGCTCGCCCATCAGGCTGACAATGACGTCTCCCTGTTGCAGGCCGGCGCGTTCCGCCGGGCCATCCGGCGAAATCCCGATGATCTGTACGCCCTCGGGGGTATTGTTTCCCAGCACCACGCCAATTACCGCCCGGCTGGCGCCAAGCCGGACCTCGGGCGCCAGGGCACGATCGGCCCGGTGCAGTTCCCTGTGCACCTGTGCAACTTCCTGGGAAGCACGGCGCAGATTGGCGTGGGCGCGTTCCAGTTCCCGCTTTACCTCGCTCAGCTCCCGCGCCTCCCGGGCTTCCATCTCGCGCTGTTCGGCGACGACGCGCGACTGCTCCCGGACCTGCGCCTGTCCCTGTTCGGTTTGCCGGCGTTTCTCCTCGGCCTGCTGCATGAGCTCCGCCCGGGCGGCTTCCACGGCCGCCAGGGCGGCGCGCTGTTCAGCTTCTGCGGCCTGCAAGGCCTCGATGTGGCGCTCAGCGTTTTGCGCCTGCCGCGCTGTTGCTGCCTCACGCGCCGCAACGGCGCGGAGTTCGGCTGCCCGGGCGGCGTCCATCTCGGCTGTGGATTGCTGGGCGTAGGCCGGCGACGTGCTCGCCAGTGCGGCGATCAGTGCGGCAACCAACAGCCGCGGTGCCGGGGATTTCTGCTTGGTGCTCATGTTGTGCTTGCTCCTGCTCATCAGAGGGATGCCATCCTTCCGTATTCACGTTCGAACTGGTGCTGGAACAGGTATTCCAGGTCCAGCATCAGGTTGACCCGTTGCGTCCACAGGTCGAGGGATTCCGGTTGCATGCTCAGCTGCCCATCGACACGGGCAACGAGGTCTTCAAGTTCTGTCACGTACACGGCTGACTCGGAGGGCATGGTCGAGGTCTGGTTGCGCAGCAGGCGCAGGCGTTGTTCCAGCACCTGGGACATGCCAATCAGTTGCTGCAGCGGTTCCGCCCCGGCCCGATCCCCGGGCTCCGTGCCGGGCATTTCGGTTTGCTGCGCGGTTAGCACCGGCTCCGGCCCGGCTGGCGACGGCGCGGGCTGGCGAACGACCAGGCCGACTGCCACCACCAGGCAGGCCGCCATGGCAAGCCCGATGCCCAGGCGCCGGTTGCGCAGACCGGTCCGGTCCGCTTCAAGGCTGGCCTGGACCTGCGCCCAGCCGTCCCGGTCGGGCTCCAGCAAGGGCAAATCTCCCAGTCCGAAGGGATCGCGAATGTCCTGGTCTTTGTTCGTGCTGTTCATTGCCTGTTCTTACCTCGGTTTGATTGCCGGCAGGTCGGTACCTGTCCGGCCGTTGCCATTACTGACCGTGTGTGCTCATGCCCCGGCTGTCGCCCGGGCATTGTCCGGTTCGTCCGCCAGTCCGTCCTCCTGACCCAGCAGGGTGCGCAAGCGCTCCCTGGCCCGGGACAGACGGGTTTTCGAAAAACTCTCGGTTTTGCCGAACAATTCGGCAATTTCCGAGTGCTTGTAGCCCTCGACGTCATAGAGCCAGACAATCGCCCGGTCTTCCTTGTCGAGCTGTGCCAGGGCCTCTTCCAGGTCCATGGCGCGACCGATCTGCTCCTGCGCTCCCTGACAAGACGCCTGGTAGTCGTCAAAGGTCACGAGTTCGGCGCTCGGCAGTTTGCGCAGCGCGCTGATCGCGTGGTTTACGGCCACGCGCCGCAACCAGCCCCAGAAGGGCGCATCGCCACGAAACTGCCTGATCCGGCGAAACGCCGTGATGAAGGTGTCCTGGGAGACATCCCGGGCGAGCTCCCGGCACTGCACGATGCGCACGGTGACGGTGAACACCGGCTTGTGAAACTGCCGGTAGAGCCGCTCACAGGCGGACATGTCCCCCCGGCGCGCACGCGCCAGGGTGATCTCGTCAACCTCGTAGTCGGACCATTGAGTTGCCATTGCACTACCAGACGCCAGGGGGAGGGAAATGGTCACAAGTTGCGTGATAATTAATTGCCCACAGATTATAGCGAGCCGTCGCCGCACTCACGGCCACGACAATTTGAGTCCCGGGAGAAACTTATGGGCCGCTGGCGTGCCCCGCAAAAAGCCTCAAGTCCGTACATCACTGCCGACGGCGCGCGCGCACTGCGCCGGGAGCTGTCGCAGCTTTGGAAAGTTGAGCGCCCGGAAGTGGTCAAAGCGCTTGCCGCTGCAGCCGCCGAGGGTGATCGCTCGGAAAATGCCGAATACATTTACCGTAAGAAGCAACTGGGTGGAATTGACCGGCGGGTGCGCTACCTGAGCAAACGGCTGGACCAGGTGCAGGTGGTTGACCGTCCGCCGGCAGATACGGACCGCGTGCGCTTCGGCGCCTGGGTCGAGCTGTCGCTTGAGAACGGTGAACAGCGCACCTACCGCATCGTGGGCGCCGATGAGACGGATGCGAAGCGCGCCTGGGTGTCCGTCGATTCGCCGGTGGCCCGCGCCCTGCTGGGAAAATCCGTCGGAGACGAGGTCGAGGTCAACCTGCCGGAAGGGGTGCAGTGGTTCGAGGTGCTCGCGGTTCGCTACGAACCGCCAGCCTGATTCAGGCTTCTGCCCGGCAGGGGGTTGAACTGGAAACAGGCAGCCCCATTTTTAGAAACGCGGGCGCCGGAAGGGCTCGTAACGAAACGCCCGGCCATCCGGCGGGCACCAACCACCGTAATGCTTCAAAGGAGATCACGGTTATGACGACGTTTGATTTTGCACCCCTGTACCGCAATTCCATTGGCTTTGACCGGCTCGCATCCTTGCTGTCCGCAGCACAGCGTGGCGAGCAGGGTGGCGGCTATCCGCCGTACAATATCCTTGCCGAAGACGAAAACCGCTATCGCATCACCATGGCCGTCGCCGGCTTCGGTGAAGGCGACCTGGAGATCACCTCGGAACAGAACACGCTGACCGTTTCCGGCAAGCGTGAAGACGAGGACGATACTGACAGCGGACGTTTCCTGCATCGCGGCATCGCTAACCGCGCTTTCGAGCGGCGCTTCAACCTTGCTGACCATGTTCGTGTGACCGGCGCAGCCCTGGAGAACGGCTTGCTGCACATCAACCTGGAACGGGAAATCCCCGAGGCGATGAAGCCCCGCAAGATCGAGATCGGCAGTGGCAGCGCCCGCCTGATCGATGTCAACAAGGACGCGGAAGACAAAGCCGCCTGAACCCCGGTTCAGAGGCTGACGTACAGGGGCGTGGCAGCTGCCACGCCCCTTTTCACTGTTCCTGACCTGCCGCGGGCGCCGGCGTGAACCCACCCTTGCGCTACCCGGAGGCAGGAGATAGTCTCGCGAATTCAGCCTTCCGGAGGTTGCCTTGAAACCTGTTACCAACTTCCTCTACGCGTGCTACGCCTACCTGTTCCTGATTCCCTTTGCCTTTCTCTGGTCCTTTCTCTGTGGCTGGGTCGCGGCGATTTCCGCCATCCTGATATCCCAGCGCTTCGGCTCTGCCCAGGTCGGCGGGCTGTGGGCGCGCGTCATCGGCTGGCTGACCCCGATGCGGGTGAGCGTGGAAGGGCGTGAACTGATCGATCCGAAGCAGACCTACGTGGTGGTGTGCAACCACCAGAGCCAGTATGACATTCTGCTGGTTTACGGCTGGCTGGGACTGGATCTGCGCTGGGTCATGAAACAGGAGTTGCGCAAGCTGCCGGGCATCGGTATCGCCTGCGAGAAAGTTGGTCATATCTTCGTGGACCGTTCCAATCCCGAGGCGGCGCGAACATCCATCAATGAGGCCCTGGAGCGCATCGGCGACGGCGTCGGCATCCTGTTCTTTCCGGAGGGCACGCGCAGCATTGACGGGCGCCTCAAGCCTTTCAAGAAAGGCGCATTCCGTCTCGCGGCGGACCAGCAGCTCCCGGTCCTGCCGCTGACGCTGCTGGGTACGCGCGAGATTCTGCCGCCTCAATCCCTGCGGGTCCGGCCGGGCAGGGCGCGGATCGTGATTCACCCACCCATCGACCCGGCCGGCAAGGACAGCCGGGACCTGGCCGTAGCGGCCCGTGACCTGATTGCCTCGGCGATGCCCGCCGGAAAAGCCTGATGCAATTGCACAAACCGGACCCGGAGTACATCGCTTCCGAGCGTGCTGCCAGCAATTTCGCCCTGGCGGTTCGCCTGGCGGTCGCGGTCACGGCCGTGATCTGGTTCATCTGGCTGAGCAACGCCTATCTTGACCTCGATCTGCAGCGCTACGGCCTGCGTCCGCGCGATGCGCAGGGTCTGCTGGGGCTGCTTACCGCGCCACTCCTGCACAGCAATTTCGAGCACCTGTTCTCCAACACCTTGCCCCTGTTGGTGAGCCTGACCGCCGTGCTGTACCTGTACCCGAACAGCGCGTTGCGGGTGATCCCGATCGTCTGGATCGGCTCCGGCGTGTTGGGCTGGATGATCGGGCGACCCAGTATCCATATCGGGGCCAGCGGGTTCGTCTACGGCTTGCTGGCGTTTGCCTTTGTCAGCGGACTGTTCCGCCGTGACATGCGCTCTGTCGGGGTGTCGCTGATCGTGTGGTTCCTCTACGGCTCCATGATCTGGGGCGTGTTGCCCATCCGGCCCCAGATGTCCTGGGAGTTACACCTGTCCGGCGCCGTGCTGGGCGTGGCCCTGGCGTTCGCTTTCCGGGACTGGGACAAGGTGCCGCTGAAACGCTATGACTGGGAAGATGATGACAGCGTGCCGGACTGGTTTCCGGAGCCGCCGGACCTGGGCAACGATGCCCGGTTTCCTGACGAGGAAGGCGGCCTCGTCAACCGCCCGCAAGACAAGTCCTAGCGATTCGGCGCCCGGCCATGCGATGGTTTCTCATCATTCTCGCGACGCTGTTGCTGGCTGCCGCCGCCGGTGGATTCCTGTTGCCCCGGGAAGTCACCGTGGAGCGGGAAATCGTGATTCAACGACCCGTTTCGACGGTGTTCACGGTGCTCAACAGCTTCCGCAGCTTCGAACAGTGGTCGTCCTGGCGGGCACTGGATCCCGGGGTGGAATTTGAACGCTCCGGCGCGGCGCAGGGGGCAGGGGCCCGCCTTGAATGGTCCGGTGACCCCGCGCGGCTGGGAACCGGCTGGCAGGAGATCGTTGTCAGTGAACCCTGGCGAAGGATTGACCTGGATCTCCACAGCGGACCGCAGGGCGACGCCACTGCCCGGTTCCTGATTTCCGGAGATCAGCTGGCAAGTCGCGTGCGCTGGCAGTTCAGCACGGATGTAACCCGGGGCCAGGGCTTTTTCGACGGGCTGCTGGGGCGCTATTTCGGACTGTTTCTGCAACGCTGGGTCGGCGAGGACCTGGAGCGCGGGCTGGCAGGCCTGAAGACCTATGTCGAATCGCTGCCGCCCGCGGATTTTTCCGGCGCTGAGATCGCCCTGCTCGAGGCGCCGCCGCTGGAGGTGGCCCGCGTGAGCGGCATAACCGGGACAGACCCTGAGTCCATCGCCGCTGCGCTGGCGGATGCCTATCTTGAGATCGCCAACTGGGCGCTGGTGACCGGCGCCCGGCTCGGCGGTGAACCGCTGGCGATCACCCATGCTGCGGATACACCCCGGCTGTCTTACGAGGCGGCCATTCCCTTGCTGGCGCCACCGCTTTTTCCCGCCCCGGAGGGCTCGCGGGTGGATGTCGGCCTGTCCCCGGGTGGCGCTGCGGTGCGCGTGATTCACCGGGGGTCGTATGCAGACACTTTGGCGAGCTACCAGCGGGCGGAAGCCTGGGCGGCGGCGCATGGCCACCGCTTGTCCGGCACCAGTTGGGAGCACTACATCACCGATCCGGCGGATACCGCCCCGGAGGCGCTGGAGACACACATCTACCTGCTGCTTGAAGACCCCGGCGGCGGTCGTCGGGGCGGCCAGCGAATAGTCTGATTCAGGAGGCCGCGGAACCGCCGCCCAAGGCCTCGAGCGATTCGCTGAAACGGCGGGTCCAGGGTCCCGGCTCCTCATGCTGGCTGACCCGGTGCCGGACCCCGGCCAGGAATTCCGCCCTTTCAATCCGCTCTGCGCCCATGCGAAACAGGTGCGGGTTGGGCACCTGGCAGTCCATCCAGCTGAAGCCCCAGTGTTCCAGGACGCGGCACAGCTCAACCAGAACCACTTTGCTGGCATTGCTGCGCGCGCTGTACATGGATTCGCCGAAGAACATCCTGCCCAGGGCGACACCGTAGAGCCCGCCGATCAGCGTTTCCTGGTCCCAGACTTCGATGGAATGTGCGAAAGCCCAGGCGATGCAGTTAGCTCGTAGGCTTCCATCATTTCCGGCATGATCCAGGTGGAAGACCGCGCGCGTGGCGCAGCCGGATACCACCTGTCCGAAGGCCAGATCCGCGGTGACATGCCAGGCGCTGCGCTGCAATTGCCGGTGCAGGCGGCGGGATACGTGCACGGCGCCGGTTTTGATGATGCAGCGTTGCTGCGGGCACCACCAGAGGATGGGGTCGTCTTCCGAGTACCAGGGAAAGATGCCGCGTGCATAGGCCCGCAGCAGGCGGCCCGGGCTCAGGTCGCCGCCCCAGGCCAGCAGGCCGTCCGGTTCTTGCAGGGCTTGCGCCGGGGGCGGGAACGGGGCGTCCGGCGCGTCTCCGAGGCGTGGAATCACGGCCGGTGAATCATGACAGGCCCATTATGAGCAGCGACTCATGATCCATTCGGGCAGGGTGTTGCGTTTCCCTGCGTCTTAGTCATCCAGCCACTTTTCGGCGTCCAGGGCGGCCATGCATCCGAAGCCCGCCGAGGTGACCGCCTGGCGATACACATGATCCGCCACGTCCCCTGCGGCAAAGACGCCGGGTACGCTGGTCTGCGTGGCCATGCCATCGGTGCCACTGTGGATCTTGATGTAGCCGTCCTTCATGTCCAGCTGGCCCTTGAAGATTTCCGTGTTGGGCGTATGGCCGATTGCAATGAACACGCCGTGCAGGTCCAGGCGGGAGACTTCCCCGTTCTTGACGTTTTTCACATCCAGCCCGGTTACGCCCTGCGCGTCGCCCACGACCTCTTCCACCACGTGGTCCCAGAGCAGGGTGACGTTGCCGTTTTTGGCGCGGTCAAACAGCTTGTCCTGCATGATTTTCTCGGCACGAAGCTCGTCGCGGCGGTGCACCAGGACCACCTCCTCGCAGAGGTTGGACAGGTACAGCGCTTCTTCCACGGCGGTGTTGCCGCCGCCCACCACGGCGACCTTTTTGCCGCGGTAGAAGAAACCGTCGCAGGTGGCGCAGGCTGATACCCCGCGTCCCATGAAGGCCTCCTCCGAGGGCAGTCCGAGATACCGGGCGCTGGCGCCGGTGCTGATAATGAGCGCGTCGCAGCTGTACTTGCCCGAGTCGCCTTCCAGCACGAAGGGCCGCCTGGACAGGTCAGCGGTATGGATGTGATCAAAGATCATCTCCGTGTCAAAGCGTTCCGCGTGGCGCAGCATCCGGTCCATCAGGTCCGGTCCCTGCAGGCCCTCCACGTCACCCGGCCAGTTATCCACATCGGTGGTGATGGTCAACTGACCACCCTGCTGCATGCCGGTCACCACTGCCGGCGCCAGGTTGGCGCGCGCGGCGTAGATGGCGGCGGTGTAGCCGGCAGGGCCGGATCCGAGGATCAAAAGACGGCGGTGTTGCATTTCGCTCATGTATACTGCTCTCCCGTGGGAAGGGTGGCGCCGGAACCCCGCACAGACTTGATGCCTGGGCTCGCCAAACTGGCTTAATCGAATGCCTTAGCTTGTGGCGGGCGGGTCCGATTCAAGGGCTGCGATTCTACCCGATTCGGGCAGGTCAAGAAGGTCTGGCAGGCAATTCCGAATGGCGCCACGGCACACGAACTTCCGCTAATCAATTGCGCCCGGGGTGGGCAGACGGCGATGCTTTGGCCTCGCTGGTTGCCAAGTCTCCGAATAGATACAATAAGCTAGGCTTGAAAATTAAAAAGATTTCTCAGATTGGCCCAAGCACGCAAAACCACCCTTAAAGGCCCGCCGCTGACCGAGCATCCGATGATGCGGCGTCTGCAGGAGAGCGCGTTTCTGCTGTCGATCCTGGCAGCGGTCTACCTGTTGGCTTGCCTGTTGACCTACCACCCGCTGGATCCCGGGCCGTTTCAGCCGGCCGCTGCCGATACGGTGCAGAACATCGGCCGCGTCGTGGGCGCCTGGCTGGCGCGTTTTCTGCTGCTGGCTTTCGGCTACGTGGCCTACCTGGTGCCGCCGCTGCTGGTCTACGCGGGCTGGCGTATCTATGCGGACAAGGAAAGCGGTCCAAGCGAGGGCTGGTTCGGCTGGGTGGCGCGGATCAGCGGCCTGATCCTGTTCCTGCTTGCGACCACCGGGCTCCAGGACCTGCACTCCAATCCGCTGGCGGAGGTTATGCCGGCGGACGGTGGCGGCGTGGTGGGTGACCTGGTGGCGGAACCGCTGTTGCGCACCACCGGCATGCTCGGTTCCACCCTGTTCCTGTTTGCTTTCATGCTGGTTGGCATCACCCTCTACACGGGCCTGTCCTGGTTCTGGGTCATGGACATGATCGGCAGATACACCCTGACCGCGCTGGAGTGGGTAATGGCGCGGATCGCCGGCATGCGCGACTGGTTCGCGGGCCGGCGCGCCAAGGCCCACCGCGAGGAAGTCCGCAAGGCGGACACGGTGCGGCGTAAAACCAAGTCCAAACCGCGCATCGAACCGCAGATCCAGCAGCAGGCGCCCCCGCAGAAAAGCGAGCGCGTGGTCAAGGAAAAGCAGCAGATCCTGTTCGAGGATCTGCCGGCGGACAAGTTGCCGCCGCTGCAAATGCTCGATGATCCGCCGGAGCAGGTATCCGGCTACAGCGCAGAAGCGCTGGAAGCCCTGTCACGGCAGGTGGAACTCAAGCTGGCCGATTTTGGCGTGCAGGTTGACGTGGTCGAGGTCTTTCCCGGACCGGTGATCACGCGCTTTGAGCTGGAGCCGGCGGCCGGGGTCAAATCGTCGCAGATTTCGAACCTGTCCAAGGACCTGGCGCGCGGCCTGAGCGTGGTGTCGGTGCGCGTGGTGGAGGTCATTCCCGGCAAGTCCACGATTGGCCTGGAAATTCCGAACACGAAGAAGCAGATCGTCTACCTGTCGGAGATCCTCAAATCCGAGGTCTATGACAAGTCCAAATCACCGCTGACCCTGGCGCTGGGTAAATCGATTGCCGGGCGTCCGCAGGTTGCCGACCTGGCCAAGATGCCGCACCTGCTGGTCGCCGGCACCACCGGCTCCGGCAAGTCCGTGGCGCTGAACGCGATGATTCTGAGCCTGCTGTACAAGGCGGGCCCCGAGGACGTGCGCCTGGTCATGGTGGACCCGAAGATGCTCGAATTGTCGATCTACGAGGGCATTCCGCATCTGCTGGCCCCGGTGGTCACGGACATGAAGGAGGCGGCCAACGCGCTGCGCTGGTGCGTGGCGGAAATGGAGCGCCGCTACCGGCTCATGGCCGCCATGGGTGTGCGCAACCTGGCCGGTTTCAACAAGAAAGTGCGCGAGGCGGCGGAGGCCGGGCAGCCGCTGGCTGACCCGCTCTACACGATCAACGAGGAGTTGGGGCTGACCGATCCGCCGATGCTCGAGCCCTTGCCGTTCATCGTGGTGATCATCGATGAGCTTGCCGACATGATGATGATCGTCGGCAAGAAAATTGACGAGTTGATCGCCCGCCTGGCGCAAAAGGCGCGCGCCTCGGGAATCCACCTGATCCTGGCGACCCAGCGTCCGTCCGTGGACGTGATTACCGGCCTGATCAAGGCCAATGTACCGACCCGCATCGCCTTCCAGGTATCGTCCCGGGTCGATTCGCGGACCATTCTTGACCAGATGGGCGCCGAGCAGCTGCTGGGCCATGGCGACATGCTCTACCTGCCGCCGGGAACCGCTATTCCTGATCGCGTCCACGGCGCCTTTGTGGACGATCACGAGGTGCATGCGGTGGTGGAGTATCTCAAGCAGTTCGGGGAACCAGACTACGTTGAAGGTGTTCTCAGTGAGACACAGACCACCACTGACGGGATGACCATCAATGCCGCAGGTTTACCGGAAAGCAGCAACGCGGAACAGGACGAACTCTATGACCAGGCGGTCGCCTGGGTTACCGAGTCCCGGCGCGCGTCCATTTCCAGCGTCCAGCGGCAGCTCCGGATCGGCTACAACCGCGCCGCGCGGATCATCGAGGAAATGGAAGAGGCCGGCGTGGTCAGTGCGCCCGAGCATAATGGACAGCGCGAGGTCCTGGCGCCACCGCCCCCCAGGGATTGAGATGAGCTGGCAGCGCATCGGCAACCACCTGGTCCTGTTCGCGATCCTGGTCCTGTTTTCCCTGGCAGCCCCGGCGCAGGAGCGTGCTGATCCGGTCAGTGCCCGGGATACGCTGGATACCTACAGCGAGGGCCTGGAGGGCATGCGGGCGCGGTTTCGACAGCTGGTCATTTCCCAGGATGGCGAGGTCATGGACCAGGGCAGCGGCGAAGTCTGGCTGCAAAGCCCGGACCGCTTTCGCTGGTATTACGAGGGTGATTTTCCCGAACTGATCGTGGCTGACGGGCGTCATGTATGGATTTATGACGAGAGCCTCGAGCAGGTCACCGTGCGGGAACAGGGCGGGGCAGCGGCCGACAGCCCGCTGTTGTTGCTGACCAATCCGGACGGGCTGGACGAGAAATACCAGGTTACCGAACTGGGCACCCTGACCGGCAGCCAGATGCTGCAACTGGCGGCCCGGGATGCGGACGCGCCGTTTGAGCGGCTGGTGCTGGTGTTCACCGGCGGTCAGCTGACGCGGCTGATGCTGGAAGACAGCTTCGGGCTGCGCACGGAAATGGAATTTGACGAGGTCGAACGCAATCCTGAAATACCCGAAGATTATTTCCTGTTTACGCCGCCGGACGGCGTGGACCTGCTCGGTGATGTGCCCGCGGAATATGCGCCGGACTAAACCCCGTCAACACAAGGCCGTGAGCGGGCGGTAAACCGCCGCCCATGGCGTTACAATGCCGCCTTAATCCCCTGTACCGGAATACCCCATGCTCGACCCGATCCTGCTGAGAACCGAAACCCAGGCCGTTGCCGAGGCCCTGGCCACGCGCGGCTATGAACTTGATATTCCGGCCTACGAGGCGCTGGAGTTACGCCGCAAGGACACCCAGGCGCGCTTGCAGGAGTTGCAGGCCGAACGTAACAGCAAGTCCAAATCCATCGGCCTGGCAAAATCGCGGGGGGAGGATATCCAGCCGCTGCTGGACGAGGTCAGCCGCCTGGGCACGGAGCTGGACGAGCTGGAGGAAGCCTTTCGCGCTATCCGGGATGAGCAGCAGGCCTGGCAACTGGGTATGCCCAACCTGCCGGCCGCTGAGGTCCCGGTGGGCAAGGATGAGGCGGACAACCGGGAGGTCACCCGCTGGGGTGAGATTCCCGAATTTGACTTTGAGCCCCGCGACCACGTTGAAATCGGCGCCCGGCAGGGCCTCATGGACCCGGAATCCGCCGCCAAGCTGGCCGGCGCCCGCTTCACCGTTTTACGCGGTCCCCTGGCGCGCCTGCACCGCGCCCTGGCGCAGTTCATGCTGGATGTGCAGACCGGCGAGCATGGCTACGAGGAGGTGTATCTGCCTTACCTGGTCAACGGGGACGCCATGCTGGGCACGGGACAGCTGCCGAAGTTTGGCGACGACGCCTTCGCCACCACGGACGAGCCGCCGCGCTACCTGGTGCCCACCGCCGAGGTGCCCATGACCAACCTGGTGGCCGGCGACATCATCGACGCTGACCTGCTGCCATTGAAATTCACCGCCCAGACGCCGTGTTTCCGCCGCGAGGCCGGCTCCCACGGCAAGGACACGCGCGGCATGATCCGCCAGCACCAGTTCGAAAAGGTCGAGCTGGTGCAGATCACCCGCCCGGAGGACAGCATGGAGGCGCTGGAGCGCCTGACCGGTCATGCCGAGGCCATCCTGAAAAAGCTGGGCCTGGCCTACCGGAAAGTGATGTTGTGCACCGGCGACATGGGCTTTTCCGCGCGCAAGACCTATGACCTGGAAGTCTGGTTGCCGGGGCAGGGCGCCTACCGCGAGATTTCTTCCTGCTCCAACTGCGGTGACTTCCAGGCGCGGCGTATGCAGGCACGCTGGCGTAACCCGGAGACGGGTAAGCCGGAACTGGTGCACACGCTGAACGGCTCCGGCCTGGCGGTGGGTCGTACGCTGATCGCGGTACTGGAAAACTACCAGCAGCAGGACGGTTCGGTTCGCGTACCGGACGTGCTGCAGCCCTATCTTGGGGGCCAGGAAGTCATCAACACCTGACACCCCGGCGGCTGGCTCCGCTGCGGGCCGCCACGACTCAGGACAGCAGCGCGATGCCCTTGACCTGCGCATGAAGTTTCATGCCGGGTTCCAGGCCCAGTTCGGCGGCGGACTTGCCACTGATGCGGCTGAGCAGCGTGCTGCCGTCGGTGGTTTTCAGACGCACATTCACCAGCGGGCCATCGGCCGCCAGGCGGGTGATCTCAACCGGCAGGATATTCAGAATACTGCTGTTGCCGGCAGGCTCCAGCGCCAGGCTCACATCCCGCGCCGCAATCTGCAGCCGGACCCGGTCGCCGGGTGACAGGTCGTTGGCAGGCAGCAGCAGGCGCTCGCCACCCGCGTCTACAGCGGCCAGCCCCCAGGGTTCCTCCAGTGCTGCGACGGTACCCTCCAGCACGGCGCCTGCATCCTTCTCCAGCGCCAGGGACTGGTCCAGCCGGGTCAGCATCTCGTTCAGCGGCCCGCTGCCCAATACCCGGCCCTTACTGATCAGCACCAGGTGGCTGGCAAGGCGCGCGACTTCGCCGTGGTCGTGGCTGACCAGCAGGACCGGAATCTCCAGCTGCCGGGTGAGCGCGTCCAGGTAGGGAATGATCTCCGCCTTGCGCGCCTGGTCCAGCGCGGACAGCGGTTCGTCCATCAGCAGCAATTCCGGCTGCGGGGCGAGGGCGCGGGCCAGGGCGACGCGCTGGCGCTCGCCACCGGACAGGGTGGTTGTCCGGCGTTGGAGCAGGGGGCCGAGATCCAGCAGATCAATCAGCCCCTGCCGGTGGGCGGCATCACGCTTGCCCCGCCGCCGGATGCCGAAGTCGATATTGCCGGCCACGTCCAGGTGCTCGAACAGGCTGGCCTCCTGGAATACATAACCCACGGCCCGCTGCTGCGGCGGCCGGAACTGGCTTTCCTGCTGCCAGACCTGGTTGTTGATGATCACCACGCCGCCGGGGATCGCTTCCAGGCCGGCGACGGCCCGCAAAGTCTGCGTTTTGCCGGCCCCCGAGGGTCCGAACAGGGCGGTGACGCCGGTCCCGGGTACAGCGAAGTCCACGTCGAGTGAGAAGTCCCCGAGCGTCCGTTGCAGGCGGATCTCGATGCTCACAGGCGCATGATCCGTGTTTGCCGGTTGAGCGCGTAAATGGCCACCAGCAGGGTAAAAGACATCAACAACAGGACCAGGGACAGGCCATGCGCGGCGCCG
The DNA here is from genome assembly GCA_963695135.1 of uncultured Gammaproteobacteria bacterium. Classification (GTDB taxonomy): domain Bacteria; phylum Pseudomonadota; class Gammaproteobacteria; order Xanthomonadales; family SZUA-36; genus Marinihelvus. Next base: position 475,145 of record CAVOGA010000002.1, read on the forward strand.
TAATCGAGGCTCTCCACGTGCTCGTAGATAGCAATGGACGCCACGCGGGTCTCCCCGGGCAGGTTGCCGCCGATCATCAGCACGACGCCAAACTCGCCCAGCGTGTGGGCAAAGCCCAGCACGGCGCCGGTCAGTAAACCGGGGCGGGCCAGGGGCAGGGCAACCGTGAAGAAGCGGTCCAGGGGGCCCGCGCCCAGCGTTGCGGCGACCTCGAGCGGACGGTTGCCCATGCGCAGGAAGGCGTCCTGGATCGGTTGCACGACGAACGGCAGGGAGTAGACCACGCTGCCGATCACCAGCCCGCTAAACGTAAAGGCGAGGGGTTGCAGCCCAATTCCGGCCATGAACTCACCAACCGGTCCGCGGGCGCCCAGCAACAGCAGGAGGTAAAAGCCCAGCACGGTCGGCGGCAGCACGAGGGGCATGGCCACCAGGGCCTCGGCAAGAAACTTTGCCCGCGCCCGGCTGCGCGCCAGCCACCAGGCCAGCGGTGTGCCAATCAGCAGCAACACGGCGGTGCTCACCGCCGCCAGTTGCAGCGTCAGGGCCAGGGCCTGCCAGTCATCAGGGCTCAGCATGGGGGGCATCGTAGCCAAAATCCGCCAGCCGGTCGCGCACTTCCGGACTTTTCAGCCAGGCAAGAAATGCACGCGCGCCGGCAGCATCCTGCAGCAGCACCGCCTGCTGCCTGATCGGCGGATACAGGCCTTGGTCTATGACCAGCAGGCTGTCGCCGGCCGGTTCTGCTGTGGATCGTTCGAGTGTTTTTACCTGGGCAAGGGCCACCAGCCCCAGCGGCACCGCGCCGGTGGCCACGAACTGGAAGGCCTGGCCAACGTTCTCGCCCATGACCAGCCGGGTCTGTGTTGCATCCCACAGTCCTTCATGGCGTAAAAACGCCTCCGCTGCCGCGCCGTAGGGGGCCAGGCGCGGGTTGGCGATGGCCAGTTGCGGTGTCGGCTGCGCCGTGAGCCGGTCCATCGGAGTAAGGCCCGTACCGTTTGAGCCGCCGTCCGGGGCCCACAGCGCGAGCCGTCCGAGCGCGTAGGTGAAGCGACTGCCGGGGACAGCTGCGCCTTCGCGTTCCAGCAGTTCCGGCCGCTCTTCGTCGGCGGCAAGAAACACCGCGTAGGGCGCGCCCTGCAGGATCTGCGCATAGTGCTTGCCGGTGGAACCCGCAGACAGGACCAGGGTGTGGCCGGACCGTGATTCGAAATCCGGCTGCAGAACGCGTAGCGTGGGGGCGAAATTGCTCGCCACCGCGACCCGGATCGTGTCCGCCGACAGTGGGCCGGCGCCCGCCACTACATTGAACAGGCCGGTCATCAACGCCAGCACGGCAACACGTGATATCACCGGCATGGCCTCAGACCGTTGTTGCGATGCCTTCTCCATCGAAGGCGCCGTGGTAGCTGATCAGTCCGTTGAGACCATCAAGCCCCGGGGCGTTCAGCGGCTGAACCATGAACGCGTCTGCCGGCACCTCCCAGGCGCAATGCAGGCCATGCGCCGCGGCCGGGGTAAAGCCAAAGCGTCCATAGAAGGCCGGATCGCCCAGGACAAGCGCTGCACGTGCGCCGGTGTCGCGCGCCGCGCTCAGGCCGCCCCTGAGCAGCCGCGTGCCGATGCCCTGCCGCTGGAAGGGCGGTAACACGGCCATGGGCGCCAGGCCGAGCAGGCGCGCCTCCGGCTGCGATTCGCAGTGGACCGGGGTGAACAGCAGATGCCCGATCAGGCCATCCTTCGAGATCGCCACCAGCCCCAGGTAAGGCCGCGCATTGCGCCGCAGTACGTCCACCAGGCTGGCCTCAAAGCGCCTGCCAAACGCCGCTTCATGCAGGTGCTTGATCTCCCCGCGGTCTTCTTTCTGTTCCAGGCGAATGACACAGGTGGTCAAGGGGTTCTCCTCAAGGGTCCATGCTGGTTTTCGGCGATTGCCTCATCGTAGCAGTTACGGTCAGAACCGGGCTGACCCTGCCCACAAAAAAGCCCGCCGGTGGCGGGCTTTCTCGTTCAGCCTGGGGGCGCCTACTCTTCGCCGAATGCGAATCCGAACAGGTGCAGCAGGCTGCTGAAGATGTTGTAGATGCTCACGAACAGCGTAACGGTGGCCATGATGTAGTTGGTCTCGCCGCCCTGGACGATCTGCTGGGTTTGCCAGAGGATCAGCCCGGAGGACAGCAGCGCGAACATGGCGCTGGCGGCCAGCATCAGCGGCTGGAACTGGAAGAAGTACGCGCCCAGCGATGCGACGAAGCCCACGATCAGGCCCACCATCAGGAACTTGCCCATGAAGGAGAAATCCCGCTTGCTGGTAAGCGCAATCCCGGACATCGCCAGGAACACCACCGCCGTGCTGCCTGCGGCGAGCATCACCAGCTGGCTGCCATTGGCGAACATGGTCATGTACAGACCGATGATCGGCCCCAGGGTCGCGCCCATGAAGCCGGTCAGGGCGAAACAGGACACGATGCCCCAGGCGCTGTTACGCAGCTTGGTGGTCAGAAACAGCAGGCCGAAATAACCCACCAGGGTCATCAGGCCCAGTGGCGGCCAGTTCAGCGCCATGGCAACGCCGGCCATCGCGGCGGCAAACAACAAGGTCATGCCGAGCAACATGTACGTGTTGCGCAGCACCCGGTTCATCGTCACGGCGTCTAGACGCTGGACGGTTTGTGCATAGTAAGGTTGGTTCATGGTCAGGATATGGCTCCTAAACGTGATAAATTCAATGGATTAGGCGGACATTTACAAGGAAAGTTCCGGCCCGTTTAACGCCAGTGCGCTACTGTAAATGAAACGCAGTTCCCGGGCCACCATCCCCATCGGGACTGGCCCGTCACGGAAAATTCCAGTATCATGCCGCGCCTCATGACTGAAGCTTCAGGCATGTGTGAAAACGGTACAATCAGGTTTAACCGTACCGTCAATCAGGTTTAGGAGAGGTGGCAGAGCGGTTGAATGCACTGGTCTTGAAAACCAGCAAGGGTGAGAGCCCTTCGTGGGTTCGAATCCCACCCTCTCCGCCAAATAAAAAGGCCCCGCAGCGCGGGGCCTTTTTATTTGATGCAGCGAGTGCCCGGATCAGAACCCCGGCTCGATGCCCGGGAAGTACGGGATAATCCACTACGCCCGATAAAAGCTAAAAGATCTCGAGACGCCTAATGAAAACAGCAAAAATCCTGGTTGTACTTCTGCTCATAGGTACCCTTGCCATGCTCGCATGGTCGGTGGCGCTGCAGGAGTCCGCGCCGGGCATAAAAAACGGTGCTACCGAGGCATTGCCCCAGGCGCCCGGTGCTCCGGCTCGATAGCTCACCGCTTTGAACAGACGCGTGACGCTGACCGCGGCGCTGCTCTGATTTGAGACCTTAAGGCCCCCTCAGCCAGTCCCGCGCTTCACCGGTGGCAGTCTCCATGCGGGGCTGCGTCGTATCCGGTGCGACAAACTGTCCCGCCAGGCTGATGGCGCCCATGCCGAACATCAGGACAAAAGCAATCACCCAGTGCATACGCCGCCGGCGCGGGCGGCCGTAACCGAACACGATGGGGTTGATGGGGTCCGGGGCAGGTTCCCCGTTACGAAATAATCGCCGACGGTCAGACGCGGCAATAATCAGGCGCTCCATCCTTGGATACCTCATTGCTTCCATGCAAGACGTCCTTTATAGGCTATTTTTTTCGTTTTGACAAATAGTTAAGGCCTGTTTCGAATATGGTTTGGCAAGGGCGCAGGCGCCATGACCCGTTCATAACCCCAATTTACCGCGAGGTGCGTTAAGCTACGCGGCTGAATTCACCATGGAGTCTGTAATGAAACGAGCCATTCTTTGCGCGGCTTCCATCGCGCTGTGCCTGGGTCCCGCCCCGGCGGTTTTTGCGGATGTCGACCAGCGGACCGAGAACAACGGCCAGCTCGTCATGGAAGGGATCCCGGAAATTCCCCAGGTCATCGTCAACGACCTGAATCGTTACCAGAACGTTCGCTCCGCCGGATTCCAGGAGTGGGACGAAGAAGGTGAGGGCATCTACATCTCGACGCGTTTTGGCGATGTTGCGCAAATCCACTATGTCGCGCAGCCCGGCGGCGCCCGCTCGCAAATCACTTTTTTTGATGAACCGCCGGGCGGCGTTTCGCGTCAGCCGGACGGCTCGAAAATGATTTTCACCATGGATGCCGGGGGCAGCGAATTCTCCCAGATTTTCCTGATGGATCCCGACAGTTCCGAAGACCCGGTCATGCTCACCGATGGTGAATCTCGCAACGGGGCCGTGGTCTGGGACCGCAGCGGTGAGGTGATCGCCTACCAGTCAACACGCCGCAACGGCGCCTCGAATGACGTCTGGATGATGGAGGTTGATAACCCGGAGTCCGCCAGCATCGTACTCGAATCCCCGGATGGCACCTGGTGGGGTGCCGCTGACTTTGCGCCGGACAACCAGAAGCTGCTGATTGCCAACTATGTGGGCAATGCAGACTCACGCATTCTCCTGCTGGACCTGGAGTCCGGCGAGCTGAGACTGCTTGCCGGCGGTGGCGAAACCCCGTCTTCCAATGTTCCGTTTGGTTTTGACCGGAGGCCGAAGGTTTCTACTTCATTACCGACCAGTTTGGCGAGTTTCAGCAGCTTGCCTGGCAGTCCCTGGAGCCGGGCGCCGAACCGGAGATCATCACCGGCGACATTCCCTGGCACGTTGAGGGCGGCGCGATCAGTGATGACCGGACGCGGGGCGCTTTTACCGTTAATGAAAACGGCTTTTCCCGCCTTTATCTGATTGACATGGAAACGCGGGCCTTTGGGCCGGTGGAGGGTCTGCCTACCGGCCTGGTCGGCGGGCTGAATTTCTCCCCGGGCGGCGATCGCCTTGGCATGACCCTGAACACGCCGCAGACGCCAAGTGACAGCTTTGTGCTGGACCTGGACGAAGAGAACATGCTGGCTTACGGCGACATTACCCGTTGGACCTACAGCGAGGTGGGCGGTCTGGACACCGAGACCTTCGTGGTCCCCGAGCTGATTTCCTACCCGACCTTCGATAGCGGTGAGGGCGGTCCGGATTCCATTCCGGCCTGGGTGTACAAGCCCGAGGGTGACGGCCCGTTCCCGGTGATTATCCAGATTCATGGCGGTCCGGAGAGCCAGTCCCGACCGAACTTCAGCAGCACCTACCAGTTGTGGATAAAAACCCTGGGAGCGGCCGTGATCAGTCCGAACGTGCGCGGCTCGGACGGTTATGGCAAGACCTTCATGGGCCTGGATAACGGCTTTCAACGCGAGGACTCGGTAAAGGATATCGGCGCTCTGCTGGACTGGATTGCCACGCAGCCTGATCTCGACGAGAACCGCGTCGCCGTGTTCGGCGGCAGCTACGGCGGCTACATGGTGCTGGCCAGCGCGGTGCACTACAGCGACCGCCTCAAGGCAGCCGTCGACATTGTCGGCATCAGCAACTTCGTGACCTTCCTGGAAAATACCCAGGACTATCGCCGCGACCTGCGCCGTGTTGAGTACGGCGATGAACGTGATCCGGAAATGCGCGCGCACCTGCAGACCATCAGCCCCCTGAACAACGTTGAGAAAATCAGCGTGCCCATGTTCGTGGTCCAGGGCCAGAATGATCCGCGCGTGCCGGTCACCGAGGCGGAGCAGATCGTGGCGGCGCTGCGCGAGCAGGGATCGGAGGTCTGGTACATGAATGCGCTCAACGAGGGTCATGGCTACCGTCGCAAGGAAAACCGTGACATTTACCAGCAGGCCACGGTGCTGTTCTTCCAGGAGTACCTGATCGGAGCAGGGGAGCAGTCGGGACCCTGATCCTGCGTTAGTGCTTGTTTCTCACGCCCGGATGGCGCCGCCATCCGGGCTTTTTTTGGGCCTGTCCAAGCGGTCCGTGTAGGAAAATGCCGCGGATTTGTAGTGGATTCAGGTATTTTTGCGCTGAAAATGCCCCGCAAGGCTGCAGGTTCTTTGTCCAGCGCCTAATATGAAAAAGGGTCATCAGAGGGTCAAGACAGGAGGTTGATTCGCCGGGTCGCGCCGAAGGGGTTCGGAGTGCGGCCCATAAGGGATTGCTGTTATTGGATCATTGCATGAAGGGGAGAAATCATGATCCATGTACTCATCGTGGACGACCACGATCTCGTCCGTGCCGGCCTGCGTCGAATTCTCGAAGACAGCCCGGCCATTAAAACCATTTCAGAAGCTTCCAGCGGTGAAGAGGCGCTGCGACGATGTCGCAGTGATCCACCGGATGTGGTGCTGCTCGACCTTACCTTGCCCCGCTTGTCTGCTTTTGAGCTGACCGGGCGCCTGCAACGTACGCACGCCTCATCGCGGGTCATTGTCCTGGCCTCGCACGCCAAGTCACCCTATCCAACGCGATTGCTGGGAGCCGGTGCGGTCGGCTACCTGACCAAGGATTGCGAGCCGGAAGAGTTGATCAGGGCTGTCACCACGGTAAGCAATGGCCGCCGCTACATCGGCAGCGAGGCTGCCAAGCAGCTTGCCTTGTCCATTCTTCCGGGTACGTCTGAGTCCCCATTTGATGGGCTTTCCGCGCGCGAACTGGAGGTTATGCAGAAGCTCACGGAAGGTAAACGGGTGCCGGATATTGCCAACATACTGTGTCTCAGCCCCAAGACCGTCGCCACCTACAAGTACCGCATTTACGAAAAGCTGGGTACGCGCAGCGAGGTGGATCTGCTGCGCATGGTCATGCGCTATGGACTGATGAAGGTGAGCCAGGCCTGAAAAAAAACCCCGCAGCTGCGGGGTTTTTTCTGACCGGCGTGAAGCCGTCCCTGGACCTGTTAATCCACAGGGGACTTGTCGTTGCTCGGCGTGAGCGTGTAAATGCCCTTCGTTTCCCCAACGGGTTTAACCTTGGCTTTGGGCTCGCTGTCTGCAGAAGCCTTGGCGCCACTTGCCGGCTTGGATTCGGCCCCGGGTTCGATTTTTTTCTCGACTTTGGGTTCGGCTTTGGGTTCGGCCTTGGCTTCGACTTTGGCTTCGACTTTGGCTTTGGGTTCTGCTTTTGACTCGGTTTTAGGCTCGGTCTTGGTCTCGGCTTTGCGCTCCGATCCGGGCCCGGATTGAACTGCCGGTTCGCTCGCGGGCTTGGCTGCGCCCTTGTCTGCTGCCGGCGTGTTCGCCTGCGCATCGCCTGCGTCCGCTTTTTCTGCCTTCTTCGGCTTCTTCGCCGGCTTGGCGTCCGCGCTATCGCTCTTGCCGGCCTTGGCTTCGGTCTTTGCCTTACGGGCAGGGGCCTTTTTGCGCTTTGCGGGTTTCCCGTCGGCCTTGTCTGACACAGTCGTGTCAGGCGCTGCCGGTTTTTCAGGCTTCGGCTGTTCTGGCTTGGCCTGATCCGCTTTCGGTTGATCCGGCTTTGCCTGATCCTTCGGGGGCTTGTCGTTGTTGCCGCTAACGGCCCCGGGCTGCTTGCCGGATGGCTTGTCTTCCTTTGATTCCCTGGGCTGCTCAGCTTTCGCGTTCCTGGCCGTCACGTCCTTTTCTGCGTGGTCTTTGGCCTGGTCCTGCTTGTGGCCCTGGTCAGAACCCTGCTGCTGATCCTGGCCCTGATCCTGGCCCTGGTCGTTGCGGTTGGCCGCGTTCTTGCGTCCGCCACGGCGCCGGCCGCCGCGGGAGCGACGCCGGCGCGGCTTCTTGTCGCCCTCGTCGCCTTCGGGTTTGACCTGGGTCTGCTTTGCCTGCTGCGGATCCTGCTGGTCCTGGGCATTGCTTTGCTGGTTGTCAGCTTTCTGAGGCGCTTTTTTGCCGCCGCGTTTGCTGGTCCGCCGTGAACTGGTTTTGCTGGTTTTGCCGCCATCTTTCTGGGCGCTGTGCTTGCGGGTCCCGGGGTTGCCGGAGCGCTCGTCACGTTCCGTACTGGCATCGTTCCTTTCTGCAGCCGGCTTGCTGGCAGGCGACTTGTCTTTGGTGGTGGCCTGCTTGTTATCGCTGACAACGTCGTCACCGCCGGAAAACAACAGTTTGCCAAGCCGTGAGAAGAAGCCGGCCTCCTTCGTGGGCGGCTGCGCCTCTTGTTCCTGCTGCGGTTCCGGGCGCGTGGGCGCCGGGGTCGCCGGAGCGAGTGCCTGCACTGCGGCCACCGGGGCCTGGGCGCGATTCTGGGTCAGTTCGTTGGCGACCAGTTCCGCCTCCGGTTTGACCACGCGACTGTAGCTCGGATCGTCGGTCACTTCGGACTTGCGCACCCGTGAAATTTCAAAGGCTGGCGTTACCATGTTCTCGTTGCCCAGAAGGATGACCGGCACCTTGTGGCGCTGCTCCACCTCGTGGAGAACGCCGCGCTTTTCGTTCAGCAGGAAGTTGGCCACTTTGCTGGGCGCCTGCACGATAACCTGGCCGGTGTATTCCTTCATGGCCTCTTCTTCCACGAGGCGGAGAATGGACAGGGCCAGCGACTCCACGCTGCGGATGTGTCCCTGGCCGTCACAGCGGGGACAGATAATCTGGCTGGACTCGCCGAGCGAAGGGCGCAGACGCTGGCGGGACATTTCCAGCAAACCAAAGCGCGAGATCTTGCCGGTCTGCACGCGGGCCTTGTCCAGCTTCAGCGCGTCACGCAGGCGGTTTTCCACTGCGCGCTGGTTCTTGCGCGACATCATGTCGATGAAATCGATGACGATCAGGCCACCGAGATCACGCAGGCGCAGCTGGCGGGCGATTTCTTCCGCCGCCTCGAGGTTGGTGTTGCAGGCCGTGTCTTCGATATCCGAGCCCTTGGTGGCGCGGGCCGAGTTGATATCAATGGACAGCAGCGCTTCGGTGGGATCAAACACCACGGAGCCGCCACTGGGCAGGTGCACGGTCCGCGCAAAGGCCGATTCAATCTGGCTTTCGATCTGGTAGCGGCTGAACAGCGGAACCTGGTCCTCGTACAGTTTCAGCTTGCGCAGGTTGTGGGGCATCACCGACTGCATGAACTCCCGCGCTTTTTCATAGGTCTCCGGGTTATCGACCAGGATTTCACCGATGTCATTGCGCAGGTGATCCCGCAGGGCGCGGATGAACAGGTTACTTTCCTGGAAGATCAGGAACGGCGCCTTGCGCTCGGTCGCGGCCTTGGTGATGGACTCCCACAGCTGGACGAGGTAGTCCAGGTCCCACTGCAGTTCTTCTGCTTCGCGGCCGACGCCAGCGGTCCGGATGATGATGCCCACGCCTTCCGGCGCCGTGACTTCATCCAGCTGCTCGCGGAGGTGCTGCCGGTCATCGCCGGTAATGCGACGTGAAACCCCGCCGGCGGACGGGTTGTTCGGCATGAGGACCAGGTAACGTCCCGCCAGCGAAATAAAGGTCGTGAGGGCCGCGCCCTTGTTGCCGCGCTCTTCCTTCTCGACCTGGATGATGATTTCCTGGCCTTCCTTTACCGCGTCGCGAATCGAAACCTTGCCTTCCTGGTCGCGGAATTTTTGCTGGTAGTACTCGCGGGAGATTTCCTTCAGCGGCAGGAAGCCGTGACGGGTGGAGCCGAATTCGACAAAACAGGCTTCCAGGGAGGGTTCGACGCGGGTGATCTTGCCCTTGTAGATATTCGATTTTTTCTGTTCCTGGGACGGGAACCTCGATATCAAGATCCATCAGTTGCTGCCCATCAGCGATGGCAACACGCAACTCCTCAGGCTGAGTCGCGTTGATCAGCATTCTTTTCATTGTAAATTCCTCGGGCAACCCGGCTTGTGTGCCACGGTTGCTTCCCCCGCACGCCCTGCGCGCAGAAGGGGTTTCGCACCCGGCGTGCTCGCAGAGCCCCACCGGTGTTGCCACGTATGTTGTATTACCGGCCGTTACCGGCCTGGTCCGGTTCCGCGCCTTGGGCGCAGAACGCTTGCATTCTTGCCAGGATCCGAACCGGGGTCCGGAACCTTGCGGGCGTTGCGGTTGGCACACGCGCCAGCACCGCCCTGATAATCGTTTCAGGCCCGCCTGGCAGTCTCGCGACATCTTGTGTGGCGCGGTCTGCTATCGGGCAGTGGAGGCAATCCGGGGACGTCCCGGCAGGCAAGTTCTCGTCGGTTCGGATAAGATGCGACAGCCGGGGAGTCGCGGGTTTGCAGGTACTGGCTAGACGTCCAGCGCAACCTCGCTCCATGGCGCGTGAGCATAGCAGTGTTCTTCCCATCAATCAATGAGTTGCCCAATTGACTTCAAGGCCTGAAAAAACTGGAGTGCGCATGGTCCGCGTATCCAAAGACCGCGACGCCCAGCGCCTGGATAACTTTCTCATGGCGCAGCTGCCCGGCTTGCCGCGCAGCGCGGTGTACAAGATTGTCCGCACCGGCCAGGTCCGCATTAACGGGAAACGCGCCAAGCCGTTTACCAAGCTCAAATCCGGGGATGAAGTCCGCATTCCGCCGGTCAAGCTGGAGCACCGGGACAAGGCAAATGTGCCCGGCCCGGTCCTCGAGCAAATTGAAAATTGCATCATTTCCGAGGACCGCGACCTGATCGTGTGCAACAAGCCCGCCGGTATCGCGGTGCACGGCGGCAGCGGGCTGCGCTGGGGCTTGATCGAGGCCCTGCGCCAGTCCCGCGACGATGCGGGTCTGGACCTGGTGCACCGGCTCGATCGCGAAACCAGCGGCATCCTGCTGGTGGCCAAGAATGGCACCGCCCTGCGCGATCTGCAGGCGAAGTTTGCGCGGCGGGAGACCACCAAGAGCTACCTGGCGTTGTTGCATGGCCGTCTGCCGGGCGATCTCTGGACGGTGGATGAGCCCCTGCTGAAACAGGAAGTGGGCGGTGAGCATTTCATGGTTGTTGATCCTGAGGGCAAGCCGTCCCAGACCCGTTTCCGGCGCATCGAGCACTACGGTGACGCCACGTTCGTTGAGGCCACACCGATCACCGGCCGGACCCACCAGATCCGCGCCCACGCCGTGTTCCTCGATGCGCCGATCGCCGGCGATGCGCGGTATCTTTCCGAGGAGTCACTGGCGTTGTGGCGCCGGCGTGGCCTGGAGCGCCTGTTTCTGCACGCCCACTCGCTGGAGTTGGACGGTGCGGACGGCGAGTCCCTGCATTTTTCCTGCCCCTTGCCGGATGAACTGAACGATTTCCTCAACAGCCGCTGAGGCCTGCGGTGCTTGCCGGAACTTTCCTACCCTGTACGGCGACCAAGGTCGGTGGCCGGTCCCGATTCCCTGTGATGTAATGCACCCATGTACAAACCGCTGTCCGTCTTTGTTGGTCTGCGCTATCTCAAGGCCAAGCGACAAAATCACTTCATCTCGTTTATCTCGCTGATCTCCATGCTCGGTATCGCCCTTGGCGTGACCACGCTGATCACGGTGATTTCCGTCATGAACGGCTTTGAAAAAGAGCTGCGTCTGCGCATCCTTGGCGCGATTTCCCACGCCACGATTCAGCCGATTGGACAGCCCATGACCGAATGGGCCCGGCTGATCCCGCAGGTCGAAGCGCGTGATGACGTGATCGCGGCCGCGCCGTTTATCGAGCAGGGCGTGTGGCTGCAGGGGCGGGGCTCTACCGGCGCCTTCATCCGGGGCGTGGACCCGGAGCATGAAAAGCGCGTGTCGGAGATCGAAGACAAAATGCTGGCCGGCAGCCTCGACGACCTGGTGCCCGGCGAGTACGGCATTATCCTCGGCTCAGGGCTGGCAGCTCAGCTTCGCGTGGGCATGGGCGACAAGGTCACGGTGATCGCGCCGCAGCTCAAGGCCAGCCCGTTCGGCGCCAATCCTCAGATGAAGCGCTTCACCGTGCTCGGGGCTTTCGAGTTCGGCGAGTTTGAAAATGACACGGCGCTGGCGGTCATTCACCAGGCGGATGCGGCGCGTTTGCTGCGCATGCCCGAGGGGTCGGTGGGCGGTATCCGCCTGCACCTGGAGGACATGAACCGCGCCTGGATGGTCGCCCGCGAAATTTCCGACGACCTGGAAGGGGTCTACCGGGTGCGGGACTGGACCCAGGAGCGCGGCAACCTGTTCCAGGCCGTGCGGACGGAAAAGACGGTGATGTGGGTCATCCTGTCACTGATTATCGCGGTGGCGGCCTTCAACATCATTTCCATGCTGGTCATGGTGGTCACCGACAAGCAGAGCGACATCGCGATTCTGAAAACCATGGGTGCCCGTGCCGGCACCATCATGCGCGTGTTTATCGTGCAGGGTTCGCTGATCGGAGTGATCGGGACCGCCCTGGGCGTCGTCGGCGGTATCGGTCTGGCCCTGAACATAGGATCGGTGGTGCCCTTCCTGGAGCAGTTGTTCGGTTTTGCGCTGTTCCCCGGGGACATTTATTACATCACGGAGCTTCCCTCGGACCTGCGCAGCGATGACGTGATCAAGTTTGCCGCCATGTCCCTGGGTATGGGCCTGCTGTCCACCCTGTACCCGGCCTGGCGGGCTTCCCGCACGGCCCCGGCGGAGGCGCTGCGCTATGAGTGATACAGGCTCAAATATCTCCGGGCCGGTGATCGAGGCGCTTGGCGTTTCAAAAACGTTTCGCCAGGGGCCCAAGGAAATCCAAGTTCTGCGCGAGGTGGAGCTGATCGTGTCGCGGGGCGACTCGGTGGCCATTGTGGGCGCTTCCGGGGCCGGCAAGAGCACCCTGCTGCACATCCTCGGCGGGCTGGACCGGCCGGACTCGGGTTCCGTGACGATCCGGGACCAGGACCTGTGGAGCCTGACGGAATCCGCCCGTGCAGACCAGCGCAACCGGGACCTGGGTTTTGTTTACCAGTTTCATCACCTGCTGCCGGAATTCACGGCGCTGGAGAATGTCGCCATGCCGCTCATGATTCGCGGCGAGAGCGTGGGCGAGGCGGAACGCCGCGCCCGGGCCATACTGGAGCGGGTCGGTTTGGGTGAGCGAACCGACCACAAGCCGGGCGAACTCTCCGGCGGCGAGCGCCAGCGCGCCGCTGTCGCCCGGGCCCTGGTGGGTGATCCGGCCTGCCTGCTGGGCGATGAGCCCACCGGTAATCTTGATGAAGACACCGCTGAACGCGTCTTCGAGCTGCTTCTTGAGCTGAACCGCGAATTGGGCACCAGCCTGGTGCTCGTAACCCATGACCCCCGACTGGCTGCGCGCATGGATCGCCAGCTGGTGCTTCGCAATGGCAGCCTGCACCCGATGGAGCGGTAAGCACCTGCCCTTGAGATAACAGGGGGGGCAGTGTCGCCACTGCCGGTCATTATTGCGGGCCTGTCCTGGCCCGTTTTGCTTACCGGTCCACCGCCGGCGTTGCTTTGGGTTCTGCTGCTGGCCGCCGCCATGTTATGCCTGCTGGTGTCGCGCGGCCGGTGTGCTCTCCGTTTATTCACCCTGGGGCTTGGCATGGCCGCCATTGCGGCCTGGCACGTGCAGGACGGGCTGGAGAAGCGTTTGAAAGGCCCGTTTGTGCAAAGCCCGGTCACAGGCCAGGTCGTGTCGCTGCCTTACTGGATGGGCGACCGGCTGACCTTTGTCCTGGATGCAGAATCCGGCCCCTGGGGGCCGGGCCGGCGCCGTATCGAGGTGCGCTGGACGTCGCCGGAGCAGGCGCCGCGTATCGCGGAGCGCTGGGAATTGCCCCTGCGGCTCATGCCGCCGCGGGCCCGCGTTAATTTCAGTGGTGCTGACCGCGAGCGGACCTGGTTCGGGGCCCGCATCCACGGGCTGGGAACGGTCAAGGGGACGAACTACAGACGCCTGGAACCGGCCCGTGGCCGGCCGGTGGGACGGTTACGTGAACAGGTCCGGGAACGTCTGCAGGCGCGACTGGGCGGCCTGCCGGGCACCGGCCTGGTGCTGGCGCTCGGTATTGGCGAGCGCAGCGAACTGTCCCCCGGACTGCGTGCCGCCATGCGGGGCACCGGCACCGGGCACCTGCTGGCCATTTCCGGCCTGCACGTCGGACTGGTGGCGATCTTCGGCTTCTGGAGCTGCCGCCTGCTGCTCGGCCTGCTGCGCTGGCGGCATGGAGGCTGGCCTGCCCAGCGGCTGGCGATTCTCGGCGGGCTGTTGCTGGCCCTTGCCTATGCAGCCCTGGCCGGGTTCGGCACCTCGCCGCGCCGCGCGCTGGTGATGCTGGGCGTCGCGGCCATCGCCTTTTTGCTGCGTCGCAAAACCGATCCCTGGCAAGCCTGGAGCCTGGCGCTGGCCGCCGTGCTGCTGCTGGATCCGCTGGCGGTTCTGCAGGCAGGCTTCTGGTTGTCCTTCGCAGCGGTTGCGGTGCTGTTACACCAGTTCCAGGGCCGGCAACCGGTGCCTGCTGGCGGCGCCGCGCTGGTCCGCGCCCAGCTGGCTGTCGGACTGGTGCTGCTGCCGCTGGCGTTGAGCTGGTTCCAGTGGGCGACGCTCAGTGCGTTCGTGGTGAATCTGCTGGCGATTCCCTGGGTCAGCCTGGTGACCTTGCCCCTGGTGCTGCTGACGTTGGCGGGTCTGCCCTTTGACGGCTTTCCTGTGGAGGTGGTGGCCGGCATGGCGGAGCGTTCAGCGGACCTGCTGGAAACCGTCCTGGTTGCCCTGAACCGGCGGCTGGAAGCCTTCGCCTGGCGCACGCCGCGCCCCTCCAGCCTGGCCATGGCCCTGGGGCTTGCCGGCGGCGCATTGCTCCTGCTGCCTCCGGCCCTGCGCCTGCGTCGCTTTGGCCTTGTGATGCTGCTGCCGCTGCTGTTACCCGCCACGAACGATCTGCGCCGCCATGAGCTGCGCCTGGAGCTGCTCGACACGGGGCAGGGCCAGGCCGCCCTTGTGCAGACGCAGCAACATCTCGCTCTCGTCGACAGCGGCCCCGGTCTGCCCGGGCAGTGGGACCTGTCAGAGAGTGTCATCCAGCCGGCAGCGCGCCAGCTGCGGCGGCAGCCGCCGGACCTGATGCTGGTCAGTCACGGTGACCTGGATCACGCAGGCGGCTGGCAGCGGCTGGCGGAGGCGTGGCCCGGGATGGCGGTACTCGGCGTGCTGCGTAACCGCCCGGCCGGCATGGCGGGCTGCCACGATGAACGGGGCTGGAGCTGGGACGGCGTTCATTTCAGGATCCTGCATCCGACGCGCTGGCTTCCCTACCGCGGTAATGACAGCTCCTGTGTGCTGTCGGTAACGTCCGCCGCCGGTCGCGTTCTGTTGCCGGGGGACATCAGCGCCCTGGTGGAGCGACGCCTGGCGTATTCGGCAACGCCGCCTTTCGACCTGGTGCTGGCGCCGCATCACGGCAGCCGCAGCTCGAGCAGCCAGGCCTTTCTCGACTGGGCCAGGCCGCGGGGGATCCTGGTCGCCGCCGGTTACGCGAACCGCTTTGCCTTTCCCCATGAAGAGGTGCTGGACCGCTACCGGGCACGCCAGGTGCCGGCGGCCAGCACGGGCACCTGCGGCGCCATGCGCTTCACCCTCCGTTACGATGGCCGGTGGGAGCCTGCGTCCGCCCGGCTGGAGCGCAGGGGCTTCTGGCGCTGGCCGGCGGCTGGCAACTGTCCCGGGAACGACCCGGCTTTCAGAATGTCCCGGGAAAACGAAAGGTCCTGAGCGCTGCGCCGGGGCTGCGACAGGGGCGGTCCGGCTCACCCCGCGCGGTGCTTTTCGGTATCATGCGCCCCATAGCGACAAGACCAATGATTCATAGGAGTGAATCCGCATGTTGGAAATCCTGCTGGCCGGCGGTTGGATGATGTTTCCCATCGTCCTGTGTTCCGTCGTTGCGGTTGCCATCGTCATCGAACGGTTCTGGACCCTGCGCAAGAGCAACGTGATTCCCGATGATGTCGGCGAGCAGGTCGAGGCCTGGGCCGCCGCTGATGAACTGGATCTCCAGCACCTCAACAAGCTCAGGTCCGGCTCGGCCCTGGGCAAGGTGCTGGCCGCGGCGCTGGCCAACCGGCACCGTTCCCGGGATGTGATCAAGGAAGCGGTCGAGGATACGGGCCGGCACGTGGTTCACGAGCTGGAGCGTTTTCTCAATACGCTGGGTACGATCGCCGGGGTAACACCCCTGCTCGGGCTGCTGGGCACCGTGATCGGCATGATCCGGGTGTTCTCCGCCATCATGGTGGCCGGTGTGGGTAATCCGAACGAGTTGGCCGGAGGGATTTCCGAGGCGCTGATCACCACCGCCGCCGGTCTGACCGTGGCCATTCCCAGCTATTTCTTTTTCCGGTACTTCAAGGGCGTGGTCGAGGCCTATGTCGTGTCCATGGAAGAGCAGGCGATCAGCCTGATCGGCGCCATTGAACGCGGCACGCTGGTCAAGGCCAGGTCGGGCAACGGCGAATGAAGCTGCGCACCTCCAGGGCGGAAGATCCGGAGATCAATCTCACCTCGTTGATTGACGTGGTGTTCCTGTTGCTGATTTTTTTCATGATCAGCACGACCTTCGAGCGCCAGGCTGCCCTGAAGATTGACCTGCCGGAGGCCTCGGCCGAGGCGCGGCCGCAGGAAGACCCTGACCGGCTGGAGCTGGTGATCGATCCGGATGGGCGGATCTACCTCAATGACACGCAGCTCGTGGACAGTGCCCCGGCAACCATCCGGGCGGCACTGGCGGAACAGGCGGGCGACCTCAGGAACATCCCCGTGGTGATCCGCGCGGATGCGCAAACGCCGCACCATTACGTGGTCACGGTCATGGATGTCACCGGGCAGCTGGGCTTTACGCGCCTCTCCATCGCGACGCAGCGCGTCGACGGGGAGTAGGGTGAGCGAGGAGTCCCAGGAGTATTCGCCCGGCGCCGTCTACCGGCGCCTGTGGGGTTATACGCGTCCCTACTGGTTGATGTTCGGTGTGGGTGTTTTCGGCGCCGCAATCGAAGCCGGCATGCAGGCGGTGTTCGTCAAGCTGATTGACCCGCTGGTCGACCGGGTGTTTGTTGCGAAGGACTCGGATTTCGGCCTGGTCCTGGCCGGCATCATCATGGGCACGGTCGTCGTGCGGGCACTCGGCAACTTTGCTTCGACCTACGGGATGGAGTGGACCGGCCGCCGGGTGATTGCCGACCTGCGCCGCCAGCTGTTTGATGCCTACCTGGGTCAACCGGCGCGTTTCTTTGACCGCTTTAACGCCGGCCAGCTGATTTCCAAGCTGACTTACAACAGCGAACAGGTCGCGACCGCCGTGACCGAGGCGATCATTTCCGCGGTGCGCGATGTGCTGCTGGTGGTCAGCCTGGTCGCGGTAATGATTAACCAGAGCCCCAAGCTGACGCTGACCATGTTCATCCTCGCGCCGATCGTGGCCGTGGTGGTGTCGGTGGTAAGCCGTCGCTTCCGCAAGATCAGTCACCGCATCCAGGACTCCTTCGGTGACGTGGCGCACCTGACGGAAGAGGCGGTGGTCGGCCAGCGGGTGATCAAGGTGTTTCTCGGCCAGGCGGAGGAGCGCGAGCGCTTCGCCCGGGCCAACGAGCAGAACCGGCGCCTGCATCTGCGCATGGTGGCCACCCACATGATTTCCTCCACCACCGTGCAGATCATGGCCGGCATTGCGATCGTGACGATGATGGTGATCTCCAGCCGCCCGGCCATGCTGGCGGACATCAGCGCCGGCACCTTCACCTCGCTGCTGGTGGCCATGATGGCAACCATCCCGCCCCTCAAGCGGCTCACCGGTATCCAGACCAAGTTGCAGAAGGGCATCGCCGCGGCGGAGAGTATTTTCCGGGTAATCGACAGCCCGCGCGAGGTGGATACGGGCAGCCTCGAGGTGGAGCGGGTCAATGGTGATATCGAGTTCAACAACCTGAGCTTCAGCTATCGCAACGAGGAAGAGGGCGAGGTGCCGGTACTGCGCGATATCAGCTTTCGCGTGCCGGCCGGCAGCGTCACCGCGCTGGTGGGGCGTTCCGGTAGCGGCAAGACCACGCTGGCCAGCCTGCTCCCGCGTTTTTACACGGACTACCAGGGCCATATCACGATCGACGGGGTTGAGATCAGCGACTACCGCCTGGAGGCCCTGCGGCGCCAGATTGCCCTGGTCAGCCAGGATGTCGTGCTGTTCAACGACACGGTGGCCGGCAACATCGCCTACGGCGCGCTGGCCGGGGCCGGTGAAGCGGACATCCGGCGTGCGGCCCGGGATGCCTATGCGCTGGGGTTTATCGACGCGCTGCCCGAGGGCATGCAGACACTGGTTGGTGAGAATGGCATGCGCCTGAGCGGTGGCCAGCGCCAGCGCCTGGCCATTGCCCGGGCCCTGCTGAAAGACGCGCCGATCCTGATTCTGGACGAGGCGACTTCGGCGCTGGACACGGAATCAGAACGGGCGATCCAGGATGCCCTGGAAAGTGTCATGAAGGACCGCACCACGCTGGTGATTGCGCACCGCCTGTCCACCATCGAGAACGCCGACCAGGTCATCGTGCTCGAAGAGGGGCGCATCGTGGAATCGGGCACTCATGAGGAACTGCTTGCGCTGGGCAAGGCTTACGCCCACCTCTATCAGAATCAGTTCGACGAGAGCCGGGAGTGATAGCCCGGCGTTTGCAGGACATCTGGTACGGAACGCGACCGCCAGGCCTGTTGCTGAAGGGCCTCGAGAAGGTCTACCGGGCGGCCGTGCAGCGCCGCCAGGGTGGCACCGCTGACCCGGATCTCGAGGGCAAAGCCATCGTGGTGGTCGGCAACATCACTGCCGGCGGCACCGGTAAAACGCCCCTGGTGATCCGGCTGACCAGTCTTCTCAGCGACGCGGGCTACCGGGTCGCGGTGATCAGCCGGGGCTATGGCCGGGCGGGCGGGGGGGCAGTGCGGGTGGATGAATCCACCACGGCCCGGGCTGGCGGCGATGAGCCGGTATTGATCGCGCGCCGCTGCAATGTGCCGGTGTACGTGGATACGGACCGCGAAGCAGCGGCCAAGCAGGCCTTTGCCGATGGGGCGCAGGTGGTTCTGTCCGATGACGGCCTGCAACGCGCAACGCTGCCGCGGCGCATGGAGTTGTGCGTGGTTGACGGCGCACGGGGCTTTGGTAATGGCCGGCTGCTGCCGGCCGGTCCACTGCGCGAACCGATAACGCGCCTGGATACCGTCGATACGGTGGTGATCAACGGCGAGGGCACAGCGACGCATCTGCCGGACGGGGCGGTCACCATGCGGCTGCGGCCTACCGTGGCGCTGCGCCTGGATGGCTCGGAACAGCTCAATGCGGATGAGCTCCGGGACAACCAGGAGTTTCAGGCCCTGACCGCCCTGGCGGGAACCGGGAATCCCGGACGGTTTTTCGACACCGTGCGCAGCCTTGGCCTGGATCCGCAGCGCTGCGTCCCTTTTGATGATCACCATGCTTTTCGCCCCGGCGACTTTGCCGGCCTGGAGGGTACGCTGTTGATGACGGAAAAAGATGCGGTCAAGTGCCGTGAATTGTCCGTGGCCAACGCCTGGTACCTGGTCGTTGATGCGCAGCTGGAGCCTGCCTGGGAACAGCAGTTTCTTGCTCGATGCGAAGCAATAATCAAGCAATAAAATACATGATAAATATGTCCTATAATATTGTTATTCCAGCTAGATATGCATCAGAACGTCTGCCCGGCAAGCTGCTGCTGGACCTGGCGGGCAAGCCGCTGCTCGAGCACGTCTGGCGGGCGGCGTGCCAGGCCCAGGCAGCAACGGTCGTCGTGGCGACGGATGATGAACGGATTTTTACGACCGTGAAGGGCTTCGGCGGCGAATGCGTGATGACCTCCGCGCAACATACGAGCGGCAGCGACCGGATCGCCGAATGCGCCGGCAAGCTGGGCTGGGACGATGATCAGCTGATCGTGAACCTGCAGGGCGATGAGCCGTCCATGCCGGCAGCCTGCCTTGAGCAGGTAGCACGCCTGCTGGCCGAAGATCCTGCGGCTGATGTCGCCACGCTGTGCTGGCCGATCGATGCGCCGGAAGAAATCGAAGACCCCAATATCGTGAAGGTGGTGTTTAACGGCGCGGGACAGGCACTGTATTTCAGTCGTGCCGCCATACCGCATTGTCGCGGGGCCTCAGGACCTGCCGAGGCACTGGAATCCGGCGTGCCTTATTACCGGCACCTGGGCTTGTACGCTTACCGTTACCGCGCGCTGCGGCAATTTACCGCCACGGCGCCTACCGCCCTGGAGCAGGCGGAGCGCCTGGAGCAGCTGCGTTTCATGGAATTGGGGCTGGCGGTTGCGGGTGGCGGTTGCCGCGCAACACATTCCGCCGGGTATCGATACGGCCCGCGACCTGGAGCGCGAGCGGGCGGCGCGCAGTCGTTGAAAAATGCGCTGCTTAAGCCCATTTCTGGGGCAAGCCTTATGCCTCACGGGACGTTTTTCATGCGACTGATCACTGCTGACCCTGTTGCTCTTTGCCTGGCAGCACCGCGCAGGCCGACATCACCGTGCAGGATGCCTGGGTTCGGGCCACGCCCCCCGGTGCGCGGACCGCTGCGGTCTACCTCACGCTGCACAATTCGGGTGGCGATGACGCGCTGATCGGCGCAGAGTCACCGGCGGCGGAGGAGACCCAGTTGCATACGCATCGTCATGAGCAGGGCATGATGCGCATGGAGCAGGTAGAGCGTTTTGACCTGCCCTCAGACTCAGTTATCAAGTTAGAACCCAGCGGTAAACATCTGATGATGATCGGTATTTTTCAAGCGATGAAGCCCGGTGAATCGGTAAAGCTGACACTGATCTTTGCGCAGGGGGAGCGCTTGCAACTGGAGGTGCCGGTTCTGGACGGCCGTACGTCATGAAGCTGCGGCATCTCCTGCTGTTGCTGGTGGCGGTCGGCGCTTTTGTTGCGGGTATTTTTTTCGCCGTGAGCCCGAAACCCCCGCAGGAACCGGCCAGTGGTGGATACGTCCTCGATGAGCCGCGACCCGTGCCGCCCTTTGAACTGCTGGATGAACAGGGTAGGGCCTTCACGCAGGAGGACTTCAGGGGGCACTGGTCCTTACTGTATTTCGGCTTCACCTATTGCCCGGACATCTGCCCCGGTTCCATGGTCGTTATGGCTGATGTGAAGCGCCGCCTGGCGGGGGAGAGCAGCCTGGACGACCGCTATTACCTGGTGTCGGTGGATCCGGATCGGGACAGCACCGGCGCGTCTTGCCGAGTACGTCAGCTACTTTGATCCGGAGTTTCACGGGCTGACCGGTGATTTCGCCCAGCTGGACATCATCACGCGCGCTGCCGGCGCAATCTACAAGCTGCCCGAGACGCCGGTGGACGATGATTACCTGGTGGCTCACTCCTCCACGCTGACCCTGGTGGATCCGGAAGGTCGCATCCACGCGATCTTCACGTCGCCGTTTGACCCGGAGAAGATTGCAGGCGACCTGCAGAGACTGCAGGCCGCCTGGTAAGGGCAGGGAATCAGAACTTAGCGATGTAGTTTTTCGCCTCAAGGCAGGCGCTGAAACCATTTTTAAAGTTGGTTATCTGCTCCTGGCTCAATTGGGCTGATTGCGCCGAGGCCGCCGCAATATCCTCGCTGGCTTCTTCTTTTTCCTCGCGCACGCGGTGGCGGCTGCGAATAATACCGGCCGCCGCGCCCCACACGGCCGCCTTGCCCGCATCGCCCCCGGCAATCGCCCCGACCAGCGCGCCCGCGGCGCCGCCGCGAACGGCGCC
Organism: uncultured Gammaproteobacteria bacterium; assembly: GCA_963695135.1. Taxonomy (GTDB): domain Bacteria; phylum Pseudomonadota; class Gammaproteobacteria; order Xanthomonadales; family SZUA-36; genus Marinihelvus. The sequence goes on from CAVOGA010000002.1 coordinate 496,698, forward strand.
ACCGACGCCGGCGCCGGCGCCCGATGCGGCGACCGCCGCCTGGTCAGCCTGGGCTTGCTGTTGGTTGGCCTGCTGTTGTTTCTGGACGCCGAAAGGGTCCACGCCGGTGTTGGTGACGGCCCACTGGTAGCAGGTGGCTTCATCTTCGGATTGCTGCTTGGCGCTTTGACCCTTGGCCGGGAACACCTGTACGTCGAGGCTTGCCGCCAGGGATTGCTGTTGCGCCTGTGCCGCTGATGCGGCCAGGGCTGTCGTGATCAATAGGGTGGTTAATCGTTTCATGGTGGTCGCCTCGCTTAGTCGTTGTCTGCCGGCGTGCAGGCGCCGAACACGGTGATGCTTCTGCCGGTTTCCGAGGCTGAGAAGGTCGCCAGCCCGGTCAGCTCCTCGACGTAGAAGGAATAGGCACGATCCCGTTCAAAACCCTGCAGAATCAGGTACCCATCCGCGCGCCGTACATTGTCCGCTGCGCTCTGGCGGTTGAGACCGCTGGCCTCGGTCGTGGACAGCGTGCCCGCTTCTGCATCCACGATAATGAAGCGCGGGATGTCCAGCGAATCGGTATGAAAGGGTTTGCACTCGCTGCCTTCCAGGCAGACCTGGGCTTCGACGCTGGCGCACAGCATCAGGTCAACGCCTTGCACATTGTCGGCAAGGACCGGACCGGTGCCCAGCAGGGCGGTGCCCAGTAACAGCGGAATAATGGACTTCATGTTGAGTACCTCGTTTCGTAACCTGGTGGAAAGCGCTTGACCCGGCGACTCTAATATCAGGGCAGGGCGAGCGGGCGAGAGCGATTTATTTGGTCAATGACAGCTGTTTTCACCTGAATTCTGTTATGTTTAGTTTGCGTGCGAGGCATTATATTCCTTCACGTGCACGATCGGCCCGATATTGGCCGATGAATCTTTCATCAGGAGACCGGATAGACCATGACGTTTTCGAACCGTTTGATTAAGACCCTCTCGTTGGCCCTGTTGTTTTCCATGGCCCTGAGCACGCCCCTGCTGGCCAAGGACAAGAAGGAAGACGCCAAGTTGCCCGAGGTGACCAAGGATGGCCTGCATCTGCAGCCGAACACCGAGGCCTATGCCGTCTATGCACTTCCTGGTGCGAGCCTGGCCCAGTACGACGAAGTCTGGCTGATTGACTGCTACGTGCAATTCGTGAAGGACTGGCAGCGCAACTATAACCTGGAGGAAATCAGCCTTGAGGGCCAGGTATCCAACAGGGAAATGGAAGAGATCAAGAGCAAGGTAGCTGCGGAATTCAAAAAAGTTTTCACCAAGGTGCTGACCGACAACGGCGACAAGGTGGTGTCCGCGGCAGGCAAGAATGTACTCGTCGTTCGGCCGGCGATCATTAACCTTGACCCTACCGCACCGGACACGCAGATCGGCTGGCAAACGACCGTGGTGCGCTCCGCGGGTTCCATGACGCTCTACATGGAACTGTATGACTCCACGACCAATACCTTGCTGGCGCGCATTATTGATCCGCAGTACGACCGGGAGGCCATTGCGCAACGCGCGAATACCGTGACCAACACGGCCGCCGCTGATCGCATTCTGACCATGTGGGCCAAGCGGCTCGCCGAACATCTCGGCTCGACGCAGAAAGCCACGGGCTGAGGCAACTCCGGGTTCTGGTTCCGTTCGGGACCATCGTTTTACGAAAAAGCCCGCTGGTAACCCAGCGGGCTTATTTTCAGGTTGCGGGCTCACAAGCGCTGGACCGGCACAAACCGGAAGCATCGGCGGAAGAATCGTCCCTGATAAAACCCCTGCTTTTACGGAACGGGGCCTTATCCCTGCCGTCATTTACCCGCACGTTTCATGGAGACCTTGAGAATGCATAGAATCCTGTTTGTCTGCATGGGCAATATCTGCCGGTCGCCGACCGCGGAAGGCTATTTTCGCCATCACCTGGCGCGGACGGGGCTTGGCGATCAGTTTATTGTCGACTCGGCCGGTACCCACGGCTATCACGTGGGCAATCCGCCCGACCCCCGGGCGCAGGAGACCGCTGCCGGCAGGGGTGTGGACCTCAGTGCGCTGCGGGCGCGGCAGGTGGCCGCGGAAGATTTTCGTGATTTTGACCTGATCATCGCCATGGATCGCGACAACCTGCGGCGGCTCCGCGAGCTCGATCCCGGTGACGGGGCAGAACTGGCCCTGATGCTGAAGTATTCACCGGGCTCTGAAACCCCTGCCGAAGTGCCGGATCCCTACTATGGCGGCCAGGCCGGGTTTGAGCACATGTGCGACCTGTTGGACGAGGCCACCAGGGGCCTACTGGACCATATCGTCAATGCACGCTGAGCGCCTGGTGCTGGTCGCTGTACCGCGGGAAGACAATCGCGTAGACTGTTGAAGTACAAGTTAAATCCTGGTCGCCATTATGATACGGACATCCATCATGGCAGGCCTGCTGGGCACGCTGTTGGTGACCAACGCATTGGGGCAGGGAGTGCCCAACGTTGTTCAGACACCGGGCGAGTTGATCAGCGGACCTAATGCCCCCGAGGCGGGCCGCACCGCGGTGATCGCCTACCACGGTGACATGCTCATCACCTTTCCCGAGGCGCCGGGCAGTCCGCCGGGCGATTACCTGGTGCGCGCCTGGGACATTTCCGACCCGGCCAATCCCGTTGTCACCCAGACCCTGGGCGGCACACGCCATGGCTTCATGGCGCACGGGTTCATGAAAACCGGTGCGCTGCTGAATTCGGGCTACAGTTTCACGGTAGATTCCGCTGGCGTGGTTGCCGAGGCCGCACAGGGCCTGTCATTTCCCCGCCTCGGTTGGGGGCACTCCGGCATGAGCCGCCCCTGGGGCGTGACGGATTTCTGGAGCTACGGGGACACCAGCCAGCCGGCGGAAATTCACCTGCGCGGCACGTTCAACCGGCCACCGGATGCGGTCTTTGATCCGGTAGGCGCCACCGGTGTCATTGGCCACGCGTTCATCTTCGGCACCACGCTGTATTACGCCTCCGACCAGTCCCGCACCGGGATCGCCGCGTGGGATGTCACGGATCCCTCAGATCCGCAGCTGCTGGATGTTTTGACCGAGGGTAACGTGGGCGGTTACTGGCCCGACCCGGTTGGCATCAACGGCCGTTTGTATTTCTTCTTTCCACGCAACCAGCCCACTGGCGGCTATGCCGTGGTGGATGCCACCGATCCGACGAACCTGACCCTGGTGGCGGATGTCCCGGTAGACGGCAACCCGAACTACGCCCAATTCCAGGACGAATATGCTTTTACCGAGCGTTACAAGATCGACATGCGCACCTTCCAGGTCGTCCTGGCCCTGGATGAAGCGGGAGATAATCGTCCCGGCGTGCCCATCGACACCAGCCAGTTTTCCCTGCCGATCGGAAACCTGGTCGTCACCGGTGGTCTGTATACCGGTGGTAACTGCAGTGTGCCCGGGTTCGGCAGCCACTGCGGAACCGGCATGTCCATCTGGGCGCACCAGGCGGCGCCCGATACCCGGGGACCCTTCGTGGGCTACCACCGGCCGCTGGACGGCGAGTCGGGGTTTCCCGTCACCCACAGCATCCAGGTGCTCATCCACGAGACGCTGAAGTCGGAAACCATCAATGCCTCGACCGTCGTGCTGCGCTCCATCGGCCCGGATGGTGCGCAGGTGCCTGCCGACTATTTCTTTCGCCTCCAACGACATTCTCTCCATCGTGCCGCGCCAGCCGCTGGCCGAAGACACGACCTACGAGGTGGAGTTCGTGGCTGACGGCATCCAGGACGCGGTCGGCAACGGCATGCAGGCTTACAGCTTTCGCTTCTCAACAGGAAATGCGGTCTCGGGCGGCAACCGGCGGCCGGAGATCAGCGCGTTCACCGTCAACACCCAGCCGATTGCGCCGCAGGGTATCGCGACCTTCAGCGCCACGGCGGATGACCCGGACGGGGACCCGCTGCAATACCGCTTCGATTTTGGGGACGGGACGGCCACGGACTGGCAGGGCAGCGATGAAAGCGCCCATCAGTACCTTGTTGAAGGCCACTACACCGCCCTGGTCCAGGTGCGTGATGATGCCGGTTCGGTTGCCACGCGAAGCGTCAGCGTGAGCGTGGTCAATCCCGTGACCGGCCAGCAGGGTGCTGCCAGCGGACCACAGGCCCTGGCAAGCAATGGGCAGCTGTGGGTGGTGAATCCCGACAACGACACCGTAACCCGCTTTGATGCCGGCAGCCGCCTGCGGATTGATGAGATCCGCACCTGCGCGGATCCGCGCAGCGTGGCCATCGACAGCCAGAACCGGGCATGGATTACCTGTCACGATGCGGACCAGGTGCTGGTGCTGGGCCCCGACGGGCGCCGGGCCGGCGTGATTGACCTGGGGTACGGGGCATCGCCCTTCGCCGTGGCCTTTAACGCCGTCGACAACCGCATGCTGGTTTCGCTCTACGGCAGCGGCGAAGTCGTCCTGGTCTCCGCCGTGAGCCTGCAGGTGGTCGACCGCCTCGCGGTCGGCCCCACGCCCCGGGCGATCGCCATCACGGCCGACGGCAGCCGCGCCCTGGTCACGCGCTTCATTTCGCCGGACAGCGGCGGCGAGGTCTATGACCTGGCGTTGTCGGCCAGCGCGGTTTCCCGGAGCGGCGTGATCCATCTCGCCCACCAGTGGGGCATCGACGACCGCGCCGACGGCCGCGGAATTCCCAACTACCTGTCGGCGGTGGCGATCGCCCCGGACGGTGGCCGCGCGTGGGTAACAGCCAAGAAAGACAACCTCACCCGGGGCACCTATTTTTCGGGAATTAACCTCGACCAGGACAACACGGTGCGCGCCACGTTGATGCAAATCGACCTGGCCGGCGGCGAGGAGATTTTCGAACTGCGCAGTGACCTGGATAACAGCGAACAGCCCAGCGCGCTGGCTTTTTCCACCTTTGGTGACTACCTGTACATCACCCTGCAGGGCAACAATGCCGTGCTGGTGGTGGACACGCTCAAGATCAACGCCGGTTTTACCGGTGCGTCCAGCGTGGTGAGTCGCGTTGGGACGGGCCTGGCCCCGCAGGGCGTCCTCTACGATGCGGGCCGGCAGCGCCTGTGGGTCCAGGATTTCATGGACCGCACGGTGACCGTGCTGGACACCTCCGGCTTTGAAGCGGGCAACGGGCCGGGCTTTCCCCGGCAAACACTGGCCAAGGTGGGTCGTGAAGCCCTGCAGTCCGGGGTGTTACTCGGCAAGCAGGTGTTCTACAACGCCTCGGACCCGCGCATGAGCGGGGAGGGTTATATGAGCTGCGCAAGCTGTCATATCGATGGCGGGCACGACGGACGCAGCTTTGATTTCACGGATCGCGGCGAGGGCGTGCGCAACACCACCAGTCTGCGCGGCCGTGCCGGGATGGGTCACGGCCTGGTGCACTGGTCAGCCAACTTCGACGAGATCCAGGATTTTGAGCACGACATCCGCGGCGCCTTTGGCGGCACCGGTTTTCTCTCTGATGCCCAGTTTGCGGGCGCGTCGACGCCGCTCGGCCCGCCCAAAGCCGGTTTGAGCGCCGAGCTGGATGCGCTGGCTGCCTATCTCGGCAGCCTGGATCGCCAGACCGTGCCGCGCTCGCCGCACCGGCAAAGCGACGGTGCGCTGACGACCGCAGCCCAGGCCGGCGCCACGGTATTTGCCGACAACGGGTGTGCAAGCTGTCATGGCGGCGTGGATGGCACCATCAGCACGAACCTGGTCCTCAACCTGCGCGATGTGGGCACCCACGGCAGCGATTCCGGCGGGCGGCTTGGTGGTCCCCTGGCCGGCATCGATATTCCGACGCTCAACGGCGCCTGGAACACAGCACCGTACCTGCATAACGGCGCTGCACCCGATCTGGAACAGGTGTTCCTGACCACCAACGGCCGGACCTGGCAGGCCGAAGAGGGCAGCGGCAGCGCCCAGGAGCTCGACAGCGAGCACTGGTCCCTTGGCGGGCTGGCCGTGGTTCGGGAAGGGGCGTTCCTGGCCTTTGATCCTGGCGAGCAGGTGAGCCTCGCCGTCGACGGCGATGGCGGGGGGGCTGCGACACTGCGCTTGCGCTATCACGCCAATTACCAGGACGCCGATTTGCGCGTCACGGTTGCCGGGAACGGCCAGGATGTCATGGCCCCGCGAACCATCCGGGACTGGCGTTACCAGGCATGGCGCACCCTGGATATTCCCGTTGTCCTTAATCCCGGTAATAACACCGTTGTGGTCCGTTACGACGCGGGCGGGGGATTTGCGCTGGATGAAATCACGATCCTGGATACGCCCCCGGCGCTCAGTGCGGCGACGCCGCATGCCCGCGTGGTGAGCGAGTCTGAATCCCGGCGCAATGAGCTCATCGCTTACCTGAACCAGCTCGATGCCCGTCCCGCGGCGGCGCGCGCCGTGGCGATCACCGGCCCGGGCGGCAATGAACCCCTCGCGGGCACGGTTACCCTGGCTGGCACCGCCTCGAACGGCCAGCTGCAACTGGCGGTGAACAATGGACCATTCCGGGCGGTGTCCGGCCAGGGCAACTGGTCCTATGCCTGGGACACCCGGGAAGTGGCTGACGGTGCGCACGTCATTACCGTGCGCAACATTGATCCGCTGACCGGCACCTGGGTGGAAACGCAGCGCGAGTTCGAAGTGCGCCAGGGCCAGGTGGACAACGGTGATGTGATTTTCAGCGATTCCTTCGAACCCTGAGCCCGGCATAACAAGGCCGGGCGCCTCGGTTAAACTTGGGCGCCGCTTCGCCATGATCCTTGCGACCCGATGACCGATCCGCACGACCGCAAAAAAGGTAACAAATCTGCACCGCGCGGGACGCCGCCCGATTTTGACGGTAAGGCGGCCGCGCGAAAGCTGCCCACCGGTCCCGGCGTCTACCTGTTCCGGGACGAGGCGGGCACGGTGCTGTACGTGGGCAAGGCGGCAGACCTGCGCAAACGCGTCTCCAGCTACTTCGACGCGCGCCCGAAAGGCACGCGCATCATGCGCATGGTGTCGCGCATTCGCGATATTGATACGGCCCTGACCCGCAGCGAGGGCGAGGCGCTGCTGCTTGAGAACGAGTGGATCAAGGCGCACGGGCCGCGTTACAACGTGCTGCTGCGCGATGACAAGAGCTACCCGTGGATCGTCATGACCACCAACCAGGACTTTCCGCGTATCGCCTTTCACCGCGGACGCCGGGACAAGGGCAAGACCTACCTGGGACCTTATCCCTCGGCCAGTTCCGTGCGCGAGAGCATCAACCTGATCCAGAAGACCTTTCGTGTGCGCAACTGCGAGGACAGCATCTTCGCCCATCGGGCCCGGCCGTGTCTCCAGTACCAGATCAAGCGCTGCACGGCGCCCTGCGTGGACCTCGTCAGCAAGGCGGATTACGCCCAGCAGGTCGATGACGCGCTCCTGTTCCTGGGCGGTGAAAGCCAGAAGGTCATCACCCGGCTGATCGACCGCATGGAAAAAGCGTCCGCTGCGCTGCGCTTCGAGGAAGCGGCCATGTTCCGGGACCAGATCAACACGCTGAAGAAAATGCAGGCCCAGCAGTTCGTATCGCACGGCAGCGGCGATATCGATGTTATCGCGCTGGCCCGTGAGCAGGGCGCCAGCTGCGTGCAGGTCATGACCTTCCGCGGCGGACGGAACCTGGGTCAGCGCAGCTACTTTCCGTCGCATACCGCCGGCTTCGAGGACGGCGAGGTCATGCAGGCGTTCCTGGGGCAGTTTTACCGCGAGCGTATGCCGCCCGCGGATCTGCTCGTGTCCTGTGATCTGCCCCAGCGCGAACTGTTTGCGGAGGTGTTCAGCGAGCGCGCCGGGCGCAAGGTGCAGATTCAGCCGAACCCCCGCGGGGAGCGTCGCCAGTGGCTGGAGCTGACGCGGCGCAACGCGGTTCATGCCCTGCAGATGAACCTGGCGTCCGACGCGAGGATCTCCTCCCAGTTCGAGGCACTGCGCAAGTTGCTGAAGCTGGAGGAAGCGCCTGCGACCCTCGAGTGCTTCGATATTTCCCACACCAGCGGCAACCAGACCGTGGGCTCCTGCGTGGTGTTCGATCAGCAGGGCGCCGTTAAATCCCACTACCGGCGTTTTAACCTCAAAGGCATAACACCGGGTGATGACTACGCGGCCATGCGCCAGGTGTCTGACGCGGCGTTACCAGCGCATGAGCGAGGAGGGCGCCGAGATGCCGGGCCTGATCATCGTGGACGGGGGCAAGGGACAGCTGACCCAGGCCCGGGAGGTGCTTGGCGACCTCGGGCTGGCGCGACCTGCCGCTGATGGGCGTGGCCAAGGGGCCGTCACGGCGGGCGGGTCACGAGGAATGGGTGTTTGCCGACCCGCCACGCAGCCTGGTGCCCGGTCCCGAGTCTCCGGCCTCGCACCTGGTGCAGCAGATTCGTGACGAAGCGCACCGTTTTGCCATCACCGGTCACCGCGGACGGCGGCAAAAGGCGGCCACCAGCTCGCCGCTGGAGGGCATTCCCGGCGTCGGGGCAGGGCGGCGCAAGGCCCTGCTCAGTCATTTCGGGGGCATTCGCGGTGTGCGCCAGGCCGGCGTCGAGGAACTGGCCAGCGTGCCGGGCGTGAGCCAGGCGCTGGCGCAGAGGATTTTCGATGCACTGCATTAAGACTGATTCGCCAATGCAGCCGGGCTTTCTTGCTGAATCGCTGGCGCCTCTCGCCGGGTGTTTGAGATAATCCCTGCATCGCTCAAGAGTTGTGCCCATGCATCTGAACGCCCCCATTGTGCTGACCCTGCTGAGGATTGCCCTGATCCCGGTGCTGGTGCTGTGTTTTTACCTGCCGACGACCTGGTCAAACGAGTTGGCGGTGGTGGTGTTCGTTACCGCGGCCGTCACTGACTGGGCCGACGGTTACCTGGCGCGGCGCTGGGACCAGCTCAGCGACTTTGGCGCCTTCCTGGACCCGGTGGCGGACAAGCTGATGGTCGCCGTTGCCCTGGTGTTGCTGGTGGAGCGCAACCCAACGCCCCTGTTTGCCATGGCCGCCGCGGTGATTATCGGGCGCGAGATTGTGATTTCCGCCCTGCGCGAATGGATGTCCGAGATGGGTGAGCGGGGCAGGGTCAAGGTATCCCGCATTGGCAAGTTGAAAACCATTTTCCAGATGGTCGCCATTGGCATGCTGCTGTACCAGGATGACCTCTGGCGAATTCCGGTCTACTTTATCGGCGAGATACTGCTGTACCTGGCCGCCGGGCTGACCCTCTGGTCCATGTGGGTTTACCTCGCTTCCGCCTGGCCTATCATGGCGCGCAAGAGTCCCAGGCCTGACGTGGCCAGGATTGGTCAAGATCAGAAAGGTGAAGATGATGAGTGAATCACTGTCCCGGCGGGTAACCCCGACCGTTGATATCGCCGGGGTCAAGGTCGGCTCTGAGCACCCGGTCATGGTGCAGTCGATGACCAACACGGACACGGAGGATGTCAAGTCCACCGCCCGGCAGGTGGCCGAGCTGGCCCGCGCCGGTTCCGAGGTGGTGCGCATCACGGTCAATACGGAAAAGGCGGCTGCGGCCGTGCCGGCGATCGTTGAGCGCATGGCGATGATGGGCTGTGATGTGCCGCTGGTCGGGGACTTTCACTACAACGGCCACACGCTGCTGAAAAAATACCCGGACTGTGCCCGCCTGCTGGCCAAGTACCGCATTAACCCGGGCAACGTGGGCTTTGGTCGCAAACGCGATGACCAGTTTTCCACCATCGTTGAGCAGGCCATCGAATACGACAAGCCGGTGCGCATCGGCGTGAACTGGGGCAGCCTGGATCAGAAACTGCTCGCCAGCATGATGGATGCCAACGCGGCCCTGCCGGAGCCGGCTTCCGCGCAGGCGGTGATGCGCGAAGCCCTGGTGGTTTCCGCCCTGCAGAGCGCCGCCCAGGCCGAAGAAATCGGCCTGGCCCACGACCGCATCCTGCTCTCCGCGAAGGTCAGCGTGGTGCAGGACCTGATCGCGGTATACCGCACGCTGGCCGCCCGCTGTGATTACCCCCTGCACCTGGGCCTGACCGAAGCCGGTATGGGCAGCAAGGGCATTGTCAGCTCGGCGGCGGCCCTCGCGGTCCTGCTGCAGGAAGGCATCGGCGATACCATCCGCATTTCGCTGACCCCGGCGCCGGGCCAGGCGCGCACGGACGAGGTGATGGTGGCCCAGGAATTACTGCAGAGCATGGGCTTCCGGGCATTTACGCCCATGGTCACCGCCTGCCCGGGCTGTGGCCGCACCACCAGCGAATTTTTCCAGGAGCTGGCCCGTGACACCACGGAGTTTGTGCGCGCGAAAATGCCCGAGTGGAAGCTGGCCTATCCGGGCGCGGAAAATCTCTCGCTCGCGGTCATGGGCTGCGTGGTGAACGGCCCCGGTGAGAGTCGTCATGCGGATATCGGCATTTCCCTGCCGGGCACCGGCGAGGCCCCGGTGGCGCCGGTATTCATCGACGGCGAGAAAAGCGTAACGCTGCGGGGTGACAGCTTGACCCAGGAGTTTCTCGAGCTGATCGAGGGCTACGTCAAAACCCGCTACGCGCCGCGCAACTGATGACGCGTTCCCAGGGCAAAGCACGGGACACGGTCCCGGCAGCTGAGCGGGCCGACAAACACCGCTGCTACCAGCTCGCGGTCCAGGACGTGGTCACCGAGGTCGATTTTATCGAGGAGACCTGGGGCCAGCTGCGCGACCGGCCGCTGGAATTGCTCCGCGAAGATTTCTGCGGCACCGCCAACACCGCCTGCGAGTGGGTTCGGCGCGGTGATCGGCACCGGGCGATCGGTGTCGACCTTGACGGCGACGTGCTGGAGTGGGGCAGGGTGCACAACCTGGCCCGCCTCGACGAGCGACAGCGCGAGCGCATCCAGCTGATCGAGGCCGATGTCTGCGCGGGCACCGCGCGCGCGCCGGACGTGGTGCTGGCCATGAACTTCAGCTACTACCTGCTCATGGAGCGCGCCCGGCTGGGCGCATATTTCCGTTCGGTGCACGATAACCTGGTCGCCGACGGGGTGTTCTTTCTCGATGCCTACGGCGGTTACGAGGCGCCGATGGTGCTGGAGGAGCAGCGCGAGTGCGATGGCTTCACCTACGTGTGGGAGCAGGCTTCCTTTAACCCGATCGATTCACGCATGGAATGCCGCATCCACTTTGATTTTCCGGACGGCAGTCGCATGCAGGATGCGTTCCGCTATCACTGGCGCCTGTGGACACTGCCGGAACTGCGTGAACTGCTGCTGGAGGCCGGTTTCCGCAAGGCCACGGTCTACTGGGAAGGCACCGACGAAGAGAGCGGCGAGGGCAACGGCATCTACGAACCCAGCGAAGTGGGTGATGCCGATCCCGGGTGGGTCTGTTACCTGGTGGCGGAGAAATAGCGTCCTAGGTCGCCTCCGCCGCCGACAGCCACTCGCCATTGACCTCCAGGGTTTCCCCCGGGGCCTGCAACTGCTTCACCTCGAAGGCCTCCGGCCGCCGCGCCACGATAAACAACTGCCGTCCGCCCTCCGCCCGTCGCGCCTGCGCAACCAGCACGCCGCTGCCGGCCTGCCCGCTGCCGGTCAGTTCGAGTGCCTGCATGGGCTCAAGGGGCGCATCGCCGTCCACGTAACCGGTCCAGGGGTGACGCTTGAGTTTGCCCAGGTAGCGGGTTCGCGCGATGACCTCCTGGCCGGGAAAGCATCCCTTGCGAAAGTTCAGGGCGCCGATGACGTCCTCGCCCAGCATCTGGGGCAGAAACTGTTCCGTGGTCGTTTCGTCCAGCCATACCACGCCCAGGGCGAGGTGGCGCGCCGCGATATGCTCGGCGGCCAGCGGGTCGGGAGCCGGTGCGGCGTCTCCGGAGACGATGCCCAGGGCAACGCCGGGCAATGGCACGAGGGCGTCCAGCAGGGCATCCTGGTTGTCCAGGGAGACGACCGCGAGCGTGGTATCCACGGTGATCTCCACCTTGTCCCGGAAGCGAAAGCGCAGCAGGTAGGCGGCGAGAGATTCGGCCAGGGACCGGTGACACACGGCGCGCAGGCCGCCTTCGACCGCCTGCACCAGCAACAGGGCCATGACGCGTCCCTTGGGCTGGCACAGCGCGGCGAAGGTGCAATCGCCGGGCGCCAGCGCCTTGATGTCAGCGGTGAGTTGATTGTGCAGGAAAACGTCCGCATCTCTTCCAGTAAGCGTGATGACGGACAGGTCTTGTAGTCTTATCATGTCGTAACGCTATCACAGTGACCGTATTCGGTCGTTTATTTCGGGATACCCATCGTGCGCCGGCCACCAGCACCGCACGTCGTCCCGGCACCACCAGGTTTCACCCCGCACCGGGGTCCGGGCCGGGGGCAAAAGGCACGTCGCCCTCACGTCTCCTTGATGGAGGCAAAAACGGCCTTCACAAGGCGCTTTGCGGTTGCCTTGCGACCCCGGGTTCAGTAGGCTTGCACCACCTCTTCGGTGGCGCTAAATCAAGGCATCGTCAGCTATGAGCAGCAAGGACACCGTAAATTCCGACGGGCGCTCCCAGGACAATGAAGTGAACCAGGAAGGGCATGACTCCTCCGGCAGTGAGCCGGCCGCCCGTGACCCGGACAAGGTTCGCGAAATCGGCGGCCGCAAGGGCCCGGACCCGACCCGCTACGGCGACTGGGAAAAGGCCGGTCGATGTATCGATTTCTGAACCGCTAAAGCGTCTTTGCAGACCCTTTTAACACCCCGGGCAAACCGCCCAACGTCACACGGCAGCCCCGGCGCGGCCAGGCAGGCACGAAAATGAGCAAGCAACCCAAGCAACGACCCACATCGCCCTACATGCTGGGCAGCTACTACCGGTTCGAATTTCCAACGATACTCTCGTTGAGCTTCCGGATGACCGGTATTTTCTTTGCCCTGCTGATGACGCCGCTGGCGTGCCTGTGGGTGCTTATGCTGGCGCTGGGTCCGGAGACTTTTGCTTCCATGCAGGGCTTCATGGGCAGCTGGGCGGGTAAAGTCATCGGCTGGGCCTCCGCGCTCGTGGTGTGCTATCACCTGTGCGCGGGAATCCGCCACCTGGCCTGGGATTCCGGGCGTTTCCTGGAGAAGCCGCAGATCCGTTCAACGGGTGTCGTGACGGTGATCGCGACCCTGGTCCTGTGGATCTTCACACTGTGGGTGGCATCATGAGCGCCGGTGCAAAGGACTGGATGCGCCAGCGCGTCAGCGCGGTGCTGCTCATTCCCCTCAGCCTGTGGCTGCTGTGGGCGGGCGCCACGCTGGCAGGCGCGGACTATGACACCACGACGCGTTTTTTCTCCGCGCCGTTACACGCGATAGCAGCATCTCTGCTCGCGGTGATTGGACTTTTTCATACGCAGAAAGGCACCCAGGGCATTATCGAAGATTATGCGCCTGAGTCCCTGCAAACCCTTTTGTCCCTGGTCTCCAAGGCGGGGTGCACGATCGGCGCGATCGTTGTGCTCTACACCATGGCCAGGCTGACCCTCGGAGCTTAAGGCATGAGCCAGGCCTATCCCCTGATTGAACACGAATACGACGTGGTGGTCGTCGGCGCCGGCGGCGCCGGACTGCGCTCCACCATGGGCATGGCGGCGACGGGCCTGTCGACCGCCTGCATCAGCAAGCTGTTTCCGACCCGCAGCCACACGGTGGCTGCCCAGGGCGGCATGTCCGCGGCCCTCGGCAATATGGGCGAGGACGACTGGCGCTGGCACATGTACGACACGATCAAGGGCTCCGACTGGCTCGGCGACCAGGATGCGATCGAATACATGTGCCGCGAGGCGATTCCCTCGGTAATCGAACTGGAGCACTTTGGCGTGCCGTTTTCGCGCACCGAGGAGGGCAAGATCTACCAGCGGCCCTTCGGTGGCATGACCACGCACTACGGTGAAGGCACGGCGCAGCGCACCTGCGCGGCCGCGGACCGTACCGGTCACGCGATCCTGCACACGCTGTACCAGCAGTCGCTCGCGCACAACGCGGAATTTTTTATCGAGTACTACGCCATCGATCTGCTGATGGACGAGGAGGGCGCCTGCCGTGGCGTGCTGGCCTGGGATCTGTCGGACGGCACCCTGCACCTGTTCCGCTCGCACGCGGTGATCCTGGCCACCGGCGGCTTCGGACGCTGCTACTTCTCTGCGACCTCGGCGCATACCTGCACCGGCGACGGCAACGGCATGGTGATGCGGGCCGGGCTGCCCATGCAGGACATGGAGTTTGTCCAGTTTCACCCCACCGGGGTGTACGGCGCCGGCGTGCTGATCACCGAGGGCGTGCGCGGGGAAGGGGGCTTTCTGACCAACTCCGAGGGCGAGCGCTTCATGGAGCGCTATGCGCCGAACGCGAAGGACCTGGCGTCCCGCGACGTGGTCAGCCGTTCCATGACCATCGAAATCCGCGAGGGCAGGGGCGTCGGTCCGAAAGGCGATCACATCTACCTGAACCTGCAACACCTGGGCAGGGAAGTGATCGAGGAGCGCCTGCCGGGCATCGCCGAGACCGCCAAGGTGTTTGCCGGCGCCGATGTGAGCAAGGACCCGATTCCCGGTGCTGCCCACGGTGCATTACAACATGGGCGGTATCCCGACCAATTACCACGGCGAAGTCGTGACCCTGAAAGACGGCAACCCTGACCACGTGGTGCCGGGCCTGTTTGCGATCGGCGAGGCCGGCTGCATTTCCGTGCATGGCGCCAACCGGCTGGGTTCCAACTCGCTGCTGGACCTGATCGTCTTCGGCCGGGCCGTGGCGCATCGCTGTCAGAAGGTCATCAAGCCAAATACGCCGCATCCGGCGACACCAAAGGCGTCCCTGGACAAGGCCCTCGGAGAATTCGACCGGCTCCGGCACGCTTCCGGCGAGCTGAGCACCGCCGAGCATCCGTGAGAACATGCAAAGCGTGATGCAGAGCAATGCGGCGGTGTTCCGCTCCAGCGAAACGCTGGCCGAAGGCGTCCGGCTGATGCAGGACGTTTACACCTCGTTCGATCAGGTCGGCATCAAGGACCGCTCGCTGGTGTGGAACTCGGACCTGGCGGAAACGCTGGAGCTGCGCAACCTGCTGGGCTGCGCCCAGGCCACCATGGTGGCGGCGGAGAACCGCAAGGAGAGCCGCGGCGCGCACGCGCACGAGGACTACCCGGAGCGGGATGATGAGAACTGGATGAAACATTCCCTGCAGTGGGTGGATGAGCGTGGCACGGTCAGCATCGATTACCGTCCCGTGCATATGTATACCCTGACCGATGATGTTGAAGTGGTGCCGCCCAAGGCACGCGTGTACTGAGTTCGAGGAGCGCTTAATCATGTTGCAGCTACGTTTACCGAAAAACTCCCGTATCCAGGAAGGGCGCGTATTCAAGTCCGCGGAGGGCGCCAAACACGTCAAGACCATCCGCCTGTACCGCTGGGACCCGGATTCCGGCGAGAACCCGCGCCTGGACAGCTACCAGGTTGACCTGGACGACTGCGGGCCGATGCTGCTGGATGCCATCAACAAGATCAAAAATGAAATCGACCCGACCGTGACCTACCGGCGTTCCTGCCGCGAGGGCATCTGCGGCTCCTGCGCCATGAACATTGACGGCAAGAACGGGCTGGCCTGCACGACCTCGCTGTCCGAGCTGGACGACGAGATCACCATCTACCCCTTGCCGCACCTGCCGGTCGTCAAGGACCTGGTGCCGGACATGTCCGGATTTTACGAGCAGTACGCCAGCATCAAGCCGTGGATCCGGGCAACGAAAAAGCCGGTGGAGGAGGGCGAGCGGCTGCAATCACCTGAGCAGCGTGAGCACCTTGACGGCCTTTACGAGTGCATTCTCTGCGCCTGTTGCCAGACCTCCTGCCCCAGTTACTGGTGGAACGGCGACAAGTATCTCGGCCCCGCGATCCTGCTGCAGGCGTACCGCTGGTTGGCGGACACGCGCGACGAGGACCGGGAAAGCCGGCTGGATTACCTGGATGATGCCTACCGGCTGTATCGCTGCCATACGATTCTCAGCTGCACCTCGGCCTGTCCCAAGGGACTGAACCCCGGCCTGGCGATTGCCGAGACCAAGAAGATGCTGCTGGACCGCAAGAAAGCGGCCTGATCAGCGCATTCAACGCTTATGAATGAAGGCGAACTTCGCCTGAAGCGGCTGCGCTGGCTGAGCCGGCGCGGCATGCGCGAGCTGGAAATCCTGCTGGAACGTTTTCTCCTACGCGAGTCCACGCCCTTGTCCGACGGCGCCTGGCCGGAATTCGAGGCACTCTTGGACTGTGAAGACGACCGGCTCTGGGACTGGTTCCAGGGGCGCAGCGACGCCGACTCGGAACCCTTTGAGGACATTATCGCCGCCATCCGGCGGTGAGCACGACGCGCCCATTCAACTGCATGCCGGCTATCCGAAGCAGTTGGCCGTACTTGCTTGCCATGCTGCTATGTCCCGCTGCCTTGGCGGCTGTCACTTTGCCTGGTTACAAGCCCATGATTACCGCGACGATGTTCGCGGCCATTGTGATGATCTGCGGTCACTGGTTATGGGTCACGCTACGGGCGCCTGATTCAAGACTGAGGATTTTTCCGGACGGGGCCGTTTATCACCGCCAGGCACACAGCGCCTATGTTCGTGGACAACTCGGGCCGCGCTCATGGCAACGCTCGTGCTGTGTCTGCGTGCAGGTGTGCTTCCCGTGGGGTTCAGAGAACTTCGTGATTTTTCCGGGTCGCCAGGGTCCGGACGAATTTCGACGTTTACGGGTTTGGCTCCGGCATTCGCGAACTGAAACTTCTTTGGTCAACTTCTGAGCGTCTGAACCTGACGGCGTCCTGGGCAGGGGACTTGTCGATTAAGCTGAAATCACTCACCCCGTGCTCCATCCATAACTGCGTATAATGTATATTATGTTAAATAAGATACGCAGGGATGAGCCCCTGGTGTGTTTATTCGGGGTTCTGTGTCGTCTACGCCAGCCGCTGACGGTCCATGCTTTTAGCTGATCCTGCACTCGCGTGGTCTCTGACAGTACCCCCGATGAGCCCGGATCCCACTTTGACTTGTTTGCACATCAGGGGTTTTTGTTAATAAAACGTCCGAAATAAAATACGTAAATACAATCTGCTAGCGGATTAACTTAAGGAATATTCTTGTTGAGTGACACATACCGTCGTGGTCATCACGGACGGTTTTCCCACTTCAGGCACCGGTCGGGAAAACTTGATTGATTCCTCACTGCCAATGCGTACCCTGTGCGCATGTTCAGCGCCGCGCTCCCATTGATCCTTTTCCAGTCCCTGGCCACGACACCCGCCGAACCGTTGCCGGAACCCGCTCCTGTGCCCGTTTCAACCGCGTCTGCACGCATGGAACAGGTCGAGGTTCGCGCTGCAGCCCGGCAGATCACGGTGGGCAGCATTAACGGCATCAGCTCCCTGGACGCATCGGATATCGCTGCCGAGGCGCCCACGCACCCCAATGAGCTTTTCGACCAGGTTCCGGGCACCTGGATCAGCCGTGGATCCGGCCAGGAGTCGCTGGTGGCCATCCGTTCGCCGGTTTTGACCGGTCCCGGCGCCTGTGGGGCCTTCATGGTGCTCGAGGATCGCGTGCCGATACGCCCGGCAGGTTTCTGCAATGTCAACGAGCTGTTCGAAGTGAACCTGCTGCAGGCATCGCGCGTGGACGTGGTTCGGGGCCCCGGTAGCGCCATTTACGGCTCCAATGCGCTGCATGGTGTGATTGACGTGAGCAGCTCGAATCCTGAGCCTGATCATGAGCTTAGCGCGGGTATCTCGGTAGGAACCGATGACTATTACCGGGGCCGGTTTATGCTGTCCGGTAAGTCGCTGGCCCTGTATGGCAATTACACCAGCGCCGGCAGTTTTCGCGACGATGAGTCCTTTGAGCAGGCCTTTTTGAACGGTGTGTGGGATGCCACCCTGGGCACGGCCCTGGTGACCACGCGCTTTGCCTGGACCGACCTGGACCAGGACACGGCCGGCTTTATCGTGGGTGAAAATGCCTTTGAGGACGAAGCGTTACGCACGCAAAACCTGAATCCGGAGGCCTTTCGCAAGGCCAGCGCGCTGCGCGTGAGCAGCCGCTTCGCCTGGCAGCAAAGTGACGGTGCTTTAATTGAACTCACACCGTATCTGCGCAGCAGCGATATGGATTTTCTGCAGCACTTTTTGCCCGGCAAGCCGCTGGAATCCAACGGCCAGGACTCTGCCGGGCTGCTGTTCAGCTGGTCCGACGCGGCCAGCTGGAGTTTCGGCGCCGATCTCGAGTGGGCCGATGGCTACCTGCTGGAGTTCCAGGAAAACCCCACCGAGGGCTCGGCCTTTCTGATGGAAACCCGTCCACAGGGTTTTCATTACGATTATGACGTGCGCATGCTCATGGGCGCCCTGTGGGGCCAGTATCAGAAAAATATCAATG
The DNA here is from genome assembly GCA_963695135.1 of uncultured Gammaproteobacteria bacterium. GTDB lineage: Bacteria > Pseudomonadota > Gammaproteobacteria > Xanthomonadales > SZUA-36 > Marinihelvus. The sequence goes on from CAVOGA010000002.1 coordinate 515,134, forward strand.
ATAATCTGATGCTTACGGCAGGTTTGCGAGGTGAAATCATTCATTATGATTATCGCAACAACATGCTCGACGGCAACACGCGTGATGACGGCACCGAGTGCGGTTTCGGCGGCTGCCTGTATACGCGACCGGCGGACCGCAGCGACCAGTTCGACAACCTGGCCCCGGAATTGGGTCTGAACTGGGCCTTCAGCGAGACGACCACCCTGCTCTTCCGCGTGGCGCGCGGTTTCCGGCCACCCCAGGCTACAGAGCTGTACCGTCTGCAGCGCGGCCAGACCGTCGCCGACCTGGACAGCGAAACCCTGGATTCGGTCGAGCTCGGGTTGCGTGGAGACCAGGCGACCGTGAGCTGGGACCTGACGGCCTTCGCCATGCGCAAGGACAACGTGATTTTTCGTGATGCGGACGGTTTCAACGTGAGTGACGGCAAGACCGACCACTACGGCATCGAAGCGCGCGTGGACTGGCAGCTCGACGCGGCCTGGCGACTGTCCGCCAACGGCATCTGGGCGCAGCACGAATACGCCTTCGACCGCCCGGAATCGGGCATTGTTGACGGCAACGTGGTCGATACGGCCCCCGCGTGGCTGGCCGGCGCGCAGCTGTCCTGGACACCGCTGTCCAACGCCAACGCGCAGCTCGAATGGGTGCACCAGGGTTCCTACTACCTCGATCCGGCCAACCTGTCTGAATACGGGGGTCACGACCTGCTGAATGCGCGTGCTTTCTACCAGATCCCGAATACGCCGCACCAGTTTTCCCTGCGCATTACCAATTTGCTGGATGAGTACTACGCTGAGCGCGCCGATTTTGCGTTCGGGGAGTTCCGCTACTTCCCCGGCGCCGGGCGCCGCTATTTTCTCGAGTACCGCTACGCGCTCTAGGCCGCGGATTCCGTTAAAATGGGCGGACCTGCCCCGCCGGAATACCGCCATGACCGCTCACGCCGTTCGCCATATCCAGATCATCGGAGTCCCCATGGACCTGGGCGCCAGCCGCCGTGGCACTGACATGGGGCCCTCGGCCCTGCGCATTGCCGGGCTGGGCGACGCGCTGAAGCGCCTGGGGCACAAGCTGGCGGTGGAAGAAGATATTTTCGTGCCGTCCATGGAAACCCGCGTCACCCAGGACAAAAAGGCGCGCTTCAAGCCGGAGATTCTCGCGGTGTGCAGGGAACTGGCCGAGCGCACTGAGCAATCCCTGGACCAGGGGCGCTTTCCCCTGGTGCTTGGCGGCGATCACTCGATTGCCATGGGCAGCATTGCCGGGGTCGCAGCGCACATGCGCTCGCGGGGGCAAAAGCTCGGTTTGATCTGGTTTGATGCGCACGGCGATATGAACCTTCCCGGTATTTCGCCCTCCGGCAATATTCATGGCATGCCGCTGTCACATTTGCTCGGTCATGGCGATAAAGACCTCAAGAATATCAAGGGTTTTTCGCCGAAAATTGATCCAAAAAATGTTGCCCTGATCGGTATCCGGGACATCGATGCCGGTGAGCGGCGGGTCATCAGGGAGTCCGGGATTCACGCCTTTACCATGCGCGAGATCGACGAGCACGGCATGGCCGCCGTGGCGCAGCGCGCCCTGGAGGTGGTCAATGACGGCACCGACGGTTATCACCTGAGTTTTGACGTGGACGGCTGCGACCCGGACGTCATTCCCGGTACGGGAACGCGCGTGCCCGGTGGCGTGAACTACCGCGAGGCGCACCTGCTGCTGGAATATATTGCCGACGACGGCCGCATGACCTCGATGGACGTGGTTGAGCTCAACCCTTTCATGGATGACGGTAACCTCAGCGCCGAGCGCACCCTGCACCTGATTCTCAGCGCGCTGGGCAAAAGCATTCTCTGACGATGGGCGCAATCGGCGCCTTCCTGGTTACCGCCCTGGTCATTGAACTGACCCCGGGGCCGAACATGGCCTATCTGGCCCTGGTATCAGCCCTGGAGGGGCGTCGTGCCGGCCTCGCCGCCACGGCGGGTGTGGCCCTGGGCTTGCTGATCATCGGCCTTCTCGCGGCGTTGGGGCTGGCGGCGGTTATCAATGCGTCCCCGGTGGCGTTTGCCGCGCTGCGCTGGGGTGGTGTCGCTTACCTGGCTTGGCTTGCCATTGAGGCATGGCGCGGCTCCGCGGAGGTCTCGCCGGAACGGGCAGTGCTCGATGGCGGCGCGCAAAGGCATTTTCGCCGCGGCCTGGTGATTAACCTGCTCAACCCCAAGGCGGGCCTGTTCTTCGTCGCCGTGCTGCCGGGTTTCGTGACGCCCGGCACAGATCTCATTGCCCAGACGGTGTTGTTGACCGTTCTGTATGTCGCGATGGCGACCTCCATTCACCTGGTCATCATTTTCTTTGCGGGTGCTGCCAACCGCTGGTTCCAGGACCCGGAACGTCAGAAAATTGCCCGGCGCGTATTCGCGGTGCTGCTGGCCGCCGTCGCGATCTGGTTCCTGTGGTCGACACGGACCTGATCCCAACGCCCTGCCCCGCAACCCGCATTAACGGTTAAAATGCCCCCGCTGCCCGGGTGGCGGAACTGGTAGACGCAAGGGACTTAAAATCCCTCGGCCGCAAGGTCATGCGGGTTCGATTCCCGCCCCGGGCACCAATGTTTACCGACAGCGCTTATTGCCTGGGCCGCCACTCTCCGGCCAGGCGCTGGGCCTCGGCGACCTGTTCCGGGGTCATGCTTTCGGCCATGAAATCGCGCAGCAGGCTGGCTTTGTCCTCACCCATAAAGGCGGCGATCTGCAGCCACATATACGCCTGCACGTCATCCTGCGGCAGGCCATCGCCGTTTTTGTACATGAGGCCCAGTGCGGCCTGGGCGCGGGCAGTGCCCTGCTCGGCAGCCGGTCTCAGCCACCGTTCAGCCTGGTCAAAATCCTGCGGAACGTCCAGGCCGGCGAGATACATGGCGCCGATATCCGCCTGGCATTCAGGGTCGCCGGCCTCTGCGCATGCCAGTAATTCTTCAAGGGTCTGTGCTGACTCTGACGTTTGTGCCCACGCGAAAGGCGCGAGGGTCAGGAACAAGGCCAGGAGAGCGGTCTGCAGGAGCATTCTTGTCATTTTGGCATTTGCCTTTCGGAATCTGAGACGGGGATTCTGTCAAAAGACGTTTGCAAGCTCCAGTAATGCCAGACTGGTCCTGCTCAACATCCGGGGCTGGTCCGGGATCTGCCGGTGGTCATTTGGAAAAGAAGATACCCAACGGCCGAACCGTGTTCATGACGCGGCAAGCCTGCTTGAGCTTCCATCCGATCACTTGATCCCATATCGTTGGGCCACCTCGTGCTGGCGAGGGGGTCTGACGAACACCCGGCGCCTCGATTGGCTCCGGACTCCTCAGCGCTTCCCTGCCATTCGGAGGGCTGCAGCCATCGCGCTCAAAAACGAGGGCAAGAGAACTCATGCGCAAACCACTTCGCCGAACCTTAAAACACGTCCTGAACCTGGTTGTCTACGGCACGATTGGCGTCGTACTGACGCTGCTGGTCGTTGCCGTCGTTTACCTGGACAGCCGGTCTGATCTCGAAGTCTGGCACCTGGCGGATCTGGACGAGGAATTTACCGCCGAGTCCGAAGTGGCGAGTTTTGCAGAATACCTCGCGCTGGAAGAGCGGCTGTTCGCACAGCTCGACGAGCTGGTTTATGCGCAGACCGGCCCGGTCGGTGATGACCTGGTAAATCGATACAAAAGAGGCAGCCTGTCCGACCCGCAGCGCTGGCCGGGCCAATGGAACCGCAGTGATGAGATGCCGGTAGAGAACCCGCGCGCGTCCGTCTTGCTGCTGCATGGCCTATCCGACTCGCCCTACAGCCTGCGGGCGCTCGCGGAGCGGTTGCACGAGGCTGGTGCGCACACGCTCAGCCTGCGCATTCCCGGCCATGGTACGGCGCCGTCCGGACTGGTGCATACGAGCTGGCAGGACATGGCGGCCGCGGTGCGCCTGGCGGTTCGCCACCTGGCTGAACAAGCTGGTGATCAGCCCATCTACATTGTCGGCTACTCCAATGGCGCGGCCCTGGCGCTGCAATACACCCTGTCTACGCTGGACGACCCAGCGCTGCCAAAGATTGACCGTCTCGTTCTGCTATCTCCCGAGATCGGGATCACCCGGGCAGCAGCGCTGTCGATCTGGCAGGCGCGCCTGGGCGATTTGCTGGGCCTGGAGAAACTGGCCTGGAACGAGATCCTGCCCGAATATGATCCCTTCAAATACGGCTCCTTCGCCATCAATGCCGGTGAGCTGTCCCACCGGCTGACCGTCGAAATCCAGCGTCACATCGGGGTGCTGGAAAAGACCGGGCGCATCGCTGAAATGCCGCCGGTCCTGGCTTTTTCCTCGGTGGTGGACGCCACCGTATTGGCGCCTGCCCTGGTCAATAATTTATTCAAACGGTTGCCAACCGATGACAACGAACTCGTTCTGTTCGATATCAATTCGCAGGCAGGGGTGGAACATCTCCTGCAGTGGCGCCCGGCCGCTATGACCAGTGCATTGCAGGGAACCGCCCACCCGAACTTCACCCTGACACTGGTTACCAATGCCAGCCCGTACACCAGGGATGTGATTGAACGCCAGTGGATTGCCGGTGAGGAGCTTGGCAGCGGGACGGAGCTTGATCTCCAATGGCCCGAGGGTGTGTACTCCCTCTCGCATGTTGCGCTGCCGTTTCCTCCGGGAGACCCGCTGTATGGCGGCATGCCGGATGAACCCAGCCCCGGCGTGGCGCTGGGCAGCCTTGCCTTGCGGGGTGAAAGAGGTGTTCTGAAGATTTCGCCGGCGGCCATGCTGCGCCTGCGGTGGAATCCGTTCTACCCGTATCTCGAAGCGCGTACGCTGGAGTTTCTGGGTCTGGATCAGGACACGCAATCGCCGTGACGCACAGCGGTGGAATAAATGGGCTCTTGCGCCCGTATATGGGGTAAGAGCCGCGACAATGAGGGCTGCGGGCGGGTGGCTATTGAGTTTTTTGCCCGGCCGTCAGGCTGAACCGGTTCAGACAACCTTGTTCAATACGATGGAAGGACATCAATGAAATTCAAAAGTGCGGTCGATTCCTGGTTTATTCTGCTGGCTGCGGTGTTTCCAGCAGTAGTGTTCATCGTTGCCATCGCTGCGGCCTCGCCGCTGCCGGCCGGGGTCTGGGCGACGGTCGCCGTCGTCGGCATCCTCTTACTGGGCCTGCCGGTCTGGCTGTTTACCTCCACGGCCTATGAAGTAGGCAATGATGTGCTCCTGGTCCGCTCCGGGCCTTTTCGCTGGCGTATTCCCCTGTCAGAGATTACCTCGGTAGAGCCCAGCCGCTCCCTGCTCTCCTCCCCGGCCCTGTCCCTGGACCGGCTCAGGATTCGCTACGGCAAACACCGCGCGGTGCTGGTGTCACCGAAGGACAAGGCCGGTTTCATGCGCGCGCTGGGGGTTGCAGGTTGAACCGGATTAACCCGAGGAAGCTGGCCAACAGCAAGTGGACCGCGGTGCAGCCGGTGAATCGCGAGAAGCACTTCATGGTCAGCAAGGTGACCTATGACGAGGAGGGATTGGTGACCGGCTGCTGGCTGGAGGCGGTCCTTTCCCGGCGCCTGGAGCAAATCGACTGGCGCGAGCTCAAGGATTCTGCACAATGGGTGGCAGGCTGGAAATGAGCCAGCCGGCAATACTTCCCAAAGCCATCAGGCTGTAAATATGGACTGGACCGTACTTGAAACCTTCGACAATGCCGCGCTCGCGGATATGAATGCCGGGCGGCTGAATAATAATGGCGTGCCCACGCGGGTTGATTACGGGGCGTACCATTCCGGCGTCGACGGCGTACGCCTGTATGTGCCACGGGAGTTGGCCGACCACGCGCGCAGCCTGCTCAATGACAGGGTGATGAGCGACGAGGAGCTGACGCGCGCGGCGCTGAGTGAAGCGTCGACCATGGAAGCGTAAGGGCGAAGCCCCTACAGCCAGCCATTCTCCCGCGCCTTCCTGAAGGCCTCGATGCGGTTGGAGGCGTCCAGCTTGCTGGTCGCCTCGTTCAGGTAATTGCGCACCGTGCCGGGCGACAGGTTCATCTCTGCGGCAATTTCCTTGTTGGTCATGCCCTGCTCTACCAGCCGCAGGATACGGCGGTCCCGGTCGGTCAGCGGGTCGGCTGGCAAGCCGTCGCTCCCGGACAGCTGTGCTTCATCAAAGGCCCGGCCGCCGCGCGCCACGGTGCGGATCGCCTCCGCGAGCTCGTGACTGGGGGCGTCCTTCAGCAGGTAGCCGTTCACGCCCAGGTGTTTGGCGCGCTGGACATAGCCGTGACGGGCGAAGGTGGTGATGATCAGCACCTGCGTGCGTCGCCCGTCGCGGGCCAGTTTCGCCGCCAGTTCCAGGCCGGTCATGCCCGGCATTTCGATATCGCTGACCAGCACATCCGGATCATGGGCCCGCACCAGGCGCATGGCGTCCACGCCGTCTGCGGCTTGCCCGACAATCTCCATGTCCTCCTCGAGCGCCAGCAGCGCCGCCAGGGCGCTGCGCAGCATGTACTGGTCTTCGGCGAGAACGACCCTGATCATGCCGCCAGGCTACACCGGCAACAGGGCGCGCAGCTGCATGCCGGTACGGTTGCTGACCGACAGCATGCCGCCGAGACCCTCGAGACGGGCGCGCAGGCCGCTCAGGCCGTTGCCCTCGGTGATGGCGCCAACCTCGCCGTCGTCTGACACGACCAGTGTGTGCACATCGTCCTCGCGGCCAAAGGTGATCGTCGCGGCCGTGGCCGAAGAGTGCCGGATAATGTTGGTGACCGCCTCGCGCAACAGCAGACCAAAGGCGGTGTCCTGTTCTGCGTCAAGCGCCGGCGGCTCGCCATTGATCGTGAGCGTCACCCCGGCCGCATCCAGCGCCGCGCGGGCGTTGATCAGCTCCCCGGCGATGGACGTCTCGGTCAGCCCGCTCAGCGTCGCCCGCACGTCCTGCAGGGCCTGGCGGCTGGTCTCCTGGATGCTGTCCAGCTCAGCCTTCGCGCGCTGCGGGTCGCTGTCCATTAAACGCCGTGTGAGATCGGCCTTGAGGGATACCAGGGTCAGGGTATGTCCCAGCATGTCATGCAGGGTCACCCAGCAGCGGCTGGTCAAGTATCGGCGCACGGGACAGGGACTCCAGCGAACGATCGACGGCGAAGCCGTTCTTGATGACCAGCTGTAGAACCGTGCTGGTGCTGATGTCCTGCAGCGGGTTGCCATCGACAACGATCAGGTCCGCCCGGTTGCCGATTTCAATCGCGCCACGCCCGTCCAGGCCAAAGTAGCGTGCGGGCTGACGGGTAGCGGCGTCCAGTGCCTCGCGTTCGCTGAGCCCTGCGTCCACCAGCAGCTGCAGTTCCCGGTGCAGACTGAGGCCTTGAGCCGTACCGGGATTAGGGGCATCGGACCCGGCCAGAATTGCAACGCCTGCAGCATGCAGACGGCGAACATTATCCAGCGCGATGTCCATCCAGTAGCCGCGAATATCGCTGGGGAAACTCGCCGCCAGCGATTGTTTCTGCATGGCTGAAAGCGCATGGTCATCGAACGAGCCGTGCGGGTCGAGGGCGTTTTCATCGCTCGTACCGATGGATTCGATCACCGCCAGCGTGGGGATGACGAACACGCCCTGCTCCGCGGCACGTTGCAGTAACGCTTCATCGGCCGGTTCATCGGCAAACACGTGCACCAGTCCGTCGACCCCATCCTCGATCATTTCCATGGCGGCCTGCCGGGTCGATATATGCGCCAGGGCCATCAGGCCCTCGGCCTGCGCGGCCTCGATGACTGCGCGCGCGGTTGGCCGGTCGAGGCTGGGAAATCCCCGGTTCATTGGGAATATAGGCCAGCTTGATGTAATCGGAGCCTTCCGCCTTGCGCGCCCTGCACCCACTCGAGCGCTTGATCCGGGGCGGTCAGCGGTTCAACGGCAACGCCGTACTGGGTGCCATGTCCGCCCGGGGCTGTGGCCAGCATTCCGGCGGAGAACATATCGGCGTCTTCCGTGGGCCCGCGCGACTCGCGGGCCGATCGCGCCGCGGGCAACACCTCACGGTCGGTGAACATGTCGAGACTGACCGTGACGCCGAAACGCAGCGCATCGTTCAGTGAACTGCCGTAGCTGTGCGTGTGGGCGTCGATCAGACCCGGGCAGGACAGTGCCGCCGTCACCATCAATCACGGTGAGATCATCGGTGGCCGGAATGTCGCCGATTTCAGCAATCAGGCCCGTCCTGCATCAGGATTGAGCGCGGCTCGCCCGGTTCGCCCGCCTTCCAGCATGCGCACATTTTGCAGCAGCGTGCCGGCGAGGCTCGCTCTGCGCTAACGCGGCGGTGCACCTCCCCTTGCGCCGATCAGAGGCCGGGGGTCGGCAAGGTCAACAGCAACAAGGTCACGCCCGCAAGCAGGATGCGCAAAAGCCAGTACAGCGATATATCGGATCATGCGGGTTGCTCCTCAGGATTTCTGGCGGCGCCAGGCCAGCGCGGTCAGGCCCAGCAGCACGATGGTCATGCCGGCGATGGCCAGCAACATGGTTCAGCAGGTCCCTTTCGCCCGGTGCGCCCGCCACGTAACAGCGCAATTTCGGCCATGTGATAGGAAGGCAGAAAGGCTGCCATGGTCTGCATGGTCTGCGGAAACACCGTGATCGGAATCCACAGCCCGCCGAGGACCGCCAGCGACAGGAACAGCAGGTTGGCGACCGCCACGGCGCCGTTGGACTTCAACAGGAGGCCGATGGTCAGGCCGATCAGGACAAACGGCAGCGTGCCGATGACATGCACCGTCAGCAGTGTCACCCAGGTGGCCCGCGGCAGTGCGACCCCGCCAAAAAATCCGGACACCACGTAAACCAGCGACACCGCGAGCGTGGCGAATATCAGGGTCGTGAGAATCTTGGCCAGCAGGTAGGACGATACCGGCACCGGTGCGGCGCGCTTCAGATCCAGCCAGCCACGCTCGCGCTCGGTGGCCACGGCAATGCCAAAGCCGAAGATGGACGGGCCCATGACCGCAAACACGCCATAGGTCGCCAGCAGGTAGGCCGCGTAGTCGCTGCCACCCCTGGAAATGATGATGCCGAACACGCTGTAGAACGCGACCGGCAGCACCAGGGTAGGGACGATGTACTCCGGCGCACGAAGCACCTTGAGTATCTCGGCGCCGGTTTCAACAACAAGAGGATGGGGCATGCTCATCGGTTCAACTCCGTGAAAATGTCTTCCAGGCGGGGCTTGCTGACGGTCAGGTCGAGCAACCCCGGAATCGAGTTCAAACAAGGCCTTGAGCGTGTCGACAGCGTTGGTTGAACGAATCTCCATCAGGCGACCGGACATGGCGGCGCCGGTGCAGGCAGGCAGCGCGCGGACCCGCTCGATGTCTGCGCTGGTTTCGCAACGGATCAACGAGCCCCCTACCCCGGCGCGAATCGTCTCGGCGTCGGCATCGGCAATGACCTCGCCGGCCTTCGATGAATCACGATGCGGTCGGCGAGCGAGTCGGCCTCTTCCAGGTAGTGGGTGGTCAGATACGATGGCGCGGCCATCAGCGGCAAAACCGCGCACGGTATCCCAGAGCGCTTTGCGCGCCTCAGAGTCCAGGCCCGTGGTGGGTTCATCAAGAAACACCAGGTCCGGATTGCCGACGACGGTGATCGCAAACTGGATACGGCGTTTCTGGCCGCCGGAGAGTTTCTTGTAGCGCTTGTCGACAAATGCGCCGATGCGCGTGAGGTCGATGACGGCCTCGAGGGTCATCGGATTGCGGGTAATAGCTGGCAAACAGCGTGATCAGCTCGCGGCCGGTCAGCAGGTCCGGCAGCTCCGTGTCCTGCAGCATGACGCCGACCCGCTGGCGGCTGGCGCGCTTGCGCGGCGGTAATCCGAACAGGGTGATGTCGCCGGCGGTGGGGCGCTCCAGGCCCAGGGCGCAGCGAATCAAGAGTGGTTTTGCCCGCGCCGTTCTGGCCCAGCACGGCTGTCACGCCCGCGTTGACTCTGCAGGGAGACGTCGTTTAGGGCGGTGACATCGCCGAATCGCTTGACCAGCGACTGGCTGTGCAGTGGTGGTGTTGGTGTTGGCATCGGTTCCTCCAGGTTGTCCCCAGAATGAGCCAGACGCATGCACGCCCTCAATTGACAAATGTCACCCGGTTTCGGTCTACCGGATCCGCATCATTGTCTCAGTTGTCGGGAAAGTGACGTCGCGACTGGGTTGCAAAGGTCAAAACTTCCCCAGAAAAAATGCGAAGGGCTGGCTTTGCCCCAGAAATCCGCCCGGAAAGGTAAGCGGTAAGGTGAACTCCATTTCGTGATTTGAAAACCACAGCCGCAATACCCGCTGCACTCATTTGACTAATGCCGTCCGGTTTTTCCAGCCCCGCGGCGGTACCGCGCGGGAGCATACCCGGATTTAATACGAATTATGTTTCGTGAAATGGTCGAAGGTCGATGCAATACAAGGATCGGTCCTGGTCAGAAAACACCGAATAAGCTGGCTAAAAAACGCGTCGAATGATCTGCAAAAGGCAAAAAGACCCTTACAAACGTAAAAATTGAACAAGAAATATCAAAAATAAATCTATGTTTTACATATATTTATATACAAATATGATAATTAACATTAAAAAAACCTTTTACTTCATTGAATTTTATGATTTACTAGATCCCGTAGTAAGTCTCGCAGGAGCGGCGGAGGCGCAAGGAAGCGCCCGAACACCCGCCGGGAAGGATCTCTCCAAAGGGTGTTGATGATGCAGGAAGTATCATCGCCGCTATGGCCAAGGATGGCCGCGGGACCCCTCCCCTACCCCGCCACCGGGGTATCGCAAAACCCTAAAAAACATCGCTTTTTCCTGCTTTACTGGCAAAACGGGCCGATTTCAGCCGGTTCCGGTGCTATGCTCAAATCGTGTTTTGTGCGCCTTTGCCCGTCCCCTCGGGCAAGTGTTGGAGTTAGAATAAGCCGGTGGCAAGCTCCCCGATCCAGTCCGATACCCCACGCCAGCTCCGGCTGCTGACTTTTAATATTCAATCCGGCACGCCGGCCAACAGCTACCGCGAATACCTGACCAGCAGCTGGCGGCACGTCTTGCCCAGTGCCGTCAAGAATGAAAACCTCGAGGCCATCGCCGGCCTGGTCATGGACTACGACATGGTTGGTCTGCAGGAAGTGGACTCGGGAAGCCTGCGTTCCGGCTTTATCAACCAGTCGCGGTACATCGCGACCCATGCAGCCATGCCCTACTGGTTCCACCAGTCCAATCGCAAGGTTGGCACCATGGCGTATTCAGGTAATGGTTTCCTGGCGCGCTTTGAACCGGACAATATCGAGGAGCACCGCTTGCCCGGCGCCATCCCCGGCCGGGGCGCCCTGTTCCTGAACTTTGGCGGCGCCGACGGGCTGACGGTGGTCGTCGTGCACCTGGCCCTTGGCCAGATGGCGCGCGGCCGGCAGCTCAACTATCTTCGCGACCAGCTCGCCGGGCAAAAGCACGTGGTGGTCATGGGTGATTTCAATGCCAACGTGGAGAGCAGCAAGCTGCAGGGGTTCTGTGATGCACTGGACCTGGCGGCGCCGACCAGGGAACTGCTGAGCTTTCCTTCGTGGAAGCCGCAGCGGGCGCTGGATCACGTCCTGGTCAGTTCAAGTCTTGAAACGCGGGCCTCGGAGGCGATCGATGTGGGTTATTCCGATCACCTGCCCGTGGGTGTAGAGATTGAGATCCCCGAGGGACTGGTCTTGCGGCGGGCCTTGCCGCCGCTGGCGGGGTTTGAGGCAGCGCCGGGTTAGCGGGCAGCTGCCTTGCCGTGTCTGCCTGCAGCCGGTTCCGGCTTGCTCAGAAGGTCGACAGGTAGAAACTCGCCATCACCAGGTATATGGCAAAGCCGGCAGCCGTGATGCCTGCGATACCCTTGATGAAGGAGAGCAGTCGCTCGGTCCGGTATTGGGTCTGGATATCGCGGTGCAGCTCCATCCACTGGATCTCGAGCTCACCGTCGATCACGAAATTCCCGTGTTCATCGTATTCGATCGTGTCGTTACTCATAGCCTTACGTGCTTCCTGTTGAGGCCCTGATCGCCATGGATCAGCTGCAATTGGTTTTGACGGTTGCGCCACTGAGGTCCGAGTAGCAACGCACGGACGCGTTGCTGTCCGCCTGCATTACTTCCCAGTAGAGCTGGCCATTCGGGGCAACGCGCTTCAGCGGCGGCCGAATACCCTCTGCCTCCGCCAGTTCTTTCCCGGCACCCGGGAACCCGTCGGGGTAGGTAAACAGGTATTCCTGGTCCAGCGCCTTGCCGCCACACATGTTGATGGTGGAGACGCGGGCCTGTGCGCCGCTGTCCCACTGCACCATGATCGGCCGGGTGCCGATGCAGCCGCCCTCCTGGTACTCCGCGTTGCCCGTGTAGGACAGCGTCACGGGGGCGTGACCCCAGAATTTGCCGCCTTCGTACACCGCCGCGCCCGGGGGCTCGGATTCGATGGTCAGCAGAACGTGTGAACTGCAGGCGCTCATCAGCAGTGCGGGAACCAGGAGAAGGATGTGTTTCATAGTATTAAATCCGTTATTTATTAATTATTTAAGTTCATATATTAAAGTTACTTATTACTGCTCGACATCCTGTTCGGCGGTGCGTTTCAATCAGCTTTTTTAGAGTCAGCATCCTGCTTAATTAAGAGAACGAAAAACCGATGCAAAGCATCTCACGGACGACCAAAATATTTTCAACGGCCGAGATTGACCCGCAGCGGGAACCATTGAGTGTGCCAGGACGGCTGCATGGGATGTGCCCAAACCGGGGCTTGACAGAAAATATGGCAGCGAGACAATGCGCACGGTTGCGCTGCGGGGGTCGCTGCAGACGTGGCCTCGGAAACGCGGGAGTGCGCACTCCCGCGTTTCTTTTTTCAGGGCTTACCTTCCAGGATATCTCCCGGATGCTCCCTGCCCCGGGCGGGCTTGCGCCGGCTGCTGATCAGTATCGGGATGGCCAGCAGCAGCGCGACGATCAATCCGGCCATGCCGCCAATCCAGATACTGATTCCCGCGATATACGCGAACCAGAAGCCGGGCAGGACCGTGTATACCGCATAGCGGGCCACGAACCAGGCCAATTCTTGAAGGGTTGTACGCACGGGAGGTTCCTGTCGTCAGAGAAGAACCCCATGGTCGCCAAAAGGACGCCTGGTGGCTTGCCGGCTGTGGACAAGTGCTTGACCAAAAGTCGCCAAGAGGCGTGCCAGGCCCGTTCCCCGGTTACCGGGAACAGCGCCGTGCCGGCGCGTTGCCGGTTTTGACCGATTGCATCAGGAAATAAATGGAGGCCAGGGTCGGAATCGAACCGGCGTACACGGCTTTGCAGGCCGCTGCATAACCACTCTGCCACCTGGCCTCAGGTGAAGGGGCGTGATTCTACACGCCCCGGTGCCCTTCGTCACCCCCGGCCCGGTTGGCCTGGGCAACCCGGTGAACCCTGTTCCGGGAAACATGCCACGGCAAACAGCATCAGGGTTTACCCAAGAAAAAACCCGGCACCGTTTCCAGTACCGGGTTGTTCCTTAAATTGGAGCGGGTGATCGGGCTTGAACCGACGACCTTCTCGTTGGCAACGAGATGCTCTACCAACTGAGCTACACCCGCGAAGAGGATGGGTATTTTAGTGGTTTACGCCCCGGTGTCAACAGTCGTTTTAAACCCCGTGACACGATGTTTTCCGAAACATGATTCCGCGCTGCTGATCACACGCTTTCCCCGCACGAATGTCGTACAATAGCGCCCTTTCCAAAACCATCCAGGACCCCATGGCCAAAGAAGACGTTATTGAAATGGAAGGCACGGTGCTTGATACCCTGCCCAACACCATGTTTCGGGTAGAACTCGAAAACGGGCACGTCGTGACCGCGCACATTTCCGGTCGCATGCGTAAAAACTACATTCGCATCCTGACCGGCGATACGGTGAAGGTTGAACTGACCCCTTATGACCTGTCCAAGGGTCGCATCACTTACCGCATGAAGTAAGCCGTCCGGCTTGCCGCGGGGCCGCTGCCCCGCTTCACGACATCCTGTAAAGCTTCAGCCGTCCTCGGACTCGGCGGGCATCGCGCTGGGCTTTTTGTCCGATTTGGTGCTGGTCACCGCCAGTTCGGTGCCGTCTGCGGCCAGGTCTACCATCACCTCGCCACCCTCGGTCAGATCCCCGAACAGCAGGTCATCCGCCAGGTTGCGCTTGATGTGCTCCTGGATCACGCGCTTCATCGGACGCGCGCCCATTTTCGGATCGAAGCCCTTCTCCGCCAGCCACGCACGGGCCTCGGGGGTAACCGTCAGGCCGACGTCTTTCTGGGCCAGCTGCGCTTCCAGTTCGAGAATGAATTTGTCCACGATCAGCAGGATCACCTCGAAGTCGAGCGAGCCGAACTGGATGATGGCATCCAGGCGGTTGCGGAATTCCGGGGCAAAGGCCTTGCGGATGACTTCCATGGAGTCGCTGGAGTGGTCCTGGTCCATGAACCCGATGCTGCGCCGGGCGCTTTCGCGGGCGCCCGCGTTGGTCGTCATGATGAGAATCACGTTGCGGAAATCCGCCTCACGACCGTTCGCGTCGGTCAGTTTGCCGTGGTCCATGATCTGCAACAGGATGTTGAGCAGGTCCGGGTGCGCTTTTTCAATTTCGTCGAGCAGCAGGACCGCGTGTGGTGTCTTGTTGACCGCCTCGGTCAGCAGCCCGCCCTGGTCGTAACCCACGTAGCCCGGCGGTGCGCCCACGAGCCGTGACACGGAATGGGCTTCCATGTACTCGGACATGTCAAAGCGGATCAGCTCGATGCCCATGATCATGGCCAGCTGACGGGTGACCTCGGTTTTACCCACGCCCGTGGGGCCGGCAAACAGGAAGCTGCCGATCGGCTTGTCGTCATCTCCGAGTCCCGAGCGCGCCATCTTGATGGAGGCCGCCAGGGCGCCAATCGCCTTGTCCTGGCCGAACACGACCAGCTTGAGGTCCCGCTCCAGGTTTTTCAGCGCGTCGCGGTCTGAACGGGATACCTGGCGCGGCGGGATACGCGCCATGCGCGCAATGATGTCCTCGATGTCCGACTCTTCGAGCTTTTCCTTGCGCTCCTCCACCGGCAGGAGTCGCTGGCGGGCGCCGGCCTCGTCGATCACGTCGATGGCCTTGTCCGGCAGGTGCCGGTCATTGATGTGCCGGCCCGCCAGCTCGGCGGCGGCGACCAGCGCCTCGTCCGTGTAAATAACGCCGTGGTGCTCCTCGAAGCGGCTCTTGAGCCCGCGCAGGATCTCCACGGTTTCCGGGATGGAGGGCTCGGTAATGTCAATTTTCTGAAAACGCCGGGCCAGCGCGCGGTCCTTTTCAAACACCCCGCGAAACTCCTGGAAGGTGGTTGAGCCGATGCAGCGCAGTTCGCCGGAGGCCAGCACGGGCTTGATCAGGTTCGACGCATCCATCACGCCGCCAGAGGCTGCGCCGGCGCCGATGATCGTGTGAATTTCATCGATGAAGAGGATGCTGCCCTCTTCCTTGTCGAGTTCGGAGAGCACGGCCTTCAGGCGCTTTTCAAAATCGCCGCGGTACTTGGTGCCGGCCAGCAGCGCGCCGAGATCCAGCGAATAGATCGTGGCGTCCAGCAGGATTTCCGGCACGTCCTCTTCCACGATGCGCTTGGCCAGGCCTTCGGCCATGGCGGTTTTGCCCACGCCGGCCTCACCCACGAACAACGGATTGTTTTTGCGCCGGCGGCACAGCACCTGGATGGTGCGTTCAATTTCCTGGTCGCGACCGATCAGCGGATCGATAAGACCCAGGGCGGCGCGTTCGTTAAGGTTGGTGGCGTACAGGTCCAGGGGGCTCTTGGAGGCCTCCGCCGTCTCTTCCAGCGGTTCGCTTGAGGCATCGCTGTCCACGGGTTCGTTGTCGCCTTCCAGCTTGGCGATGCCGTGCGAGACGTAGTTGACCACGTCAAGCCGCGTCACGTCGTTCTTGTTCAGCAGATAGGTCGCGTAAGAGTCTTTCTCGCTGAACAGGGCAATCAGCACGTTGGTGCCGGTGACCTCCTGCTTGCCCGAGGACTGCACGTGGTACAGGGCGCGCTGCAGGACGCGCTGGAAGCCGATGGTCGGCTGCGTGTCGCGATTGTCTTCGTCGCCCAGCTCGGGAACGGTTTCGTCAATCACCTGTTTGACCTCCGCCCGCAAACGCTCGATGTCCGCGTTGCAGGCGCGCAGCACGCTGATCGCCGCCGAGTTTTCCGTCAGGGCAAGCAGCAGATGCTCAACCGTCAGAAACTCGTGACGCTGGTTGCGGGCCTGCTGGTAGGCCTCGCTGATGGTGATCTCAAGTTCCTTGCTGAACATCGTCTTACTCCTTCAGCTGGTATGACCCGCGGTGCGGGAAAGGGTTCCGGGAGAGCGTAACGATATCCTCCTAGGCCTTTTCCATCGTGCACTTGAGCGGGTGCTCATTTTGGCGCGAAAACTCGTTGACCTGGGCCACCTTGGTTTCCGCGATTTCGAACGTAAATACGCCGCACACGCCCTTGCCGCGCGTATGGACATGCAGCATGACCTGGGTTGCGCGATCGTGGCCGAGGTTGAAAAAGATTTTCAGGACATCGACCACGAAGTCCATCGGCGTGAAGTCGTCATTAAGCAGCACCACTTTGTAAAGCGGGGGTTTTTTTACCTCCGGACGGGTCTCTTCGAGCGCGAGTCCGCGGTCCTGCCTTGAGTCGTGTTCTTTGGCCATGGATTTAGTGTAGCTCAGTATTTTTTTCCTTCAAAGAGAGTTGGGGTCAGCCGACAAAAACACCAGCGCCGGAATTGAATCCAACCGCCCGGGGCGGTCATAATAGGGCCATGATCCGCTCGCGCCTCTTAGCCCTGTTCACGGTCCTGCTGCTGGTTGCCAACCCGGTGCTGGCCTGTTGTGGCGCCCTGCATGAGCTCGCGCAGGAACCGGCTGCCGTGCTGGTTGACAAGCCGCCCTGTCACGCGCAGGACACTGATCAGCCCCCGGCTCCTGAGCCCTGCGACGGTTGTCCCGGCTGCGAGATGGCCCTGACCGGCAGCGACCTGCCCGTGCTGACGGTTACTGCGCCGGCGGACGAGTTCACGGCGCTCCCGCCCCGCTCGCAGGGCGATGCGAGCCGGGACGCGTGGCTTAAAAACACTTCCTCAACCGGTCCTCCGGCCGCCCCCCTGACACCGGCAGATACCCCGGTCAGACGACACCAGCTCCTCCTGCTCTGAGTGCAAAACCCGGCAACCGGTGATCCGGTTGTGCCTGTTCGTTTGGTTTCGCAGCAAGGAAGAGAATCCGCATGGTTCGTGTACATCGTTATGGAGTGCTTCTGGCGCTCTGCCTCATTGTCACCGGCAGCCCGGTGATGGCCCAGTCCATGGCCGCGCTGGAGGCGCAACTCCGGGAGCACCCCGCCCTGGATGTCTACGCGCTTCGGGCCGCGGCCAGCCGGGAGCGCGCTGACGGCGCTGATGCCTTGCCGGACCCGGAGATTGGTCTGGGTATCCACAATTTTCCGATCAATGACCCGGGTTTTGATCGCTATCTGCCCACCTACAAGTCGCTCAGCGTCCGCCAGGCGTTCCCCAGCCGCGCGGGGCGGGAGGCGAGCTCGGAGCAGGCCATGCGCCAGTCGGCCTACCTGGAAGCGGCCCGCGAAGCCCGTTTCGCCCAGCTGCGGGCGGAGCTGATCGGACTGCTGCATGAGCGTGAACGGATTCGCCGCCAGCGGCTGCTTGCCCATGAACGCGAGGCCCGCTACGCGGAACTGCTGGAGACGGTCGAGGCGCAGGTGGATGCGGGACAACCGGTGGTTTACCGCCTGGCGCGGATCGCGGTGGAGCGGGCCGAGATTGAGCGGCGCCTTGCCGACCTCGCCGGGGAGGATTCCCGTGTCGAGGCCAGGCTGATCGAGCTGCTTGGACAGGTTCCGGATACCCCGGCACCCGCCGTGGCGGTCACGGAATGGTCCGGCGCACCGGAGCAGTTCCATGCGGTACAACTGGCGCAGGTCGCCGCCGGGGTCGCCGCCGCCGGCGTGGACAAGGCCCAGGCCGCCTGGAAGCCCTCCTGGGGCGCTGAACTGGTCTACCAGCAACGCGAGGCGGGCAACGGGGAGCCCGGTTCCACCTTCGATGGTGATGACTGGGTTTCCGGCCGGGTGACCTTCACCGTGCCCCTGTGGGCCAAAGGCAGCCAGGATCCGATGCTGCGGGCGGCGCAGGCCGAGGAAGCAGCGGCGGAGGCGGAGGTCCTGGCGGCAGCGCGAAGCGCCCGGGCAGACCACGCGGCACTCGATGCCTATCGCCTGGCAGCAATCCAGAACAATGCTGTCCTCGCCCGCAAGATAGGGAGTTTTGAGGACCAGCTAAAGTCGCAGCTGTCGCTGTACGAGTCCGGTGCCGGCACTTACGAAGCGCTGCTCGATGGCGAGATTGCCATCCTGACCCTGCGCGCCGAGTCCGCTGCCGAGGACGCGCGAATTGCCGCTACGGCGGCCCGGATGAACGCCCTGCTGGTGACGCCATGAAACCGACCCTGATTGTTAAAACCTCGTACCTGTTGATTGCCGCCCTGTTGCTGTCCGGGTGCGAGCGCGAACCCGCCCGGAGCACGTCCGATCCCTGGCCCGGCGAGTTCGCCGCCCAGGCGGACGAGGCGCTTTTCACCTGCCCGATGCATCCGAATTACCTGTCCGTGGATAGTGATGGCCAGTGTCCGATCTGCGGTATGGACCTGGTGCCGGCCGCCGCGGCCGCCAGCGGCAAGGCCGTGGCCGTTGAGCCGGCGATGATCCAGACCATGGGCATCCGGACGGCGCCGGCGGAGGTCACTACCTTTGGCCGCTCTGTGCGGGCCTTTGGCACCGTCGAGACTGATGAACGGCTCGAGGCGGTGAGTGCCTCCCGGCTTGAAGGCTGGATCCGGTCGCTTGAAGTTCGCGCCATTGGTGATCCGGTCCTCCGGGGAACCGTGCTGTACAGAATCTACAGCCCGGAGTTGATTGCAGCGCAGAAGGACTACCTGCTGGCCTCAGGCACCGGTAATGCGGAGCGGATGAACTCTGTTCGTCAGCGCTTGCGCTCCGTGGGTATGCAGCCGGAGGTCATCGAGCAGCTGTCCCGCGAGGGTGAACTCATCGAGCAGGTGCCCGTTTACGCCGAAGCCGGCGGAACGGTGGTGGAACTGTCGGTCAGTGAGGGGGATTACGTGAAGCCCGGTGACCCGATTCTGCGCTTGCAGTCTTTTTCCCGGGTGTGGGTCATGGCGCGCATTCCGGAGCAGGATCTGCCGCTCATCCGCGGCGGGCTGCCCGTGCGCCTGATCTTTCCCAGTGCTCCGGGCGCACCCGGCACCGGGCGGGTCGACTACATCTACCCCACGATTGATTCCGCGACGCGCACCGGGCGGGTACGCATCGAGGTGGACAACGAGACCGGCCTGCTGCGCCCCGGCGCCTACGCGGACATCACCCTGGAATTGCCCGGCGAACCGCGCCTGTCCGTGCCCACAGAGGCGGTCCTGCGCGACAGCCGCGGGGCGCACGTGATCGTTGCCCTCGGCGAGGGGCGCTTTGCGCCCCGCTCCCTGGTGACGGGCCTGTCCAGCGGCGGGCGCACAGAAGTGCTGTCCGGCCTGGCGCAAGGCGAGGAGGTGGTGTCCAGCGGCCAGTTCCTGCTCGACAGCGAGGTGAATCTGCGCGAGGGGCTGTCGCGGCTCCAGCAGGAGGAGCCCACCGACCCCGAAGAGGATTCCGGCTCGGCGGACCCCCATGCCGGTCACCGCCACTAGGGCCCCGCTGTCATGAATGAACCCAGGGACCGCATGATGGGGAACAACTCTTCCGGAGATCCGCTTGGCCCGGATCCGTCCGCCTCACTGGTTGCGCGCCTGATCGGCTGGTCGATGAGCAATCGCCTGATCGTTCTGGTGCTGGCGGCAGCGCTGGCCGTGGCCGGCTGGCGCGCCGTGCAGACCACGCCCCTGGACGCGGTGCCTGACCTGACCGACACCCAGGTCATTATCCGCACGGATTTTCCGGGCCAGAGCCCGCGTATCGTCGAGGACCTGGTCACCTACCCGCTGTCTACCCAACTGCTGGGTCTGCCCAGGACCAAGGACGTGCGGGGCTCCTCGCTGTTCGGCACCAGCTTTGTCTACGTGATTTTTGAGGATGACGTTGACCAGTACTGGGCGCGTTCGCGGGTACTGGAAGCGTTATCGCGCATGGGCTCGCAATTGCCCCAGGGCGCCGTTCCGAGGCTGGGTCCGGATGCGACCGGGGTCGGCTGGGTCTACCAGTACGCCCTGGTTGATCACAGCGGCAACAACGATCTTGCGCAGCTCAGATCGCTGCAGGACTGGTTCCTGGGACTGGAACTGGCCGGTGTGGAAGGCGTTGCCGAGGTGGCCTCGGTGGGCGGCTTCGTGCGCGAGTACCAGGTGCTGATTGATCCCAACCTGCTGCGCGCCTACGACATTCCCCTGCGCCGCGTTACCGAGGCGGTGCGGGCCGCGTCCAGCGAGGTGGGCGGCCGTGTTCTGGAGCAGGGTGAAACCGAGTACGTGATTCGTTCTTCGGGTTACGTGGATGACCGGCAGGATCTCGAGCAGGTCGTTCTGTACGCCACCGATGGCACGCCGGTGCTCCTGTCGGCGGTCGCGCGCATCGTCGAGGGCCCTGCCCTGCGCCGCGGCATGGTCGAGCTGAACGGTGAGGGTGAAACCGTCGCCGGCATTGTCATCATGCGGGATGGTGAAAATGCGCTGCAGGTGATTGAGCGGGTCAAGGCGCGCCTGGAGGTGCTTCAGCAGGGCCTGCCCGACGGCGTGGAGATCGTCACGGTCTATGACCGTGCCCCGCTGATCGAGGGCGCCGTGGATTACCTCGGGGACAAGTTGCTGCAGGAAGCCGTGGCGGTCGCCCTGGTTATCCTGATCTTTCTGCTGCACGCGCGATCCGCGCTGGTGGCGATCATCACCCTGCCGCTGGGTATCCTGGGCGCCTTCGTGATCATGTCCTGGCAGGGCGTCACCGCCAACATCATGAGTCTCGGGGGTATCGCGATTGCCATTGGCGCCATGGTCGATGCATCCATCGTGCTGGTGGAAAACGCTACCCGGCGCCTGAGTGCGCTGGGTGACAATCCCGGCGCCGGGGCGCGTTACGACGCCCTGCTGGGCGCGGCGCAGGAGGTCGGCCCGGGGGTGTTCTTTTCCCTGCTGATCATTACCGTCTCTTTCCTGCCGGTGTTTGCGCTTAACGGGGAAAGTTACCGCCTGTTCAGTCCGCTGGCCTATACCAAGACCTATGCGATGGCCTTTGCGGCCCTGTTGTCGGTCACGCTGGTGCCGGTGCTGATGCTGTACCTCATGCGGGGCAGGTTCCGGGCGGAAAGTGCAAGTCCGCTGAACCGGCTGTGTCATGCGCGTTTACCGGCCCCTGCTCCGGCTGGCCCTGCGGCACGGCCGGCTCACCCTTGGACTGACGGCGCTGCTGGCGCTCAGCCTGCTGATCCCGATCGCAGCGACTGGGCACAGAATTCATGCCGGCGCTGTACGAGGGCGAACTGCTGTACATGCCAACCACCCTGCCCGGTGTCTCCTCGACCAAGATGCGCGAGGTGCTGGGACAGACCAACCGCCTGATCATGAGCGTGCCGGAGGTCGAGCGCGTGTTTGGCAAGGCCGGTCGGGCGGATACGGCGACTGATCCTGCGCCGCTGACCATGATCGAAACCTGGATTCATCTCAAGCCGCAGTCGAGCTGGCGCAGCGGCATGGACATCGAGGACGTGATTGCGGAGCTCGATGCCCGCCTGCAGATGCCCGGGCTGGTGAATTCCTGGGGCTACCCGATCAAGATCCGCATGGACATGGTATCCACCGGCGTGCGCACGCCGGTGGGCATCAAGGTCACCGGCGATGACCTGCAGGAAATCGAGCGTATTGCCCAGGACATTGAAACCCGCCTGGCCACCTTGCCGGGGACACGTTCCGTGTTCGCGGACCGGGTTCTGGGGGGTAAATACCTGGAGATTATCCCGGACCGGGAACAGCTGGCGCGGCGCAATATCGACATGGGCGTTTTCCAGTCCGTGATTCAGACGGCGCTCGGGGGCATGACCCTGGCCCAGTCTGTCGAGGGACGCGAGCGCTACGACATCATCCTGCGTTACGACCGGCGTTTTCGTGAAACGCCCGAAGACCTGGGGAACATTCTCGTGCCAACACCCTCCGGTGCGCACATCCCCCTGGGTGAGCTGGCGACCACGGTCTACACGGAGGGGCCGCCGATGATCCGCTCGGAGAACGCCCGCCTGACGGGCTGGGTGCTGGTGGACATCGCTGGCCGTGATATCGGCAGCTATGTTGCCGACGCCCGGCAGGCCATCGCCGACTCGGTGGATATGCCGCCAGGCTACGCGGTGGCATTTTCGGGGCAGTACGAGCAGATGCAGCGGGCGGCGGAGCGTCTGCGCCTGGCGATTCCCGCGACCGTGCTGCTCATCTTTGTGCTGCTGATGCTCTATTTCCGGCGCCTGGACCGGACGCTCATGATCCTGATGTCGCTGCCTTTTGGCCTGGTGGGTGGGCTGTGGGCTGTCTGGCTGGCCGGTTACAACCTGTCCGTGGCGGTGGCGGTCGGGCTGATTGCCCTGGGCGGAATCGCGGCTGAGACTGCAGTGATCATGCTGCTGTATATCGAAGCAGAAGTGCGCCAGGCCCGACCGGCGAACCGGGCGGAACTGCGCGATGCCGTGACCCGTGGCGCCGTGCTGCGCCTGCGTCCCAAGTTGATGACCGTGGCGACCATCCTGGCGGGGCTGGCGCCCATCTTTCTGAGCGACGGCCCGGGCGCAGACATCATGCGGCGCATTGCCCTGCCCATGCTGGGTGGCATGGTGTCGACAACGATACTGACGCTGCTGGTGATTCCTGTCCTCTACCTGGTCTGGGTCGGGCGCGGGCTTCCGCGGGCCTGACCGGCATGGTCAGCAGCCTGCCGTCCGGGGCGTTTGCAAAAATCCGCCTTAAACCCCACTTTCTGAGCAGTGAGCCAGAAGGCTGAGAGGTCCATGTCGCAAGCACAAGCCCTGACCATGGTCGCCATGTCCGGCGGCGTCGATTCATCCGTGTCCGCCCTGCTGCTGCAGGATGCGGGCGTCCCGATTGCGGGCATGTTCATGAAGAACTGGGAGGAGGACGACCGCCTGGGCACCTGCCCTGCCGAGGAAGATGCGAACGATGCGCGGGCCGTGGCTGAACAGATCGGCATCACCCTGCACACGCGCAACTTCGCCGACGAATACTGGGACAACGTCTTCGAAGACGTTTCTCGCCGAGTACCGCGCCGGGCGTACGCCCAATCCGGACATCCTGTGCAACCGGGAAATCAAGTTCAAAACCTTCCTGGAGCATGCGGAGGATCTCGGCGCCGGGATCATTGCCACCGGCCATTATTGCCGCACGGAACAGCGCGATGGCCGCGCCCGCCTGCTGCGCGGCGTTGATCGCAACAAGGACCAGAGCTATTTCCTCTACGCGGTCGGGCACGAACAGCTGGCGCGGACGCGCTTTCCGGTGGGCGAGCTGGAAAAGCCGGCAGTGCGCGCACGGGCCGAACGGGCCGGCCTGGCGGTTTACGACAAGAAGGACAGCACGGGCATCTGCTTTATCGGGGAGCGCGACTTCAACGGCTTTCTGGCCCGTTATATCGAGTCCGCCCCCGGTGAGATCCATACCCCGGAGGGCCAGTGCATCGGGTCGCACCAGGGCCTGATGTTCCATACCCTGGGACAACGCCAGGGACTGGGCATTGGCGGCGTCAAGGGCTATCCGGATGCTCCCTGGTACGTTCTGCACAAGGACCTGGAGAACAATATCCTGTATGCCGGCCAGGGGCATGATCATCCCTGGCTGATGTCCAGCCGGGTCTGTGCCGAGCAGCTGACCTGGGTCGGCGGCGAGGCGCCGGCTCCCGGCATGCCCCTGACCGCCAAGCTGCGCTACCGTCAGCAGGATCAGGACTGCGTCATCGAATCGCTGGCGGATGGACGCCTGGTGGCGGTATTCAAAACCCCGCAGCGGGCCGCGACCCCCGGCCAATCGCTGGTGTTTTACGATGGCGATGAATGCCTGGGCGGTGGCATTATTGAATCCATGGACGCGCCGCCGGTGGCGCAGGAGCTGAAGCCATGAATCCGCAGATACTCGCCCTGGGTGGCGTCTTCCAGGCCACCGAGCTGGTTCGCCAGGCGGCCACACACGGAACCTGGTCCGGCTATGCAGCAACCGCCAGCCTGGAGAGCCTGTTTCGCCTGGAGGCGGAGACGCCCGAGGCCGTGTACGGTGACCGTAAGCGTCTGAACCTGGGCATGGAGACCCTGATCGGTGTGCTGTCGGGAACCGCTGAGCACCCGGAACCCCTGCAGCATGCCGTCACCCTGTTGCAGCTGCAGAAGAAATTTCTGCGCCACCCGGTAATGATGGAAACGGTCGGTGAGGGCCTGGCCCGGATTCAGTCCGGGACCGCGGGCCTGCAAGCCCACGAGCGGGAAGATGCGCAGGCGGAGCAGGTGGCCAGGCTGTACACGGATACGGTCTCGACGCTGACCCCGCGCGTGCTGGTCAATGGCAACCCCAGGCACCTGCAGAATCCGCGTAACGTCAACTGGATCCGCACCCTGCTGTTCAGCGGCCTGCGCTCGGCCGTGCTCTGGGAGCAGCTCGGCGGGGGGCGTTTCAACCTCCTGTTCGGCCGCAAGCGGCTTCTGCAGCAGGCCGAGGCCGTACTCAACAGCTAAAACCGGTCAGAAAGTCCGGCGCCGCCGGGCTTGTCCCTGTCAACGGCCCGGCGAATCGGCGATAATAGACGGCTCGCTGCGGCGCTGTTCAGCTCACGGCCCTAACATGATTCATCCGGGCTTAATCTGAACGGGCAGCCGCCGACTCATTCTGCGGCCATGGGAGTGGTCGCACAGCCAACCAGTAAAAATGCTTTGGAGCACCACATGGCCGATTCCTTTTCCTGCCACCGCACACTGAATGTCAACGGACGCGAGTACGGCTACTTCAGCCTGCCCGAGCTGTCCAAACAACACGATATTTCCGCCCTGCCGTTTTCCCTGAAGATTCTCCTCGAGAACCTGCTTCGCCATGAGAATGGTCTTGACGTCACCCGCAGTGATATCGAGGCACTGGCGAACTGGGATCCCGCTGCGGAGCCGTCCACGGAGATCGCTTTTACGCCCTCGCGCGTGGTCCTGCAGGACTTCACGGGTGTGCCGGCGGTGGTCGACCTGGCGGCCATGCGTGACGCCATGCAGAAGCTGGGTGGTGACCCGAGCCTGATCAACCCCCTGTCCCCGGCCGAGCTGGTCATCGACCACTCGGTGCAGGTGGACAAGTTCGGCTCCCACGAGGCGCTGGACCTGAACAATGTCATCGAGTTCCAGCGTAACCAGGAGCGCTACAGCTTCCTGCGCTGGGGCCAGAGCGCCTTCAGCAACTTCCGGGTCGTGCCGCCCAACACGGGTATCGTTCACCAGGTCAACCTGGAGCACCTGGCGCGGGTCGTCTTCGGCGCCGAGCAGAACGGTGAGCTGATGGCCTACCCGGACACGGTGGTCGGCACCGATTCGCACACCACGATGATCAACGGCATCGGTGTGCTGGGCTGGGGCGTCGGCGGCATCGAGGCCGAGGCCGCCATGCTGGGCCAGGCGATCACGATGCTGATCCCGCAGGTGGTTGGCTTCAAGCTGACCGGCCGGCTGCCGGAAGGCGCCACGGCGACGGACCTGGTGCTGACCGTCACGCAGATGCTCCGCGAGCACGGCGTGGTAGGGAAATTTGTCGAGTTCTTTGGCGACGGCCTGGATGCGCTGCCCCTCGCGGACCGCGCCACGATTGCCAACATGGCGCCGGAATACGGCGCCACCTGCGGTATCTTCCCGATCGATGCCGAAGTCCTGAACTACATGAGCCTGTCCGGCCGCAGCGACGAGCAAATCGCACTCACGGAAGCCTATGCCAGGGCGCAGGGCATGTGGCACGACGAGCACAGTCCGGCGGCGGAATACAGCGCGGTGCTGGAACTTGATGTGAGCACGGTGGTGCCCTCCCTGGCCGGTCCCAAACGTCCGCAGGACCGGGTGCTGCTGACCGGGGCGCGGGATAATTACCGGAAAAACCACGGCGGCCTGCGCAGCGACGAGGACAACGGCCGCAGCGTCGAGGTCACGCAGAACGGCATCAGCTTCCAGCTGGAAGATGGCGCGGTGGTGATTGCCGCGATCACCTCCTGCACGAACACCTCCAACCCGGCAGTCATGATGAGCGCCGGCCTGCTGGCCCGCAACGCGGTCAGGGCGGGCCTGGACGTCAAACCCTGGGTCAAGACCTCCCTGGGCCCCGGTTCCCGCGTGGTCACCGACTACCTGGAAAGCGCCAATCTCATGGACGACCTGGAAGCGCTGGGCTTTCATACGGTCGGCTACGGCTGCACCACCTGCATTGGCAACTCCGGACCCCTGCCCGAGGAAATCGGCAAGGCGGTGCGCGAAAACGATCTCGTGGTCTGCTCGGTGTTGTCGGGCAACCGCAACTTCGAAGGCCGCGTCCACGCGGATGTCAAAATGAACTACCTGGCCTCACCGCCGCTGGTGGTGGCCTATGCCCTTGCCGGCAGCATGAACATCGACATCACGACCGAGCCGCTGGGTCATAACCCGGATGGCGATCCGGTGTACCTGAAGGACATCTGGCCCACGGACCACGAGGTGCACGAGGTGATCGCCAGGAGCGTGACCCGCGAGATGTTCCAGAAAAGCTACAAGAGCGTTTTCGAGGGTGATGCCCGCTGGAAAGGAATTGATTCACCGGTCGGCAAGATGTTCGACTGGCAGGACGATTCCACCTATATCCAGAACCCGCCCTACTTCGAGGGCATGGGTATGCAACCGCCCGGCATCAGCGACATTCACGGTGCGCGCTGCCTGGCCAAGCTCGGTGACTCGATCACCACGGACCACATCTCGCCGGCCGGGGCGATCAAGGAGGATTCACCTGCCGGTGAATATCTGAAGTCAAAAGGCATCGCCAAGGTGGACTTCAATTCCTACGGTTCGCGGCGTGGTAACCACGAGGTCATGATGCGCGGCACCTTCGCCAACGTGCGCCTGCGCAACCAGCTGGCGCCGGGTACCGAGGGCGGCTGGACCCGTTTCCAGCCCGGCGGCGAGCAGATGAGCATCTATGCTGCGGCCATGCAGTACCAGGCGGAAGGAACGCCGCTGGTGGTGCTGGCGGGCAAGGAGTACGGCACCGGATCATCGCGTGACTGGGCCGCCAAGGGCACCCAGCTGCTGGGCGTCAGGGCGGTGATCACCGAGAGCTTCGAGCGCATACACCGCTCCAACCTGATTGGCATGGGCGTCCTGCCGCTGAACTTCGAGGCCGGTGAGAACGCCGACAGCCTCGGCCTGGACGGCTCGGAGACCTTCGACATCACCGGCCTGGGTGATGGCACGGCGGAAACCGTGGACGTGACGGCGACCAGG
This sequence comes from uncultured Gammaproteobacteria bacterium, assembly GCA_963695135.1. GTDB lineage: Bacteria > Pseudomonadota > Gammaproteobacteria > Xanthomonadales > SZUA-36 > Marinihelvus. The sequence goes on from CAVOGA010000002.1 coordinate 542,760, forward strand.
GAAGACGGCAGCACCATTGCGTTCAAAGCGGTGGTTCGTCTCGATACGCCGAAAGAAGTGGAGTATTACCGTCACGGCGGCATTTTGCACTACGTGCTGCGCCAGCTGGCCAACGATGCCCCGGACCACACCGCGGCGGCCTGATTGCTTGCAGGTTAATGTCAAAAAGGGCGCCCCCGGGCGCCCTTTTTGTTGATTTGCAACGGTGTTTCCCGGCGATGGCAGGCGCTGCACAGACGCCGCGACTATGTATGAGGACTATCACGCAAGTATCTAAAAACGCTGGCGTTTACGCCAGGGCGTGACCACCCTTAACAGGTCCTCCGCGCGCCGCCTGGCGTTCGGGCTTGCAGCGGGAAAGATTTCCAGTTCCTCGCCCATCCAGCGTGCCACGGGCAGGCCGTCCTCCAGCAGGATGCGGTTACCGGCCTGCGCCGGCGTGCGTGGCCCCGGCGCGATGGCGCCGCCGAGGTTCAGCGGGTCACAGGCGCTGATCACTGCCAGGTAGCCCGGCGCATCCGGCCGGCGTGCTGTCCCCTTGCCCGCCTGCTGCAGATGCCTGAGCGCCTCCGGCAGCACAAATTGCTCGCCGGAGAAGCCTTCAACAAAACGGCCGCCGCGGACTTCACCGCGATCCTCCATGCGTCGCAGGTAGCGCAACAGGTCCCGCCAGGGCGGCAACAGCGGTTCGCGCTGCAGCACGGCCCGGAATACAACGCCGTAACGGCGCAACAGGGACTCGCAGATCAGCGCCAGTTCCTGCTGCCGGCGCTGCTGAATACCGTCCGTGCCGGCAGCCTCCGGCAAGGGTCGCAGGTGGCTCCAGCGTCCGATGGGCATGGCAGCCCTGCCCCGGCCCCGGTCGAGGCGTTTGCGTGCGCGGGTTTTCTCCCGGTCCGGCCGCAGCAGCCAGCGCAGCGGTGAGAAGGCATCGGCGGTAATGCGGCCCTCGTAGACCAGGGCCTTGAGGCCTTCCTCCACCTGCGGTGCCAGCAGGCCGCTGACTCGCTCCAGTTCCGGCATGAACAAGGCGCCATGCTGTTCCAGCGCGGCCAGCACCTGCTGCGCGTAGGCGCCCAACTCACGGTGCCGCATCCCCGGCGTCCTGTTGGTCGTTGAGACCGGCGCGCCAGGCGTCCAGGTCCATGCGCGGCACCAGCGCCACGGGCGATGCGGCCACCACCTGGTGTTTACCCCCTTGCCGGGTCAGCGGGCGGAACCACGCGAGTTCGCCACTCAAAAAGCGTTGATCCAGCAGCGCCGGCTCGACATCCCTGACCCGGGCGCGCAGCAGGCCGTGTTCCCATGCCTCAACCGGTGCGGACCAGCCTGCCAGGCGCTCCAGGGCCTGGTCGAGGCTGGCCGGGTCGTGCAGGGCGTGCCAGCGCCCAAGAAAACCGAGGTAGGTCTCGGGGCTGACCGGCTTGACGGCACGGCGCCGTTGCTCACGGCTGTAGCGGTGGATGCGCGCCAGCAGGCGTCGTTCGCACCACAGGTCGGTGACCGCCTTCTGTTCCATGCGGATCACGTAGCCCTGGCCCTGCAACTGCAGCAGCGCCGCGTCCATCGTCTCCAGGTCAACGGCAAAACCGCTGGCCAGCTGGCCCCGGGTCACCGGTCCCAGGCCGGCGAGGCGGTCGCGGACCAGCCGGGTCAGCGCCTCGGCCGGATCCATGGCCATATCGTGACCGCCTGGAATGGAGATGTTGGGTTGGCATTGGGCTTCCGGATGCAGGCTCAGCCATTCTGACAGGCGTTCGGCGGCGACCCAGAAACGCTCCCCCGAGGGAACCCGTAAGCAGCACACGCGCTGCTCTTCCCTGAGCGCCTCGAACCAGGCGCTCCAGCGCAGCGCACTGCCCGCGGCGCCGGTCAGGGACTGGCCGGTGGTGAACTCCGCCTGGCTGAGGCAGCCCAGTTGCACCAGCGCATCGTGCAGTTCATCCGGATCCCGGGGGCGGATCCAGGCCTCGTCGCGCACCTGGTCACGGGCCTCGACGCTGATGATGTTGAGGGTTGCGGCCTGCCCCAGGTCATCCGGGGCGCCGCTGATGGCGCGGGTGCGCCGCTCCTCGGCCTCGCCGTCGTCCAGGAAGGCATAGGGTTTGGCGTTGATCACCTCCTTGGCCAGCGGCGAGGGGCCGGTCAGGTCTGCACAGCGAACCTCGATGGATCCGTCGCGCAGGCGCTCGAGCACGGCCACCAGTCCGTCAATGTCCATGGTGTCGCGCAGGCAGTCCTCGATGGTCTGTTTCACCAGCGGGTGATCGGGCACATCCCGCGGGCCGGCCAGGTTTTCGGCGCAGGCGATCTGGTCCGGGAAGACCACGGAGACCAGATCTTCGGCCTGGTTGCGCTGCCACTGGGCCGGCAACTTCTTGCCATTGCGCATGCGTTGCACCGCCAGGGCAATGGTGGCGTTCCAGCGCCAGCGCGCCTCGAACATCGGCGCATCGAGCAGAGCCTGGATCAGCACCTGCTCCACGGTCTCCGGCTTGAGGTAGCCGGTGACTTCCGCCAGTTCGAAGCTGTGGGTCTCGCCCAGGGAAAGAATCAGGCAGTCTTCCAGAGCCGCGGCCTGCAACTCGAAATTGAACTGTTTGCAGAAGCGCTTGCGCAGGGACAGGCCCCAGGCCCGCATGAGCCGTGAGCCGAAGGTGCCGTGCAGCACCAGGTGCATATCGCCGGTGTCGTCGAAAAAGCGCTCCAGCACGATGCGGTCCCGCGTCGGCAGGCACTCCAGCGCCTCCCAGGCGGCAAACAGGTATTCGGCGAGCTGCTGCGCGGCCGCCGGGGGAATGCCCTGTTCCTCCAGCCAGGCCTGCGCCGCCGCCAGCCCTTCAGACTCGAAGCGTTGTTCCAGCGCCTGGCGCAAGCCGGCGACTGCGCCGCTCAGCTCATCACTGCGGCCGGGGCGGTCACCGAACCAGAACGGTAAAGTGGGGGGCTGGCCGTGGGCGTCCTCCACCAGTACACGACTCTGCTCGGTGCGCAGGATGCGGTAGCTGTTGTTGCCCAGCTGAAAGATATCGCCGGGCACGCTCTCAAAGGCGAAATCCTCGCCCAGCGAGCCGATGCGCAGACCGGCGGGCATCATGATCACGTCGTAGTCGAACTGGTCCGGGATCGCACCGCCGTTCTGCAGGGCGGTCAGCCGCGCCGCCGGCCGCGCCCGCAGGCGGCCGTTGACCGAATCATGGAACAGCCAGGCCGAGCGACGCCCACGCCGGCTTGTGTAGCCCTCCGCCAGCATGCGTACCGCGTTGTCATAATCCCCGCGCGCGAGATTTCGATAGGGCCAGGCGCTGCGCATGCAGCCAAACAGGCCCTCGGTGGTCCATTCCCGGGCGCTGACCTCCGCGACGATGTGCTGGCACAGCACATCCAGCGGCGCCTCGGGGATGCGGATCGTGTCCAGCTCGCCCTGCTCGATGGCCAGCAGCATGGCGGTGCACTCGACCAGGTCGTCCCGGGTCAGCGGAAACAGGCGCCCCTTCGGCATGCCGCCGACGCTGTGACCCGAGCGTCCCACCCGCTGCAGCAGTGCGGCCATGCTGCCCGGGAGAGCCGAGCTGGCAGACCAGGTCCACGGAACCGATATCAATGCCCAGTTCCAGGGAGGCGGTGGCCACCAGCACGCTGAGCCGGCCCTCCTTCAGGGCCTGCTCCGATTCGAAGCGGTGCTTGCGTGACAGACTTCCATGGTGCGCCATGACCACACCCTCGCCCAGGCGCTCGGCCAGGTGCCGCGCGACCCGCTCCGCCAGTCTTCGCGTGTTGACGAATACCAGGGTCGTGGTGTGCCGGCTGACCAGGTCGGCCATGCGGTCATAGAGTTCGGCCCAGACCTCGTTGGCCATGACCGGTGTCAGCGGCGAGCCCGGCAGTTCGAGCGTCAGGTCACGCGCCCGCTGATGGCCGCTGTCGACGATGGCGCATTCGGCGCCGCCGGTCAGGAAGCGCGCGATCTCCCCGATGGGTTTCTGGGTAGCCGACAGGCCGATGCGCCGCGCCGCCCTGCCCTCCAGGGCCTCCAGGCGCGCCAGGCTGAGGGCCAGGTGACAACCGCGCTTGCTGCCGGCCAGTGCGTGGATTTCATCGATGATGACGGTTTCCACGTCGCCGAGCATGGCGCGGCCGGAGTCAGAGGTCAGCAGCAGGTAGAGTGACTCCGGCGTGGTAACCAGGATGTGCGGCGGGCGCTTGGCCATTTTTGCCCGTTCACCCGGGGGCGTGTCGCCGGTGCGCACCATGGCGCGGATGCCAGTGGGTGGCGCTCCGGCCTCCCGGAGGCGCTCCTCGATGCCCTCCAGCGGCTCGGCCAGGTTGCGGTGGATGTCGTTGGACAGGGCCTTGAGGGGCGAGATGTAGAGCGTGTAGACGCGGTCTTCCAGCGGCGCCTTCCGACTGGCGCGGGCCAGGTCGTCGATGGCGCAGAGAAAGGCGGCCAGGGTTTTACCGCTGCCGGTCGGGGCCGCAACCAGCGTATTGCGGTCGGCGCGAATGCTGCGCCAGGCCTCAAGCTGCGTTTTGGTGGGTGCCGCAAAAGTGCCTTCGAACCAGCCGCTGACTGCCGGGGAAAACAGGGTTTTCAGATCGGTTGTTTTGACATCGGGATGGGCCATCGTCTCATTCTAGCGCGGCCCTTCTCAAAATATGAGAAAGCCTTACAGGGCTGGAGTAATCGCCCGCCAGTCGGCACGCCACAGCAGCCAGTCGCCGCCTTCCAGCACCCATTCCGTCTCCACGGAAAACAGCTGGCCGTCCTCGGGAATCAGGCCGGCGCCGCCGGTCAGCAGCACATTGAACCGTGCAATGGCCAGGTTGGGACCCTGCACGTCCACGGCGACGGGAAACACCCTGGCCTCCACCCGGCGGCGCTCGTTCAGCTGCAGGAACAGGTAGCGGGCAAAGTCGTCGCGGGTCATGCCGCCGGACTGGCCCTGGAAACCGTCGGCCACCTGGTCCAGGAACGCCCCGCGTTCCCCGGCTTCAGCGGCCGTCTCCATCGCCGCGATCGTGGCCTTGATCTGATCTTCCGTGGAACCGGAGGGCCCGCAGGCAGTGAGCAGGAGGATGGCCAGCAACACGCCGGCGGTGCGCGCCACTACTCGGTCTCGTTCAGGTAGCGCTCAAGCAGCAGGGATGACACCACGATCAGGTCGTGCTCGGTGATCAGCCCAACCAGTTTGCCATCCTTGACCACCGGCAGACAGGCCATATTGCCCTCGCGCATCATGCGGATGGCCTCAACCGTGCTGGTTCCCGGTGAAACGGTGACCGGGTTGTCATTCATGATCTCGCGGACGGTCAGCTTTTTGTCGGGTCCCAGCTGCCCGGTGGCGACCAGGCGCAACAGGGCGCGATGGGACACCAGCCCGACCAGTTCGCCGTCATCCCCCTCCACGGGAACATGGCGCACGTGACGCCAGTCCATGAGCGAGGCGGCAAAGTCAACGATGTCATCGGCGCGGACCGTAAACAGGTCCGTGGCCATGAACTGCGATACGGTCTGGTAGCTGTCGCGGAAATCGAGCTTTTCACAGAAGTCCGCCAGTTCCCAGTGGCTCACGGGCTGCCCGGTGGCCTGCTGGCGGACCATGCTGGTAACCAGGCAGCGCATGCGCTGGTCCAGGGTGCCCCGCTGATTCATGTGCTGCGCCGAGTCCAGCAGCCAGCGTGCGCCGGTGCGGCGGCATTCCACGCGTTCCTGGATCACGTTCAGGTAGCGATCGATGTCTACCGGGTCGATACCGACATCGGCCAGGCCCTGCCGCGCCAGGGGCAGCAGCTGGTCCAGGATCAGGGTTTGCGCCGTCAGGTACTGGTCGTCGAACCAGTGCAGCTGCGCCCGCAAGCCCTCGCGCGAGGCGGCGAGAAAGTTCGACTTGACCTGGTCGAAGGCGATGCGCTCGCGAATGTCGCCCTCCTGCGCCGCCATGCCGGCCACCATGCCGAAGAAAAAGGCCGCGTTCGCCATTTCATCCAGAATGGTCGGGCCGGAGGGAATCACGCGGTTCTCGATACGCAGGTGCGCCACGCCGTTGTGAACGCCGTAGCAGGGCCGGTTCCAGCGGTAGACGGTGCCGTTGTGCAGGCGCAGCGCATTGAGGCGCGGCGCCTCGCCCCGCTCCACCATGCCAAGGACATCGTCTTCGCACTCGGTGGTAAGTATCACGCGGAACCGGGCGATGTCCTCCTTGAAGATTTCCACCACCGATTCATCCACCCAGCGGTCGCCGAAATGCACCCGCGGTTTCAGGCCGCGCGCCTGGTGCGCGTCCGAGCGGGCGTCAATGGAGTGTTCAAACACGGCGATGCGGCTCTCGTGCCACAGCCGGTGGCCGAGCAGGATGGGGGAATTGACCGCTGCGGCCATCAGCGGCGCGGTGATCAGCTGGGCGATGTTGTAAATTCGCGTGAACTGGCTGGGATCGGTCTGCAGGTGTACCTGGAAGCTGGTATTGCAGGCCTCCATCATGACGTTGTCGTGCTTTACCGTCAGTTGGTCGATACCGTTGATGGTGAATTCGAAATCCTTGCCGCGCAGGGCCCGTAACGCGTCATTGAGCGCCTTGTAGCGCACCGTTGGCACCATGGCGTCCAGGGTCAGGTCGTCGCGGGTAAGGGTCGGGAGAATGCCGACCAGGGCAATGTCGCAGTTGAGCTTGGCCGCGTTGGTGCGGGCGATGGCGTAGATTTCTTCCGCCTCCGCCTCCATGCGGCGCAGGCAATGCGCGTCCACTTCCTGCACGCCCATGTTCGCCTCGAGGTTGAACAGGCCGATCTCGTGGGTGAAGCGCTCGTCGTTGATTTCTTCGAGCATATCGAGGGCGCGCAGAGCCGGTTTGCCGGAGTGTTTGATGATGAACATCTCCTGCTCGGCGCCGATGCGACGTTTGCCCGACTCGATCATGCCGCGCTCGAGCATGGTCTCCAGGGCCTGCACCTCGTTCAGCAGGGACTTCATGAAGACCTGGCGTTCCGCCTCGTTCGTATTACGCTTGACGTTTTGTTCGCCCAACTGTGTCGTCCCCTTAAGCAGACCGGACCTGGAGCCTTGCCCGTCCGGAAACCCGGCGTGCGCCACCAAAAAACCGCTGTGGTGACACGTTACGGGTCGGTTCGATCAGGAAGGCGTTGTGGCCGGGCCATTCGCCCGCTTACCTGCGCGATTCGCCCGATGATAAACAGGTCCTGCGCGACGGGCAAACGCAAGCCGCCAACGGGACCACCCGGCGCGTAAACGGACTGCACCGAACTTGTCTCCCGCGGGGGGCTGTGATGGAATGGCGCGATAACCGCAGCGCCAAGCCGGACGGGCCTGAGATCAACTCCGAGGAGCACTATTGCATGAGCGACAAACCCTGGTTGAAGCACTATTCCAAGGGCGTACCCGCCGAGGTGGACCTGAGCCAGTACGGCTCGGTCAACGACATCCTGGCCCAGAGCTGCGAGGCGAACGGCCCGCGCGTTGCGTTCGAGAATTTCGGTACGACCATCACCTACCACGATCTTGACCGGCTCAGTCGCAACTTCGCTGCGGCGCTGCAAGCCCGCGGGCTCAAGCCCGGCGACCGCATTGCGCTGATGATGCCCAACATTCTGCAGTATCCGGTGGCCCTGTTCGGCGCCCTGCGGGCCGGCCTGGTCGTGGTCAACACGAACCCGATGTACACCAAGCGCGAGCTGCGCCACCAGCTGGTGGATTCCGGCGCCCGCGCCATCGTGGTGGTGGAGAACTTCGCGCATGTGCTGGAGAGCGTGCGCGACGAGGTGCCCGTGGAGTTCATTTTCACCACGGCGGTCGGTGACATGGTCCGCTTTCCGAAGGGCGCGCTGCTCAACTTTGTCATCAAGCACGTGCGCAAGGCCATTCCCGCCTGGTCCCTGCCGGGCTCCGAACGTTTCACAGACGTGGTCGCCGCGGGCGAGAAACAGCCGTTCCAGCCGGTAAAAGTCAGCTTTGATGACATCGCCTTTCTGCAGTACACGGGCGGCACCACCGGTGTGGCCAAGGGCGCCATGCTGACGCACCGCAACATGGTCGCCAACATGCTCCAGGCGAAGGCCTGGTTGTCGAACCTGCAGGTCGGCGACGAGATCATCATCACCGCCCTGCCGCTCTACCATATCTTTGCGCTGACGGCGAACTGCCTGGTGTTCATGGCCCTGGGCGGGCGCAACCTGCTGATTACCAATCCGCGTGACATGGAAGGTTTCATCAAGGAACTGGGCAAGGTGCCATTCACCGCCATTACGGGTGTCAACACGCTGTTCAACACCATGCTCAACACGGAAGGCTTCAACCGCCTCGACTTTTCCCACCTCAAGCTCGTGCTGGGCGGCGGCATGGCCGTGCAGCGGGCCGTCGCGGAGCGCTGGCAGGAAGTGACCGGTGTGACCCTGGTGGAGGCCTACGGGCTGACAGAAACCTCCCCGGCGGCCTGCATCAACCCGATGGACCTGAAGGAGTACAACGGCTGTATCGGCCTGCCGATTTCCTCCACGGAGGCGGCGATTCTCGGTGAAGACGGCGAGTGGCTGGCGTCCCGGTGAAGCCGGCGAGCTGTGCATTCGCGGTCCCCAGGTCATGGCGGGCTACTGGCAGCGGCCGGGAGAGACCGCCAAGGTCATGCACGGTGACGACTGGCTGCGCACCGGCGACATTGCCATGATGAACGAAGAAGGGTTCTTCAAGATTGTCGATCGCAAGAAGGACATGATCATCGTCTCCGGGTTCAACGTGTATCCCAATGAAATCGAGGATGTGCTGGCCGCCCACGACAAGGTGCTCGAGGTTGCCGCTATTGGTGTGCCGCATGACAAGTCCGGTGAAGTGGTCAAGGCCTGCGTGGTCAAGAAGGACCCGGGCCTGACGGAAGATGAGCTCAGGGCCTACTGCAAGGAACACCTGACCGGGTACAAGTGTCCGAAATATTATCGAGTTTTTCGACGAGCTGCCCAAGTCCAACGTCGGCAAGATTCTGCGCAAGGACCTGCGTGCAAGGGAAGTAAAAGACCCGTCCAGCTGACCCGCCCGGGTCAGCGCGGCCGGGTTTAAGAGCGGGGTTTTTTGCCCGGGCCCAGCACCAGGCCGCGACGCAGCTTGTCGTTACCAAACCGCTCCGTGATGCCATCGATGATCGTATCCAGGCCGGACACGGGTTGTGCGCCGATTTCTTCCAGGTTGCCGACGCCCATGCCCAGCAGGCGGACCGGGGTGTTGCCATGTTCATTGAGCCACTGGTCCAGCAGGTCGGCCGCCACCTGGAACACGGTGCGCGTGCCTTGCACCGGCGCCCGCAGCGTCAGGCTGCGCGTCACCGTGTGAAAGCGGTGGTCGCGCACCTTGATGGTAATGGTGCGGGCTGCCAGGTGGGATTTTCGCACCCGGCGCATCACGTCTTCGGCCTGGCGCAAGAGTTCCGCACGCAGCTCACGCCGGTCGGTCAGGTTGGTGTCGAAGGTCTGTTCGTGGCTCATGGACTTGTCGGGACGCGAAGGCTGTACCGGTCGTTCATCGTCGCCGCGCGCCAGGGCCATGAAGTGGCCGGCGCGATTACCCAGCGCGGCCCGCAGCACCTGCGGGTCAGCCTGGCGCAGCTGGCCGATGGTCAGCAGGCCCAGGGCGCGGAGTTTTGGTTCGGTCTTTTTGCCGATGCCCCACAGCCGCTTCAGCGGCATCGGGTCCAGAAACTGGCGCACACGGTCGGGAGGAACGGAGACAAAACCGCAGGGCTTGTCCGCGTCAGAGGCGAGCTTGGCCAGGAACTTGTTGTGCGCCATGCCAACGCTGGCCTGCAGACCCGTCGTCCGGAGGATGTCATCCGCCAGCGACCGGCCGATTTTTTCCCGGGTGCCGAACAGCCGCAGGCTGCCGCTGACATCCAGGAAGGCCTCGTCCAGGGACAGGCCCTCGACCAGCGGCGTGTACTGCCGGAACAGGTCAAATACCTGGCCGGACACCTCCCGGTAGCGCGCCATCCGGGGCCGCACGCAGATTGCGCCGGGCGCCAGGCGCCGGGCCTGTGCCATCGGCATCGCCGAATGAACTCCGCTGGCCCTGGCCTCATAGCTGGCGGCCGCGACCACTCCCCGGTTGCCCAGTCCACCCACGATCACCGCCCTGCCCCGTAACTCCGGCTGATCCTGCTGCTCCACGGATGCATAGAAGGCGTCCATGTCGACGTGAATGATGGCGCGTTGGTCGGGGTCGGGCATCGGTGGTTGCCTTGCACAGGCCGGGCTGGAAAGCGCGGGGCCGAGCTTTCATTATAGGCCCATGAATCCACCGACCGAACCCGACCGCAGCGAGGCGGGGCTGGCTCTCGAGTTTCCGAGCATGCAAGGCTGGACTTACCTGAACCACGCGGCGATCTCACCGTGGCCGGAACGCGTGCGGCAGGCCATTGCGGCGTTTACGCAGAGCAACCTGGCCGACGGGCCCGAACGTTATGCGCAGTGGCTGGCTGATGAACAGGACCTGCGTGAGCGTTACGCGCGCCTGATCGGCGCCGGCTCCGCCGGCGAAATCAGCCTGGTGCCCAACACCACCGAGGGCATTGCGATCGTGGCCGGCGGACTGGACTGGCAAGCCGGGGACAACGTGGTGAGCGCGCAGGGCGAGTTTCCCAGCAACCGCATGGCCTGGGCGGCCCTGGCGCAGCGCGGCGTCAGCCTGCGGTCCGTGGACCTGCGCGGTGCGGAGCCTCCGGAGCAGGCCCTGCTGAACGCCATGGATGAGCGCACCCGCGTGCTGACGGTCAGCGCGGTACAGTGGACCGACGGTTTGCGACTGAAGTTAAACGAACTTGGCCGGGCCTGCCGCGCTGCCGGCGTGTTCTTTTTTGTTGATGCCATTCAGCAGCTTGGCGCCTTGCGGATGGATGTGCAGGACGCACTGATTGATGGCATGGCGGCGGGCAGCCACAAATGGCAAATGGCGCCGGAAGGCCAGGGCCTGTTCTATTGCCGCTCGGCGTGGCGCGAGCGGTTACGCCCGCTGAAGCTGGGCTGGCGCATGCTCCAGGATCCCTATGACTTCTACCGGGAAGATCGTGACCTGGCGGACAGTGGTCAACGGTTTGAGCCCGGCACCCCCAATACCCTGGGCCAGCAGGCGCTGAACGCCGCCCTGGAGTTGCAGGAATACTATGGACAGGCCTGGATTGAGCAACGGGTTCTCGGCAATACCGCGCGTTTGCTGGAGGGATTAAACGCCCTCGATGTTGTCAGCGTTGTGAGCCCGCAGGAAGCGGACCGGCGTTCCGGCATTATCGCCATTCGCCCCGGGACGGTTCCGGCCCCGCTGCTGGCCCGGCGGCTGAAGGCGCAAAACATCGTGACAGTGGCGCGTGGCGGCCTGGTGAGGCTCTCGCCCCATTTCTACCAGCCTGAGGCGATGATGGACCGCGTCGTCGACGCCGTTGAAGCGGCTTCAGGAAGCTAGAAAATATTTAGATAAATGCTCTAAATATCTGTTTAAAATCACATTGTGTGGGTTTTTTTATCGCTTTTCAGCAGGTTCGCGAGGTGCGACTCGATGATGGTTCGCGCGTGCGCCCCGTCGGCAGTGTCTGAGAACTGCACACCGATACCGGGGCTGCGGTTGCCCTGTGAACCGGCGGGCGTGATCCATACGACCTTGCCGGGGATCGGCAGGCGTTCCTCCAGGTCCATCAGGGTCAGCAGCAGGAAGACCTCGTCACCCAGGTTGAAGCGTTTCGTGCTTTGCACGAACAGCCCGCCGCCGCGGATGAATGGCATATAAGCGCTGTACAACGCCTGCCGGTCTTTCAGCGATAAGGAAAGAATGCCCTGCTGTGCCATGTGAACTCCTTGTGCCCGTTGGGGCTTGATCTTAGCCGGGACCGGCCCCGCTTCAGCGAATCGGTTCCGTGGAAGGCAGCCGCGACCATTCTAGCAGCCATTCCTGCAGAAGTAAGTCCTGGCGAAGCCCTCTTCCCAACTGGTTATGCGCCCAGTCCGCCTTGCTTTGCAGGCGCGCCAGCTTGCCGGCGGGCAGTTCATAGTTGGTATCCGGCCAGTGCGCTTCAGCCCGCGCCCAGGGTGCTGCGCACGGCCGCAGCGGCCGCCAGGCTGAGCCATCGCCACGCCAGGTCCGGGTCCAGGTCGGCCAGCGCCGCAGCCGCTGCAGCGACGCGGGACGGTTTACCGATCATTTCCTGCAGAATGTTCCTGATGTGGATGTATTGCTCCAGCAGGCCTTCCGCGGCCAGCCGTGCGGCCTGCAGAGGGCTGCCGCCGGTGGCCTCCAGGGCCAGGCGCGCCTGCCCGGCGGAGAGCCCCTCCTCCGCCTCCAGCCAGGCCGCGGCCGTGGCTAACGGCGGCGCTGCCGCGGTCCACATCTGGCAGCGACTGCGGATGGTGACAGGCAGTCGTGACGGATCGTCGCCCACCAGCACCAGCACGGACTCGCCCGGCGGCTCTTCCAGGGTTTTCAGCAGGGCGTTGGCCGCGTTGCCGGTCATGGCCTCCGCGGGCATGATCAGCGCTACCTTGCGCGGACTGATGGTGGTGGTCAGTACGAGCCGGCTGATCAGGTCCCGGACCTGCTCGACCCGGATAACCCGCTCGTCCTCGGCGGGAACCAGGATAAAGCGGTCCGGGTGGGCGCCGCCGGCCAGCAGGCGGCAGGATCGGCATTCACCGCAGGCCTGCGGCCTCGGGTCGCGACACAGCAGTGCACTGACCATCTGCTCCGCCAGGCGCACCTTGCCGATTCCGGCCGGGCCGCTGAGCATGATCGCGTGGGGCATGCGCCCCTGCGCCAGGCTATTGGCCATCCGGGACCAGGTTGCTTCCAGCCAGGGCAGGATCATGCCGGGTACCGCCGTTCAAGTTCAGCACTGATGATCATCCATACCTCCTGCGGGTTTCCGGAGGCATCCACCACCACGAACCGGTCCGGCTGCGACCTGGCGCGCTGCAGAAACCCTTGCCGGACGCGCTCGAAAAAGGCCAGGCTTTCCTGCTCGATGCGGTCCGCCGCGCTGCGCCCGGCCGCCCGCGCCATGCCCTCGCTGACCGGAAGATCCAGCAGCAGCGTAAGGTCCGGCTGCAGGTCGCCATGCACCAGCGTCTCCAGCGCGCTGATCTGCGTGGCAGGCATACCGCGTCCGGCGCCCTGGTAGGCGTAGGTCGAATCGGTAAAGCGGTCGCAGAGCACCACCACACCCCGGGCCAGCGCCGGGCGGACCTGTTCGTGCAGGAACTGGGCCCGGGCCGCAAACAGCAACAGCAACTCGGTCAGAGGATCAATTGAACCGCTGTCGTCGTGCAGTACCAGGTCACGGATTTTTTCCGCCATCGGCGTGCCACCGGGCTGGCGGGTCACGAGCACCTTGCGCCCGCGGTTTTCCCACCAAACGCGCAGCTTGTCGATCTGGGTGCTCTTGCCGGCGCCCTCGCCGCCTTCCAGGGTGATGAACAGGCCGCGTGATGTCATTAGTCGCTCTCCGGCGGGGTCTTGGCCGCCGCCTTGTCCCGGTTGCGGTACCAACGCAGAAAATCCTCTACCGCGCGGTTGTGCTCCTCCAGGGTGCTGGAAAATACGTGGCCGCCTTCACCATCAGCGACGAAGAACATGGCGCTCTCTTCAGCCGGGTGAGCGGTTGCCTGCAGCGTCGCAGCACCGGGCATGGCGATGGGCGTTGGCGGCAAGCCGCGGATAACGTAAGTGTTGTACGGGGTCGATTCGCGCAGGTCGCGGCGACGGATATTCCCATCGTAATCATCGCCGAGGCCGTAGATGACTGTCGGGTCCGTTTCCAGCCGCCAGTTCTGCTGCAGGCGCCGCACAAAGACGCCGGCAACACGCGGTCGCTCCGCGGCCAGGCTGGACTCCTTTTCCACGATCGAAGCCAGGATCAGCAGCTCATAGGGTGACGCCAGCGGCAGATCATCCGCCCGTGTTGCCCAGGCGTCTTCCAGGGCATGTTGCATGTCCGCGTGGGCCCGGCGCAGCAGGTCAATGGCGTTGTCGGAGGCGGTGTAACTGTAGGTCTCGGGCAGGAACCAGCCCTCCGGATGAGGCAGATCACTGCCGATTTCCGTCATTACCTGGTTGTCCGCCAGCCGTTCCGGCGCCACGGCGAGACGTTCCTCCGCCAGCAGCGCTTTGCGCAGCTGGCGATAGTTCCAGCCTTCGACCAGGGTAAAGCGATACTGGATCACCTCGCCGCTGGCCAGCAGTTCCAGCAGGCCGACCGGGGTCAAGCCGGCCGGCAGGGCGTACTCGCCGGCCTGCATGGTGCCGGGGCGCAGGCGCAACAACACCTGCCAGCGCCAGTCCCGCGAAGTGATACCGCGGCGCTCCAGCTGGTCGAGCATGCCATACAGCGTGTCGCCCGGCCTGACCCGCAGCACGGTGGTGCCCTGGCTGGTGGCATCAGCGATCACCATCGGGGTAGCGAGAAAGCGTTCATAGCTGCGCCAGGCCAGTCCTGCGGCCAGCGCCGAGCCCAAGGCCAGGACCGCAAGCGTTACCCCGAGCCAACGCCAGGCGCCTGTGTTCACGGGCGCTCCAGCATGGCCGAATGCCAGGTCTGCAGTTCGCGGGTCACCGGGCCGATTGCCCAGCGGGAATCGCCCAGTGAGCGGAGGGGAATAATGCCCCGCACCGAACTGCACAGGAACACTTCATCGGCTTCCTGTAGCAGGTCGAGGGTGATGCGTCGCCGCTCACAGCGGGCGGGCTGCTCACGCAGCAGGCGGTCGCGCAGGACGCCGTGAACGCCGCAGCGGTCCATGCGTGGGGTCAGCAGCAGGCCGTTGCTGACTGCAAACAGGTTGGCGCTGACCGCACTGATCAGGTAACCCTCCGTGTTTCGCATCAGGCCGTACTTGCCGGGATGCGCCGCCATTTCCTGCGCGGCAAGCACCTGTTCCAGTCGATTCAGGTGCTTGATACCGCGCAGTTGCGGCTGGAGCGCCAGGCGGGTTTCACACAGTACGCCGTGAACGCCGAGGCGCGCCTCTTCCTCGATGCGTTCCGGCCAGGGGTGGGCACTGACAATGCGGCAGGGCTGGCATTGCGCCGGGGGCGCATAGCCCCGGCCACCGCTGCCGCGGGTGATGATGATCTTGACGACACAGCGCGCATTGCCGGCAGCCACGGTCTTGAGTTCCCGCAGCAGCACTTCCTGGGGTGGCGCGGGAATCGCCAGTCGCTCACAACCGCGCCGCAGGCGGTCCATGTGACCCTGCCACAGGCCGGGGTGCCCGCCCTGCACCGCGATGGTTTCGAACAGGCCGTCGCCGTAGGCCAGGCCGCGGTCGTCGGCGGGCACATGGCCAGCGATTTCACCGTTTACCAGGCTGGAATACATTCAGGGCACCTCTACGCTGACCAGGCTGCTGCCGCCCAGGGCCGCCAGCAGTCCACGGGCCTTGTGGACCGTTTCTGCGACTTCCCTGCTGGGCTCCGAGTCCGCCACGATGCCTGCCCCGGTCCGAAAGCTCAACTCGCTCCCTGCCAGCAGCATGCTGCGGATGAGGATATTGAGGTCCATCCTGCCGCGCCGGTCAAGGTAGCCCATGGATCCGGTGTAAAAACCCCGGCCGCGGTGCTCCAGTTCGGCAATGATCTCCATGCAGCGAACCTTGGGACAACCGGTGATGGTGCCGCCGGGAAACACCGCGCGGATTACATCCACCGGGGTCACCGCTTTACGCAGCCGGCCGCGGATGTTGGACACGATGTGATGCACGTGGGTGTAGGACTCCAGGACCATCAACTCGTCCACCTCAACGCTGCCGGCCTCGCACACGCGGCCCAGGTCATTGCGCTCAAGGTCGATGAGCATGATGTGTTCCGCCTGCTCCTTGGGATGAGCCAGCATCTCTTTGGCGAGGGCGGCGTCCTGTTCGGGAGTGCTGCCGCGCGGGTGGGTTCCGGCGATCGGGCGGGTTTGCACCTCCCTGCCCCGGACTTCCACCAGACGTTCCGGCGATGAGCTGAGCAGGGCCAGTTCATCGAGCAACATCAGGCCGCCAAAAGGCGCCGGGTTGGCGGTGCGAAGACTGCGGTACAGGCGCAGCGGGTCCACCCGGGGCTCGAATCTACCGCGCCAGCCGCGGGACAGGTTGACCTGGAAAACGTCACCGGCCAGCAGGTACTCCTGGATGCGCCGGACCGCCGTCTCGAAGTCCGCCGCAGGTTCTGCGGACAGCTCGTCGAGAACGGTCAGCTGTGTGGTGCTGTCCCGGTCGATGTGAAACAGCTCGTCTTCCATGGCGGCCATGACTGCCTTGTTCTCCGCGACCAGCCAGCCGCGCGGCGAATCGCCATGTTCGATGATGACCGCGCCGTCGCAGCGATCCGCCAGGGCGATGGGCAAACCGTCGCCGGCCGCCGGCAGATCCAGCCTGGGTTCTATTTCGCCGGCCAGTTCGTAGCCCAGGTACAGGAACCAGCCACCCAGGAACGGCAACACTTCTCCGTCATCCGGCCGCCGCTCGCGCTGGTACCAGGCATCGAGCGCATCAAGAAAGCCGTTGCCGGGTAGCGATCCGGCGCCCGTGTACTCCAGGCCGTGGTCAGCGGTAAGGGTCAGCCGTTCGCCGGCCGAGCGCAGTAACAGGCTGTAACGGTCCAGGGGACCGCCGGCAGCGCTTTCAAGCAGAAAAGGAAAACGGCGTGGCAAGGCCCCGGCAATCGAAGTGAGGCACGGGGCTTCCCTCAGGGGAACGATGACAGGCGAGGTCACCGCCCGGGTCAGTCGTCCAGGCGCTGCATGACCAGCGTGCCGTTCGTGCCTCCGAAGCCAAAGGAGTTGCTGACCGCAGCCTTGACCTTCGCCTTGCGCGCCTCGTTGGGCACAAAGTCCAGGTCACAGCCTTCGCTGGGCTCATGCAGGTTCGTGGTCGGGGGCAGAATGCCGTCGCGCAGGGCGAGCACCGTGAAAATGGCCTCGACTCCGCCGGCGGCCCCCAGCAGGTGGCCGGTCATGGACTTGGTGCTGCTGACCGCCACCGTATCTGCTGCATGACCGAACACGGTATGCACCGCCCGGGCCTCCGCGAGGTCCCCGAGGGGCGTGGAGGTGCCGTGTGCATTGATGTAGTCAATATCTTCCGGGTTAAGCCGGGCGTCGCGCAGCGCGATGTCCATGCAGCGGGCAGCGCCCTCGCCGTCCGGTGGTGGCGCGGTCATATGGTGCGCATCGGCGCTCATGCCAAAGCCGGTGACTTCCGCCAGGATATTGGCGCCGCGCGCCCTGGCGTGTTCCAGTTCTTCCAGCACCACGACGCCGGCGCCGTTGGACAACACGAAGCCGTCGCGCTCCACGTCCCAGGGACGGCTGGCAGCGGTCGGGTCATCATTGCGCGTCGACATGGCCTTGGCGGCGCCGAAACCGGCAATCGCGGTCGGGGTCGTGGCGTATTCCGCCCCGCCGGCCACCATCATGTCGGCTTCACCGTACTGGATCATGCGCATGGCGGAGCCAATGTTGTGGGTCGCGCTGGTGCAGGCGGTCACGATGGCGATATTCGGCCCGCGCAGCCCGTACTGAATGGACAGGTATCCACCGATCATGTTGACGATTGCACCGGGAATAAAGAAGGGGCTTACCCGTCGTGGTCCGCCGCGAAGATAGGTTTCCGTGGTGTTCTCGATGGTGGCAATACCACCGATGCCCGCGCCGATGGCGCAGCCGATGCGGTCACGGTTCAGACCGTGCTGGCCTTCGGCGTCGATGCCCGCATCCGCCAGCGCCTGCATGGACGCCGCCATGCCGTAGTGGACGAACTTGTCGAACTTGCGTGGCTTCCTTGCGGGACATGATCGTCTCCACGTCGAAGTCACGGATTTCTCCGGCAATCCGGGTGTTCATAGCGGAGGCATCGAACTCGGTGATTTCCCCGATACCGCTGCGGCCCTCGCAAATGGCGTTCCAGGCATCTTTCACGGTGTTGCCCACCGGTGAAATAATGCCCATCCCGGTTACTACTACGCGGCGTTTGGACACGGACTCAACCTCGCTGTCAGTCAGTCTTCATACCCGGAAGCGGCTTCCGGGACCGGTTGAAAATGCACAACGGCCGGCGTAGCGCCGGCCGTGGCCTTCCACTCCTGTTAAACCCGACCGGACTTTCGACCCGCTATGGAGCGTGGGATCGATCAGTCCAGGTTAGAGGTGATGTAATCGATGGCCTGCTGGACGCTGGTGATCTTTTCAGCTTCCTCGTCAGGAATTTCGCATTCGAATTCCTCTTCCAGGGCCATGACCAGCTCTACCGTGTCGAGAGAGTCAGCACCCAGGTCGTCCACGAAGGAGGCGGTGGCGGTGACTTCGTCTTCTTTGACGCCGAGTTGTTCGACGACGATCTTGCGTACGCGATCTTCGATACTGCTCATGATTTTTATGATTCCTTCAATCAGGGGGAAGTGGGGCGCAATTTTAGAGAATGTGCGGCCCTGCTTCCAGTTTCAGACTATGCGCCGGGGTATGGTGGCCGCTGCGCAGTCGGGGTGGGTTATGCCGGGACTCAGGGCATGTACATGCCGCCGTTGACGTGCAGCGTTTGCCCGGTCAGGTAGCGGCCGGCGTCTGATGCAAGAAATGCGACGCTTTCCGCGATGTCCTCAGGGCTGCCGAGGCAGGCCATCGGAATGTCTTTCATCAGCGCCTCGCGCTGATCCTCACTCAGCTCCCGGGTCATATCGGTATCGATAAAGCCGGGCGCCACCACGTTGACCGTGATGTTGCGTGACGCGACTTCGCGCGCCATGGATTTGCTGAAGCCGACCATGCCGGCCTTCGCCGCCGCGTAATTGGCCTGGCCCGGATTACCGGTGGCGCCAACCACGGAGGCGATGTTGATTACCCGGCCGAAGCGCGCTTTCATCATGCCGCGCAGGCAGGCCTTGCTGAGGCGGAAGACCGAGCGCAGGTTGGTGTCCATCACCGCGTCCCAGTCGTCATCTTTCATCCGCATCAGGAGCTGGTCGCGCGTAATGCCCGCATTGTTGACCAGGATGACCGGTGCGCCTGCAGTCTCAGTAATGTCCTTGACCAGGGCCTCTGCAGCGCCTTCCTCGTTCACGTTCAGCACCAGCCCGCCGTGGCCCTCGCCGAAGGCGGCGAGCCGCGCCGCGATCGCCTCTGCGCCTGCCGGGGATGTGGCGGTTCCAAAGACCCGCGCGCCCCGGGCGGCCAGTGTGTCGGCGATGGCAGCGCCAATGCCCCGGCTGGCGCCGGTAACCAGCGCGACCTTTCCATCAAATTCCTGGCTCATGCAGCCAACTCCTCTTTAAGTTGTTCCAGGGCGGGTGTGTCGGTGAGTGCATCCACCGGCAGGTGGCGCTCGATACGCCGGTTAAGCCCAGCGAGCACCTTGCCGGGCCCGCACTCGACAAAGCGCTCCGTTCCCTTTGCGGTCAGGGCCTGGATTGTCGGGGTCCAGCGCACCGGTTGCCACAGCTGGCGGGCGAGCGTGTCGCGGATCAGTTCCGGGTCGTCATGGGCCTGGACATCGGCATTATGAATCACGGGAATGGCAGGTTTGCGGACGTCAATGGCATTCAGGGCCTGATGGAGTTCCCCGGCCGCATCCCGCATCAGCATGCAGTGCGAGGGTACGCTGACCGGCAGCGGCAGGGCGCGCCGTGCGCCGGTGTCCAGGGCCAGCTCGCTGACCCGCTCAACGGCCTTGCGGTGCCCCGCGATAACAACCTGTCCCGGCGCGTTGTAGTTGGCGCAGCTGACGACCTCGTCCCCGGTTACTTCAAGGCACAATTTCTCCAGCGCTTCGTCTTCCATGCCGATAATGGCCGCCATGGCGCCCTCGCCTTCCGGGACCGCGGCCTGCATCAGTTCCCCGCGGCGCCGGACCAGCTGCATCGCATCAACAAAATTGATGGATTCTGCAGCCACCAGCGCGCTGTATTCGCCGAGGCTGTGACCGGCAAGATGATCACGGCATGGGCTCCATCCATGGCCTGCCAGGCGCGCCAGGTGGCGATGCCGGCGGCCAGCATGGCCGGTTGCGTGTTCTCCGTGCGGTTCAGCGCCTCTGCCGGGCCTTGCTGGCACAGGGCCCAGAGGTCCAGGCCAATGGCCTCGGAGGCCTCGGTGAAGGTGTCGACAACCACGGCTGATCGTTCGCCAGGCCCGCCATCATGCCGAGGGACTGGGAGCCCTGGCCGGGGAACAGGAACGCGGTCTTGATGGTCTGCATCGACTCGTCCTCAGTACCTGACCAGGGCCGAGCCCCAGGTAAAGCCGCCGCCAAAGGCTTCCATCAGCACCAATTCGCCGCGTTTCAGCTTGCCGGAGCGAACCGCCTCGTCCAGGGCGAGCGGCACGGAAGCCGCCGAGGTGTTGCCGTGCCGTTCCACGGTGAGGATCACGTGGTCCATGTCCATGTCCAGCTTGCGTGCGGTGGCGGAAATAATCCGCAGGTTGGCCTGGTGGGGAATCAGCCAGTCCAGGTCCGATTTGTCGAGCTGGTTGGCTTCGAGCGTTTCATCCACGATGCGGCCCAGGGTGCGGACCGCCACCTTGAACACCTCGTTGCCTTTCATCTCGATGGTGACCCCGCCGGTCGGGTGGTCCAGGTCGAAACCGGTAGACACGCCGGCGCGGGTTCTCAGCAAATCAATGTATTCGCCGTTCGAATGGATGTGGGTTGAGATAATGCCGGGTTCCTCGGCGGCCTCGAGGACCACCGCACCGGCCCCGTCCCCGAACAATACGCAGGAGCTGCGGTCGGTCCAGTCAACGATCCGGGACAGGCATTCGGCGCCGATCACCAGGGCGCGCTTCGCATCACCCACCCGGATCCACTTGTCGGCGATGCTCAGCGCATACAGAAATCCGGTGCAGGCCGCGTTGACATCCATCGCGCCAACGTCGCGCAGCCCCAGCCGCTGCTGCAGCAGCACGGCGGTGCTCGGGAACACCAGGTCCGGCGTGGTGGTTCCCAGGATCAGGAAGTCAATGTCCCCGGGTCCAACGCCCGCAGCGTCCATGGCCCGGCGGGCTGCCTCGAAAGCAAGGTCGCTGGTGGTCTGGTCTTCCGCGGCGATATGACGCTGGCGGATACCGGTCCGCTCCACGATCCACTGGTCCGTGGTATCGACCATGGTTTCCAGTTCGGCGTTGGTCAGTATGCGCTCAGGCAAATAGCTGCCCGTGCCCGCGATGCGGGAATAGATCATGTCAGGTCCTCTGCTCCGTGTTCCCGGATGGTTTTCGCTATCTTCTGGGGAACGTGTCTTTCCACCTCCCGGGCCGCCTCGAGAATCGCGTAGGTCGTCGCCTTGACGTCGGATCGACCGTGACTCTTGACCACGACCCCGTTCAGCCCGAGCAGCGGTGCACCATTATGCTTGTCCGGGTCCAGCCGTGCCAGCATCCGGCGCAGTGCCGGACGCGCCAGCCAGGCGCCGATCCTGGACCGGGTGTCGGAGGTGAGCGCCTGGCGGAACTCGGTGAAGAGCATATCCGCCAGGCCTTCGCTGGCCTTCAGAATCAGGTTGCCCGCAAAGCCGTCGCACACCGCCAGTTGCACCTTGCCGGAAAAAATATCGTGCCCCTCGATAAAGCCCTGGTAGTTGAGGTCCGAATCCCTGAGCATGTCGTGCGCCTCGCGCAAAACGTCGAGGCCCTTGCTGTCCTCGTGGCCGACATTGAGCAATCCGATGGTCGGCTGTTTACCGGCACCATCATGGCGTGCCCGAACCACTGCGCCCATCAGCGCGAACTGGAACAGGTTACGGGCGTCAACATTCAGGTTGGCGCCAAGATCCAGCATGCCGACCAGCCCGCCGGAGGTCGGAAAGCTTGACATCAGGGCCGGCCGCTTGATGCCGGGAAGACGGCCGATGATCTTGATTCCCAGGGTCATGAGCGCCACCGTGTTGCCGGCGCTGACGCAGGCCTGGGCGCGACCATCAGCCACCCGCTCCAGGGCGGTCCAGAGGCTGGTTCCCTTGCCGGACCGCAGGGCCGCGCGGGCCGTAGCGTCAGAGGAAATCACCGCCTCCGTGTGCACGATGTCGAGGCGCTCGCGCAAGCGCGGCGTGGCTCTTCCCAGCAGCGCTTCGATAGCCGGTTTGTCGCCGACCAGGCTGAGCTGCAGCTGTGGGTCACGGGCCAGCGCCGCCAGCGCCGCCGGCACCACCACGGCCGGACCGTGGTCGCCACCCATGGCATCCAGGGCCAGGCAGGCTGGCGTTGCGCTGCGTTCCCGCGTCTTTCCAGGCATGTCGGTTTCTGTATTCAAGGCGTTGCGCTTCCCTGGTTGAATGCGCCGGATCGCAATGAAGTGGCGGCCGAACAGTGCCGCCCCGATGACAAAGTTTTAAACCCAAACAAAAAACTGCCGGCAGGGAAGCCGGCAGTCCTTGAACGTCGTCGCGGACCGGTGACTGGCCCGCCTACGCGTTAAATGTCGTCGTCAAAGTCAACAACCGGGGTATCAATCACCTTGCGACCGCGGTAGTAGCCTTCCGGGCTCACGTGGTGACGCAGATGCGTTTCACCGGTGGTCGAGTCCGTGGACAGGGTCGGCGCCTTGAGGGCGTCGTGGGCACGGCGCATGCCGCGCTTCGAGGGGGTCTTGCGACTCTTTTGAACAGCCATGGTTCAACTCCAATCAATCAAAAAATAAACTCAACAACAGGCGCGATGCGTTAACAACCGCACTGCACTCAACGTTTTTTATCCAACTCTTCGCGCAGTGTTGCGAAGGGGTTGGGCTTCGAGGCGCCGGTATCAATTTCGATATCGTCACCGGTGCTAAACACCACCGCATCATGCCCGGGTTTGCGTGGCACTTGCGGCAGGGCCAGCAGCAATTCGTCTTCCACCAGCGACTGAATTGCCAGTCTGCCGTTGTCGGTCAGCACCGGATCGTAGTCATCCGGCAGCATTTTAATTTCCGACTCGTCATCGATTACACCAAGCCGGCTCTCTCGATGCAGGGCCTGGCGGTACGGTTCCAGGCTGGCCTGGCACAGCAACACAACCTGAGCATCAACCGCCAGGTCGATGACGGCCCGACGTTCCTCGTCCAACGCGAAACGGGCGGTGAAGCGCACTTCGTCGTCGCTGCGGATGCCCAGGTCGCCCAAGTCGCCCTGGTCGCCAGTCGTTTCACCGCCGACGTGTTCACCCGGCTCAGCGCCATCTGCCAGCAGCGCGGCAAGCCGGTCAAAACGCTGCAGGGGAATCGTGCCCTGGAACGTCCTGCGCCCTTCTGCCGCTGCCCAGGGATTGATCCAGTCTGGAAAATCCCGTGCCATGTCCCCACCTGCTAATGAACGCCCAAAGGAACACCCGAACGAACATCCAAATGAACACCCATCGGGCTGACCCTGAAACACTCTTGCCGCAACCGCCCCGAAAGCGATCGACGCAAACGACCAAGTATAAACCATAAATGAATGAAGAGCCACGCAATTCCGCCCTGATTCTCGCTTCCGGCAGCGCAGCCCGGCGCGAACTGCTGGCGCGGCTGCGGCTGCCATTCGAGGTGATCCCCGCTGATATTGACGAGAGCCCGGCAGAGGGCGAGTCGCCGGCTGCCCTCGTCGAGCGTCTCGCGCGGGGCAAAGCGGCAGCGGTTGCCGCGCTTCACCCGGGCGCCGCGGTCATCGGATCCGACCAGGTCGCCGTGTTCGATGGCATCGCGACCAGCAAACCGGGCAGCGTGGAGCGGGCACGGGCTGACCTGGAACGCTTCAGTGGGCAGGAGGTAACGTTCCTGACCGGGGTCAGCGTACAGCGCAAGGCCAGCGGATCAGATCACTGGTTTATGGACCGCACGGTGGTGAGGTTTCGCGATCTTGGCAGCGACGAGATAGCCCGCTACGTCGCCGCAGACGACCCACTGGCCTGCGCCGGAGCGTTTAAAATTGAGTCACTGGGACCTGCCCTGTTCCGCGAGGTGCGCTCCACAGATCCCACAAGTCTGCCGGGTTTGCCGCTGATCGGGCTGTGTCGCTGCCTGCGCGCCATGGGGTTCGAGCTGCCGTAGGCGGCGCTGGGGTCTGGCACCGGCCGAAACGCCCCCTTATAATGGAGCACAATACTGTGCCGTATGGTCATGAACGCCGGTCCCCTGGTCCGGCCTGAACGGAGACGCTCCATGAGCGACAAGAACACGCAGAGCCAGAGCCCCGGGGACAGCGCCTACAAGCACTGGTCCCTCGCCACCGATATGGACGGAGTCTGCTGGCTAACCCTCGATCGTGCAGGTGAATCTGCCAACAGCCTGTCCAACGAAGTGCTCGGCGAACTCGGTGAGATCGTTACGCAACTGGAAAAATCGCCCCCCACCGGCCTGATCATGATGTCCGGCAAGAAAGGATCTTTCATCGTCGGCGCCGATGTGCGCGAGTTTGACCACATTGACGACCGTGAGCAGGCAGCCGCCTATATTCACGGTGCACACCAGCTGTTCAACCGGATCGAGAGCCTGCCCTTCCCTACCGTTGTCGCGATCGAGGGCTTCTGCCTGGGCGGCGGCCTGGAACTGGCCCTGTGCTTCGACTACCGCATTGCCCGCGACGATGACAAGACGCGACTGGGCTTCCCGGAAGTCAAGCTGGGAATCTATCCGGGTTTCGGCGGCAGCGCCCGCTCAGTGCGCCAGTGTGGCGCCTTGCAGGCCATGCCCCTGATGCTGTCGGCCCGCAATCTGCGCGCCCGCCAGGCACGCGCCATGGGCCTGGTTGACGAACTGGTTGATCCGCATGGTGAGCCCCGCTGGGCAGCCCGCCGGGCGGTTCTGCAAAAACGCAAGAGCAAGGGGCCGGGCCGCATGGCCTCGCTGCAGAATATGGCGCCGGTGCGGGGCATACTTGCCAAGCAGATGCGCAAGCAGACAGCGGCCAAGGCCAACCCGGATCACTACCCGGCGCCGTTTTCGCTGATCGACGCCTGGGAAAAATGCGGTGATGACCCCTACGCCATGATGGCCGAGGAAGTAGACCGTGTTGTCACGGCTGATCATCGGCGATGTATCACGCAACCTGCGCCGGATTTTCTTCCTGACCGAGCGTCTGAAAGGCTATGGCAAGGGCGGCAAGTTCAAGGCGCGTCGGGTGCACGTGGTCGGCGCCGGCACCATGGGCGGCGACATCGCCAGCTGGTGCGTGGTGCAGGGCCTGGAAGTGACCCTGCAGGATCGCGAGATGAAGTACATCGAGCCGGCCCTGGCGCGCGCCAAGAAGCTGTTCAAGAAGCGGCTGAAAACGCCGGACCGGGTGATGGGCGCCATGTCGCGGCTCATTCCGGACGTGGAAGGCAAGGGCGTAGAACGCGCCGACGTCATCATCGAGGCGATCTTCGAGAACGCGGACGCCAAGATCGCGCTCTACCAGGACATTGAGCCCCGTATGCAGTCCCACGCGATTCTCGCCACCAATACCTCGGCGATTCCGCTGGAGGACTTGTCCGCCGCCCTGGACAAACCGGAACGGCTGATCGGTCTGCATTTCTTCAACCCGGTCTCGCAGATGCCGCTGGTCGAGGTGGTGCACGATGCGGCCACCAGCGATGAGCAGGTCCGCAACGGTGCCGCCTTCTGCAACCAGATCGGCCGTTTCCCGCTGCCCGTCAAGAGTTCCCCGGGCTTCCTGGTGAACCGCGTCCTGTCGCCGTACCTGCTGCAGGCCTTCCGCATGCACCACAAGGAAGGCATCCCGGCGGAGGACCTGGACAAGGCGGCAACGCGCTTCGGCATGCCCATGGGCCCCGTGGAGCTGGCCGATGTGGTTGGCCTGGATATCGGCCTGCAGGTGCTGGGCACCCTCGGTGGCGAGCGATGCCGGAGACGAACGCAAGCTGCTGCAAAGCTACGTGGACGCCGGCAAGCTCGGCAAGAAAACCGGCGAGGGTTTCTACGAGTGGGAAAAAGGCAAGGCGAAAAAGGGCGACAGCACCGCAACGCCGCAACAACTCCATGACATCGCGCGCCGGCTGCTGCAGCCCTATTTTGACGAGTGCGAGTCAGCACTGGCTGACGGCATCGTGGAAGACGGGGACGTGCTCGATGCGGGCATGATCTTCGGTACCGGATTTGCCCCGTTCCGCGGCGGTCCCCTGCATTACCTTGAGGCGAGCAGCAAGTCTGCGACGGCCACCGGGGAAACTGCGCCGAAGAAAGATGCGGCGGAAGCCGAAAAACCGGAACCGAAGGCGGCGAAGTCCACTTCAGCGGCTGCCGGCAAGAAAAGCAAGACCACCAAAAAGGCGGGCAAGGCGAGCAAACCCAGGAAAGCGGCAGAGGCGCCGGATGCGTCCTCCGCGGATAAAGCCGACGCCCCGGACGGAGAAAAATCATGAGCAACACGGTCCGCAAAGTAGCCATCATCGGCGGCACCCGGATTCCCTTCTGCCGTTCGAATACGGTCTATGCCCAGCGCACGAACCTCGACATGCTCGCCGCGACATTGCAGGGCACCGTTGATCGCTTCGGCCTGGCCGGTGCGCAGCTGGATGAAGTGGTTGCCGGCGCAGTTACCACCCATTCGCGGGACTGGAACCTGGCCCGTGAAGCGCTGCTGTCCACCACGCTCAGCCCCCTGACATCAGGCATCACGATGCAGCAGGCCTGCGGCACCAGCCTGCAGGCCGCGCTGAGTATCGGCGCGAAGATTGCCTGCGGCCAGATCGAGAGCGGTATTGCCGCGGGTACGGACACCACGTCCGATCCGCCCATCGTGTTCGGCAAGAAATTCTCCAGGCGCCTCGTGGCCCTGGGGCGGGCCCGTGGCCCGGCAGCGCAACTCAAGGCGTTCAAGGGCTTCAGCCCGACGGAACTGAAACCGGTCACACCGGCGAACGCCGAGCCGCGGACCATGATGTCCATGGGTCAGCACTGCGAGCGCATGGCGCGCGAGTGGCAGATCGCCCGCGAGGACCAGGATCGACTCGCCGTCGAGAGCCACCACAAGGCGGCAGCGGCCTGGGACAGCGGTTTCTTTGATGAGATCGTGACACCCTGGTCCGGTGTTGCCCGGGACAACAACGTGCGCGAGGACTCGAACCTGGAGAAACTGGCGACGCTGCGCACCGTTTTCAGCAAGCGCGATGATGCGACACTCACGGCCGGCAACAGCACCACCCTGACCGACGGCGCCGCATCCGTGCTGCTGGCTTCCGAGGAATGGGCCAAAGAGCGTGGCTTGCCCATCCAGGGCTACCTGACGGCGGGGCGCACCGCATCGGTCGACTTCGTGCATGACGAGGGCCTGCTGATGGCGCCCACCGTGGCCGTGGCGGAGATGCTTACGCGCGCCGGTCTCAGCCTGCAGGATTTCGATTTCTACGAGATTCACGAGGCTTTTGCAGCGCAGGTGCTGTGCACCCTGAAAGCCTGGGAGTCGGAGCGTTATTGCCGGGAGCGGCTGGGCCTGGACAAGGCGCTGGGCTCCATCGACCCTGCCAAAATCAACGTGATGGGCAGCAGCCTGGCCGTGGGGCACCCCTTCGCAGCGACCGGCGCACGAATACTGGGAACACTGGGGCAATTGCTGGAGGACCGTGGCAAGGGCCGTGGCCTGATTTCCGTGTGCACCGCCGGTGGAATGGGCGTGGCGGCGATCGTCGAACGCTGATCGCCCGCCCCGACGCTTGTAGAGCGGGCGCGCTGATCCAGCGCGCCCGTTTTTCGTTCAGGCGCCGGCAAAATCCCGTTGCGCCGCCTCCGCGGTGTTTTGTAACAGCATGGCGATGGTCATGGGCCCTACCCCGCCCGGCACCGGCGTAATCGCCCCGGCGACCTGGCGGGCCGCCTCGAAGTCCACGTCGCCCACCAGCCGGTAGCCGCGCGGGTCGTCTGCGTCGTCAATCGCATTCACACCGACGTCAATCACCGCCGCGCCGGGCTTGATCCAGTCGCCTTTGACCATTTCCGGCCGTCCCACCGCGGCGACCAGGATATCCGCCTGGCGCACCAGGGCCGGCAGATCGGCCGTGCGTGAATGACAGATGCTTACCGTGGCATTGCGGTGCAGTAACAACATGGCCACCGGCAGACCGACGATATTGCTGCGGCCGAGCACCACCGCGTGCTGTCCCGCGATCTCGATTCCGGACCGGTCCAGCAGTTCGATGCAGCCTTTTGGCGTGCAGGGGACGAACAGCGGATCACGGCGCTTCATGGACAGGCGCCCGATGTTCAGGGGGTGAAACCCGTCCACGTCCTTTTCGAGGCTGATCGCCCCCAGGATGGTTTCGTCATCGATATGCTCCGGCAGGGGCAGTTGCACCAGGATGCCATGCACACGTGGATCCTCGTTGAGGCCGGCCACCACCTCGAGCAGCGCTTCTTCGCTGATATCCGCCGGCAGTTCATGGCCGAAAGATTCGATGCCCACTTCGGCGCAGGCGCGTTTTTTCATGCGCACATAGGTTTCCGAATCCTTGCGCGCGCCGACCAGCACCGTGGCAAGCCCGGGCACCTTGCCATAGTGGCTCTTCATGGCCGCCACTGCGTCACGGATTTCACCGCGAATCGTGGCTGCGATTGCCTTTCCATCAATCAATGACGCGCTCATCAGGAACTCCCTGCTGGTGTGCGCCCGCCGGAACGGGCGCTGCCGTTAAAAGCGCATATTGTAGCGGATTGGGAATTGCCTATTGGTGGTCTACACTGAAACAGGGAGAGTCATCCGGGGAGCCACATGAACGTTTACGAGCACATGTTTCGCTCGGTTAGCGGCGCCAGCATGCCGCTGGACCGGTGGCGCGGACAACCGATACTGCTGGTGAATACCGCTTCACAGTGCGGCTTCACCCCGCAACTGGCCAAGCTACAGGCCATCTGGCAGGACTACCGCCAATCCAATCTCGTGATCATCGGCATGCCGTGCAATGATTTTGGTGAGCGTGAACCGGGCAATGAGCAGACCATCGCCGGGTTCTACTGGGATGAATACAAGGTGACCTTTCCCCTGACCGAAAAGATCAGCATCGTGGGTCGCGGGGCGCATCCCCTGTTCATGGCGCTGATGGATGCCTTTGGCATGGACATCATGCCGCGCTGGAACTTCACCAAGTACCTGTTCGACTGCCGCGGGGATTACGTGGAGCACTGGCATTCAGACGTGGAGCCGGATGACCTGACGCTGACCCACGAAATCGAGCGTCAGCTCCAGTCCTGGGTTTTCTGAGACACCTTAGCGGCGTTTGGCCTTTTTCTTATCGGTAAATTGCTTGAGACGCTTACGCTTGCGCAGCTGGCGCTCGGTCAGCTTGTTGTTCTTGTCCTTGAACGGGTTGGAACCGCCGCGGAAGTCGATGAACACCGGGGTACCCACCAGTTTGAAGGCCTTGCTGAAGGTGTTTTCCAGGTAGCGCCGGTAGGAGTCCGGCACCGTGTCGACCCGGTTGCCGTGAATAATGATGCGCGGCGGCAGCTTGCCGCCCTGGTGCGCGTAGCGCAGCCGGGCGGTGCGGCCCTGGCTCATGGGCGGCTGGTGCGCTTCGAAGGCCTGGGTCAGTATGCGGGTCAGTTCCGGTGTGGAGAACTGCCGGGTCGCACTTTCAAAGGCCTCGTTAACCGCCTTCATCAGGTGGCCCATCCCGGTTCCATGCAGGGCGGAAATACGGATCTTGCGCGCCCAGGGAACATACTGCAGCTTGCGGTCCAGCGTGGCCAGCACCTGGTCACGGTGTTCCGGATCCAGCCCGTCCCACTTGTTGACCGCGATCACCAGCCCGCGGCCCTGCTCCAGCACGTGACTGAGCAGGGTGGTGTCCTGGTCGGTTAGACCCTCCTGCCCGTCCACCAGGAGCACCACGACGTGCGCCCGCTCGATGGCCTGCAGCGCCTTGATTACGCTGAATTTTTCTACCGCCTCGCTGACCTTGGCCCGCCGGCGCACACCGGCCGTGTCGATCAGCTGGTAGTGGATGCCGTCGCGTTCCAGGTCAACGGCGATGGTATCCCGCGTGGTGCCGGGCATATCGAAGGCCATGACGCGCTCTTCGCCCAGCAGTCGGTTCACCAGGGTGGACTTGCCGACATTCGGCCGGCCGATGATGGCCAGGCGGCGCCGGTCATCATCCTCATCGGTTTCATCCTCTTCCTCAAAGGACGGTGGGAGTTGTTCCGAGACTTCCCGCATCAGGCTGTCCAGGCCGCGGCGGTGCGCAGCGGCAATGCCCGCTGCATCGCCGAAGCCCAGGCTGGCGAAGTCCGCCAGGGAGATGTCCGTGTCGGTGCCATCGGTCTTGTTGGCGACCAGCAAAACCGGCTTGTTTTCCCGCCGCAAAGTCTCCGCGACTTCTTCGTCCGCGGCCGTCAGTCCGTCGCGGGCGCTGACCACGAACAGCACCAGGGTGGCCTCGCGGATCGCCTGCAACACCTGCTGCGCCGTGAGGTAGTCGATACCCTCGGCACCGCTGACCAGCCCGCCGGTATCGACCAGGACACAGGGCGTCTGGCCCACGCGGCAGATGCCGTACTGCCGGTCCCGGGTTACCCCGGGCATGTCAGCGACCAACGCGTCCCGGGTGCGGGTGAGTGCGTTGAACATCGTGGACTTGCCGACGTTCGGCCGTCCGACGATCGCGATAACGGGAAGCATGGCGTCGGCGGCCGCTAGGGATTGACGGCTTTGGCGTCGTACGCGATCAGGTCACCTTTGCGCGTGTAGACGTAAAGCGTGTTACCGACCACGGTCGGTCCGCCGGTGAAGCCCTTGCCGCCGATATCGGTGCGGCCGGCGAAACTGCCGTCGTTCGCATTGATCCAGTGCAGGTAGCCCTCTGCATCGCCGACGACCACGTAATCGCCAAAAATCGCCGGCCGGGTAAGACCCCGGTTTGCCAGTGCATCCTGTTTCCACTGGGTTGCACCGTTGCGGCGGTCCAGCAGCCACACGTTGCCGTCACGGTCGCTGATTGCGAGGTTGGTCCGGGCAACGGAGACGCCGGTCGCAGAGGCAATGTCCTTGAACCACAGCAACCGGCCGGAGTCGGCGGCCAGGGAGCTGAGGCGATTCTTGTAGCTGGAGACCAGCAGGTCCGACGCGACGATGACGATCTGGCCGTCAACGTCTGCCAGGCGGTCCAGCTCCGTGCGCCCTTCCCGCGTGGCGACTGCCTCTTCCCAGAGCAGCACACCGTCTTCCAGGCGCAGGGCCACGACTTCCCCGCCGTCGTAACCAAGGTAGGCGATGCCGGCGCGGATGACCGGATCGGCGTTACCGCGCAGGGTCAGGAGCGGCACGCTGTGGTCGTAGACCCAGAGCCGCCGCCCGTTGGCATTGTTGAGGCCGAACACCCGGCCGTCAATGGAGCGCACCACCACGATTCCCTCGGCGGCGGCGGGAGCGGCCAGCACCTCGGATGAGACACGCGCGATCCACTGCGGTGTGCCGGTTTCAGCGGAAAACGCGTGAATTTCACCGTTCTCCGTACCCATGATCACCAGGTTCTCCGACAGGCCCGGACCGCCGCTGAATGGCAGTTCCGTGTCGATTGACCAGATTTTTTTACCGGTGGCCGCGTCAACGGCAGACAGCTCACCCTTGGAGCCGGCCGCCCACAAGACCCCCTCACGATAGACCGGGCGCAGCTGTTGCCTGCCCTTGTTGGTGCCCTTGCCCATGTCCGTGGACCAGACCTTTTTCGCCTCGACGGTCTCCGGGAACTCGACCAGTTCCGCCGGATCGCCGGGCTTGGGATCCGAGGCGAACCAGCCCTTGATGGTGCTGCAACCGGACAGGACCAGGGCTGCCAGCAAAATGAGCAGCAGGCGTCTGAGCATCAGGAATCAGCCCCGGCAGCGTTCGCTTCCAGGCCTGCCAATTCGGTGATCTTCATTTCCAGCAGCGGCCGGTAGCCGATGCCCGACTCACTGAGTTCCAGGGCCCGTTCATAGGACTCCAGCGCCAGGGCGTCATCGCCGCGGACGCGATAGACATCGCCTCGCAACTCCTCAAAGCGGCTTTCAAACCCGGTGGCGGAGGCGGCGCTGTTAATCATGGCGAGCGCGGCATCAGTGTCACCCTGATCCAGGTACAGGCGCGCCAGGCGCTCGCGAATGATGACCTTGAGCGGCGCCGGTTCGGCAGCCGGCAGGGCCTTCTCGAGCAGACTGATGGCCAGGTCTACCTGGTCGGCATTAACCCGTGCGCGCGCCATGTAGAGGGCCGCCAGGGTGCTGTAAGCCGAGTCCGGGTACTCGGTGCGCAATACCTCGAAATTATCAACTGCGGCGTCAAGGCGCTCCTCGGCCAGCAACTCGATCAGCGTTTCGTATTCCGCCGAGGCCTGCTGCGACTTGTTGTCCTCCCACAGCTGCCATTGCTTGAAGCCGAAGAGGCCGCCGAAGGCCAGGACCAGCCCCATGATGATGGCGCTGCCGTTTTCCCGCAGCCAGCCTTTGACGCGTTCGCTCTGTTCGTGTGAATCGTAAACTTCAACCATGATTTATCTTCTCGCTAAGACCTGTTATGTCGTTGATGTTGTTGATATAAAATCTTTCTGAACTCAGGCGGCGCTGGCTGCCAACCAATGGTTCAGCCAGTGTTCCATGTCGTCCCAGGCCAGGGCAATCTGCTCGCGCTCCTCGCGCAGGAATTTGACGGACACCTGCTGCCGCTGAACCTCGTCCTCGCCGAGGATCAGGGCCAGGCCGGCGCCGCTGCGGTCGGCACGCTTAAACTGCGATTTGAAACTGCCCGAACCCGCGTTACATACCAGGTTCAGGCCGGGTATGTCGCTTCGCAAACGTTCCGCCATGGCCATGCCCTCGCGCTTCGCCGCATCGCCGGCGAGGACAAAATACGCGTGCAATTCATCGCTGCTGCCGGCCCCGGCGAGTTCCATCAGGGCCACGATCCTTTCCTGGCCCATGGCGAAACCGGTCGCCGGCCAGGGCTTGCCGCCCTGCAATTCCACCAGTCCGTCATAACGCCCACCGGCGCAGATCGTACCCTGGGCGCCCAGCTCGTCGGTCACCCATTCAAACACCGCGTGACAGTAGTAATCCAGCCCGCGCACCAGGCGGGGGTTGAGCACGTAGTCAATGTTCATGCGATCAAGGTAATCGCGCAGGCCGTCAAAGTGTGCGCGCGAAGTGTCGCCCAGGAACTGGTCCAGCGTGGGTGCCTCGGTCAGCAGCGCCTGCACGTCCGGGTTCTTACTGTCCAGGATGCGCAGCGGGTTGCGCTGCAATCGTTCCAGGCTCTCCGGGTCAAGCGCACTTTCGTGTTGCGTCATGTACACAACCAGTGCTTCCCGGTAGCGTGCGCGCTCCTCTGCGTCACCCAGCGAGTTCAGCTCCAGGCGCAGATTACGCAGCCCGAGGGCGCGCCAGATACGCTCGCCCATGGCCAGCAGCTCCGCATCCACATCCGGACCCTCGGCACCGAACACTTCCGCACCCATCTGGTGAAACTGGCGGGTGCGGCCTTTCTGCGGGCGCTCGTGTCGAAACATGGGCCCGCGGTACCACAGCCGCTCCGGGGCTGCGTACAGCAATCCGTTTTGCAATGCGGCACGCACCACGCCGGCGGTATTTTCCGGGCGCAGGCTCAGCGAATCGCCGTTGCGGTCCTCGAAGGTATACATCTCCTTCTCAACCACGTCCGTGGCCTGCCCGATGGCGCGGGTGAATACCTCGGTGCGTTCGAGGATGGGGGTGCGAATCTCGCGAAAACCATACTGGGCGAAAGTCTCGGCCACGGTCCGCTCAAGCCGCTGCCAGGTCGCGATGGAGCCCGGCAGAATATCGTGCATCCCGCGAATGGATTGGTAGGGCTGATTCACGGGCTATCCTTCCGGTGTCGGTCCGGTTGCAGGCTCCGGCGTTGGCTCCGCTTCCGGCCCGCTGATGTTCTCCGACAGGCTTGCCGGGTCCAGCAGCAGGCGGGCCACGTCATCACGGGTAAAGGGCGCCAGGTCAATGGCGCGGCCATCAAGCATAAGGCTGACGGCTGATGAGCGTCCCAGCGAAACGCGGAACGGCCCGTTATCGCTGTATTGACGGCTTTCACCGCCCCGCAACAGGTCCTGTTCGAGCAATTCGCCGTTGGCGCCGGTGATTTCCACCCAGCTGTCCGCAGAGGTTTCCAGCACCAGGCGATGTGATCCATCGACAGCGGGCATTTCCGCCTGGCGGGCCGTTTCCAGCGCACGCCAGGCCTGCACCCCTGCGTTGCCGGTTCGGCTGCCCACCGGCGCATGCAGGTTTTCCAGCGAGGCGATCGATGCGTTGACGTGGCCTGCGCTGCCGCTGTCAGTGTCGGCCGGGCGCGGCGTTTGCGGCTCATTGCGGCTGTCTATATTGGCCAGCCGCACGACTTCATGCGTTACCTGCCAGGCCAGGGTGCCGACCAGCAGGGAAGCGAGCACGTAGCTGGCGACCCGCAGCCAGCGGTCGGACGACCGGGTCCGGGGACGTGTCTCGAAAATCGTCTGCACGCCGGGGCTCTCGTTGCCGTAGCTGTCCAGAATACCGGCTGTCAGCTCCGCATCCAGTTCGAGTAGTTCACAGTAGCGTTTGATGTGGCCCCGCAGGTAGACCGGCGCCATGGCCACCGGTTGATCACCCTCGATCGCCTCGAGAATGGGTTGCGGGCACTTGATCTGCCGCGAAACCTCGCCCAGGGACAAACCCAGCGCCAGGCGGCGCGCTCTAAGCGCCTCGCCGGAAGCCATGGGGATCAGTGCCGGTTGCTCAGCCATCAACTTGTGTAATCCTGTGCTTCGCGGGTTTCCTTGGCCCCCGGGAATTGGCGGATCAGCTCATCACGGTACTTGCGGGCCTGGCCCGGGTTGTTCATCTGGTTTTCGATGCGGTAACCCAGCAGCAGGCTCTGCGCCGTCATCGGTGCGACCGCCTCATAGCGCTGCAGGAACGCCCGCGCGCGCAGGAAGTCTTCCCACTCATAACTCAACGTGGCCAGGGACAGCAGTGCGTCCGGAAAATCCGGGTCATAGCTCAGCGATTTACGCAGGTATTCATCCGCCAGGCCCAGATTGCCGCGCGACAGAGCGCAGGACCCGGCATTCGCCATCGCCACGGCGGGCGTCTGGTAGAACGGATCGCGGATCGCCGCGTTAAAGTAGCGGTCCGCGTCTTCACCTTTGCCGATGCGGCACAGGTAGGCGCCGTAGTTGTTGTTGATATCGCCGTTGTCGGGATCAATGCGCAGGGCCTCGCGGTAGTTCTCGCCCGCCGGCCCGATCTCCCCGATGGTTTCGTACAGCACGGCGAGCATGGTGTGCGCCGGCGCGAAATCGTTGTCCGAGGCGACCGCCTTTTTCAGCTTTTCCATGGCTACCTCGTACTGGCCGCGGGCCATGTACTCGCGCCCGAGCTGGGTATTGAGTGCTGCGGCCTTTTGCGCTGAACTGACTTCACCATCAACCGTTGTGACGCAGCCGGACAGCACCGCGCAGGTGAGCACCACGAGCGCCAGGGGCTTCATAACGCCGGACATCAGGCGTGCTCTCCCTGGTTGGCAAGCAGCATCTCCCGTCGCCGGGTCCGGTCGCGAAAGTCGCCGGCAAGCTGGCCGCAGGCGGCGTCAATGTCATCGCCACGGGTCTTTCTCACGGTGGCAATCAGCCCCCCTTCCCGCACGATATTCTGGAAGGCCGCAATCCGCTCCGGGGGCGAGCAACGGTAACGCGTGCCGGGGAACGGGTTGAAGGGAATCAGGTTCAGCTTGCTGGGCAGTTTGCGCAGCAGGCGCACCAGCTGTCTTGCCTGCTCCGGGCTGTCGTTGACGCCGTCCAGCAGGGTGTACTCGAACGTGACCGTGCGCTTGCGCTGGCCGTCCAGGTAAGCCCGGCAGGTGTCCATGAGCTCGGCGATCGGGTACTTGCGGTTCAGTGGCACGATCTGCTCGCGGACCTCGTCGGTCGGTGCATGCAGCGACACGGCCAGCGCCACGTCCACGGCGTCCTTGAGCTCCAGGATGCCGGGCACCAGGCCCGCCGTGCTGACCGTCACGCGGCGCGAGGCCAGGCCAAAGCCGAGGTCAGCGCGCATCAGGTTCAGGGCCGGGATGACCGCTGCGAAGTTCAGCAACGGCTCACCCATGCCCATCATGACCACGTTGGTGATGCGCCGCTCTCCATTCCGCTCATGACCCAAAGCGCGTGCAGCGAGCCAGACCTGGCCGATGATCTCCGCGGTGGTCAGGTTGCGCGCAAAACCCTGCGCACCGGTCGAACAGAAGGTGCAGTTCAGGGCGCAGCCCACCTGGGACGACACGCACAGGGTGCCGCGTCCGGGCTCGGGAATAAACACGGTTTCCACCGCGTTGCCGCCGGGCAGTCCCATCAGCCACTTGACCGTCCCGTCCACGGAAACCTGCTCACTCACGATGCGTGGCGTGCGCAGTTCGGCGACCTCGGCCAGTTTCTGGCGGAGCGCCTTGCCCAGGTCGGTCATCGCCTCGAAGTCGAGCTCCTGGCGATGATAAACCCAGCGCAGTATCTGCTCGGCGCGATAAGGCTTCTCGCCGATGGAGGCGAAAAAGTCGCGCAGACCCGATTCGTCCAGGTCAAGCAGATTGATGCGGGTGGCCTCGGCGCTCACGGGTTGTTCAGCCGAGGGCTTCTTCGCCGAAAAAGTAAACGATTTCCGTGCGCGCCGTGTCGGGTCCATCAGAACCATGCACCGCGTTGGCATCAATGCTCTCCGCAAAATCAGCACGGATCGTGCCGGGGGCTGCCTCGGCCGGGTTGGTGGCGCCCATGAGTTCACGGTTCATGGCAATCGCATTTTCACCTTCCAGCACCTGGATCATGACCGGCCCGGATGTCATAAACGCCACCAGGTCGTTGTAGAAGGGGCGCTCGCGGTGAACCGCGTAAAACCCACCGGCTTCCTCCGCGCTCAGTTGCGCCATCCGGGCAGCAACAATCTTAAGACCGGCCTTCTCAAAGCGGGTATAAATTTCACCGATGACGTTTTTCGCCACCGCGTCGGGCTTGATGATAGATAGGGTGCGTTCGACAGACACTGAGATTCTTCCTTTAAGTTATTGATATGTAGAATTTATGAGATTTTTCGCGGCGCTGGATTTCGCGCTCACCTAAACTCTGCAATTTTACGGGGAGTCCGGCGTCCCTGCAATGACCGCGCGGGTGCCCCGCGGCCCGCCTTGACCCTCTTCGCAGGGGAATCTTAAGATGGCGAGACCGGCCTGACCGGGTACCGCCGGGCAGTGCCGGCGGCTACCCTTGAATACCTGAGGCCCATGATCCGCGTCGACGGGGAAACGCATGACATTAGTCTTCCTGGCCATCATCGTCCTCACCCTGATGGTGTTTGCCTATAACCGGGTGCCTCTGCTGGTGTGCGTGGGCATCCTCGCCGCGGTCACCGTGATTCTGACCGAACAGCGTCTGATCTGGCCCACGCCCTCCTGGTTCCGCTGGACCTACGGCATCATGACGGTCACCCTGCTCGGATTCGGCATCAAGCCGCTGCGCCGCCTGCTTATCTCCAACCGGCTGCTGAGCATCTACCGCAAGCTGCTGCCGCGCATGTCCACCACGGAACGCGAAGCGCTGGAGGCGGGCACGGTCTGGTGGGAGGGCGAGATTTTCAGTGGCCGCCCCCGCTGGCGCCGCCTGCTGAAACAGCCCCGTCCCCGGCTCAGTGAGCGCGAGCAGGCGTTTATCGACGGCCCGGTGGAAGAATTGTGCCGGATGCTCAACGACTGGGAGATCTGCGATCACTATCGAAAGCTGCCCAAGCCCATCTGGGATTTTCTGAAGCAACACCGCTTTTTCAGCATGATTATTCCCGAGGCCTACGGCGGCCTGGGCTTTTCAGCCCAGGGCAATTCCGCAGTGGTTATGAAACTGGCAAGCCGCAACCTGACCACGGCGGTCACTGTCATGGTGCCCAATTCGCTGGGCCCCGGTGAACTGCTCCTGCATTACGGCACGGATGAGCAGAAAGAACATTACCTGCCCCGCCTGGCCAGCGGCGAAGAGATTCCCTGCTTTGCGCTGACCGGCACCAGTGCGGGCTCGGACGCGGCCAGCATGCCGGACGAGGGGATCGTCTGCATGGGCGAGTTTGACGGCAAGGAAGTGCTCGGCCTGCGGGTCAGCTGGAACAAGCGCTACATCACGCTCGCGCCGGTGGCGACGGTCCTGGGCCTGGCGTTTCGCGCCAAGGACCCGGATGGTCTGCTGGGCGATACCGTGGACCTGGGCATCACCTGCGCACTGATTCCGACCGACACCCGCGGCGTGGAAATCGGCAACCGTCACCTGCCAATCGGCGCGGTGTTCCAGAACGGTCCGACGCGCGGCAAGGACGTGTTTATTCCCATGGACTGGGTCATTGGCGGCCAGGCCCGCATCGGCCAGGGCTGGCGCATGCTTATGCAGAGCCTCGCAGCCGGCCGGGCAATTTCGCTACCGGCCCTCGGTACCGCCGGCGGCAAGATGGCGACGCTGCTCACCGGCGCTTATGCACGGATCCGCAAGCAATTCGGAATTCCCATCGGTCTGTTCGAAGGCGTACAGGAGCCGCTGTCGCGCATCGGTGGACGCACCTACCGGATGGACGCGGCGCGGCAACTGACCCTGGTGGCCCTGGACGAGGGTGAAAAACCGTCGCGTGCTGTCGGCCATCCTCAAATACCAGCTGACCGAGGGGAACCGTCAGACCGTTAACGATGCGATGGATGTGCACGGGGGCAAGGGCATTATCCAGGGGCCCAATAATTACCTGGCGCACGCCTACAGCGCCCTGCCCGTCTCGATCACCGTGGAGGGCGCCAATATCCTGACCCGGTCGCTGATCATTTTCGGCCAGGGCGCCATTCGCGCCCATCCCTGGCTGCTCAAGGAGATGGAGGCCGCGCAGGCGCCGGCGAGCAGCAAGGCGCGCCGCGATTTCGATAATGCACTGTTTTCCCACGCCGGCTACACGATCAGCAACCTGGTACGCGCCCTGATGCTGGGCCTGACCGGCAGCCTGGCCACACGCAAGCCGGTGCGCGGGCCGACCGGGAAATACTTCCGGCAGGTCACGCGCATGAGCGCCGCCTTCGCGCTGGTGGCGGACGCGGTGCTGCTTACCCTGGGTGGCAAATTCAAATTCAAGGAAACCCTGTCCGGTCGCTTTGCGGATGTTCTGATCCACCTGTACCTGTGCAGCGCGGTGCTCAAGCGCTTCGAGGACGAAGGACGGCCTGCCGGGGACCTGCCGCTGGTGTCCTGGGCGGTGGAAGACAGCCTGTACAAGGTGCAGAACAGCCTGCTCGGTATTCTGCAGAATTTCCCGGTGCCGCTGCTCGGTGGTTTTCTGCGCCTGGTGATTTTCCCGCTGGGTCGCCCATACGCGCCGCCCGCCGACAGCACCTCCCAGGCGGTGGCAAAACTGCTGATGAGCGAAAACGACAGCCGCGACCGCATCACGGCCGGCGTTTACCTGTCGGATGCCGATGACGCGGCCGGACGCGTGATCAGCGCCTTCCACCTGGTGCTCGAGTCTGCGGAGGCGGAACAGGCCATCCGCAATGCCCTGAACGAGGGGGTTTCCCTGGACAACTATGAGCAGTTGGTCAAGCGCGCGGTCGAGGCCGGCGTGATTAACGAGGAGCAGGCCCAGCTGGTGCGGCTTGCCCAGGAGGCCTGCGCGAAAGCCGTCGCGGTGGACGACTTTCCGAAGACCCAGATCGAGGGCTTTGAGAAACCGGCCTTCCGACCCGCCATTCACGAACCACGGGAAAAGAGCGCCTGAGCCGGCGGCGGCGATTCAGGGGCTGCAATCGAGCAGCGCCCTGATCCTGTCTGCCTGCTGCATACCGTCGGCGTAGCCCATGCGAATCAGCTCCCGGCAGTAGTCCCCTTCGAACAGCAGGTAGCTGGCCATGCGCCAGTCCCTGCCCCAGCCGCCCAGGGTTTTCAGCAGCAGTTTGACCGATCGCGGCATGCTGCCGGCGTGCTCTGCCGTGACGTCCCGGAGATCGCGGCTGGGACGGATCACCAGGGCCTCGATCGGCTTGAGTGGTGACTCCCGTCGCTGCGCGTCCGACAGCAGGGAAAGGGTGCGGTTCACGCGTTCCAGTCGCGCCAGGTCCGCGTTGAGCGTGTCCATGAAAATCGTATCCAGCAGGTAGCCGCCGATTTCACCGGCGGTCGGGTAACGGGCCGGCCTGGCCGGCGCCGGGTCCGGTTTTTCATCACGCGTGGCAATCACCAGCAGGCGCTCGGCGCCGAGGTGGATGGCCGGGCTCAGTGGCGCGCCCATGCGCATCCCGCCGTCGCCGTAATACTCATTACCTATCAGCTGCGCGGGGAACATCATGGGCAGTGCAACAGACGCCATGATGTGCGCCACGTTGATGCGGGTCGCCTCGCCGCTGCGCCGGCTGCGCTCCCAGGGCGCTATCCCGGGCCGGCCCTGGAAAAAGCTCACCGCGCGGGCCCGGGTGTAGGCCGAGGCGGTCACTGCCACGGCGGCAAGGTCCCCGGCTTGCAGGGACTCCTGTATGCCCTCCAGTTTGAGGGAGCGCTCCAGCAGTTCACGCAGCGGCGTGTTGTCCAGCAGGGCCTGCGGCATGGTCGGCAGCAGCCCGCCGGAGCCCAGCGCCAGCACCCAGCGCAGCGCAGAAATCAGCACGGTCCAGCCGTCTGTCCGGTAAATGTCCGGGCATCGTAAACGGGACCAGAATTCTTCGAGCACGCCGACACTATGAGCGAGATCGGCTGCGTGGCTGGCGAGCACGGCCGCGTTGACCGACCCGGCAGAAGTGCCGGTGATGACTTTGAACGGACCAGGCCGCTCCGGCGCCAATTCCGCCACGGCGCGCAATACGCCGACCTGGTAGGCGCCGCGTGCGCCGCCGCCGGGCAATACCAGCCCGATCCGGTGTGTCAATTCGTCCTGCATCGTGGATCGCCTGGAATCATCGGATTTGCGCTCATGAGGTGCACGCTACGTTCCGGCCACGTGCAAAGCAACTCCCGGTGTCTTACCCGTCAACCGGTCAGTCCCCACGGTTTATACTGGCGCGTCAGGCAGCCCATGGGGAGCAGCAATGCCCGCAACACCTCTCAAGGATGAACACTGCAAGCCCTGTGAAGGTGGCATCGACCCCCTCGGGCCGGGTCGTATCGCGAAGCTGCTGCCCCAGGTGCCCGCCTGGCAACTGGCGGAGGATGGCCAGGCCATCGTCCGGCGCTTTACCTTCCGCGGATTCAACCAGACCATGGGCTTTGTCAATCTGCTGGCCTGGGTGGCCAACGGGCAAGGGCATCACCCGGACTTCACTGTGGGTTTCTACCATTGCGAAGTGCGTTTTACGACCCACGCGATCGGCGGCCTGTCGGAAAACGATTTCATCTGCGCAGCCCGCCTCGACGACCTGCTGGAACCCTGACCATGCCAAGCTCAAGCGCTGAAGACACCGTGACAGAACCGACCACCGGGACTGCGGCTCAACCCGGAGGCCGGCAGTGAACGCATGGCGCGTCTGCACGATGCGATTGCGGCGGTCAACGGCATCCTGCTGGGCAAGGGCCCGCAGGTGAAGCTGGCGTTCGCCTGTCTGCTCGCGCGCGGTCACCTGCTGATTGAAGACCTGCCGGGTGTCGGCAAAACCACCCTGGCCCACGCCCTGGCGCGGGTGCTCGGTGCGGATTATCAGCGCATCCAGTTCACCTCGGACCTTATGCCGGCGGACATCGTGGGAGTGTCCATTTACCGGCGCGACCAGGAGCGTTTTGACTTTCACCCGGGGCCGATTTTTGCGGACGTGGTGCTGGCTGACGAGGTCAACCGGGCCACGCCGAAAACCCAGAGCGCGCTGCTTGAGGCCATGGCCGAAGGACAGGTCACGGTGGAGGGAACAACCCATCCATTGCCGGATCCGTTTTTCGTGATCGCCACGCAGAACCCCCTGGACCTGGTCGGCACCTTTCCCCTGCCCGACTCGCAACTGGACCGGTTCCTGATCAGTATCAGCCTGGGCTTCCCGGCGCCGGAAGTCGAACGGGAGCTGTTGCTCAGTGAGTCCCGCGCGTCCCTGCTGCAGCGGACGCAGGCCAGTCTCAGCCCCGCCGATGTGAAGGCCTTGCAGGAGGACTGCGAGCGCCTGCACATTAGCGAGCCGCTGCTGTCCTACCTGCAGGCCCTGCTGGCGGAAACCCGCAACAGCCGCTGGTTTGAAACCGGCCTGTCACCCCGCGCCGGACTCGCCCTGCTGCGCTGCGCCCGCGCGCATGCGTTCATCGAGGGGCGTGATTTCCTGGCGCCGGAGGA
Organism: uncultured Gammaproteobacteria bacterium; assembly: GCA_963695135.1. Lineage (GTDB taxonomy): Bacteria > Pseudomonadota > Gammaproteobacteria > Xanthomonadales > SZUA-36 > Marinihelvus. The sequence continues at coordinate 585,000 of CAVOGA010000002.1, forward strand.
TATCAAGGCGGTGTTTCCCGGGCTGGCCAGGCACCGGATGACCGTGAGTCACGGGATGGAGACCAGCGTGGAGGACCAGGTTACCGGTCTGCTGCAAACCGTTCCGATTCCCTGAGCACGGGCCCGCGTTATGAGTGCCGGCACCGAGTCTGTCTCTGCCGTTCCCGGCAGGTCGCCCGGCGGCCCACTGCGGCGCCTGTGGGAGCGCAGCTGGCCGCGTGACCGGATACGCGGAAAAGTCCTTGAACGGGTAAAACGGCGGCACGGTGATACCTCGCTGCCGTACACGCTCGTCTACCGGCAGATTTTCATCCTGCCCACCCTGTTCGGCACCGGGTTTGCGCTGATGCTGATCATGACCGCGCTGGGCGGCCTGAACTTCAACAACAACCTGGCCCTGTTGCTGGTGTTCGTCACCGGTGCCGCAGCGCAGCTGACCACGCACATTGCCTACCGCAACCTGGTTGGGCTCGAGGTACAGGCAGTGAGCGCCGAGCCGGTATTTGCCGGTGAAACAGCGGTTTTCCATCTGCACCTGGCCAATCCCACCGATCGTTCCCGCTACAGCCTGGCCGGCGCCCTGGCCCCGGAGCAGCACGGGGATTGCATCGATCTGCCGGCCGGGACGCAACGGGCAATGAAGCTGCCCCTTAAGAGCGTTACGCGCGGCTGGCTCATGGCGCCGTCCATGCGCCTGGAAACCCGCTACCCCCTGGGCCTCTTCCGGGCCTGGTCCTGGCTGTTTCCCGAGGCCCGTTGCCTGGTGTATCCGCAGCCGGCCCGTGACGTACCGCCGCTGCCGAGCACCGGTGACGGACACAGCGGTGAAGCCCGGCGGGGGGACGGCGACCAGGTGCACGGTCTGCGCAACTACCGGCCCGGAGACCCCCTCAAGCACATTGCCTGGCGCACCAGCGCGCGCCACGGCCAGCTCTACAGCCGGGAAATGGAGTCGCCCCGGGATGCGGCCTGCGTGCTGGATTTCCGCGAACTGGACGGCATGGACACGGAACAGCGCCTGGCGGTTCTGACGGCCTGGGTCCTGATGGCCGAGCACCGCCAGCTGGTCTACAGCCTGGTGCTGCCGAACCGCCGCATCGAGCCGTCCAGCGGGCCTGCCCAGCGTGCGGCCTGTCTCGAAGCCCTGGCCTTGTTCGACCGGTGAAAGTCTCCTGGTCCAATCCGATGCTCTGGGTGATGGCAACGCTGCTGATCGCCCTGCTTCCCCAGCTGATGAGCATGCCGCCGGTGCTGGTGGGGGTTACGCTGCTGCCGATCGGCTGGCGCCTGCTTGCTGAACTCAAGGGTTTCAAGCCGCTGCCGGTGCTGCTGCGCCTGGCGGTCACGGTCATCACGCTGGTGGTGCTTGTGTCCACCTATGGCAACCTGCTGGGACGGCGGGCAGCGGTGGGCCTGCTGTGCGTGATGCTGGCGCTCAAGCTGCTGGAAACCTTCAAGGCGCGGGATGCGCGGATCGTGGCGAGCCTGGCGCTGTTTCTCTGCGCCACGCAGTTCCTGTTCTCCCAGGGGATGAGCATGGTGGTCTACGGGGCCCTGGTCATGGTCGGTTCCCTGGTCTCGCTGGCCTTGATCGAGCGCCGCGAGGCATTCCTGCCAAAGGGCGCCGCGCCGGCCCTGGACCGGGGGCTGCTGGGAGAAGTCGGCTTCGGCTCACGCCTGCTGCTGATCGCGGTGCCCATCGGCGTGGCCCTGTTCCTGTTTTTCCCGCGTTGGGGCAGCCCGCTCTGGGGCGTGCCGGAACGTTCGCTGGATTCACGGACCGGCCTGAGCGACAGCATGACCCCGGGCAGCATCCAGGCCCTGTTCATGGACGATTCGCCCGCCTTCCGGGCCACCTTCGAGGGTGACCCGCCCCCGCAGAGCGCACTCTACTGGCGTGGCCCGGTGCTGTGGAATTTTGACGGACGCACCTGGGACATGAGCCGCTGGAGCACCAGCATCGAGGCAGATTCGATGCCGGATGCGGACACCGCGCCTTACCGTTACCAGGTCCAGCTTGAACCCAACGAACGGCATTGGCTGTTTGCCCTGGACTACCCGGCCCTCAAGCCGGAAGCCGCCCGGCGCATGACCTTTGACTACCAGCTGCTCACCCGGCGGGCAATTACCCAGCTGACCGCCTACGAGGTGGCCTCGGACCCGGACTTCATCGACTCGCCGGAACTCAAGTCGACCTTCCGCAACATGGCCCTGGCGCTGCCGGACGGATTCAATCCGCGCACCCGCGCCATGATGAACGAATGGCGCGCGGAGGCAGACACTGACGCGGCGCTGGTCCGCCGCGCCCTGGCGCATTTCAACCAGGAGGAATTCCGTTACACGCTCAACCCGCCGCTGCTGTCCGGCGACTCGGTCGATGAGTTTTTGTTCGATACGCGGTCGGGCTTTTGCGAGCACTACGCCTCGGCCTTCACGGTAATGATGCGCATGGCGGGAATTCCCGCGCGCGTGGTGACCGGTTACCAGGGCGGCTGGTTTAACGAGCTCGGGAATTACCTGCTGGTCCGCCAGTCGGATGCCCATGCCTGGGCGGAAGTGTGGCTGCCCGGCACCGGCTGGACCCGCATTGACCCGACCGCTGCGGTTGCCCCCTCGCGGGTTGAGCAAGGCTCGCTGGACGCCCTCGGCGGCCGCCGTCACCTGCTGGATTACGAGTGGTACCGTGGGCTGCGCAACGGCCTGGACTGGGTGAACCGCTCCTGGAACGACTGGATCATCGCCTTTGACGCGCAGCGCCAGTCCGGACTGCTGGACTTCATGGGTATCGAACAGCTCAGTGCGCGGGGACTGGTGGGACTGCTGGCGCTCAGCCTGCTGCTGGCCGGGTTGCTGATGACGCCCTGGCTGCTGCGGCTCAGCCGGGGGCGGGAACAGGACCCGGCGCTGCGGGCCTGGCGGCAGTTTATCGCGCGCCTGCACAAGGCGGGCCTGCCAGCGAGCCCGTCGATGGGGCCGCTGGAGGTCGCCGAACTGGTCGGCGGGCTGCCCTCCCGAGTCGGCCGACCGGGCCCGGGCGCTGGCCCTGTCCTGGCTGGAGCTGCGTTACGCCTCGCCCGGACGGGAGAATCCGCAGTTGTTGCGGGCCCTGCGGCGTTTCAACCCCACCAATGGCACTCCAGCGGAGCGGGCTCAGAGCCTATAATTCAATGGTCTTTTGAGGGAACCCGACCGGGGAGGAAGACCACCTGTGGAAATATTCCTGTTGATCGTCCTGGTGCTGGGCGCCGGCTTAATCTGGATCTATAACCGGCTGGTGCGTCAGAAAAACATCGTCAACGCGGCCTGGTCCGACATCGACGTGCAGCTGCAGAAGCGCCACGAACTGGTGCCGAACCTGGTGGCCACCGTGCGCGGCTACATGAATCACGAGGCGGACGTCCTGGAACAGACCACGCTCAACCGCAGTGGCGACCCGGACGCCCTGGCGCCGCTTGCGGCCCAGGAGACCGGCCTTTCCCGCCAGCTCGGGCGCCTCTTTGCCCTGGCCGAGGACTACCCGGACCTGAAGGCCAGCGAGGGTTTCCAACAGCTGCACGAGAGCCTGGTGAGCATCGAGGATGACCTGCAGTATGCGCGGCGCTATTACAACGGCGCGGTGCGCGACAACAACACGCTGGTGCAGAGCTTTCCCGTGAACCTGGTATCCGGGCCTTTCGGCTTCGGCCCGGCGGAGTTTTTCGAAATCGAGCTGGCCAGCCAGCGGGAGGCGCCCCGTGTGGCGCTGTAAGGGCGCCAGCCGCGCCGGCCTGATCAAGGCCGGGCTGGGTGTGCTGTTGCTGCTGCTGGCAGTGCCTGGCATTCCGGTCAGCGCCGGTGCCGATGAACGCATCATTTCCTACCATGCAGATGTTCAGATCCAGCCGGACGCGAGCCTGCTGGTGAGCGAGCGCATCCGGGTGCGCGCCGAGGGGAACCAGATACGCCGGGGCATTTACCGGGAATTTCCGACCGATTACCGTGACCGCTATGGCAACCGTTTCCGGGTGGACTTCGAGTTGCTGTCGCTGTCCCGCGATGGCGCGCCGGAAGAAAGTCGTGTCGAGCAGCGTGCCAACGGGGTGCGCATTTACGCCGGGTCTGCCAACCGGTTTCTCGAGCCCGGCGAGTACGTTTACGAGCTGCGTTACCGCACCACGCGCCAGCTCGGCTTTTTCGACGGGTTTGATGAGCTGTACTGGAACGTGACCGGCAACGGCTGGGCCTTCCCCATCGAAGCGGCCAGCGCCGTGATCACCCTGCCGGGCGACGTGCCGCCCGACCAGCTGCAAACCGCTGTCTACACGGGGCCCTTTGGCAGTGATGGGCGGGATGCCCGGGTGGAGATCCGCAACAGCCGTACCGTGTTGTTCGAGACCACTGCGCCCCTGGGGCCGCGGGAAGGCCTGACCGCCGTGGTGGGCTGGCCCAAGGGCCTGGTGGCGGAACCCACGCGAAACCAGAAGATTCAATGGTTCTTCCGGGACAACGGCGGCGCCCTGGCGCAGCTTGTCGGCTTCCTGGTGATCTTTGGCTGGTATTTCTGGGCCTGGAGCCACAAGGGCCGGGATCCGGCCAAGGGCGTGATCATCCCCCGTTACGAACCGCCCAAGGGGCTCTCCCCGGCCGCCTGTCGCTATGTGCTGGACATGGGTTTTGACCAGAAAGCCTTTACCGCGGCGGTGGTCAGCCTGGGCGTCAAGGGCTATCTCACGATCGAGGAACAGGACGGCGACTTCACGCTGCAGGGCATCGGCAAACACGCCACCGGGGAGCGCCCGCCGGCCAGTCCCGGGGAGCAGGCGGTGCTGGATGCCCTGTTGCCCGGCGGCAGCGGCAGCATCACCCTGGACAAGGACGAGTACAAGGCCTTCGGCGAGGCGCGTTCGGGGCTGATCCGCGCCCTGAAGAAGGAGTACAAGGGGCGCCTGTTTAACCTGAACGCCCTGTATGCCGTTCCTGCCGTCCTGCTGACCGTGCTGGTGGCGATCGTGGCGGGCCTGCTGGGACAGCAGAACCCGCTGCTGTGGATTGTCTGGGCCATCGCCGTCTCCCTGACCCATCTCTTTTTCATGATCATCCTGAAGGCCCCGACGGTCCCCGGGCGGCTGGTCATGGATGAGATCGAAGGCTTCAAGATGTACCTTTCAACCGCCGAGGGTCAGCGCCTGGACCGCATGAAATCCCCGCAGATGACCCCGGAGCTGTTCGAGATGTTCCTGCCTTATGCCTTCGCCCTGGGCGTGGAAAACCGCTGGACCCGGCGCTTCATGAGCGAGATTCCCCGCGAACAGCGCGAAGCGGCCGGCTACAACCCGGCCTGGTACAGCGGCGATATCGGCCGCGCCGGGGCGCTGCATCACATCGGTTCAAAGCTGGGCAGCGAGTTGTCCAGTTCCATTTCATCAGCGGCCACGCCGCCGGGTTCGTCCTCCGGCGGTGGTGGCGGCTTTTCCGGTGGTGGCGGTGGCGGTGGAGGCGGAGGCGGCTGGTAAATCCCGCCTGTTGCCGGGCTTGAAGCGGCACGCAGTACTGTATATATTTACAGTAACTGTAATGGAGCCCGGCAATGAGCGAAAAGCCCCTGACACCCCGCCAGAGAGAAATTCTCAAATATATATCCGAACATATTGATAAGAATGGCTTTCCCCCTACCCGGGCGGAGCTTTCCAGCCATTTCGGCTTCAGCTCGCCCAATGCCGCGGAAAGCCATCTGAGGGCCCTGGACAGCAAGGGGGTCATCCAGCTCGAGCGCGGGCGCTCGCGGGGCATCAGTCTCACCACCCTGGCGGCGGCCAGCCTGCCGGGGCGGCCGCGTCGCAGCCTGCCCCTGGTTGGGCGCGTGGCGGCGGGCAGCCCGGTGCTGGCGCAGGAAAACATCGAACACGAGTACCAGCTCGATCCTGACCTGTTCAGCCCCCGGCCTGACTATTTGCTGCGGGTCGAAGGCCTCAGCATGCGTGACGCGGGCATCCTCGACGGCGACCTGCTGGCGGTGCACCGCACGCCGGAAGCGCGCAACGGGCAGATTGTCGTGGCCCGGATCGAGGACGAGGTCACCGTCAAGCGCTTCGAACGCCGCGGCGACCAGGTATTGCTGCATGCGCAGAACCCGGATTTTGCCCCGATCACGGTCGATCTGCGTCAGCAGGATCTGGCGATCGAAGGGCTGGGTGTCGGGGTGATCCGCCCGTCACTCGAGTCCTGATCCATACCGCGCACCGCATGTCCCGGCCCCTTCCCGAATCCCTGCGCCACCCCTTGCTGTGGCAGGGTGGCCGCCGCCAGTCGCGCATCCCCGTGCTGTCCTCCGGTGACGAGCGCCTTGACCGGGTCCTGCCCGGGGGCGGCTGGCCCCTGGGCGCCCTGACCGAACTGCTGGTGGCGCGCGACGGCGTGGGCGAGCTCAGCCTGCTGTTGCCGACGCTGGCGCAGGTTTCCCGCAGCGGTGGCTGGACCGTGCTCGTTGATCCGCCGTGGACACCCTACCCGCCCGCCATCCACGGCCATGGCATTGACCTGGAACGCCTGCTGGTCATCAGCACCCGGGATGCGGGCGAGTCCCTGTGGGCCTGCGAACAGGCCCTGCGCGGGGTGCGCGGCGGCGTGGTGCTCAGCTGGTTGCGCGGGCGCCGCCACCAGGCCGGCTTCAAGCACCTGCGGCGCCTGCAACTGGCCGCCCGCAGCGGACAGAAAGGCGCTTTCCTGTTCCGCTCCTCCCAGGTCGCCGGCCAGGCCTCACCGGCCAGCCTGCGCCTGCTGCTGGACGTGGACGAACAGGACCTGTGCCTGACCCTGCTCAAGGGACGCGGCTGCCGCCCCGGAGAAGCGCTGCGCCTGCGCCGCCAGCACCTGGAACGTCCACCGGCGCTTGCCCTGCCCCGCAACGAGGGACACGGTCAGCGGCCGCTGCCGGGCAGCACCACGGGTGAGGCCGTGGCGCAGCGACCGCCGGTGGGCAACGCATGAAGACGCTGTGGCTGGCCGTCGAGTTGCCGCACCTGGCCCTGGACCTGGTATCACGGGGCAAGGAGGGGATTCGGGATCTGCCCCTGGCCGTCAGCGACGCAGATGCCCGCCGCCCGCATATTCTCGACTGCAACCCGGCCGCGAGCCGCCTTGGCATCCGTGCCGGCCTGCCGGTCAACGCGGCCCGGGGGCTGGCCGGCGCCCTGCAGATCGCGGACCGGGACCCGCATGCCGAGCAGCAGGCCCTGGAGCGCCTGGCCGCCTGGTGTTACCAGTACAGCAGCGCCGTCAGCATTCTGCCTGGCCGCCATGCCCTGTTGCTGGAGAGTGGCGGCAGCGAGCGCTTGCTGGGTGATTCGGCGGCGCTGGGGCAACGGCTGACCAGGGAGTTGCTGGGCCTGGGCTACCATGCCCGCGCCGGCACCGGTCCCACGCCGGAAGGCGCGCTTCTGGCCGCGCGCCGCGGCCTGGACCTGCCCAATCTGAAGGCCCTGCAGGAGACGCTCAGCGGCCTGCCCCTGGAGGCGTTGCTGATCGAGCCGTCGCAGCATGCCGCGCTGGAGAAGATGGGCTTCCGCCGGGTGCGCGATGTGCTGCGCCTGCCGCGCAAGGCCCTGGCCCGGCGCCTGGGCACCGGGATGGTGGAGTACCTGGACCGGCTGACCGGCGTGCGCCCGGATCCGCAGCGCCACTGGATACCACCGGAGCGCTTTACCAGCGCCATGGACCTGCCCGCGGAGGTCGGTAACAGCCAGGGCCTGCTGTTTCCCCTGCGCCGTCTCATCGGCGAACTCTGTGGCGTGCTGCGCGCCGCCGACCGGGGCGTGCAGGAGCTGAATATTCACCTGCAACTGCGCCGCGGTGAAGAGCAATTGCAGCTGCGCCTGCAGCAGCCATCGCGCGATGAGCAACATTTCATGGACCTGCTGCGCGAGCGTCTGGAGCGCTTCCGCCTGCCCCAGCCGGCCTGCCGGCTGTCCCTGGACACCGATGAATTCCTCAGCTTCGATGCGGCGCCCCAGGGGCTGTTCGTGGACCCGGACAACCCGTCATCGAACCCGGTGGAGCCACTGCTGGAGCGCCTGCGCGCGCGCCTGGGTGATGGCAGCGGTCGCAGGCCTCAACGGCGTCGAAGACCATCGCCCGGAATACAGCTGGTCGCGCCGTCGCCTGGAGGAGCCGGCCCGCTGCCAGTCCCTGCCCCACCGTCCCGTCTGGCTGCTGTCCCGCCCGGAGCGCTGCCGCATCGAGGATTACCGCGTGCTCGCCGGGCCGGAGCGCATCGAAAGCGGCTGGTGGGACGGGCACGATTGCCGCCGCGACTATTTCGTGGTCCGCGACCGCCACGGCAGCACCCTGTGGGCCTATCGCGAATACAAACCACGACCCGGCTGGTACCTGCACGGCCTGTTCGGCTAAACCCCGGCTTCGGGACAACATTCTGCACAGAACCGGGAACCAGGGGCTTTGTTGACGGTTGCGGTGGGGTGCCCCGCTCCTGCCCGGCCGGGCTTGAGGCCTGCGGCTACCCTCCCTCGCCTGCGCTTGGCGGGGTCGGTCACACAAATCATCCTGATTTGGGTGACCTCATTTCGCCCTCCCTGGCGAAATGACCCCGGTCGCTCCGGCTCCATCGGCTCAAACCCCAATTGGCCGTTCATGAGCGGGGCACCCCACCGCAACCTGCATCAGGGTCGCGGGTGCCGAATCTCTGAAACGGTAAGGGCGCGCATGAACCGTGGAGGTTATTGGGACGTGGGCAAGTCTTCGGTTGATTCGATGTCCGCATGCCCCCCTAAACGTCCGTGCCTCTTACGCCTACACCGTTTGAACCCTTGGCCCAGTGCTGGCAATCCGATGCCGCATGCCACTCCCCCGGCGGACCCGATGGAGGTTGTGCTTGGGTGTCCCGTTGCCGGCCGGCCATAAAGGGCTTGAGCCGAGGGAGCCGGAGCGACCGGGGTCATTTCGCCAGGGAAGGCGAAATAAGGCTGCCCAAATCAGGATGATTTGTGCAGCCGACCCCGCCAAGTGGAGGCGACTGAGGGGAGCCGCAGGCCGAAAGCCCGGCCGGCCGGCAACGGGACACCCAAGCGCAACCGTCAACGAAGCCCCCGCTGTTTACGGTGTTGTATGAAGAAGCAGGGCTTTGCCTTAACCCTTGGAATTGCGTAACGTGAGCACCGCTGAGCCATGCGGCTCCAATGCACTGTGAGAGAACATGAACGTACTCGGCAAACTGTTTTTGAAGGGCCTGGCGGTGACTATTCCGATCGGCCTGACCCTGGCCATCGCCTGGTGGCTGGCGGCCAGTGCGGAGCGCCTGCTGGGCAGCCTGCTGGTGCAGCTTTTGCCCGAAGGCTGGTACGTGCCGGGCATGGGCCTGGTGTCGACCATGGCGCTGATCCTGCTGGTCGGGCTGCTGTCCCACGTGATCATTTTTCAGCGCCTGTTCGAATGGGGCGAAGGGGTGCTTGCGCGCCTGCCGCTGATCAAGACCATTTACTCGGCCCTGAAAGACTTCTTTGGCTATTTCGCGCCGGACGCAAACCGCGGTTTCAGCAAGGTGGTCATGGTCCACCTGCCGGGCCTGGACTTCCAGGCGCTGGGCTTTGTAACCCGCGAGTCCTTTGACGACCTGCCGATCAACCCGGACAGCGAAGATCCGGTGGCCGTATATCTGCCCATGAGCTACCAGATCGGCGGCTACACGCTGTACTTGCCGCGTGCGGCGCTGACCCCGGTCGACATGGGCTTTGAGGACGCCATGCGCCTGGCGGTCACCGGCGGGGTGACCCGCAAGGCACCGGAACTGCCGCTGACCAAACCCGACTGAGCGTGGGTGAGATCTTTGCGAATTTCGTCCAACTGGCGGTCCTGACCATGGCCAGCCTGTTCTTAGCCTGCAAGCTGGCCAACTACCCGATTCCCGATATTCGCAAGGTCGGCGCTGCCGGCGCCTTTGCGCTGGTCTACAACCTGCCCCTGGGCATGATCATCCACATCGTCGCGCCCCTGGTCCTGTGGTTCCTGCTGCGCGATCCTGAGGTCGACAAGACCAACCGTCTGCCGGTTTTCCTGCTCACCTACTTGTTCACCGCCATGCTCACCCTGCTGTTCTACAAGCTGACCCACTAAACCGCTTCGCATGAACCGGGCGCGCGGGGGGCATCAGGCAAGATTCATCATCAGGGCCGTCAGCAGCCCCCGCAGGACGAGATCAGGCACCGCCTCGTCGAACAGGTCCGTATCCGCGAACAGGCTGGAAAAGCCGCCGGTGGCGATGACGCGGGGCCGGGCGCCGTCAAAGGCGTCGTTACTGACCTCGCGCATGATTTCGCGCAACGCGCCCAGGTGGCCAAAGTAGAGGCCGGACTGGATCGAGGTTGCAGTACTGCGGCCCAGGCACTGGTCCACCTTGCGGATTTCCACCGAGCTGAGGCGGGCAGTGCCCTGGTCCAGCGCCTGCATGGACAGGCGCAGGCCGGGAATGATGACGCCGCCCAGGTAATCGCGTTCCGCGCTGATCACATCAACGGTGGTGGCGGTGCCCAGGTCCAGCACCAGGAGGTTTTCCCCCGGGTACATCTGGGTGGCGGCAATCGCGTTGGCAATGCGGTCCGAGCCGACCTCCAGCGGGTTGCGATAGCGGATTTTCAGCCCGGTTTTGGCACCGGCCTTGAGCACGAAGGGCTCCATGCCGAAGTATTTCTGGCAGCCGTTGCTGATGCTGTAGACCAGCTCCGGCACCACGCTGCACAGGGCCACGTGGGTAACCGCATCCGGGTCAAAGCCGTTTTCGCGCAGGGCGGAACGAAAGAACAGCCCGTACTCATCGGAAGAAGCGCCCTGCTTCGAGGTTTTACGAAAGGTCAGGCGCAGCTGGTCGCCTTCGAAGAGGCCCGCCAAAGATGTGGCTGTTGCCGACGTCGAGACAGAGAATCATGCGGGCGCCTCCAGGAACTCCGCCAGTTGCCGGGCCAGCTCCCGGTGATTTTCCGCCGGCCGCCGGCTGCCGTCGGGGCGGTGCAGTTCGAAGCTGTGGTGCCCCGCGCTGATCCCGTTCAGGTCGTTGTGGACCACCAGGTCGCTGCTGCCGTTCCGGAACAGACGCTGCACGGCCGCCCGCGCGGCGGAGTCATCAGCGCCGGAGGTGAGCTTGAAGCCGACCACGCGCAGGTCCGGGTTTTGTGCATAGTCGCGCAGCCGCTCCAGCAGTTTCGGGTTGGGTTTGAGGCTCAGGCTGAGAACATCGGAAGAGCCCAGCTTGCCACTCACGGCCCCGGGCTCGTCACCGATCCGGTCCACGGAAAAATCGCTTACCGCCGCCGCGTGGATCACGCCGTCGAAGTTGCCGCTGCCGAGCAGGCGTTGCAGCTGAAGGTCCAGGTCCACGAAGCTGCTGTAGTGCTCACGGGCAACCTTGCCCGAAGGCTCGATCGCCCCCGCGCCGCCCAGCCAGGTCACCTCGTGACCCAGGCGGCAGAGCTCATCCGCCAGCGTTGCGGCAGTGCGTCCGCTGCTGTGATTACCGATGTAGCGCACCGCATCGATCGGCTCGCGTGTGCCGCCGCCGGTAACCAGCAGGCGTTTGCCCGCCGGTCTGCCGGCGCCGTCAAAGGCCATGATCGACTCGATGCTGTGCCGGATCGCCTCCGGCTCCAGCATGCGCCCGGCGCCGTGCTCACCGCAGGCCAGTTCCCCTTCGGCCGTGGGCAGTACGTGAATGCCCCAGCTTTTCAGGGTGGCCAGGTTCTCCTGCGTGGCCGGGTAATCCCACATGTGCGTGTTCATGGCCGGCACGATGAATTGCGGTGCGCCCCGGGACCAGCAGGCCTGCCACAGGGTCGTGACCGCATCATCCGCGATACCGTTGGCGAAGCGTGCGATCAGGTTGGCGCTGGCCGGGCAGGCCACCACCAGGTCCGCCCACTGTGCCCAGTGAATGTGATCCATGGCCTGCCCCGCTGCGAAAGTGTCATCAAACACAGCTTCGCCACTGAGACCTTCCAGCGTCGCCCGGCCGACAAAATTCGGAACAGAGGCGGTGGCCGCCACGCGCACCGTGTGGCCGGCTTTCGTCCAGGCGGAGATCAGCTGGGTTGCCTTGGCGCAGGCAATCGAGCCGGACATCAGCATCAGGATATGACGTTCAGGGACTGCATGCTGAGTCTGGCTCCAGCGGGCACATTGTCAATCAGGCGCGTATCACCCAGGCGCACAGCGGCCAGGCGGCGTCCCGCGTAATCTTCCACGTAGTCCACTTCAAAGCCCAGTTCCGCCAGCACCTGCGCGACGTCCTCCGCACGGCGCTGGGTGACGAGCTGCCGGTGGAGCTCGGGCGCCAGCTGTCGCTCCGCCGGTCCAGGCGGCGGTTGCGTGAGGACAGGGCCAGCCCGTCGTGGTCGCGCATCACCGGGCAAGCCAATGATCTCCGTCTCCAGGAACAGGCGTCGGCCATGTCCCGGACCAGGCGGAGTTGCTGCCAGTCCTTTTCGCCAAAATAGGCGCGCTCGCGCCTGCACCAGGTTCAGCAGTTTGAGCACCACGGTCAGGACGCCATCGAAGTGGCCCGGCCGGTGCGCGCCGCAAAAGCGTCTGGAGAGCTCATTTTCCGTGACCCGGAAGCGGTACCCGTCGGGATACATGGCCTGCCGCTTCCGGCGCCAGTACGTGATCCACACCCCAGGACTCCAGCTGCGCCAGGTCCGCCTGCCGCTCCGCCGGGTAGCTGTCCAGATCCGCCGGCCTGGTCAAACTGGGTGGGGTTGAGAAACAGGCTGACTACGGTTTGCGGGTTTTCCGCGACGCTGCGCTTGATGAGCGCGCCATGTCCCGCGTGCAGCCCGCCCATGGTCGGAACAAAACCCACCTGCCAGTCGCGGCTGGCGCGCCGGAAGGCCTGCCATTCTTCGATGGTGTCAAAGATCGTTCATCCGGCGTAGCGCTCTTCCGGGGCCGGAAAATCCGCCTTGCGCACGTCGTCGGTGAAGCGGTCCAGGGCGTCCAGGATCAGGCCGCGGCCGTCCAGGTAGCGGCGCACGAACTTCGGACGAAAATTCGATGCCAACCCGAGCAGATCCTGCAGGACCAGTACCTGGCCATCCGTGTCATTGCCCGCGCCGATGCCGATGGTGATGATGTCCAGCGACCTGGTAATCTCCGCCGCGAGCGATTCCGGGACGCATTCGAGTACCAGGGAAAAGCACCCGGCGGCCTGGCACGCCAGTGCTTCGGCCTGCAGGCGCTGACGATCTTCCTCACCGCGTCCCTGGACCCGGAAGCCGCCCAGGCCGTTGACGGACTGGGGCGTGAGGCCCAGGTGCCCCATGACCGGAACGCCGGAGTCGACAATGTGCCGTACCAGTTCCTCCTGGCCCCGTATGCCCTCGATCTTGACCGCGGAGGCGCCGGCTTTCATGAGCACTTCCACCGCTTCCATGGCCGGTGTCAGGCCCTTGCGGCAGGACATGAACGGCATGTCGGCAACGATGAACTTGTCCGGAGCACCGCGGCGTACCGAGCGCACATGCATGGCCATCTCGTCCACGCCGATCGGCAGGGTCGTATCGTGACCGTGCATGACCATGGCGGCGCTGTCACCCACCAGGATCAGGTCAATGTCCGTGTCCGCGACGATGGAGGCCATGGTGTAGTCGTAGCAGGTGACCATCACCACCCGCTCATGGTTTTTCTTGCGTTCGGGAAAACTGAGCAGGTTCATGAGACGTTGCGCTCCAGTTGGGGGTGGGTTTCCTTGTCGTGAAAGCGCACAAAGGATTCGTAGAGTTCGGCCAGGGGCGTATTGCCAAGCGCCGCGATGTTGCGCTGCATGGTGGCCCCGTCACCACGCGCGAGGGGGCCGGTCAGGGCGCCGTCCGGGTCAGCCAGGAAGTTGTCCAGCGAACGCTGCAGGTAGGCCGAGAGGGCTTCGGGCGGCACGGCGAGCTCTTCCCGCAGCTGCGCGCCCACGGTCTGCCACAGCAACTGCGGGAAATTGCCGGCCACCACGCACAGGGCGTGGTAAAGCGCCTTGTGTTGCGCGGCGACCGTGTAATTGGGGTTGGCCAGGCCCGGGAACAGTTTCTCGAAGCGGTGCCCCTCTTCCACCATGAAAGGGATGGCGCGGTAGTCCGCCGGCTCATAGAGCGTGGTGCCGAACGTCATCAGCGGATGCGCGCCGGCAACGCCGGGCAGGCTCAAGGCGCCGGCGCAGTGAATCAGCCGGTGCTGGTGCAGGAAGGCGTATTGACGCAGCAAGGGCGCCAGGGCGTCGTCAGAAACCAGGAGCAGCACGCGGTCGGCGCCCTCGACGGTCTGGCGCAGGCGCTGCTCCGGGTCCGGATGCGTATGGGTATTGAAGCGGGATTGGGCCTTGCGGGCCCAGGCGGAAGTCGTTTGTCCCTCGAGTTCGAGGTAATGGCGAAGGTGCTTCGCCAGCCGTCCACCGCCAACAATGGCGTAATGGAGTGTGGGTCTGTTCATCGGTACCTGTCCTATGGGATCAAGTCCATCAGTGATGACGCGTGACGCGTCGCTAAACGTTCCGGGTTGCTGCCATGGCCGCCGCTGGGGTCGGCCCGGCCCATGCCGAATCCGCATGCCTAGTATAAAACATGTAGGTCAAAATAGTTTTTTCCAGGGTGCCAGGCACTTGCCCGTACACCCCGGAACCGGTGGCAGACAGGGGAAAAAATACTGTATATATTTACAGTATTACGAGCCGAGAGCCCATGCACGCCGCCCCGACCCATCGCCACACCGACGCCCCGCCCTATGCCGAACTGGTCTGCCTGAGCAACTTTACCTTTTTGCAGGGCGCTTCCCACCCGCAGGAACTGGTGGCCCGGGCGGTGCAGCTCGGTTACCGCGCGATCGCGCTGACCGACGAATGTTCCCTGGCGGGTATCGTCCGCGCCCACGAAGAGGCCCAGCGTGCAGCGCAGGCCGGCCAGCCCATCGCGCTGATTCCCGGCAGCCAGTTCCGCCTCGAGGACGGCTCACGGCTGGTGCTGCTGGTCACCGACGAGGCAGCCTATGCGCAGCTGTGCACCCTGATCACCCGGGGGCGACGCAATGCGCCGAAGGGTGAATACCGCCTCGGGCGCCAGGACTTTGAGCGCGGCCTGGACCATTGCCTGGCGCTGTGGCTGCCCCGCGAGGACGTGGAGGGAGAGACGGACGTGCGGACCGCGCACTGGGTGGCCAGCCATTTCGAGGGGCGCGCCTGGCTGGCGGTCAACCTGTCCCTGGGCCCCGATGACGAGGCGCGCGCGGCCCGGCTGGGCAGCACGGCCCAGGCCGCCGGCCTGCCGGTGACGGCCTGTGGCGATGTGCGCATGCATCTGCGGGGCCGGCGTATGCTGCACGATGTGCTGGGCGCGATCCGTCACGGCTGCACCGTGCGGGCGCTGGGCTACCGCGCCCAGGCCTGCGGTGAACGGCATCTGCAGGAGCGCGCGGTGCTGGCCCGGCGCTATCCGGAGAGCTGGTTGCGCGAAAGCGTCCGCATCGCCAGCGCAGTGCCGCTTCCGCATGCACGAACTGCGCTACCGCTACCCCCGCGAGGTGGTACCGGAGGGACTCAGCGCCAGCGAGCACCTGCGCGCCCTGACCGAGGCCGGCATCCGTGAACGTTGGCCGGATGGCATCGACCAGGCCTTGCGTGAGCAGATCGAGCACGAGCTCCTGCTGATCGCCGAGCTGGGCTACGAGTCCTACTTCCTCACGGTGCACGACATCGTCCAGTTCGCCCGCAACGCGGGCATCCTTTGCCAGGGGCGCGGCTCCGCGGCGAACTCCGCCGTGTGTTACTGCCTGGGCATTACCGAGGTGGACCCGGCGCGTATGAGCATGCTGTTTGAGCGCTTTATTTCCCGCGACCGGGACGAGCCACCGGACATCGACGTGGATTTTGAGCACGAGCGCCGCGAAGAGGTGATCCAGTACATCTACCGCAAGTACGGGCGCGAGCGCGCCGCCCTGGCTGCAACGGTGATCAGTTACCGGCCGCGCAGCGCGGTACGGGACGTGGGCAAGGCACTGGGTTTCAGTCTCGGCCAGGTGGAGCAGCTCAGTGGCAACCTGGCCTGGTGGGACCAGCCCGATGCGCTGGCCGAGCGGCTCACGGAGCAGGGCTTTGACCCCGGCAGCCTGCCCGTGCGCCAGCTCCTGCACCTGGTGCCGCTGATCGTCGGGTTTCCCCGGCACCTGTCCCAGCACGTGGGCGGCTTTGTCATCTCCGAGCAGCCGCTGGCCTGCCTGGTGCCGGTGGAGAACGCCACCATGGCCGACCGCACGGTAATCCAGTGGGACAAGGACGACCTGGAGACCCTGGGCCTGCTGAAAGTGGATTGCCTGGCCCTGGGCATGCTCACGGCCATTCACCGCTGCATGGATCTGCTGAACGAGTACCGGGGTCAGCACCGGCAGCACCGGGGTCAGAGTCAAGTGCCAGAGTCACCGACTCTGGCACTTGACTCTGACCCCACGCCTCCCCTGACCCTGGCGACCATCCCGGCGGAAGACCCGGAAACCTATGCGATGATCCAGCAGGCCGACACGGTTGGCGTGTTCCAGATCGAGTCGCGGGCGCAGATGGCCATGCTGCCGCGGCTGCGCCCGGCCTGTTTCTACGACCTGGTGATCGAGGTGGCCATCGTCCGCCCCGGGCCCATCCAGGGCAACATGGTGCACCCCTACCTGAAGCGACGCCGTGGCGAGGAGGTGGTGCGTTACCCGTCCGAGGCCCTGCGCCAGGTGCTCGAGCGCACCCTGGGCGTGCCGATCTTCCAGGAGCAGGTCATGCAGATCGCCATGGTCGCGGCAGGTTTCAGTGGCTCGGAGGCCGACGTGTTGCGCCGCTCCATGGCGGCCTGGGCGCGCCGTGGCGGCATGGAGCATATGCACCAGCGCCTGGTGGGCGGTATGCGCGAGCGGGGTTATGACGAGGATTTCGCCGAACAGGTGTTCAACCAGATCAAGGGCTTCGGCGAGTACGGCTTTCCCGAGTCCCACGCGGCGAGCTTCGCCCTGCTGGTGTACGTTTCCGCCTGGCTCAAGTGCCACCACCCGGCGGCCTTCACCTGCGCCCTGCTCAATTCCCAGCCCATGGGCTTTTACCAGCCCGCCCAGCTGGTGCAGGATGCGCGGCGCCACGCGGTCACCGTGCACCCGGTCGATCTGCGCTACAGCCACTGGGATTGCACGCTGGAGCCCGGCCGCCGGGGGGAGCCCTGCCTGCGCCTCGGCCTGCGCATGGTCAAGGGCTTCGGCAAGGCTGCCGCGGAGCGGCTTGTCGCTGCCCGCGCCACCCGGCGCTTTCGCGATACGCAGGACCTCTGCGACCGCGCGCAGCTGGACAGGCGCGAGCTCGCGGCGCTGGCGGAGGCGGCGGCCCTGCGCGGTATTGCCGGTCACCGGCACCGGGCACGGTGGGAATCGGCCGCGGTCATGCCGGCCCACGGGGACCTGCTCGACGGGGTGGACAGCCGTGACGGGCGGGACAGCCGCCAGGTGCGGCTCAGCCCGCCGACCCCGGTCGATGATCTCGAGGCGGACTATCGCACCACCGGGCTGACCCTTGGACGGCATCCGCTGGCCTTCCTGCGCGGCCGCCTGCGCCAACGGCGGGTGCGTACCGCCACCGAGGTGCTGGCCCTGCGGCATGGTGCGCCAACCCGGGCCTGTGGCCTGGTCACCATGCGCCAGCGCCCGGCAACGGCCAGCGGCACCCTGTTCCTGACCCTGGAGGACGAAACCGGCACGCTTAACGTGGTGCTCTGGCCGCGGGTCTGGGAGCGGCACCGGGCCATCGTGCTGAATGCCGGGCTGCTCGCCGTTGACGGCATCCTGGAAAGCGACGGAGACGTACACCACCTGATTGCCGGGCGCGTGCATGATTACAGTGAGCTGCTGGAAGGTCTGAGCGGTTTGCGGGCGAAATCGCGGGATTTCTGCTGAGCAGATGACCAGACTGTTAGCTATGCGCCTTGCTAAAAATGAGCCCGGGGCACATGAACCACGTCAACCAGAATCGGCGGTTCATGCCCCCGGGCAGACATCCGGACCGGCCGTTTGCGGATGGTGGCCGGGACCGAATGTGTCGTACTCAGGGTAAGTAAAGCAAGAATCGGGCCATCGCCCGATCCCTGCGGGAAACGCGCCCTGTTTAGCCACCTCGTCGTAAGACAACGCAATTCCGGCGCGAAGATTGGCGAATTTCACCAGAGAATGGCCCGCTCACAAAAGTCCGCACAGGACTTCGGTTTTGCCGGACAGGCCGGTATAATCTGCACCTTGATTTGAAGCTTCCAGAGACCTGTAACCCCATGCGCAATTTTCTCTTCGCGGGCCTTGCGCTCGTTTTCCTTTCGCCTGCCAGTACGATGGCTGCCGGTGATCCGGCCGCGGGCGAAATCAAGGCCTATACCTGTACCGGCTGTCACGGAATTCCCGGGTACAAGAACGTTTATCCGACCTATAGCGTGCCGCGTGTCGGGGGCCAGAGCGCTGAATACATCAGCGCGGCGCTGAAGGCTTACCAGTCCGGTGAACGCGATCACCCGACGATGAATCTCCAGGCGGAGAGCATGACCGACCAGGACATTGCCGATATTGCCGCATGGCTTTCAATGGCCGGAGAAGTGCAATGATGCCGCTGATACGCCCTGCCCTGTTGGTTCTGAGCCTGAGCACCTTTGCCGCACCGGCACTGGCGGGTGATCCGGAAGCCGGCGAGGCCATATCCGCAACCTGCTCAGCCTGTCACGGGCCGGATGGCCTGGGCACCATGGCCATGTACCCCATCATCGCCGGGCAGTACGAGGATTACCTCGTGCATGCCCTTACAGCCTACCGGGACGGGCAACGCAAGAATGCGATCATGGCCGGACTGGCGGCACCCCTGAGCGATGAGGACATTGAAAACCTGGCGGCGTACTACGCCGCCATGCCCAGTCCCCTGTCGGTTCTGCCGGACAACTGAGCCGGGGTTCACAAGCAGCATGAAAAAGGCCGCTCGCAGCGGCCTTTTTATGGTTTCGAAATCTTTCGTCAGGGCGCGAAATAAGGGTTTTCGCCCGTGGCGTGATCCGTTGCATCCTTGATGGCCGTGATTTCAGGAAAGTGCTCCCGCAGCGTCGTCTCGATTCCCTGCTTGAGCGTGACGTCCGCCATGCCACAGCCCTGGCAGCCGCCTCCAAAGCGCAGCACGACCTCGGTCTGTTCGGTAATGGTCTCCAGCGCCACCATGCCGCCGTGAGACGCCAGCCGGGGGTTGATTTCAGACTCCAGCACCCAGCGGATGCGCTCATCCAGGCCGGCCTCTTCGCCGGGGGCGTTGCCCTTGATGTTAGGCGCCTTGATGGTCAGCTGCCCGGCGCCCGCTTCTTCCTCGAAATCGATGACCGCATCGGTGAGCCAATCGATACTGTCAGCGGCGACAAACAGGCTGAAGTCATCAAAGCGGTCGCGCCGGTCGCCGTCCTTTTGCTCACCTTCCGGACAGAACTGCAGGTCGCAGGCGGCCCGCGGTGATCCGGGTTCCAGCACCCGGATGCGTAAGGCGAGGTCATCCGCCTCCTGCTGGTCCATTAATTTACGGAAGTAGGCCTGTGCGGCAGGTTTGATGTCGATCACTTTTGGTGGTCCTCGTTGGGTGAGGTCAACTCCATTCCGGAGGCCTCGTACAGGGCTTTTGCCAGTATCGGCAGGGACACGTCGAGCCGCCAGTCCATCTGGGAATGCGTGCCCTCGAATTCTTCAAAGTGGTGACGGATGCCCAGCTTTTCCAGCTTTTGACTCAGTGCCCGCGTGCCGAACTGGATGTTGTACTGATCCCGGCGGCCCACGTCAAAATAGAGGCAGTGCAGGCCGCGGAGCGTTTCGGCAGCGGTTTCCACCAGCGTTAGCGGATCATTGGCCAGCCATCGATTCCAGCGTTCGGGTATCAGCGTACAGGTTTCCAGGTCCATGGGCAGGCGAATCTGCTCCGGGTGGTTTTCATCCGGGTCATAGGTCGCGGCCATGGCAAGGGTCATCAGCACGGAAAAATCGCGGCCTCCCAGTTTGCGGTTGCGCCAGAATACTTCGAGAAAGCGCGTTGGCGCCTGCTCCGGGTCACCGCCCTGCTCCGTCAGGACCTGGCAGGCGGTGGGTAATTCCGGACGGTACACCCAGTCAAAACCGCAATCCGCCGCGTGCATCGCGATGCCCCCCCAGACCTGCGGATAGCTCATGGCATGCCGCAGGGCGCCATAGCCGCCGCTGCTTTTGCCAAATGCGCCCCGCCCGTGCCGGGCGCGGACCACGTTGAAACGTTCATCGACGAGCGGCACCAGTTCCTCGACCAGGTAGTCCGCATAGGCGCCCACACTGGCCGAATTGATGTACTGGTTGCCGCCAAGGGAGGTATAGCAATCAGGCATGGGCACAACCACCGGCGGCAGAAGTCCCTGGCCAATAAGCCGGTCCAGGCGGGTTACCAGGTTTTCGCCCTGGTTGCGCCAGTTCAGGTGCCCGGGCCCGGAGTTGGTAAAGGCGGCAAAGTCCCACAAGGCGACCAGCGGGCGGCCGGCTTCCTCGTAACCGGGCGGCAGGTAGACGGGCAGTTCCCGTTCCACCGGATCATCCCAGGGGTTACCCTCAAGTACCCGCGAGCGGTGCGTGATGTGCGCCACCCGGCCGCGCGGCCAGGCGTGTTCGGGACGGACTCTTGGCATCTCAGTTCACGCTGTCCAGCGCTTGTTGCAGGTGCCTGATCAGTGCCGGGCGCAGCGCCGGGTCTTCCAGGGCATAGTCGATATTGGCCTCGAGCATGCCCAGGCGTGAGCCGCAGTCATAGCGGGTGCCCTGCAGCACGTGGGCAAAAACCGGCTGCACGGTCAACAGTCGGGCGATCGCATCGGTCAGTTGGATTTCGCCCCCGGCGCCGCGCCCGATGTCGTCCAGGGCGGGAAAAATTTCCCGGCTCAATACATAGCGGCCGACGATGCCGAGGTTTGACGGAGCGTCCTCCGGTGCGGGTTTCTCAACCAGCGACAGGACACGCTGGTAGCCGGCACCGGTCTCCTCGACCTCTGCAATGCCGTAGCTGCCCGTGAGTTCCGGCGCGATACGCTCGACGCCGATGACGCTGGCACCGGTTGCCTGGTTCACGGTGATCAACTGCTCCAGGGCCCCGGGCCCGGCGTTACGCACCATGTCGTCCGGCAGCAGGACCGCGAAAAACTCATCATCATCCACCAGGTGCCGCGCGCAGCGCACCGCGTGGCCAAGCCCGAGCGCTTCTTCCTGGATTGCCGCATGGGCGGTTACGTGCGGCGGCAGGATCGCCTGCACGCGCTCCAGCAGCTCGTGCTTGCCGCCCTTGCCCAACAGCTCTTCCAGGGTGGCGTCGGGGCGGAAGTGGTCCAGAATGGACTGCTTGCCGGGACTTACCACGAAGATCAGGTTATCAACACCGGCCGCGAGCGCTTCTTCGACCGCGTACTGAATCAGCGGGCGGTCTACCACGGGTAACAATTCTTTCGGAACGGCCTTGGTGGCGGGCAGGAAGCGCGTGCCCAGCCCTGCCACGGGAAATACCGCTTTCCTGACGGTTGCGGTCATGACCGCCTATTTGACCTGGTGAATCGGGACAACGCGATCCTCGTCGGAGCGCCTCAGGGAGCTGGAAAGCTCTGGAACCAGGCGGTTCAGGGAAGCCTTGAGCGCGGGCACGTCATACTGGAGCACCGCCGACTCGATACGCGCCAGCTCACGCTGTAGCTCCGGCCAGTCTGCCTGGCGGGGGTGGGCAAGAAAGATTTTCTCGTGCGTGGTGGTTTCATTCGGCTCGAGTTCGTGAAACAGCTCTTCGAAGAGCTTCTCGCCAGGGCGCAAGCCGGTATAAACAATCGGGATCTCCGTGCCGGGTTCCTTGCCCGCCAGCCGGATCAGTTGTTCCGCCAGGTAAGTAATACGCACCGGTTCGCCCATGTCGAGCACGTAGATTTCGCCGCCACGTCCGAGCAGCGCCGCCTGCATGATCAGCTGGCTGGCCTCGGCAATTGTCATGAAATACCGGGTGATTTCCGGATGGGTGACGGTTACCGGTCCACCGCGCGCGATCTGCTCCTGGAACAGGGGCACGACGCTGCCGTTCGAATTGAGCACATTGCCAAAGCGCACGGTGACGAAGCGCGTATTGGAGTGCGAATTCATGTTCTGGCAGTACATTTCCGCAACCCGCTTGGTGGCGCCCATGATGTTCGCCGGGTTTACCGCCTTGTCGGTGCTGATCAGGACGAAGGTGCCAACGTTGTGACGGTCCGCGGCTTCGGCAACGCGTACGGTGCCGATGACATTGTTCCTGACCGCTTCGCGCACCTGGTTCTGCAGCATGGGCAGGTGCTTGTAGGCTGCCGCGTGGAAGACCACTTCCGGCCGGTAGCGGCCCATCATGGTCTCAACCGTTGCGATATCGCAAACATCGCCCAGCACCGAGGAAAACACCAGGTCTTCAAACTCGCTGCCCAGTTCCAGGTCAATCCGGTACAGCGCGTACTCGCTGTTGTCCACCATGACCAGTTCGGCCGGGTTGAGGCGGGCAATCTGGCGGCAGAGCTCGGAGCCGATACTGCCGCCACCGCCGGTTACCAGCACACGCTTACCCACCAGGCCTTCGCGCAGCGCGTCCCAGTCCAGGGATACGGGCTCGCGACCCAGCAGGTCATCAATCGCGACTTTTTTCAGCTGGTCAATGCGCGTGGCCTGGTTGCCGAGGTCCTGCAGCGTCGGGAGTGTACGGAACTTGATACCGACATCCTCGCAGATACCCACCACCCGCTGCATCTGCTGATTGGTTGCCGATGGCATCGCAATCACCACCATGTCGGCGCGCTGCCGCTGTGCGACGGCACCGAGGTCCTCGATCACACCGAGCACCGGCACGCCGTTTACTGCGCCGCTGCGCAGGCGGGGGTCATCATCGAGAAAGCCCACCAGGTGGTAGCCGCCGCGGCGGCGCAACTCGCGCTCCAGCATGGCGCCGGAGTGTCCCGCACCCAGGACGATGACGCGCTCCAGCCCTTCTGTTCCGTTCCGCTGGACGGAGCCGATATCCTTCCAGTACCGGTAAAACATGCGTGGCAGGGCCAGCGCCATGAACAGCAGCGGCGGGTAGATCAGCACTTCCGGCAACCAGCTGCTGAAAGCACCACCCCGCAGCAGGGCCAGGCCAAGGAAAATCAGGGTGGAACCATAGGCCGTGGCCCGGACAATGTTCCACATGTCATTGAAGCTGGCGAAACGCCACAGACCCTTGTACAGACCGGTCGTCCACAGGATGAACCCCTGCAGTACAAGTACAACGGGCAGTTCGGTGCCCAGCGGGTAACGCTCGGCGATGGGCAGGGAGAACAGACCTTCCGCGACGAACCGGGCGATGCACCAGGCAAACACCACCATGGCGAGGTCATGAATTACGACCGCCGCGCGCGGGTGTCGCAGAACGCGCAATCCGTAGCTTCTTGTTCTTTTGTCACTCAAGAATCTTCCCCCAGCTTGAGAGACACGGTGTACCAGCACATCATGAGGGTTGCGGTCACAGCCCCGAAGATCGCCCAGGACCAGTTGCCGTGCAGCGTCCCCAGCACCATGGCCGGCGCAACGACAAGGCCGTTGATCGCCGAGTACAGCGCCACAACCTGAAGATGGGTCCATCCACCATCAAGCAGCCTCTGATACACATGCCTTCGGTGCGCAGTATACCATCGCTCGTTATTACGAATTCGTGACAAAAGGGTCATTCCGGCATCGATATGGAAGGCAATCAGGCACAAAAGCACCACCGGCAAGACCAGGACATCCCCGGCATAGGCCAGCAGCGCAAGGCCTGCAAACAGGAAGCCCAGGGGAACACTTCCCGAGTCGCCCATAAAAACCCTGGCCCGCGGCGCGTTCCAGGGCAGAAATCCGGCGCAGACGCCCGCGATTGCCGCAGCGGCCAGCGCAAGTTCCGGCGCCCCGGCCAGGTACAGGCACAGGCTCAGCAGCGAACCGCTGAACAGGCCCTGCATGCCCGCCATGCCGTTGCTGCCGTCCATAAAGTTATAGGCGTTCATGGTCCAGACCAGCGCCAGCAGTCCGGGCGCCACCAGCCAGGCCTGGCCGGCCAGCACATCATGAATCCCCACCAGGAAGATCAGCGCCATGCCCAGTTGCACAAGAAGCCGCAGGCGGGCCGATAGCCCCTGCCGGTCATCCACGAAGCCGACAAGGGACAGCACGGAAGCAGGCGCCAGCAGCCAGGCAAACCAGCCGGGCCAAAGCGTTGCGGTCGGCAGGCCGGACAGCAGCGGGTAGACAGCGCTGGCAAGCCACAGCGCCAGGATCAAGGCAACGCCCGCCCCGGTCGGCGTTGGCGCGGCGTGGCTGGAGCGTGCGCCCGGGGTATCAACCAGGCCCAGTGGGCGGGCAAAAACGGTCATGACGCCAACCAGGACCAGTGAGATTCCTGCGCTGAGCAAAAACAGCCACATCACGAAATACTGGACTCCGTCGCCGCTTCGGCTCGCCGCCTGGCGTCAGTCACCCAGCACGCCGTGAATGACACGGGTGGTCCCCCAGCGGCGGCAGCTCGGGCACTGCCAATAGTTGGTGTGTCCGCTGTAGCCGCAATGACTGCAGCGGTGGGTCGGCTGACGCGCCAGCAGCCGTTGGGCAACAGCGCGCAGGATATCGTCGCCGGACTCGATCACCGGCCCGCCGGCCAGTTTCAGCTCGATAAGCTTATCCAGCCCCCGCACCGAGGGGTGCCGGGACAGCTGTTCAGCGAGAAACTTCGCCGCGGGCTCAATGCCCTGTTCGGCGCGAATCTGCTCCGTGAGCTTGAGGATCACGCTGATGCTGCCATGCGCTTCGCACCAGCTGCGCAGGGTTTCTTTCGCCCTTTCCTCCTGTCCGCTGCTTTCAGCACATTCGAGGTAGTGCTCCAGAATGTCCGGCACGAAGTCTCCGTCCATGGCAGCCACTTCTTCGTAGATGCCCATCGCCTCGACGAAATCTTCCCGGTGACGGGCGATCTTGGCCTGCACGATGCGCGCGCGGATGCCCTTGGGATCAAAGCGCCGGGCCTCGCGAAGCCGCTTTCTGGCCGCTTCCGGGTCACCGGCCTGCAGGTCCCGCTCGGCCAACTCGCAGCAGAAGTGGCTCATGAGCACACCCAGGCGCTCCCCGGTGACCTTTTCCAGTTCGTGGCCTTTCTCCAGCGCCTTATCCCAGTCTTTTTCCAGCTGGTAGATGTCCAGCAGGTGCTTGAGCGCCGATGGGGCGTGCGCGCCCCGCTCGGTCAGTTCACTGAACAGGCGTTCCGCGCGGTCAAACAACCCGGCGCGCATGTAGTCCTCCCCGAGCTCAAGCAGCGCCTTGGTGCGCTGGCCATCGTCCAGGTTGTGCTTGCTGATGATGTTTTGATGAATGCGGATGGCGCGGTCCACCTCGCCACGCCGGCGAAACAGTGCCCCGAGTGCCAGGTGAGTCTCAAAGGTGTCCTTGTTGACTTCGGCCATTTCCAGGAATACCTGGATGGCCTTGTCCGGCTGCTCGTTAAGCAGGTAATTGAGCCCCTGGAAGTAGCGGCTGCTGAACTGCCGGTTCCGGGCTGACTCGTTGTGTCGGAAGAACTTACGGGCCAACCACCAGCCGCCCAGCGCCGCCAGCGGCACCAGGGCGAGCAACAGCCATTCAGTCATGCGGTGTATCCAGGGCTTTGGTCGCCTGATCCCGCGCTGCGTTGGCGCGGCGCAGAGACATCCTGAGCGGCCAGACCTGGATAACCCAGGTTGCCGCCATACCCAGCAGGATCCCCAGGGCGAGCGCCATCACGGTGACCAGGCCCAGTGGCCAGTTGAGCTGGATCCACAACAGGTCCAGGACCACGGCGTCGGCATTCAGGGTGCCCAGCAACAGGCCACAGCCGGCGGCGACGAGGGCGATCAGAATGAACAGCAACCTGTACATCAGGTCCGGGAAATCCTGCTTTGCGGCGTGATGATCAACGCAAAGACGAGGCCTCAGGCCTCGCCGTCGTTAACGCGTTCGCGAAGTGCCTTGCCCGGTTTGAAGTGGGGCACGTATTTGCCCGGAAGTGAGACGGCGTCTCCGGTTTTCGGGTTGCGTCCCAGGCGGGGAGCGCGGTAGTGGAGCGAAAAGCTGCCGAAGCCGCGGATTTCAATCCGGTCACCCTCTGCAAGCGAAGCGCTCATCTGCTCCAGAATCGCCTTGACACCGAGTTCGACGTCCACGTGAGCAAGGTGCTTTTGCTGCTCTGCCAGGCGATCAATGAGTTCTGATTTGGTCATTCTTTTTCCCTGTTAATTGCCGTGGCACGGATCGGACAGTAAACGGGCGGCCGGGAAGGCCCGGCCGCCCGTTCCTGTGATCAGTTACCCTGGTCGAGTTGTTCCTTGAGCAGCTCGCCCAGGGACGTGGTGCCCTTGGCCGTACTGCTGGACTGGTACTCTTCCAGTGCCTCCGCCTGCTCGTCATCTTCCAGCGCCTTGATGGAAAGACTCAGAGAGCGGCTCTTGCGGTCCAGGCTGGTGAACTTGGCTTCAACTTCGTCGCCAACGCTCAGTTCCTTGGTAGCGTCTTCAACCCGGTCTTGCTTGATTTCAGATGCACGCAGGTAGCCGTCTACGCCGTCACCCAGTTCAATCACGGCGCCGCGCGCGTCCACTTCCTTGACCGTGCCCTTCACGACACTGCCACGCGGATGCTCGGCCATGAAGGTGGCGAACGGATCCTGGTCCATCTGCTTGATGCCCAGGGAAATACGCTCACGCTCGGGATCAACTGCCAGCACCACGGCTTCGAGATCCTCACCCTTGGTGAAGTTACGCACGGCTTCTTCGCCCGGCGTCAGCCAGGAGATGTCAGACAGGTGAACCAGGCCGTCGATACCGCCGTCAAGGCCGATAAAGATGCCGAAGTCGGTGATGGACTTGATGGCACCGCTGACGCGATCGCCCTTGTTGTGGGTCGCGGCAAACGCTTCCCAGGGATTGGCGCTGCACTGCTTCATGCCCAGCGAGATGCGGCGACGCTCTTCGTCGATTTCCAGGACCATGACCTCGACCTCGTCACCGGTCTGCACGACCTTGGCGGGGTTGACGTTCTTGTTGGTCCAGTCCATCTCGGACACGTGCACCAGGCCTTCCACGCCGTCTTCGATTTCCACGAAGCAGCCATAGTCGGTGATGTTGGTGACCGTGCCGAACAGGCGCGCGGTGACCGGGTAGCGACGGGACAGATCCGTCCACGGATCTTCACCCAGCTGCTTGAGGCCCAGGGAGACGCGGTTGCGTTCGCGGTCGAAGCGCAGCACGCGAACTTCCAGCTCATCGCCCACGTTGACGACTTCAGACGGATGACGCACGCGCTTCCAGGCCATGTCGGTGATGTGCAGCAGGCCGTCGATACCGCCCAGGTCCAGGAAGGCGCCGTAGTCGGTGAGGTTCTTGACCACACCCTTGACGATCAGGCCTTCTTCCAGCTCTTCAAGCAGTGCATCGCGCTCGGCGCTGTACTCGGACTCGACAACGGCGCGGCGGGAAACCACCACGTTGTTGCGCTTGCGGTCCAGCTTGATGATCTTGAACTCGAGGTCCTTGCCTTCGAGGTAGGCCGGGTCGCGCACCGGGCGCACATCAACCAGGGAGCCGGGCAGAAACGCACGGATATCGCTGATGTCGACGGTAAAACCGCCCTTGACCTTGCCGCTGATTTTGCCCGTGACGATTTCGTCGTCTTCAAAGGCTTTTTCCAGCTCATCCCACACCAGGGAGCGCTTGGCCTTTTCACGGGACAGCTTGGTTTCCCCGAAACCGTCTTCAACGGCGTCCAGGGCCACCTGGACATCGTCGCCAATCGCGATTTCCAGTTCACCCTTGCTGTTCTTGAACTGGCTGATGGGCACGATGCCTTCGGATTTGAGACCGGCGTTGACAACGACCACGTCGTCGCGAATGTCTACGATGGTGCCGGTTACGATGCTGCCTGGCTTAAGGCTCTTTGAGGCCAGGCTCTCTTCAAAGAGTTCTGCAAAACTTTCAGTCATTGGTTTGAATCTCACGGACCCAGGGCGATTGCCGCCTGGTCCACCCAGTTGTATCGGCCGTGGCCGAGTGGTTAACAATCCGAATTATTTCGGAACGAATACTAAGTATATCAATTATCTGAGAGGCTTTTTAAAACTAGATTATAAGCGTTCTCCACCACCTCATCGACCGTCATTTCCGTCGAGTCGATGACCATGGCGTCCCCGGCCGGTTTCAGCGGAGCGATGGCGCGGGAACTGTCCCGTCGGTCGCGCTCCTCAAGGTCCCGGAAAAGGCGCGGAAGATTAACACTTTCCCCTTTTTCTTTCAACTGCTTATAACGCCTCTCGGCGCGCGCCCGGGTACTTGCGGTAAGAAACAGCTTCACCGTCGCGTCGGGAAAAATCACCGTGCCCATGTCGCGGCCGTCCGCGACCAGGCCCGGCGGACGGCGAAATTCGCGTTGCCGGTCCACGAGGGCCGCACGCACCGCCGGCAAGGAAGCGACCCGTGATGCCATGCGACTCACCGGTTCGCTGCGCAGCTCGCGCGTCACTTCCTCGCCGCCCAGCCAGATGCGCGTCTCCGCGCCATCAAAGGTGAAGTCGCAGTCCAGGGTACCCGCCAGTTCAGCCACGGCCGGTTCATTTTCCGGATCCACTGGCGCCTGGATGGCGCGGATAGCGACCAGCCGGTACAGCGCGCCACTGTCCAGGAAATGCCACCCGAGCCGTTCCGCGAGGCGTGTGGAGACCGTGCCCTTGCCGGAGCCGACCGGCCCGTCGATGGTTACCACCGGTGTCGTGTCCGGCGCGCTCATGCTTTGCTCACCTGCAGCGTGGCGCCCAGGGCTTGCAAGGTGGGCGCGGAATTGCGGGTAGGACGTATCAATATACTCGGCACCGGAAATCTCCGAGCCCCCGCGACTGCGCAGACCCAGCACCGCGAAACTCATGGCGCAGCGGTGATCGTGGCAGGCCTCGACCGGAGCCCGCTCACTGGGACCGCCGACCACATCAATGCCGTCCGGTGTTTCCGTCACCCGGATGCCCATGGCTTCCAGCCCGCGGGCCATCACCGCCAGGCGGTCGCTTTCCTTGACCCGCAGCTCCCCGGCTTCACGGACCCGGGTGACCCCCTCGGCCGTGGCAGCGAGCGCCAGGAGTATGGGAACTTCGTCGATCATGGATGGAATCCACGCCGGCGGGACCTCGACGCCTTGCAGCCCCGGGCTGTAACGAACGCGGATGTCCGCGACCGGTTCACCGCCGCTGTCGCGGCGGTTCAGGTATTCCAGTTGTCCGCCCATGGTCTCCAGGACCCGGAAAAAGCCGTCCCGGGTCGGGTTCAGGCCCACTCCGCGCAGCATGACATCCGAATCCGGAACCAGCAGCGCGGCAGCGGCCAGAAATGCCGCCGAGGACGGGTCCGCAGGCACCACCACGTTGGCAGCGCGCAAGACCTGGCCACCGGCGAGAGCCGGTCCGGGTTCCACCTTGACGCCGAAATGCGGCAGCATGCGTTCCGTGTGGTCCCGGCTCAGGCCCGGTTCCCGAACCCGGGTGCGCCCACTGGCGTACAGACCGGCCAGCAGCACGCAGGACTTCACCTGCGCGCTGGCGACCGGGGACTCGTAGTCAATTCCCTGCGAGCGCATCGGAGCCGTGGATGGTCAGCGGCGCACGACCCTCCGCCTGCGACTCGATACGGGCGCCCATCATCTCCAGGGGCCGGATTATGCGCGCCATGGGACGGCTGTTCAGCGAGACATCGCCGCTGAGCGTGGAGCGGAAGCCCTGTCCGGCCAGCACACCGGCGAGCAAACGCATGGCGGTGCCCGAATTGCCCATGTCGAGAACCTGGGCCGGGGCCCGCAAACCGCTGCTGCCGATGCCGGTTGCGATCAGCGTGTCCCCCTGCGCTGCATAGCGCGCGCCCAGCTGCTCCATGGCCGCCCGCGTGGCATTCGTGTCGCCGCTGACCAGCAAGCCGTCAATGCGCGACACACCGTCGGCCAGGCCGGTAAAAATCAGGGCCCGGTGGGAAATCGACTTGTCTCCCGGTGGCGTGATCTCGCCCCGTAACGGCGCGGCGGCGGGTTCTACGACCAGGCGCATGCTCAGGCCAGAACCGCTTGCAGGGCCGCCAGCAGGCGCTCGTTCTGGGGGGCGGTGCCGACAGTGATACGCAGGTGACCGGGCAGGCCGTAGTTCGCTACCGGCCTGACAATGATGCCCCGGCGCATGAGGCCCTCGTTAACGGGCGCCGCATCGCGCCCCAGGTCCGCGAGCAGAAAGTTACAGGCCGAGGGGGTGAAGCCGAGACCAAGCGCCGCAAGACCGTCGCCGAGCTGGACAATGCCTGCCGCGTTGTCGGCTACTGATTGCTCAAGAAACACCCGGTCTTCCAGCGCCGCCCGGGCCCCTGCCAGGGCGAGGCTGTTCACATTAAACGGCTGGCGTACCCGGTTCAGCAAGCCCGCCACTTCCGGGCTGGAGACGGCGTAGCCGATCCGGATACCGGCCAGTCCGTAGGCCTTGGAGAAGGTCCGGGTCACCAGCAGGTTGGGATAACGGCCGATCCAGCGCGTCGCGTCACCGGCCCCAAGGGGCTGGGCATACTCAAAGTAGGCTTCGTCCACCACCACCAGGACCTCGTCAGGAACCGCCGCGACAAAGCGCTCCAGGCGGTCCGCCTCAATCCAGGTGCCGGTCGGATTGTTGGGATTGGCCACAAAGACCACGCGGGTGTCCGGTCCGATGGCCGCCAGCATGGCGTCCAGGTCGTGACCCAGCCCGCCAGGCGCGTCCGGCGCCAACGCTGGCACGACCCGTGCCGTGGCGCCGGTAGCCTGCGTGACAATGGGATAAACCGCGAAGCAGTACTGGGAAAACACCGCCTCCCTGCCCGGCCCGAGAAACGACTCGGCGAGCATCACCAGCACATCGTTGCTGCCGTTGCCCAGGGTAATGCAGGCAGGATCAACACCATGCCGGACCGCCAGGTCGCGGCGCAGGTCGAACCCGCCGCCGTCCGGATACAACCACAGGTGATCCAGTTCCTGCGCCATGGCCCGCAGTGCTGCGGGACTGGCGCCCAGCGGATTCTCGTTCGAGGCCAGCTTCAGGACATCGGTGACGCCATATTCCCGCTCCAGCTCGGAGATTGGCTTGCCCGGCTGGTAGGGCTTGAGCCCCTTGACCGCGGGAATCGCGTGATCCAGCAGGTCACAGCCGCCGGACAGCGGGTTGAGGGAGTTTTTCAGGGTGCTGTTCATCAGGTGGTTTCCTCAAGCGCGCCCGGCAGGCGGGCCAGCACCGCCCGCGGATAGGAACCGAGTACGTGACATTTGCCGCCCAGTGCATTCATTTCCGCCAGCGCATCACGCAGCGGCGCCTCTTCCGCATGCCCGTCGACGTCAATGAAAAAGACATATTCCCAGTTACCGCCCGGTGCGGGTCGCGACTCGATGCGGCTCATATTGATGCCGTGGGCCGCCAGCGGCGCCAGCAGCGCGTGCAGCAGACCCGGCCCCTCGTCCCCGGCCAGCAGGATCGTGCTCTTGTCATCACCGGAGGGGCTGAACAGCTCCCGGCCGATGACCAGGAAGCGGGTCGTATTGTCCGGGTGGTCTTCGATGTTGGAGAAGAGCACCGGTATCCCGTAGATTTCCGCAGCGGTCAGCCCCGCGATGGCCGCCGCCTCCGGCGCTGTGCGGACGCGTTTCGCCGCCTCCGCGTTGCTGCTGACCGCGACCAGTTCAGCCGCCGGAAGATTCCGTTTCAGCCACGACTTGCACTGGGAAAGGGCCTGCTGGTGCGCGTACACACGATCTATCGAGCCGAGGCTGCGCGCCTGGGTGAGCAGATTGTGGTGAATCCGCAGCTCAATCTCGCCGCAAATCTTCAGGGGTGACTGGATAAACAGGTCCAGGGTATGGGTGACCACGCCCTGGGTGGAGTTTTCCACCGGCACCACGCCAAAATCCGCTTCGCCGCCCTGCACCTGCTCGAACACGGCCTCGATCGTGACCTGCCCGGTGGCGAGCACGGAGTGCCCGAAATGGCGGTAGACCGCCTGCTGTGTGAAGGTGCCCTCCGGCCCCAGGTAGGCAATCTTCATGGGCGCCTGGCGTGCGAGGCAGGCGGACATGATCTCGCGGAACAGGCGCAGCATTTCCGCATCGCTCAGCGGCCCCTCGTTGCGCTCCAGCACGCCCCGCAGCACCTGCGCCTCGCGTTCCGGCCGGTAATAATCCACGGCGCTGGACAGCTCGCCCTTGGTGCGCCCGACTTCATAGGCAAGCTCCGCCCGCTCGCTGATCAGTCGCTGGATTTCGGTGTCCAGCGCATTGATGCGTTTGCGCACGGCCTGTAGCTGCTTGTCGTCGTCGCTCACGGCGGCTCTCCGTCGGGGTTCAAGGAACCGCGGGCGCCCGGCCCGCAAGGGTGCATAGTGTAACGGCTGGCCCTTCGCTTACCTAGTCTTCCCGGGCCACCCGGGCCTGCTAGAATGCCGTTTCCCAACCCTGAAGCGAAATCACCCGGCCATGTCGCATATTGATATTCACGCCCGCCACTCCCTGAGCCGCGAAGATGCCCAGGCGGCTGCCGATGCCCTGTCCCGCGACCTGGCGGAGAAATTCGGCATTGACTATGGCTGGGACGAGGACGTGATCTGCTTCGAGCGCCCGGGCGTTGAGGGTGAAATCGCCGTTACCGGTGAGGAAATCCACGTGCAGGCGCAACTGGGGTTCATGCTGGCCTTGCTGAAGGCCCCGATCGAGCAGGAGATCATCCGCTATCTGCGCGAGCATTTCGGCTGCGAGTTCTAGACCGGATTCAGATCGGGCCCAGCGCAAAGGGCTCCGGGTCGCCAGCGTAAAGCTTTTCCATGACCTGGTGCTCCCGGTCCCGGATCGTCTCTGCGAAAGTCTGTGCACCCTTCATGGCGCCGAAGGCGCCCAGGCCCCGCTCGAGAAAGGACTGTAACTCCGCAAACCCAGCCGCCTTGGCCGGTCCCCGCATCGCCCTGATCAGGCCCATTACCAGCGGCAGCCTCACGGCCCGGTCCAGTTCCAGCGCCAGGCGGTAGATCAGGTCGATCTGTTCTTCCCGCAGGGCGCGCGGCACCGTGGGGTAAATCCACTGGTAGGCCGTCGCATCGAGGGTGTCAATCGCCTGGTGCTCCATGGTTTCGGCCAGGGCGATATCCAGCTCAAGGCTGAGGGACTGCAGGCGGAACGCATCGGCCAGCGCGTGGCGCAGACGCGACGGCAGGGTTCTTTCCAGGATCGGCAGCGCCCGCGTGAGCTGCGCATCGCGGGCGCCCATATCCCGCCCGCCATAGAGCTCGGCGAGAAAAAAATCCGTCGCGGGCGCGTAGCGTGCCTGTGCGGACAGGTCCGCGTAGGTCCCGGCCAGGCGATCCCGCTGAAAGTTCTGCAAATGATCAAGACGATCGTTGGGAAATGCAGGGCTCAGCAGGCGCGCGCTCTGCCGGTGACAGGACGCCAGCTCCGTCCGCAGCCTGTTGGCGCGTCGCTTGCCTGCTTCAGTCATGACCTGTGTCATCGATTCGGCTGGTCTGAAGCCCGCAGCAACGGTAAAATTCGGCGTACAACAGAGGCTCAATCATTCATGCTCACCATACATCCAGCGTCCCTCAAGGCGGCGCATCATGGCCGCGACGGCGCCCCTGCTATTGGTCTCGCCATTGCCGGCGGCGGCCCGGTTGGCGCGGTCTACGAAATCGGCGCGCTGCGCGCCCTGGAAGAAAGCATTGATGGACTGCAACTGCATCACCTCGATGTCTACGTGGGTGTCAGCGCCGGTGCATTTCTTGCCGCATCCCTGGCGAACGGCATTTCCTGCACCGAGCTGTGCCGCATTTTCATGGGGACGCAGCACGCGGCGCTCAAGTTCGTGCCGGAGCTGTTCCTGCGCCCGGCCTACCGGGAGTATTTCGAGCGCGCGGTCACCCTGCCCGCAGTGCTGCGCGACGCGCTGCTGGGCGTGCTGAGCAATCCGGCGGCCGCCTCG
Source organism: uncultured Gammaproteobacteria bacterium (assembly GCA_963695135.1). Lineage (GTDB taxonomy): Bacteria > Pseudomonadota > Gammaproteobacteria > Xanthomonadales > SZUA-36 > Marinihelvus. Next base: position 619,087 of record CAVOGA010000002.1, read on the forward strand.
ACCTCGGAGCTCATCACCGAGCTTGGCCGTGCGTTGCCCAGCGGTATCTACAACAACGAAACCATTCACGAGTTTCTCGAAGGATTCCTTCGAAAACCACGGCAAAGGTAATCATTTCGACGACCTGGATTGCAAGCTGTATGTCGTCGCGGTCGACCTGGACAGCGGCACCTCGGTGCGCTTTGGCAGTGAAGGATACCGTGATGTGCCCATTTCCCGCGCCGTGCAGGCCAGCGCCGCCCTGCCCGGCCTGTATCCGCCGGTCAAGATCGGTGAACGCTACTACGTGGACGGCGCTCTGCGCCGGACCCTGCATGCTTCGGTGGCCCTCGACCAGGGCGTGGACCTGCATGCTCGGCGTCAATCCGCTGGTGCCCTACAACGCCGCTGATGACCATGAAGCACATGCCGGCGTGCCGCTGGCTGCACTCAGGAACGGCGGCCTGCCGCTGATTCTTTCCCAGACCTTCCGCGCCCTGATCCAGTCGCGCATGGAAATCGGCTTCAAGAAATACCGCACCAGTCATGCCGCTTCCGGGCTGTTGCTGATCGAGCCGGAACGCGGCGACGGCGAGCTGTTCTTCACCAACGTGTTCAGCTACTCCAGCCGCAATGCCCTGTGCGAACACGCCTTCCAGGCCACCCGCTCCGACCTGCGCAAGCGCGCACAAGATCTCGAGCCAATGCTGGAAACGTACGGTATGTCATTGAACAAAAAACGTTTATACTGACGAAGACCGTACAATAATGGACAGCGTCAGGCATGACCTCAGCGGTGGTGCGGAAGTGGGACGAAGCCTGTCCAGTACGCTGGACGAACTGGAAGAATTCCTGCAGAACCAGCACTGAGCAGAGCATCCGGGGCGCCGGTTTTCGACGCCCCGCACCGCTCGCGGCTCTGCAATCCCTACCAGTGAATACCGCGCATCAGGCTCGCGAAGGCGATCTGTTCCTGGCTGGCCTGGGCCTGGCCTTCGGAGATTCCCTTGCGCCCGGTCGAGTCGGGGAACATGCGGAACGCGCTGTTCATCACGATCTCTGACATCTTCGGCGCCACCGCATGCAGCACCTGCGCAAAGATTCCCAGGCGCGTTGCGATGCGCTGCGGGCCGGTAGATCACCGCCTGCTTGACCATATCCGCCGCTTCTTCCGGGCTGATCGTCGGTACGTGGTCATAGATTTTCGTCGGCGCGATCATGGGGGTGCGCACCAGCGGCATGTTGATGGTGGTGAAGGACACGCCGGTATCGCTGAACTCGGTCGAAGCGCAGCGTGAAAACGCGTCCAGCGCGGCCTTGGAGGCCACGTAGGCGGAAAACCGTGGCGCATTGCTCAGCACGCCAATGGAAGAAATGTTCACGAACTGGCCTTCACGGGCCTTCGTCATGTGCGGCAGGCAGCGCATGATCAGCCGCAGGCTGCCGAAGTAATTGAGCTGCATGGTGCGCTCAAAATCATGGAAGCGGTCGTAGGAATGCTGGATCGAACGGCGGATTGAGCGCCCGGCGTTATTGACCAGTACGTTGATGCCGCCAAGGTCCTTGATGATGTCATCGATGACCTTGTCACAGGCATCCAGGTCGGTCAGGTCGCAGGGATAGATAGTGCGCCTCACCGCCCTCTTCCTTTATTTGCGCCTGCGGTTTCCTGCAGGCCCTCGAGGCTGCGCGCAATCAGCACAACCCGGGCGCCGGCCTGGGCCATCATGAACGCGGTGGCCTTGCCGATACCGGATGAGGCTCCCGGTCACCACGATCACCTTGCCCCCGACGTGTCCACGCAGGCTGCGGTCGATGAACAGGTCCGGGTCCAGGTGACGCTCCCAGTAGTCCCACAGGCGCCAGGCATAGGCGTCCAGGTGCGGAACACTGATGCCGCTGCCCTTGAGCGCCGCCTCGGCGTCGCGGTTATCAAAGCGGGTCGGGTAGTTGACGAACTTCAGTATGTCCGGCGGCAGACCGATAGTCTTTCAGCACCTGCCGTTGGTGATGCGCCGCACCGGCGGCAGCATGGACAGGCGCTGAGCGCACGCTGCTGGGAATAAAGCTGAACATGCGCGCATCAATGCGCATGGTCATTTTCGGCGCATGGGCGGCTTCGGCAAACAGGTTCAGGATTTCGCCGATACGCTGGGGCTTGGAATCCACGAGGTGGAATGCCTTGCCGTCCAGCCGGGGCTTGTGGGCAATGTGCAGGGTGGCCTTGGCCACGTAATCCACCGGCACGAGGTTGATCCGGCTGCCCTCGATACCCAGCGTGGGCATCCACGAGCGGCAGCAAATTGCGCATTTTCTGAATGCCCTTGAAGAAAGTAGTAGGGTCCGTCGACCTTGTCCATTTCCCCGGTCTCCGAGTGCCCGACGACAATCCCGGCCGGTAAACACGCCAGGGAACGCTGCATTCGTTGCGCACGATGGCTTCGGAATCATGCTTGGTGCGGAAATAGGGATTGTCCAGGCCCACGGCCTCCTCGAACATGTCTTCGCGGAAGATTCCCGGGAACAGGCCCGCTGCCGCAATGGAGGACATGTGGTGGAAGTGCTTGGCGCCAATGTCTTCGGCCAGGGCGACCGCGTTGCGCGTGCCATCCACGTTGGCGGCCCATTGTGAATCCGCGTCGGCCGCCAGGTCGTAAATCGCGGCCAGGTGGAAGAAGTGGTCAATGCTGCCCTTGAGCTTTTTGCGCTGGGCTGCGCTGACGCCGAGCTGATTGCGCGTCAGATCGCCGGTTACGGCCACCAGTTTTTTACCTGCCTCGCCCAATTCGGCCTGCAGGACATTGAATTTCTTTTTCGACCCGCTCCGGACCAGCACGTAAACCGTGCCGACCCGTTTGCGTTTGAGCAGTTCCTTGATCAGGTTTTTGCCGATAAACCCGGTGCCACCGGTGATGAAATAGTTCATGTGTGATTCCTTGCGCGTGCCCTGCCAATGACCTGTTGGTTGATCGTGTTACGATCGAGAGATGGGATATTAGCAGAAGCCTCCGGGGCATTTCCGTAACCGTGCAAAGGGAGTCAGAATGAGCGAGCATCAAGAACAGTTCGAACAGGCCGCAGCCGCCGTCAAAACACTTGCGGAAAAGCCGGACAACGATACGCTGCTGAAGCTCTATGCCTTGTACAAGCAAGGCAGCGAGGGGGACGTAAACGGCGAGAAGCCCGGCTTTTTCGATTTCGTCGGCGCGGCCAAGTACGAGGCCTGGGAAAAGCTGGCCGGCACCCCGCAGGAGCAGGCACAGCTTGAATACGTGAAACTGGTTCGCGCCCTTGGCGCCAGCGTCGACTGAGCGCGGCCACGGGTTACGCACTGACAGGCCGCTCGCAGCATGGCACGCCGGGACACGCGGGAACTGATTCTGCAAACCAGCCTGGCCCTGTTCAACGAACAGGGTGAGCCCAATGTTTCAACCAACGAAATAGCACTTGAGGCCGACATCAGCCCGGGCAACCTCTACTACCATTTTCACAACCGGGACGAGATCTCCCTGGAGCTCTTCAAGCGCTACCTGGTTGAGCTCACGCCGTTGCTGGAGCCGGCGGAGGAGACCGAACCACCGGGGATCGAGGAACTGTATCTGCGCCTGCACCTGATATTCGAAGCCATGGGGCGTTACCGCTTCATCTACCGCAATCTCGCGGACCTGTACCAGCGCATCGATAATCTCCGGCAGGCGATCAGCGGCCTGCTGGGCCGCATCGAGGCCGCTTTGAAGCACCTGCTGGAGCGCCTGGAGCGTGCGGGCATGATGAGCATCAGTCATGCGGATGCCGACGCACTGGTCAGCAACGTCGTGCTCCAGATGACCTACTGGATAGGCTATGCGGAGGTACGCGACCCGGAGGGGCTGAATGATGGCACCGCGCTGACCACGGCGGCAGGTCGCGTGTTGTACCTGTTCGTGCCCTACCTGGCGCCGCGCCAGGCGGAACAGTTCCGGACCCTGGCGGAGGATTACCTGAACGCATAAAAAAGGGCCGGCATGGCGCCGGCCCTTAAAAGCTCCCCGGGGTGAGGGAGCAAGGGGATCACGTTACGTTGTTCAGGCGGCTTTGCTGCCTGCGTCCTTCGCTTCCGGCTGTGCGATGACCGGTTTGGCAACATCAGCCTTTGCAACTTCGGTCCTGGCTACTTCAGTCTTGGCTACTTCAGTCTTTTTGGCCACCGGCTTTTTGACCGGCTTTTTAACGGCCGGCTTTTCCGCCAGCTTGGCCACCTGGTCAGACAGCTTCTGCACACGGGCCGACAGCTTGTTGACGTCGTCCGAGGTCGGGACACCGAGGCGGCCCAGGACACGTGCAACCCGCTCTTCGAACAGGTGCTCCAGCTTGTCCAGGTTACCGGTCGCCTGCTTGCGAACCGACTCAACACGATGTTCAACGTCGCCGCGCAGGTTCACAACCGTGCCTTCGACTTCCTTGCGCGTGCTTTTTTCGATCTTGGCGCCTTCTTCAACCAGCTTTTCAAAGAGGTGGTTGCCCTGGTCGAAGAGCTTGTTGCCCTGCTCTACCAGCTTGCCGCCTTCCTTCTGGGCGATGGAGAATGCACCGAGACCGGCGAGCCAGACGTCACGCGCTGAATCCAGCACCTGGTCCGTCAACTTGCTTGCCGCGCCTTTCGGCTGTACCTTCTTTTTCAACGCTTTCTGTGCCATTTCAAACCTCCAGTGGTCAGGCAGTTCAGATCATGGAGTGAATTTTGGGGCAATAAATTAGAGCAATCACACTAGATTTCCGATCCTGGCCGGCATGGTTTTGGGGGACGCAGCACTGATGAGCAACTGGAACGATTTTCCGCACGACGCGAGCGAATTCAGCTTCGCCGGTGAAGCCCTTGAGGCGGCCTGGGCCGACCTGCACACGGGCGACCGCGAGCCCTGGCCGGACGTCGCGCACCTGCAGAATGATGCTGGAAAAGCACCCTGCAGCGGCTCCGCCGGACTTTGACGGCGATCTCGAGGCCCTCGCCGCGCAGACTTCGTGACGCCTGGCGGTGCTTTCACAGCGGCGATTTTGGCGGTGCGATTGAGCGGGGCTCGGCGATTGGCGTGCTGGGTCATGCCCCCGCCAACAAGGCGGCCGGCATTTACGCCCATTACCTGGAGCCGGATGAATCGGTCCAGCAGGGGATTCTACCTGGCCGCGGCGCAGCGCGCCGAGGAGGCCATCGCACTGCTGCCCGATGACCCCAACAGCTGGTATTTCCATGCCTTTAACCTGGGACGTTACAGCCAGTCCATCTCGATCGTTACGCGCCCTTGCGCCAGGGCATCGGCGGCAAAATCCAGGACAGCCTGAAGCAGGCCCTGGAGCGCTCACCCGGACCATGCCGAGGCACACACCGCCATGGGCCTGTACAACGCCGAGATCGTCGACAAGATCGGCAAGATGATTGGCGCCATGACCTATGGCGCCAGTGCGGACAAGGCCATCGCCCATTTTGAACTGGCGCTGGAGAACAACCCGGCCTCACCGATCGCCCACATGGAGTACGGGAATGGTCTGTACATGCTGTATGGCGACAAGGCGCTGGACCAGGTAACAGAACTTTACGTGGCTGCCTCGGAACTGCAAGCCGCGGGACGCGATGGAATTGCTGGACGTGGAGAGCGCCCTAGCCGAGCTCGAATAAGTCCTCGGCCTCACCCGCGTCGGGCCGGCCTTGCAGGGGCAGCATCATGCCCAGGTAGAGCAGCTTTTCAAACTCCGGGCGAAAGTGCTCAATGATTTTCTGCGGGTCCGGCACCAGCCGGCGATCGGTGATCACCCCGAAAAACACCTTGCCGTTATAGCTCAGGATACTGATACCCATGCCGATACTGCCGTTCTGCGGAACCCAGAACATCAGGTCCCGCATGCGCGAGCCGGCCAGAAACAGCGGCTGCTGAGGACCGGGCACATTGGTCAGCACGGCGGACGCCTTCTCGCTCAGCAGATCGAGCACCGGTTTTTGCAACATTGACGGGCCCATGCCCAGCGCCGCCAGAAAACCGAAGGTCACGGCGGCCTGCTTGGAGTTCTTCAGCTGGTTCATGCGGTCGTTGACCACGTACAGCCGCTCCAGCGGGTTTTCCAGGCTGATCGGCAACTCGAGAAACACCAGGCCGAAATGGTTACCCAGCTCGTACCGCGTGCTCCAGCGGGCGCAAATTGACCGGCACGGTGGCGCGTATGTCATGTTTCGCATCCTGCGGGGCGTCGCTGTCGAGCAGGTAACGGCGCATGGCGCCGCTGGCGCAGGCGATCAGCACATCGTTGACCGTGCAACCGAAGGCGCGCCCGACGGATTTGACCTCTTCCAGGTCCAGCGGCTCAGCCCAGGCGACCTCCTTGCGGACACCCAGCGTTCCCTTGAGGCGGGTGCGCGGGTCGTTGGACAGCGTCAGGGCGTGGGCCAGTTCGCTGGCGATTTCACCGGCCTCGTTGGCGAAATGGCTCGCGCGGGCGGGTTCTGCAGCAGGCTGAGCCCCTCCTCCACCACTTTCTGTCCATAGTGAACCGCCGCATCGAACCCGTCCCTGGCCGGCTCCAGCAGACGCTGGAAAACCGCCGACTCCCGCGAGCGCTTTTTCTTCCAAGCCTTCGGGTCGCGTGACGAGGGACGCGGTTCCGGCCCGGTGTCGGTCAGCGAGAGAAACACCTGCACCAGCGCAATGCCGTCGGCAATGCAGTGATGGATACGGACGATAACGACCGGTCCTTCCACGTAGTTTTCCACCACGTCGAATTGCCACAGGGGACGTGACGGCTTCAGCGGTGAGGAGGCAAGGTCGGCGACGAGAATCCGCAACTCGGCCTCATCGGCGGCGCCGGGCAGCGCAATGCGACGCACGTGGGCCCGCAGGTCAAAATCCTCATCGAGTTCCCAGCTGGCGCCGGCGGCAGTGTCGACCACCTTCTGGCGAAAGCGGTCATAGACCAGGAAACGGCGTTCCACGGTGTCCAGCAGGCGTTCGTAATCGATCGCGTCGTCCAGGCCGATCACGCCGGTGATCATCATCAGGTTGTTGGGCTGCTCCATGCGCAGCCAGGCCGTATCGACCTTGGACATCGGCTCCCTGTTCGGCGGCTTGTTCAACCGGCCATCCGCGGCACGCTGGCGACACGCCGGGTGGCCTTGACGGCATCAGACCGTCTTGCCTCGAGCGCTTCGAGGTAGCCGGGCTCGACACCGGTGACGTACTCGCCGGAGAAACAGGAGGTGTCGAACTGGCGGATGCTGTCGTTGCCTTCCTTGCAGGCCTCAACCAGGTCATCGAGGTCCTGGTAGATCAGGCGATCAGCGCCGAGAAACTCGCGAATTTCCTCGACTGTACGGCCGCTGGCGACCAGTTCGGAGGTGGCCGGCATGTCGATCCCGTAGATGTTGGCGTAGCGCACCGGCGGCGAGGCGGAGGCGAAGTACACGTTCCGCGCGCCGGCCTCGCGGGCCATCTGGATGATCTGGCGCGAGGTCGTGCCCCGCACAATGGAGTCGTCCACCAGCAGCACGTTTTTCCGGCGAAATTCGAGACTGATCGGGTTCAGCTTGCGGCGCACGGATTTCTTGCGCTCCGCCTGGCCCGGCATGATGAAGGTCCGGCCGATATAGCGGTTCTTCATCAGCCCTTCGCGGTACTTGACGTCCAGCTCGTAGGCCAGCGGCAGGGAGGAGGTACGGCTGGTATCGGGCACCGGAATGACCACGTCGATGTCGTGATCCGGCCATTCGCGAAGAATCTTGCGGGCCAGGGCCTCGCCCATGCGCAGGCGGGACTTGTAGACCGAGACATCATCCATCATCGAGTCCGGACGCGCGAAATACACGTGCTCGAAAATGCAGGGCGTGAGGGGCTTTGCCAGCGGTGATTCGTGGCAGAACAACTCGCCCTCCTTGGAGATGTAAATCGTCTCGCCGGGCTTGAGGTCGCGCACCAGTTCAAAACCGATGGCATCCAGGGCGACGCTCTCCGAGGTGATCGCATACTCCATGCCCCGGGATGTCTCGCGCTGACCCAGCACCGCGGGGCGGATGCCATAGGGGTCACGGAAGCCGACGAGCCCGTGGTCGGCAATCAGCGCCACGGCGGAATAGGCGCCCTCGCAGCGACGATGTACTGCATCGACTGCCCGGAATATGTCGTCCGGACGCGGCCTGCTGCCCGCCGTGAGGTTCAGCTCATGGGCAAAAACGTTAAGCAGGACTTCCGAGTCGGATTCCGTGTTCAGGTGCCGGCGGTCACTTTCAAAAAGCTCCGCCGCCAGAATGTCGGTATTGATCAGGTTGCCGTTATGCCCCAGGGCGATGCCAAACGGCGAATTGACGTAAAACGGCTGGCTCTCCGCCGAGTTGTCACCCCCGGCGGTCGGGTAACGCACGTGGCCGATACCCACGTTACCCAGCAGATGGCGCATGTCGCTGCCGCTGAACACGTCGCGCACGAGGCCGTTGTCCTTGTGCAGGTTCAGGCGGTGACCGTCCAGGGTTGCGATCCCGGCCGCGTCCTGTCCACGATGCTGCAGCATCGTTAATGCGTCATAAATGGCCGGTGCAACGAGGTCGTGACCTACAATTCCAATGATTCCACACATCTGGTCGCTACCCCTGTCCTGCCACCATGCCGGCGACGCGGCGAATTCTAACACGCTGCCGGCCGGCTATGTTTCCGTTGACCCCGTGAACTGCCCGGCACTGGCGTCCGGCGTCGCAGCCGCCCCGGATTCGGGGCTGGCATCCCCGGGCGCCGCGGGCTGCGGATAAAGGTCAAGATATTCGTGGGCAACATCCGGCAAAAAGGCCCCGGTCCATTCCGCCAGCGGCAACAAGCCCTGGATGACCCGTGACTCCTGCCACCACGGATCAAGGGGCACGGGAGTGAAGCCCGCCGCGAGGATCAGCGCGATCAGCAACAACAGTCCGCGAGCCGCGCCGAACACGGCGCCCACCAGGCGGTCCGTGCCACTCAAACCGGTCTTTTCCACCAGCTTGCCGACGATAAACGTCAGCAGTCCGCCGGTCACCAGCACCACGAGGAACACGGCCGCGAAGGCCAGCCCGCTGCGTGCCGAGGGCAGGTCCACGTGCGGTTCGAGAAGAACCGCGATATTTCCGGAAAAGTGAAACGCCGCGAGGAAGGCAAACACCCAGACTGCCAGGGCGAAGACCTCCTTGATGAAGCCGCGCCAGAGACCAACAATGGTCGACAGGACGACCAGCCCCAGCAGGATCAGGTCAACGGTGGTAAAGCCGCTCATTCCGTGCTCTGGACAATACCCTTGAGCCCCTGCTCTGCCAGCAGGCGGTCGCCCAGCTGGACGGCGGCGGCCCGGCTTACCTCGGGTCCGACCACCACCCGGTAGCGGGTGACGCCGTCAGCGGTTTCAGCGCGACTGACCGCCCGGTAGCCCGCATCGCGCAGACTGAATACCAGTTTCTCCGCATTGTCACTGCCGGAAAATACCCCGACCTGCACCACCCAGCGAATCAGCGGGTCTTCCGGCTCGGTTACCGGGGATTCTTCATCCGGTCGCAGATCCACGAGCCGCGGACGCAGGTCGGGAATCTGGTTGGCCAGGCGGGCCAGGACCTGGTCCGCTTCGGCGCGCTGTGCGAAAGGTCCGACGCGAACCCGGTTCAGGGTCCCGGCGGCACTCTCCACGGTATCCATGAGCACGGGCAGCCCTGACTCTCGCAGGGAGTTGGCCAGCCGGTTGGCATTGCCAACGCTGCTGAAACTGGCAACCTGCACCAGGTAGCGGCCATCCGCCTCCCCGGGATCATTCGCCGCGGGCGGCGGTGAAGCGTTCTGTGCGGCTGCAGGCGCCGGCTCGGGCGACTGGGCCGGCGTTACGGTCGCCACAGGGGCATCCGGGACCTGCTGCTCCGGCACGATGACGTCCTCCGGTGCTGCGTCGTCCGCAGCGGCGCCCTCCTCCCCGCCGGTTGCCGGGTCGCCGGTGACCGCTGAATTGGCTGCAGCCACTTCCTCCAACCGTTCCTGCAGGGTTTTTGCCGGCGCATCGCTCTCGGGCACTACCGCCGGGTCCTGCGCGCCCCCGGCCTCACCGGCGGGCGCTTGTTCCGGAACGGTTGAGGGACTGTCTACCGGTTGCTTGCCAATGGGAAAGCGCCGTTTTTCAAAACTCAGCTCGGACGGCCGTGGCGGGATTTCAATTTCCCGGGACTCCTGGGCCCGTTCCGCCTGGCCGCCGAGCAGCATGGGCAGAATAATAACCGCCAGTGCCACGAGCACGGTCGCTCCGACAAGTCGTTGTTTTAGCGCTTTATCCATGGATTTGCTGCTTCTGCGGTTAAGCCAATGATTCTATCAGCAGTTGATGGGGCCGTGACACGGTCTTCAGTATGCCTTACCGCCCCGGGCCTCCAGCCAGCCCAGCGCCTCTGCCGCGGTATGAAAGGAACCGAACACCAGCACGGGACCATTATCTTCAGCGCGGGCCAGGGCCTCTTCCATCGCTTCATCCACCGTGCCCATGGCCAGCACCTCGGCCTGTTCACAGGCCGACATCACCCGCTGCGCCAGCGCAGCGCCACTCTGGGTACGCTGGCCTGCTTGCAGGCCGGCGCAGAGGAAGCTTTTCACCACCGGGGCCAGGGCCCTGGCAACGCCTTCGGCATCCTTGTCAGCCAGCATCGCCAGCACGCAGACGACCGGGGGCTGGCCTTCCAGCGCTGTTGCGATGGCCTGCGCGCCCATCGGGTTGTGTCCCACGTCGACCAGGAAGCCGGGTCCGATGTCCACCCGCTGCAGGCGCCCCGGCAGGCGAACCGCTTGCAGGGCTGCGGATACAGGTTCTGCACGCACGCGGTGATCGGGAAACAGGCTGAACACGGCAGCCAGGGCGCCTGCGAGGTTATCTTGCTGGTGGACGCCGGACAGCTGCAGACCAGCCAGTGGCAACCGCCAGTTTCCGAGGTGGAACTCCAACCCGTCTTCCGGATCGTGCGCCACGGCAAAATCCTGTCCCAGGCGCAGGGTCCTGCAACCCAACGCCCCGGCCTGTTCCAGCACCGTCGCCGGGGGCTCCCGTTCCGCGGAGATGAAGATCTGGCCGCTGCGCAGGATCCCCGCCTTTTCCCTGCCGATACTTTCCCGGTCGTTGCCAAGAAAGGCCTGGTGGTCCAGGCCGACCGGGGTAATGACGGCGACATCCGCGTCGACCAGGTTCACCGTATCGAGACGCCCGCCCATGCCCACCTCGAGAATGGCAACGTCCAGCCGGGCGCGGTGCATAAGCCACAGGCAAGCCAGGGTGGTGAACTCGAAATAGGTCAACGACACATCCGCCCGTGCGGCTTCCACCTGCTCGAAGGCCTCGACGAGCGCCCCGGGAGTAACGAATGCGCCAAGCAATTGCAGTCTTTCGGTGAAATGCAGGAGATGTGGCGAGGTGTATACCCCGGTGCGCATGCCCAGCGCCGACAGGCAGGCGTTGCTCCAGGCAACGGTTGAACCCTTGCCGTTGGTGCCCGCCACGGTGATTACGTGCGTCCCGGGACGCGGTGAACCCAGCCGCTGATAAACCGCGCCGCAGCGCCCCAGGCCCAGGTCGATCTCGGTGGGGTGACGCCGCTCCAGTTCCTGCAGCCAACCGGACAGCCGGCGCTCCCCGTTAGCGGCATCTCCTGCGGATGGCCGGGTCATTTCAGGCGGGAACGACTTCTCCGGCCACGGGTATCGGTCGTTCACCCGCCATCAGCAAGGCCAGCATGGCGCTGAGGTCCTCGCGCAGCTTGCGACGGTCAATAATCAGGTCGATGGCGCCTTTTTGCAGCAGGAATTCGCTGCGCTGAAACCCTTCCGGCAGCTTTTCACGGACCGTTTGCTCGATGACCCGCGGCCCGGCAAAGCCGATCAGCGCTCCGGGCTCCGCGACGTTGAGATCGCCGAGCATGCCCAGGCTCGCGGATACGCCGCCGGTGGTTGGATTGGTCAGCACGGATACAAACGGCAGGCCGAGGCCGGCCATGCGCTCGAGCACGGCGCTGGTCTTGGCCATCTGCATCAGGGACAACAGGCCTTCCTGCATGCGTGCGCCGCCGGTAGCGGAGAAACACACCAGGGGCGACTTCATGCGCATCGCTTCCTGGCCGGCTCGGGCGAATTTCTCACCGACGACCGAGCCCATGGACCCGCCCATGAAGCCAAATTCAAATGCACAGGCCACCACCGGCATGCCACGCAGTTCACCGGCCATGGCGACCAGCGCGTCCTTTTCGCCGGTTTTCTTCTGCGAGGCGATAATCCGGTCTCTGTAGCGCTTGCTGTCCCGGAACTTCAGAACATCCACCGGCTCAAGATCCCGCGCAATTTCGCGGCGCGGCTCCGGGTCCAGGAACTGATCCAGACGGGTGCGGGCGGTCAGGCGCATGTGGTCGGAACATTTCGGACAAACCTGGAGGTTACGCTCCAGTTCCGGACGGTAGAGCACTGCCGTACAGGCGGGGCACTTGGTCCACAGACCCTCCGGAACATTACGCTTGTTGCCTCCCTCGGTACGAATCCGTGATGGCATGAGTTTACTGATCCAGCTCATGGTGTGCTGAGGCTCCCCGCATGGAAATGCGACTCAAAGTTCACCTATTGTCCAACGACTCCCGCACCGAAGCAACAAATGACCTTGCGACCCCGGTCGCCGCCTCACGGGAGGTGGTTTCCGCCAGCGCGCTCACCAGCGCGCTGCCGATCACCACGCCATCCGTGAACTCGGCCACGGCGGCGGCGGATTTGCCATCACTGATGCCGAAGCCGCCGGCGACCGGCAGCGAGCTGTGCTTGCGGATCGCTTCCACCGGACCGGCCATGGCGGACGCGTCCAGGCGGTTGGCGCCGGTAATGCCCTTGAACGACACGTAGTAGATAAAACCCTGTGCTGCGGCGCAGATGCGCTTGAGCCGCTCCTCGTGCGTGGTGGGTGCAACCAGGTAGATCGCATCAAGACCATGCGCCGTTAGCGCCTCGTGCAGCTCCGTGGCCTCCTCAGGCGGGCAATCCACCAGCAGCAGGCCGTCCACGCCGGCCTCCGCTGCGGCAGCGGCCAGCTTCCCTTCACCGAAACGCTCGATCGGGTTCATATAACCCATCAGTATCACCGGTGTGTCCTGGTCCTTGGTGCGGAAGGCCCGCACCGTGTCGAGAACCCCGGCAAGGCTGACACCCTTTTCGATGGCCCGCTCACTGGCCTGCTGAATGACCGGTCCGTCGGCCATCGGATCGGAAAACGGCACGCCGAGCTCGATCAGGTTAGCGCCGCCTTCAACCAGTGCGTGCATGATGTCCACGGTCCAGTCGGGATGCGGATCCCCGACGGTAATAAACGGGATCAGCGAGGTCCTGCCGGCCTGGAAACTCTTCGCGATGCGTTCGCTCACAGCTCCAGCCCCTCGATGGTGGCCAGGGTTTGCACGTCCTTGTCGCCGCGGCCGGACAGGTTGATCAGGATGCACTGGTCGGGACGCATGGTGCTGGCGAGCTTCATGCCGTAAGCCACCGCGTGGGCGCTCTCCAGGGCGGGCAGGATACCTTCCATCCGCGACAGGTCGCGGGTCGCCTGCAGCGCCTCCTCATCGGTGATGCCGACGTACTCGGCGCGGCCCGTGTCCTTGAGCCAGGCATGCTCCGGACCGACGCCGGGGTAGTCCAGGCCGGCGGATACGGAGTGCGTTTCCGTGATTTGTCCGGCCGCGTTGTCGAGCAGGTAGGTGCGGGACCCATGCAGCACGCCCGGCTTGCCGGCGCACAGGGAGGCCGCGTGCTCGCCCGAGGCCAGGCCACGTCCGGCCGCCTCGACGCCGATCATGGCGACATCGGTGTCCTGGATGAACGGGTGAAACAGCCCCAGGGCATTGGAGCCGCCGCCGACGCAGGCCACCAGGGCGTCCGGCAACTGATCGTACTGCTCCAGCATCTGCACCCGCGCCTCGCGGCCAACGATGGCGTTGAAGTCACGCACCATGACCGGATAGGGGTGCGGGCCGGCGACGGTGCCGATCACGTAGAAGGTGTCATCCACGTTGGTCACCCAGTCCCGCATCGCCTCGTTCAGGGCGTCCTTGAGGGTTCGCGAACCGGAGGTCACGCTGCGCACTTCCGCGCCCATCAGCTGCATGCGGAACACGTTGATCGCCTGCCGGTGGATGTCCGTCTCGCCCATGTAGACCACGCATTGCTGGTTGAGCCGCGCGGCCACCGTGGAGGTGGCGACACCGTGCTGCCCTGCCCCGGTCTCGGCAATCACGCGGGGCTTGCCCATGTAATGCGCGAGCAGTCCCTGGCCGACGGTGTTGTTGATCTTGTGCGCGCCCGTGTGATTCAGGTCTTCGCGTTTGAGCAGGATACGCGCGCCGCCGCAGTGCGCCGTCAGGCGTTCCGCGTGGTAAATCGGTGACGGGCGTCCGACGTAATGGGTCAGGTCCGCGTCCAGGCGGCGCATGAACTCCTCGTCGACCCGCCAGCGCTCCCAGGCCCCGCGCAGTTCCTCGAGCGCATACATGAGCGTCTCGGAAACAAAGGAACCGCCGTAGTCACCGAAGTGACCGCGGTCGTCGGGCATCGTGGGATAGGTCCGCTCAGGACGCTTGTGTGCTTGCTGTGTCATGAAAAGCCTGCCTTGCTTGACGAACGAAGGATTTCACCAGCGCATCATCCTTGATGCCTGGCGCGGACTCCACGCCGCTGGAAACATCCACGGCGTGAGGCTGAAATTGTTGGATTGCGCTGGCGACGTTATCCGGCTTAAGCCCCCCGGCGAGCCACAGCGGCTTGTCACTTCCAAAGCGCTGACGCCAGTCGAAGGTCTTGCCGGTTCCGCCGGCGCCGCCCGGATCATGCGCATCGAGGAGTATTCCGCTGGCATCGGGAAACGCTGCGGCCGCCTGCTCAGGGTCTTCTTCAAACATGGATACGGCCTTGAGAAAAGGCAAGCCGAAGGCGGCGCAAAATTCGTTGTCCTCCGCACCGTGAAACTGCACCACGTCCATGGGTGCTGCCTCCAGCACTGCACGCACGAAATCGGCATCCTGGTTCATAAACAAGCCGACCCGGATCCTGTCTGCGGGCACCTCGCGGCACAGGGACCGGGCCTGGGCGGCATCCAACTGCCGTGGACTGGCCGCAAACACGAAGCCCAGCGCATCCACCCCGGCCTGCACCGCGGTCCGGACGTCCGCTTCGCGAGTCAGTCCACAGATTTTGATACGTCCAGTCCGCATGATTGAGCGCGCCTGTATCAGTTGATCACCGGGAAAGGCTCCGGTGTTTGCGGGATGTCGAACACCGCCGGATAACGCACACCGGCAAAGTAAAGGCCGTCAGGGCTGGCGGTAACACCCGCCAGTCGCCGGTCGCGCGCCGCCAGCAATTCGCTGACCCAGGACACCGGCTGCTCGCCGGCGCCAACGGCCATCAGGGTTCCGGCAAGGTTTCTCACCATGTGGTAAAGAAATCCGTTGGCGGTAACGGACAGGATGACCTGTTCACCCTGGCGCACGACGGCGATGGCCTGGATCTCCCGTACCGGGTGATTGGCCTTGCAGCCCGCGGAGCGGAAGCTGCTGAAATCATGTTCGCCGACCAGCAGCTGCGCCGCCTCGTGCATCGCTGCCGCATCCAGCGGATGCCGCTGCCAGCAGCTGCGGTTCCGGTCAATCGCGGGTCGCAACCAGCGGTTTGACGATGACGTAGTGGTAGCTTCTGGCAAGCGCCGAGAAGCGCGCGTGAAAGTCGTCACTGACCCGGCGCAGCCACACCACGGCGACCGTTTCGGGCAGGTTGGAATTGATGCCCAGCAACCAGGAGCGGTCGTCCCGGTCCGCGTCGCTGTCGAAATGTATGACCTGGCACCAGGCATGCACCCCGGTGTCCGTGCGGCCGGCGCACACCACGCTGACCGGGTGGTTGGCGACACGGGACAGGGCCTGCTCCAGGGTGGCCTGGACGGTGGGTTCCTCGCGCTGGGTCTGCCAGCCGAAAAAGCCGCTACCGTCGTACTCGATACCCAGGGCGTAACGCATAAGACCGCCGGGCGCTCAGAGCTCCCTCAGCATCTCCCGCGCTTCGCGCTCCTGGACCGGGTTGCCATCCTGGACAACGCTTTCCAGCAGCTCGCGAGCCTTGTTGCTGCGCCCCATGGCGGCGTAAGCGCGCGCCAGGTCCAGGCGGGCCTCCGGATCCGCCAGGTCCATCTCGACCGCCTCGGTGTCCGGTTCGGGCGCTGCCGTCATGCCGGCCATGGACGACACCGTCGCCGTCCCGCCATTCGGGTCGGGCACTGCTCCACCATCGATGAATTCCCGGTTGCGGCGACTGCGCAGGAACAACACGACCGCAGCGATCAACAGCACAAAGGCCGCCGCGAGCCACAGGCCAAAGCGACTCATCCAGGGTGCCGGTTGCGCATCAACGAATTCAAGCTCCGGTTCCGGTTCACCAGACAGGCGGTCCTCGCGCAGCCGGTCCTCCATGTCCGCCAGGTTGTTGTCGGCTACCCCCGGACCGTCATCCGCGGCCCGCTCTTCCAGTGCCGATTCCAGTTCCGAGATACGCTCGGCCAGGTAGGTGTTTTCCTGGCGGGCATTGGCGAGTTCTTCCTGCGTGCGCGCCAGTTCCTCAACCACGCTGACGCCTTCGCTGGCCTCGCTGCTGCCCCCGGTGCCCTGCCCCATGCCTTCAGCCATGGCGTCGTCACGCTCCGAGGGCGGGACCAGCACCAGGCTTTTGTCATCTGAGGCCGCTGCGTCTGCGCGGCTGCTGTCCGGGCCAACCCCCTCTGCCGTGGCTTCCTGGGCCAGGTCGGAGATGGTCGGAATATCATCGGGATTGCCGGGAATGTCCCAGCGGGTCCTGTACAGGGACTCCTGGCGCTGCACCTCCAGCATCGCATCACGCGCGCTGATGCGCAGCATGTCTTCCCGTTCCGGGATGCGCAGCACTTCACCGGCCATCAGGCGGTTGATGTTGTCATCCAGAAACGCCTGCGGGTTGCTTTGCTGCACCGCCAGCATGACCTGGTTAATGCTCACGCCCTGCCGGGCGGCAATGTCCTGTGACAGGCCCCACAGCGTATCGCCCCGCACCACGTCGATGCTGTTGGAAACGCCGCCGAGCCGCCGGATTGGGGGCCCGGAACCACGGCGCGGTAGGCCGGCTCCGGCGCTGCCGGGTCGTCTGCGGCAATGGCTTCGGGCGCCGCCGGCGCTTCCTCTGCTGCCGCGATGACCTCCGGTTCAGGTTCCGCCTGCGCGGCCACCGCGCCCGGCTCTGCAGCCGGTGTGTCCTGCCCGTCTGCAGCTTCGCCGGCCGGCGCGGCTTGCTGGGCGATGTCTTCCGGCACGGCCTCCGTCTGCGGAATTTCCGGCGCGGCCTCTTGAGCGATGTCTTCCGGCACGGCTTCCGTTTGCGGAACTTCCGGCGCGGCTTCGCCCGGAACAGCCTGGTCACCTGGCGCGGATTCGCCCGGCGAGTCTGCGGGTGTCCCGGCAGTGGTCGCGGGTTCAGGTTTGGCCTGCGTTTCAGGTTCCGGAGCCGGCTCAGGTT
Source organism: uncultured Gammaproteobacteria bacterium (assembly GCA_963695135.1). Classification (GTDB taxonomy): domain Bacteria; phylum Pseudomonadota; class Gammaproteobacteria; order Xanthomonadales; family SZUA-36; genus Marinihelvus. The sequence continues at coordinate 636,621 of CAVOGA010000002.1, forward strand.
TGGGTTCGGGCTCGACGATTACCGGGTCGAACGGCGGCCCGGAATCCATTTGGCGCATCGGCTCGGCTTCTACCGGTTCGGTGGTCGCCATACCCGTGTCCGGCTCGAAGGGCACAGTTTCCGCCGCGGGAGCGTCAACTGCCGCGATCGCCGGGGGCAGCGGTGCCGGGGCCTTGGTCAGTGGCACGGGCTTCTGCGGGGCGCCGGCGGCGGGCGCGGGGCGTCCTGCCGATGAGGCCGTCGCCGGCAAAGGCGCGGGAGCATCAAAACTTGGCGGGTCAAAAAACAGGGTGTACTGGCGCAACATCCGGCCGCTTGACCAGACCACCTCCACCACCAGCTGCAACACCGGCTCCGTCATCACCTGCGTGCTGGTCATGCGAATGTGCGGGTCGGCCAGGTCGCGGTTGACCGTGAACTCGATGGGTATCGCAATGGCATCGCGGGTAAGGCCAATCACCTGGAAATCGGCGGGCGAGGCCATGGCGGCCGTCACGGTGGCCATTTCCGCTTCAGAGCGCGAGATCAGGTCGATACGCGCGCTCAGCGGCTCGTTCAGATAGGAATTGACCGTTGCCTGGCCCAGTCCCAGCGCGTGCGCCCAGGTGGAGACCGACAGACACAGCAAAGCCAGCAGGAACATGCCCCATCGCCGCCCGGTCGCCGTTGGTGAAACGAATCGATCTGCGCTGTTCCTACTGCTGGATATCATTGCTGGCCTGGCTCCCCGGAGATTTCTTAACATCTGTTTTTTTGGCATTTTACGGTCGGCTACCCGCGCGCGCCACGTGCCTCGAGCGCTTCGAGGATCTGCACCGCGTTCAATGCGGCGCCCTTGCGGATATTGTCCGCCACCACCCACAGGTTAATGCCGCGCGGGTGGCTCAGGTCCTTGCGCAAGCGCCCCACGAATACCTCGTCCTTGCCGGCGCCGTGCCCGGCCGGAGTTGGCACCGTCGCGCCGTCATCGTTGCCGATGAAGGTGACGCCCGGCGCGTCGGTGAGCAATTGCGCAACCTCCTCCAGCGACGCCGGTTCGCGGGTTTCCAGGTGGACCGCCTCCGCGTGGCCAAAAAACACCGGCACTCGCACTGCCGTGGCGTTGACGGCAATGCGGTCGTCGCCAAAGATTTTGCGCGTTTCCCAGTGCATCTTCATTTCTTCGCGCGTGTAGCCGTTGTCCTGCAGGCTATCAATAAACGGCAGCACGTTGAAGGCGATGGCCTGCGGGAACACCGCCGGGTCGGCGCCACGCATATTGAGCTTGTCCGCCGTCTGTCGCGCCAGTTCTTCCATGCCCTTGCGGCCTGCACCACTGACGGACTGGTAAGTCGCCACGTTGATGCGCTCGATACCGAAACGCGCCTGGATCGGCGCCAGGGCGACGACCATCTGGATCGTTGAACAGTTCGGGTTGGCAATCAGTGCCCCGGGCCCCAGGCCGTCCAGCTGATCCCCATTGACCTCGGGAACCACCAACGGACAGGCATCGTCGTAGCGGAACTGGGACGTGTTATCGATCACGATGGCGCCATCGGCGGCCGCGCGCGGCGCATGGCGGGCGCTGATGCCTGCGCCGGCGGAGAACAAGGCGTAGTCGACCCCGGCAAAATCAAAATCTTCCAGGACTTCCACGTCGAGTTCCCGGTGCCCAAAGCTGACGGTCTTGCCCACGGAATCGGCACTGGCCAGCGCGTGAACGCGGATTTTGGTGCCGAGCCGCTCCGCAAGGATTTCCAGCATGGTCTCGCCGACCGCCCCGGTGGCGCCGACCACAGCAACGGTGAGCCTGTGTTCGTTGTTCATGATCCGGTTTGTCCTCGGTGCCGCAGCACATGATCCATCAGGGTCAGGGCCATCATGGCCTCCACGATCGGGGTGGCCCTGATGCCAACGCAGGGGTCATGACGACCCTTGGTGACCACCTCGACCTCGTTGCCGTCCGCATCCAGCGACACGCAGGGGATCCGCAGGCTGGAGGTCGGCTTGAAAGCGACCGAGACGAGGATGTCCTGGCCGCTGGAAATGCCGCCAAGAATGCCCCCGGCGTGGTTGCTCTGGAAGCCCTCGCGGGTCATCAGGTCGCGGTGTTCGGTGCCGGGCTGCGCCACGCTGGCAAAGCCCGCGCCAATCTCCACGCCCTTGGTGGCGTTGATGCTCATCATGGCGGTGGCCAGGTCCGCGTCGAGCTTGCCGTAAACCGGTTCACCCAGGCCCGCCGGAACACCGGTGGCCCGGCAATTAACCCGCGCGCCGACCGAGTCACCGGATTTCCTCAGCTTATCCATGAAGGCCTCCAGCTCCGGCACGATGCGCGCCGATGGCGCAAAGAAGGGATTATTGTCGACCTCGGAAAACTCCGCGTCCCCGTCCACGCGCAGGGGGCCGAGCTCCGCCAGCCAACCCTGGATGGCTATGCCCTTTTCCTGGAGCAGCCACTTACGCGCCAGCGCGCCGGCCGCGACCCGCACGGTGGTCTCCCGGGCGGATGAGCGCCCGCCGCCGCGGTAGTCGCGGATTCCGTACTTGGCATCGTAGGTGAAGTCAGCATGCCCGGGGCGATACTGGCGCGCGATGTTGCTGTAATCCCGGGAACGTGCGTCCGTGTTCTCAATGTACAGGGAGATCGGCGTGCCGGTGGTGCGGCCCTCGAAAACCCCGGACAGGATGCGCACGTCATCCGCCTCCCGGCGCTGCGAGGTGTGCCGGGACCGCCCGGTGGCGCGGCGCTCCAGTTCCAGCTTGATCTCCGCCTCGGTAATCTCCATGCCGGGCGGGAAGCCATCCAGTACGCAGCCGATAGCCGGGCCATGGCTCTCGCCCCAGGTGGTGAGACGCAGCAAGCGTCCAAAACTATTCAATGACATGTCCGCGTCTCTCCAGTGCTGAGCCGATGGCAGGTTTCGCCGCCTCAAGTTGCCGGCGGTCAATGGTAAAGACCCCGCCGCCCCCGTGTTCGAATTCGATCCAGGTCAGGGGAACCGTTTCCAGCGTTGCCTGCAGGCGCTCGTCGCTTTCACCGACTTCACAGAACAGCAGTCCGTCAGCGCTAAGCCATGCGGATGCTTCCAGCAGGATGCGCAGCGGCAAGTCCAGGCCGTCGTCCCCGGAAACCAGGCCCAGTTCGGGTTCCGCCCGGTACTCGTCCGGTAACGAGTTCAGGGCGGCGCGTGGAACGTAGGGCGGATTCGTTACGATCAGATCGTAGCGCTGCTCTGCCAGCCCCGCGAAAAGGTCTGCCTCGTGCAGTTTCACCCGCGACTCCAGACCGTGCATCCTGACGTTCTGAGCCGCAATGTCAAGGGCGGCGGCGCTGATATCGGACGCATCAACCTGCAGGCCGGGCAGCGCATGCGCCATCGCGACGGCGATACAGCCGCTGCCGGTGCACAGGTCCAGGGCGAGTGACGGCTCGCGTGTGCCCAGCCAGGGTTGAAAGCGGTTAAGGATCAGCTCGGCAATGGGCGAACGGGGCACCAGGGCGCCGGGTCCGACCCTGAACATCAAACCGCAAAACCACGCCTCACCCAGCAGGTAGGCCAGCGGACGGCGGCTGGCGATCCGCTCATCCAGCAAGGCCTCGGATTCGGACCGCATCCTCGACGCTCACCTTGCTGTCCCAGGCATCGAAACTGCCGTCCAGCGGCGCGCCGAGCACCTGCAGCACCAGCCAGGCGGCCTCATCCAGCGCATTATCCGTGCCATGCCCGAAATACAGGCCGGCCTCGTCCATGCGCGCGGCGCAGCGCCTCACCCAAAGTTCAACGGTATCCATGATTCACCCGAAAACGCATCGCGGGAGTATAATTCACGGTCTCGCGCCCCGTGGGCGGCACAGCGATTTCAAGGTCACCCGATGTCCTCCTTCGTGGAACAGTCATTTGCAGCCCTGCAGTCCATGCTGCCCCAGCGCACGCTGACCGCAGCAGTGCACTGGCTGATGCGTGTGCGCACGCCGTGGGTCAAAAACGCCCTGATACGCGGCATCGGCAAGGCCGTCGACATCAATTTCAGCGAGGCGGCCGACCCGGATCCGAACCACTACGCCAACTTCAACGACTTCTTTACGCGCGCCCTGAAACCCGGGCGCGCGTCCCCTGGATCCCGGACCCGCTGGCGCTGCTGTCACCCTGCGACGGTCGCATCAGTGAATGCGGACCGATCCGGGACGGACGCATCTACCAGGCCAAGGGGCATGACTACAGCCTGCAGGCGTTGCTGGCGGATGACCCGGCCTGCCGGGCGCTGCGGGGCGGCACCTTCTGGACCATCTATTTATCTCCGCGGGACTATCACCGTGTCCACATGCCGGTTGCCGGTACCCTGCGGCGCATGATTTACGTGCCGGGCAAGCTGTACAGCGTGTCCCCGGCCACGGTGCGGCATATCCCCGGCCTGTTTGCGATCAATGAGCGCGTGGTGTGTATCTTCGACACACCGTTCGGACCGCTGGCCCAGGTGCTGGTGGGCGCCATGCTGGTGGCCAGCATGGACACGGTGTGGGCCGGCACCATTACGCCGGCCAGGGTGCGCGCCCTGCACCGACAGCATTACGCGCCGGGCGAGGTAAGCCTGGACCGGGGTGACGAGATGGGGCGTTTCAATATGGGCTCGACGGTCGTCATGGCCCTGCCACCGGGCGCTGTCAGCGGCGATCTGCGGCAGTTTCCCGGCGCGGCAGACCCGGTGCGCCTGGGCCAGCGGCTCGCCCTGCTGCACAAGCAGTGATTGGGGCTCCGTGACCAGGGGAACCTCCCTGACCCGGCGGCGTCAAATCAACAGGAGGAAGGCGCAATGGCAACGATAAAAAGGTTCAGTAGCGTGGTTGCCGCCAGCCTGCTGGTTTGCGCAGGTCTGGCCGGGGCCCAGGATCCTGCAGCCGGAACGGCATCAGCCGCCGCTGAGGCGGAAACACTGCCGCCCCCCATGCTGGCGGATTATGCCGGCCAGGCGGATTTCATCGGCCTGGTGCAGGTGCTGGACACGGATTACGAGTACCAGCGCGAATTTCCCTCCGGCGGCACCGCCTTTCTGCGTGTTCTGATTCCCTACAAAACAAACCGGCCGGTTCCGGACATCATTGAACTCTACGAGGAAGGCCTGCACGAACACGAATGCTACTTTCCGAACGCCGCGCCCGCCGAGGAGGGGCGTCGCTACCTGTTGTTCGCGCGGGATAATCCGGAGGTCGAAGAGCAGTTCCTTGGCCTGGAGCAGGGTTGCGCCCTGACGGTCCTGGTAACCAGCGACAACAGCTACGCCCTGCAGTATCCGCTTGACGGCCTGGAGGTCAGCGATGAGCTGGATGAGCTGGCGGCGCCAACGGATTTCGCCGACGCATACGCCATCCTTGACTACGAGAATCTCGCGGTTGACCGGCGCAATAGCCTGCTCGAAGCGGGCTACCTGGAAGAGCGTGACGACCGGACCTACAAGGTGACCTACGGAATCTCCCTGGCCGCCTTTCGCGAACTGATTGGCGAGGAAAACCTGACCCGGGACCGGACGCTGTTGCGCCCGGCGCCGCGATCCGTTCGACCTCGAGAACTAGGTCACCACGCGGTAGCACGGCTCGTACGCCGTGCCGGGCAGTTTCATGCGGTGTTGCTCGACAAAAGACGCCAGCAGTCTGTCCAGGCTCTTCATGATCTGCGGGTCGCCGCTGATTTCGAACTTGCCCTTGTCGCGGATGGCCTGCAGGGTCCGCGGCTTCACGTTGCCGGCCACGATGCCGGAAAATGCACGCCGCAGGTTGGCGGCCAGCTCGTGGACCGGCAGCGTGCTGTCGATGTCCAGCGCCGCCATGCGCTCATGGGTGGGCTCGAAGGGCTGCTGGAACGGCAGCTCAATCTGCAGGCGCCAGTTGTAGTACCAGGCATCCTTGTGCTCACTGCGATAGTCACGCACCTGCTCCAGGCCGCGCTGCATGGCCAGGGCGACGGCTTCCGGATCATCGATGATGATCTCGTAGCGTGCCGCCGCGGCGTCCCCCAGCGTCAGGCGAATGAACTGGTCAATCTGTTCAAAATACGCCTCTGCCGACCGCGGTCCGGTGAACACCAGCGGGAACGGCATGTCCGCGTTGGCCGGATTGAGCAGGATGCCCAGCAAATAAAGGATTTCCTCCGCGGTGCCCGCGCCGCCGGGGAATACGACAAATCCGTGTCCCAGGCGGACAAAGGCCTCGAGGCGTTTCTCGATATCCGGCAGAATCACCAGCTGGTTTACGATCGGGTTGGGTGATTCAGCGGCGATAATTCCCGGCTCGGAAAGGCCCACGTAGCGTCCGGTTTTCACCCGCTGCTTCGCGTGGCCGATGGTGGCACCTTTCATGGGCCCTTTCATGGCGCCCGGGCCGCAGCCGGTGCACACGTTCATGCGGCGCAGCCCCAGCGAATAACCGACGTGCTTGGTGTATTCGTACTCTTTCCGGGCGATCGAGTGGCCGCCCCAGCACACCACCAGGTGGGGCTCGACGCGGGGCTCGATCACATCCGCGTTGCGCAGGATTTCAAACACCGCGTTGGAGATCTGCTCACCGGTATCCAGCTTGTAGTCCGGGTTGCTGCCAATTTCCGTGTCGTAATAGATCAGGTCGCGGATCACGGCGGACAGCAACTCACGGACCCCCTCGATGATCTTGCCATCGACAAACGAGATGCCCGGGGCGTTCTGCAGGTCCAGGCGGATGCCGCGGTTGAACTGCTCCACCCGGATATCGAAATCTTCGTACTGCCGCAGCAGGGCCTCGGCGTCGTCGCTCTCGTTGCCGCTGTTGAGGACCGCCAGCGCGCAGCGGCGCAGCAGCTGGTACAGGTCACCGTGGCTTGCGTCATGGAGCCGTTCGACTTCCATGCGGCTGAGGCTGGTCAGCATACCGGCGGGATAAAGCCGGGCGTTGACGACATCACTATGCATTGTTCTCTCCTTTTCTTTTTATGCTCTTCTTCTCTTGCGGCCTATTCTCGCATGTGGACCGTGAAACCGAATCCGCCAAAAGGCCCATATAAAAAAGGGGCCAGCATGTGCCGGCCCCTTCTGGTCTTGCTGTTGCGGGTACTGATCAGAACTCGTAGACCAGACCGATACGAATCTCGTACAGGGATGCGTCTTCCACCAGCGTCTCGCCGGCGGCCGGCGTGAAGCGCTCATAGAGGTACGCACCATCTACGATGTTCATGTCCACAACTCCCTGGATACGCGGGAAGCTGACTTCCTCGAGCGTGCACCAGTCGCTGTTCAACAGGTTGCAGAAGTTGCTGGATCGTGATGTAGCCAGCGAAACGGTGGTCCTCGCGGAATGCCGGGAACTGCTGCTCGATACGCAGGTCAGCCGTACCCCACCAGCCGCTGTTGAAGGCGTTACGCGGGGCGATGCTGCCGGCGTAGCCGCTCAGGCCGGTTTCGTCCAGGAAGGCAAAGAACGCGTCCGTGTCGAAACCGTCAGCGAAGTTCACGATCGGATCGTTCAGGCCCGTCGGTACGTACAGCAGGTGACGGCCGTCAATGAAGTCACCGAAGTACCTCACCATCGTCACCGAAGAACGAGTAGCTGAACGGACGACCGGAAGCCAGCTGGCCAAACAGGTTGAAGGAGGTGCGGTTGTCACCCCACCAGTAGGCATCGTAGCCGAGGCGCAGGGTGAAGCGGTCCTCGATCTCGTAGTTCGCCGTTGCCACGCCCGGGTTGTTGAAGTCCGAGACCGCGATATTGGCGAAGTTCGAGAAGGCCACGGAGGAGGTCATCGGGCTGACTTCTTCCGCATCCGTGTAGGCATAACCCAGGTTCCAGTAGAACCCGTTGTCATAGTCGCCGCTGATGCCCAGAGAGATGGTCAGGGAAGTGGCATCCTGGCCGACCACGTTGGTCAGGATGTAGTCGGAGTTGAACCGGCGCGAGTCCGAGTAGATCGGGCGTCCATCCGGTGCGGTGCCGGTGATCTCCGAGGTGCCGTTGATGACCAGCGCCGAGTCCTGGGACTCGGAGTACAGGATGTCACCCATCAGCTGGTAGTACTCCATGAAGTTCCAGGTCGCGCCGATGGAGTATTTCCAGGCCGACGGAATCTTGAAGTTCGGATCCAGCGCGTTCACGCCCGAGTCACCCTGCCAGTGCAACCACTTCCGGGCCGAAGTCCGTCGGGACGTCGTAGCCGGGGCGGCCGTTGCCGTCCGGGCCCAGCGGAATGTCGAACAGGGAGAAGTCGATGCCGTAGATCGCTTCCAGGATACCTTCACGGACCTGCACCTGGGTGATGCCGTCGTTGGAGAAGTTGTTGGACAGCCACACGTTCGGGTTACCACCGGAGAACAGGCCGAAACCGGCGCGCAGACTCAGATCCGGGTTGATTTCCCAGTTCAGGCCGAAGCGCGGCTGCAGCAGGTCTTCACCGTCCAGGTTAATGGCATTGCTGTAATCCCTGGCGGGCGAGGAAGTTCGGGTTGCACGTCGGCAGGTCGTTGCTTTCGTACCAGTCGTAACGCAGACCGGCAACGATGGTGATGTCGCCGTTGGCGAAGGTGATCTCATCCTGGGCGTAGAGCGTGTTGGTGACGTAGCCCCAGTCGGCGGCCGCGTCGTTCGGGTCCAGGCTTGGTGAGGCGTTGCCGTAGTAGATGTCATCCGGGCGGCCTTCGATCAGCTGACGGATACAGCCGTTCGGATCATCGGGACCACACTCTTCGTCAAAACGGTTTTCCGTGTACACGTGCTGCAGGAACAGGTTGAACACTTCCAGGTCATCCCGCTCGTAACCGACGGTGATGATGTTGTTGTCCAGCGAGTAGGTACCTGCCAGCTTGATATTGGTGGTTGTCGTAGCTGAGCTTGTTGGCCTGGCGGGAGTCATCCGTACCGGCGTACACGATGGCACTCTGCCAGGAGCCGTCCGGCTGCTGGTTCCAGGTCTCCATCTGGAACTCACCGAAGGTGCTGTCGCTCAGGGAAATCTGCCGGTTGTCCAGGTCTCAGGAAGGAGACCCGGACTTCCGTGCTGGAAGCGGTCGGTCCAGTCCGAGAACAGGGCCGCCGTGGTGGCCTTCAGTTCTGCACCGCGCTCGTAGTAGTGCTTGGAGAATTCCAGCTCGTTGGCGTCGCCGTCCGACTCCGCGTTGTTGAAGCCGTCGTTGTAGTTGTACGCCAGGGACGCACGGTGCTGGTCGTTGATGTCCCAGTCCAGCTTGATGATGTATTTCTCATCTTCGTTGGGCAGTGACGCGGGCAAACGCACCCGGATCAAAGTCGTACAGGTTGATCAGCGCGTTCTGGATCTGGTCCAACTGCGCCTGGTTCACACCAAGCACTTCAACCCCGCTGCCGGAACCGGCCGGACCACGCGTGAACAGGTTGGCCGATTCCTGCTTTTCATAGGCCACGAAGAACCACAGCTTGTTTTTCAGGATCGGGCCGCCGACGTTGAAGCCGTAGCGCTCTTCGCTGTAGTCGCCCAGGTCGAAGTTCTGCCCGGCCGCCTTGTCGCCGCGCATGCTGTCGTTGGTGTAGTCAAACCAGACACTGCCGGTGAATTCGTTCTGACCGGACTTGGTGACCGCGTTGATGTTACAGGCGGTGAAACCGCCGTACTGCACATCGTAGGGCGCCAGTTCCACGGCGACCTGTTGCAGTGCGTCGTACGGGAACGGCTGACGCTCGGTCGGGTAACCGTTCTGGTTCAGGCCGAAGTTGTCGTTCAGGCGCACCCCGTCAACGGTGAGGCTGTTGAAGCGCGGGTTGGCGCCGGCGCACTGAATGGCGCCCTGGTTGCCCACATCCTGGTAGATACGCGGATCGGCGCGGATGATGTCGCGGATGTCGCGGTTGATGTGCGGCATGTCTTCCAGGTCCGCGATACCAAACGCGGAAGCCGGTCCCAGCGCCAGCTGGTTGGTCTGGACTTGCGCGGCGGTCACGATTACCTCCTCCATCGAGGACAGCCCCAGGGTCAGGGGCAGCAGGTAGGTTTCGCCCAGCTGCAGCGTGATATCGGTCACGGTCTGCGCATTGGTGCCGCCACCGCTGGTGGTCACCGTGTACGGCCCGCCTACGCGCAGACCGGAAAAGGTCACCGTGCCCGCTTCATTGGTCATGCGGGTACGGGCGCTGCCGGTACGGGTATCGGTTACGGTAACTTCGACATCGCCAACGGGCGTGCCGTTGCTCTCATAGGTGTCGACGCGAATCGTTGACGTGGTTTCCTGGGCCATGACCATTGCCGGTGCCAGCAGCAAAAGCGTGACCGCGAAAAGCCGTGCAAGTTGGATTTTCACTGGTTTATTCCCTCAAAAAGTGCGGAGATGGTTTTGTTAAAACGGTGTGATTTTTTCAGGGCTGTATGACAGGGGCATGACACATCAGGGTGTGACTGCCGAAGTGCTCGTGTCGCTAATGACAGGTCGCTTGCTGTCAAAATACCGTCCCCGGTTGCGTTCTCCGCCGGCAATTCTAACAGAGTAATTTAATGGATAGCTAACAAAAATTTTAGATTTCACGGTATCAAGAACTTAGAAAAACAAGCTCATGCTTTACCCGAAAAATCGCTGTAATTAACCCTTTCGGCGCTTTCCAATTCCAGCGGGCTCGGCTAGAATACGCGGCCTTCGGGGTATAGCTCAGCCTGGTAGAGCGCGTCGTTCGGGACGACGAGGTCGTAGGTTCAAATCCTGCTACCCCGACCACTAATCAAAGAAAACGGCCTGGTGCACATGCACGGGTCTTTTTTTCGCCTCGCCGACCGTCCACTTTGAGACAAGCGCTTGTCCACCAGGGTCAAGCTGCCATCACGGCCACTCCCCTATCCTTGTTATTTCCGCATCACACCGTCGCCCGGACGTTCACAAGGCATTCAGCTTACCTGTGCAGAATGAAGTCGTAGTTCGGGGTCTGCGCGGAATGCCGCGACGCACTGCCACCGGTATGCGGAAGGCGGATGATGCGAAACACGGCAAGCCCACGTTTGTGACAATGCCCCCCGAATAAATGGGCTGACAAGCCCCCAGGAGAAGATGCCCCATGTTTTTATTGTTGGAACACCTGAACTTTCTGCAACTTTCCATGGCGACCTTGTCCCTGGGCACGGGGCTGATGCTCGGTTCTTTTGTTGGCGCCATGATCCCGGTTCGTACCCCCTCCGGTTGGCAGAATTAATCCGGCTCCGGCCGCCCCGTCATCCCCCGCTGACCCGTGTGATTCTCCCAGCCGGTCACCCGTAGGCAAAGCCTGCTGATCATCCGCCCGGCCGCTTCGGCACGGGGTTTTCACCGCCCAGACCGTTACAATGCCGCGCTCGCGCCTGAAGAAACTGGCGACAAGGACGCACGGTCATGCCCACACTGTATCGACACCAATCTCCTACCCGGCGCCCACCCGGCCGCTTCGCCCTGCCCGGCCTGTTAGGCCTGTTGGCCCTGGCGCTGCTGACCGACGTTAATGCCTCGCAGGCATCCAGCGACGAGCAGGCCTGCCTGCAGGGCTTTCTGGAAACCGGCGCCGATAACCTGACCCTCGGCGAAATGCGCCAGCGCTGCGGCGCGCGCCAGGACGATTCCCCGCAACGGCGCGTTGAAAGGCGCACCGCCGCAGACCGCGAGGCCGCCGCCCAGCCCTACAGTCTGCTGGCCCATAAACCGAACTACATCCTGTTCGGCGCATGGAACCAGGCGGGCTACGACAGCAGCGAGTTCCAGCAGGCGCAGAATGACCCGAATTACATGCTGGATGACGTTGAAACGCAGTTCCAACTGAGCTTCAAGGTGCCGCTCGCGATCAACCTGTGGGAGGGTCGGGCCGACATCTACGCGGCCTACACCAACCGTTCCTTCTGGCAGGTCTACAACATGGCCGAGTCACAACCGTTTCGGGAAACCAACCATGAGCCGGAGTTCTGGGTGCAGTTCCACAATGACTGGAGCTTCTGGGGCGTCACCAATGTGCTCAATTCCGTTGGCTATGTGCACCAGTCCAACGGCCAGGGCAACGCCCTGTCGCGCGGCTGGGACCGGATCTACGCCAACTTCCTGTTTGAAAAATACGGCCTGGTGGTCAGTGTCAAACCGTGGATCATTCTCAACGATGATGCGGACAGCGATAACCCGGACATCGGCGACTACATGGGGCACGGAGAACTGCGCGCCAGCTGGGAAAAGCGCGATAACGTCTTCAGCCTGATGCTGCGTAACCAACTGGAAAGCGGTTTTGAGCGCGGCAGCGTGGAGCTGACCTGGAGCTTTCCGGTCTTTGATTACCCCTACCTGAAAGGCTACCTGCAGTATTTCAACGGCTACGGACTGAGCCTTATTGACTATGACCGCCGCGTTAACAGCCTGGGTATTGGTATTTCCGTCACCGACTGGCTGGACTGAGCGCCTAATTCTCGATCGTGTACGACAGGTCGACCCCGGAATCCTGCTGCCCTGATGTGGCCTTCACGCCCCAGCCCCGGCGCAGGTCATAACGGATGCCGAGCACGTTTTCCGAATCAAAAAAGCTGATGCCATAGCTCAGAAAAATGCGCGGAGCAATATACGTACCGACATCAAATGCGCCGACCCCCTGGCCGAAATTCACATCACTGCCGGTCAGCAGCACCGCCCAGGCCCGCTCCGAGGTGGTCAGCGGACTGGTATAGGCCTCCACGTCCGGGTTGCTGGCCGGACCGGAAACGCGCACGCCGGCGGTCCGCACCGCCGTATTGCCAAAGACATCACGCTCCGCGCTGACCTCCAGTTGCGGGTTACCTACCGTTTCGCCGGCCCAGCGCACCCGGCCGTTATTGATCAGCAGGCGCGGCCCCCAGGCGGTGATGTTGCCATTGACCCGGATCTCACCCGTCGCCGTGGGCGTCAGGTCGCCGGCCCACAGCAGGTTGACCGCACCGGCAAGATCGAGCTTGGCTTTGTCCATGACGACTTTAACCTCGTCGCCGAGGGCCACCTCGATACTGCCGTCGATCTGCGCCGGGCGCTGTTGCACGAACGCCGGGTCTTCCACCGGTGCGCCGGCCACCACCACGACGTCGGGACTTTCATCAACACGGTCCACGCCGGTGGCCAGGGGGCTGAGGCGAGCGCTTGGGATCAGCGCGGTTCCGCTCACGTCCCAGCGCCCCTGCTGGTAGCCCAGACTGATGTCCGGTGACAGGTCCAGGGACAGGTCCGGCAGACGGGCCAGCGCCAGCCCTTCTCCCTGCACGCGGGTACTGAAGCGCAGATCGCTCCAGTCAAGAAACGCCGCTTCCGCGGTCAGGCTGCCACGGCCCTCGCCGGCCCTGAAGGCCCCGCGCAGGGTGACCCGGTCTGCCTTGTTGACGCGCCCGCGGAGTGACAGGGCACTGATCTCCGTGCCGAGTGATGGGATCTGAAAGGACACATTGCTCAGGTCAAAGCCGCCATCGAACTCCGGATCCGCCGTTACCCCGCCGAGGGCCAGTGACAGGCGCAGGCTGCCGTCGAGTCCCTCGACCGTATCGAACAGCTCATCGACGAGCTGCAGGTTATCCAGGTTGAGGTCCAGGCTGCCCCGTAGCCGGCCGGTACCGTCGAGCCTGACCCCGTCGATTTCAAAAGCGGAGCGCAACCCCCCGGCGCCCGGCAAAGGCAGGTCAATGCGCCCGTCGCGCAAGGCGCCGTCCTCCAGCGTAAAACCGATCGAGCCCGCCCCGGCCTCGATCTCCAGGTCGTCGCGTTCCGGGTCATAGATCAACCCGGGGCTGAAGCGCAGGTCAGCGGCGCCTTGCGGGCCGGCACCGGTCCGCGTGGACCAGTTCAGGGAGCCATCGATCCGCTGGGTGCTGCCCAGCCGGTTGACCGCCAGGTGTTCAAGCAGTTCCAGCGATAGCGCCCGGAATTCCGCATCCAGGTCGAGGGTCTGCCCGGGCAGCTGTTCCACAGACAGGCAGACCGAGCCGCCGGTGACCGCCTCGAGGCAGGCATCGCGCAGGGACAGGTCATTCGCGGACAGCTTCAGCGGCGCGGAACCGGCCAGGCTGAGCAATGGCGCATCAAGGTGGCGCACATCCAGCCGGTCCAGGCTACCGGTCCAGGCCGTATCCCGGATGGCCCCGCTACTGAGCAAGGCGCCACGGCTTTGCGCGCTCATGCTCCAGCCCGGCAGGCTCATGCTGATCGCCAGTTCCTGAGCATCGCCACCGGTATCCAGTTGCAGGGTGATATCGTCGACACGGGTTTCGTTAAGCAGCAGACCGGAGGCGTCAATATGCAGGGTGCGGTCACCGGCGCTGGCGCGCTTGACCATGAGCCGCTCAACGGCCAGCTCACCGAGGGCCACGTTTTCAGCGACCAGGTCTGCCGCCAGCACGGGAAAATCGCTGCGGCTGTCGAGTTCCAGCTGCCCCGTCCATTGACCGCCGGCCCGTTGCGCCAGCCAGCCGGGGGCGCGAAGGTCCAGCTCCAGGTCGCCGTACCATTCATTGCCCAGGAATCCGTCGGCTCCAAGCCGGGACGCCCCGGCGACCAGCAGGGCGTCGGCCGCCCCGAACCCTGTCTCATCCCAGCGCAAATCGCCGCTGAAGGACAGGGGCTCACCGAACAGGGAACCCTGCAGGCCCGGGATTCTGATCAGTGCCCGCAGCGGGTCATCCCACGCCACCTCCGCGGCGAGGCTGCCGCTCACCACGGCAGGCCACTCCGGCACCACCGGGGCCAGGTCCAGGGTCTGGAAGCGCAGCGCGAGCGTGGAAGTAACCGGCCCGGACCACGCAACGGCGCCCTCCCCGGCCAGGGTGCCGCCCAGCAGGCTGCCCTCCAGGCTGTTGATTTGCGCCGAGACGGTATCGCCCAGGGCTGACAGCGTGAAGCGACCGCCGGGATAGTCCGGCGTGGCCACGGCCAACTCACCTTCGAATTGCCACTCATCCAGGCTGCCATGCAGCCGTCCTTTGCCATCTGCACTGCTCAGCAAGGGCGTGTCGGCGGTCAGGGGCCACTGCAGCGCCGTCCAGTCCAATTCGAGATCCAGTGCCGGCGGCCGGCCGTTGGCTTCATTGAGGCTCACCTGCCCCGTGGCCTGCAAACGCCCTGCTCCCGCATCCAGTTGCAGGGATTGAAGATTGACGACGTGATTTTCACCGGCCAGGCCGCCATTGACCCTGATGCGCCAGGGTAACGGCGCGGCCACATCGTTGATGACTTCCGCGGCCAGCCCCCCCTGCAGTGACGCCTCGTAACGCTCGCTGGAGAGCCTGATGGCGCCCGCGATGCCGAGCAGGCTCGCCGCCGGATCATCGGCCGTGGGCAGATCCAGCCGGTCCAGACCAAGCTCAAGATCCAGCTGCGGTTTGACCAGCAGATCCGTCAGCTTGCCGGTGGCCTGCAGGCCCATGTTGACGCTCGACAGGGCCAGGTCAATATCATTCAAATCACTGGAGCTGGTCGCATCGACCTGCAGGTCCTCGGGCAAGGCGGGGTCGAAGCGCCGGGCGTTGAGCCGGGCGTTGAGCTCCAGTCCGGTGCGGCCTTCCGTCAGCCGCAGGTCGCCCCCGGCGGTCAGTTGCAGCCAGTCCGATTCCGCGCCCAGGCGCAGCGAAGTGAGCGCGGTGTCCCAGGCCCCGGCCAGACTGATGTGGGAGAAGACCAGCGGCTCACTGTCATCCAGGGACAGGGAAAAGCCCCTGATTTCGCCCTGCTCAAGC
The DNA here is from genome assembly GCA_963695135.1 of uncultured Gammaproteobacteria bacterium. Lineage (GTDB taxonomy): Bacteria > Pseudomonadota > Gammaproteobacteria > Xanthomonadales > SZUA-36 > Marinihelvus. The sequence goes on from CAVOGA010000002.1 coordinate 652,265, forward strand.
ACCAGGGGCAACGGCGCGATCCAGTCAGCCGGCGCCAGGGGTTCGCTGCTGCCCTGCGCATCGCCGGTGTTCAGCACCAGGACCGCGTTTTCCAGCAGGGCACGCTGCACGGTCACGCCGTCCATCAAGCCCTGCGGGCGGATCCTCAGTACGCCGCGGTCGGCGGTCAGGCGCAGGCTGTCCGTTTCGATGACCAGCCCGGAAAACTCCAGCCCGGTCAGCAGATTGCCGCCGGTCAGTTCGAAGCGCACCGTTTCCGGCACCGGCGCTTTTGCCAGCAGCCAGCGGCTGCCGGATGTGCTGCCCAGCAGCCAGAGGGCAATCGCCACCGCCATGGCCAGCAGCAGGGCCATGGCGCCCAGCGGCAGAATCAGGCGCTTGTTGGCCGGGCGCGTCAAAACAGCGGCGACCCGATGGTCAGGTACAGTTCCCATGGCTTACCTTCCAGGTCCTGGGCCTGGGCGACATCCAGGCGGATGGGAAAGCCCGCGGTGTACCAGCGCACACCTACGCCCACACCGGTAAACAGGCGTGCATCAGCCCAGTCATTGAATGCATTACCCGTGTCGATGAAGGCTGCCGCAGACCAGTTGTTCCAGATGCGGCGTTCAATTTCCACGCTGGCGGTCACGACGTTATTCGAACCCACGCCGTTATTGCTCAGTGACTCGTAGGCATAGCCGCGCACGCTGAAACTGCCACCGGCGAAAAACCGGTAGCGAAACGGCAGCTCGGTCAGGGACAGCAGCAGGATCTCGCCCTCGTCGTCAAACTCCAGTGAGCGCACCGGCGCATCCGTGTAACCCAGTTCACCCCGCAGTTGCAGGCGCCAGTCTTCGCCGATGGGAATCACCCAGCGGGATGACAGGTAGGCCTGGGTGAAATCCACGGCGGAACCCCAGGCCTCGTTGGACGTAAACGCCCAGGCCCGGTCCCGGTGACCGGTGATATCAAATCCCCGCCCGCTGAACTTGGGCAGATCGTACTCAATGCCGAAGGACAGGTACTGCGAGGTCTCGGAAAAAATCACCGGGGCGGAATCCACATCGAGATCGCGCGGGTTCAGGAAAACCTGGTCAATCGAGTTGCGCTCGAAGAGATAGTCGACAAACAGGGTCTCGATGATCGGCTCTGCAACGCGCTCGCGGTGACGTAATTTGACGAGGCCGCTGCGCAGGTAAAAATCGCGTACCTGCCCGGACGCCAGGGGCACCGTTTCGGTGCTCCCCTGGATATCGATCTCAAAAAGCTGCTCCCGGTCGGTAAAGATCGGGTTCAGCAGCCAGTACTGCCGGGTTTCGGTGCTGCGGGGCAAGCGGTATTCCCCATACAGCGAGACCTCGGCGTTTTGCTGCTGCAAGGCCAGACCCGCGGCATAGTTGTCACCACGTTCTGACAGCTGGTGTCGCTGCAGCCGGTACTGGGTCCGGAATTGCGTGTCCGTGCCGTACCCGATCGTGCCCTGGTGCGTGTAGCGATGCGTCGGCGTCAGTACAACGTCCACGTTGATAACCGGCGGCATGGTGTCCGGAACCCGTCGTTCGCGCACGTCGATGGTGTCAAAGTAGCCGAGCTTCCAGAGATCCGTGCGCAGCTGGTCGATTTGCCAGCGGTCAAAGGCGTCACCCGGCTGGAATCGCGGCACGGACCGCAGCACCGAATCGTCCACGAAATCCTGCTCAAAGCTGATCGAGCCGAACAGCGCCTGCTGACCGGTGTCCAGGATCAGGGTCAGTTCCGCCCGGTTCAGCTCAAGATCCAGCGCAATGCGCTGCTCGACAAAACCCGCCTCGATGAAGCCGCGCTCCAGGGCCCGGTCAAGCACCGTGACCTTCTCCGCCTCCCAGATGCCCTGCTCCAGCACATCGCCCGGCTGCAGCGGCCAGTTGGCAAGCCACTGCTGAAAGACCGCGTCCTCCGACCCGGCCCCGGTAACCTGGACGTCCACGCCGGCGATCTCGACCACGGGTCCCGGCTCGACCGCCAGCTTTACGCGCCAGCGTTCGCCCTCCAGGGGCTCCAGGGTTCCGGCCACCGAGGCGTGGTAGAAACCAAACGGCCGCAGGGCCAGCGCCGCATCCGCCTCGATGCTACGCAACAGCCGGCGCTGCGAGCGCTGATTACCCAGGCCGCGGACGGAAGACCAGCTGCTGCCGATGCTGTTAACAATGTTCTCTGCTGCCGCGCCGCCGATGCCGGCGACTTCCAGCTCCAGGCCGGCGGTTTCCTGCGACAGCCCGGTCCCGGGCACGAGCAATGCCAGCACCAGCGCCACCATCAGCCAGCAGAGCCACCCGGGGCGGTTACCGCCAGAGCCAGTCACGGGCAGCGCGCAACGCGAGTTCATGACTGTTCAGGCCTCGTGACCCGGGCGCTGGTACACAATGAAATCACTGAGTTCGCCAACCCGGTCGTAGAGCCGTCGGCCAGCCGTATTGAAGTGCTGGGTCATCCAGTAGACCCCCGGGCTGCCGGCCTCGTCCGCGGCCGCATAAACCGCCTCGATCAATGCCCGCCCGAGACTTTGTCCGCGATACTCGGGAAGCACGAACAGGTCCTGCAGGTAGCACTTGTTTTCAACACTCCAGCACGACCGGTGAAAAAGATAATGCGCCAGGCCCACGGCAACGCCGTCCCGTTCCAGCAACAAGCCGCGGAATTCGTTGTCATCTCCGGAGAGCAATCGCTGGAAGGTCGTGGCATAAACCACCTCCGCAACGCTGGACTCGTAGTATTCCAGATAGCCGGTCCAGAGCTCACGCCAACGCGCTTCATCGCTCGCCCGCAAGGCACGGATATGAACTGGCTTGGCTGTTGTCATGAGTGGTTTCCCCGCGGGCCGGATCCAATTGAGCATGGTAGCCGAAGCAGCTGTCGCTGGCCTGCATCAGGCACACGCCGGATTAAAAAAAGCGCCCTTGGCAAAGGGCGCTGAAAACGTCAATACACAAGAGGAGATCAAGATTTCAGGGCCCGTTACAGGCAGCCTGCTGAATATCTTCACAGGCACTCTGACCACGGCAGCGTGGGAAGATTCCCCGCCACCTCGAAATATCCCGCGCCTTAGTGTCGATGCCTGTGATCGTGCTTGTGGTCGGTCGGGTTCATGCCGCGACGCCGGCCCATGCGTGTGCCCGCCCTCAGCGGGGCCGTGGCCGTGCTCCCGGTGCACGAGGCTGTGGATGATCGTGCCGATAATCAGCGGCTCCACGAAATGCAGGATACCGCCGTTATCCAGCGCCAGCAGCGGTTCAGACAGCCAGTAGCCGGCGACCGTTGCCAGCGCCACCAGCGTCAGGACCGCCAGCGCCCAGCGCCGCCCGAACACGGGCTGCACCATGAACCAGAGCACCAGGCCCATGCCAAAGCGATGCAGCACAATCGCCAGTCCCAGCGTCGCGCTGGCCTGGCCGCCACTGCCCGTCACCAGGCCGGCGCCATCCAGCATGGCATGCGCCACCAGCCCCAGCAGGGCGAGCATCAGGCTCATGATGTGAAACGCGTGCGCCGCCCGGTGGACCGCCAGTTCGAGCAGCCCGGGCACCAGGTAGCCGGCCAGGATCAGGGCGACGGACAGCATGCCGAGTTCCCGGTAGGTGTCCGGCACCAGCAGGAACACCACGACCAGCACCAGCACGGCCACCACCGAGGTCTCCACCGCGCGCGCAACACGACCCCCTTTTCGGAGCCACTGGTACAGCAGCGGACCGGCAAACAGGGCGAGTATGGACAGTAACAACAAGGGCGGTGCTCCCGGAACAGGCGGCATAGGTTAACGCCGCCGGCAGCATGCGCCAAGCGCCCATATCGTCGCTGCGCTTGTGGAGTTGCTTCAAATCACCGAAGATTTTGACCTGAAACGCAGCACTATCGGGTCGGAATGGACACCAGTCGTATTGACAGCATCATCCGGGAAATCTGCAGCGACCCGCTTGCGGCGCAGGATCTGCACGACCTGCTGGCGGTGATCGCCGTGCGCAATGGCATAGACCCGGATGAGCAGGAACTGGAGCGTGGCACGCGGTTTGTGATCGGCTACGTCGAACAGGTGCCCTACATGCTGAAGGTCGCCATGACCGCTGCCGCGAACGTCGGCCTGGTCGACGAAATGACGCAGGTGGTGGAAATGGTGCTGTCCTACTGGGAGCAGGACGAGGATGTGATCCCGGACCACCTGGGCATCATCGGACTGCTGGATGACGCTTATTGCTCGCTGGTGACGCTCCAGACCGTCTCGGATCACTACCAGTTGCAGACCGGCAAGCACATGTTTCCTGATGACCTGACCACCGCCAACAAGGTGATGCGCAAGATCATCGGTGACCCCTACGTGGCCGAGCTTGACCAGTTCGTGAGCAGCACCGTCAAGGAAGCGGGTGTCATGCAGGCCGTCAAGGCCATGGCCAGCGAGGACAAGCGGCGTGCGGTCGAGGCCCGCGCCAATATCTGGAACCATGGGCCGGCGGGCGAAATGCCCGTTGACCAGCTCAAAGGCCTCGGCCTGACCGACGACTAGGTCCGCACCCGGGTTCGTTAATCCAGCGCAGCGAACGCTTCACGGGAGAGATTCTCCGGCTCGTCCGCGGTCACCACCACGTCATCCTCGATGCGGACGCCACCATAGGGCGCGAGCGCATCCACAACATCCCAGTTGACCTGTTGGCGGTCACGGCCATGGCGCCAGGGTTCCAGCAGGCTGTCGATAAAGTACAGCCCCGGCTCGACGGTCACCACGTTGCCGGCCTCCAGCTTGCGCGTCAGGCGCAGGAACGGATGCCCCGCGGGACGCGGGATTTCGCGGCCGGTCGCATCTTCAATCAGACCCGCCACGTCGTGGGTCTGGAGCCCGATAAAATGCCCCAGGCCATGCGGAAAGAAGGCGGCGGAAAGTCCGCTGGCAACGACATCCTCGGCGTTCATGTGCACGATATCGTGCTCAACCAGCAGTCCGGCGACGCCCTGGTGGGTTTGCAGGTGCAGGTCCCGGTAGTCGACCCCGGCGCGCATGGCCCCGGCGAGCTTCTGTTGCAGCGCATCCATGCCCGCCACGAGTGCGCCGAAAGCGCCCTCCTCTGCCGCGTAGGTGCGCGTGATATCGGAGCAGTAGGCGTGGAAGGTCGCGCCCGCATCAATCAGAAAGGAGCGCGAGGTCTCCGGCGCCCGGCGTTCCTGGTTCTGGTAGTGCAGCACCGCCGCGTGCCGGTTGAGGGCAACAATCGAGCCATAGGGCAGATCCGCCTCGGTCAGGCGCCCGGCCTCCAGGTACGCCATGTGAATGCCATACTCGCTGCGCCCCTCCCGGAATGCCTGTTCCGCGGCCCGGTGGCAGCCAGCGGCAACGCGGCTGGACTCACGCATGCAGGCCAGCTCGTACTCGGTCTTGCGGGTGCGGGCCAGGTGCAGGCGGTTCAGCAGCCGGGCCGGGTTGCGGTCATCGTCACCTTCAAGCTCCGGCGCATCGCCGATATAGGCTTCACGTCCCACCGGCACGCCCTGGCGCCAGTGTCCCGGCTCGCGCATGACCCGGATATCGAAATGCTCCGCCCACCAGGGCTCCGGGTCATCGGGTGCGCGGTGCCAAAAATCGGTGGGCTGGTAGAAATACAGCACCGGCCGGGCGCCGGGCTGGAAAATCAGCACGCTCTCCGGATGATGCGTCAATGGCAGCCAGGCCAGGAAATGCGGGTTGGGACGGAAGTTATAGTGGAAATCGTCCAGGAAACTGACCAGCGGCGAGCCCGCGTGGACCACCACGCTGTCAAAGTTCTCCGCCTGCAGCGCCTGCTCCCAGGTATTTTGCAACGTCTGGATGTGCGCGGCGTAGTGGCGGGTGATGAGTTCGGGCGTTTCCATGCTGGTGCTCCCTGGTGTCCGGCCTGCTCGCTGAAATGTGCAACCGGCATCGAATTGTGGCCCGCTAAGGGCCTGCGGGCGGTGCTTTGCGTTTAGAATAGTCGCCTGTTACCGGGCGGGCCATGAGGTTAGCCGTCCGCCACCGGTTAGGCAACCGCAGCGATTCATCGGCCGGCATCCCGGCCACAAAACTGGAAGAGTGACCAACGCCGTGACGATCCGTCTCTACAACACCTTGACCCGCCAAAAGGAAACGTTCGAGCCGCTGGACCCCGACCGCGTAACCCTCTATGCCTGCGGGCCGACCGTTTACAACTACGCGCACATCGGCAATGCCCGGCCGGCGGTGGTATTCGAACTGCTACAACGTGTCCTGGCGCGTCGCTACCCCGAGGTGATCTACGCACGCAACATCACGGATGTGGATGACAAGATCAACCAGGCCGCCGCCGACCAGGGCGTGCCGATCGAGGTGATTTCAGAGCGTTACACCACGGCGTACCTGGAGGACATGGGGGCGCTCGGTGTCCGGCCACCCACGCTGGCGCCGCATGCCACGCACCATATCGAGCCCATGATCCGCATGATCGAAACGTTGATCGAGTCGGGCCATGCGTATGAAAAAGACGGGCACGTGCTGTTCGCCATTGAAACCTTCGCGGACTATGGCGCCCTGTCGCGCCGGGCCATGGAGGACATGGTGGCCGGCGCGCGGGTCGAGGTGGCGCCGTACAAGCGCCATCCGGGCGACTTCGTGCTGTGGAAGCCATCCGTGGCGCCGCAGCCCGGCTGGGACAGCCCCTGGGGCTGGGGCCGCCCCGGCTGGCACCTGGAATGCTCCGCCATGGCCGCCGAGCACCTCGGCGATACGATTGATATCCACGGTGGCGGCCAGGACCTGATTTTCCCGCACCACGAAAACGAGATTGCCCAGAGCGTCTGCGCCCATGGGGGCCGCCCTTTTGCGCGCTACTGGATGCACAACGGTTTTGTCACGGTGGACAAGGAGAAAATGTCCAAGTCCCTGGGCAACACGCTGATCGTTCACGAATTGCTCAAGCATTACCCCGGCGAGGCGCTGCGTTATGTGTTGCTCAGTGCGCACTACCGGCAACCGCTGGACTGGTCGGGGGAGGCCATCACCCAGGCGCGGCGCACCCTGGACCGCATGTACGCGGTGCTGCGCGAAGCGGCCGGCGTGCTGGGTCCGTTGCGCGCCGGTTCGCCGGGTGAGAATTTCCTCGCGGCACTCGAAGACGACCTTGGCACACCCGATGCGCTGGCGGAAATGAACGGTCTGGCGCGCCGCCTCGGCCAGGGCCTGGGCAACCGCGAAGATCCGGAGACCCTGCGCGCCATGGCGGCGGAACTCCTCGCGGACGGTGAACTGATCGGTCTGCTGACGCTGGATCCGGAAACCTGGTTCAAGGGGGACACCAACGATGATGACGCGAGCATTGATGCCCTGGTGGCCGAGCGCGACGAGGCCCGCGCAGCCCGTAATTTTGCCCGCGCCGACGAACTACGCGATCAGCTGCAGGCCATGGGTATCGAACTGGAAGACGGCAGCGGCGGCACCCGTTGGCGTCGGGGCAGCTAGACCCCATGTCTGACAGCATGAAAGATCCAGACGCCGCCCAGACCCAGATCGTCGACGACTTCAGCCTGTTTCCCGAATGGCTGGACCGCTACCAGTACCTGATTGACCTGGGGCGCAAGCTCGAGCCCCTGGACGACAGCGAACGCTGTCCGGAAAACATTCTCGAAGGCTGCCAGTCCAGCGTATGGCTGGTGATGGACGGCGACCGCGATGTCATGCACATCCGCGCCAACAGCGACGCAGCCATCGTTTCCGGGCTGATCGCCCTGCTGATCAAGGTGTATGACGGCGCCCCGCCCCGCGTCATACTGGACACCGAACCCCGCTTTATCGAGGAACTGGGCCTGGGCCAACACCTCAGCCTTACCCGGGCCAATGGCCTGGGCGCCATGCTGGATGCGATCCGGACCAGGGCCGCGGAACTGGCCGCCTGATTGATGGACCGGGCAAGCCACCGCAACCGCCAGCAACGCCCCTGCCATACCGACGGTTCAGCATTAAAAAAGCCGGCTAGACGCCGGCTTTTTTAGTGTCCTGTTCAGCGGAACGGCGTCTTAACGACCGTCGCCCATTTGCTTCTGACGCAATTCCCAGCGCTCCTGGGCATCCAGGCACAAGGTGGCAATCGGTCGCGCCTCGAGGCGCGCCAGGCCGATCTCTTCGCCGGTTTCCTCGCAATAGCCGTAGTCACCATCATCCAGGCGCGTCAGGGCCTGGTCGATTTTCTTGATCAGCTTGCGGTAACGGTCGCGGGTCCGCAGCTCGAGGCTGTTTTCCGTTTCGCGGGTGGCGCGCTCCGCCTCGTCACCGACATCACGCACTTCGTCTCGAAGGTTGCTGATGGTCTCACGGGATTCCTCGACCAGCTCTTCACGCCAGGTCAGCAGCTTGTTGCGGAAATATTCCAACTGCTGCGGCGACATGTACTCTTCTTTCTCGGAAGGCTTGTAGCCCTTGGGCAGTTTAACGACAGTTGCAGGCATAGCGAAAGTAACTCCTGTAAAGCATTACAATTATTTCGTAACACTCTGAAATAAAGTAATTTTGAACCTGGGCAACCTGGGTGATCACCCGGAAAGACGGATGTTATATACGAAGCCCCAGGACCCCGCAAGTATTTTTTGCCTTATTCGGCTGCAGGACATAACCTCTGCACATGAAAAAATTTCTCCTCGCGCTGATCAGGGGCTACCAGTTAACGCTCAGTCCCTACATCGGTCAGCACTGCCGGTTTACCCCGAGTTGCTCCCGCTACGCCGCGGAGGCCATCGAGGTCCACGGGCCCGCCAGGGGCACCTGGCTGGCCATCAAGCGCCTCGGGCGTTGCCACCCGTTGTGCGCCGGTGGTATCGATCCCGTGCCGCCCCTGCCCGATGAAAAAACCGCGGACTGAGGCACACTGGATCAATGCAGCACGCAGCATGCCCGCCGGCCTGCCAACCCGCCGTGAAGCGCGCGTACCGCGGGCCCCGTATCGTGCGCTAAAAAATGGGCAAAACCCCACTATAATGCCCGCCTCATTCATCCACGGAGTCAACCATGGGATTTCTCGAAGGTAAACGCGCCCTGATCGTGGGCGTCGCCAGCAACCGATCCATTGCCTGGGGCATCGCCGAGGCCATGCACCGCCAGGGCGCAGAACTTGCTTTCACCTACCAGACAGAAAAGCTCAAGTCGCGGGTGGATAACATCGCTGAACAGACCGGCTCGGACATCGTCCTGCCGCTGGACGTGGCCCATGACGACCAGATCGAGGAGGTCTTCGAACACCTCGGTCAGCGCTGGGAAGGCATTGATATTGTCGTTCACGCGGTCGGTTTTGCACCCCGGGACCAGATCCAGGGTGATTACATGGACGTGGTGACGCGGGAAGGCTTCCAGATCGCCCATGACATCTCGAGCTACAGTTTCGCGGCCCTCGGCAAGGCCGCCCGCCCCCTGATGCAGGGCCGCAATGCCGCGCTGCTGACCCTGAGCTACCTGGGCGCCCTGCGCGCCCTGCCCGGCTATAACGTCATGGGCCTGGCCAAGGCCTCCCTGGAAGCGAACGTGCGTTACATGGCCAACAGCCTGGGACCGGAAGGTATTCGCGTCAACGGCATATCCGCAGGCCCGATCAAGACGCTGGCTGCAGCCGGAATCGGCAATTTCCGCCGTATCCTGGACCACATCACCCAGACCGCGCCGCTGCGCCGTACCATCTCCGCCGAGGAAGTCGGCAACGTGGCGGCATTTCTGTGTTCGGACCTGGCGTCCGGCATTACCGGGGAAATTACCTACGTGGATGCGGGCTATAACATCCTGGGCATTCCCGAGCTCGAATGAACCCGGCTTGAAGTTGCCCGGCCCGGTCCTGGTGACCGGGCCGGGCGTGATTCTGATGCGCCTAGCGCGATACCCCGAGGTTTTCCTCGAAGATCTCCACCCTGGCCTGCTCCCGCAGTTGCCGGACCAGCGCCCAGGCTTCGACACCGGCGTTGATCGTACCCATCATCATGCGTGCCTGGCGGGCCGCGATCAGCTGCCCGGCATCCACCGTGCCGTCGGTCACTGAATCCAACTCCACGAGGCTGTAGCCGGCAGCGGACTCAACCACCTTAAACAGCGGCTCGTCGCCCTCGGGCCGGGGCAGGCTGAACACTTCGCTGACGGTCAGCGGGTCAGGAAGCGTCGAGTTACGGCCGACGCTCTGCAAGTCCTGCACCAGCAGACCGGAGGCCCCGGCGACTTCATCCAGCGGCATGCCGGCTTCGACCTCCGCCAGCAGCGCGGCAGCCCGTTCCAGGGCAACGGCGCGGGCGGCATCTTGCTGTAAACCGGCAATTACCTCGGGGCGAACCTCGTCGAGCGCCATGGTGCGCACCGGCTCATGCTCAAGGACGCGCAGCACGACCGCGTGCGACGGCCCCAGGTCAATCAGGTCGCTGGCCGAACCCTGCTCAAGCACCAGCTCGGAAAAGGCGGCTGCAACCACCTCCGGATTGGACGCTATGCCCAGCCCGCCGGCGCGCGTGAACGGCCCTTCGGTCTGGATATCCAGTTCCAGGTCCAGGGCGGCGGCCTCGAGCGTGGTCGGATCCTCGTAGACGATGTCGACCATGCGGTCGGCCAGGTCCAGGAACAGTCGCTCGCCCTGCTCTTCCATCGCCTCGGCGATCAGCACCTCGCGCGCCTCCTCGAAGGGCATACCCGCAGCCGGCTCGATATCGGTCAACATGATCACGTGCCAGCCGAAGCCGGTCTGCACCGGATCGGACACGGGGTTGTCCATGGACAACTCGTAAACCGCTGCCTCGAAGGATTCCGCCATGACGCCGGGCTCAATAAAACCGAGGTCACCGCCCAGGGGCGCGGATCCGATGTCTTCCGAGTTAGCCTCGGCCAGGGCGGCAAAATCGTCACCCTCGCGGGCCTGGCGGGCGAGCGCTTCGGCCTGCAGCCGCGCAGCCTCGACTGCGGCGCTGTCAGCGTCCGCTGGGGCTTCTATAAGGATGTGGGACACCCTGCGGCGCTCCGGCACGATGAAACGGCCTTTCTGGGCCTCGTAGGCGGCCAGCAACGCGTCTTCTGACGGCATCTCGCCGACGGACATGGTCGACATGTCCAGGTCGAGAAATTCGATGACGACGGTTTCTTCCGTCAGGAAGCGGTCCAGGTGGTCCTCGTACCAGGCCTGCTGCTCGGCCTCCGAGAACACCGGCTCTACCGCGTTCGTATCAGCGGCGACGGTTACCACGCGGAAGCTGCGCGTCTGCTCGGTCAACGCGACAAATTCCTCGTACTCGCTGCGCGTGGCAAAGCTGGAGTCACGGATGCCCTGGGGCAAGGTGGACAGCACCGCGGAGCTGCGCAACTCCGATTCAAACTGGGGAATGGACATGCCCATGCTCTGGACCCGCGCCTGGTACACGTCGGCATTAAACACGCCCTCGACCTGGAAGGCGGGAATACTGCGAATGGTCTCGGCGAGGCGCGCATCGTCCACGGCCAGGTCCATGTCCATGGCCGCCTGGCGGAGCAGTTCCTCGTCAATCATCTGGTCGAGGTACTCCAGGCGCGCCACGAGACTGTCGTATTCCGCCGGATTGAACGCCTCGCCCATGCGCTGTTGCATGCCCCGTCGATAGTTGATGAAGCTCTGATTGAAGGCCTCGAAGGTGATCTCCTCGTCGTTCACCAATGCCACCTGGTTACCGCTGCCGGAAGACAGGTATTCGTTCACACCAACGAAGGCAAAGGGAACAATCAGGATTCCGAGAATTACCCACAGTGCGGGTCCAGTCAGTCGCTCACGTATTACTTGAAGAACCATGTTGCCGAGACATCCATCTGTTGTGGCGCGGCGAGCAAGCCGCTGCGGGCCTCGCCAGGCGCCTGTTAATTGCTACAGGGCCAAACTTTAAATCCCATTAAAGAAAAGGGCGCCGGTGGCGCCCTTCTCGGTAGTGGCGGAGTGGACGGGACTCGAACCCGCGACCCCCGGCGTGACAGGCCGGTATTCTAACCAACTGAACTACCACTCCATTTTTTACTGGTGGGTGCTGACGGGCTCGAACCGCCGACCCTCGCCTTGTAAGGGCGATGCTCTCCCAACTGAGCTAAGCACCCGCGAAAGGCGCGTCAGTTTACGGCATCCTTAAGGGCTTTACCAGCCTTGAACGCGGGATTGTTTGAGGCCTTGATTTTGATCGTTTCACCGGTGCGCGGGTTACGGCCGGTACGCGCGGCACGGTGACGCACGGTGAAGGTACCGAAGCCAACCAGGGACACGGTGTTGCCCTGCTGCAGGGCCTTGGCAATGCTGTCCGTGGCGGCGTCAAGCGCGCGACCAGCGTCGGCCTTGGTCAGACCGGCGGAATCAGCAATTGCATCAATAAGTTCAGATTTGTTCATTCTTGCACTCCAATTGTTTTATCAAGTGTCTTGCGAATTGGCATGGGCTGTATCAGGGTGATGGCAAAGCATTGAACCATTCGAAAAATCCCCTTAACCCCGGGCTTGCCTTTTTAACCCGGGAGGCTTGCAGGTCGCGGCCTGCGTAGCGTGCGGGAGATACTAATACACCCCCAACGAAAGGCGCAACAGCTTTTCAGGCGGTTTTCGGAGGGAAAGGATGAGCTAGCGCGGGCAAGCGCCTAATTTGTATCGGAACCCCGCAAATGAGTCGCTTTAACGAGTTTCTAACAGCTTGCCGTCAGCACGTCGAACCCCGGGCTTCTGACCACCGCAACACAAAAAAGCGGCGCCGAAGCGCCGCTTGTTTAACCCGGATCCAGGTCGCTCAATGCGGTCGAATCTTTTCCGCATCGGCCTCAGCGTCTTTCACTGAAGCCTTTTCATTTTCGACCAGCAATTTCTCACCCACCGGCACTTCCACCAGCGCCAGGTTCAGCACCTCGTCAATGGTCGCGACCGGACGGATGTCCAGCTTGCGGATAATGTTCTTCGGAATATCCGCCAGGTCCTTTTCGTTTTCCTTGGGAATGATCACCATGCGCATGCCACCGCGATGGGCCGCCAGCAGTTTTTCCTTCAGGCCGCCAATCGGCAGCACCTTGCCGCGCAGGGTGATCTCACCGGTCATGGCCACATCGGCGCGCACCGGGATGCGTGTCAGCGCCGATACAATCGCCGTGCACATGGCAATACCCGCGCTGGGCCCGTCCTTGGGCGTGGCGCCTTCCGGCACGTGCACGTGGGCGTCCATGGTCTTGTGGAAGTCCTCGTCGATACCCAGCAGCTTCGCGCGGCTGCGCACCACCGTCATGGCGGCCTGGATCGACTCCTTCATCACATCGCCGAGGTGACCGGTAAAGGTCAGCGCGCCCTTGCCGGGCACCAGGGTGGCCTCGATGGTCAGCAGCTCGCCGCCCACCTCGGTCCACGCCAGGCCGGTGACCTGCCCGACCTCGTTCGTTTCCTCGGCCACGCCGTAGCTGAAACGCTTCACACCCAGGAAGGACTCCAGGTTGCGCGCGGTCACGGACAGGGATTTGCGGCCCTTCTCCAGCGCCAGGCGTCTTGACGTCTTGCGGCAGATCTTGGCAATCTCTCGCTCCAGGTTACGCACCCCGGACTCACGCGTGTAATAGCGGATGATGTCCAGCAATACCTGTTCGGAGACGGTCAGTTCATCGTCGCGCAGGCCGTGCTGCTCCATCTGCTTGGGCAGCAGGTAGCGTTCGGCAATAGTCTGCTTCTCATCCTCGGTGTAGCCGGGAATGCGGATCACTTCCATGCGGTCCAGCAGCGGGCCCGGGATGTTCAGGGAGTTGGCCGTGGCGATGAACATGACCTCGCTACAGGTCCAGATCGACCTCCAGGTAGTGGTCGTTGAAGGCATGGTTCTGTTCCGGGTCGAGCACTTCGAGCAGCGCCGACGACGGGTCGCCACGGAAGTCCATGGACATCTTGTCCAGCTCATCGAGCATGAACAGCGGATTGCGCGTGCCGACCTTGGCCATGTTCTGCACCAGGCGCCCCGGCATGGAGCCGATATAGGTGCGACGGTGACCGCGGATCTCGGCCTCGTCACGCACGCCGCCCAGGCTCATGCGCACGAACTTGCGCCCGGTCGCGCTGGCGATGGAACGGCCCAGGGAGGTTTTACCCACACCCGGCGGGCCCACCAGGCACAGTATCGGGCCCTTCATGGCCTTCACACGCTGCTGTACGGCCAGGTACTCGAGAATGCGCTCCTTGACCTTCTCCAGGCCGTAGTGGTCGGCCTCGAGGATCGCCTCGGCCTTGTCGAGTTGCTTCATGACCCGCGAGCGCTTCTTCCACGGCACCGACAGGATCCAGTCGATGTAGTTGCGCACCACGGTCGCCTCGGCCGACATCGGCGACATCATCTTGAGCTTGTTGAGCTCCGAGACGCGATTTTTTCTTGGCCTCCGCGCTCATGCCCGCCTCTTCGATGCGGCGCTCCAGGTCTTCCAGGTCGTTGGGCGCGTCGTCCAGGTCACCCAGCTCTTTCTGGATGGCCTTCATCTGTTCGTTCAGGTAGTACTCGCGCTGGCACTTCTCCATCTGCGTCTTGACCCGCCCGCGGATGCGCTTTTCCAGCTGCAGAACCTCCATCTCGCCTTCCACCAGGCCCATCAGGTGCTCGATGCGTTGGCATGGGCGCTGCCCATTTCCAGCAGTTCCTGCTTTTGCTCCAGGCGGATGGACAGGTGCGCCGCAACCGTATCGGCCAGGCGCGAGGGATCGTCGATGCCGGCCAGGGTGGTGAGCAGTTCCGGCGGAATCTTGCGGTTGAGCTTGACGTACTGCTCGAACACGCCCACCAGGGAGCGCATGGCTACTTCCAGCTCTTTTTCGCCCGCCGTCACCGTGCTGTCGAGCGGCTCCCACTGACCTTCGAAGTACTCGTCATTCTTCGGTGAGCCTGGTGATCTTGACACGCTCGCCACCTTCGACCAGCACCTTGGTGGTGCCATCGGGCAGGCGCAGCAACTGCAGCACGGTGGACAGGGTGCCGACGTCATACAGGTCGTCGATGCCCGGCTCATCCACATCCGGGCTTTTCTGCGTGACCAGCAGGATGCGTTTGTCCACGTTCATGGCCTGGTCCAGCGCCTGGATGGAGCGCTCACGACCCACGAACAGCGGTATGACCATGTAGGGATAAACCACCACGTCACGCAGGCTCAGTACCGGCGTGGGCTGGGTCGCGGGTACAGTATTTTCAGTTTCAGACATTCGATGTTCCGTTCCGGGGTTACAGCGGAACAGCTGCAACACGCTGTGATCAAGAATACATGAAGCCGGGGTCACCCGGCTGGAGATATCCTAGATATTGGAGCGGAATGCGCGAATTCAAACCGGAACCGGCCTGAATCACCTCGCCAGGGCCGGCGAGGATGACGGCTGATGACCTATTCCTGGCCGCTGGCAGTCTGCGGCTGGTTCTCGTACAGCATCAACGGCTCGGCCTCGCCTTCGATCACGGACTCGTCGACCACGACCTTGGTGACGCCTTCCATGGACGGCAGCTCGTACATGGAGTCGAGCAGCACGCTCTCGAGGATGGTGCGCAGGCCGCGGGCGCCGGTTTTGCGGGCCATGGCCTTGCGGGCAATGGCGCGCAGGGCATCGTCACGGATGTCGAGCTCGCAGCCTTCCATCTGGAACAGCAGGCCGTACTGCTTGACCAGGGCGTTCTTGCGGCTCGACCAGGATCCGCACCAGGGCGTCCTCGTCCAGCTCCCGCAGCGTGGCGACCACCGGCAGGCGGCCGACAAACTCGGGGATCAGGCCGTACTTGACCAGGTCTTCCGGCTCTACCTTGGCCAGCATTTCGCCGATGTCGACCTTGTTCTCGATGGACTTCACCTACGGCGGAGAAGCCGATACCGGACTTGGCGGAGCGGTCCTGGATGACTTTTTCCAGGCCGGCAAAGGCGCCACCGCAGATAAACAGGATCTGGCCGGTGTTGACCTGCAGGAACTCCTGCTGCGGATGCTTACGGCCGCCCTGCGGCGGCACCGAGGCGACGGTGCCTTCGATCAGCTTGAGCAGCGCCTGCTGCACGCCTTCCCCGGACACATCGCGGGTGATGGAGGGGTTTTCCGCCTTGCGCGAAACCTTGTCGATTTCGTCGATGTAGACAATGCCGGTCTGGGCCTTCTCCACATCGTAATCGCACTTCTGCAGCAGCTTCTGGATGATGTTTTCCACGTCCTCGCCCACGTAACCGGCTTCGGTCAGCGTGGTGGCATCGGCAATGGTGAACGGCACGTTCAGCATGCGCGCCAGCGTTTCGGCCAGCAGGGTCTTGCCCGAGCCGGTGGGACCGATGAGCAGGATGTTGCTCTTGGTCAGCTCGATGTCTTCGTCATTGCGACCGGGCTCAAGGCGCTTGTAGTGGTTGTACACCGCCACCGACGAGCACTTTCTTGGCCTCTTCCTGGCCGATGACGTACTCGTCCAGGAAGGCGTGGATTTCCCGCGGAATGGGCAGGGACTCGCGATCTGTGCCGCTGGCTTCTTCCAGCTCCTCGCGGATGATGTCGTTGCACAGCTCAACGCACTCATCGCAGATGTAGACACTGGGTCCGGCAATCAGCTTGCGCACCTCGTGCTGGCTTTTGCCGCAGAAGGAGCAGTACAGGATCTTGCCGTCGTTGCCGCCTTGCTCTTTATCGCTCATTCGGTCGCTATCTTCCTCAATGCTGTTCTAACTATACGCTCTATCGAACTGAAACGATACTTTATTTCTTCGCTTCTTGCTTGCTGTGTGTCAAGCACGTGGTCAATCAGACCGTAGTCCTTGGCCATGTCCGGCGCCCATGAAGTTATCGCGCTCGGTATCATTGGCGATGGTCTCAACCGGCTGCCCGTGTGACTCGCCAGCAGTTCGTTCAGTTGCTCGCGGATTTTCAGGATCTCGCGGGCGTGGATATCGATATCCGTCGCCTGGCCCTGGAAACCGCCCAGCGGCTGGTGAATCATGACGCGCGAATGCGGCAGGCTGTAGCGCTTGCCCTTGGCGCCGGCCGCCAGCAACACGCGCGCCCATGCTGGCCGCCTGCCCCACCACATGGTGGAAACGTCGGGCTTGATGAACTGCATGGTGTCGTAAATCGCCAGGCCGGCAGTGACCACGCCACCCGGGCGAGTTGATGTAGAGGTTGATGTCCTTGTCCGGGTTTTCCGACTCGAGGAACAACAACTGCGCGACCACCAGGTTGGCCATGTGGTCGTCAATCGGTCCGACCACGAAAACCACGCGCTCCTTGAGCAGGCGCGAGTAGATATCGTAGGCACGCTCACCGCGGGCGGTCTGCTCGACCACCATCGGGACCAGGTTAAGGGCCTTGGTTTCCATACTCATAGTCCCTTGCGCTGATTCGGCTGCGGCATTGATCAGTTCTTTGAAGCTCATGGCTTGCGCCTCCACTTTAGCGTTCTCGAGCGCCCAGTCAACCACCTGTTCTTCGAGCACGGAGCTCTCGATGGCCCGCATCATTTCCGGGTTGTTGTAGTACATCTGCACCACTTCCTGCGACTGCTCGTAGGTATCCGCCACGGTCTCAATGGCTTGCCGGACCCGGGCGCCGTCAACCAGGATGTCGTTCTGGCGGGCAATTTCGCCGATCAGCAGACCCGCCTTGACGCGCCGGCGGGCGATGTCCATGTACTTTTCGACCTTGCTGATTGTCCGGTTGTTCACCCCGCTGCTGCGCATCACGCGCCTGCAGCTGGCTGGCCTCGTTGTGCACCATGGACTCGGGCACTTCCAGCTCCGGGAAGACGTCGATCAGGCGCTTGAGCACCTGGGTTTTCACGTAGGTCAGGCGGGCGCCTTTCAGTTCCCGTTCGAGGTTGGCGCGCACTTCCGAGCGCATCTCGTCCATGGCGCCGCTTTCAATGGCAAACGACCGGATGAACTCCTCGTCGATCTCGGGCAGGGTCTCTTCGCGAACACTGTCCACCTTGATGGTGGTCATGGCCGTCTTGCCCGCCAGCTCATCAACGTTGAACTGGTCAGGAAAGGTCAGCTCCACCTCGACTTCGGTACCGGGCGCCTGCTTCTTGAGCACTTTTTCCAGCTCGTCGAAGCCTGACTGGCCGATGATGATGCCCAGCAGGGTCATGCCCTCTTCCGGATAACGGCCGTCGTCGGTGCTCGCGGCATACTCAAACAGCACCTGGTCGCCCTTGCTTCGGCTTGCGCTCTACCGCGGCCCA
Organism: uncultured Gammaproteobacteria bacterium; assembly: GCA_963695135.1. Lineage (GTDB taxonomy): Bacteria > Pseudomonadota > Gammaproteobacteria > Xanthomonadales > SZUA-36 > Marinihelvus. Next base: position 670,417 of record CAVOGA010000002.1, read on the forward strand.
GTCCCGGCGCTGCTCGCGCAAGGGTTTGCAGCATTTCGTCAATGTCCGCATCGGAAATCTCGGTTTCCGGCGCCTTCAGATCCAGGCTCAGCCGGATCGATTTTCCCGAATTCCGGGAACACCTCGATGGTCGCGGTGAACTCGAGATCCTTGTCGCCTTCCAGCTCGGGCACGCTCTCGATCACCGGGTTACCGGCAGGCTTGAGCGACTCCTGGCGAATGGCATCGTAGAGCGAGGACTGCATCGTCTGGGACAGGATCTCGTTCCGGACACTGCTGCCGTAGCGCTGCTTGAGCACGTTCATCGGAATGCGACCCGGTCGGAACCCCTTCAGGCGCGCTGTCTTGCCAATCTCGCGCAGACGTTCCTCGATCTTGCCCAGCACTTCTCCGGCGGGCACCTGTACGGTCAGGCGGCGTTGCAGACCACCTGAATTCTCAACCGTTACTTGCATGAAACTAAACCTTCCTTATCAATAGCCCTGCTCTGTTCGGAACGCCCTGCTTGCGGGGAGACGTTACGGCGGCGGGGTCTGCGGGCCGGGCCAGCGGTGGACCGGGCGGGAAATCGTTGCATTGATCACGTCAAAGTGGTGCGAAAGGGGAGACTCGAACTCCCACGGGTTGCCCCACTGGAACCTAAATCCAGCGCGTCTACCAATTCCGCCACTTTCGCATCTTAAGACGCCAAGCCAGCGTTCCATTTTACCTGAAAAGACAAACGCAAGGTGTGTAGTTCGCGCAACAGGTAAGTGTAGACGCACCGGGCGCATTTCAAGACGTACCCAGCCATCAAAGGTGCTGGCCTGGCCCGCGCAAAAGCCGGGCTTAAGCCGCCACGCGACTCTGCTAAGCTCGACGCATGACGCGGGCGCGGCGCTTTCCTTTGAGGTTTACCCACCTGGCCTACTGGCTGGCCGTCCTGGTACCCCTGCTGATACCACTGGGATGGGCCCTGCGCGGGCAACCGGGCTTCGAGGTGCTGTTTGCCTGGCTGACCCCGCTGGTGCTGTTCGTGCTGCTGCCCGTGGCGGATGCCCTCATCGGTCGCGATGTTCGCGACCCCGCGCCGGACACCCGCTCGGCCATAAGCGACACGGCGGTGCCTGCTGTCGCGGCCATCAGCTATTTCGCTGTGCTGGGCTGGGCCCTGGCGACAGTGGCCAAACACCCCGCGGACTTTCCGCCGCTGGCGCTGCTGGGCTGGGTCGTTTCCCTGGCCAATGCCGGCGGCGTGATCGCCATCAATGTCGCGCACGAACTGATCCATCGCCGCAGCGCCTGGCAGCAACAGCTCGGCGGCCTGCTGCTGTCCTGCACCTGGTATGGCTGCTTCAAGCTGGAGCACCCGCGCTGGCATCACGTAAAGGTCGCCACGCCGGAAGATCCCAGTTCCGCACCCAGGGGCAGCAGTGTCTACACGCAGGTGCCGCGGGCATTGCTGTTGAACACCCGCTGCGGCTGGGCGCTGGGGGCCGAGGCCGCGCGCCGGGCGGGACGCCCGCCGTGGATGAACGAGATGCTGGCCTGGTACGGCATCAGCGCCGCGCTCACCCTGGCCGTGGTGCTGAACTGGGGCGTCCTGGCGGGATTCGTATTTGTGGGCCAGGCCATCGGCGCGGCAGCCCTGCTGGAGGTGGTCAACTACGTGGAGCACTACGGACTGCGCCGCCAGCGGCTGGAGAATGGCCGCTTCGAGCCGCCGCGCAAGCAACACAGCTGGGATGCGGATTTCTGGCTCAGCAACGCGCTGCTGATCCAGTTGCCCCGGCACGCGGACCACCATGTCAACCCGACCCGCCCCTTCCCTGCCCTGCAACGCAGCAGCGAAGCGCCGCAGCTGCCCTTCGGCTATGCGACGGCGGTGCTCGTTGCATTGCTGCCGCCGCTGTGGCGACAGGTCATGGATAAAAGGCTGACGGCGCAGGACACCCGGGACTAGCGCGGGCGCCGGCCGGCGTGCCGGTCAATACCTTCAGACCGGTGTCTGCAACCCGTCCGCACGCCGGCGCGCCAGCCTGCGGCGGCGCCAGGCGCCACCCAGCTCACTCAGGGCAATACCGCCCAGGATCAGGCCGAGCCCGGCGTAGACCCGCAGGGGCAGCGTTTCCTGCAGCACCAGCGCGCCGGCCAACACGGCCCAGGCCGGCACCAGGTAGGTCACCGTGGTGGTAAAGGCCGGGCCGGGGCCCTGGATCAGGCGAAAATACAGCATGGAGGCAAAGCCGGAGCAGATCAGTCCCAGCACGGCCAGCGACATCCAGGGAATGAATCCGGCGGGAAGCTGCACGGCATCAAGGTTGGCAATGCCGGAAGGTGCGGCAATCAGGGCGGCCAGCAGGATGGTGCCGGTGGCCAGCGCCATCGGGTCCTGGTTGACGCTCATGCGGCGTGCAAAGACGCTGTTGAGCGAATAGCTCAGCGCTGCGCCCAGGATGGCCAGCAGACCGAACAGGTGCATATTCCCGGACCAGTTGCCCAGGGACGCCGGGCCGATCACCAGGATCACCCCGCTAAAGCCCAGCACAAAGCCGCCCAGGCGCAGCAGGGTCAGGCGCTCACCGGGCAAAAAGAAATGCGACAGCGTGTAAACAAACAGCGGACTGATGGCCATCAGCACCCCGGCCTCCGCCGAGGACACGTACTGCTGGCCCCAGGCGGTAAAGCGCATGGGCAGGATAATGCCCAGCAAGGCAATCACCGCCCACACGGCCCACACCCGCCCTTCCCGCGGCAGGCGCACGCCGCTGAACCAGGAGAACAGCAACAGGGCGAGCGCCCCCAGGGCGATGCGTGCAGCCACGAGCACCGCGGGCGGAAAGGCCTTCAGCGCCAATTCGATAAACAGGAACGACGTGCCCCAGAAAATGGTCAGCGCGAACAGCGCGATCCAGTCTGCCATGGTAGCGGCGCGCGGCATCTCAGCGCAGGCCCCGGGGCGCGCGATCAAGGGTTGGTAATGACATATTTGAAGTATGCAGGAATCCGGGTGAAAACGCGGTGTTGCCGCGCCTGCCCGCGAGCGGTTGCAACTTTGACCTGCACTTGATCGTTTGGCCGGGACAATGCCGTGCATGAATCACCCCGGCCCCGATTCACACCCTGCCCCTGTCCCGCGCGCTGATTCGCGAACTGCGTTCCGACCACGCCGGCGAGGCCGGCGCGGTGCAGATCTACCACGGCATCCTGGCGGTCAGCCGGGATCAAACGGTGCGCGAATTTGCCCGCCAGCACCTGGTCACGGAGCAGCGCCACCTGGCGTTTTTTGATGCCTGGCTGAGCCCGCAGGCGCGGAGTCACGCCCTGCCGCTGTGGCGGCTGTGCGGCTGGGTGCTGGGAGCGGGCGCCGCGCTGGGGGGCGCGGATCACGTGTTCCGGACCATTGCCGCGGTCGAGCAGTTTGTCGACGGACACTACCGGGACCAGGTCCGGGCCATGCGGCACGAACCCCGGCTCGATGAGCTGCGCGGGATCCTGGAGTCGTTCCGCGAGGACGAGGTGCACCATCGTGACGATGCCCAGGAGCGGACCGCGGGCGGGCGTTCCCTGCCCGGCCGCTGCTGGGACTGGCTAATCGACTCCGGTTCCCGTGCCGGGGTCGTTCTCGCAAAACGCCTCTAGCAGACGGGCGCCATGTGGATGGCGCCCGTGCTTAAAGCCGGCGTCCCCAGGGACGGTCGCCGAATACCCTCCGGCGCTGAACGATCACCGCGCCGGACATCAGCAGCAGCAGAACAAGCAGCGCCAGGCGGTGATTGACCGGAATGCCCACCGTGATGCCGGGGCGCGAGCCGGTGGGAACAGACGCTTCCGCCGTGTCACTCAGGACCTGTGAAGCCGGACCCTCACCCACCACCGTTGCCGTATTGAGCACCGAGCCCAGCTGCGTGTCACGGAAAGTAATCAGGTAGCTTCCGGTGCAGGTGAGCGTCGCGCCCGGATCCAGAACCGCCGGTTGGCCCGGCACACAGTCGAGGGCGCCCAGCAGCGGATCGGTGATTTCCACGCCGGTCAGGGTGGTGTTTCCGTCGTTGCTGGCAATCAGCTCGTAGTTGATGGTTTCATTCACGTTGCCGGTGCCGTCACCGTTTTCGTCAACGAGGGTGGCCTGCTTGACCAGGCTCAACGCGATGCTTTGCGGTACCGGGACGCTGACCTGGTCCTGCACCGGACCTTCCTGATCGCTCACGGCGGTGCCGGTGTTATCAACCGAGCCCCGGTTCACATCTTCCTGAACCACCACGTAGGTACCGATCAACGTGCACTGCTCCTGCGGCTCAAGCCGCGCGCAGGGCGTGGTGCCGCCGGTAGGCGTGATCAGGTCGTCGCTCACGATAACGTTCGTCAACGCCGTGTTGCCCTGGTTGGTGGCGGTCAGCGTGTACTCGAGCAGCGAGCCGACCTCGATCGGATCCGGGGCGCCGGACAGGACTTTCACCAGCCCCAGCGCGACCTCGATATCGGTCGGGGTGGTTTCCACCGCCCGGTTGTCGGCCGGGTTGATGTCCGCCCCGTTGCTGCCGTCATCGGTGATGGTGACCGCGTTGAACACCGCGGTGACGCTCTCCGGAACCGGGTCATCAAGCACCACGGCAAAGCTCGCCGTGCCCTGCCCGCCTGCTGCCAGGCCGCCTACGGCCAGGCTGCAACTGCTGCCCGCCAGGGCGTTGGGAACGCACACCCAGCCCGGCGTGCTGTCGGCGGCCGAGAACTGCGTGTCCAGGGGCACGGTCTCGTTGATGACCACGCCGGTCACGCCCTGGTTGCCGACGTTCCGGTAGGCCAGCGTGTAGCTGATCGTGCCTCCGGGCTGGGCAGTAATGCCGCCGTCAGTCTTGGTAATGGCCAGGTCAATGGACGTGCCCAGCGGCGCGCTGTCCGAATCGCGGTTGTTGTCCAGGTTGGGATCCGCACCGTTGGCGCCGTCGTCGCTGACCGTGGCGGTATTGTTCACCGCGCGAACGCCGGCATCCAGCGGGTCGTCAATGCGCACGGTAAAGCTGGCAGCGGCCACATCACCCACCAGCACATTACCGATACCGAGGGTGCACACGCTGCCGGCGTTCGTATTTGGTACGCAATTCCAGCCGGGGGTGCTGCCTGCCGCGTCAAAGCTCGTGTTGGCCGGCACCTGGTCCGAAATCGTCACGCCGCTCGCGCCCTGGGCGCCCACGTTGGTCACCTGCAAGGCCCAGCTCAGCAGTTGCCCCGGCACGCCGGTAGCGCCGCCGTCATCCTTGCTGATCGCCAGGTCGGGCACGGCATCCAGCGGCGTATTGTCCGACGCCGTGTTGTTGTCCGGGGTCGGGTCATCGCCATTGCTGCCGTCATCTGCAACCCGCGCGGTATTGCTGATCTGCTCGACACCCGGTGGCAGGCTGGCATCAACGCGCACCGCGAACGTGGCGTTACCGCCGTCACCCGCGGCCAGGTCTCCCACCGCAAGCGAACACACGGCGCCCGGGGCGGTATTCGGCACACAGACCCAGCCACTGGTGCTGGCCGCGGCATCAAAGGTCGTGTTGTCCGGCACCGTGTCGGTGAGCACCACGCCGCTGGCGTCCTGGGTGCCCACGTTTTCATAGCCCAGTGTCCAGGCGATCGGGCCACCGGCTGTTGCCGTTGCCCCGCCATCGTCCTTGTCGAGGACGAGGTCGGGCTGGGCCACAACCGGCACCACGGTGGGATCGCTGTCACCGGTCGGGTCGGTGGGGTCATCACTCAGGGTCGGCGGCAACTCCTCGCTGTCCACGATGGCCTGGTTGACAACCGACTCAACCCCCGCCGGCAGCGGGTTGTTGATGACCGTGTCATAGGTGATGGTGACGGTCTCGCCAACGGCCAGGGTGGGCACGCTGACCTGCACCGTAGTGTCACCACCCGTGTTGCCGATGCTAACCACACCGGCACTGCTCGTTACCGTGCCGGCAATCAGTTCGGAATTGGCATCCGGTGTGTCATCAACAACCAGCGCGGTGGCGGGTCCGGCACCGATATTCTCCAGCACCAGGGTATAGCGCAGGGTATCGCCGGCCGTGATGGAACCGGAACTGTCGTTATCCCCCTGCAGCGCAGCGGTTTTAAGCAGTTCGAGCTCGGGCACGGCTATGGACGCCGCCGCATTCAGGGGCGCCAGGTCACGGGCCGTGTCGTCATCGCCGGGCAAGGTATCGGCCGCCTCCAGGTCTGCCTCGTTCGGCAGGGGGTTGGGGTCCGGCGGCAGCACGGCCAGCGGCACTTCGAAGACCGCGCTCACCAGGCCGCCCACCGGCACGGTGCCGGCCGGAGACACGGCCAGCGGGTCCGTGACAAAGCGCACGGTCTGTTGCCCGGGTGCCGGCGTATCGGCCTGCACCTCCAGCTCAAAGCCGGTGGATACGGACTGCGTTGCCAGGGCGGACACCAGCCAGTCGGCGTCGTTCAGCACGTCGGTGATTTCGATGTCGTAGGCCGGCGCCGTGCCCGTGTTTTCCAACTGCAGCACGATGCGCACCAGGCCGTCGGTCTGCAGGCTCATGTCCTTGGCAAGGCTCAGCTCGGGCGCGACGACTTCAACATCCGCCGTATCCTCCAGCGTGCCGATGCTGGACGTGAACAGCGCCAGGTTGGACAACACGCGGCCGGCCTGGTTGGGCGCCACATCCACCACGCGGCCAACAATCTCCACCACGATGCGGTCGGCGATGGTTTCCTGGCCGTCCGGGGTGTTGGTGATCGTGCCAAAGTCCAGCGTCGCCGTATCGGACAGGCCGTCGTTCAGACGCTGGTCGGAAAAGACCGGCGTACCCGGCAGGGTGGTTGATATATTGGCGCCCACCGAGGCGACACTCGCGCCAATCAGCTCAATGACGCCATCGGCATCGGCCGGCAGCGCGTCGATCAACACCGCATCGGGAACCACGCCCTCCGGCAACACGATCGTGAGCTGGTAAGTCACCGTCTCGCCAATGGTCAGGTCCAGCAGGGTCGGGTCACCCTGGTCGAGCGTGGTGTCGGGCTGGGACGTATCGACCGCCACCTTGACCAGGGTCGGGGCAATCACCACCACGCTGGCCACTGCCGCAGACATGCCGATACGGGTCCGGCCGTCGACAAACACCGGCGTGGAAGCGTATTCCAGCATGGCGGAGTTCTGCAGTTGCTGGGTCGGCTGCACGTCATCGTCGACGACCAGTTCATAGTCGATCTGGCAGCTGTCGACGTTCAGCGTCAGCTCTGCGAAGGTGAAAATGATGTCCGGCGCCAACGAGGAATCGATGACCAGTCCGGGGCAATCACTGACCACCGTGTTGTCCCCTACCCAGCTCAATCCGGCCGGCAGGGCGTCCGTCACGATGTTGTCGTAGCTGTCAGCGGTGCTGTTGTTGCTGTGGTCAATGACCAGGCGCATGGTCACCGAATCGCCGGCGTCGACGAAGCCGTCGGCCGGATTCAGCACCGACTTGCGCAGCACCACGTCGGGCGCCACGATGTCCACGGCGGCGGTGCCGCTGCTGTTTGCCGAACTCGAGGTAATGGCGGCAATGTTCAGCTGCTCCTGGTCACCGCTCTGGTTGGCAGGCACATCCAGCACTACAGCGATCACTTCGAAGGTCAGCAGGTCGTCATCATCAGCCACACCGTCCGGCGTATTGATGATGGTGCCGAGCGTCCAGACCGCCCGGTCATTGACTCCATCAGCATTGGAATCGCTGACCACCCCGGCCTGGGGCGGTACCGGCAGACCCCGGACCAGACAGGTTGGCGCCAATGCTGACCAGGGATGAGGAGAGCAGTTGCAGGACGCTGGAACCCGTCGGCAGCTGGTCAACGACCACCGCATTGTTGGTGGTGCCTTCCGGCAATTCCACGGTAAACACGTAGGTCACCACTTCGCCAATGGTCAGGTCCTCCGGCGGGCCGAACTGGTCGCTGCCGGTCCCGGCCTCGCTCGTGGCGAACACGATCTTGTCCACGCCCGGTGCGGTGATGATGATGGAGTGGCTATTGGCCGCGTTGTTGACCCGCTCGTCCGGATTCGGGCCGGGAATGGAGTCCCAGGCCACGTCGACGGTGTTGGTGATGGTCTCACCCGGCTGCACGGACTGCTGCAGCTGTGCCTGGTACTGGAGCACGATCTCTTCGCCAAGCGGCAGATCGGTCCAGCCGGCCGCAACCGTATTGCCGGCGTCTGATGACACGACAAAATCCGGGCCGCTGGTGACCACGATGCTGCCGGGTGTCAGCAGCAGCTGGGACGGCAGGATGTCTTCCAGGACCAGGTCCTGCGCGATGGCCGTGGAGCTGCTGGCGTGGCTGATGGTCACGGTGTAGGTCACCGGGTCGCCGGCGTCACCCTGGCTGATGCTGCCGGTCTTGACCACGTTGAGCACCGGCTCGATCACGTCCAGCGGCGCCGTGGCGGAGGCGTCCAGGCCGCTGCCGAACTGCACCAGCACGCGGTTGTTGAGCTCATCCCCGTTGCGGTTGGCCGGCACGTTCACCAGCGTTGCCACGACCTCGATGACCACCTGGTCGTCGGGCGTGCTGGGACCGTCCGGGGTGTTCACTACCGCGCCAAAATCAAAGCTGACCGTCTCTTCGATGCCGTCCGCCAGCTGCAGATCGTCAATCACGCCAACCGGCGCAGGGTTATCAGCAGTCAGGCTGTTGCCCACGCTGACCACCCGCGCGGATTCAATGCGCATCACCCCGTTGGTGTAGGGGAGCGTATCGGTGATGACCAGGGAAGGCGTAAGGCCTTCAGGCAGGGTCGCCACCAGCTCAAAGGTTGCCGTCTCACCAATCAGGAGATCCGTCACACCCGGGCGGTACTCTGACGTGCCACTGGCCGCCTGGTCGGTAGCAATCACCCGCTTGGTGATACCCACGCCCGGCACATCGACCACTGCCAGGTCGGAATCGGCATAGTCATTCACGCCGCCGCTGCCATCGCGCTCACCGGAAATGCTGCCGGGCGTTCCCGGCGTCGCTGAACCGGTGGGGTTGACCACCGTGCCATTGCTGCCGGGCAAGCTCGTCCAGTTGCCACTGGCCGTGTTGCCGATAAACGTACCGGGCGCCACGTCGTTGTCCAGGGTTGCGTCGAAGCTGATCTCGACCACGCAACCGGGACGAATTTCGCTGAAAAAGAAGGCCAGGCTGTCGCCGACGGAATTATCGACCGTGCCCAGATTGGTGCAGTCCCCTGCCGACGGGATGACATCCAGGTTGCTGACCCCGGAGATGCCATCCGGCAGCACGTCCGTCAGGGTGACATCAAAGGCCGGACTGACGTTGACCCCGCTACCGTTACGCAGGGTAATCAGGAAGGCAATCGCATCACCGGCGTCACCCGTGGAGGGCGCCGCGGCCTTGGTCAGCGTCAGCGTGGGTTCGGCCAGCCGGACCCGCACGGCGTTGGAATTGCCGTTCAGGTTGCGTCCCGCCGGAAAAGGCCGCGAACACGTTGTCGCGATTGTTGCCATTGACATTCGACATCGACCGCGTTCAGCTCCAGCACCACGAACTCCGCATCCGGGTCGGAATCGCTGTTGGTGACCGCGCCCAGGTTGAAGCGCGGGTCCGTGCCCGGGCCGAAGGGCGCGCCGGCGATGGCGCCAGCGGGAACCGCGAAGGTGAGCGCGCTGCTGGGCAGGCTCGCCAGGTCCGCCGCGTTGCCCGTGATGTTGGGAATACCGAGCGTGCTGGAGCTCACCCCGCCGGAGTTGCTGACAAAGGCAACAGTCGCCGAGCCGTCATTCACAAACTGCAGGGAGCCGGGCAGCAGGTCGCGGAAGTTCAGGTCGCTGATGCGGCCCTCCGGCAGTTCAAGCACCAGGCGGTAGCGAACGATTTCGCCGATCGCGGCGCGCGGCGGGTTGGCCGTGTCGCTGGTGGACGGCTCGGAGGTGGCCACGAACAGCTTCTGAATGGACGTTGAGCGTATGGAGCCCGTCGCGCTGTCGGTCTGATCCGGAAAGCGGCTGGCGCCCGGCAGTGCGGTCCAGCTCACCGAGGCGGTGTTTTCAAAACTGGTGTCCGGTGCCACGAGCGGGGAGACCAGGCAATCGACCTGCACGAAAGCGGTGTTGTCGTAGATGGCATCGGCCGGAACCGGGTTGGCATAGCCCAGCGGCGCGGTCAGGGTGATGCCGCTGTCGATGGTGCCGGTAAAGGCCAGCGACGCGCCGTTGCCGTCCGTCACCCCGTTGACCGTGCAGGATTCAAACACGGCCGGCACACCCGGATCCGTTACGAGCACCTCGTAGGCCAGGGCGTTACCGATGTTTTCCACCGTGATGCGGTAGCTGATCAGGTCATTGCCGTCCGCGCCGGTGATGTTGCCATCGACCGGCAGCGATGAAGGCGGCGGGGAAATGTTGCCCTGCCCGCTGGTGGCGGCAACCCCCTTGGTGATCGTGAGACTCGGGGCGGCAATATTCAGCTCATCCGAATCGAGGTTGGTGATGACCGTTCCGGTGGTGGTCCGGTTGGTGGTGTTGAAAATATTGGTCAGGAACAGGCCGTCGGCAAACGGCTCGCCGGTCACGGTCGCGGTCAGGTCAACCTGCAGCACCCGTGCACTGCCATTGGCCACGTTGGGCCAGGCCACGGTGATCGCGTTCTGCGGCACATCAATCGTGATTGAACTGGGCGTCAGTCCCGCCGTGTCACCGGGGCCGCGGCGCACGGAACCCGGCGCATTATCGATGTCGGTGTTGAGGTTCAGCGCCGCGACGTCGAAGGCCGGCAGCGGCAGGAAATCCTTGAACACGACGTTGTTGGTGGAGCCCGCCGGAACGGTCTGGGTCAGGCGGAACACCGCCTCGTCCCCCGGCCGGTACAGCGGCTGGGGGTTGAGCAGTTCCTTGCTCACCTGCAGCACCGCGACACTCACGGATGCACCGCTGCCTTCTGAACAGGGTGTGGACGAGCTGGCGAGCTGGTAGGTCGAGGCGGTCGTCGTGGGCAGCGTGTCACCGGCCAGGATCGGCAAGCCGGTCTGGCCGTAGGTCAGTGCCACCACCGCGTTGTAGCTCAGCGTGATTGAGCTGCCGGCCGGGAGCACGCCGCTTACCGCGGTGATGTCGTAGGTGATGGTGGTGGTGGAGTCGCTGTTAACGATGACCGTCGGGGTGATGCCAATACCAGCGCCATTGATATTCAGGTTGCCATGGGCAACGAAGTTCAGGCCGTCCGGCAATGTCTCGACAATAACCAGCTGCGACAGATCATCGAATTCTGTGAGCTGCGAATTCAGGGTCAGGGTCACCGCCGAGGTGGGGGCGACGGTCCCGGGGGCGGCGGATTTCTGGATGGCCAGGTTCTTGGCCGTCAGGGAAGTGGCAACCTCGTTGCTGGCCAGATCCAGTGGTGCACCCAGGGGCGGCAGGTAGGTGCCGAATCCCTGGGCCTGGTTGGTCAGCTCATCCGTGTCGCAGCTCAGCTCCGACAAAACGTCGGTGATGTAGCCCCCGTAGGTGACGACCAGGTCGCCACCGCCCAGCTGGCCGGGCGGCACATTCACACACTCCACCTCCAGGGTTCCGCCGGGGTTGTCCAGGGCCGGCAACTGGGTTGCCGTGCAGTTGCCGCCGCCAGTGAAGGTCAGGCTGCCATCGAACTGAAACTGGGGCGGAAGCGTGTCAACAATGCGAATGGGTGAAATGACTGCGCCATTCGCGATATCTGCGGAGATGCTGTACTCGAATGGCCAAACCTCGCCGGGCGGCCGTTCGCCCTCGGGCACATCGCTGGTTTTCGAGAGCGATACCAGCACCGGGGTCACCTCCTGGATGACGGTTGTGCCGATGATGGGTCCGTTACGGCCGGTTGCCGTGTCGCCGAATTGGTAAACCGGGGTGATATTGACAGGCAGCGGCACAGCGAGTTCGGCGTCAGGGCTGATGGTGGCGCACAGCTGCAGGTCCAGGTCCGGTCCGCCCTCGACGACAGCACCAATGGGCAGGACCACCAGGGTCAGCGAGTTGCCGGCTGTTCCGGTGACCGGCTGACTGATCCTGGGGTCGGTGATCTGGTTATTGGGCGCCGGCGGGAAAACACCCAGCGCAGTTACGCTGACGCCTGTAGAGGTACCGAAAAAGCTGGCTGAATCGAGCTGGATCTGCGGCGGCAACTCGATGCGAAAGTACGGACCGTAGCCTGGCGGACCGGTATTGGTCAGGCGGGTCGTGAAGCAGAACTGCTCACCGAGCAGGCTCTCGGCGGGAACCCCCTCGGAAATCCCCGCGGTTTGTGCAAAAGCGTTGCTGGTGAAAGAGAGCAGGCTGGCAAGGATGATCAGGAACGTGGTCAGAGCGGTGCGGAAATGACGCATGGTGTTTTTCTGGGCCTTGTAACGTTTTTGGGGTATGGCTGTTCTTACCGGTATGAAATCAGCACGACTCAAACCGCAACCGCTGATGGTTCAGTGCGTTGGCCGTCCCCTGCTCCGCACAAACACCTGCGCCGCCGGCTGATGCCGGACGCCGCAAATAAAATTCCATTGTTGATGGGTCAATCCGCTCCCTGGATCAACCCTGCTTCCGCGAACGCAGAAACCAAAGCGCGCGTATCATACCAACACTTAATTTTTCCGGCTGCCTGATTTCATCCACTGCGCAAACTGGTCCGGGGCGATAAACATATCCTCCGGAGTCGTTTTCGCAGACCGTATCGGTGACGCGCCCCTGGCTATTACCGCCGCCGCAGGTACAGCGCCATGCAGCAGAAATCCCAGCCACAGGCCGGTCGACCTGAACGCCTCCGGCCAGCTGCCGGCGCTGATGGCTTCAGGCCTGACTGGTCTCTCCCCGGACCCAGACCCCGGCGGTGCTGACCGTCTCGTAGCCCAGCTTCTGATACAGCGGAAAACCGGCCGGCGTCGCGCCCAGGAAGAACGCCTCGGCGCCCGCATCCCACTCGCGGTTCATGGCCTCGATCAGCAGGGCCTTGCCGATGCCCTTGCCCTGGGCGCCGGCCGTGGTGCCCATCGCCCATACGCCGCGGACCTTGCCGTGGCGGGTGATGGTCACGGAAGATTCCACCCCGCCATCGTGCGCCGCGATATAGCTGGCGATGCCGGGCGAGTCGTACAGGCTTAAGGGCATAACGCGTTGGATTGCGGCAAGCGGCATGGCGTACGCATCTGCCAGGACGGCGGCCATGGCGTCCAGGGCCCCGGTGTCAGCAACCACCGACACCTCGACCGTCGCTTTGGAAGTCGCTGCGTTATCCCGCTTCGAACAGACCATCAAGGGCCATGACGTGGCGTGCACCAGGCCTTCGGCTTCGCACAGGCGAGCACCCTCGTCTGCTACCGATTCGGCCACCGCCAGGATAAACGGTTGCCCGCGACGGTCCGCCTCGTGAATATGGCCGCGCGCCTGTTCCAGGGACGAGGCATCAGCGGCACTGAGGCTGATGTAGTTCAGGTCAGCAACCGGTTCGCCGCACAGCACCAGGCTGGCGCCGCGCGACGTCACGGCATAATAGTCGGGCGCCGCGCCCAGCATGCCGTTGAGGCCGTCGGTGATCAGGCGGTGCAGGAGGGGTTCTGAGATTGGCTGTGCGCGTCATGTGGTCCGGAGTCCTTGTGGAAACCCGGGAATTCTAAAGCGGTGAGACCAGTCGCGCATCAGCCAACTGCTGCAGCAACTCATGAACGTCCTGTGCAACCGTTTCAGGTTCGGCATCAAACTCGGTCAGCAGGTGCGCGATGATCTGCTCAACGTCCCGTTCTTCTTGCAGCAACCGCCAGACCATTGCCCCGGACTCATTCAGTCCGAAATAGGTTTCCGCCTCGAGATCAAGCAGGACGATTTCGCCGTTGACCTCCTGGAACAGGACTTCGGGGGCGCACTGGTAGCGGGTGGACGGTTTTTCCATGAAATGAGGCGCTGACGTTTCTGACGTTCGGGGCTGTATTATGCCGAATGCAGAACCAATCTAAAAAGGGCGGGACTATTTCGCGCTTCCTGCGGTAAAGATAACAGCAGAAAAGGACTGCTTGGCGGGGCTTTTTTTGTTGTTGGTGGAGAGGGAGGGATTATTCGGCCCATCCCTGGGCCTCACCCTTCGGGCTCGCTTTGCTCGTGAAAAATTGCTCCTGCAATTTTTTCGAACCCTTCAGTCGCTGAAGCGACAGGGTTCTCCATATACCGACCTCTGCGGCAAAAACAAAAAAGCCCCGCTTGGCGGGGCATTTTTGTGTTTGGCGGAGAGGGAGGGATTCGAACCCTCGATACGGCTATAAACCGTATACACGCTTTCCAGGCGAGCCCATTCAACCACTCTGGCACCTCTCCGAAAGCTGGTACTGCACAAGCTCAGGGCCGGATTTTGCTCCGGCCCCGGGGTTTGGTGGGCCATCCAGGACTCGAACCTGGAACCAATTGATTAAGAGTCAACTGCTCTACCAATTGAGCTAATGGCCCAAAGAAAACCGGCCGCAGCCGGAGATCTTAAAAATGGGGTGGACGATGGGGCTCGAACCCACGACCGCCGGAATCACAATCCGGTGCTCTACCAACTGAGCTACGCCCACCATTGTTATCATTACGTCTCCAGACCATCGGCCTGAATCGTTACCGCTGTGAAGCGGGACCGATATTCTACACTAACTTCTTGCAGTTGAATTCATCTTCCGCAAGGGTCGAGTTTGTTCCAACTTGCAATGGCGCGCCCGGCAGGACTCGAACCTGCAACCGCCGGCTTAGCTTACCTACTACCGCTTTCGCGGCCCTGGCCGAGACCAGGTTTGGGGTCTGGACTATCTCTTCGCCATCTCAGGCGCTGCACGTATAGTCTCTACGGAGCCCTTCGACGAACCACAGGTTTCCACGGGATTGCCATCAGCATGACCTGTTAAGGTTTCCCCGTTACAGTGCAGTCCACCGTACCGGTTCTGTTTCCCGGCACGGGCTCCTCACTCAAAGGCCGATGCTCTATCCAATTGAGCTACAGGCGCCTTACCTAACATCATAAAACTGGTCGGGGTGGAGGGATTTGAACCCCCGACCCACTGCTCCCAAAGCAGTTGCGCTACCAGGCTGCGCTACACCCCGAACTTTTCTATCTTACCCAAAAAAACGGGCTCCTGACGGAGCCCGTTCTTCAATATGGCGCGCCCGGAAGGATTCGAACCTCCGACCGCCTGGTTCGTAGCCAGGTACTCTATCCAGCTGAGCTACGGGCGCGTGTACTTCACCTGACGGCGAAGGGTGCGGATTATCCTAGCAGCACCGAATTAAGTCAACATCTTCAGGGCCTTCACAAAGGCTACTCTGCATAGACTTCGAGCAGTGGATTAGCCCTTTGCCATGATTCGCCATGACTGAGAGCGTACTCGCAGAGGGCTTTTAGTGCACCCATGTGACCTGGCGGCTTTTCCTCACCATATTGACTGAGCACTCCATCCAGCCAATACCTGAGCGTGGGCCTGATATGAGCGCTTTGGTCAGTAACTGATCGAACTCCCCATCCGGCGGCCTTGAGGTGACTCAAGATCATTTCTGGCGTCTCAAAAAACATATGTCCTGGTGGAACCTTCCGGGGGTGAAAAGAACGCAAAAGGTCGGTTGTGCACGTAACTTGCATCACAAGACTGTCAGCCCCGGCCCGCAATGCTTCAAACAACCTTCGCTTTTGACGGATATGTTCCACGCTCCCGATCAGCAAGACCGTATCGAATGTTCTCATTCATTGAGTAACTCTCAAGGTTCGCTTTTTCGACACGCAGCCCAAGGCTTTTGCAGTAAGAAGCCTGCAAGTCGCTGATGGTTACCCCCGACCCCCTCATACCGCGCTCGTTTACCAGCATGTTAAGCGGACCGCCCCAGCCACAACCGGCATCGAGCACTGAATTTCCCTGCGGCAGCCAGCGATAAAGCGACTCCACGGCAAGGCGGCATGCCTGTTGCAGGCTTTCATTGCCGTGCGGAAAAAATCCGAAGTGATAGTGAAGTTCAGTCCCCAGCACCGCTTTCCATGTAGCGATATCAGGGTGGGCGTAAAACGCTTCCAGTTCGTCAAAATATTCGCTTGAAGATGCGTTCATTACCAATAAAAAGGCAGGTTCGATTGAACAATATGATGATTGTAGAAAAATTCCGGACTGCCCCGAAACGCCAGGCTGACAAAACGCAGCGAATGCTCGAGCCCCTGACATACCCCGCCGCCTGCGGACAGCGCGGCCGGATAACCGTCACAAAGGGCCTGCTCATCTCCATCGATGAGCAGTTGCTTAACCGCTTGTGCCGCCAGAAGACCGCTTTCAACAGCAAATCTGATCCCCTCACCGGAGACCGGGTCAACCAGGCTGGCCGCGTCGCCGGCCAGGCAAACTCTGCGGCGGGAGAGATTTTGCATGCCAAGGTAGACCGGGATGGGATAGCCATGTGTCACTTTGCTGACGATCTCTGAAGCAACAAAGTTTTTATCGATAAACACGTCCAGGGCCGCGCGAATTCCGCCAGCCTCTGCCCAGGAGAGCAGTCCCGCGCTTATGCGATCCGCTTCCTTGGGAAATACCCAGCCGTAGCCGCCTGGAATACAGAAAAAGTTGAACCCGACCTTGCCGGCCCAGCGCTCATGGGCGGACCTTGTGACACTCAGGTCTGCATCAATCGCCACGGCGCTTTGCGCGGCTGCATTCAGGCCTGTCCTTTTTGCAGTAACACCGTTAACACCGTCTGCACCAATCAAGGCCCGTCCGGTAAAAATCTGGCCATCCCGGCATCGAACGGACACCTCGTGACCGTCTTCATCGATGTCCGTGACCCTGCAGCCCTCATGGAGCGAAACCCTTCCTGAAGAACGATTGATGGCCTCCCGGACCATTGCCTGGTCAAATTCAGCACGTTCAACAATCAGCAGCGCGGAGACACCCAGTTCTTTCTCAACCGGGTCTGCGTAATTTCTGGAAAAGCTGAAACCGGCTTCCAGAATGCTTGACCAGGCTGGTGAAATCCCAGCCCAGTCGCTGCAAAACACGGGCCGGCATCAAACCGCCACATGGCTTGTGCCGGGGAAGTTTCGCTTGCTCCAATACGGCAACGTGCAGGCCAGTTGCTGCCAGTGCGAGCGCTGCGGCGCCGCCAGCCGGACCCGCGCCAATGATCACCACATCAGTCCGTTTCACAAGGCGGATCCCCTGAGCTGCATCATTTCTGTTGCAGCCATGAGTCCAGATATTCGGCAGTTTCTTCCAGGTGAGACAGTCCCCATGGCCGGGACAAACGATGGATTAACCCGGCTTGGGCAAAGCCGGTTGCGGTAAGCAGTCCCTGGGCACGCGACAAGTAAAACTGGTAAAGAAGGTGGTCTGTCAGGAGGGCAATGCCAGCCGAACCGGTTAATTTTGCTATTTCCGGCTTTAAGTATTCATTTGAGTTTTCCAGCACGAACACATTGCCAAGGGGCATTGCTGACGAGCCACGATATTCGGCAACCAGGCCCAGGTCCTCGGACTTTCGATAGGGCCGGAAACGTCCATGAGATGGATGCACGTAAAACACCCCGTCACGGTTACTTACCCGGAACTTGTCGTCGGCAAAAAGCCGGTAGCCACGCGCGAGCATGGCTTCAGTCAGGGTAGATTTGCCCGAGCGTGTGGGCCCGACAAAGGCCTGAACCACGCCGCCCTGCTCTACCGCGGCACCGTGAAAAAATTGCCCGCTTCGGAACAGGCTCAGATAAACAGGCAAGAAGACATGTAAAAACCAGAACTCGATCTGCCAGGGCTCGCACTGGTCGCTGGCGGCATAATTGAGGCGCCCAGGTGAGGAAATCCGGAAGCGGATCAAGCCGACAACTTCCAGCTCAAGGTTCTTCTCCGGCAGGTCCTGCCCAACACCGGGTAGATGCGCGTACCGAACCCTTAATTCCCGTTCATGCATGGGATTGAGCGAGAACTCATGCTGCAGTCTGGGTGACTCGAGTTCTTCAGCCTGGCAGGCCTGCAGCACTAACGCGGGAACGGGCTCATGATGCGCTGTCACGACATCCAGGGATTCCAACGGAATGTCAGAGAGAAAATCCGCTCCATATGCGCGGTAACGCTTCTGTTTTTCAGTAACTTGAGACACAAATATCAGTCAGTTTCAAAGTGACTTCCGTGGTTATCGGCACGGCAGCAAGCGCACCAGCAGCCAATTGCCGGATGTATCAGGGTTCTGCGGTGATAATAAACGCTAATGGCGCGGCGAAGTGCTGATAGCGGACCCGGGAGCAGGCACGTACACTGAAACGCACAGCCCCAATGCTGGTTTCAATGAGCTTTTAAAAAACGCTTTGCACAGGATGAAGCCAGCGGCTAATGATCTATGAACACACTCCATGATTCACTCAAGCTCATCGTTCCGCGCTTACCCCGCTGGATGGTTGATGATGCGTCAGCCAGCTTCCTGGCAAAGATCGCCGGCCACTTGCCGCCGGTGCATTATGCCGGCTTTGAATATCGACTTGGAGGGATTAACGAGGGTCTCGATCTGCAGCAGGGTCTGAATCTGAACGAAAGTAACCGCAGGCAGATCAACCGCCTGGCCCAACAACATCCCTCGGTCACGATCGATACCCTGCTTACAGTATTTAACGCCTGGTCGGGGTCTGATCCGCTGCAGCGGAGTTTCAGCCAGGTTTGGCTGGAGTTTGATCAACTTCAGGATACTGCTCTTCCACCGGGTCTTTTTCTTACCCTGATGCCCGGGGCTGATCCCCGGACCCTCATTCCTGCGCTGCAGGCCCTGCGGACCCGGTTGACTATCCTGGGCGAATCCGGTCGCGGCTGGCTCGAACTGGACAAGCTGATACGGCACCCTGACGATTTACCGGATATCACGCATCTCGGATTTATGTTGTCGCGCCCCGACAGCGGCATAAGGGTCGTCAGGCAATTAGGCAGCGACCTGGCAACGCCGGCAGACATTGAAGACACGGAACTCAAAAAATCAGCGCAGCAGATTCATCAACTCATTCGGCCTGTCCTGCCGTATTTTTCTGATTTTCGCTGGTGCCAGGATCTGGGCGGCGACCACCCTGGGCCAGCCAGCATCGAGTGTTTTTTCCCGGAACCGGATCAACAGGAGTCCATCATCAAGATCCTGGACTGGCTTCTTGCTAATGAGTTGTGCACGAATCGGGAGCGCGACGCCCTGGAGGGTTGGTCAGCCATCCTGACACCGGAGACATTGGCGGATGCCTGGCCTCAGAGCCTTATTTTTGAATCATTGGGCCGTGGCTATGACGAGTTCAGTGCCATCGAATGCAAGCTGGGGCATATCAAGTTATCCGCGGCGACCGGCAAACCAGTAAGCGCCAAGATGTATTTCGGATACCTGAACAGGTGGTTAAGAGCAGGTGACTAGGCCTTGACGCCGCTTCGGGCCCTGAACCGCATTGACCAGTCTATGGCAAAAGCGCGCCTGAATTCCGCCTCTGAAAAATTCTCACCATGCTGCTCGGCAAGCTGCAACAACTCTGAAAAACCAGTAAGTTCGTCAGTTAGTTCCTTCACGTAATGAACATCAGGATTGTTCCTGAGAAGATTGATGAAATTCAGTGCGGCTTGAACAGACATTGACCTGGACCGGCATTCCCCTGACAACTTAAGGTCGCTTTACGGGTAAATACACCTGTATGCGGTATCATTGCAACAATTCCCGGGGCTTCCCAATATTTGTACATTCAGACTGCGGCGCATATGAGACGAAACCTTAGACGATTAGACCGCTTTCGCGCACGCCCGGCGCCGGTCCGGAAGTCGTTCTATTTTACCTTTATGCTCGAACCGGTCATGCGTGTGTTGGTGCGCGCGGTGGGTTACCGCGGGGCCTATCGATTCGCGACCATGCTTGCTGACCGTCTCCGCAAAGACCGCCCGCCTTGCCCGGTAGAAATGATCGAGGAAGGGTTTGCGCTCGCTGTTCGCAACCACCCCTGGCGTGGTGATTGCCTGTCGCGCTCGCTGACCTTATTCTCGTTGTTGCGCGCCCGGGGTCATATGGCGCAACTGAAAGTTGGCGTCAGACGTGACCAGGCGATTTTAGACGCCCATGCCTGGGTGGAACTCGACGGTAAGCGTTTGTCGTACGACGGAATTCTGGGTGGCAAGTTCCGGTTATTGGGAACCCTGGCAAGCTAATCTTTTGAACCTTACGAGAGCCTGAAACCATGAATCGCGAGCAAGACATGAACCTACCGCGCGATATCGAAGCTGACCCCTCAGCGGCGACCAAAAGGCCCTATGAATCGCCTTCGCTGACTGAATTTGGCGCTATGAGCGACCTGACGAAGCTCGACCCGGGCCCCCAGGAGGACTTTCTTGCCTATGGTGGTCCTTCCTGAGAAATCAGCAGCACGCGCCCGGCCAAACACGCAGGCGGTCTGGTGGGCTCTCAGCCTCCATTGAACCCACAGCGATTGCGACCACCTGACGGCACTTCGTTCAACGGCGTAACCGGTTCCTGGTCCCGCCAGAACCCAAGCCGTATCGACTTACTCCACGCACCGACCCGGTCTCCGGACCGTGCCAGCCATCAATTCGTTTTAAGCGGGCGAATCGATAACCGAAAGCCCCTGTGGGAGGCCCTGGGCAAGCCAGCTGACCTGTCATGGGATGACCCACAACTGTTCCACGCGGCCTGGCAGAAATGGGGTGCAGAGCTCAGCAGCGTGCTGATCGGAGACTTCAGCTTTGCCGCACTCGATTCCGGTCGACAAACGCTTCACCTGGCAAGAGACCACCACGGCACCGGCCAGATGTTTTTTCACCAGCGTGGCGACACGCTGAGTTTCTCATCACACCTGGCGGACTTGCTGGACCACTTTGGCATCGCCCTGAAGCCAAATACGGGGCAGCTCGCACAGCTGTTGAGCGCACTTCGCATAGGCCAGCCTGAGCAGACGTTCTACGAGGGCATATTCCAGATTCCCCCGGCACACCGACTCGAGTTCGACGGTACGCGTTGGGCGCTTTTCCGCTACTGGGACCCGCGCAACACAGCGCCCCTCCAACCGGCATCCCGCGAGGCTTACAACGAAGAATTCCGTAACGTTCTGACAACGGCCGTTAGCTGTCGCCTGGACAACAAGCGCGCCAGCGCCATCGCACTCAGCGGCGGGCTGGATTCAACGGCGGTGGCTGCGGTCGCTGCCACCCAACTCGCAGAGGCCGGACGTAAACTGGACACCTATACTTCCGTGCCAGTAGGCGATGCCACGGCGTCAGATAATCAGCTTGGCAGTGAGCGTGACCTGGTCATGTTGATGGGAGAGGCATTTCCGTCGCTGACCACACATTGGCTAAGTAGCTGGACACCGGGTTTATTGGCGGCTATCGATACCGCACTGGATATCGGCCGGCAGCCGGTTTTTGCCGCCGCCAATTGCCAGTGGATTGTCGAGCTGATGCAGACATTGCAAAACGCTGGCAACGACGCCTTGCTTACCGGTCAATGTGGCAACGCCACGATCTCCTGGACCGGCAACCGGAGCAAGTACTTAAAAGCGCTGTGGAAAAAACAGGGAGTCAAGGCATGGAGCGCACAAGCCATGGCATTCAAACAGGCGCATGATCTGTCCCTGGCCACCACGGCCAGGAAAATGCTGCTTCCCGTGCTGCTGAACAACGATCATGTTGAAAAACTCAAACGGCGGCTAATCACCCAGGCTAGTCTTGACCAGCAAACGGCACTGAATCCTGACCTCAGTCGCCGGCTGGACCTGGTCCGCCGGGCACGATCATCCGACCTGCTCCCACTTTCCCGGCACCACCCGGACTTCCGCGACTCGGTGCTGCTCAGCGGTGTGCATTCGCCTAACGGGGTGACTGCGAGCCTCGCGGCAGCCCATGGTGTCGAGCTGAGCGATCCGACAGCGGACAAGCGGCTTATTGAGTTCTGCTACGCGTTGCCGGAAAGCCATTACGTCAGCGACGGCCTCAACAAGCGACTGGTGCGCGGCGCCATGTCCGGACTGGTCCCCGATGCCATTCTCTGGAACAAAAAAGCTGGGCTCCAGTCAGCCGATGTCATCTCCCGTGTTCGACGGGAGCAAGAGGGGCTTGAACAAGCTCTGGACAGCCTTGACAGGTCACCCCTCGCCTCAGGGCTCCTTAACTTGCGCCTGATGCGTTCGGTGTTTGAGAAAGCCCTGTCTTCAAATAGCCCTGAAACGGCGGCAGCAACGCGCCAGATCTTCCTTCGGGGCTTGATGGCAGGTCGTTTCCTGCAACGCTTCGAGGCCTGATCGCGGCTAGACTACGCATTGCGACCTGCGAGAGACACCCGGCGCCCATGGCCGTTAATCCCAAGCCTGCAAATGATGTGAAAGCCCCGCTACTGGATGTGGCAATAGCGCGTGCGCTCACGGGCCAGCCCACGGACTTCGCTGCGTTTACCCCGGCAGCAATCCGGCAAGCCCTCGTCAAGCACAAGGTTTACGCGTTGCTGAACCAGGCGCGCGTGGCGGGCAGTGCAACCGGCTTTGACCGGGACTCGACGCAGTTGCTCGAGAACAATGCCAAGGGGTTTGCGATGCTGGACCTGGCGTTTACCCGCGAAACACAACAGCTCCTGCACCTGCTTGGAGAACAGGGCATCTCCGCCCTGCTCATCAAGGGCTTTCCCATTGCCCACCGTTATTACCCGGCCAGTTACCTGCGCCACCGGGTTGATGTTGATGTGCTTCTCAGTGAAGCGGACTGGTCACGATCGATGCCCGCTCTGGAGCAGGCGGGTTACCAACTGGACTGGGCGCATACCAACACCGTCACCAGTAAACAGTTCACCGCAACGGTGCCGCGTGATGCGCCTCAGGCCATTGTTTTCGATATTCACAAACGCATCAGCAACCGGTCTGTTTTTATGAACCTGCTGCCCTTTGATGTCTGCCTGGAACGACGTATCGCCCTTACCGGGGTTCATGAACTTGCCTTCACCCTGGCAACGTCGCATCAGCTGATCCTGTCCTGCCTGCACCGTCTCGCGCACGGGCGGAATGCAGAACGGGACCGCCTGACATGGCTTTACGACGTGCGTTTGATGTTGCAGTCAATGACACGCGCGGAGCAGGAATATTTCGTCGAGGAAGCCCTCAGCATGCAGATGGGCACTGTCTGTGCTGATGCGGTCATGCAGAGCGAGATATTTTTTGGGAACGTTCTTGATGCTGACCTGGTAACGCAGTTATCCGGTCAGGCCATGAATGAACCCGCGTCGCGCTTGTTGCACGCCGGTAAACTTCGCTGGTTGCTGGCGGATTTTAATGGCCAACCGGATATGGGACAGAAGCTTTCATTTATCAGGGAAACGCTGATTAACCAGCTTCGCTTGAACTGATGCGCAACGCTGCTCCCGGCCACCATGCCCCTGCCTGAACCCATAAACCGCATCAGGCGGCGCAGCGCGCAGCTTGCCGACCAGCTGGCCGCAAGCGCCCATCGCCGGCTCAGGGGAGGCAACCGGCCCCTTGATTGGAATGGTGATGCTCGTTTCGCGCTGCTCACCGTCAATTTCCACACCACGCGTTACCTGAAGCTGATGCTGCTCAGCCTCGCAGAGCAGGACAACCTGGCTCTCCTCGACCGCCTGATTATTGTTGACAACGGCAGCAAGGATAGCGGCCTGCCGTTTTTAAAAAGCCTGGCCAAACACAGCAACACCATTGAGTTGGTAGAGAACCGCCGCTGGACCCATCATGCCAGGGGTATGCGACTGGCCTGGTCCGCGCTGGATCGCGGTGATGCAGAACGAACGGATGATGATATCGCTAACGTCCTGCTGTTTTGCGATCCGGACGTTCTTTTTCTCAGGTCCGACACCTTGAGCGCCCTGGCATCGTGCTTTCAGGACCCGCAAACATCCCATGCCGGCGAGTTGCGTACTCATCTTCGCCCTTTGCCCGAGGCACAGGCGTCCTTCCTTGCGGTGCGACGTGACTGGGGCGCCCGGCGGGATATCAGCCCCTGGGTAAATCACGGCAGTCCGGCGTGGTGGCTGCAGCGAGACCTGATTAAGAAGGGCGGCAAAGCTATTAATTTTCCTAGTAATTCTGAGGGCTTTATTCTGCATCGAGGCAGAAGCGCCGTGGCCTCCACCCGGGTCTATGCCCCGGGCCACGCCTACGCCACGGCTCGCCGTCATGACCCACACTTCATGGGCATCCGGCATGGTCCGCGGCTGTGGGACGCCAGGGCAGAACAGTTTGCGCAGTGGCTGGAACCTGACCGGGAAGATGAACTGGTGGACCGGCTGGCAGAGATGTTCTGAATTCGGCGGCTTGGCGGCCAACAACGAATCTGTCTATCCCTTCGCGCTGAAACCACTCTCTGAAGCGCTTACCAATCGGGCATAAATCGCCTGCGTGTCCGTAATCACCCGCTGCATGGAAAACCCGTCCACCACGATCTCCCTGCCCCGCCGGCCAAACCGCCCGCGCAGACCGGCGTCCTGCACCAGGCCCAGCAGGCGTTCCGCCAGCGGTTCAACGCTCTTCACCGGCACCAGGTAGCCACTCTCCCCATCCACCACCAGCCCCCGGCAACCGGGTATGTCCGTGGCGACGATCGGCAGGCCGCAGGCGGCGGCTTCGAGCAGCACCTTGGGCGTGCCCTCCCGGTAGGACGGCAGGGCCACGATATCCACCTGCTCAAACAGGCCGGCCATGTCTTCCACGTGGCCCAGCAGGCGGATACCCGGGCGCTGCGCCAGCGCTTCGACCTCATCCGGGGTCAGGCTGGTGGGGTTCGGCGGGT
Organism: uncultured Gammaproteobacteria bacterium; assembly: GCA_963695135.1. Lineage (GTDB taxonomy): Bacteria > Pseudomonadota > Gammaproteobacteria > Xanthomonadales > SZUA-36 > Marinihelvus. The sequence goes on from CAVOGA010000002.1 coordinate 695,150, forward strand.
AGACTTTGCCGGCAATCCACAGTTCGGTATCCGGCGCCTGTTGCCGGACCTGCTCAAAAGCCTCGACCAGCTCCCGGATGCCCTTCTCGCCGAGCAGCCGCGAGGCGAACAGCACCCGCACGCCACGCCCGGCAGGCCGGGGGTCGGAACCGTGCTCCTGCTCCCGCTCCTCCGCGGGCCGGAAACGGTCCACGTCCACACCGGAGCCGCGCACCAGGTGGCACTGCCCTGCCCTGACCACGCCGGCGTTGATCAGCTCCTGCTGGTCGGCCTCGTTCTGAAAAATCACCGCGGTGCCCGGACGACCGAGTTCGCGCCGAAACAGTTGGCGCAGCAATGGCTGGGCCAGACGCGCCTTGAGGCTGGTGGAGGTAAACACGTGTCCCAGCCCGGTCAGGGCCGCCACCTGGTACGGCACGGCGCAGCGGCGCGCCGCGATCGAGCCCAGCAACACGCAAACCGGCGTAAACAAATGCACCAGGTCCGGCTGCAGTGCGCGGTAGGCCGCGGTGATTTCCCGCAGCGCCCGGCGGTTGCCGGCAAGGGAAAAACCGTCACTCGGCGCCATGAAGGTCACCACTTCAAAGCCCTCGTCGCGCAAACGCTTTACATAGGGCCCATCGGGACACACGAGGCTTACCCGGTACCCGGCGGTGCGCAGCGCCCGGGCCAGGTCGCCGCGGAAGTTGAACAGATACCAGTCCGTGTTGGCGGTCAGGGTAATGTGCATCGGCCAGGTGTCGCCGGGACGCCGGTCAGCCCGAAACCGGCGCCGGGCCCGCGGCCTTGCCCATGGCCTGAACGGCGAGGGATTCGACCAGCTGTACGTGCCGGCGCATGCCCAGCTGCCGGTAGGCTGCGGCGGCTTGCGCCAGCAGTTCACGCGCATGGACCCGGTCGCTGCCCGCATCGCGCCACAGCAACATCTGTGCGCGCCAGCGCAGCAACTCGGCGGCGGGCAGCGCCAGGCCCAGCGCATTCGCGGTGGCCTCCGAGGTGTTGAAATGCTGCTCGGCCAGGTCCCAGTGCCCGCCGGCTGCAGCGGCGATGCCTGCAAACGTCGTGGACAGACCCTTCAACCAGACGGACCGGGTTCCAACCGCTTCCAGCTGCACGGGAATGTCATACAGCGCCGCGCAGGCCTCGCGCTGTCCCCGCATTGCATAAATTTCCAGCAGGGCGATGGCGGTAAACCAGGCGCCGATCTGGTTTTTCCGGCCGGCAACGGCAGCGCGGGGCTTGATGGCCTCAATGGCCTCATCCAGCCCCGGATCGTCCGCGTAGGCAAAAAACAGCGCCTGCGCCGCCGCCTCCACGCCGCTCATCGTGGACACGATGGGCTCGGCCATGATCTCGGTGTACATGCTGCGGGCCTGGTCCCAGTTGCCCCGCATAAACTCCACGTTGGCGCTCATTTCGATCATGATGTTCTTCCATGCGAAGTTGACCTCGCGGGCCCAGCGCGCCCGGTTATCAACCAGCGCAAAGCCTTCGTCCAGGTGGCCCCGCATTGCCTGTATCGAACCGCGGATCACCATGGCATGCATCTCGTTGCCGTAGTCACCGTACTTGCGCGCCAGTTGCAGGCACTCCTCCCAGGAGGCGTCGACGAGATCCAGGTTCAGGGTCTTGAAGCAGCCCACCATCATCACGCCCAGGGTGGAACACAGCTCCCACGGCTCGTTAAGGCGTCGGGCACAGGGCACTGCTTCCTCCGCGGCCTCCATGGCCAGGGCGCCCTCGAAGTAATGCTCACCCAGGTATTGACGACCCATCAGCACCTCGGTGCGCAGGCGGTCATCGTCCAGCTCACGGGCCATCTCCACTGCCTCGCGCGAGTGCTTCTCCCAGAGTTCAAAACTGTCCCGGTTACCGACGCACATACCCAGCACGCCCAGCAACCGGCAGCGCGCAATACCGGGCGCCTCGCCCACCACCGCGAGACCCCGGCGCGCGAGGGCCTCGGCGGCCTGCATTTCATTCTTCCAGGACAGGCCGTAGGCCATCGCCCAGCAGATTTCCGCCACGCGCTCCGGGTTGGGCTGCGTCTCGAATGCGGGCAGGGCCGCCAGCCAGTCATCAAAGCCCCTGTCGATATTGCCGGAGGTGCGGTAGGCCATGCCGCGCCGGTAAAGCAGCTCCGCCCGGGCCAGCTCGTCGGTCTCGAACTCCAGCGCCCGGGTAAAGGCAACCGCCGCCTCGTCCGCCGCCGCCGTGTCCAGCGCGCGTTGTCCGGCCAGCACCAGGAAGCGCACCGTGCGCTGCGCGTCCGCCTGACTGCCGGCGCGGTAGTAGTGGTGCGCAATATCCGAGGCGTGTTCGCGGTCTTCGCCGTACAGCTGTTCCAGGGCCTGCCCGAGGCGCCAGTGCTGGCGTTGCCGGCGCCCGCTGGACAAGGCCTCCAGCAGGGCCTGGCGAACCAGCGCGTGGGCGAATTCGAAGCGGGTTTCGCGCTGACCGCCGATGGCAAAGATCAGCCCGGCAGTGGAGGCCTGCTCCACCGCCTCCAGCACCGCTTCGGGGTCAACCGCATCGTTACCGGCCAGCGCTTCTCCCAGGGCGATCTCCAGCACGCGCTGGTCAAAACGCAGGCCCTCCACGGCGCCGGCGCTCAGCACCGCGACGGTCTGTTCATCCAGGCGCGCCAGGCGTCGCTCGATCACCAGCCGCACGCCCTCGGGAACGCTCAGCGCATCGCGGTCGATATCCGTGCGCCAGCGGCCCTGCTCGTCAAACAGCACGCCCTCCTCCGCCAGGTGCTGGAACAGGGACTTGGCGAAAAACGCGTTACCGCCGGTCTCCTCAAAAATCAGTTCTGCGACGGCCTCCGGCGCCGGCTGCCCGGAGAGGCTGGTCAGCATTTCACTGACCGCCGAATTGCCCAGCGGTTTGAGGCGGATGCGCGTGGCATAGTCCTGGTGCGACAGGCGCGCCAGGGCGTGCTTGAAAGGGTCGCGCAGGTCCGTGGCCACATCCCGGTAGGTGGCCACCATCAGGATCGGCAGTCTTGGCAGTTGCGGCGCCACGTGCTCGAGCAGGCCGGCACTGGACTCATCCGCCCACTGCATGTCATCGAGCAGGATCACCAGCGGGCAGGCCTCGGCCAGGCGGGCGGTGAACTCCAGCATCGCGTTAAAGAAATAGCGCTGCTGTTGCTCCACCGGCAGGTCATCGGGCGGCGGAATATCCGGCAGGGCCCGGCGTAGCGCCGGCACCAGGCGGGCGATCTCCGGGGCGACATCCCCCAACGCATTACGCAAAGCCTCGGTAGGCAAGGCCCGCTGCACGTCCTCGATAATTTCCGTGCTGGTGATGAAGGGGGCGGTGTTTTCCTCGTAGGCCTGGCCGATCAGCGGCAGCATGCCGCGGCGCAGGCCCAGCTCCATGGCCTCCTCGCCCAGGCGCGTCTTGCCCTCGCCGGGGCGCCCGCCGATAAACACGATACCGCCCTGCCCGCGCGCGGCGGCCGCCAGGCGTTTTTCGAGTATGGCGGTTTCCTCGCTGCGCCCGTACAGCGGGGTCAGCTGCGGGCGGCCCAGGTCCAGCTGGTCGAGATCGATGGCGCCCAGGTCGGCGAAGGTGAACTTTTGCTTGGCCAACTGGCCGGCGGCAGCGCTGCCGGGAAGCGCAGCTGCGGCGTCACCGGGCACTTCAGGCCCTTCGTCCAGGCGCACGCCATCCGGGGTCAGGTCATAGGCCCAGGCCAGCACGATGGCCACGGGCAGGCCCAGCAAAAGCACCGCCAGCAGCGTCTTGTCGGCCCAGGCGGGCAGCTCCAGCATGTCGAACAGCGTGGCGCCCACCTGGATCAGCAGCCAGGAAACCACCACGTAGGCCACGACCACGCGGATCACCTTGCGGCGGCGGAGCTCGGCCCAGGATAAGTTCATAAGCGGTCTGGCGTGGCGGATGATGGGGGAGTATAGACGAGGACCGCGGCCAACCCTAAGCAGCGCCCCGGGCCGCCACGGCCAAAAAGCAGCCCGCGCCTGCCTCGTCAGCCATCTTGTGGGACTATAGGCCCCATGAATACCGCGCCCGAATCCAACAGCAGCCTGCCCATCGACCCCGAGCTGGATTCAGGCATCGACCCGCGTTACGACCCGGCCACCGGCCGCGTGCTGCCCACCTTTTTCCGCTATGCGCTGCCCGCGGTGCTGGGCATGCTGGCGGTGGGCAGCGCGGGCATTATCGACGGGTTTTTTATCGGTAATTTTGTCGGCGCCACGGCGCTGGCGGCGGTCAACATCGCCCAGCCGTTCTGGGCAACCTTCTCGGCCATCGTCTACATGCTGGCCGTGGGCGGCTCGGTGATGTGCGGCCGCTACCTGGGCGCCGGCGACAAGGCCGCGGCCTCGGGCATCTTCACGCGCACCCTGATCGCCACGGTCGGGGCCAGCCTGCTGGTGTCCGTGGCGGGCCTGCTGTTCCTGGACGAGCTGGTGCGCCTGCTCGGGCGCCAATGCGGAGCTGGCGCCGATGGTCAGCACCTATATGCGCATCATCCTGTGGTTCGCCCCGGCGCTGATCTGCGCGCTGACCCTGGACTACTTCGTGCGCGTGGACGGGCGCCCGGTGCTGGCCGCCGCGGCGCTGGTGGCCTTTTCCGGGGTCAACATTGCGCTCAACGCGCTGTTTATCGGTTACTGGGGCTGGGGTATCGAGGGCGCCGCCTGGGCCTCGGCGCTGGCCGAGCTGGCCATGCTGGGCATCCTGGTCACGCACTGGCTCAGCGGCCGCGGCACGCTGCGGCTGAACATGCAACGCGGGCGCTGGCGCGACGTGGGCGCGGCGGCCTGGAACGGACTGTCCGAATTCACCAACGAGGTGTCCGTGGGCCTGGTGGTGCTGTTGTTCAACTGGGTGATGATCACCCGGCTGGGCGTGGAGGGCGTGGCCGCCTACACGGTGATCGGCTACCTGATGATGGTGGCGCTGTACACCAGCTACGGCATTTCCGAGGCGCTGCAACCCACCATCAGCCGCAACCTGGGCGCCGGCCAGCCGAAGCGGATCGGGCGTTTTCTGCGCATCGCGGTCGCCTCGGCCTTCCTGGTCGGGGTGCTGGTCAGCACCCTGCTGCTGACCCTGCCCGAACGCATGATCGGCGTGTTCCTGGAAAGCACGGAGCAGGAGACCATGCTCATCGCGCTGGCCTTTATCAGCATGTTCTGGCCGGCCTTTTTGTTCAACGGCATGAACATCTGCCTGAGCAGCTACTTCACCGCCCTGCACCGCCCGCTGCCGTCCATGGCCATCGCGCTGTCGCGCAGCCTGATCCTGCCGGGGCTGGGTTTGCTGCTGTTGCCAAGGTGGTTCGGCGACAAGGGCGTGTACCTGGCGATCCCGGTGGCCGAGGTGATCACCTTCTGTTTTGCGCTGGTGCTGGTGTGGCGGTTGCGGCCGCTCAACCGCTAAAAGCGCGGCCCGGCGCCCCACTGGCGGCTAACTGTCAGGTGACAGACACCGGCCAGTCATAGCGCTGTCGTCGTATCACGGACTGCAAAAGCGAACACTTTGCCTCGACCCAATGTTGGGCATAATGCAAAGGAGTTCACCATGCAGAAGAACATGAAAAGCCAGTTCAGCCTTGCCGGCATGAAAACCTTTTTCGACGTGGGCGACCACGTGATCGAAGTCTTCCTCAGCAGCTACAGCGGCAAGGAAACGGTGACGGTCGATGGCGCCGTCGTGTCCGCGAAGCGCAACTGGCGCTACCGCTCCAGCCACGAGTTCACGCTGGACGGGGACAGCTACCGCGTGGAGGTCACGATCATCAGCATGCTCAAGGGCCTGTCGCGGATCGACCTGTACCGCAACGGGGAGTATGTCGATCACGATGAGATCGACTACGGCCTGGGACTGTACGGCGAGAGAAAGAAGCCCTCGCCGGCCGTCATGGTCGCGCTGGTGACCGTCAGCGCCGCCCTGGGCGGGCTGTTCGGGTACTTCGGCGTCTCTCTGCTGATGCAGCTGTTCGGGTTCGGCGATGCTGCTTGACAGGGACCGCATACGCGAGCTGCGCACCGCGCGGGGCTGGACCCAGCAGCAACTGGCCGATGTGACCGGCCTCAGCCTGCGCACGATCCAGCGGGTGGAGCTGCAGGGCAATGCGAGCATGGAGACGCTCAACGCCCTGTGCGCCACCCTGGAGGTCGAGCGCCAGGCGCTGAACACGCCGGTCCGGAAGGGCCGGCCGCTGGCGCTTTATCTCGCGGGGTTTTTCGTGCTGGGGACGCTGACGGGGGTGGGGATTACGTTGCTGGTGGTTTGAGAGCGGGCCCTGCCCCGGCCCCGGGGATCAGTACAGGAGGTTGTCGTAGGGCACCCAGCACTTCGAATGGCGCGCGAAGTTCAGCCACACGAACAGCACCAGCCCATAGACAACCAGGGTGCCCACCACGATGGTGTTGGCCGTGTCCCTTCCCCTGACCAGCAACGGCAGGCGCGAGAAGACCACCACCTGCAACGGCGTGAGGTACAGCGCGATGCGGTCGGTGGCGGTGGAGGCCAGGGACAGCAACGGCACGCAGAGAACGGCGGCAAAGGCCATCCACAGCCAGATCTGCGATTCGGGGAACTGCCGTTTCCAGGGCTTCCAGAACGCCAGCAGGATCAGCGCGGGCACCAGGTTCATCAGGATCCGCACCCGGGCGCCGGCTGAGCGCATGTCTTCGACCACGTAGTTTTGCCACAGATCGGTCTGGTAGTCCGCCAGGAAGGCCGCCCACAGCCCCACGCCAACCAGGACCACCGCGACGGCGCGCACCGCCCAGCCGCGGCCGAATACGAACAGGGCCAGCGGAATCATCAGCACCGCGGTCTTGTGGAACAGCGTCGCCAGGCTAAGCAGCACCAGGAACTTGGTCAATCTGGCGGTCTTCCAGCACCTTCAGGCCCCAGAAGAGCCAGGCCCAGCGCCACCGCCTGGCGCGTGTAGCCCATGGACACCACCACCACGAGATACGGCACGGCCACGGCCATGGCCAGCCAGGGATAGGGCTGGGCGCGCGCAAAAAATGATCAGCCCGGTGACAAACACCAGGGCGCTGAACATGTTGGCGCCGTAGACCTCCCAGTTGAAGATATGGGGAGACATAGTTGAACAACTGGTAGCCCGGGTCGGACATGGACCAGAGCTCGGCAAACCCGGATCCAATATCCGCGGTAGTACTACAGATACGCAAACCAGTCGCAGCCCACCTCGAAGCGCAGGCCGATGGCCAGCACGAACAGCAAGCCGACCACGAACCATATTGGGCCCGATGCAGCACGTCTTGTGCCTTGATACCCCAAACACATGGCAGCCGCTGATAAGTACATGACCCAGTAAGTGATCATTGCGCCTCTAACCAGGCCTGAAACATCAGCACCGCCCACAGGCGATGTTGCTGACCGTCCCGGCCCGCTAAGTGCGTTTTCCAGGCCGCGCGAACAGGTTCTGGATTAAACAGGCCTTCATCTTCAAGGCGTTTGCGCGCGAGAAGCGGCTCGGCCCAATCTCGCAACGGCCCGCGCAGCCATTCAGCCAGCGGAATACTGAACCCCTGCTTTGGTCGCTCAAAGGCCTCGGGTGGCAAAAATTTACGTAACAGTTGGCGAAGTATCCACTTACCCTTGCCGTCACGAATCTTCATGTTAATCGGCAGACGCCAGGCAAGCTCGACAACATGATGATCCAGAAACGGTGCGCGGGTTTCCAACGAAAACGCCATCGAGGCACGATCAACTTTACACAGAATGTCATCGGGCAGATAGGACATGGAATCGCTCAACATCATCCATTCGGCGAGACCGGCCTCGCCGCCCGTTAATTCAAAGCGCGGCTTTTGCCCCAGGACCGCTTCTCTCACAAGCTCCTCCGGTCTTTGCCAGGTAGATACAAGAGATTGATAGAAGCCGGTAAAGTCTTCGGCCTGGCTTAATCCGGCTGCCACTTTGTGGACCTTGTCGCCAGGCGCGGTGACACCGATACCCATGGCACCAGCGACCTGATTCCAATAATCGCTGCTCGCGCCAAGAGCGAGGCGCGCCCCTGCCCTCCGCAATGGTCCGGGCAATGCTTTGGCCTTACGCCAAACAGCCGGGGCCATCACGTGACGGTTGTAACCTCCGAACGACTCATCCCCTGCGTCGCCAGATACGGCCACTGTCACATGCTTGCGCGCCTCGCGACAGACAATTGCGGTTGGTATCTGGGAAGAATCAGCAAATGGTTCGTCATAGATCTCAGGCAAGGCGGGCACCAGATCGAGGGCGTCTTTGGCCGCAACACGTATCTCCAGGTGATCCGTCCCCAGATGTCTTGCCACGGTTGCGGCGTGGGCCGCCTCGTTATGGTCGGCCTCATCAAAACCAACGGTGAACGTGCGCACGGGCTTTGAGCTCTCTGCCTGCATCAATGCTGTAGCCAACGACGAATCAATGCCCCCGGACAAGAAAGCACCCAATGGCACATCGGCAATAGACTGTTGCCTGGTCGCAGTGCGCAACCCTGCTTCTAGCAAATTCAAGGCCTCAGTCTCATTGACGACAGGAGAGTACCTGGCTTGCGCCACGACCTCTGGCAAAGACCACCAACGGTGAAGCTGAAACCCAGTGGATGACTGAGGGGCACGCGGTGGCGTTTCCGGGCCATGATTTGGGGCGTCCAAATTCACCACGGCCATCACGCCAGGCTCCAGCTTAAAGAAGTTGCTGTAGATAGAGAGAGGTGACGGAACGTAGCTAAAACGCAAATACTCAACCAGTGCATCGCGATTAATCTGCGGCTTAAAACCAGGGTAGGTTTTAAAGGCCTTGAGTTCGGACGCAAACAGAAATGCGTCACTACACCAACCGTAGTACAGCGGCTTTTCTCCCATCCGGTCACGGGCTAACAACAGCTGGCGTTCGTTGCGGTCCCACACGGCTATAGCGAACATACCCGTCGCAGCATTCAGGGTTTTCTCAATGCCCCATTGCTCAAACCCCGCCAGCATGGTCTCGGTATCGGAGTGGCCATTCCATGCCCACGCATTGCCTGCCGACTGTTCCAGTGCCTGACGCATATCCAGGTGATTGTAGATTTCACCGTTAAAGGCCAATACAAACCGGCCACTCGAAGACTCCATCGGCTGATGCCCCGCCGGCGAGAGGTCGAGCACTGCAAGGCGACGATGCGCAAGAGCAATACCGGCGCTCTCGTCAGCCCAGACCCCTTGCGAATCCGGGCCGCGGTGCCGGAGTTTCTCTGCCATTCGAGCTGCGTTAATACCCAGATCCACTGTGGGAAGACCGTTTGTACTGAGAACGCCGGCGAATCCGCACATAAAAGCTAGGAGATCCGATAGCCCACTGCACACCAGAAAGGCGCATTTTCAGAAAAGGTTATGTTGCCTAAACCGGCTTCTTCCATCATGGCTTCGATTTCGTTCTTGGTGAACCGCTTCTCCAGCGGCGTACCAAACCGATCACGAGAATCAGTCCGCATCGTGTAAAAGCTATGATTTCGATAATAGGAAAGTGGAATTGACTGAACTGAGACGCCCATAAGTTCAAGGAGCTTACTGAAGTAAGCCAACGGGAGGTACACAACTACAGCAATCAGATCGGTAACGAGGTTTTTAGGCGCCTCAGGAAGTGCACGCACCATTCGCCGAACAGCGTCAGAGACCTTCCAGATAGCGCGAAACCACCAGGGGCGATTATCGAAGGCGTAATACAAGTAAACCAGTAAAGGTGCTCCAGGCTTCAAGAGATTGGCACAGGAACGCATTGCCGAAACAGTATCCGGGACGTGATGTAAAACACCCAGGGAAAAGCCAAAGTCCTGGCTTGCAGGCGCCAAGATATCATCATCAACCGCAGCCTTATGAAATGTGACATTCGCAAACCCGCTCAGATTGATCTTGGCAACTTCGATGGCCACAGAGGGATCAATACAGTGAAGTTTGGCCACACGCATCGCCACGAACCGCGACCAGCGCCCGCTACCGCAACCCATATCAAACCCTTCAGCCTCTTCTGGCAAAGCATTCCAGTCGAATACTGAAAAGTACTCGTCGAAAATCCGAAGAGCCTCATCTTCGGCGAGATCCGACTGATCGTGACGCGACCACTCAGAACCGAAACTATCAATGGTTTTCTCGTCCCGGTTATTCATTCGACGCGCATCTCAATCATTGAGACTGATCTTTCAGAGACTTGAGCAGTTTTTCCCAGTCATCCAAAACTACCGGAAGGGCATACGGGCCCAGCTGAAAAGCGCTTGCGCCTCTCGAAAGTTTCGCTCTCAACTCTGAATCAGATATCAATGCTTCAAGGGCATCACTAAAACGACCCAACTCATCAGGAACAAGCAAACCATTGCTTTCATTGCTGACCAATGCGTTGGTGCCAGGACAGTCCTTGAAGCCGACCACTGGCAGCCCATTCAACAGCGCTTCGGCTGTTACCAGGCCAAAACTTTCGTAGATGGAAGGCATAGCAAATATGCTGGCTCTCTCATATTCGGACTGAATATCTTTGATCACGCCCGGCAGTTGGACATGCGATTCCAGCCGAAGGTCATGGATTAACTTTTCCAGCTTTTGGCGAAGACTCCCCTCACCCACAATTCGCAATTGCCAGTCGGGATATTTCTTCGCAAGCGGCGCAAAAGCGCTGACTAACGCCTCATGATTTTTCTGTGGCTCCAATCGACCAACCGTCAAGATCAACTTCTGCTTTTTTATATCCTGACGAATTCTAAGCCTAGTAGGAGCTGAGAGCGTTACCGGGTTGTGAATGACAATAGCCTTGCGTCGAAACCACCATGAAAAAGATTTGTAGATTTGCTCTGAGACAACAGTAAATCGGCTTATCAATGGTGCAACCAAGTGCAACAATAAAAATTCGAGAGGCTTCAAGCGGTAGTGATGCGGACCAATATGCTCACTGGCGATCAACGAAATACCCGTTCCGGAAAGTCCAAGTGCTGAAGGAACATAAGAACTATGCATAAATGCAATTACGACATCCGGATTGACGCTTTTTGATAAATGTCTTAGCCGTTTCGCCCTGAATAGCATTTCAGAAGGGCTTGAACTGACACTTACGTCACCAATCCCTAGTCCAATTCGCTGAACTGAAGGATCCAGATGGTAGTAGCTCTCCCAAGAATTCGCGTCAAAAGTCGCGACGTTCACTTCATGGCCACGAATGGCGAGCCCAGATGCGACATCCGCCAGCACCCTCTCGGCACCACCACCTGGGTTAGTCATAGACTTAACAACAAAAAGCAGACGCACCTGCTATCCAGCGTCCTGATGGATACCTAAGAGTTCAAAGTGGCGCCTAATTACACTTTCGGGAGAAAATTTCGCAACCACCGCATCCAATTTCGCTTTGCACACAGGTTTTTCGAATGCATTCAGAATAGCGTTTGCCATAGCCAAAGGGTCTTTCATTGGCACCAGGTATCCTACTTCACCGCCTTGCAGCACTTCTCTCGGCCCAGTTGGACAATCTGTCGAGACCGGTGTGCATCCACACATCATCGCTTCAACCAGCACATTGGGGAGGCCTTCAACGTATGACGAAAGAACAAATACCTGGGCCTTTTTGAAAAACTTAAGCGGATTAGAAACATAGCCAGGCAGCGTAACGACATCTCGCAAGGTAAGACTATCGATTAGCGACTCAAGCTCACCTCGCAAAGAGCCGTCTCCCAGAATCACGAGGTCGGCGCGGTTTCGAATTCGCGGATCGCTGAATGCGTTAATAAGATCTGCAAATCCTTTCCACGGCTCCAGCGAACCGGCAGCGATGACCAGTGGCTTTGATATGTTCAGAGCCCAATCTTCCGTTACCGCTTCATTCATACGTTTTCTTGAGTTCGCATCATCCACGATGTTGTAAACGCATACATGCGGCGCATTTTTGAAGACATCCCGATATTGATGAACCATATCCTCCGAAACACACGTGAGAACGTTGGCCCTCGGAGTAACCAATTTCATTAAGATCTTCAGAATCCAACGCTTTGAAAACAGTTTCTTCGAATAAGTGTCGTAGGGGGTAACCCTGGACGAACCACTGAACTTCGCCTTTGCCCCCGAGAGTAGCAAAGCAATTAACACCACTATGTTGAGATGGTCTTCTGCCGAAAAGATTACATCAGGTTTTTCGGTTCTTAAGTAACCAATGATGGGCCACAGAAGGTTACGCACTTTGTCTTTGTCAAAGCTCTTTAATCGAACATTTTCAATTTCTGGAAACGGAATCTCTGGATCGAGTTGACCATGGATCAAATCTACCTCATGGCCTGCCTCCTGCAGCGCACGGGCAAAACGGATCTGTGCCAAAGGCACACCGGTAAGGCTGTAGCGCGCGGTGATAACAGCGATTTTCAATTAATGATTTTGGCCATTCGTGATTTTGCAGACTCGAACGAATAGTTTTCATCAAAAATCTTTCGGACTGACGGGTCGAAAGGCTCAAAACCCTTATGCTCAGCGAGCCCAATTTGAGTTACAAACGTCTTCGCGTCGTTACATATCCAACCGACTTTTGATGCGATGTCTTCGTATCCGATGAAGGCTTCGGCCGTGCCAATGACGTGCTTGCCGAACATTAGTGCTTCAGCGACCTTGGTCTTCATGCCGGAGCCATCGAATATTGGCGCCACGACAAACTCTGCGCCGGCGTACCAGGTTTCCAGATCATGAGCTTCACCAATCACCTGAATCTTGCCCTCAATGTTTAACTCTTCCCTATAAGAATCGAAGCCACGGCCAACAATTAGCGTCTTGATATTGATGTGCGGCGCCACTTTGTGCGCGTACCATTGCACGCCTGATAAATTTGCGTAAAACGCCCCACCGACAAACAAGCAGTATTTCTCAGCGAGTTTAGGCTCTGTACCAGTGCCGCTGTACTGGTCCCGAAGAGTCATCGGCATGAGATCAGTTGCCCCCTTGCCATAGACTCGCTTTAGCAAATCACTATCCCGTTGATTTAAACAAATGAGCCTGTCACTAAACTTTACGGCTTTACGTTCAGCAAGATAGTTTGCAATCAAAACACCCAGTGAGTGAATGCTCTTGTCTTGAATCATCGAACCCAAAAAAAACCTTGACTCAACGTTGTGAAAAAACGTGACCACTCTTACCTTCGGAGCGGTAGTTTTTACCAAGCGACTAACTTCACCCAGGTTGGAGCCATCGACAAAAACGGTTTCTATGCTTCCTGAACCCAAATACTCAGAAATACGCTCAATAGACGACTCACTTATGCCGTCAATCTGCCCTTTGAAGGCTTTAAGTCGTTGCCAGATATCACTAATTTTCGACGTAGTCAGCTCGAGCAATTCCAGTCTGTCACTAGCTAGTTCACTGAGCAGGTCGTAATTAACCTTGCTGAGCATCGCGCGGCCACCGCTGGGTTTCGACTGAATTGTGTTAGTCACTAGAAGAATTGAGCCTTTACGTTCGTATTTGACTTTTTCAGCGGCCTTTGAAGTTTGGCTGGTCAATGGTTAATCACGCAGCAATCCCTAACGAAAAAGATCTTTAATGAAGCTCCGAATACCAAGGAAGTACTTGTAGTCACCGTTTCGCAGAAGCCTCAAAACAGTTCTCTTATTTGCCAACCAACCGGAGGAAGACAAGGAAGCTCGTAAACGGTGAGCCGATACGATCGACTCGATCTCTTGTTTAATTCTAAGTCGCTGCGGTTCAGTAGATAGGCGGAGAAACGCCTCTTTTCTCTCATCCAGCAATTCCCCCATTTCCGAGAATTCTTCGGCTTTTGCAAGATACGCCTCAGCTGCATCTATCGAGAAGTATTTACGCCCAATGTTGAAGTTGGAAATAAGGCCTGGCTCTTTCAGCTCAGATACTGAGTGCCCCTCATCATGAATACGCCAATACTGCAGCACTTCTGGAATCACGACCCTTGTTTCGATCAGGTTTGCCCACCGATGTATATAAACATCGTGCTGTGGGCAGTTACCTTTTGGAAAGGGTAAAATGAATTCGAGAAATGCACGCGACATAGCTGTGCAGCATCCGGCAATGTGGCTGTCAGCGGTACCAGTAAATGCTTCAGCTTTCTCTAAAACGCTTGTCTTGTCAGGCGTTAGCGCGCTGTCCGCATACAAGGCATCATTTATAAATACGTTGATCCCCATGGATTCGTTTTGGGCTGCAAGAATGGTAGAGATTTTATTGGGCAACCAGTAATCATCTTGATCACAAAGAAAAACAACATCCCCTTTGGTTAGAGATAAAGACTTTTCAAAATTACGGGTGATGCCAAGGTTTCGTTTATTGCAATAAACCTGAACATCAAATGGCGCATTCGCTGCGAACTCTTCGATCAATCTTAATGTCGCATCTGACGACCCATCGTCAATAATCACCAACTCATCCGGAAGCATTGACTGTTCACGAATGCTCTCCAACTGTTCAACCACGTATGACTCGCCGTTATAAGTTGTCATGGCCACAGATGTTTTTGGGTTTTTCATCAAAAATCGAAATTATGACGACTTATTATCCAAAAGAATTTTTTAGAGAAAATAAAATGGCGCGTGAATTCATTCTGATGGTTTAGAGGCCGTAACGGAGAGAAACTCCTCGGTTTGATGCATGAAGCGTGTCGTGAGACGCGCGAGAGTTGCTGAAAAACGTAACTCTAGAGGCATCGCTGTTTCGGCTAACCAATCATTAGTGGTAGCGAGCGAATAACTTCGCTGAAAGTCGACATAAACCGGGTTCACATTCTTGACGCGTCTAATATCGATAAATCCAGCGGAGTTAATTGCAGTGTTGAGTGATGAAGAATTAAACAAAACCAGATGGCGTGGAGGGTCTAAATGAAACCAGTTTTTTCCAAATTTCTTATGCCCCACGCTTGTAATATTTGGTGTCTCAATCCAAAGTGTTCCGCCTGGCTTTAGTAACTTATATGCGGCTTTTAAGACCTCACAAGGCTTATGCAAATGCTCAATCACGTGATTCATGGTTATCACATCAACTTTACCCTCCCACATACCTAGCTCTTCAATACTGGTATAAAGTTGATCTAAACCATTCTCTGTGCAGCGCTTTAAGGCACTCAAGTCAGGATCTATGCCAATTACCCGCCATCCACAAGACCTAGCAAGAATGAGAAAAGAACCATTTCCGCAACCAACATCAAGTAACACTCTCGACGTACCAGTCCTGAAAGGTAGATGTCTATGTTGACGATCAAGGATTGTTCGCGTGAAGGGCAAAGCAAACGCCGCGAACACGCCCAGAGAGTTTGACGGTTGATTGTTTGCGCCATAGCGCCAATTGGAATACCCATTACTCAATATTCTTCGAAACTTTCGAAAAGTTGAGAGCCTATTAAAGTCAGGGCTGTTATCGGCACCGTCGTGAGTAAAGTACTTTTCGTAAGCCAAACCGATGGAGGATTCTGTTGGTCTAGGGCTCAGAATAGCCGAGCCACAGTCCTTGCATTTCCAAAGATTCCAATGCCCAGGGGCAACTTTAAAATTACGATCTGTTAATGCAGAGTGTAATAGTTCTCGTTCATCGGAACTGCAGATCGGGCACAACTCAACGTACTCCAATCCGTTTGTTGGCCACTCCTTGTGAGTTTCAATTGTTGAATTGTTTGTCAATTTTCTTAGAAGCGCGCCTTAAGCCACGTCGTTAAAAGAGGAGGCAAGAGAATCCGCAAAAACGCTTCGTAACAACGATAGTTCTTGAGCATTCGTATATCTGTCTTCAAACAATCAACCCATAGGCGCAATGATCTGGTTTTATTAGTCACGGAAAAGTCGATCGACGCCATCAAGTAAACCACAGCGAGTGACGCAGCATAATTCTTATTGTGCTTATACAAATAGAGTATTTTCTTTCTACCTTCCAACATCGCTTCAATATTCTTCGACATCGAAAGTTCATGTTGGCGATAAGCCACCAAAACCTCGTCAATAACTCTCAAATAGCCACCGTCTTTGGTAAGCAAAAGCCACATATACCAATCCTCGATATATATACTTTCACAGTAAAGCCCTACTTCAAGGAGCTTTTCCGTTCTTAACAACTGAGTGGCTGCCGCGATATTATGTCGACGAAGTATGATGTCTTCAAAATCATAGACTCGATCAATTAATTCGGATCTTGAAACTCTTTTACCAATCAAATCAATTACGTCAAAGCTGCAAAATATACCGGCCGCGCCCAGGTCTGATTGGAGCTTTTCAACCAGTACCGAAGTCTTTGTCGGATACATCAAGTCATCGGAAGCAATCGCAGAAAAAAACTCACCCCGCGACCACTTAATCGCTTCATTTAAAGTACCTGCTAAACCCTTGTTCTCCCTGCTTTTGAAGCAAAACCTCTTGAATCGGTTTTGACATTCGGGAATCAATTTTTCTATTTTTTCAATCGAATCATCGCTGGAGCCATCATCGATGATAATCAGTTCAATGTTCTCATAATCCTGATTAATGACAGATTTGATGCAATCCTGAATATAGAGGCCATGATTGAAAGCTCGGGATTGCAACGGTTACTAATGATTGATGCGTCAATTTCGCGCTGGAACCCTGGATTTGTGCTTGGGCATTCACACTACCGAACACTTTCGTAACAACGCTTAACGAAGAGATTGCTGATCACGGAGATGCATCTCTATCGGCCCCAAAACCTCCGATTGGAGCCTCGAGGAGCGCCAGAGAAACTGCGAGCCGTTTAAATTCAAATGGTGTTTATCACGAAACAAGAGCATCCCATCTGCACTCATATCACAGTGGTGATCCGAGCAAAACACTGGCTTTATCTCAAGATATTTTACTGACTGAATTTGTTCAGCCAAATCTTGCAAAATGGCAGCATAAGAATCTTTAGTTGGTGCTCCATCAGCATCTTGCATTCTGCAATTATGGGGCTTACCGATACGCCCCTCGTATTTACATATATCGGGAGCGAATGGGAAAACGGGAACATCATCCAACACAAAAACTAACTTTCCTGCCGTTGTCAGCGCCGTCAAGAGGGTCTCCATCTCAGCGTAAATTTCGCCGCGTTCGAAACCCCTGAACTCTCGTCCCCACATCGCCGATAGAACAACAGCCTTGATGTGCTTATCGTCGATAACGTGAGCCAGAACTTGGACGAAATCGGGGTTTCGATAGAGGGGCAAGCCGCCCTTCGCGTAATAGACGACATTTGCTTGATCAAGACTACTTGCAAGTCCAATAAACAAGTGCTCAGCGTGGCTGTCACCAATCAAGGCAACCTGCGGCGGACCGAAATCTTTCGATTGATAACAACGCTTGAAATTACTCCATTCTCCCGCGCCTTCGAGGATGCTACCGGGTGTGCATGAAAAGTAATTCTTCTCCATAAACCTGAAAAATTCCAACTGACCAATGTCCCCCTTATTAACAATTTTCGGTGGCTCAACGAGGCGTGGCCACTGGCCCTCTGTTAGCGCGATAGCCAGACCTATCCCGCCACTCACCACCATGCCGCTAATCAGAACAGAAACCTTTAATGCAGCTTTTTGACCCTTGCGAAGCGGTGTCTCTATTAAACGATAAATGGTCCACGCCAGAACAAAGGAAGCCAGGACAGCCAATGCACGATTTGTCTGCGAAATTTCTTGACCCTCCATAACCCGCAAGAACGAAAGGATGGGCCAATGCACCAGGTATAGGGGATAACTGATTAGGCCAATCCAAACAGCTGCCGGGTTGGCCAGTAGCCACTTGTTTAGAAACGCGCCACTGCCAGCAAGAATGAGCATTGCGGTCCCAGCCACAGGAAGCAGTGCCCACAAGCCTGGAAAAGTAGACATCTTGTTCATTAAAAATAACGGCACAAAAAGCATCGCCATTCCAAAAATGCTCAATGTATTAGCCACCCAACTGCGCAAGAAAAGAGTCCGACCTGGTTGCGACCGACCAATCAATGCGAGAAGACTTCCTGCCATCAGTTCCCAGGATCGACTCAACGGTGAGTAAAAGGCGGCGGCAGGATTGTTGGAGGATACGTTCAGACTGTACATAAACGACGCAAACAGAATCAGGGTAGTTGCGGCTGCGCTACTTTCGTGCCGCGCACAATCAAAAACATGACAACTGCAGGCCAAAATATGTAGAACTGCTCTTCTATTGATAGCGACCACAGGTGTAACAGCGGCTTTGTCTCTGCGTCTCCATCGAAGTAACCGATTTCAGACCAGAACAGAAAATTAGAAATAAACCCTGCTCCACCTGCGATTTGCCTTCCTAAGTCTGCGTATTGCTCTGGAACCAAGAGCAGCGAGCCAAAACAAGTTACCGAAAACAGGACGAGCAGGAGTGCCGGAAAGATTCTAAGTATCCGTCGTTGATAGAAACCGACAAGACTAAAACTACCCCGATCGAGGTTATTGGTTATTATCAAGGTAATTAGAAAACCTGAAATAACGAAAAAAACATCGACCCCAATAAAACCGCCAGGCAACCGTCCAGGGGCAGCGTGAAAAGCCACCACCGCAAGTACCGCAAATGCCCGAAGACCGTCAATATCAGGACGATACTTCGGCTTATTCAAGGTCTTTAACTTCTAAGCAACTGGTACGAGAGGAAATTAATGTTCACCAAATTTAGAAAAATGACCTTAACTTCATTTTGAAGAAGCTTGATATGCCATGACGCGCCAACTTCCTATTCATTGCCTGGATTTCCAGTTCCTGTAACAAACCATCGCATGCCCGGGACGCCTAACAAGACCTTTGAGAGACTGTGTTCGAGGCCAATACGGTTTATTAACTCTTGCAAGCAGATCAACGATGCAACGACAAAAATGATCAGCCCGATGGCGGTTGCCGACCAAATAGACAAACTTCGTGATAAAACGAAAGTAACTAGCGCAATTGGTATCAGCATCAGCAGCAACTTAACAACCGATTTCGACCACCGAAAGCCGCTCAAATGCCTGGCAACATAAAGAACAATTACTGTTGAAAAGACGTAAAGAATCAAAAACGCTATCGCAACACCCTCGATTCCAACGTAAATTAATCCTGCCCAAATCATACAGAGGTGTACTAAGTGAAATAATGTTTGTGTTGCCGCGTACCACCCACCTTTCCCCATTGCCAACATGATGAAACCTACTGGCCATGAGATCACTCTTCCTAAGCAACCCAGCGCGAACCATTGTAATAAGTCAGCTGAGGGTAGGAACTCAGCGGTATAAAAAATTCTTATGACCCAGGGTGCAAGACTGATGGTGAGCAGCAGGCCCGGAATAGCAAGCAACAAGCCGATCTCTGTTTGCTCGTTGACCAGTGCGTTTAACTTTTCACGGTCTTCAGCGACGGCTGTTAGCCTGGGATAATAATCCATGCTCATAGCTTGTAATACGAAATTAACGAACATGCCAGACAAAGCAAATGCAGCACCATATAGCCCGACTGCCTCAAGGCTAATCTCCCTCGTGATTAACGCACGTGTTATGTAGACAGCAGCAGCCCCGAGCACCCCATTCCACATAAATGCCAGAGCAAGTCGCACCATGCCACCCGCGTCGCGAACACTATCAGACCAGCTCATATCTACGGAGCAAACTTCGATCCTGCGAGCAAAAACCCATGCCCATATCAGGCTGAACCCCGCCATCGACACCAGGGCAGGCACAACACCCTCTAAACCCATAGTGGAATAGAAAAGCAAAGCGGCACATGTACCAGATGTTGAGCCCCAGTATGTTTAACCTCGCGAGGTCACTAACACGCCTCATACCCGAATTAGCGCCACGCGCCCACCTGCGATGTGACCGAAAAAAATCGCAATCCCGAGCAGGGCAATTTGAGAGGAATAATCTTCTGTACCGAACGTAAAACGGCTCAAGACGCCTGACAAAGCCACCAAAACTCCACCGCCAACAAGCCCAGTAATTAAGGTAACTCGTTTTAGCGTAAGCACGGTGCGTCCAATCTCAGTGACGTCACCCGCAGCCACGGCGGCACTAACACTACGCACCGCGCTAGCTTGTATCCCTAGCCCTGCAAGCGTGCTCAAAAGACCAGTAATAGCTTGGTAAGTGCCAATTAGGCCGATGCCTATTGGGCCAATCAGGACGGCAACGAATTTTGTTCGAAACAGTCCTATTAGCAGGTTAATTAGTTCGGCGCCCCCGATGATTGACGATGAGGACAAAATTGACTTATAGGAATTGACAGGCCTGTCAATCAAAAGTCTTTCCAGCGAGAGAGGTCCCGCCCAATAAGTTTTTCCAGCTCTTCAATTTCTGGAATAAATTCATTTCGAAGGGATTGTTCTACATCTCGTGAAACTACTTCCGGTTTGAAAAGAAGTCTGTATAAAATGGACGATGCTCGCGAACGGAGACCAAGCGGGAGTGCTTTGCCGGCTCGCCTGGCACAATCAAAAAGGTAACTGGAAGCGAGTGTGCGTTCAGAAGCTACCGGCCTGGATACGTTATACCTTTTCGTCAAATCTAGTTGAATATCCGGATCGACACCCAAAAAAATGAAAATTTCTTTCAACAGGGAACCTGCATCGGCCCTGAGATCGTCATACAGGCAGACAAAAATGTTCGGAAAGGCGTTTTGATAGGCTTTAACTTGTGAGCAGTATTGAGACAATCCCCGGTAATGAAGGTCAAGCAAAAGTTGATCGTCGTATTTTCGTCGATCTTCTGCCTGTAATGCTAACTCCAAAGGCAACGCCTCCGGATCCAGTTGATTTTGTCTCACAAATCGGTATTCGGACAATATTCGGTCGGTTGGATTACGAAGAATGATTAGTATTTTCGTATCGCGCCACTTTGGGTGGAGTGATTTGAGACTATCAATCGTTAATTCGTGGTAGTAGAGGTACGATGGGCAAACCTCACCAACCATCTGATCGGGTTGTGCTTTAGCAAATAGCTCTAAGTACTCTTCTAAAGACTGCGGAATCCTACTTTCATCCCAGTAGTTATATATAGCCCTGTTTGGGTTTCTGTTTTGATGCCAAAACCAAGTTTCTTTCGAAATTGGCAAAACAATGTCCGGGTGTGAAGCCAGGTAGTTATGCAAAGAGGACGTGCCCGACTTGGCAGCGCCTACAACCAAGAAATCAGGGAAGTTAACCCAAGATTCGCCAAACTTAAGCCTCACGGTTTTTGTCGAACGCTAGTCTTTAAGCAGATACCAATTCCTTACAAATGGAATTTAATACCAACGATATTTTGTGAACATTATCCAAACTCGTGTGGGGTCCGCTGGGCAGACTCAGTGTCGTTTCACTAATCTCCTTGGCTTTGGGTAGCCGTGTTAGAGAAAAGTCATCTTTGTACGCAAGTGAATAATGAGGAGGAATCGGATAATGAATAACAGTCTGAATACCGTGATTTTCAAGGTCAACGCGAACCTTGTCTCGTTGAGGATGCCGAATAGTGAATAAATGCCAAACTGAATTCGCTCTAGCTATACAATTTGGCAACACCAAGTTTTCGGTGCCTGAAAGTTCTCTTAGGTAAGTCTCCGCAATTTGCGTTCTTCGAGCATTCCACTCATCAAGCCTTTTTAGCTTCACCGCGAGAAAGCCCGCCTGCAGGGGGTCCAACCTACAATTCATTCCCTTAATTTCATTTTCGTATTTAACCCTTGAGCCGTAATTACGAAGCAATCGGACACGTTCGGCTAACTCGCCATCGTTTGTCGTTATCGCCCCACCATCTCCAAAGGCGCCCAAGTTCTTTCCAGGATAAAAACTGAATGCAGCAGCATGACCTAAGGCCCCTGCTCTGCTGTTGTCGTAAAGGGCGCCATGAGCTTGTGCGGCATCCTCAACCACCTTCAAGCCATAGTTTTCGGCAATCCGCATGATGGGCTGCATGTCGGCAGGTTGGCCGTAAAGGTGTACCGGAATAATGACCTTGGTCTTTACGGTTATTGCTGATTCAATTAGTGATGGATCGATGTTGTAGGTTTCAATGTCCGGCTCGACTGGCACAGGTTTGGCACCTACCTGTGAAATTGCCAGCCAAGTAGCGATATAAGTATTTGAAGGTACGATCACCTCGTCCCCAGGCCCAACTCCGTAAGCCTCCAATACAAGACGTAATGCATCCAAACCGTTTGAGACACCAATGCAGTGTGCCGTTCCACAATACGCACCAAACTGCTCTTCAAAACTCTCCACCTCTTCGCCAAGGATGTACCAACCGGAATTCATTACGCGCTGGTATGCCGAGTCGAGCTCATCTTTCAATTCCAGGTAAGCAGCTTTCAAATCGAGAAAAGCAATGTTCATTGGCGTATCTTCAGATGAACCAAAAATTCTTCGTAATCACGAATGTAGTCGTCTGAGTCATATTGATGTGATGCAAGCACAAATAGTGTCGCATTTGACGAATACTTATACTGGGTTCCCCAAGTCAATGGGGGGATGTAAAGTCCAAGATATGGTTTATCCAGTAAATGCTCTTCGCGCTGCTTTCCGTCGTCCACCACAACTGATACGGAACCATTTACGCAAAGCAAGAACTGGTGACAGGCCTTATGCGCATGTTCTCCCCTTACCCGGCTATTAGGAACGTTATAAACAAAAAAAGCACGCACTGGATTGAACGGAAGATCATTGACCCATTCGATAGCGCTTAACTCTCCACGTAAATCCGCAACGTGCTTTACAGAAACAAAGCAAACCCCCTTGACTCCGGACTCGACAATAGCGTGATCGTTACCTTCAAGCTCAGCCAAACGATCAACCGTGTTAGCGTAGCCAACGATCCTCGCTGGGTTGCCCGCAACAATTGAGTTGGCAGGCACATCGCGGGTTACTACTGAGCCAGCACCAACCATCGCACCGGCGCCGATTGTCAGCCCAGGCAAAACGGTTGCGTTCGCACCGATAGAAGCACCATTTTTCACGATAGTTGTGGGGATGATCGCCGCATGCTTCTTGCTTCGTGGAAACTTATCATTTGTGAACGTAGCATTGGGGCCGACAAACACATCATCTTCCAAACGGATGCCGTCCCAAAGTTGCACACCGTTTTTAACGGTTACTCGATCACCGATAATTACATCATTCTCGATGAAAACATGCGCACAAATATTGCACTCCGAGCCGATGCTTGCACCTTCCAAAGCCACGACAAACTGCCATATTTGGGTGTGTATTCCGATTTTCCTGGTCTGGACATCTGCGAGTTCATGTTTGAAATATTTCACTCGTCTTCCTCCCGACAATTGTTGTTATTTACCTCGTGGAAAACCATTCAACCGTTCCAATCAAGCCTTCATTAACAGTGATTTGCGGCTGATAATTCAGCCGCTCTCTGG
>CAVOGA010000003.1:0-828336 GCA_963695135.1 uncultured Gammaproteobacteria bacterium
TCATTTTGCCTGTAAAGGCGTACGACAAAGGAACAAGCACTTGCCTCCACCGTTTCGGCAGCGTTCAACCGTCCTCAAACCCTACTGAATCGAGCGTCACAGGAGTGTTGGCTTTGACGGGCTTTGTGATCTGACACCCAATGATCGAACGCAGCACTTTGGGTGGCAAACCAAAACCTGGCTGACACTCCGCACGTCACCCTCGCCAATGGTCTCCCCTGCCGCCAAGTCCCGCACAAAGTACAGCGACCGCCGGAATTGGATGTTGCCGGATTCGCCGCCCTTGAGTGAATAATCGGGCCGGCCCAGTGCGCTCCAGGCCGTAGCGCAATCTGTGCATAGGGCCGCAAGCTCGTCGGGCTCAAGGGAAAAGCTGTCGTCAGGACCGCCGGCAGTCCGATCGAGCGTGAAATGCTTCTCTATCAATGACGCTCCGAGGGCCACCGCGGCGATCGCGGTTGCGTTACCCAGCGTGTGGTCGGACAGCCCCACCACAGTACCAAAGCGTTGCGCGAGGTCAGGGATGGTCCGCAAGTGATAATCACCTGCAGGGGCTGGATAACCGCTAACGCAATGCAATAGTGCCAATTCCCTACAGCCGCCATCCCTTGCTGCTGCCGCGGCCTCGCCGATCTCGTCCAGGTTTGCCAAGCCCGTCGACATAATCATCGGCTTGCCGGTTCCCGCGATGTAGCGGATCAACGGCAAATCCACAATCTCGAACGAGGCGACCTTATAGGCCGGGGCATTTAGGCCCTCGAGAAGGTCTACGGCAGTCGGGTCAAAAGGTGAGCTGAAGATCGTGATGCCTTGCCGTCGGGCGTGTTCAAAAAGAGGGGCATGCGATTCCAAGGGGTGTGGGCTTCCTCATAAAGGTGGTAGAGCGTCTTGCCGTCCCATAATCCACCACGAATGGTGAACTCCTCAGCATCGGAGTCGAGGGTAATAGTATCCGGCCGATACGTCTGCAACTTCACCGCGAACCGCACCTGCCGCTTTGGCTGCGTCGACAAGACTCAACGCTCTATCCAAAGACCCATTGTGGTTCGCTGAAACCTCGGCGATCAGGGAGGGGGAGCATCCCTCACCAATTTTCCTACCGTCGATCTCAATGACGCGCATCAGCTACCTGGTCCATTGCTTCGATCAGGGAAATACGCTGGGTTCAAACAGGCCACGCAGACACGGTCAATACTTTCACCGTCCCGCCAGTAAAACCCTTTAAAGGTAGCTTCCACGAACCACCCAGCGTTGGTATAAGCCTTAATGGATGCAACGTTGGTGGCAAACATGCCACTGTGCAGTCTCCAAAGATCACTGAAATGCGATTTGGTTTGCCAGTGATACGCCCTTAGTTCCGATACCCCTTCCTGCAAACGCCCGATTACCAACGAAGCAAACCATATTATAAGTTTTATTCACCGTATCGATCGGCCCAATTTTGACATTGCCAACGCGCTGACCATCGTTTGACTGATCAGGTAGTAGAACCAGCGTTTTAAGTTTCTCTCCAGCCCTCTCCTATAGTCCGCCACGAGCCCCTGCCTGTCGAAGGTCCTTCCAGAGCCCGTGAAGTAGTCCAGATGACCATCGTGATTTTCGTACCACGAGACGTATTCATCGTTGATATCAGACTGATCGACGGGGCTAAGGCAGACTGAGTCAGAAATTTCAGAATCTGGATTCATCTTTGCATTTTCTCCGAATTAACGGAGGCGTCAGATGCGTTCACTGGCGCCAAAGAATTCGAGGTTCGTACCACACGTTTGACTCCACGGCCGTCTACCAGACGCTCTGCTGCGGCCCCCATTGCCGCAGATTCTAAACAGGTCTACTGATAAATGCATTAACAGCATCTGCCAGATGCAACCGCAACTTTGACCTTTCGATGAACACCGCGGCGCCGGCCTGTGCGAGGGCCTTGGCTGAAGGCTTCTGGTTAGCAGCCAGGGAAGTGATGATTGTTGGCAGTCCCAGGCAACAGCGCTCCCAGGCACTGAGTGCCGGCCGCCCCGACCGCAAGGTCACAAGCTGATAGCAGGCCCGCCATGTCCTCAACCCCTTCCAACAGCTCGGCTTTAAACCTTGACTCACTCGCATCACGGCTGGCTCGTTCAATAACTGGAGAAACCGAACTTAGCACTTCGTAACGCGGGTCGAGTCGGGTAGATCAGACTGCTCCAGTCCGGCAAGCGCATCGCCCGTCGCGTAGCCTTCGTCCACACCGCCCATACTGATCAACACCCGACTGATCGCGCCTTTGTCAGAGCCGGTAATCCGTTTAAGACGTTTCTCAAGAAACTTCGGACGAAGAAGCACGTACTGACTGCCGATTAACCGTCGACTGCCGGCCGTAATTAGCCCGTCATAGTCTTTCGGTTCACGCCCCAGGTTCTGGTCGAGCAGTAAATTGCAGTCGTGTGCCCGGTCGGCAAGGTCATCAATGACCATTAACTGCGCGCAAGAAGATCGCATTTCACGCTCCCACCGATAATCTAGCGCGTAATGGTCTACAACCAGCCAGTCTGGCACCATTTCGTTTGCAATGGCAGCGGTCTGCCGGGCATTTCCTCCCAACTACAACCCAGCCAGGCGGCATGCGCGGGTTGCATTGGGAGACTCTGCGCCGGCGACTCATTCACTTGTTCCATCAGGTCAACCCCAAAGCCAGAACGTTCGATGGCATCACTTAGATGACCAGGATGCGCACGACAGGCGAATCGACACTCGGTGCCTTCAGCCCTCAAGGCGCTCGCAACGTCAAGGCAACGTATGACATGGCCAGTGCCGATTTGCAGGGAAGCATCGGTCCGGAATAAGACGCGCTGGATCAAGGGTTTTTCATTGCTTGATACTGCCGCTGGCCCAGCCCCTAGTCTTCGGGCGTGTCAATATCGACCACTCGCGATCGTTCCAGCTGATAGGCCCGACAGCCCTCACCGAAGATTCGGGCAAACTAGCCTTCCAGGCCTCGGAAAGTCCCCAGTAAAATTGCGCAGCGTCATGAAATGCCGTCACCAAGTCCTGTGAGCGTCTGAAAAACTGCTGCGGATCGAGCATGCGCATCGTGCCGTCCGGACCCATACTGAGGGCCCGCTGGATCGGGGAGGCAAAGCCCGTCACCGACACAACGAAAGCGGCTTTGCTATCCAGCAGCAACTCCAGGCTTTGACGAAAGTCTTCGGGTCAAATAGGGGCGCCGTCGGGTAAATGCAGCAGACTTCGCGCGCTCTGAATCCGTCATCTTCGAGTGCAGTGATGGCATGTGCTATGACCTCCACGGTTCCTGTATGGTCATCAGACAACGTTGCCGGGCGCATAAACGGTACCTTTGCGCCATGCGCCAGCGCTATCAGCAATCTCCTCGTCATCGGTGGAGACTACGACCCGATCGAAACACTCGCTACGTAAGGCGGCCTCGATTGAATAGGCGATGATTGGGCGGCCAAAAAACGGCTTGATGTTCTTTCGGGGTATCCGCTTGCTGCCGCCGCGGGCTGGGATTATGGCCAGTCTCACCCGACGCGCCATTTCATAAAATAAATATCACGTATCAGAACGACTTTTCTCCAGCAAAAACCAGGTGCAGTCATCTTGAGGAAAGTTTGAATCTCGATGATAGGCAAAACCGTAATCGACCAATCGCATGGCCTGGTGACGATCCAAAAATTTCTCCTGGCGAAGTCTCGCTTAAACAGCCTTGAATCATGACCGCGATAGGTAACCTCGACGGGAGTCGGATTGTAGTACTCAACCACACATAAATATCGGTCTGTTGAATTCACTAACACTTTGTACACTTCATCGAGATAATCTGGATTGATGTGAATAAGAACGCCTTTAATAAGCGCAAAATCCCAGCTTTTTGACGGTTCAAACTC
The DNA here is from genome assembly GCA_963695135.1 of uncultured Gammaproteobacteria bacterium. Classification (GTDB taxonomy): domain Bacteria; phylum Pseudomonadota; class Gammaproteobacteria; order Xanthomonadales; family SZUA-36; genus Marinihelvus. Next base: position 3,882 of record CAVOGA010000003.1, read on the forward strand.
GAGAATTGATTCTTGATACACGCTGTTTGCAATCCTTAGCTCTTTCAAAACGTTGGCGGCGTGGTTATTGATTTCTAGCGCGTCAATTTCAGCGTGTGGCAATAACTGTCTGATGGCCTGCAAGTTCAGTCCAATGTTGGCCCCGAACTCAATGACGGAAGATATCTTCTGTGTTCGACTGAAAATTTTGGAAAACAAGGCAAGATTACTGGCAATCCAGTTGGAGCCCTCGTTTCTGATTGAATACTCGTCACCGAACTGCCCCGCCCAGAATTGTTCTTGTTCAGTCTTATATGCTTGCATTTCGGACTCCCCAGTCAGTGTTTATTAGTTACAACTTTTCGATAACGCCTTGATGACTTGATCTAAATCGGCGCCACTAAGGCCTGGGTACATAGGTAGCGAAATCGCCTCCCGATAGTAGGACTAGCTTTAGGAAACTCCCCCGGGCAAGCGCCCTGCGCCGCATACCAGGGCTGTAGGTGCACCGGTATGTAGTGCAGGTTCACTCCGATACCCTGCTCTCGCAGCTCCTCGAAAACCTCGCGATGTGACCTATGATCCGGTCCAGCTCCAGCTGAATCACATAAAGATGAAACGCCGAGTAGCTATCCGGGTGCTGCCAGGGTGTGCACAACGGCAGATCCGATAGCAATTCATCATAGCGACGGGCCAGTTCGTGACGGCGCACCACATAGTCGTCCAGGCGCTCGAGTTGGCTGAGGCCCAGCGCGGCCTGCAGATCCGTCAGTCGATAGTTGAGCCCAGCTCGATCTGCTGGTAGTACCACGGCCCGTCCGGGGCATGGGTCATCTCCGCCGGGTCGCGGGTGATGCCGTGGCTGCGCAGCCGCGCCATGCGTCGTGCCAGCGCCGGGTCGTTGGTCGTCGCCATGCCGCCTTCGGCGGTCGTAATGATCTTGACCGGGTGAAAGCTGAACACGCAGATATCGCTGTAGCGGCAGTTGCCGACCGGCTCGCCCGATAGCGGGCGCCGATCGCATGGGACGCATCCTCGACCACCCGGAAGCCATAGCGCTGGCCAACGCGCCAATACGGCGCATGTCGCAGGACTGGCCGGTCATATGCACCGGGATCACCACTCTTGGCAGCCGGCCGTCCGCTTTGGCCTGCTCCAGCTTTTTCTCAAGGGCGTCTGCACAGAGGTTATAAGTACGCGGGTCGATATCGACAAAATCCACTTGCGCACCACAGTAGAGCCCGCAGTTGGCCGAGGCGACGAAGGTGTTGGGGCTCGGTCCAGAGCCAATCGCCAGGACCCAGATCCAGCGCCAGGCAGGCGATGTGCAGCGCCGATGTCGCGCTGTTGACGGCGACCGCATGTCGCGCCCACAGTAGCCTGCGATGGCCTCCTCGAAGCGCGGCACGGCTGGTCCCTGGGTCAGAAAGTCCGACCGCAGGACTTCCACGACCGCGTCGATGTCCTCAGCGGTAATATCCTGGCGACCATAAGGAATCATGCTTCAGATCCTGCCGATCTTCTCGCGGTTGGCCTTTATCCAGGTCGCCAGATCGTCTTCGCTCATCCAATCACTGTTGCCGTCGGAGGTGTAGCTGAAGCCCTCCGGCAACCTTCGGTTCCGTCCTTGATCCGCTCCGGGCTGTTACCCCAGTCGTTGATCGCCGGTAGGATCTTGTAGTGATCCGGCATACTCGTAGGTGAAAAAGGCATCTTCCGAACTGATCATCTGCTCGTGCAGCTTTTCGCCAGGTCGAATGCCGACGATCTCATGCTTGGCCTCCGGCGCGACCACCCTCGCCGAGTCGATCACCTTCATCGATGGGATCTTTTTCACATAAATCTCGCCGCCCACCATGTCCTCAAAGGCATGCCAAACCAGTTCGACGCCCTGCTCCAGGGTGATCATGAAGCGCGTCATGCGCTCGTCGGTGATCGGCAGCACGCCTTTGTCGCGGATTGACAGAAAGAAGGGAATCACCGAGCCGCGGGAGCCCATCACGTTGCCATAGCGCACCACCGCAAAGCGGGTTTCATGCCCGCCCGCATAGGAGTTGCCCGCCACGAACAGCTTGTCGGAAGCCAGCTTGGTCGCGCCGTAGAGATTGATCGGGCTGCTGGCCTTGTCCGTGGACAGCGCCACAACCCGCTTCACACCCCGATCGATGCAGGCATCGATCACATTCATGGCGCCGTTAATGTTGGTCTTGATGCACTCGAAGGGGTTGTATTCAGCGGTCGGCACGATCTTGGTGGCCGCCGCGTGGACGACGATAATCCACACCATCCAGAGGCCCGGTATAGCCGCTCGCGGTCCCGCACATCACCGATAAAGAACCGAACCCGCGGGTCATCGGCGAAAAGCTTGGCCATTTCCCATTGCTTCATCTCGTCGCGGGAGAAAACAATCACCCTTCGGGGGTCATATTTTTTAAGGGTTAATGGAATAAAGGTGTGACCGAAGGACCCGGTACCGCCCGTGACCAGTATGGATTTACCATTCAGCATAATTTTTTCATCACCTCGCCATCATCTGTGACCAGTTGGGAGCGAGCCAGGGCATCGGGTGACGTCGAGCGGCCACAGCCCAGGTCATTAGAAATCGCAAGAAAAGAGCAAACGCAAAGGCAATGGCTGCGCCCTTAACTCCCAGGAAACCAGTAAGCATCACCATAACCAGAACGTTAATCATTCCAGACACAAGCGTTGTCGCAGCCAAGGCTCCCGTTCGTTTGGAGTAAAAGATGTAATTTGTCACCATTAGATACATGCCAAAGAATGCCTGACCGAGCGCAAGCCAACCAATGACCGCGCCGGCCTCTGCATACTGCGGCCCGGCTAGTAAAGCGGCGATGGTCGGACCAATTAACCAAACAGCGCCCGCGAGAATTAGACACCCGATGAAATAGAGATAGGTCAACCTGACAATCTCACGCTTTTCGTCTTCCGAACCGCGTTTGAGTCGTGAATACAACCAGGGCACATACGCTTTGTTGAAGGCCGCAAACAACAGCGACAAGCCCATCGCCAATTGCACAGCAACCGTATAAACCCCCACTTCGGCCAGTCCCAGGCGATCGTTAATCACGATACGATCGACTGCGCCCAACAAGAACATGCCGGCAACGTGCGGAATCAAGGGTACGCCAAAGCGGAGCGCATCCCATACCTGTTCAGAATTGCAGTCAAAACGAATAAGACGATCGCGCAACAAAGAATGAGCGGCTATCAGCGCCACCACAAACGTCGCGATGAAATGACCAATCACCCGACCTTCGGCCGCCCACAATAACCAAGCGACCAAGAGCAGCGAAATACCCGCATTGAGCGCTGCCCTGGTAAGCTGTAGCGTCACCAGGGCCCCGGCGCGTTCCCGCACCATCCATTGCCCAAGACGCAACGCGGCGACGAACGTTAAAGTTGCCGTGAGCAGCGCCAGTAACACCCAACTCGTTGGAATATCTCAGCCAATCGGACACCTGCTCCCGGAAGTAAAACAACGGCAACAGCACCGCCACCGCGCTACAGAGCAAGATGACAACGCACGCACCAATATATTGCGGGAGATCATCGGTTTGTGGATTCGCATCGAAGTATCGACGACTCGCTGCACCTGAGCTGTTTAAGCCAACCACGGCACTGAGCGCAGAAACAACCGCAAGAAACATCGCGACCTGACCGTACTCCGCGGGTGTTAAAAAGCGCGTCATGACTGGGAGCAGCGCCAAAGGAATCGCTGCCTCGGCGAGATTGCCAGCGGTATATAGGGACGTGCTTCTGAAAAAGGCGCTTCGGTGAAGTGTTTTCAAGGACGTGCCATTGCCGCCATTGCTCAACCATTATTTCCAGTCGAAAGCGTTAGCATCGCACTGACGGTTCTGTGCACGCCGGTGCGGATATCGACACTGGATCTATAACCAAGTTCAGTTTCCGCTTTAGTAATTGATGCCAGGGAGTGTGGGATATCCCCTGCTCTGAAATCACGATAGTGCGCATCGGGCACGGTGACTCCCAACTGCTCGCTTACCGAGTTTGCCAGCGCCTCGAACAGCCGGTTCAGGGTCGTGCGCTCCCCACACGCCACGTTGTAAACCCGGTTCAGGGCATCCCCTTCCGCTGTCGCCGCCAAGAGATTCGCCTGCACCGCGTTGTCCACATAGGTAAAGTCCCGGCTCGTTTCCCCGTCGCCGTTTATATAGACCGACTCGCCTTTCAGCATCGCGCCGATCCATTTCGGGATCACCGCCGCGTAGGCGCCATTCGGATCCTGCGCTGGGCCCGAAGATATTGAAGTAACGCAGTCCGATCGTGTTGAAGCCGTAACACCGCTGAAACACATCCGCGTACAGCTCGTTCACGTACTTGGTCACCGCGTAGGGTGACAGCGGCTTGCCAATCCGCTCCTCCACCTTGGGCAGCTCCTGGCTGTCGCCGTAGGTGGAGCTGCTGGCGGCGTAGGTAAAGCTCTTTACCTTTGCATCCCGCGCGGCCACCAGCATGTTCAGAAAGCCGTCGATATTGGACTGGTTGGTAGCAATCGGGTCTTCCAGACTGCGCGGTACCGAGCCCAGCGCGGCCTGGTGCAGCACGTGGTCCACGCCCTGCACTGCCTTCTGGCAGTCTTGCCAGCTGGCGGATATCACCCTCAGTAAAGGTGAACCGCGCCCAGGCTTCGTCACCCACGCATTGCTTAACGTCTTCCAGGTTGTGATGGTGGCCGGTGGCAAAGTTGTCCAGCCCGACCACCGTCTGCCCCAGGCTGAGCAGCTTCTCCAGCAGGTGGCTGCCGATAAATCCGGCCACGCCGGTGACCAGCCAGGTTTTGGAGTTTCCTGAAGTTCGGCCTGGACCTGTTCGTAGCGCGTCATGTTAATTGGCTCACAAGCAGCCGATTTTGAACGCTTTCAAATACCGTCAATTTTTATTCCCCATTCGCCAATTAACTCAACAAGCGCTCCATGGCAGCCTAAGCGTCCCTTCCCAGCACCGCGGGCACCGCGGATTTCGTTTTCTTTGTTAACCCGAAAACCACGTAGAAAAAACGCACCAGGCGTCGTTCCAGGATTAAGTGAAAGACGATACCCACAGCCAGGGAGATTAGAAAAAACACTGGAAACCAAAACCACTCGCGACTTTCGATAAGCGTCTTTAGCACGGGCAACGTAACCCCATGCGCCAGGTAAAGTGAATAACTCGCGTTCCCGATTAACAGGATGCCTTTATGTCGCGGAATTTCAGCGTTAACAGAAAGAAGAAGAAAAGTGCTGTTGCCATTAGAAAGACTACTAGATTATCCGTGAGAAAAGGCACCGCTAGGAAGGCAGCGAAGGATGTCAGGACAAGCGGAATACCCAATCGAAAACGCTCGCTGCTGTAGGCAACACCGATGATCACTCCAGTCGCAAAAAACAAATTAATTGACTGCACTGGAACCATGTCCGGTCCGAAGTTTGCTGCTGGGCCCAATACCGCGTTTACCACAACCGGAAAAACGAGAATCGCAACGAAAATGATAGGGCGGATGCCCAACAGAATTACAAAAATTCCAAACAGGGCGTAATAGTAGACCTGCGTAAACCAAAGACCATGAATAAGGATGAATTGATTTGGAGGGTGCCTGAACGAGGAAGAAATTTCGCACGATGCTAATTGGTTCCCGATGATATTCAGACCCGGAGCCACTCAAAAGAAAGAGCAACAAGATAATCAGAAACCATGGTAAGTAAGGCGCGTATATTCTGGCGATACGCTTTTTGAAGAAAATTATTGCGTTATCCTTGCCACGGTCCCGACCGTGAATCAGTGCAATGATGAAACCACTGATCATAAAAAAAAGCAGAACTCCGGACGGTCCATGGCGGAAAATCGAATAGCCAAAGATTTGACTGGAATGAAAAAGCATCACATAGAGGATTGCGATCGCCCGAAGATATTGAAGCGAATCAATGCTCTTTTTCACAGCATGAACCCGCAGAGAAACATTTGAATCGTGGTTATCTCAAACTCCAGCGTGTGAAAGCACAGATTTGCCATCGACTTTCAACAAAAAAAGCAAACTACCCAACTTCCATATCCGCAAAACTCGGTTCCGAGGAAGATCCCGCGGTTCCACGAGCTCACAGCCTTGCGTCCACGCGCTCGCGGTCCTGGATGTCCTTGATGTCGTACATCACGCACTTCTGCGCGCCCCAGGCGCGCAGCTCGTCCTGCGACAGTTCCCGGAACTCGTCGTGGGCCACCGCGGTCACCACCGCGTCATAGGCGCCCTGCTCCGGGGTCTGCACCAGCCGCGCACCCTCGGGCAGCGTGGCCTCTTCCACCCACGGATCCAGCACGTCCACGCGGCAGCCGCGCTCTACCAGCGTGTCGATCATGCGGAATACCTGGCTGTTGCGCGTGTCGGGGCAGTTTTCCTTGAAGGTCAGGCCCAGCACCAGCACCCGCGCGCCGTTGGCGGCGATCTTCTTGCTGCCCATCAGCGCGCAGACCCGGTCGGCCACCCAGGGCGCCATGCTGTCGTTCACGCCGCGCCCGGCCAGGATAATGTTCGGCTCAAAGCCCACCGCCTGCGCCTTGTGGGTCAGGTAGTAGGGGTCCACGCCGATGCAGTGTCCGCCGACCAGCCCCGGGCGGAACGGCAGGAAGTTCCACTTGGTGCCCGCCGCCTCCAGCACCTCGCGCGTGTCCAGGCCCAGCTTGTCGAACAGCATGGCCAGCTCGTTGATCAGCGCGATGTTCACGTCCCGCTGCGTGTTCTCGATCACCTTGGCCGCCTCGGCCACGCGCACGCTGCTGGCGCGGTGCGTGCCGGCCGGGATGATGCTGGCGTACAGCGCATCGATATTGCCCGCCGATATGGCGCAGCAGCCGCTGGTGACCTTGGTGATGGTCTGCAGGCGGCGCTCATGGTCGCCCGGGTTGATGCGCTCCGGGCTGTAGCCGTACCAGAAGTCGATCTTGGGCTTAAGGCCGCTGATCCGCGCCAGGATCGGCACGCACACCTCCTCCGTGGCGCCCGGGTAGACGGTGGACTCGAAGATCACCGTGTCGTGCCTTTTCAGGATCGGCCCCAGCATCTTGCAGGCCGATTCCAGCGGCGTCAGGTCCGGGGTCTTGTCCGCGTTGATCGGCGTGGGCACGGTCACGATGTACACGTTCGCCCGCGCGATGGCCTGCGGGTCGCTGGTCAGCACCAGGTCCCTGACCCGCGCCCGTTCCGCCTTCGACAGCTCTTCCGTGCTGTCGCGCCCGGCCTGCAGCTCGTCGATCCGCCGCTGGCTGATGTCAAAGCCCAGCGTGTTGTAACGCTCTGCGAAGGCCGCGAGCAGCGGCGTGCCCACGTAGCCCAGGCCGATGATGGCGATGGTTGGATTCGTTTCAATCATGGCGTTTCGCCCTGTTTTTCAAAGATAAAAAAGTGGTGGTACGGGTTCTGGAACAGCTGGTAGCTCCTGGTCAGCTTCGCATAGCCTTGCAAGTCGGTGACTACCCGCTCCAGCGGATGGTCCTGCTTGTTGAGCTCCCAGTAGTGCTGCCCGTCAAACTCGTGCGGCACCGGCTTCCAGAACGGCTTGCGCATCATGAACTCGTGGGTCGCGAACCCCGGCAGGTCGATGCGAAAGCACCATACCTTCAGCGCATCGGGCAGGCTCAGCACCACATTCTTGCGGCTTACCCGCACCATTTCTGCAAAGGCTTTCAGCGTTTCTTCGTAGGGCATGTGCTCGAGCACCTGGAAGGCGCACACCAGGTCGTAGCTGTTGTCCGCAAAGGGCAGATCGGTGACCGAGGCCAGGTGATCCGGGTTCAGCTCCGGGTCAATGTCCACGGTCTCGATATTCAGCCCGAATACCTGCGCATTGGCTTTGAACACGCCGGGGCCGGGTCCGATCTCCAGCACGCTTTCCGGCGCCAGCCGTTTGACCTCGTCCAGCTGGTTCCACAGGCTGTTCCAGCGCGGCCGGGCCAGGTAGCGCCCGAAGTCATAGTGTTCCTTGTCGACCTGTTTCTGATTCATAGTTTAGTGCTCATGCGGCTGCCTGCTGCTTACACCGGCGCCAGGCGCGCAATCCGTTCCTCGCCGGCGTTGCGGATTACCCAGAAAATCAGCCACAGGTAGGCAACGATGCCCACCACCGAGAACAGGGCCACCGCCACCAGGTCGCTGGCGAACAGCGCAAAGCCCAGCCACAGCGCCACCAGCTTGCTGCCGGTGCTGAACAGTTCGTAAATCAGCAAACCGTGCTGCAGCCGCAACGGCGCCACCGCCGCCACCGCCGGCTTGTTCACAAACTGCAGAAAGATCCAGAAGGCCAGCCACTGCGCATAGCGCCCGGAGGTCTCCCAGTCAGCGCCGAAGACAAAACTGAACAGCGCCGGGCCCGCCAGGCAGATCACCAGAATCGGCACCACGCCGACCAGCGCCATGCCCGCCGTGGCCTCGATGATGAGCTGGCGCGCATTGCCGCCGGACTGGATCGCCTCGTTCACCCGCGGATAGAACACCGACATCACCGAGCCGCCGATCAGGCCCGCCGGCAGCCCCAGCACCGCGATCGCCAGCGCGTACTGCCCCGCCGAGCCCGGTCCGAAGTAGCCCGCCAGCAGCAGCACCGGCAGGCTTTGCGAGGCGGCGTTGATCAAATTCTGCGGCGTGCGCAGCAGCGGAAAGTCCGCATGGCGCCGGGCCAGCATCAGCAGCTTGCGCGGCGACACATCCGGCCGGGGCGCCGCCGCCTGGCGGTCCCTGAAACGCCGCCAGCCGGCCCAGGTCAGGCCCGTGGTCACCAGGCGCCCGCCCACCTCGATACTGATCAGCGTCGCGGCCGCAGGAAAGGCAAAACCGCCCAGCACCTTGGCCCCGGCCAGCACGCTGGCGCTGACCACGCTGAAGGTGGAGGTGATCCTGAACGCCTGCTTGCGGATCAGCCACTGGCCCAGCACCAGGCCCAGGGCGCTCAGCAGCATGGCCACCGGCACCAGGTACATGAAGGCGGCGATGGATTCGGCGTTCATCAGGGCCAGCAGCGGCGCACCGAAAAAGTACAGGAACACGGCCGTCAGCAAGGACATGACCACCGCGATGACCACGGACAGGTAGACCAGCCCCACGGCATCGGCATCGGCCTTCGGGCAGCACGATGGCAATCGGGTAACCCAGCGCCGTGACCGTCGACAGCAGCGCCACGGTGGACAGGAACACGCCCTGCAGGCCGAACGCTTCCGGCCCGTACAGGCGCGTGATCAGCGGCGCGGCAGCCATGCCGATGGCCTGCGCCACCGCCGTGCCGCTGGCGACCACCGCCACGTTGCGCGCAAACAGGCTGCGCCGCAGCCGCTCGATGCCGGCGCCCAGGCCGGCCGGCAGAAACCGCGACTCAGTCATGGCCATGCTGCGCCACCTCGGCCTGCAGGCTGGCGATCTCGCGTTTCAGCGCCTCGTACTCCTCCATCTTGCGTTGCAGGAAGCGCGCGGTGATTTTCGCTTTCGCCTCCATGCCGGCGGGGGTCAGGATGTACAGGTAAGCCCGCTTGTGGCGGTTGTTCTTGAAGTTACGCGCCTTGACCAGCCCCTTGTCCACCAGCGCCCGCAGGCAGTAGTTGGTCTTGCCCAGGCTGACGCCCAGGTGCTCGCTGAGCTCCCGCTGGCTGACCTGCGGGTGCTCGTCCAGGTAGCGCAGCAGCTGGAGCTGGATTTCCTGTTCGCGGGGTTTCGGGTTCAATTCAGGTTTGATTTCGGGGTTTGGCCCAAATGATGCCGGTAGTGCCGGTAGTGCCGGGCACGCTACCGCCCTGCAGCGCCTTTAGCCGCATCGGGAGCACTGCCCTGGTTGTCGACGCGGCCGCTTAGCCGGCGCGTTTTAACAGCAGGGATTCCACCTCCAGGGTGGTTTCCCGGCCGAGAATATTCATCAGCAGCAGGCTGCGGGTGGCGCCGCAGCGTTCCTGCAATATGCCTTCGGCCCCGGCCAGCGGCCCGTCAAAGACCTGCACCTTGTCCCCCGGCGCCAGCGGCGCCGCGTCCAGCGCGATCAGGCCCGTGGCCGGGTCCCGGCGTGCTTTGAGCGCCTGGATAATGCGCGCGGGCATGGTCACCAGCGCCGTGCCGGAGCGCACCAGGCTGACCACCCCGCGCGTGGAGCGCACGGTCGCCAGGTTCTGGACCTCCGGGATCGCGTGCAGAAACAGGTAGCGCGGAAACAGCGGCTCGGCCGGCTTGCGGCGCTGCGATTTGGCCCGCTGGTAGGGGTTTTTGGCCATGGGCAGAAAGCACTCAAAGCCCTGGTTCTCCAGCTGCGCCAGCGCCACGGCCTCCTGGCGCGGCTTGCTGTACACCGCGAACCACGCCGCCCCGCCCTTGTTGCCCTCGGACATCATGCGCCTAAGCGTAGCAGCTTATGTTCATGACTTGAACGGAACCGGACCGGGAAGCGGAAAATCGGGGGTTTCAGGAAGTCAGCGCCGGGACCGTGCGGCTGGCCTCCAGCCGGGCCCAGGCACGTTTCATGACGCTCAGGTACACCAGGCCCACCACAACAAAGGCGTAAAAACTCACGTATTCCGGTACGCCCATCCACTGAAAACCGATACCCACCGCGGCGAACGCCGCCGACAGGCCGATAATGCACCACCAGGCCTGCCCCACCGAGCAGCCGGATAGCAGGAAGGCGTGGTGCAGGTGGCTGCGGTCCGCCTCGAAGGCGCTTTTGCCGGCTTTCCAGCGGTTACGCATCAGCCGCGTCGTGTCCAGCAGCGGAATACCGAAGATCCACACCGCCGTCATCGGGTCAAAGGCGCGCGCTGCACCGCCCTGGTCATTGCCCAGGTCGATGAACATCCACCCCAGCCAGAAGCCCAGCAGCACCGAACCGGAATCGCCCAGGAAGGTCCGCGCCCGGCGGTTCCAGGGCAACCGCGCATTGAGCAGCAAAAAGCCGGCCACGCAGCCGGCCATGATCATCAGCAGCACCACCTCGTCACCGCGCACGCTGTCGGCGGCGGCCAGGGCAATGCCCAGCGCCGCGACCACGAACACGCTGCCGGACAGGCCGTCCAGCCCGTCAATCATGTTAAAGGCGTTGATAACGCCCAGGGCCGCGAAAATGGTGATGGGCACCGACAGCGGCCCCAGCGCCAGCGTGGACGGCCAGAACAGCTGGCCGAAGTCCTCCAGGCGGATACCGCCCCAGTAAATCATCACCAGGCAGGCCAGCCCCTGGGCGGTAAACCGCACGGTGGCGCTCAGCGGATAGCGGTCATCCACCAGGCCGGTCAGCAGGACGATAAGCGATGCGACGAACAGGGGAACCAGCTGCGGGTATACCTCCGGCGCCTGGATCCAGTACGCCATGCCGAAAAACACCGCGAAGATCGCCACGCCCCCCACCAGCGGCGTGGCCGCCTGGTGCACCTTGCGCGTGTCCGGGTGATCCAGCCAGCCGGTGCGGCGCGCCAGCGGCAACAGCGCCAGGCCGAGCAAGGCGGTGGCCAGCATGGCGACCACCACCCACACGGCGATGTGCATCACCCACGCAAACGTCATGGCAGCGACCTCCGCGCCGGCGGCAGTGACCCTTCCTGGTGATACACCCTGCTACGCACACGCCTCCTCCCTCGACGTAAGCCTGTCATTATGCACCGCATTCAGCGGCTTTTCAGCTTTGCCCGCGCATTGCTGCGGGTGGAATAAGGAACGGAAAAAACCGCCGAAGCTTGATATAGTTAGCCTTCAGCACGCCGGTCCAGAGCTCAGGTTCACAGCGCCGGGGGGAACCGAAGTTTTCGACCCAGATTCGAAATGAGGTAGCAATGCGAAACGGCCACACCAGCACCAGGGCAAATCCGGCGGGTCTGCTGCAGCGAACCACGCTGTCGCTGATGATCGCCGCGGCGCTTGGCGCATCCACCGCCAGTGCGCAGGACCCGGCAACGGCCGACAAGCCCAAGCCCGGGCTGTATACCAGCGTGGACGAGGCCTCCATCTACATCATCCAGCCCGACGGCACGCAAACCGACGTGATGACCGGCGAGTCCGTGAAACTGACGGACGATGGCGTCGAATTTATCGCCCAGCGCCCGCAATTTCTGAACTGGCCCTGCGGCACCAGCTTTGCGCCCAACCGCGGCACGCTGACCACCTTTACGTTCGATTCCCTGCCCGCCGGTGACCAGATCGCCGAGGTAGCCAATCGCTATTTCAACAACCAGCAGGTCCTGGACACCCAGCCCAACTGGCTGAACGGCGAGTTCAACGGCGTGTTGTCCGCCGACCAGATTGACCAGTTTGTCTCCAATGCCTACTGGTACAAAACCGGTCCCGCGCCCGCCAAGATGGCGAACTTCCGGCCCAAGACCCTGCTGATCAGCCTGTTTTACGGCACCGGCCAGGTCGTGGTGGACACCAACCACCTCGACAGCCTGAAAGCGCACTACGGCGACGAGCCGATACCCACCGTGTTCATCTACCAGGAGGAGAACGTTGTACCGATCTCCTACTTCGGCGAGCGCCCGCAGCCCTGGCAGATTGTGAAAGCCAGTAACGAGAGCGGCATCCGCCCGGCGGATGTGCCCCTGTGGTACGCCGGTGACGCGCACACCTCGGAAAACCCCGAGCAGCTGGCCATCGTCACCAATGTCCCGCCGGCCAGTGAAATGGACCCGGAAAGCCTGGCCAGGATCCGCGAGGACATCGCCAAAAACGGCATGTCCGCCAAGCCGATTACCCTGGGCATGGTGGCCGGCAGCGAAGAGATTCTCGTCGACTCGCCCGAACGCCTGCGCGCCGCGCAAATGGCGGGCCTGGCAACCGTGCCGGTGATGTATTCGGTGTATGAGAACGACATGATCGCCAGCGAGTGCGGCGTGCAGCCGCCGGTGGAAGCCGTCGGCGTACTCGGCACCACCGAAGGCGAGGCGCCCGGTTACATTCCACCGGACGAAACCGACCAGCCCGGCCTGCCGGACCAGCCCACCCAGCCGCCCGACGGCCCGGGTCGCCCGACACCGCCGGAAATCGTGCCGCCGAACCCGCCGCCGCCGGAACTGCCGGTCTCGGATAACTGAGACCGGGCCCGGCAAAACAGCCGGGCCGGAACACGGCGAGACCCCCGAAACGAGTCATGCACGGCAACCGTGCACCTGATGCGCCCTGCCCGGCCCGGCCTCCGCTGAACCGGTATTCAGATCAGTATTGAGCATGCCCGCCAGGGCGCCCCGGGACGATCCGCAGGCTGCGCATGGTTCTGTAGGTGATTGACGCCCGCTGCAGCGCAGGCAAAAAAAACGCCGGCAGCAAGCCGGCGTCTTTTCAAATTGTTGTCAGCGTATTGAGGCGGTATCAGTAATCCGCGCCTTCTTCCTGGCAGATCGTGCCGTCATCGCACAGGACGATGGAGAACTCGGTGCCGCGCACACCCATCAGGGCGACCGGGGTTTCCACCTTGAAGCTCTCGGGTTCCGCCTTGGCCATGGCGCCGGTGATGACCCGCAGGCCACCCTGCACGAGGCTCAGGGTCGCGGCGTTTTCATCGCCACCGTTGTAGACGTATTCCTTGATGTCCAGCACGCTGTTGGGTCGCACGGTGACTTTCGCGCCATCCACAAACTGCAGCACGGCGAAGCTCTTGTCGCCGGTGATGATGCGCTCTTCCTCTTCCACCGCGTCACCCTGGGTGAGTTCCCGGCGGTCATCCGCGTTTTCTGCGAAGACTTCGCCCCGGGAGGCCACCAGCAACGCCGTGGAATCCTGCGCGACTGCCGGCAGGATGAAGGATCCTGTCAACAGCGTGGCGAGCAGTGCCTTTTGTACAAACGTCTTCATCGTGTCCACCCTGGTCCTCTCGGCCCGTCGGTATGAGTATATACCGATAGTTTGTTAATTGGTTTATCGGCAGGTTGACAATTCGGTTGCATCCCTGCGGTACCACCCGGCAAATCCGTGCCCGTTCCTGAAACCGCGTGGAGTCGCCAATTGGTACTCCACTTACCTGAATAAACGGGATATACACTCAGGAAATATCATCAATTCGAAAAAAATATGGACTTATTTTTTCGACCCCCGGCGAATGGAGTATATCCTAATGATTTAAATAAAAAAATAGCGTGAAACCCTGCCGGGAAATTACTTGCTCTCGTGGGTAAATACGCCGTCCCAGTCCTTGCCCGGCGGATCAAGCCGGAACTGGGCGATGCGCACCTCGTAAATATCGTAGAGTTTGCGCTCCGGATCGGCCTCGCGCAGGCTGGCCAGCACCTTGCCGGCCTGGTCCCAGTGCTGGGCCCGGTACAGCTTTAAAAACTGCTCCCACTGCTTGACCCGCGCCAGCTCGTCGTCGGGCACCTTGCCCTGCTCCGCCAGCACCTCGTAGATGACCACCGGCAGCAGCTTGCCCTTGACCCGCACCCGGTCCACCTCGCGGTAGACGAACTCCGGCGCCTCATCGACCACGAAGGAACTGACCAGGAAATCCACCCCGTAGGCCTTGGTCAGGCCCTCCAGCCGCGAGGCCAGGTTGACCGCGTCCCCCAGCACCGTGTAGGCGCGGCGGAAGCGCGAGCCCATGTTGCCGACGCTCATGGTGCCCGTGTTGACCCCGACGCCGATGGCGATTTCCGGCTGGCCGGCCTTCCAGAACTTCAGGTTGAGCACCTCCAGCGAGCGCAGCATGTCCAGCCCGGCCTTGACCGCCTGGTGCGCGTGGCGCTCATTGGGGACCGGCGCGCCCCAGAAGGCCATGATGCAGTCGCCCATGTACTTGTCGATGGTGCCCTTGGTGTCGTGCACCACCTGGGTCATGGGTGTCAGGAAGCGGTTCAGCAGGTCGGACAGCTCATCCGCGTCCAGCTTCTCGGAGATGGTGGTAAAGCCGCGGATATCGGTGAACAGCACGGACAGCTCGCGCTTGTTGCTGTCCATGGAGTAGTTGGTCGGGTCCTGGGCCATCTGCGTGACCAGGTCCGGCGGCACGTACTGGCCGAACAGGTCGTTCATCAGCGTGCGGCTGCGGCTCTCGAAGAAGTAGCCGAAGATCATGTTCATCATGTAGATGCCGAACACCACCATCAGCGTGCTGGCCAGCGGCAGCACGTGCATCTGGGCGCCCCACAGGTACAGGTTCAGCCACACCGCGATGGCCAGCATCACCAGCAGCATGACCGTGCCCCAGATGGCGGAGAGCAGCGGCAGCACCAGGGCCGTGACCAGCCCGAACAGCACCAGGGTCAGCACCTCCGCGCCCTTGCTGTAGGCCGGCTGCCAGCGGAAGTTGTCGTCCAGGATGCCGGCCAGCACGTTGGCGTGGATTTCCACCCCGGGGTAGATGGAGCCGAAGGGCGTGGAACGCAGGTCCTGCAGCCCCGGCGCGGTGGCGCCGACCAGGGCGATGGCGCCCTCCAGCATCGCCCGGGTCCGGCATGGTGCCGTTGATCACGTCGGTGGCGGAAATATACGGAAAGCTCCCGGCGCCGCCGCGGTACGGCACCAGCACCGCGCCCTGCGCATCCACCGGAATCCGCCGGCCGGCCACCTCCACGGCCTCCAGCGGCGGGTAGCCCTCCATCATCAGCGGGGAGTCCACGAACACCGGCAGCGCGATGTCGTTGAGGTAGGTCGCCGCCATGGCCAGGGACAGCGATTCGTAGGCCGCACTGCCGTAGGCGTGCAGCAGCGGGGTGCGCCGCACGATGCCGTCCGCGTCGATCAGCGGGTTGGAGATAAAACCCGCCGACCAGGCGCCGGCCATGAGCTCCGGCACGTTGGAGGTATAGCCCTCGGCCCGGGGCAGGAACAGGCGCTCGCCCATGGTTTCGTCAAAATCGAAGGCCGGCATGGGCAGCTCGCCGATCTGGAAGGCGTTGCGCTCATCGGTAATGAAGTAATAGGCCATCACCGAGGGGCCCTGGCCCAGCGCGCCGCCAAACACGACATCGCGGTTCAGCAGCGGCGCGTAGCCCTCCAGCTTGCTCATGAAGCCCTGGTCCGCTTCGCCCAGCCGGCGCAGCATGTTCAGGTCGGCGCTGAGGTCACGCTCGGGAAACACCACGTCGAAGCCGACAACGGCCGCGCCGGCCTCGTACAGCCCGGTGACCATGTCCGCCAGCTTGTCACGGGTCCACGGAAACTGCCCCTCGGCCGACAGGCTGCGCTCATCGATGGCAATGATCACGATCCGCGGGTCCTGCCCGCCGGGCGCGGTCAGGCGCACCCGCGCGTCATACAGCAGGTTTTCGAACTGCTGCACCACGCCGATGTTCACCTTGTCCAGGGTGATCATCACCATGAACACGATGAGCGAGAGCGAGAATGTGAGGCGGATCAGGTAACGTTTCAAAGGACGGCTGTCGTCGTTCGGGTCGCCAGAGTATAGCGCTCAGCGCCGGCTGGAATAGCTCTGCGCGCAGGCCGCGCCCATCAGCGCGGCAAAGGTCACCGCCGTGGCGGGAATCTGCAGGCTGAAGTCGACCAGCGCGTGCGTGGCGACCAGCACCAGCGCCGCCAGGCCGGTGGCCGGGAACACCCAGTCCCTGCCGCGCGTGCGCAGGCCCTGCAGGCAGATCAGCCCCAGCCAGGCCACGCAGGCGAACAGCACCAGCCCGGCGGGCCAGCCGAGTTCAAACAGGTTTTCCAGGTAGGTGTTGTGGGTCTTGTCGAAAAAGCCCTCCAGCGCCTCGTCCCGGTACAGGCGGAAACTGTCGGCAAAGGTGCCGTAGCCGAAGCCCAGCAGCGGGTTGTCGCCGATGCCCTCCCCGGCCAGCTCAAAGGCCTGCAGGCGCCCTTCCAGCCCGGCGGTGGACTGGTCCATGCGCTGCATCAGCACCTGGCTGGTGATCAGGAACACCGCCAGCACCACCACCAGCACCGCGCCCAGCACCGCGCGCGAGCGCGGCGTGCCGATCGGCCGCCGGTGATGCAGGGCCAGCAGCAGCACGACACCCCCGGCCAGCGTGCCCAGGAACCCGCCGCGGCTGTGGGTCAGGATCAGCGCGCCGGTCATCAGGATCAGCATGGCCAGGGGCAGCCAGGCGCGCGGCCAGGAAGGCCTCGAGGCGCTCCTCCCGCGCCAGGGGCAGCTCGTAGACCGGGTTGCGGCGCGGCCGGGCCAGGCCCTGGTAGGTCAACGCCACCAGCGCCAGCACGCACAGCCCCAGCCAGGTGGCAAAGTGATTGCGGTTCACAAAGGTGCCGTGCACCGAGCGTCGATAGTCCATGTCCCAGAAAAACAGGAATCCGTCCCGGCCGCTGAAGTACATGCCCAGGCCGTAGACCGCGCAGACCAGGCCGATGCCGGCCAGGACCTGGAACAGGCGCCGGGCCCGCTCCGCGTCGCCGCAGAACTGGAAGGCCAGGAAAAAGGCCAGGCCGTAGCTGAGCAGGCGCAGCATGGCGTTAAGGCTGTCGTCACGGGACAGGGAGATGCTGCCCGCCAGGTCGGCATCCAGCGCCTCTGACCCCATGGACCAGAGCGGATGGTGCCAGCCCGGCGGGGTCCAGCCGGCCGCCTGTAGCGCGGCCCAGGCGCAGACGCCGAGGAACAGGATGATCAGCAGCGGTGGCAGACGGGTATTGACCCGGCGGGGACTGAGCAGCCCCTGCAGCGACCAGGCGGCGGTCAGCGCACCCAGCAACAGGGCCAGCAGCGTCCAGGACCACTCCCGGTTGCTGCCCAGCGGCAGCGGGGCGAGCACCAGGACCAGCAGAAACAGGCCGAACAACAATGAGCTCATCAGGCGGCAGCCCTACCCGGTCTGCAGAAGACGCTGCTCCGTCCCTTCCAGCACCAGGCAGCTCAGCACCCCGGAGTGAAAGGCGCCCGTGTCCAGGCCGATCCGGTTCTTGCGAAATTCCACTTCCGGCGTAATCGTGTGCCCGTGCACAATCACCGCCCCGTGGTCCGCCTTGCTGTCGATGAAGTCGTCGCGGATCCACAGCTGGTCTTCAAAGTGCTGGTCCGGCAGCGGGACCCCGGGACGGATGCCGGCGTGCACAAAGTAGTAGTTGCCGGCCTCCCAGCTGAGCAGCCCGTCCTCAAGGAAATCGCGGTGCGCCTCGGGCAGCACCTGGTCCAGCTCCTGCGACAGCTTTTTCATGTCTTTCATCAGCGGCATGAAGGTCACGCTGACCCCGTAGCTGATCAGCGTCTCGCGCCCGCCGAAGCTCAGCCAGCCGGCGGTCGCCTCCGGGTAGTCAAGAAAATCGAGCATGGCCTGTTCGTGGTTGCCCTTCAGGAACACGGACTGGAAGCCGGGCATCTGGTTCTCCAGCAGCAGCTCCACCACCTGCTTGGACTGCATGCCGCGGTCGATGTAGTCGCCGAGGTAGACAATCTTTTTGCGGCCTTCGAAATTCGCGGCATCGTGGCGGATGCGCTCGTGCATCTCGATGAGCAGGTCGGCGCGGCCGTGAATGTCACCGATCGCATAGATGCGCATGCCCATCGGGCAGCAGGGATCGCCGTCCAGCGTGGCCCGGTTTTCCTGCTTTTTCCTGAACAGGCGAATCAACGGTTGCCCTCCATTTCCTGCAATACATCCTGGTTATAACTACCTATTACGGATTCGATGCGCAAAACATCCAAGCGGCCGGCGCGGAGCGACTGCTGGAACGCGCGCCGGCTCACCCGCCAGCCGAGCAGGGTCTGGTCCCGCAACAGGCTGACGGTCTCCTCGTCCAGCCGGTCCAGGTTGGCATAGCCCAGCTCGAGACGCGGCACGATCAGGGTCGGCTCTACCCGCCCGGTAAGTATCGACATCCGCAGCGGCCCGGCGACCGCCTCCCCCGGCTGACCCAGCGCCGCGCGGGTCCGGGCGATGCGCAGCCAGCTGCGCGGCAGGGCCGGCGCGCCGCCGCACCGCTTCCTGCGCCCCGGTCATGGAGCGGTACAGCGCCGGCCGCACCAGCCAGGGCGCGGTTTCCGGGCTCAGCGCCGACCAGGTAGTTCACCAGGCTCAGGCCGTCATGGTAACGGTAATGCGGGTAACGTCTGATGCTTTCCTCCGCCTGCCGGCGCAGCGCCTCCAGCTGCGCCACCGGCAGCTCACCGGTCTTGAAATAGCGCTTCAGGGCCGTGTCCACCGGCAGGTAGTGCACGCTGGCCGCAGCCGCGGCCAGGCCAGGACCAGCAGGCCCGCCGCCAGCAGCAGGGCAACCAGCGCCAGCACCCGGCCGGCCATGCCCTGGACCAGCGCCCGGCTCAATGACTTGCGAACGGCTCATGACGACCGATGTCTCCCCCGCAGGATGCTGTGCCCGGCCCCGGCCGATCCGGTTCCGAACAGGGTGCTAGGGTCGCCGTATCAGGGCCGGATGTCAAAATCTACCGGCATTTCCGCGCCTCGTCTGGCAACCGGATGCCGGTAAGGGTACGCTCTGTGCTGGCCTCCGACTCCGGAGCGCAGCCGGGGATGCTGTGACACACCATTTAAGACGACTGACCGTGCCGGCCGGACTGGCCCTGGCGAGCCTGCTGGGCCTGCCGGCGACCGCCTGGGCGGCGGCGGCGAGATGCCGTCCCTGGTGCACGATATCGGCATCAGCCTGCTGACCGCCGGCCTGATCGCCCTGGTGTTCAACCGCTTTCGCATCCCCAGCATCGCCGCCTTCCTGCTGGCCGGCGTGCTGGTCGGCCCGATCGGTCTCGGCACAGGTCACCGACCCGGACAACATCGACACCATCGCCCAGCTCGGCTTTATTTTCCTGCTGTTCCTGATCGGCCTGGAAATCGACTTCAAGAAAATCTTCGGCAGCGGCAAGGCGGTCACCGTTTCCGGCTTTTTGCAGTACCCGCTGACCATCGTGTTGGGCATCGCTGGTGGTAAAGCTGATGGTCATGGCTGGGCCTCGGCGGCGCTCTGCTGGCCGAAAGCGTCTACGCGCCGCTGTACCTGGGCGTGGTGATCGCCGGTTCGTCGACCCTGCTGGTGGTCAAGCTGTTCCAGGAAAACTTCGAGCTGGATACCGAACCGGGCCGCCTGGCCCTGGGCATGCTGATCTTCCAGGACATCTGGGTGATCGTGGTGATCCTGATCCAGCCCAACATCGAAAACCCCGAGCTGATGCCGATCCTGCTGTCCTTCGTCGGCATCATCGTGCTCAGCGTGTTTGCGGTGATGCTCGCGCAGATGGTCTTCGAGGTGTGCTTCGAGTGGATTGCCAAGACCGCCGGAACTGACCCTGACCGCGGCGCTGGCCTGGTGTTTTACCGTGGTGTTCTTCGGCCAGAGCATCGACCCGATCTTCAGCCTGACCACCGGCGTCAATCCGCACATGAACGTGGGATCCGGCATGGCGGCGCTGATTGCCGGCGCCTGCATCGCCAACCTGCCCTCCTCCACCGAGGTGATCACCAAGGTCAGTATCGTCAAGGACTTCTTCATCACGCTGTTCTTCGTGGCGCTGGGCATCAGCATTCCCGCACCCGGACGGCTGGAGCGTGATCATCCTGGCCGTGTCGCTGGCGGTGATTGCCATCCTGGCGCGGCTGGTGATCTTCTTTCCCGCTGTTTTATTTCACCGGGGTCGATCAGCGCAATGCGATGGTGTCGGCCATCCGCCTGGCGCAGATTTCCGAGTTCGGCCTGGTGATTGCCTTTCTCGGGGTGCAGTACGGACATATTTCGCCGGAGCTCAGCTCGGCGGTGATCTTTGCCTTCGTGATTACCGCCCTGGCCACGCCGCCGATGTACAACAAGGCCTATGAAATTCACCGCTGGATGCAGCCGGCGCTGGAAAAGCTCGGTTTCAAGGCCCCGCCGCAGCTGACGACGGAGAAGGGCAAGGGCTACAAGCTGGCCCTGCTGGGCTTCCACCGGCATGCCTCCTCGCTGCTGGCCAACCTGGCGGCCGAGGACGAGGCGCTGCTGCGCGACACGCTGGTGGTGGACTTTAACGTCGCCATTCACCCCAAAATCGCCGCCCTGGGCGCGACCGTCAAGTACGGTGACCTGAGCAATTCGGAGACCCTGCACCACATCGGGCTGGCGCAGGCGGAGGTGGTGATCTGCACCATTCCGGACGACCTGCTGCGCGGTATCGATAACCGCGAGCTGGTTAAGATGGTGCGGGAAATGAACCCGGAGGCGACGATCATCGCCAATGGGATCAGTTTTGACGAAATTGAAAAAGTGTATGATGCGGGGGCAGACTATGTGTACATGGCGCGGCTGGAATCCGCGCACGCCTTGGGGGAGGCGATACACGAAGCGCTGGCGGATCGTATTGATGTGTACCGGGAACAACGCATCGACCGCGACCGCCTGCGCCAGGGACGCCAGGAAGTCCTGAACTGATCACGGTTCGGGAACCTGCAAAAAATGATAATGAGCTCGGACTTGCGATAAGGGGATTAACGCAGTGACGCTACTCGTTCAGATTACGGATACGCACATCACCCATAAGGGCAAACTCCTTTATGGCCAGAGTGACACGCCGGAAAACCTCCGCGACACGGTCACGGAAATCAACCGCATACGCCCCAGGCCGGACATGGTCATTGTCACCGGTGACCTGGTGGAATACCCCGACCGGGAAAGCTACGAGCACTTCAAGGAGCTGATCGCGCCCCTCAAGGTGCCCGTCTACGTGATACCCGGCAACCACGACGACCCGGACCTGATGCGCGAAATGTTCGCGGATACGCCCTGCTTCCCGGCCACCGACGACACGCACCAGTACGCCATCGAGCACCCGGATTTCCGCCTGCTGGCCCTGAACAGCCACGCGGGCGGCAGTGAGCTGCCGGAACTGGACGGCGACCACCTGGACTGGCTGCGCCGGGAACTGCCCAAATCCGACAAGCCCACCCTGATCGCCGTGCACCATCCGCCCATGGTCACGGGCATCGAGTTTATCGACATGGGCGGCGACGAGTGGTTCGAGGGCCTGCGCGAGGTGCTCAACGAGGCGGACAACGTCCACCTGGTGATCTGCGGCCACTGCCACATCGACATGGCCGGCCGCATCGGCCACGTGCCCGTCTACATGTCCGGCAGCGTCGCCCACCAGCTCATCGCCGACCGCGGCATGGACATCGCGCCCTCCTTCGACGTGCGCCCGGCCGCGCCGGTGCTGCACCACTTCATCAACGGGCAGTTTGTGAGCGGGAGTTATCCGTGGCCGGTGAACAGCGAAGTCAACCGCATAGATCGCCAGTCCGGCATTCCGTGGGAAACTCTGAAATTGCAGATGATGGGGTCTAAGGCTCCCTGATTTATTGGTGCAGGGGTTCTTGGGTACCCCTGTATCCAAGACCCGCCGTGAATACGTCCCTGTAGGCTCGGGCTCGGCTTCCTGCCTCGCACGGTCTTGGATACAGGGGTACCCAGGAACCCTCCACCATCGGGGCTCCGGATCCTTGAGCCCCGTCCTCGGGGCGTTCCGGGGAAGGTTTCCCACGGAATATCTCCCTTAAGGTGGGTAACACCAAGCACCACCCTGCCGGCGCCACGGTTGGGTCCGACTTTGACCTTTCGCTGCTTCGAATCTGCAAGCCGGAAGGAAAGAAACGGATACCCCAACCCCCTTCCCCCCACCGAATCGCGGACAGCTCTCTCCCGACCCGTGATGGTGGAGGCCGGTTCATGGCCCCGGTGTTTCAAGACCGTGCGAGGCAGGAAGCCGAGCCCGAGCCTACAGGGATGTATTCACGGCGGGTTTTGAAAAACGGGGGCCATGACAGCCGCCATTCCCCGATCAGAAATCAGGAGTAGTACTGCCCATACCGCCCGTAATGATAGTAGTACCCCGAGTCCCCGTAACCGAGCCGCCCATAGCGTTTCAGGTCCACTTGCTGCAGGACGATGCCCGCAATCGGGATATTGGCCTTGCGCAGCTGGTCGATGGCGGCTTTGGCGACTTTCTTCGGGGTCTTGTTCCAGCGGACCACGAAGATGGTCTTGTCGACGACCTGGCCGATGACGCGGGCGTCGGCGACGGCCATGACCGGTGGTGCGTCGATGAGGATGTACTCGTAGCGCTGCTTGAGCAGGTTCACCACGTGCTGCATGCGGGCGCTGGCGAACAGGTCCGTGGCGCTGACGTATTTGCCCTCGCCGGTGCGCATCAGGTCCAGGCCGGAAGGTTCGTGGGTGGTGATGTAGGCGCTGATGTCGTCGGTTTCGGCAATCACGAAGTCGGTCAGGCCCGGGCCTTTCGGGTCGATGCCCAGCTTGTCCTCGACGCTGGAGCGGCGCAGGTCGCCGTCCACGATGATCACCTTGTGGCCGGACTTGGCCAGCACGATGCCCAGGCTGAGCACCAGGCTGGTCTTGCCCTCTTCCGGCACGGAGCTGGTCACCTGGATGGCCTGGATTTTCGTGTCCGGATCCGAGAGCTTGAGGGACACGTTCAGCGAGTTGATGGCCTCGATATAGGCCGAATTGGTGCGCTCCTGCACGTGGTCGTGCGGCGCGATTTTTCCGTCCAGCTGCGGCACCAGGCCAATGGTGTTGATGCGCAGCTGCTGCTCAATCTGCTCCGGGCTGAGCATGCCCGGGCTGAGCAGGTGCAGGCCGACCACCAGCGCGCAGGCGCCCAGGAAGCCCAGCACGACAATGATCAGGAAGATGCGCTGGCGGTTGGGGTAGGACGGCGAGGCAGGAACCTCGGCGCTGGACAGGATGCGCGCGTCCGGGGTCTCCGTGCCCTCGGTGGCGGAGCTTTCCTTGAAGCGGTTCAGGAAGGTCTCGTAGAGCGTCCGGTTGGCGGCGGCTTCGCGCTCCAGGGCCCGCAGCTGGATCGCCTCGCGGTTCTGGGTGCCGGTGGCTGATTCCGCCTCGCGCAGGCTCTCGGCCAGGCTGGCCTCGCGGGTCCGCGCCACTTCCACCTCGTTTTCCAGGCCCAGCACGATAATCTGGATCTCTTCCTTGATGCGCTGGCGCACATCACCCAGTTCCGCATTCACCTGCAACATGCGCGGGTGCTTTGGCCCGTACTCGACCGCCAGTTCGGAGGCGCGGCGCATGACCTCCGCCTCCTGGCCGCGCAGCTGCACGATCATGGGCGAGGACAGCACATCGCGCGCGGTTTCCACGCCCTGCGCATCGGTCACCAGCAGACGCTGGACCTGGGACAGGCGCGCCTCGGCCTCGGCCCGCTCGGCCTTGGCAATGATCAGCTGGCTGTTGATCGAGCTCAGCTGCTGGGTCAGCAGGTCGCCGCTGGCGCCCTCGGTAAAACCATTCTCGATGCGGTAGAGCTCCACCGCCTGCTCCGAGTCACGGACCTTCTGCTCCAGCTCGCTGAGCTGTTCACTGAGCCAGTTGGACAAACGCTCTGCCGAGTCCAGCTTGGCTTCCAGCTTGTCGAGGATGTAGCTCTCGGGCAGCTGGTTGGCGATTCGCGCTGCCAGCCGCGGATCCGGCGAGCTGAAGGAAACGTAAATGATGTCGGTGAAGTCTTCCGTCGTCACCACCAGCTTGGACAGGAAAATGTTCACCGCGCGAACCATTTCGTCCCGGGCAGCCTCTTCCTCCGTGGGCTCCTCGACCACCAGTTCACCGGTGGAGGCCCCGCTCACGCTGCTGCGCCAGGAGTCCGGAATCCAGTTCAGCGGGTTTAGCCAGCGCACCCAGTCAAACAGCCCGCTTTCCGGGGTGCGCAGGGACGGGTTGAATTCGGGGGTGGACAGCAGGTTCAGGCGGGTGATGACCTTTTCCGCCAGCCCGCGGGACTGGAGAATGGCCGTCTCTTCCAGCGTATCCATGCCGAAATAGCGCTGGTACATGGCCTCGTTGAAATCCAGCGGCTTGCTGTCTGACACGCCCAGCAAAAGCGTTGAATTGGCCGTGTAGATCGATTGCAGCTGGTTCACGTGCAGGTAGGCCAGCAGCGCCACCAGCAGGGTCAGCACGGTGATCAGGCGGCGCCGGAACCACAGCAACTGCAGGTAATCGAACAGCGGGAACGGCTCGTCCTGCGCAGCGGGCTCAGCCGGACGAGACGGCGGCTGACGCGGCGGGTCAATGGCGTGCAAGGGGCTGCTCAAAACATGCGCTCGTCAATTCGGATGATGTCGCCGGGCTGCACCCGGTCGCTGACCGGCAGGCGCATCTCTTCCTCTTCCGGGTCGCCGGCGCGAATCACGTAGACGATGTCCTGCTTGGCGCGAAACGTGTAGCCCCCGGCAATGGCGATCGCGTTCAGGTAGGTCATGCCGTCAACATAGGGGTAGTCGCCCGGGCTGCCAACCTCGCCGATGATGTAAAACGGGCGGTAGGTCAGCACCTGCACCGACACGCGCGGGTTCACCAGGTAGTCCGGCCGCAGCGCCTCGACAATGGCCACCTCCAGCTCTGCAGCCGTCTTGCCGGCGCCCTCCACCTGCCCGATCAGGGGCATGGAAAAGCGCCCGGTGCCGTCCAGCGTGTACTCGCCGGTGAGGTCCGCCTGGCTGAACACGCTAACCTGCAGACGGTCGCCGGGACCGAGGCGGTAGTTCTCATCCACGGGGCCGTCGGCGGGCTCCTGCTGTGCGGCAGCGCTCATGGCAACCAGCAGCATCAACAGCCCGGTGATCCGGGCCGCGCCGCGTTTGAGGAAATCAGCACACATCAAGACTCGCATTCTCCAGTTCAGTCGCGGACGGGAATTATAGAGGCAGTGGCGGCCGGGCAACCAGCGCCGGGCGGCAGGCAACGACAGGCCGCACCTCCGGGTGGTGCTTACAGGTCAACGCCCAGGTTGATGAACAGGCGGTTGGCGTTGTAGTCGAACTCGGCGACATTGGAGCTCTGCGTCTCGTAGCTGTAGCCGCCGGAAATGTAGAAATAACGGTTGAACAAATAGGACATGCCGATACCCAGGCGGGTTACTTCCGTCACGCTCAGCGTGTCGGTGGTGTCACCGGGGTTTTCGTAGTCATTGTCCGTGAACGAACCGCGCAGGTTGAACAGCAGGTTGTGACGGAGCTCTTCCTGCCAGCGCGCCGAGTAGAAACCGGCTCATGTAGCCGGAAATGCCGGGCTGGTTGGTTTCCTGCGGGCTGGTGGCAAAGCGCACATTGACAAAGGTGGTGGGCCGCGGGGTCCAGTTCAGGCCGGCGCCCAGGCCCCAGCCTTCAACGTTGGGCAGGCGCGGGTCCTCGTAGTCCTGGTCGTACCAGTTGATCGACAGGTCGCCGGTCAGCAGGTCGGTCATGTCCCAGGACACGCCAACGCCCGTATTGCTGCCGGTCGAGTCACGCTCGTAGCCGTCATCGTCCACCGGCTGGTCGTAGTTGATGTCGTTCCAGCCGTAGTTGGCGAACACCGCGGTTTCCGGGCCGAGCTGGTAGAACGCCTCGCAGCGAGTAACGGTCCTGGCTGCGGTTGCGGTCCTGGTTGTCAATCGGCTCACCGCTGAGGGTGACGTTGTTGTCGTAGTCGAACGCGTTGTAGTTGAAATAACCACCGACCTTCAGGCGGTTGAAAATATGGTCGTAGCCGACGCCGTAACCACCGTAGTGGAACACGGTCGGTTTGGCCGCGCCCTGGAAGCCCGGGTCGCGGCGGTCTTCGTGCAACTGGTACAGGGACGCATCAAAGCTGGCCCAGCTGTTCTGGCGCACATCGATGCGCCCGTCCATGCGCGTGGCCCAGTCGTCGTAATCGTTCGCGCTGTAGGTGTCGTAACGGGCCAGATCGGCGGAGGCGTTGAAGTTCAGCGCGTGCCGGTTCCAGTCGCTGTTGAGGTTGGCGTAGGGGCTGAGGTGCCAGATGTTGTCCGACAGCGGCAGCACCGGCGTGTAAAACACGTTGTCGTTGTATTCGTAGGCCCCGTTAACGCCGGCGCTGAAAATGAAGCTGCCGGCGCGGATGCCCGGCGGCTGGAAATCCTCGGGGCGTTGAGCAAAGGACTGCGCCAGCAGGCCCGGGTCGAAATATTGCTGCGCCGTGGCCACCGTGGGCACGACGACCAGCAACAAAACAACCAGGTAAACAGTCCGAACCAAACGAATCAAATCCCCACCCCGAAAATGCGACACGACGGTCTTTTTATCTTCCTGACGGCACCAACGGGAACGGAATCCCGATTGCCCCGTGCGCATCCTGCCAGGCGTCTTTCTCCCCTTGTCCGCCGGGCAAGCTGCCGGCGGCCTGCCCAGTATAGGAAATACCCACCCAAAGGAAAAGGAAATCAGGGACTTTCTTGACCTTTTACAGGCGCAAGGCATCCTGCGCCGTGCGCCAGGGAAGCAGGGCGCACTGCAGGCGCGCCGGGTACTGGCGCACGCCGAGCATCGGCTTCAGAAAATCCGGGCAGGCCTGGTCCTCGTTGCCGGTAATGGCGGACTCGAAGCGCGCGGCAAGCGCGCCGGCCTCGTTCACGGACCGGCCCGGCAGCTGTTCGCACAGCAGCGAGACAGACGCCGTGCAGATGGCGCAGGACTCGCCCGAAAAAGCGGCGGCCCGCACCTGCCCGTCGCATACCTCGAGCTGCAGGGTGACATGATCGCCGCACAGCGGATTGCTGCCTTCGGCCGTATGCGTGGCGTCGATCGCCGCCTGGTAACCCACCGGCCGGGCCGCATGGGCCAGCACGACCTCGCGGTACAGTTCGGCCAGGGATTTGGAGTCCGGTTTGCCTGCTTGCCGGGTGTCAGTCACGTTGCGGAACCCGGTCCTAAAAGATGATGTCCAGCCACACGAGCCGGTGGTCGGTGAAATCGACGAGGTCATCCATGCCCAGGCCCGGCACGGGCCAGAACACGCCGCAGCCCACCACCTCGCTGCGCCGGCCGGTGAGCACGTAGTCCACCCGCAGGTTACCGGTGTACTGGTCATTGAAGTCCGCCGTGTCATGCGCCGGGTTGCCGCGGTGCTCCAGGTTGACGCCGCCCTGCTCGCGGCTGGCCAGCTGGCCGCCGGTGCTGGTCGGCACGCAGCTGTTGTTGACCTCGCGGCTGTCGATAAGCCGGTCGGCCGCGTCAATCAGCGAGTCGCCGTCGTAGGGGTCGGCATTCAGGTCACCCATCAGCACCCACTGGCGACTGCGCGCGATGCCCCCGTGGCGGCTGTTGTCGTCGTAGATGTAGTCCCAGCGGCCGGGCGTGACGTAGTCGACCCAGAAGCGGATTTCATCGTGGTTGCGGCGGCCGTTGCGGTTCTCCGGACCGTCGAAGACCGGCGGCGTCGGGTGGCTGACCAGCACCTGCACCACGGTGAAACGGCCCACCTTGATGGGAATATCCCAGTGGCTCTTTGAGCTCAGCGGCAGGTCGCGCCAGGTGTCGTTGTCCCAGTAGCGCGTGCCGTCCGGGTTGAACGGCCGCTGCGCAGCGGGCATATCGGCCCACTTGAAGTTGCGGAAGGTGCGGATGTCCCGCTCAAGGATGGGAAAACGGGACAGGAGCAGCATGCCGTATTGTCCCGGGAACGCGCCGTAACCCAGCGCATCCTCCGGTTCGCCCATAACCCCGTCCAGGTCGAGGTCATAGCCGCTGTCGACACCCGTGTTGACCGGGGCGGTAAAGCTGTAGCCGTAGCTGATCGGCTCACGGCCCCGCTGGCTGACGGCCAGGTAATTGCTGTTCAGCAGGGCGGCCTGGTCCACCAGCGGGTTGTAATCGAATTCGTTGAGCAAGATCACGTCCGGCCGGACCTGCTGCAGCACGGCCGCCAGCTTCTGCAGGCGCTCGTCGTCGCCCTGCTCCAGGCGCCGGGCCAGCTCACCCTCGCTGTCCAGGCCCATGGAGACGTTGTACGTGGCAAAACGCACCGGCTCCTCGTCCGCCATCAGCGGGGCGGCTGTCATCAGCACGACCAGGAGCATCGCGCTGCGCCAGTATGGGAATCCCCGGCCACGGGTTTTGACGGATGGTGTACTCATCGGAAGTGCCTCCCCTTGAATCCTTACACGGCCGGCGTGCGCAGCGCCGCTTCTTTCAGTTGCGCAATCTGGTCGCGGACCGATGCCGCCTCTTCGAACTCCAGGTTTTGCGCGTGCTGGAACATCTGTTTCTCCAGCGCGGCGATATTTTTGGCCAGCTGGGCCGGCGTCAGGTCAGCGTAGCGCGGCCTCTTCCTCGGCCACCGCGCCACGGCGCTTGCCCTGGGCCCGCCCCGCCGCGCGCACCTTCCATGATGTCCGCGATCTTCTTCTGAATCGTCTGCGGCGTGATGCCGTGCTCCTCGTTGTACGCGATCTGCTTCTCGCGGCGCCGCTCCGTTTCATCCATGGCGCGCTGCATGGAGCCGGTGATGCGGTCTGCGTACATGATGACCTTGCCGCGCACGTTGCGCGCGGCGCGACCCATGGTCTGGATCAGGGAGCTGTCGGAACGCAGGAAGCCTTCACGGTCGGCATCGAGAATGGCGACCAGGGAAACTTCAGGCATATCAAGACCTTCACGTAACAAGTTAATGCCAACAAGAACGTCGAATTCACCCAGGCGCAGGTCGCGGATGATCTCCACGCGCTCCACCGTATCGATGTCCGAGTGCAGGTAGCGCACCTTGACGCCATGCTCGGTCAGGTACTCGGTGAGGTTTTCCGCCATGCGCTTGGTGAGCGTGGTGACCAGCACCCGGTCGCCCATGGCCGTGCGCTCGTTGATTTCAGACAACAGGTCATCGACCTGTTCACCGACCGGGCGGATTTCCACTTCCGGGTCGATCAGGCCGGTGGGCCGCACCACCTGCTCCACCACGTCACCGGAATGCTCCGCCTCGTAGGCGCGGGGCGTGGCGGACACGAAGACCTGCTGGCCCGTGCGCGCTTCCCACTCCTCGAACTTCAGCGGCCGGTTGTCCAGCGCCGAAGGCAGCCGGAAGCCGTAGCTGACGAGGTTTTCCTTGCGTGAGCGGTCGCCCTTGTACATGGCGCCGATCTGCGGAACCATCACGTGGCTCTCGTCGAGGATCAGCAGCGCGTCGCTCGGCAGGTAGTCGAACAGCGTGGGCGGCGATTCGCCGGGCCCGCGGCCGGTCAGGTGCCGGGAGTAGTTCTCGATGCCGTTGCAGTAGCCCAGCTCCAGCATCATCTCCATGTCATAGCGCGTGCGCTGTTCGAGGCGCTGCGCTTCGACCAGCTTCTGGCTGTCGCGCAGCTGCTCGAGGCGGATCTTCAGCTCCTCGCCGATGGCCCCGACCGCATCCAGCACGATCTGCCGCGGGGTCACGTAGTGGCTTTTCGGATAAATGGTGAAGCGCGGCAGCTGCTGCAGCACCTCGCCGGTGAGCGGGTCAAACATGGCGATGCTCTCGACCTCGTCATCGAACAGCTCGATGCGCACCGCCTTGGTGTCTTCATCGCCGGGAAAAACGTCGATGATCTCGCCGCGCACCCGGTAGGTGCCGCGGCGCAGCTCCATGTCGTTGCGGCTGTACTGCATCTCGGCCAGGCGCCGCAAAATCGAGCGCTGGTCGATCACCTCGCCCCGGGACAGGTGCAGCACCATGCTCAGGTACTGGGTCGGGTCGCCCAGGCCGTAAATCGCCGAAACCGTGGCCACGATGATCGTGTCGCGCCGCTCGAGCATGGCCTTGGTGGCGGACAGGCGCATCTGCTCGATGTGCTCGTTGATGGAGGCGTCTTTCTCAATGTAGGTGTCGCTCGAAGGCACGTAGGCCTCGGGCTGGTAGTAGTCGTAGTACGAGACGAAGTACTCCACGGCGTTCTTGGGGAAAAACTCCTTGAACTCGCCGTACAGCTGCGCCGCCAGGGTCTTGTTCGGCGCCATGATCATCGTGGGCCGCTGCACCCGCTCGATCACGTTGGCCATGGTGAAGGTCTTGCCCGAGCCGGTAACCCCCAGCAGCGTCATGCCCGCCAGGCCTGCCTCCAGTCCGTCGACCAGGCGGCGGATGGCCTCCGGTTGGTCGCCGGCGGGCTTGAAGGAGGTGTGCAGTTCGAAGGGGCGGTGGTTTTCGCTCATAGGGTTTTTAGGTGGGGGCGGTTGCTTGGGTTCACCAGTATTGGGGAATGCGGAGAGCGTACCCTCCCTGTTACGGGACCCGCCGTGAATACGTCCCTGTAGGCTCGGGCTCGGCATCCCTGCCTCGCACGGTCCCGTAAAGGGAGGGTACGCTCTCCTTTTGGGGGTTTGGTATGGGTGAGATCTGAATGGGGTTGGGCGGCACCGGTATTTTTTTAGGTTTGGGGCGGGGAAATGGGGGCGCTTGTTGGTACAATGGGGGTTCGGTTGGAGGTGTCGGGCGCGGGCGTTTTGGCTGTGCTTTTCCTCTTCTCACCAACCCCTTTTTCAGGAACAAGGCCGTGCTGTTGAAACCATCGAATCGAATTGCCCAGATCAAACCCTCCGCCACGATTGCGGTGGCGCAAAAGGCGCGGGAGTTGCGTGCCCAGGGGCATGACATTATTTCCCTCGGCTTTGGTGAGCCGGACTTTGATACGCCGGAGCACATCAAGGCGGCCGCCATCCGGGCCATCGAGGCGGGGGACACGAAATACCCCCCGGTGGACGGCACGGTGGCGCTGAAGCAGGCGATCATCGATAAGTTCCAGCGCGATAACCAGCTGAGCTATGTTCCGGACGAGATCACTGTCGGCAACGGCGCCAAGCAGGTGCTGTTCAACCTGATGTGCGCGGTGCTGAACGAGGGCGACGAGGTGATTATTCCCGCGCCCTACTGGGTGAGCTACCCGGACATGGTCAAGATGGCCGGCGGCGCACCGGTGATCGTCAACGCCACGGAAGAGTCGGACTACAAGATTACCCCGCGCATGCTGCGCTCGGCGTTGACGCCGCGCTCGCGCCTGCTGCTGCTGAACGCGCCCTCCAACCCGACGGGCAAGGTCTACAGCATGCAGGAGTACGAGGAGCTCGGCAAAGTGATTGCGGAGCACTCCCGCCTGATCGTCGCCTGTGATGACATTTACGAGCACATCTACTGGGCCGACAGCCCGTTCTGCACGCTGCTCAACGCCTGCCCGGAGCTGAAGGACCGCACCATGGTCGTCAACGGCGTGTCCAAGGCCTATGCCATGACCGGCTGGCGCATCGGCTACGGCGCCGGACCCGAGCCGCTGGTCAAGGCCATGCGCAAGGTGCAGAGCCAGAGCACCTCCGGCGCCTGTTCGATTTCCCAGGCCGCCGCCGTGGAAGCCCTGAACGGGCCGCAGGACTGCGTGGGGGAAATGCGCGACGCGTTCAGGGAGCGTTACGAATACATCGTCGAGGCGCTGAACCAGATCGATGGCGTGGACTGCCCGGAATGTGACGGCGCTTTTTATGCCTTCCCCTCCTTCCAGGGCGTGATCGACCGCATGGACGACATCAAGGACGACGTGGAGCTGTCCGAATGGTTCCTTGAGAACGCGGGCGTGGCCATGGTGCCGGGCACGGCCTTCGGCGCGCCGGGGCATATCCGCCTGTCCTTCGCGACCTCACTGGAGCAGCTCAGGGAGTGCATCGCGCGCATCAAGCGCGCGCTGGAAGAGGCCTGACACAGCTTCGCCGGGCAGGGCCACACGGCCGGCGCCCTGCCCCGCGTGCGCGAATGTCCGACAGCGATTCGCGGTGATTACGGCCTGAACTGACCCCCGGCATGGCGCCACACTGGCGCCATGCGACAGCTCCGCGCCTTTACCCTGCTGGAACTCCTGGTCACGCTGGCCATTGCCGCCAGCCTGCTGGCGGCCGGCGTGCCCTCATTCCAGACCTACGTTAAGAACCAGGCCCTGGCCCAGGCGAGTTACCGCATGGTGAGTGACCTGCGCTATGCCCGGCATGCGGCGGTGGACCGCAACCAGCGCGTGGTGATGTGTCCCGGCACCGCCGGTAACGGCTGTGCGGACTCGCCGCAGTGGGAGGATGGGTGGATCATTTTCGCCGACACCAACGGCGACCGGCTCAGGCAAGGCGACGAGGAACTGCTGCGCGAAAGCCCCTTGCTGCGCGGCCTCTCGGCCCGCTCATCCGGGGCCCGGCGGCGTCTCAGCTTCTTTCCGGACGGCTCCGCGCCCGGCAGCAACGCGACCGTCTGGCTGTGCGACGATCGCGGCCCGCGCCACGGCCACCAGGTGCGGATTAACCTGTCCGGACGCATCCGGGCAACCCGCGCCGGCGACGGTGAACCCATGGCGTGCTGAGGCTGATCGGGGGCCGTCCAGCGCCGGCAAAAGAACAGATTATCCCTTGACTCCCCTGTCCATTCTCCGGACAATACCGCGCTCTCTTCCCCGGTAGCTCAGTTGGTTAGAGCGGGTGACTGTTAATCACTAGGTCGTTGGTTCGAATCCGACCCGGGGAGCCAAATTCGAAAACAGGAACGGGCGCCAGTCACACAAGACTGGCGCCCGTTTTTTTATGCCCCGGCGGACGCTGGTTTACCGGCCAGGTTATTACTCCGCCCCGGAAATCACTGGCCGAATGGCCCGGGTGCGTCGAGCTGCCGTCACGCAAAGTGCGGCAGGCGGTTCTTTTCAGGGCCAGGCAGAGCTTTTCCTGCGGGCGAGGTTTTGGGCTAGACTCGGCCCACCGAAACCGGAGTGAGGAACCCCATGGAACGTGTCCACCCCAGCAAGTTCGCCCACGTCGTCTACCGCACCCGCCGTTTCGAGGAAATGCTGGACTGGTACCGGCTCGTATTCAATGCGCGGGTGCAGTTCGAGAATCCGGCGCTGGCATTCCTTACCTATGACGACGAGCATCACCGTTTTGCCTTCGCCAACCTGGACCTGCTGCAGCCCGGTGGCGGGGATGCAAACGAGCGGGGCATGATCGGCGTGGACCACGTCGCGTATACCTATGCATCCCTCGCGGATCTGCTGGATAACTACCGCTTTCTCCGGGACCGGGGCGTGCGCCCTTACTGGTGCGTGCATCACGGCCTGACCGTCTCCATGTACTACGCCGACCCGGACGGCAACCAGACGGAGTTTCAGGTGGACGTGTTCGAAACCGGCGAGGAGGCTGCCGACTACCTGCGCGGCCCGATCACCGAGGCCAACCCGGTCGGCGTGGAGTACGATCCGGAGGACTGGCTGACGCGCATCGATGCCGGTACGCCGATCGCCGAATTGCTGAAGCGCAAGGTGCACGAGCCGGTATCACCAATCCGGGGCGCGCTGGCCAGCTGAGCACTGCCGCGCGGGTCGGTGCCGGGGACAATCGATCCGGCTGCAGGCGGGCCGGGGCAGTTTACCGGGCGCCGCCAGTTGGCCAGGGCGAAATCGCGCGCGGCTTTGACCCCGGGCTCTTTGCCTTGTCGTCATTGTCGTTTACCATCCGGGAGTGGTTAATATCATCAGGGAAACTCAAAGATGACCAGGCCACAAAAACTCTTTGTATTGATTTGCCTTAGCTGTGTCACGCTCACCGCTAATGCCGAAATTGACACCACGCTCAGCCCGCCTGCGCTGGATCTGGGTGACGTAAACGTCGGTTCCACCGTTTCTGGCGATGCGACCATTGGGATCACCTTTAACGGCAACGGCGACCTTAACGGCAACGCCAATAACGGAACCGTGACCAGTGTCGCAATCACGAACCTGGTTGGTGGTGATCTGACCGCCAGCCAGAGTTGCGTCGGTGTGGATTTCAGTGCCGCTCGACCGACGCAGGAATGTATCGTGCAGGTGTCTTGTACACCCGGTGCGGCCGGCAGTATTTCGGGCGTGCTGGAGGTCCAGTTTGATCTGCTGAACAACAGCGGTACCCAGACGACAACATCAAACCTGACCTGTAACGGCGTTCTCGCCCCTCCGGGACCCGGCGGTGCTGTCGCTATTCCTACAACCAGCTTTTATGGCCTGGCCATCCTCAGCTTCATGCTGGCAGCATTTGGCTGGATGGGCCTGCGTCGCAAAAACCGCCAGTAAGGTACAGAAAACAAAAGGGTCAGAGCGGTTTTAAACGGCTCTGACCCTTTTTATTACTCCTGGTTTATTTTTACCTGCCGGCAACCGCACCAGTGCCGGGCGGGCTTAGCAGCGGTAAACACCCACTGCGCAGCGACGTACGGAACGACGTGCGACACCGGCAACGCTGACCGGCGTCAGCGGTCGTCCGACGATGGCATCAGCGGTTGGCACCACGCCGTGCACGCCGGGCACGGACAGCTCCTCGCCCAGCTGTGCTGCCAGCATCAGGAACATCACACCCAGGAAGGTAAAACCCAATCGCTTTAATCGTTTCATTGTGACTCTCCGATAACTTCAAAGTGGCCAGGCAGGTCACTGGCATCATCAAGATTGTCGAGCTCGACCAGCTCGGCCTGTGTGTCATTACTGAAGCTGTAGTCAAACTCACCTACCGCCGCACCGGTCTGCCAGTTGCTGATCTGGACACGGTACTGCGGACCGTTCGTGGCCAGCTTGGAGGTAATCACGTAGCTGCAGGGGTAAGGCTCGTCACCCTGGGCAATCCAGATCTGCCAGTCGACCTCGTTGGTCCGGAACGCCAGCGTATCGCACTCCACGCCACCGATAACGCCGCTGCCCAGGTCCTTGATATCGATCACGTCGGCCATCAGCAAATCGTAGCTGTCAGGCAGCAACAGATCGGCCGCCGGCAACGTACGGTTGTAATCATCACGCAATACGTCCACCAGGTTGCTGAGCGTGCCGGGAATCTCAAGCTGGGCGTACATGTTCATGTTATTGCCCAGCAGGGTCAGGGTCGTGCCATCAAAGCCCATGTCCACATCGGCAAAACCGCCGGCCCGGGTAACATGTATCTTGCCGGGCCGCTGCAGCGTCACGGTCCCGGAACTGGCCAGCCCGAGAATCTGGTCTTCCGGCGTGACCACTTCCAGCGTGGCGTCATAGTCAAAGGACAAGGTCTTGCTGGGCCGCAATGTAGTCGGACATGGACTTCAGTATCCGCTCGGCATCTGCTTCGTCCGCGATGGCCACCGTGCTGCCTGCCATCACGATTAGCAGGGATAACACCCCACTCGCCATGAGCGCCTTCCCAGCGCCAGGTACCTTGTATTTTTCGCTGTTCAAAATCAAGACTCCGTAAGCATCAGTGAAAGAAACAGGAGCCTGCCAATGGCTCACTCAACGTCACGATACGCCTTCTCGGAGAGTTGGATACCCATATACGGACAAAACCCGACCCCACTGCATTTGGTTTGACCCAGGTCAAGGCCCAAAAACGTTCAGGGCGCCCGGGCAGCACCGGATGGTCAGCGGCGTTTCACCGCGAAACTCCCCGTCCACCGCGCAGCCAAGGCCCGGCGGTTCCAGAATCCTGATTTCGGCGGCGCGGTGCACGGTCACCTCCCGCGCCTCGATGTGCCGGCCGTCATAGATGTCGGGGAACAGGCGCAGGGCCCGTGAGCGCGACAGCTTCGCGACGACCACCACGTCCAGCAAGCCGTCTGTCATGTCCGCATCCGGCGCCATGAGAAAGTGGGTGCCCGTGTAACGGCTGTTGGCGACCTGGATAAACAGCGTGTCCTGCACGGGCCGTTTTTCGCCATCAAGTTCCAGCCGCAGCGGCGCGACCGGCAGCCGGACCAGGGCGCCCAGGGCGCCCAGCGTGTAGGCGCCCCGCCCGAGGCGTTTGAAACGCGCGGCCGTGCGGGCGGCTTCGGTAACCAGTCCGAGTCCGAGAATATTGATGAAATGGAAGTGCTCGGCGGGCGTCTGAACCTCCGCCACGTCCACCGGGCGCGCCTTGCCCGCGCTGATCAGCCCGATGGCCTGGTCAATAGCGCCGGGCGCCAGGCCCAGGTCACGGGCAAAGGCATTGCCGGTGCCCATCGGCAGCACGGCCAGCGACTCGCGCTGCGCCGGCGGCCGGCACATGAGGCCGTTGACCACTTCGAACAGGGTGCCATCGCCGCCGGCGGCGACGATGACGTCAAAACGCCCGGGCTCCAGCGCTGCGACCCGCTCACGGGCGGCGCCGGGCCCGGTGGTGAGTTCCACCCGGGCATCAAGCCCGTGATCCCGCAGCTTTTGCTGCAGTAAACCCTGCTGCTCACCGGCCCGCCCACCGTGCGCCTGCGGGTTGAGCAGTGCGAGCAGCTTCAAGCGGGCTTAGAGCGCGTCCTTGATGCGCTTGTAGGCCTGCTGCAATTCCAGGCCAAGACCGGTCATTGCATCACTGAGGCCCTTGCCCGTCTCATCGAAACGCGCATTGGCTTTGAAGTCTTTCCACTTCTCTTCGAGGCCGGCCCACTCGGTCTTGGTGTCCATGCCGGCCAGGTGCA
This sequence comes from uncultured Gammaproteobacteria bacterium, assembly GCA_963695135.1. GTDB lineage: Bacteria > Pseudomonadota > Gammaproteobacteria > Xanthomonadales > SZUA-36 > Marinihelvus. The sequence goes on from CAVOGA010000003.1 coordinate 40,957, forward strand.
TCTTGAGCTTGATCTCATCACGGGCCGGGCGATGTCCTCTTTGAGTTTGTCCAGTTCACTCATGATCGGTTTACTCCTCTTGGTTGTTTGAATCCGGTTTTAAGTTTAGCGGGAGCGCATCGACAGCGCAGCGGATGTTCACCGCCCTCCGCCGCGCGGGTGTCGCCCCGGCTGGTGTCGCTCCACCTGCCATTCTGGCAGAATCGCCGGGTGATTCCTTGCCCTACATCATCTGCCCTGCTCCGGGTGGGCCTGGCGCCTCTCCCGCGCCCCGGCGCCCTGTTGCTGACCCTGTTGGCGCTGCTCGGCCTCGCGGGCTGCGACGGGCGTCCACAAGTCGAGTCAGATCCCAGGATCCGGCTGGCCGGCACCGTCCAGTCCGGCCTGCTGGACGAAATCAGCGGCCTGCAGGTGAGCCATCGCCACCCGGGCGTAAGCTGGGTGCACAACGACGACGGGGAGGCCCGCATCCATGCGCTGGGGCCGGACGGGCGAGGATCTTGGCAGCGTGCTGCTCACCGACGCCGTCAACGCGGACTGGGAAGACATCACCCGCATTCCCGGTGAAACGCGGGACCTGCTGGTGCTGGCGGACATCGGCGACAACTCGGCAAAACGTTCAAAAGTATGGCTTTACGTGGCCGAGGAACCGGCGCCCGGGCCGGATGGACGCTTCAGCGGCGAAACGCCCGTGGTCAACTGGATCAACATCACCTACCCGGACGGCCCGCGGGACGCGGAAGGCATCGCCTGGGATCCTCTGCGGCAACGTCTGCTGATTCTTACCAAGCGGGACCCGGTCCCCCGGCTGTACGCCCTGGACGGTATCGTGGCGCTGAGCGAGCACGAGGCCGAACTGTCCTTTCTCACGGAGGTGCGCAGCCTGCGTCCGCCGGACAGCTCTGATGCCAGGGCCTTCGGCTTGCGCTCGCCCTTCGTTTCCCAGCCGACCGGCCTGGACCTGACCGCCGATGGACAGATGGCCTCCATCATCACTTACCGGAGTCTCTACCTGTTCGAGGCGCCGCCGAATGGTGACTGGGCCGAAGGGCTGAACAGCACGCCGCTGGAGATCATCGGTCCGCCGAGAAATAACGAGGAGGCCGTGGGATTCCTGGCCAACGGTGAAGGCGTATGGGTCAGCACGGAAGGTGAAAACGCCCCGTTATACGAATTTCTTTTCGTAGATATGAAGCAGCTGTCAGCCGAGTAAAGCCCATCGCAGGCTCACGACGTCACGAACCGAGGCCGTGGGATTCCAGCAGCGCCTGGAATGCCGCTTCGTCCATCACCTCGACGCCCAGTTTCTCCGCTTTTGCCAGCTTGGAACCCGCCGCTTCGCCTGCCAGCACCACGCTGGTCTTGCCGGAAACGCTGCCGGACACCTTGGCGCCCAGCTGCTCCAGCAGGTTCTTTGCCTTGATACGCGGCATGCCGAGGGAACCGGTCAGCACCCAGGTCTGCCCCTTCAGCGGCTGCTCGCCGGAGCGGTCCTCGGGCGCCTCGTAACGCACCCCGGCCCCGATCAGTTCGCGAATCACCTCGAGGTTATGCGGCTCGTCGAAGAATGCGCGGACGTGCGCTGCGACAATCGGCCCGACATCGTCGACCTGTTCCAGCGCTTCGATGTCGGCGCCGGCGAGTGCGTCCAGGGAACGGAAGTGCCGCGCCAACTGGTTGGCGGTGACCTCGCCGACCTCGCGAATGCCCAGGGCAAACAACAGGCGGCCGAGTTCCGGTGATTTGCTGCGCTCAATCGCGCCCAGCAGGTTGGCGGCGGACCTGGCGCCCATGCGATCCAGTCCTTCGAGCTGCTCCTGGCTGAGCCGGTAAATGTCGGCCACGGTGCTGACCAGGCCGGAATCCACCAGCTGATTGACCAGCTTGTCGCCGAGACCCTCGATGTCCATGGCGCGGCGCGAGGCAAAATGCTGAATGCGCTGTTTCACCTGGGCGGCGCAGACCAGCCCACCGGTGCAGCGCGCCACCGCCTCGTCTTCGTTTTTCTCCACCGCCGAACCGCACACGGGGCAGGTATCCGGCATGACGAACGGCTTCAGCTCTCCCTCGCGGCGCTCATGCAGCGCGCGGGCCACCTCCGGTATCACATCCCCGGCGCGGCGCACGATGACCCAGTCGCCCGGGCGGATGTCCTTGCGCTGAATCTCGTGCTCGTTATGCAGGGTTGCGTTGGTGACGGTCACGCCGCCGACAAACACCGGCTCCAGGCGCGCCACGGGCGTCAGCGCACCGGTGCGACCCACGGAGATATCGATGGCCAGCAGCCGGGTGATTTCCTCCTGGGCGGGAAACTTGTGCGCCAGGGCCCAGCGCGGCGCGCGGCTGACAAAGCCCAGCGTGTCCTGCGAGTCCAGGTCATTGACCTTGTAGACCACGCCGTCGATGTCATACGGCAGCTGTGCACGGCGGGCCTGGATGTCCTCGTAGTAAGCCAGCAGTCCGTCCGCCCCGCTGACGCGCCGTATCTCGCCATTGACGGGAAACCCCCACGCCTGCAGCTGTTCAAGGATGCCCAGCTGGTTGTCCGGCAAGCCCTCCCGGGTCGCCACACTGTAGGCGTAAAACGCCAGCGGGCGGGATGCGGTGATTTTCGAATCCAGCTGGCGCAGGCTGCCGGCAGCGGCGTTGCGCGGATTGACCAGCGGCTTCTCACCGTTCTTGAGCGCCCTGGCGTTGTAGGCCTCGAAACCGGCCAGGGGCATATAGATTTCACCGCGGACCTCGAGCACATCCGGCCAGCCCGAACCCCGCAGGCGCAGGGGAATGGCCGCAATGGTCCGCACGTTGCTGGTCACATTCTCGCCCTGGGTGCCGTCGCCGCGCGTGGCGGCCTGGACCAGCTCACCGTGTTCGTAAGTCAGGGAGATCGCCACGCCGTCCAGCTTGGGCTCGGCGGCATACTCGACCTGCTCCACCTCCAGCCCCGCGGCGACACGACGGTCAAATTCACGCACTTCCTCCTCGCTGAAGGCATTGCCCAGCGACAACATGGGGGTGCGATGACGAACCTCTTCGAAGCTGGACAGGGGCGTGCCGCCGACACGCTGGGTCGGCGAACTGCTGCTTTTCAGATCAGGATGGTCCTGCTCGATGGCCTGCAGCTCACGCATACGCCGGTCGTATTCCGCGTCCGGAACCAGCGGGTCATCCAGCACGTAATAGTGATGGTCGTAGCGTTCAAGCAGCTCGCGCAGCTCGCGGGCACGCGCTGCGGCTTGCTGCTGGTCAGCGGGCGCCGCGCCGGTATCGCTCATGCTTCCGGTTGCTGCTGCCGTTCGAATTCGCGAAGTTCTTCGCGTATCGCGCCCTCACGCTGGCGCGTGAAGTGTTCCCGCTTGCCGTCCAGGATATCCAGGTGCAACAGCTCCGACATGCGCCGCGCAGTGGCGACCAGCGCATCCCAGGCGTCCAGCGCCGGCATCGGGCCCGGCAGGCCCATGAACAGGGTCATACCGCGGGTTTCGAAGGTGTTCCAGGCGTCCTTGTCGAAATGGCCCGGCTGTTCCAGGTTGGCCATGCTGAACAGCGGCCGCTCGCCGCCTTCGAGCCGGCGATGGAAAATATTCATGTCACCGAAGGTCATGCCGGACTTCACCGCTGCCTCGAGCAACTCCGCCCCCACGATCCGCCGGTTGTCCCTGGCCTGCAGATACAGAACGATGACCTTGTCCGGGGGATCCGGCGGCGGCCCGGAGGGCTTGTTCGTCTTCGCGGGCGCGGCACTGCCGGTGTCGTCAATCGGCAACTCGCCCTGCCCCGCCTCCAGCGTGGGTTCGACGCGTGGCGCGCTGCTGAAATTCGGGTCGTCAAAGCGCGAGGGCTCATGGTCGCCGTCCAGCGCCGGCTCGTGGCGCTCGGCGGCGGCCGGTTTGCGGCGGTTCGGCTTGCGGCGCTTGAGTTTGCGCTGCTTCGGCTTGCGGTTCGGGTTGCCGAACAGCAGCAGGCCGCCAAGGAGGGCGGCACCGCAGATAATCAGGATCCAGCGTAAGGTCGAAGTATCATCCATTGCGTATCAGCTCCGCTCCGCGCCACAGGCTCAGGCCTCGGCGAGTCGTGCGGCCTCCTCAAGGTCTACCTGCACCAGTCGCGACACGCCCGGTTCGCGCATGGTCACACCGCTGAGCTGGTGGGCCATTTCCATGGTGATCTTGTTGTGCGTGACCACGATGAACTGCACCGCTTCCGACATTTCCTTCACCAGGTCGCAGAAGCGACCGACGTTTGCATCATCCAGCGGCGCATCGACCTCGTCAAGAAGACAGAACGGCGCCGGGTTGAGGCGGAAGATGGAGAACACGAAGGACGCCGCGGTCAGGGCCTTCTCACCCCCGGAGAGCAGATGAATGGACGACACGCGCTTACCGGGCGGCCGCGCCATGATCGCCACGCCGGTGGTCAGCATGTCCTCACCGGTCAGCTCGATATAGCCGTGGCCGCCGCCGAACAGGCGCGGGAACAACTCCTGCATGCCCTTGTTGACCTGCTCGAAGGTGTCCTTGAAGCGGGTGCGGGTTTTGCGGTCAATCTTGGCGATCGCACCCTCCAGCGTGGCCAGCGCCTGGGTCAGGTCCTCGTGCTGCGCGTCGAGGTATGCCTTGCGTTTTGATTCTTCCTCGTACTCCTGGATCGCCGCCAGGTTGACCGGCTCCAGGCGCGTGATGCGTTCACCGAGACGCTCGATGTCCTGCTCCCAGCGCTCAGGCTCCGCGTCTTCCGGCAGACCCTCGGCCAGCGCCGCGAGATCCGCCTCCAGCCGCTCGGCCTGGCGCTCGTGGCTGCGCGCGCTCAGTTCGATTTCCTGCTGTTTCAGGCGGGCATTTTCCAGCTCGCCGCGCAGGGCTTCGTGCTGCTGCAGGGCGCCCTGGCGGGCCGCATCCTGCTCGCGATAGGCCTCGGTGAGCTCCTGCACGCGGGCGCGCGCATCCTTCAGACGGGCCTCCCCTTCCAGCTGGCGGGCCAGCAGCGCGTCCATCGCCTCCTTGAACTCTGCGGCCGGATCGTCGGCGCTGGCGACCTGCTCATTCAGCGCCAGGAAGCGTCGCTGCAATTGCCCGACCTGTGTGTCCATGCGCTCCAGCGACTGCTTGAGCGAGTCAAGGCTGGCGCGCGAGGAGCTCGAGGCCAGCGCCAGCTCGTGGCGCCGCGTGCGCGCATCGCGTGATTCGCTGCGTGCGCTGTCGCGACGCTCAAGCAACTCGGTGCGCTGCTTGTCCAGTTCGGTGCGCCGCTCCGCCGCGGCGGCCATTTTGTTCATGACCGCATCCAGGGACTTGCGTGCTTCCCGGGAGGCGGCCTCGTCCTCTTTCTGGCGGGCTTTCAGGCGCTCACTCTCCTCGGCGATCTGCCGGCCGCGCCGGTCGAGGTCACCGATGCGCTGCCGCGCGCCGGACAGGCGGCTTTCCAGCTGCGAGTGTTCACGGTGCGCGTCGTTCACCTTCGCCTGCAGGGCGGCGACTTCCGCCTCCTGCTCCGGGCGCAGGTCGCGCAGTTTTTCGTTGGCGTCCTGGCGCTTGCGCAGCACAGCTTCAAGTTGCTCGATTTCGCCGCGCAGCTTGCCGATTTCCTGTTCGCGCGCGACCATGCCGGCCTGCCCGGAAGCACCGCGGGACACGCGCGCCCAGCCCGGCCCGACCCATTCGCCGGCGCGGGTCACGGCGGACTCCTCGTCACCGGGCAGCTCGAGAAATTCCAGGGCCGCTTCGATGTCATCCACGACGCGCACGTGGTTGAGCATCACGGTGATGGCATCCGGCGCCTTGATCTTTTCCGCCAGCGTTCCACTGCGCGCCCGGACGGTGTCCCCGCCCTCGTGAATCAGCCGCAGCTGGGAATCGTTGAGTTCCGCCAGCGCCCGGGTGTTGCCGGGCAGGCCGTCGACGACCCGCGCCTCCAGCCAGTGACCCAGCACCGCCTCGGCCGCGGCTTCCCAGCCTTTTTCGACGGTGATGCGCTTGACCAGCAGGGGGTGCCCGGCAATGCCGCGCTCACCCAGCCAGGCCTGCTCCCGGTCGGAACCCTGGCCGGCGCGCTGCAGCGCTTCCAGAGCCTCCATGCGGCCTTGCAGGCCCAGCAGCTCGCGCTGCACGCCGTGTTCGTTCTCGACCCCCTCGCGCAACTGCGCGGAGGCCTCGCGCTGCACATCGCGCGCCGCGCTCCAGCTTTTCCTGCGCTTCGCGCTCGGCGTTCGCCGCCTGCTGACCCTGCTGCTCCAGCTCGCTGACCTCGGCCATGAGCGCCTGGGTGCCGACGTCCGTGGTCTCCTTGGCGAGCGCTTCGAGCCGCTCCGCCGCCGTGGCCATGCGCTGGTCGAGCACCTCCAGGCTGGCGCGCAGCCCGTCCGCCTCGCGGTTCAGGGCATTGAAGTCAGCGTGGTAGCTGTTCATCTGTTCCTGCCAGGCGTTCACCGCGGATTCCGCCTCGGCGAGCGCTTCATCGGCAGCCTGCTCGGCGGCTTTCGCCTGTTCAAGGGCCGGCTCCTGCTCGGCCAGGCGCGCAGTCAGGTCACCGACCTGGGCCTTGTCCAGCAGCATGTGCTGCTCCAGGTCCTGGAGCGAACTGGACGTTTCCTTCAGTTCGTTGGCCTGGCGCTGCTGCATTTCACGGTTGTGCTCGATTTTCTGTTCCAGGCGGGCGATTTCACTGGCGATCTCGTAGACATCACCCTGCACCACGTTGCGGTGCTCGTTGGCCTCGTCCTGGGACAGGCGCAGCTTCTCCAGCTCCGCCTCGGCGTTGCGCTGCAGGGCCGTCTGCTCCTCGAGCGCCGTCTCCCGGCGGATCAGCTCTTCCTTGCCCGCCTGGGCCCGCTGCATGTCGTGGCGCCAGCGCAGGGCGATGAGCCGCGACTCGTACTCGCGCTGCTGCTGCTTCAGTTCCTTGTAGCGCTCCGCGGCGTTGGCCTGGCGCTTGAGGCGGGTCAGCTGGCTGTCGACCTCCTCGCGAAGGTCGGACAGGCGATCGAGGTTGTCACGGGTATGGCGGATGCGGTTTTCCGTTTCCCGGCGCCGCTCCTTGTACCGCGAGATACCGGCCGCCTCTTCCAGGTAGCCGCGGATCTGCTCCGGCTTTGAATCCACCACGCGGGAAATCATCCCTTGCTCGATAATCGAATAGCCGTGCGCCCCGACCCCGGTACCCAGGAACAGGTCACGGATGTCCTTGCGCCGGCAGGCGCCGCCGTTGAGGAAATACTTGCTGGTGCCGTCGCGGGACACCTGGCGTTTCACGGAGATTTCGCTGTAATCGGCATACTCGCCGCCCACCTTGCCATCGGAGTTCTCGAACACGAGTTCCACGGTGGCGGTGCCAACCGGCTTGCGCGACGAGGACCCGGAGAAGATCACGTCGGACATGAGCTCACCACGCAGGACCCGGGCGGAACCCTCCCCCATCACCCAGCGCACCGCGTCGATGATGTTGGATTTACCGCAGCCGTTGGGGCCGACGATTCCGGTCAGGTTGGTGGGGGCTTTGAAGGTGGTGGGATCGACAAAAGATTTGAAGCCCGCCAGCTTGATTTCAGTCAGTCGCATGAATTGGTTCTGAAATTGATTATCGTTAGGGAGGGCAGCAAAGACCCCGCCCTGTTCATTATTTTGATTGAATCCCGGAGTGGTTGAAATGATCGACCCAACCCAGCACGCAACCGGGAATTTTCGACCACCCCCGGCCAAGCAGCGAGTATACCATCGGCATTCGGCTTTCGGAGTCTTCCTGTTGGAGGGTGGGCCTGCTGACCAGGACGTTTTCAGACCCGCCGTAAATACCTCCCTGTAGGCTCGGGCTCGGCTTCCTGCCTCGCACGGTCTGAAAACGTCCTGGTCAGCAGTCCGTCCGAACCGGATGATCCCGGCTTCGATGTGGGAACGGACCGGACTACGGCGTTGGGACAGGGCCAATCGCGGTGCGGTCGATTGCCCGGCGACGTCAGGGAACGCGTTCACCCCTTTTCAAAACCGTGCGAGGCAGGAAGCCGAGCCCGAGCCTACAGGGATGTATTCACGGCGTGTTTTGAAAAGGGGTGAACGCGTTCCCGAGATGTCACAGCAAACCCAGTGCCCCGAGCGCTACAGCTCGCTGGACGCCAGGGCCTCGATGCTCAGGGCGTGGATGTCGGTTTGCATCAGGTCGCCCATGGCGTCGTAGACGGCACGATGCCGTTTTATCGGGCTCATGCCTTCAAAGGCCTCGCTGACAATGGAGACCCGGAAGTGACCGCGGCCGTCGCGGGCGCCGGCGTGGCCGGCGTGCAGGTGGCTTTCGTCCTCGACCAGCACGGACTCGGGGCTGAACGCCGCCTCGAGACGGCGTTCAATTTCCGGCAGGCGCTCGTCGGGGCTCATCAGGGCAGCACCGGTTTGTAGGGATGGATATCGACCTGGTCGTAGACGCCCGCGGCCACGTAGGGGTCCGCTTTCGCCCACTCCCTCGCATCTTCCAGCGAGTCAAATTTGACCACCACCATGGAGCCGGTAAAACCGGCCGGGCCCGGGTCTTCCGAGTCGATGGCCGGGATGGGGCCGGCCACCAGCAGGCGGCCCTCGTCGCGCAAGGCGGTCAGCCTCGCCAGGTGCGCCGGGCGCGCGGCCAGGCGTTGTTCCAGGCTGCCCGGCACGTCGCGGGCATGGATGAAATACCACATGTGGCCTATTCCTCTTTCAGGTACTGGTTAAGAAACTGCAGGTACGCCTCGGAGGCGGTGATGCGGTTTTCCTTGCGGCGGAAGCCATGGCCCTCGTCCGGGAACAGCAGGTACTCCACCGGCACCTCGTTGGCCTGCACGGCGGCGACCAGTTCGTCACTCTCCACCTGCAGGACACGCGGGTCATTGGCGCCCTGCACCACCAGCAAGGGTTTGACGATGTTGTCGGCGTGGAACAGGGGTGAGATGGCGCGATGGCGTTCCGCGTCGGTGGCCGGGTCGCCCATCTCGTCGTAGAGCGCTTCTTTGAAGCTCTCCCACCAGGGCGGAATGGACTCCAGGGTGCGCACCCAGTTGGTTACGCCAAAGATGTTGATGCCGACGTCGAACTCTTCCGGCTCAAAGGCCAGGGCTGCGGCCACCATGTAGCCGCCATAGGAGCCACCGATAATGCCGATGCGATCCGGGTCGACCCAGTCGAGGCTTTCCAGGTAGCGGCGGCCATAGACGATATCCTGCAGGTCAGCCTCGCCGTGCTGCCGGTCATCCATGTGGAAGAAGGTCTTGCCATAGCCGGAGGAACCCCGGTTGTTGGCGCCGAGAATCGCGTAGCCGTGATTGACCAGGTGCTGCTGCACGGCGCTGTAACCCTGGCGCGTCTGGCCGCCCGGCCCGCCGTGCACCCACACCAGCGCCGGCACCTTGTTCTCGGCGCTGGCCCCCTTGGGCTTGTAGAGAATCGACGGAATTTCCAGCCCGTCGAAGCTCGGATAACGAACCACTTCGCTGCTGACGAGGTCGTCCGGGTCGATTGCCGGGTTCAGCGTATCCGTGAGCTGCGCCACGGTGCCGGCCTCCAGGTCAACGGTGAAGATGTTCGACGGCGAGGTATCGGAATTGACGATCAGCGCAATACGCTGTTCATCCGGGGTAAACCGGATGCTGCCCAGGTCGCCGGAGGGCAGCGCCGGCAGCACCACGGGCTCGCCGCTCTGGCTGTCGGTCATCACCACCTCGGTGCGCGCATCCGCGTTGATGCCGACCACCTGGTAGCGGCCACTTGGCGACAGGCTCACGTAGCTGACATCCCAGTCCGCCTGCACCAGGGGCGCCCGCTCGCCGGTTTCCAGGTCATAGACCCAGGCCTGGGCGAACTCGCCGAATTCATTGGTCGAATAAACCAGGGAGCGGTTATTCGGCGCAATCAGGTAGGTCCCGTGGGCCACGTTGCCCTCGTGCGGCGTGATCAGCACCGGCTCGGGCGCATCGCTGGCCAGGTCCACCACGTAAATATCGGAGTCAGCGCTGGTGCGCGGCTTGTCCAGCGCCAGCCAGCGACCGTCTGAGCTGATTTCGCTGACCTGGAAGCCGGGGTTTTCGAACACCATCTCGCGCTCATAATCGTCGGCCGCGTAGCGCCAGACATCAAAGGCCTCGCCGTTGCGCTCCGTGCTGAGCAGGTAGAAGGACGCCCCGTCGTCGCTCCAGCCCAGGAAACCGGCCTTCAGGCCCTCCCCCGGGGTCAGGTCAATGACCGTGCCATCGGCCTCGCGGACCAGGACATGGTTCAGCTCATCACCACCGCCATCGGTGGTAAAGAGCACCCGCTCGTCAGCCGGGAAGTAACTCACGGCGTAGGTCGCGTTGGTCTGTGAGTCGGTGAGCTGAACCGGCGCAGCACCGTTCACCGGCTGGGCGTAGACGTTGAACACACCACTGGCATCCGAGGACATCAGGATGTGGCTGCCGTCCGGGGAAAACGCATGGGCGGCGCCGCCGGGCAGTCCCACGCTGGTCGTGGCGAAAAACGTCTCCGCACTGTACTGCTCGGGCGCAGTGACCTCGACAGCCGCGACTTCGACCGGCGCGGAAGCCGCACCGTCCGGCGGTGCGGACGAGTCACAGGCGCTCAGTCCGACCAGGGATGCGGTAGCGGAAAGCAACAGGAGACGGGTGCGTGCGCGGGGCGATAGCGTCATGATTTCTGGTCCGGTCCGTGAAAGGAGGGCGCTTAAGATGTCGCAAAAGCGGGGCGTTAGCAACCGCCGCGGCGATAAGCCGTGCGCGCTCCGGGGCCGGCTTGCAGCGTTCGTAACGCCCTTTTCCTTTCACGTATCGCCCATTGCCCGTAGAATCGCACGCCTATGAGCGAACGCGTTTCAGTCAATGTGCACGGCCCAAAACCCCGGGAGATCGACCGGGTTACTTCCGTGCTGGTCCGGGGCGGCCTGATCGCCTATCCCACGGACTCCGGTTACGCGCTGGGCTGGCGCACCGATAACAAGGCGGCCCGGGACCGGGTGATCCGCCTGCGCCAGCTAAACCGGGATCACCATTTCACCTTTTGCTGCCGCAGTCTTTCCGATGTCGGCCAGCTGACCAGGGTGAACAACCAGGCCCATCGCCTGATCCGCCAGCTGACCCCGGGGCCCTATACCTTCATCCTGCCGGCCACCAGCCAGGTGCCGCGCAGCGTGAAGCATCGCCAGCAGACCATCGGCGTGCGGATCCCGGACAATGCCGTGGTCCGCGCGCTGCTCGAGTCGCTTGACGAGCCGCTGCTGAGTTCGTCCCTGATCCTGCCGGACCAGGAAGAGATCTTCGACTCGGAGGACCTCTTCGATGCGGTCTATGGCAGCATCGACCTGTTCGTGGATTCGGGCTACTGCGCCCTGGAGCCCACCACGCTCGTGGACCTGTCCGGCGATACGCCGGTCATCCTGCGCCACGGCGCCGGCGAGGTGGACTTCCTGTGAGCGAGCCGGAAATCGCGGCAGACACGGATTCACACGACGCTGAGCCGGCCAGGCCCGCGAACGCCGGCGCCGCGGCCCACCAGGGTGAAATGCCTTTTGCGCTGGTGCAGGGCCAGCCGGTCACCCAGCTTCCCGAGGATCTGTACATTCCGCCGGATGCGCTGGAAGTCTTCCTGGAGGCCTTCGAAGGACCGCTGGACCTGTTGCTGTACCTGATCCGCCGCCAGAACCTGGACATACTCGATATCCCCATGGCGGAGATCACGAAACAGTACGTCGCGTACGTGGATATTCTCAAGGACGTCAAGTTCGAACTGGCCGCCGAATACCTGGTGATGGCCGCCATCCTCGCGGAGATCAAGTCGCGCATGCTTCTGCCCCGCCCCAAGTCGGAAGAGGACGAGGAGGCCGATCCGCGCGCCGAGCTGGTGCGTCGCCTGCAGGAGTACGAGCGCTTCAAGCAGGCCGCCGAGGACATGGATGAACTGCCGAGGGAGGGCCGCGACTTCACCGTCGCAGCGGCCTTCCTGGAAGAAATGGACGTGGTCAAGGTGCCGCCGGAGGTGGACCTGAAAGACATCCTCGCGGCACTGCGGGATGTCATGAGCCGGGCGGACATGTTCACCCACCACCACATTGAGCAGGAACCCCTGTCGGTTCGCGAGCGGATGAGCATGATCGTCGACCGGCTGCGCGCTACCCCGTACATGGAATTCCACCAGCTCTTCGAAGTGCAGGAAGGCCGCATGGGCGTGGTGGTGAGCTTCCTGGCCATCATGGAGCTGAGCAAGGAACACCTGGTGGACATCATTCAGCATGAACCCATGGGGCGCATCTACCTGAGGGCGCCCGGCTTTGACGAACAGGATTCGCTATGAGTAATTTGCCCGTTCCCGAGGGCCAGAAGCTGAAACAGATCATCGAGGCAGCCCTGCTGGCGGCGGATGAACCGCTGACGCAGGCCCGTCTCGCGGCCCTGTTTCCGGAAGACGCGCAGCCGTCCAACCAGGCGATCGGCCGGGCGCTGGAGCAACTCGCCGCCGACTGCGAGGACCGCGGCGTGGAACTGACCGAGGTGGCCAGCGGCTTTCGCCTGCAGGTGCGCAGCGAGCTGCAACCCTGGGTGGCCCGCCTGTGGACGGAAAAGCCCCAGAAGTACTCGCGGGCCATGCTTGAGACCCTGGCGCTGATCGCCTACCGCCAACCGATCACGCGGGGTGAAATCGAGTCGGTACGTGGCGTTTCACTGAGTTCCAACATCATCCGCTCGCTGCAGGAACGCGAATGGGTACGCATCGTCGGCCACCGGGACGTGCCCGGCAAGCCGGCCCTGTTTGGCACGACCAGGGGGTTCCTGGATTACTTCAACCTCACCAGCCTGGACCAGTTGCCGACCCTGGCGGAAATCAGGGACATGGAAAGCCTGGAGCCGGAACTGGTCTTCGAGGGCAGAGCATCCGCAGATAAGCCGGCCGCAAGCGAGTCAGGTAGCGGGCCGGAGCAGGCGTCCGAAGATGAGGCGCACGGTCAGGGTGAGGACGCCGATGACAATCACGGGCCGGAGTTCGAAGAGGGCGAGGTGGAGGACGAGGACCTGGACGAAGCCTTCGATGAACTGGAGCGCGCCCTCGGCGAAGCCGACGACATCGCCGTGGGTGAAGACGAAGACTACGACGAAGACGAAGACGAAGACGAAGACGATAACCTGGGGAACCGGTGAGCGATTCGGACCACAAGACGCCGCCGGGGCCGGCGGATTCACCACCCAAAGGCATCCGCTTGCAGAAGCTGCTTGCCGATGTGGGTGAAGGCTCACGGCGGCAGCTGGAACAGCGCATCGCCGACGGCGAGGTCCGCCTGAACGGTGCAGTCGCTGAAGTGGGCGCGGTGGCGACCATCAACGACCAGGTGGCCATCGGTGACATGGTGTACCGCGTGGTCAGCCGGCCGGCGTTTCACCGCTCGATTATTTATAACAAACCCCTGGGCGAAATCACCACGCGGCACGACCCGCAAGGCCGCCCCACGGTTTTCGACAAGCTGCCGCGCGTCAAGGGCGGTCGCTGGGTTGCCGTGGGACGCCTGGACATCAACACCACCGGCTTGCTGCTGTTGACCACGGACGGGGAACTGGCCAACGCCATGATGCACCCCTCGAACCAGGTGGACCGGGAGTACGCCTGCCGCGTCTACGGCGAGGTGGACGCGCTGATGCTGGAGCGGCTGAAACAGGGTGTCGAACTCGAGGACGGCCCGGCCGCCTTCGGCGACATTGTTGACGCCGGCGGTGACGGGGAGAAAAACCACTGGTATCACGTCACCCTGCTGGAGGGCCGTAACCGCGAGGTGCGACGTCTCTGGGCCTCCCAGGGCGTCACCGTCAGCCGTCTGAAGCGGGTTCGCTACGGCGCCGTATTCCTGCCGCACCGCCTGCGCATGGGCGACTGGTCCGAGCTGGACGTAAAAGACCACCGCGTGCTGCGCGAGGACGTGGGCCTGCCCGGCGAGCCCGACGGTCAGCTGAGCCTGCGCCCCATGAAAGATACGAGCAGCCGCGGCAGTACCGCCAGCAAACCGGCACGCACCCGCGCCCACCCCTCGCGCAAGCCGCGCAAACGCCAGCGCCAGGTATCCGCCAAGCGCGAGGCCGCCAACAAGGCCGGTCCGGGTCCGCGCAAAGGCAGCAGCGGCGGTCCACGCAAAAAGCGCTGATGGACCTCGACGCGCTCGCCCGGGCCTGCGAAGCCTTCGTCGCCGGCCGCACCGCCGCCGACCCGGCACACGACTTGTCACACATCAAGCGCGTGGTCAACAATGCGCTGTATCTTACTGATATTGAACAATGCGACCGGCGCATTACCCTGCCCGCCGCCTGGCTGCATGACTGCGTCCAGGTGCCCAAGAACAGCCCGGACCGCAAGCAGGCCTCACGCCTCGCCGCCGCCGAGGCGGTCCGTTTTCTCAGGACCCAGGACTACCCGGACGACCTCCTCCCTGCCCTGCAGCACGCCGTTGAGGCCCACAGCTTCTCTGCCGCCATTCCCGTCCAGACCATCGAGGCCGGCGTCGTACAGGACGCGGACCGCCTCGACGCCCTCGGCGCCATCGGCATCGCGCGCTGCCTGCTCACCGGCGGCGCCATGGGCAGCGAAATCTACGACCCCGCCGACCCCTTCGCCGAACGCCGCGAGTTCGACGACAAGGCCTTCATGATCGACCACTTCCACACCAAGCTCTTCCACCTCCCCGCCACCATGCAAACCCGCGCCGGCCGCATGGAGGCCGAACGCCGCGTCACCATGATGCAGACCTTCCTCAAGGAACTCGGTCGGGAAGTGACTTCTCTTTAAGTTTCCCTTCCGGTTGGATCGGGGAATGGGCTCCCTGGACCCCCGGGTTTTTGAGTAGGCTCCTGTGAGATCGGGGAATGGGCTCCGTGAACCTGCGCTTTCTGGACACGCCACAAGTACATCCCTGTAGGCTCTGGGTTCGCCATCCCTGGCTCACACAGGTCCAGAAAGCGCAGGTTCACGGAGCCCCCGAAGCATAACGGGTACGGAAACCCAAAACCGATACCCCCGAAGCATAACGGCTACGGAAACCCAAACCCCATCACCCACGTACCCCACACCACCAGACAGCCACGACCCCGGAAGCGCGAATCCACCCGAGACTCGATGTTGGTGGGGTGGTCTGGTCCCCCTCGGTTCAGACCTGTGTGAGCCATGGATGGCGAACCCAGAGCCTACAGGGACGTACTTGAGGCGTGTCTGAACCGAGGGGGACCAGACCAACCCTTTCCCCCGAACCTCAGGATCAGGAGTTGAATTCCACCGTGGTTTGGCGGTCGCGGTTGACGATCAGGCGGGTGACGTCGGGGCGGCTGTAGTGGCCGGCGGGATCGAAGTTCTGGCGTTCGCGGTAGACCGCGTCGAGGTCGAGTTCGGCGGTGAGGACGGTGTCCTGGAAGGGGACGGGTTCGATGATCCATTCGCCGTCCGGGCCGGCGATGCAGGAGCCGCCGTCGGTAAGCCATTCCGGCGCGTTGGCCTTCATGGTGGCGGCGCCCGGCAGGGTGTCGGGAATCCATTCGCGCTGCATGATGCTGGAGGCGGACAGGACGTAGCTGCGGCCTTCGCGGGCGATGAAACGGGTGATGTCCCGGGTGTTGCGGACGCTGCCCGGCCAGGCGGCCACGTGCAGGTTTTCGCCCTGGCCGTAGAGCGCGGCGCGCGGCAAGGGCATCCAGTTTTCCCAGCAGTTGAGTCCGCCGACACGGAAACCGTCCAGATCATGCACGCGCAGACCGTGGCCGTCACCCGGGGCCCAGTTGAGGCGCTCCTCGTAGGTCGGCTGCAGCTTGCGGTGCACGGAGCCGATACGGCCCTGCGGGTCGATGTACACGAGGCTGGCGTAGAGGCTGTGGTGGCTGCGGTCCGTGGCGCGCTCGATACAGCCCAGGTAGACGGCAATGCCCAGTTTCGCGGCCAGGGCGCAGGTATCTGCGATACCGCCGCCGGCCACGTCTACGGCCTGCTGCTGGTAGATCGCGTGCAGTTCCTTTTGCAGATCCGACTCGAAAACGGCGCCCCCGGTCAGCTCCGGCCAGTAGGGGTAACCGGGCACCAGGGCTTCGCCGAAAGCGACCAGGCGGGCGCCCTGCCCCGCGGCCTCGTCCATGGCCTCGTGCACCCTGGTGAGGGTGGCCTCGCGGTCCAGCAGTACCGGCGCAATCTGCGCCAGGGCCACCTTCACCGTGCTCACTGTTTCTTGCCGCGCTGGCGGCGGATCTCGAACAGGCAAACGCCGGTGGCCACGGAGACATTCAGGCTTTCCATGGTGCCGGGCATGGGGATGCGCAGCAGAAAATCGCAGGTCTCGGCGGTCAGGCGGCGCAGGCCGTCCCCCTCGCTGCCCATGACCAGCGCCAGGGGTCCCGCGAGGTCCAGGTCGTAGAGGTCCGACGGTGCGTCACCGGCGGCGCCATACAGCCAGATACCGCGCTCCTTGAGCGCACGCAGGGTACGCGCAAGGTTGGTTACCTGCACCAGCGGCAGGATTTCCGAGGCGCCGGCAGAGGCCTTACGGGCCGCCGGCGTCAGGCCGGCGGAGCGGTCCCGGGGCACGATCACCGCGTGCACCCCGGCGGCTTCCGCGGTGCGCAGACAGGCGCCCAGGTTATGCGGATCGGTGACCCCGTCCAGCACCAGCAACAACGGCGCCTCGTCCAGCCCTTCCAGCAGGGCCATGAGCCCGGCTTCGTCCAGGCTGATCTGCCCGCCAAGTTCCGCCACCACGTCCTGGTGGCTGTCCAGGCCGGTCAGCTCGCTGAGCTGTTCACGGCGGCTCGGCACCACGTCGATGCCCGCGTCCCGGGCCATCAGCTCGATGTCCTTGACGCGCTGGTTCTGCGTATCAGCCACCACCAGCAGCCGGTGGATATCCCCTGGATGGGCATTGATCGCCGCAATGACCGGGTTGATGCCCGCGACCAGCCGGGAACGGTCTCCTTTCATCGACTCACCATTTCGAAATCAATCTTACGCTCTTCCACGTTAACGTCCTTGACCCGGACCCGCACCGGGTCGGCGAGCTGGTACTCGCGCCCGGAGCGCTCGCCCTTGAGGCGGTGCTGCACCGGGTCGAAGTGATAGTAATCATTGGACAGGCTGGTGACGTGCACCAGGCCGCTGACGTTGCCGTGGTTCAGCTCCACGAACAGGCCGAACGACGTTACACCGGACACGATGCCGTCAAACTCCATGCCGATGTGCTGTTCCATGTACATGCATTTGAGCCGGTCATGGACATCACGCTCCGCCTCTTCGGCCCGCCTGGAGCGGTGCGAGGACTGCTCGCAGAGCCGGTCCATCTTCTCGTGGCTGTAGGGATAGGGCGGTTTCTCACCGCGCGCAATCGCGTGGTGAATGGCCCGGTGCACCAGCAGGTCCGGATAGCGGCGGATGGGCGAGGTAAAATGCGTATAGGCCGCCAGCGCCAGTCCGAAATGCCCGCCGTTGTCCGGCTTGTAGACCGCCAGGGCCTGGGAGCGCAGCAGCACCGCCATGATCAGCTTCTCATCGGGCCGGCCCTTGACCTGCTCGACAATTTTCTCGAAATCGCGCGGCGTCGGCTGGTCCTTCCAGGTGCGCCTGAGGCCCTGGGAATGCAGAAATGCCTCCAGGGACTCGAGCTTGAGGACCGGCGGCGGCGCATGTACGCGGAACGGCGCCACGATCTTGCGCTCCTGCAGGAAATTCGCGGCCTCGACGTTGGCCAGGATCATGCACTCTTCGATCAGCTTGTGCGCATCGTGGCGTTCCGTGGGCACCAGGTCCTCAACCTCGCCCTTGGCGTTAAAGACGAACTTGATTTCCTGGCTTTCAAAATCGATGGCGCCGCGCCGGCGGCGGGCCTTGCGCAGCACCTTGTACAGCGCGTACAGCTCGTCCAGGCTCTCGGCAACCCCTTCGCGGGGCTGCTCGAAGGGCAATTCACCGCCGCTGAGGTAGGTCCAGACCTGGTCGTAGGTCAGGCGGGCGTGCGAGTTCATCACGGCGGACACAAAGCGGCTGCGCAGCACCTTGCCCTTCTCGTCCACGGTCATGTCGCAGGCCAGGCACAGCCGGTCCTCTTTGGGCTTCAGCGAGCACAGGCCGTTGGACAGCGCCTCGGGCAACATCGGCACCACCCGGTTGGGGAAGTACACGGACGTGGCGCGGTGGATCGCTTCCTCGTCGAGCGCCGTCGAGGGCGTTACGTAGCTTGAAACGTCCGCGATGGCCACGATCAGCCGCCAGCCGCGCTTCACACGCCGCGCAAAGACCGCGTCATCAAAATCACGCGCATCGGCGCCATCAATGGTCACCAGCGGCAGGTCACGCAGGTCCTGGCGGCCGGTTTTCATGGCTTCCGGCACCACCGCGCCGAAGGATCCCGCCTCGGCCTCCACGCCGTCCGGCCACTCGAAGGGAATGCCGAAGTTATGGATGGCAATGTCGGTGGCCATGCCCGGATCACCGAGGGAGCCAAGCACCTGCACGATGCGTCCCAGCGGCGGCTTGCGGTCCGTGGGCTGGCGTACGATCGCCGCCACCACCACCTGGCCCGGCTTGGCGCCCATCGTGTCCTGCAGGGGAATCAGGATGTCCTGGCTGATGCGCGTCTCATCCGGCACCACCAGGGCCACGCCGCTTTCCTCGACAAAGCGCCCGACAATGGTCTCATGAGCCCGCTCGAGCACTTCCTTGACCTTGCCCTCGCGGCGCCCGCGATTGTCCACGCCCACCACCGAGGCCATCACCCGGTCGCCGTGCAGCACCGGACGCATTTCGCGTGAGGACAGGTACAGATCATCGCCGCCCTCATCGGGCACCAGGAAGCCGTAGCCGTCCGGGTGGGCGACCACCCGGCCCTTGACCAGGTCCATGCGGGTCGACAGGCCGTAAGCGCCGGCGCGGTTCTTGACCAGCTGGCCGTCACGCACCATGGCGCGCAGACGACGGCGCAGGATCTCCTGGCTGTCATCGCCTTTCACCTTGAGGGCTTTTTGCAGTTCCCCGCGCTTCAGGGGACGGCCGGCGTGGTCCAGGCAGTCCATGATTTCCACCCGGTCAGGCGCTGGTGCGTCTATGCGGTCGTTCTCGGAAGGTTTTTTGTTGTTTCTGCGGGCCATAAAATTACCGTGTTGGTTTCAGGGCGCTAGTGTATCGGTTCACGCGCGGGACTGCGTGACGGGATGGGCTGCAGCGCCCCGGGATATAAAAAAACCCGCTGGCATGACTGCCAGCGGGTTCTGACTTTCGATTTGGTGCCGAGGAGAGGACTTGAACCTCCACGAGCTAATGCTCACTAGCACCTGAAGCTAGCGCGTCTACCAATTCCGCCACCTCGGCAAAAGGCTGCAGTAAGGGGAAAACTGCAGCCTAAGGGTCGATCCGGGGTAAGGGGAACCACCGAACCGGACGCGAAAGATACCGATATGGCGCAGCCAAGTCAACCGTTTTCGCGGCCGGCGCGACGACGTTGACCCCGCCTGGCGGGCAGGCGGGAGGCAGCGATCTACGGCGCGCCCGACAGCGCCTCGCACAGGGCCACGTTATCCTTGTTGACGCGCTGCAGATTGATCGTGCCGGTCCGGGGGATGGCCGGCAAATCGTAGCTCAACCGTATCTCGTCACAGCTAATAAATTCCACCTCGAAGCTGCCGTAGCCGGTTTCATTGCTGACCCTCGGCGTGGGCGAGTCAAAGATGCCCCCCGAGGTCAGCGTGACGCTGAGCGTGGCCTCGTTGCCGTTGAGTAACCCGTCCCCGGTCAGCCAGCGATGGCCCGGCTCACCGAGCATGGCCATGACGTTGGCCGGCGGACGTTCCGAGTCGTAGGTGAAGTTGGCAACGAACACCCGCCCCAGCTCCGGATAGATGGTAAAAAAGAAGCCCTGCCCGGCCGTGGCCGGGTCGAACCAGGCGTCGTTGAAGGCGCCGTTGACCACCAGTGACGACTCCGTGGTGAACACCTGGATCAGGCTGTTGCCGGTATCGGCCACGGCGACCTTGCCGCTGGGGTGAACCGCAACATCGTGGGGCTCAAGAAAACTGTAGCCGTTGGCTGCGCCGAAGGCGCGGCACTGGCCCTGGTAATCGCAGACCTGGATCCGGTTGTTGCCCGTATCGGCAACCCAGATGCGGCCCTGCAGATCCACATCAATACCCACCGGGTTGTTGAACTGCCCCGGGGCGCTGCCCTGGCCGCCAAATGCGGTGCAGTTCGCTGCGGTGTCACAAATCTGTACGCGGTGATTACCCGTATCCGAGATGATGATCCGGTCATCCCGGTCGATCGCTATGCCGCGTGCCTTGTTCAGCTGACCGGGCTGTGAGCCGGCTCCCATGAACACCTTGGTGAAATTCAGGGTATCCGGGTTAAGAATCTGAATCCGGTTGTTATCGCGATCAAGGCCGAAAAGCCGCCCCTGGCTGTCAATGGCCACGTCATCGGGGAATGCCCAGCGACCCAGTGAGGAGGAAGGCAGCTGGACCTCGCTACCCGAGTCGCCGCTGAACAGGCACTGGCCATCAAGCCTGCAGAACTGGATCCAGTGGTTGTCCTCGTCGGCAACGGCTATGCGCCCGTTGACGGACACCTCGACACCATGCGGCCGGTCAAACACACCGGGAGAATTGCGTCCACGGCCCCCGCCATCCCCTCCAAACCACTGGCAATTCTCCCCGGAGAGGTCACACAGCTGGAGCTTCAGGTTGTTGTAGTCCGCGATGACAAGTTGTTCCGCGCTCAGGAAATCCAGCCCGCGCGGGCTGGAAAAGCCGGTCGGGGGATTCTGGTTTGCAGGAAAAGAAGGTTCGTAAAACCCGAACCCGCCGAACTCATTGCTAAATTCCAGGCTGACTTCCAGCTGGGCGGCAACCGGTGATGCGGTTGCAACGGCCAGCAGAGCAAGGGCCATCAGGTGCCGGGTATTCATGCAGACTTCCATTTGGGGGGACTGTAACCGCCGTATTATGCGCCACTCGTTTATAAAATGGCACACCGCTTGCGTGACCACGCTCATCGGACCGCGGCCTGGATAAGCCGCAGGGCTTAGTCCAGCGGATGTCGCAGGATGATGTTCTCGTTGCGGTCCGGGCCGGTGGAGACCATGTGCACGGGCGCTCCGGTCAGTTGTTCCATGGCTTCCAGGTAGGCACGGGCGTTGGCCGGCAGGTCCTCCAGGCGCGTGGCGCCGCGGGAACTTTCGCTCCAGCCGGGAAATGACTCGTACACCGGTTCCAGGGCGGACCAGGCGTCCGGATTGGTCGGCGGCACGTCGATCTCCTCGCCATCCAGCCGGTAGGCGGTGCACACCTTGATTTCTTCCATGCCGTCCAGCACGTCCAGCTTGGTCACGCAAAACCCGCTGAGGCCGTTCAGCTTGACCGAACGCTTGAGGGTCACCGCATCCAGCCAGCCGCAGCGCCGCGGACGGCCTGTCGTAGCGCCAAATTCCGCACCACGTTTGGCAATGCCGGCGCCTGTTTCGTCAAACAGCTCGGTCGGAAACGGCCCGCCGCCCACGCGCGTGGTGTACGCCTTGGTGATCCCCAGCACGTAGTCGATCGCGTCCGGGCCGACGCCGGCGCCGGTGCATACGCCGCCGACGGTGGTGTTGCTGGAGGTGACAAAGGGATAGGTGCCGTGGTCGATGTCCAGCAGCGCGCCCTGGGCGCCCTCAAACAGAATGCGCTTGCCCGCGTCACGCAGGCGGTGCAGTTCACCGGACACGTCGCCCACCATGTGGCCGATCGCATCCGCCAGGGCCAGGGTCGCATCGAGAATGGCCGGATAATCCAGCGGCTCCAGGCCGTAGCGGTTCACCAGGTCAAAGCTGTGATACTCGACCACCGATTCCAGCTTGTTGGCCAGTGCTTCCGCGTTCAGCAGGTCTGCGACCCGCACGCCGCGGCGCGATGCCTTGTCCTCGTAGGCCGGGCCGATGCCGCGCGAGGTGGTGCCAATGGCCTTGACCCCCAGTGCCGCCTCCCGCGCGCGGTCCAGCTGCGCGTGGTAAGGCATGATCACCGGGCAGGCCGGGGAGATCACCATGCGCGATTCCACGTCCACGCCGCGGGCCTGCAGGTTGTCGATTTCCGCCTTGAGGGCCTCCGGTGACAGCACCACGCCGTTGCCGATAAAGCAGCGCACACCCGGGTGCATGATGCCGGCCGGGATCAGGTGCAGCACGGTCTTGTCACCGTCAATGACCAGCGTATGTCCGGCGTTGTGGCCGCCCTGGAAGCGGACCACCGCGTCCATGTCCTGGCACAGCAGGTCGACGATTTTGCCCTTGCCCTCATCACCCCACTGGGTGCCGAGAACGACAACAGAATGACTCATAGAACGTTTCCCAACGTAGTTATCCCAATTTATGCCGTTATTGGGTTGTTAGAGTACGAGCTGGAGCATGACCGCTCCGCTCAGTAAACAGACGATACCGATCAAACGAATGCCGCGCGGCCCCAGCCGCGCGGCATCCATCATCGCTTTCAGCCAGCGCTCCGGCGCCAGCGTCGGCAACAACCCCTCGAGTATGAGCAGCAGTGCGAAGGCTGTCGCCAGGTCTTTCAGCAAAGGATCCACCGGCGGTCATTCGGCCTTGCTGTGCCCTACTCCCGGGCTTCGCCGTTAAAGTAGTCGAAGAACTCGGAGTTCGGATCGACCACCAGCACATCATCCTGGTTGCCAAAGGCATTCCGGTAGGCCTGCAGGCTCCGGGAAAAGGCGAAGAACTCCTCGTCCAGACCGTAGGCGTCTGCGTAGATGGCGATGGATAAGGCGTCGCCCTCACCGCGAATACGCTGACCGTCACGCTCGGCCTCGGCCAGGATGACCTGGGATTCACGATCGGCGTTGGACTTGATCCGCTCGGATTCCTCACGGCCCTCGAACCGGTAGCGATTGGCCTCCTTCTGACGGTCAGCCGCCATACGCCGGAATACCGATTCCCGGACATCGTCCGGCAGCTCGATGCTCTTGATGCGCACGTCAACCACCTCGATGCCGAACTCTTCCGCCGCCTTGTTGGCGGCCACGGCGATATCCTGCATCGTGTTCACACGCTGTTCGGACACCACCTCGGCGAGGGTGCGGCTGGCGATCTGGTTACGCAGCCGGTCCTCGATGATGCTGTTCAGGCGGTTCAGCGCGACGGCCTCGTTGCCCTGGGTTGAGGTGTAGAAACGCGATACATCAACAATGCGCCACTTCACAAAGGAATCCACTTCGACGAACTTCTGTTCCGATGTCAGCATCGGCTGCGGACTCGTGTCCAGGGTCAGGATCCGGTTATCAAACTTGCGGATGTTGTTCACGAACGGCACCTTGAAGTGCAGCCCGGGCTCGTAGTTCGCCTTCACAATACGGCCCAACTGGAAGCGAATGGCGTCCTCGGTTTCCTGCACGGTGAATACGCTGTTGAGGCCGACGAAGGCCAGCA
Source organism: uncultured Gammaproteobacteria bacterium (assembly GCA_963695135.1). Lineage (GTDB taxonomy): Bacteria > Pseudomonadota > Gammaproteobacteria > Xanthomonadales > SZUA-36 > Marinihelvus. Next base: position 64,366 of record CAVOGA010000003.1, read on the forward strand.
CACCGGCCAGAATCAGGATGATGGTTTTGGTCATTATCTTCCCTCCCGGTTAACGTTGCGCGGTGTGCGCCCGTCACGATCGCTCTGCTGCGGAGCACGCTGGTCGTCCGGCGTCATGACGGGCGGCATGCGGTTCGGGTCAAAGTCCGCGCTTGTTCCACCCAGCGGCAGGTACAGCACATTGCTGCTGGAGTCGACATCCAGCAGGACCTTCCTGGAGTCGCCCAGCACGCCTTCCATCACCTGCAGGTACATGCGGGTGCGGGTCACGTCCGGCGCCAGCTGGTACTCGGCCACCTGCAGCCGGAAGCGGTCAGCCTCACCTTCCGCCAGGGCCACGGTCGAATCCCGGTAACCCTGGGCCTCCTGCACGATTCGCGCAGCCCGCCCGCGGGCCTCGGGAACCACGGAGTTCTCGTACACGCGCGCTTCCTCGATGAAGCGCTGGCGGTCTTCCCGCGCGCGGATCACGTCGGAATACGCCTCGCGGACCTGGGCAGGCACGGACACGTCATTCAGGTTGAACTGCGTGATACGAACGCCGGCCTGGTAGTTGTCCATGGTTTCCTGCAGCACGCGCTGGGTTTCCATGCGCACCGTGTTTCGCGTCGTGCCTTCGAGGATGTTGTCGAGACGGTTGGTACCGACCGATTCCCGCAGCGCGCTCTCGGCGGCCTGGCGAAGGGTGATCTCCGGGTCGCGAACGTTGAACAGGAAGGCCTCCGCATCGGACACGGTGTACTGGACCTTGTAGGCGAACTCGACGAGGTTTTCGTCTTCCGTCAGCATCTGTCCACGGTCCTCGGCGGTCCGCACACTGCTGACATTCACCGTTTCCACGCGCTCAAACGGCCGCGGCAGGGTTAGGTTCAGGCCCGGGTCGAGAATGCGGCTGAACTTGCCAAAGCGCAGCACCACGCCGCGTTCCGCTTCGTCAATCACGTTGACCGAATCCCATGCGGCCCAGACCACGAGAAGAACCAGCGCCAGGGAGAAGATACCCCCGTTGCCGCTGCCGCCCGTTTTCTGCTGCCCGGATCCGCCGCCACCGCCAAAGATGGAGCGAACCTTGTTCTGCATGTTCTGGAACACCTCGTCCAGTTCCGGGGGCTGGTCGCCCTGCTTCCAGGGGTCTTTCTTATCCCCCTTGCCGGGTTCCTTCCAGGGCATAGCTGTCTCCTGCTAGATCGTAAGTTAAGAATGCGCCCAAGTGGCGGCGCGTCGATGGTTGAGAGATGGGCATCACTGCCGCCCTTTCCAAGGCGGCCGTGGCCGAATTGAACATTATCCTATGAGTTGGATGTGCGTGCCACGTGAAGCGTAACAATCAGCGCCGCATCAGTGAGGGCTGACGCCGGGCAGGAGTTGCTCGCGCACGACCCGCGCCTCGGCTTCCCCCTGGCGGGAAAGACGCCGTGCCATTGACAGGGGCAGATCCACCCGCAGTTTCCAGCTGCCGTCTTCACCGATGGTCTCCTCGCTGACCGCGCCCATTTCAAACAGTCGCGCCCGCAGACGGGCATCGCTGCCTTCCAGGCGAATCCAGCGACGAATCCGCTGCCCGGACACGCGGTCCTCGATGGCTGTCAGCAGCTCGTCCAGGCCACTGCCGCGCAGCGCGGACACGTGCGCCTGGTCCACCACGCCTTGCGCATTTTGCTGCACGCCGGGAAGCTGGTTGGTCAGATCGATCTTGTTGTACACCCGGATCATCGGCAGCTCGCCGGCGCCGATGGACTCCAGCACCTCGTCGACCTCGTCCCGGCGCTCGGCGTGGAAAGGATCTGCCACGTCAATCACGTGCAGCAGCAGATCCGCCTCGCGCGCCTCCAGCAGGGTGGCGCGGAATGCGGCGATCAACTCGTGCGGCAGTTCGCTGACGAACCCGACCGTGTCCGCCAGCAGGATTTCACCGCTGACGCCGCGCAGGCGTCGCACCGTGGGATCCAGCGTGGCGAACTGCATATCCTGCGTGTCAACGGCGGCCTCGGTGAGCGCGTTGAACAGGCTGGACTTGCCGGCGTTGGTGTAACCGACCAGCGCAACGGTGGGCGTTTCGCCGCGGCTGCGGCGCCGGCGGCCCTGTTCGCGCTGCCGGTTGACCCGCTCCAGGCGGCTGCGCAGGTAACGGATGCGGTGCCCGAGCAGGCGCCGGTCGGTCTCCAGCTGGGTCTCCCCCGGACCGCGCAGGCCGATACCCCCCTTCTGGCGCTCAAGATGGGTCCAGCCGCGGACCAGCCGGGTGGACAGATGCCGCAACTGGGCCAGTTCCACCTGCAGCTTGCCCTCGTGAGAGCGGGCGCGCTGGGCAAAAATATCGAGAATCAGGGTGGTACGGTCCAGGACCTGGACCTTGCAGCGCTTTTCGATGTTGCGCTCCTGGACCGGCGACAGGGGCCGGCTGACGAGAATCACCGAGGCATCGTAACGCTCGACCGCCTCGTGCAATTCCTCGACCTTGCCCTTGCCGACAAAAAACCGGGCGTCCGGTTTGTCCCGGGGCGCGGTAATCACCGCCACGACGTCCGTGCCCGCGGAGCGCGCCAGTTCCTTGAATTCGTCAAGCGCCTCCGGGCCCATGCCGGGGAAAACAGGATGAAGAATGACGGCGCGGTCGCCGCGCTCTGCGCGTTCGAACAATTCGGTTAACTCGCCGTCACGGGCAGATCACTCCTCCCCGTCTTCGGACATCCGCACGTTGCGGGCCGGCACGACGGTGGAAATGGCGTGCTTGTAGATCATCTGGCTGACAGAGTTTTTCAGGAGCACCACGAACTGGTCGAATGACTCAATTTGCCCCTGCAGCTTAATGCCGTTCACGAGATACACAGACACGGGAATCCGCTCACGACGCAAGGCGTTAAGAAACGGTTCCTGCAATGATTGACCCTTTGTCATGGTCATTCCTCCATTGGATATTATTGTGATGCATCATGCTTTAATTCTGGGAATGACCTTGTGAAGATTCAAGGAAATCTTCGACCACGGCGGCCACGCCCCCAAACGCCGAATCCGCATCCGGATCATACCACAGCGCGCCACGCTCCCGCCGTAACCAGGTGAGCTGGCGCTTGGCCAGCTGGCGCGTGGCTGCGAGGGCCTTGTCACGCATCGAAGCCTCGTCGTACTCCCCTTCCAGCCACGGCCAGGCCTGGCGATACCCCACGGCACGCATGGCCGGCAGTGCGGCATTAAAGTCCGTCCGGGCACGCAGGCGCCGCAACTCTCCGGGAAAGCCCTGCGCCATCATCAGGTCAAAGCGCCGGGCAATGCGCTCATGCAGGGTGGCGCGCTCCTGCGGACAAACGATCAGCTTCAGTACCCGGAACCGGGGGGTCGTGCCGGATGATGCTGCCTGCAACTCGCTGAGCGGCCTGCCGGTGATCTCGTAGACCTCCAGGGCGCGCTGGATGCGCTGCGGATCATTGGGGTCGATCCGCGCCGCGGCGGCCGGGTCCACCCGCGCGAGTTCCCCGTGCAGCACGTCCCAGCCCTCGGCCGCTCCGCGGGATTCCAGCCGCGCGCGGATGACCGGATCCGCCTCCGGAAGGTCGGCCAGGCCCTCCAGCAGGGCCCGGAAATACAGCATGGTGCCGCCGACCAGCAGCGGCACCCGCCCGGCCGCGGCGATGGCTTCGATCTCGCGCAGCGCGTCCTCGCGGAACTCCGCCGCGGAATACGTCTCGCCGGGGTCACGCACATCGATCAAACGGTGCGGCGCGCGCGCCAGGGTGGCTGCATCGGGCTTGGCGGTGCCAATGTCCATGCCCCGGTAAACCAGGGCCGAGTCCACGCTGATGATATCCAGGGGAAAGCGTTCGCAAAGCCGGACCGCCAGGCCGGTTTTGCCGGAGGCGGTCGGACCCATCAGGCAGACCAGGGGAGTGGGCGGGGAAACGGGTGGGGACAGCGTGGACGTCGCCATCAGCGACCCCGCAGAAACAGCCGGTCCAGGGAGCCGAGATCCAGTTGCACCCAGGTCGGGCGCCCGTGGTTGCACTGCGCGCTGCGCTCGGTGCGCTCCATATCGCGCAGCAGGGCGTTCATTTCTTCCACCGACAGGCGCCGGTTGGCGCGCACCGAGCCATGGCAGGCCATGGACGACAATACCTCGTCCAACTCGGACTCGAGGCGCGTGCTGCTGCCCTGGCTGGCCAGGTCGGCAAGCACATCCTGCAGCAGGGCCGGAATATCGGCTTTTTGCAGCAGCGTCGGCACCTTGCGCACGAGCAGGGACTCGGGCCCGCTGCGATCGCACTCGAAACCGAGCTGCTCGAGTTGCGCTGCGCTGCGTTCGGCAAGGTCTGCCTCGCGCTCGGATACGTTCAGGGACACCGGCACCAGCAGGGTCTGGCTGCGGATGCCCTGCCCGGCCTGCCCGGCCTTGAGACGCTCGTAGGTGATCCGCTCATGAGCCGCGTGCATATCAACCAGCACCAGGCCCTCGGCATTCTGCGCCAGGATGTAGACACCGTGCAGCTGCGCCAGGGCAAACCCCAGCAGCGGGATATCGCCGGAGTCCTCGCTGCACCGTGGCCGGCGGCGCTTCGCTGAACCGCTGGTAGGCGCCAATCTGCTGCGCCACCGCGCCCGGGAAAGCGCCCGCCCGGGGGCCGCGACGAGGGCATCATGGGCATGCCGGACTGCTGCGGCGCCACGGAGCGGACCACCTCGTCCAGCCCGCTGCCGGGCCGCAGCCGGCCGCCGCCCACCCCGCTGTCCGCCAGCAGGCGGTGCAGGCTGGAGTAAATGAAATTGTGCACCGCGCGCTGATCGCGGAACCGGACTTCGTGCTTCTGCGGATGGACGTTCACGTCCACCAGTTCCGGCGGACAGGCCAGGAACAGGACAAACGCCGGATGGCGACCGTGAAACAGCACGTCGCGGAACGCCTGGCGAATCGCATGCGCAATCGTGCGGTCCCTGACCATGCGGCCGTTCACGTAGAAAAATTGCCGGTCGGCCTGGGCGCGGTTGTAGCGCGGTTCCGCCACCCAGCCGGTCAGCGACAAGGGCCCTGCACCGGCATCCACGTCCTGCGCATGGGCGAGAAACTCCTGGCCGCACAGCATCGCCACCCGCTGCGCCCGTCCGTTATCGTCACTGGCCGGCGGCAAGGCACGCACCACCTTGCCGTTGTGCTGCAGGCGCAAGCCAACGGCAAAATTACCCAGGGCGATGCGCTTCAACAGTTCGTCGATATGGCTGTATTCCGTGCGGTCCGTGCGCAGGAATTTACGCCGCGCCGGCACGTTGTAGAACAGGTCCTGTACATCGATGCGCGTGCCGACAGCGCCGGCGGCAGGCCCGGGCTCGCCGACCACACCGTCGTGCGCCGACACCTGCCAGGCATGGTCGCCGCCGGCAACCCGGGATACCAGGGACAGGCGGGAAACCGACGCAATACTGGCCAGCGCTTCGCCGCGAAACCCCAGGGAGGACACCGCTTCGAGATCCTCGAGGGCGCTGATCTTGCTCGTCGCATGGCTTGCCAGCGCCAGGGGAAGCTCGGCCTCGGGAATGCCGCTGCCATCATCTTCTATGCGAATCAGTCGCTTACCGCCCTGCTCCAGGGTCACCTGGATGGAACGGGCGCCCGCATCAAGACTGTTCTCCACCAGTTCCTTGACGACGGACGCCGGGCGCTCCACCACCTCGCCGGCGGCGATCTGGTTGACGAGGCCCGGGGGCAGTTGGCGTATTGGCATGAATCAGGGTCGGGACGGGAAACATGCGCATGATACCGGTTGGCCCGCGCGGAACGAACCTTCGATCCGGAAAACCGTCAATGAGGGGATACAGGCAGGTGAGATAAATGGTGACGCGTCACGTTCCCGGCATGCAGCCGGTTCCCGTGACGCGCCACCCTGCGGACGTGCAGATTCAGGTCGTGGGGATCACCAGTTCCGACCCGACCCGGATCAGATCACTGTTCAGCTGATTGGCCTGGCGGATCGTCGTGACCGACACGTTATAGCGGTTGGCAATCGCACCCAGCGTCTCGCCGCTGGAAACCACGTGGCGCGTACCGTCACGATTGGCGGCCAGCCAGGTTCCCGGGGGCGGGCTGCGATAGAAATAATTGCGCACGCCGCGGGCAATCGCCCTGGCCATGTTTTCCTGGAACTCGCGTTCCGTGAGGCGTTTTTCTTCGGTCGGGTTGCTGATAAAGGCCGTCTCCACCAGCACCGAGGGCACGTCCGGTGACTTGAGCACCATGAAGTTGGCCCTGCCGACATGGTCCTTGTGCACCTGCGTGGTCTTGCCGATGGAGGCGAGGATTTCCGCAGCCACCTGGTCACTGGCCTGGATCGTGGCGCTTTGCGACAGATCCAGCAGCACCGAGGTCAGCAGGTCGTCCTTGTCATTCAGGGACACACCACCCACCAGGTCGGCCGCGTTTTCCCCCTGCGCCAGGAGGCGGGCGAACTCACTGCTGGCGCCGCTCTGGGACAGCACGAAAACCGAGCTGCCGCGGACATTCCGGTTGTTGAAGGCATCAGCATGAATGGATACGAACAGGTCCGCCCGGTGCTCCCGGGCCCGCTCGTACCGCGCCCGTAAGGGCACGTAATAATCTCCGGTGCGCGTCAGCACTGCCCGCATACCCGGCAGCTCGTCAATATGCGCTTTCAGGCGCTTGGAGATTTGCAGTACTACGTCCTTTTCCCGCGTGTGCTTTTTGCCTATCGCACCAGGGTCTTCACCGCCGTGTCCGGCGTCGATGGCCACCACGATGTCGCGGTTGCCGCCCTGTATGGAAGCGAGGGTGCGTACGGTCTGCGCCTCCCCGGTTCCCGGTTCATCGAACATGTCAACGACAAGACGATGACCGTATTGCCCGGTTGGAGCGATCATGAAACTTTTCAGGTCCACGGCCTGACTCAGGTCCAGCACCACCCGCAGCGTGTCCTTGTCCGGCTGACCGTGCCGCACGCCTGTGATGATGCCCGACTGTTTCGTGTCGATATCGAAGCTGCCCTGCAGCGACGACTGTTTCAGATCGATAACCACCCGGTGGGGGTTTGCGAGGGTAAACAGGGAGTAATCCGCGCTGCCGGCCAGGTCCAGTACAGCCCGCGTCTTGTCGGGACCCGCCCAGACACGCAAACCGCTGACGTCTGCGGCAAATGCAGAACTGCAGAACGTCAATAACAAGACCGGAAATAGCCGCTTCACTGCAACGAATCCCCTAACCGCGCAAATAGAGCAGACTCAATGATGAATTGCTTTTCCGGAAAAAGCAACAGTTTCTGTATATAAAACCGTTGGATAACTTCGCAAACTAGAATACGAGTTTAAAGAAGAGCCTCAATAAACTGACCTAAGCGAACACCGGAATCTGAATACGCGTAAAACATAAGACGTCTTGAATCGAAGCTGTTACCGGGGCCTGGCGAGAACACAATTTCCAGATCTGCGGGGGGCAGGACGCTGCCGCCCTGCTCCGGCCACTCGACCAGCAGCAGGGTCCGCGTCATCGCACAGGTCTTCGATACCCAGGAAATCCAGCTCGCCGGGATCGCCGATGCGGTAGAGGTCCAGGTGCAGCACGTTCACCCCGGCCAGCTCATAGTGCTCCAGCAGGCCATAGGTGGGGCTCTTGACCCGGCCGGCATGGCCCAGCGCCTGGATCAGCGCCCGGGTAAAGGTGGTTTTTCCCGCACCAAGCGAACCGCGCAAATACACGGTACAAGGCGCTTGCAGCGCGCCGGCGACAGCCCGCGACAGCGTCGTCATCGCGGCCTCGTCCAGGGCCTGGCTGACCAGCGTAAGCCGCGGCTCAGGCATTGACGACCTGTTGTAACTGGCGAGCAATATCCAGGGCCAGGAGGCCACGTTCACCCTGCAACGCTGCGCGATCTCCGGCCGCTGCGTGCGCCAGGGTGCCCAGCCGGGCCGCTTCGTGGGCGTCAAACCCCTGCGCCAGCATGGCCGCGACCACGCCGGTCAGCACATCGCCGCTGCCACCGGTGGACATGCCCGGATTGCCCAGGGCGCAAATATCCCAGCACCCGTCCGGCGCCGCGACCACGGAACCGCAACCCTTGAGAATGACCACCGCCCGGTAGCGACTGGCCAGCGCCTGCGCGCATCCAATGCGGTCGGCCTGGACATCCCGCGTATCGCAAGCCAGCAAGCGCGCCGCCTCGGCCGGATGTGGCGTCAGCACCCAGTTGTCGCGCGTGACCGGCGCCGCCGCAAGCAGGTTCAAACCGTCCGCATCGAGCACCAGGGGGCGCTCATCCCCGACACAGGCGGCAAACAGCGCCTGGCCCCAGGCGCCGGTTCCCAGGCCCGGCCCCACGGCCAGCACCGTGGCCCGCTGCGCCGCCGTAGCCAGCTCCGGCTGGTTGGCGACCGCCTTGACCATCATTTCCGGGCGGGTCAGGTTGAGCAGCGCTGCGTGCTCCGCATGCGTAGCGACGGTGACCAGGCCGGCGCCGGTGCGCAGGGCGCCCTCGGCCGCCAGGCGCGCCGCACCGCTCATTCCCACATCACCGGCAACCACCAGCACATGGCCGAACTGACCCTTGTGACTGTTGCGCGCCCTGCGGCCCAGACGGGCAGCGAGATAGTCGTAATTCAGCAGGTGTCCGGCAGAACCGCTGGACGATTCAACAGACCGGTAGACCCCGGTTGGGACCTCCAGCCGGTCGAACAGTATCCGGCCCGCCTGCTCCGGACCATCGGCGGTGTACAACCCGGCCTTCTTGCCAATAAAGGTTACCGTCAGGTCGGCATGGACCGCTGCACCGAGTACGGCACCGGTGTTTGCGCTCAGTCCGGAGGGGATATCAACGGCAACCCGCCGGCAATCGAGGGCGTTGATCGCCTGGATCGCGTCGCGGTAAGGCCCCTCCACCGGCCGGTCCAGCCCGGTGCCGAGCATGGCATCGATCACCAGGTTGATGTGATCGGGAATTTCGACCGGCCAGCGCAACGGCGCATCACAGCGCTCCCGGTAGCGGGCGTAAGCCCGTGCGGCATCACCTTCCAGCCGGTCCGGATCGGACAGGGCGACGACCCGCGTTTTCACCCCGAAATCGTGCGCCAGCCGTGCGATCACGTAGCCATCGCCGCCGTTATTACCGGCGCCGCAAAGGATCAGCCAGCTGTTGCTGGCCGGATAGGCCGCCCGCACCGCTTCCATGACCGCGTTGCCGGCGCGGGACATAAGCGTGAAGCCGGGGATGGATAACTGCTCTATGGCAGCCCGGTCGAGGTCGCGGCAGGCCTGCGCGGTATACAATTTGTCGCTGATGGAAAACATGCCCGCATTATAGTGACTTCCCCACCGCGCAAAATCCCTGCCGGCGCAGCGGCTCTGCCCCGGGATGCGGACGCCCTGGCGCTGCAGATCAAGCACTGGGCGCGGGAGCTGGGATTCCAGAAGCTCGGCGTAACCGACACGCAGCTGGACGAGGCGGAAGCGCACCTGGGCCGTTGGCTGGCCGCCGGCCGGCATGGCGAGATGGAATGGATGGCGCGTCACGGCAGCAAGCGCAGCCGGCCGGCGGAACTGGTGCCGGGCACCGTGCGCGTGCTGTCGGCGCGCATGGATTACCTGCCGGACGGACAGGACAACGCCCTGGCGCTGCTTGCGGAAAGGGATACCGGCGTTGTTTCCCGCTATGCGCTGGGCCGCGATTACCACAAGGTGTTGCGCAAACGATTGCAGACAGCTGGCGGACCGCATCGAGGCGGCCGTCGGCCCCTTTGGTTACCGGGTATTCGTGGACTCAGCGCCGGTGCTGGAAAAGGCCCTGGCGGAAAAAGCCGGCCTGGGCTGGATCGGCAAACACAGTAACCTGCTGGACCGCGAGGCCGGCAGCTGGTTTTTCCTGGGCGAAATCTACACCGACCTGCCCTTGCCCCTGGATGAGCCACAGCGCAATCACTGCGGTGACTGCACCCGCTGCATCGACAGTCTGCCCGACCGGCGCGATCGTGGCGCCTTACCAGGTCGATGCGCGTCGCTGTATTTCCTATCTGACCATAGAACTGCGAACCTCAATTCCGGAATCGTTAAGGCCATTAATGGGCAACCGGATTTACGGATGCGATGATTGCCAGGCGGTGTGCCCCTGGAACCGTTTTGCCCAACCCACCGGGGAAGAAGACTTCGCCCCGCGCAACGGCCTGGAAGCGCCTCAGCTCCGCCAACTGTTCGCCTGGGAAGAAGCCGAGTTTCTGGAGCGCACCGCCGGCAGCCCGATCCGCCGCATCGGTTACGAATGCTGGCTGCGCAATATCGCCGTTGCCCTCGGCAATGCGCCCCCGTCACCGGCGACCGTCAAGGCCCTCGAGCAGCGCAAAGACCACCCTTCCGCCCTGGTTCGCGAGCATGTCGCCTGGGCCCTGGACCAGCACTATCAGCGGCAGCCCGATCGCTGAGCGCGACGGGACCGGACCCTTGCCCTGCGCTATAATCACCATCTTCTATTTGACTGCCGCCCGGCCGGAATCGCGGAGACCCTTATGACCATTATCGACAAGCTTCAAATTCTCAGATCCCAGGGCGGCGAATCCGCCACCAAGGGGCTGCCCGACGAGCAGTTGCTCGATTTCGCCGCTCGCGACCCGCGGCTGGAGGAGGCAGTGGATGCGGCGCTGGCAGGCTTTGAGCAGCTCAAGCAGACCGACAGCGCACTGCTCGCCAAGGATGAGGCCGGACAGGTTGCGGATATCCAGACCGGCTACATCAATTTTACCCGGAAGATGCTGTCTGTCCTTACGTCAGCCTGGCGGCCAAGGGGCCCTGGATCGTGACCCTCAAGGGCGCGGTGCTGTACGAGTGCGGCGGTTACGGCATGCTGGGCTTCGGTCACGCGCCGGACCAGGTCCTGAAAGCCATGAACGCGCCGCACGTGATGGCCAACATCATGACACCGAGTATCAGCCAGAAACGCTTTCACGACGCGCTGGACCGGGAAATCGGCCACACCCGCGGTGGCAATCCTTTCAGCGCCATGTTCTGCCTGAACAGCGGTTCGGAAGCGGTTACGCTCGCCGCGCGCATCTCCGATATCAACGCCAAGCTGCAGACCGACCCGGGCGGCGCTCACGAGGGTTGTAAGATTCACTGTCTCGGCCTTGCCGGCGCGTTTCACGGGCGCACGGAACGTCCGGGACGCTTCTCCGACTCCACGCGGGCCAATTACGTCAAGCACCTGGCCTCGTTCCGGGACCGGGACAACCTGATCACCGTCGAACCGAACAACATCAAGCAGCTCGAGAAGGTCTTCGCCGAGGCGAAGGCCAACAACATCTTTATCGAAGCGATGTTCATGGAGCCGGTCATGGGTGAAGGGAATCCCGGCATGGCCGTCACCCCCGAGTTCTACGCGCGGGCCCGCGAGCTGACCCGGGACCATGGCGCCCTGCTCCTGGTCGACTCGATCCAGGCCGGCCTGCGCGCCCACGGCGTGCTGTCCATCGTTGACTACCCGGGCTTCCAGGACCTGGAGGCACCGGATATGGAGACCTATTCCAAGGCCATCAACGCCGGCCAGTATCCGCTGTCCGTGCTGGCCGTGACTGCGCACACCGCCGAGCTGTACCGCAAAGGCATCTACGGCAACACCATGACCACCAATCCGCGCGCCATGGACGTGGCCGTGGCCGTGCTGGAGTCCCTGACCCCGGAATTGCGCCGCAACGTGGAAGAACGCGGCGCGGAAATGGTCGCCAAACTCAAGGCCCTGCAGGACGAGTTGGGCGGGGCCATTACCAGGGTCCAGGGCACCGGGCTGCTGATCAGCGCGGAACTGGATCCCCGCCGCTACAAGAGCTACGGCGCCGACTCCATCCGAGGAATACATGCGCATGCACGGCGTCAACGTGGTGCACGGCGGCAAGAATGCGCTGCGCTACACGCCGGGATTCGGCATCAGCAGTGCAGAGGTTGACCTGATGGTCGATGCGACGCGCCAGGCGCTGCTGCACGGACCCGTGAAAGCCACTTCCGAAGCCGCCTGAAGCAGCCCGGTCGACGGGCGCCCGTCGCGGGCGCCCGCGTTCATTGACAGCAAGGCCTATCGCGGAGCGCCCCATGGCCCATATGGAACCCCTGCCCCCGTCCACGAGCCCGGAACTGGCCGAGGACTTCGCCATGTTTCGTGGATATTCTCGGCTTCATTCCCAACAGCCTGCTGACCATGCAGCGACGTCCGCAGATGGTGAAGGGCTTCGGTGCGCTGACCAGGGCGGTGATGGACCCGGAGGGGCCGGTGGACCTGGGTTTCCTGCGTGTTATTGCGCATTTTGCGAGCCGCGCTGCCGGTTGCCAGTACTGCGAGGCGCATTCGCTGGTCGCGGCCGGGATTCATGGCATCGACGCGGAGAAAATCGCCGCGGTGTGGGATTACCAGACCAGCCCGCTCTATTCGGAAGCGGAACGCGTGGCGCTGGATTTCGCGCTCGCCGCCGGCGCGGTGCCCAACCAGGTGGACCAGGCGCTCATGGACCGTATGCGCGAACACTGGACCGAAGAACAGGTGGTGCAGATCCTCGGCGCGGTGAGCCTTTACGGGTTTCTGAACCGTTGGAACGATTCGATGGCCACGGACCTCGAGGCTGATCCCCAGGCCCTGGGTGACGAGGTTCTTCGCCCCGGGGGCTGGACCGGCGGCAAGCACGTGAGCCGAAAGAACTAAAACCGCTTCTTCGCAATGAGCCAAAAAAAACCCGGGGGCGTGCGGAGAGGTGCCCGCCCCCGGGGCGCGCCGGGGAGACTGCCGCAATGGCAGGTGGCGCTTGCGCCGTAGCGCCGGGTCAGAGAAGGTCCAGCAACTGGCGGAGCGCGAAGGGCATGAGAAACAGCCCGCCGATCAACAGTCCGCCACCCAGGAAATTACCCAGCACGCTGCCGAGATCCGCCCAGGCAAACGACCCTGAGCGACCCGCAAGGCCCGCGTCCGCGGACAGGTCTGTGGACAGGTCGGTGGCCAGGACGTCATTGGCGGCGGGACAATCCTTGCCCGCACCACCTGCACCGGGAATCGTCGCGATGCGCCGCCAGGAGCGCGTGCCCGGCGCGGATGCGCTGGCATCACGGCCCTCGGCAGCCAGCGGGCGCTGCATCCCGGGGATCAAGATCAAGGTAATCGCTGTACAGCATGTGCTTTCCTCCTCTGTTGAGTCACAGGAGAACACGGACCGTTCTCAAATCATGAGAAGCGGGCAACAGGCGTTACCGGGGCGCCGCACCGGGACCGGTGCGGTAGCTTTACTCGTAGCGGGCGGCGGTCTCGCGGGCGGCATCCCGCACGGCCTCGCGCAGGAAGTCCGGCGCCAGCACCTCGACTTGCCCGCCATAGCGCATGATGTCCATCACCAGTTCGCGCGGATCGCTGAACGGCAGCTCGAGAATCCAGGCGCCCTCCTCGTCGAAGGTGCCGGCCTGGTCCGGATGCCACTGTTCCTCGGCGACCCAGCGCGCCATTTCGGGGGTAAAGCGAATCCGCGCCCGGTGCTTTGCCGGTCCGGAGAAAATGCCGTAGGACTGGTCGAAATGCCGGGCGAGATCCGCCGCGCTGACCTCCCGGGCCTCCTCATCGTCCAGCTGCAAACCGGTGATGCGCTCCAGGGCGAAACTGCGCAGGCCCTCCGCCTGGTGGCACCAGGCATCCAGGTACCAGCTGTTGCGGTACTGGGTCAGGCGCTGCGGTGAAATCTGCCGGTTGCTGACCTGGTCCTTGCGGCGTCCGTGGTAGGTGATGGTCAGGCGCTTGCGCTGCACCAGCGCGCCCAGGACGCCCTGGAACAGGTGCTCGGGCACCGCGCGGCCGGCGATGGCCTGGATGTGAATGCGCGAGTCCCCCTCCCCGCTCTCCACGCCCTTGTCCTGCAGCAGATTGCTGATGCGCTTTTGCAGCGAAGCCAGTTCGCCTTCAAGCAGACCGGGCTGCACATTGCCCAGGACCTGGCGGGCGGTCAGCAGCGCCTGCAGCTCCTGCGGACTGATCCAGATGCCGGGCAGTTCAAAATGCTGTTCGTAACTGCGGTCGTAGTAGAACCCCCGGTTTTCTTCGTCCTGTTCCAGCGGCGCACCGAGAAAATCCCGCAGTTCGGCCACCAGGCGGTACAGCGTCGCCTGCGAGCAGCCCAGGCGCTCCATCAACTCCTGCCGCGAAATCGGCGTGCGCCGCTGGCTGAGAATATTGTGCAGGTGATAGAGGCGTTCGACCTTGGACATGCCGGATCAACCCTGGGCAACCCGCGCGGCGATAAACGCCAGCGCCTTGTCAATGCGCGCCAGGCTGCGGTCGCGGCCGACCAGCCACAGGGTCAGGTTGATGGACGGGGACATCCCGGACCCGGTCAGGGCGACACGCAGCGGCTGGGCGATCTTGCCCATGCCAAGGTCCAGCGCCGCCGCGGTCTCCAGCACCGCCGTGTCCAGGGATTCCGGCGTCCACTCAGCCAGGGCCGCCAGGGCTTCGCGAATGGCCTGCAAGGGCCCCTCCGCCACCGGGCGCAGGTGCTTCTTCGCCGCCCCTGCGTCAAACTCCTCGAAGTCCTCGTAGTACATGCGGCTCTGCTCGGCCATCTCTTTCAGCGTGTGCACGCGCTCGGCCTGTACGCTCACCAGGTCGGCGGGCGCGGGGCCGTCGCCCACGGCGAGACCCAGCGCTTCGAGCTGGGGCACGAGTTGCTCACCGACGTATGCCGGATCCAGGCTCTTCATCCAGTGCTGGTTCAGCCAGTTGAGCTTCTCATGGTCAAAGGCGGCAGCCTTGCGGTTCACGTCGTCGATGGAGAACAGCTCAAGCATTTCCTCGCGGCTGAAAATTTCCTTGTCCCCGTAGGACCAGCCCAGGCGGACCAGGTAGTTCAGCAGGGCCTCGGGCAGGTAGCCCATGTCGCGATACTGCATCACACCGACCGCCCCGTGGCGCTTGGACAGGCGGGCGCCGTCCTCACCCAGGATCATCGGCACATGGGCAAACACCGGCGGCGTGGCGCCGAGCGCCTCATAAATATTGATCTGCCGGGGGGTATTGTTGATGTGATCATCGCCGCGGATCACCAGGTTGCAGTCCATATCGATGTCATCCACCACCACCGTGAAATTGTAGGTCGGTGAACCATCGGGACGTGCGATGACCAGGTCGTCGAGCTCTTCGTTGGACACGGAGATTCGTCCCCGCACCCGGTCTACAAAGGCAACGTGGCCGACCAGCGGGTTGCGGAAACGCACCACGGGTTTCACCCCGGGAACCGGCTCTGTCCGCTCCCTGCAGTGACCGTCGTAGCGGGGTTTTCTGCCCGCCGCCATTTGCTCCTCGCGAAGCTTTTCAAGGCGCTCCTTGCTGCAGTAGCAATGGTAAGCCTTGCCGGCGTCCAGCAGCTCGCGGGTAACCTCTGCATAGCGGTCGAAACGTTGCGTCTGGTAGAACGGCCCCTCGTCATAATCCAGGTTCAGCCAGGCCATGCCATCGAGGATGGCCTGCACCGATTCCGGTGTTGAGCGCTCCAGGTCCGTGTCCTCGATGCGCAGGATGAACACGCCATCCCGGGCCCTGGCCTCGAGCCAGCAAAACAGAGCGGTGCGCGCACCGCCCACGTGCAGGTAACCGGTGGGGCTGGGTGCGAATCGGGTGCGGAGTGTCATGTGATAAGCCTGGCTGGTCAAAGGGCGAATTGTACCCTGCCCGTCAAGCCAGGGCATCCCGCGCGGGCCCGGTCGCCAGTCTGTCAAGGCTGGCGAAACGGTTGATTTTCAGGTAGCATTGGGTTCCCTTCTGGAAGTTTTCTTGCCATGCAACCACGGGTCAACAACAAGCGGCGATCGCTGATCGCCCTGACGACCGCTATGGCGCGCTTTTCGCGGCGCTGGGCACGGCGGTGCTGTGGCCTGCCGGATCGGGATCGGGCAAAGCGGACACGCACCTGGCCCGGGTGCTGCAGCGAGGCGAGCTGGTCATGATCACCCGCCATGGCGCGAGCAGCTACTTTATTGACGGCGACGGTCCCAATGGACCGGAGTACGCGCTGGCGCGCCGCTTTGCAGACCACCTGGGCGTGTCGCTCAAGGTGCGTGTTGCCGAGGATTACGCCGGGCTGACGCAAGCCCTTGCCGCCGGCAAGGGCGACCTGATCGCGGCCAACCTGTCGCAGACCGACCGGCGCGAACAAGAACTTCGCTTTGCCCTGCCCTATGACGAAACCCGCACCCTGGTCGTGGTTCGCAACGGCTTGCGCAAGCCGGAATCGGTCGGCGATCTCGAAGGACTGCGCGGTACCGTGCTGGCGGATTCAAGCTATGCGGAGATCCTGCAGACGGCCAGCGCAGACCATCCCGCACTCAGCTGGGAGCCGGTCAAGGGGCTGGGCGTGGAAGACCTGCTGCACGCGGTGGCTGAAGGCAACTTTGAATACACGCTGATTGATGAACGCATTTACCGCCTGCACGAGCAATACTACCCCGGCATTCGCGAGGCCTTCACGCTCGGCGACACGCAGCCGCTGGCCTGGGCCTTTGACCGCGATGACGACGACAGCCTGGTGCAGGCCGCCGACCTGTTTCTGCGCCAGGCACACGAGGACGGCACCCTCCTGGCGATTCACGAACGCTACTTCGCCCCCATGGACCGCCTTGACCAGCTGGACATGATGCACTTCCAGAACCGCATGCGTGAGCGCCTGCCGCACTACCTGACCTTTTTCCAGGAAGCGGCCGATGCGCATCAGCTGGACTGGCGCCTGCTGGCCGCCATGGGTTACCAGGAATCCCACTGGAACCCGCTGGCCGCATCACCCACCGGGGTTCGTGGCGTGATGATGCTGACCATGAACACGGCCCGCTCGCTGGGTGTTGATGACCGCCTGGATCCGCTGCAAAGCATTCACGGCGGCGCCGAGTACTTTCTGCGCATGCGTGACCGGCTGCCGGCAAGAATCGCGGAACCGGACCGCAGCTGGCTGGCCCTGGCGGCCTACAACATTGGCATGGGTCACCTTGAAGACGCGCGTCGCCTGACCGCAGCACAGGGCGGCAACCCCGATCTGTGGAGCGATGTCCGCGAACGCCTGCCGATGCTGACCCAGGAAAAATACCACCGCAACACGCGTTACGGTTACGCCCGCGGCTACGAGGCGCAGGCCTACGTGGACAATATCCAGCGCTTTTACGAAACGCTGATCTGGATGGACACGCGGGCCCATCCGCTGCTGGCGGAGCAGATGCTGACCGCGCCCTAAACGGCCTTGTCCATCTGCCGCTCCATCTCCAGCCACAGGCAAGCGCCTGACTGATCACGAATCGATTCCAGGCGCTGTTCATGCAGGGCGCGTTCAGCGTCATTGGCGCGCAGCACGCGCAACGCCGGACGTTCCACCGGCATGTTGAGCGCATCCAGCGCTGCCGGGTCCGGGGCCGCGTCCAGCGTCAGGGCCAGGTCCACCTGCCCACCGGTCATTAGCAGGTAAACGTCGGCAAGGATCTCCGAGTCCAGCAGGGCGCCATGCAGCGTCCGGCTCGAGTTGTCCACCTCGTAGCGCTTGCACAGCGCATCCAGGCTGTTGCGCTGGCCCGGGTGCAGATCACGGGCCAGCAGCAAGGTATCAATGATTGAAAACGCCTCGCTCCAGCTGGCCGTACCCGGCTTGAGCAGGCCGTATTCGTAGTCCAGGAAGCCGAGATCGAACGGCGCGTTGTGAATGATCAGTTCCGCACCCTCCGCGTAGCTGTTGAACTCATCGGCAATGTCCACGAAGCGCGGCTTGTCGGCGAGAAACTCCCGTGACAGGCCATGAACCTCCAACGCCCCCACATCAATGTCCCGCTCCGGGTTGATGTAATGATGGAAATTACGCCCGGTGAGCTGCCGGTCGACCAGCTCGACGGCGCCGATTTCAATAATGCGATGACCCAGCTCGGTCTCGAGACCGGTGGTTTCCGTGTCCAGAACAATCTGCCGCATGCGGCCAGTCTCCCGTAAATTTGGATTTAAGTGCGGGCAGAGTCACGCCGCCGGACCCCGGGTATGGCGCTGCGCGCCAGGGCGTCCGCCGCCTCGTTACCCGGATCACCGTTGTGACCCTTGACCCAACGCCATTCCACATCGTGGCCGGCAAGCACCGCGTCCAGCTCGCGCCAGAGGTCTTCGTTCTTGACCGGCTTGCGCGACGCGGTGCGCCAACCCTTGGCCTTCCAGCCATGGATCCACTCGGTCATACCCTTCATAACGTAAGTCGAGTCCGTGTAAATGGTTACCGGCACGCGTCGTTTCAGGACCTTCACACCTTCGATAACCGCCTGCAGTTCCATGCGGTTATTGGTCGTTTCCGGCTCGCCACCGCAGAGCTCGCGGCGGTGGTCGCCAAACATCAGCAACGCGCCCCAGCCGCCGGGGCCCGGGTTGCCGCTGCAGGCGCCGTCCGTGTACATGATTACCCGGCTCATTCCGGATAATCCCGGTTCGCACCTTCCCAGGCAGCAGCCGGCCCAACCACGGAGCGTGGCGTGCTGAACCGGACCAGCCGGATATCAGGGCGCCCTTCCCGGCGGCGCGCGCGGATTGCCAGCTGGTCGCCACAGGGCTGCAGAAACCGTCCGATACCGTGGTCCAGCTCCAGGTCAAGGCCGGCCACCCCGCGACCGGAGGCGCCGCGTGGCATGAAACCCAGTTGCTCCATGCGCGAACGCAGCCAGCCGGGCCGGAAGGCCCGGCTTGTCCGGCCCCGCTTGCGCAGACGCCGGGGGTTGAACCATCCGCTGCCCATGACCAGCAACTGGGCGCCCCCAGGCATGGCGCGTCGCACCGCGGCCAGGGCCCGCACATCCCCCTGCGCGACGCAGTTGTGCAACACCACGAAATCGAAAACATCCACCTGGAAGGGCAATGCGAGCCGGCTGGTTTCCACCACGTGCCAGCGATACTCGCCGCCGCGGGCGATGCGCACGCAACAGGGCGCACTGACCCCGGCGGTGGCCAGTTCACCGGGTGAACCGCTGATCACCAGGGTTCGCATGGGACGGTGTCGCTGGAAATTCTGCAGCAACAACTGCGCATACCAGTCCTGCGCCTGTTTCGGCTGGGGTTCTACGACCGCGATCACGTGCTGGGCACCGTTTGACTTGCGGGGAAGCAGGAGTAAGCATACGCGCTTCCCCACCGGGGGCTCAAGCAATGACGAAGGATTTTCCCATGACCCAGGATGAGCTGAAGATCGAGCCGGTTCCGGCCTTCACGGACAATTACATCTGGCTGCTGCACCGCGGCGGCAAGGCCTGCGTGGTGGTTGATCCCGGGGATGCGGCGCCGGTGCTGGATACCCTGGCCAAACGCGATCTTGAGCTCGCAGCCATCCTGGTAACGCATCACCACTGGGACCACGCCGGAGGCGTGCCGGAGCTGCTGGAAGCCTGGCCCGGTGCGACGGTGTATGGCCCGGATGACGAACGGTTGGGCGACTGGAATCAGCCCTGCCGGGAAGGCGATACGGTCAGTATCACTGCGCTCGACCTCTCCTTCGCCGTACTCGAGGTTCCCGCCCATACGCGCACGCACATCGCTTTCTACGGCCACGGCGCGCTGTTCAGCGGCGATACCCTGTTCAGCATCGGCTGTGGACGCCTGTTTGAAGGTTCGCCGGAAGACATGCAAAAGGCCATGGACAAGCTGGCAGTGTTGCCCGGCGCGACCCGGGTCTATTGCGGCCACGAGTACACCCTGGACAACTGCCGGTTTGCCCTCGCAGTTGAGCCGGACAATACCCGGCTGCAGGCCCGCGCCGAGACGGTGCAGAGACTCCGTGAAGAACACCAGCCCACCCTGCCGGCCCTGCTCGAAGATGAGCTGGCCGCCAACCCGTTCCTGCGCACCCGGGCCCCGGCAGTCGTGGCCGCGGCGCGGCAACGGTCGCCGGATGTGGAGCCCGGCGCCGGCACCATGGGCGTCATTCGCGCCTGGAAAGACCGCTTCTGAAACACCTTAAAGCGGCTAATCGCTTGAATCTGGCCGGGAAATGGCGATAATACCCGGTCACCATAATAATTAGGAGCAGCCGTGTCTTATCGTTGGATCCTGCCCCTCGCCGGGCTGGTGCTGGCTGGCTGCGCCAGTACCGCACCGGTAAACAAGCCCGACCCCCAGAATTCAAACCTCCAGAGCGGCCCGCTGCCGGCACGCAGCCAGACGGCCACGGTGGACGAACACCTGTTTAAACCGGCACCCGTGACGCGCCCGCAGGCCAGCGAAGCCGCCGCGCCCGATTACGACTCGGTGTATGAGCGGATGATGGCCTCTTTTGCCCTGCCCGCCTGCGATGAGCACGAGGTCAGCCGGGACTGGGCCCAGTGGTACGCCGACCGGCCAAGCTACACGGAACGCGTGTTCAAACGCGCCGAGCCCTGGATCTACTTTATCGTTGACGAGATCGAACGCCGCGGCCTGCCCGGTGAGCTGGCCCTGCTGCCCGTGGTCGAGTCAGCCTACGACCCGTTTGCCTATTCCAGCGGCCGCGCCCTGGGAACCTGGCAGTTTGTCAGCGCCACCGGTCGCGAATACGGCCTGGAACAGAACTGGTGGTACGACGGCCGTCGCGACGTCTGGGCCTCCACCCACGCGGCACTGGACTATCTGACCGTGTTGCAAGATCGCTTCGAGGGTGACTGGCTGCTGGCGCTCGCCGCCTACAATTCCGGCCAGGGGCGGGTGTCACGGTCCGTGGAGCGCAACCTGAAAGCCGGCAAGCCCGGCGACTACTGGAACATCAAACTGCCCCGGGAAACCCGCGGTTATGTGCCCAAACTGATGGGCCTGACCTGCCTGTTCCAGCATGCCGGGGCCTATGGCTTCGAGATACCGGAAACTCCCAACGAACCGGTCATTGCCACCGTGGACTTTGGCAGCCAGACAGACCTGGTGCTGGTTTCCCAGACGGCGGATGTGCCCATAGACCAGCTGTTTACCCTGAACCCCGGCTACAACCGCTGGGCGACCCCGCCCGAAGGCCCTTACCGCGTCGTCCTGCCGCTGGCAGCCGCTGACCGGCTCGACGATGACGTGGCAACCGTGAGCTCGGAGCAGCTGATGCGCTGGGACCAGGTGACCGTGGCGCCCGGCGATACCCTTTCGGGCCTGGCCACGCGTCATGATGTGCCGGTCTCCGTGCTGAAAAGCGCCAACAACCTCAACAGCGACATGATCCGCGCCGGCCAGAAACTGCGCCTGCCGCGTGACCAGCAGATGATGGTTGATCCGCGCTACGCCGCCGCGGCGGCAGAGCTGGCGGAACTGCAGTCCGGCCTGCTGGCCGCTGACCGGAAAACGCACCGGGTGCGTTCCGGCGAGAGCCTGTCCGTTATCGCCAGTCGCTATCGCGTATCGGTGCGGGAACTGCAGCAGTGGAATAATATTTCCAACCCGAACCAGCTCAGGGCCGGTCAGCAGCTGACCGTGTTCCTCGCGCCTTCGCCCCAGCCGGCACGGACCCGCACGAGCAATTACACGGTGCAAAGCGGCGATTCGCTGTGGTCCATTGCGCGTAAGCACAAGGTAAAAATGAACGAGCTGATGCGCCTGAACGGTTTGAGCAAGAGCGCGATCCTGCGCCCGGGTCAGTCACTGAAAATCAACTGAGCCATGGCATCCACCCTTCTTCGCGCAGCGGCGCTGCTGACCGGCCTGGTCGCAGCGCCGTTTTGCATGGCGCTGACGCTGGACGGTGAAGCAATCCAGGGCAATATCCTGTTCGGGCAGGCTGAACCCGGCAGCGAGGTGCGCCTGGACGGCCGGTCGTTGCTCGTCACCCCGGATGGAAATTTCGTGTTCGCCTTCGGGCGCGATGACAGCGGTACCGTGACCCTGGAAGTGAGCTCCCCTGCTGGCGAAACCGAAATCCGCGAGCTGACCATCATGCCGCGGGAATACAACATCGAGCGGGTCGACGGCCTGCCTCCGGCGACCGTGACGCCGCCGCCGGAGGTGCAGGAACGCATCCAGGAAGACAACCGCCAGGTGGCCTCAGCGCGCGCCAGGCGCGACCTGCGCAGCGACTGGGTCGCCGGCTTTATCTGGCCTGCCCAGGGGCGCCTGAGCGGCTTCTACGGCAGCCAGCGGGTCCTGAACGGTGAGCCGCGCCGCCCCCACTACGGGGTGGATGTCGCCGCCCCGGTCGGCACACCGGTGGTGGCGCCCGCGGCCGGCGTGGTGACCCTGGCGCACCCGGACATGTACTTCTCCGGCGGCACCATCATCATTGACCATGGCCTGGGGCTGAGTTCCACCTTCCTGCATCTGAGCGAAGTGGACGTGACCGCCGGCATGGCAGGTCGAACAGGGTGAGCCTGATCGGCAAGATCGGCGCGACCGGGCCGGGCGACCGGCCCGCACCTGGACTGGCGCATGAACTGGCTGGACAAGCGGGTAAATCCCCAACCGCTGGTCGGCGACATGCCGGTTACGACGGCGGCCGAGTAAGGGCCGGATCAGTCCGTCGAGTGGTCGATGCGCACCGGTGAGCCGGAGCCGGGCACAAAACCGCCGTCGACACCCTTGGTCACCACGGACACGGCGTTGTGCGGGTGCAGGCTTTCAAAGTGGGTACACCGGGCCCAGAAGTCCAGGATGCGGTCGTCCGAGTCCAGGGCCACCTTGATACGCCGCCCGGAATCCTCGCAGAACATCAGGTTCTGACCATTCAACAGGGCAAAAGCCTGCTCGTCTTCGCGCTTGACCGTGGCCTGAACCGGGGTCTTCAGCGCCCCCTCGACCAGGTCAATCAACTCGACGATCGGGAACAGCTGGAAGCTCGGCTTTAAGCGCACGCGCAGTTCCGCGGAGCTGCGCTGGCTGTGCGGCGTCGCCACGATGCCCTGCTCGCTGCCCAGCCAGGTTTTGACCGCATCGAAATCCAGCGGCTCACCGGCAGCAAAGTCCTTTTCGAACTGCTCCTGGATCAACTGGCGTGCGAGCGCCGCAGAGCACGGGCAGGTGCTGGAATACAGCACTTCCAGACCCATCTCGAGTTCGAAGTCCTGATCGTTCATGATGCCGATCATGGAGACCGGGTAACGGCGCCAGCCCTCGTTGTCCGAGGCCAGCGCCGGACGGCGGACCACGTAGTCGAAGTCCACGCGCACCAGCGCACGGTCGCTCAGGCCCTCGTGGGAGTCGAGGAAGGAGCGCAGGATCTGCCGCAGCACCGCCGGGCTCAGGGTCCGGTCACGAAATGCCTGGTCCAGGTGCAGGTAGAGCCGGGACATGTGAATGCCCTTCTCTTCCTCGTCAATCAGGTTGACATAGGCAGTCACCACGGCCGTCGACTGGATGGTGTTGCCCCGGTCATCTTCAATGCGCACGGGCAGCTCGATGTCGTTCATGCCCACCCAGTCAAGCGCGCCGCTCACCTCCGGGCGAACCTCGTTGGCGATATCGGGCATCTGGCGGGCAGTGGTCGGGTCAGTCGTCATCACAGCATTCCTGGTAGCAAGCCCGTTAGGTCGGGCCGTGGCGCCCTGGTTTCAAGAGCCATTTTCGGCGCAAGTGCTCAATTATCCGTGAAAAATCCGCCCTGCGCCACGCGCAGGCGCCGTGGGAAGGCGGCCCGCACTTCCCCCCCATGCCGCATTGCGGTAACATGCGCCCCCTTCCTGCTTTGGCGGGAAGCGAGTCGGGGCGTAGCGCAGCCTGGTAGCGCACCTCAATGGGGTTGAGGGGGTCGGAGGTTCAAATCCTCTCGCCCCGACCAGTATCAAAAAAAACCCGCAGCCATTGGCCGCGGGTTTTTTTGTTTATCTCGCGGGCGGTGTACGCTCATCACCCGGGGGCCGCCGGCCTTCCCTTGCCGGTCAGGGTTCGAACCCGTTTTTCATGATTGACTCAGCGCCACAGACGGCCATGGTTCCCTGCGGGTCCGTCTGGGTGCTGAACCAGAGAAAGTAGTAGTTGGCTTCCGAGTTGATTCCCACCCCCATGGCCCTGAAGGTCTGGGAGGCCCAGGCTTCGCGGTTCAGAATCACGTTGTTGTGGCCGGGGCTGCCCTTCCAGCCGTTCAGGGCTGCTTCCGGGCTGGAGTAGCCCCAGGCCGCGTTTTCAAATCCGTAGCCTGTGTAGATGTTTCCAGTAATCTCGCGCGGCTTGAACCACATACCCTCGGCGTTAGCGTGATCCGGCGTGTAGCAGACGGCTGTCCACAGGTCCGGTCGTGCAGCGGACCAGCTGTGCAGATTGCACGCTGTGTCGAACGGCGTATTGGCGCCGGCGTCCCAGGCATGCCACTGGGCGACGGTGATAAGACTTTTGGACCAGGGCACCGCGGACAAACCGTTGTCGATGCGGTACGCGTTGACGGCGTCCAGCAATCGAGCCTCTTCCTCGCTCACACAGTTGCCCGGTGCCTCTGCTGCTGACACCGCCGACGCCAAGGCGCACAGCGCCGCGGTGAGCAATAAAATAAATCCTTTTATTTTATTGAATTTCATGTTGTTAGACTAACACACTAGAAATGTTTTCGGTAAAAAAAGCCCGCAGCCAGTGACTGCGGGCGAGATTCTGCCGGGGACCGTGCCGGCGCAGGCCGGAATCGGGTGTTTAGCCGGAAATAGCCTTGTACTTGAACTTTTGCCCCGCGATGGTGGCCTCGAACATCAGGCCGCCCTTGCCGATCGTGAAGGCCTGCATGCCCTTGTAGTATTTCGCCTCGGCCTGCTCACCGGCCGTTCCGCCGGAGCCGGCGCTGGCGCCGGTACCGGTCGTGCCGGCGTTGGCCTGGGCACTGGCGGTAATCGCGATCGCGGAGGCCTGCGCGTCAAATTCGAAATTACCCCAGGTAAAATCGTTATAAGCCCGCTCATCCTGGAAGAAAATGATCTGGCTGAAGGCCTGGCCGCCCAGCTGCAGACCAATGCTCAACTGGGTCATGGAGGTGAAGCCGACCACCTTGCCGCCCAGGTAAACCTGCCCTTTGCCATAGGCGCCGCCGACACCGACGCCACCTTTGCCAATGTTGGGAAACACCGCATAACCATAGGCGCTGGAAAAATAGGGCGCCACGGTGGCGTTGTTCTTGTAAAGATCAATGGTCTTGGAGTAATCCTCCACCTGTTCAGCCAACGCCAGGGAAGAGGCGCCCAGCAGGGCCAGGAGGAGCAAAAGTTTGTTGATGGTTTTCATGACAGTTCCACAGTTTGAGAAGTTACGATCACCACTATAGGCCCATCAAGGCCAACAAACCCAAACATAGGTCAATTGCTGTGGATTTAACCCGCCGAAACAAAAAAGCGACCCTGTTGGCCGCTTTTGCACTTCATATTTGTCCGGCTCAGCGCTTAAGAACCTGGAGCACCTCTTCCAGCTCTATCCGCGTCTGGCGGATGATTTGCTGGCTGCGGTCGAAATCATCACTGGCCTGCTCACCCTCGAGGTTCTGGCGGGCGCCACTGATGGTGAAGCCCTGCTCGTAAAGCAGGCTCCGGATCTGGCGGATCATGATCACATCGCCACGCTGATAATAGCGGCGATTCCCGCGACGCTTGACCGGTTTAAGCTGTTCGAATTCCTGTTCCCAGTAACGCAGCACGTGTGGCTTCACGCCACACAGGTCACTGACTTCACCGATGGTGAAATACCGTTTGGCCGGTATCGGTGGTAATTCCTTGCTATTCCCCGGATCCAACATAAGCTTCAACCCTTGCACGCAGTTTTTGGCCGGGACGGAAGGTGACGACGCGGCGCGCAGAGATCGGAATCTCCTCGCCAGTCTTTGGATTGCGTCCCGGGCGTTCTTTTTTGTCTCGCAGCTGGAAGTTGCCAAAACCGGAAAGTTTGACGTTCTCACCATCCTCGAGGGCGTTTTTTATGATCTCGAAGTAGGAGTCAACAAATTCCTTGGCTTCGCGCTTATTGAGCCCGACTTCATCGAAGAGGCGGTTGGCGATTTCTGCTTTGGTCAATGACATGGCTAACCTCTGAGCTGTGCATCCAGCCTGGATTCCATCCCCTCGACAACCTTGCCGACAATGGATTCCACGACTTCATCTGTAAGAGTGCTTGATACGTCTTGTAAAATCAAGCCTATAGCTAAACTTTTATACCCTTTTTCAACACTTTGGCCGGAAAACTGGTCAAAAATGATGAGATCGTTCAACAATGCACCGGCAAGTTCATGGACCAGCGCCTCGATCTGCGCATAGCTGCAGGCTTCCGGAACCAGGAAAGCCAGGTCCCGACGTACTGATGGATATTGCGAAATATTTTTCGCGTTTGGAATTTCGCGATTTGAAATAGCTTTGAGATCCACCTCGAAGGCATACACGCGGGGTTTCACGTCCACGGCCTTCTGGGCCAGGGGGTGAAGCGCCCCAATCCAGCCTGCGGATTTACCGTCTATCAGCACCTCGGCGCGCTGACCCGGATGCAGGAAGCCCCGCTCGGACGGGCCGAAGCTCAAGGTACCGCCCACACCCCGCAGTTGCAGAATCCGCTCAAGATCGCCCTTGATATCGAAGAAATCTACTGCGCGGCGCTGCTCCGCCCACTGCTCGGGCCGCGCAGAACCACAGATTACCGCTGCAAGCTTCTCAATTTCGTGCAGTTTTTCTGCCTGGAGGAAAACTTTACCGGTTTCGAACAGGCGCACCCTGTCCTGCTGATAACGCAGATTTCTGCCCAGGGCCTTTAACAGGCCGGGCAGCAGCGAGGTTCGCATCACGTCCATATCGGAGGAGATCGGGTTGGCCAGAGGCAATGCCTGCGCATCCATTCCCAGGCCCTTGAGCAAGCGCGCGTCGACGAAGGCGTACGTGATCGCTTCCTGGTAACCTGCGGCGCACAGCGTATCGCGCAGTGTTGCCAGCCGGACCTGGTGCTCGCTGATCCGGGGCGGGCTCAATTCACCGCTGGGCAGCGTTAACGGCAGGGCGTCGTAACCGTAAATCCGGGCGACTTCCTCGATCAGGTCTTCCTCGATTTCAATGTCAAAGCGACAACTCGGGGCCGTCGCCCGCCAGCCCGTGTCCGTAGACTCGAGCTGCATGCCGAGTCGCTTGAGTATTCTTTCAATTTCAATAGGTTCTATTGAACTTCCGAGAACTTTGTTTAATCGTGAGCTGCGCAGCTCAACGGGTGCATTCACGGGCAGATCCGTCTCTGACTCGGCTACCAGCAAGGGACCGGCCTGCCCACCGCAGATCTCCAGCAGCAACCCGGTGATGCGCTCCATCGCGTCCACTTGCCCGGCCGGATCCACGCCGCGTTCAAACCGGTGCGATGCGTCCGTGTGCAACCCCAGGTCCCGCGCCTTACCCATGATCGTGGCCGGCAGGAAAAAGGCCGATTCGAGCAGCACGTTGCAGGTCTGCCCCGTGACGCCGCTGTCCAGCCCACCCATGATGCCCGCAAGCGCCACCGGCCCCTGGTCATCGCAGATCGCCAGCAGGCTGTCATCGAGCTCAACGACCTTCTCGTCCAGCAGCGTGATGGTCTCCCCTGCCCGGCCGCGGCGCACGGTAATACCGCCGTGCAGCTGGTCCAGGTCGAAGGCGTGCATGGGCTGGCCCAGTTCCATGAGCACGTAGTTCGTGGCGTCCACGACCGCGCTGATGCTGCGAATGCCGCTGCGCCGCAGCGCCTCGACCATCCACAGCGGCGTCCTGGCTGCAGGATCGATCCCGCGAATGATGCGCCCCACGTAGCGGGGGCAATCCTGCGCGGCCGCCAGGTTGATGGCCACGCGATCGTCAATCACCGGCGTAACCGGCTGGATGCCGGGCGGTGTCCAGTCCGTGCCGGTAATTGCCGCCACGTCCCGCGCGAGACCCTTGATGCCCAGGCAATCAGCGCGGTTGGGGGTCAGCTCCAGGTCAATCGCGCGGTCGTCAAGATCCAGCAACTCACGAATGTCGGCGCCTACCGGCGAATCCGGCGGCAATTCCAACAAACCGCTGTGGTCCTCGGAGAGCCCGAGTTCCCGGGCGGAACAGGCCATGCCGAACGACTCCACGCCACGCAGCTTCGCTTTGCGGATCCTGATGGGGCCGCCCTCCCCGCCGTCCAGCGCCCCGCCCACGCGGGCGAAGGGAATTTTTATCCCCGCCCGCGCATTGGGAGCGCCACAGACGACCTGCAGGACCTCGCCGCTGCCGTCATCAATACGGCAAACCTTGAGCTTGTCCGCGTCCGGATGCGCTTCGCAGGCGAGGATCTCGCCCACGACCACGCCGCTGAAGTCGCCGGCCACCGGGGCCACGGTATCCACTTCCAGCCCGGCGGCGGTAAGCGCATCGCCAAGGGCTTGCGCGTCGAGTTCAACCGGGACCCATTGCTTGAGCCAGGACACACTGAATTTCATGGCAACCCCCTAGCGGAACTGGCGCAGGAAGCGCAGGTCATTGTCAAAGAACGGGCGCAGGTCGGTGACCCCGTAACGCAGCATGGCCAGGCGCTCAACGCCCATACCGAAGGCATAGCCGATGTAGCGCTCGCTGTCGATGCCGCAAGCCTTCAGCACGTTTGGATGGACCATGCCGCAACCGAGAATCTCCAGCCAGCCGGGCTCGCTGCCGTCGCCCTTGTCCCAGGCCACATCCACCTCGGCGGAAGGCTCGGTAAAAGGAAAATAGGAAGGTCGCAGCCGCATCGCCATATCAGACTCGAAAAACACATTGACGAAGGTCTGCAGCACCCCTTTCAGGTCCGCCATGTTGACGTTTTCCCCCACCAGCAACCCCTCCACCTGGTGGAACATGGGCGAGTGGGTCTGGTCGTAATCGCTGCGGTACACCTTGCCCGGCGCAATGATGCGGATCGGCGCACCCTGCGCCAGCATGGCGCGCACCTGGACCGGCGAGGTGTGTGTGCGCAACAGGCGCCCGTCACCGAAATAGAAGGTGTCATGCATGGCGCGGGCGGGGTGATGCGCCGGAAAATTCAGCGCCTCGAAATTATGATAATCGTCCTCGACCTCCGGGCCGGTCGCGACCTCGAAACCCAGCCGGTGAAACAGGTCGATGATCCGCTGCATGGCGCGGGTCACCGGGTGCAGGCCACCCTGGACTTCGCCGCGGCCCGGCAGGGTCACGTCAACCCGTTCCGTGGCCAGCTTTTCTTCCAGCGCGGCGGCTTCCAGCGCGGTCTTGCGGGCGCTGAGCGCCTCCTGCACCTGCTGCTTGCCCTGGTTCACTGCCTGGCCGAAGGTTTTCCGCGCTTCGGGCTCCATGGCGCCGAGAGACTTCAGCAACGCGGTGACCGCGCCCTTCTTTCCCAGGTAGTGCACACGCAGCGCCTCCAGCGACTGGAGGTCGCCGGCGGAAGCGATGGCCCCGTGGGCCTCTTCAAGGATCTGTTCTAACGATTCCAAGGGAATTCCTTACCCGCAGATGGACGAAAGGGAGAGGCGCCTGGCCTCTCCCTTCCTAAACCGGGGCGGTTGCCCGCCCACTGGATGGCGCCCCGGAGTACCGGGGCTCATCAATGCTTAGACGAGGCTGGCCTTCGCTTTTTCCGCCAGCGCCGTGAAGGCGGCGGCGTCATGCACGGCCAGGTCAGCCAGGACCTTGCGGTCGATGTCGATCTCGGCCTTGCTCAGGCCGTTGATCATGCGGCTGTAGGACAGGCCGTTCAGACGTGCAGCAGCGTTGATACGCGCAATCCACAGGCGACGAAATTCGCGCTTCTTCGCGCGACGGTCACGGTAGGCGTACTGACCGGCCTTGATGACCGCCTGCTTCGCTGTACGGTAGGTCTTACGACGGGCGCCGTAATAGCCTTTCGCTTCGTCCAGAACCTTCTTGTGCCGCGCGCGCGCGGTTACACCACGTTTTACTCGTGCCATTTTTCAATCCTCCCTTATGCGTACGGCAGCAAACGTTTCACGGCTTTCTTGTCCGAGTCACTGATCATGTCAGTGCCTCGCAGGCCGCGCTTACGCTTCTGCTCTTTCTTGGTGAGGATATGGCTGTGAAAGGCGTGGCCACGCTTGAAGCCGCCGGAGGCAGTCTTCTTGAAACGTTTCGCCGCGCCCCGATTGGTTTTCATCTTGGGCATAATATTCTCCTGGCCCTTTCCGGGCCTTCTATTAACACGTGATCCAAGCGGTGAACGGCGTTTGCCGGTCACTCTTCTGTTACTGCTTGGTACCGCTTCTTCACAACTCACGGCGCATAACGCGCCGTGTCAATTGCTCGTTTCAGCGTTGTCCGGCAATGCCGGGCGGCCGCTATTGCCGCTTGGGACTGATCAACATCACCATCTGGCGGCCTTCCATTTTCGGCCATTGCTCGACGACCACCTCTTCGGCCATGTCGTCGCGGACGCGCTCCAGGACTGCCACGCCCAACTCCTGGTGGGCCATTTCACGGCCCCGGTAGCGCAGCGTGATCTTGACCTTGTCGCCGTCCTCAATGAAGCGCCGCACATTGCGCATCTTCACCTGGTAATCCGCTTCCTCGGTGCCGGGCCGGAATTTGACTTCCTTGACCTGGGTGACCTTCTGCTTTTTCTTCGCAGCCTGGGTCTTCTTGGCCTGTTCGAACCGGAATTTGCCGTAATCCATAACCCGGCATACCGGCGGTTCTGAGTTGGGCGCAATCTCCACGAGATCCATACCCGACTCCCTGGCAAGCGCAATGGCCTTTTCAACAGTCATGATGCCGGCCTGCTCACCTTCCAGGTCAATGACCCTCACTTCCGGCGCCCTGATGTCCTCGTTGCGCCGCGACTCCTTTTTGGATGCGATGTTGCTATCTCCTTAAATTAATGGTCATCCCCGCTGCGCAATCTCTGCGGCGAGGCGTTCGGCGAAGGCGTCTACGCGCCATGGATCCCAGGTCTTCGCCCTCGCGCGTACGGACGGCAACGGCGCTTTCCTCGACCTCCCGGTCTCCTATAACCAGCAGGTAGGGGATCCTCGCTAAAGTGTGCTGGCGGATTTTATAGCCGATCTTCTCGTTTCTCAAGTCTAAATCGACCCGGAAACCTTTGTTTTCAAGGGATTCAGCCACTTTGCGGCAATATTCGGCCTGCCGGTCCGTGATGTTCAGCACCACGACCTGCACCGGCGCGAGCCAGGCGGGCATTTTTCCGCCGTGGTTTTCGATCAGGATTCCGATGAAACGCTCCAGGGATCCGAGGATCGCCCGGTGCAGCATGACCGGTGTCTGGCGGCTGGAATCCTCGTCGATGTAGTGGGCGCCAAGCCGCTCGGGCATGTTGAAATCGAGTTGCAGGGTGCCGCACTGCCAGACCCGGCCGATCGTGTCCTTCAGGGAAAAGTCGATCTTCGGTCCGTAGAAGGCGCCGTCACCCGGGTTCAGTTTCCAATCCATGCCGGCCGCTTCCAGCGCCGCCTGCAACGCGCCTTCCGCCTTGTCCCAGAGCGCGTCGTCGCCAATGCGGTTTTCCGGGCGCGTGCTGAGCTCGACCTGCACCTCTTCAAAACCGAAGTCCCTGTAGACGCTGAACAGCAGTTCGATAAAGGCGCTGGCCTCTGACTGGACCTGTTCCGGCGTACAGAAGATGTGCGCGTCATCCTGCGTGAACCCGCGCACGCGCATCAGGCCATGCAGGGCCCCGGAGGCCTCGTTGCGGTGGCAGGAGCCGAATTCGGCAAAGCGGATCGGCAGATCGCGGTAACTGTGCAGCCCCTGGTTGAAAACCTGAACGTGGCAGGGGCAGTTCATCGGCTTGATCGCGTACTGGCGCGATTCACTGTCCGTCAGGAACATGTTTTCCAGGTACTTGGCCGCGTGCCCGGAGCGCTCCCAGAGGCTCAGGTCGACCACTTCAGGCGTGTTGATCTCGCCGTAGCCTGCCTCGCGCAGACGGTTGCGCATGTAATTCTGCACCTCGGTGTAGATGGTCCAACCCTTCGGGTGCCAGAACACCATGCCCGGAGCCTCTTCCTGGAAGTGAAACAGGTCCTGCTGCTTGCCGATCCGGCGATGGTCACGCTTCTCGGCTTCTTCCAGGCGGTGCAGGTAGTCAGCCAGCTGCTGCTTGTCGGGCCAGGCGGTGCCGTAGACGCGCTGCAGCACCTCGTTGTTGCTGTCGCCGCGCCAGTAGGCGCCGGCCAGCTTGGTCAGCTTGAAATGCCCCAGGTGCGAGGTGTTGGGCACGTGCGGACCGCGGCACAGGTCGACAAAGTCTCCCTGGCGATAGAGGGATATTTCCTGGTCTTCCGGCAGGTCACGGATAATTTCCGCCTTGTACTTTTCGCCGTCCTGCTCGAAGAACTGGGAGGCCGGCCCACGTTCCCAGACTTCCCGCTTCACCGGGATCGCATCCTTGACCAGGCGACGCATTTCCGTGGCGATCCGGTCTATGTCCTCGGGCTTGAAACCGGGTTCGTAGGCAAAATCGTAGTAGAAACCGTCCTCGATCACCGGGCCGATGGTGACCTGGGCTTCCGGAAACAGGCGTTTGACCGCCTGGGCCAGCAGGTGCGCCGTGGAATGACGAATAACTTCCAGCCCTTCCTCGTCCCGGGAAGTAACAATGCGCAAGTCACTGTCACCTTCGATGACATGGCTTGCGTCAACGAGCTTGCCGTCCACGGCGCCCGCCAGGGTCGCCTTGGCCAAACCCGGGCCGATATCGGCCGCCACGTCCATGACGCTTACCGGTTGGTCGAATTGTCGCTGGCTGCCGTCCGGCAGGGTAATCACAGGCATGGTCTTTTCCTTCGCATCAAGCGGAACCCAATAACAAGAAAGGCGCACAAGGCGCCCTCCAGGATTCGCCTTGTGCGGTCCTGTCTATGCGGTGAAAGTTCGCGCGTTCAACTTCATGCCCTGTATTGTACGCCGGGAGCCGGCCCAGTCCAAGCGGCTCCCCGGTAAAGATCAGCGCGCGCTACAATCAGAGGGTCATTCAGTATCTGCAGGGAGAATCACAATGTCCGGTCTTGCCCACGAAGTTGCACTTGCCATGCCCTACGAACAGGCGCTTGAGCGCGTGATTGATGCGCTCAAGACAGAGGGGTTCGGTGTTCTGACCAGGGTCGACATCCATGACGCTTTCAAGGAAAAGCTCGGCGTGGATTTTCGTCGCTACAGCATCCTCGGCGCCTGTAACCCGCCGCTGGCCCTGAAGGCGCTCAGCGCCCGCCCGGATGCGGGGATGATGCTGCCCTGCAATGTCACCGTGGAGGAAGACGGTCACGGCGGCAGCATCGTGCGTATTGTCGATGCTGACCACATGATGAAAGCAAGCGGACTTGATGCGGACCCGGCCCTGGCCGAGGTTGGTGGCGAGGCGGGCGAGCGGCTGGCGCGCGTCGCAGCAAAACTGGCGGGCTAGCGTCAACAACGAACCGCCAGGCCCCGGCCGGTCTCAGCCGCCGCCCAGCAGCCGATCCGACTCCTGTTTGACAACCGCGTAGCACTCGCAAGACAACGACTCCAGCTTGTGCCGGTCGAGCACGGTAATGTCGCCACGATGGTATTCGATGACGCCGAGGCTCTGCAGCCTGCCGGCGGCGGCGGTCACTCCCTCCCGCCGCACACCCAGCATGTTGGCGATCAACTCCTGGGTCATGGTCAGGTGGTTGTCGGTCAGCCGGTCCAGGGACAGGAGCAGCCAGCGGCACAGCTGCTGGTCAATCGTGTGGTGCCGGTTGCAAACCGCGGTTTGCGCCATCTGGGTGATCAGCGCCTGGGTGTAGCGCAGCATCAACATCCGCATTTCCGAGTGGGCGTTGAACTCCTCCCGAAGCCGGCGGGAGTCCAGCGTAAAAGACCCCCCGGCGCTTTGCACCAGCGCCCTGCTCGGGGTGCTTTCACCGCCCATGAACACCGCGATCCCCACCATGCCCTCATTACCAACCACGGAGATCTCACCGGAGTGGCCATCCTCCATCACGTACAGCAGGGAGACGATGCAATCCACGGGAAAGTAGACCTGTTGGAGTTTGTCGCCGGATTCGTAGATCACTTCACCGAGCGGAAGGTCCCGGTATTTCAAATGGGGGAACAGGCGTTCCTTCGCTTCCCCGGGAAGCGCAGCGAGCAATTTGTTGCTGTCGGGGGAATGCCCCTCGTGTGTTTTTGTCAAAACGCCCCCCCGGGTGAACGGATATAGCCATCTTTCAATTAAATGTTATATACACATACTAATACATCTTGAGGCATATCCGGTGCTTGCGCACGGCGAACGCGCCGCAACCGGTCGCAGGACGCTGTCGGTGCGCCGCCGTACAGATACAGGCGCGGTAAGCGCGCAGACTGTGGGTTCCACGGCATCAATGAAGCATCCTTCTCCATCGATTCGACCGTGCCAGTCCCCTCGCGGGACAACGGAGCACATCATGAAAACCGACCAAGACAAACGCAGTACCTTACCCGGAAGCCATGCCAAGCCGGCAACCGGCAAACCCGCAGAAAAGCGCCTGGAGCCCAAAAGCGTGTCAAAGCCGGCCCAGGGCGCCAGGAAAGTTGATGCCAAAAAGGCACCCAGGGGCAACTAAGCACCCTGTTACACGGACCATTCCGTGAATAAAAAAACGGCAGCTGTTGGTGAACAACAGCTGCCGTTTCTTTGTTGGTGGGCACGACTGGGATCGAACCAGTGACCCCTACCATGTCAAGGTAGTGCTCTACCGCTGAGCTACGCGCCCTGGATTGCCGGCCCGGCCCGGGGGCTGCGCCGACCTCCGAAGAGGGCGCGCAAGGTAGCACATAAGCACCACCCTGCTCAAGGTTTTTCAGCCCGCTGCCGCCTCGGCGGAGCCTTGACAGCGCGCTGCGGGGCCCGCATTTCTGAATTAAGATTGGATTGCTGCAGATCAGTGCTGCCGCAGGAGGAAAAATCATGAGCCTGTCACGCGTTGTCCCCTGCCCCACCTGCGGCCAGAAAAACCGCATCCCCGCCGGGCGTCTCGAACAACAGCCCCGCTGCGGGCACTGCAAGCAGGCCATGTTTACCGGCAAGCCCGTCAACCTGACCTCCGCAAATTTCAGCCGGCAGGTGCTGGAGAGCGAGGTTCCGGTGCTCGTGGACTTCTGGGCGCCCTGGTGCGGGCCCTGCAAAATGATGGCGCCGGCCTTCGAACAGGCGGCCGCTGCCCTTGAACCCGGGGTGCGGCTGGGCAAGCTGAACACCGACGAGGCGCAGGACGTCGGC
This sequence comes from uncultured Gammaproteobacteria bacterium, assembly GCA_963695135.1. Taxonomy (GTDB): domain Bacteria; phylum Pseudomonadota; class Gammaproteobacteria; order Xanthomonadales; family SZUA-36; genus Marinihelvus. The sequence goes on from CAVOGA010000003.1 coordinate 99,435, forward strand.
GCGCGGTTCGAGATCCGCAGTATTCCGACCCTGATCCTGTTTAAGGACGGCCAGGCCGTCGCGCGGCACTCCGGCGCCATGATGGCAAACCAGATCGCAGACTGGGCCCGCCAGTCCCTGGCCTGAAAAAACCGACCGCCTGCGCCAACGCCCTTTTGGCAACGCCCTGCCGGGGTTATAGTGGGCTCTTCAAACGCGCATAACCCGGCCTGCTTCACACCCGATGACCGATACCTTCGTCCACCTGCACCTCCACACGGAATTCTCGCTGGTGGACAGCACCCTGCGCCTCAAACCCATGATCGCCCGGGCCAGGGAGCTTGGCATGCCGGCGATCGCGGTCACCGACCAGTTCAACCTGTTTGCCCTGGTGAAGTTCTACCGCGCGGCGGTTGCCGCGGGGATCAAACCGATTGTCGGCGCCGATGTGCTGATCCAGAACCCGGACGACCTGGACCACCCGTCCCGCCTGGTGCTGCTGTGCCAGGACCGTGAGGGCTACCTGAACCTCTGCCGGCTGCTGAGCCGCGGCTACATGGAAGGCCAGCACCTGGGCCTGCCCTACCTGCAGCGGGAATGGATCACGCAGCACAGCGGCGGACTGATCGCACTCAGCGCCGCCCGCGAGGGGGATATCGGCCAGGCGCTGCTGAACAACCACCCGAACCGGGCGCGGCAGCTGCTGAAGGCCTGGCAGCGGGATTTTCCGGATCGTTTTTACATCGAGCTGCAGCGCACCGGGCGCGAACGTGAAACCGTTTACGAGAACCTGGCGCTGCAGCTGGCCAGCGACCTTGACTGCCCGGTGGTGGCCAGCAATGACGTGCGCTTCCTGGAGCAGGATGATTTCGAGGCCCACGACGCCCGCGTGTGTATTCACGACGGCCGGCTGATCTCCGACAAGCGCCGCGAGCAACGCTATTCCGACCAGCAGTACCTGAAAAGCCCCCGCGAGATGCGCGAGGCCTTTCACGACCTCCCCGAGGCGCTGGAAAACGCGGTGGAACTGGCCCGGCGCTGCAACCTGGAGCTGGAGTTCGGCAAATACTACCTGCCCGACTTTCCCACCCCGGAAGGTGAAAACGTCGAGACCTACCTGCAGCGCGTTTCCAGCGAAGGCCTGGAAGCCCTGCTGGCGGCCCACGGTCCCGCCGAGGGCTACACCGTGGAGGATTACCGGGCCCGCCTGGAGCGCGAGCTCGGGGTGATCAACAGCATGGGTTTTCCCGGCTACTTCCTGATCGTGGCGGACTTTATCCGCTGGTCGAAGAACAACGGCATTCCGGTCGGCCCGGGCCGCGGTTCCGGCGCCGGGTCCGTGGTCGCCTGGGCGCTGGGCATCACGGGCCTGGACCCGCTCCAGTACGACCTGCTGTTCGAGCGCTTCCTGAACCCGGAGCGTATTTCCATGCCCGACTTCGACGTCGACTTTTGCATGGACCAGCGCGACCGGGTCATCGACTACGTGGCCGAGCGCTATGGCCGCAACCAGGTCAGCCAGATCATCACCTACGGCACCATGGCCGCCAAGGCCGTGGTGCGCGACTGCGGGCGCGTGCTGGGTCACGGCTACGGCTTCGTGGACAGCATTGCCAAGCTGGTGCCGCTGGAACTGGGCATTACGCTGGACAAGGCCCTGGAGGCAGAGCCGGAGCTGGCGCGCCGCTACGAGGATGAAGAAGACACGCGGGCGGTCATCGACCTGGCCCGTTCGCTGGAGGGCCTGACGCGCAACGCCGGCAAGCACGCCGGCGGCGTGGTGATCGCACCCACGGACCTGACCGATTTCACGCCGCTGTTCTGCGAAGCGGGCGGCGGCAGCGCGGTGACCCAGTTCGACAAGGACGACGTGGAGTCAATCGGGCTGGTGAAGTTCGACTTCCTGGGCCTGCGTACGCTGACCATCATCGACTGGGCGCTGCAGACCATCAACCGCATTCGCAAGACCGCGGGGCAGGAAGCGCTGGTGCTCGAATCGCTGCCCATGGACGACGAGCGCAGCTTCCAGCTGCTGCGCGCCTGCCAGACCACCGCGGTGTTCCAGCTTGAATCGCGCGGCATGAAGGACCTGATCCGCAAGCTGCAGCCGGACCATTTCGACGAGATCATCGCCCTGGTCGCCCTGTTCCGCCCGGGACCGCTCGAGTCGGGCATGGTCGATACCTATATCGACGTGAAACACGGCCGCAAGCCCGTCTCCTACCCGCATCCCAAGGTGGAGGAGATTCTCAAGCCGACCAACGGTGTGATTCTCTACCAGGAGCAGGTGATGCAGATCGCCCAGGACCTGGCCGGCTACAGCCTGGGCGATGCGGACATCCTGCGCCGCGCCATGGGCAAGAAAAAGCCCGAGGAGATGGCCAAGCAGCGCAAGATTTTCGTGGAGGGATCGGTGGCCCGGGATATCCCGGAGGACAAGGCAAACTTCATCTTCGACCAGATGGAGACCTTTGCCGGCTACGGCTTCAACAAGTCGCACTCCGCCGCCTACGCGCTGATCTCTTACCACACCGCTTACCTGAAGGCGCACTACCCCGCCCCGTTCATGGCCGCCGTCCTGTCCGCCGACATGGATAACACGGACAAGGTCGGTGACATGATCACCGAGTGCCGCGCCATGCAGCTCACGATGCTGACACCGGACATCAACCAGTCAATTCATCACTTTGCGGCAGTGGATGCCACCACCATCCGCTATGGCCTGGGTGCGCTCAAAGGCCTGGGCAAAGGTGCCATCGAGAGCATCGTGCACGAACGCGAGCGCGGTGGCCCATTCGCCGACCTGTCGGATTTTTGCGTGCGGATCGACCTGCAGAAGGTCAACAAGCGCGCCCTGGAGACCCTGATCCGTTCCGGCGCCATGGACGGGCTGGACGACAACGGCAACCGCGCCCGCATGCTCGCGGCGATGGAGCCGGTGCTGCGCGCTGCCGAGCAGGCCCAGCGCAACCGGGAGTCGGGCCAGTCCGACATGTTTGGCAGCAGCGGCGGTGGCGGGATCGCGCCAATACAGATTGAACTTCCGGACCTGCCTCCCTGGCCGGAGTTGCAGCGCCTGCAGGCCGAGAAGGAGGCCCTGGGCCTGTTCCTGACCGGCCATCCGGCCCTGGTGCACCGTCCGGATACAAAGCGTTTTACCACCTCGACGATCGGGCGCCTGGACAAGCTTGTCCCCGCCAGCGACGGCAAGCGGCGCAACGCCGGCGTGCCCATGACCATCGCGGGCCTGGTCTGCGCCATGCGCCGCGCCGGCCGGCGCCTGTTTGTCACCATCGAGGACAGCGAGGGGCGCATGGACATCGCCCTGTATGACGAGGCGTTCAGCCTGTACGGCGAGCTGCTCAACAAGGATGAAATGATCGTGGTGGAGGGCAAGGTCTCCGTGGATGACTTCAACGGGGGCTACCGCATGACCGCCAACAAGGTCATGTCCCTGGCCGACGCGAAAGCCCGCTTTGCGCGTGGCGTGCGAATCTCCGTGCAGGGCCCCTGCCCCGATTTTGCCGAGGAACTGCTGGCCGCCTTCGCGCCCTATCGCAACGGGGTGGGAAAAGTCTTTCTCAGCTACCGCAACCCGCGGGCGCGGGCGCGGCTGCAGCTGGGCGATGAATGGAAGGTCAACCCCTGCGAGGAGCTGGTCGCCGCCCTGAGCACCGTGCCCGGCGTTACCGAGGCGCGGCTGGTCTACTAGGACGAGGCTTTGCCGGCCTGGCGAAGGGCCTGCGCGTAGCGCTTCTGTAAAACCCCCACACGTCGGACGTATTCCTGTGTTTCGCGGTAGGGCGGAACCCCTGCATGGTTCTGCACCGCACCGGGACCGGCGTTATAGGCCGCCGACGCCAGCGTCACATCGCCACCAAACTGGGCCAGCAGGCCGGCCAGGTAGCGGGTGCCACCTTCGATATTGGCGACCGGATCATAAGGATCGGTGACACCCAGGTCGCTCTGGGTGCCCGGCATGAGTTGCATCAGGCCCTGGGCGCCCTTGGGCGAACGCGCATCGACCTGGTAGGCGGATTCGGCGTGAATGATGGCGCGGATGAGGCTCTCGTCAACCGAGTGCACGATAGCCACCTCGCGAATGATTTCCGGAAAAGCCTCGGTGTTCAGGGGCACGTTTTCCCAGTTAACACGCGCGCTGCACTTCGGGTCCGAGGCGTAGCAGGGAATCCGGATCGCCTCAAAGCGCTGTCCGGCCGGTGGCTTCTCGCTGGTGAGATGCACCACCCCGTCCTCGTCCGTGTACTTGTAGATCTGCGCCGCGACGGGGACCGACAGCAGCCACAGGCACAGCCCGCACACGGAAGCCATGCGATAGCGGGAAACGCGCCTTGCCGGGAAAAATTGCACGGTTATGAATTCAGCCTGCACGGTGACATGCGTTATTCTATGCTCAATCACGCCACCAGGCGAAGCACATCAAAGGAGCAGAACATGACCATCATCTACGCACTGATCGTCGGCGGTATCGCCGGCTGGCTGGCCGGACTGGTCATGAAGGGCTCCAGCCAGGGCGTTTTGCTGAACATCGTTATCGGCCTGATCGGCGGCGCCATCGGCGGCTGGCTGTTCGGGCTGCTGGGCGTCAGCACCGGCAGCGGGCTGATCGGCAGCATCATTACGGCCTTTGTCGGGGCGGTGCTGCTGCTGTGGATTGTCGGCAAGCTGAGCGGGAAATAACGCCCGCGCCAAAAAGGGCCGTTCAGGCCTCGCGGTCCAGCACGCGGATCATGCCTTCCTGCGCCGTGCTGGCCACCAGGCGCCCTGCCCGGTCGTAGATCAGCCCGCGGGCCAGGCCGCGGCTGCCGCCGCTGTTCGGGCTGTCACAGTCGTACAGCAGCCAGTCATCCACCCGCACATCGCGGTGAAACCACATGGCATGGTCCAGGCTCGCCATCACCAGGTTGCCCTGGCGGAAAGAAATGCCGTGCGGCAGGGTCGCGGTGCCAATCAGGTGAAAGTCGGACACGTAGGCAAGCAGGGTTCGGTGCAGCGGCTGCGAATCGTCAAGTTCGCCGGAGAGACGGAACCAGATCTGTTGCCGCGGCGGCATCGGCTTTGGATGAAACGGGTCCTGGGCGAGCACCGGGCGAAATTCAAAGGGGCCAAAACGGTTATACCAGCGACGCAGCTTGGGTGGCGCGGTAGCCAGCTCGTCCCGGGCCAACTCCTGCTCATTGGGCAGGTCTTCCGGCGGCGGAACGTCCGGCATCTCAAACTGGTGCTCAACCCCGTCCTGGGGGAGCTGAAATGAAGCCGCCAGGGTGAAGATCTGGCGCCCATGCTGGATCGCGACCACGCGGCGCGCGGTAAAACTGCGACCATCCCGGCTGCGGTCCACGTTGTAAACAATCGGCGCCTCCGGGTCACCGGCGCGCAGAAAATAGGCGTGCAGGGAATGCACCATCCGCCCCTCGACCGTCTGGCTGGCAGCCAGCAGCGCCTGCGCCAGCACCTGGCCCCCAAACACGCGCTCGGTGCCAATATCCCGGCTTTCACCACGAAACAGGTTCACCTCGAGCGGCTCGAGGGTCATGAGGTCCAGGAGTTCCCGGACGGCGTCGTCGTGAGAACCGTGAGACTGATCGTTCATCGCTGTGCTGCTCCTGGTTATGCAATGGCCGGCACCCGCGCAGCGTACTGATTGGTTACCATGCCCGGATGAGCACGAAGTGTACCGCACATGCTTCAGACGGGGCTTCAGACGGGGCTTCAGCCCGGGCCGCAGACTGGCTTGCCCGCCACAGCTCCGTGCCTGCTTTACAAGCGCGGGAACTGGCCCGGATCACGCCGGCGCTGCTCGCTGCCCTGCCGCCGGGCAGCGGCTGGCTGCTTGGCCTCGCGGGCGCGCCCGGGACCGGCAAATCCACGCTGGCGCGCATGCTGGCGGCGGTCGAGTCGCGAGCAGGGAGCGACGCCGTCAGCCATCCGTCAGCGCCGATCATCGTGCTCTCACTGGATGACTACTACCTGACCCGCGCGGAACGCGACAAGCTGGCGCAAACCATTCACCCGGCGCTGGCCCAGCGCGGTGTGCCGGGCACCCACGACCAGTCCCGGCTGTTTGCCGATATTGACCAGCTGGTCGGCGGGCTACGAAGGAACCCTGACCATACCCGTGTTCGACAAGTCGCGGGATGACCGCAAGCCCCGGGGGCGCGACACTGGCCCTGGACGGGCAACCGGCCCGGATCATCGTCGAGGGCTGGTTTATCGGAACCCCGCCCCTGCCGGAAAAAATGCGGGGGCAAACACCGCGGGAGACACCGTCGCAGAACCCTGACCGGGAACACGCCCTGCATGAATACATCGCAAGCCGGCACGCCGCCTTTTACCGCGCATGGTGTGCACGGGCCGACGCCCTGTGGCTGCTGGCGGCACCGGACTTTGACACCGTCCGCGATTGGCGCTGGCAGCAGGAACAGGACCTGCCGGCAAACCGGCGCCTGTTGAAATCGCCGGCAGAGGTACAGCGGTTTCTGCAGCCCTTCGAAGCGTTGGTTCGCTACCAGCTGGCCTGCGGGGAGGCATGGGCGGACCTGGTGCATCCAGCTTGACAGGGACCACCTTCCTCACCTGCAATGCGCGCCATGAGCTTTCTCTGGCACGACTACGAAACCTTCGGCACGAACCCGGCCTTTGACCGGCCGGTGCAATTTGCCGCCATCCGCACCGATGACCAACTCAACCCGGTCGGTGAGCCGTTCAGCTGCTTTGCCCGGCCGATGACCGACAGCCTGCCCCACCCGATGGCCTGCCTGGTGACCGGCATCACGCCACAGCGTGCGCTGAGGGAGGGGGTTATCGAGGCGGATTTTGCCCGCCAGATATACGAGCAGATGATGGTCCCGAACACCTGCGGCGCGGGCTACAACTCGCTGCGCTTTGACGACCAGGTCAGCCGCCACCTGTTCTTCCGCAATTTTTACGATCCCTACGAGCGCGAGTACAAGAACGGCAACTCGCGCTGGGACCTGATCAACCTCACCCGCATGTGCTACGCGCTGCGGCCGGAAGGCATCGTCTGGCCGGAGCGTGAGCCCGGGGTGCCGAGTTTTCGGCTGGAAGAACTGACGGCGGCGAACGGCATCGCCCACGCCGGCGCCCATGACGCGCTGGTTGACGTGCAAGCGACCATCGACCTGGCCCGGCTCATTCGTCATGCACAGCCACGGCTGTTCGAGTGGGCGCTGGGTCTGCGCAACAAACAGGTGATTTCCGGCCTGCTGGACACGCGCAGCCCCCAACCGGTGCTGCACACCTCGTCACGCATTCCCGCGGCGCGTGGCTGCACCACCCTGGTTCTGCCACTCGCGACGGTGCCCGACCGCCCCAAAGAGACCATCGTCGTCGACCTGATGGCGGATCCTTCGGCACTTATCGAATTGCCGGTTGACGACTTGCGGGACCGCCTGTTCGTGCCAAGCGCCGACCTGCCGGAGGGAGTTGAGCGGATCGCGCTCAAGACCGTTGCCAGCAACAAGGTGCCCATGCTCGCCCCCGCAGCCACGCTGCGGGGCGTCGACCAGGACCGTATCGGACTGGATGAAGACCGCTGTCGCGCAAACGCCGCAGTGCTGATGAAGTACCGGGACGAACTCCGGGTGAAGGTCATGGAGCTGTTTTTGCCGATTCCGCGTGAGCCCGGTCCTGATCCGGACGACACGCTCTACAGTGGCGGCTTTTTTACCGACCGGGACCGCAGCACGCATGAACCGCCTGCGCCTGGCCCGGCCTGAGTCACTGGCAGAGTTCGCCGGACAGTTTGATGACCCCAGGCTGCCCGAGATGCTGTTCCGTTATCGCGCGCGCAACTTCCCGGACAGCCTCACGGCGGATGAAGCCGAACGGTGGGAAACGGATCGGCTGGCGCGGTTTAACGATGACAGCTTAGACGGCCGGCTGGGCCTTGAGGGCTTCGCCCAGGAGCTGGCTCAGGCGCGCCGGGATCAGGTTGAAAACAGCACCGCGCTGGCAGTGCTGGACCAGGTCGAGGCCTGGGTCGCAGACCTGGTTCGCGAATAGTCCGGCCGTCACCGCCCTGCAACAGAATTCGGTCGGACTCAAAATCCGAAGATCAAGCATTTACGAGTCAAACTTGTGTTGACTTCGAACCGTCTATGCACAAGTGACTGATTGTGCATATGACAGTAAAAAGACAGGGCGGCGCCCTTAAAATTGCCAGCCGGTCTCTGTAACTCATTGTTTTTGATATTCAAAAACAGATGGTCAATTTTTGACCAATCCGGTAACCACCTTACCCCCGGTCACCTCGCTGAAGCTTACCCACAATGTTATCCACAGTTTGTGTGGATAACGTTACGGGAATGTTTCAGGCGACGTTGAGGGCCAGTTGAGGGCTCCCCGGAGCGTGGTTTTTGCGGCTGCGGTGATGGCCACCGGAACGCTTCGCCAGCCGGTCCAGGGTTCGGCGAGCACCCGGGGAAACAAACTCGACATGGGTCCCGTCACTGAACTGGAGCATCCAGATTTTGAGCGGACCCTCCTCGCTGGTTGGCACCGCCATAACGCCCGTGATTGTCTTGCCGATCAGATCATCATGCCCTTTCATGTTGAGCTCCTCGCTTGTGTTGGAGCCTATTAGATGACAAGCCGTTCTCAAAACGTGAGAGCGCTGAAAAAGTATTTTTCCTACCGCCTGCTGCGTTGATCTGCCCTACGACCGGGGCCCCGCCCGACCTAATCTGTGCGGACCGGGACAAGCCCGGCAATCTACTCAACAGCTAACCATGCAAAAGGGGAATGTCATGAATGCAATCCGTAATCGAATCGCAACCCTCGCCGCCGGACTGGTCCTGTCCATGGCGGCCCTGGCCGGCCAACCGGTCGATATCAATTCGGCCGATGCCGAAACGCTATCTGATTCGCTGGACGGGGTCGGGTTGAACAAGGCCCGCGCCATCGTTGCCTACCGCAACCAGAACGGCCCGTTTCGACACGCCGATGAACTGGTCAACGTCAAGGGCATCGGCATCGCAACGGTCGATAAAAACCGCGACTACATCCTGCTCTCGGCAGACAAGAAGGTGGCGAACAAGTAGCGCTGACGCTCTGCGGTTCAGCTGGTTTGCCGGCTGACCGCAGGGTGCCGGGAGCCGGCGCAAAACGCCCGGTCAGGAGCTGGAGAAGGTCAGTCGTGACCCGAAGGCATGGGCCAGTGTGCTTTGATCAATGTACTCCAGCTCCCCGCCCAGGGGCACACCATGGGCAATGCGTGAGGACACGATGCCGCGCTCCTGGGCCATTTGCTGAAGATAGTACGCCGTCGCCTCCCCTTCCACGGTCGGATTCGTGGCGATGATCAATTCGCGCGGCGGATGCTCGTCAAGGCGCTGCTCCAGCTCATCCAACCCGAGCTCCGCCGGCCCGATTCCGTCCAGGGGCGACAGCCGGCCCAGGAGAACAAAGTAGGTTCCGGAATACGCCGTGGCCTGCTCAATGGCGAGCACATCGACCGGTGATTCGACGATACACAGCAGGCCACGATCGCGGCGGTCGTTGGAACAGATCGCGCAGCGTTCGTGTTCGGTGAGGTCACGGCACTCCGCGCAGCGCCCGATACGCTCCATGGCGTCTGCCAGCACCTGTGAGAGCGCTACACCGCCCTCGCGGTCACGCTCGAGAAGGTGCAGCGCCATCCGCTGGGCTGACTTTGGGCCCACGCCCGGCAAGCACCGCAGGGCCTCGATCAGCGTGCCCAGCAGCGTGGACTGCTCCATCGTGGTCAAAACGTCATCAAGGGTTCAGCAGCGGCCGCTCAGAAGGGCAGCTTCATACCCGGTGGCAGGTTAAGGCCCTGGGCCAGTCCGGACATGTGCTCCTGGTTGGCTTCGTGGATCCGGTTGACGGCATCGTTGGCGGCGGCAGTGATCAGGTCTTCAAGCATTTCCATGTCATCGGCAACTGCCGGATCAATGGTCACCTTCAGCGTGGCGAATTTGCCGTTCATGCGCACGGAGACCATGCCGCCGCCGGCCGTCCCGGTGACTTCGAGCTTGGCCAGCTCTTCCTGGGCGGCTTTCATCTCCTGCTGCATTTTTTGCGCCTGCTGAAGCAGGCCTGCGATGTTACCTTTCACGTTAGCCTTCCCGAGCCCCTGGGGCTACTGAAGCGGTTGTATGGAATCATTGAGAATGCGGGCGCCGAAGCGATCCTTCAAGGACTGGATCGTGGGGTCTTCCTCAATGGCGCGTTCCGCATCGCTGAGCTGACGAATCTGTGCCTGCTCATCAACGACTGCGGGCGAAGATACGGCGACCTTAACCGGGTCCAGGGCCACGCGCACCGGACAGCCCAGCTGGGCCGTGATTTCTGACTGCAGCTCGCGCACCAGGCGGTCGCTGCCCAGGTACTTGACGTCCTCGGGAATCACGAAATGCCAGTCCTGCCCGTTGCGCGAATCCAGTTGAATGTTCCGCGCCAGTTCCCGAACCGCACCCTTGAGTCGCAGGCGCTCCAGCAGTGTCCGCCAATCCAGCTCCTGCCCGCCTTCGATGGCCGGAGCCTTCGCGGACCGGGCCTGCCGGGCGACCCGGCTGACATCACCGCCCACCGCCGCAGCGCCGGAAACGGGCTCAGCGCCCTGGCCTGAAGCTGAAACGGCGGCTTTGCCGGCAGCAGACGCGCCCGAAGCACTTCCCTTACCCGCGCCGCCCTGCTCTGAACCGCCGGTGGAAGGCGCGGACCCGGCCTGCACCGGACGGAAGGCGAGCATGCGTAACAGGGTCATTTCCAGGCCCGTCCGCGGGTTGGGCGCCAGCCCCAGGTCACGTTGACCCTGGATGGCAATCTGGTAAAACAGCTGTACATCCTCCGGGCTCAGGCTTCCGGCAAGTTCCTCGATGGAGGCCCAGTCGGCACGTTCAGGATCCGTATACCCGGGAACCACCTGCACCAGGCCGATCCGGTGCAACACCTCCGCCAACTCGGCAAGCACCGTCTCAAAATCGCGTGACTGGGCGGCCAACTCCTGCACCAGGGCCAGGAGTTCCGGGCCATTGCCGGTCGCAAGCGCCGTCACCAGCCGGGCAATATACGCGTGGTCCACGCTGCCCAGCATCTGCGCAACATCACTGTCGGCAAGCTTCCCGCCGCCAAAGGCAATGGCCTGGTCAAGCAGGCTGAGGCCGTCACGCATCGAGCCGTCCGCAGCCCGGGAGATACGCTCCAGGGCGGCCGGTTCGCTTTCAATGCCTTCTTCGCTGACCAGGTGCCCCAGCTGGCCCATGATCTGGTCGGGCAACAGGCGCCGCAGGCTGAAGCGCAGGGCCCGCGACAGGATGGTCAGCGGTATTTTCTCGGGATCGGTGGTCGCCAGGACAAATTTTACGTGCGGCGGGGGTTCTTCGAGCGTCTTGAGCAAGGCGTTGAAGCTCGACTTCGAGAGCATGTGCACCTCGTCGATGATGTACACCTTGTAGCGCCCGCGGGACGGGGCAAACTGCACCGTATCGAGCAACTCGCGCATGTCATCAACGCCGGTTTTGGACGCCGCGTCAATTTCGATCATGTCCTGGAAACGCCCTTCATCGACTTCCAGGCACGCGGAACATTCATTGCAGGGGTTCGAGCTGACGCCTTGTTCGCAATTCAGGCACTTGGCCAGGATGCGGGCGATGGTTGTTTTACCGACACCGCGCGTTCCGGTCAGGACAAAGGCATGATGGACCCGGTCATTGTCCAGGCCATTGACCAGGGCCTGAACCACGGACTCCTGCCCGACCACCTGCTCGAAATTCTTGGGCCGCCACTTGCGGGCAAGGACCTGGTAGCTCATGCGTTGTGAAATATCCCCGGGTGAATTGTCATGTGAAAAATCACGAAGGACATCAACTATAACAGAAGGAGGGTGGCAGCCCCCGCCCGCCGTTCCCCGGCACCCGACGTCATTGCTGCCGCTGCTCCCTTCCGGGCCTGACGGGGTTCACAACGTGTCGCTGCGGGGTGACCGACAGGGGCCACCATTGATACCAGCGGGCGGCCAGGCCGCGCGCGGGCGTGCATTGTCGCCCATGGCCGGGACGCATTCAAGGCGTGAATCGGGAACGACCCCTCAGCCGACCTGGTCAGGCTGGCGGCCCTGGGAAAGGCGCGCGTTGGCGCGCTCCATCGCCGCGGTAAAGTGCTCCTCGTCAGCACGGTGCACCGCTTCCGCCAGTCCGTCCAGGGCCTTGCGGAACTGGTCGATCACCTCGGCGGTTCGGTCATTGCCGTGCTGAATTTCAAAATACAGGTGCGGGTTTTCGGACACGACCTGCGCGGCGACCTTGAGCTGGGCGTTGAAGGTGCTGCTGGAAATACGCTCCAGCAAGGGAACCTGTTCGCCACTCTCCGCAAGCGCGGAAGCGAACGCAATATTGACCAGGTGCGACAGACCCAGCACCCAGGCCATTACCTCGTCGTGCTCCTCGAGGCTGAGCGCCACGCAATCGGCCGCCGTATGCGCAAACAGCGCCCGGGCCTCCGCAACCGCCCCGGGATTGCCCACGTCCACAAACAGGATGTGACGCCCGGACAGGCCGATTTCGTTGGGGCCGAACATCGGGTGCACAGAACACACCCGGCAACCGCTGGCCTGCATGGCCGCCAGTCCCTCGCGCATCGGGCTTTTCAGGGACCCGATGTCAAACACCAGCGCCTGCGGCTTGAGCGCCGCAAGCTCCAGCAGAATGTCATTGCTGGGCCGGAGCGGCACGGCCACGACGAGCAGGTCGTAACGGTCAAGGTGTTCGCGCCAGTTATCAATCCGCTCAAAGCGGGACCTTTGCGGGGACGGGTCGGAAATGTGCACCGTGTAACCCACCGTGTCCAGGTAGCGCGCCATCCAGTCCCCCATGCGGCCCGCGCCACCGATCACCAGCGCGTTGAGGCCCTCCCCGTGATGGGAATGCAGCCACTTGTCCTGCTCCTGCTTGCCCAGGGAGTGATGAATCAGGGTCTCGAGAATGTCCCGCGCCACGCGCTCGGAAACGCCCAGTTCGCGCGCCCGCGCCATGCCCCGCTCAATGACCTCACGCTCGCGCGCGTAATGCCGCAACGGCGAGCCCGTGTTCTGCTTCAGGGCACCGATTTCCGCCACCACGGACTGGCGCTCGGCGATGGCATCCACGATCGCCGTGTCAATGTCATCCAGGCGCTGGCGGAGCGCTTGCAGACGTTCAGATGTCGGGTCGGTTTCGGACATGGCGGTGCTTTACATCACTCGGGCGCTGTTGAGACGCAAAGTAAGCGGGCGGCATGCCGAATGCAAGCCGGCAAAAGGCTGTCAGCTCCAGGGCAGATCGCGGAAGCGGTCGGTCACCGGCGGCAGGGGTGGATTGAGGCGTTCGCCGTCCAGGACCCGCTGGTAGTAAACCAGGTAATCCCCGGCCATACGCTGGGCATTGAAGCGCGCAGCGGCAACATCGTGGCAATGTCCGCGGTCGAAGGACCGCCAGCCATGCAGTGCTTCTGCCAGCACGGACTGCTCCGCCGACAGGACCCCCAGGTCCGGCGTGACCAGTTCAGGCAGCGCGCCGTAGGGCGTCGCGAAGACCGGGCAACCGTAGTACAGGCTCTCAATGACGGCCAGGCCGAAGGGCTCATGCCAGGTGACCGGAAAAACCAGGCCACGGGAAGCCGCAATGACCCGGGCTTTTTCCCGGTCACCCACCATGCCCAGGAACCGGACATGCCGGGCAAGGTTGATCTTGATGCCCATCCGGAATTCAACCCGGCTGCCGCCCATGACCACCAACTGCTCCCCGGCCTGCTTGGTCACCGCGATCGCGCCGCGGAGGTTCTTGACCCGCCAGGCGGCCTTGCCAAGGAAATGACAGTGTTCCTGCGGCGTTTCCAGGGCCGGTTCCGGGTACTCCGACCAGTCCAGGCCGTTGTGCACAAAACACTCGCTGCCGTGATTGGCCGCGTGGCGGCGGGAAACAAAAACGGACTGCGGGTCTATTTCCCCCAGCACATTGCCATGCTGGGTGACCAGGTAAGGGACCGGCACCGGCGCGACCTCGCCGTGAAAATGAACCAGGTCCACGGACCCGGGCAGCTGTTGCGCCAGAGGGCGCTCCCGGTCCCGTTCAATGACCCTGGCAAACGAACTCCGGGTACCCTGACGGGCAACCAGGGTAACCTCGTGACCAGCCCGCGCCAGGGCGCCCGCCAGGCCCCAGACCACCCGTTCCGTTCCGCCGTATTCCCGCACCGGTAAACGGGCATCAATGCAAAGACAGATCCGCATGGCGGCGAAGTTTCCCTGTGACTATGGCTAAAGTCTAACAGCAGGCCGGGACTTGCCCGGAAGGGATTATTCGGCCCATCCCCGGGCCTCACCCTTTGGGCTCGCTGCGCTCGTGAAAAACTGCTCCTGCAGTTTTTTCGAACCCTTCAGGCCAATTCTGTCTCGATGGTGAGAGAGGGATTATTCGGCCCATCCCCGGGCCTCACCCTCTGGGCTCGCTGCGCTCGTGAAAAACTGCTCCTGCAGTTTTTTCGAACCCTTCATGCCAATTCTGTCTCGATGGCGAGAAAGGGATTATTCGGCCCATCCCTGGGCCTCACCCTCCGGGCTCGCTGCGCTCGTGAAAAACTGCTCCTGCAGTTTTTTCGAACCCTTCAGGCGCTTGCGCCGGGGCTCTAATCCGGACTTTCTCTGCGTCAAACAAAAAACCCCGCCGGTGGCGGGGTTTTTTGTTTGGCGGAGAGAGAGGGATTCGAACCCTCGATGGGTTTTTAACCCATACTCCCTTAGCAGGGGAGCGCCTTCAGCCACTCGGCCACCTCTCCAGAAACTGTTTTGTTCGCTCTACCAACAATTCGCCAATAAAGCGACGCGACCCGAAAATCGGGAGCGCAAGTCTACCTTCAAGGGCGTTTTAGGTAAAGCCGGTGGCGGTCACAGACCGCCCGAACTCGTTTCCGGCTCGTCCCGTTCGGCGAGAATTCGCTTGAAAATTTCTTCGCGATGCACCTGGACTTCCGGGGGGGCGTCGATACCAATACGAATCTGGTTTCCCTTCACGCCAAGCACGGTGACCGTGACTTTTTCCCCGATTACGAGCTTTTCCCCTACTCGTCTAGTGAGTATGAGCATGAGTACCTTCCTTTGGCCTCAGGCCATTCAGTCCCTTAGCGAGGTCTTCCAACCTGCTTTAAAATGCGTCCAAAGGGCCCGCTCAACCTTTTTGCGACACGTTAATGGAGCCGTGGCTCCTCCCTATTCTTCTTCTAGCCAGGCCCTGACTGAGGCCAGCGCTTCGTCGAGCGCTTGTGGTTCGCTGCCACCGGCCTGGGCGAAATCGGGACGTCCCCCGCCGCGCCCGCCGACCTGCTGCGCCACGAAGTTTACCAGATCACCGGCTTTTATCCGAGAGGTCAGATCAGAGGTCACTCCGGCAGCCAGTCGAACCTTACCATCGTCCACGCCCCCAAGCACCACGATTCCGCTGCGCAGCTTGTCCTTCAGGTGGTCAACACTGTCACGCAAGGCCTTCGCATCACTGTTGTCCAGGCGTGCGGCGATAAGGCTGACCCCGCCCGCCTGCACCGCCTGGTCCAGCAGGCTGTCACTGCCGCTGGCGGCCATGGACGCCTTGAGCGCCTCAAGTTCTTTTTCCATGGCGCGATTTCGATCCATGATTTGCTGCAGGCGCTGCTCGACCTCATCCGGCCCCACCTTGAGGGCGCTTGCAACGGTTTGCAGGCGCTCTTCCTGGGCCTGGACCGCCGCCACGGCGGTTTCGCCGGCGACCGCAAAAATGCGTCGAATACCGGCGCCGACGGCGGTTTCATTGACGATCTTGAACTGGCCGATATCACCGACCCGGTGAACATGGGTGCCACCGCACAGTTCCGTGGAAAGATCCCCGAAACGCAAAACCCTCACCTCGTCCCCGTATTTTTCGCCGAACAGGGCCATGGCGCCGGTCTGCAGCGCATCGTCGAAGGACATGATTTCCGCGGTCGTATCCGGGTTCTGCCGAATGTCGGCATTCACCCGCCGCTCGATCCGGCGCAACTCCTCGCTGCTGACCTGGCGCGGGTGGGAGAAGTCAAACCGCAGGTGGTCCGGGGCAACGAGTGAACCCCGCTGCTCCACGTGATCGCCCAGCAGATCCTGCAGCGCCTTGTGCAACAGGTGGGTCGCTGAATGGTGCAGGACGATCGACTGGCGGCGGTCGGCGTCAATCGCGGCGTGCACGGCCTGGCCCACTTCCAGCCGGCCCTTGTGCAAGGTTCCGATGTGCCCATGGAACTTACCCGCGAGCTTTTGCGTGTCGCTCACCACGAAATGAGTGTCATGCCCGTCAATAAGCCCGGTATCACCAACCTGACCGCCGGATTCGGCGTAGAACGGTGTCTCATCCAGGAGGACAACGCCCTCCTGCCCGGCTTCCAGCGCCTTGACACGCTGACCGTTGACCAGGATGCCGGCCACGGTGCTGTCCCCTTCCTCACAGCTATAGCCCGTAAACACGGTCGCCGGAAGCGCCTGCACCGCCTCGGCGGAAATCGTTTCCTGCCGGTTGAACTGGCCGGCTTCCCGCGCACGCTGGCGCTGCTCGGCCATGGCCGCATCGAAACCCTGCCGGTCCACCGCAAGCCCGTTCTCCCGCGCGATATCCTCGGTCAGGTCCAGCGGAAAACCGTAGGTGTCATAGAGCAGAAATGCGGTTTCCCCGTCAATCGCCTCGCCTGCCTGGCTGCGCTCCATCACCTTGCGCAGGATGCCCATGCCCGTGTCCAGGGTCCGGGCAAAGCGTCGCTCTTCATCCTCCAGCACCTGGGATATGCGGCTGCCATCCTTGACCAGCACCGGGTAGGCATCACCCATGGTCCCGGCCAGGGCTTCCACCATGCGGTAAAAGAAGGGTTTGCTCTGCCCCAGCATGTAGCCATGCCGCACGGCGCGCCGGATGATGCGGCGCAGCACATAGCCCCGCCCCTCGTTGGAGGGCAGCACGCCATCACCCACCAGGAAACTGCAGGCCCTCGCATGATCGGCAATGACGCGCAGGGATTTGCTTTCCAGGCTTTGCGCCCCGGTAAGCTCAGCCGCGGTCCGGATCAGGGTCTGGAACTGGTCCGTGAGGTAGTTGTCGTGCGTGCCCTGCAGAACCGCCGCAATGCGCTCAAGCCCCATGCCCGTGTCCACGCAGGGCGCCGGCAATGGCGCCAGTTCGCCGCTGGCGCCGCGGTCGAATTGCATGAAAACCAGGTTCCAGATTTCTACAAAGCGGTCACCGTCCTCGTTTTCTGTCCCCGGCAGCCCCCCCTCGATATGGTCGCCGTGGTCGTAGAAAATCTCGCTGCATGGACCACAGGGACCCGTGTCACCCATGGCCCAGAAATTATCGCTGTCAAACTCGGCCCCGCCGGGCTTGTCCCCGATCCGCAGAATGCGTTCTTCACCCAGGCCAATATCGTCCCGCCAGATTGCGAATGCCTCGTCGTCCGTGTGGTAAACGGTGACCCACAGCCGGTCGGCCGGCAGTCCGAAGACCCCGGTCAGCAATTCCCAGGCATAGCGGATCGCGTCGCGTTTGAAATAGTCCCCGAAGCTGAAGTTGCCCAGCATTTCGAAGAAGGTGTGATGCCGGGCGGTATAGCCGACCTGGTCGAGGTCGTTGTGTTTGCCGCCGGCGCGGACACATTTCTGGGAGGACGCCGCTCGCGTATAGGCGCGCTGGTCCGCGCCAAGGAAAACATCCTTGAACTGGTTCATGCCCGCGTTGGTGAACAGCAGGGTCGGGTCATCAGCAGGCACCAGGGAACTGGATGGCACCACCTGGTGGCCTTTTTCGGCGAAGAAATCCAGGAAGGCCTGGCGGATTTCGGGCGTCGTTTTCACAGCAGAGTTTCAGCTTCAAAGGGCAATGCACGGAAGGTATAGCCGACAGGCGGTCAAGTCCACCCTAACCGGCAAAAAAGCCCAAAAACCGGGAAATTAAGCCGCTTTTGAAGACTGGTCAGACATCCGCGGACTCGCTGCGCAGCTGGTCGATGGCGCGCATGACCTGGTCATGGGTGAAACCGCGGTTCATGCCGCCGCGATACAGACGCGCGCGGGCCTTTTCATCAAGCTCGCCGCGGTGCTTGCGCCGCGCCCAGTCAAGAGCGAGCGTGTACCAGTCTTCTTCAAAGGGCTCAATCACGGTGCCGATCAGGGCATCGTCGATGCCCTTGCCGCGCAATTCCATACGGATTCGGCTCGCGCCGTATCCGCGACCGACGCGCTGCCGCGCATGGGCCTCGGCATAGCGGAGTTCGCTTTGCAGGTTCTGCTCCGCCAGGTCGTCGATCACACGCCCGGCGAGCGCCTCGTCAACACCACGCTGGGTGAGTTTACGCAGCAATTCCTGGCGGGCGTGCTCACGGCGCCCCAGGAAACGCATGGCCATGGCCATCACGTCACTCTCGGAGAACTCGGTCGGATCACCTGCCATGAAAACAATGCACCGTCACTATCGCCGCCCGGGATCAGCGTCCCGGACCAGCCTGGCGCCGCTTACTCGGCAACCGGAACGTCTTCTTTCTCAGCCGCCTTGGCCTTTTCATCCGGCAGCAGAATCTCGCGAATGCGCTGCTCGATCTCCGCCGCGATTTCGGGGTTGTCCTTCAGGAAATCCCGGGCGTTTTCCTTGCCCTGGCCGACGCGATCGCCGTTGTAGGAATACCAGGCACCGGATTTGTCCACGATGTTGTGGAGCACACCCAGGTCGATCAGTTCGCCCTCGTGGGACACGCCCTGGCCGTAAAGAATCTCGAATTCCGCCTGGCGGAACGGTGGGGCCATCTTGTTCTTCACCACCTTCACGCGCGTCTGGTTGCCCACGACCTCGTCGCCCTTCTTGATCGCGCCGATGCGGCGGATGTCGAGACGCACGGAGGAGTAAAACTTGAGCGCGTTGCCCCCGGTGGTGGTTTCCGGGCTGCCGAACATGACACCGATCTTCATGCGGATCTGGTTAATGAAGATGACCGTGGTATTGGAGCGCTTGATATTACCGGTCAGCTTGCGCAGCGCCTGGGACATGAGACGGGCCTGCAGGCCGACGTGGGAGTCACCCATATCACCCTCGATTTCCGCCTTGGGCGTGAGCGCGGCGACCGAGTCCACCACGACGATATCGACCGCGCCGGAGCGCACCAGCATGTCGGTGATTTCCAGCGCCTGTTCGCCCGTGTCCGGCTGGGAGACCAGCAGGTCCTCGACGTTGACGCCGAGCTTTTCTGCATACTGCGGATCCAGCGCATGCTCCGCATCCACGAAGGCCGCGGTGCCGCCGGCCTTCTGGGCCTCGGCAACGACATGCAGCGTCATGGTGGTTTTACCACTGGATTCCGGGCCGTAAATCTCGATGACGCGGCCGCGGGGAACCCCGCCGATACCCAGCGCCACGTCCAGGGTCAGGGACCCGGTGGAAATGACATCAACGTTGGCGCGGGTGCCGTCACCCATGCGCATGATGGCCCCTTTACCGAACTGGCGTTCGATCTGGGACAGTGCGGCCGTCAGGGCCTGTTTGCGATTATCGTCCACGGTTTCCTCTCCTGGCTTGATGCGGATGTGTGCTCCGCCTGGGGCAAATTATACATAGCCCGTTGTGACCTTCGACGCGTTCTTCGACGAAGGGACTTATTCCTACATAAGCTGACGCCCAACACCCCGGCAACATCCGGATTTCGTCCGCCTGGCCGTGTCACAGCCGGGCCGGAAGCAAATCCGGGGTTCGCCGGTGGTGCTGAAAGTGATACGAAGTATCGTCCCCCGGACGTCGCTTGAGGGTGATCATGCCCGCGGGCTTTCTCAAAATGCGATAACGGACCGAAGACGACGTTGCCGGAGCGCAGAAACGTCCCCGCCAACCCTCCGGCCGGTCAGTCGGACAGCTCGTCCAGCACAACCAGCACACCACGAAGACCGTACAGAACGGTCTGGCGCCGGACCTGGTCCCGGTCGCCCTTAAACACCTGGCTGTCGGTCTTGATGCGACCGCCACTCACCGACCAGCCAAAGCACACCAGCCCGACAGGCTTGTTGGGCAATCCCCCGCCGGGCCCGGCAATACCGGTGGCCGCAACAGTGACGCCCGCCGAGCTGCCGCGGCGGGCGCCCAGGGCCATCTGCGAGGCGATCTCTTCACTCACTGCACCGTGTTGCACCAGGTCGTCCTGGATCACGCCCAGCTGGTGCTCCTTGGCCGGGTAGCTGTAGCAGACATAGCCGCCATAAAACCAGTCTGAGCTGCCGGGCAGGTCCGTGCAGACCTTGGACATCCAGCCACCGGTGCAGGATTCAGCCGTGCACAGCATCCAGCCCTTGTCACGCAGCGCATCAGCCAGTTCCCTGACCACGTCCGCAATTTCACCATCCAGCTCGGCGACCGTTTTGTCCGTCATAAGGCACGATTCCTGTCCGGCCCGGAACGGGGCCGCTTCATCAGTTCAGCGCCGTACGTTACACTTCCGCCGATGTCAGCGCCAGCCAGCGAAGCCCTTTCCGGCCATACCCCCCTGATGCAGCAATTCCTGCGCATCAAGGCCGATTTCCCTGACATTCTGCTGTTCTTCCGCATGGGTGATTTTTACGAGCTGTTCTACGACGACGCGCGGCGCGCCGCCGGATTGCTCGACATCACGCTGACCACCCGCGGCGAATCCAATGGCCAGCCCATCCCCATGGCGGGGGTGCCGCACCACGCGGCGGACAGCTACCTGGCGCGGCTGCTGCGCAAGGGCGAGTCCGTGGCCATCTGCGAGCAGGTTGGCGACCCGGCCGCCAGCAAGGGCCCGGTTGAGCGCGAGGTGGTGCGCATCATTACGCCGGGGACGGTCACCGACGAAGCCCTGCTGGAGGAACGCCGCGATACCCTGCTGGCGGCAGTAGCCACGCAGGGCAAACAGCTGGCGCTGGCCTGGCTGGACCTGTCCGCCGGGCCAGTTCCATGCCCGTGAACTGGCGGATCAGAATGAGCTGGAGGCGCAGCTCGAACGTCTGCAGGCCGTGGAGTTGCTGATTGCCGAGGATTGCCCGCTGGCCGGAGCGCTGGATCATCACCGCGGGCTGCGGCGCAGCGGCCCCTGGCACTACGAGACGCCATCCGCCGCCCGGCTGCTCAGTGAACAGTTCGAAACCCGCGACCTGTCCGGCTTCGGCATCGAGGACAAGCCCGCGGTGATCAGCGCCGCCGGCGCCCTGCTGCAGTACGCCCAGGAAACCCAGCGCGGCGCCCTGCCCCATCTGCAGGGCCTGCAGCTGGAGCAGGCGGGTACGCAGCTGCACCTGGATGCGCTCAACGCGGCGCCACCTGGAGATCCTCACCCACCCGGAAGGCAATGACGCACATACGCTGGTCGGCGTCATGGACAGCAGCATCACGCCCATGGGCGGGCGCCTGCTGCGGCGCTGGCTGGTCAACCCGATTCGTGACAAGGCACGCCTGGGCGCGCGGCACCGGCACCATCGAGGCCCTGCTGCAGACCGGCGTGCTGGATGCCCTGCGCGAGCAGCTGCGCGGCGCCGGCGACGTGGAGCGGATCCTGACCCGCGTCGGCCTGGGCTCGGCCCGGCCCCGCGACCTCTCGACGCTGCGCAGCACCCTGGCCTGCCTGCCGGATGTGCATGAGACGCTTGCAGGTCGCGAATGACGATGTGCTGGATGACGCTGCGCCGCTCCATCCAGCTGTTCCCGGATCTGCAGGACTTGCTGGAGCGTGCCCTGGTCGACGAGCCACCGGTCCTGCTGCGCAACGGCGGGGTGATCGCCGACGGACTTTGACCGGAGCTCGACGAGCTGCGCAACCTGTCGGAAAACGCCAATGACTTTCTGCTCAATTACGAGCAACAGGAAAAAGCGGCCACCGGCATCGGCACGCTGAAGGTGGGCTACAACCGGGTGCATGGCTATTACATCGAGATCAGCCATGCCCATACGGCCAAGGTGCCGACCCATTACACGCGACGCCAGACCCTGAAGGCGGCGGAGCGCTACATCACCGAGGAACTGAAAACCTTTGAGGACCAGGTGCTGTCCAGCCGCGAGCGCGCCCTGGCCCGGGAGCAGCACTGCTATGAGCAGCTGATTGCGCGAACTTGCAGGCTAGCCTTGCCGGCACTGCAGCGCATGGCCAGCGCCCTGGCCCGGCTGGACGTGCTGTGCGCCTTTGCCGAGCGCGCCCTGGCGCTGGATTTCTGCCGGCCAGAGCTGATCGACAGCCCCGGTTTCGATATCCGCGCCGGCCGCCACCCGGTGATCGAGGCGGTGCAGGATGCAGCCCTTCACCCCCAACGACATCCGCCTGGATCCGGAGCGGCGCATGCTGGTGGTCACCGGCCCGAACATGGGTGGCAAGTCGACGTACATGCGCCAGACGGCGCTGATCGTTCTGCTCGCCCACGCCGGCAGCTGGGTGCCCGCCAGCGAGGCGCGGATCGGCCAGGTGGACCGCATCTTCACCCGCATCGGCGCCGGCGATGACCTGTCCCGCGGCCGCTCCACCTTCATGCTGGAGATGACGGAAACCGCCAATATCCTGCACAACGCCACGCGATCACAGCCTGGTGTTGATGGACGAGATCGGTCGCGGCACCAGCACCTATGACGGCCTGGCCCTGGCCTGGGCCTGCGCCGACCACCTGGCGCAGCAGGTGCGCGCGTTCACGCTGTTTGCCACGCATTATTTCGAGCTGACCCAGCTGGCGGCGGAGCGGGACGGGGTGTTTAACGTGCACCTGCGCGCCGTGGAGCACGGCGACCGGATCGTCTTTTTGCATGCGGTGGATGAGGGGCCGGCCAGCCAGAGCTATGGCCTGCAGGTCGCCGCCCTCGCCGGTGTGCCGGCAGCGGTGCTGCGCCAGGCGAAGCGCTACCTGCACGAACTGGAGTCGCAGCCCAACAGCGGGCCGCAGATGAGCCTGTTTGGTGCGGCACCCCCGGAAGACAAGACGGCACCCGAGCAAACCATGCAGCCCGACCTGCTGCGCGAGACACTGGGTTCAGTAAACCCCGATGAGCTCACACCCCGCGAGGCCCTGGACCTTCTTTATCGTCTCAAGGACCTGGAAGACAGCTAGGGCTCACGGTCCTGCCGGAAACGGATGATCTGACGCCGCTGGCGTTTGTCCGGACGGCGTTCCCGGCCGGCATTGGCCTCGCGCTCCAGGCGGCGCTGTTCCGCGCGGGCCTCGCGCTGCAGGCGGCTTTCTTCTGATTCGGCATACATCTTTTGAGCCTCGCTGGCGGGGCCGCGCTTGTCATTGAGGTCCAGCACGGTGATGGTCCAGCGCTCCTCCCCTTTCTGGATCGCTAACTCGTCATCCAGGTCGAGGGTGCGGGCGGGCTTGACGCGCGCGCCGTTGAGCTGCACCTTGCCGCCCTGCACGGCAGCGCGCGCCAGGGACGCGGGTTTTGAAGAAGCGGGCTGCCCACAGCCATTTATCGATGCGCACCATGGGCTCAATCATTCAGCCTTTGACCGGCTTGTCAGCTGAATTCGCTGGTGATGGCCAGATACAGAAACGCCGCACGTTGGTGCGGCGTTTCCGGTCCGGTGTGGACAACAATCAAGCTGCCAGGATCAACCGGTTCAGACGGCTGACAAAGGCGGCCGGGTCTTCCAGCTGGCCACCCTCGGCAAGCACGGCCTGCTCGAAGATGATGTGCGTCCAGTCCTCGAAGTCCGCCTCAGCGTCCGTTTCGCCCAGGCGCTGGACCAGCGGGTGCTCCAGGTTAACCTCCAGCACCGGCTTGCTGTCCGGCAACTCCTGGCCGGCCTGTTCCAGCATGCGGCGCAGGTGCAGGGCCATTTCATGCTCGTTCAGCACCAGGCAGGAGGCCGAATCGGTCAGGCGTTTGCTCACGCGAACCTCCTGCACCTCGTCAGCGAGCACGGCCTGCATGCGCTTGAGCAGTTCGGGCTGTTCCGCTGTCATCCGTCTCGTCGGCGTCAGCATCCAGGTTGACCTCGCCCTTGGCGACCGAGCGCAGCGTCTTGCCGTCAAACTCGTTGAAGTAGCCCATCATCCATTCGTCGATGCGCTCGTGCATCAGCAGCACCTCGATGCCCTGTTTGCGGAACACTTCCAGGTGCGGGCTGTGGCGCGCGGCCTTGAGGTTGTCGGCGGTGACGTACCAGATCGTGTCCTGGCCCTCGGGCATGCGCTCGATGTAGTCGGCCAGGCTCGACCACGTCACCGGCCTCCGGGTCCTTCGTGGAGGTAAAGCGCAGCAGCCCGGCAATCTTTCGCCTGGTTGCCCATGTCCTCGACCAGGCCTTCTTTCAGCACGGTGCCGAATTGCGCCCAGAACGTGGCGTAGTTTTCTGCGCTCGTCCTTGGCCAGGCGCGCGATCAGGTCCAGGCTGCGTTTCACCACGGCGCCGCGAATCTTGCGCAGGCATCGTTTTCCTGCAGCAACTCGCGCGATACGTTGAGCGGCAGATCATCCGAATCCACCACGCCGCGCACAAAACGCAGGTAATGCGGCAGCAGCTGCTCAGCGGCATCCATGATGAACACGCGCTTCACGTACAGCTTCAGGCCGTGCCGCTCGTCGCGCTGCATCATGAAGTCCAGCGGCGCCTTGCCGGGCAGGTACAGCAGCGAGGTGTAGTTCTGCGCCCCTTCCACCTGGTTGTGGGCCCAGGCCAGCGGCTCATCCATGTCGTGGCTGATGTGCTGGTAGAAGTTCCGGTATTCCTCGTCGGAGATGTCGCTCTTGGGCAGGGTCCAGAGCGCGGATGCCTGGTTGATGGTCTTCCACTCCACCGTGTCCTCGCCATCCTCTTCCTTGCTCTTCACCGTCTCCTTCAGGCGAATCGGGAAGCCGATGTGGTCCGAGTAGCGGCTGACCAGGGACTTGAGCGTCCAGTTGTCCAGGAACTCTTCCTCGCCTTCTTTCAGGTGCAGGATGACTTCCGTGCCCTGGCGGGGCAGATCCAGGCTGCCGATCTCGTAGCTGCCGTCACCGGTCGACATCCAGCGCACGCCCTCGGCGGCCTCACTGCCGGCCCGTCGCGTGTGCAGGCGTCACCGTGTCGGCCACGATAAACGCGGAGTAGAACCCCACGCCGAACTGGCCGATCAGGTTCTGGTCGAAGCCCTCGTCGCTGCTTGCGCCTGCTCGATGAAGCGTCGCGTGCCTGAGCGGGCGATGGTGCCGATGTTTTCCACGACCTCGTCGCGGCTCATGCCGATACCGTTGTCGCGAATGATCAGCAGGCGCTTGTCCTTGTCCGCTTCAATCTCGATCGCCAGTTCCGCATCGCCACCGAGTAGGCTGTCATCGCTCAGCGCCTCGAAACGCAGCTTGTCGCAGGCGTCGGAGGCATTGGAAATCAGCTCCCGCAGGAAGATTTCCTTGTTGGAATAAAGCGAATGGGTCATGAGGTTCAGGACTTCCTGAACCTCGGCTTGAAAATCGTGTTTTTCGGTTGTCTGGTTCATAAGCCTTGGAAATTCTTGAACTGTCGGAGAGATAGGGCTTTCTCCGCCTGATTCAAGACAGGCTTGCCACTTCCATGGCGCAGGGGTTTATTGCGGGCAAAAGAAAGACGCCGGCCCGCGGGGGTCGACGTCTCTCGATATGCTCAGCGGCTGTGCGGACGTTACCGGATCCCGGTAACACCCGCTCTGCCGCAGGCCTTCGCCAGGCGGGCCGGGTTGCACCCGGACCGGAAGCTCAGGCCCGGTTGAGCTTTTCCTTGATACGCGCGCTCTTGCCTTCGCGACCACGCAGGTAGTGCAGCTTGGCGCGACGCACGTCGCCTCTGCGCTTGACCATCACGGAGTCGATCATCGGGCTGTAGGTCTGGAACACACGCTCCACGCCGGTGCCGTGGGACATTTTACGGACGGTGAAGGCGGAGTTCAGGCCGCGGTTACGGATGGCGATGACAACGCCTTCGAAGGCCTGCACGCGCTCACGGTTGCCCTCTTTCACCTTCACGTTGACGACGATGGTGTCGCCGGGCGCGAAGCTCGGCAGTTCCCTGCTCATCTGTTCCTGGTTGATCTGGTCAATGATGTTCATTGCTCTGTCCTTTCCTGCGGGGCCGTTTCGGCCCGGTAAGTTCAAATGTTATTCATGTTCCCGGATAAACGCCTCGAGCAGTGCCCGGTCATCGCTATCCAGCTCAACTTGTTCCAGCAAATCCGGCCGCCGTTGCCAGGTCCGCCCCAGCGCCTGCTGCCTGCGCCAGCGCTCGATGGCGCCGTGATCGCCCGAAAGCAGCACCTCCGGCACCCGCCGCCCGTCGACCGCTTCCGGCCGCGAGTAGTGCGGATGGTCCAGCAGGCCCTCCATGAAGGAGTCCTCCTGGGCCGACGCCGCGTCACCCAGCACGCCGGGAACCAGCCGCAGCACCGAATCGATCAGCACCGCCGCGGGCAACTCGCCGCCGCTGAGCACGTAATCGCCGATGGACCATTCTTCGTCCACCTCGGCCTCGATCAGGCGCTCGTCAATGCCCTCATACCGGCCGCACAGCAGGATGAATCCATCCCGCTGCGCCAGTTCCCGTACCGCATCCTGGTCCAGGGTGCGGCCCTGCGGGCTCAGCAAACTGACCGGCGCACCGGGGTTGGCCGCCTTCGCCGCCCGGATGGTACTGCCCAGCGGCTCAACCGTCATTACCATGCCGGGTCCGCCCCCGTAGGGCCGGTCATCCACCGTGTTGTGCCGGTCGCGGGCAAAATCACGCGGGTTCCAGCACTGCAACCTGGCGTGCCCCTGCTCAAAGGCCCGGCCGGTCACCCCCAGTTTCACCATGGCCTCCACGGCTTCGGGAAACAGGGTGATGACGTCAAATCGCTTTTCGGTCATCGCAGCCGCTCTCCAGGGAGCACGCCGTCAGTCTTCCGGGTGCCAGTCAACCAGTATCTGACCCGCTTCCAGGTCGACCTGTTCGATCACCTGCCCGGTCAGGAACGGGATCAGCCGTTCCCGGTCACCCTCCAGCACCATCACGTCATTGGCGCCGGTTTCAATCATCCGCCGCACCGTGCCCAGCGGCACACCCTCGCGGTTGATTACCGCCAGACCGATCAGGTCTGACCAGTACCACTGTCCTTCGCCGGTCTCCGGCAGTGCCGCTCGCGGCACCCGGATATCCTGCCCGACCAGAACCCGGGCCTGCTCGACGTTCTCGACGCCCGGCAGCAGTGCGATCAGGGTCTTGCCATTCGGCTGACCCCGTTCCAGCGTGACCGCCTTTCTCTCGTCTCCCAGCAACCAGGGCTGGTAGTCAAAGACGGCGGCACGCGGGTCGGTGAACGAGTGGATTTTCAGCCACCCTTTCAGTCCATGAACGCCAGACACCTGGCCGATCAGAACCTCTTCAGCTTGGTCGCTCACGGCGGCCAGCCAGCGACCGCTTCAGGAAGCGGTTGCGGCTCCGCGGGCTTCGCTCACCAGGTGGCGAACGCGTTCGCTGTACTGGGCGCCGACGCCGGTCCAGTACTCCACGCGCTCAAGGTCGAGGCGCAGGCGCTCTTCCTGGCCACGGGCCACGGGGTTGAAAAAGCCGATGCGCTCGATCCGACGACCGTCGCGCTTGTTGCGGCTGTCCGTCACCACGATGTGGTAGAACGGCTGCTTCTTGGCGCCGGAGCGCGACAAACGAATTTTTACCATGGTGCTAAAACCTTCTTTTCAGGGCGCCTGCCGATTCACCGGCGGGCACTGTTCCAGGGCGGGACGGCACTAGCGGCCCACCGATAACTGTTCATACCGCTCGGGGTATCTTTTATCCCGGCCGGCTGCAGAGTAGTTCTTCCGCCCCGGAATGCTTTCACACATCCACAGCGCAAGGCTGAGCCGAGCTCAGGAAACCGCCTATTCTAACCCGTACCTGCACAAAAGAAAACAAGCGCTTGCACATGACAACCCGGCAACGCCGCAAGGGCTGTTCCCTGGCCGCCCCGGGGGGCTTGAGCACCCCCGTTGGTAGGGATAAAGTCAACGGCGGAACCCGGCAGCGGATTTGGAATTGGCCAGAGAGCCCTTCATCCTGGAAACACCCCGTTTGCGCCTTCGCGAGTTTCGCGAAGACGACGCGACGGAACTCTATCGCCTGAATACGGACCCGGAAGTAACCCGTTATACCGGCGACGCGCCGTTTGTCGACGTCTCTGCCGCCCGCCGCTTCATCCGGAACTATGATGCCTATGACAAGGACGGGTTTGGCCGCTGGGCCCTGGAACGCCGTTCAGACGGGACGTTTGTGGGTTTCTGCGGCCTGCGTCGTTCCGACCAGACCGGGGAGGTGGATCTCGGACTGCGGTTGTTCCGGGAGTACTGGTCCCAGGGCTATGCCACGGAAGCGGCGCGCGCCGCCCTGGAGGCCGGATTCCGGCAGTTCGGACTGCAGACCATCATCGGCCGCGCCATGCGGGAAAACCTGCCCTCGATCACCATCCTGCAAAAACTCGGCATGAAGTACCGCGACATGGTCGAGGACGACGGCGAATTCTGGCTGGTCTACGGGGTGACGGCCGAGCGGTTCATCGAGGAATACCTGCACCGGCCCTGAACGCTCCACCCGGAGCGCCCGCCCTAGCGCCGGAAGCGACCCGGCGGACCACCCTGCCCGCCCTGCAGGCGACTGAGCTGTTTCATCATTTTCGCCATGCCGCCCTTGCCGAACTTTTTCATCATCTTCTGCATCTGCGCGAACTGCTTGAGCAGCTTGTTGACCTCCTGGATCGAGGTTCCCGAACCGTTGGCGATACGACGCTTGCGGGAGCCACGAATCACGTCGGGAAAGTCCCGCTCCTGGGGCGTCATGGAATTGATGATGGCCACCATGCGGCCCGTTTGCTTGTCGTCCAGCTGCTTGCGCGCCTGCTGGGGCAACTGGCCCATGCCGGGCATCTTTTCGGCCAGGGCGCTGAGACCGCCCATCTGGTCCATCTGCTGCATCTGTGATTTGAAATCTTCCAGGCTGAAACCGGCGCCGCGACGCAGCTTTTTAACCAGCTTTTCCGCCTTGTCCTTGTCAACCCTGGCGGTAACCTCTTCAACCAGTGACAGGACGTCGCCCATGCCGAGAATCCGCGAAGCGATGCGGTCCGGGTAAAACGGCTGCAAGGCATCGGTTTTTTCCCCGGAGCCGATGAATTTGATCGGCTTGCCGGTCACCTGGCGAACGGAGAGAGCGGCACCGCCGCGCGCATCGCCGTCGGTCTTGGTCAGCACCACGCCGGTCAGCGGCAGGGCCTCGTCGAAGGCCCGGGCCGTGTTGGCCGCATCCTGACCGGTCATGCTGTCGACCACGAACAGCAATTCCGTGGGCTTGACCGCCGCGGAAATCGCGCGCGCCTCGTTCATCATGGCCTCGTCAACCGCCAGGCGGCCGGCCGTGTCGACCAGGAGCACGTCCATAAAGCTGCGCCGCGCCTCGTCGAGAGCGCCGCGCGCAATGTCTACCGGCGACTGGTCCGGAGAGGAGGCATGAAAGGTTGCACCCACCTGGTCCGCGAGCGTCTCCAGCTGCTTGATGGCGGCCGGACGATAAACGTCGCAACTGACCACCATGACCTTCTTGTTCTGATCCTTGATCAGCAGTCGTGCGAGTTTGGCGGTGGTGGTCGTTTTACCCGAACCCTGCAGGCCTGCGAGCATGACGACCACCGGCGGACTTGCGGCCAGGTTCAGGGCGCTGTTTTCCTCGCCCATCACCCGGATCAGCTCGTCATTGACGATCTTCACCAGTGATTGGCCCGGCGTCAGGCTTTTCAGTACTTCCTGGCCCAGGGCGCGTTCGCGCACCTGGTCGATAAAGCCCTTGACCACGGGCAGGGCCACGTCAGCCTCAAGCAGGGCCACCCGCACCTCGCGCAGGGCATCACTGATCGAATCCTCGGTCAGCCGGCCTTTGCCTTTCAGTTTCTGCAGCGTCCCGGAAAGGCGCTCGCTGAGATTGGAAAACATTCGCTACTCCGCTCGTTTCGGTCAGGTATTATAACGACCGAATTCGGTGTTCGGAGCCTATTGTTCGCCATGCATGACGTTTTTCTTCTCGCCGCCGCAGCCTGCTACCTGCTCGCGGCCGGCCTGCTGTACCGGAACCTGCTGGGCCGGGAGGTAAAAGTCTCCCGGGCGCCGGCGGTCATCGCTGCTGCCGGCGTGGTCCTGCACGCGGCCGCACAAGCCCAGCACTGGTTTCTCCACACCCCGGTGCAGCTCAGTTTTCTCAACGTCATGTCGCTGTGCGCCCTGGTGGTGGTGGTTTTGCTGCTGCTCGCGGCGGTGACACCCAACCGGCTGTTTGCCGCCGGCCTCATCGCCCTGCCCATGGCCGGCGTGCTGCTGCTGGCTGAATGGGCTATCCCGGCGCCGGGAAATATCCTGCAAAACGCCTCGCCGGCGATTGGCCTGCACGTGGTCTCCTCGGTCATGGCCTTCAGTTTCCTGGGCCTGGCAGCGATTTACGCGGTGTTCCTGGCGATCAGCGATCACTTCCTGCGGCGTCACCACCTGAACCGCTTTGTCCGCGCCCTGCCGGCGCTCGACGTGCTCGAATCGCTGCTGTTCACGCTCATCAGCCTGGGCTTCATTCTGCTGACCGTGTCCCTGGTCTCCGGGCTGCTGTTTATCTCCGACATGTTTGCCCAGCACCTGGCGCACAAGACCATACTGTCCATCCTGGCCTGGGTCGTGTTCGGCGTCCTGCTCTGGGGTCGCCGCTTTCGCGGCTGGCGCGGACGCACCGCGGTGCGCTTCACGCTCGGGGGCGTGGTGATCCTGACGCTGGCTTACTTCGGCAGCAAGTTCGTGCTGGAGTGGTTACTCCACGAGAGCTGGAGCTGAGAAAAGATCTTGACAGGCAATTAACCGGGCGCGGCCGGGGATCTAGTTAAAGCCCTGCTCCAGCGCCTCATCAATACGCTTAACCGCGATCACTTCGAGGCCCTCAATGGGCTTGCGGGGCGCATTACCCGCCGGCACCACGGCGCGCGTGAATCCATGGGTCGCCGCCTCTTTCAGCCGCTCCTCGCCGTTGTACACCGGCCGGATTTCACCGCCCAGGCCTACCTCGCCGAAAACGACCTGGCGCTCTGCCAGCGGTTTGTCCCGAAAACTGGACATCAACGCCAGCGCCAGGGGCAAGTCACAGCCGGTTTCCGCCAGGCGCATGCCACCCACCACGTTGATAAACACATCCTGGTCGCCGAGACTCACGCCACCGTGCCGGTGCAGCACCGCGATCAGCATGGCCAGCCGGGCGGCATCCAGGCCCACGACCACGCGCCGCGGGTTGGACAGGTGGCTGGTGTCCACCAGCGCCTGCAACTCCAGCAGCATGGGCCGGGTGCCCTCCCGTACCACGGTCACCGCACTGCCGGGCGCGGCCTCGCTGCCGGTAAGGAAAATCGCCGACGGGTTCTTGACCTGTTTCAGCCCCTCGCCGGTCATGGCGAAGATGCCGAGCTCGTTCACCGTGCCAAAGCGGTTCTTCACCGAGCGCACGATGCGGTAACGGCTGCCGCTGTCGCTTTCAAAGTACAGCACCGCGTCGACCATGTGCTCCAGCACGCGGGGACCGGCAAGTGCGCCCTCCTTGGTCACGTGGCCGACGAGCAACATCGTGCACTGCGCCTGCTTTGCATAGCGCACCAGGGCCGCTGCGGATTCGCGGACCTGCGATACGGAACCGGGAGCGGACTGCACCTGTTCAGAAAACAGGGTCTGTATCGAGTCGATCACCACGATGGCAGGCTGCCGCGCCGCCACCGCGCCCAGCACCCGCTCCACGCAGGTTTCCGTGAGGCAGTCGAGCTTGTCCGTCGGCAGGCCCAGGCGACGGGCGCGCAGGCTGATCTGCTGCAAGGATTCTTCGCCCGTGACATAGAGACACTCTCCGGCGGCCGCCATGGCGGCAGTGGCCTGCAGCAACAGCGTGGACTTGCCGATTCCCGGATCGCCACCCAACAACACCACGGAACCGTCCACGAGGCCGCCGCCAAGCACGCGATCGAGCTCCTTGAGTCCGGTCGACCGGCGCGGACGGTCCGCCGTATCCACGCTGGACAGCTTGACGATGTCCTCCGCGGCGGCCGCGCCCGCATAGCCGCTGCGCGCACCCTTCATCGAGGCAAGCGACGGCAGCGGCGCGGCGATACCCTCACGAATCGAATTCCAGGCCTGGCACTCGGGACACTGGCCCGCCCACTTGGTCAGTGCGGCGCTGCAGGCTTCGCAGGTATAGGTCAGCTTGGTTCTTGCCATGGTGCGGTACATCCCCTGGTTTGAGGTGGAATGATAAACGTTTTAACCCGGGCTGCAGCCATGACGGACAGCCCACGCAAATTGCGGCCGGTTTTCCTACAATGGGCGCAGGCCAAAGACGATGGAACAGCTTTTGAGGGAGCAGCAGGAACAACAACTGATCGGGGAATCCCCCGCATTCCTGGAGGTGCTGGAGCACGTATCCAGGGTCGCCCCCCTGAACCGGCCGGTGCTGATTATCGGCGAGCGCGGTACCGGCAAGGAGCTGATTGCCGCGCGTGTGCACTACCTTTCAGGTCGCTGGGACCAGCCATTCGTGAAAATGAACTGTGCCGCACTGGCCGAATCGCTGCTGGAAACCGAGCTGTTCGGACACGAGGCGGGCTCGTTCACCGGCGCTGCGAAACGGCGCCTGGGCCGATTTGAACTGGCCAACAGGGGCAGCCTGTTTCTTGACGAACTGGCGAACACCTCGGCCCGTGTGCAGGAAAAAATTCTGCGCGTGATCGAGTACGGTGAGCTCGAGCGCGTCGGGAGCAGCGAGACCGTGCGCACGGATGTGCGCATCATCGGCGCAACCCACGAGGACCTGCCGTCGCTGGCCAGGCTGGGCAAGTTTCGCGCGGACCTGCTGGATCGCCTGGCCTTTGACGTGATCACCCTGCCCCCGCTGCGCGAGCGGCCGGAAGACATCATGCCGCTGGCGGAACACTTTGCCATGCGCATGACCGGGGAGATGGGACACGAAGTGTTCCCCGGTTTTGATGACAGCGCCCGCTTCGAATTGCTGCGGCACCCCTGGCCGGGCAATGTGCGGGAGCTGAAAAACGTGGTTGAACGGGCGGTGTACAGCCGCGACAACCCGGACGAGGAGGTGTCGGCCATCGTGTTTGACCCCTTCGACTCCCCCTGGCGGCCACAGGGACCGGCGGGGACCAACGGGCAGGAGTCATCGGCGGCCGGGGCTGCCACGCCGGAGGGACCCTATGATTTCAAGGAGCACGTGCAGGATCTGGAAATCGAGCTGTTAAAACAGGCCCTGGAGCAGTGTCGTTTTAACCAGAAGAAAACCGCGGAATACCTGGGTATGACCTACCACCAGCTGCGGGGTTACCTGCGCAAGTATGCCCTCACCGAGGAGGAATCCGCCGCCGGTTGAATCAGCCGCCGGTGGCCAGCGCTGCTCTTTCCACGCGGCTGGTCAGACCGGTCACCAGTTCGTAGGGAATCATGCCGGCACGCCGTGCCACCTCCTCCACCGGCAGGTCAGCACCCCACAGGATCACCTCGTCGCCGACCTGCGCATCATCATGTCCACGCAGGTCAATGGTGATCATGTCCATGGAAACCCGCCCGGCAATGGCCGCGCGACGGCCGTTAAGCAGCACCGGCGTCCCGTCCGGAATGGCGACGGGGTAACCATCACCGTAACCAATGCCGGCCACGCCGATACGCAGGGGTTCCGGACAGGTAAAACGCGCGCCGTAGCCCACGGTCTCGCCGGCAGGAACGTCGTTGATTGCCAGCAGGCGGCAGCCCAGGGTCATGGCTGGACGCAAACCACGGTCCCGGCCGGTCTCGGCATCGAGCGGGGAAATACCGTAGAGCATGAGACCCGGGCGCACATAGTCGCGGTGGGTTTCGGGAAAGTTCAGCAATGCGGCCGAATTGGCCATTGACACTTCGCCATCAAGCCCCCCGGTGGCGCGGTCAAATCGGGCGATCTGCTCCTGCGTCTTGCCGCTGCCGGGCTCATCAGCGCAGGCGAAATGAGTCATCAGGATGGGCTCCAGGCCGCTTAGCGACGCCAGCTGTTCGCGCAGCGCCGCAGCCTGGTTTGCAGGAAATCCAAGGCGGTGCATGCCCGTATCCAGCTTCAGCCAGGGCCGCAGACCCGCCAGGCCACCGCGCTGCGCCAGCAGCGACAGCTGTGAATCGTGATGCACCACGTACTCGGCGCAGGCCTCGTGCACCAGCTCAAACTCTTCCGGCCCGGCAAAACCTTCCAACAACAGCAGGCGACCGTTCCAACCAGCCGCGCGCACTGCCTGCAGACCCTGGGTGGTGGCCACCGCGAGCACATCCGCCGCGGCAAAGCCGGCTACTACCTGCTCCACGCCATGCCCGTAGCCGTCAGCCTTAACCACCGCCACAACCTTGCTGCCGGGCGCCAGCGAACGGGCGCGGGCCAGGTTCAGGCGCAGGGCCTCCGGGTCAATCCGGGCGAGAACTTCGCGGGTCATGACAGTTCCTGCAGACGCAGCGCCGGGCGGAAGCCGGCCTAGTCCAGCCCGTCATCATGAAAATAGTCCGGCGCCATGTTGACGAAGCGCAGCCAGGGCCCCTGGAACAGCAGGTCGATGGTGCCGGTGGAGCCATGGCGGTGCTTGCCGATAATGATTTCCGCCTTGCCCTTGTCCGGCGTGTCCTCGTTGTAGACCTCGTCGCGGTAAATGAACACGATCAGGTCCGCGTCCTGCTCGATGGAGCCGGACTCGCGCAGGTCGGCCATCACCGGGCGCTTGTTGGGCCGCTGCTCGAGGGAACGGTTCAGCTGGGACAGGGCGATCACCGGCAGGTTCAGCTCCTTGGCCAGGGCCTTGAGCGAACGGGAGATTTCGGCAATTTCGTTGGCGCGGTTTTCGTTGCTACCGGGCACCTGCATCAGCTGCAGGTAGTCAATGACAATCAGCCCGATGTCATGCTCGCGCTTCAGGCGCCGCGCCCGGGCGCGCAGCTCCGCCGGCGACAGCGCCGGGGTTTCGTCAATGAACATCTTGCTGCGCTTGAGCAGGTTCATGGCGCTGGTCAGCTTGGGCCAGTCCATATCATCCAGGTTGCCGGTGCGCAGGCGGCCCTGCTCGATCTGACCGAGGGAGGAAAACAGGCGCATGACCAGCTGGATGGACGACATTTCCATGCTGAAGACCGCTACCGGCACGCCGCTCTTGATCGCCGCGTTCTCGGCAATGTTCATGGCCAGGGTCGTTTTGCCCATGGCCGGGCGCCCGGCGACAATAATCAGGTCGGAATCCTGCAGGCCGGCGGTCTTTTTGTCGAAATCAAGATAACCGGTCGGAATGCCGGTGATGTCACCCTTGGTCTGGACCAGCTGCTGGATGCGTTCGAAGGCCGTATCCAGGGTCTCTTGAACAGACACAAAACCCTGGCCGGCCCGTTGGCCCCGCTCGGCGATGGCGAAAATCGCCCGTTCCGCCAGTTCCAGCAGTTCCTTGCTGTCACGGCCATCACTGCCGTAGGCATTGCTGGCCATTTTTGTGCCGACCTCGATCAGGGACCGCAGAATGCTTTTCTCCCGCACGATGTCCGCGTAGGCGCGAATGTTGGCGGCGCTGGGGGTGATGTTGGACAACTGGACGACGTAGGCGCCCCCGTCAATCCGGTCAATCAACCCGTTGCTCTCGAACCATTCAGTGACCGTGATCGCGTCAACCGGCTTGCCGTGGGTATTGAGATCCGTGATGGCGCGGAAAACCAGCCGGTGGTCCTCGCGGTAGAAGTCTTCCTCCCTGACCCGGTCGGCGATTTCCTCGTAACCGGACTCGGCAAGCATGACGCCTCCAAGCACTGCTTGCTCGGCCTCGATGGAGTGCGGGGGCACCTTGAGTTGTTCGACGCTGGCCAGTTTGGCTTCGGGCATGGTGTGTGGAGAACTACCTTTAAGCTGGTTCAGATTATCCCGGCCGGCAGGGTGACAACGCCCTGGCAACGGCCCAAAAGCATAGCACAGGGAATCCATGCAAATAGGCCGGCAAGAGCCGGCCTATCGCAGATTACTGAAGGTGGCAGAGCTCGTCTTATTCGACGGGCACCTGGCCCTCGAGGCCTTCATCGTCGAGTACCGCTTCGACCACGTCGACTTCATCGGTGTCGTAGTCCAGCTCGTCTTTAACTGCCTCGACATCGGCGTCCCGGTCAGCCTTGGCGAGAGCGACAATGTCGTTCTCGTTGACGATGACCTTGATTTCGCCGATCACGTCAGCATGCAGCTGGATGGTCACATCGTAGGCGCCGGTATTGCGGATCGGGCCTTCGCCCATGATTACTTCCGCTTTCTCCAGCTCAACGCCGGTGGCGGTTACCGCGTCGGCAATCTCGCGCGGACCGATGGAACCGAACAATTTGCCCTCGTCGGAAGCGTTGGCCTCCAGCTTGAGCACCACGGCGGAAAGTTCTTCCGCGCGCGCCCGGGCCTTGGCGAGTTTCTCATTGGCAGCCGCTTCGAGGTCTGCGCGGCGCTCTTCGAAGACCGCCACGTTGTCCTTGGTTGCCGGCAGGGCAATGCCCTTGGGTACGAGGAAGTTACGACCGTAGCCTGCTTTCACGTCGACCGTTTCGCCGAGCTCACCCAGGTTGGTCACTTTTTCGAGAAGAATCAGTTTCATGATGTATTCCCCGAGCTCATTGGTTATCGGTGTAAGGCAGCAGGGCCAGGAAGCGGGCGCGCTTCACCGCGGTGGCGAGCTGACGCTGGTACTTGGCCTTGGTGCCGGTGATACGGCTCGGAACCACCTTGCCGGATTCACCGACATACTGCTTCAGAAGGTTCAGGTCCTTGTAATCGATCTCGGTAATACCTTCCGCGGTGAAACGGCAGTATTTTCTGCGACGGAATTGGCGTGCCATTATGCGGACTCCTGCTCTTCGTTGTCGTCGGAATCACTGTCATCCCGATCGGAGCGGTCGCTACGGCGACCTCCATCACGATCGTTCTGTGACTTGTCTTTTTCTTCCTTGGCTTTGAGGATGGCGGATTGCTCATCCACCGCGTCCTGACGACGCACGGTGAGGTGACGCAAAACCGCATCGTTAAAGCGGAAAATGCCTTCCAGCTCGGCCAGGGTCTCCGCATCGCACTCGATGTTCATGAGCACATAGTGCGCTTTGTGCAGCTTGGCGATGGAGAAGGCCAGTTGACGGCGGCCCCAGTCTTCGAGGCGGTGAATCTTGCCGCCCTTCTCTTCGATCAGGCCCTGGTAACGTTCCAGCATGGCGGGAACCTGCTCGCTCTGATCCGGGTGGACCAGGAAGCATATTTCGTAATGTCTCATTGTTGCTCCTTACGGGTTTGGCGATCCCGGCAGCTCGGGCGGGGCATTCAATGCCGGCCGAGCGGGACACCAGGATCTTCAAAGTCTCCCCGGTCACAGGGCTAAGCGCTGACCATGCCGGGTGAAACAAGGATGCTTCGGTTCAGAAAAACCCTGACGCGAAGCCGGCGAAGTGTAACAGAAGGGCTATTGATGGCACAAGTCGATCAACACGACAGCCCGAGGCCGGCGAACCACATGACAAGCGTCCTCCCGCGCGCTAGAGCACGCCGGGTATCAGCCACCAGCTTCGTTCCCGGTACTCGGCCCAGCCCGGGTAACGGCTCATACTGGCTTCCTTCATGTGCATATTGACCGCAAAAACCGCCAGCCAGACCCAGGCCAGCACCAGGAACGGCAGCCAGTGCCAGACCATCAGCGCAAAACTGCCGTAGATCATCATTTCGCCGAGATAGTTCGGATGCCGGACATAACGAAACATGCCGTCCGTTATCAGCCCGCGCTGAACCCGCAGAGTGAAATACTTCTGCGCGTCCGCCGCGATCATGATCACGCAGCCAAGGATGCACAGGCTGATGCACAGTGCAAACCAGGGTCCGTCGGGCAAGGGATAGTCGGGCGGCTGCGGGGCGGCGATCAGCAACCAGCCGAAAACCCAGTACCAGCCCAACACGGCCAGAAAGGCCATCACGCCTCCCGCGATGGTAACCGGCTGTTGCCAGGAGGCATCGGGAAAGGTCAGGTCCTTGATGATCCAGACCAGTCCGTAGCTGCCGTGCATCGCAAGGTAGATCCAGGCGCCCGGGCTGTTGTTGCCGTACCAGGCCATCAACAGGCCGAGAAAAACGAATGTGCCGGCCTTCTGGAAATTCACCACCCAGGCGAGCTTCCAGGGTCGCGGCCCGCCGAGACAGTCCACTGAAACCCAGTGACTGAAGGCGTGCAGCCGTTGAATCAACGGGGATACTGGCTGTGGTGATTCGCTCATGGGGCCTTACAGGCGGTGGCTTGGCTGCCTGCATTATCGCCCAGTCACGGGCGGCCTGCGACCGGAGGGCTCCGGACGCCGTCCTACAGGGGTAACCCCGGCGTGGGTTGCACGGGTCGGAGCCGGAAACTGCCATCGCCGGCTCCGGCCCACCTGCCCTGGCCGCGTGACAGGCGCGCGGCAGTTGGGCAAGCTAGCGCCATGCACAACGATGACACAGCCCGGTGGTTTCGCCGCAGCGGGATACCCGCATGAGTGGCCGGCAGCGCAGAACCATCGCCATTGCCGGCAATATCGGCGCCGGAAAATCCACCCTGGTCGAGTTTCTGACGTCCAGCTACGGCATCGAGCCCTTCTACGAGCCCAATGATGACAACCCCTATCTGAAGGACTTTTACGGGGACATGCGGCGCTGGGCGTTTCACTCCCAGACTTATTTTCTGGCCAGCAAGTTTCGCATTCACCAGCAACTCGACCAGACCGCCGGCATATCGGTGCTGGACCGGACCATTTACGAGGACGCGGAGATATTCGCTGCGGCGCTGCATCAGATGCGCAAGATCAATGCCCGGGACTGGCAAACCTACCGGTCTTTCTACGAGGTCATTGTCAACGCCATCCAGCCACCGGATCTGATGATTTACCTGCACTGCAACCTGCGCACGCTGCGCCAGCGGATCCGGTTGCGCGGCCGGCGCATGGAGCAGAACATCCCGCTGTCCTACCTGAAGCGGCTGGACGGACTGTACTCGGAGTGGATCAGTAACTACCGGCTCGGGCCCTTACTGATACTGGACAGCGGCCGCCTGGACTACATCCATGACATGGTGGACCGCCTTGACGTGATGGAGCAGGTCGAAGCCCTGCTCCCAAAAAGCTTGCGGCGCGGGCGCTAAGCCCATGCGCCGCCCTGCCCGGTTAAGGCTTCACTGATGACCGGCTATTCAGCCGCTTCCGCCTCGCGCGCCTTGTAGGCCCGAACGGCAGTATTGAACTGTTCGGCAACCCGCTCTTCCATTTCCACGGAATAGTTGTAGGCCTGGGTCAGCGCAAGCTGGTTACCATCGGTCAGGTCGTCAGCGCCGGATGCCGCATCGAGGCATTCGCGGTAGGTCATCAATGCGCCCTGAAACTTGGACACGTTGCCCTTCGCGGTCACCAGGTCATCGTAGGTGGCCTCTTCGGGAATCCGCGCCGGGGCGGACGGCAGGTTGCAGGTCTGCGCCTCCAGCGGCAGCACGATCTGGGTGCCGTCTTCCTGGGCCTGGGCGGCGCTGTTGATCAAACCCGCGAGGGACAATGCCAGGACTGCCGGCAGTATGGATTGCTTCATATTGATAATCTCCCGTTTGCGGGTCTTAAGCGCCCGCGCTGAAATCTGCGAAAAACACGTTGAGCTTGTTGCCATCCAGGTCATTCGTTCCGACGGTTACGTATCCAATCATCTCCGAGCTCCTGCCGGTCAATCTTTTCATTCAACGAGGATAGCATGCGGGCTCATCAAATCTGAACCTGCCAGGCAGGCAAGGTTTAATTGCCCCGGGACAGGCTCACCGGCGACGAAAACCTGCGACTACAGAGAACGCAGGTGAATGACACCCTCGGCGTTGGCAATCTCATTCAGCGCGTTCGCGCCCGGCTCAGACTCGACGTCCAGGATGTTGTAAGCGATATCCCCGCGGCTCTTGTTCACCATGTCCAGGATGTTGATGTTGCGGTCCGATAGAACGGCCAGGACCTTGCCCAGGACGCCGGGAACGTTGCGGTTGGTGAAGGTCAACCGGTAAGCGTCATTGCGGGTCATGCGGGTGCGCGGAAAATTCACCGAGTTGAGGATATTGCCGTTCTCAAGGAAATCCATGAGCTGCGTCGCAGCCATGACCGCGCAGTTCTCCTCCGCCTCACTGGTGCTGGCGCCAATGTGCGGCATGAGCACCGCACCGGGCTTGCCCAGCAACTCCGGACGCGGAAAATCACTGACGTAGCGACGCAGTTTGCCGCTGTCCAGCGCCGCAACGAGTGCGCCCTGGTCAACGACCTGTTCGCGGGCGAAATTGAGCAGGCATGCCCCGTCACGCATGGCGCCGAAGGCATCCGCATTGATCAGGCCCTGCGTGTGCTCATTCGCCGGAATGTGCAGCGTAACGAAATCGGAAATACCCAGCAGGGCCTGCAGGCTGTCCACCTTCTGCACCTGGCTGGAAAGCCGCCATGCCGCTTCCACGGAAATCGCCGGGTCATAACCCACCACTTTCATGCCCAGTTCAAGCGCCATGTTGGCAACCATGGCGCCAATGGCGCCCAGGCCGACCACGCCGAGCGTCTTGCCGGCGATTTCGCTACCGGCGAAGCGCTTTTTCTCTGCTTCGAGCAGCCGTGACATTTCCGCGGCATCGGTCACCGAGTCCAGGCCCTGTACAAAGGCCATGCCCGCGAAAGATGTCCCGCGAACCCAGCAGCAAACCGGCGGCGACGAGTTCTTTCACCGCATTGGCATTGGCGCCCGGCGTGTTGAACACGACCACGCCCCGGGCCGTGCACTCATCCACGGGAATGTTATTGACGCCGGCGCCGGCGCGCGCAATCGCGAGCAGCCCCGGAGGCAAGCGGCTCGCCGTGCAGCTTCTGGCTGCGCAGGATGTAGGCATCCGGGTTCTCAACCGCCTCGCCAACCTCGTAGCGGTCAGGCTTGAAGAGCCCCAGGCCCTTGTCGGAGATGCGGTTAAAGGTCTTGATTCTGAATTGGCTCATGGCAGGGTTTCGTCTGTTTGTTGAAGTTTCAGTCGGCGTCGCGGGCGCACTCAAAGGCCCAGGTCAACCAGGGCAGCAACGCTTCGAGGTCGGCCGGCTCAACGGTCGCACCGCACCAGATGCGCAGCCCGGGCGGCGCGTCCCGGTAGGCGCCGATATCCAGCGCAACCTGCTCATCAGCCAGCAGGCTGATCATGGTTTTGACCTGCTCCGGCGGCAGATCAACGGACAGGCAAACGCTGGTGTTGGAACGGGTCGCCGGCTCGACCGCGAGAAACCCAAGCCATGGCGTGGCTTCGACAAAGCGCTCCAGTACCTGGAAGTTGCGGTCGCATTTCGCGATGGTCCCGGCAACACCGCCCAGCGACTCCACCCAGTCAAGGGCGTCCAGGTAATCCGCGACACAAAGCATCGACGGCGTGTTGATGGTCTCCCCCCGGAAAATACCCTCATTGAGCGCGCCGCCTTTCGTCAGGCGGAACAGCTTGGGCATCGGCCAGGGCGGTGACCAGGACTCGAGACGTTCGACGGCACGCGGACTGAGAATCAGCATCCCGTGCGCGGCCTCACCACCCAGCACCTTCTGCCAACTGTAGGTCACCACGTCCAGCCGGTCCCAGGCCATCTCCTGGGCAAAAACGGCCGAGGTGGCGTCACACAGGGTAAGGCCGTCCCGGTCCGGGCTGATCCAGTTACCATCGGGAACCCGAACGCCCGAGGTCGTGCCGTTCCAGGTGAACACGATGTCGTGATCGGGATTCGCCTGCGAAAGATCCGGCAGTTCGCCGTAGGGCGCCTCGAAGTAACGCGCCCGGTCGAGCTTCAGTTGTTGCTCAATATCGGTACGCCAGCCTTTACCAAAGGACTCCCAGTAGAAAACATCAACCGGGCGCGAACCCAGCAGGGACCACATCGCCAGTTCAAAAGCCCCGGTGTCCGAGGCGGGAACAATACCGACCCGGTACCCCTCCGGCAGACCCAGCACGGCCGCAGTCCGGTCGCATGCCGAACGCAGAATGTCCTTGCCCAGCGCACTCCGGTGGGAGCGACCCAGGGCGGACAGGGACAGCTGGTTGACGTCATAACCGGGGCGCTTGC
Source organism: uncultured Gammaproteobacteria bacterium (assembly GCA_963695135.1). Taxonomy (GTDB): domain Bacteria; phylum Pseudomonadota; class Gammaproteobacteria; order Xanthomonadales; family SZUA-36; genus Marinihelvus. The sequence continues at coordinate 141,584 of CAVOGA010000003.1, forward strand.
TGCACGGACCGGAGGAAAAACGCGGGTTGGCGGGTTTTACGGACGGTTTTTCGGAGGGTTTCACGTCGAATTCCTGCGCTCTGCGGCGCGGTTAAAAGCGGTGTTATACGTGCTTGACCCGCGAACCGCAACGCTCACCGGTGAATGAGGCGCGGAATTGTCACACAAGCGTCACATCGCGAGGGCCTGCGATAGCGTCTCAGGGTGCTAGGGGCGTGTCCAGGGGCAGCGCCGTGGTGTTCTTGGTGCTGCGCAGCACGAAACTCGTATTCACCGTGTGTACCGCCTTGCAGGGCATGATCCACCGGCTGAGCAGGTCGTCATAGGCCTCAATGCTCTGGCAGACGACCTTGAGCGTGTAGTCGTACTGGCCGCTGGTGGCATGACACTCGAGAATCTCCGGGCGCTCGTTCACCATGTGATTGAACTCCTGCACCGAGTCAGGATGGTGATCTTCGAGGCTGACCATGGCAATGGCCGTCACCTGCAAGCCTGCCTTGCGCGGGTCGACCAGGGCAACGGTCGCCTTGATCACGCCCTGCTCCTGCAGCCGCCGCACCCGCCGCCAGCAGGGCGATGTTGACAGGCCGACACGCTCGGCCAGCGCCTGGCTCGACAGTCTCCCGTCTTCCTGCAAGGCACGAAGAATCCGGTAATCCATGGCGTCCATCCGCCCTCCTGGAAATATTTGTTTCGTTAATAAGTCAATATTATTATTATTTTATTGCTTATTAGACAGACATATTTGAAACAAATAGCAATATTATTCGAGCACTGACAATATATAATGTTCTTTTATTACAACACTGGGTAATCCACCGTGGCAAAAAGCACCCGATACATTTCGCACACGCCCGATGCGCGGGGCTATATCCGCTACTCGGACGAGGAAAACGCCACCTGGGCAACATTGATTGAGCGCCAGTTGCCGCGCCTTGAAGGCAATGTCTGCCAGGAATACATCGATGCGCTCGCGCTGATGGATTTTCCCCGTGACCGGATTCCGCAGTTGCCGGAAGTTTCCGAGGTGCTGATGGAGCACACCGGCTGGTCCGTTGCGCCGGTTCCGGCCCTGATCGACTTCACCAGCTTCTTCAAGTTGCTGGCCAACCGCCAGTTTCCTGCGGCCACCTTTATCCGCTCCTCGCACGACCTTGATTACCTGGAGGAACCGGATATCTTCCACGAAATTTTCGGCCACACGCCCTTGCTGACCGACTACCGCTTTGCCGCTTTCACCGAGGCGTATGGCAAAGCCGGCCTGGCGGCCGACAAGCGGGATCACGCCATGCTGGCGCGCCTGTTCTGGTTCACCGTGGAATTTGGCCTGATCCAGACTCCGGCAGGCCTGAAGAGCTACGGCGCAGGCATTGTTTCGTCACCGGGCGAGCTGGACTATGCCCTGCACAGCCCGGTACCGGAACGACGTCCCTTCGATGCCCTGAACGCCCTGCGAACACCCTATCGCATCGACATCTACCAGACCGTCTACTACGTGCTCGAATCCTTCGATACGCTGTTTGAACTGGCCAATACGGACCTGGCGCCCCTGATCACCGAGGCGCGTCGACTGGGCATGTTCGAGCCCACCTACCCCCTGAAAGAAATCGCCTGAAACCACGAGGAGACTTCATGTCCACTGTCTGCGACCTGACTGACAAGCACTGCGTACCCTGCGAAGGCGGCGTCGACCCGATTCAACGGGAGGCGGCGCTGGAACTGTTAAAGGAGCTGCCCGGCTGGGAATTGAGCGGGGACGCACGGATGATCACGCGGCGGTTCGAGTTCAAGGGGTTCTACAAAACCATGTCGTTCATCAATGCGATGGCCTGGCTGGTCAACAAGGAAAACCATCACCCGGACTTTTCCGCCGGCTATAATTTTTGCGAGGTCGGTTTCACCACGCACGCGATTGACGGCCTGTCCGAAAACGACTTTATCTGCGCCGCGAAAGTCTCCGCACTGCTGGACTGATCAATCTCCACCTGCGCTGACCACTTCGGTCAGCGCGGAAATCCCAGACACGGAAACCAAAAAACGCTGTATTTCCGGCCTGATCAGGCTGGAAATACAGCGTTTTTATTACAAGCCCGCAGGCTTGCCCCCCCAAGTTTTTTCGTTAGAACGGCTGGCTTACCAGCCCCAGGGCTTCCGCGCTGAACCGGAGCGGCTGGCGTTCATTCGTAATTGAACGGTGCCGGACTCCCGCGCCAAATCGAGGGAGTCTTCCTGTCCGGCCAGCTTGACCTGGCGAAACTTGGAGTCATGCATTGATTTGGCGAACCGGTACACCCAGACGCAAAACAGCGCCGCCAGAAATGCTCCGGACGCGATCAAGATGATTTCCAACATATCTGCTCTCCTTTTTACATGGCCTGGATCCCCTGCCATGCTGACGGTTCCTGCACTCACTCCCTGTGGGTGACTTGAACCTGATCTTGGAGACGCTTGCAATCCTTTTCCGTGACTGCAATTCCCTGTCTGTTGTTCCGTTGCAGATACCTACAACGGCCGCGCCAAAAAGTTGACGCCTGAACCGCTACCCGAGCGATCCGAACAAGGAATCCAATTTCCCAACGGCATAGACCCGCCAGAAGGTGAGAGAGACCCGGACCGTAAAGCGTCCCGAATCTTTTCTTATTGCTGCCTCCGGGTGTGAAAACCCGTCGACTCCCCTTTCTCAGCTGGTCGTTTTTTATGACCGTTGCAGAGAATTGTACCCTTATGCTGCAGCATGTTAGCTGAGGAAACCATAAAAAGCGAGTGCTTTTTACAGGCAGCCGACACCCGCCGTGGCGCGCGCGGGGAAATTCAGCTTTGTCGATAACGGTCGCGGGGATGATCCGCCGCCGGCTGCTCAAAGGGGAGTTCGCGGATCCATCGCGACAGAAGCCATTTGACACCTCCGCGCACCGCGACGCCGGTGTGCCGGGTCAAGGGATCAACGTTGTGGTCGGGTCCTACATTATGAAACAGCATGCACATGCCGCGCTCGGGACGAATGACTAAACCGGCGTTATCAAAGCGCGTTTCACCGCCTTGAAAATCCTCGTTCAGGTACACCAGCTGCGTCGCGACGCGCTGCCCGCCAAACTCCAGCGGCCCCTGCCCCATGGCGAAACGCTCAGGAATGAAATAATCAAAATGTTGCTCAAAACTCTGTTGTTGTTCATAACGCAACACCAGGGGGAACTCTCCATTGCCGACCGGAAAGTGGCTCCAGTCCGCCATCCGTCGCTCCACCGTGTCGATGACCAGGTTCCGCAACCCGGGGCGCAAACGCACTTCATGGCTTGTGCGAATGTCATTCGTGGCCATCTTGCCATCCTGGTCGATGATGAAGGATGGCATCAGGTGTTCACGGGCCGCCATGGCCACTTCGCCGCACTCAAACACGCTCAGCAGGCGATGGAATAACAGCACCCGCGGGGACCAGCTGAACACCTCGAGGCGGGGTGACGGCAGCGCAGCGTTGTGACGGTCTGAAAAGTCCTGTGCTCCCGGCAGACCCGGCTCGACCGGCGCGTCGAAGCTGCGCGCGTATTCGCCCGCCACTTCCCAGCCCCTTCCAGCCGCCTGCTGGGCCAGCCAGCGCGCGCGACCGGGATTTCTTGGCAGCCAGTGCCCGTGTTCGCACCATTCGGCCAGCGCCAGCAGGGCGCCCCCATCCCCGCTGTGCGCCGCACGTGCCAGGCACTCCCAGGCCGCGCGGGGGTTTGTCCTGTCCCGGTCGATAACATCCAGCAGATAGGCCAGGTGCGTCAGTGCCCGCGGATGACCGGCGTTTGCGGCGCGCTCCAGTTCGCGACGGGCCGCGGCAATATCCTGGTGCTCATCCCGGGAACCGGCCAGGTAAGAACCGAGCCACCAGGCGGCTTCCGCATCTCCCAGGTCTGCAGAACGGCCCAGCAGCGCAAGCGCCCGCTCAGGATCGGGAGGCGTATCCATGCCGCGCAGAAAAATCAGTCCGAGAAAACGCGCGGCGACCGCATTTTGATTGTCTGCGGCCCGGGCGAGCCATTCGCGGCCCGCCGCCGGATCCGGAGTGATGCCTCCGTCCCCGGTCAAGTGGGCTATGCCGAATTTCAGCTGTGCCTGTGGGTCACCGTTTTTCGCAGCGGTGCGCAACGCGTCGAGGGTCATGGTTCACCCGGGGTCTGTTAGTATTCCGTCTTATTCTACCGCGCCATCAAGAGCCATACCGCCCCACCATGAATGCAATTGCTGAAGAGTTCCGCGACAGGAAATACAGCGTGCTGCGGCACATGATTCCGCCCCACGCGCTGAAGCTGGTTTTCGAGGCCAGCATGCTGAACCGGGTGCACGAGGGTTATATGAGCTGGGACAAGCACACCCAGGCCTGGGGTCGCTACTGCGATGCCATGGGGGAAGCCCTGCTGCTCATGCTGCACCAGCCTCTGCAACGGCGCCTCGGGCTGGAATTGCTGCCCTGCTACTCCTTTCTCCGCTGCTATACGCCGGAGTCCCGCTTGCCGAAACACCTGGACCGCCCCTCCTGCGAAATCAGCGTCACCCTGCCGGTTGGCCAATGGGAATCGATGGGCGCGTGGCCGATCTGGGTCGAGTCAGGCGGCGAGGGCATTCCCATAGACCTCAAGCCGGGTGACTTGCTGGCCTACCGCGGCGCCGAGGTTCCGCATTGGCGCGAGCCGCTGGAGAAAGGACTGTGGATCCAGGTCTTCCTGCACTACGTTGACGCCAACGGTGATTTCACCGGGTATGCGCTGGACCAGCGCGAACGCCTCGGGCCGGTATCCCTGCCAGTGAAGGACCGGCCGGGGATCAACCTTCCCGCCCGTGAATCCGGGGTCGACGGCAACTGAGCACGACCGCAACGGACCGGAAGCGGACAACATCCGGCCAGACTTGTTAACCACGCGGGACCCGCAAACACAACATGACAGAAATTCGCCAGATTGATTTTCCGGAAAAAGACCTGCCGCTGCGCGCCGACGTCAGTCTCATGGGGCAGTTGCTGGGCAGCGCCCTGGTGGAACAACACGGCCCCGAGCTGCTGGCCCAGGCCGAAGCAATACGCACTGCAGCCATTGCCTGGCGCGAATCCAGCACCGCCGAGCCGGCTGATCTCGAAGCACTGTTGGCGACGCTCGACATGGAGAGCGTGCAACGAATTGTCAAAGCGTTTTCCACCTACCTGCGCCTGGCCAACCTGGCAGAGAAAACCCACCGCATCCGGCGACGGCGGGAGTATCAGAAAAACGATGCCGGAGCGCAGGCGGGTAGCCTGGAGGCCGTGTTCACCGAGCTGGCGGCCCAGGGTGTGGACGCCGGCGACCTGGCGGAGCAAATCGCTACGCTGAGAATCCGCCCGGTTTTTACCGCCCACCCCACCGAGGCCACCCGGCGCAGCTTCCTGGAAAAGGAATATTCCATCATCCACCGCCTCACCGAACGCGTCACCGGGGACCTGACGCCGCAGGAGAACCAGCAGGAACTGGACCGCATCCGCGACGCCATTAACAGCGCCTGGCAGACCAGCGCCGTCCCCAACGTCAAGCCCAGCGTCGCCGATGAACTCGATAACGTCCTGTTTTATCTCACCGACATCCTGTATCGCGTGGTGCCGCCGTTTCACGAGTCCCTGGAACACGCCCTGCAAAAAGCCTACGGCGCGGACGCACCACACCCCGACACGCGCCGCCTGTTGCGGTTCGGCTCCTGGGTCGGCGGTGACATGGACGGCAACCCCTTTGTCAACGGGGAGACGCTGCTCCAGTCTCTGCGCACACAGCGGGAAGCGATTATTCGCTGTTACCTGCCGGAAGTCAGGCGGCTCGGCCGTTACCTGAGCCAGACCCGGGGCATGGCCGAGTTCGACCCGGAACTGGACCCCCGCCTGGCAAGTTACCGTGATCTCATGCCGAACGCGGACAAGCGCATTCCAAACCGGCACCGGGAAATGCCTTATCGCTGCTTCCTGCACTTCGTGGCCGAAAAACTGACCAACACCGCCCTGGACCGTCCGCCGGCGTACACCAGCCCGGCGGAATTCCAGGCTGATATCGACCTGGTGGCGCGCAGCCTGGAGGAAGGCAAGGGCCGCCACGCGGGCCTGTTTGGCGTGCGCCGTCTGCAACGCAAGATCGAGACTTTCGGCTTCCACCTCGCCACCCTGGACACGCGCCAGGATGCACTCCTGCTGCGGACCGACCTGGGTGAAATTCTCGATGCGGGCGGCTGGCTGGATCGCCCGGTGGAAGAACGCATCGGGGAACTGGCGGACCACCTGTCGCGGCCGCTGGAGATCAACCCCGCGGACCTGCAGCTGTCATCCCAGGCACGCAGCACATTGCGCGTTTTTGGCGCCATCCGCGAGGCGCGCGAACGCTTTGGCCCGGAGGCAACCGGCCTGTTCATCATCAGCATGACCCAGGGCGCGGACGATGTGCTGACCGCCATGGCCCTGGCGCGACTCGGCGGATTGCGCGATGGTCAGACCGTACCGCTGGACGTCGCTCCGTTACTCGAAACCGTGGACGATCTGGATGCAGGCCCGGAAATTCTCGACCGCCTGCTGTCCATGGACCTCTACCGCGAGCATCTTCAGCGCCGCGGTAACCGGCAGGTGATCATGGTCGGCTACTCCGACAGCAACAAGGACAGCGGCATCATGGCCGCCCGCTGGGGGCTTTACGAGGCCCAGCGCCAGCTTGTCGCGCTCGGCAAGCGCCACGGGGTGCAGGTGCTGTTTTTCCACGGTCGCGGCGGCACGGTCAGCCGCGGTGGCGGCAACCTGGTCAACGGTATCGAGGGAGCGCCGGAAGGAAGCATCAGTGGCTATTTGCGGGTTACCGAACAGGGGGAAGTCATCAACCAGAAGTTCGGCATCCGCCCGATTGCGCTGCGCAACCTGGAACTGATGACCGGTGCGGTTCTGCGCCACCACCTCGCGGATACGGGCCAGCGGGCCACGAAATCCCAGCGCCGGATCATGGAGGAGATGGCCGGCACTTCGCGGGAAACCTTTCGCTCCCTGGTGTTCGAAGACCCGGCGTTTATCCGCTATTTCCGTTCCGCCACGCCGATCGACGTCATTGAGCAACTGAACATCGGCTCGCGCCCTGCTTCGCGCCGCAGCGGCGAGGGCATCGAAAACCTCCGTGCCATACCCTGGGTATTTTCCTGGGCCCAGGTGCGCATCGGCTTTCCCGGCGTGTACGGGGTCGGCACGGCCCTGGACACGGCCATCCGGACCCATGGCATCGATGCACTCCGCGATATGCTGCACCACTGGAGTTTTTTCCGGGGACTGATCAACGACGTGGAAATGGTACTGGGCAAATCCACCCTGGAAATCGGGCGCCGTTACGCGGAACTGGCCGGTGAGGATGCCGGGCCCGTGTTTGGCGCGATTGAGCGCGAGTTCTCGCTCGCAACACGCTGTATCCTGGAACTGAAGGACAGCCCGGATTTGCTGGCTGACCAGAGAACGCTGCGCCGCAATATCCGTCTGCGCAACCCCTACGCCGATCCCATGCACCTCATGCAAATCGACCTGCTGCGCCGCTGGCGCGAGGGTGGCCGCGAGGACGAGGAACTGCTGTACGCGCTCAAGTCCACGGTCAACGGCATCGCCCTGGCCATCCAGAACACGGGCTGAGCCCTCCCGATCATGCCAGCCCGGGACCTTCTGCTCGTCGTGCTGATCTGCACGGTCTGGGGCTTCAATTTTGTTGCCGGGGCGCAGGCCATGACCGCCTTTCCGCCCATGCTGTTCATGGTGCTGCGCTTCTCGCTGGTGCTGCTGCTTGCCCTGCCGCTGCTGCGACGCCCGCCACCGGGCCAATGGGTCCGGCTGGCCGCCTCGGCCATCGCCATGGGCGGCTTGCATTTCACTTGCATGTTCTGGGCGCTGGGCCTGTCAAACGATGTGACCTCGATCGCGATCACCCAGAACATGTACATACCCATCAGCGTCCTGCTGGCCGTGCTCATCCTGAAGGAGCCGGTGGGCTGGCGCACCCTGGCGGCGACTGCCACGGCCTTCCTCGGGGTGCTGTTCATCGGCTTCGACCCGGCGGTGCTGGCGCAACTGGATGCGCTGGGCCTGATCCTGCTGTCGGCGTTCTTCCAGGCCCTGGCCTCGGTGCTGATGCGCGGCCTGTACGGCATCCATCCGATCAGCTTCCAGGGCTGGACGGCCATTTTTTCCCTGCCGGTGCTGGCGCTGGCCAGCGCCCTGTTTGAACAGGGCCAGTGGGCCGCCATCCAGACTGCCCCGCCAATCGACTGGGCTGCCCTTGCCTACACGGTGATCATGGCGTCACTGGTCGGCCACGGCCTGTTTTTCTACCTGGTGCAGCGTCACCCGCTGCCGCTGCTGATGCCCTACATGCTGATGATGCCCCTGTTCGCCGCCACCTTTGGCATCCTGGTGTGGGGTGACCGACCCGGCGGGCGGCTGATTCTCGGTGGTTGTCTGATCCTCGGCAGCATCCTGTTCATTACCCTGCGCGGACGGCGCAAAGTTGAGAAGGTTTTGCAGGCCCGTTCAGCGGGGGACTCTTGAGCGCGGCGTCTGCGCCTGCAAGCCTGACCAGCGGCGGCGTCCACCGGCGCGTTCTGGCCATATCCCTGCCCGCCATCCTGGCCAACTCCTCAGCGCCACTGGTGGGGCTGGTGGATACCTGGGCGGTCGGCCACCTGCCCGGCGCGGTGCACCTGGCGGCAGTCGGCGTCGGCAGCGTCATCTTCAACTTTGTATTCTGGGCTTTCGGCTTTCTGCGCATGGGCACCACCGGGCTCGTTGCCCAGGCCTGGGGGCGCATGGACCTGGATGAACTGGGCCGGGTAGTGGTTCGTTCCTGCGCCCTGGCGGTCCTGTTGGGACTTGCGCTGTGGCTTGTACAGGCTGCGCTCTGGAAGCTGTCGATCGCCGCGCTTGCGCCGCCGCAGGATGTGGCGGACCTGACCCGCTCGTATTTCGAACTGCGCATCTGGGCGGCGCCGGCCACCCTGCTCGTATTCGTCATTTCCGGGGTGCTGTTCGGCCTTGGCCGGACCACCGGCGTGCTGGTGCTGCAACTCGCGCTGAACCTGGCCAATGCCGCACTCAACCTGTGGTTCGTTGTCGGCCTGGACCTGGGTGTCGCAGGCGTTGCCCTGGGAACCCTGATCGCGCAGTGGCTGGCCGCGGCCCTGGGATTGATCATGCTGTTCAGGGAGCCGGCGACCCGCGCGCTGCGCGCGATGCTGAGGGAAAGCAAGACCTGGCGTCCCGCTGGCTTTCGTCCCCTGCTGGTACTCAATGGCTATATCTTTCTGCGCACCATTCTGCTGATGGTCGCGCTGACCCTGGTCATGCGCGAGGCTGCCGGGCTGGGAGAAACCGCGATGGCGGCCAGCCACGTGGTGAACCAGTACCTGATGCTGATCGCCCTCGGCCTGGATGGTTTTGCACATGCCGCCGAGGCGCAGGCCGGCGCAGCCTGGGGTCATGGCCGGCGCGCGCTGTTCCAGCGCTGGGTGCGGGTTGCGGGCCTGTGGGCGTTTATCGCCAGCCTGCTGTACACGGCGCTGTTCTGGTTTGCCGGCGACCTGCTCACCGCCCTGCTGACCAATATCGAGCCGGTACGCGCGGCGACTGCCCGGGTCATGCCGCTGGTGGCGCTGCTGCCGGTCGTATCGGTCTGGTGCTACCACTTCGATGGCGTGTTCATCGGCGCCACCGCCGCCCGCGCCATGCTGGTGACCATGGCCATCGCCTTCGCGGTTTACGTCGTGATCCTGCCGCCCATGACCGATCACTGGGGACTGGCCGGAATCTGGGGCGCCGTGCTGGTGTTCATGGCCCTGCGCGGTGTCGCCCAGGCGGCATGGTATCCCTTCATGTTGCGCACGCTGAACTGACCCTGTCTCCAGCGTCTGTGCTTGCCTATAATTTGGGATGTTCAGAAAACACCCCGGGGGGACCTGCGTGGCATCCAATGTTGAAACAGAATCCGCCGGTTTCCTCCCGCAGCCGGTCAGGCCCTGGCTGAGCTGGCGGCGGAAACGCTTCTGGGCGTTGGTCCTGCTGCTGATTTACACGCTGGCAGGGTTTTTTCTCACGCCCTGGCTGATAGAGCGGCAGCTCCGCAAAACGATAGAGCAGACGGGGCGCAGCCTGTCGGTCACGGAGATCCGGACCAACCCCTATTTGCTGACAGCCGAGGTCACCGGCCTGGAGATCCGGGACAAGGATTCCAAACCGCTGTTCACCCTGGATCGTTTTTTTGCCGACGTGCAGACCAGCTCCGTTTTCTACCTGGCGCTCACGTTCAAAAACCTCGCTATTGAGCGACCCGAGCTTTTCGATGAGATGTTCCAGGGCACGGACACCCGCCTGGTTCGCTTCGCCCGGGACCTGGCCGGCGAAGCGCCCCCGGAAACCGATACGCAGGACAGCAAACCGCCACCCGTATACCTGCAGCAGTTGTCGGTGCAAGACGCCTACCTGCATGTCCTTAACACGAGCCTGGACAATTACGAGGCCACGGCAGGACCGGTTACCGTCAACCTTGCCGACATCCGGACGCGGCCCGACCATGTCGGCAGTCAGGCGGTAAACCTGCTGATCAATGAAACGGACCGGGTCCGGTGGCAAGGTGATTTGCAACTGGTGCCTTTCCAGTCCCGGGGCACGGTGCAATTTGATGCAAGTACGCTCCCGGAGATTCGCAGATTGCTGGACTATTTCCTGCCTTTCGACGTGGAATTTGACAGCATCGCAGCCACTTTCGATTACCGCATGGCCGTTACGGAACAAGGTTTCAATGCGACCGTTGAAGGACTTGAAGGCGAAGCCCTGGGCTTCGCGGCCGTTATGGATGACGGCGGCGAGCCGGTTATCGAACTGCCGCTGCTGCGCTTCAGTGGAGGCAGCATCCAGGTTCCACAACAATCGGCAAGCCTCGAGCGCCTGGAGCTCGCGGGGCTGACGGTTCGCGCGGCGCTTGGAGAGGACGGCAGCATCAGCCTGCTCGATATGATTCCGGGTGACTCGGAGAAGAATCCCGGCGACTTCGTCGGAACCGGTGACAGCGCCGGGAAACCGTGGACCGTCAGCCTGGATGAATTTGAACTCCGGGAGGGTGAGCTGATCCTCGCGGACCGCACGGTCAACCCGCCGCTGGAACTCACCGTCAGTCCCGCCAGTCTGACCGCAAGCGGCATCAACAACAGCGATGGCACGCGCATCCCCTTTGTTGCCGGCGCCGACGCTCTCCAGCGGCGGCAGCCTGGGCTTCGATGGCGAGATCATGGCCTTGCCGCGACTGGAGCTGACCGGCACCGTGCAGCTGGACGATGTTCAGACGGCGCTGGTTCAGCCTTACGTCAACCGCTTTGTGAATGCCGGTCTCAGTGGCGGGGCCCTGACCCTGAGCGCAGAGGTCTCCCACAACCCGGAACAGCTGCTCGCCGCCGAGGGCACGCTGCGCTATGCGGCGTTCGAGGTCCAGGACCGGCTGCGGGAAGAGAAACTGGCTGCGTGGGACTCCCTGCAGGTGGATCGTTTCGAACTGAATATGGCCGACAAGACCCTGGCCACCTCCGAGTTCAAATTTGGCGGACTGTATGGACGGGTGGCTATCGCGGAAGACCTCAGCACCAACGTCGGGGATCTGCTGGTATCGCCCCCGGAAAATGCCAACGGCACGGGCGATGACGGGCGGCGCCGGCGCCGGCGCCATGCCGGATTTTACCGTCACGATTGGTGGCATTGTCATGCAGGGAACGGCCCTGGATTTCTCCGACCGCTCGCTGCCCCTGCCCTTTGACGCCGCCATCCGTGACATGGATGGAACAATCTCCACCCTCTCCAACCGCTCCGAAGAACCTGCAGAGATCGCCCTCGAGGGACGGGTGAACGAATACGGCCTGGCGCGCATCAACGGCACCACCAAGCCCCTTGATCCGACCAACCAAACCGACATCACCATGGTGTTTCGCAACCTGGATATTTCCCGCCTGACGCCGTACACCATTCAATTTGCCGGTTACGCCATCGAGACGGGGCGCCTGGATCTTGACCTGGGGTACCGCCTGGCTAACCGCAAGCTGCAGGGCGACAACAAGGTCGTCATTCGCGAAATGAAACTGGGTGAAAAAAGCGACCTGCCCGGCGCCGGCAGCCTGCCCCTGGGACTGGCGGTTGCCCTGCTCACCGATTCGGAGGGTGTGATCGACCTGGCGGTCCCGGTAGAGGGTGATCTCGACAACCCGGAATTCCGTATCAGCGGGGTGATCTGGCGGGCCATCGGCAACCTGATCACGAAGGCCGTCACGGCGCCGTTCCGGTTCCTGGGCAGCCTGGTCGGCATCGACTCGGAAGACTTTGGAACGCTGCACTTTCAGCCCGGCAGATCGGACCTGTCACCGCCCGACCGGGAACAGCTGGTCAAGCTGGGGGAAGCCATGCTGCAACGGCCGGAGCTGAGCCTGGAGATTGCGGGAAGTTACAGCGCGGCGCTCGACCGGCCTGCGCTGCAAGCGGCCCGGGTTGAACAGGATATCAGCGCGTGGCTGGACAGTAACGCCGGCAATGACAACGAACTGACCCTCAACCGCGATCGCCAGGCCATGGAAGCGCTGCTGCTGGCTGCCGACCCCGGTATCAACCTCGAGAGCCTGCAGGCGCCCCACCTGGGCACGCCGGCAGACACCCCGGACGCTGAACCGGCGCTGGACGAGGTCGCCTATGTCGCGGACCTGCGACGGCAACTCGAGGCGCAAGTGATTATCAGCGAGTCAGAACTGCAAACCCTGGCCCGGGCACGCGGCCAGGCGGCGGCCGCAGCCCTCCGGCAAGGGCAGGCGGAGGCGGCAGAAGCGCTGCGGGTCGTCGAGATTGAGCCGGCCGGCGTGGAGGCCGGCGATGACAGCACGGTTCCCCTGGAACTGGCGGTCAGCGCCGGCGACTGAACACCCTATTGCGTTGCGTTGGCGGAAAGCGCCTCGCAGAGTACAACGTTGTCTTTTGCGACCCGCGTCAGGGCGATCTGGCCGCTGAGCCCCAGGGCCGGAAACTGGTAGGTCGCCAGGGCGGAGTCGCAGCCGGCAAACGCCAGGTTCAGGGTTCCGACCGGTGCCGTCTGCGGCGCCGGCTGGGCGGCGTCAAATACGCCCCCTCGGGTCAGGCTCAGCGTCATTTCTGCGCTATTTCCCTGCACGGGGCCGATGGCGGTAAACCAGCGCTGATCGGGCGCTCCGAGTTCGGCGGGGCCGTCAACCGGCTGCAAGTCAAAGGTAAACCAGCTCAGGAAGACTTGTGTCGAGTCCGGAAACACGTTGATGAAAAACCCCTGCCCGGCAGTCGCCGGGTCAAACCACGCATCGTTCAGCCCGGCGTTGACCGTGAAGGGAGGCTCTTCTTCCTGCGGACCATCAGAGATGCGGAAGACACCGCGTCCGGCAGCAGACAGGTAAATGGAACGATCCTCGCCGGTGCCAAAGGTGAGGACGCTGTAGGGTGTGTCACCGAGAAACTCCTGCACCCAGTCTCCGCCGTCCCGGTGCAGACTCCACACGACGCCGTTACAGTAGTCCGCGAACAGGTAGCGACCGCTCAGATCCGGGTACGCCTGTCCCCGGTAAACCACGCCACCGGTCACCGAGCAGCCCTCGCCATGATCGTAACCGCCGACGGGCAGGGTCAGGCCGGCCCGGTTGCAGTTGCTCACGAAGCAATCGGGCCCCTCCATGGTGTTCCAGCCGTAATTCTGCCCGCCCCCGTCAAGCAGCGGCTGTACGTTGATTTCTTCAAAGCTGTTCTGGCCCACATCAGCGATAAAGAGATCACCGGTAAACGCATCGAAAGCCATGCGCCAGGGATTACGCAAGCCCCAGGCCCACAGCTCATCGCGGCCGGGCTGGCCCACCAGGGGGTTGTCCGGGGGCACGCGGTAGCCCGGAAGGTCCGGGTCGACCTCCAGCCGGACCAGGCCGCCGAGCAGGCTGTTGCGGTTCTGGCCCTCGCCGTCCGGGTCATTGGCGCCGCCGCCGTCACCGATACCCAGGTAGAGATAGCCGTCCGGTCCGAACTGGATCTGGCCGCCGTTATGGTTCGCGCGTGGCTGGTTCACTACCAGCAGGATTTCCTCGCTGTCGGGATCTGCCGCACTGGGAATTGCACTGACCCGGAAGCGCGCCAGCACCGTGTCGCCCGACCCGTTGGTGTACCAGGCGTAAAACACCCCGGACTGGACGTAATCCGGAGCGAACGCGAGGCTGAGCAGCCCTCGCTCTCCGCCGGAAGATATCCGGTCGCGGATGTCCAGGAATAGACTCTCCCTGCCCGTGTCTGCGTCACGCGCCCACACCCGCCCGCCCTGTTCAACAAGGAACAGCCGCTGGCTGCCATCACCGGCATGACGAATATCCACGATCGAATCGCGCTGGGAAACCTGCTCAAAACGCAGTTCGACAGCGTGGGCCGCAGCAGCGGCAGTGATGAGCAACAAAATCAGAAAGACCCGCACCGATGCTTGTTTCATGAAATTTTCTCCGTGTTAGTCCGGAAGATTCGAGGCCGGCATCAGGGTGCCCTGCTCACTGCCCCCGTCGGTTCCTTGCGGGCCATGCGTGCCGCCGTACGCTGGTTTTTAGCCCGCCTGCGCCACAACCGGTAGCCCAGCAGCACCGCCAGAATAAGCGCGTAGACGGTCGGCTCCACCGTGTCGAGCTTAACCTGCCAGTAGTAATGCCACACACCAAGGATGGCTGCCGGATAGACCAGGCGATGCAGCGATTTCCAGCGCCGGCCCAGGCGGCGCATCCAGCCCCGCGTGGAGGTCAATGCCAGCGGAATAAGCAGCAACAGCGCCGCGAAGCCGATGGTGATGAAGGGTCGCTTGAACACGTCCTCCAGAACCAGACCCAGGTCCAGCGCCCGGTCCAGCGTGAGATACACGAGGAAATGCAGCACCAGGTAGAAAAACGCGAACAGCCCGATCATCCGCCGGTAGCCGATCAGCCAGCTGCGGCCGGTCAACTCACTCAGAGGGGTGATGCACAGGCCCAGCAACAGGAACCGCAAAGCCCAGATGCCGGCCAGGTCCATCAGGGCTTCCACCGGGTCGGCGCCAAGCGAGACACCGGCCAGGCCCAATGCCCCGGCCAGCAGATAAAGCGCCGGCGCCAGGCAAGCGAGAAACAGCGGCGGCTTGGTCCACCGAAAAATACGTTTGCTGGCGGGCTGCATCAGCGGCCGGCTCAGTAATTGCGGCGCAGGTCCAGCCCCGTATACAGGCCGGCAACTTCATCCGCATAGCCGTTGAAAGGCTTGGTGGGAATCCTGCCTGCGAAAAGCCCCGCCCCGATCGGCCGCTCGGAAGCCTGGCTCCATCGCGGGTGGTCAACATCCGGGTTTACGTTGGCGTAAAAGCCATACTCACTGGGAATCGCCCGCTCCCAGCTGGAAACCGGCTGCTGCTCCACGAATTCGATCGTGTCGATGGACTTGATGCTTTTGAATCCGTATTTCCAGGGCACCACCAGGCGCAGGGGCGCGCCGTTCTGGTTGGGCAGTTCACGGCCGTAAACGCCCACCGCCATGATGGTCAGCGGGTGCATCGCTTCTTGAATGGTCAGGCCCTCGACATACGGCCATTGGAGGATCCGGCGCCGTTGCCCGGGCATTTCCTCCGGACGCATGACGGTTTTCATGCGCACGAACTTCGCGCGGGAGTTGGGCTGAAAGCGCTTGAGCATGTCGCCCATCGGGATGCCGACCCAGGGCACGACCATGGACCAGGCTTCCACGCAACGCAGGCGGTAAATCCGCTCTTGCAGGACCTGGGGTTTGAGTAAATCCTCGAGCGCATAATCACCGGGCTTGTCACACTCCCCGGCGACCCTCACCGTCCAGGGCTGCGGCTGAAAATCCCCGGAGTAGCGCGCCGGGTCCGACTTGCCGGTGCCAAACTCGTAAAAATTGTTGTAGGTGGTGATGTCTTCCCAGCTGTTGGGCGCCCGCTCCGGCCGGTAGCTGGTCGTTTCAATGGGCCCCGGGAGCGGTGTACTGCCCTCTTCCGCCAGCAACTGGGCGTTGGCCAGGGGCGCAAGCGCCAGGCCGGCGGAGGCGATACCTGCGCGGCGCAGCAGTTCACGGCGGCGCAGATAGACGGACTCGGACGTGATCTCGGAGGGCAGAATGTCAGACTTACGGCGTATCAGCATGATGGCGATCCGGCAGGATGTGAGGGTGTACTGCGGATAAAGACCGGAATACGGGTTGAAAAGCTTACGCGCTGAGGCATCAATCGCCCGTGAACACCGCGCCCGGGACTTGTCGCCTATCGCCCGGGACTCAGGACTTGCTGCCCTTGCCGGCCTCTTCCAGATCCAGCCCCATCTGCCGCGCACGCCGGCGCCATTTACGACGTGCGAGATCCTGCATGTCGATGGTCGCATCGCTCTCGTCCACGATCTCCAGCCCGAGCAGCGTTTCGATAATGTCCTCGAGCGTCAGAATGCCCTGCGTGTCACCGTATTCGTCAACCACCAGCATCATGTGCGCCCGCGTTTCCTGGGCGCGGTTGAAGGCCCGGCCCAGGGTCACGGTCTCGGGCACCGAGGGCATATCCCGGCGGTAGTTTTCCAGCAGCTTGTGCTGGTTGCCCCGCGCCTGGGCAAGCAGCAGGTCGCTGCGCAGGACAAAACCGGTGATCCGGTCAACGTCATCGTTGTCATAGATCGGAATGCGGGAAAAGGGTTCCTGTTCGTAACGGTGAAAAAACTCTTCAACCGTGGTGGTGTCCGGCAGCGAAAAAAGCACCGTGCGGGGTGTCATCGCCGCGTGCACCGGGGTGTGCCGCAGGGCCAGCAGGTTCTTCACCACCCGCGACTCCTGGCGGCCCAGCTCGCCCTCCTCGGCACTGAGCTCCGCCATCGCCGCAAACTCCTGGCGACTGAAGCCGCTGATGGTCGGGCCTTCGGTCATTGACCGGGTCATGTATTCCGACAGCTTCACGAAGGGGTAAAGCACCAGCACCAGGAACTTCAAACCATAGGCCGTAGCGGGCGCCAGTTGCCGCCAGTAGGTGGCGCCGAGCGTCTTGGGAATAATCTCGGAAAAAACCAGGATCAGTAAGGTGAGTATCGCCGAGGTGATGCCCAGGTAGGCATTGCCAAAGACCGCCGTGGCCTGGGCTCCGGCCCCGGCCGCGCCCGCCGTATGCGCAATCGTATTGAGTGTCAGGATCGCCGCCAGCGGCTGGTTGATTTTGTCCTTGAGCTTGCGCAGCACCGGACCGCAACGTTCACCCTGCTCTTCCTTCAGGGCGACGTAGGCGCTGGTGACACTGAGCAGGACTGCCTCGGCGATCGAACAGAGGAACGAAAATACGAGGGCTACGCAGACGTAAACGATGAGGAGGGTCATGGCGGTTGCAGTGTAACCAATCACGACCAACTTAGACATGCGTAATAAGGTTAATCGGCCGGCCGGTGATATGGCGGGACGCCGGGAGCCGTTTTAAGAGGATAAGGACAGTGGGCTTGGTTTCCGACCCTTTCCTCCGGTCAGAACCTTTCTCCCCCAGCAGAAGGCCCACTGGCTGGCCCCCGTCCGGGTTCGGCCTCGGCAGAACCCGGGCGGGCTTATTGCCCGGCCATTGCTTCCGCTTCAGGTATCAGAAACACCAGCGAGCCTCCGCCTGCGAGACGGCGGTGGGATACGCTGTAACCGGGCAGGCGGGCGCCGTCAAAGCTCGCCCCGGTGGCGTTGCCGGGTCCGCTCTTGAGCAAACCCGGCGCATCGATAAACAACTGTTGCTCCCCGATCTGAAGGCTTGCGCTGGCCACCTGGGGAATACCGAGCACGTATTCGCCCAGGGAAGGGATCACCGGATAGAAGCCGAGCAGCGTGAACAGTTCCCAGGCCGCGCGGTCCTCGGTCATGTCCGCGGGCGGCGGGCTGTCAAACAACGCCGTGCTCAGCAACTGGCCGCGCCGGGGCAGGTTGGAAAAAGGGTACAACCAGGGCACATGCCAGTCAGCCGGCAAGCCGGCCGGGCCCATGCGCCCGCTTGCGCGCGCCAGGTCAACAAAATCGTCCAGTCTCCGGGTCAATGCCTCGCGCCCGCCCAGCAGCACCAGCAACCCGTCAATATCAAATTGCGCCACGGACCAGAGCGCCGCCCAGGGGTCGCGGTTATCGTAATCCTCGCTGCCCGGGCCGCCATTGGCGGGACTGAAAGGCATCCGCCAGTTCCGCTGATCATCGCGACCGCGAAAAAAGTTCTGCGCGGGGTCAAAAAGCTGCCGGTAGAACAACATGCGCACGGCGAAGGATTGCGCCAGTTCACGCTCGCCAAGCTGCGCGGCTACGCTGGCCGTCGCGTGATCAAGCAGGCTGACCTCCAGGCTGCGACTCACTGAACCGTCCGGCATCACGTTGAACGCGAAATAGCCGAGGCGCTCATAATCGGCCCAGGGAAGGCCGGGGCCGCCGGGCAGGGATGCCTTCAGGATCGGGGGCAAGGCCCGGGGTGCCTGGATGCCCGGCAGGCCGCGGTTCACCAGCGAGGCGATAACCGGAATGGCGAGATCCGGGGCGTGCGAAGGACGCGCCCTGCCCCACACGGTCTGCCCGGGCAAGGCCCCGGTGGCCTGCTGGTGGGCCGTGATGGTGGCGAACAGGTCCGCCATGCGGTCGGGCGCAACCAGGCTGAGCATCGGAACCGCGGTCCGGTAACGCTGCGCCGGCGCCAGGTTGCCCAGGTAGGCCTGCCGTGGCGGCGTACGCCTGACGTCTCCGCCAGCTGACCGGTACTGCCCGTCACTGTCCGTGATATCACCGTAGGCCGAGAGCAGCCGGTACATCGCCGTGTAGGCGCGACGCCGGATGGACTCATCACCACTCAGGCTCAGACGCCCCAGCAGCGCGTTCCACTCGTCCCTGGCCTGGCGCTGCACGTCCGCAAAATCAGGCACCCCCTGGGATCCGAGGTTCGCGCGGGCGCCGTTCACATCCACGGTGGACAGGGCCAGCGCAAATTCCAGCGGTTCCGGCCTCGGGTCAAAGACGATTTCCAGGCTGCCATCCGGCAGGCGGTTTGCCTGGCGAAAAGCGCGGCTGAACCGCACAACGAGAAACAGGGACTCCCCGCCACGGCCCGAGAAGTGACCGCTGATTGACCGGCGTCCACGCGCGACGTCCAGTTCACCAGCCTGTGCCTGATCGAAATCGAGCCAGGCCAGGCCCAACACCGGGCCGGACGCGGACGGCCCCTGCAGCCGGTAGTGAGCCGCGCGGTGGCTGGCAGTCGCTTCAAGCTGATACTGGCCGGGCATGTCCAGGGCGAACCAGCCGGGACCGGAACGCAGCCCGGCGGATCCGGCTTCCAGGTCTCCATCCACTTGCAGGCGAAGCTCGACATCCACCCCTTGCCGTGACCGTGCATGGCGCAAGGCGAGCGACGGCTCACCCGGAGCGATCAACGGGTGCAAGCGCAGCATGCCAAAAGGAAACAGCGCCTCGGCGAGCTCCGGACTGTTCAGACTGACCCGGGCGCCGGGACTGAGCGGCACGTCCGGCTGCGCTTTCGTCTCCGGCAAATCCGCGGGAACGGGAGCCGGCGAAGGGTCACAGGCGAGCAGCATCGTGCCTGCCACAACCAGGGCGAGGAGACGTGTGACGGCCTTCTGCCGCGAATTCGATTGGCCCTTGAAGCGCATCGCTGGTTTGCCGCTCGGTGTGCCTACAGGTATCCGGTGCCCCTCCCGATAGCAGACGATGGACACCGCGCAGGGCGCCAGTATACGCATCCCGGTCAGCACGTCAGGGGCCGGCAACAGGCGAAGGTGTCACGGCCGGCGGCTGGTTGGATAACCCGGGGGTATGATCGACTGTCCGGAGGATGCCGCGCAGCGGCAGAGACCTATGAAAAAATATAGTCTCAGACGCTTCCATTTGATGTCAGGACATCCTGTCCGCCAACCGTGTTCGTTGACCGGCCAATCGCGTTGAGACCGAAAAACTGTAAATCATTAATTAATTATATACAAGAGCTTATATAACTTATCTAAATATAAATTTAGGTTTTTGCCGGCCATCCGGCCCGCCGGGACCGCCCGGCCCGCCGGTGAAACGGCGCGGGCAGTATGCTTCACGGGGCAAACTGGGCCTAGAATAGGCTTAACGCCACAACAACACCCCACGGGTAAGGAATCAGCCGATGCAATGTCCCAAGTGTTCTGCGCAAACCGAAGAGACCTACTATGACGAAGTCCGAGTCGATCGCTGCACCAACTGCAAGGGCTTGTGGTTCGACAGCGGCGAGCTGGAAGCACTGCGCCAGGATACCTGGATGGCGGACTATATCGTTGACACCGGCGACGCCAGGGTCGGCAAACAGTTCAACCGGGTGCAAGGCATAAGCTGTCCACGCTGTTCAGCAATCATGGTCGAGGAGCACGATGAGGATCAGCCGCATATCCTTTACGAGCGCTGCCCCAATGGCCACGGCACCTTCCTGGACGCGGGCGAGTTCACGGACCTGATGCACAAGTCTTTCTGGGACCGGTTCAAGCGACCGGGCTGAATCAGCCCGGCACGGCCCCGCATCGCCGGGGCCGCCGTCAGACCTCGTCCTCGTGCTGCAGTTGCATGACCACCGGGTCCGTCGACAGCACGATAACGGTCATCGGCCGACAGCACACCTGGCAGTCCTCCACGTAACGCTGCGGTCCCGCCGTGGGATCCACCAGCAGCTGTACCGGTTCTGCACAGTAGGGGCAGTGCCCCTCAACCAGCTCCTCACTCCAGTTCATCGCCTGTAAGCCTCCCGAACGCGCCTGTCACTGATCTTGTAGCATAGAAGCGAACTGCTGAAACCGGTGTCATGTCCTCGGAAACCGACCTGATTTTTGTTCTTTTCCTGGTGCTCGCCAGCGCTTCGCTGGCGGCGACGGCCATGCTGTGGGCGCGCCAGGCGCTGATCGTCGGTTACCTGCTGGCCGGCGTGCTGGTGGGCCCCTGGGGCCTGGGCTGGGTCGCCGACACGCGGGTTATCGGGGAGCTTTCCGAGGCCGGGATCATTTTCCTGCTGTTCCTGCTGGGCCTGGACCTGACTCCGCAAAAGCTGTTTGCCCTGTTCCGACAGACCACCCTGGTCACGTTAATGACCTCGGTGCTGTTCTTTGCCAGCGGAACGGCGCTCGGACTGGGTTTCAGCTTTGCCCTGCACGATGCACTGCTGATAGGCGCCGCCTGCATGTTCTCCAGCACGATTATCGGCATCAAGCTGCTGCCCACCACCGTGCTCCACCATCGCCATACGGGTGAAGTCATTATTTCGGTGCTGCTGCTGCAGGACCTGATCGCGATAGCCGTGATTATCACGCTCCAGGCCATGGGCAAGGAGTCTGCCGAACTGCAGGACCTGTTGCTGCCCCTGCTGGGCTTGCCGGTGCTGGCGCTCGGCGGCTACGCCTTCGAGCGGTGGGTGCTCATGCCCCTGTTCGAGCGCTTTGACCAGGTCCAGGAGTTTCTTTTCCTGGTCACCCTGGCCTGGTGCCTCGGCATGGCCTGGGCCGGTCACGCGGTGGGCCTGTCCTATGAACTGGGTGCGTTCCTGGGCGGGGTAATCATGGCCACCAGCCCGATTGCCAAATTCATATCAACACGCCTCTACCCGCTGCGGGATTTCTTCCTGGTGCTGTTTTTCTTCGCGTTGGGCGCCCAACTGAACCTGGACGTGGTGCCCGGCGTTCTCCTGCCGGCCGCCCTGCTGGCCGCCATGATGCTGGTGATCAAGCCGGCGGCCTTCAAGTTTGCCCTGGGCAGGGTTGCAGAGTCGCAGAAACTGGCCTGGGAGACCGGCTGGCGACTGGGTCAGATGAGCGAGTTTTCCCTGCTGATCACCTTCATGGCCATGCAGGTGCCGCTGTTCGATCCGGACGTGGTGATCCTGATACAGGTCGCAACCGTGCTGAGCATCATCGGCTCATCGTCGATCGTGGTGTTTAACTTCCCAACGCCGGTCGCCCTGAGCCGCAAGCTGCGCAAAGACTGAGCAGCTGCCGGCACGCCACGGTAAACCCGGCGCAGCGGGCAGGACTGCCGCTGCAAACCTGTTCGGCCTATTCGGCCTATTCGGCCGGTTTGGCCGCAGCCTCCAGCCCTTCAAAATCATCAATCATGATATTTTTCCGGTTCACGGTGACCAGGCCGCTCTCCTGGAACCTCGCGAGGACGCGACTGACCGTTTCAGTAGCCAGGCGCAGGTGGCTGGCAATATCCCGGCGGGCCATGGACAGATTGAATTCCTGGCGGGAATAGCCGCGACGTTCGAAGCGATGGGACAGGGACAGGAGGAACCGCGCAATGCGCTGGTCGGCGGTCAGGTCCGCCGCATTGGCCTCCAGTTCCGCGATGTGACGGCTCATGATCCGGAACAACTCCGCCTGCAGTTCCGGCAGGTGGCGCGCCATTTCCGATACGGATCCGAAGTTCAGCGCACACACCGAACTGGTGTCCAGGGCGACCACGTTGGCCGTATGGGTGGTCGAGTGGATCGCATCCAGGCCGATGATCTCACCGGGAAGATGGAAGCCGAGAACCTGCTCCTCCCCTTCCTGGTTGATCACGTAACTTTTAAAACTCCCTGAACGCACCGAGACGATCGACCCGAACGGGTCACCGGCCCGGAACACATGCTCGCCCCGTTGCAGCGGGCGCAGTTTCTGCACAATTCTCTCGAACTGCGCGAGTTCGTCGTCATCAAGTTTACGCGGCAGGCACAGATTACCCAGCGAGCACTCGCTGCAGGCGACCTGCGTGCGGCCCGTGGGCACCTCGCTGGTGGCATTCGTTTCGCAAACGGGACTGGACATGAACCCCCCTGGTTAATACCTCAGGGGAGAGTATAGCCCAGACCGGGCAGGCTCAAATCACTTTGGAGTAAGCGACTGTCGGGCCGGTCAGCTGCAGGGACTCATCGAAGGTCATGGCGATGGCACGAACCAGCAGCATGCCCCCGGGCGTCGCACGCAGGCCGGTATCGGACAACTCGATCAGTCCGTCGTCGGCAAGTTGCTGCAGGGCCACCATCTCGGGCGCGAAGTGCTCACTGAATTCAATACCGAAGCGCTCTTCCGTCTCGGCAAAATCCAGGACGCCGTGACACATGATCGACTCGATCACGCGCCGCCGCAGCCGGTCTTCCCAGTTCAGCTGAATACCGCGCCATACCGGCAGGTTTCCGGACTCCAGGCAGCGCCGCCAGTCCCGGATATCCTTGCGGTTCTGTGAATAGCTGTCGCCGACCTTGCTGATGGCGCTGACGCCAAGCCCGACCAGGTCACAGTCAGCAAAGGTCGAGTAGCCCTGGAAATTGCGCTGTAACTGGCCGGTCTCGCGAGCGCGAACCAGTTCGTTATCCGGCAAGGCAAAGTGATCCATGCCGATATAGACATAACCCGCCGCGGCCAGCGTTTCGATCGTGCACTGCAGCAACGCCGAGCCGGACTTCAGGCGCCGGCAGGTCCGCCTCGTTGATGAGTCTCTGGGCGCGGAACAACTTGGGCATGTGGGCATAGTTATAGACCGACAGGCGGTCCGGCCGCGCTTCAATCACCGCCTCCAGGGTGCGGCGAAAAGTCTCCAGGGTCTGCTTCGGCAGGCCATAGATCAGGTCGATGGAAATCGAGTTGAATCCCGCATCCCGGGACTGTGCGATCAGCTCCAGCGTCGCCTGCGGATCCTGCACCCGGTTGACCGCCTGCTGCACGGCCGGATCCAGGTCCTGTACGCCCAGGCTCAGGCGGTTGAACCCCAGCTGCGCAAGGCGCTGGACGCGGTCGGCGTCCACGGTGCGCGGATCGATTTCAACGGAAAACTCGCGCTCGGCCGCCATGGACAGGCGGAAACTGGAACGCAGCCAGCCCATGATGGTGAACAACTGCTCGTCGTCAAAGAAAGTCGGCGTACCTCCGCCCAGGTGTATCTGCAGCACTTCCCTGTCACTGTCGAACAGGCGGCCCTGCATCTCGATCTCGCGGTTTAACCAGTGCAGGTAATCCTCGCCATGCCGGCTGTGCCGGGTGATTTTCTTGTTGCATCCGCAGTAGTAACAGAGCGAGTTGCAGAATGGCAGGTGGAGGTAAAGGGAAAGCGGCCGCGGTATGAAATCCTCGTTACTTCGCAGGGCCTCTTCCCGGTAAGCCAGTTCATCAAACCCTTCGTGAAAGCTCACTGCGGTGGGGTAGGAAGTGTAGCGGGGGCCGTTCAGTCCGTATCGTTGGAGCAGGTCGGCATCAAACAGGGCGTTTTCAGTCATTGGCAAGGCCTGGCGCGCATCAGTGCGACCAACTTTACGCCCGCACTGCAAGCGTCGGATTGACCGGGGTCAATTAGCGCTCACTTCACGCTGGCAACTCACCGTTGCCTGTCATCCGGGAGTTACTGCTCGACGTTGGAGGACATCGCGACTTCCAGCCTGCCGTCAGGCAATAACATGCCCCGTTCGATACTGAAGCTGGTCAGCAGGTTGATCAGGATGGCCTGCGAGTGCGGATGGAAGGCCGGCTGCCGGACCCGTGGCGGGCGGCGCGTGAACAGGTGTGACTGGTCGATGCCGTACCACTGGTTCGTGATGGTCGTGCCGGAACTGCGCACCGCAAATGCATGTGCCAGCGTGCGCGAATGCAGATAGGGCCGGAGCGCCTCGTCGAATGCCTGCAGGCTCTCATCATCCAGGTAGTTCGGATAGTCCCATAACAGGCACAGATCAAACTTTGTCCCCTCGGGGACGGCGAGAAGCCGTGTGAATTCGTCCACCAACTCTTCCCGGGTCCGGTCCCCGGGGCCCTCCAGGGTCAGGGGTTCCGCGTACATTCCGGCAAAGTGCAGCCGGCAGCGCACCGCAGAAAAGAAATGAATGGTTTCATTGTGCGCCGGACCGATATCGAGCACCTTCAGGCGCTCGCCGGTGTCCAGTTTCTTGAACAGGGAGGGAAACAGCAGGCTCTGCTGGCGCTCCATATCCGGAATGCGCGGGGGTGAGTCCACGCCAACAGGCGCAGACGTCGCTGGATTGCTCACGTCTATCTGTCCTCGCTGAAACACCACGCCCGGCCGGCCGGGCGCGGTGTCGCGATCCGGGCTGGCCTAGTTGCCCTTCAGGGGTAATCCCTGGTCGGCAGCAGCCTTGGCTTGCGGCGGAGCAGTGCCATTGCCGGTGGACTTTGGCGCTTCCTTGGAGGCCTCCGCCGTCGCTGGTTTGCTCGCGGCCGGCCTGGCTTCCGTTTTCGAGGCCTCGCCCGGATCCATATCAATGCTGCCCTTGAACTTGGCACCATCTTCCAGGGTCATACGCGGCGACTTGATGTTGCCGCGAACGTTACCGGTCCGGGAAATCGTTGCCATTTCGCTGGCTTCGATGTCCCCCTGGACCGTGCCATCGACCTTGACAACCTTGGCATGGATATTGGCGTGCACCTCGCCGGAAGGACCCACGTCCACCCGGTACTGCTTGAGATTGATGCTGCCTTTTACCTGGCCTTCAATGATGAGGTTTTCCTCGCCACTGACGTCGCCATTGATCTTGATGCGCGGCCCGATTACAGCCGCCCGTCCACTGGGCTGAGCCTGCCTGGCCTGGCTGGCCTGGCTGGCTGACAGGTCGTTCAGGCCCGCTTCGTAATGGGCCTTCGGTCCTTCCTGGTTACTGTCTTTGCGCTTGTCAAACATGGGATTTTTCCGAATTGTCTTGCTAGGGGACACTTGAGTCTAGCAGCAAAATAATGCGCAAGTCCGTTAAATTTCCGATTAAAACCATGTAACAGGGGCAATTATTGATCACGTGGTTGAGGCAGGCCCGCAGACGTTAGAATGCCGCCATGATAACGGTTCGCACCACCTGTTCAGCCACGGCGCCAGGCCCTGCCGACGCCCTTCGCCTGATCGTTCCAATGGTGGTTCTGCTGCTCGGCCTGCTCCCGCCGGGCGCCTCGGGCGACACGCCGGAAGACGTCGCCGGTGAGTTCACGCGCGTGTTTCGCTCAGCTGCTGCCGAACACGATTATCCGGCGGCTGCGCTTGCCGTGGTCTCCCGCGACCGCATTCTGAGCCTGGTCGCCATTGGTCACCTGGACTCATCCCGCACAACCCCGATCGATGAACACACGGTATTCCGGCTGGCGTCCGTCTCAAAAACCATCGCCGCCGGGGCAACGGGACTGCTCGCCAACGAGGGGGCGCTGGCCTGGGACGACCCGGTGATCCGGTTTGAACCCCGCTTTCGCATCAACGGCGATACGCAGGCAGTCCGCTTGCGTCACCTGCTTGAGCACAGCTCGGGCCTGGTTCCGCATGCGTACGACAACCTGATCGAAGACGGCCTGCCGCGTGAGACCGTTATTGACCGGCTTGCCGAACTTGAACCGGTCTGTGAGCCGGGCGCCTGCTATGGATACCAGAACGTCGTGTTCAGCCTGCTTGAGCCGGCGATCGAGCAGGCCAGCGCCCTGCCCTACGGAGAACTCGTCCGCCGGCGCATCTTCGACCCGCTGGAGATGCGCAATGCTTCCGTGGGATTCGAGGCTTTCATGGCCAACCCCAACCACGCCCGGCCGCACGTTCGCTCCCGGGGCCGCTGGCGGCCGGTGGACGTTGAGCCGGATTATTACCACCTGCCCGCGGCCGCCGGCGTTAATGCCAGCATTTCGGACATGGCCGGGTGGCTGCAGGCGCAGCTCGGTGCGCGGCCGGATGTGTTGCCCCCGGACCTCGTGGCTTACCTGACCACCCCGCGCAAGCGCACGCGGGGCCAGCTTCGCCGGCGCTATTGGCGCGACATTATTGATGACGCGCATTACGGCATGGGCTGGCGCATTTATGACCTGGATGGGCTGACCGTGGTGTATCACGGCGGCTGGGTGAAGGGGTTTCGGGCGGATGTGGCTTTTGCGCCGCAACTGGACCTGGGCATCGCCATCCTCCTGAATGCCGAAGCGAACAGCCTGTCCGAGCTGTCCGCCGGATTCTGGACCCTGGCCCGCGACCTGGCGCCGCCGGACAGGACCCTGTCGCCTTGAGCGCCCCGGCCGGTCAGAACTGACGCACTGCCGGCATGATGCGACAATTCACCTTCGAAACTGCCAACCGACAAGACCACAACGCATGGATAAACCAATGAAATTCAAGCTGATCGCGCCGTTGCTCTGCCTCCTGATACTGACACCGTTGAGCTACGCGCAGCTGCCAACAGAAGAGCTGGAAGCACTGGAATGGCGGGAAATCGGCCCCTACCGGGGTGGGCGCTCGGCGGCAGTCGCAGGCATTCCGGATGACCGCGAAACGTACTACTTCGGCGCCACCGGCGGCGGGGTGTGGAAAACCGACAATGGCGGCAGTGAATGGGTCAACGTCAGCGACGGATACTTCGGCGGCTCCATCGGGGCGGTCGCGGTATCGGAGTGGGACCCGGCGGTGGTCTACGTGGGTGGCGGAGAAAAAACCGTGCGCGGCAATGTTTCCCATGGTGACGGCATCTGGAAATCCACCGACGCCGGACGCAGCTGGCGCTTCATGGGGCTGGAGGACAGCCGCCATATCAGCCGGCTGCGTATTCATCCCGCGCAACCCGGACCTGGTGTATGCCGCCGTTATGGGCCACCTCTACGGGCCCAGCGAGGAACGCGGCGTTTACCGCAGCCAGGACGGCGGCAAGACCTGGGAGCGGGTGCTGTTCGTGAATGAAAATGCCGGCGTGGTCGACCTGGTCATGGACCCGACCAATCCGCGCATCCTCTATGCAACAAGCTGGCGAATCCGGCGCACGCCCTACAGCCTGGAATCCGGCGGTGAAGGATCCGCGATCTGGAAGAGCACGGACAGCGGCGACAGCTGGACCCTGCTTGTCGGAAAACGAGGGCATGCCCGCCCCGCCGCTGGGCATCGCCGGCATCGCGGTGTCACCGAGCAACCCGGATAACCTGTACGCCATCATCGAGGCGGCGGAAGGCGGCGTGTTCCGCTCGCGCGACGGCGGGGAAACCTGGCAACGCGTCAACAGCGAGCGCAAGCTCCGTCAGCGCGCCTGGTATTACACGCGCATCAATGCCGACCCGAAAAACGAGGAAGTGGTTTACGTTTCCAATGTGCGCTTTCACCGCTCGGCCGACGGCGGCAAGAGTTTCGAGTCCATTCCAACGCCTCACAGCGATAACCACGATCTTTGGATCGATCCCGAGGACCCGCAGCGGATGGTCCAGGCCAATGATGGCGGCGCCAACGTGAGTTACGACGGGGGTGCCAGCTGGTCAACCCAGGCCAATCAGCCGACCGCACAGATGTACCGCGTCTCCACGGACAACGCCTTTCCCTACCGCCTGCTGGGTGGCCAGCAGGACAACTCCGCGGTTCGCATCCGCTCGCGTTCCGCCCGTGATGGCGCCATTACGACACGCGACTGGGAACCGACCGCCGGCGGCGAAAGCGGCCACGTCGTGGCCAACCCGGACAACCCGCAGATCGTGTACGGCGGTTCCTACGGCGGCTACCTGGTGCGCATGGATCACGATACCGGCGACAGCCGCATTATCAATGTCTGGCCGGACAATCCCATGGGCTGGGGCGCCGCGGAGCTCGAACTACCGCTTCAACTGGAACTTCCCCCTGCTGTTTTCTCCGCATGACGCCAATACGCTGTACGCGGGCGGCAACGTCCTGTTCCGCACCCGGGATGAAGGCCAGACCTGGGAAGCCATCAGTCCGGACCTGACCCGCAACATCAAGGACAAGCAACAGTCATCGGGAGGCCCGATTACCCAGGACAACACGAGCGTGGAGTATTACGGCACGATTTTCGCCATTGCCGAGTCCCCGCTGGAACCAGGCATTCTCTGGACCGGTTCTGATGATGGCATGGTGCACCTGTCCACGGACAATGGTGCGACCTGGTCCGACGTCACGCCGAAAGCGCTGCCGGAAGAAATACAGATCAACAGTATCGAGGCACACCCATTTGAGCCCGGCGGTCTGTACCTGGCGGCAACCGGCTATAAAGATGACGACTTCCAGCCCTGGCTGTTTCGCACGACGGACTATGGCCGCAACTGGAAGCGGATTGACAAGGGCATTGACCGCAGATCACTTCACGCGGGTGATCCGGGCCGATCCGACGCAGGCCGGGCTGCTTTACGCCGGCACGGAGCGGGGCCTGTACCTGTCCGGGGACGATGGCGCTTCCTGGCAGGCGTTCCAGCTGAACCTGCCCATCGTGCCCATCACCGACCTGGCGATCAAGGAAGGCAACCTCGTCGCCGCGACCCAGGGACGCGGGTACTGGATTCTCGACCCCCTGAACGTGGTGCGGCAGCTGGCCGCGGGCCAGGCGCCGGAAGACGACGGACTGTTCCTGCCGGCGCCCGCCTGGCGCGTGGCCAATGAGGCCAGTGATGATCCCGGCCAGGCCGGCACCAGCGCACCCGCCGGTGTCGTGTTTCATTACCAGCTGGCAAACGACCTGGACGAGGACAGCCCGCTGGAGTTGCTGATCACCGACAGCAGCGGGGCAACCGTGCGGCGCTTTACGCGCAAGCCCGCCGCCGGCGCCGCAGCGGCGGACGAGGATGACGCTTCGCAATATGGTGACGATGACCGGCTGCTGGAGTCCAGCGCCGGGCTGCATGACTTTACCTGGAACCTGCGCTATCCCAGCGTGGAAACCTTCGATGGCCTGGTTTTGTGGAACCGCAACCTGGAGGGCCCGCAGGCCCTGCCCGGCGTCTACCAGGCCACGCTGACGGCAGGCGGGATGACCCAGACCGTGCCGGTAGAGGTGCTCGCCGACCCACGCGTGGTTGTGGACGATGCAGCCCTGGCCGAACAGTTTGAATTCGTGCTGGGAATCAACCAAAAACTGACAGAAACCCACCGCGCCATCCGGCAGATCCGCGCGCTGCAGCAGTCCATTAACCTGGTCGAGGAGCGGGCCGGCGACAGCGTGCAGTTCGAGGCACTGCTGGCCAGCGGCAATGCACTGAAGTCCCGGTTGGAGGCCATCGAGGAAACCCTGTACCAGACTAAGCTCGAAAGCCCCCAGGACCCGCTGAACTATCCCGATCAGACTCAACGACAAGCTGGCCGGCGTCATGAGTGCGGGCGCTTTTGGCGACCACCCGCCGACTGCAGCGGCAATAGCGGTGCGTGACGAACTGGTCGGCGCCATCGACGCGCAGCTGCAGTTGCTGGACGAATTACTCCGCTCGGAGGTAGAGGCCTTCAATCGCCTGGCCGCAGAGAGCGGGCTGCCCGCGGTCAGTGTCGGGCTGGCTGATGACGATTGAGCTGCGCCTGCTGACGGATTAGCGATGACGCTTTGGCAGGGTCCGGTGGGCGCTGGCGCTTGCCAGGTGCGCTTCGGGTTCGACGGGACTGTTCAGAAAGCCCTGGAACAC
Source organism: uncultured Gammaproteobacteria bacterium (assembly GCA_963695135.1). Lineage (GTDB taxonomy): Bacteria > Pseudomonadota > Gammaproteobacteria > Xanthomonadales > SZUA-36 > Marinihelvus. The sequence continues at coordinate 172,013 of CAVOGA010000003.1, forward strand.
GGACTCCTGGCGCAACAGGCTCAGGGCCCGCTCCACGAGCCTGGGCGGCGCGCTGCTGCGCTCCAGGGCTTGCCTGGCCGCCGTCATTTCCAGGTCAAGAACACCCTCGAGCAAGACCGCCAGGAGGCGGTCATGCCGAGGTTCCACAGGTACGGCCTTGCTCAGCGCTTTTTTTTCCTGATCCATTCCATGGATTCTCGTTCAATTGGATTGGAGTGGCTGTTGTTGTTTAGCAGGTCCGGCATTCCTTGCCTTCCCTACTTGCAACGTACGCAGCGCCGGCAGGGAACATATCAACCGGTGCGCGGCGCAAGCCGCCAGCAGCCGCGAAACCCGCTTGCCAAGCACCGCGCCGCGCCATGTACAATCAACGCGGGCACTTCTGGGGAAACGTCCACATGAACGATACGGAAACCGACAGCGAAATCACGCAACTGCTGGACCGGTGGAGCAGCGGCGACGGCCGTGCGCTCGATGAACTGCTTCCCCTGCTCTACCACGAATTGCACCGCACCGCCGGCGCCTACATGTCACAACAGCGGGCCGGTCATACGCTGCAGCCTACCGCGCTGGTCAGCGAAGCACTGATGCGCATGAACACGCCAACGGACACGCCGTTCAAGAATCGCTCCCATTTCCTGGCCGCCGCAGCGCAGGCCATGCGCCACCTGCTGATTGATCACGCCCGCAAGAAAAACGCCGACAAACGTTTTGACCCGGCAGACCGGGTCACCCTGGTCGAAGGCGCGGTGGCCGCCGGACCGGACGACGTTGACATGCTGGCCCTGGATGAGGCGCTGGAGCGCCTGAAAGCGGTCAACCCGCGCCAGGAGCAGGTTGTGGTGTTGCGCTATTTCGGCGGCATGTCCCAGGAGGAGGTCGCCGAAGTGCTGGATATCTCAGTGCCGACCGTCGCCCGGGACTGGCGCGTTGCGCGACATGCTGCTGCACGACTGGCTACAGCGAAGACCAGGAGCACTGAGGAACAACACGGGCCGCATGAGCACCAAGCCGCAACAGCAAAGGGACAGGCTGATCGCGGAACTGCTTGATGAGGTCGTGGACCTGTACAACGGAACGAGCGCCGAGCGTATCTGCGCAAAGCGACTGATGACCAGGCGGTCATCAGCCGGGTGCTGGCAATTCTGGAAGGTGAATCCCGGGCAGAGCAGGTGCTCGACGCGCCGCTGATGACCACCATCGACCTGGACCTCGACAGGCTCGAGCAGACCCGTCAGCAGAACGAAAAAGAACCGATTCGCCGCACGATCGGCCACTACACCCTTGAAGAAGTGCTCGGCGAAGGCGGTATGGGGCGCGTCTACCTGGCCTACCAGAAAGAGCCCATCCAGCGCCAGGTCGCGCTCGAAAATCATGCGTCACGGCCTCTCCAGCGCAGCCGACGAGGCCCGCTTTGATGCCGAGCGCCGGTCTCTGGCCCGCCTCAGCCACCCCAATATCGCGCAGATGTTCGAGGCCGGCTCGACCACCGACGGCAAACTGTTCTTTGCCATGGAGCTGGTGCGGGGCATGCCCATTACCCGCTATTGCGACAGCCAGCGGCCTGAGCATCTGGCAGCGACTGCATATTTTCATGGACGTGCTGCTGGCCGTGCAGCACGCGCACCAGCGCCAGCTTCTGCACCGGGACCTGAAGCCGTCCAACATCCTGGTGACCGAGCTTGACCAGGTGCCCATGGTCAAGGTGATCGATTTCGGCATTTCGCTGGGCATCGACGAGACGGCCGGCGAGGCCCGCCAGAAAGGACAGCGCGCCGGCACACCGGGCTATTCATCGCCCGAATCCCTGGAGCCGGATGGCGCCGACCTGGGGCTCGATACCCGCTCGGACGTCTACACGCTGGGCATTGTGCTTTACGAACTGTGCTGTGGCCGCCGCCCATTCGACGCGCCCGGGGACTCGATGCAGGAGGTGTGGCGCAAGATCAACGAGGACACCCCGCTGCATCCGGCGCAGCAGATTTCCATGATGGACACGAAAACGGCCGAGGGAATTGCCGCGGCCCGCGGCACCCGGCCGGCACGGTTAATCAAGACGATCTCCTCCGACCTGGACGCCATCATCATGAAGGCGATCTCCCGGGACCGGGAAGACCGCTACGCTTCCGTGGCAGCTTTTTACGATGACCTCTCCAACTTCCTGAACCGCAAACCGGTCTCCGCGCAGTCCCAGGATTTCACCTACCTGGTCGGCCTGTTTGCGCAGCGCAACCTGGGCTTTGTCGCCGCCGGCACACTGCTGATCGGCGCCATGGTGGTCGGCCTGGTGGCCTGGTCCGGGGAGGCGCGCCGGGCCAACCTGGAGGCGGAACGGGCCAGCCGCGAGGCCCTGGCCGCCGCAGGAGGCGCTCGCGGAATCACGCGAGTTATCGAATTTCCTGGTCAGCCTGTTCAGCCTGACCGGCGAGGCCAGCGGTGCGCCGGAACGCATGACCACGCGGGAACTGCTGGATCTGGGCGCCAACAACCTGGACAGCATGGACACCATCGATCCGCTGTGCCAGGGCACGCCTGCGGCAGTTGCTGGGCGAGGTTTACACAGAACTGTTCATGCTGGACCAGGCGGAGGCCATGGTCCGCCAGGCGCTGGAAACACGGCGGGAGCTGCTGGGTCCCAACCACCCGGCGGTCGCCGACAGCATGGGACAGCTGGCGGATATCTACCGTACCCAGATGAGTTACGAGGAGTCGGAACCCTTGCTGCTCGAGGCCCTGGACATCGCCCGCAGCGCCCGGCCCCAGGACCTGGCCATCACCGCGGACCTGTGGAGCCGTCTCGGCGAGCTGTACTCGGACCAATCGCGGCTGGACGAGGCGATTGCCGCGCATGAGCGCGCCCTGGAAATTCGCGAACTGGAGATGAGCGGCCAGGATGACCGTGCGTTGGCCGACTCCTTATATGACCTGGGCGTCATCCTGCAAACCCGCGGCCGCTATCCGGAAGCCGAGGTGTATTTCAGCCAGGCCATCGAACTTTACCGGCGGGTGCTCGGCAACGGTCAGCGAACCGCTGACACGCTGGAGAACCTGGCGTTCTCCGAGGAAGAAATCGGCCAGCTGGATGATGCGGAACTCCACCTGCGCGAGGCCTATGACATCTGGGCATCCATCGAGTCACCGGACAACAGCAATGCCATTCGCGCCCTGGAACGGCTGGTCCAGGCCCTGACGCGATGGGGCCGCTACAACGAGGGCATTATCGCGGGCCAGCGGGCGCTGGCCCTGCGCGAAGGCACGCTGGGCCGGAATAACCCGGACCTGATTCCCAGCCTGCTGGCGCTGGGCATCAACGAGGGCTTCGCCGGTGATTACAGCGGGGCGGCCCGTGACCTGGAGCGCGCCCTGGCGCTGGCCAACGAGTTCTACGGGGAAGACGACCGGCGCACCCGCGCGGTCTGGGATTCGCTGGGCTGGCTGGCCTGGCAGCAGGGTGATTACGAAGAGGCCCTGGCCATTCACCAGGGCCTGCTGGAACTGCGCCAGGAGCTGTTCGGCCAGGGGCATATCCTGACCGCTTTCAGCGGGCAGAACACCGCCGTGGCCCTGGCCGCCCTGGGCCGCTTCGAGGAGGCGGACCGGATGATGACGCAGGCGCTGGTGACCTGGGAGCGGCTGCGCGGCTCCGGGCATCGCAGCACGGCCCGCGCGCAACACTACCTGGGGCTGATTCGCTGGCAACTGAACGACATGGGCCAGGCGCAGGCTTTGCTGGAGCGCGCCCTGGCCACCAGGGAACGGCTGTACGGTGACAATCACCCGGATGTTGCGAAAAGCCGGGCAGCGGTGGACGCCCTGCGCGGCGGACGCAGACCGCTGCCGGTAACCGCCGCCAACTGAACCTGCCGGGCACTGCGCCTTTCGCAAATAAAGAACGGGGCCGGCCTGCGGTGTGCAGTCCGGCCCCGTCATTTGACCATTCCTTTGGCTCGGCGCCCGGTGGATAGCGCCTCGACCGGGCATCTTGCCCCGTCATCTCCCTTACCAGAGCAAACGGCGGACGCCGGCAAAACGTATCATGCCGGCGGCGCGGCAGAATCCGTCATAAAAAAGCCCGGAACGATGATATGAAATGTTTTTGGAATACGGTTGTATAGGTAGTAACGAGGGGACTGACGATTACAGTCAGACTGCAAGGGGAGCGGCCTTAATAAGCCGCTGGGAAAAGGCCGGGATTCGTCCCGGCCTTTTTTTATGCATAGCGCCGGTCCACAGCCCGGCGCAAACCCTTGCCACCATAGCCCGGCCCGCAACGGCATAAGCAGTAAGGCCTGAGGGGCACCAAGCGGATTAACTAACGAATTGCTGACATGCGTTGGTATAAACTACGCGACTGATTAATTCCAAGGTGCCCAGTCATGGCCAATTCCATCGAGATCAATGGCGTTAACCACGAGGTAGAGTCGGACGGCCAGATGCCGCTGCTCTGGTTCCTGCGTGACGTGCTCCAGCAAACGGGCACCAAGTTCGGCTGTGGTAAAGGCCTGTGCGGAGCCTGCACGGTTCACCTGGACGGACAGCCCACCCGCTCCTGCCTGCTGCCCCTGAGCGCCGCGTTCGGCCGCAAGGTCACGACCATCGAGGGCCTCTCCGCAGACGGTACGCATCCGCTCCAGATCGCCTGGATCGAACAGCGTGTGCCGCAGTGTGGATATTGCCAGGCCGGCCAGATTATGAACGCGGCCAGCTTCCTGGAGCGTAACCCGAATCCCACCGATGAGGAAATCACCAGCGCCATGCAGGGCAACATCTGCCGCTGTGGCACCTACAACCGGATCAAGGCAGCGATTCGCAGCGCCGCCAGCAACACGGGGGAGGCGTGAAATGAGCACTTTTCACCTGAACCGGCGTGACTTTCTGAAAAGCAGCGGTGTCGCGGCCGGCGGCCTCGCCCTGGGTATCTCCTTCGGCAGCGCATCCGCAGACCGGCGGCGACGCAGGCGGTGACGCGACGGAGATCAACGCGTTTATTCACATCGCCGAGGACGGCTCCACCACCCTGTATTGCGGTCGCTGCGAAATGGGCCAGGGCATCTCCACCGCCCTCCCCGCGGCGGTCGCCGATGAGCTGGAGGCCGACTGGGCTCTGGTCACGGTGCTGCAGGGTGATGCGGACGAAAAATACGGCCCCCAGGCCACGGGCGGATCCAATTCCATCAACCAGATGTTTCAGCCGATGCGCGAGGCCGGCGCCGCCGCCCAGGCCATGCTGGTCAGCGCGGCAGCCAACCGCTGGGGCATTGACAAGTCGGAGTGCTACGCCAGCAACCACCGGGTATATAACCAGCAGAATGACCGCTCGCTGGGCTATGGCGAACTGGCGGCGGATGCCGCCGGCCTGCCCGTTCCCGAGGTGGTCACGCTGAAAGCTCCGGACCAGTTCCGCTACATTGGCCAGCCGATTCCCCGGGTCGATATGCAGGAGGTGGTCACCGGCACACGCATTTATGGTGCAGATGCCCGCGCGCCCGGCATGAAATTCGGCGCCATTCGGCACGTGCCGGTCAGGGGCGGCAGCATCAAATCGTTCAACGCGGACAAGGCGCGCGCCATGCCCGGCGTGATTGACATCATTCAGATCGAACCGATTAAGGACGGCTACAGCTCCGTAGGCGGCATCGGCGTCATCGCCGAGACCACCTGGCACGCCAACCAGGCCCTGGACGCGGTTGAAATTGAGTTCGAGGCGGGCCCCAATGCGGTCTACAACTCGCCGGAGTACAAGGCCGCCCTGATCAGCGCCGTGGAGTCACAGGCCGAACCGGTATTCAGCAAGGGCAACCTGTCGGGCGCCTTCGAGGCGGCCGCCAGCCAGCACAGCGCAACCTACACCGGCGGTCACCTGTCCCACTCGCCCATGGAACCCATGGCCAGCACGGTGTGGGTCAAGGACGACGGCAGTTGCGAAGTCTGGGCCTCAACGCAGGACCCGGTTGGCATTCAGCGCACCGTGGGCAAGTTCCTTGGTGTCGAGCCACAGCAGGTGACCGTCCACGTGATGATGGCCGGTGGCGCGTTTGGACGTAAATTCATGTGTGATTACGTGCACGAGGCAGCGGCCATGTCCCGCGCGGTGGGCGCTCCGGTGAACCTGACCTGGTCGCGCGAGGAGGATACGCGGACCGGCTACTACCACTCGGTGAACGCGCAACACATCCAGGCATCCCTGGACGAAGAAGGCAACGTGACCGGCTGGCTGCATCGGGCAGCCTTTCCGTCGATTTCCAGCACCTTTGACCCGTCTGTCGAGCGTCCCTCGGAAGGTGACCTCGAAGCGCTGATCAATCACCCCTACGGCATCATCAACCTGGACATCGAATCCGGCCTGGCGCCCTCGCACACCAGGATTGGCTGGTATCGCGCCGTCTACGCGATTTTTTACGGCTATGCGATCAATGTTTTCACTGACGAGTTGGCCGAGCAGGCGGGCATGGACCCGCTGGACTTCTACCGGCGCATCTACCGCAACAACAAGAACCCCGAGCAGGCCGAACAGGTGGAGCGATCCCTGGGCGTGCTGGAACTGGCCGCTGAAAAGGCCGGCTGGGGCAAACCGCTGCCGGAAGGCCAGGGTCTCGGGCTGGCGGTCCACCACAGCTTTGAATCCTACCTGGCGATGGCGGTGCACGTGGCGCTCGACGGTGACAATATCCGGGTGCTGCGCGTTGACTGTGCCGTGGATTGCGGCCTGGTGCTCAACCCGGACCAGGCCCGGGCCCAGATGGAGGGCGCCGTGATCATGGGCATGTCACTGGCGCTGTATACGGAAATCACCTTCAAGGACGGTGCGGTGGTCAATTCAAACTTCGACGACTACCCCGTGCTGCGGGCCAACGAGGCGCCGCCGGAGATCAATGTGTACTTCACCAATACCGATGCCCAGCCCACGGGGCTTGGTGAACCGGGCGTACCGACCTTTGCACCGGCGCTGGCGAATGCCATCTACGCCGCCGGCGGCCCGCGCCACCGCAGCCTGCCGATCAAACCCATTGCCAGCTGACTCCGCTCGTCTCACCGGGTGCCCCGGCGCACCCGGTGGGTGCGCCCGGCAATGGAAATTCGGGTATATTTGCCGGCTGCAATCTCAAACCAAAGGTGAATTTCCTTATGAAAACCCGCTCAACGCTGGCGGTGGCCGTGGCAATCAGCCTCGCCGCGACCGCCTGCTCAAAGTCCGAACCGGAAACCAGCGCCGAGGCGCAACCGGAGTCCTCAGCAGTGGTGGCTGACGTCATTGAACCCGTGGCACTTGACCAGGATGCCAATCCTTTCTTCACGGAAAGCCCCCTGTTTCTGCAGTACCCGCCCTACGACCTGATCGAGGACGAACACTACCTGCCCGCGTTCGAACTCGGTATGGCTGAGCACCTGGCGGAGATCGAGGAGATCGCCACCAACCCGGAAGCGCCGACCTTCGAGAACACCATGGTCGCCATGGACCTTTCCGGTCGCATGCTGGACCGCGTTTCGCGGGTGTTTTACGCCATGGCTTCAGCGGACACGAATGAGACCATCGAAGCGGTGCGCAGCGAAATGGCCCCGCGCCTGGCGGCGCACGGCGACGCCATCCTGCTGAACAAAGCGTTGTTCGAGCGTGTAAATGCGGTCTATGACCAGCGTGATTCGCTGGAACTCGATCCGGAGTCCTACCGCCTGGTCGAGGAAACCTACAAGGATTTCGTCCGCGCCGGCGCGCTGCTGGACGACGTGGAAAAAGAACAGTTGATGGCCTACAACTCGGAACTGGCCACCCTGCAGACCCGGTTCTCCCAGAACGTGCTGGGCGAAGTGAATGCCAAGGCGATCGTGGTTGAAGATCCGGCCCTGCTCGACGGGCTGGGTGAATCAGGCATCGCCTCTGCAGCAGAGGCTGCCAATGCGCGCGACCTGGAGGGTCAGTACGTGATCCCCCTGCTCAACACCAGTGGACAACCCGCCCTGGCTTCTCTCAACAACCGGGACCTGCGCCTGCGCATCGCGGAAACCTCCCTGGGCCGTGGCTCAAGCGGCGGTGAGTTCGATAACCGCGAAACCCTCAGCCGTGCAGCCCGGATCCGCGCAGAGCGGGCGCAGCTGCTGGGCTATGCCAACCATGCAGCCTACGGGCTGGAAGACCAGACGGCAGGCACCGTAGAGGCCGTCAACGAGCGTCTGGCCAGCCTTGCACCGCCGGCCCGGGCCAACGCGGAGCGGGAAGCCGCCGAGCTGCAGGCGATGATCGATGCGGAAGGCGGCGACTTCGAGCTGACGTTTGCGGACTGGTCCTACTACACCGAAAAGCTGCGCCAGCAGAAGTATGATTTTGACGCAGTCACAGCTCAAACCCTACTTCGAGCTGGACAGCGTTCTGGTCAACGGCGTGTTCTTTGCGGCGGAACAGGTTTTCGGCCTGACCTTCGAGCAACGCACGGACCTGCCGGTTTACCATCCGGACGTGCGGGTGTGGGAAGTGTTTGACGCCGACGGCAGCACACTCGGGCTGTTCATCGAAGACATGTACGCCCGGGAAAGCAAGCGTGGCGGCGCCTGGATGAATGCGGCAGTAAGCCAGTCCAAGCTGCTGGGCACCAAGCCGGTGGTGGCCAATCACCTGAATATCCCCAAGCCGCCGGAAGGCGAGCCGACGCTGCTGACCTGGGACGAGGTGACCACCCTGTTCCACGAGTTCGGCCATGCCCTGCACGGACTGTTTTCCAACGTGACCTATCCGAGCTTCTCCGGCACATCGGTTCCGCGCGACTTCGTGGAATACCCCTCGCAGGTTAACGAAATGTGGGCGGACTGGCCGGAAGTGCTGGCCAACTACGCCGTGCATTACCAGACCGGTGAGCCATTGCCGCAGGAAATGCTGGACAAGGTCCTGGCCTCCAGCCAGTTCAACGAGGGCTACCGCACCACGGAATACCTGGCGGCCGCCCTGCTCGACCAGGCCTGGCACCAGCGGACCCCCGACGAAGTGCCGGATGCAGACGGCGTGCTGGCCTTTGAAGCAGCCGCTCTCGAAGCCGCCGGCATGGACTTTCCACCGGTACCGCCGCGCTACCGCAGCACCTACTTTTCCCACATCGTGGGCGGCTATTCCGCCGGTTACTACGCTTACATCTGGAGCGAAGTGCTGGATGCGGACTCCGTGGAGTGGTTCAAGGAAAACGGCGGCATGCTGCGTGAAAACGGCGATCACTTCCGGGAAACCCTGCTTTCCCGCGGTGGCTCCCAGGACGCCATGGAACTGTTCGTGGATTTCCGGGGCCGCGAACCCGACGTTCAGCCGCTGCTGATCCGCCGTGGTCTCACGCCCCAGTAACGGGCAGAGCTACAGGAAGCATGAAAAAAGCGCCCCTCGCGGGCGCTTTTTTTTACCAATGATGTCGCTCAGCCGGCAGCGTAACCTTCAGGGTTACCCTCCTGCCAGCGCCAGCTGTCCGCGCACATCTGCTGCAGTGTGCGTGATGCCCGCCAGCCCAGGGTTTGCCCGGCCAGCGTGGGATCAGCCCAGACTTCCGCCGCGTCCCCGGCACGCCGGTCAACGATTCGATAGGGAACCGGCCGCCCCGAGGCGGCCTCAAAGGCCTTGATCATCTCCAGCACGGACACGCCGCTGCCGGTACCCAGGTTCAGGTAGCGGATTCCGCTGCCGCCCAGAACCAGGTCCAGGGTGGCGATATGGCCCTCAACCAGGTCCATCACGTGAATGTAATCGCGCACGCCGGTCCCGTCACGGGTCGGGTAATCGTTTCCGTAGACCTGCAGAAACTCCCGCCGGCCCACCGCCACCTGGCTGATATAGGGCATGAGGTTATTGGGGATGCCCCTGGGACTTTCGCCGATCAGGCCGCTGGGGTGCGCCCCCACGGGATTGAAGTACCGCAAACAGGCGATCGACCACTCCGGGTCATCCGCAAAGCGCTTCGCGAGCAGGCGCTCCACGTCCAGCTTGGACTGGCCATAGGGATTGTTGGCCTGCAGCGGCGCCGACTCGGCCACCGGCACCGCGGCGGAAGCGCCGTAGACTGTTGCCGAGGAGGAGAACACGAGGCGCTTGAGCCCCGCCTCCTGCATGGCATCGAAGAGGCTCTCGGAGCCGGCCACGTTGTTGTCGTGGTAGCGCCGGGGGTGCTCCACCGACTCGGCGACCGACTTGAGACCGGCAAAATGCAGCACCACGTCCGGCCGGGACTGCTGCAGAAGTCCCCGCAGCAGCCCACGATCGCGAATATCGCCCTCCACGAACGTAACGGGCCGGCCGCAGATCACCGCGAGCCGGTCGAGCGCCTCGGGGCTGCTGTTGCTGAAATTATCGAGAATCACCGGCTGGTGTCCCGCCTGTACCAGGCTGACACAGGCGTGCGACCCGATGTAGCCGGCGCCACCGGTCACCAGGACCACTTTCCCGCTTCTCTGCCTTGCCGCCACAGCTCTTTCTCACGCGTCCGAACGATACCCGTCAGACGCTAACAGCCCGTGGCGGGCGGGTCCAGTCATTCGCCGGCGAAGACCGTATAATGCGCACCTGAAAGCTTGCGCAAGTAACCGGCGGCCGGACAGGGTAGCCGAGAAAGAAAGGAATACGATTGTGAAAATTCTCGTGACCGGCGGTGCGGGTTTTATCGGCTCGGCCCTGGTCAGACACCTGATCCGCAATACGGATGCGTCGGTGGTTAACGTCGACCTGCTGACGTACGCGGGCAATCCCGACTCCCTGGCCGCGGTGGCCGGCTCTTCCCGTTACCGCTTTGAGCAGGCCGATATCTGCGACGGTAACGCCATGCAGGCGCTGCTGGGCCAACATCGCCCGGACGCGATCATGCACCTGGCAGCGGAGAGCCACGTGGACCGCTCCATCGATGGTCCCGGCGCTTTCGTGCAGACCAATATTGTTGGCACCTACCAGCTGCTGGAAGCAGCCCGTCAGTACCGGGACCAGGGGGCGCCGGAAAGCTTCCGCTTCCTGCACGTATCCACCGACGAGGTCTACGGCGACCTGGGAGCGGACGACGCGCTGTTCCGGGAAGACACGGCCTACCAGCCGAGTTCGCCCTATGCGGCCACCAAGGCCGGTTCCGACCACCTGGTCCGTGCCTGGGGTCGCACCTTTGGCCTGCCGGTCCTGGTCACCAACTGTTCCAATAATTACGGCCCCTGCCAGTTTCCGGAAAAACTGATTCCGCACATGATTCTCAATGCGCTGCAGGGTAAGCCGCTGCCGGTGTACGGCGACGGACAGCAGGTTCGCGACTGGCTCTACGTCGGCGATCACGCGCGGGCGCTGGTGCGCGTGCTGGAGGCTGGCACACCCGGCGAAACCTACAACATTGGCGGCTGGAACGAGGCGCGGAACCTGGACGTGGTTCACCAGATCTGCGATCTGCTGGATGAACTGGCCCCGGAGCACCGGGACGGCATGGCGTCCTACCGTGAGTTGATCACCTTCGTCAAAGACCGCCCGGGTCATGATGTCCGTTACGCCATAGATGCCGGCAAACTGCACCGGGAACTGGGCTGGAAACCCGCCGAGGACTTTCAGTCGGGCCTGCGTAAAACCGTGGCCTGGTACCTGGAAAACCGGGACTGGTGGCAACGGGTTCTGGACGGGCGCTACCGTCTTGAGCGCCTCGGAGCCGTCTCGTGAGCCGTGCCGTGCGGAAAGGGCTGATCCTTGCCGGCGGTTCGGGCACCCGCTTACACCCGGTCACGCTGGGTGTGTGCAAGCAGCTGCTGCCGGTCTACGACAAGCCCATGATCTACTACCCGCTGACCACGCTGATGCTCGCCGGCCTGCGGGATATTCTCATTATTTCGACCCCGAACGACACGGGGCGATTCGAGCAGATGCTCGGCGACGGCTCCCAGTGGGGCATCAACCTGTCCTACGCGGTGCAGCCCTCCCCGGACGGCCTCGCGCAGGCCTTTCTGATCGGCGAGGACTTCATCGACGGGGCGCCCAGCACCCTCATTCTCGGTGACAACCTGTTTTTCGGTCATGGTCTCGAAAAGCAACTCCAGGAAGCTGCCCAGCAGTCTTCCGGCGCGAGCGTCTTTGCCTACCAGGTCAGCAACCCGGAAGACTTCGGTGTCGTGGCCTTCGATGAAACAGGACGTGCGATTTCCATCGAGGAAAAGCCGGCCAGGCCCAAGAGCCACCACGCCGTCACCGGTCTGTACTTCTATGATGAAGACGTGGTCGAGGTCGCCCGGGAAATCCGCCCGTCGGCGCGCGGTGAACTGGAAATCACCGACGTCAACCGCCACTACCTGGCGCAGGGCTCGCTCTCCGTGCAGCGCATGGGTCGCGGAATGGCCTGGCTGGACACCGGCACCTTCGACGCGATGCTCGAGGCGGCGCATTTTATCCAGACACTGGAGCGCCGCCAGGGACTGAAAGTCGCCAGCCCGGAAGAGGTGGCATTTCACAAACGCTGGATTGACCGGGAACAGCTTCTGCGACTGGCTGAACCGCTGAAGAAAAGCGGCTATGGCACCTACCTGGCGGGCCTGGTGGACTCACCCCGGTGAATTTCGAGGAGACCGCACTGCCCGGCGTTGTGCTGATCACGCCTTCCGTCCATGGCGATGCGCGGGGCTTTTTCCTGGAGACCTGGCGCGAGGACCGCTACGCGGAGTTGCTGGGTAGCAATGAGCGCTTCTGCCAGGATAACCACAGCCGCTCGGCGCGAGGTGTGCTGCGCGGACTGCATTTCCAGACCCGCCGTCCCCAGGGCAAGCTGCTACGCTGCGTGCGCGGTGAAATCTTTGACGTGGCGGTGGATGTGCGGCCCGGCTCGGCCAGCTTCGGGCAGTGGGTCGGTGTGCGGCTGAGCGAGGACAACAAGCAGCAGTTGTTTGTGCCGGCGGGTTTTGCCCACGGATTCCAGGTGCTCTCCGGGTCTGCGGACGTGGAGTACAAGTGCACGGACTATTACGACCCGGGTGGCGAATCAGGCGTCCGCTGGAATGATCCGGACCTGGCCATCGACTGGCCAATCGACACCCCGCTGGTCAGCGAAAAAGATCAGGCCTTGCCATTCCTGTCCGCACTCTCGAGCTGAAACGCCTTTCGAAAGGCCTTGCCCATGCCACGGTGCAGGGCACTGTTGACCGGCACGATGCTGAAAAACAGGCGGTTAAAACGGTGCAGCGCTGCCGCCCTGCGGGCGCCCGGATAGTCCGCGCCGTAGCGTTCAGCAAAACCCTGGGCCATGGCCAGCTGGCGGTGAAAGAAGCGCCGGGACATGGTGTTGTCACCAGGCTCCTTGACCAGCGTCACGGCATCCAGGTTGCCCATGGCGCCCTGCGCGCCAAGCCTTAGCCACAGGTCCCAGTCCTCCGCGTACGGCAGCGACTCATCGTAACCGGCAACCGCCTCGAACGCCGCCCGGCGCATCAGCACGCTGGAGTGGCAGAAGGGACAGCGGAACAGCAACTGGCCGCGTATCGCCTCATCGGTGAGCGGGTTTTCCGATGCCCTGCCCTGTTCATCGACATAGGCGGTTCCAAGCAGCACGCCATCAGGCCGGCTGTCCATCCAGGCCAGCTGCTTGCTGAGCTTTCGCGTATCGGTCCAGTAATCGTCATCGTCCAGGCGGGCGAGAAATTCGCCCCGGGCCAGGGCAGCCGCCCGGTTAAGCGATGCGGGCAGCCCGAGATTCTGTGTATTGCGCACGGTCACAACGCGCCCGTCATCCTGCCAGCGCCCCAGGAGTTCCGCTGTGCCATCGCTGCTGTGATCGTCAACGATCAGCAGCTGCAGGGACGCATCCTCCTGCGCCAGGACGGATTCGACCGCCCGCGCCAGGGTGCCGGCCCGGTTGAATGTGCTCATCAGGACAGAGACGCGCACCGCCGTGCCGGGTGACACGATCTCTTCCACTCAGGAATGCCCGCCGTGCGCCGGCCGACCCACACCCCGATGGGATGAGATGTAGGACAGGTAGCTGTCGATGACACGGTCCGGCTCGCCCTCCTCCATGATCTCCCCGTCCTCGAGCCAGATCACCCTCTGGCAGAGGCTTGCGACGGAGGCATCGTTGTGGGACACGTAAATCACCGACTGGTCCGAATTGATGCGCTCGCGCATGGCCTGCTGGGCCTTGATCCGAAATGACCGGTCCCCCACGCCCAGGATCTCGTCGATCAGCAACAGGTCCGCCTGCATTTTCAGACCGATGGAGAAACCGAGACGGGCCCGCATACCGGTGGAATAGGTTTTCAAAGGCTGGTCAATGTAATCCTCAAGCTCGGCAAACTCGACGATTTCATCGTGCATGGCAAACGCCTCCTTGCGGGAAGCCCCCAGGAACATGCAGGAAATGACCAGGTTGTCGGAGCCCGAGAGCTGCTGGTCAAAACCCACATTCAGGGCCAGCAATGCAACACGGTCGCAATGCAGATGCAGCTGTCCCCGGTCAGGTTTGAAAATACCGGTAATCAATCGCAGCAGGGTGGATTTTCCGCACCCGTTCCTGCCGATCAGCCCAAGCGTCTCACCTTCATGAACGCGGAAAGTAATGTCCCGCAGCGCCTCGATTTTCTTGCCGCCGTAAAACCCGATGCCCGTCGAGTAGGTAAAACCGACATGGTTGAGTTCCAGCAATAATTTCCTGTCGTTTCTCATTGCATCGCCAGTCGCGCGTAGGTGGTCTCCAGGCGCCGGAACACCAGCCCCATGATGGCAATCAGGACGATGGAAACCGCGCAAATGACCAGCAGCGCACCCCAGTCCGGCGGCTGGCCGTCGAGCAGCACCTGGCGGTAGTTCTTGATGAGGTTGGCCATCGGGTTCATGAGAAACAGCTCCTGGTGCTGTTTGAGCAGCACGTCCTTGTAACTGTAAAACACGCCGGAGCCCCACATCAGCACGGTCAGCATGGTCGTGATCAGGAACCGGAAATCGGGCACCAGCGGCACAATACCCGAGCAGACAACACCAACCGCGAGCGTGAACAGCGCCTGCGTCAGGATAACCGCCGGCAGACCGAGCCAGGCAAGGGAGGGCTCGGCACCGAGGTACAGCAGGGAGCCCATCATCGCGATAAACACCACCATCTGTTTCACGAAATCCTGGCTGGTCGTGAGCAGCGGGAAAAACAGCTTCTGGATCGCAACCTGGTTGATCAGGCCCTTGTTGTCCAACAGGGACCGGGACGAGTTGCCGACGCTGCGGCTGAACCAGGAAAAAGCGACCTGGCCGCAGATCAGAAACAGCAGAAAGTTGTCTGTGCGGGTGTTCAGAAAAATGCCGAAGACCACGTACAGCGTCGTAACGTACAACACCGGCTCCAGCAGCCACCAGAGATAACCCAGGTACGTACGGGACACCTCGGACCGCAGGTTGAACCTGAGCTTGGTGAAAAAGACTGCCCAGAACTGGCGTGAATTGACTGAAAGCAAGCCGGTCTCTCCGGAAAATGGCAGATCAGGACCAGCCGGGCTCCTGGTTCATGCCGCGACTGACCGGTGGCGAGTCCTACCGCCAAGCCCTTCATTATCCCGCATTGACCGGGCCAGGTCAGCCCCGCGGCATCCAGCCGGCGAACGCTTCGGCTATCATGCGCAGGGAGTCCTGCCGGAACAATGCTGTGACCACCGCAATGCTCTATGACTTCATGCTGGTTCCCGGCGGTGCAGAACGCCTGACACTGCACGCCCTGTCGCAGCACCCGGACTGGACCCTGATCACCGCCTTTACCGATGATTCGGCCTTCGAAGACTCCGCCCTTCCACTGGACCGGCTGCAGACGCTGACAAGCCTGAGCCGGCGCCAGGGCTGGCAAGTGCTGAAGGCCCTGCATGCCTTTGAACGGGCGGCACCTGCCCTGGCCTCCTTTGACCGGCTCCTGTTCAGCGGGGCCTATGCGCCGGCCGCGGTCAACGGCCGGGATGCCGGGGGCAATTTCTACTACTGCCATACACCGCCGCGTTTCGCCTATGACCTTGCGGACTGGTATCGACGCGCCGCGCGCCCCTGGCAGCGCCCGGCGCTGGACTGGCTGGCAGCAAGGGTCAGGGACCGTTTTTCGGGGGCGATGAAGCGCATGGACCGGGTAGCGGCGAATTCGGAAACGGTGCGCCAACGCCTGCGGGACCATGTCGGGCTGGAACAGGTTGAAGTGATTCACCCGCCGGTCAGCACCGCCGAGTGGAACTGGCTCGGGCAAGAGGACTTTTTTCTGTCCACGGCCAGGCTGGAACCCTACAAGCGGGTCGACCTCATCATTGAGGCCTTCAAGGCCATGCCGGCGCAAAAACTGGTGGTGGCATCCGGGGGTTCACAGCAGGCCAAGCTGCAGCAACAGGCCGCCGGCCACCCGAACATCCGGTTTACCGGCTGGTGCAGCGACAGCGAAATCAAGCGGCTCACCGGTCAATGCCGCGCCACCATCTACCTGGCCAGGGACGAGGATTTCGGCATGTCGCCGGTGGAGTCCATGGCGGCCGGCAAGCCGGTCATTGGCGCGGCGGAAGGCGGCCTGCGGGAGACGGTCCTGTCCGGGGAGACCGGCCTGCTGCTCGATGCGGCGGTGATCGACGATTCCACATCGCTCATTGATGCCGTTGGCTGGATGAGCGAAACACGCGCCCGGGAAATGCGTGAAGCCTGCGAGAACCGGGCCGCAACATTTGACAGCGCGGTGTTTGACCGGCGCCTGGACGAGTTCCTGGCCGGCGCGCCGTTGACTGTTGGGCACCGAGGCTCCACCGATGACAGCCCCGGCGCAGACCGCTAAAATACGGGGTCGCGCGTGCCGGAACCTCCTCTTGAGAATCCTTCATATCGGCAAATACTACGCACCCTTCAAGGGCGGCGTCGAAACCTATTTGCAGGACGCCCTGAAATCCCTGGCGACGCGCGGGTATGACTGCGTGGCGCTGGTTCACAACCATGCAGCGGGGCTGCACGCCCGGCATGAGGATCACGGCGCCGGGGCTGCGCAATGGCGCATCGTGCGCAGCGCCACCTGGACCACCGCCTTCTTCACACCCTTGAGCCCTGGCTTTCGGGGGGACCTGGCACGTTTGATCAGGACCTTCCACCCCGAGGTGATTCATGTCCATCTTCCCAACCCTTCCGCCTGCTGGCTCCTGACCCTCAGGTCGGCGGGGCGGATCCCGCTGGTGGTGCACTGGCATTCCGATGTGTTGACGGACCGGCAGGGGCCGCTCATGCGGCTGCTTTACCGGCTGTACCGACCCTGTGAACGCCGGCTGTTGCGCCGGGCGGGCGCCATCATCGCGACCTCCCGGCCCTATCTTGAAAGCAGCGACGCCTTGCGGGACCATCAGGACAAATGCCACGTGGTGCCCCTGGGCCTGGATCCGGACCGCTTAAACGGCAATGAGGCGCCGGCTGCCCGGGCGGAGGGGACCCGTTTCCGGGTGCTCGCGGTTGGGCGCCTGACCTACTACAAGGGCTTCGATATCCTGATACGCGCCATGGCAGACCTTCCCCATACCGAATTGACCCTCATCGGACAGGGCAGTCTTGACCGGGAACTGGCCGGCCTGGCCCGGCAGTTGGGCGTTGCTGAACGGGTGCACTTTCTCGGCGGCGTCGATGACCAGGCGCTGAGAGAGCAGCTGAACCGGTGCGATTGCGTGTGCCTGCCGTCCATTGAGCGCACGGAGGCTTTCGGCCTGGTGCTGCTCGAGGCCATGGCGGCCGCCAGGCCGACAGTCGTCTCGCGGGTCAGCGGTTCCGGCATGACCTGGGTGGTCGAGGACGGCGTTACCGGCCTGCACACGGCGCCCGGGGACCCGCAAGCCCTGGCGGCCGCCCTGGAAACCCTGCGCAATGATCCGGAGCGGGCCCGTTCAATGGGACGCGCGGGCCGGCTGCGCTTCGACAAGCTATTCTCAATCGGCCCTTCGGTAGATTCGCTGGTCGCGGTTTACCAGGGCGTGACGGCGCCGGGAGCCACCCGGTGATCCAGCGGGGTCCCAATGTGAACGGCATCGTGATCATGCCGGCCTTCAATGAACAGCGCGATATCAGCGCCGTGGTGCGGGAGGTTCGCCGTGTTTCCCCGCTGGACATCCTGGTGGTGGATGACTGCAGCACGGATCAGACCATGGACGAGGCCCGTGCGGCCGGCGCCCTGGTCATGAGCCTGTCCCAGAACCTCGGCGCCTGGGGGGCGATCCAGGCAGGACTGCGTTACGCCTGTCAGAAGAACTATGACTTCGCCATGACCATGGATGCGGACGGACAGCACGAGCCGGCCTGGATCAATGAGCTGTTTGCGCCGGTGGTGGCAAACCAGGCCGATGTCTCTATCGGTTGTGACACGCGCCGCGGGTCGAAGCTCCGCAAGATTGCCTGGGTCATGCTCAAGCTGACGTCCGGCCTGAAAATGGAGGACATCACTTCCGGCTTTCGCGTATACAACCGGCGCGCCATGGAACTGCTGTCCGGCCGCGACGCCACGCTCCTTGAATACCAGGACGTGGGCGTACTGGTGCTGCTGAATAATGCGGGTCTGCGCATCCGGGATGTTGACGTTACAATGTTGCCGAGGACGAGCGGCACCTCCCGGGTTTACAGTTCCTGGTTCGTGGTTGCCTACTACATGGTCCACACGCTGCTGCTGGGAATCAGCAAGCGATTTTCAGCCCGCTGAAGCGGTCGTCCTCCACGTGATCACAGGAGCGCAGAGCAAATGATTTCCCTGGTCTCCGGCGTCATTGGTATCGCAGCTGCAATTGCCATTTTTTTGCTGATCCGCAAGGACCACCTGCGCGTGCGTTTTGGACTCTGGTGGATCATGGTCGCGCTGGCTTTCATGTTCCTGGGACTGTTCCCCACACTCTTCGATGCCCTGGCGGCCATGCTGGGCATCGCCAGTGGTCCGATACTGGCGCTTACCATTGGCCTGAGCCTGCTGATGATCAAGGTGCTGACCCAGGATATCGCCCGCTCCAATAACGAGGCGCGAATCATCCGCCTGGTGCAGCGAATCGCGATTCTGGAAGCGGACCTGGAGCAGCTCCGGAAGCCGGCGGGCAAGCCGGATACGGGCCCGGATCCCCGTGAGCCCTGAGCAGACGCTCCATCCTGTCTGAATGGCCGCGGCACTGACCCTGATCGCAGGACTTGTCATTCCCTGGGTCGCCGGATATTTCTGCCTGCGCGCCTTGCAAAGGTCCGCGGCAGAACCCGGCCAGGTGCTGATTGCCCTGTCCGCGGGCGCGCTGCTGGGCCACCTGGCGGTCGCACTGTTACTGATGCTGCAAAACGCGCTGCTGGGATCGGTCGGCCTGTGGTTGCCCCTGGGGCTGCTGGCATTGACCGCGGCCACCGGGGCCTGGCTTCAGGCACGGCAATCCGCACCCGCGCTGCCCCCGCCGGACACCGGCTCGATGCGCGGGCCCGCCCGCTGGGCGGTATTCCTGCTGGCTGCCGGAATCGCGGTTCACCTGGCATACTCCCTGGTGGAGCTATTGACCCAGCCGCTGTTCCCATGGGACGCCTGGACCGTCTGGGCCTACCGGGCCAAGGCCTGGTTCTTCGATGGCTCCCTGACGCCCATGATGGACAGCACGGACTGGATGCTCACCGCGGAGCCCTTCCGCTACGCATCAATCGCCATTAACTACCCCTATCTTCCCTCCCTGATGCACCTCTGGGCCGCCCTCGCCCTGGGAACCTGGCACGAGGCCCTGATCAACCTTCCGGTCTTCAGCTGCGCGCTGGCGATCGCCCTGGGCGTGGCCGGCGCCGTCCGCCGTGCGGGCGGATCAGGCGTGGTGAGCCTGGGCGCGGTGTATCTGCTCCTGTCCGTGCCGTTAATGGGCGCTCACAGCGCCCTGGGCGGCTATGGCGACATCTGGATGGCAGGCTTTGCCGGCATCGGCATGACCTTATTGCTGTGCGGCCTGCTGCTGAAGGATCGCCTCCTGCAAGTACTCGGCGGATTGCTGCTGCTTGCCGGCTGCATGGTCAAGGTGGAGGGCACCGTGTGGCTGGCGGCGGCGCTGGGCATCCTTGTTCTTACCGGGCTCTCGGGCAAGCAGCTGGCGCTGCTGCTCACGGGCGCCCTGGCCTTGGCCACCGTTGGCGCGCTCACGGGCCTGACCTGGGTCGAACTGCCCCTGATCGGTGAACTGGGCTACCGGGACGGCGTCTTGCTGATACCGATGCGCGAGGGGGTCAGCATCGGCGTGCAGGACGTGGGTGGCGCCTACCTGGTTAACGCGTTTGTGCTGGACAGCTGGCACCTGCTCTGGCCCCTGGTACTGGTCGCGGCAGGGTTCCTGGTGGTGTGTGAACAGGGGTCATTGCGCAGGCTGGCATTGGCCTTTTTTGCCGTGTTCACCGGCACCCAGCTGGTGATATTTGGCCTGAGTTCGCAGGGTGAGTGGGCCCGCGACTACACGGCAATCAATCGCCTGCCCCTGCACATGCTCCCGGCGATTGTATTTCTATTGGCCATGGCCATTGAGCAGCGCCGCCCCGCCCTGCTGGCGTGGCTGGCAATACCCCGAACCCGCCGGGCCCTGCTCATCGGCCTGGCGCGTGGCGACCGTGATCGGCTGCGCAGGTGTCATCGCCTGGCAAGCCGGCAGCCAGGGCTTTGCACCGGCCGAGCGCAAGGCGATCCAGACCGCGGACCTGGGGTTTGTGCTCGGCGCGGGTGAAGACGGCGGACGACCTGATCCGGGTCGAGCGTTACCAGGACGGCATTGCACTGCTCTCCTCAGGCCCCGTTTCCGTCGATGCGGAACGCTTATTCCTGCTCAGTTACACGCTGAGTTTCGACGAGGATATCGTCAGTCTTGACCAGGCGCCGGCGTTTTTCTGGCGCCGGGCCGACCAGCTGCGCGAGGTCTCGCGCGTTACCCTGGACAGCTCCGGGTTTGCCGACCTCTCGCAATCGGAAGACTGGCGCGGCGACATTGTTGAATTCGGCTTTTTCTTCGTTGAAAACCGGGGCGAACCTGCGGAAATCGGATCGGTGGCGCTTGAAGGGGCCGGACTTGCGAGCACGCTGCGGCAGATTCCGCGGCAATGGCTGAGCTATCCCGGCTGGTCGCAGACGTCCAGTAACTGGATTCCGGGCGGCGCTTACGAGCAGGTGCTGCACCTGCCCGTCGCTGGTCTTGCTGGTGGCCCTGCTCGGCGCTGTCCTTGGCTGGTTGCTGGCGGGAAGAACCCGGCTACTGCAGTTCACCCTGGTTTGCCTGCTGGCGGGCTGGCTGGTGCTCGACGCGCGCTGGTTGCTGGAGCGCAGCTGGCAGGCGCGGCTCTCCATCGGGCAGTTGACCGGCATGTCGGTAGACGAACGTATCGCCGACGGTGAGCAAGGGAAGTATTACGCCTACCTGCAGCGTCTCCTGGCCGAAGAACTCGGCGTCACCCCGGCGCGGATTGTCATCATTCCCGACCCCGCGGAACCTGCCTACTTCGGACTGCGCTCGCGCTATCAACTGCTGCCCCACGCGGCGCTGCTGCGCCCCACGCTGCCCGTGGATGAGCAGTTGCGTACCCTCGATTACGTCTTGTTCCTGGGGGATTACACCGATGGAGACCCCCTCGCCCGGCTTGGTGAGCCGGCAGCGCAGCGCTGGCAGCGCCTCAGGATCGACAGCCCGGACGCAAGACGCCGGCTGCGCCTGGTCGATGAGAGTGTTGAGGGAACACTGTTTCGCGTCGAACCCGGCGCCAATTAGGCACTGACCCCGGAACGTGCCGGCTCGCGACGCCAGGCTTACAGAGCGCTCAATCGACCCGCGGCATTGGCCAGGGTCTCATCATCCTTGGCGAAGCAAAAACGCACGACCTGCTGCGGTCGGGGCTCGGCGGAAAACACCGAAACCGGAATCGCCGCTACACCGATATCCCGGGTCAGCCACTCACAGAAAGCCATATCATCCGCCCCGCTTACCGCGCTGTAGTCGGCCAGCTGAAAATAGGTGCCTTCGCAGGGCAACAGCTGCAGCGCCGATTGGTGCATCAGCTGCCTGAAGAGATCACGCTTCTCCGCGTAGAAGGCGCCCAGACCGAGGTGGTGCTCCGGCAGCGCCTCGAGCACATCGGCCAGCGCATACTGCAACGGGGCGTTCGCACTGAAATTGGTGAACTGGTGGATACGCAGGAACTCGGACATGATGCGCGGCGGCGCAATGGCGTAACCCAGCCGCCACCCGGTCGCATGGTAGGTCTTGCCGAACGAGGATACGACAACGGCACGCTCCCGGAGTTGCGGGTAGCGCAGCAGGCTCAGGTGCTGCTGCCCGTCAAACACGATGTGCTCGTAGACCTCGTCCGCCAATACAAACAGGGGATGGCGCTCCAGCAGTGACTGCAAGGCATCAATATCGGACTGTTGCCAGGCGGTCCCGCTCGGGTTGTGCGGTGTATTGACGATAATCAGGCGGGTGCGGTCCGTGATGGCCGCCTCGATCCGCTGCCAGTCCGGCCGGAAGTCCTTGCTCAGCGGCACGTGGACCGGAACACCGCGATTGAGCCGCACGCAGGGGTCATAGCAGTCATAGGCCGGGTCGAGTATCAGGACCTCATCGCCGGGATGAACCATGACTGCGATCGCCGTGGACAGCGCCTCCGTCGCGCCGGGGGTCACGCAGATGTCGGCGGCCGGGTCCGGCCGATGGCCGTACAGGGCGTCCACTTTTGCTGAAATCGCCTCCAGCAAGCGGGGAATTCCCGCCAGCGGGGAGTACTGGTTGTGGCCGTTGTTCATGTGCCAGGCCGCCCGGTCGCGCAGTAACTGGGGGCCTTCAAAATCCGGAAAACCCTGGGAAAGGTTGATGGCCCCGTGCGCCTGCGCAAGGCGGGACATCACGGTAAAAATGGTCGTGCCAAAGCCGGGTAACCTGGATTCCAGGGTGGGGATCATTGCCGGGCTCCTCAGTCTATCCAGGGGTCGACGGCGACTGCGCCGATCACGCGCGCCGATTCGGGGTCGATAATCGCCGCATAGTCTTCCCGTTTGCCCGGCATGGGCACAAACAGGGCGGTCTCCGGTGTCAGGTCAAGCCTTCGGGAGGCCCGCGTGACAGCCTGTTTCGCGCCGGGCCGCTGGTCCACCAGTTCAGACAGCGGACGGGCGCGGGCCAGGATCGCTTCCCTGCCCGTTGCCAGCGGCAGCCAGAACTCCGGGCGGCGCTCCAGGTCGGGCTGGCCGCGAAACAACACGCTGTCCTGGAACGCCTGGAACGCCTCGCCCATCGGCATTTCCGCAAAGGCGTAGACCGGCTCGCCCGGCCGGTCCTCGCCAAAACCGCTCATGCCCGCACGTTCAAAATCCACATCCTTGGCCGCCAGCGGAACATAGCGGTCAACGGCGAACACCACGTAGGCGGGCCGTTCACTGTGAATGGCGTAAACCCCGTACACCAGCGCCGCCAGCTGGACGCAGGCAATCACCGTGAGGTCAAATTTCAAGCCCTTCTTGTTGGGACGGTAGACAATGAAGGTAAGGATGGGACCCAGGACCAGGTCAACGCCAATCAGCACGGCAATGATGTGTGCCGTGTCCTGGACGCGGAAAAACGGACCGGGAAACCACCAGAAATAAATCAGCAGAAAAATGGGCAGCAAGACCGCGAAACTCAGCCCAAGGTGGACCAGCCAGGCCCGGGTCTTGACGGACAGGTTTTTCACGGCAGCGTTCTCCTCAGATACATGACGAAGGTAGCGCACATTAACGAATCCGAACAGATGACCATGAGCTATTGATTTTCAGAGAGTTGCAGCGTATAACTTAAGCAGATTGTTACATTATTTGACAAGGACTTGTCACCTTTGGACAAGGCGGCCCGCGCCTGTTGTGAGACGCTGAAGGCCAACCCAGGGAGGATCTAGCCATGACCGCAAAGCTGATACTGGTTGTTCTGTTTATGCTCTCTCTTGCCGGCGCCCTCGTCGAGGGGCTTTGGACCGCAGCACCGCCGGTCCTGGTGCAGTTTAACGGCATGCTTCTGCTGTTGTCTGCCATTGGTATCGGGATCATATCGGTCACCGGCGGATCAGGGCCCACCAGCGCGCCACATTCAGAAGGCTCATAAGCGAGACCGCCACGTAGGTCATTGCAGCGGCACGCAGGATAACCCTGGCGTGCCGGTGGTCTGCCGGCAGTAACACACCATCGCGCCTGAGCAGCGGCATGGCCCGCGCAAAGCTCGCATTCCATTCCGTCGGCAAGGTCACCAGGTGCACCGCACTCGCGGTGCCCAGGGTCAATATACCGCCCACCACGGCTACCGCCGTCACGGACGGCATGCGCGTCGCCACCGCCAGTACTGGAGACGCCATCAGTATCAGTGCGCCGACCCGCTCCAGGGGTCGCAACCATTGCACCAGCCGGGTACGCAAAGCCAGCGGGGGATAGCCGCTGGCATCCTGCATGGCATGGCCAACCTCGTGCGCGGCCACGGTAATGGCCGTCAGGGAATGCCCGTGGAAACGCTCAGCGGCGAGGCGGACCGCCTTGGCCTCCGGATCATAGTGATCGCCCTGCTCCGTCACCTCGACGGTTACCGCCTGCAGGCCCTGTTCATCAAGCAGGTGACGCGCCAGGTCGGCGCCCGTGGACGGGTAGCGATCCGCCGGGGCATCGTAGCGCGCCATCACCCGCCTGACCCACCACGACGGCAGGAACACGGCCAGCAGCACGACGCCAATTATCAATAACCATCCCATGGGTTTATGATACCCCGCTGCCGTGAAACTTCGTTGTGAAAAGCGGGACACGGCAGCGGGTGCAGGCCAATTTGGCCGCTTTCACCAACAGAGGAGAACCACCCCATGCGTCACACCATCATTTCCGGGGCCATTCCGGCCCTGCTGGCCCTGTTTATGGGCACAACTGCCCTGGCGGACAACCACGCCGGCGACGGTGACAAACCATCGATCTCCGCCAGCCGCACCGCGACCGTGAGCGCCACCGTCGATGCGATTGATTACGACACGCGCGAAGTGACCCTGGTCGGACCGCAAGGCAACTCCATGACCTTCATCGCCAGCGATGCCGTGGCCAATCTTGCCCAGGTGGAGGTGGGCGACGTGGTCACCGCCGAGGTGACCGAAGAGGTAACGGTCGAAGTATTCGCCAACCCGGAGGGCACCCAGCCTGGCGCTGGTGAATTTGTTGCCGAGGCCTCCGCAGAGCCCGGCGCCAAACCCGGTGCTGCGATCATGGATACCGTTGTTATCACCGCCGTGGTCGAGGGAATCAACCTGGAGGACAACACCTTTACGCTGCGCGGACCCGAGGGCAACGTCAGCGAATTCGTCGCCCGGAACCCGGACAACCTCCGTAAAGCCGATGTCGGCGACCTGGTGGTCATCACCATCAGCCAGGCCGTGGGCGTCATCGTCGAAACGCCGGCAGACGAATAAGGCCTGTTATGCAACCCCGGTGACCCTTGATGGGCACCGGGGTATTGCAGGACTTCAGTACCAGCGGCCGGTACCGACACTCATGTAGCCATGGTTGCCGATCGGCACACCCACGCTCATGCCGATTCCGACGTTTCCGCTGCAACCGGCCAGCATCAGGCTCAGCATAAGCAACAGGACTACGCCTGCGCGTTTCAGCCAGGATTTCATCACTCTGCTCCCTGGTTAGCGGCCTGCAAGCCAAAAACCGCCCCGGTCGGGTCTTCCACCAGCGCGATGGTTCCATCACGGACTGCGGCTTGCGCCGGAACGATCACCGTCCCACCCAGGTCCGCCGCGCGTTCGGCCGAGGCAGCTGCATCGCCGGTGGCGAAGTAGGTCAGCCACAGGGGGTCAAGCTGCGGGTTCGGCCGCAACATGATGCCGGCGCGGTCGCGGCCCGCATCCTGCAGCAGGTAATACGTGTCATTGCCGCGTGCTGTCGCCGCCACGGAACCCGAAGACAGCGCGGCATAGAACCCGCCAAGTCGCGCCGGGTTCGCCGCCAGCAACTCATTCCAGGCGATTTCCCCCCGGCCGATCACCGCCGGATCAACCGGAAAACCGACCCTGGTGGTCGCCAGGCCCACCACGGCGCCATCCGGGTCCCGAACCGCCGCGACGCGGGCTACCGGACCCAGGTCACGGGCGCTAACCAGCACCTCGCCGCCGGCTTCCTCGGTCGCCGCAACGGCCTCATCAACGCCGGGCAACCGCGTAGTAACCCAGCCACCGGGAGTAATCGGCCCCGTTGCCGGGGTCGGCCAGTTCAACCATGCCACCGACATAGTTACCCGCAGCGGAAACAATCAGGGTATAGGGCCCGCCCCCGGGGCGCTGCGCCTCTTCGAACGTCCAGTTCATCAACGGTCCGTAAAATGCCCGCGCAGCGTTCACGTCATCGGTAATGAGGTCGTGCCAGATAAACTTGCCGTACTGCGGCACATCGGTCAGGGCCGTGTCAGGCAGCCGTCCCGACTGGGGGGCGCAGCCGGTCAACAGCACCATCGCCGCAAGCGCATACCAGGCGGTTTTCTTCAAAGCGGTCATCTCGTTTTCCCAGGTCAGCTGATCAGATGCAACGATAACAGCAGCGGGCTCCGTCAGCCATCCGGCGCGGCCATGAGAGCGCGTATCTCGTTGTCTTCGCCGGTTAGTTGCCAGCGCAGCAGCGCGACGGGAATCACCCCGGCCTCATCGACCTCCCGGAAAAACGCCTCGAGACTGAAGGCCTCGCCCAGTTGCCGGGCGCGGTCGGCGATAAGCCGGTCCATCAGCGCCTTGCCGGTGATGTAGCTGGTGCCATAGCCGGGCTGGCGCAGGTACAGGAGCTGTTCAAAGCCCAGCAGGTCAAGGTCCTCGCGCATCCAGCCCCGCGGCGTCCACTTCACGTGAAAGTCGCGGGCCTCCTGGAGGGTGTAATGATTGGCCTGGGCCTGCAGGGAGCCCAGTCCGCGCGCCGCGCGCTGGGCCAGCATGACCCAGACGAGTTCCCTTGCGCGGGGATTGTCGTCATACAGACCGGCGTGCATGGTGATTTCTTCAAAGGCGGTCGCCAGACCCTCCGCCCGGCTGTCCCAGATGTTGTACAGCAGGGCCTGCCGCCGGATCGGGCTTGGATTCGGCTCCTCGGCGATGCGCGCCAGGTCAAACCAGTGGTACCAGTGCGTCCACAGCGCCAATGGCTCATGGTGGGAAACCGTGTAGAAGAAATTGCGCTGCTCCGGAGGCACGTACTCGCCCATCTGGGCCCGCAATGCCTGCTCCAGGTAGCCGTAAGGCGGCAGGATATCGGCCTCGTCCAGGAACCGGAGCAGCACCTTCAGCGAATGCTCCGCGAGCTGCTCGATAAGCCTCGGCGCTGGCAACCGGTGTCAGCGGCGGCAGGTTACGGTTGCTCTGCTCCTCCAGTTTCAACGAGGACCAGGCCCGGTCCAGTTCCCGCTGCAGCAGGTGGACCTCTTCTTCCCAGGTCATGGGTATGTAGTGCACGTTGCGCAGGGACCAGGTGTAGTCCTCGATGCCGATGCCGGACGGACCGTCTTTTTGTTCCCCCTCCGTTCTCCAGCCAGGCAATAAACCGGTCCGTCGCCCGCGCGCTGCCGCCAGGGACCGGGCAAGCGTCGCGTCACCCGCCGGGTCGAATCGCTCAAGGCCGCCAGGCTTGCGGCCTGGTCGCGCATATTGGCGATCCCGGCGATCCACAGTTCCCGCGCATTGCCGGTCAGGTTGCTGCGCGCCTGCGCCAGCAGCGGGGGAATGCCATCAAGCTCGCCAGCCAGGCGCTGCGCGTCCTGGTCCGACAGCGGGAAATCGTAGGTCCACAGTTCAATCAGGGCATGGTGCGTCGGACCTTCATGCGCCGGGGTGTCGCTCTGGTAAGTCCACACGGACTGGTAGAAGGCCGGGTCGCGCGCCCAGGGGCGCAGTACGCGCAGATTGAACTCCATGCCGTTCATTTCGGCGCGCACCAGGTGCCAATCCACCTGCTCGGCAATGGGCCAGGCTGCTATGTCCATCGCATTAAGCCGCGCCTGGAAGGCCTTGAGTTCCCCGGCCCGCTGCGCGTTCGTCGCCGCCCGGTAATCCGGCGCCCCCTGGAACAGCGGCGGCGACTCGAAGTCACGCCAGTCTTCAAACAGCCCCAGCAGGTCCGCATAGCTTGACGCCAAAGCACCGGTGGACAGGAACAGGGCGAACAGAAAAACGCTGGATTTCAAAAGCGCTTGTTGCATGGTAGGCGGCCTCTTATTGCGGGTGAATGATTGCCAGCTTAAATGCTTGTCTGGTGACAGCGGGCTGCCTAGCATAGCAGCATGGATCTCACCACCTGGCTCGCCGTCCTCTCGATTTGCGCCCTGGGCGCCATGTCACCAGGGCCCTCCCTGGCCATCGTGTTGCAACACACGCTGGCCGGCGGACGCCTGTCGGGCAGTGTAGCTGCCCTGACCCATGGCCTGGGTGTGGGCCTGTATGCACTCGCCTGTATTTCCGGGCTTGCCGTGCTGGTGACCGCTTCCCCTGCCCTGTTCCAGGCCTTCCAGTGGGCGGGCGCCGCCTACCTGGCCTGGCTCGGCATCAAGGCCTTGCGCTCCCGCCCTGCAGAGACAACGGACGAGGTCAAGCCGCCCAGGCTCGCCGGCGCCGCCCGGGACGGGTTCATGATCGTCTTTCTCAATCCGAAGATCGCCGTGTTCTTCATCGCGCTGTTCAGCCAGGTGATTGGTCCCGATACGGACTGGCTGCCGCGCCTGGCCTACGCGGGCACCGCCATGGTCGTGGACGCAGGCTGGTACCTGCTGGTGGCGTTCGTTTTTTCCAATCCGGCCTGGTTGCCGCGCCTGCAGGCGCGTACCGCGTGGTTTGACCGGCTGTTCGGAGTGGTCCTGCTGTTGCTGGCCGCGCGCCTGCTGTGGGAAACGCTGCGCTGAACCGTGCTCAGGTCTTGTCGCCGTAGCTCAGGTCGCCGGCATCGCCGAGTCCGGGGATGATGTACGCCCGGTTATCGAGGGCCTCGTCGATGGCCGCCACCCACAGCGTGGTGCCGGGGGGGAGTTGTTTCTGCACCGCTTCAACACCCCGGCGGCTGGCCAGGACGGCAACCAGGTGCAGGGCGCCGGGCGTGCCGCGCGCGAGCAGCGCCTTCCAGGCCAGCACCATGCTGGAGCCGGTGGCCAGCATCGGGTCGCAGAGAATCACCGTGCGCCCTGCCAGCGAGGGACTGGCCAGGTACTCGATCTCGACCTCGAAGTGCTCCTCGTCGCCGTCATGTTTGCGAAAGGCGGAAATAAACGCGTTATCTGCCCGGTCAAAAGCGTTGAGCAGCCCCTGGTGCAGCGGCAGGCCGGCGCGCAGAATCGTCGCCAGCACCGGCTGCTCGCGCAGGACCGGCACCATCGCCTCGCCCAGGGGGGTGACAATGCTCTGGTTCTCGTAAGCGAGTCGCTTGCTGATCTCGTAAGCAAAGATTTCACCGCAGCGCTCGATATTGCGACGGAAACGCAGCGGATCACGCTGAATGGTTACATCGCGCAATTCCGCGAGCAGGGGGTTGATCAGCGAGGAGCCCTCGCCGAGATTGATCACTTCTACGGTCATGAGGGCAACGCTAATGAACCCCGCGCCGTGGCGCAAGTCCCCGGTGAACCTTCAGACGAGCCTTGATCCGGACACCCCGCAAGGTCATCACTACGACCCTGGACCGGGACGCCCTATTCCTTGCCCTCCGGAATCCGGACCTCACCCTGCACGTCGCGATAGTTGATGCTCCCGCTGCCGTCCTTGATCACGCTGAAATCGCCGCCCACCGTATTGGCGACGATGTCGCCGGAGGAGTCGCGCTCAACAAGGAAATCCGCGCCGACGCCGCGAAACCGGATATCGCCCGAGCTGTCCCGTTCAACGACCACGCTTCCCCCGATGTCTTCGCCACGGATGTCGCCGGAACTGTCGGCGACCACCACCACGTCACCGCTGATCGTTTCCAGCTCGATGTCACCGGAGGAGTCCTTGAGCTCCACCGACGCGGCCGAGCTCACTTCGATATCGCCGCTGCTGTCCTGAATGGTCACCGCCCCGACGCGCCGTAAAACCATGTCGCCGCTGCTGTCGCGAACATCCAGTGACAGGGTTTCGGGCACGATGATCTCGAGATCAATGTAGAGGTATCTGCCTGAGCCCCAGCCGCCCCCGTCCACCTCGGGCATGACCGTCGCGATGCGCGCGGTCCCGCCGCTGGCAATGTCCAGCCTGGACGCTTCCGCATACTCCTCACTGGACGCACACACCGTCGCCGTGACGCTGGCGGATTGCTGCCCTTCGCGTCCGGTGATCTCCAGTTCTCCTGCTCCGGCGACGATTTGCAGAAGTTCCGTCGCAGAAACATCCAGGGTTTCCTCGATCACCCGGCGGTTTTCACAATCGTCCCAGGCCAGCGCCGGCCCGCAGAGTCCAAGTGCAAAGAGTCCTGCCAGTCCATTGATGCGGTGTTGCATACCGGTATCTCCCTCTTCATGGCGTGTAGTGGTGGTCAATCTGAAGTGTCTCCCTCTTGGACGCAGGAAAACGGCAAAGGGTTGAAACCCGGTTTTCAACCTGCCCCGCGCGGGGCAACACGAAACACGGAGCTCAGGGACAACAGCGCCGTGAAAGCGACCACCGGCACCGTGGCGGCCAGCAGCACGCCTGACCAGCCGGTGCGCAACAGAAACCAGCCGGAGCCCAGGGCCACCATGGCCTGGATGGAAAAAATCAGGAAATCGTTGACCGCCTGGACGCGGAACCGCTCCGCGGGCTCGTAACCCCGCGGCAACAGGTTGGTCCCGGACAGAAACAGGAAATTCCAGCCGATACCCAGCAGCACCAGAGCCAGCCAGTAGTGCAGCAGCCTGCGTATCCACCGCGGCGACAGCAAGGGTCAGCACATAGCAGGCCACACCGAACCACAGCATCCGCTTCAGGCCGAAGCGTGAAACCAGGCCGGCAAACAGCAGGGATGGCAGGTACATCCCGGCGATATGCGACTGGATCACCCACTTGGTCGCCTCCAGGCTGTGGCCGGCGTGCTCGTGCATGCTGATGGGTGTGGCCGTCATCAGGAAGGTCATGACGCCGTAGCCGGTGGCGGCGGAGGCGATGGCCAGGATAACCACGGGTTGGCGCAGGATGTCGCCGATCGGCCGTCCACCCGTGCTGGCCGCGTCGTCAATGACTGGGGCATCATGGTAAAACGCAATGATGACCATGCCGAGCACATAGGCGCCGGCCAGCAGCAGGTAGGAAGCCAGGTACTCGGTATCGGCGAGATAACGCCCGCGCACCGCCAGTTCAGGCCCGATGAATGCGCCGATGATTCCGCCCAGCAGCAGGATGGACGTGGCCTGCGCAGCTCGCTCCGGCGCCACCAGCTCCAGCGCCGCAAAGCGATACTGGTGACCGGCGGCAGCGGACCAGCCCATGAGAAATGCGCCGCTGCAATAAAGCCAGAAACTGCCACTCACCAGAGCGTAGGCGTTGAGCAATGCTGAACCGATCGCGAGCACGCCGTAAGCCAGGAATACGCTTCGCCGCCCGAAGATTTGCAGCAAGCGCCCGGTCGGCAGCGTCGAGGCGGCCACGCCAACCACCGCCAGGGCAATCGGCAGGGTCGCCAGGCCCGGTTCCGGCGCCAGCTCAAGGCTGATGATGCCCGCCAGCAAGACGGTCAGCGCCGTGCCGCCCATCATGAAGGCATAGGCAAACATCAGGCGCCAGACGGCAAAGGGGATGCCGCGAATCATCCGTCCTGTCCGTGCGCTTCGAGAAATTCCTTGCCGCCGTGACCCCGCTGAAAGACCCGGTACAGCGTCGGAATCAGGAACAGCGTCAGGAGACTGGCAACACCCAGGCCGGCCACGATGGAGGACGCGACCGGACCCCAGACCAGGGACTTGCCGCCCAGGCCCACGGCCAGGGAAAACAGGCCGGCGATGGTCGTGGTGGTGGTCATCAGGATCGGGATTACGCGCCGGCGCGCCGCGTAGACTGTCGCGTGCAGCGGTCGCATGCCCGCGCGGATCCGGCTGTTGGCCGCGTCAATCAGCACGATCGCACTGTTCACCGCGATCCCGGTCAGGGCAATGACCCCGTACAGCGTGTACAGGCTCAGGGGGTTACCGGTCAGCACCAGGCCGACGACCACGCCGGTGAAGGCCATCGGCACCGTCGCCAGGATCAGCAGCGGCTGGAAATAGCTGCGGAACTGGGTGGCAATAATCAGGTAAATCAGGCCCAGCCCCAGCAGAAACAGGCCGAGCATCGCATCCAGGCTTTCCTGGATGTCATCCAGGGCCCCGGACTGCTCGATGTTGGCGCCGGGAAACTGCGGGCTGATCGCCTGCCAGGCCTCGGCCAGCTGGGCATTGGCCGCCACCGTATCGGTTACCAGCGGGTCGATATCCGCCTCCACGGTAATGGCGCGCCGGTAATTAAAGTGCTGAATCGCGCCCTTGCCGCGCTCGAGCCTGACGTCGGCCAGGGCGCCAAAAGTGGTCAGCTCGCCACCGGGCAACACGATCGGGTCGTCCAGCACGCTGCGGATATCCTGGCGGCCACGGTCCCTGCCGCGGACGCGCAGCTCAACCTTTTCGCCCTCGTCACGGAAAAAGGCGACCACTTCACCATCGAGGTGCAGACGCAACAGCCGCGCGACCTCACCCGGACTCAGTCCCGCACGGCGCACGGCGCTCTGGTCCAGCTCCAGCACCAGTTCAGCACGACCCGGCACATCATTGTCCGTCACATTGCGGGTGCCGGGCAGGCCGCGGACGATCTCCTTGACCGCGTCCGTGGCCGCCCGCAGCTCATCAAAGTCATCCGAGCGGACCTTGGCGCTGATGGCCTTGGCGGTGGGCGGGCCGCCGGTAAGGACCGTCATGCTGACCTCCCCGTCAACGGGCGCCTGCCGCACGGGCCCTTCCAGGTCCTCGACAATCTCGTACACGGAGCGCATGCCCGGCCCGGCGGGATTGAGCGATACCTGCACCTGGGCATACTGGTCCCCGTAAAGCGCCTCCGTGTCCGTGAACTTGATGCCCGCGTTCACCGTGATGGCGCGGATTTCCTCCGCCTCAAGCTGTTCACGGACGTACTGCTCCACGATTACCCCCTGGCGCAGGGTCTCCTCGATGGGCGCGTCGGGCGGCATATCCAGGTTCACGTAAAACAGGCGCACCGGGTCGGACAGGAAAAACTCCATGCGAATTTTATCGGTGGCCACCGCGACCGCAGCAAGCACAAAGGCCAGCGCGCCCGGCGCTGAGAAACCGGACCGGCCGGCGCATCACGTAGCAGAGCATCTGCGTGTAGCGAATGCGGATGCGGTGGGTCCAGCGTTCGCGGATGCCGCGTTCGCGTGCCCTGGCGCCCGCACGGTCCCGGGCCGGCTTGCGCTGCAGCGCGATCACGTGGGACGGCAAAATCCAGAAGGCCTCGATCAGCGACACGGCGAGGCCGACGGTGACCACCAGAGGAATGACAAACATGAACTTCCCGACAATGCCGGGCAGCAGCATCAACGGCAGAAAGGCGGCCATGGTGGTCAGCACCGCGGAGGTCACGGGCTTGGCCACCTCGCGCAGAGCCGCAAGCGCTGCGGGCAGCGCACTCATGCCCCGCTGCAGCCGGTAGTACATGGCCTCCACGACCACCACGGCATCATCCACCAGCATGCCCAGGACGATGACAATGCCCAGCAGGACGGAAACATTCAGCGTGTTACCGGTGGCGAACAGCACCCACAGGGTGCCGGCGATGGAAAACAGGATGCCCAGCGTGACCATGGCGGCAATACGCAGGCCGAGGAAAGCCCAGCACACCAGCAGCACCAGCAGCAGGCCCAGCACGGCGTTGTTCTGCATGATGCTGATCGCATCGCGCGTGGCGATGGTCTGGTCATCGGCCAGCACCAGGCGGACCCCGCTGCCCTCCAAGCTGGGTATTCTTGGCGCTGATGTAGGCTTCCAGCCGGTCCAGCAGCTCAATCGTGTTGGTGTAGGGGACCTTGGCCACAGACAGCGCGGCCGCTGCGCGACCCTGGTAGGAGACCAGCTGCGTGGCATCCTCCCGCGCCCGTGCAACCGTGGCCACATCATCCAGCGCCACGAACTGGTCCGGCGCTGCGCGGGGCGCCAATTGGAAAGTGGCCAGCTTTTCCGGGTCGCTGGTCGTACCATCCACGCGCACCAGCCACTCCTCGCCGGCCACCTGCGCTTTGCCGGCAAAGGTGTCCCGGAACGCCAGCGCCAGGCCGTCGGCCACGTCGGAGGCGAGCAGCCCGCGCGCGGCCAGCGCTTCCGGATCCAGGCGCACCTGCAATTCCGGGTCCCGCTCGCCGATGGAAATGATCTGGTCCACCCCGTCAATGCGCTCGATGTCTTCACGGGCGATGCGGGCCTGGCGACGCAGGACCTCATCGTCCGCCTGGCCGGTGACCACCACCAGGGCGGTGGGAAAACCGGTGGAGGTCGTCACCTCGAGAACGAAGGGATCCTCCGCCTCCTCGGGCAGTTCGTCGTTGGCCTTGGTCTGGACCTCGCGGCGCACATCGTTGATGCGCTTGTCGAACTCCCGTGGGCGACAGGTCGCGAAACCGGATGAGAATGTTGGAGGAGCTTTCCCGGGTGGTGCTGATCACCCAGCGGATGTCCTGCACGCCACGAATGCCGTCCTCCAGGGGTCCGGTGACCAGCTGCTCAACGTCTTCCGCGGAAGCACCCGGCAGGATGGTCCGCACCAGCACCCAGTTGAAATTGATCTCCGGGTCCTGCTCCCGGGGCATGCTGAAATAGGACAGCAGGCCCATGGCCATCACCACCCCGAACAGGATGTTGACCAGTGGATGGTTGGTCAGAAGACTGCGGTACATGAGGCTGGCCTAGCGAACCTGGACCGGGTCGCCGTCCTGCAGCCGGTCCTGGCCCTGGACGATCACCAGGGCGCCCGCGGGCAGCTCAACCGGCACCGGCCTGCCTTCCTGGGCGCCAGGCAGCGGCAGGAAGCGCGCCGCGCCGGACTCGACCAGGAACACGCCCAGTCCGCCCTGCCGGCGGCTGATCAGATTGGCCGGCAACTGGCCACCGGCGACCCGCCAGACCAGCTCGCCGTTCTGCCCGGCCGGCGGCGGCTCGCCGACAAAGGCAAAGCGGGCCGGGCGGGCACGGCGGCCTGCCTGGATGACCGGCGACAGGCGCAGCAGGGTCACGTCCCAGCGCTGCTTCCCCGGCAACAAAATACCAGTCCGATCGCCTGTTGCAGGGACTCGGCCAGGACGGCCGGCACTTCCGCATCCAGTTCGACCAGGCCGGTCTGGGTCAGCTGCAACAAGCGGCGTGCCGACGGTGACGTAAGCGCCCTGCTGCGCCATGCGCTCCTGCACCACGCCGTCAAAGGGCGCAAAGACCCCGCATTTATCCAACTGCCGCTGCGCAATGGCGACCTGCGCCTCGGCATTGAGGATTTCCGCCGCGCTCACCGCCAGCGCCGTCTCGCGGGTCAGCAGCTCATCTTCCGAGACGTATTGCGCTTTGCTGAGACGCTGCGCCCGTTCCAGCTTGGCGCTGGCCTCGGCCTGGCGAGCCCGGGCTGAACTCAGCGCCGCCCTGGCGGCGTCCAGCTGCAACTGAAAATCCCGGCGGTCAAGTTCAACCAGCAAATCGCCGGCCTGAACCAGTTCGCCCACGTCGGTCCGCACCTCGGCCACCACGGCGTTGACCTCGGCAGCGAGCAGACTGTCGTTCAGCGGCAGGACTTCCGCCGGCGCACGGCGTTCAAGAACCACCATCAAATCATCCGGCGTCGCGACTTTCACCGAAACGGGCGCGGCCGAACCGGGCGACGGGTTGGGAGACGGGGCGGGAGACTGGGCGCAAACCGGGGCAACCCACAGGCTCAACAGCAATAAGCCTAGACGTAACATTTCAACTCCTGAACAACCGGGCTGTAAACAGCGCGGCCTGGTGACAATCCGAGGGCTTTTTTCAGGGCGTGGAGTTTAACACCGCCCATCCTTCCCCGGCGTGACGCTGGCGTCGGCCGCGCATCATCGTACAATGTTGCACTACCATCGCCAATGCGTTGCTTTCCGGCCATGAACGAAGTGTTTCTCACGACCGTCACGGAACCCGATGCCTTTCTCGTAAAGGTTCGCGGTGACTGGCTGTTCGAGAACGTCAGCAAGCTCGAGGAAGCCAGCCTTGAGGTCCGCCGACACGCAGATCGGCACGTGATCTTCAGCTGCGACGGCCTTGGAGGACATTGATATCGCCGGCGCCTGGGTGCTTTATGACCGGGCCCAGCAACTCAGCGAGGATGGCCTGACCTCCGAGTTCAAGGGATTCAAGGCGGCCCACTTCAAGTTCCTGCAGCACATTATCGACGCCGCCGCCATCCGCGAGCAGGCCCACCACCTGGATGAGAAACCCCGCCCGCACTGGCTCCGCAAGGGGCTGGAGGCCGTGGGCAGTTCGGTAACCCGGGGTGTGGAGGATTCGGGACAGGTCGCGCGCTGGCTTGCCGAAGCCGTCACCCTGCCAACGCGCATGATGATCCGGGAGACCTTGCGCCAGGTCTACCAGGCCGGCGTCACGGCCATCCCCGTGGTGATGATGATCACCTTCCTGATCGGCATCGTGCTGGCCCACCAGGGCGCCAGCCAGCTGGAGCGTTTCGGCGCGCAGATTTTCGTCGTCGATATGGTCAGTATTGCCATCGTCCGGGAAATGGGCGCCTTGCTTGCCGCGGTCATGGTCGCCGGTCGCTCGGGCAGCGCTTTTGCTGCGGCGCTGGGCACCATGAAGCTCAACGAGGAAGTCGATGCCCTCCAGGTCATGGGGCTGAATCCGACCCGGATGCTGGTGCTGCCGCGCATTTTCGCCCTGGTCATCGCCCTGCCCTGCCCTGACCCTGTTCGCCAATGTGGCCGGCCTGGCCGGTGGCGCGGTGGTGACGCATCCTGACACTGGACGTGAGCACGCTGCAGTTCGTGGAACGGGTGCGCGACAGCGTGACCGATGAATGACTTTCTGGCCGGGATCATCAAGACACCCGTGTTCGCCTTCCTGATTGCGGCAGTGGGCACGCTGCGCGGCATGCAGGTGGAACGCTCCGCGGAAGACCTTGGCCTGAAAACCACGGAGGCCGTGGTGCTGTCCATCGTGCTGATCATTTTCGCCGATGCGTTTTTCACCACCCTGTTCACGAGGATTGGTTTTTGAACGACGACGGCACGCCCAAACCGGCAGTTGAGAACGTCATCGAGGTGCGCGGCCTGGTTAACCGCTTTGGCTCGCAGGTGGTGCACGAGGACCTGAACCTGTCCGTCCACCGGGATGAAATCCTTGGCCTGGTCGGCGGCTCCGGCAGCGGCAAGTCGGTCCTGATGCGAAGCATTCTGGGTCTGCACCGCTTCAACGCGGGGGAAATTTCCGTGCTGGGCCAGCCGATCCACTTCGGCCAACCGGGACCCCACACCGCCTGGGGCGTGCTGTTTCAAAACGGCGCGCTGCTGTCCAACCTGACGGTGCAGGAAAATGTCGAGCTGCCCATCGCCCTGCATTCCAACATGCCACTGGAAACCCGTCACGAACTGGCCAGCCTGAAACTGATCATGGTCGGCCTGTCCCTGGCGGCGGCTGACAAGTATCCCTCCGAGCTGTCCGGCGGCATGCGCAAACGGGTTTCGCTGGCGCGGGCGCTGGCGCTGGAACCGCGCATCCTGTTCCTTGATGAACCCACCGCCGGCCTTGACCCCATCGCCGCAACGGAGTTTGATGAGCTCATCACCTACCTTCACGGCAACCTGGACCTGACCATACTCATGATCACCCATGACGTAGACAGCCTGTTCAACACCTGCGACCGCATCGCGGTGCTGGTAGACAAGCAGGTCCGCGTCGGGACCGCGGAAGAAATCGTGTCGGACAACCACCCGTGGATACGGGAATATTTCGGCGCCCCACGAAGCCGTCGCGCATGGAAAGCCAAGGGGGACCACGGTGGGGCCTGACCGGAATCTTGCTGTCGGCCTGTTTGTCCTGGCGTCCATACTCATCGCCATGGGCCTGACCGCCTGGATCACCGGGCAGCGCGGCTCCGAGGCATCGGATCGCTATTACGTCATGATTGATTCGGATGTCAGCGGCCTGATGCTGGGCGGGCCCGTGTTTTTCATGGGGGTACAGGTCGGTTCGGTAAAGGACCTGGTCATCGTGCACGGCAACCCGGCGGTGGTGCGCGTGGAGCTGAACGTGGACGAGGCCACACCGGTGGACACGGGCACCTGGGCGACACTGGCGGCGCAGGGCATTACGGGCGTCTCGGTCATCAATCTCTCCGCCAGCCCCGGAGACCATGAGCCGCTGCAGCCGGCGCCGGGGCAGGATCTGCCGGTGATTCCCTACCAGGACACGGGCTTTTCCGCCCTGCTCTCATCGGCGCCCGCGGTGCTCGACAAGATGGACACAACTGCTGGTCAATGCCAATCTCCTGCTGGGCCCGGACAACCAGCAGGCGGTCACGCACACGCTGGAGAACATCCAGCGACTGACCGATACGCTGGTGGAAAACAGCGACTCGCTTGCCGCCCTGCCCGGCGCCCTGAACGACACGCTGGCAGACATCGGGCACGTCACCGACCAGATGAACCAGTTGCTCGCAGAAGGCGGGCCGAGCGCCACGCGCACGCTGGCCAACCTGGAATCGGCGACCGCGGACCTGCAGGGCATCACCTCGCGTCTTGATGAGTGGATGACACAGTACGATGGCGATGTTCGCACCTTCAGCGAGGACGGCCTGGCCCAGGTGCCTGAACTGATCGCCGACACCCGCAACGCACTGGAAGAGCTGGACAGCCTGCTCAAGTCCCTGCGCCGTGAACCCTCGCAGGTGCTGTACCGCCCGGTCCGTG
This sequence comes from uncultured Gammaproteobacteria bacterium, assembly GCA_963695135.1. Classification (GTDB taxonomy): domain Bacteria; phylum Pseudomonadota; class Gammaproteobacteria; order Xanthomonadales; family SZUA-36; genus Marinihelvus. The sequence goes on from CAVOGA010000003.1 coordinate 210,865, forward strand.
ACGAGATCAAGGTTGAGAATTAGCATGTTTCGATCAATCGCTACCTCACTGATGCTCGCCCTGGCGCTCAGCGCCGGCCTCACGGCCTGCGGCAGTATTCTGCAGTCCGATGCGCCCCCAACCACGGACTGGTGGTTGGTTCCCGGTACGCTAACCGCCCCGTCCTCTGCGTCCGCGGGACCACTGGTGCTCAGCCTCACAGTGGTTCCGGGACTGGACACGGACCGTATTCTCAACCTGGGCGACAATGCGCAATTGAACAGTTATGCCGGCGCCCGGTGGCCCGAGCCGTTGCCTGCGGTGCTGGAGTCGCTGGTCCAGCGCAGCCTCGAGACCGTCAGCGACGCACCGGTGCGCACCGGCTTCCGGGCCGGGCCTGACGACTGCCTGCTCAGCCTGGAAGTGCGCGAGTTCTTCGGCCGGGTGGACCAGGCAGGCGTGACCCGGGACGTGCAGTTTGCCCTGCAGGGCGAGCTGCTCTGCCCGGGCTTCAGCCACATGGTGTCAAGCCGGCAGACCATCCCGGTCACGGACAACCGCATGAGCGCAATCGTGGCAGCCTTTCAGAAAGCCCTGGACCGGGGCTTGCAGGACCTCGCGACGCAGCTCAACCCCTGATCGATTGACGCGTCACCCGGATATCATTCAAGGCGCGCGGCAATATCTTCCTTGATTGAACGGTACGTCTCGGTGAGACCGGCGATGTGATTGTACTGCTCCAGGCTAAGGCCCTTGTCCTCGATGGCCCTGATCTGCGCGGATTCACTGCGCCCGCGGGCCTGCAGGCGCGTCACGGCCCGGTAGGCCTCAGCAAACTGCTCCAGTTCCTGCTCCGAGGGTATGTCCCGCGGCGGCTGCCGGCCTTGCAGCGCCATGGCCACGAACTCCTGGTCAAGGCCCTCCGGTCCTTCGAGCTGCGCCAGCACTTGCTTCAGCTTCGCCGAGTTGACCGGTCGCGAGCTGCGCAGAATGGTTCCGTAGCCGGCCATTGGCGCGGTGGGGCCCAGCAATGCGAATGCAGGCTCGCGCGCCCACAGGTCACCGTTACGTGCGCAGTTGAGATAGCCGAGCGAGGAGCCTGTTGGCTTTTGGATCCAGCATACCCACTCATCCTTGTCTTCCTGCTTGCGGCTCTTCGGCTTACCAAGCGAGCTGCGCAGCATGCGCAGGGTGAATTCCTGGCGGAAGGACAAGCTCGTCCCGGATACTTCCAGGTCATCAAGCTCAAGCGGCGATTCCGCAGCGTCTGCCGGCGCCCCGGCCGAGAGCGGGGCGCTGTCTGTCAATGCCGGGGCGGTCTCATCATCAGCCGGATCCGCCTGGGGGGCGGCCACGGCGGCATGGCACAGGCAGCACAGCAAGACCGGCACGATCCGGATCACCCGTGATTTGCTCAGAAGCCCCATGGGGCGATTATAGTCACCACCCTGAGCCAGAGCTGTGATCCTTTTACCGGGGGACTTGTGAGACATTTACCGTGATTGCGGCCACCACCGCCGGTCAAACCCTACCTTCACACCTGGCGCGCCACCCTGCCATGGAGCCTTACCGGGAGCTGTTGCAGCGCTTGCCGGCAAGCCGCTTTCCTGCTGTTCATGAAATGCAAAACCTGCTTCGCGCGGGCTGCAGCAATGCGCTGGGACAGCCCATCCGCCTGGTGGAAAGCCGGTCTCTGCCCGAACTGACCGGAGACGGGGCCTACGAGCGTGAAATCGCGCACAGCGGGCGTGTCAGCACGCGGCCTGAGAGCCTGCATGACCTGTGCAATGCCCTGGTGTGGGCCCGTTTCCCCTTGCTCAAGGCCGCCCTGAACGCAGCGCCACATGACCGCCCTGCCCGATTCGGTTCCGGGCCGGCGCGGACCGGTGCGTGACGCGCTGACGCTGTTTGACGAGTGTGGAATGGTGGTGGCCTGCACGGAACAGGCGCCGCTCAAGGCGCTGGCGGCCCATGACTGGGGAGCGCTGTTCGGCGAAGCGGGTGAAGCCTGGCCGGCATCAATCAGCGTGTGGATGGTCGGTCACGGGAACCTGGAGCAGCTCGCCGAGCCCTTTCCCGGCATGATTTCCCAGTGCCTGCTGCTGCACACGCCGCGGGGCATACCGGCGATCGACGCGCTGGACGCGGCACTGGCCCGCTTGTGGCGCTCCGCCCCGGGGCCCTCGCAACCGTCGGACCTGTGCGCCCTGCCCTTCGCCGGCATACCCGGCTGGTGGCGCGGAGACCAGGACCGGGCGTTTTACGGCGATCAGGACGTGTTTCGTCCCCCGCGACCCGGCCGCTCCGTGCCGCCGGTCTGGTCGCTGCCCTCCTGATCCCGCCTGAAGGGCAGGTATTCCGCGGCGTGTTCGCCATAGGCCTCCGCATGGGGCCGCTCCCGCGCCAGGAAATCCGCGATGGCGGCGCGAAAGCGTTCATCGCTGATGTAATGCAGGGAATAGGTCTTTATCGGCTGGAAGCCGCGCATCAGCTTGTGTTCGCCCTGGGTTCCCGGGTCAAACACCTGCAGGCCGTTCTCGATTGCAAACTCCATGCCCTGGTAAAAGCAGGTCTCGAAATGCAGGCAGTCCACCTGCGCCAGGGCGCCCCACCAGCGACCGTAAAGGCGTTCACGGTCAAACAGGAACAGGGCGCCGGCAATCACCTCCTCATCCCGCCGGGCCACGACCAGCATGAGCTGCTCCGGCAGTCGCTCGCGCAGCAATTCAAAAAATTCACGGGTCAGGTAACCGGCGTGGCCGCTGCGTTTCATGAAGGTACTGACATAGCAGCGGTAAAACGCCGCCCAGTCGGCGGCGGCAATGTCGTTGCCGGCGTAGCGGGCCATCTGCACACCCTGCGCCGTCACCTTGCGACGCTCCTTGCGCAGGTTCTTGCGACGGCTGGCGCGCAGGGTGCCGAGGAAATCGTCAAAGTGTGCGAAGCCGGGGTTCAGAAAATGAAACTGCGTGTCCTGCCGTTGCAGCAATGGCCCGGAAGTTTCATCACCCGCCAGGCGTTCACGGCTCTCCCGGTCGGCAAACAGCAGGTGCCAGCTTGACAGGCCGCGGCGCTGGGTTTCGCGGACAATCGCGCGCAGCGCAGCCTGCCCCAGGGCCACCCCGTCCTGGCCGGGCAACACGCCGAGCCGCGGACCCACGGACGGGGTAAACGGCACGGCGGTCAGCAGCTTGGGGTAGTAGGCCAGGCCATGCCGCTGCCAGGCGTCCGCCCAGCCCCAGTCGAAAACAAACTCTCCGTAGGAGTGCGACTTGAGATACACGGGCAGCGCAGCAACCGGCTCACCCGCCTGCTCCAGCAGGAGGTGCCGGGCTTGCCACCCGCTCCCGGTATCCGCCGAACCGCTGTCTTCGAGGCTGGACAGAAAACCGTGTTGTACAAAAGGGTTCCCGCCGGGAAACAGCGCATTCCATGCCGCGGGCGCCAGGTCGGACACGCCTGCCAGCCAGCGGACGGAGTAGCCGCCCTGGCCGTCGTTGGTTTGCGGATTGTTTTCGGTCATGGTTGCGAAGTTATTCCTCGGTGCTGACGATATCTTCGGGCGCAACGTGGTCAAGTCCGCGGTGCGGCGATACAATAGCGCGCCTCACGCCCAGGGGCCGTAAAACCCACCTCATGCTGACCCTTATTCTTAACGCCAATCTATACTGCCCGGAACCGGCCGGCATCCGGCACCTGCTGCTGGGCGGAGAGCGTGTGCTCTGGATCGGCGCTGAACGCCCTGATCTCGACTCCGCACTGCTCAGCGCGTCCATCGACCTGGCCGGCGCGCCACTGGTGCCGGGCTTCGTCGATGCGCATGTGCACAGCACCGGCGGCGGCGGCGAAGACGGCTTCTCAACCCAGGCGATGCCGGTTCCCCTGAGCCAGTTCACGCGCTTCGGTGTGACCAGCGTGGTGGGCCTGCTCGGCACCGACGATGAAACCCGCACCACCGCAAGCCTACTGGCGCGCACGCGCGCCCTGCGTGAAGAAGGCCTCTCGGCCTGGTGCTGGACCGGTGGCTATCACGTGCCGGTGACCACCCTGACCGGGTCTGTCCGCCGCGACATCGTCAGTCTCGGACCGGTAATTGGCCTGGGTGAAATTGCCATCTCCGACCACCGCTCCAGCCAGCCGACCCACGATGAGCTGGCGCGTCTCGCCTCGGAAGTCCACGTGGCGGGTCTTCTGACCCGCAAAGCCGGTGTCATGCACCTGCACCTGGGCGATGGACCACGCGGCCTGGAGCCGGTCAGGCGGCTGCTCGACGAAACGGAACTGCCCCCCCGCTGTTTTCATCCCACGCACGTCAACCGCCAACCGGCTTTGCTGGAGGAGGCCATCGCCCTGGCCAAACGCGGTGTAACCGTCGACCTGACCGCTTTTCCCGTGGAGGACGATGACCCGGCCTGCACCGCGGCCGACGCCTGGGAGGCCTTCCACGCTGCCGGCGCACCGGCCGACCGGCTCACCATCAGCTCGGATGGCGGCGGCTGCCTGCCGGTCTTTGATGCGCAGGGCCGGCTGGAGCGGATGGGCTTTGCCAGTTCCAGCGGATTGACTGAAACACTCGGCGACCTGCTCGGGCGGGGCCATGCGCTGGAGGACATCCTGCCGTCCCTGACCCGCAACGTGGCCAGCCTGCTACGCCTGCCCCGCAAGGGCGTGATCGCGCCCGGCGCGGATGCAGACCTCGTGGTCCTCGACGAGGCGCACCAGCCGCTGCACGTCATGGCCCGCGGCGCCTGGATGATACGCGACGGCCGGGCCGTCACCCGCGGTACTTTTGAAGAGTAATTCTATGCCAGCAACACCAAACACCCCCGCCGAGCGCGGCTACCTGATTCCCATCGGCGGCGCGGAAAAGCGCAAAAAGAGCGGCGAAATTCACCGGCGCTTCGTCAAGCTGTGCGGCGGCAAAAAAGCGCGCATCCTGGTCATTCCGACCGCTTCGCAACTGGACGAAACCGGCCCGGAGTACATGGACCTGTTTGAGACCATGGGCGCGCGCGCCATGTGCATGCCCGTCGAGGAGCGCGAGGAGTGCTTCAACGAACGGCTGCTGGAAAAGCTCTCCACCTGCACCGGCATCTTCATCACCGGCGGTAACCAGCTGCGCCTGTCAACGATACTCGGCGGCACCCCGGTGGCGCGGGCGATCCGCCAGCGCAATGCCGAGGGCGTACACGTGGCCGGCACCTCCGCGGGCGCCGCGATCATGTCCGAACACATGATCGCCGGAGGCCGCAGCGGCCCTTCACCCCGCGAATCCGGCGTGGAGCTGGCCCCGGGCCTGGGCCTGACCAACCGCGCCATCATTGACCAGCACTTCAGCCAGCGCGGGCGCATGGGCCGGCTGCTGTCCGCCCTGTCCTTCAATCCCTTCATCTGCGGGATGGGTATCGACGAAAACACCGCCGCATTCATCAACCCCCATGGCGACCTGGAGGTGGTGGGCAACGGCACGGTGACGATTATCGACCCGGCGGATCTGCGCCACTCTTCCATGAGCTATGTGCGACGGGCCGAAGCGGTCAGCCTGATCGGGCTGAAGCTGCACATTCTTGCCACCGGCTCACACTTCAACCTGGAAACACGCGAAGCCCGGATTGCCTGAACAGCGCGACGCTAGACGGCGCGCGCACGGCAGGTACAATTCCGGGTCCGCCAGCCAAAAACTCCAGGGCCCGAAACCAATGAAAATCCTGACCACCAATGTTTACGTCGGACCGAACCAGTACGCGCTGTTTCCGGTAATCCGCCACCAGGTGGATATCGGGATTCTCGAGGACTGGCCCTCCGTGCGCCTGGGCGAGGAGTTCATCAACGGGCTGGAAAGCGCTTTGCCGGGCCTGGCCGAACACGGCTGCTCCTACGGCGAACCGGGCGGGTTCCTGCGGCGCCTGCGCGAGGACGAGGGCACCTGGATCGCGCACATCTGGGAGCATGCGACCATCGAGCTGCAGAACATGGCCGGGTCGAAGGTGACGTTCGGACGCACCCGCGCCCTGCCCGGCAGCGAGGCCAAAACCGGCCACTACAACATGGTCTTTGAATACAAGCAGCGGGATGTCGGCCTGGAGGCCGCGCGCATCGCCCGCCGCCTGCTCATGCAGCTGATGCCGGAGACGGTCCGTGACCAGCTGGGCCTGGAAGCGGAAAAAGACTTTGATTTTGAAGACGAGCGCGACAGCCTTCATCCGCTTCGCCCAGCGCAAGGAACTGGGGCCGTCCACCGCCTCGCTGGTGCGCCGCCGCGCAGAAACGCAACATTCCCTGGCTGCGCCTGAACGCCTATTCACTGGTGCAGTTCGGCTACGGTCGCTATCCAGCAGCGCATCCAGGCCACCATTACCTCCAAGACCCCGCACATCGCCGTGGAAATCTCCTGCGACAAGGAAGACACGCACGGCCTGCTCAAGGACCTTGGCCTGCCGGTGCCGCGGCAGATCGTCGTGCAGCGCGAATCACAGTGTCTGCGGGCGGCGCAGCGCATCGGCTACCCGGTGGTGGTCAAGCCGCTGGACGCCAACCACGGCCGTGGCGTGTCCATCAACCTGACCGAGGACGAGCAGATACCCGTCGCCTTTGAAAAGGCGCAGGAAAACGCCCGCGGGCGCAGCGTGCTGGTGGAAACCTACATCGAGGGCTATGACCACCGCATGCTGGTGGTGGACGGCCACCTGGTGGCGGTCGCCAAACGCGTACCGGGACACGTGGTGGGCGATGGCAAACAGACCATCGCCGAGCTGGTGGACCAGGTCAACGAGGACCCGCGCCGCGGCATCGGCCACGAAAAGGTGCTGACCCGCCTGGAACTGGACCACCAGGCGCAGACGACTCATGCACAAGGCCGGCCATGATGAAAACACGGTCCTGCCGGAGGGCGAAGTGTTTTTCCTGCGCTCCACCGCCAACCTGTCCACCGGCGGCACCGCCATCGACATGACCGACGTGGTGCACCCGGATAACCGGGAAATGGCGGAGCGCGCGGTCAAGGCCGTCGGCCTGGATGTCGGCGGCGTGGATTTCCTCACCAACGACATCAGCCAGAGCTACAAGGACATCGGCGGCGCCATCGTGGAGGTAAACGCCGCCCCGGGCTTCCGCATGCACGTGGCGCCGTCGGAGGGCAAACCGCGCGACGTGGCGGGCCGCGTGATGGACATGCTGTTTCCGCCAGGCACGCCGAGCCGCATCCCGATCGCCGCCATCACCGGCACCAACGGCAAGACCACGACCTCCCGTATGCTGGCGCATATTCTCAAGACCGCCGGCCACACGGTGGGCATGACCTCGACGGACGGGGTCTACATCAACGGCCGGCTCTCGGTGAAAGGTGACATGACCGGACCCCAGTCTGCGCAGATCGTGCTGCGCGACCCGGATGTGGACATGGCGGTGCTGGAAACCGCGCGCGGCGGCCTGTTGCGCTCCGGCCTCGGCTACCAGAACAGCGACGTGGCCGCCTGCCTGAACGTCGCCGAAGACCACCTCGGCCTGGGCGGTATCGACACCATCGAGCAGCTGGCGGAAATCAAGCGGATCGTGGTGGAGGTCGCTACCGATACGGCGGTGCTCAACGCGGACGACGAGCTGTGCCTGCGCATGGCCGATTACACGCAGGCCGAGTACCTCTGTTACGTCACCATGAACCCGGCGCATCCGCTGGTCCGGGAGCATGTGCAGTGCCGGTAGCCGCGCCGTGGTGCTGGAACAGGGTATCAACGGCGACATGATCACCCTGTACGACAAGGGCGCACATTTCCCGCTGCTGTGGACCTACCTGATTCCGGCCACCCTGGAAGGCAAAGCCACCCACAACGTGCAGAACGCCATGTTTGCCGCCGCCCTCGCCTACGCCCTGGGCAAGTCCCTGGATGACATCCGCGACGGTCTGCGCACCTTCAACACGACGTTCTACCAGGCGCCGGGGCGCATGAACGTCTTCGACGAACAGCCCTTCAAGGTGATCCTCGACTACGGCCACAATGCGGCCGCCATCGGCGCCGTCTGCCAGCTGGTCGACCGGCTGGAGATCGGCCGGCCGGCGGATCGCGGTGCTCGGCCGCGCCCGGCGACCGGCGCGACCAGGATGTGCTGGCCATTGCCGATGCCACCGCCAATCATTTTGATCACTTTGTCTGCAAGGCCGATGCAAACCGGCGCGGCCGCGGTGATGACGAGGTGCCACACCTGATTGAAAGCCGGCTGCAGGAGCTGGGCGTTGACGCCAGGGCCATCGAGGTGATTCCGGACGAGCCGCCGCGCTGTGGCCGCAGCGCTGGCCATGGCCAGGGCCGGCGATCTGCTGGTGATCTTTGGTGACGACATCACGCGCTGCTGGAAGCAGATCATCAGCTTCGAGGGCGATGAGACGGCGAGCCACGAGGAGAAAAAGCCGGTGGTCAGCTACGCACAGGAAGCCGCAGCGACCTTCAAGCTCGACCCTGAAGCCGAACTGATTCGCGACGAACGCGGTGTCCGCATCGCCCGCCAGGACCCGGAAGACAGTGACTGAAGCGCCCCGGCTCACCGACAGCCGGCGGCTGACCGGCGCCAACCTTTACTGGGACAAGCCCTCGGCCATTATCGATTGCGCCGGCCAGGGCGACCTGGGCCCGTTTATCGAGCGCTGGCGCTCAGCGGCCACCAGCCTGCTGGCGGACGTGGGACATGAAGCGCAGCAAACCACGTTCCGGGTCTTTGACGGTGGCGCCAGCCTGCTCATCTCCGCGCCCATCGACGCGCTCTACAGCATGTGCGAACTGAACGAAGCCGCCTTTGCCCGCGCTGCCGGGGCAGCGGACGACCCGGCGCAGACTGCCGCGCAGTTGCGTGCCGCCTTCGCCAGGGAAGCCAACCCGCCGCTGCTGGCGCTGCAGGCCGCTGCCGCAGAGCACGGCGTGCGTTTTCTGTGGGACGACGACGCGGTGTCCGTCGGCTACGGCGCGACCGCCCGGGTCTGGGCACCGGACCAGCTGCCGGCGCCGGCGGAGGTGCCCTGGCAGGAAATCGGCACGATACCGGTGGCCATGGTCACCGGCACCAACGGCAAGTCAACGACCGTGCGGATGACCGCGGGCATTCTGGAGGCCGCCGGCCTGTGCGCCGGGCTGACCTCCACGGACTGGATCAGGATCGGCAGGGACATCATCGATACCGGGGACTATTCCGGCACCGGCGGGGCACGCACCCTGCTGCGTGATCCCCGCACCGAGGTCGCGGTGCTGGAGACCGCCCGCGGCGGGCTGCTGCGGCGGGGTCTCGGCGCCGAGCGTGTTTCCGCAGCGCCTGATCACCAATATCGCCGCCGATCATCTCGGCGATTACGGCATCAACACGGTTCCTGAACTGATCGAAGCCAAGTTCATTGTTCGCAAAGCCCTGTTTGACGGTGCGCCGCTGATCCTGAATGCCGATGACGCGGGCGCGGTCGGGTTTGCGCAGCAGCTGGACCAGCCCCTGGAGTGGTTCAGCCTGGATCCGGATAACCCGGTCGTCGTCAGCCACCGGGCACAGGGCGGGCGGGCAGCCTTCCTGGAAGACGAAACGCTGTTCCTCGCCGAGGGCGCGGAAAAAACCGCCCTGCTCCCCGCCGCCGCCATTCCCGCCACCCTGGACGGCGCTGCGCGACATAACATTGCCAATGCGCTCGGCGCCGCCGCCCTGTGCCGCGCCCTGGGCGTTGACCCCGCCGCCATTCGCGAGGGCCTGCGTCGCTTCCGGGGCGACGAGCAGGACAACCCGGGTCGCGGCAACTGGTTTGAAAAGGACGGCGTGCGCATCCTGGTGGACTTCGCCCACAACGAACACGGCATGCGCGCGCTGGCAAAAATGATGACCCGGCTGCCGGCCCAGCGGCGCCTGATGCTCATGTCCCAGGCCGGCGACCGGCTGGATCGGGACATCCGCGACATGACCCGCGCCGCCTGCGGCATGCAGCCCGACCTACTGCTGCTCTGCGAATTGCCCGGCTACGAACGCGGACGCGAACCCGGCGTGGTGCCGGCACTGATCCGGTCCGCGGCCCTTGAGTGCGGTGTGCCCCCCGGGGCGATATCAAATTACGCCAACCCGCGGGAAGCGGTAGCGGCAGCGCTGGAGCAGGCCAAGCCGGGCGACCTGCTGGTTTTGCTGGTCCTGACGCAACGGGACGAGGTCCTGGCCTTGCTGCACGATTTCCTGGAACGCTGAGAGAGATTCGAGATTTGGGTCAGAGGAGATTTGGGGTCAGAGTGAGTCGGGGTATAAGGGACAGAGTGACGCATCTCTGTCCCTTTACTCTGACCCCATGCTGCTCTGACCCCATGCTGCTACACCGTTCGCGTGGCCACGGCAGGGGGCACAGAAGCCGCACGCAGGGCCGGACCCAGCACCGCCAGCTGCCCGACCACGATCAGGACCAGCATGGCGAGGGGAATCAGCACCCCGTCCATGCTGTCCAGGCCAAACGCATCCACCATCCAGATGTTCAGGCCAACGGTCAGCGCCGCGCCCAGCAGCACGCCAACGCCGCTGATGACGAGATTTTCTGACTGGAAGTAGCGGGTAATATCCTGCTTGCTCGCCCCCAGCGCCCGGCGCGTGCCGATCTGCTTGGTGCGGCGGCTGACGCTGAAGCTGGCCAGGCCGACAATACCCAGCGCCGTGACCAGCAACAGCAAACCGACGGTGAAATACAGCAGCTTGATCATGGCCGAATGACCCGCGTAGGAACGCTCACGGGTTTCCTCCATGGTGCGCATGCCCCGCACGATACGGTCCTTGTTGGATTGCGCCAGCAGCTCTTCAACCTGCGGCATCAGCTCGTCGCGGCGCCCGGGCTCGGTCCGGATCACGTAGCGGGAAGAGCCAAACAGGGTTTTCTGCGGCGCGAGCATGACGTTCTCAACATTGTCCCAGCCGTTCCATGCCGCCTGCATCCGCTCAATGATACCGATCACGGTGATCGGTTCATCGTTGTTGATATACACCGTTTTGCCTACCGCGCCGGCCCAGTCATCCTCACCGAACAGGTCCTTGGCCAGTTCCACCGTGATCAGCGTGGTGGCTGCCCAGTCCGAGGCGCCACCATCGCGCCAGGTGATATCAGTCGGCGCAAAATTTTCGCCGGCTGCCAGCTTCAGGTCATAGGTATCGAGTGCATGCTCGTCCACGAAGTAGACCGCGGTTCCCGCGCCTTCAATATCCTCGCCGGGCTCGGTCTGCAGGCCCATGCTCCAACCGCCTCCCGACAGCGGCACGCTGTTGGTCTGGATGACATCGACCACCCCCGGCAGGGCACGCAGCTGGCGCAGGTCCTCCTCCACCGTCACCTGCTCATTGAAATCATCTTTAAAACCGATGCTGGAGATGTAAAACGTGTTCACCTCGTCAATTCCCGTTGGCCGGGACATGGCCTCTGAGCGGGTCTGGATAATGGAAATCGCGTTCACCATGATCGCCATGGTCACCGCCATTTGCAGTGCGATGAGAATGGCGCCGGTCTTGTTGCGCAGCATGGCGCGCCAGATGGGTCCGAAATGCATGTCAGGTTCTCCTATTGCGCCTTGAGCTGGCTGGCGGGCATGACCTGGGTGGCCCGCCAGGTGGGGTAGAGGCCGGCCACGAGCGCCGCCACGATGGCCAGGACGATCGCCGTGAGCATCATCACCCAGTCAAAGCCGACCAGGTTTTCCACGATCTCGCCAAACAGGACCTTGATGCCTTCCAGGCCCAGCCAGGTCAGGGCCAGGCCCAGGATGCCGCCGGCCAGACCAATCAGGCCGGATTCCACCATGTGCTGCACAAACAGATCACTGCGGCGCGCACCCAGTGCCCGGCGCACACTGATCTCGCCGGTCTTTTTCATGAACTTGGCCAGCAACAGGCCGATGGTATTCAGCAGACAGACAACCAGGAACAGAAAAGACAGGCCCAGCATCAGCTGCGCGTCGTCGTCGACCACCTGCTGGTCCTCCATCCACTCCATCACGTCCAGCACCCGGTTGTTCAGCGGCCGCGGAAAGCGTCCGAGTTCCTTCTGTTCCATGACGTAGGCGTCGATCCAGTTCTTGAATTCGGCCTTCTCACTGTCGCTGCCCAGCTCCACCCAGTACTGCATCCAGACGCACTCGGAGTTGCGGAAGGCCTCCATACCGTCGCCCTCCGGCGCCTTCCAGCAGTTGGTGTTGCCGCTGCGCGGAAACTCCTGCTCGATGGCGAGGTTGAAGGGAATATAGGCCTGCTCGGGCTCATTGAAGGGGCCGTTGGTGACGTCGTAGAACTTCGGCACGGGCAGCCACTCGTCCAGCACACCAACCACGCGGAAGTCCATGCCGTTCATGCGCACATTGCGGCCCACCGGGTCCTCACCGCCAAATACCTGTTCATTGAGTTCGCGGCTGAGCACCACGACCGGCTCGCGGGTTTCGTCCGCCGTGCGGTCCCAGCCGCCGCCGTACAGGAACGGCGGCTCAAACATGGGGAAGAAATCGGCCCAGGTGTTCCTGACGTCGACCGGAAAGGGGGTTTCATCATCACCCTCCGGTTCCAGCACCAGCCCGGAACGATTGCTGACGATCTTGCGCGAGGCCGGCGCGCCGCGCATCAGCGCCATCGCATCGCGATAGGTGACCTGGTCCGGCGGGTTAAAGCCGTCTTCACCCGGATCATTGGCGTCCCAGCTGTCGAGCTGCACGTGAAACAGCACGTCTGACTTCTGCGGAATCGGGTTGCCCGACATCGTGTAGTTCACGGTCAGGATGGTCATGCATGCGCCGATACCGACACCGATGGCCGCGACCATCAGCAGGCTCAGCAAGGGGTTCTTGCGCAGGGAGAGCCAGCCCAGCTTCAGGTAATAGTTGAACATGGTCTGCTCCTCAGCCGTTCACTGCTTCGGCGAGCTGCACGTCCGTATCCAGGTCGGATACCTGCCCGTCCCGGATGTGCACATTGCGACCCGCCAGTTTTGACAGGGCCGGGTCATGGGTCACCATGATGATGGTGGTGCCGGAATCATTGATGCTCTTGATCAGCTCCATGATGCTCAGCGCCATGGCCGAATCCAGGTTACCGGTCGGCTCATCGGCCAGCAGAAAGCGCGGCTCGCCGGCCAGGGCGCGGGCAATGGCAACGCGCTGCTGCTGTCCACCGGAGAGCTGTGCCGGCAGGTGCTTCGGCCGTGAGGCGAGGCCCACCATGTCGAGGGTTTTCTCGATACGCCGCTTGCGTTCCGCCGCATCGAAGCCGCGATAGCGCAGGGGCACATCAACGTTGTCGAATACGTTCAGATCGGGAATCAGGTTGAAGCCCTGGAAGATAAAGCCGATCTTCTCGTTGCGTACCCGGGAGGTTTCCGCATCAGACAGGGCGGACACGTCCTTGCCGTCCAGCACGTAGCGGCCGGAGGTGAATTTTTCCAGCAGCCCGGCGATGTTGAGAAAGGTCGTTTTACCGGAGCCGGAAGGACCGGTGACCGCGACAAACTCGCCCTCCCCCACTTCCAGGGAAAATTCCCGCAAGGCGTGGGTCTCGACCGTATCGGTCCGGTAGACCATGGAAATGTTCTGCATACTCAGCATCGTGCTCTCCTGCTTTCCTGTTGGTTTTCTTGATCTCTAATCGGTGATCCGCACCACGTCTTCGCCGCGGAACGCATCGACGCTGGAGACCACGACGGTTTCACCCGCCTCGATTCCGGACACGATTTCCACGGCCGACAGGCTGCGTGCGCCAATCTCGATGGGGCGGCGCCGGGCCATGCCGTCATCTCCCAGAACGTAGGCCACGCGGCCTCCGCCGGAGTCAATAAACTGACCCCTGGGAAGGGTCAGCACCTGCTCGCGGGTCTCCATCAGGATGCGCGTTGTGAGGCGCTGATTCTGGCGCAGCCCCGGCGGCATTCCCGCGGAGAAACGCACCCGGGTGCTCACCTGGTTTTGAACAATCTCCGGCGAAACGGACACCAGGGTGGCGGCAAACGGCTGGTTGCCTACCAGCACCTCGGCCGGCATGCCGATACCCAGGTCATCCGCGTAGCTTTCCTGGACCTGCACCTCGACCTCGAAGGCGGTCAGGTCAACCACCGCCATGACCTCCTGGTTGCGGTTGACATTCTGCTTCTGGTCAACCAGCAGGTTGCCGACGATGCCATTCACCGGGGAGCGCATCTGCAGTTCCGAGACCTGGCGCTGCAGGTCCGCGACAAGCAATTCCTGCCGGTTGACCTGCAGTTCCCGGGTCTGCAGTTCAAACGCCAGGCGCTCATCATCCAGCGCGGCATCTTCGACGGCGTGCTGGTGCGCGAGGCGCGCGGTCTCCAGGTCATCCCGGGATCGCTCGTAGTCAATTTTGGAAATCGCCTCGATCTCGGAAGCCGACTCCGCCCGGCGATATTCGCGATCCGCCGCTGTCAGCGTAACCCGCGCCAGGTCGACGTCCTTGCGGTTGTTCAGGGCCTGCTGCTTGGCCTCGATCTGCTGCCGGTCAAGCTCCACGCGCAACTGGTCCAGGCTGGCCTGTTCCTGCTCCAGGCGATTCTGCAATTCCGGACTCTCCAGCGTTGCCAGCACCTGCCCGACGGTCACCTCGTCGCCCGCATCGACCTGCAGTGTGATGATGCCCTCGGCGGGGGCAAACAGGCTGGGCGCCACGGCCGCCACCACGCGCCCCTGCGCGGACACGTCCCGCACCAGGTCCTGCACCGTCGCCGGCGCCACGCGCAGGCGCTCCAGCGGCACGGTCACGCTGGCGCCGGCCCAGCGCTGCACGGCCGGCACGGCCCAGGCAGAAACCAGGATCACCGCGACCAGGGCGCCAGCCCCCATAAGGATTCGCTTACGACCGCCCTTTGGCTCAATGGCCACGTCCTGGGCGGAAGGTTCAGCAATTTTCAATGCGCACTCTCCCTCTGCTCCCCCTTTTGACGCACGCAGAAGCAGTTTGGTTACGATTTAATTGAAAACCCGCGGTCTGCAGCCGACCCCGCCTGGCGAAAGGAGAGCAGGGAAAGCCCGGGGCCTTAAGCCAGGCCGGCCAGGACCGGGCACCCCGGCGTGACCGGGTTTCCCTAGTGGTGGTGCTGGTGCCCCGCGCCCATGCCGCCGGACCCCATGCCAAACAGCACAAACAGGGTCCAGGCAGCCACCAGCAGCAGACCCAGGCCAACCAGGCGGCGCGTGGTGCGCTCCTGGAGAAAACCGGACAGGGCCGGCGCCCACAGGGTCATGCCGAGCAGGGCGGGCAAGGTTCCCGCGCCGAAGGCCAGCATGGTCAGGAAACCACTGCCGAAGCCCCCGGTGCTGATGGCGGTGAGCAGCACCGTGTAGACCATGCCGCAGGGCAGAAAGCCCCAGCACAGGCCAAGCGCCAGGCGGCCTGCCAGTCCGGGATGGCTGGCCGCCCGCCTGACCAGGGGTGTCATCCGTCGCCAGAGTCCGGCGCCGGCTTTTTCGATCTGCGCGATACCCTTCCAGTCAAACAGGAAGCGCAGACCCACCAGCGCAATCAGCACGGCTGTTACCACGCGTAACCAGCGACTCCAGGCCGGCACCGAGAGCGCCTCGCCCGCCGCCCCCAGCACCAGCGCGGCGATGCCGCCCAGCAGGCTGTAGCTCAGCACCCGGCCAAAGTTGAACAACACCGCCGACAGCCAGGCGTTGCGACCTGACGACAGGGCGCCCAGCCCACCGGCAATCCCGCCGCACATACCGAAACAGTGTCCGGCGCCCAACAGCCCGGCCAGGAACGCCGTGGCCAGGACCGGTACCAGCTCAGCCGGGGTCACGGGACGTAGTTTCCTTGGTCGGTTCCTCCGGATCATCGGCGGAGGAGCCGGGGCGTTCGTCGTCATCCAGCACCGGCGTCCAGCCATGGGACTCGAGTTCGTCGAACTGTCCGGAGCGAATTGCCCAGACCATGGCCCAGACCGCCAGGGCCACGAGCACCAGGGCCAGGGGAATCATCACGTAAATAATGCTCATCCGGGTTCTCCGGCTGCAGTCAGAGGTACTGCCACCTCGTCAGAACGGTCACCGCCGCGGCCGAGCCGTGCGGAATTGGCCACGACCAGTAGTGACGAGGCGGACATGCCCAGCGCGGCCATCCACGGCTCAAGCACGCCGCTGACCGCCAGCGGCAAGGCCACCGTGTTGTAGCCAATGGCCCAGGCCATGTTCTGTCGCACGATGCGCTGTGTTTCCCTGGCCAGGTCGACGGCGGCAGGCACCCCATCGAGTGAATGCCGGGTCAGGATCAGGTCCGCCGCGCTGTTGGCCAGCTCCGTGGCGCCCTTCACCGTCATGGAAACGTCTGCCTCGGCGAGCACCGGTCCATCATTGACCCCGTCACCCACCATCAGAACCGTGTGGCCCTCGTCACCCAGCTGCCGCACCAGCGCCATCTTGTCTTCCGGCGACAGCCCGGCCTGCCAGCGCTCGATACCGGTGGCCATGGCGACGCGCTGCACGGCGCTGGCCGCATCCCCGGACGCGATCACGCAGTCAAGGCCGCGCTTCGCCAGGGCGGCCGCCACCCCGTCCGCCTTGTCACGCAGCGCGTCCCGCACGGGAAACCGCGCCAGCCAGCCCTGCTCGTCGGCCAGCCAGACCGACCCATCGTCCGTTGTCCCGGCGCCCGGACCGCCCGCCAGCGCCGCGGAACCGATGCGCCACCGGCGGCCGTCCACGGTCCCCTCCAGGCCCTGGTGCGGCAAATCACGCACGTCGGTCGCCACCAGGTCACCGGCCTGCGCGCGAAAGGCATGCGCCAGCGGATGCGCGGAGTGGGACTCGAGCGCCGCGGCGATTGCAAAAACCTGCGCGTCATCGAGCCGGCCCAGGGGATGCTTTGGGTTGATGACCAGACCGCCGAGCTCAGGGCGCCCGCGGGTCAGCGTGCCGGTCTTGTCAAACACGACAATGTCGGCCCTGGCCAGGGCTTCCAGCGCATCACCCCGTGTCAGCAGGGTGCCGGCTTCCAGCAGGCGCCGGCTTGCGGCGGCGGAAGCGGCGGGAAACGCCAGGGACAGGGCGCAGGGGCAGCTGATGACCAGCACGGACAGCACCACCGGCAGCGCGCGGGACGCGTCATGGTAGAACCACCAGGCGCCGGTCAGCGTCGCAATGATGAGCACCGCCAGCACGAATGCGCCGGCAGTGCGCTCGGCCAGGCTCGCGCTGCGGCTCGGCCGGCTGCGCGCCTGCAGCAGGAGCCGCCCCAGCGCCGAGACGGTGGAGGCCTGGCCGGCGGCGGTCACCTCCACGTCCACGGACTGGGATTGATTGACGCTGCCGCCAACCACCGGATCACCGGGCGTCTTGCTGACCCAGTGCGCCTCTCCGGTCAGCAATGACTCGTCCACCTCGGTCTTACCGGAAACCACCACCCCGTCAGCCGGGAACGGCTCGCCCGGGCGCACCCGCACGTGCTGACCGGCGGCCAGGTCCGCCAGCAGCACGGTGCGCGTTCCCGCCCCCTCAACGAGCTGCGCCCATTCCGGCAGCAACCGCGCCAGGGCGGCGCCGCTCTGGAGGTTTCGGTGACGTTGCATCAGCTGCACGAAACGTGCGGCCGACAGGAAGAACACAAACATGACCACCGAATCGAAATACACCTCGCCGGAGGCCCGCAGGAAATTCACGCAGCTGGCCACGAAGGCCACGCCGATGGCCAGCGCGACGGGCACGTCCATGCCCATGCGCCGCGGCTCTCAGACCCGCAACCGCGCCTTCGAAAAAGGGCCGGCCGCTGTACAGCACCACCGGAATCGTCACCAGCAGGCTGGTCCACTCGAGAAACCGTTCGGCCCCGGCGCTGATACCCATGGCCTCGCCCGCGTACAGGCCGACCGCGTACATCATCACCTGCATCATCCCGAGACCCGCCACGCCGAGTCGCAGCATCGCCTGGCGTCGCTCCTGCAGCCGCCCCCGCTCCTCGTTTTCCGCAATCGGCAGATGGGGGCGGTAGCCGATGGCGGCGAGCTCCAGGGCGATGTCGCTGAGCGCGATCTGCGCCGGATCCCATTCAATGCGCGTATAGCCGGTGCCGATATCCACCTGCACCCGGTCCACCCCCTTGCGCGGCTCCAGCCGGCTGCGAATCAGCCAGGCGCAGGCCGCGCAACGCACGCCCTCGGTTTGCAGCAACAGGTCGTAACGCCCCCCGCTCGAGGGTGTTCCCCAGAGTTCGCGGCGCTCATCGCAGCTGCGCCAGGCCTCGCCCAGCGCTTCGATGTCCTCATCCGCCTTGCGCGCCTGGCCCTCGCGAAAGCGGTAATAGCGGTCCAGGCCGCTGTTGAAGATCAGGTCGGATACGGCGCGGCAGCCTTCGCAGCACACGGGCAGCGAGCGCCCGTCGCGTTCCACGGTAATGACCGGTGCCGCAGGACAGGGCTCGCCGCAATGAAAACAGGGCGTCAGAACAGCGTCCACGGCATTCAACCGCCGTCGTCAGGGGACGCCGGCACCAGCGGTTGTTCTGGCTCCTGGACCGGTCGTGTCGTCTCCGTGTTCTGGGCGCGCAGACCACCCTTGATTTCCTGGTATTGCGCCTCGTCAACCACCATGGCGTCCGGATTGCTCACCGCAATCCACAGGGTGATAAAGCTGGCGATGATGACCGAGCCCAGCAGGCCGATGATGATCCACGGCCACGGCTCCCGGTACCAGGGGCGCCCGTCCAGTTGATCTGACATGGGCGCTCACTGGCCGGATCCGGCCGGCAACAGCAAGCGGGTATCCGTCAGCTTGGTGATCTCCGGGTTATCCAGAGCCTCGAAAAGCACGTTCACCTCCATGGAACCGGAACCGAGATCGGCGGGCGCGCGCAGGGTAAAGGAAAACTCACCCACCTGCCCCGCCTCGAGCACGGGCTCGGGAAAGACGAAAATTTCGATTTGCGGATAGTCAGGGATCGACACCTGGTAACGGTGCGCCATGTTGTCCTGGTTGATGAGCTTGAGTTTATAGATGTTCTCTACAAGCCCGCCGTCCAACTCCCGGTACAGCATATTGCGGTCCCGGATGAGGTCGGCGCGCAGCGGAACCTTGTTGCCAAAGGAGTAGAACACACCGGACAGAATCAACAGCAACAGCGTGCCGTAGATAACAATTCGTGGTCTTAACACCCGCGATTTCTTGCCCTCCAGCGCGTTTTCCGTGGTGTAGCGCACCAGCCCGCGCTCGTAGCCCATCTTGTCCATCACCTGGTCACAGACGTCGATGCAGGCGGCGCAGGCAATGCACTCGTACTGCAGCCCATCACGTATATCGATACCGGTCGGACAGACCTGCACGCACAGGGTGCAGGAGATGCAATCGCCCAGGCCCAGCGCAGTCCCGGTCATCCTCCTTGCGCCGGCCACCGCGGGGCTCGCCGCGTTCCTGGTCGTAGGAAATAATCAGCGTGTCCCGGTCAAACATGGCGCTCTGGAAGCGCGCGTAGGGGCACATGTATTTGCACACCTGGCTACGCAGGATACCCGCGTTGCCATAGGTCGCCAGGCTGTAGAACAGCCCCCAGAACAGCTCCCAGCCACCCAGGGACAGCGTCAGCACCGAGTGTCCGAGCTCACGGATCGGCGTGAAAAAGCCGACGAAGGTAAACCCGGTCCACAGGGCAAAGGCAATCCACAGGAACTGCTTGGTGGCTTTGCGCGCCAGCTTGGCGCCGCTCCAGGGCGCCTTGTCGAGCTTCATCTGCTTGCCACGGTCACCCTCGACCCAGCGTTCCATCCACAGGAACACCTCGGTCCAGACGGTTTGCGGGCAGGCATAGCCGCACCAGAGGCGGCCCGCCAGGGCGGTAAAAAAGAACAGCGACAGGCCTGCGGAGATCAGCAGCAGCGCCAGGTAGATAAAGTCCTGGGGCCAGAACTCCAGTCCAAGCACATAAGAAGCGCCGCGCCGGCAGGTCGAACAGCACCGCCTGGCGGCCATCCCAGTTCAGCCAGGGCACAATGTAGTACAGGCCCAGCAGCACGAACACCGCGATTTTACGCAGCCGGTCGAAGCGACCGGACACTTCGCGGGGGTAGATCTTGGGTTCTTTCAGGTAGAGGACTTCGGGTGAAGCCTGGTTGTCATTCACTTCCATTGCTCTCCGTGCAGATCCGGGTTGAGCTCTTCCGGATCGCGCACCGGCGGCGGTTTCCTGCGACCTTTGCCCATCGCATGGCCCGGGGAGGGTCCTGTGCGGATCATGAAGGTCATCAGCCGCGCGGCAACCAGGGAAACCAGGTAGAAAAAGGCGAAACCGATGCCGTAGGTCACCCGCAACTCCGTCTCCCAGCCATAGACCCAGGATTCCCCCAGACGTTCCGGATCAATCAGCGCGAACAGCACCAGCGTGCCAAAACAGGCGCCGAGAAAGGCCACCCACAGGGACACGGCCCAGTCACGCCGGCGTTGCGGCCAGCGACCGGCCAGTGGCGCCTGTGATTGCGCGCTCATGACGGTGCCTATTGCTGTCCGCCCTGGATGGCCGCAGCCTCGCCCAGGCCGAGAATGTAGGCCGCCAGGAGTTCGCGGCGGGCTTCGCTCAACTGGCCGTCAAACGCCGGCATGACCCCGTAACGCCCTTCGCGCAGGCCGTGCTCAATCACTGCACGATCATTGCCATAGAGCCAGACCGCATCGGTCAGGTTCGGCGCGCCCAGCGCCGGGTTGCCCTTGCCCTCCGGGCCGTGACAGGCAACACAGAACATCGCGTAGTTGGCCTGCCCTGCTTCGGCCAGGGCCGCATCATGCTCCAGGCCGCCAATCTGGCGCACGTATTCGATGACCTGCGTAACACCCTCTTCACCGAGGGCAGGCGCCCAGGCGGGCATGGCGGCGTTGCGGCCATTGGTGATCGCGTGCAGGACGTTGTCGTAGCCTTCACCCCACTGCCATTCATCGTCCACGAGGTTGGGGAAGCCGTTACCGCCGCGGGCGTCTGAGCCGTGGCACATGGCGCAGTTCTGTCCGTAAAGACGACGACCGGTCTCCATGGCCTGCGGATTGCGGATCAACTCATCCAGTTCCATGGCGCTGTAGCTGGCGAAGACGTCTGCGGTCGCAGCCTCCGCCTTGACCATCTCTTCTTCGTACTGGTTCTGCTCGGTCCAGCCCAGAACCCCGGCCACGTTGCCCAGCCCCGGATAAAGCACCAGGTAAATGATGGCGAAGACGATGGTGATATTGAACAGGTTGCAGCCACCAGCGCGGCAACGGGTTGTTCAGCTCGCGGATGTCCTCGTCCCAGACATGACCGGTGTCATGAACATCGGCCTCGTCTTCGCGGTCGGAGATTCCCTTGGTCCAGTGCAGCAGCCACCAGCAGCCAAGAATACTCAGCACCACGAGCGCAATGGAGAACCAGTTCCAGAATGTATCGAGCACCATGTTGTTTATTCCTTATCGTCGCTGCGCACATCGGGCAGCACAGCATCTTCTTCCAGGGGTAAGCGCGCCGCCTCGTCAAAGTCGGGTTTACGCTTCTTGCTCCAGGCCCAGATCCACATGCCGATAAAACCGACAAAGCATGGCAATCAGGATGGCGCCACGGATGAAGGTCAGATCCATTTCAGCGACCGGTCCGGGTGGTACCCAGGTCCTGCAGGTAGGCGATCAGGGCTTCCATCTCGGTCTTGCCTTCCACCGCGGCAGCCGCCCCGGCAATTTGCTCATCCGTGTAGGGGTCACCCAGCCACTGCAGCGCTGCGCATCTTGTTGGTGACCGACTCGCCATCAATGGTTCGCGTTCATCAGCCAGGGATAGCCGGGCATGTTGGATTCGGGCACCACATCGCGCGGGTTGATCAGGTGGATACGGTGCCAGTCATCGCTGTAACGCCCACCCACCCGCGCCAGGTCCGGCCCGGTGCGCTTGGAACCCCACTGGAATGGCCGGTCGTAAACCGATTCACCGGCCACTGAATAAGGTCCGTAACGCTCGGTTTCGGAACGGAACGGACGAACCTGCTGGCTGTGGCAGTTGTAGCAACCTTCGCGCACGTAGATGTCGCGCCCGGCCAATTGCAGGGCCGGGTAAGGCTCGATGCCCTCCGAGGGCTCGATGATAGTGGTCCTGGGCCATCAGGGGCAGCAGTTCAACCAGGCCGGCAATACTCACTGCGACGACGATCCACACCGCCATCAGGTTGATGTTTTTCTCCAGCTTTTTATGCGCCTTGCTCATGCCTTGGCTCCTTCAGCTGCAGAGTCCCAGTTCATGCGGCGCTGCCGCCTCGACTTCAACCGGCTTGACTCCGGCCATGGTTTTCCAGGTATTCCAGGCCATGATCAGCATGCCGCCGAAGAACAGCGAGCCCACCCAGCAGACGGATCGCGTAGTAGGGCTTGGTCGCCACGATGGTCTCGATAAAGGTGTAGGTCAGCGTGCCGTCGTCGTTAAAGGCGCGCCACATCAGGCCCTGCATGACACCGGCAATCCACATGGAGGCGATGTACAGCACCACACCGATGGTCGAGATCCAGAAGTGCAGATCGATGGCCGGCACGCTGTACATGGTTTTCTTGCCCACCAGGCGCGGAATCAGGCAGTACAGGGAACCGATGGTCATCATGGCCACCCAGCCCAGGGCGCCGGAATGCACGTGGCCGATGGTCCAGTCGGTGTAGTGGCTCAGGGCGTTGACCGTCTTGATGGACATCATCGGGCCTTCGAAGGTCGACATGCCGTAGAAGCTCAGCGCCACGATCATGAACTTGAGGATCGGGTCGGTGCGCAGCTTGTGCCAGGCGCCGGACAGGGTCATGACGCCGTTGATCATGCCGCCCCAGCTGGGCGCCAGCAGGATCAGGGAGAACACCATGCCCAGGGTCTGCAGCCAGTCGGGCAGAGAGGTGTAATGCAGGTGGTGCGGGCCGGCCCACATGTAGATCGAGATCAGCGCCCAGAAGTGCACGATGGACAGGCGGTAGGAGTAGACCGGCCGCTCCGCCTGCTTGGGCACGAAGTAGTACATCATGCCGAGGAAGCCGGCGGTCAGGAAGAAACCGACCGCGTTGTGGCCGTACCACCACTGCACCATGGCATCCACCGCACCGGTGTAAATCGGGTAGGACTTCCACAGGGACACCGGAACGACGAGGTTGTTGACGATGTGCAGCAGCGCGACGGTGATGATGAAGGCGGCGTAGAACCAGTTGGCCACGTAAATGTGACTGACCCGGCGCTTGCACGATGGTGCCGAAAAAGAGAATCGCGTAGGCCACCCAGACCACGGCGATCAGCAGATCGATCGGCCATTCCAGCTCGGCGTATTCCTTGCCCTGGGTAATGCCCAGCGGCAGGGTTACGGCGGCCGCGACAATAACCAGCTGCCAGCCCCAGAACACGAAGACGGCCAGCTTGTCGCTGATCAGGCGCACGTGACAGGTGCGCTGCACCACGTACAGGGAGGTCGCGATCAGGGCACAACCGCCGAACGCGAAAATGACCGCATTGGTGTGCAGGGGACGCAAGCCGGCTGTAGGTCAGCCAGGGCATGTCGAAGTTCAGCGCCGGAATCCAGAGCTGGGCGGCGATCAACACCCCGACCAGCATGCCGACGATGCCCCAGAGCACGGTCATGACCGCGAATTGGCGTACTACCTTATCGTTATAGGTCACAATTTCTTCCTCTCGAATTGACGAGCAACCCGCCCACATGACCATCCGTGACGTCGCGGAGGCTGGACCGGTTTCATTGCCAGGACTGAAGCATCAATTCTGTTGCCGGGGGGCAGCGTTATCTCAGGGTCAGAAAAGCTCAATTCCGGGCGCATGCGCAGACTAACGTCGGGCGTATTATGCCGGGTTGACCCATGTCAACTCAAGCTGACAGGGGCGGATTTTGGAGAATCCTGGGCTATAGTGTGCGCAGTCAGTCAACGGAAAACCGTCGTGAGCGATTCCGACAGCAAACAACCCGCACCCGGGATAGCCGCCGACCACAAAACACTGATTGCGCCGTGCCGGGATCTGCAGCCCCGCTGACCCTTTTACCTGGCTGAAACTGGGCTGGCGGGACTACTGGACGGTGCCGGGACTCTCACTGACCTACGGCTTCATCGTGTTCCTCACCAGCGCCGCCATATCCTGGCTGGCCTGGGCGGCCGGCGGCTGGGTGCTCCTGCTGACACTCCTGTGCGGATTCGTTTTCGTCGCGCCGCTGCTGGCCTTTGCCCTGTATTCGGTGCCGCGGCAACTCAATGCGGGCCGCCGCGCATCCCTGCGCAGAACCTTCCGCGCCGCGCGCCGGCCGTTTCAGAACGCCATGGTCTTTGGCCTGGTGCTGCTGATCGTGGACCTGGTCTGGGCCCGTGCCGGATCCATGGTGCATGTCTTTTTCCCCGTAACCGCGAACCCCAGCCTGGCGCAAATTCTCACGTTCCTGGCCATCGGCAGCGCGGTCGGCGCGCTGTTTGCCGCTTTCAGCTTTGCGGCCAGCGCTTTTTCCCTGCCGATGCTCGCCAACCGCGACGTGGACGTGGTGACGGCGGTGATTTCCAGCATCAATGCAGTCATGCGCAACAAGTTCACGGCGATGGTCTGGGCCGCGCTCATCGTGGCCCTCCTGACCCTCGGCTTCGCCACCGGCCTGCTGGGCCTGATCATCGTGGTGCCCTGGCTGGCCTTCGCCACCTGGCATGGTTACCGGCAGGCGCTGATCTGTGATCACTGGCCGGTTCTGAAGATGCCGGGGACGGACCCGGACACGCCCGCTGCAGATCCCGGCAAGTTGCCCCGCTAGGCCCGGAAAACGCCAGCCATACCCGGTAACACCGCTATAATCCGCCCATGCCTGCACCCGCTCTGTCCCTTGCCGTTGTCGGTTCCATCAACCTGGACCTCGTCGCGCGTGTCAAAACCTTCCCGCGGGATGGCGAGACCATCACCGATGCCGTGCTTGAACACTTTCCCGGCGGCAAGGGCGGCAACCAGGCCCTGGCCGCACGACGCCTGGGCGCCACGGTGGAAATGGTCGCCTGTGTCGGCGATGAGCCGAACGCGGACCTGGCGCTGGCGCAACTGGCGGCCGAGGGCGTGGGACTTGGCCACGTGCGGCGCCTGGCGGGCAGGAAAACCGGGGTCGCCATGATCATGGTCGATGAGAGCGGCGAGAACCAGATCGTGGTTGCGCCGGGCGCCAATAAACAGTTTGAAGAGCAGTACCTCGACCTGCCCCGCTGTGACGGCCTGATCGCCCAGCTCGAGGTGCCGATGGCCACGCTGCTCCGCGCCGCCCGGGAACACGAGGGGTTTTTCTGTCTGAATGCCGCGCCGGCCCGGCCGGTGGCGGAAGCGCTGCTGGCGCGGACCGATCTGCTGGTCGTCAACGAGCTGGAAGCCGAGGCCATCGGCCCGATGCTGGCGGATTATCGCGGTTGGCTGGCGGTGACCTACGGCTCCTCCGGCGCGGAGCTGACCCGCGAGGGCAGCTGGGTCGCATCCAGCGAATCGCCCCGCGTCGAGGCCGTTGACTCCGTGGGCGCCGGAGACGCCTTTACCGCCGCGCTGACCGTGAACCTGATGCGCGGCATGGAGCCCCAACAGGCATTGCAACGGGCCTGCGCAGCCGGCGCCATCGCCACCACGCGCAGCGGTGCGCAAAATGCACCCACGGAAGCGGAAATTGACGCCCTGCTGAAGAACGCCGCTCGCTGAATCAGTAACCCCTGGTTGGATCCAGGGCGTGGCGCAGGGGCCGTCCGGCCAGGTAGCGCTCCAGGTTGTCAGCAAAATATCGCGGCGATATCCCGCGGCCAGCTCCGCGCGGCGACATGGGCCGTGAGGCTCAGGCGCGGCGTGCGCCAGAAGGGATGATCCGCGGGCAAGGGCTCGGTCTGGAACACGTCCAGTACCGCACCGGCGAGGTGTCCGGTATGCATCACATCAACCAGGTCCTGTTCCACGATCAGGCTGCCCCGCCCGACATTGATCAGCAGCGCCTCCTGCGGCAGGCACCGGAGCATTCCGGCATTCAGCAACCCAGCGGTTTCCGGCGTATCGGGCAACACCGCGACCAGCACATCGAGAGATGCGAGAAACCCGGGCAGTGCGCTGGGCCCGAACACCTGCGCGAAATCATCATGCGGCGCTACCACTGCGGCTGAAACCGAGCACCCGGGCTTCAAGACCGGCAAGTCGTTGTGCAATGGCCGCTCCGATGGAGCCGGTTCCCATGATGCCCACGCATTTTCCGGCCAGGGATTCCGTGGGCTGCGCCATCCACTCGCCCCGCTGCTGCGCGCGCGCCCTGGCGGGCAGCTGCAAATAATGGCTGAGCGTATAGGCCAGCACGTATTCCGCCATTTGTTGCCCGAACACCTCCTTGACGCCGGTGACCTGCAGCCCGCCTGCAGCGGCGGAGACCAGCGGTTTCACACCCGCCCAGGTGGACTGGACCCATTGCAGGGCCGGCAGCCCGGGTATGGCGGCGGCGAGCAGGTCCGGTTCGCCCAGGGCCAGGGTAACCAGCGCGGCGTCGGCGGATCCGGGCAGCGTCATCCAGCCCGGTTGCGCTCAGCCAGCGCACGCCGGGGATGTTGCGCGCCTCGACCAGCTCGAGATACGCCCCCGCATCGCGACTGAGGATCAGTGCCGTGACCGGCGAATGGATGTCTGGCGAACTCATGGGTCTCCCGCTGGCAAAGCCGTTTTCGTTGCTGATGATCAGTCACCTGTCCGGAGATCGCATTGTAACTGTCCGCCAGCCCCGTATGATCTGCCCCATGAGTTCCGGGCAAAAAACCGGCGGTAGCAGCTGGATCTTTGGCTATGGCTCCCTGATCTGGAATCCGGGCTTCCCCTGGCTGCGCAGCCGGGTGGCTGCGGTGCGCCACCGCGAGCGCCGATTCTGGCAGGGCTCCACGGACCACCGCGGTGTGCCCGGTGCTCCGGGGCGGGTCGTGACATTGATTGATGCACCGGGCTCGCAGTGCTGGGGCCGGGCGTTTGAGCTGCCGCCGGACCAGCGGCACGATATTCTTGCCTCCCTGGACCATCGCGAACAGGGCGGCTATCAGCGGCTGAGTCTGCCGCTGCTTCTGAATGACGGGTCAACGCTGCCCGGGCTGACCTGGATCGCTACCCCGGATAATGCCGAATACCTGGGTCCCGCCAGCCCGGCAGACATCGCGGCGCAGGTCATGGCGGCCTGCGGCCCCAGCGGCCCCAACCGGGAATACGTGCTGCGCCTGGATGAGGCCCTGCGCACGGATGGGCACGACGACCCCCATGTGCGCGAGATTGCGCGGCTGGTGCGCGAACTCGAAGCCAGGGGAACGCCCGGCGGCGTTCCCGCGTGAACCGGCCGGGCTCATTGCCCAGGGCTTATTGCCTGGGGCTTATTGCTTGAGTCGTTTGTAACGGACCCGCTTCGGCCCGGCGTTGTCACCGAGTCGACGCTTGCGATCTTCTTCGTACTCGCTGTAGTTGCCCGGGAAGAAGGTCACCTGGCTGTCACCCTCGTAGGCCAGGATGTGCGTCGCGACCCGGTCCAGGAACCAGCGGTCGTGGGAAATCACCAGGGCGCAGCCGGGAAAGGCCAGCAGGGCCTCTTCCAGGGCGCGCAGCGTCTCCACGTCCAGGTCGTTGGAAGGCTCATCGAGCAGCAGCACGTTGCCGCCCTGCTTCAGCGCCACCGCCAGTTGCAAGCGACCGCGCTCACCGCCGGACAGGTCGCCGACGCGTTTCTGCTGGTCCGAGCCCTTGAAATTGAACCGCCCGCAGTACGCGCGCGAAGGCATCTCGAAGTTGCCGACCTGGAGCAGGTCATGGCCATCGGAAATTGCTTCCCAGACCGTTTTGCTGTCATCCAGGTCATCCCGCAGCTGCAGGACATTCACCAGGTCCACGGTCTGGCCCAGCTCAATGGTTCCGGTATCGGGTTGCTCCTGGCCGGCGATCAGCCGGAACAGGGTTGTTTTGCCGGCGCCGTTACCCCCGATAATCCCGACAATCGCGCCCTTGGGCACGGTGAAACTGAGGTCCTCGAACAGCACCTTGTCGCCAAAACTCTTGGAAACCCCGTTTACCTCGATGACCTTGTCACCCAGGCGCTCGCCCACGGGGATGTAAATCTCGTTGGTTTCGTTGCGCTTCTGGAACTCCTGGCTCGACAGTTCTTCAAAGCGCTGCAGGCGCGCCTTGCCTTTTGACTGGCGGCCCTTGACCCCGGCGCGCACCCACTCCAGCTCGTGCTGGATGGCCTTTTTACGCGCCACTTCCTGTTTTTCTTCCTGGGCCAGGCGCTGTTCCTTTTGCTCAAGCCACGAGGTGTAGTTGCCCTCCCAGGGAATGCCCCGACCCCGGTCAAGCTCCAGAATCCAGCCGGCGGCGTTGTCGAGAAAGTAGCGGTCATGGGTAATGGCCACCACCGTGCCGGGGAACTCCACGAGGTAGTGCTCCAGCCAGCCGACGCTCTCGGCATCCAGGTGGTTGGTGGGCTCATCGAGCAACAGCATGTCGGGCTTGGACAGCAGAAGGCGGCACAGCGCAACACGGCGGCGTTCGCCACCGGACAGGTTCTTCACCTGCGCGTCCCAGGGCGGCAAGCGCAGGGCATCCGCTGCTACTTCAAGCTGGTGTTCAAGATTGTGTGCGTCCCAGGCCTGGATCACCCCTTCCAGGCGCTCCTGCTTTTTGGCCAGCGCGTCAAAATCCGCATCCGGCTCGGCATAGGCGGCGTATACCACTTCCAGCTCCGCAAGCGCATCGAGGGGCTCACGCAGCCCTTCCTCGACGTTTTCCCGCACGGTCCGGTCCTCGTCAAGTTCCGGCTCCTGGGGCAGATAGCCGACCTTGAGATCCGGCATGGGCCGGGCTTCGCCCTCGATATCCTTGTCCACGCCCGCCATGATGCGCAGCAAGGTCGATTTACCCGCGCCATTCAGGCCCAGGACACCAATCTTGGCGCCGGGAAAAAAGGACAGGGAGATGTCCTTGAGGATTTCACGCTTGGGCGGAACGATCTTGCCCACGCGGTTCATGGTGTAAACGAATTGGGCCATGTGCGGTTGCCGGTCAGGGAAAACGGGGCGCATTATAACCGCTGGCCCGGTGATCCGGGGCTGAAATCGGGTCGGAAATGAATCAGCTCGCGAGCTTCAAACGGGGCCTGCCGCAGTGACGCCACCGGCGCAGCGCTTCGAGTATTAAATACGCATTTTTATTCGCGTATTGATTATCATATTGTATTGGTTCAAGCAGAAGTAACTTGCTCTCCCAGGATTGTAACCACCGTAATTATTTAATCATGTAATTTCTATTTTATTCATTTAATACTATGTTTTATATTTATTTTATATAGCATTTCTAATCCATCACTTGAAGTGGTTTAATAGACGTACCTAACCCTGACCCGCGAAAAGGAGCATACCCATCAACCGGTTCGAAGAACGCCTGACCCGTCCCCGCCCCGTGTTACTTGATGGTGGCCTGGCGACACAGATCGAGGCAGAAGGTCATGCACTCCACCCGACCCTGTGGTCGGCCGGACTGCTGTACAGCGCACCGGACGTGGTGACGGCCGCCCACCGCGCCTTCGTGGAAGCCGGCGCGGAAGTCATTGCCACCGCCAGTTACCAGGCAAGCGTGGCCGGGTTTATGGGTATCGGCCTGGGCCGGCAGGAAGCTGAAGACCTGCTCATCGGATCGGTGTCGCTGGCCCGGGAGGCCGCAGCGGACCGGCCGGAAACCCTGGTTGCCGCGAGCCTGGGACCGTGGGGCGCAGCCCAGGCCGACGGCTCCGAGTACACCGGCGCCTACCGGGCCTCGGAACAGGAACTGCACCGCTTTCACCGGGAGCGCCTGGAACTCATGGACGATGGCAAGGCGGACGTGCTGGCCCTGGAAACGATTCCCAACCAGCTGGAAGCACGGGTACTGGCCGAATGCCTGCGTCATGTCGATACGCCGGCCTGGGTCAGCTTCTGTTGCCCTGACGGCGCCAACCTCAGTGACGGCACGCCGGTTGAAGAAGCCGCGCGACTGTTCGCCGACCATCCGCGGGTCCGGGCGCTGGGCGTTAACTGCATGGCGCCGGGGCATATCCCCCGGCTCCTGCGGCGCCTGGATGCCGCCACCACGCTGCCGGTATTCGTGTACCCCAATTCCGGCGAACAGTACGATGCGCGTGCACCGTTGCTGGATCGGCGAAGTCGCCCCCGGCATGGCCGGTGATGCAGCGCTCGCCTGGATCGAGCAGGGCGCCCGCGGCGTCGGGGGCTGTTGCCGCATGGGCGCGAATCACATCAGGAGCATGGCGCAAGCCATCGAAAACGTGGAGTTATGAATCAATCCGAAACGCATGACTACCCCGCCATCCAGGACCTCTACGAGGAGGACTTCCAGGTTTGCTACGGCTGTGGCGCCAAAAACCCCGACGGCCTGCAACTGAAAAGCTACCGCGACGGGGACCGGGTCATTGCCCGCCATACGCCCCGGCCAAGTCAACTGGCCATCCCCGGGGTGGTTTACGGGGGACTGATCGCCTCGCTGGTGGATTGTCACGGCATCGCCACCGGCGCTGCGCATTTCCAGCCGGATCCCTTCGGCACTCCGCCGCGTTGTGTCACCGGCTCCCTGCACGTGGATTACCGCCGGCCCACGCCCATGAACGGCGAGGCGATTGAGCTGAGCGCGCGGGTCGTGGAAGCCTCCGACCGCAAGGCGGTGGCGGAGGTTGAGGTCCGGGTTGACGGGGAACTGACGGCCGAGGGCCGCGTTGTCGCCGTCAAGCTTCGCGGCTAGACGGCGAACGGGCCCGGCCCATACCCGCTGTCTAAAACTGGTACACGGGGTGCGAGCCGTTCGGATCGTAATACTGGACGCATTTGCGGCTCCAGGGCAGCCAGCGTACGCTGGCGGTTTTCCGGGTTCGGGTGGGTGCTTAACCACTGCGGCGGCGCACCGCCCTGGGCGCCCATTTTCTGCCACAGCGTGGCGGCCGCCGCCGGATCGTAGCCTGCTTTTGCCGCCAGCTCGATGCCGATCCGGTCCGCCTCGGTCTCCGCAGCGCGACTGTTGGGCATATTCACCGCCAGCTGGGCAGCCAGCGCCGCCCCACCCAGGGCCGCCACGTGGTTGTCGGAAGCGATTGCCACGGCGGCAACACCGGCGGCGCTCATCATCTGCATCGACATTTTCTCAGCGGCGTGGTTGGCCAGGGCGTGACCGATTTCGTGGGCCATTACCTGGGCAAGCTCATCGTCCGTGGGCTGAATCTCGTCCAGCAGGCCCGTATACAACGCCATGCGTCCGCCCGCCATGCACCAGGCATTGACGACGGTGGGATCGTTCACGACCACCACGCTCCATTCCCAGTCCGCCGTATCCGGACGCATCTTGATCGCCTCCGTGATCAGGCGGCCGGTAATCTCCTGCACCCGCGCATTAACCGCCGGGTTGGTTGAAAGCTGGCCCTTTTCCTCGAAATCCATGACCGTGGCCACGTAGGCCTGCTTGGACTGGGCGATCGCCTGGTTCTCGGAGACCAGCATCAGCTGACGACGGCCCGTCGGGCTGGTGGCGCAGGCCGCAATCAGCGCCGCCACCAGCAACAGGCACACAATTCGCTGTAATTTTCTGTTCATGACGATATCACCTGGAATCCATACCTAAACCTACTGTACGCCCGCCTGCCTGTATAGCACCTGAACGCTCCGCCACCGGGTCCCCTGCCCCGTTCGCCGCATCAGTCAATCCATAGCTGGTAGCGCGCCCAGTCCCGCACCGGCGCGTCATCGTCCATCATCCCGCGCCGGGCCGAGGCCAGCGCCTGCAAGGGGGTCTGACCCTCGATCAGAAATCCGTAGAAAAGCTCGAAGAAGGCCGCAGAGGACGCATCATCATTGGGCCACGCGGTTGCCAGAACGCTCTGCGCGCCCGCGGCCAGCAGATCCGCCACCAGGGGCATACGTCCGGCGGTGGAATGAACATCAAGCGTAATCTCCCCCTGGCCCATGACCGCCAGGTAGGCGCCGAGCCGCCAGCGGTCGATGTCGCGGGGTGTTTCACGCAGCCGGCCACCGGCGCGCATTGCCTCGGACAACTCAAGGTAGGAACTTCGTGGCCGGGACAGGTCGATCCGCGCCGGCATGGCCAGGTGCACCACGCCGGCGCGCTGCATCGCCGGCGTTGCGAACTCGTCAGGCAACAGGGCGGAACCCTGGATTACCTGCAGCCCCGGCCCGCGAAACGCGTCCATCACCGCGGCCAGCTCCCTGCCCGCCGCAAGGCGTTCCAGGAAGC
Source organism: uncultured Gammaproteobacteria bacterium (assembly GCA_963695135.1). Lineage (GTDB taxonomy): Bacteria > Pseudomonadota > Gammaproteobacteria > Xanthomonadales > SZUA-36 > Marinihelvus. Next base: position 243,076 of record CAVOGA010000003.1, read on the forward strand.
CGGGACTGAAATCCTCGGGCTCACCGGCGAGGAATGCGCCCGGCGAACGCGGCGGATTCAGGCGCAATGCCGGGCCGGACTGCGCCGGAAACGATGCCAGCCGCACAAGCTGGCGGCGCTCAAGCGGCCGTTCGCCGCCCACCGGCATGGCCTCGAATGGCGCAGCCGCCAGGGCCCCGGACGCGGCCAGGTAGACCCGGTCCGGCAGACGGCTCACCAGCGGGCCCAGCAAACGCTGACCCCAGGGCGCGAGCAGCGACCGGAACGCGGCATCATCCCGCTCCGCGGCGTTCGAGAAGAGCCCTGGCAAATCCTCAAACCCCTGTGTCGGGCCAAGCGGGATACGCTGCACGCCGGACCGGGTTCCCAGCAGGGCGAAGGCCTGCGCCCCTTTCAGATCGAAGGCCAGCACCGCCTCGTCAGCATCCAGGCTGCTGAGCCAGCGCTGCAGCGCCGGCAGGCTCAGGAACGGCATTGCCGCGCGGAACTTGTCGCGCCCCGCAGCCAATTGCCCGGTCAACTCGCGGTCGAGTTCCGCAGGCGAGTCACCCGCTTCCGGCAGCTCGCGACGGGCCAGCAATGCGCGAAACGCCTCCGTATCCAGGCCGGCGGCAAGCGGGTCAAAAGGCAGACCCAGACCGTCAGCCGTGGCCGCCAGCCATTGCGCCCGCGCCAGTCCCAGCAGGTGCTGTTCCGCGCTACCGGTGCTGCGCAGCACGGCGAGCGCATCCTCGACCAGCAGCGAGGATCGACGCCAGTAAAAGTCACCGAGAACGCCCGGCACACTGAAACGCAGAAAGATCAGCTCATCCATCAGCGCAGCAAAGGCCTCCGTGGCTGCCGCGCCCTGGCCGGAGCTGGCTAACCAGGCCGCATAGTTCCAGGCCCCGGCGACCTGGAGCCGGGGTATTTCGATACGCTCCAGCGCGTTTCGCGCCGACCCGGCATCGCCGGCTGCGCAGTCAACCGCGAGGCGGCACAGCCACAGCTGGGACAGCTGGCGATAGGGTTCGATGAGCGGTGTTGAGCTACTGGCCCGCACCTGGCGCAGCCAGGCTGTCGCCCCGGCTGCGGGCCCGTTGACCAGCTCGTCCTGGGCCCGCTCCCAGGCATACAGCGCCTGCTGCTCCGGGCTCTCAAGGTAGGCGCGCTGTGCATTGCGGGTCTGCTGCAAGGCCGCCCGGTCACCACGCGCCCTTTGCACGGCCGCGATAATCGCAATGCCCTGCCCGACATCCAGGGCCGGGGTGGCCCGCCGGAACGAGCCGTTTTCCGCGCGGGTCACCGCGGCCTGGGCCTGCTCATAGGCCTCGTCCAGGTCGCCGAGCGCATAGCTGGCTGTCGCCAGCTCCAGGCTCACCTGGCTGCGTGTCAGGCTGTTGTGCTCAAATTGCAGCGCCTGGCGCAACGCCTCCTGGGCCGCACGGTACTGGTAAGTGCGGTTCAGAATGCGCCCCTGGGCAAGAAGGTTCTGCGCCAACTCGTCATCCGCGCCGTCCTCTGCGAGCTGGCTTTCAATGGCCTGCAGGACCTGGGAGGTGGCGGCGACATCGCCGAGAGCGCCGTGAATGGCCACCATGTTTTCCCTGACGCGGGTCGCCAGGTCATCGGCGTCGATGGAAACGGCCAGGTCCAGCGCCTGGTCGAATTGGGCCAAGGCCTGCTGCTCCAGCCCCCGCTCGGCAAAATCGACACCCGAGAGATACAGCGCCTCGGAGCGCTCGAAAAGGTTGCCCAGCTGTGCCGCCAGCATGGCCGTCTCCTCAGCCGCCAGCTGCACCGGATCAGCGGCGCCGGCTTGCGCCGCCAACTGGCCCGCGCGGCGCTCGAACAGCCGGGCCTCAAGCCGCAGTTTCAGCGTTGCAAGCTGCAGGTCGGCATTCCGGCGTATCGCCGGGTCAGACAGGATGTCCTCCACGACCGGCAGCGTGGCGTTGTAATCGCCCAGCTCGGACAGGGTGATCCGCGCAGCCAGGAAATTGGCCCAGAGCGACAGTTCCGCCATGCCGTAATCGTCGAAGGTCCGGGCCGCGTTGAACAGCGAATTGACCTTGATGCTCCAGTTGCCGGCCGTATCGGCAACAGGCAATTCAAGCCCGAAAGACAGTGACTGGTAGCCCTGCGCCAGCCGGGCGCTGCGGTCATCGCGGATATCAATCCGGCTCAGACCCATTTCAAACGCACTGCGGCTGGTATCCAGATCAGCGATGACCTGCACATCCAGCTGCCGGCCACTGCCCACCGGCGGGACGTACTGAAACAGCGGCGCCAGGCGGCTGCCCGGCACGGCCGAAGCCACCACCAGCTCATCATCGATGGTGGTCACGCGCGACTCAAACTGCGCCTCACGACCGGTGATGGTGATCAGCAGCCCCTCCCCGGCCTGCTGACGCACGAAATATTCCTGTACCTGGCCGCCGCCAGGCAGGGGCGCCGCCCATGTGAAAGGGGCCGTGAACAGGACGCACAGGGTGAGGAGCAGGACTAAGCGGGCAGAGCTCATGGTTGGTATTGACTGACGCCCCCTGGCGGATTGATTACACTGACGCGCTGCGAACAGCGGATAGGCCTGAACGCTGAGGCCGCATTGAACATAGCGGGCTACCCCGCTGTCAATCAACACCAAGCATCACGGAATCTGAACCGCCTTGAGAACCCCGGACCGGGAAACTTCAGTCTTCACCACGTCGGCGATCGACCTGTTCGCCTCGGCGCTGGGCGCGTTCATCCTGCTGATGATGCTGTTGTTCCCTTTTTACCAGAATGCCGGCCGCGATGATGCATTCAGCCGCACCCTGGAACTGGTGGAAAAACGTCGCCTGGCCGCCGGCGAAACGGAGGACATGCAAGCGGAACAGCAGAAGATGGAACAGGAACTCCAGTCCCTGTCGGAGCGCAACCGGGCGCGCGCCCAGCGGCTGGCGGAGCTGAAGGCGGAGCTGGCGGACGTGAATGAGCAGATTGCCGAACTGGCCACGCCGCTGCCACCCCCGGAAACCCTGCAGGCGCCGGAGCCGGCCCCGGTCAGCATCGCCGAGGGCGTCGAGTTTTCAATACTCGGCCTGGCCTCCGAATCCAAGTCGTTCGTGATCGTCGTGGACATGTCCGGCAGCATGATCAACTACCAGGACCTGATGATTAATTCGGTCCTGGATATCCTGCAGCCGCTGAACGACAGCAACACCTTCGCCATTATCGGTTACCAGGGCACCCCGCAGCCGGTCCTGTGGGAGTTTCCAGGGTCTGGACGCCTGCTGCAGGCCACACCGGAGAACCTGCGCCAGGCGCAGGAGTTCACCAAGGGACTGGCGCGCAAGTTCTTCGGCAGTACGCCGACCCATTTCGCATTGCAGGCCGCCCTGGAGTACCCGGCGAGCGCCGTGATTCTGATGACGGACGGTGCGCCCAACAGTCCACCCGGCTTCATCATCGAGAACATCTCCACCAACAACCAGTTCCGGCAAACCGAGTTGCACACCGTCGCGATCGGCGATTACACCAGTGACCGGAACCTCGTGCTGTTCCTGCAGACCCTCTCCCGTTTGAACAACGGTGACTTTGTCGGGGTTTCGCGATGAGAAGCCGCACCCGCGTGTTCAGCGTGTACTCCCTGTCAGCGGTTGACCTGTTCGCCTCAGCGATGGGCGCTTTCATCATCATCACCATCATTCTGATGCCCGATTATCAGAAGGAAGTGCGGCTCGAGGGCCACCTCAAGGCGCTTGAAGCCCTGGCAGCGAGCACTGATGCACGCCTTGATGAGAGTGAACTGGGAACAGAGCGGCTGGTCGTTGCCCTCAGCGCCGCGCAAACCCGCGCCCAGGAACTGGATGCGGAGGAGGCCATACTGGCCAGCGAACTGCAGACGCGCAGCGGCCAGTTACAGGCTGCACAGCGCCCCCCGAGCCCGCCTCCGCCGCAGGAACCAGCCGAGGAGGAAGCGGTTTCCGGCAACCTGGTGACTTTCCGGTTTCTGGGGCTGAAAACGGAAAAGACGCGCTTCCTGCTGATGATTGACATGAACAAGTACCTGGCGGAACACCGGGAACTGGTGATCAACTCGGTCAGTCGTGCCCTGGAGTCCCTGCAACCGGGAATGGAGTTCGGGATACTCGGTTTCCAGCAGCTTGATTCCGGTCCAGCCTATTACCGCTGGCCTGAGCAGGGCGGCCTGGTCCGTGTGAGCCAGGACAACCGCCGGCGGGCGTTGCGCTTTGCCACGACGCTGGCGGAGCGCTTTGACGGAGGTTCGCCGATGCTGGGCGCTTTCCAGGAGGCCTTTGCCGGCCCGGCCGAGGCCATTATCCTGTTCAGCGACGGTCTGCCGAACCCGGTGTTCAATGACGATCTGCCGCCCCGGTCGCTGGCCCAGGCGATTTCCGTGGCCAACGGGGGCAATGTGGAAATCCACGCGGTGACCATTGGCGATTACTTCAAATACCAGGGCACGGTGCAATTCATGGAAACCATTGCCCGGGCGAATTCCGGCGGTTTCCTGGCCCTCGCCCAATAGGTACTGCGCGACCCCGGGGCGCTAGGGAAGCACTGCAGAAATCAGTTAAACTGGGTCACTGTGTGCAAGGGCTTGGCAACAGGGGGCAAAACAGCATGCGGACGAACGATAAAAAGCGAACCAACACATGAATGCCGATTCCACCGTCACCATAGGCAAGAACGCGACCTGCGACCTGCAACTGGACCATCCGACCGTCTCCGGGCTGCACGCCCAGGCGCGCCTGGATCCAAGCCGGTTCCTGTGGGTGCGCGACGAGTCTTCCGCCAGGGGCATGTTCCTGAAACGCCATGACCGCTGGGTTCGTGCGCGGCTGGTGGCCGTGTGCGCCGGCGATCTGCTGCGCTTCGGCGACGTGGAAGTCACGATCGACCAGATCACCAGCCAGTATGACGATGACGTCGATGTGCGCCTGGCCCCGACGCCGGCGCCCTCCCTGTTTGATGAGCGGACCGGTCGCTACACGCTGCGCAACAAGGATGATGAGCCTACCTTGAATACCCCCACACGGAACCCGGATACCGGCGGCGTCGAGGACAAAAATCAATGAACCAGCCCGGTGAAGCCAAACTCCGCATGGTCACGCTTGCAGTGAGCCTGGCCGCGGCGGTCCTGCTCATCGCCCTGCTCGCCAGGACGCTCCCGGAAACCGCCGCGTCGATTCTGCTGGACATCAATCGCAGCACCTGGCCGTTCACGGTCCAGAACGTGCTGTGGCTGGCGTTTTTCGCGGGCCTGGGCGAGGTGTTCATTCGCTGGCGGGCGGGACTGATCGAGGAAAGCCAGTTCGATCGCGAGTACCTGCCGGTCGATGACGAAACCGTGCTGAGACCGGGGGAAGACATGACGCCGATCTACCAGAAAGTCCGCAGCAGCCGCTACCGGCAGGTGTGTTTTGTGCCCCGGCTGATCGAGCGCCTGGTGCTCAACTTCAATCTCAGTCGTTCAGTGGACCAGACCAACGCCCTGCTGAACTCCAGCCTGGAACTGTTCCTCCATGAACTGGACCTGCGCTACAACATCATCCGCTACATCACCTGGCTGATCCCGAGCCTCGGCTTCATCGGCACGGTCGTCGGTATCATGCTGGCGCTCAACTACGCCGGTGACCGCGCCAACGTGGAGAGCCCCGAACTGCTCTACGAGGTCACACAGCGGCTTGGCGTCGCCTTCAGCACTACCCTGCTGGCGCTGGTCATGGCGGCCATCCTGGTTTTTCTGCAGAACGTGGTGCAGGGCAAGGAAGAAAAAACCCTCAACCAGGCAGGCCAGTACTGCCTGGACAACCTCATCAACCGGTTGTACGCCCGATGACGGGCCGGCGCAACGGCCCGGCCTGGCCGAAAACACTGGCCGTGATCGCCCTGCTGCTCCTGCCGCAGATCGTCCCCGCGCAGGGCCTGCCGACCCGGGCGAGCATGCCGGAGGAGGTCGTGCTCGTGGTCAAACGGGTTGGCGAGGACGCGGTTCAGCCCACCACCGGCGTGGTTATCGGCCGGGCGCGCACCGGCGCCGCGCTGGTCGTGGTCCCCGCAGACTTCGTGGACGGGAAAGAGCCGATTTTCGTCATGGACGTGGGCACCGACCTGCTGCGCGACGGCTTGCCGGCGGAACGCTACCGCCAGTCACCGGACAGCGAATTCGCGGTCATTGCCGTGAACGGCATGCAGCGGCGGGCGATCAAGGTCACCTTCAACCCGCCCGACACCGAGCACGAGGTGCGCCTGGCGGCGTGGCCGCCGGCGGACATGATGGCGACCGGTGCGATGCCCTACTGGATTCCGGTTGACGTGGCCGGCAAACGCACCGGCGAACCCCAGCAACTGGTCGAAAACGCCACCGTGCCCAACCTGACCGGTCCGCTGATCGACCTGTGCGGACAATGGGCCGGCATGGTCCTTGCCAACGGCAATCCGGAAGTTGGCGGCGGGCAAACCCCGCGCGTCATTCTGAATGACGAACTGCTGCGCGCGGCGGAGCTGCTGCAGCTCGACCTGAACCTGGAAGCCTGCATGCAGGTGGCGCCGGTCGGCGGCATCGCCCTGTCAACGCCGGCGCCGCGGCAGGCACCGGCAGCGACCGGCAATGACGCCGCTGACGCCACCGGCATCCAGCGTATCCTGAAAGACGCCAACCTGGGCATGGGCGCACTGGTGTTCCTGTTGTCCGCCCTGCTGAGCGGCCTGCTGTTCTGGTACCTGGTCAAGCGGCGCGCGGCCATGCAGCGGCGCAAGAAGATCCAGCGCACGCTGGCCATGGATACGGTGACCTACTCCGCCACCGGGCTGCCCACCCGCATCACGCGGGAGGAACCAAAAACCTTTAATCCCGGCACCCGCCCACCGGGCACCAACGGCTGGCTGCGCATCGAGGGCACGCACGTCGACGGCCGTCCCTTGCGCGCGGTGACCGCGATCACCGAAGGCAAGTTCCAGGCCGTGATCGGGCGCGCCGGGGTCGCCCTGTCCGCGGATGGACCCGGCATCAGCCGCAAGCACGCCGTCATTGTCAGCGAGGGCGGCCGCCTGACCATCAGTGACCTCGGCAGTCGCAACGGCACCTTTGTCAACGGTGTCCGCTGCCAGCCTGACGAGGTGTTCTATATCGAGCCGGGCGACAAGCTGCTGATTGGCGCCGCCGAAGTCACCGTCACGCTCAAGCCCGCGCAGGGCAGCGCAACGTGAAGCCCCTTGCCCCGGGCCTGCAGGTCGAAGGCCTGCAGGTCCAGGCCCTGTTACGCCGCACCCCCCGGGGCTTTGTTTACCTGGTCGTGGACGCCGCCCTGGAGCGCCCCTTTGAACTGGAGGAGTTTGCGCCCGGGGAGACCATTGCGGTCCGCTCCAAAACCGGCGCGATAGCCCCGGCGCCGGGAGCGGAGACCCTGTTCAACAGCGCCCGCAAACACTTCCTGGACGATGCCCGGCTGGAAAGCCAGCTTGATAACCCCGGCCTTCCCCAGGTGCTGCGCGTTATCGAAGCGCAGGGCACGGTCTTCGCCCTCCGGCCTGCCCGCGAAGGTCAGACCCTGGCGGCGCTTCTGCAAGCCGGCAAGCACGCCTCGAAGGACAGCATAAAGGGGTTTCTTGATCGCCTGGCTTCCGCCTTGCAGGCCCTGCATGACGCCGGCAGGACACATGGCGCGCTGGGAACCCGTGAGATTCTGCTCGACCGGCATGGTCAGCCGTTCCTGGCGACGCCCGGCGGCACGCAGGGTGCACACCGCCCGACCGGCCGATGCAGATGATCCGGCAACCGCCCCCGAGGCGCTGGACCCCGAAACCAGGCTGACGCCGCGCGCGGACGCCTATGGCCTGGCGGCGACCCTGCTGGAGTGGCTTGGCGAAGGCGCTCCGCCCACCGCGCGGCAACGACTGGACGCGATTGCAGAGGGCCGGGACGACCCGCTGGACCTCGCCGCACTGCGCCGCCAGGGCGGCCTGGGCGACCTCCTGTCCCAGGCTCTGAGCCTGGACCCGGACAACCGCCCGGAGCGCATTGCCGGCTGGGCCGACGCACTGAGCGGGCTCGACGCCCGCCTCAGCATGCTCCAGCAAGCGGCGGACGCGCCCGGCACGCAGGAGCGACGTCCCTGGGGACCCATCGCCATCGGCGGCCTGGTCACCGTGCTGATGCTGACTGCAGCAGTCTTTCTCCTGACCAACCGCGAGCTGTCGTTTGATGGCTGGTTCGAGGATGTGGATGTCGGCGCGGAGCGCGACCGCGGTCCGCGCGCGCTGGCGCCAACCGACGAGGAACAAGCCCGCTGGAATGCCGCGCTGGATGCAGACACGCTGCTCGGCTACCGCAGCTTCATGGAGGACTACCCGCGCTCGGTATACGGTCCGCAGGCCCAGTTGCAGATCGATATCCTGGACGAACGCGCCTGGGAAACGCTGTCGGCCGAAGACACGCGCCCCGCGTACGTCGATTACCTGGATGATTTTCCGACCGGCCTGCACCAGGCCGAGGCGCTCCGGCGCATCGAGGCAATTGACGAGGAGGCAGCACGCGTCGAACGCGAGCGTCTCGAGCGTGAACGCCGGGACAACGCGGCCTGGGCAACGGCCCGCGAGCAACGAACGATCGACAGCATGCAGGGCTATATTGACGAATGGCCGGCCGGCCTGCACATCGAGGAAGCGCAGCGTATCCGCCGGGAGCTTGCTGACCAGGCCAACGACGACAAGGCCATCGCCACCGCGCGACAGCTGGACACCAGGGCATCCTTCCAGGCCTATATCGACGCTTTTCCCCGCGGCCGCCACGTGACCGAAGCACTGGAATCCATTGAACGGCTGACCCTGACCCCGGGCAAACCGTTCCGGGACTGCCCGGTATGCCCCGAACTCCGGGTCATGCCCACCGGCGCCTTTCCCCAGGGCGCCAGCCAGGATGACCCGCTGGCGCTTGCCCAGGAACGACCGCAACGCGTGATCAGCATCACGCGCCCATTCGCCGTGGGTATTTACGAGGTCACCATGGGCCAGTGGGATGCCTGCGTGGAGGAAGGCGGCTGCAGCACCCGCCCCAGTGACAACGGCTGGGGTCGCGGCGATCGCCCGGTGATCATGGTGAGCTGGAATGACGCGCAGGAATACGTGGCCTGGCTGAGTGAGAAAACGGGTGAAACCTACCGCCTGCCCACGGAAAGCGAATGGGAGTACTTTGCCCGTGCCGACAGCCGCAGCCCCTGGATCGGCGGCGACCCGGCCGCCGTGTGCAATTTCGGCAATATCGCCGGGCTGGAAACCGGTTTCGACTGGCAGCACGAGGCCTGCGAGGACAAGGTGGCGGTCGGCACGGTGCCGGTTGGCGCGTTTCTGCCGAACCGGGCCGGCCTGTTCGACGTGATCGGTAACGTGGCGGAATGGACGGCCGACTGCCTGAACCTCTCCTACCTGGACGCACCCACTGATGGCAGCGCCTGGACCCGGGGCATCTGCTCTTCCCACATGACGCGCGGCGGGTCCTGGGTTACCGGCAGCCGCGACATTCGACTGTCCTCGCGATTCAACCTGAAAAACGGCGACCGGAACGATTTCACCGGTTTCAGGGTCGTAAGAGAGATCAGGAACCAGGAATAGCGATGTCTGTCAGCGACTCTTCAAGCACGGCAATCGTCACGGCGCTGCTCATCACGGCCTTGCTGGCGCTCAGCGCAGCACCCGCAGCGGCGCAGGACGACGCGGCTGCAGGCGCATCCGATCCCAACGACCCCAGCCGCGAAACCGACATCAGCGAAGACAATTACCGGCGCTACATGGAATTGAAAGATGCGCGGCTGGAGCGCCCTGCCTTTCCCACCACGGTATTCCGGCCGCCGTCCAGCCTGCAAAAAATGGGGCAACTGCCGGAAAGCTCCCAGAAACACCTGCGCAACCAGCTGCGCGGCATTATCCTGCAAAACGGGCCCTGGACGCCGGAAGAGATCGGCAAGGAGTACCGCTTTACCCCGAGCCAGGCAGCCCAGCGCGATGGAGAGCTGCTGGTCGCGGAGGCAGAGGCCTGGGCCGAGTTGGTCGGTGAATACCACGAACGCGAGGCTGCCAGCCTGGCGGAAGCCGGTGGCCAGGCGGGAGCGCCCAACCCGGCGGAACCGCAGAGCGACCCGCAGAATGCATCCGCAGACGAGTCACAGAGCCAGGCCCTGGCCGGCGGCCCGGAGGGCAGCAATTCCGGCGCGCAGGGCAACGGCCAGGAGCAGTCGAACGGCGGGCAGCAGGGCGCAGACGGCGACAGCAATGACGGCAAGGACGGCGGCGCCAGCGCCTCCAGCAGTTCGGCAAGCCGCCGGGCCGCGGCCAACGAAAGCTGGCAGGATCCCGCAGCCGGCCCCGAGGCGGCCATGAGCACGGAGGGCGTGGCGCAGAGCGCTTCCGAGCTGTTGCGCGAACGCGGCCTGGCCCGGGATGGGGGCGGCAGCGCGCCGCCGGCAACGGCAAACGAGGCTCAAGCTGCCGAGGCATCGGGACGTTGGGGCGATGAATACCGCTCCCTGCTGCCACCCGCGGACACGTCGGGAACCGCCACAGCGGAACAGGCCCCGGCGACACCAGCGCCCGTGATGCCCGGGGACCCCGGGTATCGGCAACCAGGAGCCGGGCAACCAGGATGTCCCGCCGCGGTCCTTTGACACGCTGACCATCGATGAACTGATGGAAGTTCGGGGGGTCAGTGTGCAGGTTGGCAGCGACGCGCCCGAACCTGACGACCAGCCTCAACCCTAGGCCACCGCCCCGGGCCGCAACCTCAGGTCGCCACCTGGCATTTTTGGCGCGCAAAGGGACCTACCGATTCGGTTGCGATTCCATCAGCACCATGTTGCGCAACATTTCCTCGGTCAGCTCCCCGGCTTTCGGGTCAAACTGGCCTTCGGGCAGGTAAATCAGCTCGGCCGACCGGATGCGGCGGTCAAAAGTCCCCGTGTTGGTCTCGTCATCAAACATGCGCTGATAGGCATCCAGCTTGCCGCCCACGGAGGCAATGGCCTGATCGGTTATCCGGTCAAGGGCCTGTTTGAATTCCACGTATTCCAGCGCATTGCGCAGCACGACGGTTTGCTGGCGGTAACGCTCGGAAACGTCCAGGCCGGCCTCCCCCAGCCCCGCGTACACCATGCTGTCGGCGATGGCCTGGCGAATCAGGATGGCATCCTCGTCGAGCTTTTGCTGGTCAATGACGGCCAGGGCATCGCTGTCCGACTCCAGCACCAGGAGCCGGGTTCTGATCGCGCTTTCGTTGTCCCGTACGAAACGAAACAGTTGCTCCGCGCCCGCCAGCAGGCTGGTCTGGTCAACGATACGGGCCAGCGGGGTCGTGTAGTCGTCCGGCTGAAACGGCACCGTCTCCGGTCGTTGCAGGGCCACGGGCGCGAGCACTTCCAGCATCGGCTCGTCTACCCCGGCGGAAACCAGCAGCATCAGGCTCAGCTGCCGGTACTGGTCCTCGGGCGTCAGTTCATCGAGCGCGGCAAAATGCGGGTCAGCACCGGCGCGGCACGCCAGCGCCAGCAACAGCGTCACCAGGAAACCGCGCAGCACGGCGGCCATCACGGGTTCAGCACCTCGATGCTTGCATCCACACCGGCAAAACCGAAACTGTTGCGCTGGCCGGGATCGCCCCGGCCCACATCCTGCCCTGCCAGGTAACGGCGCCAGCGGGGCGGCTGACCGGGCGCCTCAACACGCACCTGGCCGTCGGGCACACCCTCGGCAAAGCCACCTTCGAAGTAGCTCGCGCCGTCAAGCACACCGCGTCGAACAATCATTGCGCCCTGCCCCCAGGCCAGCCCGTCCCGCGTCTCGCCCACGTACTCGACGGAGGCGCCCCGGGCGTCTTCAACGACGCCGTATCCCCGACCCTCGGCACGTCCGGCGCGGCAGGCGCCATACCAGCGCCCCCTGGCTTCCAGGGCGGGATGGGAAAAGCGGCAACTGTCATCGCTCTCCACGGCCAGCGAACGAACGCGCGACTGGTACAGGGTCAGGGTCTTGTTGCGGAATTCGGCGAAGCCACGGGCCGTGATCAGCTCCTTGGATTCAAGCCACTCGGCCTGGACGGACATCTGCCGTTCAAAGGTCGGCGCCATGCGCGCAATAAAATACTCGTTGACCTCCTCCGATTCGGAGCGCGTATCCAGGGTCTGGTTCAGGGCCCACACCGAGCCCAGCAGGGAAACACCGGAAAACGCGGCGACCGCGGCCGCGCTGGCCGTCGTGCTGACCGTGGCGCCGTAAACAGAACCGGCCAGCGCCAGCGCGGCGACGGCGGTGGTGACGTTCTGCTTACGTGCAAGGCGGCGGCGCTCCTCCAGCATGCGGTATTCCGCAGCGATGATTTTGCGCATCTTGATCCCAAAGTCACCGGTAAACGTTCCCGCGTAAATACTCTCGGACTGGGCGGCAAGGAAGGCCCGCTCCGCGGCCACCAGCGCATCCGCCAGCTGCAGACGCGCCCGCACACTCTCATCATCGGACTGCAGGAAAAACACGCGGGCCAGCTCCGGGTCGAAACGCGCCATGGCGCTCTGACGGGCAAAGAACGTGGCGCGCTCGTGATCCACATCGCCCAGCAACTCGATGACACGGGCCGCCGCTCCATTGGCAAAATCCACCGCGAAGGGATCCGCGGCCTGGGCCTTTTCGATGAGTGCGACAAGTTCATCGTTCATCTGGATCTTTTCCACCGGGTACTCTTCGACCGAGTCATCGCCGGCGCCGCGGGCGCCCGGCGCGCGCACCGGCACATCCAGGCGTGGCTGGTCGCGCTCGTTCAGGAACGCAATGAAATCCAGCGAGGTGCCGCTGCGCTCCGGAACCCCGTTGATGCGCGCCTGGAGCTGACGCTGGACCGTATCCCCGGCCTGCCGCCAGGACGCATCCAGCAGCGGCTCGCTGGCGACCAGGAGCCCGTTCAGCGGCGGTCGCGCCCAGCGACTGCTCTTGACCACCACCAGCGGGGTCACCAGGTCGCCAAAGGTGACCGGCGGCTCATCCATCATCTCGGTGACATCGGGAAAGGAATAAATATTGAAGTCCAGGGTCAGCACGGTCGGCACCTGCTCCGAGGCAAGGATCGGCCGGCTGTACAGGCCCTCGGCTTCACTCCATAAAATGATATGCGGCGAGAGCAGCACGCTGCCCTCGGGCAGACGCTGCTTCAGCGACTGGTACAGGGTCATCGCGTAGTAGCTCGACTTGGCGATGATGGATTGCGCCATGCGTTCTGTCTGCGGCTTGCCGTACTGCGTATAGGGCACCACGCCGCCGATACTCTGCACCGCGTAAGAGCTGACATACAGGGATTCAGCCTCCGCGTGGATCATGGCCGGGTAACGGATCACGACCAGCGCCGACGAGTCTGCACTTTGCGTCGTGTCAGCCGCTGCTTGCGGCGCCGGCGCTGCGTTGCTGCGATAGACAGAACGGTCGATGCCCTTGGCGGTTCCCGCGCAACCACTGATCAGCGCCGCGTTGACCAGCAGGATCAACAGGAGGCTCAGTGAGTGTCGTGCTTGGCTGCTGGGGTTGCGGGGCATGATCGGTGCATTGATTCCGGAGTTGTCGGGGCTTTGAGTCGGGCGCGCGGGAAAAGTGCCCCGCGCTATTCAGCCAGTGTGCAGCACGCCCGTCAATAGTAGATAAAATTCGGGCCCGCCGAAGCGGGCCCGATCCCCTCAACGCCCGGCCACTGGGGCAAGGCGTCTCCCCCCGTCCGCAGGGCGGACGCATGTCGTACCGGCAGCGCAGTGTTGATACTGCCGGCTTAAGTCAATTTCAGGCCGATCTGTCGTCCCCGTGACCCGCCGTTAAAGGTACTACAGAAAATGAACTGAAAAGTTGATGGCAACAGCTTAAAGATCCCGGATACAGGGGCATGATTGCCGCTTACCCGGCCCGACGGTACCATGCGTGGCGACTTCTGCCCGCGAGCACCATGCGCCGTTTACCCTCCCTGCCCTCCCTGCTGCGAACGACCAGCCTGATCGGCGTGAGCGCCTGGCTCGCCTGGCAGCTGGTCGATACCGGCCTGGGCCTCGTGAACGCCACGGCCTGGCCCAGGACAATCGCATTGAGCGCGCTCATCCTGGTGGGGCTTGTGCTGGGCCTTCGCCAGCTGCGCCGCGCAGAAAACACCGCCTGGCGCCGGATGGATGCTCCGCTGCTGCTGTTTGCCCTGGTGTTGATAGCCTTTGAAGGGTTTACCGCGGCTCAAAACAAGCAAACCGCGGAGCGCGCAGTCCACATTGCCCCGTGGTCCGTGTCAGCGGACAGCATTGCCGGCGCGCAACGGGCGCGGGCGCTCGAGGCGGCCTGGCGCGAGATGCTGTGGCGGCAGGATGAATGGCAACCGGTCACCTGGTTCGCCACGGGCGGCGAGCTACCCCCACACACTGTTCTCGTCCAGCCATCGGTCAACATCAGGAACGCGCGAGCCCGGCCCTGAACCTGAACCTGAACCTGGACTTGAACCTGGACTAGAAGTTGAGCTTCAGCTTGACGGCGATGGCGAAGCCGGCGCGGGCAACGACAGCCTGGCGGTCCGGCTGCGCGCGAACAGCGGTCAGGAGGGCGCCACCCTGCTGCGCACCGCTGTCGACAGCTTGCGCAGCCGTTTCCTGTCGATGCCGGCAGCTGAGCCGGCCGCGCCGGCAACGGGAACCGTGCTGCTTGAGCAAGCCCGGATTGACTGCGCCCTGCCTGGCGCTAATGCCAGCGGGACGGTGCTTGCCGCCTTGCGTGAGCAACTTTACCGGGCACCCGACTCTGCCGCCGGGCATGCCGCCTTTGCCGGCTGCATCTTGCAACAAATTGAACTGATGCCTGATGCTGAACCCGGACTGCGTCACGAGGCCCGCGCCTCCGCCAACCGGGCCCTGGTGCTGGAACCGGACCTGGTCGATGCACAAATGGTTGCTGCCATGGCCGCCTGGCGTCTTGATGCTGACCCGGTACGGGCTGCCGGCCTGTGGCGACGCGCCCTGGCACGTTTTCCCCGCCACGCCGGCCTGCGTCTGGAACTTGCAAGCCTGCTGTTTTCCGCCGGCCTGGCCGGGGCTGCAATGGACGAGGTTGACCGCGCCCTGGCGGCAGCACCGGACCACCCGCGCGCCCTGTACCTGCAGGGGCTGAATGCACTGGAGCAGCAAGACGCCGGTGCAGGCCGCGGCCCTGCTGGAAGCGGCAGTCGCTGCAGCCCCGGACTCCTTCGAATACCGGCTGGCCCTGGCGATCGCCTGCCAGCGCCTCGATGCGCGCGGGTGCTTGCAGGAACTCTTCCCGCTTGCCCCCCCGGGACGAGGTGACCCGGATTTGCTGGCTTACCGGAGCTGGGCCCTCGCCCTGGCCGGCGACGCCGCCGGCGCCGGGGCGCTTCGGGATCAACTCTTCGAGGACAGCGAACGACCGTCCGGGCGGGCCTTTCGCCTGGCCCTTGTCGCCCAGGGCAGAGGCGACCGCGAGGCGGCAAACCGCGCATTGCTGGCGGCGCGGCGCACCATGGATCCACGGATGACCTGGCCGGTCAACCGCCTGATTTTCGGGGCCAGTCCTGACATGCTGGAACTGGCAGGGGACTGGCGCGGGGCGCTGCAAGCCGCCGCCACGAACCACAATTCACCGTAACCTTTTTCCACCGGGGCTCGTCTAAGGCATGAGTACGGAGGAGAACAGCAATGCGAGTACCCCGATTGAGTCAAGGATCCAGAGCCCGCCTGCTGGGACTGGGAATCTTCATGATCGCCATTTCGACGACCGCGGAGTTTGTCAGCTCCCTGGACGCGGATACTGAATGGGGCCAATCCCATACGGCAGCGATTGAAAGCGGCCTGTCACAGCCCGGGGCCCCGGAATGCACGTCCGTGGAACAGGACAATGGACTTGTTGTCTACCTCAGCCTCTGATTTACCGGCCCGCTGAGCCGCGTCGCCGCGCCGGCGGCAGAGCTTATCCGGCACCACGCTTTTGTTCTTCACGCGTTCTTACCTAGAATGGCGCGCCATGAGCGCCTCGCAAAACCGCTTTGCCCTGTGGCCGTTCCTGGCCTGGCTGGTCCTGTTCTACACCAGCTGGCTGGGAATCGTGTTCCTCGGCAACCATCTGACCACGGTGCTGGCCCACTGGCCCATGGCGCTCGCGATGGCCGCCGGCTCCTACCTGGCCGGCTCAACGCCCATGGGCGGCGGCACGGTGGGCTTCCCGGTGCTGGTATTGATGATGGATCTGCCTGCCACCCTGGGACGGGATTTCAGCTTTGCGGTACAGGCCATCGGCATGACCAGCGCGAGCATCTACATCCTGTGTACCCGTCAGCCGCTGGAGTGGCCGATGCTGCGCGCCGCCCTGCCGGGCGTTCTGATCGGCGCGCCGCTGGGGATTCTGCTGATCGCACCGGTCATCGGCGACCTGTTCATCAAGCTGCTGTTCGCCACGCTCTGGTGCAGCTTCGGGGTGCTGCACCTGCGGCACATGCGGGAGATTTGCGACCGGGTCGGCATTACACCGGTGCAACCGGCCTTCGATCGCCGCACCGGCTTCCTGATCGGCCTGTTCGGCTCCACGACCATCGCCAGCGTGACCGGGGTCGGCATCGACATGTTGCTGTACATGATCCTGGTGCTGCTTTGCCACGCGGATCTGCGCATCGCGATACCCACGTCGGTCATCCTGATGGCATTTACCTCGGTGGTGGGAGCCGCGGTCAAGCTGCTGATCGGCGACTTCCAGCCGGGTACCTTTGAGAATTGGCTGGCGGCTGCGCCCGTCGTCGCCATCGGCGCCCCGCTGGGCGCACTGGTGGTCAGCCGGATGGGGCGCCGGTCGACATTAATGATTGTATCGGTACTGTGCGTTGCCCAGTTTGCCTGGACCCTCTACCACGAGCGGGACGTGATCACGGGTGCCAGCCTGGCTGCCTCGCTGGCCGGCGTCGTATTGTTCCTATTGGTGTTTGAGTACCTGCGCAGGGCCGGGAACCGGCTTGAACGCCGCAGCGCTGCGGCAGGCCGGGGCCCAACGCCTTCCTGAGGGTTCAGTCCGCGGTGTCTTCCGGAATCTTCGTGGCCTGCCAGGCGACCGCCTGCCACTGTCCGTCCCGCAGCCGGAACGTACCCGTATTGAAGAATTGCAGCTGCGCGGGAACTGCGCCGCTCTCCCCGGGAATCTCCGCCATCAGGCGAAAAGCCACCACCGCCGTATCCCCCATGACCATCACCTGCTGATCCTCTGCCCAGTAGCGGGGCATTGGCGGCGCAGCGGCGGACGTATCCGCCGGCGCCTCATCAGTCTCTCGGTCATCGCTGGCGGGCATGGTCTGCATGATCTCCGCCTTGCCGTAGCGGGCGCCGCTGGAGGAGGTATAAATCAGCTCAGGGGCCCAGAACCGGTCGTGCATGGCGGCATCGTTGATGGATGCACCCGCGAGGAATTCATCCAGCAAGACCAGCAGGCGGCGTTCCTCGGCAGGCGTATCGCTTGCCTGCAGCACCGGTGACAGCAGCAGGCAGGTGAACAGCAGGATCCGGCGTAGTGCCCCGGATAGATTCCGGTATGAATGTTTCATGGCGACAGTTTACCGCAGCCTTGCTGATCCGGCTGCTGCACGGCGGACCACCAGGGCGCAAGTCTGGCCAGGCCTTCCTCGTAACCGACCCGCACAATATCGTCAAAGGCTTTGACATCAGTCATGCGGAAATGGCGAACCGGCGGCGCCACCAGGATATCCGCGGCCAGGCTTCGCTCCCGCGCCTGGGCCAGCGTGCCGATTTCCGTGGCGCGCATGATCAGGGTCGCCAGGCCCGGCACCCGGTAGCGTTTACCGAACGGCAGCCAGCGGCTGCGCAGTAACGCCCAGGTCCCCGGTGTCTCTTCAAAGTCCACCTGGCGCGTACCCCGAAAAGAGACGTCAACCGCAACGATTTTTTTGACCGGTCTTGCCAGCATGATATCGACCGGCAGGTTGTTCAGCACCGCGCCATCCACCACCAGCTCTGAATTGACCACGGCCGGCGGCAACACGCCGGGCAGAGCCGCACTGGCGCGCAACGCGTCGACCAGGTCGCCCTGCTCGTGAACATGCACCTCGCCCTGGTCCAGCCGGCTGGAAACACAGAAAAACGGAATCGGCAAATCCTCGATGGCCACGTCCAGGTGCTTCCTGAGCAGGCGCACCATGCGTTGGCCGCGGATCAGGGAAATCATGGGCAGCGTGTAATCGCTGAACGGCTTGCCCTTGACGAACGATTCGCGGGCCATGGCCGTGGCGTGTTCCGGGGTCCAGTCCATGGCGATCCCGCCACCGACAATGGAACCAATGCTCGAGCCGCCGACCCAGTCCACCGGGATCCCCAGCTCCACCATCGCGCGGTAGACCCCCAGCTCCGCCAGTCCACGAACCGCCCCGGCGCCAAGCACCAGCCCCACGGCCTGGCCGGTCAGAATCCGCTCCAGCCGGTCGAGATCTGCCGGATGATCCTGGCGCCGGTGCAGGTGAAAATCGTATGCCCGGTCCTGCAGCCACTGCCCCGTATTGCGAATCGGCCGCCCGGCCTCATGGTGCAGCACCAGGGCCTGCTTGCCCGCCGGCTTGAGGGCAGGATCGGGCAGCACCAGGTCAGGCGCCTTGCCCGCATCGGCCATCCACAGCGTGATGTCCGACTGGCGCAGGGCAAAGCGCGCCCAGGCATCATTGCGCGCATCGCAGATGTAGACCAGCAGGGGGTAATCATCCTCCTGGTTTTCCAGCCATTCACGCAGCGACGGGGACAGCGGACCGTTCGGGTCGAAGCCCGCGGCGGGCGCACCCGCAGCGGCCAGGCGCCGGGGACTGACCACGAGGGCGCGCCGCCCGTTGCACAGCCGGGAAATCAGTGTTTCAACCCCGTCGCGAACCCGCTCCGAGTCATGCAGCCGAACCAGGCACACGGTTCCGAAGGCGCGCTGGGTATTTCCGGTGCCCCGCAGGTTACGCTGCATCAGCCGCGCCACGTGACTGGCCAGCTTCATGACCATTTCCGGGTGACTTGCGGCCAGGGCCTGGAAGTCCGCCTTGTCCAGGCGGATCAGCAGGCTGTCGCGAATGGCGCGTATGCCCGCACTGCGGGGATCACCGGTCAGGATGCCTGCTTCGCCCACGCTGTCACCGGGCAATACTTCGCCGAGCAGTTTTAGCCCGTCCCCCGTACCCGCCAGTGCCTGCAGGCGCCCACGGACAAGGAAGTACATCGAGTCGCCGGGTTCACCCTCGCGAAACAGCCATTCCCCGCCACGCAACTCGCGGCGCTGCAGGCGCCCGGCCAGTCCGGGATCAGCTGCCCCGCCGAAGTAGCGCGCAACGATGTCGCGAATCTTGCGGTCTGTTTCGTTCATTCCGTCGCCCGGTGTGCGCGGATCTGGCTCGCGTCCATGATTTCCAGGGTTTCAAAGATGATGCCAATGGACTCGGTAAAGCCCGCAAAGCGTTGCTCGTCATCCGCGCTAAACGGCTGCCCGTCGCGCCGGTTCAGGAGCTGGGCCACGGCAAAGATCCTTCCACGCTGGTCCTTGACCGGAAGCGTGAGCAGCGACCGCGTACGGTAGCCGGTCTGGCGGTCAACGTCGCGGTTGAAACGAGGATCAGCGTAGGCGTCATCAATGCGAATGGGCTCACCGGTTTGCGCGACGGTGCCGGCGATGCCGGTGCCGACGGGAAAGCGGACCGGTCCGAGTTCATCCAGGTTTTCCGCAACCGCGAGTTCCAGCTGGTCGCCGCTGACCAGGAACAGCGACGCGCGGTCCGCATCCAGCAGCTGGGCGAGCTTGCGGGTAAAGGCAAACAGGCCCTGCTTGAGCATGCTGGTAAACGCCGCGTCGTTGGCCATGGCCGTGGCCTGCATGAAGCGCTGGGCCTCGCCGGTGATTTCCCCCAGCATGTTCCGGAAGCCGGTTTCGTCGAGCTGGTCGACGAGTGTCTCCAGGTTCTGCTTGCTGCGCTGATTCGCCAGCGTGCTCATCATCAGCTCGTTATTGGCAATCACCGAGTCTGTGAAGGTCGACAGGTGGCCGTCTTCGAGGTGCACGATGCGGTCCGCGATATCCAGGATCCGGTTGTCGTGGGTCACCAGCAGAATGGTCGTACCCTCTTCCTTGGCCAGGAACTTCATGCGTTCCACGACCTCGCGGCCGGAATGCTTGTCCAGGGAGGCCGTCGGTTCATCAGCCAGCAGCATAGCGGGACGGCCCACCAGTGCGCGGGCAATGGCCACGCGCTGGCG
The DNA here is from genome assembly GCA_963695135.1 of uncultured Gammaproteobacteria bacterium. Taxonomy (GTDB): domain Bacteria; phylum Pseudomonadota; class Gammaproteobacteria; order Xanthomonadales; family SZUA-36; genus Marinihelvus. Next base: position 263,337 of record CAVOGA010000003.1, read on the forward strand.
TTGCCCGCCGGACAACTGCTCCGGCTTGTGATCCATGCGGTCTGCCAGCCCCACGGCCTCGAGCATCGCCCGGGCCTTTTTTTCCAGCTCCGCCGGCCGGGCCCGTTCGCTGACCCTCAGGCCGAGTTCAACATTTTGCCGCGCGCTCAGCGCGCCAAGCAGGTTGTGTTGCTGAAAAATGAAGCCGATCTGGCGGCGCACCCGTTCCAGGGTGCGCGGCTTGGCGCCGCGCAACTCCTCGCCGAGTACCCGCACGCTGCCCTCCTGCGCCGCGCGCAGGGCGCCGACCAGGGTCAGCAGGGTGGTCTTGCCGGAGCCCGACGGGCCGGTCACGATGACAATCTCGCCTTCCGGTATCTCCGTGCTGATATCGAACAGGATCTGTTTCCTGAGCCGTCCCTTGCCATAGGCGTGGTTCAGACCGGCAACCTGGATCGGTGGTGCACTCATCAGAAGACGTCCGCGGGGTCCAGGCGGCGCACCTTGCGCACCGCCAGTAGCGCGGACAGGGCGCACATGCCCAGGGTCATGCCGAAAACCACCAGCGCCCGCTCCTGGGTGAGGTACAGCGGCAGGTTGGTCGCCGCCGCCGCCTTGCTGTAGAGCCACATGGACGCCCCGGCCCCGGGCACGTAGCCCAGCACCGATAGAATGACCGCCTGCTGCAGAACAATGCCGCTGACAAAACCGTTGGTATAGCCCAGCGCCCGCAGCGTGCCGTATTCGGGCAGATGCTCGGTCACATCGGCGAACAGGATCTGGTAGACGATGATCGCGCCGACCACCAGGCCCATGATGGCGCCGAAGGCGAACACGTAGCCGATCGGCGTGGCCGAGTTCCAGTAGGCGCGCTCGCGGGCGACGAAATCCGCCTTGGTCATGACCAGCACATCGGCGGGCAAGCGCTCCCGCAGCCGGTCCCGGACCAGGTCCGGGTCAGCGGCCGGGTCCAGGCGCAGCAGGCCCAGCTGAATCTCGTTGCGATCGCGATCCGGGAACAGGCGCAGCCAGTTATCCACGCTGGTCAGCGATGGTGCCGTCAATGCCGAACGACGTGCCCATCTGGAACAGGGCCGCGATCTCGACTTCGCGGTCGTTGATCTCCGTTCTGACAGGCTCGCCAGAGCTGAAGGCCTCGCTGAGCGAACTGCCGGGCGGGCCGAATTCCGGCCGGGAGGCCGCATCGAGCATCACCACGTCCTGGCGGCTGATGTTGTGCTGGTTTTCGCTGAAGCCCGGCGTGTTGAGCAGGTCATCACCCGGCTGGAAGCCGATGGCATTAATGCTGCGGCGTTCGTTGTTCCAGGGGTTTTTGAATACGGCCGGAAAGATATGCACCGGTGATACGTCACTCACTGCCGGATCGCCCTGCGCCTGGTACAGGCGGCGCACGGAAAAACCCTGCGGACGCACGATAAATACGCTGTCGGGACTGAACAGGGCAATGTCGTAGTTGAACCGCTCGTGAAAGCGCACGGCGCTCTCGAACAGCGCCGAACGAAAGCCGAGCTGCATCATGATCAGCAGCACCGCAAAGGCGATACCCGCCACCGCGACCAAAAGCCGCAGGGGCCGGTGGCGCAGTTGCAGCCAGCCAAGCGGTAACCTCAAGGGTAGATGACCACTTCAACCTGGAGATTGGTCAAGCCCATGGCCTCTCCCGGGTCATCCAGGGCGATGCCCACCTCGACGATCCGCGCATCCTTCCGCGCCGCCGGGTCTGTACCAATCTCGTCCTGCTTCTGCACCTTGGGCCGGATAAAGGCGACGCTGCCGCGCTTGTCTTCCTGGAAAGCGTCGCTGCTGACAACCGCGTTCTGGCCCAGGCGCACCCGTCGCACATCGGTCTCGTAGACTTCTGCGATGGCCATCATCTCGCGGACCCGGCCCAGTTCCAGGACGCCACCCTCGGCCACGTACTCACCCGGTTCGGTATTGATGCGCAGCACCCGTCCGGCGAACGGCGCCAGCACCTGGCTGCGCGCCAGTTCCGCACGACGCAGATCAAGACGGCTGCTGGCGAGGAGTATTTCAGCCTCGGCAACGCGGGCATTGACCCGCGCCGTGGTGCAGGAGGCCGCCTGGGCCGTGGCATCGCCACGACTCTGCTCGGTTTCCTCTTTGGATGCCAGTTCACGGTCCAGCAGGCTGTCGCGCCGCGCCGCTTCCCGGGCCAGTACGTCGGCAATAACGCAGACCTCGTCAGCGCGGCTGCGCGCGGCATTGGCGCTCTCCTCGCGCACCGCCAGTTCCGCTTCCGCGACGGCAACCGCGGCCTGCAAAGCACCTTCCGGATCGGTCACCGCGAGCAACTGGCCCGCGAGCACATCCTCGCCTTCCTCGACCAGTAGCCGCGCCACCACGGAGCCGGCCAGTGAGAGGGGCGTGCTGGGCGCTGCAACGCGAACAATGCCGCCCCGCGGTTCCAGCCGGCCGAGCGCTGCGACACGCTCCTCCCGGTTCGTCCTGGGCCCAGGCTGAACCGGTAGCGCCGGCAGCGGACAAAAAGCTGAAAGTGAGTAGCAGGCGAGCAAGCCTGTCAAAACGGTATGTCAAAGCCCCCTCCATTCCGGGATCGGGCCAAAGCCCTGACCCGAACGTCCCCGTTATTGTTGTTGCGTACCCTATCTTACGTGACCATTCGAAGATTATCCGTACAATCCAAGTATGACGGTAACCATAAAAAGTTTGCACGTTTACCCGGTGAAATCGCTGCGGGGCATCAGCCTGGAGACAGCGGAACTGCTCGATACCGGCCTGCGCTGGGATCGTCACTGGTTATTGATCGACGGTAAAGGCCAATTCCTGTCCCAGCGGCGGTTGCCGGCAATGGCACGCATATCCACCGCCTTGCGGGACGGGCAGCTCGTTTTACAGTGCGAGGGGCAGGCGGATGTTCTGCGTGCCGCTCGACGGCCCGGCAGGCGATCAGCACGTTACCGAGGTCTGGGGCGACCGTTGCGAGGTCGCTGGACCAGGGTGATGCGGTTGCCGCCTGGCTGGCGCGGGCCCTGGGCGCGTCGCACGCCCCGCGCCTGGTGCGGATGGCCGATGGCTACCGGCGCCCCCAGTCACACCCTGAACGATACGGCGCCGGGACCCACACACAGTTTGCTGACTCGGCGCCCTTCCTGGTGGCCAACCTGGCTTCGCTGGCCTCGCTCAACCGTCATTGACGCTGGCCGGAAAGGCCGCCGTGCCGATGAACCGTTTTCGCCCGAACATCGTCGTGGATGGCCTGGAAGCGTTCCGCGAGCATCAGCTCGACCGCCTGGAGGGGCCCGCCTACTCGCTTAAAGCCTGCTTCCCGTCAGAGCGCTGCGTCATGACCACCATGGACCAGGAAACCGGCGAGGCGGACCCGGCCGGCGAGCCGTTCCAGACCCTGCGCACGATCAACCCGATGCCGAAGCCGAAAAAGGGCCCGGCTTTTGGCGAGTTGACTACCCTTGGCCGGGGTATGAACGGCACCATCGCGATCGGGGACACGCTGCTCGCCACCTGGAAATCATGAGCGGGAAATAAAAACGGCCGGGGCGTCACCGCACCGGCCGCTATTCAGAACCTATGCCCGGGGCTCAGATCTTACGGCCCTTCCAGCAATTGTCGATCTGGTCGTCGGTGGTCGCCGACGAGGCGCCGCGACCGCCGGCGTCCGTCAGCGTCATGTTGCCGCAGCTGTCGCTGGCCTGCCCCCCGTTTGGTGTTGCCGTCAGCGTAAAGGACTGGTTGGCGGGCACACCGCCACCGAGCCTGCCCAGGGCCATGCACACCGTGTACTCGTCATTCGGAGAGTTCAAACAGCTGTTCGCCAGGCCACAGCGGTCCACCGCGTAGCCGTTTTCCTTGATATGAATCCGTTCCTGGCAGGCCGCTAATTCCAGCGCCACGTTGATTGCTTCCATGCGGTTGGTCCGCAGGACGTAATCACGATAGCTCGGTACCGCAATCGAGGCCAGTATCGCCACGATGACAATTACGATCATCAGTTCGATCATGGTGACCCCACGCTGCCTGCTTGGCAAAGTCGAATCGCCCCTGGTCTGTTTCATAATATCCATATTCCCCTCCTTGCTACCGGGCGCCGCGTGGCGCCCGGTCTGGCTTGCGATGGTCTAGCGCTCACCGCGCCAGTTCTGTCTTCCACAACTCAGCGCTTCCGTGGCGGTCTCGATCGCCAGGATGGAACCGTTGGACCCCGTTGTGAAAGTATAGGCGCGCGCACTGCCGGCACCACAGCCCCGGACATCGTTGAAGCGCAGCGGGAACGGCGCGCTGTCAGCGCTGAAACCCGGGCGGTCATCGTAGATCAGGGCCGGCAGGTTGGGAATACTCGGCGAGTTGATTCCCACGGGCACCAGGTTGTCGTTCGGGTTGTCCGGATCACCCGCCTCGATGGTGTCATCGACGCCGGTGACATCACGGTCATCGTTGATATCAAACACGGGGAAGGTAGGTGCCACCCCGGTGCTGATATCAAGCACGGAGATAAAGCCCGTTCCCCCGGCGGAGCAGGGATCCTCGTCCGGCGTCATGGAGACGAAGAACAGCAGGTTATCCCTGAGCACCGGCCGGCGCACCATGCGCTCGCCCTCGATCGGGAAGTCGATATACCAGCCCTTGTCGTCCGGTTCGTTGTTTTCATCGAACCAGGAGACCTCGGTCCCGCCGTCGATTACACGCACACCACCTTGCACATCGTAGCTGTTCTGCTGGAAGTCACTCTTGGTGAATCCGTGCTGATCGGACTCGCTGATGTTCTTCTGGCTGGCGTAGTTCTTATCGAAGTCCCAGACGGCATACAGGGTTTGCGTGGGCTGGCCCTGCGTATTGTTGTCCGAGGTTTCGATGTATTTGCCGGTGCCGAAGAGCACGAGCTGTCCGTATCCCCTGCCCCGCGGATGCGCGGCGATGGCCGGGCGGTCCGTGATCGGGCTGGTCGGGCCGGCATCAAACAGCGGCGCACCGGAAAAATCGAGTTCCCAGGAAGAGTCGGACGTGCCGGTTACATCGAATTTCCACATGCGGCCAAAGCGGTCGCCGGCATAGATATAGTCAACCTTCGAGTCACCGTCGACGTCCGCAGCCGCAGGCGTGAACATGCCGTTCGGCGTGGCAACCGATCCTCCGGGGACCTCCAGCTTGACGTAATCGTTGGCGTCAAAGGTCGCGCCGACATCCAGGTAAATAATGAATATCGATGCCTTGCCGGTGGTGCTCGCACGGCCATCGGCTTCCGTGTTGTTCAAACCGTTACCAACGATGATGGCCCACTTGCCGTTTTGCATCAGCTTGATCTGGGGCTCACCCCAGACATAGCCGAGATCCGGGTCGATATCGTCGTTGAACTCCCAGAGCACGTTATTGGCATTGAAGGCCAGCGGGTCGGTGACATCCAGCGCATACACGGCCTGGCCACCGGACCGCAGCCCGCCGGCAATCACGGACCGCCAGCTGCCGTCGATAATGGCATCACCATATCCCGGCGCCCCGTCAACGTAGAAGCTGTGTTCATAGTTCGGGTCTGAAAGCCTGTGGAGGTTCGGAATCACCTCGTTTGGCACATAGGCAAACAGTTCTTCGCCCGTTTCCTCCTTGATGGCATGCATCATGCCGTCATTGGCCCCGAAGTAGATCACGCCTGGACGATCCACGTTGGCGGAGAAATAGCTCTGGTAGTCATCAAAAGGATAGAAGAACGGCGGGAAACCGACAAAGACCGGATCCGAGTTCACGATGTCGCCCAAGCGGTTAAACCGGTCGCGGAATGTGCCGCCGCGACGTTGCTCAAGGCTGTTGTCACCGCGAAGGTAAAGGAGGCGCTCCTGGGCGAGACCGTCCGGGTTGCCGTTCCGGTCCTTGTCCAGGGCCGCCCGCTGCGCGTTGTTCAGCCCGGCGGTCCAGGTGAAGGCGGTGCCGGAATCACTGTCGGGGTTCCAGGTGTAAATCTTCCGGTTCACCAACTCGCTGTTGCTCTTGGCACTGAGAAGCGCATTCGCGTCCCATACCGCCGTGTCACCCAGGGTGCCGTCGTCGTTGACCGGGAAGGCCAGCAGCTCGCCGTGCCAGTCCGAGCTGTCAAACTTGGCCTGGAAGATCCGTGACGTGGACGAAATGGAGCCGGAGTTCGCCGCGGCTGATGCCGCACCACCGATCCGCGCGCCGATATCGGTCAGCGCGTCACGGACCTTCCCAAAGAGCTCCTCCGGGCGCTGGGCGTTAAAGTAACGGCCCCGCGCGTTCCAGGCGGCATGCCACATGTCCTCGACGGTATCGAGCTGGTTGCCGTTACGGTACCAGTTATCCGTCCGGCCCAGCGGCGGGTTTGGCCAGCCGTCGCCGTCGGTATCTTCCAGCGTTCCCTGCAGACCGAAGGCGATGGTGTAGGTCACGAGATGCTGGTAGTTGGCCGAGTCAAAAGCATCGGTCGGCACCGCATCATCAATGTCAGTTCGCAGATCGGTGTCGTAATAGTAGGCGGCCACGTCGGCAAGCGTCGTGGTTCTGCCGTTAAGATTGGCCCCGTCCCGGTCCCAGTCATTATTGGGCGTGCCAGGGTTGCCGCCGTTCCAGAAACCGTCCGAGAACAGCAGCGCGAAGTTTTTCTGGCAACTCAGGTTGATCGGCGAGGCGATACCATTCTCGCGGCCCTGGAAGATGCGGCCGACACGCTCAAGACCCCGTCGCAGGGGTGTTCCGAAGGAGCCCCGATTGGTGTTGTAAATCACATCCAGCATATCGTCCGTGGCGCGCTCATAGTCGGTGATTTCACCGGCCGGTATGGCCCAGGTGGCGCCGGTCTGGTTGATGCTGCTGGTGCCGTAGCGGTAGTTCGGCAGCTGGTCCGCCACGCTGGCGACCGCACCGCGCGCGACGTGCGTCCGGCGCCGGTAATACTGGTACCAGTTGGCGGCGCGTGTCGCGCAAGGCGTCGTCGGAGAGCCCGGCTTTTGCCATCTCGCACTCGGCGGTCGAGGCCGAGGTAACCGTCGGGTTAATGCCTTCCAGCTCATTGGGCCAGCTGAACGGCTGCGGGTCATAGGAGACTTTCTCGCAGGTCACACTGCCGGGGCCGATGGTCACCTTGATGTGGCTGTCCCACTGGTCAACGATGCCGTTGCCACCGGTCGTGACGTTCGGCGGGTTGGCCCGCGGCAGGGCATCGTTCGGGTTCCAGCCCTTGTCGTCGATCCAGTAGTTGTAATAGAACGGCTGACCATCATCGTCACCGTTAGCCATGTTGAAGGTATTGCCGTAACCCGTCTCACCGCTCACCGGCCAGGAACGCGCCGCGCCGTAGCTGGCGTCGGTAAAGGAATAATCGTTTGAGTTCGGGCCAGCGCTGATAGTCGTTCTCCGGGTTGAAGTACACCACGTTCAGCGCCGAGCTGCGTATGCGCCAGTCCCGGTCAACCGAATAGGTCCGGGTGCGCCCACCCTCGCTGCGGGTGCGCGTGTCTCCGAAACGGTCACGGCAATCCTGCCACGAGCCGCCGTTGCCGCCACCCGGGCAGTCCGAGTTATAGCGGTGGTCGCCGGGCAGATCGAACACGTAGGCCAGGTTGGTCCGCTCCGGATTTGCGCCGTCATTACCCCAGCGGCCGGTCCAGACCTGCATCAGGCCATCGGTGGTGGGAAACACCGTATTACACTGAATCAGCGAGTTGTAGCGGCAGCTGGTGACGTGATCACCGGCCAGGATTTCCCAGTCCATTGAACCGGAGTCATCGAGCTGAAACCAGACATTGGGCACCGCGTCGATCGACACGATCAGCGGCACCGATGGCAGGATCAATTCTGCGGCCTGCGCGTGGCGATCGGCGCTACCCGCGCTGTAGGCCAGCGCGGCAATGGCGAGAGCAGTAAAAGGACGTTGTAGGTTCATCATGGTTTTCCTCGGGCCGGCTTATTGAAAGCGCTTGGCCACAGCACTCTGTAAAATGGAAACGGTGGTGTCACGCTCGCCGGTTGAGGCGGCGTAGACGCGGTAGAACACCCGGCCCTGTTGCGGGTTGCCGGCCAGGTCATCCCGGTCGACAAAAGCTTCTTCCATCATGAAACGCGGCTGATCCGCCAAAGCCTGGTTACCGCGCCCCGCGGCTTCCATGTCCCAGACCGGGTCGACGGGGCTGGGCGTGCCGCAAACCGAGGCCAAGTCAGGGTTTTCACCGAAATAGCGGGCGTTGGACCAGTAGGCGTCGGCGCAATCCCAGGGGTTGCGTTCTTCTACATCATCATTGGGCACACCCGCCGCATTCACCAGCAAGCCGGCCGCCAGCACCTGCCGCGGGTTCACGCAGTTGTCATCGGCTGCCTCGGCGAGCGTCTGGCAGGGGAAAGGCCGCTGTGCCGGTGTGCGGCTCTGGAGAAAGGTCTCGCCCCAGCGCAGCGCCAGCTCGGCCCCTTCAAAGGCCACTTTTTCATCCTGGTAGTTACCCGCCATGCGGGACTGGAGAATCGAGTTGTTCAGGGCAAATACCCCGAAGACCGTCATCACCAGGATCAGGATCATGCCCAGCAACAGGGTAAAACCCTGCTGCCTGCGGGGCAGTGCACGGGTCCGTGAAGATTTCCTTGTAAAGCTCATTATCGTCATCTCTAAAGGGTCAGATTGCGCATATTCACCTGCCCCGCGTACACCTTGCGGGAGCGCCGGTCGTTGGCGGCGGCAGTGGTATGGCTATAAAGATCAAATTGCTGGGCGTCGGGCTCGGCCACGTACTCATCCGGCGTAGCGACCAGCACGGCGATACGGACTGAAATGATGTCAAACACGTTGCCCACGGCGCCGAAGTCATTCCACTGGTTGGCGCTCAGGTCGCCGGTGGTGTCCTCGCCGTACTGGATCTGCAGGTTTTCTATGCCGTCAGCCACCGGCGCGTTGATCTGCTCAACCAGGGCGCCGTCAATCGGCCCGTAGTTGCAGCGGAAGATCAGCTGGTTGGTGTTTTCATCCACCACGAAGCTGACCACCTTGCGAAAGTAGCTGGGAATATTGACTGCGGCGCCGATGGGCGGTGTCAGTGGTTCCGTCGTGGCGTTCTCGCGACCAAAACAGTCGCGGTCCGACTCGTAATGCAACTCCAGCTGGTCAGGGTCCGTGCCATTGTCCGCGGTGCCCTCGATCGCGTCGGGGTCACCGGCGGCCACCAGGGCAAAACCCAGCTCCGGCGGATCCCAGACATCCGGGTGGTAACCCGCTTTCTGAATCTCCTCGGTCATCAGCTGCCAGGCAAAACGGCCGTTTTCCTGCTGACGGGCGAGCTGCTCCTGGGTCAGGAAGCTGGCGCGTCCGGATATGAACGTGAAAATCATGGCCAGAATGATCAGTGATGACAGCAGCAGGGCGATCATCAATTCAATCAGGGTCAGTCCCCGCTGTTTGAACGGGGACCGAGCACTAATAAGGTGTCGCTGGAAGTGGTTCATGGGCTCACCGAGGCTACGTAGCGTTGAAAGTCGCTCTCATCTGCAGCGTCCTGGAAATCCGGATCCTTGATGTCGCGCCAGAAAATCTTGATCACATTGCTGCCATCGCCGTCGCAATCGAGTTCGCCGGGCTGGCCATCGTCCGGCGTCGAGTCCGTGCAGATGAAACCCTGTCCATCCGGCAGGCTGGCGGCCAACTGGTCGCGCCAGACGGCGAAATCGTTCGAGGCCTGTTCAGCGCTTGAGCAGGCGCCGGCGCAGGCGACCGCGGCCGCCGCACCGCTGGTATTGACCCCTTCGAACCAACCGGCCGAGTACGCATCAAGGTTGGCGCGCATCATCTCCACGCCGGTCTGCGCCTGGGACACGGCAATGCTGTTGTGACTCGCCGCATTGGAGGTCGCCATGCCCTGGATCAGCAGGGCGGCAATGCCCGCCAGCCCCAAGCGAGAGCACCAGCAGGGAAACCAGAACCTCGATCAGGTTGAAGCCACGCTGGCGTCGCGGCGCACGGAATACCCTGCGCGGCAAAGTGGTGGTTGTTTTGCATCAGTTTTTCCATGTCAGCGATCAGACCCTCACTACGGAAACAATGCCGCTGGGCCGCACCTGGACCTGGCGGCAATTGGTCGTACCTTCATGGCACACGGTCAGGTTGAGGTCAGCGTCGGTGATGACGCCGAAGCCGTTTGAACGAAAAATAAATTCATTGGCGCCGCCGGTCACGGTCAGATCGGGGCTCGTGGTCAGCACCTTCAGCACCCGCTCTCCCGCGGTGAAGGAGCCGTCGTTGTTTTCGTCGATGAACACCACGACGTCATTGCCGGTCCATGCCGCACCGCAGGTGGCGCCGTCGTCATCCGAGGCGCAGACTCCCGCCTGAACGCCGCGGGAAACCGCCTCGCTGCGCGCCAGCGCCATGGCGCCCGCCAGTTCATTGGCCTGGCCAAGGAGCTGGTTTCGTTCAAGAACGCCGCGCAGATTGGGGGTGGCCAGGGCAAGGAGGATTGCCGTTACCGCCATGACAATCATCAACTCGATCACGGTAAATCCGGCCGCGGCGCGCCGGGCAGATCGCAATGGTTGATTTCCTGGACGTTGGGTGGGCATGTGTTTTTCTCTCCGTTGCTCGTTCCTGGTCAAAGAATGCGCCTGCTTCTACATACGTAAGGCAACGGTTAAAAGCATAAGGCCCGGGAACCCAAGTAAGCCACCGGGAAGGGCACCGCTCGTCGACTGATTGGCGCCGTTTGTCAGAAAACCGCCCGCTGAGCGGGTCGGAAACCAACGTTTTTCATAACCGGCAGGCAAAAAAAGGCCCGGGTTCCTGTTGGGAGTCCCGGGCCCTTTATGTTGCTGATTGGGGCGATAAAAGCGATTGGCGCTCTATCACCACAGGCTTACCGTCCAGCCCTGGCCTACCCGGTGCCGCAACCGTTCACTGCGACGTTGCCGGCGCATGCGACGATCATGGGAATTATTGCGCTTGAACTGCGATTCATTGGCGGCAGAATCGACCGCCACGAAGCCGACACTGGCGCCGGACGTGGTATCGACCGGGGGTAAATGACCACCGGTGGTTGAAACTTTTTGCTTTAACATTTGCTTTCTCCTAAAACAGCGCGGCATTATGCGCTTTATTCAATCAAGTTGCTGTGAAAAATTATTATTTTCATTACATTTATAAAACGTAATTCTACCGAATTCATATTACATAGCCGAGACAAATTTGATGGTTTATAATGAACTCATGTTTAGTTTTTCTTAACTTATATGCCATCCGTACCCCTTAATGCCCTGCGCACCTTTGAAGCCGTGGCCCGCCACCTGAGCTTCAGCAAGGGTGCGCGCGAACTGAACGTCAGCACGGCGGCAGTCAGTTCCCAGATCCGCACACTGGAAGAGCGCCTCAATCAGAAGTTATTTCGACGGCATGGCCGCCAGGTGTCGCTGACTGCGGCAGGGCGCAAGCTGTTTCCGGGTGTACAACGAGGCATGAACGAACTGCGCCAGGCAGTTCAGCGGGTCGACGCGGACCGCAGCGAAGGCGTGCTCAATATCAGCATGATGCCCAGCTTCCTGCAGAAATGGCTGATGCCCCGCCTGGGCGGCTTCCAGGAAAGCCACCTGGACCTGGACCTCAGGATCAGCGCTGACGACGCCCCCGTGGATTTCGCCAGCACGGATTTTCACGCCGCGATCCGCTTCGGTCCCGGTAACTGGCCCGGCCTGGAAGCGAAACGACTAATGGGTGATTACGTGGTGCCGGTATGCAGCCCCCGTTACCTGGCAAACCAGGGTCCACTGCATTCGGCGGCGGACCTTGAGCAGACATGACCTGCTCTATGTTGACAGCCCGGTGCTCGACAGCTGGTTCCGGGAGGTTGGAGACCACGGTCGCCTGCGTCGCCAGCGCCTGCTGAATGATGCAACGGCGATTCTGCTTGCGGCCGAACTGGGCGAAGGTATCGCCTTGAGCCGCTGGTCACTGGTCGCCCGCGATATCAGTGCCGGGCGACTGGTCAGACCCGTCCGCCAGGCCGTGGCAACGGACTGGTCGTACTATTTCATCGCCCCGCCGCACCACCGTGAAATGCCCAAGGTAAAAACCTTCCATGACTGGCTGAAGGCGCAGTGCGATGATTTTGCCGGCCCGGGCGACCAGGGCGTCGTCTCCGCTAGGGCGTCCCGCCCGGCCACGGTGTGTCAGCGAGTGACAACCCGCGTCATAACTGCCGTCAGGCGGCGACGCTGAAAATTGCTTACTTACTGATTTTACGCCAGATAATCTTCTGGCACGCTTCCTGCATATATCCTGAGTGAAGCAAGACCAAACCAGCGCCGCAAGGACCGCGGCGTCAATCACAAAGGGAATTGATCATGATGACACCCGTTAAACATGGCACCGGCATCAACCGGAACATAAACCTGAACACGTACCGCCCTACGGAACCTAACAAGAGCCGGCAACCAGCCGGCCTGATCTGTATTGCCTTGACGGAGCCAGACCCGGAGAGGCAAACCGCACAGTTCGAGTTTCGCCACCCGTATGAACTGTGCGCGGTTGGTGGGCGTTCTTCCAACGGTTCGTTCGCCAACCACCTTCAATCCAAAGCTCGTGCCGGCTTGCCCGGCACGATTTTTTTATGCCTCGTCAACCCGGCCGCGCATCTTCTTCAAGGTGCCACGCTGCTTCTTTTCATCAACACGCCGCGCTTTCGCCGCCCGGCTGGGTCGGGTCGCAACGCGCTTCACCGGCTTCACATACGCCTCGTCAATCATCATCGCCAGCCGCTCCAGCGCTTCGCGACGATTGCGTTCCTGGGTGCGGTGATTTTGCGCCTTGATGATCAACACACCTTCGCTGCTGACCTTCGAGCCGCCAATCTTCAACAGCCGCTCCCTGACGGCGACAGGCAGCGAGGAAGCGCTTACGTCGAATCTCAGGTGGATGGCGGTTGCTACCTTGTTGACGTTCTGTCCGCCGGCGCCGGATGAACGTATCGCCGACAGCTCGATTTCACCCAGTGGCAGGCGCTTGCCGGCCGGTGTAATCAATTCATCGGGCATCGGCGCGTTCCACTGACTCAATCCTCGTCCGCGGCGATGGCGTCGAGAAACGCCTCGCCATGACGGTCCAGCTTGACCTGCCCTACCCCGTTGATGCCGAGCATCTCCTGCAGATTCCGCGGACGCTTCTCACACATTTCCAGCAGCGTGGCGTCGCCAAAAATCACGTACGGCGGCACGCCGCGCTCCTCCGCCAGGGCCTTGCGCAGCTCGCGGAGCGTCTCGAACAGCCGTTGTCCGGAATCGTCCAACCGCGCCGAGGCGCCGGACGGGCGCCCTTTGCTCACCGCCCGGGTGCGCGGCTCGGCAAGCTCGAGTTTCTGCCCACCCTTCAACAGCTCACCGGCGAGCGGCGTGAGCTTAAGAACCGAATAGTCACCAATGTCCTGGAACAGGTAGCCACGGTGAATCAGCTGGCGGGCAATGGACTGCCATTCGACGGTGCTGCGCGCTGCACCAATCCCATAGGTGCTCAGCGCCGCATGACCCAGGGTTCGAATGCGCTCATTGTCCGCACCCCGCAGCACGTCGATAACGTGCTTCATGCCAAAGCGTTGCCCCACCCGATAAACACAGGACAGGAACATGCGCGCCGCTTCGGTGCCATCGAACCGCGCCGGCGGATCAAGGCAAACGTCGCAGTTGTTGCAATCGGCATCCCGCGATTCACCCAGGTAGCCCAGCAGTACCTGCCGGCGGCAGGACAGGCTCTCGGCAAAACCCACCATGGCATTGAGCTTGTGCGATTCGATACGCCGCTGACGCTCCTGCGTGGACTGGTTGACCTGGAACCGGGCCGTCGCGACATCCTGGGTCCCAAACAGCAGCAAGGCTTCCGAATCCAGGCCATCCCGGCCGGCGCGGCCCGTTTCCTGGTAGTAGCCCTCCAGGTGGCGGGGCATGTCGTAGTGGACCACGAAGCGAACATTCGGCTTGTCGATACCCATGCCAAAGGCGACCGTGGCCACCACGATCGCCAGCTCATCGCGAATAAAGCGCTCCTGTACCGATTCCCTGACCGGCGCCGCCAGACCTGCGTGGTAAGCCGCTGCGCGCATACCCTGCTCGCGCAGGAACTCCGCGACTTCCTCCACGCGGCGGCGTGACAGGCAGTAGATAATGCCCGACTCACCCTCGCGCCGGCCCAGGAAGCCAAGCAGCTGCCGCTTGGGCTGGTGCTTGTCCATGACCGTATAGCGGATATTCGGCCGGTCGAAGCTGGTGGCATGCTGGCTGGCCTGCTCCAGGCCCAGCACCTCGATGATATCGTCGCGGGTCTGCGGGTCGGCGGTGGCCGTCAGGGCAACCAGCGGCACCCCGGGCATGCGTTCGCGCAGGGCGCCCAGTCCCGTGTACTCAGGACGGAAATCATGGCCCCACTGGGACACGCAATGGGCTTCATCAATCGCCAGCAGGGCGATCGGACAGCGCTCAAGCACACTCAAAAAGCCGGGACTCAGGGCCCGCTCAGGCGCGACGTAGAGCAGGTCCAGTTCACCCGCCTGGAGCTGCCGCAGAACCGCGGACTGCTCCGCGGGGGACAGCGATGAGTTCAGCATGGCCGCGCGGATGCCGTTGGCGCGCAGCGCATCCACCTGGTCTTTCATCAGGGAGATCAGCGGCGACACCACGAGGCCCACGCCTTCCCGGTGCAGCGCGGGAAGCTGGTAACACAGGGACTTGCCGCCACCGGTCGGCATCAGGACAAAGGCATCCTGACCGTCAATCAGGCCTTCAATAATCTCCTGCTGCATCGGCCGGAAGGACTGCAGACCAAACACGCGCCGCAGGGTGTCGCCCGGGCGACTGCCTTGTTCAGCGGTGGCCGCAGGCCCGGGATGATCGGTTGCCAGGCCGGAGAGCGGAGTCTGGGACGAAGCTGGGGGCATGGCCGGGATTATACGCCAGGCCCCGCGCCCGTTTTGTCGAAGAATGCTGTTTTACCGGCCCGATTACGCCCTGCCGGGCGGTCAGGATTTGCCCCTGACCAGGATGCTGACGCGACGGTTCTGGCTGCGGCCCCGGGCGTCCTCATTGGAGGCCACCGGGTAGGCCTCGCCATAGCCTATGGGCACCATGCGGTCCGGCGCCACCTGGCGCGCCACCAGGTAGCCAAACACGGCCTCGGCCCGACGCTCTGACAGGGCCAGGTTATGCGCCTCGCTGCCGGTGGAGTCCGTGTAGCCCTGGATCACGATGGCGGTCTTGGGATAGCGGTTCATGACATCGGCGAAATCATCCAGTTCGCTTTGCGCTTCACGCGACAGGATGGACGAGTCAATGTCGAACAGGATGTCACTGTCGAAATTGACCTGCAGGGTCTCCTCGTCGACACGCACCACCTCGGCGCCCTCGATGGTCTCAAGCTCCTTCTGCTGCTTGTCCATGTACAGACCGATACCCGCCCCTACACCCGCACCGACCGCGGCCGTGCCGAGCACCTCGTCCAGCTCCCCGTCGCCGACAAACAGGCCGGCGGCGGCGCCCACGGCGCCACCGATGATCGCGCCGCGCTTGGTCTGCGCGTAAGGGTCCTGGGACGTTGTTGTTGCGCAGGCTGACAGGGCCAGGGCCAGGCAAGCGGCGGCGCACAGGTGCAGGGGGCGTTGTTGGATTGATTGCATCGTTATGTCCTTTTTCGATGAAGACCAGTCATCAACGCCCGGAGGTTGGTGCCAATGACCGGCCGTTGGGTACGATGGCCAGTGTGCCGTCCGCCGTCTGAACCGGGCCTGAACCAGCGCGCCAACAGGAGCATTGTCTTTTTCACACGCTCACGGGACTCCTGCTTGACGAAACTGTCACAAAACCGGCTTATGCTTAGCGGATGTTCAAGTCTCTCATCACCATTGGCTGCAGCCTGTCGTTGCTCGCCGTGCCATGCACGGTGCTCGCGGATACAGATGATTTGATTCCCGAAAGCCTGGTCAGCGCCCCGGCGCAGGTTCGCGAGGCCATTCTTCGCTACGGCAACACCGACCTCGAGCAATGGCAGTACACGCGCACCCGGGTCACGGAAGAAGGCACGATCGTCGACCGGCACGATCCCACCCGGCCCGGCCCGGAGCACTGGCAACTGCTGAGCATCGATGGCCGGGAACCCACGGTTGATGAGTTCAGGGAGTTTGAAGACGACCGCGCGGATCACTCGGACGATGAGGAAAAGGCCCGCACGGACTATGTTATCGACGTCATACAACCGGGCAGCATCGAGTTCCTGGGAGCGACCGACGGTGTGGAGCGCTACGCGTACCGGCTTCGCTCACCGGATGGCAAACGGGAAAAGACCTTTCAGCGGTTGTCCGGGGACATGCTGATCCAGTCGGGTGATGACGGTCCGTGGGTAAAAACGGTCCGGGTGTGGAACACCGAGACGTTGCGCCCCATCATTGGCGTGCGCATCGATGAGGTAATGATGAGTTTCCACTTTGATTTGCAGCAGGGTTACGCGCTGCCGGCCATGGTCGAGGCCGATTGGCGCGGCGCCTTCCTTATGCTCAAGGACATCGAGCGCCGCGTGGATGTGACCCTGTCAGACTTCGAGCAGGTCCTGCCGCCGCTGACTGACAAACCGCAACAGGGGCCGGCGGCCAGCCCCTGAAAATGTCTGCCAGCCGGCGGGCCGTTCAGAATCCGGCCGTCAGACCTGCTCCAACAGGCTGTTGAGCAGCGTCGATGGCCGCATCGCGGCCTCGACTTTGGCCGCATCAGGCCGGAAATACCCCCCGAGGTCCACGGGCATGCCCTGCACCCGGTTCAGCTCGTCAATCACCTCGTGCTCAGCGTCCGACAGTAACCTGGCAAAATCAGTGAAGCGCGCCTTCAGCTCGGGATCCTCGTCCTGTTCGGCCAGCGCCCGGGCCCAGTAAAGCGCCAGGTAGAAGTGGCTGCCGCGGTTGTCGATTTCGCCAACCTTGCGGGACGGCGCACGCTGGTTGGTCAGGATGCCCGCATTGGCCTTGTCCAGCGCCCGCGCCAGCACGCCCGCCGCCGGGTTGCCGGTGGCCTCCGCCAGGCCCTCCAGGGAGACCTGCAGGGCCAGGAACTCGCCCAGGGAGTCCCAGCGCAGGTGGTTTTCCCAGACAAACTGCTGGACGTGCTTGGGCGCGGAACCGCCGGCCCCGGTCTCATACAGCCCGCCGCCCTGCAGCAGGGGCACAATCGACAGCATTTTCGCCGATGTGCCCAGTTCGAGGATTGGAAAAAGATCGGTCAGGTAGTCGCGCAGGACGTTGCCGGTCACGGAAATAAAGTCTTTTCCGGCACGCACGCCCGCCAGGGTCTCACGCATCGCATCGACCGGCGACAGGATCCGTATATCGAGCCCGTCCGTGTCATGCCCGGGCAGATAGGCATTGACCTTCTCAATCAGAACCCGGTCGTGGGCACGCTCCGGGTCAAGCCAGAACAGGGTTGTGCTACCGGTCGCACGCGCGCGACTCACGGCCAGGCGGACCCAGTCACGAATCGGCAGGTCACGGGTCAGGCACATGCGCCAGATATCACCGGTTTCGACCTCGTGACTCAGGATCACCTCGCCGGCCTGGTTGACCACGCGGACTTCACCGCCCGCATCCATCTCGAAAGTCTTGTCGTGGGAGCCGTATTCTTCCGCTTTCTGGGCCATCAGGCCCACATTGGCCACGTTGCCCATGGTGCGTGGATCGAAGGCGCCATGCGCCCGGCAATCGTCGAATACCGCCTGGTAAATCCCGGCGTAGCTGCGGTCCGGGATCATCGCCAGCGTGTCGTGCAACTCCCCGTCCGGCCCCCACATCTTGCCCGAACTGCGCAGGGCGGCCGGCATGGAGGCATCGATAATAACGTCGCTGGGAACGTGCAGATTGGTGATCCCCCGGTCCGAATCCACCATCGCCAGGGCGGGCCGCTCGTAGTAGACGGAACGGATCGCACCTTCAATTTCCGATCGCTCCGCGTCGGGAAGTTCCACCACCCGCTTGTACACATCCCCGATACCATTGTTCGGATTAACGCCCAGCTGGTCGAAGATGTCAGCGAACCGGTCAAAAACGGAGGCGTAATAACACTCGACCGCGTGCCCGAACATGATCGGATCGGACACCTTCATCATGGTGGCCTTCAGGTGCAGGGAGAGCAAAACCCCCTCCTGCTCCGCCTGCGCCATGCTGGCGTGATAGAACGACCACAGGGCCCGGCAACTCATCACCGCGGCATCAACGACCTCGTCACGCTGAACGGGAACGGCTTCTTTAAGAACCGTGACCTTGCCGCTGTCGTCCACCCGCTCTATCCGCAGCACGTCCTCCTGCGGCGCAACAAACGACTGCTCACTGCCGTAGAAGTCGCCATTCTCCATGTGCGCAACGCGGGATTTCGACTCCGGCGACCAGGCGCCCATGCGATGGGGTTTGGCGCGCGCATAGGCTTTCACCGGCGCGGCCACGCGGCGGTCCGAGTTCCCCTCGCGCAGCACCGGGTTAACCGCACTGCCCAGGACCCGCGCATAGCGCTGGCGGACACTGCGTTCCTCGTCATTGGCGGGCTCTTCCGGAAACGGCGGGAGGTCGTAGCCCTTCGAGCGGAGCTCATCGACTGCGGCGCGCAGCTGCGGAACGGAAGCGCTGATGTTCGGCAGCTTGATGATGTTGGCCTCGGGGTGTTGAACCAGTTCACCCAGTTCCGCCAGGGCGTCGTCCAGGCGCTGTTCTTCGGTCAGACGCTCCGGGAACTGGGCAATGATGCGCCCTGACAGGGAGATGTCGCGGGTTTCCACGTCAACGCCGGCGGCCCGGGTAAACGCACGCACGATCGGCAGCAGGGAATAGGTGGCGAGAGCTGGCGCCTCGTCGGTGAGCGTATAAATAATCTTGTGGTTCATGGATTTCCCGTGTCGAGGGTTCCCGGCCTTTTTCAGACCGGCTTTGGTACGTGTAGCCACGCTGGTTTTCAGGTTGATCCGGACTCAAGGAGACCGCCACGCAGTATAGCCAAGGCGGCGGCAAGGCACAGCCCCGGCGGCGGATCAGCCGGCCCGGAATACGGCCTCTGACCCCCCCGTATTCGGTCAGCACGGGCTTAGGCCGGACCTTCCACTTTGCCCAGGTGGCCGGTCTTGCTGTACAGCAACGCCCCGCCGGGTCCTGCCGCCACGGCAGGCACGCTGCCCGCCGGCCAGCGCAACCAGCTATGGCGCGGATACAGGACGCTGTCCACCCTGATTTCGCCATCCAGTACCAACCATTCTTCGCCGGCCTTGGCGGCATGGGGCGCTAAACAACTTGCCGGCCCGAGCTTTAGCAAGCGGACCTGCTCACCGTCGAAATCGTGGAGCGGCATCACGGACACGCCCTGCGCGCGCGTTGGTAGCCAGGCCGGCAGTCGCGTATCAATGGCGCACTGGCGCTGGTCCCGGGCGTCAAACTGGTGAAGCTTGACGAACAGCAGCGAACCCCCGGCGCCAACCCGGGGGGCATGACTGGTGCCCACCGGGTTGCGCAGATAACTGCCGGCGGGATACGTACCGTGTTCGTCGGCGAACTCTCCCTCGAGCACCATGATCTCCTCCCCGCCGCCGTGAACGTGCCGGGGAAAACGGCTGTGCGGTTCGTAGCGGACCAGCGACGTCGCGCGGGCCACTTCTTCACCGATTCGATCCAGCATGAGACGGGTCACGCCCGCCATCGGCGATGGCACCCATTCCCGTTCGCCGGGCCTGACCGTCGCGGGCTGACTGAAGTCTGCGCTGATGTGCATGCCGGCGGGCGTGGTCAGAGGGCTTGCCAGGTCGGCCCGGTGCTGCTGCGCCAGAACACGCCCCCGGCGCGGCCGTACAGTGCGTCTTCCGGGACAAAACCAAAAAAGCGCCCGTCACGGCTGTTGCCCCGGTGGTCACCAAGCACCAGCACGTGGCCTTGCGGAACCCTTACCGGGGCCATGTCCGGACCACCACCGTGGTCCAGGTTGAGTGAGACCCTGCCTGCCGGGTAATGCTCGACATTCTCCCCGGCGAAGTCGCGCGGCTGACCGTCGATAAACACCTTGCCGCCACGCACGGCGACCTGTTCGCCACCCACCGCGACTACCCGCTTGATCAGCCGGACACCATCCCGGGGCGAATCGAAAATCACCACGTCGCCGGGAACCGGGCTGTCTCCGGCCCACACGACCTTGTGCGTGAACGGGATACGCAGGCCGTAGGCGGACTTGTTGACCAACACGTGATCGCCGGGCATCAGCGAGGGCTCCATGGACCCGGAGGGCACATGGTAGTGATCCGCCAGCGTGGAGCGCGCCACCAGCACCAGCGTGATAAACAACAGAACGGGCAGCCACTCGCGAATCCAGCCACCGGGCCTGAATCCACCGGCTCTGGCAACCGGCGTGTGCATGTCATCCATTAACATTCCCTCGAGTTCAACCTACCCCTGTGACCACCAGGCCACGCTGCGGTTCCGCGGGTCAACCCTGACTTGAGGCACGTGCAAAGACCGCTCTCAAACGGCAAGATAACGCGCCTGCCGTTCGGAACATTGCACCATGTCGTCAGTACCCAGAGCACAACACGCCTCCGCGAACAGGGCCAATGCGTCGGGCAGTGCCCCGGACAATGCCTTTTTCGGCATTTACGAAAACAGCCTGCCACCGGGGTTCTGCCGGGCGGTGATTGAGCGCTTCGACGCTGATCCGCAGGTCGGGCCGGGCCGCTATGGCAACGGCACACGGGAGGGCGCCGTAAATCCCAGGATTAAACAAACCACCGAAATCAATTTCGATGGCACACAACAGGGCTGGCGTGACGAGATTCGCGTGCTGATAAGAAGCCTGGACCGGCACCTGAAACGCTACATGGAGACCTGGGGCCGGGCGTTTCCCTGTGAAATCTTTCACGAGCCCCTGAAAATCGCACGCTACCCGGTTGGCGGCCACTTCGACTGGCATTCGGATAACCTTGGCAACGGCGTTACCACGCGCGTCATCACCGCCCTGTGGTACCTGAACACGGTCGACGAGGGCGGCGAGACCGAGTATCCCTGGCAGAGCATGGCCGTGCGCCCCGTTGAAGGGCGCTTACTCCTGTGCCCG
This sequence comes from uncultured Gammaproteobacteria bacterium, assembly GCA_963695135.1. Lineage (GTDB taxonomy): Bacteria > Pseudomonadota > Gammaproteobacteria > Xanthomonadales > SZUA-36 > Marinihelvus. The sequence goes on from CAVOGA010000003.1 coordinate 284,400, forward strand.
GTAGGCTGGACCTACACCCACCGCGGCGCGCCCCCGGTGAGCGGGCCAAAGTACATTGCGATCACCCAGCTGCACCAGCGCAACTCCGAACACGTGTAAAACAGCGGCTTCCGGGAGACGCTGCCTGGCTGACTTTCTGCCTGCCGGCCTGCCGGTCAGTCCGCCGGCGAGGCGCGCTTCATGGACCAGCTGCGCAGCGCGTTGATCTGCTCCGACATGGTCTTGGACAGGGGCACCATGCGAAAACTGTTGCGCATCAGGTCGTCGTAGACAAAGTCGCGCTTGTCGTAAAAAGCGTCCAGGCGCGCTGCCCGGACCATCTGCTCGATCTCCGCCGCGGTCCAGCCGTCCACGAGTCCGGCCAGGTGCTTGATGTCGAACTGCTCCGGGTCGCCACCCTGCTTGCGGATATGAATGGACAGGATTTCCATGCGCGCCTCCTCCTTGGGCAGGTCGAGGAAAAACAGCTGGTCAAAACGTCCCTTGCGCAGCATTTCCGCCGGCAGCATTTCAATCTTGTTGGCCGTGGCAACCACGAAAATTTCCGGCGATTTTTCCTGCATCCAGGTCAGGAAGGATGAAAATATGGTCATATTGCCGCTGGTCGCTGCGCCGTCCATGTAACCGAAACTGTTTTCGATCTCGTCAATCCACAGCACCACCGGCGCGGCCGCCTGCGCCGCCGCCAGCGCGCGGGCCCAGGCGGTCTCCGGGGAGCCGCCGGCGCCGGCCATCACCTGGTTCATATCCAGGCGCACCAGCGGCAGATTCCAGGCCGCCGGAATAATTTTTGCGGCCAGGGACTTGCCGCAGCCGCTGACACCCATGAGCAGCAGGCCCGACGGCGGCTCGATACCCGCGTCCTGGGCGCGCTGGCCGAATAACTCGTGGCGCGTGCGGATCCACTTCTTCAGCGCGCGCAGGCCGCCGATCTGTTCCAGGTCCAGGTTGACCGGCATGGACTCCAGGCAGCTCTCCTTGCGCAGCAGTTCCGCCTTGATCTTGCGAACCGCCTCGGTCGCCTGCCTGGCTTCGCGGATATCGTCACTCACCAGGCGCCGGTACAGGTCGCGCGCCTCGTTGCCGGTAAGACCCCGCAGCTGTTGCGCGCAGTGTTCCACAAATGCCGGGTCACGCTGGGCCTCGTCACCGACTTGCGCGGCGAGCGAGGACAGGAGTTCCGTCAGTTCGCCCAGGGTCGGCAGCGGTAGCGACACGGTAGCCAGTTCCCGCGAGAGATCTTCGGGAATCATGGCCCCCGGATGGGACAGGACCAGGGCGCCGGGCGTGTCGGCCAGCGCATCGTAGACATCCCTGACCGCGCGGATCAGGGTCGGATCACGCTCCCACAGCGACGGCAGATCCTGCAGCAGGCAGATGGCGTCGCGCCCCTCATTGGCGACAAAGCCCAGGGCGTCATGCGGGTCACGCAAGGCTTTGTTTCCGGCCCCCGGGCCATCCCTGAAGCCGGCGGCCGCGGACCAGGTCCACAGGGGCTGGTCGCCCACGGCTTCCCGCAGCAACCGCTCCAGGCGTTCTTCCTCCCAGGTATCCACCAGGATGACCGGGTAACCGGCGCGCAACATGTTCAGCACCTCGACAGAGGCGCCTGCTTGATGGTTCGACATGGTTTGTTGTTCCTGCTGCCGGAATGGTCCGGCTTACATGGGGCCCTAAAACAGTTTGATAAAGGTCCCCGGATACTCCCAGAGCTCACCTTCGTTGGCCTTGATACCGCCATAGAGGGAAAACACCAGGGTCGCGAGGCCGAGCACCACGAAGCCGATCAGGCCGATGAAGATAAACATCAGGATGAAACAGATCACGCCGTAAACGAAGCTGCTTACGAGCCAGTTGAGCACCACGTGGGCGTGGGGCACGATACCGGGCAATTCGTCTTTCTTGATCTGCCACAGCAGCACCGGCACAACGACCCCGGCCAGCGGAATCACCCACCCTGCCAGGACAGAAAAATGGATGAACATGGCCCACTGGCGCGTCTGTCGCTCGCGCTCCCCGTCCTGCTGATGACCCTGCTGGCCCGGGTGGCCGGCGCCTGCTTCCGGCCCCGTTTCCGGTCCCGCGTCCTGCGCGGATTGATGTTCTTCCGTCATGTTATCCCCCGTTGACAGCGAAAAATGTTTACAGGCTTACACGGTAAGCCTTCGAAGTTGACTCAATAAGTGTAACAGCCCGGGCAGTGCGGACGAATCAAGCCCGGGGCCATCACCGCGCAGGGCTGTCGCCATAGGCGGCAAGAAACATGCGCACGCAACTGTCGATATATGCCGCCTCCTCCTGCTCCGGGCTGGGCACAAGCCCGAACTGGGCGCGCATATGCGCCTCCCCTTTCAACATGCAGAATAACTGCCAGGCGGCAGCGTCCGTGTCGGCGATCGCGAGTCGACCCAGCTCAACCTGGCGGCGCAGGTAAGCTGACAGCACCTCCACCGTCCGCAGGGGACCGTGCACATAGAACAGCTCGGCGATCCGCGGATGAGACTCGACGCTGTTGGTGCAGATTGCATAAACCCGCAGCGCCTCGCGTGATTTGACCAGCTCCACGAAGCTGCGCGCCACCCGGGGCAGCATCGTATCCGGCGGCTGCTCCATGTCGATGGCGTCTTCATCCACGCCGGAACTGCGGCACTTTTCCGCGACCGCGAGTCCGAACAGGTTTTCCTTGCTGTCAAAGTGGCTGTAAACCGTCTGCTTTGATACGCCCGCCTCCTGCGCAATGTCGTCCACGCTGGTGCCCTCATAACCCTGTTCGGTGAACAGGCGGGTTGCCGCATCGAGGATCATCTGGCGCTTCTTTTTGCTGGGCGGACGACCGCGCGGCCGGGTGGTTTTTATCTCGGCGTTCATTTCATGGGATGTTCACAGGAAAAAACTAGACTTGCAAGTCCAGTAACTATATTCTGGACTCATCAGTTCCATAATTAACGCCCAACAGACCTATGCGCCGATGACCCGCACACTCGCCCAGATTGCCCTATTCACCGCAGTCACAGGACTCCTGGCCGGCTGCGACTGGAGTTCCCAGGCGGACAACACGGCGCCGCCCTACCTCCACCAGGTCACGGTCCAGCCGGTTCAGCTGGAGGACCGGTTCGCGGTGCTGCGTGACTTCGCCGGGCAGGTGGAGTCACGCCAGAACCCCTCCGTGGCCTTCGAACTTCCGGGCAGCATCAGTCAACTGCTGGTCAACGAAGGCGATGCCGCCATCGCCGGCCAGGTCCTCGCCCGCCTCGACACGCAACTGCTGGACGCCGAACGCCTCGAACTTGAAGCCCGGGCCGCGGAAATCAGTTCAGAACTGGATCTTGCCCGCCGCAACCTGGCGCGCATTGAGCGCCTCGAGCGGGAACAATTGGCCAGCGAGCGCGAACGCGACGAATTGTCGAGCCGTGTGCGACTGCTGGAGGCCTCCCTGCAGCGAAACCAGGCCGCCCTGGACGGCAACCGCATCCGCCTGGAAAAGTCTGAGCTTCGCGCCCCCTTTGATGCGCGCGTGCAGCGCCGCCTGGCCGACGAGGGAACAGTCGTGCAAGCCGGCGCGACGGTGTTCAACCTGGTCGAGTCCGGGCTTCGCGAGGTCAGGGCCGGTATTCCGGCACACCTGGTGGCGGGCCTGGCGGTCGGTGACCGGCTGCCGGTCCGGGTCGCCAACGAAGAAACCACGGGCGAGCTGATTGCGATCGGCGCCGTGGTCGACCAGGGCACGCGCAGCCAGGTGGTGCGGCTTGCAGTGAATGCCGACTGGCCACCGGGTGAACTCGCCTATGTGAGCATTTCCGAGCCCCGGGCGCAGCCGGGCAGCTGGCTGCCTGACACGGCGGTAACCGAGGGCCTGCGGGGATCCTGGGTCGTTTACGTGGCCGTCCCCGATGGCGACCAACAGGCGGTGCTGGAAAAACGCAGTGTCACCGTTCATCACGCATGGAATGGCAAGCTGTTCGTATCCGGCGCGCTATCCCGCGATGAACTGGTCGTGACCGGCGGGCTGCACCGGGTCGCACCGGGACAACAGGTGCGCCTGGCCCAGGCAAACGTGATCAGCGATGCTCGCCAGACTCCTTGAAAACCCGCGGCTGATCGCGCTGTTTGCCGCCCTGCTGATCGTTGCAGGGCTGGCGGCGCTGACCAGCCTGCCCACCAGCGAAGACCCGCGGGTTCTCAACCGTATCGCAACGGTGCTGACGCCCTACCCTGGCGCCACGCCCGAACGGGTGGAGGCGCTGGTTTCCGAACCGGTGGAAAACGCTTTGCGCACGCTGCCGGAGATCGACGTCATCTCCTCTTCCTCGCAGGCGGGCATCTCCGTGGTGCGGGTTGAGCTTAAAGACAGCGTCAATAACACCGCGCCGGTGTGGTCGGAGGTTCGTGACAAGCTCGGTGAAGTGCAAACGGAGCTACCCGATGGCGCCCGCCCCAGCCGCCTGGACGACGACCGCGGCTACGCCTACACGCGCCTGATCGCCATCCAGTGGCAGGGACCCGGCGAAGCCTCGCTGGCGACGCTGGGTCGCTACGCGGAAGAGCTCTCCCAGCGCCTGCGGACCATTCCCGGCATGGACCTGGTCCGCGAGTACGGCGCCCCGCAGGAAGAAATCCAGGTTGAAATCGATCCGGTGGCGGCCGCCCGGTCCGGCCTGGGTATTGACGATGTGGCCCGGGCCATTCGCCAGCGGGACGCCAAGGTTTCCGCCGGGCAGCTCAGTGGCGGTGAACGGGAATGGCTGATCGAGGTCTCCGGAGAGCTCGAGACGATTGCACAACTGGGCGCGACCGTGGTGCGCGAAGACCCGGACGGACGGGTGCTGCGCCTGAACGATATCGCCTCCCTGGGCCGCGGCCCACGCCAGCCGCCTGCAGACCTGGCGCTGGTCGGCGGCGAGCCGGCGATCATTATCGGCGCCCGGATGCTGCCGGACCTGCGGATTCGTGAATGGAGCGACCGCGTCGATGCCCTGACGGAACGGTTCCGGTCTGAATTGCCGGCCAACATTCAGCTGGAGGTACTTTTCGACCAGCAGCGTTATACCAACGACCGGCTGGGCGGCCTCGTGTGGAACGTTCTGATCGGCTTCCTGGTCATTCTTGCCGTGCTGTTCCTGACGCTCGGCTGGCGCGCGGCCCTGGTGGTCGCGTTTGCCCTGCCGCTGACAGTCTCTTTCACGCTTGCCTGCCTGCAGTGGTACGGCATGCCGATTCACCAGATGAGCGTGACCGGGCTGGTGGTGGCGCTGGGTATCATGGTGGACAACGCGATCGTCATGACCGACACCATCCAGCGCAATCTGCGCAACGGCGACAGCGCACGACGCGCCGTGAGCCGCGCGCTTGGCCACCTCTGGGCGCCACTCGCAGGCTCGACGCTGACGACGATCCTGGCCTTTATGCCGATTGCCATCATGCCGGGTCCGGCAGGCGAATTTGTCGGGGGCATCGCCATCTCGGTGATCTTCGCCCTGATCGGGTCCTACCTGGTGTCCTTCACGCTGGTCGCCGGCCTGGCCGGACGCTTCCTGCGACCACAGGACCGGCATACCGGCCTGCACTGGGCCGCGCTGGAGACCCGGTTCCGCGGGCTGCTTGGCTGGGTCATTGATCATCCACGCGCCGCCCTGGCCCTGTCCCTGGTTCTGCCGCTGGCGGGTTTCCTCGCCGCCGGCCAGTTGGATGAGCAGTTCTTCCCGCCCTCGGACCGGGACATGTTCACCATCGAACTGCACCTGGACCCGGCCGCCGGACTGGCCGCCACGCGGGACATGGTCGAGCAGATCACCCCCCTGGTACTGGAAACCAGCGGCGTGGAGCACGTGGAATGGTTCCTGGGCAGAAGCACGCCCTCGTTCTACTACAACATTATTCAACGCTACGAGGGGCGCCCGAACTTCGCCCAGGCCATGGTCAGCACCACGGACGTGGCGTCGGCCAACCGCGCGATACCCCGGATTCAGCGGGAGCTGGATGACCGCTTTCCCGGCGCGCAGGTGCTGGTTCGCAAACTTGAGCAGGGTCCGCCATTTTTTGCCCCGGTGGAACTGCGGGTTTTCGGACCCAACCTGACCGTGCTGGCAGAGCTCGGTGAACAGATCCGCGCCCAGGTGCTGATGACCGGGGACGTGGTGCACGCGCGCGCCACGCTCACCCGCGGTCGCCCGCGACTGGCGCTGCAGGTTGACGAAAACCAGGTGCGCCGGGCCGGCCTTGCGCCGGTGGAACTCGCCGACCAGCTGCAGGCCATGCTGGACGGGGTCCAGGCGGGCTCGATACTGGAGGCCACGGAGGAGCTGCCCGTGCGCCTGCGCCTGGCGGGATCCGAACGGCAAAACCCGGGCGATTTGCTCCGCCTGCACCTGGCCGGGTCCACCCCGGACTCGGCCATTCACCTGGACAGCCTTGCCAGTGTGGCCATCGAGCCGGCGGCGGGAATCATCGCCCGGCGCCAGGGTGAGCGGGTCAACACGATCGAAGCCTATCAGCGCGCGGATGTCCTGCCCTCCGTGGTGCAGGCGCGAATACAGGAACGCATCGCCGCGGCCGGCCTCGAGCTACCCCCGGGCTACCGCATCGAGTTCGGCGGCGAGACCGCGGAGCGCAACGCGGCGGTAGGCAAGCTGCTCTCCAGTGTCGGCCTGATCCTGGTGCTGCTGGTGACCGTGGTCGTGCTCAGCTTCAACTCGTTCCGCCTGAGTTCCATCGTGTTCATGGTCGCCGGGCTGTCCGGCGGTCTGGGGCTGCTGTGCGTGTGGCTGTTCGGTTATCCCTTCGGCTTCGTTGTCATTGTCGGGCTGATGGGCCTGGTGGGCCTGGCGATCAACGCGGCGATCGTCATCATGGCGGAGCTGAAATCCGATGCCAGGGCGGCAGCCGGCGACCGGGACGCGATGATCGAAGGCATCATGAACTGCACGCGACATATCGGCTCGACCACCCTGACCACCCTCGGCGGTTTCATGCCGCTGATTCTTGACGGTGGCGGGTTCTGGCCGCCGTTCGCGATCGCGATTGCCGGCGGCACGGTACTGACCAGCGTGCTGAGTTTCCTGTTCGTGCCGGCCGCGTTTTATCTTTACGCCCGCCGCAAACCCTTCGAAACCGGCGCCACTATGGAACCAGCAGTCAGCGGCGACTCGCCGGCACCCGCGACTCCCGGCGCCTGAGAATGCTTTGCCGGCGGGTACCCGGCTGTGCCATCATTCGCCCAGCGGATCGACGGGCCACCGCCGGACACCAACAACAACTGCCTGAAGACAGGCGCCGGGCGCCCGCAACACTGGAGAGGAACCATGACGCTGCAGCGCCGTCTGCTGGCCACCCTGGCCTGCGTACTCCTGGCCGCCCCGCCGGCGCTCTGCGCGGCCGCCTTTACTGATCTTGCCGGTCAACCGGACCTACGCTCCAAGGCAGCCATCATTGTCGACAGCGAGGGGCGGGAAATTTACAGCAAGGATGCCGACAGCGTCCGTCCCATCGCTTCGATCACCAAGCTGATGACCGCCATGGTCATTCTCGATGCCGGGCTGGACCTGGATGAGCCGATCACCGTGACCGAGCAGGACCGTGACCTGGTGCAGCTGACCGGTTCGCGCCTTGACTACGGCGCCACGCTCAGCCGCCGGGACATGATCATGCTGGCCATCATGTCATCGGAAAACCGCGCCGCTGCTGCGCTGGGCCGGACCTATCCCGGCGGGACGGAGCGTTTCGTATCGGCGATGAACGCCAAGGCGGCCCTGCTGGGCATGAGCCAGAGCAACTTCGCCGACCCGGCCGGTCTGAAAGTGAACAACACCTCGACAGCCCGGGACCTGATGAAAATGGTCCAGGCGGCCAGCGCCTATCCGCTGATCCAGGAAGCCAGCACCACGACACGCATCGAGGTGCGTCCCTGGAAGAACCGCGGGCCCCTGGTCTACGGCAATACGAACCGCTTGCTGAAGAACGACAGCTGGAGCATCGAATTGAGTAAAACCGGCTACCTGAATGAAGCAGGCCGTTGCCTGGCCATGCTGGCGCGCATCGACGGCGAGCCGGTGACCATCGTGCTGCTCGACTCCTTCGGCAAACTCACCCCCTTCGGCGACTCCAACCGCCTGCGCCGGTGGATGCTGTCCGGCAACTGAACCGCGTCCGGCGTTCATGAGCCACCGGTCCGCACCACGCTGCAAGCTGTACCTGGTCGAGGCGCCGCTCACCGTCGACCCGGCCCAGCTTGCGCTGCTGAGCGACGCGGAGCGGCACACCTGTACACGCCTGCGTAACGAGACGCACCGCGCCCGCTATACCTGCGCGCATGCGCTGCTGCGCCTGGTGCTCGCGGACCGTCTGCAGATCGCGGCACAGAACATTGAAATACAGCCCGGCCTCAACCGTCGACCGGAGTTGGGGCGCCGGCATGCGGCGCAGGCGCCCGGGCTGGATTTCAACCTGTCCGGCACCCCGGGCCATGTCGCCTGCGCCGTCGGACACGACGTACGCGTCGGTGTCGACCTGGAGTTCCCGCGACCGGAACACGTGATAGCCGAGCTGCTGGAGCGTGTCCTGACACACAGGGAGCGCCGCTGGTACGCCGATGCGGATGACCCGCGGGCGTTTTACCAGCTGTGGACGCTCAAGGAGGCCCTGGCCAAGGCGGATGGCGAAGGACTGGGGCTGCCCTTCAACCAGATCGAGACGCTTCCCCGGGCAACGGGGCCCTGGACCTGGACCTGAACTGGCCCGGACGGGCGCCGCTGGCGCTGGCGACTCCTGTCGCTGGACGCCGGCGTGCCCGCGGCACTGGCCCTGGCCGGCCCGGACACCTCGGGGACGATCGCTCTGAACGCCGGGGTTCCAGAAGGCTTTCAGGCCGTTGACGTGCGTGTCATGGCTGAGGGGCAGGCCGGCTGATCTCCATTAGGCCAGCCGCCGGCTGCCTTGATCATCCGCCGGGTTTTACAAACACCATGAAGTGCTGCTGGGGCAGGAAGTCCTCGGTGCGCTCCCACTCCAGGCCGACCGCCGCCATCTCGCGACGGGCCTGCGCCTCGGTCATTTTGTGCAGCGGTTTGATGGGGACGGACGGGTCTTCACCGCGGTACTCGATCAGGACCAGCACGCCCCCGGGCTTCAGCGCTTCGGCCATGGCCCGGCCCATCTCTGCCGGATAGGAAAACTCGTGATAGGCGTCCACCAGCAGGATCAGGTCAACCCCCGCCTTGGGCAGGCCGGGATCACTGACGGTCCCAAGCACGGTTTCCACGTTATCAATGCCCGTTTCGGCGCGTCGTTGCGCGATGATTTCGAGCATTTCCGGCTGAATATCCACCGCGAGCACCCGACCTTCCGGTACCCGCTGCGCCATGGGAAAACTGAAGTAACCCGTACCGGCGCCGATGTCCGCCACCACGCTGTCCGGTTGCAGCGGCAAGGCCTCGATCAGCAGGTCGGTGCGCTCCTCCCGCTTCCGTCCGCGGCGCTCCAGCCACCCGGCGCCGCGATGACCCATGACCCAGGAGATTTCCCGGCCGAAATAGAATTTACCGATACCATCCTGGGTTGCCGGTGCAAACTGATAGAGTGTTTCGTTGTTTGACGAATCCTCCCCAACGCCGTCTTCCGGGGCCGTCGGCGTATCCGCAAATGCCAGCCCGGCGGTCATGACCAGCGCTGCCAGCGCCCGGGCCAGAAAGGTACCTGAACCTGCTAAATCTGTGCGCATGTCACATTCCCGCCGAGGTGGCCATGTCCACGCCGTGACACCCGCCGCGGACGCGAAGTTTTCCGGCCAGGTCACGCAGCGCCGTGCGCAGTCCTTCCTCGATCACGGGGTGGTAAAACGGCATTTGCAGGGACCGGGTCACGGTCATACCCTGTTGCACCGACCAGGCCAGCAGGTGCGCGAGGTGCTCCGCACGCGGGCCGATCATTTCAGCACCGATGATGGTGCAGCATTTACGGTCGCCGTAAACCCGCAGCAGGCCCTGGTTACGCCCCATGACCCGTGACCGGCCCTGGTTGGCGAAGGACACTTCGCCCACCTCGAAACTGCCGGGCTGGAGACTGGCGAACGAAGCCCCCACCATCGCCATGTTCGGGTCCGTAAACGCCACGGCCAGGGGTACGCGGCGCACATGGGCCGTCAGCTCCGGATAGATTGCCGCATTGGCGCCGGCGATACGGCCCTCGTCTGAAGCCTCGTGCAGCAAGGGGCGGTGTCCGCTCACGTCGCCGGCGATGAAAATCGGCAGGTCGCCGGCCTGGGTGGTGGTGGGATCCCAGGCGGGAAAACCCCGCTTATCCAGTTCAAGCCCCGTGTTCTCCAGCCCCAGCCCCTGCAACTGGGGCCGGCGCCCCGCTGCGACCAGCACCTTCTCAAATACCGCCTCCTGCTCCGTGCCCCGGGCATCCTTCCACAGCAGGCGCACACCGCCTTCCACCTTTTCCGCCAGGCTGACCTGTGAGCCCAGCTGGAGGTCCAGTTCCGCATCCAGGATCTCCCGGGTCACCCGTCGCACTTCCGGATCGGTGAACGGCCCCAGGTCCTCGAAGGGACTGAAAAACGTGGTCCGGGCGCCCAGGCGCTGCAACGCCTGCCCCAGTTCCAGTCCGATAATCCCGGTACCCACAACCGCAAGGGTTTTCGGAACCTCGTTCAGCTCGAAGACATCATCATTGACCATGACGTGCTCGCGTATCGCGTCATAGGGCGGCGGAATCATGGGTGTGCTGCCGGTGGCAATAACGACCGCATCAGCCTCGACACGCGTGTGCTCATCAACCTGCAGGGTCGCCGGTGCAATAAACCGCGCGCGTCCCCGCAGCCGCTGTTCCGCGGGCAGGTCCTCCACGTCTTCCACGACGAAGCCGGCGAAGCGGTCCCGCTCGGCACGCACGCGCTCAAAGACACGCGGCCCGTCCACACGCCAGTCATCGACTTCGATCCCGAAGCGGCCGGCCGTACCGACCTCGTGGGCCACGTCCGCGGCGGCAATCAACAGCTTGGAGGGCATGCAGCCTACGCGGGCGCAGGTGGTCCCGTAGGGCCCACTCTCGATCATCAACGGTTGCTTGCCCGCCTTTTCCACTTCCCGGCGCGCGTTCAGTCCCGCTGAACCGGCGCCGATGATGGCGACGTCTACTTTCCGCGTGTCCATGGTTTGTCTCCGAAGGGTTTGTTGCCTGAATTTTTATAGTCTATAGCTATAAATAAGCATTTTCTAATTGCTTTTTAATATCCAAAGGAAGTACGCAGCCTATGAAGCCGGCCGGGCCACCTGCCGGGGCGGCTCAGGACTGGCACTGCGGGCAGCGGTACAGGCGCCGGCTGCCACGGGTTTCACGCAGAATCGTCTGCTCACAGCGGTAACAGGGCTGCTGCTCCCGGTCGAACAGCCAGAATCTCTGGCGGCCCCGACCGGTCTTGCGGGCTCCGCCCTGCCCCGCCCGGTACTCGTCATCCAGGGTGACGCCGCCGGTTCGGTAGGATCGTTGCGCCAGTTTCAGCGTTTCCCGGGCCAGGCGCTCGCAGGCCTGGTCGGACAGGTCGCGGGGTCGTCGCTCCGGCGCGAGCCCGGCGGTGAAGAGAATTTCACTGCGGAGGTAGTTACCCAGGCCGGCAAGGAACCGCTGATCAAGGTACAGCGCCGCCAGGCTGCGGCCACTGAAACGCGGGTCACGGAGCTGTTGCACAATGCGCTCCGGGGTTACTTCCGGGTCGAGGATGTCGGGCCCCAGCCGGCTCAGAAACGGGTGCGCCGCCAGCCCGCTGTCATCCAGCACCTCGATGTCCGAGGCGCTGTACAACCAGGCACTGCCGAGTTCCGTGTGGAGCGCCAGGCGCAGGCTGCGCCGGGTGCCGGGCGTTTTACCGGGTTTGCTGGTGAACCAGCGCCCGTACAGCTGGTTATGGCTGTAGATGGTCAGCCCGCAGGTGAACTGCGTGAGCATGGCCTTGCCGCGGGTCACGACCCCGGCAATGCGCTGACCGGTCAGCTGCGACTCGAACGGCTTGAGCTCAGGAAAAGCAAAAAACACGCTGGTTGGCGCCGCCCCGACCAGCACGCGGCCGATACGATCGGCCGCGATGCGGATTTCCGGCCCCTCAGGCACAGGGGATTAACCACGGGGCGTGCGGCACGGGGGGCTGGTTAGCGAAAGTCCCGGATTTGAAAATTTACTGGGACAGCGCGTTCTCGATAGCAGCCACCAGTTCGTCATTATCCGGCTGGGTGCGCGGGCTGAACTCGGCGATCAGTTCGCCGTCACGGCCAATCAGGAACTTGTGAAAATTCCAGGTCGGATACGTGCCGGATGCGTCTGCCAGCGCAGCAAAGAACGGGCTGGCATTCTTTTCCTTGACCGAGGTTTTTTCCATCATCGGAAACTGCACCCCGTAGGTCAGCCGGCAAAATTCGGCGATCTCTTCTTCCGTGCCCGGCTCCTGGCCAAGGAAATCGTTGGAGGGAAAACCAACGACCACGAGCCCCTCTTCACCGTACTGGTCGTAGAGCGCTTCAAGGCCGTCGTACTGGGGGGTGTTGCCGCACTTGGAAGCGGTATTCACTACCAGCACGACTTGTCCTTCATAGGCTTCACAGAGGTTCACTTCGTCTTCCGAGGCAAGCATGCGGAAGTCGTAGTCCAGCAGGTCGCTGTCACAGGCGAGCAGGTTGCCGCTGGCGAGCAGCAGGCCGAGCGCAAAAAGAACTTTCATGGGGTGTACTCCGGGTTCACGATAAACATCATGGTGGACCCGGACCGGTGAATTCGATGTCAAAGCTGGCGGCGGATAAGGCGGCAATCAGCGACCAGCCGTGCCGCGGCGCTCGCGCAGCGCATCGTTGACCTCATCCAGCGCATAGCGGAGCTCCCAGGCCGCAGCGGCCGCGTTTCCGACGCGCTGGCTGGACATCAGGCCACGCGCCAGCCGGTCTTTTTCAGACGGCTCCAGGTCAGCAAAGCTCATCAGGGACCGGGCGGTGATGCGGTAGATCGCCACGGTCGCCGCGGGATTGCCCTGGTTAAACTGCGGCACACCCTCATTGATGGCCATGCTGATGAGCGACTCCGGCGTCGCCATGGCAAGCGCTTCCGGCGGCAGAATGACCTGGTCAATCACGTGCACGATGCCGTTGGACGCATCAATATCGGCCGCGGTAATGCGGGCGCCCTCGATAGTGAGTCCGCCATCGGTTGCGGTAAACCCGGCCAGGTCTCCGGACAGGGTCCTGACCGTCGCACCACTGACCAACTGCCTGCTGCCGACGCGACCGGCCACCACGTGATACTTCAGGATACGGGCCAGCTGCGCCTGGTTGGCAGGCTGCAACAGGGCCTCGACGGTTCCGTCCGGCAGCGCGGCAAAAGCCGCGTCCGTGGGTGCAAACACGGTGAGGGGACCATCGCCCGTGAGCACCTCAACCAGTCCGGCAGCCCGGGCCGCGGCAATCAGCGTTGCAAACTGGCCGGCCGCTGCTGCAGTCTCGACGATGTTTTTTTGCGGTTCATCGTGCTGGCCGGCCTGTACAGGACCGGCGGCAAGCATCGCCGATATGCCCAGTGCCCGCAGGGCCATGCAGGCCTTGCCAAGCGGAGTGAATACTGTCATTGCGGTTTCCTCCTGTGTTCGGTTGCCGGTTTCGCCGCCCGCGGTGCTGTGCCCTCAGGCGTCCGGCGCAGAATGCTCCATTGGGTAAATCAGCGGGCTTACTGCTCCGGGTAGCCGGTCATTTCCAGGTAACCCTTGCCGGCCGGGCGGTCATCATCGTCCAGGACCTCTACCCGGCCTTCCCAGTAGGGAAAATCCAGCTTCATCCACTGATCGTCCAGCGGTGCCCGCACCTGCAAGGCGAGGTCCTCGGCGGGCCAGTCCAGACGCCAGTCCAGCGGCAGGCGCCGACCGGCAACCAGGCGGCCGGGCGCAGCCTGCAGGGTAAACTCGTCGCCTGCTGCCTGCCGCCGCCGCCCGTCCGGCCACAGGCGAACCGCGTGCCGGTAGGGCGCACCCGCCCGGCTGCGCAGCTGGAAGGCCATCAGCTTCGACCCGTCATCGAGGTGCAGCGCAAACCAGTCCCAGCCCTGCTGGTCCGGTTGTAAAAACTGGCTGCTCCACTCCCGGTCCAGCCAGGCCTGGCCGGTGACCAGTACCCGTTCACCGCCAAACACCAGCTCGCCGGAAACCTGCAGAAAGGGGTGGCTGTAGTAGTAGGAGCCGCCGCCCTCGGGATGCTTTTGGGAAAAGCCTGCCTCACCTTGCAACACCAGCGGCAAATCACTGTCCAGGCGCAGGTCTGCCGCCACGTCCGCCTGGGCAGCGCGCAGCTCCAGCGGCAGCCAGCCCGGGCCGGTGCTGACGAGTTCCCAGTCATCCAGCCAGGCGGCAAACGGCTCAGCCCTGACGCCGGCCTGGCGGACGCCACCGTGATCCCCGCCCCGCCCATAGCGCTGAAAGGCCCGGTGCTGCGTCGGCGCGCTGACCGCAAAATGCGCCAGGTAAACCTGTCCGGCCTGCCAGGGATTATCCGCCACCGCCGCGCCCTGCCCCTGCGGCGGAACAACAGCGGAGCGAAACAGGGTCCATTGCACGCCCCAGTCACGGCCCTGGTTGTCGACCAGGTTGGCCGTGACATACCACCATTCGATACGGAAGCCCGGGTGCGCGCCATGGTCTGCAGGAAACGACAGCCCGGTGCCGGGACGGGCCTGCTCGAAGCGCGCATCCGCCTGCGCGAGCACGGCGAAGTCGTTTTCCGGGGCAGGCGCGGGTCCGCGTGGCTCGCGTTCACAGCCGGCCGTTAACAGGGCCAGCAGCAGGACCGGCATCAGGGCCGGCACGCCCGGTCCGGGTCGCCGCAACCAGCTCATACCGATTGCCAGCGCAGCAGGTCCGCCGGACTCGAGCGCAGCAGGCGCAGCGACGGCAGCAGCACCGCCAGCAACAGGCAGACGATCGCGGTAAAAGCCAGCAGGAACAGCGGCGTCCAGGCCAGCACCAGGGGAAAACTCCAGCCGAAGGCAACGGGGGTCACCACGCCGGCCAGGTAAGCCGCCAGCAAGGTGCCAAACGGCCAGACCAGGACCATGGCCAGCAAACCAAGCACGCCCCACTGAAGCAGCAGCAAACCGCCCCGCAGTCGCCGCGACAGGCCGAGACTGGCAAGCAGCGCCTGCTGCGATACCCGGTGGTGATGAATGGCGCTGATGGCGCAAAAGATACCGATACCGGCCACCAGCAGGGTCAGAAGGTTCAGCGCCCGCGTTACCGAGAAGGTCCGGTCAAACACGCCCAGGGCGATATTGCGCAGCTCACGCTGGTCGATGACATCCCCGTCTTCCAGCGCAAAGGCGTTGATCAACTGCTGGCGCAGCGCCGGCCAGTCCACGGCGGCGCCCCCGAACAGGGCCTGGCCGGAAGCGCCCAGGCCCGGCCAGCAGGCGTCAAAGCGCTGCGCATTGACCATGAACTGGGACACAGGGTTTCCATAATCATGGTAGATGCCGACGATGGGCAGGGGTGGCGCTCCGGGACACAGCGGCACCGCCTGTCCCGGTTCGAAACCGTCCAGCCGCCAGGCACGCTCGCTGATCAACGCGGCCTCGCCGGCACGAAACTTCGCCAGCGCATCGGGCTGCGTTTCAAACAGCGCCAGTGTGTTGATAAATACCGGAGTATCCGGCAGATCCACGACTTCCACGCGCACCGTGTCACCGTTCCCGTTCACCAGGGCCAGGCGTATTGCCGTGACGCTCCGCCAGCTCGACACCCGGGGCTTGCTGCGCGAGCCAGGTACGCAATGCCGCGGCGTCCACCGAGTCCCGCAGGTACAGTTCGGCCGTCAGGCGCTGTTCAAGCCAGCTGTCGGTGGCGGTCCGGAAACTGCCGATCATGGTGTTCAGGCCACTGTTGGCCACCAGCGCCAGGGTTACGGCCATCAGTGCCAGCGAGGCGGGCCCCAGCAGCCAGCGGCTGTCCGCCAACAACCAGCCAAGGGCGGCTTTTCGCGGCGGCACCAGGCGCTGCAGCAGACCCAGCAGCAAGCGCAGGGTCAGGGGCAACAGCAAGGCCGCACCCAGCAGTAAACAGGCCATCCCCGCCAGTGCGGCCAGTACCGTCGTTGCCAGCAGGTAGAGCACCAGCGCCAGCGCCAACAGGCACAGACCGACCAGCGCCAGCTGGCGGTCGCGACGCGCCGCGGCGGCCAGGCTCCAGCCCGCCTCGCCACGATCCAGCATCGGCGCAGTCAGGGCCCGGCGGAGGGGAAACAGGGCGCACAGCACACCGGCCAGGCCCGTCATCAACAGCGGCGGCCACAGGCCACCGGGCACCAGGCCGTCGGGGTACTGGATGTATACCCCGTAGAGCTGGGCAAGGGTCTGGCCGACGCCGGGAATTAACCAGGCGGCAGTCAGGGCGCCCAGCCAGGCGCCGAGCAGGCCGCCGAGGGACAGGAACACGACCAACTCCAGCAGCAAAGCGGTGCGCAGCTCGCGCCGGGAAACGCCGGCCAGACGCAAGCGCCGGATCAGGACCCTGCGATCCGTGTAGCTGAAGGCCAGCGCGTTGTACACGAGAAACACGCCGACCACGAAGGACAGCAGTCCCATGGCGGCCAGGTTCAGGTGAAAGCTGCGGGTCAGTTCCGCAGGATCCGGTTGATCACTCTCCGGCACCCAGCGCAGGCCCGCCGGCAGCTGCGCCTGCAGTGCAGCCAGCCGCCCGGGCGCCATGTCAAACACCAGCACACTGCTGAGTTGTCCGCGGCTGCCGGACAGCTCCTGCAGGGCGCCCACATCCAGCAACAGGCGATGGCCCAGGGATCGATCCGGCGCGGCCAGTGCCGGCGGCAGGCTCAGGCCATTGGCGAGGCGGATCTCCTCACCGGCGGCAATCCCCAGCTGACGCAGACGGGCGGGCGCGGCCCAGAGCTGGAACGGCGGCAGGGAAAACGAGCCGTAGTCCGTGTCCGCCTGCCCTTCCCTGATCCGCCGGCGGTCGGTACCCGCCGCACCGGGCATCACCAGGCCGTCAATACCCAGCAACTCGAGGTTCTGGCCGTCTTCCGTCACCAGGTAGCGGCGCAACAGCGGTGCGATCTCGTGAAAGCCCGCGCGCCGCAGCTCGATATACCAGCGCTCGTCAAAAAGCTCCTCGCCGGGCGGGGGCAACAGGCGGCCGGCCGGCCCGGCGCCGAGCAGCAGCTCGCCCTCCGCGTAACTCGCCCGGGCCTGGGCATTGATGACCTGGGTTCCAACCAGCAACACATTGGCCATGACAATGCCGGCGAGCAGGAACAGCGCCTGCACCGGGTGACGGCGGTAGTGACTGAGCAGGCTGAAGAATACCAGTGCGCATCAGTGGTTTTGATCGGGTTCGAGGCGACCGTTTTCCAGGCGCAGGCGACGTTGTGCGTACTGCGCCATCTCGCGGCTGTGGGTTACCAGCAGCAATCCTGAGCCGGCCTCGTCCACCAGGCGTGCGAACAAGGCCATGACCTTGTGGCTCAGGCTGTCATGCAGGTTGCCGGTCGGCTCATCCGCAAACACCAGGCTTGGCCGGTGGGCCAGCGCCCGGGCTATCGCAACACGCTGCTGTTGCCCCCGGACAATACCTCGACCGGACGCGCCAACAGGGGCTCCAGGTCCAGCCCGGCGATCAGCTCATCCAGCCAGGGGTCGCTGTCCGGCAGCCCGTTGAGCCGCCGCTGGAAACACAGGTTGGCCATCACGTCCAGCCCCGGCAGCAGGTTGAACGCCTGGAAAACGAAGCCCAGCCGCGAGCGCCGGATCGCGGCCAGTTCAGGCTCGCCGGCGGTCTCCAGGTGGGTACCGAACATCAGTACAGCGCCCTCGTCCGGCCGCTCCAGCCCCGCCGCAATCTGCAGCAAGGTGCTTTTGCCGCAGCCGCTGGCGCCCAGCAGCGCCAGGCTCTCCCCCTTGCCCAGCGCCAGGCTGACCCCGTCAAGCACGCGCAGTTCGCTCTCACCATCGTGATACGACTTGGACACCGAACGCAGCTCAAGCATGGGTCACCCCGCCCTCTTCCATCGCCTTCAGTATGGCGGGTATCCGCTTTTTGAGACCAAAAAAGCCCTTGCCCGCATGCGGCCAGGTGGCGCGATCGTAAGGGCGCACGTGCCCGTGCAGGCGGATCGAGGCGTCGTTGAGGCGGGGTTCCAGCAGTTGTAACGCGTCCGCCAGAGGTCCGTAGGCCTGGTGATGGTAATGCAGGGCCCGCACGCCCCGCTCTTGCAGGCAGGTCAGAAGAGCCTGCGCGTCCTGCCGGGCATCGAACACCCTGGCCTCCCCGCCGTGGCGCGCCAGTGCATCCGCGAGACAGCCCCGGGTAAATCGCCGGGCCTGATCCGCAACGTCGCCAGGTGACAGGCCATCGATCGATTGCATCGCCAGCACGGGAACATTGGCCGGTAACCAGGCCGGCGGCGTGGCGTCCTCGTCTGTAAGCAGCCAGGCCGAGCCTTCGGACAAGTCCGGCGGCGAATCCGGCCAGGCCAGTCCGGTATCCAGCGGCGCCATGTCATCTTCGGGAATGTCCGCCGTGTCCGCCAGGCCCGGACCCGGGTCCAGGCGCCCTTCGGTAAACTTCAGTATGTTGTCGCGACGCGCCAGGTAGACCTTGCCGCGCGTATGCAGCCCGCTGACCCAGCGCCAGCTGAGCGTATTGGAGGCCGGATCGCCATCGAGCAGGTGGCGCAGGAAAAAATCCGCGCCCAGGACCCAGGGCAGCCGCAAGGTAAACACCCAGATGCTCGCGAACCACATGCGCGCATGGTTATGCAGGTATCCGCTTTCCACCAACTCCCTGGCCCAGGCATCGAATGCCGGGTTGCCGGTGGCGCCCTGCTCCGCAGCCTGAACCCTTGATGCAAGGTCCGGATCGAGCTTAACCCGCTGTGACTGTTCGCCAACGACCCGGGTGTACGCGGTCCACAGGGATGGCCGGTGCGCCAGCCAGCCCCGGAAATACGCGCGCCAGAACACTTCGTCGATGAATTTTTCCGCCGCGGAATGACCGTGGCGCAGGATCACCGCCTTCAGCACTTCCGCCTCGAGCAGTGAGCGGCGACGCAGCCAGGGCGATAGCATGGACACATTGCTGCGGTCCCTGGGACCCAGGTCGTAATTTCTGCGCTGCTGGTAGTGGCTGCCCGCGCTGGGAAGGAAACCTTCCAGACGCTGCAGACCGGCGTCTCGGCTGGGGTTCATGGCGTGGGAACAGGTATGGGTTCGGGGTGGAGAATGAGCAAGGCGCCATGAAGCAGCTGTGAACCCTGCCAGCCCCGCGCCTGGCCATGCAGCAAGCGCGGGCGCCTGTTCAAGCCGCGGACCAGCCTCTACAATGCGCGTCCCCCATCACCCCCGAACCGCACGCCATGTTTCGAAATCTTCGCTGTTACCGCCTTTCCAGCCCCTGGCCCGAATCCGAAGAGGCCCTGTCCGAGGCACTCTCGAACAAGGCCTTCAGGCCCTGCTCCGCATTCAGTGAACGCAGCGCCGGCTGGGAGTCGCCGGGCGAACAGGGCGGCGCGAGCTTGTGCCGTCGCATAGCGGGCGCCGATCTCCTGGAGCTGCGCACGCAGAGCCGCGTGTTACCCGCCGCAGCCATCAAGGAAACGCTGGCTGAACGGGTGGAGGATTACCGCAACCGCATGGGCGAGGCGCCGCCACGGCGCGAAATGCGCCGGCTCAAGGATGAGGCCCGGGAGGAACTGCTGCCCAAGGCGCTGGTCCAATCCAGCAGGATACGCGGGTTTGTGCTCCCGAAAGACGGCTTGCTCGTGGTCGACGCGGGCGCCCTCAGCCGCGCGGAATGGTTTGTTGAGCATTTGCGCGCCTGTTTTGACGGCTTCCGCTGCGAACCGCTGAAGTATCAGCGGGCCCCGGCCGCCCTGCTGCAGGAAATGTTCCTTGGCAAGCTGCCATCGGGCTTCAGCCTGGGCCAGGAATGCCGCATGGCCGATCCGCGGGACGGACGCTCCACGGGAACCTGGCGCCATATCAACCTGGACGACGAGGCCATCCGACGTCACGTACGCGACGGCATGCGCGTCGTCCAGCTGGGCTTTGGATTCGACGCGGTGCTCAGCGGCGTGCTGGGAGAAGACGGGGTAATCACCCGCTTCAAACTCGCCGATGGCGCCCTCGATGACGGCGGTGAAATGGAGGATGAACTGGCGCTGCAGGACAGCGAATTCGTGCTCCTGACCGGCCTGGTCCGCAGGCTGCTGGCCCGGCTGGCCGACTTGCTGGAGGGCTATGACGACACGCCGACAGCGCCGGCAGGGCCAACCCGGGCACCGAGCTGAGGTCGTCGGGGCCAATGTGCGCTTCACCCGGCACCGGCACTGCGCCATACTGGAACGGCCCAGCTAATGGTGTAAGTACATGGTAAGGGCAATGGTACGGAGCCGGATAACCGGTTCCACAGGAGACACGCCCCATGAACGCTTCAATCAATCAGGCCAGCAACAGGGTCGCAGCGCCGGAAACCGGCCCGGATTACTCAGACCTCATGCGCCGCTTACGCGACGGTTTTGCCAGCGGACGCACGCTGGACCTGGAATGGCGTGAACGCCAGCTCACCGCGCTGGAGAACATGCTGGTCACGCACGAAGCGGAGTTTCTCGACGCGCTGCACCAGGACCTGGGCAAGCCGGCGATGGAGGGCTGGATTACCGAGCTGTCCTACGTCACCGGAGAAATCAGCCACTGCCGCAAGCACCTGCGCCGCTGGATGAAGCCACGCCGCGTGGCGACGCCGGTGTTCGGCCAGCCGGGGCGCAGCTGGACTCAAGCCGAACCCCTGGGCATCGTGCTGGTGATGAGCGCGTGGAATTATCCGCTGCAGATTGCCCTCGCGCCGCTGGTGTTCGCCATCGCCGCGGGAAACTGCGCGGTGATCAAACCCTCGGAACTCTCGCCCGCCACGTCCGCGCTGCTGGCCCGGCGCATTCCCGAATACCTCGACCGGGCGTGTTTCGCCGTGGTTGAGGGCGCCATACCCGAGTCCACCGCGCTGCTCGGCGAACACTTCGACCACATCATCTATACCGGTGGCGGCGCCGTGGGGCGCATTGTCATGGCCGCAGCCGCCAAACACCTGACCCCGGTTACGCTGGAACTGGGCGGCAAGAGTCCCTGCATCGTGCTGCCGGACGCCGACCTGGACGTAACGGCCCGGCGCATCGCCTGGGGCCGCTTCATGAATGCCGGCCAGACCTGCATTGCCCCGGACTACCTGCTCACCGATGCGCAGACCGAGGCGAAGCTGGTGCCTTTGCTGAAAAAGCACCTGCACAAGATGTTCGGCGCCGATGCGCAGCAGAGCCCGTCCTACGGCCGCATTGTCAACCGCAGGCACCTTGACCGTCTGCTGGGGCTCCTCAAATCCGGCACTGTGGCCCTGGGTGGGCGGCATGATGCGGATGACCGCTACCTCGAACCCACCGTTCTGACCGGCGTGACGGCGGACGACCCGGTAATGCAAGAGGAAATCTTCGGTCCCATCCTGCCGATTCTTCGCGCTGACAACCTGGAGGCCGCGCTGGCCCACGTGCGGGCCGGAGACAAGCCGCTTGCCGCCTACCTGTTCAGCAAATCCGACGAGGCCGAAAAGCGTTTTCTGAAGGTGCTGAGCGCGGGCAGCATGTGCATCAATGACGTGCTGATGTTTTCGGCGGTTCCCGAATTGCCCTTCGGCGGGGTCGGCGCCAGCGGGATGGGCGCCTACAAGGGCGAGCGCGGTTTCCTCAATTTCAGCCACCTCAAGGCGGTCATGAAACGCTCGTGGTGGCCGGATATTCCGCTCCGCTACGCGCCCTACAGTAAGAGCAAGTTCAGCATTCTCAAGAAACTGCGCTGACCGGCAGGGCAAAGAGCGGCTTACTCCCCCAGGTAGCGGACGTCGTCATAGGTGCGCATGATGGAGGGGAAGAACACCGCCAGCGCCGTGACGATGGCCCCGGATATAAACCCCTCGGGGAAGGCGAGCAGCAAGGCGAGCGCATGATCCAGGTCCCAGGCCTGCAACCAGCTGCCGATGAGCAGCGTGGCCAGCATGGAGAACATACCGCCGGCAAACCCCACTCCCAGCAGATAGACGAACAGGTTGGTTCGCGGCAAAAGCTCGGCCAGCCACAGGAGGAACCGGGTCACGGCGACTGGAATCAGCACCGAAAGAAAGATTTCCGGGGCCAGCGCAGGCCACGCCCAGTAACCCAGCACCGTCAGCAACACTGCCGCCAGGTAACCGACCAGCAACGCCAGCTCCCAGCCGAAGATCAGCACCACCGGGGTGATTCCGAGTAAATGCAGCCGGGTCCCGCCCTGCACCTGGATGCCTCCCATCCACAACAGCGCCAGGAGCAGGATGCAGACCATGAACGTGTGCTGCCTGGCGGATTCACCCAGCAGCGCGCGCCAGGGCGCGCGAACCGACGCGATCACGGCCGCCAGGATCAACCCGCCAAGCAGTGCAAGAGATGTTCCATCCTGCATCAGCAAATCACCCGGAATCTGCCTGCCCCCGTGCGCATGCTCCACACCAGACCGGAAAAAACGGCGTTCGCAGGGCGCTGAAATGACGCCCGGGCCTTCACAGCCGGTTCACGCGTAATTGATGGGCGCTTTACCGCCGCAAGAACACACTTCAATCCTCGCAAATCTGCCTCCCACCTTCTGGAACACATCAACACGATGCCTTTGTCCAACGCCATAATCAATATTCGCAACCTGCGCCTGCGCACTTTCATCGGGTTCAACCCGGAGGAGCGCACCAAAAAGCAGGACGTGGTCCTGAACATCGAGATCCGCTACGCGGTCAACGCCGCCGCCCTGCAGGACGAGGTGCAGGAAGCGCTGAATTACAAGACCATCACCAAGCAGGTCATCGCCCTGGTGGAAGACGGCCAGTTTCTGTTGCTTGAGCGCCTGGTCGCCGACGTGCTGGAACTGTGCAGCGCTCCAGCAGAAGTCAACTTCGCCCGCGTAACCATCGACAAGCCCCATGCCCTGCGGTTTGCCGACTCCGTGTCCCTGTCTCTCGAATACCAAGCCGAATCATCGGCGCAGCTTACCGTCCTGGAGAAAGCCTCATGAGCCCTGATCCGATCGCCATCAACTTTTCAGCCGCCGCACGGGATGAGCACCTCTCAGCCCGAGGCCATCCTGGTGCGCGACACCCTGATCCGCGAGGGGCTGGAAACACCCATGCTGGACAACGGCCTGAGCCCGGACCAGAAATACAAGCGAATCCGCGACCTGATGACGTGACGTGGTGGAAACGCTGGGGCTGGACCTGTCCGATGACAGCCTGGCCGAAACGCCGCACCGCATCGCGAAGATGTATGTTCACGAGATATTTTCCGGCCTGGACTACCGCCATTTCCCCAAGCTCTCCCTCATCGACAACAAGATGGGCGCCGATGAGATGGTGAAAATCCGCGACATCGATCTGACCAGCACCTGCGAACACCACTTCGTGACCATCGACGGCAAGGCCAAGGTCGCCTACATCCCGGGCAAGCGCATCATCGGCCTGAGCAAGATCAACCGGGTGGTGCAGTTCTTCGGCCAGCGTCCCCAGGTCCAGGAGCGCCTGACGCGGCAGATCCTGGTCGCACTGCAGGCGCTGCTGGAGACCGACAACGTGGCGGTGAGCATTGACGCGGTGCACTACTGCGTCAAGTCACGTGGCATCAAGGACAGCAACTCGCAGACCAGCACCACGGCCCTGGGCGGCTGCTTCAAGGAAAACATCCACACCCGTGCGGAGTTCCTGAATCCGTGAGCGCGGCGCCCATCCTTGTCACCGGGGTGGGCAAACGCGTCGGCCTGCACCTTGCGCGGACCTTCCTGGAACGCGGACAACCGGTCATTGGCACCTTTCGCAACCACCGCGACAGCCCTGGATGATCTGCAGGCGCAGGGCGCCAGCCTGCTGCGCTGCGATTTCGCCGAAGAGGGCGACGTCGGGCAGCTGATCGACCAGGTCCGGGCGCAGGCGCCGCGTCTGCGGGCCATTATTCACAACGCATCGGACTGGATGGCGGAAACGCCGGATGCTTCGCCACGTCAGGTTTTTGAGCGGATGATGCGTGTGCATGCCGGCGCCCCTTACGAAATCAACCTCGGACTGGCGGACTGCCTGCGCGCCCGGGCGCCGGAACCGGCGGATATCATCCACATCGGCGACTACGTCAGCACACGCGGCAGCCGCAAGCACATTGCCTACGCCGCCAGCAAAGCCGCCCAGGACAACCTGACCCTGTCCTTCGCCAGCCTGCTGGCGCCGCAGGTCAAGGTCAACAGCATCGCGCCCGCGCTGATCCTGTTCAACGAGGGTGACGACGAGGCCTACCGGCGCAAAGCCCTTGCGAAAAGCCTGCTGGCCCGCGAGGGAGGACTGGACGAACTGCAGCACCAGGTTGATTACCTGCTCGGCAGCCGCTATGTCACTGGACGCGTCATTCACATGGACGGGGGGCGACATCTGGCATGATCCATGCGTTTCCGTTCCGTTTCACGCACAATAGGCCTTTGCCATGAGCTTGGAAGCTTTACAGACCGTCATGAATCCGGCTGAGCCCCAATCCATCGCGCCCGAGCGCGTCTGTCCCGTTGCCGAGCCCGTGCAGCGGGATCCCGGCCCGCTGCCGGAAGGACATCCCGCGGTGCGGGTTGGAAAAACCGGGGTCCTGCTGGTTAACCTCGGAACCCCGGACGGCCATGACCGCAAAAACATGCGCCGCTACCTGGCGGAGTTCCTGTCCGATCCGCGGGTGATTGAGCTGCCCCGCATTCTGTGGTGGCCGATCCTGCACGGCATCATCCTCAATACGCGTCCCGCCAAGTCGGGCAAACTCTACGCCTCGATCTGGAACGAAGAACTCAACGAATCACCCCTGCGCACGTTCACCCGCTCCCAGGGCGAGCAACTGGCCGAACGCCTCGTGGACCAGCCGCGGGTCGAGGTCGACTGGGCAATGCGTTACGGCAATCCGTCCATCCCGTCGCGCCTGGCCGCGTTACAGGCGTCGGGCTGCGAGCAGATTCTCATTGTGCCCCTGTACCCGCAATACAGCGCCGCAACCACCGCCAGCGTCTCCGACAAGACATTTCAATCGTTGAGCGAAATGCGCTGGATGCCCGCACTGCGGACCGCGCCGCCCTTCCACGATGACCCGGTGTACATCGAGGCATTGGCAACCCGCCTGGAGCGACAGCTTGCCGGGCTGGATTTTGAGCCGGAACACATCCTGGCCAGTTACCACGGCGTGCCCAAGGATTACCTCGACAAGGGCGACCCCTACCACTGTCATTGCCACAAAACCTCGCGGCTGCTCGAAGCCCGCATGGGCTGGCCCAAGGGCAAGCTGATCACCTGCTTCCAGTCCCGCTTCGGGCCGAAGGAGTGGCTGCAGCCTTTTACCGATGTCACGGTGAAGGAACTGGCGGACCAGGGCGTGGAGAGTATCGCGGTGTTCAATCCGGGCTTCGTTTCCGACTGCCTGGAAACCCTTGAGGAAATCGCCGTGGAAGTGGCCGGCGAATTTACCGAGGCGGGCGGCAAAAACTTCGCCCACCTGCCCTGCCTGAACGATTCAGAGCCCTGCATCGATATGCTGGAATCCATTGTGCGACGGGAACTTTCCGGCTGGATCTGACAAAAACCGGCCGGTTTGCTTTTTTCTCTTCCGGCCGCTGTAATGGCGGCCGCCGTTGAACGGACTCCGCACCATGACCCAGCTTATCCTGCACCACCACGACCCCTCGCCCTTTGCCGAGAAAATCCGGCTCATATTCGGCATCAAGAACCTGCCCTGGTCTTCCGTGCAGATCCCCATGATCATGCCCAAGCCTGACCTGACCGCCCTGACCGGCGGTTACCGGAAAACACCGGTGGTCCAGATCGGCGCCGACATCTATTGCGACTCCGCCCTGATTGCGCGGGAACTCGAACGCCGCTTTCCGGAACCGAGCCTGTTTCCTGCCGGCCACCGGGGCCTCGCATATGCGCTCGGGCGCTGGAGTGACACGGCCTTTTTCGAGCCCGGGGCAGGCCTGTCCATGGGTGAGAACGAGCACATCCCCGACGAGGTGCTGGAAGACCGCAAGAACTTTTTCAATTTCATGGATTTTGACCGCATGGCGGAAGGCATGCCGCATGCCTACGCGCAGTTCCAGGCCAATTGCCAATTGCTGGAAGATGAACTGGCCGGCGGCAAGGGGCCCTACCTGCTGGGGGAACAGCCGGCCTGGGTCGACGTGCTGGCCTACTTTCCGGTGTGGATGGCCCGCGGCAACATCCCCCGCGCGACCGAGCTGCTGCAGCCCTTCCCGGAGATCAACCGCTGGTCGGAAGCGATGGAGACCATCGGCCGCGGGCAGCGCACGGAGCTGGACAGCCGCGAGGCGCTGCGCATTGCCGCCGCCTCGGAGCCGGAGAATGGCGGCCACGTGGAAGCCGGCGCCTTTCATGACTTCCAGGCCGGCGAGCCGGTCACCGTCACCCCGGATGACTATGGCCAGGATCCGGTCAGCGGCACCCTGCGCTCACTGAACCACCACGCGATCGTGATCGAGCGCAGCAGCGACGAATTGGGCAGAACCGCCGTGCATTTTCCCCGCACCGGGTTTGTGCTCGAACGGCGCTGAGCGCCAAGCCCGCTGCAGATGATCGAATAGCGTAACCCCATTCAAAAGCACCCTTGACGAATCCGGCCTGAACGCCAGCCAACCCTTTCTGGAGAAACACATGAACCACCGAGCCCTCTATCCCCTTGCCCTCGCGTCCGCCCTGCTGAGCGGCAGCGCCTTCGCCCAGGAGGCGGAGATCTCCTTCAAATCCACCGAACTCACCCCCGGCATTTTCATGGTTGAAGGGGTTGGTGGCTTTGGTGGCGGCAACATGGCCGTTCTGGTCGGAGAAGAGTATGTCGCGATGATCGATGACGGCCTGGAGCCACTGGCGCCGACCCTGCTGGCGCACGTCACCGACACGGCGGGCCGCAACATCAATTTCATGATCAATACGCACGTTCACGGTGATCATGCCGGCGGCAACGCGCACTTTGCGGAAACCGGCACGGTGATTTTTGCCCACGACAACATCCGCAAACGCCTGGAGGCAAACCCTCAACCTGCCGGCGGCCCCGGGGGCCTTCCGGTCGTGACCTTTGCGGACGGCGTCACTTTTCACCTCGATGGCATCGAGGCGCGGGTGGTGCACGTTCCCTCGGCCCATACGGACGGTGATGCGATCATCTACTTCCCGCAAGCCAACGTGATTCACAGCGGGGACATCGTGTTTCACGGGCTGTTTCCCTTTATCGACCTGAACAACGGCGGTTCCGTTGACGGCTACATCGCCGGCCAGCAGGCCATCCTGGCCCTGGCGGACGATGAGACGCAGATCATTCCCGGACACGGCCCCCTGACCAACAAGGCCGGTGTCGAAGAAGACCTCGCGGTACTCGTGGCCGGGCAGGCGAAAGTCCGCGCCATGATTGCCGAAGGCATGAGCGAAGAAGAGATCCTGGCGGCGAACCCGCTCGGAGAATTCGACAGCCGTAACTGGCAATTCATCACCACGGAGCGCATGACCCAGACGCTGTACAACGACCTCACCGGCGCCGAGTAAGCGGCAGCGGTCATGTCAGCGCCCTTCTGGAGCCGCAAAACACTCGCCGAGATGAGCGGCCCGGAATGGGAGTCGCTGTGCGACGGTTGCGCCCTGTGCTGCCTGCATAAGCTGGAAGATGAGGACAGCGGCGAGGTGTTCTATACCGACCTGGCCTGCGAACTGCTGGACATTGATGCCTGCCGCTGCAGCGATTACACGCACAGGGCAGAACGGGTAAAGGAATGCCTGGTGCTGAGCGCCGGGCACCCGGAGGCCTTTGGCTGGCTGCCGGCCAGCTGCGCTTACCGGCGCCTGCACGAGGGCCGGGAGCTGCCGGCCTGGCACCCCCTGCTTACCGGAGATAAAAACTCCGTTCACGAGGCCGGCATTTCCGCCCGCAGCTTCGCCCGCCACGCAACAGCCGGCGCGGAACCGGATTTCGAGCACGCGCTGCTGCTGAAGCTGGACTGAGCGCCTGCCGGCTAACGCCGCACCGTGTCGGGCAGCGGAATAAATTCGTCATCACCGGGAACCCGGTCGAAGCCGCCCTCATCCCAGAGCCGGGCGGCGGCGCTGATGCGGTCGCGGCTGCTGGAAACGAAATTCCAGACCAGGAAACGCTTACCGAGCGGCTCGCCGCCCAGGATCGCAATGGTGGCGCCGGAGTCGCTGGACACCTGAACCTGGTCCCGGTCCGGCAGGACGGCCATGCTGTGGGCCCCAATCGTCACACCGTCGATTTCAAGGTCTCCGGCCACCACGTAGATGGCCTCCTCCGGATAGTGACGGGTCCACTCGAAACCCTGCCCCGGCGCCAGGCTTGCCGCCAGGTAACACAGCGGCGAGTAGACCGCGACGGGTGACCTCGCGCCGAGCGCGCGCCCGGCGATCAGGCTCAGGGTGACCTCGCCGAGGCGCACTTCCGGGATCCGGTCGGCCGCATAATGCTGAAAATCCGGGGCAACCTCCTCCGCCTCGTCCGGCAGTCCCAGCCAGATCTGCAGGCCGTGCAGCGGCTTCTCTGCACCGCGGAGTTCCTCCGGCGTGCGCTCGGAATGCACGATGCCGCGGCCGGCGGTCATCCAGTTGACCGCGCCGGGCTTGATGTTCTGCTCATTCCCCAGGCTGTCCCGGTGCATGATTTCGCCGTCAAACAGCCAGGTCAGGGTGGCCAGGCCAATGTGCGGGTGCGGCCGCACATCCATGTTTCGGTCTGCGGGCAGTGTCACCGGGCCGAAGTGATCCCAGAACACGAAAGGCCCCACGGCCCGCTGCTGCTCGGCGGGCAGCAGCCGCCGTACTTCAAAATCGCCGATATCTTTCACCAGGGGGTTCAGGGTCAGGATCGTCATGGCGGTCTCCAGGGTCGGGCTCGGGGCGGTTTCAAACGGGCTTTGACCGTACAATCAGCCCATGTCTACCGCAAGCCCCGCAAGCACCCAAACCTCCCGGAATCCCGCCCATGGCCTGCCGTTCGCCTGGGGCGGGCCGGTTGCCGAAGCCCGGTTTCGCACGACCGCCGAGGATTTCCAGGTCGAGGAACTGCTCGAGGTGCCGGCCCACGAGGGCGGCGCCCACTGGTGGCTGCACCTGCGTAAGCGGAACCTGAACACCAAGGACGTCGCCCGGGTTCTGACCACGCTGGGCAGCGCAGGCATCAGGCAGGTGGGCTACGCGGGACTGAAAGACCGCCATGCAGTCACCAGCCAGTGGTTCTCCCTGCCGATTGAGACCCTGGACCCGTCAGCAATTGGCGGGCAACTGCCCGCGGGCGTGGAGCTCATCGAGTGGCGCCGGGCGCGTCATGCGGTGCGCCGCGGCGGCCTGAAGGCCAACCGCTTCCGCATCCGCCTGCGCGAGGTCCAGGGCGATCAGGCGCTGCTGGATGCGCGGCTGTCGCAAATCGCCCTGGGTGTGCCAAATTACTTCGGCGAGCAGCGCTTCGGTATCAACGGCGGCAACCTGGACCGGGCCCGTGCGCTGTTCAACGGCACCCTGGGCAGAACGCCACGGTTCGAGCGGGGGCTTTACCTGTCCGCCGCCCGCTCCCAGCTGTTTAACCGGGTACTGGCCGAGCGGGTCAGAGACGGCAGCTGGAATCAGCTCATGGAAGGCGA
The DNA here is from genome assembly GCA_963695135.1 of uncultured Gammaproteobacteria bacterium. Classification (GTDB taxonomy): domain Bacteria; phylum Pseudomonadota; class Gammaproteobacteria; order Xanthomonadales; family SZUA-36; genus Marinihelvus. The sequence continues at coordinate 314,148 of CAVOGA010000003.1, forward strand.
AGCGGTCATCCTGGATGGCTCACGCAGCTGGTTCGCCCTGCCCGGGCCGCCGACCGGCATGGCCGAACGCCTGGCGGAATTCGATATCCACCCCTCGGGTCCACTCCACGGAACCGGCGATGCCGCGGCCACCGGCGCCTGCGCCGAACTTGAGCGACGGGTGCTGGCCGAAGAACCGGAACTGGCGGCCGGCCTTGAAGACCTGCGTATGCGCGCCGAGCGGCGCCCCCTGCGGCTGGTACCCCGCGCCATGGAATACGAATGGCAGGAGCAGGATCTGCTGTTGTGCTTTGACCTGCCCCCGGGCGCTTTCGCCACCGTGGTGCTGCGCGAACTGGCGCTGCTGGAAAACGCGTCCGTTGGTGAACACCCTTAAACGGTCTGCCACTCCCCCGGTTGCAGGGAACCCAGCGACCAGTCACCGATGCGCACCCGGACCAGGCGCAGCGTCGGATGGCCGATCGCCGCGGTCATGCGCCTGACCTGGCGGTTGCGCCCTTCACTGATGGTCAGCTGCAGCCAACAGGTCGGTATGGCCGCACGATAGCGAATCGGCGGGTCCCGCTTCCAGAGTCCCGCGGGTTCTTCGATACGTTGCACCCGGGCCGGCCGGGCCGGGCCGTCCTGCAGGGTCACGCCGTCACGCAGGATCGCCAGGGCCGCCTCGTCCGGTACCCGCTCGACCTGGGCCCAGTAGGTTTTCGGAACGACGTGCCGGGGGTGAATCACGCGTTGAATCCAGCGTCCGTCATCGCCCAGCAGCAGCAACCCCTCCGAATCGAAATCAAGACGGCCCGCCACGCGCAGGGCCGGATCGTCAAAAAAGTCGGCCAGCGTGGATTTATCCCCGTCACGACGGAACTGGGACAATACCTGGAACGGCTTGTTGAACAGGACGATCCGCGACACGGGCGGTCTCAGCCCGGCCAGGAGCGGATCAGCTTGAAGTGCCGCTTGGAAAAATCCCGGCCGAACAGTTTTTCCAGGCGCGCGTTGAAGCGGTGCTTTTTCTCGCGCCGGGTCAGGCGATGGGCTGGATCGAACTCAAAGGACGGGTTCGCGTGCTTCGCGATCCAGTTCATCATGATCGCCGGGTGCTCGCCGCGAAACGGACCGATCTGTTGGGGGTCCAGGTTTCCATAGCTCGACTGGAACGCCTGCTTCTCGTCCCAGTACTGGTTGCCAGCCGCGGCCTTTTGCTGCACGTAACGCTCGTGACGCGCATTGCCGTAGTGGTAGATCGGAATGTTAAGCGCCGCGGCCCGCGGATACCGGGTGCGCCGCTTGTTGCGCCCCCCGTGCCAGCGCTTTTCCTTGATGATCGCCCAGTACAGCCCGTCCGGGGCAATCGCCCGCAGGCTGTTGCGTAATATCCGCGTGGCTTTCCGATAGGCCTGCGATGCCACGTGCAGGTGCTGCGTGTCACCGTAGAAATGCAGGTAATCGAAGGCCAATGCTTCGACTTCCGGGTCGCCGAGGTAGTGCTGCATGGCGCGCTGGAGGGAGTCCAGGTCATTCTCGTGGAGCACCTCGTCACCCTCGAGGTAGAAGGCCCAGTCGCCGGTGCAGTTGTACTGGGCGATCATCTTCTGCTGGCCGTAGACAAAGCCGTGGCTGCGGCAGTGCTCGTTCCAGGTCGTGGGAATCAGGCGCAGTTTCGGCTCGTTCATGGCCTGCAGGCGTTCCAGGGTGCCATCGTCGCTGTGCCCGACCGCGACCACGAACTCGTCACAAACCGGCAGGGCGGAGCGAATGCTTTCCTCGAAGGGGTAACCCAGTTTCACGCCGTCGCGCAGGAAGCAAAAACCGCTGACTTTCATGAATCAACCTGGTAATTGGTGCGCGCCCAGCTTACATGAGCCGCCCCGCTTGCACTACGATACGCCCCATGAATTCTGCGCCCCGTATCGGCCTCGATGTCACCCAGGCAGTCAAGCGCCGGGGCCGGGGAATTGCCCGCTATATCCGGGAAGTGGTCAACGCGATGCCGCCGGACGGACTCGATGCCGACCTGTTCATTCGCGGTCACCGCTGGTTGCAGCGCGGCCTGATTGATGAACTGGCGCCGGGCCGGCGCCGCCGCTGGCTGGTCAATCCGGCCCGCCTGGGCGCCGCCGATATCGACCTGTTCCACAGCTTTGGCAACCACCTGCCCCGCAGCGCCACCTGTCCCCTCAGCTTCACGGTGCACGATGTACGCGCACTCGATGAACCAGCCGGCTACGAGGGCAAGGAGCGGCTGCAACGCAATATCGAGCGGGCCACCGGCATCATTTGCCTGACGCGCTATGGCCGCGGACGCCTGCTGCACCACTACCCGGATCTGGAACGGGACAACATCACGGTGATTCCCCATGGTGTCGACCACCGGCGTTTCCGGCCGGCGGATGAGCAGCAGCAAGAGGCGGTGCGGCAACAGCTGGGTCTGCACAAACCCTTCCTGTTGCAGCTCGGCAGCTGGTTTCCCCACAAGAACCTGGAGCTGTCCATCCGCGCCTGGTTACACAGCGAGAGCCGGAGCGCCGGCCGGGAGTTGGTGTTCGTCGGCGGCGGCGCGCCTGACGACTACCGGGACGAGCTTAAGCGCCTGTTGGCCGATGCCGGCGCGGCTCCGCAGGTCCACTGGATTGAGCATGTCGGCGGCGCTGAACTGGCGCCGCTCCTGTCGGCGGCGGACTGCCTGCTGCAACCCTCACGCTACGAGGGCTTTGCCCTGCCCCTGCTGGAAGCCATGGCCTGCGGCACACCGGGCGTGGTGTCCGATTCCTCCTGCCTGCCGGAGGTTTCCGCCGGGATCTGGCCCACGGCGGGCGTGGATGATCCGGATGGCTTTGCTGCGGGTATCGACCGCGTGGTCCTGGATGAAGCGGCGCGGGGCGAAGCAGTCGATGCCGGCCTGGCGTACGCGGCGGATTTCACCTGGGAGCGGACCGCCCGGGCCAACGACCGGTTCTTTCGCCACATACTGGGCCGGGAGCCGGAGTAGTTGTCCTGGACCGTCTATATCATTCGCTGCGATGACGACAGCCTCTACACGGGCGTGACCACGGACCTGGAGCGGCGCTTTGCCGAACACTGCGACGGCAAGCGCGGCGCCCGTTACTTTGCCGGCCGCCGGCCGCAGGCCGTGGTGTGGCGGGAAAACGACCATGACCGGTCCAGCGCACTGCGCCGCGAGGCGGCCATCAAGAAGCTCTCACGGGAGGACAAGCTGGCGCTGGTGGCAGCGGGCGGCCCAAGCAGACAATGAGCAGGCAATGAGCAGACAATGAGCAGACAATGACCCGGCATGATAGAGGGAGAGGGCCGCCGCCGGCGCACCCCGGTCAGCGTTCGCGGCCGGGGTCATAGGCGCTGGCTTCCAGTATCGCTTGCGGAGACTCAAGCAGCAGCAGGGTTTGCATGGGGGCTGACTCCAGGTCCGTTCGGGCCATGTAGGCGTCAATGATCCGGCTGCCTATCCAGTAGCCGAGGTCAGCCGGTTGCCCTTCGCGGCCGGGCCCGTACATCCACTGGCCAAGAGAGATGCCGTCCATTTCCAACTGAAACGCCTGCCACAGCTGCGCCTCGTTGGCCGCGCCAAACGCAGCCCGTTCCCTGGCCTGCGGCGCAGGCTCACCCATCTGGCGCGTACTGATCCAGTCAGCAAAGCCTTCAATCAGTGCCTGGCGCAGCAGGCTGTTACGCGCGCCGGTCTGTTGCCGTGGCAGCTGGTGAAGGTGAACGGCCTCGTGACGGATCGCCGCCTCGAGCACCCGCTCCGCCATGGCCGGCGAATCGGCGAAGCGGCACTGGACCTCCAGCGCGATAATGATCCGCTCTCCCTGCACCATGCCGCCGGTGGTTGCTGCGCCAAACACCGCCACGACCTGCGCATCGCTGCCGGTGCCCAGCACCTCGTCCAGCTCCCTCAGCCAGGGCCCCACCCGGCCTGAAATACGCTCCAGCGCCGGCAGGCACAGCTCGACCGCGTGGCGATAGGCATACCGCTGCGCCTCGACGCCGGCCTGCAACCGCTCTGCCGCAATATCCTCACGGGCCAGCAAGTCTTCTAAACCGGGGGAAGCCGGCACAACGACATCCCGCTCGATCTCCTGAACAGATGGCCGGTAAGCGGTTTGTTTCAGCAAGCGTGCAAAACGCTGCGCATCATCCCACTGGACCTGCACCTGGACCTGGGCCCGGGCGGGCAAATTTGCGCCCAGCAGCAAACACAACAGGACCGCCCGCCAGTGAAACGCACCCGGTCTGTTCATGTCATATTCAGGCATGGGCTGGATGATAGCCCCATACAGGAAGATTGCAGCAGTCAATCCCCTGCAAACCGCGCCGGCATGCCGGATAATGAGGCACACGTGACTGGGACAGGCATGAAACAGGCAATGGCGGATTATCACCGTAAGCAAGGCGCCGTCAGGTGGGCGTGGTTGTGCCTGCTGGTGCTCACTGATGGTGTTGCTCAACGGCTGCGCCGGTACGGCGCGCGGCAAGGCCAGCAGCACCTACAGTTACGATGCAACGCGGGAAGTGACTGATCAGAGCCGCTCCAGCGCGGATGCCTGGGTGGTGCTGCGCTACCCTGCCGTGATTGAGGAAAGCGCCGAGGCGCGCTACATCGAGGCCTATTCCCGCTATGCGATTGGCGGCTCGGTAAACAATGACGGCTGGATGAGCATCAACTCCGAGAGCATCGCCCGCGCCAGCATTGCCAAGTCCAATTTCTACGTCATGTCCCTGTACCACGCGCTGGTCAACGAACTGCCGGAGAACACCGTGCTGCTGTCACCGCACCTGGTTTTCCAGGACGAAAACGGCAACCTCGCCAGCCGCCCCATGCTGGCCACCGAAACGATGCCTTCCGTGCTGACCATCGACTTCATGACCTACTCCTTCCCTGACGAGGAAAAGCTCATGGACTCGCCGCCGCTGACCTTCGGGGATATTGTCACACCGCTGGCGGTGGTGCACAGCAACCACTGGATGGGGCCCGCCACGAACGGGCTGCTGCTGTCCAGCGAACCCCTGATCGAGACGGCCTGGCAACAGTCGGCCCTGCACGCGCAAAAGGAATTCGAGGGTCGCCTGGACCTTCATCCGACCGAAGAGACGCGCGCCCTGGACTTCATCAGTTTCCTGAATGGAGAGCGGGTGCGCTACGCGCAATTGCCCACGAAGCCCGCCGGGGGTTCGCGCCTGACACTGGCCGCGGTTGAGGCCTATCCGCTGGAAAAAATCCGCCTCAACGACACCTTGATGAACAACTGGCTCACCGCGCCGCAGGATGACCCCTTTGCGGCGGCTTTCGCCAATGGCGTGGGAACCCGTATCGAGGCGGCCCTGGGCCGGATCGATCATGACCGGGCCACGTTCTCTGACCGGCAGAAGCTCCTCGCCTCCTTCGACCCGGAACTGGCGTTTGCCTTTCTGTCCCAGAGCACGGATGAGAGCGTGCGGGCGCGCCTGGCCCTGGCGGAGAAAATGATCGAGGCGGAACGGCGCTTTCTTGCCGCCCAGTCGGAGCGCATTTACCAGGGGGTGTACACAGGCAGTTATGGCCAGGCAATGCGCGAGCTGATCACCGCCGAATACCGCAACCTGGAGGAGCGCCGGGACATCGCGCGACGCCAGAACATTGCCACGGCGGTCGCCATCCTGGCGGCGGCCGGCGCGGTCTATGCCGGCACGGAAGTGTGGGACGGCAATAGCTACGACCCCGGCATGGCGCTGCTCGGCGATGCGCTGTTGATCGGCTCCCTTGCGGCGGTGGAAACCGCCATCGCCACCAACCAGCTGGGCGACCGGGTTGGCGAGAGCTTCCTGTCGCAAATGGCGCCGGCGATCACGGAGCAGGTCACGGTGCAGGTCCGCCTGGCCGAGGGCACGGAGGAGATCAGCGCCCGCGATTATGCCGAATTTCGTGAAAAGACCCTGGCGCTCTACCAGTCGCGGGTTCGTTCCATGACCGTCGACATCCAGACCGACTGCAATTTCCGCCATCCCGAGGCAAGCAGCCAGGGCCGGTGGTTCGGCGGCTGTATCAACGGCCTGGCGGACGGGCGCGGCTTCGGGGTGATTCAGACCGACGACGGCCGCATGATCGAGTACGTCGGCGAAGCGCGCTCCGGAACATCCAGCGGCCCGGGCGCCATGATTGTTCATGATAACGGCAACGGCGGGGCCACCTATTTCGACGGCAGTTTTCGCGACGGGCGGCCCGATGGCACGTTACGGGTCGTCCAGCCGGGCGCCTACCCGGCCTGGCGGCGCTATGAGAACGGCCGCGACCGCGGCCGTGGCGACGAGGCCGACTGGCGGCCGTACCTGTTTAACTGACCGGATGCGCGGCTTCCACCAGCGTATTGGTGCTGTCCCGTTGCTGGCGTCGATGCTGGCCCTGTCATCCGTGCTCCAGGTGGCGTGCGCGGGCACACCGCACAGCGAACCGGCTGTTGCGACCCCGGCCAATGCCGCCCCCCGGACCGCGCCCGCCCGGCCCGATCCGGATACCGTGGCGGACCCGGCACTGACGCCGGAGGAGCGTTACTGGCAGCTGCGCTTCGCCCTGGCGCTGACGGACGGGGTGGATGAACAACTCCTGGCCGCCCTCGAGGGGGAATTCGGCCCGCCCGATGGCACCGTTCCGGAAATTCCAGACCTGGCCAGCTACCAGGGCGCCGGCTACCGGGTGGCCAGCAGCAACAGTATTCTCAAGGCATTGACCGACCTCGCCGCCCTGCGGGCGGTGGCCGGCGACCTGCTGGCCGCAGAGCTTGAGCAGATTGAGAACGCCTATCCGGAACGCATCGCCGCCCTGAGCGAGGAAATCCTCGCGGAAGAAATCCTGATTGTTCGCAGCGCCGTCCTCGACAGCCTGGAGAGCCTCGCTGCCAGCAACCCCGCCTTCCAGGCCGCGGAGCTTGCGCCTTACCAGGAAGGCACGCTGCGCGCGCGCAACCAGCTGGAGTACGTGATTTTTGCGCAGGATATGGACGCACTGGCGGACCGGTCAATCGAAGACACGACCGGGCGCCTCGATGCCTTTCACCGCATGCTGGACGACAACGAGGATGCGGTGTTTCTCCGTGAGCAGATACTTGCCGCGGAAGAGATGAACCGGCAGATGACCGATGAGCACCGCGAGTACGCCACGCAGCGGACGGTGCGGGCGCTGTTCTTCCTGTTGCCGGCCCTCAACAACTATTTCCGTTACCGCTGAGGCGCAGCCTGGCGCGGCCGTGCAGGATGTGAGCCCTCAGTTACCCGGGTCCGGCGCGTCATCCTGATCCGGCTCGTCCGGGGAAAACAGGCTGCGCAGCCAGGCAAGAAAACCGGTCGGTGGCGGTTCAGCCGCCGGCGGCGGGGTGCTGACCGTCGGCGGGTCTTCCGCATCATCAGGCGGTGCTTCATCGTTCGCAGGAAACAACGCATCCAGTGCATCGCTGGGCAGACTGCCGTCGGGCGCCTCCCCGGCATCCGCCGGCGTTGCGGGTTCTGCTGTTGGTGTGGCTGGTGAATCTGCTGCCGGTGGAGCTGCCGGCACCGTTGACGGTGTGGCTGCCGGTTCAGTTTCCGGTGGCGCTGCCGGTTCAGTTTCCGGTGACGGTTCGGGTCCGGGTTCGGGTTCGGGTTCGGGTTGGGTCTGGGTTTGGGGTTGCGGGTTCGGGTTCGGGTTCGGGTTCGGCCTGCGACGGTCCCGGTCCAGCCCGGGGAGGTCCCGGTTCAGCCGGGGGTGGCAGGGGTTCGCCCTGCGAAGGCGTCGCCCCGGCCGGCGCCGGGTCCGGCGCCGGCTGGCCATCACCGGCTATTCTGCCGCCGCAGGAATTCCAGCGCATTGAAGGCCTCATCCTGGGCCTCGCGCGGCGCCCGCTCTTGCGGCGCCTGGCTGCCGGGTGAGCCGCTGCTCCCGCCGCCGTCACCCTGTCCACCGGCAGCGCCGGTACCGCTGCCGCCAGCTCCTCCACCCTGACCTGTGCCCTGGCCTGAACCCTGGCCGGGTCCTGAACCCCCACCCCCGGGCACGCCTTCCAGAGCCGCCTGTTCGCGCTCATGGTAGGCCGCAACCATCTCTGCCCAGGCAGCCTGTTCCTCAACCTGCAGTGCCGGATCGGCCTGCGCCGCCTCGCTGGGGGTATACGGCGCCGGCTTTTGCGCATCGGCGGGTTCCCAGCGCCCGTTGGCAATGATCAGCTCGGTCAGCTGGTCCTCGAGGTGTTCGCGGGATTCGGGGGGCAGATGATCCAGGGGACCGGGAGCCGGCACCACGTCGACGATGTCCGGCGTGTAGGGCACCGGCGTGCGGGCGTTACCCGGCTTTTCCTCCAGTTCCATGCGGCGGCGGAACTCCGCCTCTTCCCGGTCCACATCCTCGCTGTCTACGGGTGGTGGTGCATCCGCCCCATCCTGCGCACGCACCCCCGGCGCCTGCGCAGCCAGCAGCAGCGCCAACGACAGCGCCAACAACGGCGTCGATGGGCCCGGCGGTCTCATTCGTCCACCGCCCGGACCACGCGGAAACCGGTAAAGTCATTCCGCTCACCGCTGCGCAGGGGAAAACGGGCGGACAGGCGAATCTCCTGGCCACCAGAGAACCAGGACCCGCCCCGCGTCACCCGGGAACTGCATAAACCGCGCTCCCAGGCGGAGCCGTCCGCCGGCGCGTCCAGGTAGGACAGGTTCATACAGTCACGCGTCCATTCCGCCACGTTGCCCACCATGTCATGTATGCCCATTGCATTGGCTGGAAAATAGCCCACCGGGGCTGTACCGACGCTGAACGGGTCGGCACAGGCATCGAGACGCCAGTCAAAGCCGGTTTCGCTCCCCGCGATGTTTCCGTTAGCGCATACGCTGGCGGCGTCACCACCCACCCAGGGCCCGGTTTGGCCCGCCCGGGCGACATATTCCCACTGGCTTTCAGTTGGCAGCTCGTAAACCGCACCGGTCTTCCGCGACAACCAGGCCGTGTAGGCCTGGGCATCCACCCAATTGACCAGGATCACCGGCCGGTCGCCGCGGCCCCAGCCGTTGTCCACCGGTTGGGCGCGGCAGGCGCCATCCGCCACGCAGCGGTCCCACTCGTCGAAGCTGACCTCGTGAATCGCCATCGCGAACGGGCGCGGCAGACGCACCTCGTGTTGCGGCCTTTCGTTGGAGCGGGCCAGCGGTGTCTCGTCCTGCGCACCCTGGCTGAAGCGGCCGGGTTCAATCACCATCATCTCGGGGCAGCCATCGCAATCCCGAAAGCGCTTGCCGGGCTTCAGCGTGAGGCGCTCGACAGCAGCCAGCGCTTCGGCCAGGAAGCGCCCCTGCGGGTGCGCACGCAGGTAGGCCTCGTAGCCATCCAGGCGATCGCGTTGCACCGCGCTGCGCCATGCCGCCTCGTCCTGCGCCGCGCGCTCCAGCGCCGCCTTGCGCTCCAGCACCTCGCTGACATGCAGACCGCCGGGAAAGTCCGCCAGGTAGGCGTCCAGCGCGTCGAAGGTGCCGGCAGCCAGGGCGCGGGCGTAGGCCTCGTTGTCGCGCGCATCCCGGGCCGCCTGTTCGCGGGCGGCCTGTTCTTCCGCATCCCGCAGCACTTCGGCCCGGGCCTGCGCCTCGATCACGAACTGCCCGTCGGGAAAGTCCTCGAGATAGTCTTCAAAATCCGTCAGTGCCGATGATGCGCGGATGCGTTCCCAGCGCTGCTGGTCGAAGGCCGCCAGCTGCTCGCGGGCCGCTGCGCGGTGCCGGCCATTGGGAAAAGCGCCCAGGTAGGCGCGGAAGCCGGCAGGCGTATCGGTCCGCACCGCCTGTTCCCAGGAGGCGTCGTCCCCGGCCAGGCTGGTGGCGGGCAGCGTGCTGGGTTCCGTGGACGGGGGCGCCTCGTCGTCACCCGGCGCCCCGAGAAATACCCAGCCGGCCAACGCCAGCAGCAGCACCAGCACGATACCGGCCAGCACCTGCGGCAGGAGCACGCGCTCACCGGTATCCGGGCGCTCCGGCCTGGGCGGCCGGGCGGTCGCGTCCAGGGGACCAAGGGCCCGGCGCCACTCCGACGCGCCCGACGGTCGCTGCGCCGGCGCGACGGCGAGCCCCCGGTCCACGGCTGCCAGGAACCGGTCACTGAATGCGGCCAGCTCTGCCTGGCCCTGCAAAGGCCGGAGCGGGTCGCGGCGCCCGGCGGCAAGCGCGTCCTGGCGCGCGGTCGCGGCAGCCGGAATGCGCCCGGTGATCAGGCGGTAGAGGGTGGCCGCCAGCCCGTAGATGTCGGTTGCCGGACCGATTTTTGCCGTATCCCGGTACTGTTCGATGGCGGCAAAACCCTCGCTGCCCGCGCCCGATTCACCCTGGTCGGCGCCGGCATCAAGAATCCGCGCCGCGCCAAAGTCGAGCAGCACGGGTTCGCCGCGGCTGCTCACCATGATGTTGGACGGCTTGATATCGCCATGCACAACCTGGCGCTGCTCCAGGTATGTCAGCGCATCGAGCAGCGGCTCGACCAGCGCCGCCAGTTCTGCCGGGCTGAAGGTGCCGTCACGCACCAGCAACTGGTGCAGGTTGCGCCCCGCGTAGTACGGCATGAGCAGAAACGCGGTGCCGTGAGCCTCAAAATGGCGCAGCACCCGGGCCAGGTTCGGATGGTCAAGGCGGGCCAGCGTTTTACCCTCCGCAACAAACCGCTGCAGGCCACGGCGGAACGCAGCGTCGGCCGCCGGCTTGCGCCGTCACGGCGCCATCCGCTTGTCGCGACGCCAGTCCCGCCGGGAAATACTCCTTGAGCGCGAAGCGCAGATCGAGGGTCGTGTCGCGGACCAGGTAGGTGACACCAAAGGCCCCCCGCCCCAGCACCTCCAGGACCTCGTAGCTGTCGATACGGTCACCGCTGGCGCGCGTCATGAATCGCTCGCGGCCGCGGGTTGCGGCGCCTCCAGGTGAAAGCGTTCATCAGCGAACAGCAACTCATCTCCGAAGCGGACCGGCACTGCCTCGAAAGGCCTGCACCGCACGCCATTGCACCAGGTGCCATTGCTTGAACCGAGGTCTTCGATCAACAGGTCACCGGGACTGCCGTGCAGACGCGCATGCCGGCGACTCGCCGAAGCAGAATCCAGCAGCAGATCCGCATCAAAACGCCCCAGCACGAGGTCGACACGACCCTGTTCGGCGTTGACCAGGTGCTGCACCCGGGCATTGACCAGGCGCGCGACCGCCTCAATGTACGGTGAGCCGGCGGGCATCGTGTTTGCACCGTCGTGTGACGGGGGGGTTGCCGTGGTCGTGCGGCGACGCCAGTAAACACCGATCACCAGCAGGACGGCGGCCAGCGCAGCCACCCACCAGAACCGGTTGACGCCATCGCTGGCCGGTGCACTGACCGGCGCCACGGGACCGGCAGGCACTGCCTCCTGCACCGGCTCGGCAGGCGGCTCCACGGCGGGCACTGATGGCAATTCGGGTTCTACTTCCGCGGGCGGGTCAGCGGTGACAGGCGGCTTTGGTTCGGTCACAGCGTCCGGCACAGGCGCGGGCGGGACAGGGTCCTGCCCGGCATCAGCATCGCTTACCGCCGTGACGGGCTCGTCCATGACCGGGGTCACGGGCGCCGGCCAGGCCTTGTTACAGGGCTGGGGCTGCCATTGGCCACCGCTGGCGTCCAGCAGGGGTTTCAGTGACGTGACAAAGCGGTACTGCGTGTTCTCACTGCTGCCCATGGAGGCCACGCCGCGGGCGGCGCTGTGTCCTATCCAGTGGCCACAGGCATCGACCAGCGCACCGGTGATATTCGGCAGGGGCCGGTCCGCGGCCACGGTCCAGACGTCCCGGGTCCTGACCAGGCCCGAGCGAACGGTAACGCTTGCCTGGCCCGTCGCGATCAGCGAGGCAGGTGGAAAGGCCTGCAGCGCGATGTCGTAGTCGTTTGCGACCGGCAGCGAGCCCAGCACGGGCGCCGTGCGCTCAAGCCCGGGAACCCGCAGCACCGTCAGACCCTGCAGGTTGAAACGCTGTTCGACCTCCGCGGCGCGGCCGAAACGGTCCAGGTCAGCACCCCCGTCGAGCACCAGCAGGTCGGCGCCCTCCCCGGTCAGTTCACTCGGCACCAGGACCCGCTCCCCGCCGAGGTAGATTCCCGTGGAAGGAATGACCCGGTCTCCCGGCAGGACCCGCACGACCGGAACCAGCCAGTCCGGCAGGGCCTCCACTTTCTCATTGGCCTGTTCATTGGCTGGTTCAGTTGCCGGCCCACCAGCCTGCTGAGCCGGCGCAGGCGTCGCCGCCAGGCACAGCACGATGGCCAGTACCGCACACGACAGGCGCTTAATCATCCTCTTCAATATCACCGGTTGACGGGTTGCGCCGCGGTCGCTCATGACGCGGCGTTGTGTGACCTGCCGTGAATTCCAAAGCCTCCCCGGAAAGCGCTTCCTCGTTGAGCACGATGGCAAAGGCGGGAAATGCCTCGAGCAGCGCGCGCAGCTGCACCTCGAACTCACCAAATCTGAGTGGCTGATCCGCCGTAACCTCGCGATAATCGATGCGGCTCCAGGCCTCACCCTCTTCCACGTGGGTGCCATTCGAGGAGCCCAGGTCGGTCAGGGCCAGCCGGGCGCCGGACAGCAACTCGAGGCGCGCATGGCGGCGGGAGACCGTGTCATGGTCAAGGCGGATGTCACAATCTGCGCTGCGGCCGATCAGCAGGGTCCTGAGCAGCTTCATCGACCCGCGCCCCCGGGCGGGCCGGGACAAACGGCAGCCGTCGCCCCCGGGATCCCTGCGGCTTCCCGGGGTGCTCGTCTCCATCCCTCGAAGAGGGTACCGTATAGCAACGCGAACGCAGCAGCCGGAGTCAGCAGCGCATGTTCAAATCGAGAAAAAAGCCGGGCAAGCCGGCAGAAAATCCGCTGGCGCGGCGCGTGGTCCGCGGCGATGACAGCCCGACCGAACCGCTTGAAGACGCCGCCGGCAGCGCGATAGACCCCGGCGAGGCAGCGACCCGCCTGCTTGATGATGGCAATGGCGCCGCCGCGGCCCTCGCCGACCCCCCGGTTGCCGTCCTGCTGATCATTGCAGGTCCCGGCCAGGGCAAGCTCCTGACCATGGGCTACGGCATGAACACCCTGGGCCGCGGGCACGACCAGAGAATTGCCCTGGATTTCGGTGACGAGCGAATTTCCCGCAGCGCCCATGCCTCCCTCACCTATGACGGGAAGGGCCGGCGCTTTTACCTGCAACATGGCGGCGGCGCTTCGCTGACCTATCATGACGACGCACCGGTGCTCGAGCCCCTGGAGATTGTCAGCGGCGCGCGCATCAGGGTCGGGGAAACCGAGCTGTTGTTTCGGGCCCTGGTCGGACCGGATTTTGACTGGAACACTGCTTCTCCCTAACGTGACAAGGCCATGAAGCCACCGCCATTGGCTTTCGCCAGCGTCTCCATGAACTGGATCGTGGTCCGGTATTTAAAATAATCGCCCAGCGTCACCGCGTGAATCTCCTTGTCCTGGACATTTTCGCGGGAAATCCGGCTGACGATCCCGGCGCCATCCAGTCCCGAGTTATACCTCGGGTTGACCAAACCGTCGCTGAACAGCACCAGCGCATCGGCGTCACTGGCCAACCCCGTCTGCAGCGCACCCAGCACGGGCGATGAACCGCCATAACGGCCTTCAAGCGATGCCAGGAACTGCCGGGCTCCATCGAGATTCCGGGTGTTGGCGTTGACCAGGTCACCGTCGGCGGGCCAGCGCTGGTAAACCGGGCCGCCGTCCTGCTGGTTAAAGGCCAGGATCGCAAACTGGTGCTGGTCGCGCAGGGAATCCAGGGTGCGGCTTACGGTCCTGGTCATCAGCGCTGCATGCGGCTCGAGGAATCCATTCAGGTCAACGAGCAGCAGAAAACGCTGCTGGTCGGTCTTCAGACCCAGGAAGCGGAAAGAGACCTGGTCATTCGGGCTGATTTCCTCGGCCGGTTCCGGCGGTGGTGGCGGATCAAACCTGGCCTCCAGCTGCGCTTCCGCGTCTTCGAGCCGGTTGCGTAGCAGGCTCGCCTGGGCCATGAGTTCGTCGACTTGCAGTTGGGCAAACTCCTTACGGCTCTGGGCCTCGCTCTTTTGCTGGTCCACGTCTTCCAGCGCATCCTCCGACTCCGCGAGCAGGCGCTCCAGCAGCGTATTGTCACCCTCCGCCATGACTTCCTTGCGGTAGTCGGGCATCAGGATGATCGTGATGATCAGGAAAGCGCCCATGGCCGAGGCGAAGAGGTCGATCGCCGACATGGTGAAAACTTCCGCGCTGCGCTGGGTCCGCCTCACCGTGACACCCCCACGAAATCCCCGCCATTGCGCTGCGCCAGCGCCTGCAGAAACAGCACCAGGTCCCGGTCGCTGGTGTAATCGCCCAGCGCCACGGTGTGGATCTCCTTGCCCATGCGACGGTTGAGCCGGCTGATGTCCTCCACGATCTGTGACGGATCGCCGTCCGGGGCACCGTCACTCATGAGAATGACCGCATCCGCGGGGTATTGCAGCGCCCGCAGCAGCGCGCCCTGGGTTGGCGTGGAACCGCCGAAATTGCTGGCCAGGCTGCGGGTGAAATCCACCGCCTGCCGGAGGTTCGCGGCCGTGCCGGGCAACAGGCTGCTGCTGCGCGGAAATGACATGATGCGCGTTGAACCCAGGCCGCTGTAGCCGACGATGGCGAATGAGTTGCTGTCATCCAGGGGCTGCAGAATTTCCAGCACGGAGCGCACCATGAGGTTTGCATAGGCCTCCATGCTGCCGGACATATCCACGACGATGACAAAGGATTTTTTATCGGTATCGATACCCAGCAGGGAAAACTCCACGCCGCTCTCCAGGTAAGGCTGGGGTTCGTCCGGCGGCACCGGTTCCGGCGGCGGCTCCTCCGCCAGCTTCGTTTCCAGGTTGAACAGCTCCGTTTCCATGGTGACCATCTCGCGACGCAAGCGGTCAGCAGCAGCCTCCAGCTCGCTGATTTCCGTATCCAGCGTGACCCGGTCCGCCATGGAGTCCGCGACCGAACGCAGGGCCTCGCGGCGGTTTTCGATGAGGTCACTGGTATCGGAGGGCGCCGACAAGGGGCCCGCATGGCGGTAGTAGGGAAACAGCAGCATCATCAGCAGGATGAATGCCCCCAGGGCGGAGGCGAACAGGTCAATCGCGGAGGTGCTGAAGACGGACAGTTCCCTCCTGATCACTTTCATTGCGATTACCCCTGTTAACGGCGGCAGCAGCCGCAGCCGGATGCCCCGAATGCCGCGAAAAGTATAAACCACACAAGCCTGCGGCCCGCTGAACAGGGCATGCGCGCCGGCGGCCACTTACGGCGCGCGGCTGCCAGGATGGCCGGTGGCAACGCCATGCTTCAGAAGCTGAAGACCATGGGTCGACTGCAAAGTTGCGTGGGACTGGTGCGCCCTTTGGTCTATGCTTAGCCGGTGAATATTTCCTCCTTTGGCGCGACCCATCTCGGGATGGTTCGCGAGTTCAATGAAGATGCGGTCCTGTGCCTGGAAGACGCCGGGCTTTGGGCCGTGGCCGATGGCATGGGAGGGCACGAGGCCGGGGACATGGCGAGCAACATGGTGATTGACAGCCTGCAACGCCTCGCTCCCTCGGACGTTTTTGAGGACAGCCTGCTCAGGGTCCAATCACTGATCTACCAGGCAAACGAAGCGCTGGTTCACGACTCGCTCAAGCTGGACCGGCACCGCAAGCCCGGCAGCACCGTGGTCACCCTGTTGCTGCAGGATGAGCGGGGCGCCGTGGTCTGGGCCGGCGACAGCCGCCTGTACCGCTACCGCTCCGGGCGCCTGGAACAGATGACCCGTGATCACAGCCATGTGCAGGACCTGGTCGAGAGTGGATTGATTGCTTCGGCAGACGCGGAAAGCCATCCAATGGCCAATGTCATCACCCGCGCCGTCGGCATCGATGTGCCGATGGACCTGGCCACACGCGAGTTTCGCGTGCTTTCCGGCGACCGTTTTTTGCTGTGCTCAGACGGCCTGAGCCGCACGGTCAGTAACGAGGAAATTTGCGAGGCCATGGGCCTGGAGGACAGCCAGGCCGTGGTCGAGCACTTGCTGCCCATAACCCTGGAGACGGGGCGCGCCGGACAACGTGTCAATCATCAGCGTTGTGTGCTCGGCCGACTAGGCCAAAACCCCTGCCCCGCACCAACTCAGTGCCTGCCGGCGGTCTCCGTGTTGAGCCGGGCAAGCTCATCAAGCAGATGATCTTTCTCGTGCCAGAGACCGGAAACCCAGGTTTGCAGGCGGTCGCGGGCCGCCGGGTCGTCGGTGAAATCGCGGTTTATCAGGTCGCCGGGTATCGTCAGTAGGCGCGTACGAACCCTGATGCGCGGGAGTGTGCCGCACACCAGCGACCAGAACGTTGGCGGCTCATCGCCTCCGTGATCCGTGTCGTAGGCAACGGTCACATCGACGCAGCCATCCAGCTGATCACCCAGTGAATAGATCACCGCGCCAGCGCCGCCGGCCTTTGGCGGCAGCAGGTTTCGGAACCCGCTCTCCCTGGCCAGCTTTGCGCCGGCACGGCGGGTGCCCTCGGGAAAGCTCATCATGGCGACCGGGACATCGCGGAACCTCTCGCAGGCGCGGCGGGCGGACTCCAGGTCACGGCCCCGCAGCTCGGGACGCCGGGCGATTTCCTCGCGGGAGGCGCGCCGCATAAAGGGGAAATCGAGCGCCCACCAGCACAGGCCCAGCACCGGCACCCAGAACAGCTGGCGCTTCAGAAAAAAGCGCAGCAGCGGCAACCGCCGGTTGAAGCATCGCTGCAGCACCAGGATGTCCGTCCAGCTCTGGTGATTGCACAGCACCAGGTAGCAGCCTTCGTGATTCAGGTTATCGGGCAGATCAATATCCCAAACGGTTCCGCTGCCGCGGGTAATCAGGAAATTATTGACGCCGATCCAGGACTCGGCGACGCGCGTCAGAAAATGACGAACCGCCTGCCGCCCAGCGGCCCTCGGGAACGAGAAATTTCACCAGGGCGCCCGGCACGAGAATGGCGCCGTGGGCCAGCGTGCTCAGCACGATAACCAGCATGGCGGTCGTGCCGCGAAGTGTGGCTGTGAGCTTGGCCAGTGTCGAAAATCCCGGCCCCGGCGGGCCTCAGAAATGAGGCCGCATTATCGCAGCATTCCGGGGGTCATGAAACGATCCGCGCGCAGTGGCGGACCGGGCACTGAGAACGCGCCTGGACTGGCGGTCTTGGCCAAGTCGCACTACCATGCAAGTCCTGGATGCAAGGGAAGCCCCATGGATAAACTCATCATTGGTCTCGTGCTGTTTATCGGGATCCATTCCGTGTCGATTGTTGCCCCCGCCTGGCGCGATCGCTTTGCGGCGCAGAATCAGGCCGCCTGGAAAGCGCTGGTGGTGTTTGTTTCCATCGCCGGACTGGTCGGTATCATCAAGGGCTACGGGGAAGCGCGTCTTGATCCGGTGTTGTTGTACACCACGCCCGCGTGGATGGCGCATCTCGCCGCCCTGCTCATGGTGCCGGTGTTCATCTTCTTTTTTGCGCCGTACTTCCCCGGTCGCATCAAGACCACGCTCAAGCACCCGCAGCTCGTTGCGGTCAAGCTCTGGGCATTCTCACATCTGCTCGTCAATGGCACGCTGGCGGACGTGCTGCTGTTCGGCAGCTTCCTGGCCTGGGCCGTGGTTGACCGGATTTCCCTGAAGCGCCGCGAGAGCCCGCCCCTTGCCGGTGGTGAGCAAGAGTTCCGCCAATGACTGGGTCCTGGTGATTCTCGGGCTGGTGACGTATGCGCTGTTCGTGGCCTGGCTGCACAAGGCCTGGATCGGCGTAGCGCCCTTCGGCTAAGCCGCCGGTTTACGGGCAAGGCGACGCAGCAGGGGCTCGATCGTGAGGCCCTGCACGATGATGGAAAACGCCACGACCGCGTACGTCACCCCGATCAGCTGGTCCCGCGGCATGTCCGCGGAAAGGGACAGGGCCAGGGCAATCGAAATACCCCCGCGCAGGCCGCCCCAGGTCATGATCAGGCCCGTGTTGGGCTCAAACTCCAGTCGCCGGCTGAAGAAGGCCACCGGTAACGCCAGGCTGGCGCCACGCGCAAACAACACCACTGGTATTGCGAGCAGGCTTGCCAGCAGAAAACCCTGCTGGAACGGGACAACCACGATCTCGAGACCGATCAGCACAAACAGCAGGGCGTTGAGCAGCACGTCGATAATTTCCCAGAATTTGTCCACGTACTCGCGGGTCTGCTCAGACATGGTGCGGTTGCGAAATTGCTCATTGCCGATCATCAGCCCGGCCACGACCATGGCCAGCGGGCCGGAAAAATGCAAAGCACTGGCCAGCGCGTAACCACCGAGCACCAGGGCCAGGGTAATGACGATCTCGACCTCGTAATCGTCAATTGATGCCAGCATGCGGTAGCCGAGGTATCCCAGGGCCAGGCCCAGCACAATGCCGCCGCCGATTTCCTCCAGGACCAGCATGCCAACGGATTCCGCCGTCAACTGGTCCACGCCGAGCTGGGCCACCTGCAGCAGGAGCATGAATACCACCACGCCGACGCCGTCATTGAACAGGCTTTCACCGACAATCTTGATTTCCAGGCGCTTCGGCACCCCCAGCTTCTTGAGAATTCCCAGCGCCGCGATCGGGTCCGTGGGGGATATCAGGGCGCCGAACAGCAGGCAGTAAATCAGGTCGAGCGGCATACCAAGCCACTGCAGCAAGCCCCAGAAGAGCACGCCCACCACCACCGTGGAGGTCAGCACGCCCAGCGTGGCGAAGGCAAAGATGGGCGCCGCGTAGGCCCGCAACTTGCCGAAATCCACGTGCAGGGCGCCGGCAAACAGCAGCAGGCTCAGCATGCCGTCCATCAGCACCTCGTGGAAATCAATCGCCTCCACCAGCTGTTGCTCGTAGTGCAGAAGGGACAGCTCAAAACGGCCGGCCAGCAGCACCACGCCGGAAAACGTCATGGACACGACCATCAGGCCGATCGTGAACGGCAGGCGGAAAAAGCGCGCGTTAACCCAGCCGAACAGCGCCGTGAGCACGATGAGAATGGTGACGATGTGCAGCAGGTCCATGCGTGACGGTCCGGATCAGGGGCCCGGCTGAACGGCGTTGGCGCCCAGGTGGCGCTGGAAGAAATCCAGCAGCATCCGGTACAGGTGCACGCGTTCCTGCTCGCCGGTGATCCGGTGCCGCTTGCCGGGATAGGTCATCAGCTCGAAGGGCTGTGATGCCCCTTGCAAGCGCCGCCATCAGCTGGACACTGTGACTGAAAAACACGTTGTCATCCGCCATGCCATGCACCAGCAGCAAGGGGTCGTCCAGCCCATCAACCCAGGCGATGGGACTGGACTGCCAGTAGGCATCACCGACCGCCGGATCGCCCATGTAACGTTCGGTGTAATGCGTATCGTAAAGCCGCCAGTCCACCACGGGTGACAGGGCCGCCCCGGCCGCGAAAACCTCCGGCGCCCTGAACAGGGCCAGCAGGGTCATGTAGCCGCCGTAGGAACCGCCGTAAATGCCCACCCGGCTGCCGTCGATGCCCGGCTGCGCCGCCAGCCAGCGCACGCCGGCCACCTGGTCGTCGATTTCCACGCTGCCCATGGCCCGGTAAATCGGATCATCGAAATCCGTACTGCGCCGGCCGGTGCCGCGATTGTCCACGGAAAACACCACGAAGCCCTCGCGGGCCAGCAGTTGGTTAAAATCAGCTGACCAGTCCCGCTGCACCCGTGCGCCACCCGGGCCGCCATAGGTAAAGACCACCACGGGGTAGCTCCCGGTCTCGTCAAAGCCTGCGGGACGAATCAGCTCGTAGTAGAGCGGCGTCCCGTCCGCACCGGGCAGCGTGCCGAATTCACTGGGCAGATGCGAGGCCAGATAGGGGGCGTAAGGGTGTGTCTCGTCCAGAGGGTTTTCCACCACGTAACTCAGGAGCTCACCTTCGCGATCCCTGATCGCCGTGTAGGGCGGACGCTCCGGCGACTCGCCGCGATCGATGAAAAACCCGCCGGTGCTGGCGACCGAGGCACTATGCCAGCCGCCGTGGGCAGTCAGCCGTTGCGGTTCGCCATCGCCGTCCAGTTCAAGCCGGTACAGGTTCTGTTCAGTCGGCGACTCGCGGTGAGCGAGGAACCAGACCTCCCCGCGATCCTCGATCAGCCCGCGGACGCCACTCCCGCCCCGTCCGGTCTCGCTGATTGACCAGTCGCCGGAGGTTAATTGACGCGGCGCGCCCCCTTGACGGTCATAAAGGTAAAGATGCCGATAGCCATCCCGCTGCGAGGTCCAGAGAAAGCGCCGGCCATCCGCAAAGAACATGCAGATCGCTGTGCAGGTTGATCCAGGTGTTCGAAGTTTCCGTCAGCGCGACTTCCTGCGTCATGGTATCGACGTCCAGGAACACCAGCTCCAGGCGCTGCTGATCACGCGACTGGCGCTGAAAGCTGAGCTCCCCGCCGGGGACGAAATCAACGCGGGCCAGGTAATCATCCGGCGACTGGCGCCAGTTCACCTCCCGCAGCTCACCGGTGGCCAGCTCCATGACGAACAGTCGCACCTCCGCGTTCGCCTCCCCGGCGAAGGGATAGCGTTGCGCAATGGTGACAACACCGCCATCGGCGCCAATTTCGTAACGATCGACCAGGGTTACCGGCGCTTCATCGATCCGGGTAAAAGCAATAAAACGCTCATCCCCGGACCACCAGTAACCGGTGAAGCGGTACATCTCCTCCTGCGCGACAAATTCCGCAACGCCGAAGGAAATCGCATCGCCGCCCTCCCGGGTAAGCGCCCGCTCCCCGCCCGTCTCCAGGTCAATGACATAGAGGTTTTGCTCACGGACAAAGGACACGTAACGTCCGCCAGGAGAGACGCGGGCATCGGTTTCCGTCGCGGGCGAGGACGTCAGGCGACGCGGCTCGCCGCCGAGCGGCAGGTAATACAGATCGCCACCCAGGGGAAACAGGAGCGCCTGTCCATCGGGCGCAAAATCGTACTCGATGATGCCGCGAAAAAAGATTCGCTGGCGCTCGCGGCGCGCGCGCTCCACCTCGTCGAGAACCTCCGGCTCATCCAGGAGGGTGAGACTGTCCACGAGCAGGCGCTCCTGGCCATCGGCGATATGGTATTCCCAGAGGTCCAGCTGGTAGCGGTCGTTCTCGCGGCCCTTGAGAAAGGTGACACGGCTGCCGTCCGGGGCAATGGCCACGCCGCGCGCCGCGGGCCCATCCAGCCCCGGGCTGGCTTCCAGCCGCTCAATGGTCAGTGATTCACTCATGGCAGAACCCGCTATCAGCAGCAAAAGAATACCGGCGGCCGCGCCTGCCCAAAAGCTCGTAGCATCGAAAAATTCCCCACGGAAAGTCCCGAAGTATAAACAAGCGGTTCGCGAGGTGCGGTTCGCCAGGCGGCGCGGCGTCCTGGACAGTTCAGTCCCCGTCCCCGCCCTCTCCGACCGCCTGGCGCTTCGATTCGAGAAAGTGTGCCAACTCGCGAATGCTCGGGTATTCAAAGACATCGGCGATGTCCAGGTCACCCGGATACAGCTCATCGACACGGGCGTGGATCTGGGCCAGCGCCAGCGAGCTGATGCCGATCTCGAAGAGGTTATCGTCCAGCTCCACCGGCCGGTCGACCACGATGCTGTTGCAGATGGCCTTGAGCGCCTGTTCGAGTTCATCCCCTTCCTCGTCGGAGCCGGTACGCTGCGCGAACTGCGCAAGCTGCGCCAGTTCGCCGGCAAACTCACCATCCAGGTAGGCTTCCGCCAGCTTGTGTCGCTGTACCTTGCCGCTGGTGGTCTTGGGGATGCGGGCAACGGGAATCACGTGCGCCACCTCCAGACCGGTCACCTCGTTGATCCGGGTCCTCAGCTGCCGCGCAAGCTCCGCGAAGGCTTCCAGGTCGCCACGATCAAGGACAAACACCAGGATTTCATCGGTGCCTTCGCGCGAACTCGTCACGCCGGCCACCGCTACCTTGCCCAGTTCCATGCCCTCGACCGCCAGCGCGACGGTTTCAATATCATGCGGGTAATAGTTCTGCCCGTTGACGAAAATAATGTCCTTTGAGCGGCCGGTGATCACCAGCTGGCCCTCGTGAATCATCCCCAGGTCACCGGTCCGCAGCCAGCCGTCTGCCGTGTGCACGGCAGGATCCTGCGGATCAACGCCGTAGTACCCCCGGGTCACGTTGTCACCGCGAATCAATACATGCCCGACGTGATCCGCCGCCAGGGGCTGGTCCTCATCGTCCAGGATGGCCAGCCCGCAGTCCCTCAGCGGCGTGCCGAGCAGCACCAGTTCGACCGCATCTTCATCATCCGGCCCGGCGGCCGCCCAGGGCTGGCCGATCGTCAGACCGTGGCGGTGGGCGCGAATGGTGTGCAGCGGCGCACCGGGCTCGGGAAAGGTGACCCCCAGGCTTGCCTCCGCCAGTCCGTACACCGGGAACATGACGTTCTGATCCAGGCCATGGGGCGCCATCGCTGCCAGGAACTGGCGCGCCAGGTCTGCGGAAATCGGCTCGGCGCCGTTGAAGATCAGTCGCACCCGGGAGAGATCTAAGGACCCGAGACCCTTTGACTCGTAGACCTTCAGCAGGTGCTTGTAACCAAAGTTCGGGGAGCAGGTCAGGGTTGCCCGGTGCTCGGCGACCTTCTCCAGCCACAGCAGGGGCCGGCGCACAAACAGCGCCGTGTTCATGATCTGGTGCTCGTTATTGCCGGCCACCATGGTCAGGTGAAAGCCGATCAGTCCCATGTCGTGCGTCAGCGGCATCCAGCTGAGCGCCACGTCGTCCGCGCGGCCGCCAAAGCCCTCCGTGATTGCGCGAATGTTGGTCAGCACATTGCGGTGCGTCAGGACCACGCCTTTGGGCGTACTGGTGGAACCGGAGGAGAACTGGATAAATGCCGTGTCTTCCGGCGCCGCCTCGTGTGGCACGCCGGGAGTGCCGATGTTGTCGATTTCATCCACAACCAGCGATTTCTCGCGCACGCGCGAAACTTCCTCCTCCCGGCCCTGGGCCGCGCCGTAGCGCTCCAGCCGCAGCAGCAGGTTCTGTTCCGTGTAGAGGTGCGGGCGACGCAGGGTCGCGAAGACCTGCAGCAGCTTGGCGCGGTGGTCATCGCTGATGCCCACCGCCACGGGGACGGGCACGATACCGCCCAGCACACAGGCCCAGAACGCATCAACGAACTGCTCGTTGCTGTTGGTGAACAGGATCAGTTCATCGCCGGCGCGCAGGCCACGCGCCTGGAAATGGTGCAGCACGCCCAGCGCGCGCTCCTGCAGGGCCGCGTAGTCCACGCGGACTTCTTCACCGGCGGCCTCGATAAAGGTCACACCGCGGGGCTCGGTAGCGGCAGCCCGCAACAGGCCGCCAAGCGTTTCTGGGAAAGATGTCATGGGGCAATGGCCTCGATGGTCATATTCAGATTGTGCTTGCTGCGCAGGTTGATCGCGGGTTCCAGGGCTACCGCCTGTCCCGGCACGCGATGCAAACGAAAGCGGGAGACGAGCACCGCCAGGTGCGTGCGCATCTCCACGAAAGAAAAATACTCGCCGATACAACGCCGCGGACCGGCGGAGAACGGGAAGAACGTGTATTCGGTCTGTTCCTGCAGGCGCTCCGGCGCAAAACGGTCAGGCTGGAACGCCTCGGGCTCGGGCCAGTAACGCGCCATGCGCTGCACCTGGTAGGGGCACAGAAAAATGTTGTCGCCGGGCTCCACCGTATGACCGCCGAGCACGTCAGCCTCTACAGCGCGGCGGGTAAACAGCCACACGGGCGGGTAAAGCCGCAGGGTCTCCTCGAGCACCTGGCGCGTAAAAACCAGGTCTTCCAGGTGGTCATAGCGCAAATCCCCGCCCTGGCAGACCTGCCGGACTTCCTCGCGAATGCGCTGCGCGCTGGTCTCATCACCACCCAGCAAATGCCAGGCCCAGCCGAGCGTGCCGGCGGAGGTCTCGTGGCCGGCGATGATCATCGTGGCCACCTCGTCCACGAGCTCGCGATCGCTCATGCGCTCGCCGGTCTTGCTCGCCCGCGCATCCATCATGGTGGAAAGCAGGTCAAAGGGGCGTTCGCCGGTCTCGCGACGGCGCTCAATGAGCACCCGCACCTGCTTGAGCAGCTGCCGGAATTTCATGGCAACGCGCAAATCCCGGGACAGATCGTCGGTGAGAAAGTTGAACGGATTGATCCCTTCCTGGTCGACAAAAAACTCGAGGTCATCGCTGAAAATAGCCCGCAGAATCACCTCCAGGGCGTAATCGCTGACCGAACGGGTGATATCCACCGGCCCGCCCGCGGCAGCCAGTTCGCCCCATTGCCGTGCCAGGCGGTCCGTGGCGCCCTTGATCATCGTGAAATAGTGGGGCATCGAACCCCGGCTGAAGGCGGGCTGGATCATCGTGCGCTGACGCCGCCAGAAGGCGCCGTCACTGACGATGATGCCGTTGCCGAGCAGCATCTCGACCCGCTCGAAACCCACCCCCTTGACGTAGTTGCGGTGGTTGCTGATCAGCACGCGGCGGATATCCGCCGGATCGCTGATAATCCACGCCGGGCGCTTGAGATTGTCGGCCTCGACCCGGACCACGTCGCCATAGCGTTCGACCAGTTCCGGAATCAGGCGAAAAGTGGCCTCGTCACAATCGAGGTTGTGACGCTCAGCCGGGCCTGGCGCGGTACTTGTTGCGGGAGGAGCGTGGGTCATGGGGCTGCTGTCATTGCGGCCGCCGGGGCCTCGTCAGTCAAGCGGGCAATTATACACCGCAGCGGCATCCCGGGCAGTTCGCAGACCTCATCACCACCATTCGTGTAAAGTTCGGCGCACGGCACCCGGATCCCGCCGGTGACACCGAAACAGCATGACAGATAAACAGAAAAACTACGCGCCCAGCCTCAAGGCGCAACGTTCAAGAACCTCCGGAGCGGAGGCGACCTCGAGACGGCGCATGTCCGCCGGCCGCAAGGCCTGGTACGCCCTGCTGGTCGCCCTGGCGCGCGGCGTGGCCAGGCTCCTGTGGTCGACCTGCAAGATCGAGAAGGTCATCGGCGCCGGCGTCATGGACACCTCCGTGGCCAGTGGCAAGCCCATCATTCCCTGTTATTGGCACCAGATGCATATCTTCTGCTCGCGCTTCATGCTTGACCAGATACCCCGCGGTCTGAAGGTCGGGTTTCTGATCAGCCCGTCCGTCAGCGGCGAAGTTCCCGCAGCCATGGCGCGGGCCTGGGGCGCGGACGTGGTGCGCGGCTCGCCCACGCGCACCGGTGGCCAGGCGCTGCGCGATATGTACCTGACCGTCAACAAGGACGGGGTGTCCCCGGTAATTACCGTCGATGGCCCCAAGGGTCCGGCCGAAGTGGTCAAGATCGGCGCCGTACTCCTGGCCCGCCTGACCCGCGCGCCGATGATCCCCATGGCCTACGCGGCCAGCTCGGCCACGCTGTGGAACAGCTGGGACCGGTTCATGATTCCCCGCCCCTTCTCCCGGATCGTGATCGTGGTTGGTGAGCCGCTCAGCGTTCCTGCCGGCACCCCCATCGATGAACTTGAGCCACTGCGACTGGAGCTCGAAGAACGCTTGCGGGAGGTCAATCGCCGGGCCCAGGCCTATTTCAACGGCAACCCCGACTGACCGCGGCCCGGCTCCGGACGGTCTGTACCCAAAAAAAAGCCCGGAAGCGCTAGGGCACCGGGCTGTTAAGACGCCTGATGGGACTCAGGCTTGGGGTGAGACTGTTGCACCGGCATCCCGCGCCTCAAAATCCAGGG
The DNA here is from genome assembly GCA_963695135.1 of uncultured Gammaproteobacteria bacterium. GTDB lineage: Bacteria > Pseudomonadota > Gammaproteobacteria > Xanthomonadales > SZUA-36 > Marinihelvus. The sequence goes on from CAVOGA010000003.1 coordinate 339,962, forward strand.
CCGCGGCTTGCGGGTGCTCAACTTCGTCGTGCAGGCTTTTAACGAACGCGGCCGGCAAGGCGAGCTGCTCGGCCAGATCCTGCAAAAACAGGCGGTGCGCCGGCGATGGCGTGTCGGCCACCAGCAGCGCCGCTGCGTAAACTTCCGCCGCCAGGGCCCGCGAGGGCACCTGCTGAACCAGCTGCTGAACGTCAAGCGGCGAGCTCACCTCCTCCAGCAGCAGGCCCTTCTCCGCGTGACTGAGATCCAGCTTTTCGATGCGATCGAAAATATGCAGGCGTTCACCCCCGTCAATATGGCCGTCCGCATGGGCCGCGGTGATCATCGCGCGAAGCACGAGCAGGTCCCTGCGCGCCGCCGGCGCAGAATCCCGGGGCAAAAACTGGTCTTCCGGGATTCCATCCCAGCGTTCTCCGCCGCGCGCGTTCTCGGCGAGGCCGCTGCTCCGGGAATCGCCCTGCGCCGGGTTTTGCGAGCGGTAATTCTGGTAGGCATTCCAGGCCAGGCCGCCAATGACGGCGGCGCCGCCAAGTTTCACGGCCGAGCCGGCCATTTTGCGTCCCTTCTTGCTGGTCAGCCCCTGGACCAGCAGCGCCGAGGCGGCGCCGCCGGCCATGCCGCCGGCGACCCCGCTGGACATAAGGCCATTGAAAATTCGGTTCAGATTCATTCGATCCTCCACGGGACCCTGTCCCGGTTACTGGTGCCCGCCCTTCGGGGTGGACTGTTCCTGAGGTCATACACTGCCAGCACGGACGCCAGGGAACCAGCCGTTTCTGTCTGATGGATAGATCGATATTTACGATGTATTGCGAATTTAACCAGATATATTTCTGATTATTGATCAGCCAACGAATCCCCGAACAGGTTGTGACGCGCCGCTTCGATAATCGCCAGGACCGCCGGATGCTTGAGGCGGCGCTCGTGCGAAATGGCGTAATACCGTTCCTGCACCCTGGGTGTCCTGCCGATCACGCGGGCGCCGTACATCTGGCAGATCTCGTTCTCGATGGCAACCGGCCCCGGATAGATACCGGCGCCCGCCAGCCCAAAGGCTTTCATCAGGGCGCTGTCGGTAAACTCCGCCACCGGAAACGGCTTGACACCCTCCTGCTCCAGCCAGTCGTCCAGCCGTCGCCGCAGGGCGCTGCCCTGCGCCGGGAACAGGAATGGCTGCCCGTCCATGCAGGCAGGAAATTCACCGCCATAGCGGTGCGCGTCCTGGCGCCCGGCAAAAAAGGCGATATCGGAAACCCCCAGGGGGTGATTGAACGCACGAACGTGCAAACCGGCCGGCAAGGGCTTGTCGGACAACACCACGTCCAGGCGGTGGATCGCCAGCTCCGCCAGCAGCGCGTCCAGGGTTGCCTCCTGGCAGGCCACGCGTGGCGGCTGGGCCAGGTCCAGCACCGGGTGCAGCACCCGGGCGGCGACCAGCTTGGGAATCGACTCGACGATGCCCACGTTCAAAACCGGCTGCACACCGGCCTTGCGTCCGCCAACCACCTGCGCCAGCTCCGCGCCGATACCAAATATCTCGTCGGCATAATGGAACACGACGCGGCCGGTGGAAGACAGCACCAGGTTTCTGCCCGAGCGGTCAAACAGCCGCTCGCCGACCGCCTGGTCCAGTTGCTTCAACTGGCCGCTGATGGTTTGCGGCGTCACGTGCAGGACTTCCGCTGCCCTGGCGATGCTGCCCTCGCGGGCCACCACCCAGAAGTACTGGAGATGACCGTAGTTTAAATGTCGCATAGACTTATTATAAGGATTCCTCGAATCTTTGTCCTTTCCAACACTGGTCCAACCGATGCAATGACCATTGCACAATTCCGCAACCGGCCCCATTCAGGGAACAGCGGAACATTACCTGCTTTACCCTGATCAACAGCTATTCCGGAGACTTCGCAATGCCAAAACCCCTGCCCCGTTTAAGCTTTCTGCTGAGCGCCGCGCTGATGACCGTCAGCGGCAGCAACCCGCTGCTGGCGGACGATGTCGGTTACTCGGATCGCCATGACTACCGTGTCACCGTGGTCGCCGAGGGGTTCACGCGGCCCTGGTCCATGGCCTTCCTGCCCGGTGGGGATCTGCTGGTCACCGAAAAACCGGGCCGCTTGCGGTTGATCCGCGACGGCCAGCTGCTGCCCGAGCCCATCCAGGGCACGCCGGAAGTCCTGGCCGAGGGCCAGGGCGGCCTGCTGGACGTGGTTGTGCATCCGGACTATGAGGACAATGGCTACATCTACATGAGCCTGGCGCGGGACCTGGGTGACGGTGAGTCGACCACGGCGGTGGTGCGCGGCCGGCTCGATGGCCTGACCTTTACGGACCAGGAAGAGATTTTCCAGGCGGTCAGCAGTGGTCGAGGTCACTATGGCTCACGCCTCGCCTTCGACGATGAGGGATTCCTCTTCATCACCGTGGGCGACCGCCAGGCGCCGCCCAGCGGTGACCTTGAAGCGCACCCTGCCCAGGACCTTGCCTCACACCAGGGCGTTGTCCTGCGCCTGAATGCCGATGGCAGCGTTCCCGCCGACAACCCGTTTGTCGGTGTCGAGGGCGCACTGCCGGAAATCTGGACCTATGGCCACCGTAACCCGCAGGGGCTGGTGACAGATCCCGCAACCGGCGAGGTGTGGATTACCGAACACGGCCCTGAAGGTGGTGATGAGTTGAACCGCCTGGCGCCGGGTGAAAACTACGGCTGGCCGGTGGTCGGCTACGGCGTCAACTACGGCGGCGAGGCCATCCATGAGCGCAGCCGGGCCGAAGGCATGACTGACCCGGTTAAGGTCTGGGTTCCGTCGACCGGCGTCTCCGGCCTGGCCATTTACGATGGCGAGGCCTTCCCGGAGTGGCAGGGCCTGTTCCTGGCCGGTGGGCTATCCGGGAACCGTCTTGACCTGGTCGGCCTGGACGGCGACACGGTGGTTTATGAGGACATTTTGCTGCGCAACCGAGGACGGGTGCGTGACGTGCGCGTCGGACCGGACGGATATGTCTATGTCGCCCTGGATCACCGCGAGGAGACCACACCGGTGCTGCGCCTGGAGCCGGTGCCACGGGCGCCGCTGGACTGATGGACGGCGCGGCTGACCTGGCCCGGGCGCGGGACATCCTGGCCGGCAAAGCACTGGCCATGCCCCTGGATGCTGATCAGCGAAGCGCCTTTCAGCAACGCTTCAACCAGCTGCCGGCCATGCACCACATGGGCTGTCAGCTGGATCTGGGCCTGGATGCGGTAGTCCAGGTGCACCTGCCCCGGGTCGAGCCGCACCACTGCGGCGGCATGGGCACCAGCGCCGTCAATGGCGCGGTGCTCTCCGGCCTGGCGGACTGCGCCATCGGCGTGGCCGGTGTGATGCAGATGGAGGCCCAGCGGTCCGGCACCATCGATATGAACATCAAGTTCCTGCGCGCTGCCCACGGTGACCAGGTGCACGCCCTGGCCATCGCGCTGAAACGTTCGTCCAGCGTGGTCTTTGCCGAAGCGGAAATTTACTGCGGGGGGCGGCTGTGCGCCATCGCGAACGGACTGGTGGCGCGTGCCGGCGATCCTGACGTGGCGTTTTAAACTGCGGCGCAACGCGCAGCGGCGCCGCCACTTCCTTATTCCTGTTTTGGCCCGGGATCTGAACGGTCGGTCGTTGCCGGGTCTGGCTTCTTGCGCTTGATCCGGGCAAGCAGGATGGTCACCAGGGCCAGCAGCAGCTCGTCGACCAGCGGGATTGCATCGGGAATCAGCAGGTCGACAACAAACAATGTGCCGGTCAGCAGCAAGAGAAATGGAAAACGCAGGTTTTCCAGCCATGACTTGAATTTGGAGGGAATCATTCGCACCGGGCGCCCCTTCATCAGAGCAACCATTGTGGCGCTTTAAGTCAGCTGCGAAAAGCCCCGGACAGACGCCTCGGGGGCGCCTGCCGCTAACGTGGATTTCACCTCAAACGCACGCCGGGTTCACCTGCCAGCCACCAAACTGCGCGCAGCTGACATATTCCATGTCATCGTCACGGTAGCCGCTATGCGCGTCCAGCCGTTGAATTCAACCTCAAGGAGAGTATCCAATGAACTTTCGTTCTCTGACCCTTGCCGCCGTCGCGGCCAGCGCCACCATGTTTGCGGCCAAGCCCGCGGTAGCGCAAGAAGAAATGGACATCGTTGCAACGGCGGTTAACGCTGGAAGCTTCACCACGCTGGCTGCCGCACTGGATGCTGCAGACCTGATCGAAACGCTGCAGGGTGAAGGTCCGTTCACCGTATTCGCACCCACCGACGAAGCATTCGCCGCACTGCCGGCCGGCACCGTTGACTCACTGCTGCTGCCGGAAAACCAGGACCAGCTGGTCGCCATTCTGACCTACCACGTTGTTGCCGGCGAAGTACTTGCTGAAGACGTGGTCGAACTGGACTCCGCTACGACCGTCAACGGTCAGGACGTGGAAATCACGGTTGAAGGTGACACGGTGATGATTAACAACGCCACCGTCATCCAGGCTGACATCATGACCAGCAATGGCGTGATTCACGTGATCGACACGGTTCTCCTGCCGGAATAATTCGCAGGACAGCGTGCACCCGGCCCATCCATATGGGCCCTGGAAAACCCGCCATAACCGGCGGGTTTTTCTTTTTGGGCGTATGCCGGGAACCGGGTCCACCGTGGCGCTGGGGTCCATGCCGCGCTGCGAAATATACGGTATCCTTGCTCCCTTTTTTCCGGGCCACCAAGGGCCCGCTGCACCGATCGGTGAAGCATGAACGACGATAAGCAGAAAGCAGGACGCCTGGGCATCATGGGCGGCGGACAACTGGGGCTGTTTCTGTGCCAGGCAGCCGCGCGACTGGGCGTTAAAACCCGGGTCCTGGAGCCCAATCCCCGGGGGTCGGCAGTCAGAGCCGCCGATGAAGCGATCGTCGCCGGCCTGGACGACCTGGATGCGGTTCAATTGCTGATCGACGCCAGTGATGTCATCACCTTTGAACTTGAGGCGATACCGGACGCAAGCCTGGAACTGCTTACCGTCGCCGAAAGCCGGGGGGAGATCCATCGTGCGTCCCGGCGTGAAGACGCTGGCGCTGTTCAAGGACAAGGGCGTCCAGAAGGCGTGGCTGAGCCGGGAAGGCCTGCCCACCCTGCCCTGTCTGCCCGTCGAAAATGGTGTCCTGCCCCGCGAACTGATCACCGGCGAGTGGTCCCTGCCCGTGGTGCAGAAGGCGCACCGGGGCGGATATGACGGCAAAGGCGTCCAGCTCCTGCGGACCTCGCTGGACCTGGAAAACCTGTGGAGCGTGCCCAGCTACCTGGAGCCGGCCCTTGAGCCCTGCCGTGAAATCGGCGTGGTGGTCGCCCGCGGACTGGATGGCAGTCTGCTCGCCTACCCTCCCGTTTCAATGGATTTCGATGACCGTTACAACGCGGTGCACAGCGTGACCAGCCCGGGCGTGCTGAGCCCGGAACTGGCGGAGAACGCCCGGTCCCTGGCCCTTGCCGCGATCGGCAGGCTGAACAGTCCCGGAGTGTACGCCGTGGAGCTCTTCGTCAAGGGCGAGCACTCGGTCACCATCAATGAAATTTCGCCCCGGGTGCATAATTCCGGTCACCTGACGATGGAAGGGTTCGGGCACTCGCAGTTTGAACAGCATGTTCGCGCAATAATGGGCATGCCGCTGGCCGATATCACCGCTACCCAGCCGGTCGCCGTTATGCTGAACCTGCTGTACGAGGACGACCTGGAACCGGTCTGCCCCGGCGCACCGCTGGATCTGCGCATGGACCCCGGGCTTGACGGTGTGGCGTCCGTCACCGTTCACTGGTATGGCAAATCCACCGGCCAGGCGGGACGCAAGATGGGCCACCTTACCGCGACCGGAACCGACCGCGCGCAGGTCACGGCGGCAGCGGAACAGGTCCTGGCCCTGCTCCACAAAGGTCAACAGGACGGGTTGCAGCCCGTGCTCAAGGAGAAAACATCATGAGTGCAAAATCATGAGTGCAAAGGTCGGCATTATCATGGGCAGCGACTCGGACCTGCCGGTCATGCGCGCCGCCGCAGAGATCCTGGATGAGCTCGGCGTATCCTACGAGCTCACCATCGTCAGCGCCCACCGCACCCCGCAGCGTCTGTACGACTATGCACAAAACGCCGAATCCCGGGGCCTGCGGGTCATTATTGCCGGCGCCGGCGGCGCCGCGCACCTGCCGGGTATGGCGGCGGCCCTGAGCGAACTGCCGGTCATCGGCGTGCCGGTCAGCGCGACCTGCATGGGTGGCCAGGACGCGCTGCTGTCGATCGTGCAGATGCCCGCCGGGGTGCCCGTGGCCACCGTTGCCATCGACAACGCGACCAATGCCGGTATCCTGGCTGCGCAGATGCTGTCCACCGGGGATGCGGAGCTCCGGGCCCGGATTCGCGACTACAAGCAGGCCCTGAAGGCAAAGGTGGAAGACAAGATCGCACTTCTGGAGCGCGGCGGGTCATAAAAAAAGCCCCCGCTGGGCGGGGGCTTTTTTATCAAGGCTGCGAGGAAGAATTACAGCCAGGTGACCTTGCCGGTGCTCACGTCGTACATCGCACCGACGATCATCAGCTTGCCCTCCTGTTCGAGCTCTGCCAGAACCGGGCTGTCTTCGCGGATGTCCGCGATGGTTTGCAGGACGTTCTCCTCCGCAACCTTGTCGATCAAGGGCGCCTCGCAGACTTCGCCATCCGGGTACTCTGCGGACACAATCTCCACCGCGGGCTGGATCGTGTTGAGCAGGTAAGTCAGGTTGCCAAGCTCTGCGCCCGCGCAGGCGCCCTTCACGGCGCCGCAGGAGGTGTGGCCCATGACCACCAGCAGCTTGATATTGACCAGGGCGCCGGCAAACTCAAAGCTGCCCATCATTTTCTTGTCTTCAACGTTGCCCGCAACGCGCCCCACAAAAATGTCGCCGATACCCTGGTCGAACACGATTTCCGGCGGCACACGCGAGTCAAGGCAGGACAACACGCCGGCAAACGGCGCCTGTCCACCGGCCGTGGCCGCAATCTGGGCGGCAAAATCCTGATCCAGCGTATTGCCGCTCAGGAATCGCTCGTTGCCGTCTTTCAGGGCCTGCAGTGCCGCTTCAGGCGTGGTGATGGCGCTTTCGTCAACGCTTTCACCGGCGTGGAGGTTCATACTGAGCGCAAGGCTCATGACAAGGGCCGCAGCGCCTGCCGCTATTCGTTTCTTCATGGTCAAACTCCGTTGGTTTACAGGGTGATTCTGACCATTAAATTGTGCCGCCCACGTGAAGAACAAATCGAATTTAATTGCGTTTAACATCGCTTTTACCGATGAATTATCCGCCCGCCGGATAGGTGTAGCTGGCCAGGATCCCAAGCGGCAGACCACTGAAGGTATACAGCAGCAAAAAGGCAGTCCAGGCCAGCAGGAAGGTAATGGAATACGGCAGCATCATTGCCGCCAGCGTGCCGATGCCTGTGCCCTTCACATAGCGCTGGCAGTAGATCACGACCAGCGGAAAGTACGGCATCAGGGGTGTGATGATGTTCGTACTCGAGTCACCCACACGATAAGCCGCCTGCGTAAGATCAGGGGAGATGCCGAGGGTCATCAGCATGGGCACGAAAATCGGCGCCAGCAATCCCCACTTGCCGCTGGCGGAGCCCACGAAGATGTTCACGAAGCCGGTCAGGAAGACGATGCCGACGATCGTCACATACCACGGCAAGGCCAGGGACTTGAGCACTTCCGCGCCTTCCAGGGCCATGAGCGCGCCGAGATTGGAGACGTTGAAGGCGTAGACGAACTGGGCGATGAAGAACATGATGACCAGGTAATAGGCCATGGAACTCATGGCCTTCGTCATACCCTCGATCATATCCTTGGAACTGCGAATGGTCCCGGCCACCAGGCCGTAGACAATGCCCGGAATCAAAAACAGCAGAAAGATCAGGGTCACGATGGACCGCATAATGGGTGAATTAAAATTCGTAATTACACCTTCGTCATTTCGCCAGGCGGAGTCGGCCGGCAGGGCCGTGACGACCACCACGGCCAGGCCGAGGATCATCACCGCGATGGCCGCCCACATGCCCTTGCGCTCTTGCGGCTTCAGCGCATCCATCGCCGGCAGGTCGGACAGGTCGCCGTCCACCTTCGCCGACTGCAGCCGCGGCTCGACCACGCGGTCCGTCAACCACCAGCCCAGGATCACGATCAGGATCGAGGAGATCGCGGTGAAGTAGTAGTTATTGAGCGGGTTGATCTCGATGGTCGGGTCAAGAATCTGGGCGCCCACCTGGGTCAGGGATTGGAGCAAGGGGTCCAGCGATGAAGGCGCCGGGTTGGCAGAAAAGCCACCGGAAACGCCGGCAAATGCGGCAGCGATACCGGCCAGCGGGTGACGGCCGGCCACGTAGAAAATCAGGCCTCCCAGGGGAATGACCAGCACGTATCCCGCATCGACCGCCGAGTGGCTCACGATACCGACAAAAATCACCATGGGCGTCAGCAGCATGCTTCGGGGTCACGCCCAGCAAGGCCCGCAGGCTGGTGTTGATGAAGCCCGAATGCTCCGCCACGCCGATGCCCAGCATGGCGACCAGCACGGTGCCGACCGGTCCGAAGCCGGAGAAGTTGGTCACCATCGTCGACATGAAGGTGGTAATGGCATCTCCGGTCAGCAGATTGTTGACCACGATCGGCGCGCCGGTGCGCGGATCAACCACGGCAAAGTTGATGTAGGACAGCAGCCAGGACAGGACCCAGGTGATGAACAGCAGCGCGATAAACAGCATGGCCGGGTCCGGAATGCGGTTGCCGATGCGTTCTACGGCGCCGAGAAAGCCGCCGGGCTGGGCTGCAGGACTGGAGACTGGTTCATTCATGGAATCGATCCTTACGCCGCGGGGTAATAGGTCGTGGTCGCCGGCCCGACCGGCAGGTCGAGGCCGAACACGTACAGGAAAAACAGCGCCACCCAGCCGATCCACAGGCAAATGGAATACGGCAGCATGGTCGCGATCAGGGTGCCGATGCCCAGGTTGCGGTCATAGCGGGTCGCAAACGCCAGGATCAGGCCGAAGTAGCTCATCATCGGCGTGATGATATTGGTCGTTGAATCGCCGATGCGGTAGGCCGCCTGGATCACCTCCGGGCTGTAGCCGGTCAGCATCAGCATGGGCACGAAAATCGGCGCCGTGACCGCCCATTGCGCCGAGGCGCTGCCCAGCATCAGGTTGATAAAGCTGCACATCATGATGAAGGGAATAAACACCAGCGGCCCGGTCAGGCCGATCGCCTGCAGCGTCTGGGCGCCGGTGACCGCCACGATCGCACCGAGGTTGGTCCAGCCGAAAAAGGCCACGAACTGGGCGGCAAAAAACACCAGCACGATATACAGCCCCAGGGAGCCCATGGTGTCCGCCATGGCCTCGATCAGGTCGCGGTCGTTGTTGATGGTGCCGACCAGCTTGCCGTAGACCACGCCGGGGATCAGGAAGAAGACGAAGATCAGCGCCACGATGCCGCGCAGGAACGGTGAGCGCAGCACATCGCCGGTTTCCGGGTTACGCAGCACGCCGGATTCGGGCACCACGGTTGCAGCCAGCACCAGGGACAGCACCGTGGCCGTGATGCCGGCCCACAGCAGGGCGCGGCGCTCCCTGGCATCCAGTGGTTCCAATTTGGCCTCCGACAGCGCGCCTTCCTGCGCCATGCCGGGGTCGTACTTGCCCAGGCGCGGCTCCACCAGGAAAATCGTCACCAGCGAACCGATGGCGGTGACCAGGAAGGTGCTGACGATCATGAAGTACCAGTTGACCGCCGCGTGAACCTCGTAGCCCGGGTCAATCAGGTGCGCGGCCGCCTCCGTGATACCGGCCAGCAGCGGGTCCACGGTGCCGATCAGCAAATTGGCGCTGTAGCCGCCGGACACCCCGGCAAACGCCGCCGCCATGCCGGCCAGCGGATGCCGGCCCAGGCCGTAAAACACCACGCCGGCCAGGGGCACCAGCACCACGTAGCCCATCTCGGAGGCGGTATTGGAAATGACACCGGCAAATACGATCGCCACCGTCACCATCTGTTTCGGCGCGCGCAGCACCAGGGTGCGCACCACCGCTGAAAGCAGCCCGGACTTGTCCGCAACCCCGACGCCGAGCAGGGCCACCAGCACCGTGCCCAGCGGCACAAAGCCGGTGAAGTTGGTCACCAGGTTGACCGACGATGCGGCGCAGACCATCGGCGTTCAGCAGGCTGACTGCCTCGATACGCGAGCCCTCGGGCATGCCGGGCCGCACATCCTCGACGGAAACCCCCAGGTAACCCGCCACGCCGCTGACCAGCAGCACCGCAAAGCACAGGATGGCGAACAGGGAGACCGGGTGCGGCAGCAGGTTGCCCAGCCATTCAACGGCATCGAGAAAGCGCCTGAACCAACCCCGGTCTTCAATCTTGCTGACCTCGGTGGTCATCAGGGCTTTTCCTGCTGCTTATTGACGGCGGGATTCTGCGCCTCAACGAGCCGGCGGACCTCCATTTGCAGCGATCGCATCGCCTCCAGCAGTTCCTCACGCTCGTCATGGGCCGTGCGCTCGGCCTGCTCAGCGGACTCGCGGTCCTGCATGTGTTCGGCCTGCATGGAGTTGACGATCAGCGCGATAAACAGGTTCAGCACGGCAAAGCTCGTGACCACCACGAAGGGCACGAAAAAGATCCACGCCAGGGGGTAAACCTCCATCACCGGCCGCACGATGCCCATGGACCAGCTTTCCAGGGTCATGATCTGGAACAGCGAGTACATGGACTCACCGATGCTGCCAAACCATTGCGGGAAGGCTTCAGCGTACAGCTTGGTGGCCATGACCGACGCCACGTAAAACACCAGCAACAGCACCGCCACCACCGAGCCCATGCCCGGCAGGGCGGACAACAGGGCGCCGATCACCGAGCGCATCTGCGGCACCACCGACATCAGTCGCAGCACCCGCAGCACCCGCAGGGCCCGCAGCACCGACAGCGCGCCGCCCGACGGCAGCCAGGCCACGCCGACGATGACCAGGTCAAAAAGGTTCCAGCCGCTGTTTGAAGAACGACAGCCGGTAGACAATGAATTTGAGCGTCAGCTCAATGGTGTAGATGATCAGGGCCGCCCCGTCGATAAACAGCAGCAGGCCGCCCATGCGCTCCATCATGGCCGGCGAAGTTTCCATGCCCAGGGTAATCGCGTTGAGCACGATCACCGCGACGATAAAGCGGGTGAAGCCCCGGGATTCCACAAAGGCCTGCAGGCCAGTCACCTTCCCAGGCTCCGGAGACGGCCCTGTTTGCGTCAGCGGTCATCGTCAGAGGTAATACATCAGCACGTAGGCCGCCAGCAGGGCTGCAATCCACAGGGCGGTCGAACTGATGGGCCAGGAGCGGGCGAACAGGCCCTCGCTGCCCCAGTGCTCACCGAACCATTCGCCCAGGCTGCGCCGCGCCGCTGCCACGTCCTTGACGGCCTTATCGCGGATTGTTGACAGGCCATTGCTGCACCACGACCACAAGGCCGGGATCATGCGCCGGTAGAACCAGTCCACGTCCAGGGACAGGGTCAGGGTGCGCTTCATCAGCGGCAGCATCAGGAAAAAGGCCAGTCCGCTGAACAGGAGCAGTTGCAGGTAAAACAGCACCTTGCCGGGCTTGTAGAAATTCGCATCTTCCGGATAGGGCAACAGCGCGTAGAGGGGGTCCGGGTAGACGCCGATGAAAATGCAGGCGCCGGCGAAGATCACCATCGCCAGGCCCATGTTCCAGGGCGCGTCTTTCGGCCGCAGGCCCGAGTCCTTCTGGAAAAACACGAACCAGGGAAACTTGATCCCGGCGTGCAGGAACACGCCGGCGGAGGCAGCCGCGAGCAGGTAATAGACCAGCGCCATGCCCTGCTCCGCCGCACCCTCGGAGATCAGCGTCTTGGTCGTATAGCCGGAGGTCAGCGGGAAACTGGAAATCGCCAGCGCCCCGATGATGCCGCAGACACAGGTCAGCGGCATGGTGCGGAACAGTCCACCCAGGTCACTGCAGCGGTTCAGGCCGGTCCGGTACACCACCACCCCGGCGCTCATGAACAGCAGGGCCTTGTAAATGATGTGGGCGAAAGCGTGCGCCGCCGCACCGTTCAGGGCGGTTTCCGTGCCGATGCCCACCGCGGTGACCATGAAGCCCACCTGGTTGACGATCGAGTAGGCGAGAATTCTGCGCGCGTCGTTCTCGAGCAGGGCGTAGATGATCCCGTAGAAAATCATGAACAGGCCCACCGGGATCAGCACCGATTCGCCAGGGAACAGCAGGATCAGCGCCAGCACCGCGGTCTTGGTGGTGAAGGCGGACAGGAACACCGAACCGGTAGGGCTGGACTCCGGGTAGGCATCCGCCAGCCAGGCGGACAGCGGTGGCGCCGCCGCATTGATCAGAATGCCCAGCAGCACCATCCAGGTCCCGAAATCCTCGGCGCGCATGGCCTGGATCTCGATCGAGCCCGTGCTCACCATCACCGATTCGATCCCCACCTTGAGAATCACCCCGCCCATCAGGTGGATCACCGCGTAGCGAATGCCCGCCGCGCGCGAGCGCTCGGTAGCGCCGCAGAAGACGATGATGGTGGAGAAAATCGCCATCAGTTCCCAGAACAGGAACAACGTGATCAGGTCGCCGGCAAAACAGACCCCGACAGCGCCGGCCGCATAGGCAAAGGCCGCGGAGAGTTCGTAGCCCCGCGCCGTGCGGTAGGCGTACAGGCCGCCGACAAAGGCCATGATGCAGAAAATGGTCGCGAACAGGCGCCGTACCGGCGCGCCTTCGACCAGTTGCACCTGGTAATCCAGGTAGGTCGCCGTGGCCACCACGCCGTCCGGCACCATCCAGGTCACCCACAGCGTAATCAGCGGCACGGTCAGGACCACCGCGCTGCGCAGCGCGCCGCGGGTCAGCGCGATCAGCGCCGCACCGGCGAGGAGAATCAGGCCCGGTGGCAGGAACTCAATCATTGCTGCCATCCTTTACCTGCGGCGGCGGCTCAATTCCCGCCTTCGCGTAGTAGTCCTCCGGACGCTTCAGCCACCAGCCGAGCACCCGCGCACCAAGCACCATGAGCACGCAGCAGCCAAAGCCGTACCAGGCGCCGAAGGCGAAGCTGCTGTCCAGCGGGAACTTGCCCTTCACCGGGATGAACACCTGCGCCAGCACGGTCAGCGCCAGCACGATGCCAAAGGCCCACCACAGTTTGCGGATGGTCGCCGGCCGGGTCAGCCAATGGTTGTCGCCGCCGGCTTCGCCGGCCGGCCCAGTGTCCTGCGCCCCGGTCTTGTCGCTCATGTCACTCATTTCATCTGTCCTACCAGCTGGGACTCGAGGTCCAGCACGGGCTGATTGAAGAGGAAAAAGGCGAGGGTCAGCAGCGCCGTGATGGTCAGCGCCAGCACCATCGGCCAGGGCGCTTCCCCGTGATCCCTGGCCGGCGTCGCTTCCTCGCGCCACCAGGCGCGGTAAATGATCGGCAGGAAATAAGCCGCATTCAGCACGGTACTGCCGATCAGGGTAAAGACCGCCAGCAGGTTGCCGGCCTGCAAGGAGCCGCCCAGGATGTACCACTTGGATACGAAACCGGCGGTCGGCGGGACCCCGATCATGGACAGGGCGCCGATCGTAAAGGCCGCCATGGTCCAGGGCATGCGGCGCCCTATCCCGTGCAGCTGGTAAAGCTCGGTCTTTTTCGCCGCCACGTAGATCGCCCCGGCGGCGAAGAACAGCGTAATTTTGCCGAAGGCGTGCGACACCATGTGCACGGCGGCGCCGATCTCCGACAGGGGCTTGAGCACCGCGGCCGCCATGACGATGTAGGACAACTGGCTGATCGTCGAATAGGCCAGCATGCGCTTGAGGTTGGTCTGCGCCAGGGCCACCGCGCTGGCTGCGAGAATCGTGAAGGCCGCCAGCGGCGTCAACCAGTCCGCGCTGGGCTGGGACGCAAGGAAGTCGATGCCGAAGATGTAGGTGATCACCTTGGTGACCGTGAATACGCCCGCCTTCACCACCGCCACGGCGTGCAGCAGCGCGCTGACCGGGGTTGGCGCGACCATCGCCGCCGGCAGCCAGCGATGAACCGGCATGATGGCCGCCTTGGCAATACCCAGCACAAACAGGGCCAGCAGCAGACCTACCGCAGGACCGGTCATCTTGCCCTCCAGAATGCCCCCCATGGTGAAGTCCAGGGTGCCCGCAACGGATTGCGTCCAGAGAATGGCCGGCAGAAAGAGACCGATTGAGGTCCCGATCAGGATACCCAGGTAGACCCGCGCGGACTTGATCGTGGCCTTGTCCCCCTTGTGGGACACCAGCGGGTAGGTCGAGATCGTGAGGATCTCGTAGCACAGGAACAGGGTCAGCAGGTTGCCGGCAAAGGCCACGCCCATGGCGGCCGCCAGGGCGATGGCAAAGCAGGCATAGAAGCGCGTCTGGTGCTGCTCGCCGTTGCCGCGCATGTAGCCGATGGAATAGATCGAATTGACGATCCACAGCAGCGATGCCAGCGCGGCAAACAGCATTCCCAGCGGCTCCACCTCGAAGGCAAGCCGGAAACCGGGCATCATTTCCCACAGCACCAGTTCCGGACGGCCGCCATCTGCGACCAGCGGCAGCAGGCTCCAGACGCAGGCCATCAGGGACACGGCGGTCACCAGGGTGACGGTCTCACGGAGATTCGGCCAGCGCCCGGCCAGCGCGATAAGACCGGCGCCCGCCAGGGGCACCAGCATGCTCAGGGCAATCAGCGTGGCGGGACTCATGGGTCGAGCCTCAGAAAGTCTTCCGCAGCCATCGCCGCCAGTTGCCCGGGGATTTCCGCATCAAGACCGAACCAGATGTTCAGCCCCACGGCAAACCAGGTCACCGCCAGGGGCCACAGCGGCGCTTCTTTCACCGCGGGCGCACCCTCCACCGGCTCACCGAACCAGAGCTGCTCAACGATGCGGCCAACGTAGATTACGGCGAGCAGAGAGCTCACGACAATCAGGGCCACCAGCGCCACGCCCAGCGCTCCCTGCTGCATGACCGCGATGATCAGGGCCCATTTGCTGACGAACCCCGCGGTGCCGGGCACGCCGATCAGGCTGAGACCGGCGATGGCAAACGCGGTCAGGGTCCAGGGCATCTGGCGCCCTGCCCCACCCAGCTGGTCCAGCCGCAGGCTGGCAAAGCGCAGGGCCAGGCAGGCCACCGCGAGGAACAGGGCGGACTTGGCCAGCGCGTGATTGAAAAAGTGCAGCACCGCCGCGTTGAAGCCGGCAACCGAGACCAGCGAGGCGCCAAGAAGAATGTAGCCAATCTGGGCCACCGATGAGAAAGCCAGGATCCGCTTGAGGTTCTGCTCAAAGATCGCCGCAATGGAGCCGAACAGGATGCCCAGCACCGCCAGGGGCATCAGGAACAGCACGAATTGGCTCTCATGCCCGGTCAGATTCGGCTGGAAGACAAAGAAGTCCAGGCGCAGCAGCACATACAGGGAGACCTTGGTGGAACAGGCCGCGATAAACGCCGTCACGATGTGCGGGGCGTAGGTATAGGCATTCGGCATCCAGGCGTGCAGGGGAAAGATGGCTGCTTTCAACGCCAGGCCGATCGTGATGAAACCCGCCGCCACGTAAATCAGGTTTGTGTCACTCAGCTCCGCCAGGCGCAGCTCCATGTCGGCGATATTGAGCGTCCCGGTCATCATGTACACCAGGCCCACGCCGATCAGGTAGAAGGTGGCGCCAACGGTGCCGGTGATCAGGTATTTGAAGACCGCCGGCAAGGCGCGCCGCTCGGGTCCGCCGGCCACCAGGATGTAGGTAGCCAGGGAGGAAATCTCCATGAACACGAAGATATTGAACGCATCGCCACTGACCAGGATTCCGACCAGGCCGGCCAGCGCCAGCAGCCAGGCGGCCAGGAACAGGGGCAGGCGCTCATTGCCGACCTGTTGAGCCAGGCTCAGGCGCCCGGCAAGCAGCGCCAGCGTGGACGCACCGCTCACCACCAGCAACAGGACGGCGCTCAGGGCGTCAACACGCAGCTCAATGCCGTAAGGCGCCGCCCAGGCGCCCATGTCATAGCTGATCGTGGACCCCGCCAGCACCGACGAAGCCAGCGCAATGGAGATGGCCAGCGTCATCAGGCTGGTCACCACGGCAGCCAGCCAGGCCAGGCGCGCATCGCGCAACAGCACCAGGATTGGCGCAGTCAGCATGGGCACCACGACCTGCAGCGCCGGTAGTTGGGTGAGCAGGTTCATTGGATGCTGTCGCGCTCCGGGGCATCGATATCGGAAATCGTGCCGTAGGCTTCCTTGATCCGGACCACGATCGCCAGGCCCAGCGCCAGCGTGGAAATACCGACCACGATGGCCGTCAGGATGAGGACCTGCGGCAAGGGATTGGAGAAAACTACGCCCCAGTCGTCGTTCATGATGATCGGCGCGGTGCCGCCGTCAACATTGCCCATGGAGATGAATAACAGAAACACCGCGGCCTGGAAGATCGACAGGCCAAGCAGTTTCTTGACCAGGTTGTCGCGCGCAATCACCGCGTAAAAACCGATCATCAGCAGAGCGACAAAGACCCAGTAGTTGAACAGATCCAGCACCGCGCTCATGAGCGTCCCCGCGCGGCGAAAGCGTGGTAGATGGACATCAGGACGCCGGCGACGGTGATCCCGACACCCGCTTCAATCACCAGGATACCCAGTTGCTGCGCCTTGACCGGATTGTCCAGGAGCACGTCATATTCGAGGAAGTTACCGCCCATCAGCATGGTCACGATCCCGACCCCACCAAACAGCAGCGCGCCGCCGGCCGCCATCGCCTGCAGCACTGCCGGGGGGATCACCGCAATGGCCGCATCCTGCCCTTCCAGCAGGCTGTAGAGAATCATCGCCGCTGCAAGCAGGGCGCCCGCCTGGAATCCGCCGCCCGGTGAATACTCGCCGTGAAACTGCACATACAAGGCGAACAGCAGGATGAAGGGAATTGCGATCTTGCCGACAATACGCAGGGGCTCGTGGTGTTTCAGGCCCGCTTGCACCGCCGGCCCGGTTGACGAGCTGCGCTTGCCGGACGCTGCGCCGGAGCCGAGGAGAAACAGGACCCCGATCGCCGCCGTCAAAACCACGATGACCTCCCCCAGCGTGTCATAGCCGCGAAAGCTCGACAGCACCGCGGTGACCACGTTGGGAATCTCGATGCGCTCGCGGGTCATGGGAAAATATTCCGCCGCCACGTGGCCGTGCACCGGCGCATTCGGGTCGCCCAGCGCCGGCTTGTCGAAGGTGGCGTAAAAAATCACCCCGGTGGTGATCAGAACCACCAGGATGGCCAGCGCCGGCTGCATGCCCTTGGTGCGCTCTTCCTTCGCGGTCAGCGCCAGCGCCGACAGGAGCAGGACCGTGGAGATCCCGGCCCCAACGGCGGCCTCGGTCAGGGCCACGTCCGGCGCGTCCAGCAGCAGGAAGGCCGCCGCCATCAGCAGGCTGAAAATGCCCATGAGCATGGTCGCGGCGAACAGGTTGCGCGACACCACCACGCCCACGGCAACGATCACCGTGAGACTCAGGAGAAAAATCGAGAGCAGCTCAATCATCGCCGGTCGCTCCATCTTTTCCTCTCAGCAGCGGCTGGTGCCCGGACAGGAGGGCCGCATTGCCCAGGGCGTATGACGATACCGGGCTGGTAAACAGCAGAAAAATGGCAATCGCACAGAGTTTCAGCGTGGCGAGGCTCAGGCCGTATTGCAGCATCAGTGCTGTCAGGATCAGGAGACTGCCAAGCGTGTCCGTGAGGCTGGAAGCGTGCATGCGCGTATACAGATCGGGCATGCGCAGCGCACCAATGCCCCCGACAAGGACGAAAAAGCCCCCGCCGGCAGCCAGCACCGCGGTGACCCACTGCAGCGCACTCATGGCTCCGCCCCCCCGCCATCGGCAACCGGGGCTTCCGCTTCAGAACGGCCCGAACCGGCAGCTTCCGTCTCCGTGGCCACCTGGGCGACACGCCGCTGACGGAAGAACTCCAGTACCGCCAGCACGCCGATGAAATTGATCAGCGCATAGGCCAGCGCCAGGTCCAGGTAGTCCGGCCGGCCCGCGACGAATGCGATCACGGACAGCAGCAGCACGGTCTTGGTGCCGAACATGTTGACCGCCAGCACCCGGTCATAAACGCTGGGTCCCAGCAGGGCGCGTATCAGCGCCAGCAACATGGTCACCGCAATGGCAAAAATGGCTGCAGTCAGCATCAACGATCCCCCAGGGTGCGCTGCAGGTCCTGTCCCAGAGTGCTTTCCCGGGTTTCCGCGGCACTGCGCTCGGTCAGGCAATGCACCAGGAATTCCCCCCGGAAGGCGTCCAGCGTGACGGTTGAGGGCGTCAGCGTAATGCAGTTGGCCATGGTGGCGCGCGCCACCTGCCCTTTCAGCTCGGGCGTCAGCTTAACCATCGTCGGCGAGATGGGTAAGGACGGGTGCAGGATGATGCGCGCCACCACGAAGTTGGACTTGATGATATCCACCATCAAGGTGGCCCAGAAGCCCAGCAGGCGGGGCACCAGGTCCAGGGCGAATACTTCCTTGCGGTGCAGTCCCATGCGCACGCTGAGCCACAGCGTCAGTCCGACGGAAACCATGCCCAGGGCAAGCAGCAGGGGCTTATACAGGCCTGACCAAATCAGCCAGGTGGCGCTTAGCGCCAGCGCCAGGATGACAATACGAATCATGGATCAGCCGTCCTTATCGGAGATGGCGGGAGGCGTATCTTGCGCGCCACGGTTCGCATTCTCATCCAGAAATGCGACAAGATCCGCTTCGGCGATGCGCCATTCCTTGCCGATCTTTACTGCGCGCAGGCGCTTGTCGTTGATCAGCGCGCGCACGGTATTCTCCCGCACCTTCAGGAAATCGGCGGCATCGTGGACCGTCAGCATGGGCTTACTCAACATGCGCGCAGTTTATAAGCTGGTTTACACGTTTGCTACCATTTTTAACCCTTTTTATGCCGTTTGGTCCGCTTAAAACGGCTTTTGCCCCTGACACCAGGGATTTAGACATTTGTCACGACCGGTACGGACTGGTGCAGCCGCCCGCATCCTGTTATGATTCCGCGCCCAATGTTGGGGCTGCCGCCGAGCGTCATAAGCCGCGTTGCAATGACGATGACAGGGCGGTCACCCAAATCCGAGTTCTAGTCCGGCGCCCTGCTTGCCAGAGCGCCGTTATGTATTAGGACATCCAAATTGACGGGGACGTCGACGCAGAATGCGGAAGCAGCGTCCCCTCCCGAGACAAGTGTAGAGCAGTCATGACCGACCTGAGCATGTATCGAAATATCGGCATCTTCGCCCACGTAGACGCCGGCAAGACCACGACCACTGAGCGCATCCTCAAGCTCACCGGCAAAATCCATAAAACCGGAGAGGTGCATGATGGCGCGGCCACGACCGACTTCATGGAACAGGAACAGGAGCGCGGCATCACGATCCAGTCTGCAGCCACCAGCTGCCAGTGGGACGGTCACCGCCTGAACATCATCGACACGCCCGGACACGTTGACTTCACCATCGAGGTTTACCGTTCCCTGAAGGTGCTGGACGGCGGCGTCGGCGTGTTCTGCGGCTCGGGCGGCGTTGAGCCCCAGTCCGAGACCAACTGGCGCTACGCGAACAACTCCAAGGTTGCACGCATCATTTTCGTCAACAAGCTCGATCGCCTGGGTGCGGATTTCTACCGCGTGGTCAAGCAGGTTGAAGACGTGCTGGCGGCCACGCCGCTGGTCATGGTGCTGCCGATCGGCATCGAAGATGACTTCAAGGGCGTCGTGGACCTGCTGACCATGAAAGCCTACATCTGGGATGAGAGCGGCTTGCCGGAGAACTTCGAAATCGTCGATATCCCCGGGGACATGCTGGCGAAAGCCCAGGAGTACCGGGAAAAGCTGATCGAAACCGCCGTGGAGCAGGACGATGACCTGCTGGAAGCCTACCTGGAAGGCGAAGAGCCCTCCGAAGAAGACCTGAAGCGCTGCATTCGCAAGGGTACGATCAACCTGGCGTTCTTCCCCACCTTCTGCGGTTCAGCGTACAAGAACAAGGGCATCCAGAACGTGCTGGACGCGGTCGTGGACTACCTGCCGAGCCCGACGGAAGTACCGCCGCAGCCGGAAGTGGACCTGGAAGGCAACGAAACCGGCAAGTTCGCCATCGTTGACCCCAACAAGCCCTTCCGTGCGCTGGCATTCAAGATCATGGACGACCGTTACGGCGCCCTGACCTTCACCCGCGTTTATTCCGGCAAGGTCGTCAAGGGTGACACGGTGCTCAACACCTTCACCGGCAAGACCGAACGTATCGGCCGCATCGTGGAAATGCATGCCAACTCGCGGGAAGAGCGTGAAAGCGCCCAGGCCGGCGACATCGTCGCCTTCCTTGGCATGAAAAACACGCAGACCGGCCACACGCTGGCCGACCCGAAAAACCCCGCCACCCTGGAGCCGATGGTATTCCCGGATCCGGTGATTTCCATTGCCATCGCCGCCAAAGACAAGGCGGGCACGGAGAAAATGGGTATTGCACTGGGCAAGATGATTGCCGAGGACCCGTCCTTCCAGGTCGAAACGGACCAGGAAACGGGTGAGTCCATCATGAAAGGCATGGGTGAGCTGCACCTCGACATCAAGGTGGACATCCTCAAGCGTACCCACGGTATCGAGGTTGAAGTTGGCAAGCCGCAGGTGGCCTACAAGGAAACGATCACCCAGCCCGTGACCGACAGCTACACGCACAAGAAACAGACCGGTGGTTCCGGCCAGTTCGGCAAGATCGACTACACGATCGAGCCGCTGGTATCCGAGGAAGGCAAAACCTACGAGTTCGAGTCCACGGTGACCGGCGGTAACGTGCCGCGCGAATACTGGCAGGCCATCGGCAACGCCTTCGGCAAGATGATGGTTGAAGGCACGCTGGCCGGCTACCCGCTCGTGAACGTCAAGTTCACGCTGCAGGACGGCGCCTACCACGCGGTGGACTCGTCCACCATGGCCTTCGAAGCCGCTACCCGCAACGCTTACCGCCAGTCCGTGCCGAAGGCCGCGCCGCAGCTGCTTGAGCCGATCATGAAGGTGGATGTCTACACACCGGACGATAACGTGGGCGACGTCATCGGCGACCTTAACCGTCGCCGCGGCATGATCAAGGATCAGGAAAAGGGTGCAACCGGCGTGCGCGTCAAGGCGGAATGCCCGCTGAGCGAAATGTTCGGTTACATCGGTGACCTGCGCACCATCACTTCCGGTCGTGGACAGTTCTCCATGGAGTTCTCCCACTACGCACCGGCGCCGCGCAACGTGGCAGAGGTAGTGATTGCGGAAGCCAAGGCGCGTCGCGAAGCTAAATAACGCGCGCCCTGTATCGACAGAAAAGCCGGCCCAGCGCCGGCTTTTTTGTGCACGCCCTTCGAGGTCAGACCGGTGGCGGTGGCGTCGCCCTGGCCCGGTCCGGCGCCCAGAAGGGGCGTTTGCTGATCGTGCAGCGCGCCACCTTGCTCAGCTGGCGAAGCTCCTTTTCGTAATCGATCCAGGCCCAGATATCCCCGTCCAGGTACGGCGCCTCGATCATGGCCAGGGCGATATTCGCCTTTGCCGCCGGTGACCACATCGCCGAGGTCACGTAGCCGATCGGCTTGCTGCAGCGCCTGTTCGCGTAAAGCCAGGCCCCCTCCGCCGGTTTACTGCCCTCGATATCCAGCTTTGTGAGCACCACCCGCGGACCACGCTGCTGCTCCTCCAGCAGGGCGCGACGCCCGTTGAAATGCGGTTTGTCAAAGTCCACCAGCCAGCCGAGACCGAGCTCGAACGGGGTATGGTCATATTCAAAATGTATGGTCTTCAGCGCCTCGTTGAACTCCATGTGCGGCATGATGAAACCGGCTTCCAGGCGGGCCATGTTGGTGGCCTCTTCCCCGTACGGCTGGATGCCATAGCGCGACCCAACCTCGTAGAGCCGGTCCCACAGCGTGAGCGCCAGTTCCGGTTCCAGCCACAACTCGTAGCCAAGGTCGCCGGTAAAGCCGGTGCGCGAGACCATCAGCCGGCCGCCGGCAAAGTCATGCATCTGGATACCAAAAGGTTTCAGGGTCTCGATACCCGCCAGGCCCATTTCCTGCAGCACGGCGCAGGTCGCCGGCCCCTGGAAAGACAGGGCGGCATAGCTGTCGCTGCAATCCTCAATGTGAACATCATTAAAGCCCTGGCAGGCTTTTCTCAGCCAGGCCAGGCAGGGGCTGCCGCAGGTGAGCATGAACGACTCGGGACCGAGCCGGAAAATGGTGCCGTCGTCGATCATCCTGCCCTCGTCGTTGCACCAGACCACGTAGGTCACCCGGTGCTCACCGAGCTTCCTGATGCTGCGCGTGACCAGGCGGTCCAGCATGGCCTCGGCCTGGCTGCCGCTGATCCGGTACTTCTGCATGGGGCAGATATCGTAGGTGCCGCAGGCATTGCGGATACAGAAGTATTCGTATTCGGGGTCGTAGTAGTGCTCGGCGAAGCGGTAACCGTTCCAGGACGACCAGGCCTCGCGCAGGTTCAGAGCCGCCTGGCGCGGGTGAAACGGCGACTCGCGCAGCCGTTCACCGGCATAGGGATCCGCAGCCGGCTTCGTAGAGAGGTTCGGATTCTCGTTTGGCGGAGACTCATTCATCGTAGCAATCATCCTCCGGCACCGTGTTGGGCCGCTTCAGGTCACGCAGAATCTCCCGGGCGGCGTTCGCCCCGCAGGCGGCGGAGACGCCGCCACCGGGATGCGTGGAGGAGCCGCACATGTACAGGCGCCTGACCGGCATGCGGTACTGGGCATAGCCGGGAAACGGGCGGTTGAACAGCAACTGGTCGATGGTCAGCTCGCCCTGGAAGATATTGCCCTCCGTCAGTCCCACCTCCTGTTCGATTTCCCAGGGCGTGCGCACCTCCATGTGCACGATCAGGTCACTGAAGCCCGGGCTGTGCCGCTCGATCTTGTCCACGACCACCTTGCCGAAAGCATCGCGTTTTTCCGGTGTCCAGGGACCGTCCGCCAGTTCCGGCGGACAGTACTGCACGAAGTTGGACATCCAGTGGCAGCCCGGTGGCGCCACGGTAGGATCCCAGGCCGAGGGAATCACCGATTCGATAAAGGGATCATCGGACCAGCGGCCGCGCTTCCAGCAATCATAGGCACGCTCCAGCGTCGCCATGTCACCAATAAACGCCTGTCCGCCGCGGTTTACGTAGCGGTTGTCCGGCACATTGATAAATTTCGGCAGGCCGGACAGCGCAATATTCACTTTGCCGGATGAGCCGCGAATCTTGAAATTCTTAGCCCGGTGGACAATGTCCGCGGGCAGGTCAGCGGGGTCCATGATGCGGGTAAACGTGCGCCGGGCATCCAGGTTGGACACGACAATGCCGGCAGCAATCTCCTCGCCATTTTCCAGTACCACGCCGGAGGCCTTACCATCCTTGACCAGGATCTGTTGCACCGGCGCTTCGGTCCGGATGGTACCGCCCTCGGCCTGGAAGGCGCTGGCGATGGCCTGGGATATGGCGCCCATGCCGCCGCGCGCCAGACCCCAGGCGCCGATACTGCCGTCCACGTCACCCATGACATGGTGGAGCAGGATATAGGCAGAACCCGGCGACTCGACACCAAGCGCGGTACCGATGATACCCGGCGTCGCCATGGAAGCTTTGACCAGGTCGTGCTCGAAATAATCCTCCAGGAACTCCGCCGCGCTCATGGTGAAGAAGCGGATGTATTCGTAGATTTCCCGCTCACCCAGGCCCCAGAACTGCCGGGCCAGGAACAGCAGCTCACGAATGTCGCGGATACGGAAAGTGGAGGGGTCCGGAGGTGTGCGCAACAGCGTCTTGCGAATCAGCTGCGAGTAACGCCCCAGGTCCGTTTCAAAGCGGGACATGGCATCCGCATCGTGCGGCGACAGGCGCCGCAGCTCGTTGTAGTTGGCGTCCTCGTCGTTGTACGACAGCAATACCTGCCCGTTGAGGCCATAGTTGATGGTGCCCAGGTAGGGCACCAGCATCAGCCCGTGGCGGCTCAGGTCCAGGTCCCGGTGAATGGCCTGGCGCATCATGCTGCACACGTAGGAGCAGTTCGAGTAGGTCCAGCCCGGCTGCAGTTCGCGGGACACGGCGGCGCCGCCGATATAGTCGTTTTTCTCCACTACCAGCACATCAAGGCCCGCCCGGGCCAGGTAGGCAGCATTGGTGAGCCCGTTGTGGCCTGCACCGATGACAATAGCGTCCCAGCGCTTCATTTCACCGCCCCCTGGCGCAGCAGTTCCCGGGCCGCATTGTGGCCGGCCGCGCCGGTCAGGTCGCCGGCCGGGTGACAGCCGGCGCCGCACAGCCACAGCCCTTCCAGGGGCGTGCGGTACTGGGCCGCCTCGTAGGTGGGCCGCATCATCAGCATCTGGTCCAGAGCAAATTCGCCGTGGTGCCAGTGGCCACCGGCCAGGCCGTGTTCCCGCTCAAGATCGCCGGGCAACAGCAGCTCACTGGCCAGCACCAGGCGGCGGATACCCGGCGACAGGGCCTCAAGGCGACCCAGCACCCTGTCCAGCAGGGCGGCGCGCGCCTCGTCGTCCCAGCCGCCCTTGCGCTCTGCGGTGATATACATCACGTGAGCGGACAGCACGTGCTGGCCCTGCGGCGCCAGGGACGGGTCCTCCAGCGAAGGCAGGCAGAACTCCATGACCGGCCGCCCGGGGACTTCGCCGTACTTTGACGCATCGAAAGCAAATTCGATCGCATCCAGGTCGGGGGCATCCAGCAGCCGGCCACGGGGGCTGTCCAGGCCCGCAAAGACCGGCAGGCCATCCAGGGCCAGGTGCACCTTGGCCACCAGGCCCCGGGAACGAATGCGCTGGATGCGGTTGGTAAATCCAATTTCCAGCTGCGGCGCCCCGGCCAGGCCAAAAAAGGTGCTTTTCGGGTCAAGCGATGACACCACGCGCATCGCATCAACCGGCTCACCGCCCGCGAGGGTCACGCCCGTGACCCGTTGCCCTTTCGCATCCGATTCAATCCTCAGCCGCTCCACGGGGGCACCGGTGCGCATCGTCACACCGGCCTGCGCGGCGGCCGCATTCAGCGCGGCAAGCAGGTTGCCCGGACTGGTGACCGCCCGGCCGGAGCGACGATAGAGCAGCATCGGCACCGCGTTGTTGGGCGATCGCGGCGCCATCCGGGAGCCGATCAGTCCGTCCCAGGCCAGCAGGGCCTTGAGGGCCTCGTTGTCCAGCGTTTCGTCGGCCAGGTCCCGCATGGGCAGTGCGAAAACGCGCAGAAATTCGCGAAACTCGTCCCGGCCCAGGCGCCGCAACTTCCAGGCCAGGCTGCCGAAGGTGCCCAGCTCACGCAGGCCGCCGCTGGCAATACGGGGCATGGTCTTCAACCAGAACGGCGCAAGCGCCTCGCTGAAACGGTCCAGCTGCGCAGCCAGCGTTTTCCAGGCGCGGACGTCATCGTCGCCCACTCCGGTCACATCCGGACCCGTAACGGTGACGACCCGGCCATTTCCGGACAGACTGGAAATAGAGGCCGGGCTCGCAGCCCAGCGCAGCCCGTGCGCCTCCAGCCCAAGGGCCTCCGCCACCGGGGCCTGGAAACTGGTCGCGTGGTGGGCCACGGGAGCGCTGAAACCGTCCGCAAACATCCGCGGCGCAGCCAGCCCCCCGGCCTGCTGGCCCTGCTCAAGCAGCAACACGCGCTGCCCGCTCTTCGCGAGCAGGGTTGCGCAAACCAGGCCGTTAACCCCGGCTCCGACGACGATGGTGTCAAAGGCGCTCATCAACGCTCCCTCATTGAGTGGGACAAGATGCTAAAACCGGCACGCCCGCTGCGCCTCCAGCCCTACAGGCACGGCAGCCCGACCCGCCTCACAGGCGGGCAAATGAAATGCCGGCTGCCCGGCGGGCCTGCCAAGGTAAACCCATGCTAACCTGACAGCCCAATCCGGGAGATCGTCATGGGCCCAGAGCCGTTTGTCAAAAGTTACCTTGAGGCCTGGAACCGCAATGATGCGCAGGCCGTGGGCGAGCACCTTGCCCGGGACGGCGTCTACCGGGATATCCCGGCCGGGCTGACGCAGAACCGCGAGGCACTGATTGAAAGTCTCCTGGAGTTCTTCGGGGATGCGCCGCACCGCTATGAGCTGATTGGCGATGTGGTTTGTGATGCGCACAGGGTGGCCTTCCAGTACCGCATGGTGCCCCTTGATCCGTACGCAGACGAACTGGGACTCAAGACCGTACAGGGTGCGGAATTCATTCACATGGAAAAGGGTTTGGCATCCAGCATCAGCGACTACTACCAGCTGGATCAGGCGATTGGCGAATCTGTCTCAGCGGGCAGGACCAGCGGACGACGCAAATACGCCAAATCGGGGCTCAGCACGGCACGCATCGAACGGTACAAGCAGCGTCTCAAGGCGCTCATGGAAGCCGAAGCGCTGTACCTGAATCCCGACCTGACACTGCCCCGGCTTGCCGAGCGCCTGGACTGCTCGGTCAACCACCTCTCGCAGGTCATCAATGCCGGCCTGGGCATGAGTTTCTTTGACTGGGTCAGCCAACAGCGAATCGAGCGTGCCAAAACCCTGTTGAAACACGATGACCCGCAGCCGGTTCTGAATATCGCCTACGCGGTCGGCTTCAATTCCAACTCCGCCTTTTATGCGGCCTTCAAAAAGTGGGTGGGCACCACGCCAACCGCCTACCGGGACCGTTCCGGCTAGAGCACCGGGCAGACCATCCCGGCCTGTAGGGGTGGAGTTATCAGCGGCTTGCTGTTGATTACTATCGCGTGATGCGCGAAGACTCCGCCATGCTCGGCACTGCCCGCGGCCAACGGCTGCAGCAGCTGTTCAAGTGGACAATCTACAGCCTGCTGGTGGTGAACTTCGGCTTTTACCTGGTCGAGGATGTCACCCAGTCCATGCACACGCTGCACGCGCACAGCACGGTCCTGGACATGACCGGCGCCTTCGCCACCAGCGCCGCCGTGCTTGCCTGGTTCCTGCTGCTGGCCAGCCTGGAGCTTGAAACCTATGCGATCGATGACAGCGCCTGGACCCGTCGCATTGAACTGCTGACGCACGGGACGCGCCTGCTGGCCTTCCTGGTCATCGGCCACTTCGTTTTCGCACTGGTGAGCTGGGCCGTGGAGCTTCAAACGCCGCGTCCGCTGGAGGGCATTTCGTCACCTTGCGAAGTTCTTGACCGGGACCTTTCCTGGTCTTACAACCTTAACTACGTCGAACTCACGACGGAAAACTGCGCCGGGCTATCAACGGACCAGCAGTTTTATCAGATGGGCAAGGACCCGGTACTGACAGATCATGCCGGAATTGTGCTGGCCCAAAAACTCGCCTGGGGCGATGTGCTGGAAATAACGGCCTGGCTGATCATCATCCTGGCGATGGAAGTCATGGTCAGACTGCAGGGCCGGGGCATTAGCGAGGGGCGTTTAATGGCGCTGCTCCGGGGCACAAAGTTCACCCTTTACGGCGTGCTTTTCCTGCTGGGCTTCTGGTGGGCAAGCCTGGGGCACTGGTTGTACCTCTGGGACACCTTTCTGTGGATCGCCGGATTCAGCGTGATCGAAATGAACCTCCGGCTTTGGCGGGATGAGATACGCCATCAGCGCGCCCAATACCGTGACTCCGAAACCGGCTCAGGCAACTGGAGCATAGATTCATGACGACCGAAACGTTCCCGCAGGAACACACCAACTCCTATTACGCGGCATCCGCAAACCAGGTCACTGACTACCCTGCCCTGCGCAGCAGCGAGTCTGTTGACGTATGTGTTGTCGGCGCCGGCTTTACCGGCGTATCCACGGCCCTGACACTGGCCGAGCGGGGCTTTTCCGTGGCGATCGTGGAGGCCAACCGCGTCGGCTGGGGCGCTTCCGGCCGCAACGGCGGACAACTCATCAACGGCTTCAGCGGCCAGGCCCGTATCCAAAAGAGCCAGCCCCGCGATGTCTCGGAAGAGCTCTGGTCGCTCGGCTGGCGCGGCAACGAACTGATTCGCGAACGCGTTGCAAGATACGGGATCCAATGCGATCTGAAAGACGGTTACGTGGAGGTCGCGGTTAAACCGAGTCAGCTGCCCTGGCTTGAGGAGTATGCGGAAGAACGGGACAAGCGTAATTTCCCCTTTCGCTACGAGCTCTGGTCAAGGGATGAAACCCGCGAGAAATTGGGTACGGAGGCATTCCACGGCGCTTTTGCCTGTTACCGGGACGGACACCTGCACCCGCTCAACCTGTGTCTTGGTGAGGCACGGGCCGCACATGGGCTTGGCGTAAAGATCTTTGAACAGTCCCCCGTCACGGGAATCCGGCATGGCAAACGACCGGTGGTGCAGACCAGCCAGGGCGAGCTCAGCGCAGACACGGTGGTGCTTGCGGGCAATGCCTACAGCAGGCTTGAGCGCAAGCACCTGGGCAACCTGGTGTTTCCCGCCGGCAGTTACATCATCGCCACCGAGCCCCTGCCTGAGGAGCTCGCGCGGGAAATCAACAGGGAAGACGTGGCCGTCTGTGACGTCAACAACGTGGTCGACTACTACCGTCTGTCCGCCGACCGGCGTTTGCTCTACGGCGGCGCCTGCAACTATTCCGGGCGGGAACCGCGCAGCATTCGGGAGTTCATCCAGCCGCGTATGCTGAAGGTCTACCCGCAACTCAGGGATGTGCGTATCGATTACCAGTGGGGCGGCAAGATCGGAATCGTGCTGAACCGGGTGCCCGCGGTCGGCCGCATCCATGAGAATGTTTTCTACTGCCAGGGTTACTCCGGCCACGGGGTCAATGCGAGTCATCTCATGGGCGAAATCATGGCCGATGCGGTCGCCGGCACCCTCGAGCGCTTTGACCTGTTTGCCAGGGTGAAGCACTTCCGTATCCCGGGAACCCAGTGGATGGGCAATCAGCTGATCGCCCTGGGCATGCTCTATTACAAGCTCAAAGACAAACTCTGATTGACCGGCGGCAGCCGCCGCTGTGTCAGAATGCGGGCTTCCCGGAAACGGAATCGTTCTCATGGATATCTATGCCGGCGCGATGCTTGCCAGCCTGCTGGTATACCTGCTGGTCGGCAACTATGCGGGCCGCCGGGTCCGGCACCTGGATGACTATTTTGTTGCCGGCCGCAATGCGCCAACGGTGCTGATTGTCGGCACGCTGGTGGCCAGCGTCATGTCGACCAATGCCTTCCTCGGCGAAACCGGCTTTGTGTATGACGGCCAGGGCGGCGCCTACCTGTTGTGGCCGGGCATTGCCGCGACCTTCTACGTCTACGGCGCCCTGTTTTTCGGGCGCTATCTGCGCCGCAGCCGGGCCATTACGGTCGCGGAGTATTTTGGACAGCGGTTCAGCGCGCAGCGGGTCCAGACCGTTGCCGGTCTCACGATTATCTTCGGATTGGGCGGCTACCTGCTGGCCGTCACCCAGGGCGCGGCCTACCTGCTGACCCAGGTTCTTGATGTCAGCTATACCCAGGCCCTGCTGATCAGCTGGGCCAGCTACACGGGCTTTACGCTCTACGCGGGCTCCCGCGGCGTAATTCTCACCGATACGCTGATGTTTCTGCTGTTTACCTTCGTGGCCTTCGCCGCCCTCTTCTTCCTGCTCGGCGAAGCGGGCGGCATGAGCAGTGCAGTGACCCAGCTGTCCCAGCTGTCCTCCAAGGAGGGGCTGATGTCCTGGACCGGGATCGTTGGTGACGACTCGCCCTTTTCCTCGGGCCTGGATTTTGCCCTCTGGAATATCACCCTGGCGATTGCCTGGGGCATGGTTTACGCGGTCAGCCCCTGGCAGTCCAGCCGTTACCTGATCGCCCGCAACGAACACGTGGTGATCCGCGCCGCCTGCGTGGCGGCGGTATGCCTCACGTTTCTGGAGGCGGTCCTGTACTTCGGCGGCACGGTGGTGAACCTCTGGGACGAGGCGGTCGACCCGCCCCACCAGGTGATGATTTATGCGGCCCGGGAGCTGCTGCCACCGCTGCTGGGCGCCGGGCTCCTGGCCGGCATCATGGCGGCCGCCCTGTCCTCGGCTTCCACCTTCCTGTCCCTGGTGGGATTCAGCGTGAGCAACGACCTGTTTCCCAACCGGATCATGGATGAGCAAAAGCTGCTGCGCATCAGTCGCTGGACCATGCTGGCCATCGGCCTGGTAACCCTGGTTGTCGCCTTCCGCGCACCAGTGGACCTGTTCTGGCTGACCTATTTCGTCGGCACGCTGTTTGCCTCGTCCTGGGGCCCGGTGGCGCTGATGAGCGTCTGGAGCCGGCGCATCACGGCCGACGCGGCATTCTGGGGCATCATCAGCGGCTTCGTGTTCAACGTGGGACCGAAGGGTCTGGAGACCCTGGGCTGGGTCACGCTGCCCTTCTGGCTGGACCCGGTATTGCTTGGCGGGCTGGTCAGCCTGGTCACCGTATTGCTGGTGTCGCGTTGGGGCAGCCCCAGCCGCGCCGAGCACCTCTTCCGCCTCCGCATGCACCGCACCCCGGCGTCGGAACGTGACCGCTCCGCCTATCGCCTGACCCGGCTGGCGCCGCTCACGCTGGTGCTGTACAGCTGCGGCGCCGCCCTGCTGTACTTCAACTTCTACATCAGGCCGTACGAGGAAGTGACCGGTGTCACGGCGGTGATGGAGCGCGCCCTGGTATTTGCCGGGCCGGTGCTGTGGATCATGGCCGCGGGGGTCGCATGGTGGGTATTGCAGCGCAGCTACCGTCCGCCCGGGCGACAGTCCGGAGCGCGTGGCTGAGCGCTCATGAATGCGCTCAGACTTCCTGCAGACGGTAGGTCATTACCGCGCCGACCAGGCCCATAAAGGCCAGCAGTGCAATCACGCCGGCATTGCCGAACCAGGGCACCAGCAGGCCGACGCTGCCGACCAGTAACAACAGCACGCCGATCACGGAATTGCTGATGGCCACGTAATCCGTACGCAGGTTGCCATCACCCAGGTTGACGACATAGGTGCTGCGCCCGACGCGCACACCCTCGTGGGCAATCGCCAGCACCAGGTAAGCCATGGGCAGAAACCACCAGTTTCCCAGCCAGCCGGTGTTGGCCTGCGCTACGGCAAAGGTGAGCAATCCAATACCCGAGGTGACCAGCGCCGCCGCGAACATGACAAGACGGCTGGAACGGTCCGCAAAACGGCCCCAGACAGGACCGCTGACCAGCCCGGCCAGGCCGGAAGCGATCACGAACCCCCCCAGGGCGGCCAGACCGGAGGCCTCGCCCTGCTGGGCCAGCGCCACGTAGAACGGGGCGCTGAGCGCGGAGCACATGAGCAGGGCGCGGGCGATGACGAAATGCCGAAACCCCGGATCGTCCCGCAGCAGGGACAGGCGCCGCACCGAGTCCAGCGCGGATCGGCCACCGCCGGTTTCGCCCGGCTGCTCATCCACCCGGGCAAAGACCCCGGAGGCAAGCCACCACAGCAGCGCCCCGCCCAGCAGCAGACCGGCGAGCACCGGAATCTCCAGTCCGGCCCCGGGTACGACCACAACGATCACCCCGACCGCCACACCGATCAGGCCGGAGACGCTGGAAGCCCAGCCGGCGAGCTGGCCGCGTTTCGGCTTGGGAATTGTCTTGCCGAGCACGTCCTTGTAAGCGATGGAGCTGAGGCTGCGACACAGGCTGAACAGGGCGACCAGGCCGAGCATGGCCCAGCCGGCCGGCACCCCCTCCAGGGTCAGCGCGACGACGGCCAGACCCGCCATGGCGAGACCCTGGCCAAGGCTGCCGAACACCCAGACCCACTTGCGCAAGGCCAGGCGCCGGATCACACCACCCAGGAACAGCTGGGGAACCATGGCGCCGGACTCGCGCAAGGGCACCAGGTAACCCAGTACATAGGGGGGCGCTCCCAGGGCGCTGACCAGCCAGGCCAGCGTGGTCTTGGGGTTGGTGATTGCGTCACCCAGCTTGGTCAGACTCAGGCTGGCAAGTATCAGGACGAAATTGCGCGGCGTTTCCTGGCAAGCCTGCTCCGGAATGTCCTCGCACAGCCGGCCGTCCGTATCGTCGGTCAGGAGTTCGTAAACGTTTTCCGGCTGGCTCATAAGGTCGGGGGGCTGCTGCTCACAGGCCCAAATCGTCCAGGGCCCGCAGCGTGTTTTCATAACCCAGCGCCGCCATCTCCTCGGCCCGGTTGAACTCAAAGAAGCTGGCGCAGTCCCTCGGGATATCAACGACCACGTGCGGCTCGTAGGCGGCCAGCTTGAGGCGTGCAATCCCGCCCTGCATCACGTCGATGGACCGCACCAGCATTTCCCGCGCACCCGGCAGCTCCGGGGCATCTGCCTTGTGGCCATTGAACAGCTCGGCCATGAAGCGGACGATCCGGTTGCTGTACTCGGTATCCTCCGCGTGGTTCTCGGGCCGCTTTTCCGGCGGCTTGCTGAGGTGATGCCCGGAGGTCGCGTTGAGGTTGACGGCAATCGTAAGGTCGGTATCGTCGCTCAGGGTCGGGGCGATCGGAATCGGGTTGACCAGGCCGCCGTCCACCAGCGTGCGACCGTTGCGCCGCACCGGCGCAAACACGCCGGGAACCGCACTGGAGGCCTGGATCGCCGTGAACAACGGTCCGTCGTTGAGCCAGACCTCGCGCTGGCTGTCGATATCCGTGGCCACGGCGACGAAGCCCACGGGCAGTTCCTCGATCTGGCGATGACCGATCAGCTCGCCGAGCGCGTCAAACACCCGGTCGCCCTTGAATACCGCGCCGCGAAAAGAAAAATCCAGAAGTTTCACCACGTCCGGTATGTCCAGCCGGTAGGCCCATTCCGTATAGGCATCCAGGGCGCCGGCCGCGTAAATGCCGCCAATCACGGCACCCATGGACGTACCCGCCACGTTCTTGATTTTCAGGCCGCGCTCTTCAATTGCGCGGATTACGCCGAGGTGCGCATGCCCGCGGGCGCCACCGCTACCCAGCACCAGCGATACGCCCCGTCCGGCTGCTTTCGCTTCAGTCATGAATTGTCACCATTCAACTCCCGCTCCTGATACCGGTCCCGTCCATCCCTGTATGGTGTCGAAACGCGAAATTCCCATCGCTGCTTTATGTTAACGGGCAATCTAGTAGTATCTGGCGCCTGCCCAAGGTAAGGAACTCCATGGACCACAGCGCCCAAATTGCTTTCTACGTCGCCAGCCTGGTCGGGCTTGGCGCCCTGTGCAACTGGATGGCATGGCGGGTTAACCTGCCCGCGATTCTCTTCCTGCTGTTTGCCGGACTGATTCTCGGACCGGGAACCGGTGTCCTGGACCCGGATCACGCCCTGGGCGAACTGCTGTTCCCTTTCGTGTCCCTCGGGGTCGCCATTATCCTGTTTGAGGGCGCCCTGACGCTGCGCTTCTCCGACGTGCGCAACGTGACGCGCATGATACGGAATCTGACCACCGTTGGCGTGCTGGTCACCTGGGGCGTCATGAGCGTTGCCGCACACTGGTTCGCGGGCCTGGACTGGCCGCTGGCGCTGCTGTTCGGCGCGCTGGTGTCTGTCACCGGACCCACCGTGGTCGTACCCATGCTGCGCAGCATCCGCCCCAACGAACGCGTGTCCAATATTCTGCACTGGGAAGGCATCCTGATCGACCCGATCGGCGCGGCGCTGGCCGTGCTGGTATTCGAGTTCATCCATACCGGCGGCGGCGAGGCGGCGTCCCTGCTGGAGTTTGGCAAGGTACTGGTCATCGGGACCGGCATCGGACTGGCCGGCGGCGTCGCCCTGGCGCAGATTCTCAAGCGGCACATGCTGCCGGACTACCTGGAGAACTACTTCGTGCTGGCCAGCGTGCTGGTGATCTTTACCGCCGCCAACCTGCTGGGCAAGGAATCGGGGCTGATTGCCGTGACCGTGGTCGGTATCGTGCTGGCCAATACGAAAGACCTGGACGTGCGCGAGCTGATTTCCTTCAAGGAGGACCTCACCCTGCTGGTCCTGTCGCTGCTGTTCATCCTGCTGGCCGCCAGGCTGCAGCTGGATGAGCTCAACGCCGTACTGTGGCCGAGCCTCGCGCTGCTTGCCGTCGCCCTGTTCCTGGCCCGCCCCCTGTCCGTCTGGATTTCGAGTTGGGGCACCAGCACAGAGCTGCGGGAAAAAATCCTCATCTCCTGGGTCGCGCCGCGCGGCATCGTTGCCGCGGCAGTGTCCTCGCTGTTCGCCCTGCGCCTGGCAGCCGATGGCAATGAACAGGCCAATATGCTCGTGCCCCTGACCTTCGTGATCATCATCGGCACGGTGGTGGTGCAAAGCCTGACCGCCGGCATGCTCGCCCAGCGCCTGGGGCTGTCCAGCCGTGACCAGGTCGGGGTCCTGATCAGCAGCGCCAACCGCGTGACCCTGGCCCTGGGTGAAGCGCTGCACAAGGCGGGGGTAAAGGTCATGATCGTGGACACGAACCACGGCAATCTGCGCAAGGCGCGCATGCGCGGGCTGGGCACTTTTTTCGGCAACCCGCTCTCGGAATACACCGAACGCTACCTGGACATGACCGCCTACAACCACCTGGTGGCAGGCTCCAGGCGCCACGATTACAACACGGTGGTGTGCAGCCAGTATCGACACCAGTTCGAGACGCCACGACTGTTTACGCTGCGCACCGGCCCGGTGGACTCGGCCACGGAAGAGGAAGACCTGGTGCCGGAGCTCCGTTTCAACGTGCTGTTCAGTGACAAGCTCACCTGGAGCCGCTTTGCCAGCCTGCTCAGCCAGGGCAGCGAAATCCGCTCGACGCCGTTGACCGAACAGTACGGACTGGAGCAGTACCGTGAGCGGATGGGCAAAGACGCCCTGCCCCTGTTTGCGCTGGATCCGCAGGGCAAGCTGCACTGGGTATCCAACCGCAATACCCCCGAGCCGGGCCCGGGCTGGACGCTCACCAGCCTGGTGCCAGCCGACACCATCCAGGCGCTCAACGAGGAACGCCGCAAGCCGGAAGAAGCTGCCGCGAAATCCTCAGACTAGCCTGTGCTATAAATTACCCTGGTTTCCTACTGAACGCGCCCGAGCCACCGAGCGCCGCCCAAGGGGTATAAATGAGCGGATTCAGAAGCCTGGCGACGCGGCTCGTCATTACCATGCTGGTTCCCCTGTCCCTCCTGTTGTTGCTCGCGACCTGGGTCGAAACGCAACGGGCGAGCCGGGCCATGATCGCAACCGGGGAGACCGCTGCCGCTAACCTGGGCAGCACGGTCAAGGAAGAGCTGCAGGGCGTGTTGCGCAGCACCAAGATCGGCGTGGAGGCCCTCGCCCTGGGCCTCCAGCAAGTTCCCAGCCTGAGCGCCGAGCAGGCCGAGATGTTGCTGGTGGAAACCGTCGGGCGCTTTCCGCTGCTCTACGGCTCCGCCCTGGCCTTCGAGGCCGGCGAGACCGGCGGCGGGCCGCTGGCGCCTTACGTGTATCGATCCGGTGACACGCTGGTGACTACCAGCCTGGCAACGAACAATTACCGCTACTGGGACCAGGAATGGTTCACCCGCCCGCTGGCCGAAGGCGCCGCCGTGTGGACGGACCCCTACCAGGATGACGGCGGCGGTGACATCCGCATGGTCACCTACGCGGTGCCGCTTGAAATCGGCGGCCGGCGTGCCGTCCTGACCGCGGACCTGGCACTGGAGTTTCTCTCGGAGATTGCAGAATCCAGCCTGCTGGGCCGGCCCGGCGCGGTGCTGGTGTTTGATCGCGAAGGCAGGCTGGTTGCCCATCCGCGGGATGAATGGTTGTTGGACAAGCGCCTCGCAGACCTGGCCTCCGGGCAGCAACTGCCCGCCCTGGATGCCGTGGGCAGCGCGGTTGCCGCCCGGGAAGAGCTGTGGCTGAGACCGGCGGACGGAATGCATGCGGGCCTGCTGGGCGGGGACCCGTTGCGTCCGGGCCGGCTGTTTGTGCTGCCACTGAAAGAGGCGGGCTGGGGCATCGGGGTGTATTTTTCCGATGATGTCTTCCTGGCGGACATCAAGTCCGCCACCCGTTTCCGGCTCATGTTCAGCCTGGGTCTGCTGATTCTGCTCGCCTCCACGCTGGCCCTGGTATCCCTGCGCAGCCTCAGGCCGCTGGGCGAACTGGCCACCCGGACCCGGGCCATTGCCCGGGGTGAGTTTCACGGCGAAACACCCGGCCAGGAGCGTCGTGACGAGATCGGCCAGTTGTCCCGTGCATTTCACCGCATGCAGGACCAGTTAAAAATCTATATCCAGGACCTGACCCAGGCTACTGCGGCCCAGGAGCGCATCGATGCGGAGCTCACCACCGCACGCCTGTTGCAGCATGCCTTGTTGCCGAAGGAACGACCGGATCCGGCTGAAACCGGCGCCGATGTGGCCTGCACGCTCCACTCAGCGCGGGAAGTGGGTGGCGACCTCTTCAACTATTCGCGCAGCGATGAGCAGCACCTGTTCTTCGTGATCGGTGATGTGTCCGACAAGGGCGTGCCGGCCGCCCTGTTCATGACCCGGACCAATGCCTTGCTGAAGGCGGCAGCAGTGCGAGGTGGCGGCCCGCAGGCCGTGGTCAGCGCAGTGAACCAGGCCCTGAGCGAGGAAAACGAGCTGTGCATGTTTGTGACCTTGCTGGCTGGTGAACTGAACCTGGAAACCGGCGCCCTGCGCCTGGCCAGCGCCGGCCACGATGCACCGTTCCGGCTCAGCAGCGATGGCGAAGTAACGGAACTGCCGGTGGAGACCGGTCCGCCGCTGGGTATTGACCAGGACGCGCAATTTCCGGTTTTCACCAGCACCCTGGGGCCGGGGGACAGCCTGGTCACCTTTACCGACGGCGTTACCGAGGCGCGCTCTCCGGCAGGGGAACTGTTTGGGACGCCCCGCCTGGTCAATACGCTGCAGAGCGCCAACAGGGAAAACGCCGGCACCCTGCTCAATGCTGTTAACGGCGCCGTTGAGGCATTTGCTGCCGGGGCTGAGCAGGCCGACGACCTGACCCTGCTGGTGATCCGTCGTCTCGACGGGGCCGTCGAGGCGACAGCGAAACGCCGACATACGCCGGTCAGCGAAACCATGGAATTCAAACCGGATACCAGCTGTTTTATCGAAGTCAACGAGCGAATGGGACGCGCCCTGCAAGAGTCCGGCTGTAAAGCCTGCGACCCCGCCGACCTGCGCCTGATCACCGAGGAACTGTTGACCAACCTGGCCCATCACAGCGATGCGCTGGAGACGGGCAAAAATGCGCAGGTCAGCTGGGTGATGACGCGAGACCGGCTGGACCTGGCTTTCAGCGATCCGGGCATCCCGTTTAACCCGCTTGAAGATGCGACGCCGCGTGATGGCGACGACCGCAGCGAGGGCGGCATGGGAGTCATGCTGGTATGCGCGCTGGCAGACTCGATTCGCTATAGTCGGGTAGATGACACGAACCTGCTGGAGCTTCGTTTTGTCTCCAGCCGGACCGGGACACAGCCTTGATACCGGAGCCCAAGCACCATGTCACTGACCATTGAACACTCCCGCGACGGCGTCAGCCAACTCGTTCACCTGGCCGGCGAACTCGATACCACCACCGCGCCGTTGCTTACACCGGTTATCGAGGCGCTGAAGGCCAACCCGCCGGAAGTCCTGGTGCTGGACCTGAAAGGTCTGGACTACATTTCATCCGCCGGTCTGCGCTGTGTTTTCCAGATGAAAAAGCTCATGACCGCGCGCGGCGGGCAGTTTATCGTCAGCCAACCTTCCACCCAGGTTCGCAAGGTCTTCGATATCGTCAAGGCCGTGCCGGTGGATTCCGTGTTCAGTTCCACGCAGGAACTCGACGCCTACCTGGACAAGATGCAACGCCAGGTCGGTAAAAACCCCTGAACCCAAAAACTAATCCCGCAGCCCCCTGAACCAATAAAAAAGCGGCGGTGCTCGCGCACCGCCGCTGCAGACATTCGGCGGCCGGGCGGCCGCCGCTTATCCTTATCGCTTACTGCTGACGGAACTCAACCCGGCGGTTCTCAGCCCGGCCGGCTTCCGTGTCGTTGCTGGCGACCGGATCCGATTCGCCGTAACCCTTAGCCGTCAGGTTGGCCGCAATGGCGCCCTTGGAGATCAGGTAGTTGCGAACCGACTCGGCACGACGCTGGGAAAGACCCATGTTGTACTCGGCGGAACCCGTGCTGTCCGTGTGACCAGCCACCTGGACCTTGAGGTTCTTATTGCGCAGCAGGATCTGCACGTCTTCATCCAGGCGGGCCTTGGCCGTGCTGTTCAGCTCTGCGGAGTCAAAGGCAAAGTTGACTTCCTCAAGGCGATACTCCTGCTCCAGGTCGCAACCGTCGTTGTTGACCGCAACGCCAGGCGCCGTGTTGGGGCACTTGTCTTTGTAGTCATAAACGCCGTCCTTATCGGTGTCAGCGCAGCCGTCCGCATTGACCTTGGCGCCTTTCGGGGTGCCCGGGCACTTGTCCTTGCTGTTCGGAACGCCGTCGCCGTCGCTGTCAAGTTCGCAGCCGGTAGCATCTACCTTGACGCCCTTGGGCGTATTCGGGCAGCGGTCTTCGCTGTCGACCACGCCGTCGCCGTCGGTGTCAAACTCGCAACCGTCTTCGTCGACCTTAGCACCGGCAGGCGTGGCGGGGCACTTGTCGCGGCCGTCCGGCACGCCATCACCGTCGGTGTCATCATCACCGCAGAAAATGGCGCCGGCGGCGGCACCGAGAAGCGCCATCGTGACTGCGGTTTCGCCGTCGTCAAAAGCACCCGCAGCACCGGCTGCCGCACCGCCCAGCAGGGCGCAGTTCCAGCGCGATTCAGTGAATTTCTTGGCTCCCGGCGTGGAGCAGGCCGTGGTGACAAGCGCCACCAGTAAAATTAACAGCAGTCGTGACGTGTGCTTCATTGTTCTCTCTCGGTGGTGAGGGGAAATTTCGTCCCAGATTATAGACGATTCAGAGCATAATCAACCATCTCAATTAACGATTTTTTGACACCGTATTCTTCACGGGCGCTTTGCTAGCGTAAGGGTTCGGATGCTGATCGTGGTCTCTCGCCATGCAGATGAAATTTTGGAAAAGACTGGTTAAGTTCATGCACACCACCACCAGCCTGGGGCTGGTCGGCGGTCTTGCTGCGTACATGATCGTGCTGTGGGCCGGCCCGGAAATCGATTCTCTGGCAGCTTACACCGCGCTGCGCTCAAGCCTCGCGCAGGTGTCCAAGTGGCTGCTGATTCCCTCCATGCTGGGCGCCCTGGTGACAGGCCTGCTGGCCATGATGCTGCACTACCCGTACCTGGAAAAACCATGGGTCTGGTTAAAGGCCGTTTCCGGCGTGCTGGTTTTTGAGGCCAGCCTGGGCAGCATTGACGCCCCGGCGCAGGCAGCGGCCCGCCTGAGCATGGAGGCGCTCAACGGCGAAATCGACACGGCCACGCTGGCCGCCCAGGTCCGGGACGAGTGGACCGCCTGGTGGATACTCCTGGGCCTGGCACTGGCGAATATCGCGCTGGCCACCTGGCGCCCCCAGTTCACAATGTTTGGCCGAAAGCATCTTCCCGGCTGAGCCAGGCCCGCTGGCGCCGGCGCGGTAACCCTGGCACTTTGCATTCAACAAGGCACTTAACAAGGGAGGGAACTACACCATGCAAAAGGAAAGACTGATCAGGGCGGCCACCTTCAACCCCAGGGTGAAAACCTACTGGTTGCTCAGCGGCGCGCTGCTGTGCGTGCTGACCATTGTGGGTATCCCGTTCCTGCTGATCTGGATTCCACTGGGCTTGATCTTCACCGGGCGCTATCTCGACCGCATGTCATGCGAGCTGACGAACAAAGCCCTGAAAGTCCGTAAAGGACTTCTGGTGCGTACGGAAAAGACCATTCCCCTGGAAAAGATAACCGACATGGGGATGGTCCAGGGCCCCATCATGCGCTGGCTGGATATCGAGCGGCTCAGCGTGGAAACCGCCGGTCAGTCCGGGACCGGCGCCCTGGTGTCACTGGTGGGCATTGAGCATGCCAAGGATTTCCGCGAGGCCGTGCTCGAACAGCGCGACGAGGTCTCATCCAGGTCTGCCCGGCAGGAGGCGACCGAGGCAACGCCGTCTTCGGAAGCCGGGGGCCTGGACGCCATTCACCAGACCCTGCTCAGAATCGAAGGCCTGCTGGCCAGACAGAAGGACGAGACGGCCCGGGATGATCACGGGCCGTTCTGAGCAAGTGCTACGCCACCGATTTACTTGTGGGCGATGGGCTTGTCCGTGAACAGGTAGTCTTTCAGCTCGCTGTCGAAGCGCGGGTCCTTGCGGCGAATCCATTCAAGCACCATGGCCGCGTGTTCCTTTTCCTCGTCGCGGTTATGCGCGAGGATCGCCTTGAGATCTTCGTCCTTGCAGGCATCGACGCGCTGCTGGTACCAGTCCACTGCCTCCAGTTCTTCCATCAGCGAGACAATCGCACGGTGCATATCCCGTGTCTCGTCGCTGAGCTCTGCAATCGGTTCGTGATAGCCCTCGTTAGCCATAGTAATCTCCGTGTGTGTCCTCTGATAATAGCGATCGCGTCTTTCCGTTCTCACCGGACGTAAATTTTCACCGCGATTGATCTAGGATGGGCACTAATGTTTGAAAGGACAAGATCATCGAAAGGTTAATCAGCCAGATCAACGAAATCGGCCAGCAGCTGCTTGAGTTCATGGGTCGTACGCAGAGTCTCCAGCAACTGCTGATTGTTGCCTTTATCCTGCTCTTGTCGCGGCTTCTGGCCAAGCAACTGCAGCCGGGCCTGGAGCGGCGTATCCGCGCCATGCACCAGCCGAATCCGCGGCTGCTGCGCCTGCTTTCCCTGCTGCTGCGGCGCATGACGTGGATCCTGTTCGTGGTGCTGACCAGCATTGTGCTGCTCGTGGTGCGGTCCGTGGAATGGGCCGGCTCAGGCTACGTGATCTATACCTCTTTGCTGCTCGCGCTTGCCTGGCTGGGCATTGCGCTGCTGTCGCGCATCATCCGCAACCGGGCGCTCAGCGCCGTGGTGGCCGGCATGGTCTGGGTTTACGTGGCGCTGATCCTGCTCGGTATCGATGATGACATGGGCCAACTGCTCGACGCCGCGGGCTTTTCGATCGGCGGCTTCCGCCTGTCGATCCTGCTGATCATCAAGATGCTGCTGCTCATGGGCACCCTGTTATGGGCCGCGGTCGCGCTGGGCAACTTCTTCGATAACCAGTTGCAGAAACTCGAAGACCTGTCCCCTTCGCTGCGTGTGCTGCTCGGCAAGGTGGTAAAAATCACGCTGATTATTACCGCAGCGCTCGCGGGCATCGCCAGCCTGGGCATCGACCTGACCATCTTTGCCGTGTTCTCCGGCGCGATCGGCGTGGGCCTGGGTTTTGGCCTGCAAAAGGTGGTCTCCAATTTCATCTCCGGGATCATCATCCTCATGGACCGCTCGATCAAGCCGGGCGATACGATTACCCTCGGCGAGACCTTCGGCTGGATCAGGGAACTGCGCGCCCGCTTTGTCTCGGTGGTAACCCGCGACGGGCGCGAATACCTGATTCCGAACGAGGACTTCATTACCCACGAGGTCATCAACTGGTCCTTCTCGGACCAACTGGTGCGCCTGGACGTGGAGTTCGGCGTCAGCTATGACTCGGACCCGCACCAGGTGATTGACCTGGCCATCGAGGCGGCGGAATCCTGTCGCCGGGTTTACCCGGACCGCAAGCCGGTGTGCTGGATGACCGAGTTCGGTGATTCATCGTTGAATTTCATTCTGCGGTTCTGGATCAGCGACCCACGCCAGGGCCTGACCAATATTCGCGGTATCGTGCTGCTGGCCCTCTGGGATGCCTTCAAGGAAAACGGGATCCACATCCCCTACCCGCATCGCGAGATCATCATGAAAGACGGTCAGACGCCCTGGACGGACAAGGAAGCTCCTGCACCTCAGGGTGGGCAACCGCCGGATAACAAGCACGAGAAAGAAAGCTGAGACGGCGGACGAACCCAAAACCATCGCCGGCCAGGCTCCATTGACACATGCCCGCCACGGGCTGACAGGGAATGAATGCATTGAACACTGAAAAGGAACCGGGAACCATGACATGCGCCCGGGCCCGTCCGGCTGGGCTCAGCTCGATGAAGGGCGAGGACCGGCGGGGCATGAGCAAGGTTTATGAAGACCCCTGACCAGGCCCGGGTCCGGGTGAGCTGAATTCAAGACACCCGCATTTTGGCTGAAATGTAAAGGTTTATTGACTTTTTAAGTAGTCATGTTTAGTTGACACTTTGCCCTATAAGGCATAGATTAGGCTTCATGAACCGATGGCCCCGCACAGTGCAACCGGGACTTGAGAAATATCGTGGAGTCCTTGCATGACATCAAACAACGCCGTGGCGCCTAGCTCAACGCCGGTAAATGTCGTTATCGTAACGATGGATACCCACCTGGCCAGCGCCACGGACCGGGCCAGGATACGGCTTCTTCGCCAGTTACCCGGCCTGAGTCTGACACTCCATGCGGCCTCTGAATGGGGCACCAATCCCGGCGGGCTGGAACGCTGCATCCGGGATATCGAG
Source organism: uncultured Gammaproteobacteria bacterium (assembly GCA_963695135.1). Lineage (GTDB taxonomy): Bacteria > Pseudomonadota > Gammaproteobacteria > Xanthomonadales > SZUA-36 > Marinihelvus. Next base: position 382,620 of record CAVOGA010000003.1, read on the forward strand.
AAGGCCGACATCATCATTGCGGCCATGCTGTTCCTGGAAGACCATTTCCTGCCTATTCTCCCGGCCCTTGAAGCACGCCGTTCGCACTGTGACGCCCTGGTTTGCGCCATGTCCGCGGGCGAGGTGGTAAGCCTGACGAAACTCGGCAATTTCGATATGAAAAAGCCGGTAACCGGGCCCATGGCGCTGCTCAAGCGGCTGCGCGGCGACAAGAAGAAAGCCGCCAGCGGTGGCGCCGCGCAGATGAAAATGCTGCGCCGCCTGCCAAGAATTCTGCGCTTCATCCCCGGCACCGCCCAGGACATGCGCATCTATTTCCTGACCCTCCAGTACTGGCTGGGCGGCTCCGAGGAAAACATGCACAACCTGGTGCGCCTGCTGATCGATCGCTATGGCAAAGGCCCCCGCGAAGGACTGTGCGCGGCAGACCGCATTCCAGACCCGGAAGAGTACCCGGACGTGGGTGTCTATCACCCGAACATGAAAGGCCGCCTTTCCGAGCATCTCGATGATCTGCCGTCGCCCTCCGATGGCGGCAAGGGCACCGTGGGCGTGCTTTTGCTCCGGTCCTATCTCCTGTCCGGTAATTCCAGTCACTATGACGGCGTCATTGCCGCGCTCGAAGCGCGGGGCATGAAGGCCGTACCGGCATTCTCCGCCGGCCTCGACGCGCGCCCGGCGATTGACAAGTTTTTCATGAAAGACGGCGCGGCAACGGTAGACGCGGTGATATCACTATCCGGCTTCTCGCTGGTTGGCGGCCCGGCATACAACGACGCCAGGGCAGCGGAAGAGACGCTGGCCAAGCTGGACGTGCCCTACATCGCAGCCCATCCGTCCGAATTCCAGACCCTTGACCAGTGGGGCGGCTCGGACCGGGGACTTCTGCCGGTGGAGAGCACCATCATGGTGGCCATTCCTGAACTCGATGGCGGCACCGGCCCCATGGTCTTCGGTGGCCGTCCCGGCGCTGCCGGCGTCAGCTGCGAGGGCTGTGATCACCGTTGCACCTTCAGCGCCTCTGATACACCGCAGGACATGAGTTCCTGCGCGGAGCGCGCCATCATGCTGGCCAGGCGCGTAGAAAAACTGATCGCTTTGCGACGCTCGCAGCGGGCACAGCGCAAAGTCGCCATCGTCCTGTTCAATTTCCCGCCCAATGCCGGCAATATCGGCACGGCGGCTTTCCTGGCGGTCTTCGAGTCGCTCTACAACACCCTCAAGGGCATGCAGGACCAGGGCTACACGGTCGATCTCCCGGACAGCGTTGATGATTTGCGCACCGGTCTGCTTGAAGGCAACTCGGAGCAGTATGGCGCCGATGCCAATGTGGCCGCGTTGATTCCCGTGGACGACCATGTGCGTCGCGAACGGTGGCTCAAGGAAATCGAACAGCAATGGGGTTCGGCGCCGGGCACGCAGCTGAACAACGGCAAATCCATCTTCGTTCTCGGCAAACAACTCGGCAATGTCATGGTGTGCGTGCAACCCTCCTTCGGTTACGAGGGCGACCCGATGCGCCTGCTGTTTGAAAAAGGCCTGGCGCCGACCCATGCCTTTTCCGCGTTCTACCGGTACCTGCGGGAAGACTTCAAGGCCCACGCGGTGCTGCACTTCGGGACGCATGGCGCCCTGGAGTTCATGCCCGGCAAGCAGACCGGCATGTCGGGCAACTGCTGGCCTGATCGTCTGATTGACGATTTGCCCAATATGTACCTGTATGCCTCGAACAACCCCTCGGAAGGCGCCATCGCCAAGCGCCGCTCCGGGGCAACGCTGATCAGCTACCTGACGCCACCGGTCGCGCAGGCGGGACTGTATCGCGGCTTGCTGGATCTGAAGGCCTCCCTGGACCAGTGGCGCACCACGGCGCCGGAGGACCAGCGGGCCCTGGATGAACTGGCCGCGCTGATCCAGTCCCAGGCAGCGGAAATCGACCTGGCGCAAGCGGAGCCCCAATGGGCGACCGGCCCGGGCAGCGAGGCCGAAAAGCATATCCATTCGCTCTCGGAAAAAATCCTCGAGCTGGAATACACCCTGATTCCCCATGGCCTGCACGTGGCCGGACGCGCCCTGAGCGAAGCCGAACGCGCGGACATGCTCCTGTCAATGGCCGATGCCGGCTATGGCGTGCAGCCGGAACCGGCCGCCATCCACGAACTGGTGAAAACCGGTTCCGTGGACGCCGCCATCAAGACCGGCAAGATCGCCGACACCAAGGAAAACCGCGAAATGCTGGCGGGCCTGGCGAAGAGCAACAGGCTCATGGACGAAGAATCCGAGGTCAGCGGCATTTTGCGCGCGCTGGATGGGCGCTTCATTCGCCCTTCCCCGGGTGGAGACGTGTTGCGTACCCCGGAAGTCCTTCCCACCGGCCGCAACCTGCACGGCTTTGACCCCTTCCGCATACCCAGCAGCTTCGCGGTTCGCGATGGCGCGCAGCAGGCGCAGCGCCTGATTGACCGCTACGTGGCTGACGGCAACCCGTTGCCCGAATCCATTGCCCTGGTGCTGTGGGGCAGCGACAACCTGAAAACCGAGGGCGGCGCTATCGGCCAGGCCCTGGCGCTGATCGGCGCTTCGCCCCGCTTCGACAGCTACGGCCGGGTGGCCGGCGCCACCCTGATACCGCTCGAGCAACTGGGACGTCCACGCATTGATGTGCTGCTCACGATCTCCGGAATTTTCCGCGACCTGATGCCCCTGCAGATCAAGCTGCTGGCCGAGGCCGCGTTCCTGGCCGCGTCGGCGGAAGACGAACCGCTGGAGCAGAATTTCATCCGCAAGCACGCGCTGGCCTACCAGGCCGAGCACGGCTGCTCGCTGGAAACTGCCGCACTGCGCGTGTACGGCAATGCCGAGGGCGCTTACGGATCGAATGTGAACAACCTGGTCGAAAGTGGCAACTGGGACCAGGAAGACGAACTGGCCGAGACTTACTCCCGCCGCAAGGGCTTTGCCTACGGCCGCGACGGTCGCCCGGAACAGCAGTCGGCACTGATGAACAGCGCCATGGCGGACGTTGAACTCACCTACCAGAACCTTGACTCGGTAGAGCTCGGGGTCACGACCGTCGACAACTACTTCGACACGCTGGGCGGGATCACGGGCGCCGTCAAGCGCGCCCGGGGCGGCAAGACCCCGCCGGTCTACATCGGCGACCAGACCCGCAGCGAGGGCACGGTGCGTACGCTGGATGAACAGGTCTCGCTGGAAACCCGCACCCGCATGCTCAACCCCAAGTGGTTCGAAGGCATGCTGGAGCATGGTTACGAGGGCGTGCGCCAGATCGAGGTACACGTCACCAACACCATGGGCTGGTCTGCTACCACGGGCCAGGTGCAACCCTGGGTCTACAAACAGCTCACGGAAACCTTCCTGCTGGATCCGGAAATGCGTGAACGGCTGGCCAGGTTGAACCCGACCGCGTCCATGCGCGTCGCCAACCGTCTGCTGGAAGCCTCTGAACGGAGCTACTGGGAGCCGGATGCGGAGATGCTCGCACAGCTGCAGCAGGTAACCGACGAGCTGGAAGACCGGCTGGAAGGCATTTTCGAAGAGCGGCCGGCAACCCCGGCCCAGGCGGCCTACGCCTGAACCAGCGGCGCCCGCCCGGACAAGAGTAATTTCAGCGAAATACCCTTGAACAGACCGGCGCTGTGGTTGTAATTTGACCCCTCGCCCGGCATCCGGGAGGCCAAGGTTTCCCCCATGAGCACAACAACAACAGAAAAATCTCCCCTGGTGATTATCACCGGCGCCTCGTCGGGCGTCGGACTGTACAGCACCATTGCCCTGGTCAACCGTGGCTGGCACGTCATCATGGCCTGCCGGGACCTGGCGAAGACCGACCGGGTCATTGCGGAACACGCCATTGCCCGCGACAGCGTCACGCCGATGCACCTGGACCTGGGCTCGCTCGCCAGCGTGCGGCAATTCATCGAGGAGTTTCGGAACTCAAACCTGGCCCTGGATGTGCTCCTGTGCAACGCGGCGGTCTACCTGCCGCGGCTCAAGGAGCCCCGGCGCTCTCCGGAAGGCTACGAAATCAGCGTGGCGACCAACCATTTCGGTCACTTCCTGCTGGCCCGGGCCCTGATGGAAGACCTGGAGAAATCCAACCGGTCGCAGCCGCGACTCATCACCCTGGGTACCGTAACCGCCAACTCCGCCGAGTTTGGCGGCAAGGTGCCAATCCCGGCCCCGGCGGACCTCGGCGACCTCAGCGGCCTGAAAGCCGGCTTCAAGGCGCCCATCAGCATGATTGACGGCAACGCGTTCAAGGCGGGCAAGGCCTACAAGGACAGCAAGCTGTGCAACATGGTCATGAGCCGGGAATTTCACCGCCGTTACCATGAATCAACCGGCATCATCTTTAACACGCTCTATCCCGGCTGCGTGGCCGAAACCGCCCTGTTCCGCGACACCCCTGCCCTGTTCCAGAAAATTTTCCCCTGGTTTCAGAAAAACATCACCAGGGGTTATGTCTCTGAGACGCTTGCGGGCGAGCGGGTCGCCCAGGTGGTCGCAGATCCGGAGTTCGCCGAGTCCGGGGTCCACTGGAGCTGGGGCAACCGGCAGAAACAGGGCCGCCAGGCCTTTTCCCAGCCCCTGTCCTCAAAGGCCTCCGACGAGGCCATGGCGCGTGAACTCTGGGACCTCAGCGAGCAGCTGGTTGAGCTGCGCTGATTTCGCCAGACCCTAATCCGGATCGCTCACGGGCACCATGATGTGGGCGTAAGGGGTATCGCCCCACATTACGAACGGGCCGCCCTCGCCGGGATCATCGGTAATGCCGACAAGCAGCTCCCTGGGAACAATGATCATCAGGTGCGGGCCGGTTTCCACGTAGTCGTGGGCGCTGGCATGGTCCGGGTGGTAGGGATCTGAGTTGCTGACGCCGGAGCCGGGCGGTTCACCCTGGAGCATGTAGGAAATCCCGATGCGATCCGCCTTGAAGTCCGCCTGCTGACCGAAAGCGCCCAGCATCGCCATCCACACATCGTCATTGCACATGGGCGCATTGTCGCCGGCAAAGGTATCCGGCATGCAGGTCCAGCCGTTACTGCCCTCTGCGAGAATCGTTCCGTCGCTGTCCATGACGGTCGCATCGCGACTGATCGCCGCCGGACCGGCAGAACGTGCCTGGGCTATACGTGCATCAAGGTGTTGGTCAGCCCAGGACTGGGTGACCAGTGTCAGGGTGCCGGCGATGAGACAAAACCTCGAAAATACCCGGTTCATGTTAACGCTCCATGCTCATGGCTTTTTACCATGGCTTAAACATAGGCGAGGCATTGAGGTATTGCTTAAGCATATTTCTGACCGGCAACGACCCGTGCTGCCCGCGAAGGCGGCGGCAAGGCCAGAGGGGTCAAGCGCGGACCGCGAAGACCCAGTTGGGACATCCACCCTTCAGGGTGCGGCTGGAGCACGTCCAGCGCCGCAAGACGGCCGATATAACTGACCTTGATACTGAACGCGCCGGCGCCAATCAGGTAATGCCCGACCGCCTGCCAACCCATGGAGAGGTGCGTATCGAACAGGTAGGCCAGCCCGACACCGAGCGTGAGAACAGAAATACTGTAAATGAGCGCTATCGTGGACCAGGCGAGCAGTCGCTGCGCAAAAACACTATCGAACATGAGGCAATCCTCGTCAGGAGACTGGATTGCACTTCGCTTTCCCTGTTCAGTAAATGGGTCCGAAAGGCCGCTTTGACAAGGACCCGGCTACGCGGAAATTGGCCTGAAAGCCGGGTTTAAAGCCAGCGTCGTCGCCGCAGCCTCTGCAGCAAGCTACTTTGTGACAAAGCCTTTTTGTTATAACCCTGCAGCCACCAGTCATCGCCGGTGGGATTGAAGACCGGCGCCGCCGTGCGACGGAAAATCACCGTGTTCTCCACCTGCTCCGCAAACCGGAACATCTCGTCCTGCTGCAGAAAGTCGCTGAGCATGGCAACGCTGGGAATATGCACATCATCCACAACGAGAAAGCCGCCCTCTTCCAGGTGCGGGTAAAAGTAGTAGTACTCGAGTGCCGGAAAGGGAAAGCCGTGCGGCCCGTCCAGCAGCACGAACTGGTAGGGATCGGTAAAGGAATACGCCGGCAGGGTCAGCTGCGTCGGCCCCAGCACGAACCCGGTGGAGGCCGCCTGGAACAGCTCGCTCGCCACGACGTTCTCATAGCTGGCGCAGGGAATGTCGCCATAAGACTTCAGGGTAAAAACCGTGTGTTGCTGACTCAGATGGGACAACAACAGGGTCGTCTTGCCACAACCGGTCTCCGCCGACCGGCGAATGTCATTGCTCGTCAGGATCTCAAAAAGCTTCGCCAGCACCGCATCCGTCATCACCCCCGCCTCATGAAAGTCATCCGGCAGGTCCTGGACGGAGCGGAGAAGTTGTTCACGCGCGGCGCTCATAACAAGCAGATCATCTCCCGGGGCCCAAACGGATGCAAACGCCAAACAAGCGACTTTCGAACCGCCCCAAAAAAACAACCAGGCCGTGATGATGCATCAGCACAACCACGAAGTCGTAAATGCCGGTTCGTCCGGGAAAGAGGAAAGGAAGTTGCGGTTTTCCCGCGCAGCGGGAAAGAAGCGACTTTAAAACCGCCCCGAAAAAACAACAAAGCCGTAATGATGCATTAGCACAGCCACGAAGTCGTAGATGCCAGTTCGTCCGGGAAAGAGGAAAGGAAGTTGCGGTTTTCCCGCGCAGCGGGAAAGAAGCGACTTCCGGGTAGAATGGTGGGCCGTGTAGGATTCGAACCTACGACCAATTGATTAAAAGTCAACTGCTCTACCAACTGAGCTAACGGCCCCCGGAAGGATTGTCTTGCGGTACTGCGAAGGGGGCGAATTCTATGGGAAAACGACGCCACGCTCAAGGGCTTGGCCGACTTTTTCAGGCCTGGTAGTGCGTGGGGTCCGGCAAGCCTGCCTCGCCGAAGCCCGCGCGACGAATACGGCAGGAGTCACAGCGACCGCAGGCGCGCCCCTCATCATCAGCCTGGTAACAGGAAACGGTGCGCCCGTAGTCAACGCCCAGCGCCGTACCCGCCTGGATGATCTGCGCCTTGGTCAGGTCGATCAGCGGCGTAAATAGGCGCAATCTCAGGCCCTCGACACCCGCTTTCGTGGCCAGGTTGGCCACGTTCTCAAAGGCAGCGATAAATTCCGGACGGCAATCCGGGTATCCGGAATAGTCCACGGCATTGACGCCGATGGCGATCACGTTGGCGCCCAGCACTTCCGCATAACCCAGCGCCAGCGACAGCATCACCGTATTGCGCGCCGGCACATAAGTCACCGGGATGCCGCTGCCCCCGGCTTCCGGCACCGCAATGTCATCGGTCAGGGCGGAGCCGCCAATCGCACGCAAGTCGATCTTCAGTACCTTGAGGGCTACGCCGGCCGCGTCGCAGACCCGCTGTGCCGCCAGCAGCTCGGAACGATGGCGCTGTCCGTAATCTACCGCCAGCGCATGGCACTCCAGCCCCTGGTCCTGCGCCATGGCCAGCACGGTGGCAGAATCCAGGCCACCGGACACGAGCACAACGGCTTTTGGGACAGGCTTGTTCATTTACCGGGCACATCGCCCCACAACAGCTTGTGGAGCTGTAACTGGACGCGGACCGGCAGGCGGTCCTCCAGCACCCATTCGGCCAGCTCTACGGGCTCCAGTGCGCCCCAGGAGGGCGAGAAGAGCACGTCGCACCGTTCAGCAAGACTGCGACTCAGCAGCTGGTGCCGGGCCCAGTCATAGTCGCTGCGGGAACAGATAACGAATTTCAGCTGATCATGGGGCGTCAGGACAGCAAGGTTTTCCCACAGGTTGCGGCCTTCCTCGCCGGAATCCGGTGTTTTCAGGTCCACCACGCGGCTCACGCGCTCATCGACCCGGCTGATATCAATCGCACCCGAGGTTTCCAGGGACACGGCATAACCGCGGTCACAGAGAATCTCCAGCAGCTGATGACAGCGCTGCTGGGCCAGCGGCTCGCCCCCGGTCACGCAAACGTGACGGGCACGGTAGCCGGCAGTCTCGCGCAGGATGTCATCGAAGTGCATCCATTGACCGCCAAAGAAGGCGTACTCACTGTCGCAGTAGGTGCAGCGCAGGGGGCAGCCGGTGAGACGGATGAACACCGTGGGCCGGCCGGCGTCCCGCGCCTCGCCCTGCAGGGAATGAAAAATCTCCGAGATTTTCAGCATACCCGCGCGGCTTTCAGGCACGCGGCCTGCATCCGGAGCGGTGGCTGGGTGGCGTTCATCAGGTTGCGGCTTGCGGCTTCATTATTGTCACGGCGCCCGGCCTTTGGCGGACGCCGAACCTCCTGCAGTCCGGCTCAGAACTGCCCTTCGAGGCGCATGGAACGCAGCCTGCTGTCCGCCAGCCGCGACAGGGGGCTGTTCGGGTAGTCCCGCTGCACCTGTTCCAGCGCTGCGCGCGCCTGGTCGTACTGTTCAAGTTCGTAGTGGGTGAAACCGATTTTCAGCAAACCGTCACCGCGCTTGGTGCTGTCCGGGTAGCCGTCCAGCAAATCCTGGAACGCCTGCAGGGCGATCTCGTAGTTGCGCGTGACATAGTAGGACTCACCCAGCCAGTACTGGGCGTTGCCGGCCAGTGAGCTGCCCGGGTACTGCACCAGGAAATCCTGGAAGCCCTGGGCCGCGTCGGCGTAACGGAGCTCTTTCAGGGCCTGGAATGCCTCGTCATACGCCGCCTGTTGGGCCTCCGGCGTGGCAGCCGTGGTGGCGGTGGCGACCTCGGGGACTGCCAGCGCGGTAACCGCGGATGGTGTATCGGCCCGCTGCGTGACATCCGGTCCGGAGTCCGCCGGCGGCTCGGCGGCACTGGTCGGGCCGACTGCCGGGCCTGACTGTGAGGCCACCGTTGATCCTGATTCAGGCGGCGTCGCCGCAGTCGCGGGCGCCGGGCGGGTCTGACCCGGGACGCTGGCAACCGCGCCCGTGGTCCCTGCCGGCAGCCCGCTGCTCAGTTCGCTGATGCGCTGGTCGAGGTCCAGGTACTGGTCGCGCTGGCGGCGCTTCAGGTTTTCCAGCTCGAAGGTCTGCTCATCGAGCTGACCCCGCAGCATGCGAATCTCATCCTGCAGCTGCTGCACCTGCACGACCAGGTTCATGATTTGCTCATTGGGCGCTGCGACCTGGGCAGCTGCCGGGGCTGAAACGACGATGGCCAGCCCCAGGCTGGCCATCGCGGCGAATCGTTGCGTAATACTCTGCATGACTACCTCGCGGTGTAAACGATCTCCACCCGGCGGTTTTTCCACCAGCAGTCTTCGTTGCTCACGCGGCAAACCGGACGCTCTTCACCGTAGCTGACCACGGAGATCTGCATGCTGTTGGCGCCACCGGCTACCAGCAGGTTCTCCACAGAGTTGCCACGGCGTTCGCTCAGGCCGAGGTTGTACTCGCGGGTGCCGCGCTCATCGGCATGGCTTTCAAGCGTGACGCGAGCGCTGTTGTGGGCCGCGAGATAAGCGGCGTGTGCTGCAACGATGGGGCGGTATTCGGCCTTGACTTCGGAACGGTCAAAATCAAAGTAAATAACCCGCTTGGAAAGCAGGCTTTCCGGGTTGTCGAAGTTACGCGCATCACTGTAGTCGCGCGGGTCCGGTGCGGCGCTGGTTGTTACCGGGGGTGTGGTCTCGGTAACCGGTTTAGTAGCGTCCGTGTCATCGGGCTTGGTGTTTTTATTACAGGCTGAGACAGCAAGCGCTACACCAAGGGCGAGCAGCAGGCGCAGGGCGATTTTCATGGATTCCTCCTGGTTGGGGCAAAACCGCAATGTTGCGGTCAATTTTTTTAAAACAACAAGTTAACTGGTTTTCTTACCTGATGACGGGAGACCACGCCGGCTCGCGCACATCGCCCTCGCTCAGAATAATTCTTTGCCGGACATTGCCATCGGCGGATACGGCTGAAAGCACGCCGCGGACCCCCTCCCTAGTCGCGTAGAGTATCATGCTGCCATTCGGCGCAAAACTCGGTGACTCGTCAAGGACTCCCGGTGTCAGAACGTTCAACCGCTCAGTCTCCATGTCCCAGACCGCTATACGATACTCGTTTCCCCGACCTTGCGCTACAGCCAGCTTGCGGCCATCCGGCGCAACACTGGCCCGCGCATTGTTTTCGCCTTCCCGGGTGACTCGTTCAGCGGTTCCGCCGGCCTGGGGCACCGCGTAAATCTGCGGTCTGCCACTCCGGTCCGAGGTGAAATAGATGGTCTTGCCATCGGGTGACCAGGCGGCCTCCGTGTCAATCGACCAGTGGCTGGTCAGCTGCCGCGTGGCCCCGGTGGTCAGATCGCGCACATAGATTTCCGGATTGCCGGAACGCGACAGGGTCAGGGCCATCTGACGGCCGTCAGGGGAAAACGCCGGCGCGCCATTGATGCCCTTGCCACTGGACACCAGTTCACGCGCCCCGGTGGCGACTTCCTGCATGTAAATGGCGGAGTTGCCGGCCTCGAACGACACGTAGGCCAGGCGTTCGCCATCCGGCGACCAGGCCGGCGACAGCAGCGGTTCCGGCGAGCCCACCACGGTGGTCGGGTTGTAGCCGTCCGCGTCGGCCACCACCAGCTCGTAGTTGAGCGTATCGCCCTCACCGGTTGCAGAGACATAGGCGATGCGCGTGGCGAAAGCACCGGGCACGCCGGTGAGCTTTTCGTAAATCGCATCAGCCACCTTGTGCGCGCCAAAACGCAGGTCACCGGGGCCCACGCTGGTGATCTGGCTCAGCAAGCGTTCCTGGGAAAACACATCAAACAGCTGGTAGACGATGTCATAACCCGCCACCCGGCGCATCATTGATCCAGCCGATCACCAGGTAATCGACCTTGCAGCAGGCGCCAGGTGCCAAAGCGAATCGCCTCCGGATCGGAAGGGCAATTCCACCATGTCCTCCTCGGCCACCGGGTCGAACAGGCCCGGAGCGGTACAGATCAGCCGCCACCACGTCCGTAACGCCGGTGATCGGCGGCGGCCCGGCAGGCGCGCCAGTCAAAGGGCACGATCGCGATGGGCAGCTGGCTTGCATTGCCCTGGACAATTTCGATCTGCAACTGGGCTTCGCCCTTGAGCGTCCAGACGGCCAGGAAGATCAATCAGAAAAACTTTACGCATGGTGTCAGTCACCGTCATATAGGAAAATAAAGTCGATTTCGCGTTCAAAGACGTCCTCGAAACCCCGGTAGGGCAGCGAACCGGCACGCTCCACGGCCGCGACCAGTGATCGGCGGGTCGCCTCATCGCCATTGCAACGGCCGCGAATCGTGGCCGAAATCACCTCGCCGCCGGGAATCTGCACAATGCTGATGGTGCAACGCAGACCCGGCTGTGCGGTGGGCGGCCGCAGCCAGTTATTGGTCACCTGCACGGTAATCGCGCTGATGTATTGCTCTTTCAGGCCCGCCAATTGCCCGGCGCGGACGGCCGCCTGCTCCTCCGCCATCCGCTGCTGCATGGCCGCCTCCTCCTGGGCCCGCTGCTGCGCTTGCGCCTCGGCCTGCTTGCGGGCTTCGAGCTGCTTCATCCGTTCCTCTTCGATGCGCCGCTCCTTCTCCGCCGCCTCGCGCTGCTGGCGGATCTTTTCCATCTCTGCAGCCTGGCGGTCAAGCTCTGCCTGGCGCTCACGCGCCTGGCGTTCGCGGAGTTCCTGCAATTTCATTTCCGCCTCGCGCTTACGCTCGGCTTCCACGCGCTGACGCTGCGCCTCCTGGCGCTTCGCCTCCTCCGCTTCCGCCGCGGCTTTTTGCCTGGCGATCCGGTCGCGTTCCTGCTGCGCAGCAAGCTCCCGCTCGCGCTGGATGCGGCGCTGCTCCTGCTGCCGGGCGGCCTCGGCCTCGCGAATCGCCTCCTCACGCTTGTCGATCAGCACCTGCGTATCGACCATGACCGCTTCGATCTTCATGCCCGTAATCTGCGGGGGACGGTGACGTTTCCAGTCCATGGTGCCCAGCACGATCAGCAGGGCCGCCAGCACGTGCACAAGCACGGCGAGGCCAAGCGACTTGGCCTGCTCCCAGCCCTCCAGCAGATACGGCTGGAGCGCGATCATCAGGCCTCCGGATCCTCCACCAGGGGGTCGGACATCAGCCCGACCTTCTGCACCCCGGCTTTCTGCAGCAGCACCATGGCGTCGTAAATACGGCCATAGGCGACCGCCTCGTCGCCACCAACCAGTACCTGCAATTCGGGATTCCGGCGCACGATGGCGGACACGGTCTGCAGCAGGGTTTCCGGATCGATCAGGCCGTTGCTGGCGTCCGCCTCGCCGCCCGCGTTCAGGTAAAGGTCACCGTTTTCCAGCACCGTGACCACCATCGGCTCATTGTTCTGCTCCGAATCCAGTGGTTCGGCATCGGCTTTCGGCAGGTTGACCTCCACGCCAAGGTTCAACATCGGCGCGGTAACCATGAAGATGATCAGCAGGACCAGCATCACGTCGATATACGGCACGACGTTGATTTCCGACATGGACTTGCGTCGTTTGCGCGCAGCCATGATCAATCAGTCTCCGCGCGCGGCCAGGGCCTGCCGGTTAAGAATGCTGGAAAACTCTTCCTTGAAGTTGTCCAGGCGCATTTCCAGGCGTTCCACCTGGTTGGAATACTTGTTGTACGCGATCACCGCGGGAATCGCCGCAAACAGGCCCATGGCCGTGGCGACCAGCGCCTCGGAAATACCCGGCGCCACCATCGCAATCGTGGCCTGGTTGACGTTGGCGAGGGCCTGGAACGAGGTCATGATGCCCCACACGGTGCCAAACAGGCCGATATAGGGGGATGTTGAGCCAACCGTGGCCAGGAAACTCAGGCGGTGCTCCAGACGGTCCGTTTCGCGGGTCAGGGCGATGCGCATGGCGCGCTCGGCGCCCTCCACCAGGCGGTCCGCCGACGCCCTGCCCTGCTCGCGCATCCGGTTGAACTCGCTGAAGCCCGCGACGAACAGCCGCACCATGCCGGTCTGCTCTTCCTGGTGCTGGGTAATCTGGTTGTACAGCGAGGTCAGGTCCGTACCGGACCAGAAGCGCTCCTCGAACTTGTCCGCCGCCTTTTCCGTCTCACGGAGCAGGTTGCGCTTGCGAAAAATGATCATCCAGGAGGCCACTGAGGCGCCAAGCAGGATGGCCATGACCAGCTGGACCACCAGGCTGGCCTCGAGGATCAGTTCCCAGATGTGAAGTTCATTGGACATTGTCGATCTCCGACCTGATGGTTTCAGGCATTTTTATGGGTTTGAATTGCTTGGCATCGAGACATACGGCCATGACCTCGGCGCTGGCGAGTACCGCCTGGTCCGCCTGGCGGCGCATGTCCTGGCGGAAGCTCAGTCGCGCGGCCCCGGCGGTTACCGAATGCACGCTGACATCCAGGAGGTCATCCAGCCGCGCCGGCAACAGCCAGTCGACCTGCATGCGGCGAATCGCAAATACGATGCCTTCCTCCGCGGCGAGCCGCGCCTGGTGTATGCCCCGTGAGCGCAGCCACTCGGTCCGCGCCCGCTCGAAAAAATTCAGGTACTGGCTGTGGTAGACCACCCCACCGCCGTCCGTGTCTTCCCAGTAAACGCGCACGGGCCAGACAAACTCCGAGACAGGGTTTATGGCGTTTGGTTCAGTCATGCGGAGACTAAACGGCACTTCAGGCCGGCCGGGGTTAATCATCCTCATCAAACAGGTCTCCGCCCACACCATCGGGCCGCGCCAGGCCAAAATGCGCATACGCTTTACCGGTGGCGATACGACCCCGGGCGGTACGCGCGATATAACCCTGCTGAATCAGGTAGGGCTCCAGGACATCCTCGACCGTGCCCCGCTCCTCGCTCAGCGCCGCCGCCAGGCTGTCCACCCCCACGGGGCCGCCTTCGAACTGGCCGATGATCAGCTTCAGCAGCCGTCGGTCCAGCGTGTCGAAGCCGCTCTGGTCAACGTTCAGCATGGCCATGGCCTCATCGGCGACCTGGCCGTTAATAAAACCGCCACCCTTGACCTCCGCGAAGTCCCGGACACGGCGCAGGAGCCGGTTGGCAATGCGCGGGGTGCCGCGGGAACGTCGCGCAATGCCCTCGGCCCCCTCGTCATCCACACCGATATTCAGAATGCCCGCCGAGCGGCTCACGATGGCGGCCAGTTCGTCGGTGTTGTAGAACTCCAGACGCTCCACGATGCCGAAACGGTCGCGCAGGGGCGAGGTCAGCAGGCCGGCGCGGGTGGTGGCGCCGACCAGGGTGAACCGCGGCAGGTCCAGCTTGATGGACCGGGCGGCCGGGCCCTCGCCGATCATGATATCGATCTGGAAGTCTTCCAGGGCCGGATAGAGCACCTCTTCCACCACGGGCGACAGGCGGTGAATTTCATCCACGAACAGGATGTCGCCCGGTTGCAGGTTGGTCAGCAGGGCGGCGAGATCCCCGGCGCGCTCCAGCACCGGCCCGGAGGTCTGGCGCAGGCTCACACCCATTTCGTGGGCGATCACGTGGGCCAGCGTGGTCTTGCCGAGACCCGGCGGGCCGAAGATCAAGACGTGATCGAGCGCGTCCCGGCGACGGCGGGCTGCCTCGATATAGATCTCCAGCTTGCGCCGCATGGCGGCCTGTCCGACATACTCGTCCAGGCTCCCGGGCCGGAGGCTGGCATCCACCGTTTGTTCCAGGTCATTGCCGGCCGGGTTGACGAGACGCTCCGCCGCTCTCGCCGGCCAGGTCGTCAAACGGGTCGCTCACGTGGCCAGCCCCCTGCAGGGCCTTACGGATCATGGTCTCTGCATCCATGGCCGGTTCGGCCACATCCCGCAGCATACGGGCGATCTCCGCGTCCTTGTACCCGAGCGAGCGCAGCGCCTCGGCGGCCTCGCGGTGGGCGCCGGATGCGCCACCAACCCGGCCGGGCACCAGGGAGCCGGGCAGATCGTCCAGCTTGTCACGCAACTCGATAATGATCCGCTCGGCGGTCTTTTTGCCGATGCCGGGCAGCCTGGTCAGCGAATCCGTATCGCCATCGGCCACGAAGCGGGCCAGGTTCTCGCCACTGGCGCCGGAGAGAATCGTCAAGGCGAGCTTGGCGCCGATGCCGCTGATTTTGAGCAGCTTGCGAAACAGCGCCCGTTCCGCGGCGCTGGAAAAGCCATACAGCGTCTGGTTGTCCTGGCTGAACTGCAGGTGCGTGAGCAGGACGAACGGCTGCCCAACCGCAGGCAGGCTGTCGAGAACGCTGTTGGGCACCTCAACCTCGTATCCGACACCGTGTACGTCGATCACCACGGACGGCGGATGCACTTCCAGCAGGGCGCCAGAAAGTCTTGAAATCATTGCTTATTATCGCTGCGGGCGAACCCGCTCCTCTCCAATCTCACGGTCGGACCGGACCGTAACCGCCGGCCGGCCTCACTTTTGCAGGGCCGCCATTCTCTGCAGCGTGCCCTCCGTATGGTGGTGACATAATGCCACAGCCAGTGCGTCGGCGGCGTCTTCCGCCGGCGTCTCGCGCAGACCCAGCAACAGGGTGACCATGTGCTGCACCTGCACCTTGTCGGCGGCACCCCGTCCGACCAGCGCCTGCTTGATGGCGCGCGGCGCGTATTCGGCCACGGGAATACCCGCGTCGATCACCGCGCAGACCGCCGCGCCCCGGGCCTGCCCCAGCTTGATGGCGCTGGAGGGGTTTTTGGATACAAATACCGTTTCCACGGCGGCCACCTGTGGCCGGTGCGCCTCGGCCAGTTCGCGGACTGCCCTGAAGATAATACCCAGCCGTTCGGTGAATTCTCCACCGCCGGTCTTGATGACCGTGTGATGCAGGGCCGTTACCTTGTCGCCCCGGACCTCGATCAGACCCGACACCGGTAAAGCGGGACCCGGGATCGATCCCGAGTATCCGCCGTGGCTCACCGGGTCCGGACCCGATCACTGCTCGTAGACTTCGTCAGGAATGATGGCGTTGTTGAAAACGTCCTGCGTGTCATCAAGGTCTTCGAGCAGGTCCAGCAGACGCAGAACCTTGGCGCCGGTTTCCACGTCCAGGTCAACATCGGTGGCGGCGCGCATGGTGACCTCGGCATTTTCCGGTGACAGCCCCGCCGCCTGCATGGCCTGCAACACGGCCGGGAACTGCTCCGGGTCGGCTGGTCACTTCGATGGAGCCGTCGTCTTCTGTCACGACGTCTTCCGCTCCCGCTTCCAGGGCGACTTCCATGACCTCGTCTTCCGAGGCACCGGGCGCAAAGTTAAGCACACCGATTTTGCTGAACAGGTAGCTGACCGAGCCGTCCGTGCCGAGGTTGCCACCGTGCTTGCTGAAGGCATGACGCACTTCCGCCACGGTCCGGTTGCGGTTGTCGGTCACGCAATCGACCATCACGGCCACGCCGCCGGGCGCGTAACCCTCGTAGCGAACCTCCTCGTAGCTGACGCCCTCCAGTTCACCGGTGGCCTTCTTGATGGAGCGTTCGATGTTGTCTTTCGGCATGTTCGCCGCATTGGCCTTGTCGATCGCCAGGCGCAGACGCGGGTTGCTGTCCGGGTCGCCGCCGCCCTCGCGGGCCGCAACGCTGATTTCGCGATTCAGACGCGTGAATATCTTGCCGCGCTTGGCGTCAACGGCTCTTTTCTTGTGCTGGATATTGGCCCATTTACTGTGACCGGCCATGGCGATTCACCTTGATCAGAACTGTGGATTTAGCCGCGCATTTTAACATGATCCTAAGCGACTCAGTCCGCCGAACTGACCGGCATAAAACGCCCGCGCGTCAGAAAGCTGAGCACCTGCCGCGAGACCGGCTCCGAGAAAATCAAACCGGTATGGGTGACCGGCAGGGTAATGTGGGCGGAGAGGCCCTCGTGACGCGTCTCGGCCACCGCCACGGTGCCGTCGTTCGGCTTTGGCAAGCCCCCGGTAATCCGGCCGAGCCCGACGGAGCGGGAGCCGGCGATCATGCCCATCTGGCGGTTTTCAGGCCACCGCTGAACCCCTTCGAGCAGCGGGTTGGCGGCGGCGCCGAGCAACAGCGAGGCCCCGGGCCAGCGTGACGCCTGGCGGGCCACTGCGCTGCCGGTCAGCGGGGTGCCCAGGAACACCACCCTGCCCGGCCGCGACCAGCGCCCTGCCTCGAGCATCTGCAGGATAAGCAGGCCTCCGAGGCTGTGTCCCACCAGGTGGACCCCCTTCGGAAAGTCCCGGTCGCAAAGGTGCTGCAGGCGCATGGCGCTGCGCTCCAGCGGCACCCGCGTGGAGCGATAGCTGAAGCCCTTGACCCGGTAGCCGGCCTGTTCAAGACGTCGTCCGAGGATACGCAGCCAGCTTTCCCGGAACCACAGCCCGTGCACCAGCACGACATGCGGAATCTCGTGGGCAATCATTGGCGCAGCGCACGCCGGGCAGCGCGCCGGGCCTGCAGCGGGCCGATGCTCACCAGCAACAGCGCGGTCCAGATGCAGGCAAAGGCCACCGCGTGGCCGGGCGTAAATGACTCACCCCAGAGGAACACGGCCAGGCAGAAGGTCATGCTCGGCGCCAGGTACTGGACAAAGCCGATCAGCGTCAGGGTGAGACGCTGGGCCGCCATGTTGAACCAGATCAGCGGCATCACCGTAATCAGCCCACCGGCCATGAGGAGCAGATCAATCGACAGCGGCTCGTGCATGAAACTCATGCGTCCCGCAGAGGCGGCCCAGGCCATGTAGCCCAGCGCCGGACCCAGCAACAGCAGGTTTTCCCACAGCAAGCCGGTCATTGGCCCGACATCCAGACGCTTGCGAACCAGTCCGTAGAGCGCGAAGGACAGCGCCAGCGCCAGGGACACCCAGGGCGGCTGACCCAGGTAAATGGCCAGGTAAGCCGTACCCAGCGCGGCAATCGCCACGGCCCATTTTTGCCAGGCGGTCAGTCGATCGCCAAAAAACAGAAAGCCGAAAGCGACGTTCATGAGCGGGTTAATGAAGTACCCGAGGCTGGTGTAGAGCACATGGTCGTTGACCACGGCCCAGACAAAAATCAGCCAGTTGGCGCCGATCAGGGCGCCACTTACGGTCAGCCAGGCGAGCTGCCGGCGGTTCAGGCGCAGCTTCTGCCACAGGGCGCGGCCGTCCCGGAACAGCAGGAACAGGAGCAGGATCGGAATCGCCCAGATCACCCGGTGGGCGATGATTTCCCAGGGATTCACGCCGTCCAGGAACTTGAAGAAAATCGGCATCAGGCCCCAGGCGATGTAGGCAGCGAAGGCTGCCGCCAAGCCCTTGCGGTCAGCGGGTGGGTTGTCCTGGGTCATGATGCGCGCGGTCCCGGGCCCGTTGGGCCTGATGTCGGCAAGCTTAACGACTTAGCGTCCTGCGGGGAACAAGGGGCTCCCGGCACCAGGCCGGGAAACCCCGCCTGCACAGCAACAACGGGCAGTCTAGGGGCCGCTGGCCCGATCCTCGCCAATGTGCTTATCGAGAAAAGCGAGCATGGCCTGGTACATGTCGATGCGGTTATCCACCTGGGTAAAACCGTGCCCCTCATCGCGCTGCATCCACTCGTAGGACATCCCCGCATCATCAAGCTGATCACGCAGGAAGGTGGCCTGGTCAAAGGGCACACGCACATCTTGCGTGCCGTGGATGATAAACAGGTCGGCCTTGATCTTGTCCACCTGGTAGGCCGGTGAACGGGCGACCAGGTCGTCTTCATCCGTGCCCAGGTAGTTATCCAGGAAGGCATTGGCGGCACGGGGATTGAGGCGGAAATCGCCTTTCTTGCGCATCATGGGCAGGCTGTAGACACCGGCACTGGGAATCGCGCACTGGTAGAGGTCCGGTTCACGCACCACGCCCATCAGACTGGCGTAGCCGCCATAGCTGACGCCGTAAAGACAAATACGGTCCCGGTCCGCAACACCCTCCCGGATGGCCCAGAGGGTGGCGTCGGTGATGTCATCCTGCATCTCGCGGCCCCATTTGCCATGACCCATGGTTTCAAAATCCTGCCCGTAACCACCGGAACCCCGGAAATTGACCTGCAGCACCGCGTAACCGTTGCTGGCCAGTACCTGGACGTCGGGATCGTAACCCCAGCGGTCATAGGGGCCGTGCGGTCCGCCGTGCGGCATCACGACCATCGGCAGGTTCCGGTCCTCGCGACCCGGCGGCAGCGTCAGGTAGCCGTAGAGCTTCACCCCGTCCCGCGCCTGCAGGGTAAAGGCCTCCTGCACACCCAGCCGTGACGGATCCGCATCGGCCTTGGCAGCGGCCAGAAACTGCAGCTTGTTGTCCCTGAACAGATACAACTCGCCGGGGTTCCGGTCACTGCTCACGCGAACCGCAGCCGTTGAACCATCCCGCGAAAAGCTGGTGACGAAGACTTCCTGTCCGGGAAAGGCCGCGTCCAGGGCCTGGCGCTGAATGACCACCGGGTCGTCCGGGTACAGGTAGAGACGCTCCGGATAGCCCGGCTCAAACGTCACGCCAAGCACCGTGCCCAGGGGCCCATACACGGCGGACTGGACGTCAACGTCCGGATGCCGGAACACCAGGCTGATTTCCCCGGTCGCAAAGTCGAATTTAAACAGGCCCATCGTGTCATTGTGCGCCTGGTCGAAGTTGGACAGGAAATAGAACTCCTGGTCGCCGGGTCCGAAGCCCAGGACCTCGTACTCCGGCTGCTCGCGCTGCGCATCGATGGTCAGGGAAGCCCACTGGCCATCAACCGGCCGGTAGTGAAAGCGGTAGCGGTCATCATCCGCTTCGTATTCCTTGGCGCCCGGATGGACCTCTACGGCCGCGCGAAAGCGGTCCTGGCTGTCAAAACTCATGTCAGACAGGTAGGCGCCAACCTCAAGATCCGGACCGTCGCCGTAGCGCCTGGCGTCACCCGTGTTGACGTTGACGCGGTACAGCCTGATGTCCGTCCCCCGCTCCTGGTACCAGCGTGCCATCATGATATGGTCCGGGTCTGATTCGAGGCCGTCCACGGACCACATGGCGGACCTGGAGCTGGTCTCCACCTCGCGGCGATTACTGCCATCAAAGCCACCAATGAAGATCTGCATGTCCTGGCGCCGTCCGTCCAGGTAGCCGGTGTTTTTCCAGACATACATCAGGAGGCGTTCATCGTTGGCCCACAGCGCATTGCCGACATGCTTGCCATCACCAAAGGCATAGACCGCGGTGATCTCACTCAGGTCACTTTTCGCAATGGCCAGCTTGCCTTCGTTGTTGCCTTCCTCATAGGTGAAAGCAATGTGCTTGCCGTCCGGCGACAACAAGGCGGTTTTGAATTTTGCCGGCGCGGCAAAAAACTCGACCGGCAGGGGCTCCGGCGGCGCTGCACCGGCGGGCAAGGAGAGGACGGTCATGATCAGTGCCATGACCGCTGCAAATTGTCGTTGCATGAATCTTTCCTTGATCGCAGTGGGTTTCCTTAATGCTAATCGCGCCGGCTGCGCCGGGGCAACTCAGTCCGGGCGGGTCGCGGCCTGGCGCAGGGCGATGCCGAGCTCCGCCAGGGATGCCCCGGGCACCGCAGAGGGCGCATCGGTCAGCACGCACTGGGCGGTGGTGGTTTTAGGGAACGCAATGACGTCGCGGATCGAGTCCTCACCGGCCATGATCGCCGCCATCCGGTCCAGGCCAAACGCGATGCCGCCATGAGGCGGGCAGCCGTACCTGAGCGCCTCGAGCAGAAAACCGAATTTTTCCTGCGCCTCATCCTGGCTGATGCCCAGCAGATCAAACACCGCCTGCTGCATTTCAGACCGGTGGATACGGATCGAACCGCCACCGATTTCCGCGCCGTTGAGCACCAGGTCATAGCCGCGGGAAACCGCGTTGGCGGGGTCTGCGCGCAGCGCCTCCGCATCATCCACGCCCGGGGCGGTGAAGGGGTGGTGCATGGCGTAAAAGCGCCCGGTTTCTTCGTCCCATTCGAACATCGGAAAATCGGTTACCCACAGCGGCGCCCAGTCCCGGGTCAGCAGTTCACGTTCATGACCGATCTTCACGAGCAGGTGGCCCATGAACGTGCTGGTCACCCCCCAGGGTCCGGCGCCGAAGAGCAGCAAATCGCCGTCCCCTGATCCGGTGGCCGCGGCGATGCCCTGCCAGGCGGCATCATCAAGAAACTTGGCAATCGGTGACTGCAAGCCGTCCAGGCCCGCAGCCGCATCATTGACCTTGATCCAGGCCAGGCCCTTGGCCCCGTAACGCGCGGCGTAAGCGGCATAGTCGTCGATCTGCTTGCGGGAAAGCTCAGCCCCGCCCGGAATACGCAGCGCCGCGACGCGCTGGCCGGCATCATTGGCCGGCCCGGAGAACACCTTGAACTCCACATGCCGCACGTGCTCATCAACGCTGACCAGCTCCAGCGGCAGTCTCAGGTCCGGCTTGTCAGAGCCATAACGCTCCATGGCATCGCGCCAGGTCAGCCGCGGGAACGGCTCGCCCAGGTCAACATCAAGCACGTCGCTGAGCACCTGGCGCAGCAAGCCCTCGGCCATGTCCTGCACATCGCGCTCCTCGACGAAGGACATCTCCAGGTCGAGCTGGGTGAACTCGGGCTGGCGGTCGGCGCGCAGATCCTCGTCGCGGAAGCAGCGGGCGATCTGGTAGTAACGGTCCATGCCCGCCATCATCAGCAGCTGCTTGAACAGCTGCGGAGACTGGGGCAAGGCAAAAAAATGGCCGGGATGCGTTCGCGAGGGCACCAGGTAGTCGCGGGCGCCCTCCGGCGTGGCGCGGGTCAGGATGGGTGTCTCGAACTCGGAAAAACCGTGCGCGTCCAGGTAGCCGCGGATGGCCCGGTTCAGCTCCGCCCGGATACGCAGGTTGCGCTGCATGCGCGGCCGGCGCAGGTCCAGGTAACGGTACTTGAGGCGCACCTCCTCACCGTCTTCGTCGTTCATGAGCAGGGGCAGTGGCGCCGAGGCATTGAGCAGTTCCACCTGGTCAGCGATCACCTCGATACGCCCGGTCGCCATGTCGTCGTTCCACTGGCTTTCGGGCCGCGCGCGGACCTCGCCGCTGATGCGCACGCAAAACTCGTTGCGCAAGCGCTCGGCATCCGCGAACCCCGGGCTGTCCGGTTCCACGACAACCTGCACGATGCCGGCCCGGTCGCGCAGACCGAGGAATATCAGCCCGCCCAGGTCCCGGCGCCGGTCAACCCAGCCACACAGGGTCACCCGCTGGCCGGCGTGGGACGAATTCAGTTCACCGCAAAGGTGCGTTCGCATACTGCTCTCCTGCTGTCCGCTTCAGGCGGATTTGTTGTCCTTGCTTGTCGACGCGGCGCTCTTGTCACTGCCCTTGCTTGTCGGATTTTCCGGAAGACTTGTCACTTCCCGAATCACCGGACGCCTTCGCCGGCTTGTCACCGGAATCGGCGAGATTGCGCTTGTTACCCGACTTGAAGTCGGTCTCGTACCAGCCGCCGCCCTTCAGGCGGAAGCCGGCGGCGGAAATCAGCCGCTTCAATTCAGGTTTGCCGCAATTCGGGCAATCCCGCAGCGGCTCATCACTCATCCGCTGCAGTTTTTCCAACTCATGGCCGCAGCTCTGACAACGATATTCATAAATTGGCATGGACCCTTCTCCCTGGCCCCGTGGGGGCGGAATTATAACGGTGCCGCAGGAGATGGGGTCATCCCGCAGGCTTTTCCATGGCATCATAACGGTTCTACCTTGCCAACAGAGGCGGATCACACCGCCCGTAAACCAACATGACCCATATGCTTAAGTTTTTGATGCTCAGCGTCCTGTGCGGCGCCGCGCTGACCGCCTGTGAACGCCAGTCCGACCAACAGGCGGACACACCGGCGACGACTGCTGTTGAACCCGCCGCGCCCGCCGGCGAAGCGGTGGACGTACTGGTGGAGACCAACACCGGCCCGCGACTGGACATCTACACCCCGGTGGTGCTGACCGCGGATCTGTCGGGCCTGAGCGAGGCCCAGAAAGACATGGTTGGCCTGCTGATCGAGGCTGCCCAACTGACCGATGACATCTTCTGGCAGCAGGTCTGGGGCGACCGCGACGCCCTGCTCGATGCCATCGATGACCCGGCCGTGCGCCGGTTTGCGGAGATCAACTACGGCCCCTGGGACCGGCTTGACGCGGACGCGCCGTTCATCGAGGCCTATGGCCCGCGTCCGCCCGGCGCCAACTTCTACCCGCAGGACATGACCCGGGAGGAATTCGAGGCCTGGGATCAGCCGGGCAAGGACGGTGAGTACTCCCTGGTGCGGCGCGACGAAGCCGGTGCGCTGGTCCTGGTGCCCTACAGCGAGGCCTATGAAGAAGAACTGCTGGCGATTGCCCTGCTGCTTCGCCAGGCGGCAGACCTGGCCGAGGACCCGGGCTTCGAAACCTACCTGAGACTCAGAGCGGACGCGCTGCTCAGCGATGACTACCAGCCCTCGGACCTGGCCTGGATGGATACGAAGACCAACGCCGGTGGAACTGGTGATCGGACCCATCGAAACCTACCAGGATGCGCTGTTCGGTTACCGGGCGGCTTTTGAAACCTTCGTGTTGCTCAAGGACCAGGCCTGGAGCGAGCGGCTGGCAAGATTCGCCGCCTACATGCCGGACCTGCAGCGCGGCCTGCCGGTGCCGGATGCGTACAAGCAGGAAATGCCCGGTTCCGACGCGGACCTGAATGCCTATGACGTGCTGTACGTGGCCGGAGATGCCAACATCGGCTCCAAGACCATCGCCATCAACCTTCCCAACGACGAGGAAGTGCAGCTGGCGAAGGGCACGCGGCGCCTGCAACTCAAGAACGCGATGCTGGCCAAGTTCAACAAGATTCTCGTGCCCATCGCCGACGAACTGGTCGCGGCGGATCAGCGCGATCACGTGACCTTCGAATCCTTCTTCGGCAACACGATGTTCCACGAAGTGGCCCACGGCCTGGGCATCAAGAATACGCTGGATGGCTCGAACACGGTTCGCGCGGCGCTCAAGGAACACGCCTCGGCGCTGGAGGAAGGCAAGGCCGACATCCTGGGGCTTTACATGGTCCAGCGGCTGCGGGACATGGGCGAGATCACCGAGGGTGAGCTGATGGACGACTACGTCACCTTCATGGCCGGCATTTTCCGTTCCGTGCGCTTCGGCGCCTCCAGCGCCCACGGCCGCGCCAACATGATCCGCTTCAACTATTTCCTGGATGCGGGCGCCTTCAGCCGGGATGATGCGACGGGCACCTGGCGCGTGAACCGAGGAGCCGTTCGAAGCGGCCGTGGAGAGCCTGAGCCGGCAACTGCTGGTGCTGCAGGGCGATGGAGACTACGACGGCGGTGGCTGCCTTTGTGGATGAACTGGGCAGCGTTGGCCCGCAGCTGCAGGCCGACCTGGATCGGCTGGCGGCGGCCGGTATCCCCGTGGACATCGTCTACGAGCAGGGCAGGCAGTCCCTGGGGTTGTGAGGGCATGAGCAAGCCTAAACGCATCGTCGTTAAGCTCGGCAGCCAGGCCCTGTGCGCCCCGGACGGCGCGCTGGCGCCCGACGTGCTCCAGTCGCTGGCCGACCAGGTTGCCGCGCTGCGCAACCATGGCTGGCAGGTGCTGCTGGTCTCCTCGGGTGCGGTGGCTTCCGGACGGGGCCTGGCGGAACAGGCCACGCGCTGCCTGACGAACCCGGTGACCATCAAGCAGGTCCTGGCGGCAGTTGGCCAGGTTCACCTGGTGGCGGCCTGGCAGAGGGCTTTCCAGGCGCATGACCTGATCACGGCCCAGGTACTGCTGTCCAAGGCGGACTTTCAGAGCCGGGAGCACTACCTTGATACCCGGGCTTGCCTCGGCGCTGCGCTGGCCGCGGGCTTCGTGCCGATCATCAATGAAAATGACGTGGTGGCGGCAACCGACTTCATGTTTTCCGACAACGATGAACTGGCCGGCCTGCTGGCCGGCATGATGGGCGCGGAGGTGCTGGCCCTGCTCAGCAGTGTCGAGGGCGTGCTGAACCCGCAGTCGGGTCAGCTCATTGAAACCTGGGACGACAAGCTCCATACCATCAATGAGGTGGTGCAGTCGGGCGGCTCAAAACTCGGCCGCGGCGGCATGCACAGCAAGCTCGCCGAGGCCCGCAAATCAGCTGCCCTGGGAACGCGGGTAGTCATCGCCAACGGGCGCGCCGACAACGTGCTGCGGCACATTGTGAACGGTGACCGCATCGGTACGCACTTCCCGCCCAGCCCCCAGGTGGCCCCTGCGAAACGCTGGCTGGCCGTGATGGATGACCATGCCCAGGGCGTGGTAACGGTCAACGACGGGGCGCGTGACGCGCTGATGGACAACGACCACCTCGCCAGCCTGCTGCCGGTGGGCATTGAGCGCGTCGAGGGCGACTTTGAACGCGGCGACGTCATCCAGGTTCGCGACCTGAAAGGAAAGCTCCTGGGTTGCGGGCGAGCCGACTATGACGACAAGCGAGCCCGGGCACTACTGGGCCAACGAGACCAGAAACCCCTGATTCATTATGACTATCTCTATATCAACGATTGACCAGAACACCACCACGCCAAGCGATCTCGAAACGGTTCTGCGCAGTGGCCTGGACGCGGCCCGGGATGCCGCGCCCGCCCTCGCCCGCCTGGATGAGGAGACCACCGCGCGCGTTCTGAACGGCCTGGCGGACCGGGCCATCGAGGAGACGGAACGCATCCTCGCCGCCAACCGCAAGGACCTGGCGCGCATGGACCCGGAAGATCCGAAATACGACCGGCTGCTGCTCAACCCGGAGCGCATCCGGGGCATCGCCGGGGATCTGCGCAATGTTGCGCGCCTGCCCGCGCCCCAGGGCGCCGTGCTGGAAGCCCGTGAACTGCCCAACGGCCTGCAGCTGGAAAAGGTTCGCGTTCCCGTGGGCGTTATCGCCGTGGTGTTCGAATCCCGCCCCAATGTCACCTTTGATGTATTCGCCCTGTGCTTTCGCAGCGGCAACGCCTGTGTACTCAAGGGCAGCTCGGATGCGCGCGACAGTAACGCGGTCATCGTGGAGCTGATCCACGCGGAGCTGGAAGCGGCCGGCATCGACCCGGGCGCCGTCTACCTGGCGCCGCCGACCCGCGATGCGCTGGCGCCGATTCTCGCCGCCGTGGAACATATTGACCTGGCGATTCCCAGGGGTTCGCGGGGCCTGATCGACTTTGTTCGCGACCATGCAAAGATTCCCGTGATCGAAACGGGCGCCGGCATCGTCCACACCTATGTCGACCGCAGCGCAGACCTGGACAAGGCCGCTGAAATTGTCACCAATGCCAAGGCGCGCCGGGTCAGCGTCTGCAATGCGCTCGATACGCTGGTGCTGCACCGGGACCTGCTGCCGGAGCTGCCCCGCCTGCTGCGGGAACTGGGAGAAACACACAACGCGGAAGTGTTCGCAGACCGCGACGCCTACGCCGCGCTGGACGGACACTACGCCGCACCACTGCACGCTGCGGATGAGGATCACTTTGGCCAGGAGTTCCTGTCCATGCGGCTATCGGTAAAAACCGTGGATGACCTTGACCAGGCCCTCGCGCACATCCGCCGCTACTCATCCAGGCATTCCGAGGCGGTGGTTGCGGAAGACCCGGCGGTGATAGAGCGCTTTCTCAACGAGGTGGATGCGGCCACCGTCTATGCCAACGCCTCCACCGCTTTCACTGACGGCGCACAATTCGGCATGGGTGCGGAGATCGGCATCAGCACCCAGAAGCTGCACGCGCGCGGCCCCATGGCGCTGCCCGAGCTGACCAGTTACAAGTGGGTAGTTCGCGGTGACGGGCAGGTCCGCGAGGGCTGACAGCCCACGCCATTTACCCTGCCGGTTACGGCTCAGGCCTGCGCCAGCGCCAGGTCGAGGTCTTCAAGCAGGTCTTCCAGGGCTTCCACGCCCACGCTGATTCGCAGCAGGCTGGCGGGCAGGTGCTCCTGCCCCGCGTAGGCCGCACGACGTTCCATGGTGGTCTCAACCGAACCCAGGCTGGTCGCATTGCGAACCAGCTGCGTGGCCTGGCAAACGCGCTCCGCGGCAGCCCCGTCGCCGTGCAGGACCAGGGTGATGATGGCACCAAAACCACCCAGCTGCTCGCGGGCCAGCTGATGCTGCGGATGGCTGGGCAGGCCCGGGTAGCGCACGCTGGCGACACTGCGATGCCCCTCGAGAAATTCCGCAATCGCCAGGGCATTGTGCTGGGAGCGTTCCAGGCGCAGGGCCAGGGTCCGCAGGCCGCGGGTAGCGAGGTAGCATTCAAGGGTTCCCGGCGTGGCGCCGTGGCGCTGCCGGATTCGCCTGAGGCGCTCAAACAGCGCCGGATCGGCCGCCGCCAGCAGCCCGCCGAGCAGGTCCGAGTGCCCACCGATGAACTTGGTGGCTGAATGCAATGACACATCGGCGCCAAGTACCAGCGGCTGCTGATTGAGGGGCGTGGCAAAGGTGTTGTCGACGACCAGCAGGGTACCGCTGCGGCGCGGCGCGGCTGCGATGGCCGCCAGGTCGGCGAGAACCAGCATCGGGTTCGAGGGTGATTCGACCCACAGCAGGTCAACGCTCATCGCAGCCTGAACCCACCCCGCCGTGTCGTCGGTCGCCAGCCGCTCGATCTGCCAGCGGCCCTGCGCCTCACCCTCGAGTGCAAGGGCCGCTACACCCTGGTAGCAATCATCCGGCAGCGCCACCTTTGCACCAGCCGGCAGCAGATCGAAGACCGCGGAAACCGCGGCCATGCCGGATGCAAAGGCCAGCGCCTGGCCCTGCTCCAGGGCACCCAGGATGTCTTCCAGGGCCTGCCAGGTCGGCACGCCGTTTTCCCGTGAGTAGATCTTGCCGTCTCCCAGGATGAAGTTCGATGCGGGAACGATCGGCGTATTCATGGGCGCGCCCGGCCCCTCGGGGCGGCCAGCATGAACCAGCATGGATTCGGGTTTGAACGGCTTCCTGACCATCAGGTCTTCCTCGTTAATGGCTTAGCCAAGGTGTTGCCCCGGCAGTTTAGCGCCGCGGGCCATCCAGTTGTCGAGGGCCCGGGCGAAAGCCGCTGGCGCCCCGGGGCTGGTGCGAAAATAAAGTGACGGCTCGATCAGCTCCAGCTCCATCAGCTCCGGATCACCCTGTTGATTTCTCACCAGGTCAACCCGCGCATAAAGCGGGTGGTGTTCCAGGGCGGCAAGCGCAAGGGCTCCCGCCCGGCGCAGATCCCCGGCAGGCTCCAGCGGGGTGATGACCGCCCCGCGCTCTTCCTGGGAACGGAACTCCCCGGGTGCCGGGCGCTTGCAGATGGCATGGCTGTAAACCCCATCAAAGAAGAACAGCGAGTATTCGCCCTCCTCGATGACGCTGCGCCGGAACGGCTGAATGAGCACCGCCTGGCCTGCCAGCCGGGCCAGCGCCTGCTGCTCCTGCCCGTTAGCGGACCGGAACAGAAAGGCGTCGATGCCACTGGCGCCCACCTGGGGCTTGAGAACCCAGCCGTCAGCGGCGAAAGCATCGTGCGCGGACGCCAGGTCAGCAGCGGTCAACGACCCGATAAACCGTGTTGGCACAATGGCGACGCCGGCTTGCGCCAGGTCATGCAGATAGGTCTTGGACAGGTTCCAGCGCATCAGC
Organism: uncultured Gammaproteobacteria bacterium; assembly: GCA_963695135.1. Taxonomy (GTDB): domain Bacteria; phylum Pseudomonadota; class Gammaproteobacteria; order Xanthomonadales; family SZUA-36; genus Marinihelvus. Next base: position 411,217 of record CAVOGA010000003.1, read on the forward strand.
GCCAGCGGGTTGGCGAGCCGGGTTTGCGCATTGATGGCTTCGAGAACGGTGAAAAAATGCGCCGGCGCGTCCCAGTAGTCCCAGGTTGAACGCACCACCACGATATCAAAGCCGCGCCAGTCAACCGCAGGGCGGCTCCAGGGCACGGTTGAGACGGTCCAGCCGGCGTGTTCCAGGGCGGGAATCGCCGTTTCGTCGTCTATGACCCAGTCACCGCGCTCTTCCAGGGTGAGAAAGGCACAGTGCCGCGATGCGGCGGCCGGTCTGTCAGGCACGAACGGCCAGCACGTCGCAGGCCGCTTTCTGCACCACCGAGTTGGCCGTGGAACCCAGCAGACGCTGCAGGCCTTTCTGGCTGCGCGAACCGATCACGATGAGGTCAACGTCATTATCCTTGGCAAACTCGAGCAGGACATGCGAGGGTTTCCCGCTAAGATAGTGCACCTGCTCAGCCGGTACATCAAAGGCATCGGCCCAGCCTGACAGGCGCTCGCGCAGATCTTTCTGCAGCTTTTCCTCGACCGTGCTCACTTCCAGGAACACGTCGTTCATCGGGCCCGAGCCGGCATACATGGACTCCATCCTTTGCTGCACGTAGACGATGTGCACAGCGGAGGGTTGCTCCGCCACGGCCAGCGCCTTGCGAATCAGGTCACCGGAGTACTCTCCCAGGTCAATGGCGACAAGAACGTTGTGGTAAGCGGACATGCGTGTTTCTCCTCGTGCGAATCACCGGCGACATGGCGGTAATCTCGTGAAATTCTGACCCGGGTCAAAGCCGCACAACGGCAGCGCAGCAACGCCATCGCGTCTCAGGGCTGCACGGCCCTGATCATCAGCTGGCCCAGTTCTTCGTTCTGCAAAACCCCGTGCAATTCCTCGCTGCCGGGCCCGGTGCCGTAGAGCGGCACATCCACCCCGGTGTGACCGTCAGAGGTCCAGCCGGTCAGCGTGCGCTCATCCAGGATGCTGGTCAGCGCCTCGTAGACCTCTGCCTCGTCACGCTCTACCGCGCCGAGGGCCTCACGCTCCATCGGCGTCAGCTCGAAGTCCAGGGAGGCCTGGAACAGCGCCGCCAGGTCGGCCTCCTCGTCCAGCATGTACAGTTCGGTAACCGCTTGCGGCGTCATGGTCATGCCGCGCAAGGGCAAGGGGTTCCATTCGTAAAAGCCGTCACGGGCAATACTCAGTCCACCGGTCTCGTGATCGGCAGTAATGATCACCAGCGTGTCGCCGCTCGCCTGGGCGAACGCCAGGGCAACATCAATCGCTTCCAGGAAGCCTTCCATCTCGCTGATCACGCCGGCAATGTCATTGCCATGGCCGGCCCAGTCAATCTGGCTGCCTTCCACCATCAGAAAGAAGCCCTTGTCGTTGCGCGCAAGCAATTCGATCGCCTTGGCGGTCATGTCCGCAAGGCTGGGTACCGTTTCCGGACGGTCCCACTCGCGCGGCAGGCCGACCGGTGCAAAAAGGCCCAGCAAGGGGACTGAATCAGCCTCGAGAAGGCTTGCCCGGTCGTCCACGTAATCGTAGCCGGCGGCAACGAGCTGGGCGGTTACATCCCGGTCGCTGCGCTGAAAGTCCCTGACGCCGCCGCCCAGGATCACCTGCACCATCGGCTGACCGTTCACCTGGTTATCGTAGTACTGGTCCGCAATCTGCTCATACAGGCGTCGCGACTGCACGTGGGCGACGAAAGCGGCCGGCGAGGCGTGCGTGACCTGGGAGGTTGAGACGATGCCGGTTCCCTTGCCCTCGCGGGCGGCAATTTCGGTGATGCTGGTCAGCGGCTGACCGTTCTCATCAACGCCGACGCGCTCATTGATCGTGTCAACGCCGGTGGCATAGGCGGTCGCCGAGGCCGCCGAGTCGGTAACACCATAGGGGTTGCGAACACAGTTCGGCGGCTCGGCCCCGTCGCATTTCATCGCGATGGAGTCCGTGGCGACCGCCCCGGTGCGCAGGGCGTCGATCGTGAGCGGTTCGATCAGCGGCGTGGCGGGATCGTCTGCAAATGCGCGGTAAGCCTTGATATACGCAGGCCCCATGCCGTCACCCAGCAGGAAGATCACGTTTTTCGGTGCTGCCGGCTGACTGGTTTCGCTGGCCAGGGCGGACATGGACAACAGACCGCAGAGGACTACTGCAGGGACTCGAAAAACCTTGGGCATGGACGGAGCTCCGATATTGGGGGTCAGATTATAAGCCAGTGCGGCGCGGCGGTGGGCTGCCCCCCGCCTACGCGAACAGGTCCGCGCGCACCTCTTCCAGCAACCAGTCCCGGAATACGGTAACGCGCTCGTCCGCCTGCAGCTCCTCGCGGCAGGCTAAAAACCAGCGTCCGCGGGCCTCGACGCGGCGTCCGGGGAACAATTCGACCAGCGACCCGGCCTGGAGTTCTCGGTTCACAAAGGGCTGCATGCCCAGGGCGACACCCAGCCCCTGGGCCGCCGTGTTAAGCGCGAGGTCGTAACTGTCCATCTGCAACCCGCCATCGGGGTCCAGACCGGTTGCGCCGGTTTGCTCAATCCACTGGTACCAGTCACCGCGGGAGGGATACACCTGGATCAGGGTGTGGTGCTCAAGGTCAGCGGGTTCGGAAAGCGGGCGACGACCGTTTTTGAGCGCCGGGCTGGCCACGGGAAACAGCTCGGAGGAAAACAGGTAGTCATAGTGCACTCCCGCCTGGTCAGGCTCGCCCACCATGACGCAGAGGTCCACATCCTCGTGCTCGAAATTCACATCCGACTGCGAGGTGTGGAGGCGCACGATCACACCGGGGTGGGCGCGCTGGAAAGCGGACAGACGGGGAATCAGCCAACGCACCGCAAAGGTCGAGTACACCTGGAGGGTGAGCGGACCCTGCCCGCGCGGGGCAAGCACCAGGTCCGTGCCCTCGTGAATCAGGTCGAAGGCCTCCCGGAGCGATGGGTAGTAGACCCGTCCGGCCCGGGTCAGACGGACACCGCGGGATACCCGGTGAAAGAGGGTCACGGACAGGTATTCCTCCAGGCGCCGGATCTGGTGGCTGATGGCCGAATGCGAAACACAAAGCTCTTCCGCAGCCAACTTGAAACTTTTGTTCCTTGCCGCAGCCTCAAACGCGCGTAAAGCATTCAAAGGTGGGAGAGAACGCTTGCCTGGGCCGCCAATGTTCATGAGTAAATCTCATGTAAAAGTGGTGGCAAAGAGTTTCCGCCCTGCCCTACGATCTGTCAATCCAAAGATACCGATACCCGTCATGGCCCGGCTGCACCCGGCCACGACCGGTGAGGCATTAAAACAATGAGCGCTGGAAGCTGACGACCATGAACAACCAGGAAGCGCAGGGCAGGGTCCTGATCACCGCGGGCGCCGCCGGTATCGGCAAAGTGCTGGCGCAAAACTTTCTTGAAAACGGCTATCGCGTCCATGTCTGCGATGTGAACCCTGACGCGCCTGGCAGCAACCATGGTCGAGTTGCCCGGCCTTTCCGGCACCATCGCCGATGTTGGCGATCCGGCCCAGGTGGAAGAGCTGTTCATCGGCGTCCGCGAAAATCTCGGCGGACTGGATGTACTGATCAACAATGCGGGCGTTGCCGGTCCCACGGCGCCGGTAGAGCAGATTTCCGACGAAGACTGGCGCCGCACGCTGGCCGTTGATCTTGATGGTCCGTTCTACTGTTGTCGCGCCGCCGTGCCGCTGCTCCGGGAAAGTCCGGCGGCCAGTATCATCAACATTTCTTCCAATGCCGGCCTGTTTGGGTTTCCCAACCGCCTGCCCTACACGGTCAGCAAATGGGCCCTGATCGGAATGACGAAAACCCTGGCCATGGAGTTGGGTCCCGAGGGAATCCGGGTCAATGCGCTGTGTCCCGGCAGCGTTGCGGGTGAGCGTATAGACGGTGTCATTGAGCGCGACGCGCAGCAGCAGGGCGTCAGCCCGGAGGAGATACGGCGGCTGTATACGCGGCAGAGCTCCATGCGCTGCTTCGTGGAGGCACAGGACGTGGCCGCCATGGCCGTGTTCCTCGCATCCCGGGCCGGCTGCCGGATTTCCGGCCAGGCCATTGGCATCGATGGACATACGGAAGGCCTGTCCAATTTTCAGGAGTAAGGAACAGTCATGAAAGCAGCATGGTTTGAAGCATTTGGTCCCGCAAAGGATGTTATCCAGGTGGGCTCGCAACCGGATCCGGAACCGGCGCCGGGGGAGGTGCTGGTGCGCCTGCACACCAGCGGGGTAAACCCGTCGGACACCAAGAAGCGCGCCGGCGCGTTTCCCCGGCTCCTCGATGACGGGCTGGTGATCCCGCACAGCGATGGCGCCGGCGTGATCACGGCGGTTGGTGAGAACGTCGATCCGGGCCGGGTCGGTGAACGGGTATTCGTTTACCAGGCCCAGTACGGACGGCGCCTGGGTACGGCTGCGGAATACGTTGCGCTGGATTCAGAACGGGCGCCTGCCCTGCCGGCGGAAGCATCGTTCGACGTTGGTGCCTGCATCGGTATTCCGGTCATGACCGCTCACCGCTGCGTGTTCGCCGATGGCGATGTCTCGGAACAGACGCTGCTGATCACCGGCGGCGCGGGGCGCGTCGGTTACTACGCGATCCAGTGGGCTGTGCAGGCCGGCGCCCGGGTGATTGCGACGGCGAGCAATCCCGCGGACCAGGCCCTGTGCCGCGAACTGGGCGCCGTGGCTGTGGTCAACCATCGCGAAGACGGCTGGGGAAGCGCGGTCGAGGCGGCGGCCGGCGGCAAGGTGGACCGCGTAATTGATGTTGAATTCGGCGCCAACCTGCCGGAAGTCCTCAAGTGCATCCGCACTGGCGGAACCATCGTCACCTACTCGTCGACCGTGGTGCCCGAACCGACGCTGCCGTTCAGGGACATGATGTTCATGGATCTGACCGTGCGCATGGTGATCGTGTACGCGATGCCCGAAAGCGCCAAGCAACAGGCGGTCAGGGATACCCAGGATGCGCTCGCGCAGGGTCGCCTGGCGCACCGTATCGCCCATAAGCTGCCCCTCGCAGAAACGGCCCGGGCCCATGAGCTGATTGAAAACGGCGGTTTTGGGGGTTGCGTCGTGGTGCAGATTCCCTAGGCTGTAGGCCACCGCCCCAATTGTTCCGGGGGAGAGCCGATTGGGGTCAAGGGATGAGAGCACAGTGAAATCTGCTTTGGAGCGGCGCAGTTCCGTCGACTGGTGGACCTTCAGCGCCACGGCGCTGACCATCTTTGCGTTTTGCATTCCCCTGTTGCTGGTTCCGGAAGCCTCGGCAGCCCTGATTGAAAAGACCTACGACGCGCTGACAGAGACCTTCGGCGTAATCTACATCTGGTACGGCATCGGCGCCCTGGGCTTCCTCCTCTACCTGGCGGGCAGCCGCTTTGCCCACGTGCGGCTCGGGCCGGAGGACAGCCGGCCGGAATTTTCCACGCCCAGCTGGATCGCCATGCTCTTCTGTGCCGGCATCGGCGCCGGACTGCTGTACTGGGCCGTTATTGAATGGGGTTACTACATTGACGCACCGCCTTTCGGGGTGGAACCGCGATCGATCGCCGCGGTGGAGTGGGCCTCGAGCTACGGGCTGTTTCACTGGGGCATCATGGCCTGGGCCTTCTATTGCCTGCCCGCCCTGGCCATCGCCTACCCGTTTTACGTGCGTAAAGTCCCCTACCTGCGCCTGAGCACCGGGTGCCTGCCGTTCCTGCCCGGCGGCGTTAATTCCCGGCGGGGCCGGCTGATTGATTTCCTGTACATGCTGAACCTGATTGGCGGTACGGGGACCTCCCTGGGCCTGTCGACCCCGATGATTGCGGCGAGTTTTGCCGAGCTCAGCGGCCTCAGTCATGACTTCATGCTGGAGGTCTACGTGGTGGTGGTTGCGGTGGCGATCTTCGGCACCAGCGCCTGGCTGGGGCTGACCAGGGGCTTTCGCAGAATGGCTGACTTCAATATGTGGCTGGCCCTCGCCCTGCTGTTCTTTGTGCTGGCGGTTGGTCCGACACTGTTTATCCTCAAGACCGGCACCAGCAGCATCGGCCTGGTGCTGCAGAATTTCATTCGCATGAGCACCTGGACCGACCCGCTGACTAACTCCCGGTTTGTCGAGGACTGGACCGTCTTTTACTGGGCCTGGTGGGTGGCCTACGGCCCCTTCGTGGGCATTTTCGTCACGCGGATTTCCTACGGCCGCACCCTGCGCCAGGTGATCGTCAACATGCTGCTGTTCGGCAGCCTGGGCGCGGGCATCTTCTTTATCGTTTTCGGCAACTACGCGCTGCACCTGGAACTGGAAGGCCTGCTATCCGTCACCCGGATAATGGCGGAAGCAAGCCCCGCAACAGCGATTACCGAGGTCTTCGCCAGCCTGCCGCTGGGCAGCCTGGCGCTGGCCGCGTTCCTTGTCGTGGCCATGGTGTTTCTCGCCACGACCTATGATTCCGCCTCCTTCACCCTGGCCTCCGTGTCGACGCGGGAATTGCATGCGGGGGAAAACCCGGCCCGCTGGCTGCGCGTATTCTGGGCGGTCAGCCTGGGCATACTTCCGGTGTGCCTGATGTTTATCGAGGGCGGCCTGAAGACGATCCTGTCGACAACGATTATCGTGTCATTGCCGCTGCTGTTGCTGGGCGTTGTCCTGGCCGTATCCCTGCTGCGGATGCTGCGGGAAGACCATCCTCTGCCCTGAGCGCGGGTCCGCGGCTAGCCGAGCGGCACCCCGTTGCCCCGCAAACGCCGGGCGGCGATGCTGAGCGGTTCACTGAAACGCCGGGCCCGGCCGCAGCGCTCCGCCGGGCGCTCGGTGAATGGTGCCAGGGTGACGGGCGGACCCGCCGTCTCGAGTTCCAGGAACTGACTGATGCCTGTCCATACCTGTTCCGGCGAACGCACGAACGACTCGTAATCCACATCCAGTAGCGCGCCGGGAAAGTGGCGGCGCCAGAACCCCATGAGGCGATGACAGGCGGTGAAATGATCAACCAGGCCATCCAGGGAACTTGCCGGGAGCTGTGGCTCACCGGGCCCGGGAGAAAACAGGTCAAGGCACTGGTCCAGGGGGTCCCGGCGAAGGTGAATGAAGCGGGCGCCGGGCAGCGCGCGGCGCAGCAGACCGAGGTACTGGAAATGGCCCGGCGAGTCATGCAGGGCCCAGCGCGCATTGATCCTGCCGGCCGTGGAACGGTGCCTGCCGAGAGATTCGGCGAAATCCCGGACCGCCTCCTCGTCGATGGACTGAAGATCCGCCGGTCCGGCACTGCCCCCCCGGTCGATCAACCAGTTAACCGGGTCCGCCGGACCGGCCGGCTGAAGGCCGTTCTGGACCGCAAGCCAGCGCCGGAACTCGTCGAAACCGGTGCACGGCAAACCCACAAGGAACAGGTCATGCGGCGCGGTTTCAGCGGCAGGCTTGCCGGACTCGCTGCCGGGGGAAAATGTCGCTGCCGCACGGCAAAGCGGCGCAAAGGCCTTCTCGACCGCGGTCACCGCGGTCGCATCGAGCAGGCGGCCGGTTCTGGGCGCGCGCAACCGGGCCGCCTCCTCGTAACTCACAAAGGCCGCCTCGAACTGGTCCAGGTCTTCCAGTTCGCGTCCCAGCGCCTGGCATAAAACGCCGCGCTGGGGGCTTCCCTCCGGGTGCGCCCGCAGAAGAAAACCCAGCGAATCGAGACGATGAGCGCCTGCTTTTGCCGGCTCCAGCGTCGAACGCAGGAGATGGGCGGCGGCGTGGTCCGGCTCAAGCGTGATCAGCCGCCGGCACAGGGCGCGCGCCTCCCGCTGGCGTCCCAGCCGCCGCGCCAGCAGCGCCGCCTGGTAGAGGGCTTCCGGGTCACCAGGCCCGGACTCAAGGGCCTTGAGCAACACCCGGTAGCCATCGCTTTCGCTGCCGAAACGGCTGTGAAACATCGCCAGCCGTCGCAGGGCGCCGGGGCGGTCCATGGCGCTTTCTTCGATTTCCCTGGCCAGGTCAAAGGCCGCCGGGGCGTCGCCGGTTTGCACCAGGGTCTCGGCATACAGCAGGCGGGCGGCCACGTTGCGCGGGCGCAGCGCGCTGGCGTGACCAGCGTATTGCCGGGCGGTTTCCTGGTCACCCAGGCTGATGGCGGCCCGCGCGGCGAGCGTCAGGGGACCGAGCGCGTCCGGATAGCGCTCGTGCAAACGGACTGCGGCGTCCAACGCCTCTTGCCCGGCACCGTCCAGCAGAAGACGCTGGACGGTCCGGAGCCGGCGCTCAAGAAGAGGGGTTTCAGCCGGCACGGCCGGCGCAGCGGACAGCCGCTAACAAGCCAATCAGCGAAGCTTCAGTTGCTCGGTTTTCTTGGCTGACATGAGCTTGGCGATGTCGTCGCCGGCGTCCTCAAATTTGCTGAGCATGCGGCTGTAGTCCCGGTAGGAATCCACGTCGGTCGCCGAGTAGACCAGCTCCTGGTCATCCATCTGGTAGGACATGCGCACGAACAGCGGCTTATTGGCGTTGATGAGGTCGGTGACCTGATCCTTGCTCATGTTCTTCATGTTCACGATGCTCTTGTCGGCCTTCACCCCTTCGATCTTGCTGCTGATCTCCTTGACGTCTGTTACCTGGTAGATCGAGCCGTTGTAAACGATCGTTTTCGAGCTGTCATAGACCTTGGTGCTGCCGCATGCGGCTGCAAGGAGCGCAACGAGCAGGATAAACATCACGCGGGTAATGGATTGAATCGGTCGGATCATGGTTTGGTTTCGCCTTATGAGGGTGACGTGGATTGTAAGGTTTGGCGACACATTTGACCATGCTTCGGCCCCTGTCGGTTTGCATGGCTGCCCCTAAAAAAACGCCCGCGGGAAGCGGGCGTTTTTGAATAACTTCATGAGATACGTTTTTGCCCTTACGTCTTGGGCGCCGGGGCCGCCGGCTTGCTCGCAGCCTTCTTGGTCGCAGCCTTTTGGTGTAGCCTTTTTGGTCGTAGCCTTTTTGGTCGTAGCCTTTTTGGTCGTAGCCTTTTGGGCTGCCGGTTTCTTCGCCGTAGCTTTCTTGCCCGAAGCTTTCTTAACTGCCGGCTTCTTGGCTGCGGCCTTCTTGGCTGCCGGCTTCTTGGCTGCGGTCTTCTTGGCAGCCGCTTGTGCAGGCGTGCCGGCGACCGGCGTGCGAGGCTGCTTGGTCAGCGCCATCACCTGGCCGCTGAGCTTTTCGACCTGCGCAGACAGGCGGTTCAGCTCATCACCGGTGGGCACCCCAAGGCTGGCCATGACGCGGGCAACGCGGTCTTCAAACACGTTTTCGAGTTTGTCCCAGCGGTCTTCCGCCTGCTTACGGGCCTCGTTGAATTTGCTTTCCACCTCGTCCTTCGTGTCGCTCACCTTGCTGCGTACAGCGGCAGTGCCCTGGTCGACCGCTTTGCGGCCTTCCGCTTCAAGCCTGGCGCCCTCGGCGACCAGCTTCTCGAACATTGCCGAACCCTGGCCGACGACTTTGCCGCCTTCCTGCTGCGCCAGGGCAAAGGCCCCGAGACCGGCGCGCCAGATGTTCTGGGCAGAGTCAAATACGGGATCAGTCAGTTGGCTGATGCCTTTCTTGGTTGATGTCTTGCTCACTTTCTTTTTCTTCAATGTCTTCTTGGCCATGACGGTTTCTCCTTCCGGTGATATGCGATTTTCTCTAGTTTAGGCGCATAACTTAGAGTCTTCACACTAATCGTAATTCCGCGAAACAATCCCGCCCGTGAGCTTGCACAGGCCTGTTGCTAATCCAGCCACTCAAGACTGGGCAGGTAGGCAGGCGTCCGGCGCGCCCGGGTCGCCTGCTCAAGCACGTAGGCCATCTGAATCAATTCCGGCTCGGAAAAAGGCGCCCCGACAAAGCCCACGTTTACCGGCAACTGGCGCACCATGCCAACGGGAATCACCACGCTGGGAAAACCGGATACCGCGGCCAGCCCGGAGGTCCCGCCAAAGCTGAACCGGTCACCCTGCACCCAATCGGTTTTCCAGGCCGGTCCGTTGACGGGAATGAACAACGCATCCAGTTCATTGTCCTGCAACCAGGACGACAACTCGGTGCGCATGCGGTCGACACTCAACTCGCGGGCCTCCAGGTAGGCGCTGGACTCCAGCCCATCGGTCGCCTGGGACAGTTCGAAAATATCCTGCCCGAAAATCGGCAAAACCTGGTTCGCATTGGCCTCATTCCAGGCAATCAGCTTCTCCAGCGTGTTGCGATCCGCCGGAATGTCGGGCTGGGCGGCCAGGTAGGCATTGAGGTCGTGTTTAAATTCGTGCAACAGCAAGGTGTACTGAGCGCTCCAGACCTCGTCGGGCGGTGAGTATTCGATCGGGTCAACAAGCGTCGCGCCAAGCGCGGTCAGCGTGCCGATCGCCTCGTCATAAACCGCGTCCACCTCGGGAAACTGCCCGGCGCCGTAATAGCTCCGGTAAACACCGATACGCAGGCCGTCAAGTCGGTTCTGTTCCGGATCCGGAACAAAATCCGGAGTGCCGTCAGGATAGGCCCGGGCGCCGCTGTCCGACTCGTCAGGCGCCACCATGGCGCCCAGCATGATGGCCGCCCCGGTCACGGTCTTGGCCATGGGCCCCGCCGTGTCCTGGGAATGGGAGATGGGAATGATGCCACTGCGGCTTACCGTACCCACCGTGGGTTTGATGCCGACAATCCCGTTGGCCCCGGACGGGCAAACAATCGAACCATTGGTCTCGGTACCGACGGCCAGCGGCGCCAGGGAAGCGGCAACCGCAGCGCCGGAGCCACTGGAGGAGCCGCAGGGGTTGCGATCCAGGACGTGCGGGTTGCGCACCTGGCCGCCGGCGCTGCTCCAGCCGCTGGACGAATCCTCGTCACGAAAGTTGGCCCATTCGCTCAGATTCGTCTTGCCCAGGATCACCGCACCCGCCTCGCGCAAACGCGCCACGTGGAAGGCGTCCGCGTCCGCATGGTGGTCCGCCAATGCCAGCGAACCGGCGCTGGTTGCCATCTGGTCACCGGTATCAATGTTGGCCTTGAGCAGCACGGGAATGCCGTGCAGGGGGCCAACGGGCCCGCCGTTTTCGAACTGCTCATCGAGCCGCCGCGCAATGGCCAGCGCATCCGGATTCACCTCGATGACGGCGTTGAGCGTTGGACCCGCATCGTCAATCGCTGCAATTCGCGCGAGGTAGGCGGCAGTGATGGCCTCGGCTGAGATCTGGCCGGACGTGAGCAGCGACTGCAACTGCGGCACGTCCAGCGCCTCAAGCATGGCGTCATCAAGAACCGGCGCCTGCGCAGTGGCGCTGGTGCTGGCGAAGCTGAGAACGAACGTCAGTACGGCAAGCGGCAAATTCCTGATCATGAACAGCGACCTGTTGTTGGGGAGCCGCGAGTATAGGACAGCGACCACCGTCATGTCCGGAGGCAAGAGATATGCTGCGGTTTCCGACCGGGAGTGCGATAATTGACGGTACCCCCCTACAGAGGAACCCCCCATGAACAAAATAACCAAAATCCTGTCCGTGCTGCTGCTGGCATCCGCTGCCGGTTCAGTGCTGGCTGAAACCGTGGAAGACTATTCCGCCACCATCGACGAATATAAGAACAACCCGACCGCCGGGCCTTTTTTCGAGACTGCCGTGGGCTACGCGGTATTACCGAATGTTGGTAAGGGTGGCGTGGGTCTTGGCGCCGCGCATGGCAAGGGCCAGGTTTACAAAGACGGGAAAGTGACCGGGTTCGTCACCATGAACCAGATTTCCTTTGGGCTGCAACTGGGCGGCCAGGCTTACAGCCAGGTGATTTTCTTTGAAGACCAGCGCGCCTATGACGATTTCATCAGCGGCAACTTCGAGTTTGACGCGCAGGCATCGGCCGTCGCAATTACCGCCAGCGCGCAGGCAGCGACCGGTACGACCGGTAACTCCGCCAGTGCGGGACCGGGCGGCAGCACCGGTCAGCAAGCGGACACCGGCTACTACAAGGGCATGAAAGTGTTCGTGATTGGCAAAGGCGGCCTGATGTACCAGGCAGCGATCGCCGGACAGAAGTACAAGTTCAAAGCACTCTGACCGCAAGCACTGACGCCACCGCGGCCGCGGTGGCGTCACCCTGGAGCGTTACTCGGAATCGCCGGGGCGCTGCGCATCCCGCTTGGCGCGGAACTCCGAATCCGCTTTCCAGTTTGGCCAGTCATCTCCGTTGGCTATTTCCAGCCCCGTGCGAAAGAAGGTTTCCATGTCTTCCAGTGCGCCGCTGACCACCCAGCTCAGGTCGTACTCGTCCGAGACCCGGTGATAATGATCCTCCGTGTATTCATTGGCTTTTTCCATGCCGTAAGCGACACCCTTTTCACGGTCGTCATAGCCGCTTTTGGGGTACAGCATGGGCACGCCCTCCTTGGCCAGCTCAAAGTGGTCGGAGCGGAAGTAGTAGCCTTTCTCTGACTCCCGGTCACCCTCCAGGACCCGCTCCTGGGCGGCAGCGGCCCGGGCCAGGTAGTCGTCCAGGTCGCTCATGCCCAGCCCAACCACGGTGATATCCCGCGTTTCGCCAAAGTTGTTCATGCCATCCATGTTCAGTCCGCCGACCGTGTTCTCAAGCGGAAACAGGGGGTGGGTGGCGTAGTACAGCGAGCCCAGCAGGCCCTGCTCCTCCGCCGCCAGGGCCAGGAACATGACGCTGCGCCGCGGCGCCTGCTCCAGCGAGGCAAACGCGCCGGCGAGCTCCATCAGCGCGGCCGTGCCGCTCGCGTTGTCCAGGGCGCCGTTGTAAATCTGGTCGCCTTCGAGCGACGGGTCGGTGCCCAGGTGGTCCCAGTGGGCCATGTAAATGAACACCTCTTCGGGCGCCTCGCTGCCGGGCAGAATGGCGGCAACGTTCTGGGATACCACGCGCTGCACGTCCGTTTCGATGCTCGTGCTGGCAGTCAGGTCACCCAGCGGCACGGCCTTGAAGCCGGGCTGTGCTGCCGCCGCATACAGGGCGTCCAGGTCCTGACCGGCGCGCTGCACCAGCACTGCGGCCTGTTCCTTGGTGATCCAGCCTTCCATGGCCGGCAGCCCTGCGCCGTCGTCGGCCAGCTGCATATTGAACTGGGTTCCGGTCCAGCTGTTTTGCACCGTCGGCCAGCCATAGGCTGCCGGTAGCGTGTCGTGCACGATCAGCGCGCCGGCGGCCCCCTGCCGGGCGGCTTCGTCAAACTTGTACGTCCAGCGGCCGTAATAGGTCATCGTGTTCCCGTTGAACAACTCCGGGTCCTGGGTGGCAAAGCCGGGGTCATTGACAAGAATCACCACGGTCTTGCCGGTAACGTCGATGCCCTCGTAATCGTTCCAGCCACGCTCCGGCGCATTGATGCCGTAGCCGACAAAAACCAGTTCCGAGTTTTGCAGCTCACTGCCATCGAGCTGACGACGGGTGTAAATCACCTGGTCAGGCCCGTAAGCCAGCACCGCCTCGCCGTCCGCGCCGCTGATGACCAGGTCCGGGCTGTTGGTCACGGTGACGCCGGCCAGCGGCACATCCTGGGTATAGAAACCGTTGTTGGCCGGCTCCAGGCCGAGCCCTTGAAAGTGATTGACGAGATACTCCACGGTGAGCTCTTCACCCCGGGTCGCCGGGGCCCGGCCACCGAACTCGTCAGACGCCAGGGTCTCGATGTGCCGGCGATACGCCTCCTCGGTCATGGTGTCGACCGCTGCCTGGATCAGCTCATCACTGACCGGTATGACCGCTGCGGGCGGCGCGGGCGCTGCTGTTGCCTCGCCGGCCGGTTCGCCGGTGTCACCACCGCAGGCGCTCAGTAGCAGGGCGGCAGAGACCGCTGCAGGTAACAGGACACGTGATGACATGGACAGGATCTCCGGAGGCAGGTAACAGGAACGCAACTATAAGAGCTGAGCCCGGACTGTCAACGAATAGCTGGCGCAAACACGCCGGACCGGTTAGCAAAAGATAAACCGGGCGCAACGCTTCACCTCATCGGCAGCCGCAGCCGTTACACTACGTCCCGTTTCAAGACACAGGCAAGGAGTGAATTGATGGCTTACTGGTTGATGAAGTCCGAACCGGATGTGTACGGCATTGATCACCTGGAGCGCGACGGCAGGGAACCCTGGGACGGCATCCGTAACTACCAGGTGCGGAACATGATTCGCGATGACATGCAGGTCGGCGACCAGGCCTTTTTCTATCATTCACGCTGCAAGGAACCGGCGGTCGTGGGTGTCATGCAGATCGTCAGCGACGCTTACCCGGACCCGACCCAGTTCGATGCGAACAGCAAATACTTTGATGGCAAGAAGCGACCCGGAAAATCCACGCTGGCTGCTGCGGGACGTTAAGTTCGAGCGCAAGCTGGCACGCCCGATCACCCTGAAGGAACTCAAGGCGCACCCGGCGCTGGAAGATTTCCAGCTCAACAAAAAGGGCAACCGCCTGTCGATTTTTCCCGTCAGCAAAGACCAGTGGGAGCTGATCCTGTCACTTGAGCACAAAAAACCCGTGATCTGACGTCCGTCAGCGGTGGCGCCAGCTGCCCCCGCTGCTTCAGTACTCGACCTCGAAGAACACGAACTGCTGCTCATCCCTTCCATGGCGTTTGAAGCCCACGTCGTGACGGTTCGTCAGCGCCGCCCGCGCCTGCTCGGTAATGAGTATGTCCCGCGCACGGGCGACGTCCTCACCGAGCTTGCTGGCCTTGTTCATTTCCGCGCCCTGTGCTTCGTCCGGGCCGATGCGCAGCACCTCGCCGTAGCCGATCCCGATACAGACCTCGGTCGGGTAATCCGAGGCCTGGGCGCTGGCGTTGAAACTGGCGATGCGCCGCTGGATTTCGATGGCTGCGGCAAGGGCGGCATCCGGGCCGGTAAACAGGGCAAAAATATCATCGGCAAAACAATGGATCAGCTCCGCGCCATGCGTTTCCAGCACCGGTATACAGACCTTCTGCGCATCGAGAATACGCAGCAGGCTGCTCAGGTCGCCGGCGGATATCGCGGCACTGGTGAAATCGGTCATGTCCAGGGCCAGGATCGCGCGCGTCCACATATGCCGCTTTCTGAAATCCGCCTCGCTGATGGCGCCCCGTTGCAGATCAAGCAGATCCCGGTAAACCGGCTCGCTCCAGCCCTCGCAACGTGCCAGCCGGGCCGGATCTTCCAGCAGGGGATGGGTAAATTCAGGTTTCACAATAATCCGTTACCGTGGGCTGACACCGCAGTATATCGCGCAAAAAGCGCCGTCTTACAGCCTGCCGGGATTCACCGTTCCGACCCCGTGTGCCGCGCATTCACAACGCGGCGGATGCAGTTCGCTATACTGCGGCGCTTTCGCACCCAAGAAAGCCAACCAATAAATTTATGAATTCAAACGTTATTATCAGCTGCGCGGTCACCGGCGCCGGGGACACAACAGACCGTCACCCCGCCATTCCCATCACCCCAAAACAAATCGCGGAAGCGGCACTCGAGGCCGCCAGGGCCGGCGCGGCCATCGCGCACATCCATGTACGTGACCCGGAGACCGGCAAGGGCAGCCGCCGCCTGGACCTGTACCGGGAGGTCGTTGAACGCATCCGCGAGAGTGATACGGACGTGATCCTCAACCTGACCACCGGCATGGGCGGCGACCTGTTCCTGGGTCCGGACGATGATGTTCTGAACTTTACCGACCAGACCGATTGCGTGGGGCAGATGGAACGCCTGGAACACGTGGAGGACCTCCTGCCGGAAATCTGCTCCATGGACTGCGGCTCCTTCAACTACAGCGGCGCCAATTACGTCTATGTATCAACACAAACCATGCTCGAGACAGGCGCCCGGCGACTGCAGGAAATTGGTGTGAAGCCGGAACTGGAGGTGTTTGACATGGGGCAGCTGTGGTTTGCCAAGCACCTGCTGGAACAGGGCTTGCTGGACAGCCCGCCGCTCTTCCAACTGTGTCTTGGCATCCCCTGGGGCGCCCCCGCGACACCCAACACGTTCATGGCGATGGTCAACGAACTGCCGCCGGAATGTAACTGGGGAGGCTTTGCGCTGGGCGCCCAGGAAATGCCCATGGTTGCCCAGTCCGTTCTGCTCGGCGGCAACGTGCGGGTGGGCCTCGAAGACAACCTGTACCTGGAAAAGGGGGTTTTCGCCAGCAACGCGCAACTGGTGGAGAAGGCGCGGCGCATCATCGAAGCCATGGGCGCCTCCGTGCAAACCGTTGCCGAGGCGCGGAAAACCCTGCAACTGAGGTCACCCCATGGATGAGAAATCAACCCTGAGCCTCTTCAAGGGCATCGCCCAGCCCTGGGAATGTGACAGCCTCGGGCACCTGACCACGCGCTTCTACGTGGCCATGTTTGACGATGCCTCCTACCACCTGCTGTTCGAGGTTTTTGGCTGGACCGGCGCAAGCGACGATGCGCAACGCCGGGCCTTTGTTGATGTGCGGCACGAGATCGAGTACCTGGACGAGGTGCAGGCCGGCGAGCTGCTGGAAATCCGGGGCGCACTGGTCCACGTGGGCGGCAAGTCGATCCGCGCGCGCTACGAGATGCTCAAGAGGAAGGGTGGCGGGGTCGCTGCCAGCCTGGAGGCAACCTACGTGCTGTTTGACCTGCAGGAACGCACGGCGCTGGCGCTGGATGAGCAACTCCGCCAGCAGGCCCAGGCGGCCCTGGTGGCCTGACAGGCAGCCATCCTGCGGGCTTAGCCCGGCGCTTCATCCTTGAACTTTCTTCACTTCCGCTCCACGGGCGCCGGGGTTATTCTCCAGTGTCACAGGTTCGGAACACCTTACGATGAGCGCTGTCCACGAATTTCTCAAGCCACTGCCAGGGGTTATCGAGCCCCGCTGGTGGAGCGGCACACCGCCGATTGACCCCGCGCGGTTTACGGTCGACGCGCGGCGCTTTGACGCTGATCCGGGCAACCCGGACCCGGAATCACCGCTTGCGCAGCGCATGCGCGAGGCTTTTCGCGACATCGGCCTGGTGCACGTGACCCACACGGGGCTGACGGATCTGGCCGCCATGCGCCGTCTGGCCAGGCTGGTGATCGATGCCGAGATGCACTACGAAGGCGGGGCCAATCCGCGCGCCAACATTGCCCCGAACATCTACGAGGTCGGCGCGCCGCTGACTGCCTGGCTGCATTACCACCACGAGATGGCCTACATTGGCCAGAGCACCCGCATGCTCGGATTTCTCTGTCACAGCACCGTCGCCGGCAAAGGTGACACCTTCGTCTCGGATAATGTTCAGGCCACTGACGCGCTGCTGGCATCAGCCTTCGGACAGAAGCTGAAAGACCTGGGTCTGTGCTATCACCGGGACCTGACAGACCGGGAGGCCTTTGTCGACCGCGAGGAGATCGGTGTCTATAACCACTGGCAACGATCGATGCGCACGGAAGACCCACAAGAGGCGGAAGCAAAAGCCCGCTCCCTGGGGCTGGAGGTTGAGTGGGGGCCGGAGCGGTTGCTGAAAACCCGCTACTACGTGTCAGCCTTCGAGTATTACCCGCCCCTGGACCGGAACCTGCTGTATGCCAGCATCGCCGATGACGGCATGTGGTTCGACAGCTGGCCCAGGGTCATGCACCTGCCCTACGATCAGCGCCCCCTGAGACTCACCTTTGGTGATGGCAGCGAGATGACGCGGGAAGAGAAAGCCGAGTTTGTGGAGGTATATGACCGCTTTGGCATGCCGATTCCCTGGCAGGCCGGCGACGTGGCGGTCATCTGCAATTACCGCTTCGCCCATGGGCGTCCGGGGATTCACCTCCAGGGAGATGAACAGCGGGAACTTGGCGTGCTGATCGGCGAGACCTTTGACCGGGTCGGGGAAGTCGCCGGCAAGTGGTAAGCGCCGCCGCAGGTTGCTGCCGGGGTGGGCAGGCCTAGACCGCCGCCCTCAGCGCGATGCGGCGCCGCCGTGATCGTCGAAAAACTGCAGCACCAGGGGCCAGACCCATTCCAGTTCATAGGTGTGCCCCATGTCCGCGCGGCAATCAAGCACGGCAGGCAGCCCCGTTTCGCCCGGGCAGAAACTCCGGCACTCGACCTCGTCCCAGGGCGTTTCAATCCGCCCGGCGCTGCCGGTCACCGCGCACCCGTGCGCTCGCGCCCACGCGGAGGTGATCGCGCTGGCGCCGGTGTAGTAATAACGATCCGAACCGTTGCTGGTCGTCGTGAAGCTCATATCGCCCCAGTCGCCGGGCGGCACGGTCGGGTCCTGGTTGCCGGTGATCAGCAGCGCCGGCAGCTCCCCTTCCCTGCCAGGCCCGTCGAGGTAGCCCCGGTGCGGTAAACCGATAAGCGGGGCAATGGCCCGGAGGCGGCCGGCGCTGGCCGGGTTCTGGGCCAGCTCCCAGGCGAACATGCCGCCATTGGAGCCGCCGACCGCATAGATTCTGTCCTCATCAAGGCACAGCTGCCGGCCGAGCTCGTCCAGCAGGGCCAGGGTAAAGGCCACGTCATCCTGCTGGCACTGGGTCCAGGAACAGCTGTTGGCCTTTACCTCCGCGCAGCTCGCATAGCTGTAATCCGGCGTCTGGTCACTGTCGCAGACGGCCGCCCCGTCGCCGTCCAGTCCGGTAGCGGATCCGCTGAAGGTCCAGGAGTTGTTGTGATGATCCGGTGCGCCCGAGCCGAGGCCTCGCGGCGCGGCCACGGCGTAGCCGTGCTCACCGGCGGCGGCGGTGACGCTTTCGAATTGCAGAAACTCGTCCTCGTTACCGCCCCACCCATGGAACAGCAGGATCAGCGGCACGGGCTGGCCCGGGGAGAGGTCCGGGGGCAGGTAAAGCCGGTAGGTCCGGGTCAGCTGCTCATGGGGAAACCCGTGAACGCCCGCCTTCAGCGATCCGCTACTGCAGGCGGGGGTGGAATCGCCCGCGGACGCGGTGCCTGCCAGGAGGAAACACAGGGCAAGGCCGCGCGCGGCGGATGCGAGCGGCCGCAAGCAACGACCGTTCCGGCATCCGGACTGCGCGCCGGCATCACTCACCAGGCTTACAACAGGGCTTCAATCGCATCGGCCAGCTGCTCCGGCTTGGTTGCCGAGGCAAAGCGCTTGACGACCTGTCCCTCACGGTTGACCAGGAACTTGGTGAAATTCCACTTGATGGCCTCGGTGCCGAGGGCTCCGGGCGCTTCGGACTTGAGGAATTTGAACAACGGGTCCGCATCGGGCCCGTTAACCTCCAGCTTGGAAAATACGGGAAAGGACACGCCGTAGTTCAGCTGGCAAAACTCCTGGATTTCCTCATCGCTGCCCGGGTCCTGCTTGCCGAACTGATTGCAGGGAAAGCCCAGCACCTCGAGTCCGCGCTCCCCGTAGGTCTTGTGCAGTTTTTCCAGGCCTTCGAACTGGGGCGTAAAGCCGCACTTGGACGCGGTGTTCACAATCAGCAGGACCTTGCCGCGATAGGCGTCCAACGGTTGCGCGTCGCCCCTGGCGTTAAGGGGGCTGAAATCGTAGACGTTCTCACTCATATCGTTTCCTGTTTCAGGTATTCCAAAGGTCAGGGCTGTGGGCTCTCGCAGGGCGGAGAGCAGACGCGCACCGAGTCCGCACTGCCGATCAGCGCCACCAGTGCGGCCACACCGACAATACCCCAGAACCAGGCCACCCATTCGCCTTTGTTCTGCTCCGGGCGCTCCACCTTCAGGGTCTTCATGTTCTCGTAACGGTAAAAACCGGTGTTTCCACCGAGACCCTCGTCGGTGATTTCCATCACGCGAAAGCTGTCGGTTTTGCGGTCCAGGGTAGTCACCTTAACCAGGCTGCCTACTTCAATACCCGGGGGCGGGCTGTGGCGCATGCCCTTCTCGACGCTCACCGCCTGGTAAGTCGAACAGGCGGACAGGTTGAACAGCAGCAGGGCCAGCAGGTAACGGGCCAGGAACGCCAGCGGTCGCCCACGGCTGCGGATGGGATGGGATTCTATACGCATGTCGCTATTTAGCCCCAGCAAAGCGCAAAAATACAGATACGCTGAACACTCCGGTCATTCGAACCGCGTCCCTGCCCGGCATCAGTTTGAGCCGGGCCACTCCTCGAGGTGAATGTCCTCACGCAGCAGGTACCGTGGCGATCCGATCACCAGCGGGTCGTGCCCGACGACCACATCGGGGTCCTTATCCGGGTAGTCCAGGGCGCTCAGGAAGTGCTGCATGCAGTTGAGCCGGGCGCGCTTCTTGTCGTCGGACTTGACGATGGTCCAGGGTGAATCTGCGGTATCGGTGTAAAAGAACATCGCCTCCTTGGCGCGCGTGTACTCGTCCCACTTATTCACCGCCGCCTCGTCAACCGGGCTCATCTTCCACTGCTTCAGCGGATCCGATTTGCGCGCACGGAAGCGCTCGCGCTGCTCGCGGCGGGTCACGGAAAACCAGTACTTGAACAGGCGGATGCCGGAATTGACCAGCATCCGCTCGAAATCCGGACACTGGCGCATGAACTCCAGGTACTCATGTGAATCGCAAAAACCCATCACCCGCTCAACGCCGGCGCGGTTGTACCAGGACCGGTCCAGGAACAGGATTTCCCCGCGGGTGGGCAGATGGGCCGAGTAGCGCTGGAAATACCACTGGCCGCGCTCGTGCTCGGTTGGCTTTTCAAGGGCCACGACCTTCGCGGCGCGCGGGTTGAGGTGCTCCATGAAGCGCTTGATCGTGCCCCCTTTGCCGGCCGCGTCGCGCCCCTCGAAAATCACGACAATTTTCTGGCCGGTCATCTTTACCCAGTTCTGCACCTTGAGCAGCTCAATCTGCAGACGGGCCTTTTCCGCCGAATACACCTCCGCCTCGATCCGGTCGGCGTAGGGGATACTTGCCCTCCCGGAACAGCCGGTGTGCCACCACCGAGTCTTCGCTGAGTCTGCGCGCGATCGCCGGAACCAGTTCGCCACCGAGGTAACGGCCGTCGGCCATCACGCGTTTGCTGCCCGCGCCGCCGGCCCTGGCTGCCGCGGATTCATTGTCACCGGACGCTGCGGGCTGGCCCGCTTTCGGATGTGCGCCGTCCACGGCTTTGAGGGTGCTGCTCATCAGGCGCTCCTTTAATCTGCGGTGCCAATCATTCAGTATGCTGAGCGTAGCACCATAATCGGCTTTGCACGGGGAGACATTGACTTGCAGCAACTGATGCGCCAAGAGAACCATCCCATCCGCCTGGCATGCTGAGCAGGTCGCAACAGTGCCGGGGCGATGTGCCGGTGAGACCGGCGGGCAGCCCGCGTTTCCGGTTCGTTGGCGGGTTTTCACCGTCATCGCCCTGGGCAGCTTTGTCTCCTACATTCTCCGCTCCAACGTCTCGCTGGCGGCGCCGGCCATGAAAGCGGACCTGGGGCTGAGCGACGGCGAATGGGGCCTGGTGCTGTCGGCTTTTATTGCCGGCTATGCGCTGTTCCAGTTTCCCGGCGGCCTGGCCGGTGACCGGTTCGGACCGCGCAAAGCCCTGACCATTATTGCGATTCTCTGGGCCCTGTTGACCGTTGTCACCGCGGTTGTGCCGGGACCCGCGGTGGCGGGTACGGGGCTGACCCTGACCTTGCTGATCCTGGCCCGGTTTCTCGTAGGTGCGGCCCACGCACCCATCTTTCCGGTGCAAAACAGCGCGTTTTGCCCGTTGGTTCCCCCCAGGCAACCGCGCGCTGCCCCTGGGCCTTTCCAGTACCGCCCTGACCCTGGGGCTAGCGGCGACCGCCCCCCTGTTGAGCTGGCTGGTCGTCGAATACGGGTGGCGGATTGCCTTTTGCCTGCTTTCACCGACCGGATTACTGGTCGCCGGCCTGTGGTGGTGGTACGGCCGGGACCGGCCCGCTGATCATCCGGCCATGACGGCGCAGGAACTGGCTGTCATTGAAGGCGAAAGGGGCGGGTTGCAGGAGACGGAAGACCGGCCGCCGGCCGGCAGCTGGAAGCGGATACTGAAAAACCGCGACGTGTTACTGCTGATGGCGAGCTACTCCTGCATGAATTTCATCTTCTACCAGGTATTCAATTATTTCTACCAGTACCTGGTGGAGCAGCGGGGCTTCGACGAGGTCACGGCCGGCTGGGTGACCTCCTCGCAATGGATCGCCGGTGCAATCGGCGCGGCCTTCGGCGGCTGGCTCTGCGACCGACTGAGCCGTCGCTACGGACTGCGCTGGGGCGCCCGCTGGCCGATTATCATCGGACTTCTGCTGTCGGGCGCGCTGCTGCTTGCCGGCTCCCTCTCCACGCAGGCCGATGTGGCCGTTATGCTGTTTATCGGGTGCTTTCTGTTCAACCAGATCACGGAGGGCGCTTACTGGTCTGCCAGCATCAGCATCGGCGGAAGGCTCGCCGGCACAGCCGGCGGCGTGATGAACACCGGCGCCAACCTCATGGGCATCGTCAATGCCAACCTGGTGCCGCTGATCGCCCATGCGCTGGGCTGGACCTCGGCCATCGCCTCCGGCGCGCTGTTCGGGCTGCTGGGCGCCGTGTTCATGCTGGGAGTCCGCGCTGACAAGCGCGCTGATCTGCCATAATCCGCGACCATGACCCCGGAGTTATTGATATGACGGACTCGCTGGAAACAACTCAAGCGCAACGGCTTCGAACCCAGCCTGAACCGCTGCTGGTACGTGGACGCGAGCTATTTCGAGCGCGAAAAAGCAGCCATTTTCCTGCGCGAATGGATCTGCGTCGGACGGGAGGAAGACTGGCCCAATGCGGGCGACCACGAGGTGTTAACGCTGTTCGGCGAGAGCATCCTGCTGGTGCGTAACCGGGAAGGCGACCTGCGGGCGTTCTACAACGTGTGCCGTCACCGCGGCGCACAGCTTTGCCCAGCCCGGGACGACGACACCCCGGACGTCCTGGCGCATGGCGGCGTAATCGGCGGGCGGCTGATCCGCTGCCCTTACCACGCCTGGACCTATGACCTCGACGGAAACCTGTCCCACGCGCCATTCATGGCCGGGCAGGAAGGTTTTGACCCGGGCTCCATCGCCCTGCACCCGGTCGCAGTTGCCACCTGGGGGGGCTTTGTTTTCCTCAACCTGACGCCGGATACAGCGCCGGATTTTGCCGGCGTGATCGAAGGACCGGCAGCCAGGCTGGCGCGTTATCCCCTGCAGGCACTCCGCACCGGCCGGCGCGTCGACTACCAGGTAGCGGCAAACTGGAAAGTACTGTGCGAAAACTACAATGAGTGCTACCACTGCGGCCCGGTGCATCCGGAGCTGAGCGCGCTGGTGCCGGCCTTCCGGGAAAACGGCGGTTCGGACCTGGACTGGGAACGTGGCATTCCCCATCGCGAGGGCGCGACCACCTTCACGGCCAGCGGTGAAACGCGGCGGCGCTCCTTTCCCGGACTCAATGCAGACGAACAGGTCCGCCACAAGGGCGAACTGCTGTTACCCAACCTGTTCCTGTCCCTCAGCCGGGACCATGTGGCCGCCTTTATCCTGCTGCCGACCGCCGTGGACCACTGCGAGGTTCGCTGCCTGTTCCTGTTCGAGCCGGAAGAAATCGCCGGCGCGGACTTCCAGCCGGAGGATGCCGTGGACTTCTGGGACCTGGTCAACCGCCAGGACTGGGCGATCTGTGAAAGTGTGCAGCGGGGTATGAATTCGCGCGTGTTCGATCACGGCGCACTGTCACCACTGGAGGACTGGTCCCTGGATGTGCGTCGTTACGTGATGGATCGCACCGGACTTCAGCTGTCCGGATAGATCGGTCCCGGGCCATCCACGGTGATTGGCTGGTCACGCAGAAACCGCCTCACCGGCGCTCCGAGTTCCCGGGCATACTCGTGCCCGGAATACACCGCGTGCACAATCGCACCGGGCGCCCGCGCATCGCCGATGGCCGTGACAGACTCGATCCCCGCCTCGCGCCAGTCGTCGCGGCGCGCCAGCAGCGCCTGGTAGAGGGCATCATCACTGACCCGGTGCCCCACGATCAGCACGGAGCGACAGGCGATGGGCCGCTCAACGCGGTCAAACAGCCCTTCCAGGATTGCCGATTGCCCGTCAAAGCCGGCCAGGAGGCTCAGCGTTGACAGTCCGATACCATGCCTGGCCAGCGCGGCATGCACAAAAGGCTGCTCGTTGGTCATGAAGGTCCAGGCCGAAGCATGTCCCGCGGGCGTCGCGTAATGCACCTCGAGTCCCTGTTCCGCGAGGTATTCGGCCAGCACGCCGCCCAGGTAGTAATTATCGAAGTCAAAGACCAGGACCGGGCCCTCCGGGATCACACCTGCGGCGAGGTCGTCGGGCGTGTAAACGCCCTCCCGCTCCAGCGTTCCCACCGGAATTTCCAGGCGGGAATAGAGATGTCGCGTCCAGCGGGCGCCGGTGGCGATGGCCACGTGGCGGTGCTCCATGGCCAGGATGTCATCGACACCCAGCTTGCTGCCCGGGTACAGCTCAACGCGGTCCATTTGCTGCAGTGCGTTCAAACGGTAGTCCTGGACACGCCCCCAGCTGGCCAATCCGGGCAGGGAGGTTTCAAACAGCAAGCGCCCGCCGAGCTTGTCGCGGGCATCCGCCAGGGTGACGCTGACCCCCCGCCGCGCCAGCACATGCGCCGCCTCGAGCCCGGCCGGCCCGGCGCCGACAACAAGCACCGGCCCGGTATCCGGCGCCTGGTCGTAACGTTCCGGATGCCAGCCCCGGCGCCACTCCTCGCCGGCCGTGGCGTTTTGCGTACAGCGCACCGGCACGCTGTCGTGCCAGCTCGATATGCACAGGTTGCAGCCGATACACTCGCGGATCTCGTCCTCACGTCCGTCACGCAGCTTGGCCGGCAGAAAGGGATCCGCGATCGACGGGCGGGCGCCGCCAATCAGGTCCAGGATGCCCCTTTGGACCTGTGACACCATCGTGTCCGGGGAGGTGAAACGCCCCACGCCCACCACCGGGCGGTCGGTCACCCGCTTGACGAAATCGATCACCGGCTCATGCGCCGCTTCCGGGCGAAAACGCGAGGCCCCGCAGTCCGTGGGACTGGAGTCCATTTTCACGTCCCAGAGGTCCGGCACATCACGCAGCAGATGCACCAGCTCATGGGCCTCGGACTCAAAGCTGTCGCTGGGACGCTGGCGCAGTTCTTCGAGACTGACCCGGAGCGCCACCCCGCAGCTATCCCCGACCGCTTCCTTGGTCGCCTCGATTAACTGGCGCACAAAGCGGGCGCGGTTCTCGAGGCTGCCACCGTAGGCGTCGGTGCGCTGGTTGTACTCCGGCAGAAGAAATTCGTAACCGAGATAGCCCATGCCCGCATAGATGTAAATGATGTCAAAGCCCGCTCGGCGCGCGCGGTGCGCGGCAGCCACCTGCCAGCGGATGACATCCTGGATATCACGCCCGTCCATGACCCGGGGGCGCTGCTGCCCCATGAAACCCACGTGCGTCGCCGCCCAGGGAATGCCCGAGGGGGACAGGGGCGGGGTCCGCGTTGTCCGGTTCATGACCACCGCGCCACCGTGCCACAGCTCCACGGCAGCCAGCGCGCCGTGGCGGTGAATGGCCTCCGTGCTCAGCGCGTGGGAGCGCACATCGTTGTCATCCCAGAGACGCGCAAAAGGCAAGGGACTGTCGTCCGAGCTGGGGTGCGTGGATACTGCGCCGGTGCTGACAACGCCCCACCCCCCTTCCGCCTTGGTCTCGCGAAAGGCGGCGCGGATGCGGGGATTGGCCTCGGTCATGCCGCTGGCGTGCGGCACCTGGTAGAAGCGGTTCGGTGCCGTGACCGGGCCGATCGAAACCGGTTCGAAGAGGATGTTATAGCGCGGGTTCACACGCCGATATTAACCGTTTTTCTGTCGCCGGTATCGGGCAAACCGCAAGCCGGTGAAAAAATCCGCAGTGGCTTGAACAGCAGGTGAACTTTCACGAACAATGGACCGGCCGGCTGCTAACTTGCCGGCTCGTTTTTACTCAACTTTCGCCGAACCAACCCAAGGAGCTTCGCATGCACCGCATCCTGATCCTTTGCCTGGCGGCGGCGTTTTTCCAGTCCGCCCAGGCCGCCCGCAACATAGATTTCGGACCCCTGGTGCATTCCTGATGGCGGCAACGTGGCAATACCGGTCGGCATGACCGCGGATGAGACCGTGGCGCAGTCCGGTCTGCTGAGCAGAAGTGGACGACAATCACCAGTGGCGCCATCAGCCGTGGCCATGACGGAAGCCGGTTTCACGGGGCGGAAGGACAGACCCTGAGCCTGTATGCCACCGCGCCCTTTCGCACGCATTGACCTGATCGGGCTGGGTGAGGACGACACTGGACCGGCTTGCGGCGGAGAGACTTCGGCGGCCTTGCCGCCAGTCTCAACGACGGCACCAATGGCAGTGAACTCAGTGCTGCTGTGGCCGCAGGACGATGCACAAAACGCCGCGCGGGTCGCGTTTGGCTTTCAGCTCGGGGATTATCGATTTGACCGCTACCAGCAAACCCGCCGTGACCCGGAGACCCTCGGGACGCGTGCGTGTTCTGAGTCCCTCCGCGCAGGCTGCAGATGTTTACGACAACGACCTGGCCTACCTGGCCGATGCGGTCTACCTCGGCCGCGACCTGTCTTCCGAGCCCGCCAATGTCCTCTATCCGCGAGTCTTTCGTGGAGCGCGTCAAAACGGCGTTCAAGGGTGTCAAGAACGTCAAGATCCGGGTGCTCGATGAAGCCGACATGCTGCGGCTGGGCATGGGCGCCCTGCTCGGTGTGGGCGGCGGCTCGGAAAAACCACCGCGCCTGCTGGTGATCGAATACCTGGCCGGCGGCGATGAGGCGCCGCTGGTTCTGGCCGGCAAGGGTATTACCTTCGACAGCGGCGGCATTTCGCTCAAAGATCCGGACAATATGTGGCATATGAAGGCGGACATGACCGGTGCCGCAGTGGTCAGCGCCACGACGCTCGCCGTGGCGCGCCGCGGCGCCGCGGTCAACCTGGTGGCGCTGGCCGCGCTGGCGGAAAACATGCCGTCGGGTTCCGCCAACCGTCCCGGGGATGTCCTGCTGTCCATGTCCGGACGAACCATCGAGATCAAATCCACCGATGCAGAAGGCCGGCTCGTGCTGGCGGACGCCGTGTTCTACGGCCAGCGGGAATACCAACCGGGCGTGCTGATTGACGTGGCGACGCTGACCGGCTCGGTTGGCCGGGCCCTGGGGGAGTACTACGCCGGGACTTTTCGGCAACAACGATGAGCTGCTCGTCGCAACTGATGATGGCGGGTCAGGAATCCGGTGAAGAGCTCTGGCGCCTGCCGCTGGACCAGCGCTACTACGAACAGAATGCCTCGACGATCGCCGACGTGCGCAATGGCGGCAGCGGCAAGGCCGGCGCCAGCACCGGCGCCGCGTTCATCGGCTACTTCATCGCCGAGGACCAGCCCTGGGCGCACCTGGATATTGCCGGCATGGATCATATCGATGAACCCTGGCCGACCATGCCGGCCGGCTACTCCGCCTGGGGCATTCGCCTGCTTGACCAGTACATTCGTGACCAGTGGCAGCCGTGAGTGACGCCCCGCCGTGACTTGACGGTTCCCGGGCGCTGCCACAAGCTGGGCTGATGAAAATCACCCGGTCCGCCATTGCCCTGGTTCTGCTGATCACGCTTCCCCTGGTCGTGGCCTGGTTCAGCATCCCGGTGTTCTGGACCGTGCTGCTGGTCCTGGCCGCGCTGCTTGCGCTGCAACTGCTGACGCTCAGGGGCATGATGAGCCGGCCGACCGGGCCCGAACTGGAACTGGAGACGATCCAGCAAAGCCATTTCGTGGAAAAGGTGCGCTGGTGCATGGACCGGCTCGGCGTCGACTACCAGGAGAAGGCCATGGCCGGCGTGTTCGGGGCCTTTTTTCGCGGCCGGAGCGTGCCGCAGCTCAGCGTCCGGACCGGTCGCGGCCGGTCTTCGTTGTCTGAATCCTCGCAGATCCTCCGTTACCTGTACGGACGTTACGCCAACGATCCGCAGGTTCATGCCGGCTTTCTTGAACCCAGCCCGGAACGCCTGAACTGGGAGCAGCGGCTGGACCGTTACGGGGTAGCCCAGCAGGTGTGGATCTATCACCACATCATCGACGAGCCGGCGCTCTGCAAGCTGGCCTGGGGCGCTTACAGCAAACGCATCCCGCGGTGGCAGCGATGGACTGTCCTGGTCATGTTTCCGCTGCTGGCGATGATGATCAAGCGGGGCTTCCAGCCGACCCGGGAGAACTATGCAAAAGGCCGTCGCGCTGGCCGATACGATTCTGGGAGAGGCGGAAAGCCTGCTGAATGACGGGCGCCGGAGCCTGCTGGGCGGCGCTGACATCGACTACATCGACATCACGCTGGCCAGCCTGTCCGCCCTGTGGTTACAACCGGTCAATTTCGCCGGCGGCCGCCTCGGACCGGACCGGATCCCGCTTGAGCGCTTGCCGGAGCGCATGCGCAAGGACATGCAGGGCTGGCGGGAACGGTTTCCGGCAACCACGGCCCACATGGAACGGCTCTACGACCAGCAGCGTATGACCTGAAGAATGGGTACTCCGGTTCCTCGCCCTTAACCGAACAGGACGCCGCCATACTTAAAGAGCAGCGTGCCGATAAACGTACCCAGCGCGTAGCCCAGCACCCCGACGAGCACCCCCGGAGTAACCAGGTTTTTCCAGCCCCTTGGTGGCTGCCAGCGCCGGCGCCGTGGTCGCTCCCAGGATGGCGGCATTTGAGGCGGTTATCAGTTCCGGCAGACTCAGTCCGAACAGCCGGCCCAGGGACAGCAAGACCAGCAGGTGCACGCCGAGGAGAATGGCGACCAGCACGGTGAGCATTGGCGCCACGGACACCATCGCCACCACGTCGGCGCCCGCCGCAATCGCGGCAAAAAACACGAAAGACAGCCCGACGCCGAGTTCGAAGCTCCCCGCGAGCTTTCTGTCCAGGCCGGGAATGGCCGTGGCCAGGACCAGGGTAATCGCGGTGATGATGACGTAGCGCCAGTCACCCAGGCCAAAGGCCTGCACCAGCAGGTCCCCTGCCACCACGATGGTCAGCGCCACGGCGATTGCGAGGGTCAGGCTCATGGCCGATATGGTTGCCTCTTCCCGCGCGGGCCCGCTCTCCATGGTGTGGTCATGATCCACGAAGCGCGAGGACAGCCACTTCCATGCCGGCAGCATGGCCAGCAGCCCCAGGTAGAGCGCGCTGAACAGGTTGTCGGTGGCGGTCGCCGCGGAGAAAAATGACGCATCCCGCTGCAGACCGGTAATCTCTCCCAGCGCGGCGTAGTTCACCGAGCCGCCGATATAGGTCGATGCGAACAAGCCCACCACGGCTGGTTCGCGGAGCTCCGGCGCGAGGCCGGCAGCGGCGCCGAGGCTGCCAAGGTCAAGCAGCAGGCCCGCCAGCGTGACCCCGGCTACCGTGCCAACCGTGGCGATGAGAAAAGCGCCGGTGGTGCGCGTGGTCTCAAACAGGATCTTCCTCAGATCCGCCTGGAACAGGAACATCGGGATCAATGCCGGCACGATGTATCTGAAGACGAAGTCGTAGGCCGGTGCGCCGTGCGGAATAATGTTCAGGTTGGCAGCAAGAATGGCCCCGAGGATCGCTATTACCGCGCCGGTAAGGTGCGAGCCGATGCGGGTCTTCTCGCCGAGAAAACCCAACCCCGCAATAAGAAACAGCGCGGCCATGACCGCTGTGTGATTGTCTGCCGGTATGATGCTCATCGCCCTGACTGCGCCTGCTGGTCTTGTTGATTTGGCGGCAAGCCTAGCACGGTCGTAACCCGGTGACCGCCGCCCTGTTCCCGGCGCCCGGAGTCTGGCAAGTTAACCATCAATTTCGACCCGCCCCCAAGGAGAAGGTGATGCAACGCGAACATAAAGTGAAATGGACCGGAGATCTGAGCTTCATCGGAACCAGCCCCGGGGGTCACTCGGTGGTGATCGACGGCGACAAGAACATCGGCATATCGCCGATGGACATGTTGCTGTTGGGCGCCGCAGCCTGCGCCAGCGTCGACCTGGTCATGATTCTGAAGAAAAGCCGGCAGAAGGTGGTTGATGCCTGGGTGGAGGTCGGTGGAACACGGCAGCAAGAGATGCCGCGGTATTTTACCGAGGTGGAAATGCACTTCGTGGTCAAGGGCATTGACATACGCAGCGCCGCGGTTGAGCGAGCCATTGACCTGGCCATGGAAAAGTACTGTTCCGCCTCCGCCCAACTGGCCGCGCTCGCCGAGATCCGCACCAGTTACGAGATTATCGAGGGCGAACTGCCCTGAGGAAGCGCAAAAGCGCCGACACGATCTTCACCTTTAATGAAACATGATCTACGATCTCTCTACCAGTAACCAGGCCCAAGCCCATGTACAGCATTCGACAGTTTCTCGACAAAAAGGGACGTGACGTCTACAGCGTGCGTCGCGACGCTCCGGTCATGGACGCGCTTAAACTCATGGCGGAGAAAAACTGCGGCGCCCTGGTGGTGCTGAACGACAACGGTAAGCTGGTCGGGCTGATTTCCGAGCGCGACTACGCCCGCAAGGTTGTGCTGCATGAGCGGGCGTCGATCGATACGCCGGTACAGGACATCATGACCACCGAGGTGGTTACCGTTGACGAGGGCCACACGCTGGACCAGTGCCTGGCCATCATGTCCCATCACAACATCCGCCACCTTCCCGTGGTTGACCGCGACCAGGTGGTTGGTGTGCTGGGCATCGGCGAACTGGTGACCCACAAACTGGATGAAAAAGAGCTGCAGATCCAGACGCTCACCAAGTATGTCTCCGGGAACCTGGCCTACCGCTGAGCCTGCGCGTGAACTGGCAACCAGTGACCGGGAAGGCGCGGATTTACGGGCCAGGCGCCTGGCCCATCGCAGCGTTCAGGGCCTAGTCACGGTCCTCTTGCAGGTCTTCCGCCACCTCGTCGGTGATTTCACCCTCAATTTCCTCAATCGCTTCTTCCTCGGCGGTAGCCTCCAGGTAATAGGCCTGGTCGCCGTAGTAGTCATCAATGGCGTGCTCGGATGACAGGGGGCTGAGGTAGTGGGTAGCGGTCAGGCCTTCCCGGTTCATCGCGATACCCGTGAGGCAGGCCTTGATGATGTGGGCGCTGTTGAGCGTGGTCTTGTAGGTCGGGTCCAGGGCCGGGTGCAGTTCAACCAGGTCGAAACCCACCACGTTGGCCTCGGCGCACAGGCGGCGCACGATGCTGATCGCTTCACGCATGTTCAGGCCGCCGGGTACCGGCGTACCGGTGGCCGGCGTAAAGGCGGGGTCAATCACGTCGATGTCGAAGGAAATATGCAGCTTGCGGCCGTCTTCGCTGGCCTCCGCCACCACCCGGTCCAGCACCGCGTTCCAGCCGCGGCGCTCCACCTCGGCCATCGTGTGGTAGCGCATACCCTGCTCCCGCATCCACTTGAAACCCGACTGGCCCGGCCCGCTGGAGCGCAGTCCGACCTGGATGTAGTCTGCGGCCCGCACGTGACCCTCGTTGATCAGGCGGTAAACCGGGTAACCGTGACTGATCAGGTGGGCGCCGCCCCACCAGGCGTCATAGTGCGAATCAAAATGGATGACGGAAACTTTTTCCTTGCCGTAAACATCGGCCAGTGCGGCAACATTCGGATACTCGAGCGAATGGTCGCCACCCACGATCATCGGGATCGCGCCGGCCTCGACGATTTCCCGAACCACCTCGCGAACGTGGCGCATGGACCGCTCCGTGCTCTCGTTGTCGACCGCCACGTCACCATAGTCCACCACCGTGAGCACCTTGGAGGCATCGATCTGCACGTACTGGTCCTGCGAGCCGATCGCCCAGCCACCGACGACCCGCAGGTCCGTGGTGGCCTGTTCACCGGAATCGCGCCAGCCGGAGCCCATGTTCAGTGGCGCGCCGAGAATGGCCACGTCCACCTCGCCAGCCACCAGGTCTTCCGGCGACAGGGCAAGGGGGAAGCCGCCAAAGGTTGGCGGTCCGCCGAAGCCGTCATAGCGCCCAAGCGACACGGGGCCGGGCTCGCGCGGAGGATCCATGGACCGCGGCCGCTTGAGCCGCCAGGCGTTGTAGGCATCGGAACTGGTGTTCAGCGGGATATTGGGCTGGTCAACGCCCTCCTGGTAACGGCTGTTCGCAAACACCAGCCGCATGGCGTCCACCCAGGCCTTGACCTCCTCCGGAGAACGCTCATCCAGCGCCTCGATCGTGTCTTCCTCCGAACCCGCCAGTCCCCGCGCATCGCCGCTTACGAGAAATTCGATGTCCTCCACTGTGAGCAGCTCCAGTTTCGGGGCGACGCTGTCGGGCAGCGTGATCGGCTCTTTTACCTCGACACGCGGGTCAACGGTATCGAAGGGATAGGGTTCCGCGCCCACGATGTGCCCTGACATGTCCGGGTCTACGGCTGGCCGCTCCGGCTCAGTCGACTCATCCTGCGCGAGCACGCTGCCGTGCGCCAGGAGCAACAGCAGACCCATCATTGCGCGGTGTGGAAATCCAGACCTCATAAACCTTCTCCCCCGGCCTGTTTCATCAGCGCTGTCCATGATCAAGCGTCAGCGGGTGGACATAGTCCGGGTCAAGCCCCGCCTGGCGGACCGCAATGCCGTTCAGACAGGCATTGAGCAGGGCGTTGGCATTGGCCGTGGACACGCGTGATGTATCGAGCATCGGGGCCAGATCGGTAATCTCGAAGCCCACGATGGTCTTCTCCGCACACACGAAACGAATCAGCCGGGCCACTTCGGCCAGGCGCACGCCCTGGCTGACCAGGCGGCCGGCGGCCGGCATCTCCGCCGGATCCAGGACCGACACGTCCACGGAGACGAAGAACTGCTCCGGCCCGCGGACCACCTCTTTTTGAACGCGCTGCAAAACCTGCTCCAGCCCCCGGGCCTCAATGGCGGCCATGGTGTGGTAACGCACCTGCTGCCCACGAAGCCACTGCAGGGTGGCCAGGTCCAGGTCGTCACCCCGCAGACCAACCAGCACCGTGCTCTCGCCATTGATCGCGCCATCCTCGAGCAAGGAGAAAACCGCCCGCCGATCCGAAATCTGGTGATCGTCGTTGCGGACAACATCCGGATGGGCGCTGAAATGCAGGAGTCCGAAGGTACCCGCTCCCGCCACCTGAGCCACGCCGGCAACGCCGGGATACAGCATGGACGTATCGCCGCCGACGAGCATGGGAATCACGCCGGTTGCGGCGGTTTCCGCCACCATGGCGCTGACCCGTGTCACGGTTCGCTCAGTGCTCAGACCGTCCACGGAGAAATCGCCATAGTCCACCACTGACAGCACGTTCATCGGATCAACCAGGGACTGGCCGTCACGTTGGGCGATGGTATTCAGGGACCGCATGGCGTTGGGTCCGTTACCGGAATCGCGGCGACCGCTGCTCATATTGCTCGGTACGCCAATGATCGCCACGTCGACATCGCCGGCAACCAGGTCCTCCGGCCAGATCGCTACTGGCGCGCCGGCAAAAGTCGGTACGCCGGAGGTCGGGTACAGATAACGGCTCACACCAAAGGGGCCCGGCGCACGCTCAAGCTCCCGCAGCGCTTCGGGCGTCGGCAAGGTGCCGCGGTTGAAGCGGTCGGAGTTCAGATTAAGCGGTATGGCGCCCATGTCCCTCGCCGGGTCGTAGGCCATGGCCTCGGCGAGGGCCATGAGATCGTCAATCAGCAGTGCCAGCTGCTCCGGGTCCCGGACGCTGATCTCGTGCTGAAGTTGCCATTCCGGCAGGTAGTCCAGGGCGGCGCCGGAGTTGATGAACGCCTGCTGCCCGGCGGTTAATGCCGCCAGCTTGGTTTCAGGGGATCCGGGATCATCGGCCAGGCTGACCAGGGGCGCCAGGTACAGTATGGCGGCCAACACCGTGCCGGCACGCGCCGGCGAACGGCCAGGAACACGGGCCGGTGTCAAGGACCGGTACTCACGCGCGCAGCCCGGGCCGCACACGGCTTGCTGAAGAATATGATCAATACGGCTCCCTCTGCCCGGCACCCGGCGAAAGCGGGCTGGCGCTCAGTATAGGGCAATCTGTCAGACCATGAAGGTTCCGGCAGTCAGGCGCCGGATTCGGGGGCAGGACCACAATCCAGCAGCGCCGGATTGCGCATGGACATCGACCCGTTGGCCTGCAGTATCAGTCCGAGATTGGTCCGCTTCACCCGCTCCGGCACCGTGAACAGCACATGGGCCGTGAACCAGTCCGTCTCACCGAGGTTGGGAGAATGTTCTGCGCTGCTCTGATATACCAGCCGCGTACCCAGAATCGCCGGCTCGGCCAGCGCCCAGATCAGCACCTGCAGGCCGCCCACCGGCTCGAACGCATGCGACCAGTCCTCGCTGTCCAGGGACAGCTTGAGCTCCGCCTTGTACAGCATCTGGTGGCCCGCATAACCTGAGAGGTCGATAAACTGCTCCAGGTTGTACCAGGGCTCGGGGCCGTTGCGCTCCACCGTCACCGTGCCCTCGTTCACCGACACGATAAAGGAGGGTATGGCGCCATGCTGGGTGCTGTTCCAGTCGATCAGCAAGCGGTCCTCCGAGGACTCGAGGGCCGGGTTCTTGAGCAGGTTCACAGTACCTGGGCAGGGTGGACTGTCGTCGACCACCGGCGCAGGCGAATCCGAGCCGCAAGCGACCAGGGCGAGTGTAGAAAATACCAGGGAGAGGGTGCGCAATGAATGTACTCCTTTAGCCGGCCTCTATTTTGCCGTGTCCGGCGCACGTTGCCCAGCAGCAGCGCCACCTGGCGCCTGTGATCCGGACCGGTATGCGGCCTTGAAAACCGATGGCTGCGCCCCAAGGTTGTTAAAGTTGAGAAGCTTTTTCCACCAACGCTCTTAAAAGGAGATTGACCATTACTATTTCCCAAGGCGATTCCATTCATCATCCCCAGCACGGCATCGGCACGGTGCAGTCCATCCGCGAACGGAGCTTTTCGGGGCCCGATAACAGCAAGTTCGTAAAACTGTTTTTCCCCCGCGACGAGATGGTTCTCATGGTCCGGGAGAACGACATCGAAGAGACTATTCGGAAACCGATCGAAAAATCGGAAGCCCGCAAAGTGCTGAAACACATCGTTGAATGGAACGAATCGGAAAGTGAGCAATGGAAGGTCCGGGCCAACGCCCAACAGAGTAAGCTCGACGAAGGAAACCCCTTTGGCCTGGCCGAGGTATACAAAACCCTCAGCCAGCGCATGGAGGCGGACAAGCTCAGCGCCGCAGACCGTCGCCAGTTGAGTCAGTCGGAGCAGTGCCTGTCTGAAGAACTTGCTGCAGCGCTGGATCAGCCCCGGGATAAAATCTGCGCAAAAATGGAAAAGGCCGCACGCGGCTAACCCGTCTGCGGGCACTCCCGTGAGCAGACCCACGATCTGGGTGGACGCGGACGCCTGTCCACGAGCCATCAAGGACATTCTTTTTCGCGTTGCCGACCGGGCCGAGGTGAGCGTCGTGCTGGTTGCCAACCAGCACCTCGCCGTTCCCGGCTCGCGGTTCATCCGCTCGGTGCAGGTGGCCGGCGGTTTTGACGTTGCGGACAATCACATCGTTCAGCAATGCACAGCCGGTGACCTGGTCGTCACCGCTGACATCCCCCTCGCGGCCGAGGTCGTGGACAAGGACGCCAGTGCCTTAAATCCCCGTGGTGAACGCTACAGCCGGGAAAATATCCGGCAACGGCTGAACATGCGCGATTTCATGGACACCATGCGCGCCAGCGGCATTCAGAGCGGCGGCCCGCCGCCCCTCAGCGCATCGGACCGCCAGGCCTTCGCCAACGAACTGGACCGATGGGTCGCCAGGTTACCGGCACCCAGCAGCTAATCCCGTATGGCCTTTATCCTTCGCCTGGCAACCGGCCGGAAAAACCCCGGGAGCACAGAAATGCATTGGAAAACACGTAAGCGGGGCCTTGCTGCCCGGATTCTTTGGCTGCTGCTGGCCGTGGCGGTCCTGGGTTCGCCTGCCGGTCTGTTCGCCGACGGGGATGAGGAGGACACCCGCCTGGAGCAATACCACTACCATCCCTCCACGCAGGTCCAGGAGGAAGTACAAAGCGCCCTGGAAACCGCCCGCATGGGAGGCAAGCTGGTGATCATTGCCCTGGGCGCCGAGTGGTGCCACGACAGCCGCGCGCTGGGCGAGCGCTTTTCTGAACCTTCCATGCAGCGCATTCTCGATGAGAACTACGAGATTCTTTTTGCCGACGTGGGCTACCTGGAAGACCAGCGCAGCGTCACCCGGCCGCTGGGCTACCCCATCAACTTCGGCACGCCCACGGTGCTGGTGTTTGACCCGGTATCAGGAACGCTGCTGAACTTTGCCGGGGTCAGCACCTGGCAAAGCGCCGCCTCGGTGCCCCTGGAAGAGTTCGAGACCTATTTTGCGACCCTGGCGGCGGACTGGCAGCAGGGCGCTATCAGCCCCTGGACACCGTCACCCTCCGATGAACTCAAGGCATTCACGGACCGGAACGTGGAGCGGCTGATCAAGGCCTATGCGGCGCTGAGCCCCCTGCTGGCAGCCTATGATGCGGACACGCTTGAATCTGCCGCGGACTTTGAAACACTCTGGGTCGAGGTCCGGCAATTTCGCAACCAGTTGCAGGAAGATCTTACGGCGCTGTGGCTGGCGGAGGCAGACGGGGCTGCGCCGGATGACACGGTGAGCTGGCCGGAATACGGCCCGTTCAGTTGGGAACAGGCAACACCCTGAGGGGCATTTGAGAACCGCTCAGTCCAGCGGCCTCAGCACCGGATTGCCCCTGTCTGGCGGCGGTGGCTTTGGCGGCCCGGGCAGCGGACGATGGTGCGGCGGCAGATTGGGACGCCACCAGTAACCGGGATAGAACACGGGCTGCTGGATGATCACCGGCGGGGCCGGGGCGGGCTGCGGCGCGCGCGCCAGCGCCTCGAGGCGTTTCTCGCGGTCTTCCGCACGCTGCGCCTTCTTGTCCGCAAGCTGTTGCCGGACCGCCTCCGGAGGGCCGCCACTGATGCCCGAGGTCGCCTCTTCCAGATGCACCACGGTGGCGTCCTTGCCGCAAGGCTCGTCGGAAAACTCCACCCCGTCCGCGGTCTCGCAGCGGTAAATCTGCGCCTGCGCCGCGGTGGCCAGGGCCAGGAGCACTGCCGGGATCCATTTCATATCAATGACCGCATCAGGTGTTACTCAGCCAGTATAGGAAAAAACGCCTGAAGCCAACCTGAACAACCCTCGTCATCGACGCCATTTTGCGTAAAGGCACGGCCAACCGAACGACAGATTCACATTGTCAGCGGACCTGTTTATTGGCTAAGGTACAGGCCATTTCTGAATTGAGCCCCGACCGAGGAGCCATCGTGAACCAATCCATTCTTGCCGTGCTTTGCCTGTCATCGGGGCTTGCCCTGACCCTGCCCGTCTGCGCGCTGGCGGACAACCAACCCCTCACGGCGGATGACGCCGCAGCATTTATTGCGGAAGTGGAACAGTTCTCCCGCGAGTTCGGTGAATATTCAGCGCGCGTCGCCTGGGTGCAGGCCACAAACATCACCTTTGATACCAACTGGCTGGCCACGAAAGCGGATACCGAAGGCACCGAGATGGGGGTGAAGTTTGCCAACCGCGCCAAGGATTTCAATGACGTAGACCTGCCCCCGGAAATGCGCCGCAAAATCGATATGATCAAGCTGGGCGTCAACCTGCCCGCGCCGACCCGGCCCGGCGCAGCCGGCGAACTGGCTGAAATCAGCACGCGCATGGGCTCGACCTATGCCACCGGCAAGATTGAACTGGATGGGCAAATGGTCGCCCGTAACGACCTGGAAGAAATGATGGGCACGGTCCGTGACCCGGAACTGCTTGAATACATCTGGACCGCCTGGCGCGAGGTACCGGTGGCGCCGCGCGCGGACGGCGGGAACATGAAAAGCGACTATGCGGCCATGGTTGCCCTGTCGAACGAGGGGGCGCAGGAACTGGGTTTCGCCGATGTCGGCGCCATGTGGCGGTCACGTTATGACCTGCCGCCGGCAGAATTTGCGCAGGAGACGGACCGGCTGTGGAACCAGGTGGCACCGCTCTACAACCAGTTGCAATGCCATGTGCGCGCCGAACTCAACGAAGAGTATGGCGATGAGGTCGTACCCCTGGATCAGCCGATCCGCGCGGACCTGCTGGGCAATATGTGGGCGCAGAGCTGGGGCAATATTTATGACCTGGTTGGGCCTGCGGATGCGGATCCGGGCTTTGACCTGACCGAACTGCTGGTGGCAAACGATTACACAGCCCGGCAAATCGTCGAAACCGGGGAAGCGTTCTTCTCATCCCTGGGCTTTGCGCCGCTGCCGGAAACGTTCTGGGAGCGCTCCCAGATCACCAAGCCCCTGGACCGCGAGGTGGTCTGCCATGCCTCGGCCTGGAACCTGGACGGGCAGGACGATATTCGCATCAAGATGTGCACCAAGGTCAACGGTGATGATTTCAACACGGTGCACCACGAGCTCGGGCACAACTACTACCAGCGGGCCTACAAGGAACAGTCGCCGATCTTCCAGACGGGCGCCAACGGCGGCTTTCCACGAGGCCATCGGTGACATGATCGCGCTGTCCATCACGCCGGAATACCTGCAGTCCATCGGCCTGCTGGAGAGCACGCCGGACGCCTCGAGTGACATCGGTCTGCTGATGGCACGGGCCCTGGACAAGGTCACCTTCCTGCCCTTCGGCCTGCTCATGGACAAGTGGCGCTGGCAGGTGTTCTCCGGCGAACTGACGCCGGAAACCTACAACGACGGGTGGTGGGCGCTGCGCACAGCGTACCAGGGCATCCGGCCGCCCAATGAGCGTTCCGACGCCATGTTCGACCCGGGTTCGAAGTACCACATCCCGGCCAACGTGTCCTACACGCGCTACTTCATCGCGGCCATCCTGCAGTTCCAGTTCCACCAGGCCGCCTGCGAAATGGCCGGTTGGGAAGGCCCGCTGCACCGCTGCTCTATTTATGGCTCGGAAGAAGTCGGCGAGCGGTTCAACGCCATGCTGGAAATGGGCGCCTCGATGCCGTGGCCAGACGCGCTGGAAGCCTTCACCGGCAGCCGCGAGATGGACGGCACCGCCATGGTGGAATACTTTGCACCGCTCATGAGCTGGCTCGAAGAGCAGAACGCCGACCGCGAGTGCGGCTGGTAAACCGGACCGTGCTGACCCCTACTCCTTCGGCAGCGGCGGGTCAGCCCACTCCTCGGTGAGTTCCGCCTGCACGGGACGCTCGAGGTAGCTCGACAGGGTGACGTAGGTGTGCGTGGAGATCACGCTCTCAAAGGCGTTGATCTGGCGCAGGAGGGATTCCAGCTGCTGCGGGTTGGCCAGGCGAACCTTCAGAATCATCGAGGTATCGCCGGTTACCGAGTGAAGCTCTTCCAACTCCGGCAACTCGGACAGCGCATCGATCGCTTCGCTGTGACCCCAGCTGTGCGTGGCCACGTGCACAAATACCAGCAAGGGCTTGCCCACGGCAGGCCCGTCCAGCAACGCTGCAATCCGCTTGATCACCCCGCCGGCTTTCAGTTTCCTGACGCGCTCGTGTACCGCAGGCGCGGACAGTCCGACCTCCCGTCCCAGGTCGGCGTATCCGCGACTCGCATCGGCGACCAGCGCGCCTAATATTTTTCGGTCAAGACGGTCCAGTGACAGGCTGACCCCGGCCTTGCGCTGAACCCTGTCTGTTTTTGTCATTGACCCATGGCCCCGCGCCAGTGCTTCGAATATTCTTCGGTGATTATAGCTTTTCATTGAATTATATACGCCTGGCGCATCAGCCGGGCCAGGCTCGTGAGGCGTCTAATGCGACTTTCTGACTACGGTATTTCCAGGGAGCGGGGTTTCCTCGCCGATTTCAATCCGGCTCAAGTTCAGCTGCCGCAAGCGCTGCAGCCCGTTCGCGATGCCGCCATGAACCTGCCCCGGACACTGCCTTCAGGCCGCATCAGGAGCCTGCTGCAGCACCTTCCCGAGCCTGATATGGACGCCTTCTGCCGCAGCGCCGGCGATGCGCAGATGCGCCTGGCCATGGTGCATTATTCCTTCCTGGTGCAGTCCTGGGTGTGGGGCGAAGTTGATGCACCAGAAGAACTGCCGGCCAACCTGGCCCGCCCGATCTGGCATCTTGCCCGGGCGCTCGGCCAGCAACCCCTGCTGCCCTACTCGGGCTACGTGCTGGATAACTGGGGCCTGATCGATCCACAGGGGGGCTTCGGGCTGGACAACGTGTTCATGCTGCAGCAGTTTCTGGGCGGCCAGGACGAGGCCTGGTTCGTGCTGATCCATGTTGCCATCGAGGCGACTGCCGGACAGCTCCTGGCGGAGTTTCCGGGGCTCATGGCCGCGGCGCAGGAGCGCGACCCGGACCGGCTGCGCGAGGGCCTGCAACGCATGAGCCTGGTCTGGGACGACATCAACGCCATCTTTGACCGCATGCCGGAGCGCTGTGACCCCTACATTTATTTTCACCGGGTGCGGCCGTGGATTCACGGCTGGAAAGACAATCCGGCCCTGGGGCCGGGACTGGTTTACGCGGGCGTAGACGAAACCGGCGGCGAGCCACAGAGCTTCCGTGGCCAGACCGGCTCCCAGTCCTCCATCGTGCCGGCCATGGATGCCCTGCTGGGACTCGGTCACGCGGATGATCCGCTGCGCCGTTACCTGGACGAGCTGCACATCTACCGCCCGCCCCAGCACCGGCAATTTATCGATGATGTGCGCGCCGCCTCGAGCGTGCGCGACGCGGTAAGCGGCCTGCAGCAGGCATCCCTGACCCTGCTGTACAACGACTGCATCACCGCCCTGGCGCGTTTTCGCACGCGCCACCTGGAATACGCGGCGACCTATATCAACCGCCAGTCACGGGACAGCGACGGCAACGCGGTGGACATCGGTACCGGCGGCACGCCGTTCATGAAATACCTGAAGAAGCACCGCAACGAAACCGAGCAGCAACTGCTGCGGGATAAGCTTGCGACAGGCTGAAGAAACCTGCTGAAGAACCGTTCCAGCCGGCGCCGTTTGCGCGGGCCGGACCGGTTCTCTTTGCGGCTTTTTGCTTACTTGGGAAACAGCAGCTGAAGCTGCAGGCGCAGCTGCCAGTCTGCGCCGTTGTCGGGCGTCGCCACGTTGTAATAGGCCTGCGCGGAGGCGTTCATGGGCTGCTTGCCGACGCGGAAGATCTTGCCGACGCCGCCGCCCAGGGGAACGGTCCAGGTCTCACCGCTGCTTTCGGCTTCCCAGTTCGCGGTGATGATCGGGGCGGTCGTCAGGTACCAGCCCTTGCCGCCCGGAATGTTGTAGTTGATGAAGGGCTGCAGCTGCATCGCGTTCACATCCTGGTCGCCGGACCCGCCCATGGACCAGACGTTGGAGATGAGCGCTCCGACCACCCAGTTGCCGGGCTGGGTCAGCGCCACGAAGGACGGTCCGGCCTGCCATTTGTCCGAACCCAGACGGTCGTCACTGGCAGTTGGCAGCACGAGCGTGGGTCCCACACCCCAGATCCACTTACCGGATTTGCGCGGCGAGAAAAAGGCTGTGAAGTTCAGGTCGCCAATCCCGTTATCGCGGCTCTGCTGCGGCGTGAACGCCGGCTGGGAAATCACCGGCAGAATCGTGCGCGTGATCAGGTTCCAGTCATCGTTCAGTTTGAACGGCCAGACCGGCTGAATGTTCAGGATATTCTGCGTTTTTTCCAGCGGTCCGAAATTAAAGTTGGTGTTGTTCTGAAATGGCAGGCTGATCAGGCTGGCAACCGGGTTTTGCGCGGCCTTGGCCAGCTCCTCGTTCGAGGACGGTGGCGCGTCCTACGCAAACGCCGTGACGGAGTACCCGATAAGTGCGCCCAGGGCCACGCCAATGCGCAGACCAGTAGAATTTCTCATTGTTAATCTCCAAAAAACAACAAAGTGATGGTGCTGAACTGTCAGACCAGTTCAATCAGTATCCACCGTTGACCAATAGTAAAGATGATTTGGGTCATTAAAGCGACCAATCTCGTCCACCACGGACTCCAGCTGCTGCAGCATTTCCTGCACCGGGCTGCGGTTATGGAAAACCGCTTCCTGAGCCACTGCCTTTGACATCAGCTGGCTGACCAACTGCTGCTGAAAATCCATTTCTTTCTCTACATAGCTGACCGCATAGCGGTCCCCGAGCCCGGCCAGTTCCGCGGCCGACGCGATGGCATCTTCGAGGTTGCCAAGGCCATCCACAAGGCCCAGGCGGAAGGCATCTTCACCGCTCCACACCCGGCCCTGGGCAATCTCATCCACTTCTTCGATGGTCATGTCCCGGGACTCGGCGACGCGCTGCAGAAAGTCGCGGTAGCCCTGTTCGATCATCAGCTGCACGGTTCGCCCTACTCCTTCCGGAAGCTTACGGTCCGGACGCACGCCCGCGAGGGGCGCCGTGCTGATGCCGTCGACGCGGATACCCAGGTACTCCTCGAGGGGACGCTGGAACGTCGGAATCATGGCGAATATGCCGATTGAGCCGGTGATCGTGCTCGGGTGAGCCCAGATCTGGTCCGAGGAAGTGCTGATCCAGTAACCGCCGGAAGCGGCCACGCTGCCCATGGAAGCCACCACCGGAATGCCCTCGGCCTGCGCCGCCTCCAGCTCGCGGCGAATCACCTCGGAGGCGAAGGCGCTGCCGCCGCCGGAGTCCACGCGCAGGACGATTGCCTTGACACTGTCATCCTCGCGCGCCTGGCGGATCAGCGCCGCCGTTGAATCACCCCCGATGGTGCCCGCAGGGTGCGAGCCGTCAAGGATTGAGCCACGCGCGACCACCACGGCGACCTTGTCGCCCCCGGCGTTGCGGCCGAAGCGGTCCTGGTCGAGGTTGGCGAGGTAGTCACTCATGCCCGTCCGTAGAAAGCTCCTGCCCGTTTCGTCCTCGCCGACCATCTCCACGAGATAGTCATGGGTTTCAACACGGGTCAGGGCCTGGTCAACCAGGCCAAAGTTGAGTGCGGCGAGCGCCGTGTCGCCGTTGGTCTCGACCATAATGGCCTCAAAGCCCTGCGCGTAGTCATTGATCTGCGCTGCGCTCATGCCCCGCGCCGCGCCAACGTCCTCCAGGTAAATGCGCCACAGGTCGCCCAGCCATTCCTGGTTTGCGGCGCGGGCGGCTTCCGACATGCCGTCCAGCAGGTAGGGCTCAACCGCGGACTTGAAGGTTCCGACCTTGAAGACATTGATGTCCACGCCGAGCTTCTCCAGCCCCTCCCGGTAATACATCCGGTAACGGCTCATGCCCTCGATCATCACACCGCCCATCTTGTTCATGATCACTTCATCGGCCTGGGCGGCGAGGTAATAGGCGTCCTGTCCGTAATTGTCGGCGATTGCAATCACCCGCTTGCCGCCGGCTTTAAAATTCCCGATCGCGGCCGCCACGTCCTGCAGCTTGGTCAGCCGGGCGCCGCCGAAACTGTTCAGGTTAAGCACCAGCACCTTGATCCGGTCGTCATCACCTGCGGCATTGATCGCATCAACCACGTCCTTGAGCAGGGTTTCCTCGGTGCCTGATCCGGTCGCCTCGTCAAGCACCTGGTCCAGGGAGCGGGCGGTAAGCTGCTCAACCAGCTGTCCACGCGGCTCGATGACCAGCGCGGATCCGTCCTGGACCT
This sequence comes from uncultured Gammaproteobacteria bacterium, assembly GCA_963695135.1. Taxonomy (GTDB): domain Bacteria; phylum Pseudomonadota; class Gammaproteobacteria; order Xanthomonadales; family SZUA-36; genus Marinihelvus. The sequence goes on from CAVOGA010000003.1 coordinate 454,819, forward strand.
GCGGCAGGTCATTGCGCAGGACCAGGACCAGCACGCCAACCACCACCGCCAGGAACAACAGGTTGACGGCGATGCGGCGTGTGCGGTCGATGCCATTCCAGGTTGCGCGGAAAATGCGGGCCAGTGGATTGCTTGATGAGCTCATGGATCAGTTCCTGAAAAAATAACTAAGAAGGGCCGGGACGGGAGAAGCGCCGGTGCGCAGGCGCGACGGGGCTGTGCCGGAAGCTGCTCTAGTTTAGCCGCTTTTCCGGGATTTGGTGAGTGGCGCGCAACGATTTCCACGCGTGTTGGCAGGCCGGCACACTACCCACGATAATGGCGCCATGAAAGCGGCCTTCCATGCCATCCTCGCAAGCCTGCTGGCCTGCATCGCCACCGTCAGCCCGGGCGCCATGGCTGCCCAGACTGCCTCGCCCCACAACCCGGAGTTCAGCATGCTGGACGTGCCCGCGCAGGCCGCCAGCCTGGCGCCGCGCCTGGCCGCCATGGGTAATGGCAAAGCCATACTGACCTGGCTTGAGCAAAGCGACGCGGGCCATCGCTTTCGCTTCGCGGTGTTTGACGGCCTTCAGTTCACCCGATCCGGCACGATTCACGAGGGGAGCGGTTTTTTCGCCAACTGGGCAGACACGCCGGGCCTGGTGGTCGCCGGCGACGGCTCCTGGATCGCCCATTGGCTGCAGCGCTCGGGTCCCGGAACCTACGCCTATGACATTATGGCAGTGCGCAGCACGGACCAGGGCCACAGCTGGTCTCCACCCTTTACGCCCCACGACGACCAGACACCCACGGAACACGGGTTTGCCAGCTATTTCGTCACGGAATCAGGCAAGACCGGCATGGTCTGGCTGGACGGTCGGCAGACCGATCCCGACGCCGCGGATCATGCGACCGGGGCACATCACGGCGCCGGAAACGGTGCGATGACGCTTCGTTCCGCGCTGATTGGCAATGCCGGCGCCATCACCGACGGCTTGCTGATTGATGATCGCGTATGCGACTGCTGCGGAACGGCCGCCGGCCTCACTGACGATGGCGTGGTGGTGATTTACCGGGATCGCAGTGAAACAGAAATCCGTGACATCAAGCTGGTGCGGCGGACCGCGACGGGCTGGACCCGGCCGGTCGCGGTACACGAGGATGGCTGGAAAATCGCCGGTTGCCCGGTCAACGGCCCGGCCCTGATCGCGCGGGGTCGAACGGTGATCGTGGCCTGGTTCACCATGGCCGGCGAAACGCCCCGGGTGCGTATCGCCCGATCGGAAGACAGCGGGCGCCGGTTTGCACCCCCCCTGGACCTCGACACCGGCTCAGCGCTGGGGCGGGTTGACCTGGCCTGGACCGGGGATGGCTACGCCCTGAGCTGGCTTACCGAGACGCCATCCGGGCAAGCTGGCGAGGGGCTGATGCGCCTTGCCCGTTTTGATTCATCCGGCAATTTGCTGTCGGTGCTGGACCTGTTGCCGGTCCGCAATGACCGGAGCAGCGGCTTTCCCCGCATCCTGGACCTCGGGGACGATCGACTGCTGGTCGCCTGGACCAGTCAGTCCGCCGACACGCAAGAGCCCGTGGTCAGGGCCGCCGTGCTGGGCAAGGGAAGCCGGGTGGCCGCAGAACGATGAGCCGTAATCAGCAGCATCGCGGGATTCCTTTGCCCTTCCGAATCGCCTAACCTTTGCCCATGTCCTTCCTGACCCCGGATCAGCTGCGCTGGCGTTTCCGCGCCTGGCGTTATCGCTTGAAGCTCGAGAAACACGAGGTTCGATTGATTCTTGGCCACCTGCAAAGCGGTGCAACCGCCATCGATATCGGCGCTCACAAGGGCGCGTTTACCTGGTGGATCCGGGAGGCGGTCGGGGCCGGCGGCCGCGTGGTGGCCTTTGAGCCGCAGCCTGTCCTGGCCCGGCGCCTGGAGCGCCTGGTGCGCGAACGCAGCTGTCCAACGTGACCGTGGAAAACCTCGGCCTGTCCTCTGCGCCCGGGACCCTGGTTCTGCACGTACCCGCCGGCGGTCCGTCACCGGGGGCTTCCTTCGAGCCGCCGGCAGCGGGGGCCGCGCCCGGCGACCAGCTGTCAATCGGTGTCACCACCCTGGACCACTACGTCGCCGAACACGGGCTGACTGCGGTCAGACTACTGAAGGTGGACGTGGAGGGTCATGAGTTGGAAGTGTTCCGCGGGGCTACGGAATTACTGGAACGGGACCATCCCGCGATACTGTTTGAATGCGAAATACGCCACCGCCAATCGGGATCCCTGGACGATGTTTTCAGCTTCCTGCAGGACCTGGGCTACGAGGGGTTCATGGTGGGCGACGGTGAACTGGTGCCGGTTAAAGATTTTGACCCGGCCAAACACCAGGTAGCCGGCGATACGCAGCGCTACTTCAACAATTTCTGGTTCACGCCGGCACGCCAGCGGGGCTAGTTGCGGGTGCGCTGCAGGATCGCCGGCGACACGCTGACACGCGCCAGCCAATCGGCGCCGTAGGTCTGCGCATTCACCACGTAGTACTCCAGCTCAAAGTCCAGTTTGACCGGTGTGCCAAACCAGCGCACCATTTTCGACACACCCCCACCCAGCGGGACCTGAAGTTTGTTGTCGCTGGTCGCTTCCCAGTCATAAACGACCGTCGGATTGGAAATCAGGTTCCAGCCGTTGCCCAGCCCATAGGCGAAAAATACGTTCAGGTGGGTTTCATTCGTATCAAAGGTCGACGCCGTATCGGAGCTCGACACATCCGCCACGTTGGTGAAATGCATCAGGCGGGCGCCGAGGATGCCCCAGTCAGTTACCTTGCCAAGCGTCAGGTCGGGACCGAGCAGGTACTGGTCCCGTTCAATGGAACCGTCCTGCCCGGTGGGCAGAACGCCAACCACGCCGATGCCGGTAATCCAGCCGCTGTCACTGGTTCCACCCCAGCCGACACCGAAGGAAATATCCCCCAGGTATCCGTGGCCATCAAACCAGGGCTGGTTGTCCGGAAGCGTGTCCGCGTCCTGACGAATGCGCCAGTCCACATAGTCGATGCCGGGCACCAGGTAAGTCGGCTCACCGAAACTTACCGGAAAATTCATGCGCACCACGAGCTGCCTGCCGCTGTCGAGAAGAAATGGCCACGAGCCGGCGATGTCCCAGGTCAGGTTGGACTGGTCGTCCGCGCCCGCCAGGTCTCCCTGGTACTGGGTTTGCGTGAAATTGTTGAAAATGGTGAATACCGTGCCGTAGGGATTGATCATCTCAATCGCCAGCGCGTCCAGGTCCTGCATCGGTTGCGTCACCGCGGGTTTGCCGGCCTGCGCGACCTGCTGCACTTCCTGCGGCTGCGGGTACATATCGGCCGAAGACGGCCCCGGCTCGTCCGGAGCACTTCCGGAAACCGCCGCGGCGCAGGCCAGGCAAGGCGCCAAAAGCAGGGAGACCGCGCACAACCCACGGGCTATCAACATGCATAACTTCCTGTCAGAAAATCCTTCGCCCATAATACTTCCCTGCACAGGAAATTTCCCTGCTTTTCATTGAACGTTGAGCCGCCGGTGGCGGACTGGATCACCTTGAGCCTTGAAAACCTAAAGATATTTCAGCGCCCCCTGATCATCGCGATCGGGTTCATGGCGGCTCTGTCCCTGTCCCGCCTGTTCCTGGTGCTGGTCTATGCAGACCGCGTGATGGCGACCGAAGGACTGCATATCGTGATCGGACAGGGCCTGCGCTTCGACCTGATCCTGCTGGGGCTGATTTTTGCGTTGCCCATGGTGTTTCTGCCCTGGCTTCACCTGGCAAAAGCCACGCGCAAGCTGGCTGCCTGGCTGATTCCGGCATTTCTCTCCATCATGCTGGCATTGGCGTTCTTCGTGGAGGCCGCCAGCGAGCCGTTTATCCGCCAGTTTGATTCGCGCCCCAACTACCTGTTCGTGGAGTACCTGGCCTATCCGCAGGAAGTGCTGGCGACCGTCTCGGGAATGCACCTGTACCTGTTGATCGGCGTCTTGCTGGTCACCCTCGCCCTGGCCTGGGCGCTGTTTCGCTGGCTTCGCGATGACCCGGCGCGGGACGAACCGGTTTCCTTCGTGTTCTGCCTGCTGCTTACCCCGCTGCTCCTGGTGCTGTTCGTCGGCATGATTCGCTCCACCCTGGCGCATCGACCGGTAAACCCCAGCATGGCGGCTTTCTCAAGCGACAGCATGGTCAATACCCTGCCGCTGAACTCACCCTACCTGGTGCTGTACTCGGTCTATGAGAAGCGCCGGGCCGCCGACGGCCTGAACTTTAACTATGGCCAGCTCACGGACGACGCGATGATTGACATCATCCGGCAGGAAACGGGAATCGACGGCGCCGAACTGCTGGACCCCGCCCTGCCCAGCCTGCATGAGCACCGCGCATCGGCACCGCGCACACAGCCGTTAAACCTGGTCATGATCGTGCTGGAAAGCGTGGGGGCGGATCACGTCAGCGCGCTCGGCGGCCGCGACCTGATGCCGGAATTCAGCAAACTGGCGGACCAGGGCATCTGGTTCGACCGGCTGTACGCGACGGGTATGCGTTCGGCCCGCGGACTGGAGGCGCTGGTAGCAGGCTTCACGCCCTCCGCGGCGCCCGCGGCGCTCAAAATGACGCAGGCCCAGACGGGGTTTTTCACCATCGCCGAGTTCCTCAGGCGCCAGGGTTACCAGACGAGTTTCATCTATGGTGGCGAGTCGCACTTTGACAATATGCGGCGGTTTTTTCTGGGCAATGGCTTCGAAACCGTTATTGATGAGAATGACTACCCGGACCCGGTCTTTAGCGGATCCTGGGGCGTGTCCGACGAGGACCTGTTTGCCCGGGCGCACGCCGAACTGAGCGCCGCGCGGGCGCCGTTTTTCACGCTGATCTTCACCTCCAGCAACCACGAGCCTTTTGATATTCCTGCAGGCCGGGTCAGTCCCGAGGAGGACACGCCGGGCAGCGGGGAGCCGCCGGGTCGCGCCACCGCGATCAAGTACGCAGACTGGGCCCTGGGACGGTTCCTGGAGCAGGCAAGGCAGTCTGACTACTGGGAAGACACCGTGTTCCTGGTGGTCGCCGACCACAATACCCGCGCCTGGGGCGGGTACCTCGTGCCGACGGAAAAATTCCGCATTCCGGGCGTCATGCTGGGCAGCACGATAGAACCCCGCCGGATTGAAGGTATCACCAGCCAGATCGACCTGCTGCCCACCCTGCTGTCCCTCATCGGCGTGAGCGGCCCGATCCCGGCAATCGGCCGTGACCTGACGCGCGAGCCGTGGACCAACGGCAGCAACCGCGCGGTGATGCAGTTCCACGGCCTGCAGGCCTATATCGAGGGTGACCAGGCAGTGATCCTGCAGGCTGACCGCGCTCCGGAAGGTTTTCTCCTGGATGACACGGGTCAACTGGAGCCCAACCCGGACATGAGCGAACGGATGCGTGACAAGGCGCTGGCCTACGCCAAATGGGGACCGTACCTGTTCCGGACCGGAGCCCACGCACTGCCTCCGGAATCCGGTGTGCCGGAGGACACTCCCGCCACGGGGGACTGAGTCAGCAAAACGCTTCGCTCAGTAGTATTCGAGGGGTCGCGCCTTGCCCCAGAACACCCGGTAGGCAAAAAACGAGTAGGCGATGATGATCGGCACCACGATAACGGCGCCAAACAGGATGATCATCAGCGATTCCGGCGCACTCGCCGCCTCCCAGATGGTCAGTTCATCGAGCACCAGGTAGGGAAACAGGCTGTACGCCAGCCCGTGGAAAGACAGCAGGAACAACGCGGCGCCGCAGGCAAACGGCACCCACTCACCGTAGTGGTTCCCTTGCTCCAGTCGCAGCGGCAGCCGCTTCAGGGCGCGCAGGGCAATCAGGATCACGACCACGGTGGTCACGGGGATCGGCCACACCATCAGCAGGTTCTGCACGCTGAACCACTTGGCGAAAATCTTATCGCTGATCAGGGGCGTTGCAACGGAAACCGCGGCAATCCCCAGCGCGGTCAGCAGCATGGCCTGGCGGGCCCATCGAACGGCCTTGAGTTGCAGGGGGCCCGTGGTCTTGATGATCAGCCAGGTCGCACCCAGCAGGGCATAGCCGGATGCCACGCAAACGCCGATAAAACCCGCAAACAGCAGGCTGGGCAAATCGGCCTGGTAGCCGGTAATGACCCGGCCCAGCATGTAGCCCTGGGACAGGGCCGCCATGGAAGACCCGACAAAAAATGCGGTATTCCAGGCAGCCCGGTGTTCATCCTTGGCTTTCACCCGGAAGTCGAAGGCCACGCCACGCAGGGTGAGCCCGGCGAGCATCAGGGCAATCGGCAGGTACAGGTGGCCGAGTATGACGCCGTGCGCCGACGGGAAAGCGACCAGCAGGATGCCGATGCCGAGCACCAGCCAGGTTTCATTGGCGTCCCAGAAGGGTCCAATGGAAGCAATCATCACGTCCCGCTCGCCTGCGTCGGCGCCGCGGAAGAGCAGGCCCACGCCCAGGTCAAAACCGTCCAGGATGACGTATGCGAGGATGGCAAAGCCCATCATCAGCATAAAGACCAGCGGCAACCAGCCCTCCGGCGTGGACATATCGGGCATCAGTTCAAGCATGGTCAGCTGCGGATGCCCCCGGCGGCAGAACGGCCGGTCCGAACGCCGTCGGCGGTGAGCGCTTGACCGCCGGGTTTGCCGCCTGCCGCGCCAGGTAGAAGACGGCCGAAATATAGGCGGCAATCAGGATGACATACATGACCAGGTAGACCGCCAGGGTCGTGGCCACCGCGCCACCGGATACCGGGCCCAGCGCATCAGCGGTCTTCAGGACACCGTCCACCAGCCAGGGCTGACGTCCGATTTCCGTGGTGTACCAGCCGCTCAGGACCGCGACCCAGCCGGCAAAAGTCATCAGGGTCAGGACCCGCATCAGCAGCCCGCCGGGCATGCCCTTGCGCTTGATCTGCACCGTTGCCAGCCAGGAAACCAGCAGCATCAGCAGGCCGGTGCCCACCATGATGCGGAACGCCCAGAACACCGGCGCCACCGGCGGGTGCTCACCTTCAAAATCATTCAGACCCTGCACCACGCCGTCCATGTCATGGGTCAGGATCAGCGAGGCCAGCCCCTCGATTTCGAGCGCATAGCGGTTTTCGCGCGCCTCCTCGTCCGGCAGCGCAAACAACACCAGCGGGGCCCGGGACCGCGTCTCCCACAGGCCTTCCATCGCCGCAACCTTGTCCGGCTGATGCTCGAGGGTGTTGAGGCCGTGCAGGTCGCCGATAAAAATCTGCAACGGCGTCAATACCGCCGCCAGGATAATCCCGGTGCGCAGGGTCGCCCGCACCGAACCGGTGCGGTCACCCCGTTGCCACCGGTACGCCGAAATACCGGCAATCAGGAACGACACGGTCAGGAACGAAGCGACCAGCGTGTGTGTCAGGCGGTAGGGAAACGAGGGATTGAAAATGATGGCCACCCAGTCCGTGGCATGGGCAACGCCATCGCGCATCTCGAATCCGGCCGGCGTATGCATCCAGGAGACCAGGGCAAGAATCCAGAACGCCGACAAGGTGGTGCCGACCGCCACCAGCACCGTGGCCAGCGTGTGCACCCGGTTGCTGACCCGCTTAAAGCCAAACAGCATGATGCCCAGGAACGCCGCCTCCAGGAAAAACGCGGTCAGGACCTCGTAGCTCAGCAGCGGCCCGGCGATATTTCCGACCGTGTTCATATAGCCCGGCCAATTGGTGCCGAACTGAAAGCTCATGGTGATGCCGCTGACCACGCCCAGCGCGAAGGACAGGGCAAAGACCTTGACCCACAGCCGGTAGGCGTTCATCCACTTCTCGTCGCCGGTACGGTTGAAACGCAGCTTGAAGAACAGCAGCAACCAGCCCAGGGCAATGGTGATCATGGGAAACAGAATGTGGAAGCTGATGTTGGCGGCAAACTGGATGCGCGACAGCAACAGCGGGTCAGCAGAACTCACGATGGTTTCTCCGTTGCGGTTTTTCGCTCGCCGATACCCTGAATGTTGATGTGCAGGGCACCGGATTCAATGGCCGCTTTCCAGCTACCGTTGAGCGTTTACCATTTCTAAAGCATTCAATCTGAAGGTACCGTCATGAAACAGGCTTTGCTGATTGTCAGCGCCACCCTCCTCCTCCAGGCCTGCGTCACACAGCGCGAGCAAGAGGAAATCGATATCGAAAAAGAGCTGACCGTCGAGCTGGCCGCGGTGCCCGCCGGGGTCATTGCGGCCGCGACCAAGGCGCTGCCCGGCATCAACTTGACGGATGCCGAGTACGAGGAAGAAGACGGGCTGATGGTCTATGAACTTGAAGGCACGCTCGGTGAGGCCCGCTACGAAATCGAAGTCACGCCGGAGGGCGAGGTGCTGGAAGTTGAGCAGATCGAAGACTAGTCACTGCGGCTCAGTATCGCCTTGAACCGGGGCGCCCCGTGGCGCTCCAGGTAGTAGGTCATGGTCACCCCGTCCGGGCTCAGGGACAGAAACCACTCGTTGGTGGCCGCCTCGGGAATCAAATCGGCGGTATAGGTATCGGCCGGGAAGGACTGCGCCAGGGCCGTTCCGGGCTGAAGCGCGACGCCACCGTACTGCGTGACCTCGTCCGGTGTGCCGTCCTCGTGACGGTGATCATGCTTCAGCTGGAGGCCGGCGGCAGTGCGGGTAATGACCCAGGTGCGTGACTGGTCGGCCCCCACGGCCAGCGGAATGCGGATTTCATCATCCGAGCAGGTCTGGATCGTCGCCACCAGGGTCTGACCCCGCCAGTCCTCACCCGGGTCTTCGGGAAACACCGCGGCACCAACATAGCTGGCGCCGCACAGCGCCCCAAGCGCCTCGAAGAAGGCCTCTTGCTCTGCCACGGGCTGCGCCCGGACGTCGAAAGCGCTTAAAAGCATGCCGGCCAGGACAACACCGGACACGCGGCCACGGCGGGATTCACCCTTTCTGCTCATCGAATATTCCACCCTGAAATGATTACAAGCGTTGAGTGTAATGGCTTGCACTGATTTATACTGCGGCTGAATCGCTCACCCAGTTTTTTACGACCATGCTGAACCGATCAAGCAAATCCAAGCAACCGGCCCTGACCCGCGTGTCGACCGCCGCCGTGGCAGGGTTGCTGCTTGCCACGACGCTGCAACCGGTCTTCGCCACGGATAACGCCCTGGCGGATGAACAGCCACTTGAACCCCGGCAAATCTGGATCCAGGACCGCTTTTCCGGCCAGTCGAAGCTCACCACCATACCCGCGCCGGACACCTCCCTGTGGAACGCCGCCCGCGTTGGGCACTATCTGAACAGCCTGCCGGTTGAAACCGCGCCGCCAATGGGCGTGCTGGTCATTGAGAAGATCGGCCTGGAAGTGCCGGTCTACAACGGCACCGGGGACCTGGAACTGAACCTGGGCGCCGGAAGAATTCCGGGTACGGGCACCTTCTACGGCGACGGAAACCTGGGCATTTCCGGTCACCGGGATGGCTTCTTCCGGGGCCTGAAAGACCTCGAAATTGGCGACCGCATTACCCTGCGCGGCCTCAATGGCGACCAGGAATTCACGGTCAGCAACTTCAACACGGTCCACAAGACCGATCACGAGGCGCTGGTGGGGACCGATGAGCGGATGCTGACCCTGGTCACCTGCTACCCTTTCTATTTCGTGGGGCACGCGCCGGACCGCTATATGGTCCAGGCCGTTCCATCCTCACCCCTGCTGGGCAGCAACGAGTAAACTCGCCGCCCTGAACCGGTCAGGCGCGCCGCACCCGCACCACCTTCATCACCTCCATGCTCATGCCGGCGACCAGCCGGCTCGAAGCGTAATAGGTCAGGTTCACCCGCCCACCCGCCAGGCTCTTGTACTTCCTCTGGCGCTTGTACTGAAAAGGCACCTCGTAGCCCTCGAGCATCAGCGTGTTGAGAAACCAGTCACCTTCACTTCGCTGCACGTGGGAGATTACTTTCGCATCTTCCGTGTGCACCAGTTCACGGTGTTGGTCCAGGAGCTTTTTCGGGTCGGGATTCATGACGATTTCTTTCCTGCAGGAGTTCCCGCAGCGCCAGTTCATCGCTGCTGCAACCCTGATTCTAGGTCATGAGAGACTTGCGACCCTGGGAAGCGCCGCATTCCTTGACCATCCAGACCTTAATTACTACGCTTTGCAGACGCTTCTGTCTCGCCGTGAGAGAACCCCTCTGGTGACCGGGCACCCCACCCCAACATGGGAGATATGCAGGATGATCCTTATGCGATTTATGCTCACCACCCTATTGCTCACCCTTTTGAGCGCCTGCGCCTCCAGCGCTCCGGCACCGGCAGTCAGCGATGATGGCCTTGAGCTGGTCCAGCGGGAGGGTATCGACACGCTGTACGTGAGAGAGGGCCTTGACCTTGGAAACTACTCCAGGGTGCTGATCAAGCCCCCTACCGTCAAGTTCCGTAAATACTGGTTGCGCGACGCGAATACGGGGCAAACGACGTTGCAGACCCAGGTGCGGCCGGAGGACATGGAAAAAGCCTCCGCTGAGCTTTCAGCGTTATTTGTGGAACGATTTACCAAGACCCTGGACCTTGCCGGCTATCCGGTCACCGATACACCGGGCGAGGACGTTCTTGAGCTGGTGCCGGCTATCGTTGAACTGGATTTGTTTTCCATAAACCTGAGCTACCGGCAAACAAGCTTCGTGCAAACCTACAATGGCATGTACACCAGCCAGATGACGCTCGTTATGGAACTGGCGGATGCGGCAACGGGTACAACGCTTGCGCGAGCCAGCGACACGCAGCAAGCACGCAGAATCGCGCCGAAATCGCTGGGCAATGAGGTATTGGATATCCCCTCCACCACGGTGACACTGGACCGGTGGGCAAAGAAACTGGTCGATGCCCTGAACGAGTCGCGGGCCTGAAACCAGCGCCGGTGCGCTATGTATCGCGCGGCGCTGCCGCGCGATACAAGCGGTCATTAATCGCCGCCCCCAGTCCAGTCTCCGGTATCGGCATTACAGCGATCGTCGCGGCACCGGACGCATCCAGTTCGCGCAGCAGGCGATAGAGGTTTGCGGCGGCCTCGACCAGGTCGCCTCGCTTCGACAGATTCGGCACACCCTCCGGCGCCTCCGGGCCAAAGGCGAGCAGGACCTCGCCCTGATCCGCCGACCGCGCATTCAGGCGGACCTTCGCTGCCGGCGCATAGTGGGACGCGAGCTGGCCGGGTGCCATGATGCCCGGAGTCTGCCCGTCGTCGACAGGCCCAACGCACCGCTTCGATTTCTTCACGCCCAATCGCGCCGGGTCGCAAAAGGCGGGCCGGTGCGCCGGGCATCACCGCAACAATGGTTGATTCGATCCCCGTGGGACAGATGCCGCCATCGAGCACCAGCGCAACCTTGTCGCCCAGCTCCGCGGCGACATGGGCCGCGGCGGTCGGGCTCAAGCGACCGGAGGGATTGGCGGATGGCGCTGCCAGCGGCTTGCCATAGGCCTGCAGCAATTCGCGGGCAACCGGATGCGAGGGCATGCGCAGGCCGATCGTGGCCAACCCGGCACGGGCCAGCTCGCACACCTTGCCCCCTGCCTGCACGGGTACCACCAGCGTCAGGGGGCCGGGCCAGAAGGCCTGTGCCAGAGCCAGGGCGCGTTCATCAAGCCGCCCCTCCGCCTGCGCCGCCTGCAGCGAGGCGACGTGGGCGATCAGGGGGTTAAAGTCCGGCCGGCCCTTGGCTGCGTAAATCCGCGCAACCGCAGTCGCATTCGTTGCATCGGCCGCGAGCCCGTAAACGGTCTCGGTCGGTAATCCCACCAGTTGCCCGGCGCCCAGCGCATGAATGGCCAGGTTAAGGCCTGCCTCATCAGGGGCGACTATGGAAGTTGCGCTCAAGCTTGACCACCTTTCCGGGACATGCGGATACCGGAATCGATGGTAACTCATGAGCCAGTCCGGTGGCGCTGCCGCATGCCGGTGGCAGGCTGTGATTTGTGCTTTTATTGGGTAAAGGACCTGCACATCTGAAAGGACTCAGCCCATGAAAAGAATCGCGATATTTACCGATGGCACCTGGAACTCCCCGGAGAAAGGCGGCGTTACCAACGTCCTGCACCTCGCCAGGGGGGTGAAGCCGGTTCATCTCGGCGAGAAGCAGGTGGCCTTCTACGACTGGGGCGTTGGCACGGACCGCAAAAAGCTTGCCGGCGGGCTATCCGGCGCAGGCATCGATAAGAACATCATGGACTGCTACCGGTTCATCGTGCATAACTTTGAAGTCGGCGATGAACTGTTCCTGTTCGGCTTCAGCCGCGGCGCTTACACGGCCCGCTCCCTGGGCGGCTTTATCCGCAATTGCGGCATCATCCGGCGCGAGCATGCAGAGCAAATTCCCGCGGCTTACGAGATGTATCGCCGGCGTTCCCGGGCATCCAGCCCCAACGCGCCCAAATCCGTCGGATTCCGGCGCCGCTATGCCTGGGAGAACATCACCCCGATCAAATTCGTCGGCGCCTGGGACACGGTCGGCTCACTGGGCATCCCGGTGCCGTTCTGGGGCACCCTGGGCGAGAAGGAGTTTCTCTTCCACGACACGGAACCGAGCAAAATCATCCAGCACGCCCGCCATGCGGTGGCCATTGACGAGTTACGCGAGGACTTCCAGCCGACCCTGTGGGACGAAAAACCGGACATCGACCTCAAACAGGTATGGTTCAGCGGGGTGCACAGCAACGTGGGCGGTTCCTACGACGACCGCGGCCTGAGCGATCACGCGTTGCGCTGGATGGTCGACGAGGCCGCCAGGTTCGGCCTGGGGTTCGAGGACCATGCGCTGGACACGATCCGGCCGGATCATCGCGGCAAGCTCTACAACAGCCGCCGGGGGATCTACATGGCGCGCAGCACGCATCAGCGGGCGATACTGGGACCAGTTCACGAATCGGTCAGGCAGCGCTGGCAGGAGGACGTGGACGGCTACCAGGACAAGTGCAAGCCCCTGCGGGCGCTGTTGACCGCCGTTGGCAACGACTGGGGCAGGATCGAGATTGAACCGGCCGGTGCCGGCTGACGCCCGGCCGCGGGACATCGCCGGGCACATGACAAACCGGCCATCGGGCCTGTAACCTGTTACCTGTCGACGCCCGACCTTAAAGCGGTCGCCAGGACGATATCCCAATCATCGGCAAGGAGTTAGAGCATGAAGAAGATTTCCGGATTGCAGAATGAGCGGCGCCAGTTGCTCAAGTGGATGGGCGGCAGCGTTGCCTTGCTGTCCATTGGCGGCCTCAGCGCCTGCTCGGACAGCGGGTCGGAGCCCGCCACGGCGGCAAAGAAGCCGGAACCCAAACCTCAACCCAAGCCCGAGCCCAAACCGGCCGCGAAACCCGCCGCACAGCCTGCTGAACAAACCGCATCATCAGCAGCACAGTCCGCCGAAGCGCAGGCACCGTCCCCGCAAGCGTCTGGCTCGCCGGGCTCAGACCTGCCGAAACTGGCCGAGGCCAACCCGCAGGCGCAGGCCCTGGGCTACAAAAACGATACCACGACGGTCGATGCCGGCCGCTATCCAAACCATGCGCCCGACCAGGCCTGCGCCAACTGTGCGCTGTATTCAGGCCAGGCCGGACAGGAATGGGGGCCGTGCGGAATCTTCCCCGGCAACCAGGTCAACGCCAACGGCTGGTGCAGCGCTTACAACCGTAAAGCCTGACACCCGCAACGCCGCAATAACGCTGGTCACCGCCCCCACCGGGGGCGGCGGATCAGAACCTCTCCCACACGGGAATGACCCCGTCAGGCAAGGCGGAGGCGCGGCCCAGTTCCGACCAGGGCGCACCGGGCGCATGAAAGTCTGAACCCCGGGACGCCAGCAGCTTCATTTCCCGGCACAGGCGTCCCATGTCCCGGGTTTGCTGCTCCGTCTGGTGCCCGGAGACCACCTCCAGGCCCTGTCCGCCGGCGGCGATGAAGTCCTTGAGCAGGCGTTTGAGTTTGCTGCGGGTCAGCCGGTACTTCAGCGGGTGGGCCAGCACCGCGATGCCGCCCGACTCCCTGATCCAGCCGATGATCTCGGACAAGCCCGCCCAGTGCTGCCGCACATCGCCGGCCTTGCCGTCACCCAGGTACTTCTTGAAGGCGACTTCCGCCGACGGAACGTGACCGGCATCCACGAGATACTGGGCAAAGTGCGGCCGGCCGACAGCCCCTTCACCGGCGAGCGCCGTGGCGCCTGCCAGGCAATCGTGCAAACCCCGCCGGCCGAGGTTGTCCGCAATCTGCGCGGCCCGCTCGAGCCGTGCATGTGCTCTGCCGGGCAACGCCCTCCTCGATCGCAGCGCTCTGCAGATCGATATTCAGCCCGACGATGTGGATGCCGGTCGCATACCAGCGGGTTGAGAGTTCAATGCCCGGAACCAGTTCGACGCCGCTGGTATCCGCAGGCAACCGGCCGTAGGCGGCAACCGTGTCGTGGTCGGTGATGGACATGACCGTGACGCCCTGCTCCCGCGCCCGCAGCAGCAGGTCCGACGGGCTGAGGGCGCCATCGGAGCTGGTGCTGTGGGTGTGCAGATCAAAATTCATGGCAGGCAGGGTCAAACGCGCGGGCGGACGCTTATTTTAGGCGATTAACACCGCTACCGTGGCCCTTTCATGATCTTGCACTGCGCTGGCTTCAGGCTGAATATGTCACCATCATCCGGCGCCACGGCCATTGCGGCCGTGGAGTGTCACTTCATCAACCACAACCGGGAACCAGCGAGCCATGACGATCATTGAAATCGAACGGGAACCGGTGGAACTCTACAAGGTGCTGAAGTTTGAGGGGCTGGCCTCGAGTGGTGGCGAAGCCAAGCAGATGATCAGCGACGGGCTCGTGGAAGTGAACGGCGAACCGGAGACCCGCAAACGCCGGAAACTGGTGCACGGAGACCGGATCGCGCTCGGCAACCAGCACTTTATCCTGCAGCGAACCTCCGGCGGCAGCACCGCTTAGGGCGCATCACGCCTAAAAGATCTTTCGCTCCAGGCCATCGAAAGCGCCCAGGCTCATTGCTGCCGCCGCAGAGCGCTCGTAACCGGAGCGGTGCAAACACCATACCCGGCAGTCGTGCAGCTTGCCTTCCGTGTCCCTGATCAGGTCTTTGCGCGTTGCCTCGAGTGCGAACCCGAGACCGCGGGGAATGCCCTCGCTGGCAATGTTCGCGACCGCATGGTGAATTTCCAGGCGGCGCACGCCGTAACACTCGAAGGCCAGCCGCGTCAGCATGGCGGAAGACTCGATCGCAAAGCCACGGCGCTGATGGCCGGCGTACGTGAGGTAGCCCAACTCCAGGGCCTCGGGGCCGACGCGCCGCAAGAGCATGTTTTCTCCAACCAGGGCGCCGCTGGCGCGTTCAATCACGGCGAAGCGGTACATCTCATCACGGTCAAAGGCGGCCCGGTGCCCGCGCAGCCAATCCAGGGTCTCCGCGAGCGTGCGCGGCTCGTCTGTCATGAAGGGAATCCAGGGCCGCAGGCCCGCGTCTGAGCGGTCCAGCGCCTTGCGCAACTCCGTTGCGTCTGATGGCTCCCAGCACCGCAAGGTGAGCCGCTCTGACTCCAGGCGATAGGCGATCCTGTGGTGCCCGCTCATGAACACCCCGCGGACTGACGGGTCCAACTGCTTTCGGTTTCCATTTTCACTCCGGTCCGGCGACCTCACGCTTTGGACAGCGCACGGGAAGGCATGACTTGAAGACCGTATTGGCGCCATTTGGCAAAACTTCGGGCGTCTAATCTACCCATACATCGGCTTATAATCCCGTTTCTGTTTGTCGAAAGCCAGCGCCGGCACAGCGCCCGCTGACGGACGATCCCGTGGGAATCAAAAGAGCAACAATCCGTGAAGACAGAGCATACGAAGGGCGATTGGCGCCCGCTGATTCTGATTGGCTGCAATGCGCTGGCAGTGCTGCTTATCGCCAGCTGGTACAGCGCCTGGGGACAGGCCTTCTGGGCGCCGCTGGACCAGTGGGTTTTCTATACGCTGAACGGCAGCCTGGCCGACGGACGCGCCTGGCAGTGGTTCTGGGCCGTGGCCAACACGAAGCGTTTCGACTACGCGACGGCGCTGCTGATCCTGTCGGTCTACGCGGTGCATGTGCTGCGCGGCAACCGGCAGCAACTGGTCCAGCGCACCGCGGCCGGGGTGCTCATGCTGTTGGCGGTCGTGCTGACCATCCAGGTATCCAAAAACTTCCTGGACTATGACCGGCCCGGGCCGTCGACCACCCTGGAGCCGTCGATCCTGCTGAGCCAGATCGTTACCGGCTTTGAATTCAAGGACACCTCGGGCAACAGCTTCCCGGGTGATCACGGCATTGCCCTGATCATGTTCACCACCCTGGTGTGGTTCTTTGCCGGGCGCAGCTACGGCCTGCTGCTGGCAGCGCTTTCCCTGCTGCTGATGCTGCCCCGGATGGTGGTCGGCGCACACTGGCTGACCGACAACCTGGTCGGTTCCGGCTACATCTGCCTCTTTGCGCTGAGCTGGCTGCTGGCCACCCCGGCGCACCGCTACCTGGTGGGCTGGTTCGCGGTGCCGGTGGAGAAGAGTATCGCGCTGGCGGAACGCCTGCTGCTGCTCATCAGTCCGGGACAGGAGCAGCTCAACGGCGACCTGGCGAACGCGCCGCTCACGGCCGGCAAAGGTTTCTGCATGGGCAGCGCGGATATTATCCCGGGGGTCAGCGGCGGCACCATGGCGCTGATCCTGGGCATTTATGAGCGTCTGCTTAAAGCCATCCATTCCTTCGACGTAGCCTGGCTCCGGGCCCTGCTGCGCCTGGATCTGAGGGCCGCACTGGCGCGCAATGATCTCCTGTTCCTGGCGCCGCTGGGGCTGGGGATCATCGCCGCGATCCTGTTTTTTACCCGCATCGTGCCCCTGCCCGGCCTGATCCTCACGCACCCGGAACTGGTCTACGGCCTGTTTTTTGGCCTGATTGCCGCCTCCGTGGTGGTGCTGATGCGGCAGGTGACCAACTTTGGTGTTAAGCAGCTGTTGGTTGCGGGCATCGGGGTTGCGGTGGGTTACCTGGTCGTGACGCTCGTGCCGGTGGAGACGCCCTCGGAACCCTGGTTTATTTTCCTGTGCGGTTTTATTGCGATCAGCGCGATGCTGCTGCCGGGCATTTCCGGTTCGTTCATCCTGCTGATCCTGGGCCAGTATGCTTACATCATTAACGCCCTGGGAACCTTTGATGTTGTGGTCATTGCCACCTTTGGCGCGGGCGCCGTGGCGGGCCTGGTGGTGTTCTCACGAACCATCGTGTGGCTGCTGAAGCACTACCATCAGACCACGCTGTTGCTGATCAAGGGCATCCTGATCGGTTCCCTGTGGATCATCTGGCCCTTCCAGGAGCGCGTTTACGAAACGGTTCGCGGTAAGGAGAAACTCGTTGCCGCGAGCCCCGTCCTGCCGGATGCCGTCAACGGCACGGTGATCACCTCGCTGGCGCTGATGGTGGCTGGCTTCGTGCTCGTACTGATCATCAGTCGCCTGGCCGACCGCGGGCAAACCGTCGTCCAGGACTAACCATCGCCGGAGCTGCCGTCGGCTTCTGCGGGCCTAGAGTTCGCGGGCCAGTTCCAGCAGCCGGCCCAGAAGGGACTGGATCGCAAAGACATCTATATTGCCTGTCGGCTCATTGGCCATACCAATGACCACCACCGGCGCTTCCCCATCACGCTCCAGCATGAAGGCGTGGGTCAGGACCAACAAGCCATTCGCGCCGGACTGCAGGCTGCCACCCTTGTACCAGACACGGTCCCAGTTCTCGCGCACGTTCGGTTGGGCTGCCTGCGCCTGGAGCGCCCGCTCCACCAGCAAAGCCGCATCCGACCCCGGCTCGTGCAGGCGGTGGCGGGCGAATGCCCCGCAAATGTCCACGGGACTTGCCTGCCAGGACCCGTCAATAAACAGCGATTCGTTGTTGTAGCCGCCCCCGCCGGTGGCCCGGGAACCGAGCGGTACGATGCGCTCTTCCAGAAATTCCTGCTGGAAAGCCTCCGTGCCATTGACATAGCTCATCGACTCCTGCATCGGGAATGAAAAGAACAGGTGAAACTGCTCACTAATGCCCAGCTGCGGCGCCATTAAGCGGGGAGTTTGGTGGCCATACTCTGCATGCAGGCCATCGATCCGGTCGCGGCCGGCGAGCGCCAGCAGCATGTCCGTGGCCGTGTTGTCACTGACGCCCAGCATCAGGGTCGCGAGCCGGTCGACGGTCATCGGCAGGCCGGCTGGTTCGGAAAACAGCGGGCCACCGTTGACCTGCTTGCTCCCGTCCAGGGCAACGACCTGGTCATGGAGCAGCGTACCGTCGTAATTGCGTCCGCCACTCCGGCCAGGATCCAGATTTTGAAAATCGAGGCGGTGGCGCGCGGCACATCCTGGTTGCGCCCTGAAACCACCTGGCACTGATTGTTCTGGTTAATCCGCGCAATCAGCAGGGATGAGTCGGAGGCGTAGGTTTCAAAGGCATCCGCGGCCTGGGCGAAATTCAGGTTTGTGTCGCGCGCGTACAGTGTCGTGCCATTGCCACCCTGGCCATAGGCGGACGCGCCCAGGTCGTTGATTTTGCCGTCTGCAAGACTGACGCGCAGGACAAGAAAAGCGTCACGGTTGTTCTGGCCGTTGATGATGCCGCTGAACTCAATAGGCGTCATACCGATCGGATCAATCACGCGGGCCCCGGGATAGTCGTTGCGCGCACTCTGAATCAGCGCCCGGGTACTAGCAATTGGGTTCCGCGCCAGCCAGTCGCTGGTGAAATGCTCGCGAATCATGTCGTCGGTGATCGTCCCGTTACTGGCCAGCTGGGCCAGAAACCAAGCCAACTGCCGACCAGCTTCGTGGTCGGGAATGTCCGCCTCGCCATCAACGATCGGATACAGATTGGTCAGGGCAGGATCATTGCAGCTGCCGGGCCCAATGCCGACGATGCGCCTCAGGTCAAAGCGGATATCCACAAAATCGGCCGGGTCCGTGCTGTCATAATCCGCGTAGCCGCCATTGCACTGCAGACTCAGGCGCGCTTTGCCGACCTGCTCATATTCCACGTCTGCCGGGTCGAAATCGGGCCCGAAGCGGCCGCCCACGGGCTGCAGCATGTCCAGGGGAAAACTGCCCCTGGTTGCCGAACTGCTCCCCGCAGCCACCATCCAGGCCTGGTTGCCATCGATGTCATAGGTGAACCAGTAAGCCACCTGCGTCCCGTCGGGCAGGATTTCGAGCACGAAGCCCTCGCCGTCCCGCGCCGGGTCGTACCAGGAACCGCTTTTTCGCGGGACGTTGAATTCTGAGGAACTCGCTACCTCCACCGGCCGGGTGAGCCGCTGGATGGTCTGTTCGCCACCCACGCCGTTGATCGTGTACTCGGCAACTCCGGCCTGGTCACTGCTGAAGGTCAGGTTCAGGGAGCCCACGGACGTCCGGACAACCCGGTCAGGATCAAACGACGGCCCGAAGACACCGCCATCGGTAATGAGCAGGTCGGCAACCTGCAAGGTATTGCCGCTCATCTGGCCCACGCCGGTGAACCAGCGCTGGGCGCCCTGCTCATCGTAGGTAAACCAGTAGATCACCGCGCTCGAGTCATTGATGAACTGCACGATGAAACCCTCACCATTGTGGGTCGGGTCGTACCATGACCCGCTGCGCTCGACCGCGGCCATGGCCGGATTGACACAAAGGCCCAGGACGACGACCGCCATCAGGACCAAACGGTGACTTTTACGCTTTAGATCGCAAACCATGGATTTCCGCTCCCCTGGGACTCTGCGGACTCGCAATTACCGCCGCTATCGAAGGCGCCCGGGTGCAACGATCACCGCCGCAACCGCCCGGAGGCCGTACATTCCCAGAGTATAGGAAAACCGACGGGCGTTTTCAGCGGCGCGCGGGGGCAAGGGGGAGCAGAATGAGCCCGCTTGCGTTGCCCTTTCACGGCCACGCACAGCCAGATGGTTCAATTTATCCAGCATGTTACATGCTGGAGTGCTAGGATTTGTGCCCATCCAATGCCGAGCAACGTTTCCATGCGCATAGCGCTTTTCCTGATCACCCTCGTGGGTTCGACTGCCCTGATGGCGCAGGGCTTTGACGATACCGTGCTGACCTCACCGGTGCCTGGCGGAGACGGCTGGTCAGGCTTTACCGACTTCAGCTTCCTGTTGAAAACCCTGCTGACCCTGTCGCTTGCCGCCGTGCTTGGCGCCTTGATCGGCTATCACCCCAAATTTAACCAGACTGCGGACACCCTGAAGGAGATCGAGGCGCCCAAGGTCGACATCATCTACGCGGTCATCGGTTCCCTGATCGGCATCATGGTGGTCAAATACGGGCTGGTCATCGGCTTTGTGCTGTTTGGAATCGGCGGGCTGATCCGGTTTCGCACGGTCATGCGGTCGGCGAATCTCACCGGCCAGGTCATCCTGGTCACGCTGATCGGGCTGTCCTGCGGCCTCGACCTGCCCCATGTCGCGGTTCTGGCCACCGCTTTCGGCTGGGGCCTGATGTTTCTGCTCGAAGCCAATGTGACCTATCGCATCGACGTTCGCGCACTGCCGAACGAGCAGTTTTCAGAGGCCGCACTGGCCTATCGCGCCGCGCTGAAAAACCATGGCTGCAGAATCCTGGGCGAGAAAAAGAACCCGGATTCAGGACGGGCCCGGTTTATCATCCGGATGGCGAATGGCGCAACGCGCGAGGACATCGACCAGGCATTGCATGACAACATCGATGCCTCCCTGCGCGGTTCGGTCGACTGGGAAATCGACTGAGCGCCGGAAGTTCAGACCTCAGCCGTGCCCGAAAACCTCGCAAACCACGTCAATGTTGCAAGTCACGGCCGTGACATTGCGGTATCCCATCCGGTGCAGCTGATCGGCTGACAGGCGCGCCCGGCCACCGGTGGCGCAATGCAGGTAAATCGGCGTATCCGGGTCCGGGTACAACTCCGGCAGCTTGATTTCCAGCACCCCACGCGGCACGTTCAGCGTGCCTCCGGCGGCACGCAGCTCCACCTCGCCAGGCTCACGGACATCAACCAACAGACCACCATTCGCCTTGATCTCCTCACACGCAGAACGCGCGTCGATGGTCCGCACATGACCGGCGACCTCCATCACCATTTCACCCAGGGGTTTCAGCATCAGATATAGCTCCAGTTTGACGTTGTCACATTATCCAAAAATACCCCGCTCTGCCAGTAGTCACGAAGGGCCCGCGCTGCCGGTCTGGAGCGGCCACGAGACATAATCTGAGCCGCGTTTAAGCTGTGTCATGTGGTGGTCGACTATGACTGGTGCATCGGCTGTCGCTACTGCATGACCGCCTGCTCCTACTTGGCGCGCCACTCTAACTGGACGACCCCGCAACTGGACCCGGAGGAGATCAACCCCGCCACGAACTACCTGGGTAATCGTACCCGCGCGCGGGGCGTGGTGGAGAAGCGCCATTTCTGCACACGTTGCGCGACGGCCTGGTGGTCACCGGCATGAGCGACCAGGTTTCCCGGGGCAGGATGTCCAAAACTTGACTTGCCATCCCGGCACGCCGGTGCAAACATCAGCGGACGATGACTCGTTCCAATACCCCAACTGCCGGCACCCGCAAGCCGGGCCTCCGGCGACTGTTGCACTCCGCCCCCCTGGCACTGCTGTGCCTGTGCACCAGCCAGGGTTCACAAGCCCAGCTTTCGGAAGCGGAATTCAGCGTCTGCCTGGCCAGCCTGCAGAGCCAGGCCCGCGAACTGGGCCTGCCGGACCGCATCGTTGACGGCGTCATACCCACCTTGCGCGTGCGCAACCGGGTGGTGCAGCTTGACCGCTCGCAACCGGAGTTTGTCCAGACCTTTGGGCAGTACCTGGCGATCCGGGTCACCGACACGCGCATCGACCGCGGCAGCGAGGAGCTTGAGGAAAATGCGCGCTTGCTGGCCACTGCTTCGCGAGGAATATGGCGTACCGGGACAGTACCTGATGGCGTTCTGGGGCCTGGAAACCAACTTTGGCGGCTACCTCGGCAACCAGCCCACCCTTGACTCGCTGGCCACGCTGGCCTGCGATCCACGCCGGTCCGCCTTTTTCACCACGGAGTTCCTGACCGCCCTGGAGCTGATGGCGCGGGAGCAATTTTCACCGGAGCAGATGCAGGGCTCCTGGGCCGGCGCCGTGGGGCACACGCAATTCATGCCCAGCAACTACATGCGCTACGCGGTGGATGGCGATGGCGACCAGACCATCGACCTGTGGCGCAGCGAGGCGGATGCGCTGACCTCAGCGGCCAATTTCCTGAGCCAGTTGGGCTGGGTTCCGGACCTGCGCTGGGGACGCGAGGTGCTTTTGCCGGCGGGCTTTGATTATTCCCTGGCCGGTCGCAGCCACTGGCTGCCCCTGGCCGAATGGGAGGCGCTCGGCGTGCGCCGGGCCGACGGGCAATCGTTGCCGCGCGACGCGGACGTGGATGCCGCCCTGCTGGTGCCCGCCGGCGCCGAGGGGCCGGCCTTCCTGGTATATCGGAATTTTGAAGTGATCATGCGCTGGAACCGTTCCGAGTCCTACGCCCTGGCGGTGGGCCTGCTGGCCGACGCCATCGCCGGCAGTGCTGGCCTGGTGGTGCCACCGCCGTCCGGTGAGGGCTTGCGCTACAGCGAGATCAAGGGCGTGCAACTGGCCCTGGCGCAGCGCGGCTTTGACCCGGGTCCCGCAGACGGCATCTGGGGTCCGGGCTCCCGCCAGGCCTTGAGTGAATTTGAGTCGAGCACCGGTCGAATCGCCGATGGCTTCCCCGACGCGGAGGTGGTCAACGTCCTGCTCGAACAAGGTCCTGCCGCCGGGTCCCGGTGAATACCGGCAATTCAACCACCGGTTTCCGCAACCAGGGTTCATAAAAAAAGCGGCAGCGCCGTGGCGCTGCCGCTCTTCCTGTTATCGCAACACTACTGCTGCGGTATTCCGTCTTACTGACCCGTGGCGCCGGCCTGGCGGTCGATCTTCGCAACCGCGATCTGCTCCAACTCGATATCCAGGTCGAAGCGGTCGAGGTTCATCACCTTGACCCAGCTATCCACGAAGTCGCCCAGGAACACCTCGGCGCCGTCATTGGCCGCGTAGACCTCTGCGACCGCGCGCAGCTCCGAGTTGGAACCGAAGATCAGGTCCACCGGCGTGGCGGTCCATTCCAGTTCCATGCTCTCGCGATCACGCCCCTGGTAGATGCCTTCCACATCGGAGCGGGTCCAGACCGTTGACATGTCCAGCAGGTTGACGAAGTAGTCGTTGCTGAGCGTGCCGGGACGAGCGGTGAACACCCCTTCATCCGCGCCACCAACGTTGGCATCCAGGGCACGAAGCCCGCCGAGCAGAACGGTCATTTCCGGAACGGTCAGGGTCAGCAGGTTCGCCTTGTCCACCAGCATTTCCGTGGGTGAGCGGTAGCTGCCTTCACTGAAGTAGTTACGGAAACCATCCGCCATCGGCTCGAGGGGCGCGAAGGAAGCGATATCCGTCTGCTCCTGCGTGGCATCGCCGCGTCCGGGGAAGAACGGCACCGTGAGCTCGTAACCCGCGTCTGCGGCCGCCTGCTCAATCGCCGCAGCGCCACCGAGGACGATCAGGTCCGCCATGGAAATCTGCGTGCCGTCCATCTGGCTGCCGTTGAAGCTGGCCTGAATCTGCTCGAGGCGGTTCAGCACCCTGTGCAAGCTCTTGCGGATTGTTCACCTCCCAGTCCTTCTGCGGCGCCAGGCGGATACGGGCGCCGTTAGCACCACCGCGCATGTCGGTACCACGGAAGGATGAGGCGGAAGCCCATGCCGTCCGCACCAGTTCCGGGACCGTCAGGCCGGAATCCAGGATGTCCGCCTTCAGCGCTTCAATGTCAGCCGCATCCACCAGCGGGTAGTCAACCGGCGGAATCGGATCCTGCCAGCTCAGGGCAATTTCCGGCACTTCCTGCCCGACATAGCGGGCCTTCGGACCCATGTCCCGGTGCGTCAGCTTGAACCAGGCCTTGGCGAAAGCCAGCTGGAACTCTTCCGGGTTCTCCTTGAAGCGCATGGAGATTTCGCGGTAGCTCGGATCGAACTTCAGGGACAGGTCCGTGGTGAACATGATCGGTGCATGGCGCTTGGATTCATCGAAGGCGTCGGGCACCAGGTTGGCGGCCTGGCCGTCCGCCGGAATCCACTGGATGGCGCCGGCCGGGCTGCGGGTCTGGACCCAGTCAAAGGCGAACAGGTTGTCCAGGTACTGGGTTGTCCACTGGGTCGGGTTGGCGGACCAGGCGCCTTCCAGGCCGCTGGTGATCGTGTCCGCACCGTTGCCGCTGCCACAACGGTTTTGCCAGCCCAGGCCCTGCTCGTCAATGCCGGCGGCCGCCGGCTCGGGGCCAATGCAGTCCGCCGGTTTCGCCGCGCCATGGGCCTTGCCGAAGGTGTGACCGCCGGCGATCAGGGCCACGGTTTCTTCGTCATTCATGGCCATGCGGCCAAAGGTTTCGCGAATGTCCTGGGCGGCTGCCAGCGGGTCCGGGTTACCGTTGGGGCCTTCCGGATTCACGTAGATCGAGCCCCATCTGCACGGCGGCGAGGGGATTCTTCAGCTCGCGATCGCCTTCATAGCGCTCATCGGCGAGAAACTCTTTTTCCGGGCCCCAGTACACCAGGTCCGGTTCCCAGTCGTCTTCGCGACCACCGGCAAAACCGAAGGTCTCAAAGCCCATGGATTCCATGGCGACGTTGCCGGTCAGGACCATGAGGTCTGCCCAGGACAGGGATTTGCCGTACTTCTGCTTGACCGGCCACAGCAGGCGCCGGGCCTTGTCCAGGTTGGCGTTGTCAGGCCAGCTGTTCAGCGGCTCAAAGCGCTGCTGCCCGCCACCGGCGCCACCGCGGCCGTCAGCGACGCGGTAGGTACCGGCGCTGTGCCAGGCCATGCGGATAAAGAACGGACCGTAGGTGCCGTAATCCGCCGGCCACCAGTCCTGGGATTCGGTCATCAGGGCTGCAATATCCGCCTTGACCTCGTCCAGGTCGAGCTGTGCGAAGGCCTCGGCATAATCAAAGTCGGCGCCGTAAGGGTTGGATTCCGGCGAGTTCTGTCGCAGCGGCTGGAGATTCAGTTGCTCGGGCCACCAGAAGCTTGGTGAGCGGGCCTGGTCGGCAACTAGGTTGCCGGTAGGCGGCAACGGTTGAGACAGCCAGGGCGAGCGCGGTAACAATCGGTTTGATTCGTTTCATGACAATGCTTACCTGTGTGGTAGAACGTGACACTAGAGTAATAGGTAAACTCAATTATTGCGACTTAATCCATGGAAAATGGCTATGATATTTTTTTATCGCAGCCATTGTTAAAAGCGATGATCCATTAAAAACCCCGCGATGCGCGGGGTGTTTAACGGGATAGCGATACAGCTTCAACGTGGCCCGGGCGGCGCGAACCGTTCAACCCAGTTTCTGACCTCCCCGTACCAATTCAGCGAATTGGCCCGTTGTAAAACCCAGTGGTTCTCGTCCGGGTAGTACACCAGCCGGGACTCGACACCGAGGGTTTGCAGCGTGCGGTACAGCTCGAACCCCTGGCCCACGGGCACGCGCAGATCCTGCTGACCATGGATGATCAGGGCCGGCGTATTGAAGTCGGCCGCGTAGAAATGCGGTGACTGCTCCTGGTACAGCTCCGGGTTCTCCCAGTACGGACCGAAACGCTGCATATTGACCGCAAAGTCGGCAGACATCTGCGCATACAGATCGTAAACCGCCGCATGAATGACCAGGGCGTTGAAGGGGTGTGCCTTGCCAAGGATGATGCTGGACAGGTAGCCGCCGTAGCTGCCGCCGGCGGCGACCATGCGGTCCTCATCAATGTAGTCCTGGTCCGCCAGGTAATCGGCGGCGGCGATCACATCCGCGTAGGGCCGGGTGATCCAGTCCGGGTTGATGGAATCTACGAACTCCTGGCCGAAGCCCGAAGAGCCGTGGAAGTTCGGCCAGGCAGTGACATAGCCCCAGGAGGCAAAGGTCTGGGCGTTCCAGCGGTAGTGGAAATTATCGCTGACAGCGCCGTGCGGACCGCCGTGGATCAGCAGCATCAGGGGGTATTCCCGGCTCCGGTCAAACCCGGGCGGATAGTGCACCCACATCTGGATCTCGGTGCCGTCATAACCGGGGTACGTCACCGATTCGTACGTGCCCATATCAACATCGGCCAGCACCTCGTCGTTAAAGCGCTCCAGGCGGTCAAAAGCACCATTGCGTGTGTTCACCAGGCCGATCCGGACCGGGTTAACCGCGCTCTGGTTCTGCGCCACCAGCGTGCCGTCATTGGCGATGCTCAGGCCACCGAAATCCGTGGCGCCGGTGATGGCCCGAGGCTCACCCTGTCCGGCCGGGATGTAGTAAATGCGACTTGTAGCGCGGTCATCAATGGCGCCATAAAAGCCCTTGGAATCCGCCGCCCACACCAGGCCGCTGACGCCGCGGTCCCAGCTCTCGTGCAGCATCCGCGTCGTTCCGCCGGCCAGACCGTAGATCATCAGCTTGGCCTGGTCCCCGTAAAACCCTTCAATGCGTTGCCGTTCAAAGGCCAGCGACTTGCCGTCGGGCGCAAAGCGCGGCGCAACATCGTCCGCGGGATTGTCCGCGGTGAGGTTTTTTGCGCCGGTTTCACCCGCCGCCAACAGGAACACGTCCAGGTTGGGGTACACGCCACCCGGGTTGCTGTTGGAAACGAAGGCGACCAGGCGACCGTCCGGGGACACGTCGTAGTCGCCGGCAGCGGCCTCGGTTCGCGGCAGGGCCAGGCCTGCCGGTTCCGTGATGCCCTCAATCTCGCCGCCGGCAGCGGGAATCCGGTAGAGGTGGTTGTGCCGCGACTCGTCGATGTATTTGTCGAAGTAGGCGTAGGGCATGCGATCCCAGGCCATCGCGGAAACGTGATCGTCTTCCTCGGCCTTGAGTCGCTCCTGCATCTCCTCCCAGCTCAGTCCAGGCCAGGTGGTGGAGATAAAGTACAGGTAATCACCTTCCCAGCGCAGGCCGGACACACCGGTAGGCACCTCGGTCAGGCGCGTAGCTTCCCCCGGACCCGTCATCGGCAGCAGGTAGATCTGGGCGGCCTCGTCGTCATCCCGCGTGCTGACAAAAGCCAGCTGGCGGCCATCGGGAGAAAACGCCGGCTCCGAGGCCTTGGCACCGGCTGCGGTCAGCGGACGCTGAAAACGTTCCTTGCCCGCACCCAGCAACCAGAGGCGGGTCTCTGACTCGTTGTCCTCGTCAAAACGGGTGACCGGTACAACAACCTGTGCGCCATCCGGTGACACCACCGGGCTGCCGACACGATCAAGGGACCACAACACCTCTGCGGACAGGCGCGTTGGCGCCTCTTCCTGGGCGAACGCACCCGGGGACCAGGTGGTGGCGACAAACAGCAGAACAAGGATCTTACGCATGGCTAAAGCTCCCGGACAGGGCGTAAACAGTTAAACAAACAGGGTTCCGGGCGCCGAATCAGCCCAGGTTCCCGGCAAAAAACGCCAGGGTACGCTGCCAGGCAAGTTCCGCCTGCTCCGGATCATAACGACCGGTCGAGTCGTTATGGAAACCGTGGTTGGTACCCGGGTACATGAACATTTCGAAGATCGCGCCGTTCTCTTCAAGTTGCGCCTCGTAGGCCGGCCAGGTGGCGTTCACGCGCTCGTCTTTTTCAGCCAGCTGCACCAGCAGCGGACCGCGCACGGCCTTCTGCAGTTCCGGGGCGGCCGGTGTGCCGTAAAACGGCACACCCGCGTTCAGCTCGTCGGGAATCACCGCCGCCAGCAGGTTGACGATGTAGCCGCCGAAACAGAAACCCACGGCGCCCAGCTGACCATTGCACAGCGGATTGTTTTTGAGCCACAGCGCGGAGGCGATGAAGTCCTGCTCGATCCTGGCGCGATCCAGGTCGCGCTGCAGCGCCCTGCCCTCGTCATCATTACCCGGATAGCCGCCCACCGGGAACAGCGCATCCGGCGCAAAGGCCAGGAAGCCGGCCTTGGCCAGGCGGCGCGCCACGTCCTTGATGTAGGGGTTCAGGCCGCGGTTTTCGTGCACCACCAGGACCGCCGGCCACGGTCCTTCAGACTGTTTCGGCTGCACCAGGTAACCGTGCGCCTCGCCGTGGCCTTCTGGTGAGGGCAGCGTCTCATAGGAAGCCAGGATGTCCGGGTCGTTAAAGGACACCTGTTCAGCCAGGGCATAATTCGGCGTCAGTGCAGTCAACATCGCACCCATGCCAAGGCCCGCGATACCCAGGGTTGACAGGCGCGCCAGAAAGGTTCGCCGGTCAATCACGCCGTGGGCGTATTCGTCATACCAATCGAAGGCTTCCTGTGGAATCGGCAGGGGCTGGCGTTGTGGTTTGGTCATGAATCGGGCGCCTCAAGCTGGAGTGGGTGGTGAAGTATAAAACACGCCCCTGAGTGTGCTCAGGGGCGTGACGGTAACGACCCCCGGTTCAGGCCGCGGTGTAAGCCCCGTCCAGGGTATAGACTGAGCCGCTGCAGTAGCCGGAATCACTGCTGGCAAGGAAGGCCGCCATGGCTGCTACCTCGTCATTGACGCCGTAGCGGTGCATTGGGATCACTTCCTTCATCTGCGCCTCAAGGGCGCGCGGATCATCCGGCGACAGCTGTTCTTCCAGCGAGTGGATCATGCGATTGTCGATCGGACCCGGAGCGATTGCATTGGCGCGCACGCCAAACTCCGCCAACTCCAGCGCAGCGCATTTCATCAGCCCGATCACCGCGTGCTTGCTCGTAACGTAGTTGGCTATACCGGGATACCCGATCAGGCCGGCCGTGGAGGCGGTCACGATGATGGAGCCGGAGCCCTGCTGACGCATTACCGGGACGGCATACTTCAACGACAGCCAGACGCCCAGCACATTGGTTTCGAACGGCTCCCGGAACTCGGCTGCCGTCATGGTATCCAGTGGCTTGCACGCACCCTCGGTGCCCGCGTTGGCGAAGAGGATATCAAAGCGCCCAAAGTGTTCCATGGTCGCCGCCACGGAGGCCGCGGTAGCCTCCTCGTCCGTCGCATCAGCCTCGAATACGGCCAGCTGCGGGCCGCCGTCCAGGCGTTTTTTGAGTTCTTCGAGTTTATCAGCTGAGCGCCCGACGGCCATAACGCTGGCGCCTTCGGCAAGGAACCGGCGTATGGTCGCCTCGCCAATTCCCCCGGTTGCGCCAGTGATCAGGGCAACCTGGTCTTGTAATCGTTGCATGGGTATGTGTCCTTGTAGTGTGAGGATTTTTGCCGGACAACTATACGCGGAGCGAACGACCCCTTGCACCATCCCGTCTTCAACTGACTAACGTCATGTTGATTCTGACCGGCAGGTGTAACCTTGTATCCAAATCAAACCAGCGGGGCCATGCCTTGAAACCCACCATTCTTGCGTTTTACGAACCGGAATCCTTCACCTGGAGCTACCTGCTCGCGGATGAATCCGCCGGCAAAGCGGCCATCATTGACCCTGTCTGGGTTTATGACCCGGTCACCGGCACCGCAGACGCGGCCTTTGTGGAGCAGATACTGGCGGCAGCGGATGAGCGCGGCTGGACCATCGAGTGGATACTGGAAACGCACGCCCATGCCGATCACCTGAGCGCCGGCGACTTCCTGCGCGGCAAGACCGGCGCCGGGCTGGCGATCGGCCGGGGCATCAGCGACGTGCAGGCGAACTTCGCCCGGGTCTACAACCTGCCAGGGCTGGCGGCGGACGGCAGCGAATTTGATCGCTTGCTGAGCGAGGGCGACGAGCTGACGCTGGGCGGGCTGAAAATCAGGGTCATGGAGACGCCCGGTCATACCAGTGACAGCGTCACCTACCTCGTGGGTGATGTGGCCTTCGTGGGCGACACGCTGTTCGCGCCGGCATACGGCACTGCCCGCTGCGATTTTCCGGGGGGGGACGCCCACCAGCTCTACCGCAGTATCAGCCGGCTGCATGCCCTGCCTGGCGACACGCGACTGATGCTGTGCCACGACTATCCAAAGGACGGAGCAACTCCGCGCAGCGAGGTGAGTGTGCGCGAATCGCGGGAATCGAACGTGCACCTGGCAGGCGGGGTTGCCGAGGCAGATTTCGTGAACATGCGCGAGGCGCGTGATGCGACCCTCGGTCTGCCGCGGCTCCTGCTGCCCTCCCTGCAGGTGAATATCCTGGGCGGGGCAGCTCCGGCGCCGGAAAGCAACGGCGCCAGCTACCTGAAAATCCCTTTCAATACGTCGATCCCGGAACTGCTGAACCGGTCGAATTGACTCATTTGCACCAGCCCGCAGGCGCGGGCTGACCGCGACACGTTGATGACGCGGACCGTGTCAGGGAATCGACAGCGTCAGTTTCCCCATGTGACCGCCCTCCGCCAGCTGCTCCAGCGCCCGGCGCACGTCACTCATGGGGAAACTCTCGTGAATTTCCGGCCGCAGCACGTGCTGACCCATGAAATCCATGTATGCCTCGAAGCTGTCGCGGTTGCCCGTGCCGATCCCGTGGAGGTTGGCATTGCGGATGATCAATGGAAAGACCGTGATGCCCATTTCGCTGCCGGCCATGTAGCCAATGATGTTGATGTGACCCCCGTGACGGATGGCCGCCAGGGAGTTTGCCAGGGTGCCGGCGCCGCCAATTTCCACGACCGCATCCACCCCATGACCGGAGATTTCGCGCGCGACGGGGCCCCAGTCCGGGGTTTTGAGGTAGTTGATGCAGTGATCGGCGCCCAGGTATGCGGCCCGTTCCAGCCGCTCATCACTCGAGGAGAGGATGATCACCTGCGCGCCGAGGGCCTTGGCGATCTGCAGGGCCGCCAGGGCGACCCCACCGGTGCCCTGCACGAGCACCGTGTTTCCGGCCCGGATATCCGAGCGGTCCACCAGCGCCGACCAGGCGGTTAGCCCGGCGCAGGGCAGACAGGCGGCCTCATGCGCGGTCAGGTGGGGCGCCGCGCGCACCAGCGCGTCCTGGTGGTACACACCAAACTCCCGCAGCACACCGGGCGCTTCCAGGCCCGAGGAAATGGCCCGCTCATCGCCAAGCGCCTCGCCATGCAGCCAGTTGGGGAAAAAGCCGGGCGTGACCCGGTCGCCCACGGCAACCCGCTCCACGCCCTCACCGATCGCCTCCACGATGCCGGCGCCGTCGGACAGGGGCACCAGGGGCAGCGGCACATTGGGCGTGAACTGCCCGGTCAGGATCTGCAGGTCACGGGGATTGAGGGATGCCGCTTCGAAACGGACCAGGACTTCATTCGCGCCCGGTTCCGGTTCCTCCATGCTGACGGTTTCGAGATGCTCCAGCCCGATGGCCGTGAGATTGATGGCTTTCATGGATATTCCTCCGATCCGTCTGCGTGACGGGCAAAACGGTGCGGCTCAGGACCATGAACCGGATCCGTGCGATCCCAGGTCCAGGCGCCGAACTTGCCCGCCTGAAAATCGCGAAAGGCCTGTTGGACTTCCTGCTGGGTATTCATGACGAAAGGACCGTACTGGACGACCAGCTCGCCAATCGGCTTACCCTGCAACATTAAAAGCTCTACTGTCTGTGCGCCAGCCGCGATAGAGACTGGTTGGTCGGACAGCAGCGTCGCGGCGTGGTTCGCGGGCAGGTCGTGATTCCCGATGCGGGCGCCTTCTCCCCGCGCGCAATACAGGCGCCGGTTCAGGTTTGCCGCACCGGCCGGCAAGGTCCATTCGCAGCCGGCTTCGATACGCACCAGCCACACCGCCACGTGGTTTTCCGGCTCGGCAGCCCAGGACTCCGGCGGCGGCGGTGGCGCCTGCTGACCATCCAGGGAACCGGCAACCAGGGTTATCGTGGCAGCCGGCCGGCCATCCTGTTCGAAACGCAGCACGGGAATGGCGTCTTTCCACAACATGGCGAAGTGCGGTTCGACCATCTTGTTGCGGGCCGGAAGATTGAGCCAGATCTGGTAGAGCTCCAGCGGGTTGTCACCGGCCGGGTTGAGAAGAGGAAACATTTCCGCATGCTGGACGCCCCGGCCCGCCGTCATCCACTGCGTATCGCCCGCACCGTAACGGCCGGCGGCGTTCATCGAGTCCGCGTGGTCGACAAAACCGCGGGTCACCACCGTGATCGTTTCGAAGCCACGGTGCGGGTGTGCGGGAAAACCCGGCACGGTCTGGCCGTGGTACATGCGCCAGTCGTTACCGGGATCAAAGTCCTGACCCAGCTGCCGGCCGGCCAGGGAGGCTTCTGGACCCAGGGCGGCGTTGCCCTGCGGGTAGTGATCGACATGGAACACGCAGAACAGAAACGGGTCCATGGTGGCCCAGGGCATGGCAAGGCGCTCGACAGATTTGACCGGGTCAGTGTTCATGGTGTGTCTGCTCCAGCCGGCCGGGGTGATGGTGCCGGATCGTCTTTGCACCCCGCAGAGGCAAGCCGGCATCGAAGCAGGCAACCGTAGCAGAAATCAGGCCTTCCGGGCATTGAAACGGGTCGTTTGACCCGGGCAGTGATTCGCTATAATCGCAGTGCAGCGCGGTCATCCACGACCGTGTGAGGAAACCACCCTGAACGACCAGACAAATTTTCGATCCTTTCTCGCCGGCTCGGCCAGAAACATGCTTTGCGCACTGATCTTGCTCACCGCAGCCGTGGCAGGCACCGGAGCGGCCCTTGCGCAAGACAGCCCGGCAGAGCCCAGCGAAAACGTTAACACGCAAGCACAGGTGCGTGTCGACGGCATGGTGCTCTTCAAGGTGATTGGCGTCAGTTCCTATCCGGCCACGACGAGGGCACGTGCCATAGAGCAACGCATCAAGACCCTTGCGAAGGATGAGTCGATACCTGTCGAGACCATCATCTACAAGGCAGCAGGAGACGATTACAACATCATCGCAGGCGACCAGGTCCTGGTTCGACTCGTCGAAGCGGATGCGACCCTGGAGAATATTCCCCTGCCACTGCTCGCCGAGATCGTGTCAGTGCGCACCCGCACCGTGGTCAACAAGTATCGTGCAGACCGGACCCCGCAGGCCTTGCGACGCTCGGCGCTGTATTCCGCCGGCTTAACCGTTGCGCTTGGGCTGTTGATCTGGGCCCTGACACGGCTCCGAAAATGGTTGGAGCGGGTTGTGCGACAACGCGTTGACACCAGAATGGAAAGCCTGGAACGCAAATCCGGCTCCGCTTTTCACCGGGGTCACCTGTGGGGATTGGCCCAGGGTCTATTGCACATCCTGTGGATCCTGGTGCTGCTGGTCATTGGCTACTTTTACCTCTCATCCGTGCTCGGCACCTTACCCTGGAGCCGCGGTATTGCCCTGTTGCTGCTGGAGTACATCAAGTCCCCGCTGATCACCATGGGCAATGCGCTCGTTCGCTCCATTCCGAACCTGATGTTCCTGGTGGTGCTGTGGTTCGTGGTGCGTTTCCTGCTGCGTTCGCTGGGCGCTTTTTTCAGATCTGTCGCCAGTGGACGCGTGCAGCTCGCCAACTTCGAGCGCGAATGGGCCATGCCCACCTACCGGCTGCTGCGTTTGGCGGTGATCGCCTTCGCTCTCGTGGTTGCCTATCCCTATATTCCCGGCTCCGAATCAGCCGCTTTCAAAGGTGTTTCCCTGTTTCTGGGGGTCATTGTCTCGCTCGGGTCCACCTCGTTTATCGCCAACCTGATTGCCGGAACCGCCCTGACTTACCGGGGCGTATTCCGCAAAGGTGACTGGGTCAAAATTGGCGACGCGGAGGGTCGCGTCGAGGAAATCCGCGCACAACTGGTGCGCCTGCGAACGCGGAGTAACGAGCTGATCAGCATTCCGAGCTCCACGATTCTGAATGCCAATGTGATAAACCTGAGCGACAAGGGCGAAGGCAGCGGCATCGTCCTGCGCTGTCCCGTTGGCATAGGCTATGACGTATCCTGGGAAACCGTTGAAAAACTGCTGCTTGCAGCAGCCCGCGACACCGAGGGCGTGATGCCTGAGCCGCAGCCGGTGGTGCAGACCATTGAGCTGGAAAATTTCGCCGTTGCCTATGCGCTGCTGGTCCGCGTTGCCGATCCGGCCACCCTGCCGACGGTCCGCACTCGCCTTAACCGCGCCATCCTGGACCAGTTCCACGGCGCCGGTGTTCAGATCATGTCGCCCAGCTATGAGAATGACCCGGCGACGCCCAAGATTCCGGCCGGCCATTGAGAATCTTCTCCGACCTCCGCGGCGCGGCCCGCCTGGCCTGCGATGCGACCATTGGTGTCACCAGCATTGTGGAGCGGGTGCATGGCAATGTGCTGGGACTGCCACCGGTCATCAGCAGGGATGAGCATCACCACGGGGCCGGCCCGGCCGGCCTGGTCTACAGTGCGATTCGCGGCACCACCCGGCTGGTCCGGGGCACGCTGGATCTGGGGCTGGCGCCATTGTCATTCCATGATCCCGAGTCGGCCGGCCCGCCAACACGCGATGCGCTTGTTGCCGCCCTGAATGGTGTTTTCGGCGATCACCTGCAACGCAGCGGCAACCCGCTGGCGATCCGCATGGGCCTGGTGCAGCGCGAGATGGACACTTCAAACCCGGTCGATGCCGACCGCCGCCGGCTGCTGATACTCGCGCACGGATTGTGCATGAACGACCGCCAGTGGACCCGTAACGGGCATGACCACGGCATCGCCCTGCAACAATCCCTGGGCCTTTCCCCGCTGTACCTGCGTTACAACAGTGGCCTGGCGATCGAGGAAAACGCCCGGCAACTGGCGGAACTGCTGGAACAGCATGTGACCGATGCCAGCGAACCGGTTGAATCCATTGACCTGCTTGGCTACAGCCTGGGTGGACTGCTGTTCCGCAGCGCCAGCGCAGTCGCCGAGACGCAGGAATATGCCTGGCCCGGACTGCTGCGAAAAGTTGTCTTTATGGGCACCCCTCATCACGGCGCACCGCTGGAGCGCGGCGGCCACCTGCTGGACCGGACACTGCTGAGTTCGCCTTACCTGGCGCCGTTCGCCCTGCCCGGCCGGGCGCGCAGCCAGGGCATCCAGAACCTGCGCCACGGGCTGGACCCCGACTCGGCGCCCTTGCCCCGGGCCGCCGAATGCTTTGCGATTGCCGGCACCCTGGCGGAGAATCCGGAGCGTAAAGGGGCTGCATGGATTGGTGATGGACTCGTGCCGGTAGCCAGCGCCCTGGGGCATGGCCACGGTGGGCAGGGCGGACTGGGTATACCTGAGGCGCAGCAGTGGGTTGCAGCCGGCGCGGGACACCTGGATCTGCTGGACAACGAAGCGGTGTTTGACCGACTGGAGCAATGGCTGTCGGAGGACTAACTGCCCGGCGCCACCAAATCCCCTGGCAAATCCCCGGGCTTACGTTTTACCGTCTCTCGAGAAGCGGCGGCACAAGACATAAAAGACCGGTGTAAACAGCAGACCAAAGAACGTAACACCGATCATGCCACCAAATACGGTCGTGCCGATGGCCTGGCGCATTTCCGCACCGGCGCCGGAAGCGATCACCAGCGGCACCACCCCGAGAATAAAGGCCATGGAGGTCATCAGGATCGGACGCAGCCTCAGTCGAGCCGCCTCAATCGCCGCGTCCCAGCGGCTCCGGCCCTCGCGCTCCAGTTCCCGGGCAAATTCGACGATCAGGATGGCGTTCTTGGCGGCAAGTCCGATCAACACCACGAACCCGATCTGGGTCAGCACATTGTTGTCCATGCCCGCCAGCACCAGGCCGATGATGGCCGACAGCAGGCACATGGGCACGATCAGGATCACCGACAGGGGCAGGCTCCAGCTTTCATACTGCGCGGCAAGCAGGAGGAACACGAACAGGACCGCCAGCAGGAAGGCCACGCCGGCCGTGTTGCCCGCGGCTTTTTGCTGGTAGGCGATTTCAGTCCACTCGTAATCAATGCCGTCAGGCAGCACTTGCGCGGCCAGGCGCTCCATGGTGTCAATGGCTTCGCCCAGGCTGCTGCCCGGAGCGGCATCACCGACCAGCGCTGCCGCCGGATACAGGTTGTAGCGCGGCACCCGCGAGGGGCCCGAGGTGTCGCTGATGGAGGCCACGGCGCCGATCGGCACCATGTCGCCGTCCTTGTTGCGAACCCGCAGCCTCAGTGCATCCTCCGCATCGAAGCGGAATTCGGAATCGGCCTGCGCCGTGACCTGGAAGGTCCGGCCGAGGAAATTGAAATCGTTGATGAAGGACGACCCGATATAGACCTCCAGGGCTTCGAAGACCGCGGACACCGGCACACCCAGGCGCTCGGCCTTTTCCCGGTCAACGTCGAGGTAGATCTGCGGGGTGGCGTTCTCGAAAAAGGTAAACACGGAGGTCGTCTCCGGCGCCTGGTTGGCAGCGCCCGCCAGCGCCCAGGTGGACTGTTCCAGTACGCCCAGGCCCCGCCCGATGCGGTCCTGGATCATCATCCGGAAACCGCCGGCGTTGCCGATACCGCGCACCGGTGGCGGCGGAATAACGACGATGAATGCCTCCTGAATTTGCCCCAGCTGCGCGCGCATGCGTCCGAGTATGGTGTCGTAATCCAGTCCCGCCGCCTTGCGCTCATCGAAGGACGACAACACCGGAAATATCGCCGCCGCGTTCGAGGCATTGGTGAAGGTGGCGCCGGCAAAGCCGGAAAAGGCCACGGCGTTATCCACCCCGTCCATGGCCAGCAACAGCGCCGTTGCCTCCTGCACCACCGCATCGGTGCGCTCCAGCGACGCACCGGGCGGCAACTGGATGGACACGATGAAATAGCCCTGGTCCTGGGGCGGAATGAAGCCGGTTGGCACGCGCGTGAACTGCCAGGCGGCAATGGCCATGAGGCCGGCGTAAATCACCAGCATCAGGCCCACGCGATGCACGGTGCGTCGCACCACGCCCTGGTAGCGGCCGCTTAGCCACGCCAGCGCCTGGTTGAACCGGCAGAAGAACCAGCGTACCGGGCTGCGGAGAGGGGTGCTCGGCGTGTTGCAGGGGTCATTGTCATTGGGCCGCATGATCAACGCGGCCATGGCCGGGCTCAGCGTCAGGGACACGCCCACGGAAATGGCCGTGGCGACGGACACGGTAATACCGAATTGCTGGAAAAAGCGGCCGGAAATCCCCTCGAGAAACAGCGTCGGCAGAAACACCGCCACGATCACCAGGCCCATGGACAGCAGCGCCGAGCCCACTTCGTCCATGGTCTTGTGCGCCGCCTCCCGGGGTGACAGGCCATCGCGCATGTTCCGCTCCATGTTCTCGACGACGACAATCGCGTCATCAACCACGATGCCGATGGACAGCACAAGCCCGAACAGGGACAGCGAATTGAGCGAAATACCCAGGGCCTGGAGCACGGCGAAGGTGCCGATCAGCGACACGGGAATCGCCACGATGGGGATCAGCGCCGCCCGCCAGGTCTGCAAAAACAGGACAATCACCAGCACAACCAGCAACACCGCCTCGAAAATCGTCTCGATGACCTTATCCACCGACTCCTCGATGAACTTGGTCGGGTTGTAGGCGACGTCATACTCGAGCCCGGGCGGGAAATCCTGGGCAAGCGCTTCCATCTCGGCCAGGATCGCGTCTGCAGTCTCGATGGCGTTGGTGGCGGGACGCTGGAAAATCGGCAGAGCCACCGCCGGTTTATCACCGAGGTAACCCCGGGTGATATAGCTCTGGGCGCCCAGTTCGATCCGGGCCACGTCGCGCAGGCGCACGATGCGGCCGTCTTCACCGGATTTCACCACGATATTGCCGAACTGCTCCGGCTCCATCAGCCGCCCCTGGGTTTCCAGGCTCAGCTCGAACGCACCCTGCTCCGGCACCGGCGGCTGATTGAGAATGCCGCCGGCGACCTGGACGTTCTGGCCGCGAAGCGAGGCAACCACGTCGCCGGCCGTCAGGCCATAGGATTGGATCAGATCAGGATTCAGCCACACGCGCATCGCATATTCCGCTGCGCCAAAGATCTGGATATCCCCGACTCCCTCGATGCGGCGGATCCGGTCCCGGATCTGCAGCACGGCGTAGTTGCCGATATAGGTCTGGTCGTAAGTCCCGTCCGGCGAAAACAGGTTGATGACCATCATCAGGTCCGGGGAGTTCTTCCGCGTAACCACGCCAAGCCGCCGCACCTCTTCGGGCAAGCGCGGCTCGGCAATGGCCACGCGGTTCTGCACCAGGACCTGGGCCTCGTCCAGGTTGGTGCCCAGCTTGAACGTAATGGTGAGCGTCATGCGCCCGTCGGCGGTCGACTGGGACAGCATGTAAAGCATGCCTTCGACGCCGTTAATCTCCTGTTCCAGCGGGGTAGCGACCGTTTCAGCAACCGTGCGCGCATTGGCGCCCGGGTAGCTTGCCACCACCTGCACCGTGGGCGGCGCAACCTGGGGATATTGCTCGATCGGCAGGTTTACATAAGCCAGGCCGCCGACGATGACAGCAAAGATGGAGAGAACCGACGCAAAAATGGGCCGGTCAATGAAAAAGTGTGAAAAGCGCACGCCTCAGTCGTCCGCCTGTGCCACGACAGGTGTGACCGGCTGGTCAGGCTGGCGGATGCGCTGAATCCCCTTAACGACAACCCGCTCACCGGGCTCCAGGCCGCTGGTGACGACCTGGTAACCGTCTTCCAGCATGCGCCCCAGGGTGATGTAGCGTCGCTGCGCCCGGTTCTCGTCGTTGACCACGTAGACAAAACGCCGCGACTGGTCCGTGTTGACGGAGGTTGACGGTATCGCCAGCACCTCCACCCCGCTGCGGCCGATCAGCCGCGCCAGGCCAAACATACCGGGGTAAATCACTGCGCCGGGATTGGGAATCACGGCACGACCCTGGATGGTGCCGGTACTTTCATCGACCCGGTTGTCGACAAAGTCCATCTCTCCCGGATGGGGGAAACCCGTCTCATCCGGCAGGCGCACTTCGACACGGTTGGGCGCCGTATCCGAGCCGGTGCGCTGACCGGAACGATCAAGCCGGATGTACTTGAGCAGGTCCGTCTGGCTGGCGTCGAAATAGAAATGGATCGGGTCCAGGGTGACGATATTGGTGAGGATTGTCTCGTTGGCGATGACCAGATTGCCGACGTTCATCAGGTCGCGGCTCACTTTCCCGGCTATCGGGGAGCGTACTTCCGTGAACTGCAGGTCCAGCTGGGCCTGCAAGAGGCTGGCCTCGGTGATATTCACCTCCTGCATGCGGCGGTCAAATTCCTCCTGGGGAATGGAGCGGGAGGCGAGCAGCGACTTCGCGCGCTCGTATTCCTTGACCGCCAGCGCGTGCTGGGCCTCGGACCGTTGCAGGGCATACTGGAACGGTCGCTGATCGATGACGAAGAGCAGGTCGCCCGCTTCCACCAGTTGGCCATCATCAAATTCAACCCGGTCAACGTAGCCGGTCACGCGGGAGCGAATGTCCACCGAATCGGTGGCCTGGAAGCGCCCGGTGTACTCATCCCACTCGGTAATCGTCTGCTGCAGCGGCAGCGCAACGGTTACCTCCGGCGGGCCCTGGGGCGCCCCCTGACCCTGCGGGTCGGGCTGGCAGGCCGCCAGGCAAATCGCGCTCAACAGGGCAAGTGGAATAAAGGCCTTCATGTGGCTCCCCGGATATCTGAATTCAGAATTAATAGCTTAGTCCAACAAAAACGCCGTAGGATGACCGTGAAGTCATGCCGCACCGTCAACCCGGCGCCTGCCCAAAGGACAAAAAAAAACCCCGCCATGAGGCGGGGTTTTCGTTGATTTGGCCTTAAGCTAAATCAGGCGGCTACCACGTTGGTTGCCTGCGGTCCTTTCGGTCCATCTTCGAGGTTGAAGGTCACGGCCTGGCCTTCTGCCAGAACCTTGAAGCCGTCAGCCTGGATAGCGGAGAAGTGCACGAACACGTCTTTGCCGCCATCTTCCGGAGAGATGAATCCAAAGCCTTTGGATTCGTTGAACCATTTTACGGTACCTTGTGCCATTTCTAATTTCCTTAAATGTAGTATGTACTGACTAATCGCTTCTCAAGAAAATCGAAATCGTGGGGTTACCATAATGGGACTTCTGAGATGAACCTAAAGGGACTGCAACTAATCGGTGGTTGCTCGCGGGAGGCACTCTTGGCTTCCCTGGAAACGAGTGCTTGAGATAATACGCCTATGCTGCGGAAATAGCAATGTTTATCTCACAGGCCGCGCCACCGCCCCGCGGCGCGGGGCACGTCGCCTGACCCGCTACATGCGCGCCACGTTGTAGTGCGGATCGTCCTCGGCAACCTCCACCTGGACCAGTGAGCCGGCCGTGGTGATCATTTTCTGACACTCCGGGCTAAGGTGCCTCAGGCGCAGACGCTTCCCGGCCTTACGGTAACGCTCAGTCAACGCGTTGAGGGCTTCCATGCTCGAGTAATCCGCAACGCGTGCATCCTTGAAATCAATAATGACCTCGTCCGGATCCGTCGCCGGGGACATGCTCTCGCCAAACTCCCGAACGGAGCCGAAATACAGGACGCCCTGCAGGTTGTAGATGCGCGTGCCGTCGGCAAGATCGTGCGGGTTCAGGCGAACATGCTGGGCGCTTTCCCAGGCGAACACCAGGGCGGAGACCACCACGCCCGCCGCCACCGCCAGCGCCAGGTTATGCATGAGCACGGTCACCAGGGTCACCACCAGGATGACGAAGATTTCCGAGCGCGGCACCTTGCCCACGGTGCTGAACGTGGCCCACTCAAAGGTGCCGATCACGACCATGAACATCACGCCAACCAGCGCCGCGACCGGAATGGCGCCGATCACCGGGCCGCCCACGATGATGAACACGGTCAGGGCGACCGCCGCCACGACGCCGGAAGTGCGGCCCCGGCCGCCGGACTTGATGTTGATCAGACTCTGCCCAATCATCGCGCAACCTCCCATGCCGCCAAACAGGCCGGAGAGAAAGTTCGCTCCACCCTGGGCGAAGCACTCCCGGTTGCCCCGGCCCCGGGTCTCGGTCATGTCATCGATCAACTGCAGCGTCATCAGCGATTCGATCAGCCCGACCATTGCCGCGGTCAGGGCAGTGCCACCGATTAACAGGATCGTCGCCCGGTCCCAGACGATGTCCCCGGGCCACGACAGGGCCGGCAGGACCCCGCTCAACTCGGCGCTGCCGGTGCCTTCGAACAGCACATCCGACACCGTACGCGTATCCACGACCCCCAGCAGGGTCAGCAGGGTAACCGCCATGATTGCCACGAGAATCGAGGGCACGACCTGGGTGAGTCGCGGAAAGAACTGGATGATTGCCATGGTCAGCAACGCCAGCGAACCCATAACCAGGAGTTGATCGGACCCCAGCCAGCTGCCGTCCGGCGCGCGAAACGATTCGAACTGGGCAAGCAGAATCAGGATCGCCAGCCCGTTGACGAAACCCATCATCACCGGGTGCGGCACCAGGCGGATGAATCGCCCCAGCTTGAGCGCGCCGACCAGCGCCTGGATCAGGCCGGCGATCATCAGGGTGGCAAACAGGTATTGCATGCCAAGATTTTCGATGCCCTGCTCCAGGCCTGCAGCATTGCCCATTTCAACCACCTTGGCCACGACCACTGCGATCGCTCCGGTGGCGCCGGAGATCATGCCCGGCCGCCCGCCAAAACCGGACGTAATCAGACCCAGAAACACGGCAGACCACAGCCCCACCACCGGATCGACACCGGCGATGAAGGAAAAGGCAATGGCCTCCGGCACCAGGGCCAGCGCGACGGTCAGCCCGGAGAGCGTGTCGTCCCGCCAGTTGCCGTTCTTCTTTACAAACAGGTTAAAAATCATTGCGCCAGGTCCGCTGGGGGGCGCACAGCCTACGCAGCATGGCAGCTCTTGAACAGGAAAAATTTCAAATGCCCTCGAAGCCGCCCGGGGGTCAGGTCCCGAAACCCAGGTTCTGCACCGCCCCGGCCGGGGCTGGCCGTCGGCCCGAAGACCAGAGACCATGCGCTTTGCAGCGCCAAAGGGTCCTGCATGGGCTTGACACTCTGGTGTAGAATTGCGCGTTGTGCCTGGACCTGGGCAAGACCGAGGGAGCCGGATCGTTTGTTCAACGCGATTTACAAGGAAGTCTTGCGTCGCCAGATGCCGCAAACCGTGGCAGCTTACCTCGCGGTGGCCATTGCCATCCTGGCCTTCGCAGACCTTTTCCTGCCGGTGCTGCCAGTCTCCGAGGACGTTTACCGCGTGCTGGTATGGGTGCTGGCCGGACTGATTCCCGTTGTCGTTCTGCTCAGCTGGTTCTTCAATATCACCCGCGATGGCATCAAGCGCTCCGCATCCGGCACGGTGCTGTTCGATACCAAGAAAGTGACCACGCCCTGGTCCAACATGCCGCTGGATCCCACCATCGAACTGGTCGATGACCTGGCTGCCAATCAGCACTCGGTCGCCGTGCTGCCGTTCATGAACTGCAGCAATGATCCGGAAGCGGACTACCTCAGCGACGGCATCACGGAAACCATCATCAACAAGCTCACGCGGCTCAAAGACGTGCGCGTGGTGCCGCGTTCGTCCGCCTTTCGCTACAAGGGCAGTGATATTTCACCGGCTGATATCTGCAAAGAGCTGAAGGTCCAGACCACGGTGACAGGCTCCGTCAGTCACGTGGGTGACCGCCTGATCGTGCAGGCCGAACTGGTTGACGCCGTCAAGGAGGCCCAACTCTGGGGTGAGCGGTACAGCGGCAGCTGGGAAAATCTTTTCGACGTGCAGGAAGAAATTGCCACGGCAATCTCCGCGGCCCTGAAACCGGCACTGTCCAAGGACGAGCAGCTACGGTTGCAGAAGCGCGATACCGGCAACATTGATGCCTACCAGGAGTACCTGCGCGGGCGTTTTCTCTGGAACAGGCGCACACCTACCGATGTGCTGCGCTCCATTGAACACTTCCAGAAGGCGCTGGAACGTGACCCCGAATACGCGCTGGCTTACTCGGGCCTCGCCGATGCCTATAACATTCTGGGCTACTACAGCATCAAGGCGCCCAAGGAGAGCTATCCGCTGGCCAAAGATGCGGACAACAAGGCCCTGCAAATTGATCCCGGCCTGGCCGAAGCCCATGCCTCGCTGGGATATGCCACGCTGTTTTACGACAGGGACTGGAACCAGGCACGGGATCATTTCCATCGGGCGATTGAACTGGGCCCGAATTATGGTACCGCCCACCAGTGGTACGCCTGGTACCTGCTCGTCATGGAGCGCTTTGACGAGGCGCTGAAGTCCTTCCAGAAAGCGGTCAGCCTCGACCCCCTGTCACAAATCATCAACGACCACCTGGCCTATGGGTATTTGCTGGTCGGGGACCTGGACGCCGCCCGTGACCAGATCGAGCGGACGCGCGCGCTGGCCCCCACCTACCCGCTGGCCCTGTGGCGGCTGGGGGACTGGTACCTGAAGCAACACGACTACGCGGAGGCCACGCAAGCCTACGCAGAGGCAGAGACGCTCAGCGAGGGGTATTACATGCAGGGCTACCTGGGCATGAGTTACGCGCTGGCCGGGCGCCCGGACGACGCCAGGAAAGTGCTCGACAGGCTGGACGAACGGGACGGCAAGCGTTATGTCTCGCCGCTGGACCGCGCCCTGATTCACGCGGGCCTGGGCGAGGTGGATACGGCCTACCATTTCATTGATAAAGCCAAAGACATTCGCGTCAGCGACATGGCCCGCTTCAAACTGCTGCCCTGGCCCGACCCGGTGCGCGAGGACAGCCGCTTTATGGCCACAGCCCGCGCCATGAACCTGCCGGAATAAGGCGCGCCCGCAAGCGGGGCGCGTCCGGGCGGCTCAGCCCGGCACCCACTCCCAGCTCGGCCCGACGTTCTCGTCACTGCCGGGAATCGGAACCCGCGCGATGGCCTGGGCCCGGTACTTCAGGTCGTACATCATGGGTACGGACGTTTTCAGCATGCCTCGGGAACCGTTGAAAGACTGGTGCAACACGGCAAGAAACTTGTTGTAAGCCCGGTTGAAATCATCAAGCAACTCGCGGATCTCGGTACCTTCCTGGAAGTCCGAGGCCCGGGTGTTGGCGCGGATCGGCCAGACCGCGTCCCAGTCCATGCGCAGACGTTCGCCACTGGGCCTGCCCGGTTCATCTCCAACATCGTAGTAGCGGCCCTGGCGGATCTCATCGAACCGGAAAAAATGGGAAGCCTGGTCATGCGGCGAGGCGAGATCCCCGTTTGGATCCTCCCAGATGACGCGGTGGTCTTTGCCGGTGACGGGGTTTTCCTTCCAGGCGCCCTCGCCCTGGTCGATGATTTCGCGGATCGCGGCAATCGCCGTTGCCAGGTTTTTCACCTCGATAATGCGACCGCCACTGCCGTAGTAATCCTGCGGGCGTATCTGCAAATCCGCCGCACCGGTAAAAATCTCCTTTTCCCCGTGCTTGTCACAAAGCCAGGTGAGCCCCTCCTCGATGGCCAGGTAAAACTGCCCGATCGTGTCGTACTCATCGGGCTGCGGTTCTTCCACGGGCCCCTTTCCAGGGTGCTCAATGCGCATGAAGGTCTCCACCGCCGACGGGCTGAAGCGCTCCGTGGAGACCTCGAAGCGGTTCGCCGAATGCGGCAGTCGTGTCGGGTATTTGGGCACGAACTTGCGGCGGTTGATCTTCGGTGATCCACCGACCGCGTTAAGGACGTTGGCCGCCAGGGTCAGGTGCAGCATTTCCTCGATGACCACGCTACGCAGCACCAGGCCCGCGTCGGAGTTGTCCGCATTCTTGATCGAATAGAGCGCCGTGAGGTAGGCCGGAATGGTCGCATGCTCCAGCATGATCGCCGTCTGCAAATGCTTGTGCAGCGATTTCCGCTTGCGGATTTTGTCCGGCC
Organism: uncultured Gammaproteobacteria bacterium; assembly: GCA_963695135.1. Classification (GTDB taxonomy): domain Bacteria; phylum Pseudomonadota; class Gammaproteobacteria; order Xanthomonadales; family SZUA-36; genus Marinihelvus. The sequence continues at coordinate 499,721 of CAVOGA010000003.1, forward strand.
AGTGGGACTGCCGCTGCTCATCAAGCGCTTCCGCGACGTGTACGTGATGGCTGTGACTCATGATGCGTCCCCCTCGGTGTCCAGTAACTCGATGATCTTGTCCAGGGTCCTGAACGTCATGGCGTTCATGGTCAGGCTGGGGTTCGCAGTAGCGCTCGTCGGCAGGCTGCCACAGCCGGCCAGGAACAGGTTCTCGTGGTCGTGGGTCTGCTGCCAGGAATTCACCACCGTAGTGTCCTTCTGGTCGTCGCGACCCATGATGTGCGTGCCGATCAGGTGGCCGGAACCGAAAAACTGAAACACCTTTTCCGAACCATCCTTGTCCCGGTAGGTCTTGGTGCCGCTGCCACGTGTCTGTGGCTGCTTTGCAATACCCGCCTTCTCAAAGATGGCGTCCGTGAGGCGTTCAGCCGCATCCATCCCTGCCAGCGTGTAGTCATCCAGATCGTAATGGATAACAGGGCGTGGCAGACCCAGGTGGTCCAGTTCGATGTTCCCCTCCTTGTCCGCAAGGGTGACCCGGTTATTCGGGTCCGGCAGCTGCTCGATCAGGTAGCCGATGCGCATATGGCGTGGCCCCTCGTCCTCGAGCTTTTCCCGCAGCTTGCGGCCATAGAGGCCATCACACTCCACCCACTCGTCAACCAGCGAGTACGGGGCGCCCTTCGGAAACACCCATCCCCAGTTGCCGATATCGGTCCGGAAGGCGGCCCGATCGTTGCGAAATTTTCCATCCCGCATCAGGGGCATGCCGCCCGTCACGTCAGGTCCGCGGTAGCCCCAGATCTTGCGCGGATAGAGGCCCGAGAAGTTGATGTAGGGGTGATCCATGAGATTGCGTCCCATCTGATCGCTGGAGTTGGCCACGTCCGACATGAGGCACAGCTTGGCGGTTTCCACCGAGTGGGCTGCAATCACGTAAATGTGCGCGGTGACCGTATGCGTCGTGTGCGGAGATTCCGGCGATACGCCGTAGTGGATGTACTCCAGCCCCTTGATCAGACGGCTGTCCTCGTCCTTGATAATCCGTGACGCCACACACTGCGTCTTCAGCTCCAGGTGTTTTCGCTTCGCCTGGACCAGGGACTTGCCGGAGTTGTATTTCGCCTGCACCGGGCAGATTGGAATACAGCTCGAATTTCCCTCGCAGCGGTCCCCCAGACCAACCCCTCGCATGCTGGGGTTCCCAAGTGGCTCGTAAGGGGGGTCGGGGTACTTCTCCCGGTCGGGGTGTGCTGCTTGCCAATTCATTGGCCCTTCCATGGCCACCATGGAGTTCACGCGGGCATCCGGGTTGGGTGTGCCATTCCTGGCCTGCGGCACGGGGACAATCTCAATGGGAAAGGTCTCATCGCCGTCGGTGAAGGTCAGGCCCTTGATGTCCTCGTTGAGCGCGTAGTCCAGGTAGGTCATGGGAAACGACTCCATGGGAAAGACGTAACCCTCGGCGAACTTCGCGCCCAGATAGGTCTGTTCATGAGTGTCCGCAGACACACCCATCTCATACTCCGCCCGCCGGTAATACGGCTCCATTTCCTGGTAGTCCACTGGCCAGTCCAGGCCGCGGCCGTATTCCTTTTTCAGTTTAAAGTCGCCGGGCACATGGCGCATCGCAATACCCAGCCAATGCAGGCTGGTGCCGCCAAGAACCCGCGCGTAGTCACTCCCAAAGGCCACCGGGCCTTTCTGGAGCCAGTACTGGTCCTTGGGGTTAAACCAGGCGGTTGGATCGCTTTCCTTGTCCGCGGGAAAGGGAATGCCAGGCATTCCCGCATCGTTATTCTGCGGATAGGGGGCGTTGGGCATGCCCGGAAGCAGATAGGAGCGGTCTACAAAAGACTGATACCCATGATAGGTCTGTGCCTCTCCCTTACCGGCCTCCAAAAGCAGCACCTTTTTATTGGCCCGGGTCAACCATTTGGCCAGCACACTGCCAACCATGCCCGCCCCGACAATCACCACGTCATATTCTGGCGCTCCGCCGGATCCATTTTCCCCGCTTGACGCACTCACGAGGACACCTTGAGGTTCAGCTGATCACCCTTGCCGACCGGAGGCACGGACCAACTGCCGTAGCCTGGCTGTTTGGCGCCCTGCGGGTGTCCACCCATGGCCGTCCAGGCCAGGGAATTCACGTAGGCCTGGGGCGAGATGCGAAAGGTCACGGTGCCGGCAGGCACGGCGCCCATATGCCAGGTGCCCAGGTACCAGAGCTTGATAATCGCCCGTGCTTCCACGAGGTAATTGCCCTGCATGACCGCCTGTGCATCCACTTCCTGGGCGATAAACCCGGTCATGCGCGCCTCGCCGATCTGGTCCCGCACGTGAGTGAAGTACTCCTCCGCCTGACCCGTGCCCCAGAGCGTGGTTACCTCGTATCCCGTTATGGCGCTGGAGATTTCGACAAAGCGCTCCAGCTGGCCCCGGTCAACGGACGTCATAGGCGCCACCCTCGATGCAGGCCGGATTGGAACGGAACACCTGCACGGCGACTGCCTTGCTGTCACCGATCAATGTCCGGATATCGCGCGCCATGCCGTAATCCTGGCTGTCGCCGGCCTCCATGGTCAGGGCGTTGGCAATTTCGCTGGGCAGCGGGTGGTAATGGGCCATCGGCAACAGCATCTGCCAGTGGCTGCCGTTCGGAATGTCACCCACGTAGGTATACAGCGCCAGCGGAGAGGTATTGGCCCAGCGCGGCATCATGTTCAACTCGGGAACGAACATGTGAAACAGGAGGTGGTCCTTGTTCTTGACCGGGTCCAGGCCGGTGGCGTGCTCGTCGAAAACGCTGATGTCCCAGACGTTCCGGCCGGGCTCATTCAGCGACGGAACGTTGTAGGCAAACTGGGCAAAAAATTTCGGCTCGCCGAAAAAGGCGCGCCCGGCGGCAACAGCAATCGTGTTGTCGGCCGGTACGTGAATGCGGAACAGACCGATGCGCTTGGTCTGGTCAATGCCCATCAGGAAGTCATCAACGCTCAGGCCGTGAGGAATGCGGCGTTCATCGCTGACCGGGTAAGCACAGATATTGAACTCCACCTCGTTCACCACGCCCAGGGCCATGCCCGCATGGTCCGTGTAGGTCTGGAAGTTGATCGCGACCAGCGCCTTGTCGTTACCCTCCTCGTCCTTGAACACGTAAGGGTTAAAGTCCGGGGAGCCGCCGCCCGGGGGCTCAAAGTGCGGCGCCACGCGGTCAAGGTCGGTCATCCAGTAGACCCAGACGCCCACGAAGGAAGCGTAGTAAAACGGCATCGATGCCGTCGTCTTGACCGACGCCTCCTTGTTGATCACCAGTTCCTGCGGGTGGAACGTGATTTCCTCGTTGTAGGGCAACAGGGGATAAGGCGGTTTCTTTTGTTCAGACATGGTGGGATTTCCTCCTTGATTCGCAGCGGCGACGCCGCCGGGGCCAGCCCCGTCCCCGGGACACGCCGTTCTTGTCAGCGCTGCACCGGAACCTGGAAGCTTATGCAGGCAGGACCGGGGGCAAGCGCAGGATGCTATTATTGTCGCGCTTTGAACGCGACGTCGATTGGACTATAGACGAAATTTGCGCCGTGTAACGGCCCCGGACCCAAGCAGATGCTTTTAACCAGCGGCGATTCCCGGCTGGACGGTCTGACCCCGCAAGGACAATCCATGGACATCACCGGACAATATCGAATTGCAGCCCCCCGCCAGGCCGTCTGGGACGCCCTGAACGATCCGCGGATCCTGGAGAAATGCATTCCCGGCTGCGAATCCCTTGAGCAGGTCGACGAATCCCATATGAACGGACGCATCAAGGCCGCAATCGGACCGGTGCGCGCCAGCTTTGATACGAAAATCCACCTGCAAGATTCACACCCCCCGGAGCGCTACACGCTGGTCGGAGAGGCCAAGGCCGGCGCCGCCGGTTTTGGCCGCGGCACGGCGAATGTGTCGCTCACGGAGGACGCCGAGATTACGGTTCTCGATTACACGGCGGACCTGAAAGTCGGCGGCAAGCTCGCCCAGGTCGGTTCCCGCCTGGTCGAGGGAGCGACGCGCAAGACCGCTGATGAGTTCTTTGCCGCGTTTTCCCGGGAACTGGACCAGCACGCGGTTCGCACGGACCTTCCCGCGGCGAAGAAAAGCGGGACCGCCGGCCGCTGGATCGCGCTGGCTGTTGCGGCGCTGGCAGTCTTGCTGTTGCTGTGGTTTCTGCTAGGCTGATAAGCCATTCGAGAACACCGCCTGAAACCACCAACTATCGCCTTATCCAACTATCGCCTTATCGAGGTAGCTAGCCATGGCCCTGGACATAGAACTGACACTGAATGGGAGCCCCGTCCACGCCACCGTCAGTGACAACACCCTGCTCGTTGATCTGATTCGCGAACAACTGGGCCGCACCGGAACCCACGTCGGTTGCGATACCAGCCAGTGCGGGGCCTGCGTGATTCACGTGGACGGCAAATCCGTCAAATCCTGCACCATGCTCGCGGCGCAAGCCCAGGGGGCGGAGGTGCTCACCATCGAGGGTGTCGGCACAAACAGCGAACTGCACCCGATGCAGGCGGCGTTTCGCGAGCACCATGGACTGCAGTGTGGTTTCTGCACCCCCGGCATGATCCTCAGCGCCCTGGACCTGGTGGCGCGCAATCCGGACCCGTCGGAGAAAGAAATCCGCACCTGGCTGCACGGCAACCTGTGCCGCTGCACCGGTTACCAGAACATCGTGCTGGCCGTGCAGGCCGGCGCGAAGGCCATGCGGGGTTGAGGACGCACAGAGTGATGGAGAACAGCAATGGCTGATTACGGCATCGGTACCAAACCCCTGCGCAAGGAAGACCACCGGTTTATCACCGGCAAGGGCTGTTACACGGACGATATCAACCTGCCACACCAGGTGTTTGCCTGCTTCGTACGCTCACCGTATGCGCATGCGCGCATCCTGTCCGTTGACACGTCCGATGCCCTCGCCGCCGACGGCGTCGTCGCGGTGCTTACCGGCAAGGACCTCACCGGGGATGGCGTCGGCGGCCTGCCCTGCGGCTGGGCCCTGCACAACAAGGACGGCAGCCCCATGGCCGAGCCGGCGCACCCGCCGCTGGTCAGCGATGTCGTGCGTCACGTCGGCGACCAGGTGGCCGTGGTGATCGCCGAGACCCGCCAGCAGGCGAAGAACGCCGCCGAACTGGTTTTCGTCGACTACGAAGAACTGCCGGCCGTGGCGGACGTCATATCAGCCTGCGCCGAAGATGCCGCGCAAGTCTGGCCCGAGGCGCCGGGCAATATCTGCTTTGACTGGGAAATTGGCGACGCAGCCGCCACGCAGGCCGCCTTCGACCAGGCTCACCGCGTGGCCAGCATCGATGTGGTCAACAGCCGCTTGATCGCCAACGCCATGGAGCCCCGGGCAGCCATCGGCGACTACAACAGCGGCCGGGACGAGTACACGCTCTACACCACCAGCCAGAACCCCCATGTGATCCGCCTGCTGATGGGCGCTTTCGTGCTGGGCATACCGGAGTCCAAGCTGCGGGTTATCGCGCCCGATGTCGGCGGCGGTTTTGGCTCCAAGATTTTCCACTACGCGGAAGAGGCCGTGGTGACCTGGGCCTCCAGGCGCCTGCAACGACCGGTCAAGTGGACCGCGGAGCGCAGCGAATCCTTTGTGACCGACGCCCATGGCCGCGATCACGTCAGTCATGCCGAGATGGCCATGGACGAGCACGGCCAGTTCCTGGGCCTGCGGGTCCGCACCAAAGCCAACCTGGGCGCCTACCTGTCGACCTTCGGGCCGTCGGTTCCCACCTACCTCTACGCGACCCTGCTCGCCGGACCCTACAAAACGCCGGCGATACACGCGGAGGTCAAGGCGATCTTTACCAACACCGTGCCGGTGGATGCCTACCGTGGCGCAGGACGCCCCGAGGCCAGCTACCTGCTGGAGCGGCTGGTGAACGAGTGCGCGCGGGTGATGGAGATGGATCCGGTGGAGATCCGCCGCAAGAACTTCATTCCCAGCGATGCCTTTCCCTGGCAGACACCGGTGGCCCTGGAGTACGACAACGGGGATTACCATGCGACGCTGGACCAGGGGCTGGAACTCGCCGACTGGGACGGTTTTGCAGAGCGGCGCAAGCAATCCGAAGCGCGTGGCATGCTGCGCGGTATCGGTATTTCCACGTATATCGAGGCCTGCGGCCTGGCGCCGTCCAACGTGGCCGGAGCGCTGGGCGCCCGGGCGGGGCTTTTTGAGGCCGGCACCATCCGGGTCAATCCGACCGGCTCGGTGACGGTGCTCACGGGCTCCCACAGCCATGGCCAGGGACACGAAACAACCTTCGCCCAGCTGGTGGCGGAGGAACTGGGCGTACCCTACGACCTGGTGGACGTGGTGCACGGCGACACGGGCCGGGTGCCGTTCGGCATGGGCACCTACGGTTCACGATCGCTGGCGGTTGGAGGCGCAGCCATCATGGACGCGCTGGCCAAGATCAAGCGCAAGGCCGTCAAGATCGCCGCCCACATGCTGCAGGCGGACGAGGCGGCGGTTGTATTTGAGAACGGGCAGTTCAGCGTGCCGGGCAGCGACAAGTCGGTCAGCTTTGGCGATGTTGCGATGACCGCTTACGTGCCGCACGACTATCCGCTGGAAGACCTTGAGCCGGGCCTCGAGGAGACCTCGTTCTACGACCCGAAAAACTTTACCTACCCCGCCGGCTGCCATATCTGCGAGGTGGAAGTTGATCCGGAAACGGGGGTAGTCACGATTCTCAAAATGACCGCGGCGGATGATTTTGGAACCATCGTCAATCCGCAGATCGTCGAGGGCCAGGTGCACGGCGGACTGACCCAGGGAATCGGCCAGGCGCTGCTTGAGCGCTGCGTTTATGACCCGGAATCCGGGCAGCTGCTCAGCGGCAGCATGATGGATTATTGCCTGCCCAAGGCGGATGACGTTCCCAACTTCTCCGTCGCCAACAGCGTGACACTCTGTAAACACAACGTGCTCGGATCCAAGGGCTGCGGCGAGGCCGGAACCATCGGCTCACCGCCCGCGGTGATTAACGCGGTACTCGACGCGCTCAAACCGCTTGGCGTTAAGGATATCCAGATGCCGGCCTCGCCGGAGCGCGTATGGCAGGCGATCCGGGCGGCGCGCAACACAGGAGGCGCAGGCCATGTATGAGCTGAATTACCGGAAGCCGGACACCCTGGCGGAGGCGGTGAGCCTGCTGCAGGCGGACCCGGATGCGCAACTCCTCGCCGGCGGCATGACCTTGCTGCCAACGCTGAAAATGCGTCTGGCACAGCCGACCACGCTGATTGACCTGGCCGGCGTGGCGGAGCTTAACGGCATTCGTGATCTTGGCGACGCCATCGAGATCGGCGCCATGACCCGCCATGCGGAGGTGGCGGACAGCAAGCTGGTGCAGGAGCGAATTCCGGCGCTGGCGGAACTGGCCGGCCGCATCGGCGATCCGCAGGTCCGCAACCGTGGCACGCTCGGCGGCTCGGTCGCCAACAGCGACCCGGCGGCAGACTACCCCTCGGCCGTCCTGGGGCTGGGCGCGACTGTGCTCACGGACCGGCGCGAGATCGCGGCGGATGGGTTCTTCAAGGACATGTTCGACACGGCGCTGGAGACCGGGGAAATTCTTCGCGCCATACGCTTTCCGGTCCCCGAGCGGGCGGCGTACGTGAAGTTTCCGAACCCGGCCTCACGCTACGCGGTGGTTGGTGTCTTCGTCGCAAGGTTCGGCTCCGGGATCCGGGTAGCCGTCACCGGCGCCGGTCCCTGCGCCTACCGCGAAACGGCTATGGAGGCCGCGCTGAGCGAGGACTTTTCCGCGGACCGGATTGCGGGTATGGCCATTGACGCCAGCGGACTGAACGGCGACCTGCACGCCTCCCCGGAGTACCGGGCGCACCTCGTCACGGTTATGGCCGCCCGCGCGGTTAAGGCAGCGGGCGGCTGATCATTCGCCGCCCGCGTATTCCTCCGGGTCAATCAGTTATTTGACTGCTTGAGGAGGTCGCGAATTTCCGTGAGCAGTTTTTCTTCCGCCGAAGGTTCCGGCGGGGCTTCCGGCGCCGCTTCTTCCTTCTTCTTCAAGGAATTCATACCCTTCACCACCAGGAAGATCGCAAAAGCGATGATGGTGAAGTCCACGACCGTTTGCACAAAGCTGCCGTAGTTGAGCATCACCGCTTCTTGTCCGTCCGCGGCGGCTTTGAGCGTTACCGCCAGGTCGCTGAAATCCACGCCGCCAACCGCCAGGCCGATGGGCGGCATCAGCACATCGTTGACAAAGGCTGTCACGATTTTGCCGAAGGCGGCGCCGATTACCAGGCCAACCGCCAGATCCACAACGTTGCCACGCATGGCAAACTCTTTGAACTCGCTCATCATACTCATAACTGAACTGCCCCTGATGGTGTGTAAACGTTATCCGGTCCGGCCAAGCACGCTGAACCAGCGCCAATCTTAGTTGTTCCTTGTCCGCCTTGAAAAGCAGTAAATGACCCGCGACGCCGGGAATCAGCTTTTGGATGACCGTGCATGCGGTTTTTTGCTGCGCGTTTTTGCGGCGCGCGGCTTCTTTTTCCCGTGGGCGGGCTTGCCACGCTTCGCGGGGCGCGCGGCGGCGGGCCCGGGCGACGCTCCCGGCAGATCCGGCGCCTCGCCCTGGCGGGTGATGTTCAACCGTTGCCCGGCGACGCGCACCTTCTTGAGATCCTGGAAAATATCGTTTGGCATGCCGCCCGGCATATCCACCAGGCTGTGATCCTCGCGAATGTCGATGTGACCGATATAGCGGCCGTCCAGTCCGGCCTCGTTGGTGATCGCGCCGACAATATTGCCCGGCTTGACCCCGTGCCGCTTGCCCACCTCGATCCGGTAGGTCTCGCTGCCTTCACCCTCGGCTACCGTATGCCGGCCTGCGCGTTGTACCTTGCCGGGCGCCTTGTCTGATGATTTATCGCGTGACGATTGCGCGCGGGGCTGCGGCCGGTCCGGCGCCAGGAGCAACTCACCGTCACCCAGGGACGCCTTTGCCAGGGCGGCGGCAATCTCCATGGCGGGCACATCATGCTCGTGCTGATACTGCTCGAGCAGGGACCGCATGAAATCCAGCTCGCCCCTGGCCAGCATGTCGGTAATCGACTGCTTGAACTTGGCAATTCGCTGGTTGTTGATCAGCTCCGTTGAGGGCAGTTCCAGCGGGCTGATCTCCTGCCGCGTGGCCCGCTCAATGGCCTTGAGCATGCGCTGCTCGCGCGGCGCCACAAAGAGGATGGCGTCCCCTTCGCGCCCCGCCCGGCCGGTACGACCGATCCGGTGGATGTAAGCCTCCGTGTCGTTGGGAATGTCATAGTTCAATACCAGGCTGACGCGCTCAACATCCAGGCCGCGGGCAGCGACATCGGTGGCCACGAGAATATCCAGCTTGCCGTTTTTAAGCCGCTCCACCATGTCCTCGCGCTGCCGCTGGGGCATGTCCCCGTTCAACGCCTCCGCCGCGTAACCGCGTGCCTTCAGCCGCTCGGAGAGTTCAGTGGTGGCAATCTTTGTGCGTACAAATATCAACACCGCGTCGAAGGGCTCTGCTTCCAGGATCCGCGTCAGCGCATCGAGCTTGTGCAAACCGCTGACCAGCCAGAAGCGCTGGCGGATCGTTTCAGCCGTTGCGGTGCGCGACTTGATGGAGATCTCTTTCGGCTCATGCAGGTGTTGCCGGGCGATTCGTTCAATTTCGCGGGGCATGGTCGCGGAAAACAAGGCGATCTGGCGCTGCGCGGGCAGTTGCTCGAGCACCCACTCCACGTCATCGATGAAGCCCATACGCAACATCTCGTCTGCCTCATCCAGCACCAGCGCCTTGAGGCCGCCAAGCTTCAGCGTGCCACGGCGCATATGGTCCATCACCCGCCCCGGCGTCCCCACGACCACCTGGACCCCGCGTTTGAGCTGCCTGATCTGCACGGAATAATCCTGCCCGCCGTATATCGGCATGACGTGGAAGCCCTCCATCTGCGAGGCATAACGCTGAAAAGCCTCGGCCACCTGGATGGCCAGCTCGCGGGTCGGGGTGAGAACCAGCACCTGGACCTCGTTCCGGCGCAGGTCGATGCGCGACAGCAGCGGCAGCGCAAACGCCGCGGTTTTGCCGGTCCCGGTCGGCGCATGACCCAGCAGGTCCTCGCCCTTGAGCAGCAGCGGTATGGCCTGCGCCTGGATCGGCGACGGGTTCTCGTAACCTACCTTCTCAAGGGCATCGACCAGGGGCTTGCTCAGGCCCAGGTCAGTGAACTTGAGATTGGATTGTTCCGGATGGCTCATGCAGGTTCCTTGGGGTGAATGTCGTGGCCGCGCGTGGGGCGCCCAGGCCTCATCATAGCGCGACAAGGCCGCGGAAAAGTCTCCCGGCACACAGATAAGCCGGCGGTGCGCCGGCTATAATTGAATATCACCGGGATTGAGAGGAATTGGCCCATGCAACGCTTTTCGACCGGCCGTCTGCGCCTGTTACTTCCGTTAATCGTTGGATTCTCCACCGCACCCGCACTCGCCGATTCATCCGGGGACACCGGGGCGGCGCTGCTGCTGCCCTTCAAGCAACAGCTGATAGCGGCGCTCAGCGCCGGGCTTGAAGAAGGCCCGGGCCCGGCCATTGAGGCTTGTCGAATCCAGGCGCCCGCCATCGCCGGCTCGCTGAGCGTCGACGGCGTCACCGTGGGACGCACATCGCACCGGCTGCGGAATCCGGACAACCAGGGACCGGCCTGGGCCACGGCCGCACTGGAGACCTATCTGCAGGCGGGCGCCGGGCTGGCGCCGCAGACGGTCGCCCTGGAAGACGGCCTCACCGGCTATATCGAGCCGATCATCACCCAGCCGCTTTGCCTGGCCTGCCATGGCAGCGGGCTGTCACCCGACGTCCAGGCCGCGCTGGAGGCGGATTATCCGGACGATCAGGCCACCGGTTTCGAGGCGGGCGAGTTGCGCGGGGTATTCTGGGTCAGCTTTCCCGCCAACATCGGCGACCCCTGAACCGCCCGCCCTTTCCAGCAGCGACGAAAGCCGGGGACAGGGGCGCCGGGGAAGCACAGCGGGCTATTCCGATCGCGTGACCGGGTAACCCATGTTCATCCAGCCGAAAACGCCCTCGTAAAGCACGGCGGTCTTGGTATATCCAAGTTCCGCCAGCTGGTCCGTGATGTACTCGGCTGCAGCCCGCGGACAGGAGCAGTACGCCACGATTTGCACGTCCTTCGGCAGGTCCTTGGCCTTCTCTTCCAGGTCCGTGTAGTAGGGAAACGGAATGGAGCCCTCGATGTGCGCCCGCTGCCAGACCGACGGGACCCGGGTATCGATCAGCACCATGCGCTTTTTCGCTTCCAGTGCCGCGTACAGATCAGCCGAGGAAACGAATTTACCTTCTGACAATTCAAAGTCGGGGTCATCACTGTCAGGATTGATCACGTACTGGTCGGGTGTCGGTATCGGGCGCAATGCCAGCTTGCCGGCGGTCCAGCCGGTGGCGCGGCTGCGGATGAACGCGGTCACATTATCGATATCCTCCTCCGAAAGAATGCCGGTGAAGGAGACCATCGGCGTGCCGTCACGGCCGTTCTCAATCGCGTAGCGGATGAACTCGTCCTTGTTGTGTGCCAGGGCGGACTGATTGCCCAGGGCCGGGGCCGAGATTCCCTCGCCATTCTCACCATGGCAGACCGCGCAATTGGCCTGGTATACCAGCTCGCCACGCTGCACATCGCCGGACACCGGGTCCTCGCTCAGGCGGACCCGCTCGGCACCGGACTGCCAGAACAGCCAGTAGGTCAGGTCCCAGACCTCGTCGAGGGTCATGGGTCCACCCACTTCATCGAGGTAGCCCGCCATGGGGGTCCCTTCCCTGCCGTAGGAGAGCGGTCGCAGAATCGCGTGCGGCACACCGGACTCGAACAGGCTCTGGCTGCGCAGGGACGGGGCATGGTCGTTGACATACCCCTCGCGGTTTTCCCCATGACACAACACGCAGTATTTCTGGTAGTTGGCCTCCGCATTGGCGGCCTGCTCCGCGGTCAGCTCACGCGGCGGTTCCTCTTTTTCGTAGGTCCGCGCTTCGGCGTTGTGGACCAGCGCGAGGCCGGCAAAACAAACGCTGATGGCGGCGGTTTTGATGAATCTGATCACGGATTAGGGGTCCTGTTATCAAGCGCGGTTATGACCCCGTCATTATTACCTGTATTCTCCCTAAACGGTTAACCACCCTGACATCAGGACACGCATGGGCACGAACTTTTGCTTTGCTGTAAACCTGCTGCGGATCCTGGCCTTCTGCGGAATCCTGGGCTGTTCCGGCACCCAGGCCGCAGGGGCATCCGCAGAGTCACAGCCGGTCACACTGACCCTGATGAGCTTCAACATGTGGGGCGCCGGGGCCAATGCGGGACTGCCCATTGACCAGACCGTGGCGGTGCTGCGCGCCGCTGACGCCGACATCATCGGCCTGCAGGAGTCGCGCGCCGAGGGCGACGACTGCACCGGTCCCAGCTGTCCCGGCGCCGGCCTGGACCGCAGCGCCGAAATTGCCGCAGCACTGGGTTATTACCACTACCTGCAGAGCGAGCCCAGCGAAGCCAATTGGTTCAACGCCATCATCAGCCGCTATCCGATTGTTGCAGCCTTGCCGAACGACCTGGGCGTGGCCATCGAGTTCGATGGCCTGCGGGTCCACGCGTTCAACATCCACGCCACGGATTACCCTTACCAGCCCTACCAGCTGCTCGGCATTGAATACGACGGCGCCCCGTTCCTGGACAGCCCTGAAGCCGCGGTGGCCGCCGCCGGCGCCGCCCGTCGCGGCGCGCTGCAACTCCTTGAGCGCAGCATCATGCAGGCCGGCCCGGCCGATCTCGAGGTGATCTTCGGCGACTTCAACGAACCCTCACACCGGGACTGGTCAGAGCGCGCTGCCGCCATTGGGCGCCACCCGGCAGCCGTCGCCTACCCCTTTGTGCTGGCGCTGGAGCAACAGGGCTTCGTGGACGCGGTGCGGGCGGTTTATCCGGACGAAATCAGCAAACCGGCCTTTACCTGGACGCCGACTACGGCACCGTCGGACCCCGCTGACCACCATGACCGGATCGACTATGTGCTGGTTCGCGGTGACACCGCGCAAATCACCGAGGCGGCAATCATCGGCGAGAAGGCGCCGGAGGCGGATATCGTGGTCACGCCCTGGCCTTCGGACCACCGGGCGGTCCGGATCCGCTTGGTCATCAACAAACCCTGACACAGGGCCGCCCCATGGCCCAGCAAACAAACCAGGCTGTTAGCACACCGCTTACAGAAAATCCTCGATAAACCAGCCGGCGAGCTCATGGCGACCGCTTAACCCGGATTTGCGATACAGGGCGGAAGCCTGCTGGCGAACGGTCTTTTCCACCGTGTCGCGAACTGCGGCGATTTCCTTGAAGCTGAGACCTTTGAGCAGCAACAGTGCGACCTCACGCTCGGTTGCGGTAAAGCCCCACTCGTGGAACTGGCGCTCGGCAAGCTGCGCCAGCCGATGGCGCGCTTCCAGGAACTCCGGTGAGGGGCGCGCCAGAGACTCGACCTCGCGCGCTGCCAACTCCTTTTTCAGTCTCCGGTTGTCCCGCTGCTGACGCCAGACACCGATGGCGAGCACGGCGATCAGGGTAAAGGAGGCCAGTATCAGCACCACTTCAATCGCGAGGTGCGCTTTTGCGGCACCTTCCTTCAGGTCATGAAACAGATCCGCCCCGCTAAGGAGCACAACAATGACCAGCATCAAGATAATGAAAAGTTCTTTCTTGTATAAATCAATCAATGCAGTGAAGCCTGTAAAAGTGCTCTAGTCCCGGCCTGAAAACGTCATGGTACGAATGTACCACGGCCCGATTTGGGACACATGCGCGGTTCTTTTGCGGCGGCGTATGCCCGAGACTCTGCGGGTCGCCAAGCTTCCCAAAGCGGCATCTTAAACTCAAGGAATTTGATGACTTTTACCACGCCTTTCCGGAGAGCAAACCGGTTTTCGCCCATCCTCCCGGCGCTGTTCCTGCTCCTGCTTCTCGGCTTTCACAAAACCGCCGGCGCATCGAAAGACGGGGATGACACGCTCACCCTCGCGGTCAGCGACCAGCTGACCCTGGTTGAACTCGCCGAAGCAGCCCGCCAACGACATCCGGAACTCGGCATGGTGGCCGCGCGGAGCGCGCGCGCCCGTTCGGAACAGGCCTACGCGGATCACTGGTTTCCTGACAGCACACAGCTGTCCGGATTCCATATCAGTGACCGGGCACTGGATAACACGGGCTTCTACGAGGACGAAGTCAGCCTGTCCGTGCCCCTGTGGCTGCCGGGCGAGAAAAAGACCCAGAACCTGCTCGCCGAGGCTGCCCTGGAGACCTCCGAATCGGCCAGTGCTGCTTTCACCTGGCGTGTCAGCGGTGAAGTGCGGCGCGCCCTCTGGGACGTGCTGTTGACACAGCGGGACCTGGAACTGGCCATGCAGCAGGAAGCACAGCTGGAGCTGGTCCTTGAGCAGGCGGTGATTCTCGAGGAGGCCGGCGATATCGCCCTCGGTGACCGGCTGGCGGTCGACCAGGAACTGGCAAGCTGGCGCTCGGAAATGCTGAACCTGGAGGCCTATTACCAGGACGCGCTGCGCTACTACCTCGCCCTGACGGCGGTGGACGCCCTGCCGCGGGACCCGAACGAAACCCGCTCCAGCGTGGAAACAATCTCCGATGAACACCCCGCGCTGCGCTTTGCCCGCGACCGCTTTGAACAGGCCTCGGCAACGCTCGCCACGAAGCAGGAATCGAACACGTACCGGCCCGCTGTCCAGCTGTACTGGCGCGGCACGCGCCCCGATCAGCCCAGCCAACGGATCGATGCGCTCGGCGTCGGTCTGCAACTCCCCCTCGGCAAAAGCCCGGCCCGCAAACCCGAGCTGGCCATCCTCAACGAGGAAATGGCCCGCGCCCAGGCCGATTACCTGGCATTGCGGCGCGAACTGGAACTCGGGCTGCACGAGGCGGAGCACACCCTCCACACCATCGGGCGGCAGCTGGAAAATGCCCGGGTGCTGATGGATGCGGCAGAGCAGCGACAGGAGCTGGATCGCCTGTCACTGGAGCTCGGCGATATATCGGTGCAGGAGTGGCTGCGGCGCCAGCAGTCTTACCGCGACATCCTGCGCATGTACGAACGGCTGTTACTACAACATGACGCGGCCATCGCGGCCTACAACCAGGCGGCAGGGGAAAGCCTATGAAACGCTATATCGGAGCCGGCGCCTGGGCGCTGGCATGTCTCGCATTCAACGCCAACGCGGCCACGCTGCAGGTCAGCGAGCAGGAGCAGGGAATGCTGGGAATCGAAGTGGCGCTGGTCGAACGCGTGGAGGGCGCCGCTGCGGGCGTCATCAACATGCGCGTGGCCTTTTCGCCTGACGCCCAGTGGGTAATCCGTGCGGCCCTGCCCGGCGTAGTAACGCAGGTGGCGGTTCGCGAAGGCGCCCGGGTGGAGCCGGGCCAGCCGCTGGCAACCTTGCGCAGCCCGGAATTTGCTGCGCTGCAGCAGAATTACCTCGAGGCCCTGGCCGAATACAACGTGGCCGAGTCCTCGCGGGCCCGGGATGAACAACTGCGCGCAGCCGGCTCCATTTCCGAGCGGCGCTGGCAGGAGACCCGTTACAGCTATGCGGCGGCGCGGGCGCATCTGTCCGGCCTGGAAGGCCAGTTGCTGGCTGCCGGGCTGGAGGGCGCTGAGCTGGAAATGCTGGCAAGCCGCTCAAAGATTTCACCCGACCTGGTGCTGCGCGCGCCGGTGCAGGCGCTTGTCCTCGAGCGCAATGTCAATCCCGGCACCCGGGTGGATGAGAGCGAGACGCTCATGCGTCTCGGCGATCCGCAGCAGCTGGTGCTCGAAGCGCTCCTGTCCCGTTCCGCTGCCGCGTATCTCGAACCCGGTATGCGCCTGGAAGCGCTGCGCGGCGACGCCGGCGCGGTCATCGACTTCGTATCCTCGGTGGTGGACCCGGATTCCCAGACGGTCAGCGTGCGGGCCTTGCCCGATAACGCGGCCCAGTTGCGACCCGGCGAGCTGTCGGCCTGGACGGTGCTGGAGACCGGCGGCGCGCTGGTGGTTCCCCCGGCTGCGGTTGTCCGCCTCGACGACAATGACGTGGTTTATGTAGCGGTGCCCGGTGGCTTCGAGGAACGGGTGATCGGGGCGCGCAGCACCGCTGCCGGTGACTGGATCGTTCAGAGCGGCTTGCAGGACGGCGATATTGTCGCGGTCCGCGGGACCGCGGCGCTCAAGGGCATGAGCCTGGGCATGGGCGGGGGCGACTGAGCGTGTTACTCGCTGCACTGGTTCGCTTTTCTCTCACCCAGCGCCTGCTGATGCTGCTGCTGGCGGCCCTGCTGGTGCCGGCGGGCTGGTGGGCTTTTCGCGCCATACCCATCGACGCCTTTCCGGACATTTCGCCCACCCAGGTGAAAATCATCATGAAGGCGCCGGGCATGACGCCGGAAGAGGTGGAAACCCGCATCACCCGCATGATCGAGGTCGAACTGCTCGGCGTGCCCCGGCAAACCATGCTGCGCTCGATCGCCAAGTACGCGCTGACCGATATCACCATCGATTTCGAGGAAGGCACGGACATTTACTGGGCCCGGCAGCAGGTGGCCGAGCGCCTGGCAGCGGCGCGGGACGCCCTGCCCGAAACCGTGAGCGGCGGCCTGGCGCCGATGAGCACGCCGCTGAGTGAGCTGTTCATGTTCACCGTGGACAGCCCGGATCTTTCCCTGACCGAACGACGCTACCTGCTGGACTGGGTCATCCGGCCGGCGCTGCGCACGGTGCCGGGCGTTGCCGATGTGAACGCGCTGGGTGGCAAGGTAAAAACCTACCAGGTGACGCCCCATGCGGACGCCCTGGTGGCGCTCGGAATCACCACCGCCGAGTTGGAACAGGCCATTCGCGAGAACAACCGCAATGACGGCGCCGGCCGCCTGTCCCGGGGTGAGGAATCCCTGCTCGTGCGTGCCGAAGGCGCTTTTGACAGCGTCGAGGCGATCCGCGACACCCCGCTGCGGGAGGTGGATGGGCGCATCATCACCGTTGGCATGGTCGCAGACGTTTCCCTGGGCAGCCTGGAACGCTACGGCGCCGTGACCGGCGATGGCGAGGCGGAGGTGGTGCAGGGCCTGGTGGTCAGTTTGCGCGATGCGAATGCCCGCGATGTGATCGACGGCGTGCGCCTCAAGCTGGAAGAGGTCCAGGCAGCCTTGCCCCCGAACGTCACCCTCAACCCCTTCTATGACCGCAGCGACCTGGTCGGTCGCGCGGTGGCGACCGTCTCCCGCGCCCTGGTCGAGGCCGTGATCCTGGTGCTTATCCTGCTCGGCCTGTTCCTGGGCAACCTGCGTTCCGCCCTGACCGTGGCCCTGATTCTGCCCCTGTCCGCGCTGGTCACCTTCATCGCGATGAAATTTGCAGGCCTGTCCGCCAACCTCATGAGCCTGGGCGGGCTGGCCATTGCCATCGGACTGCTCGTGGATGCGGCGGTGGTGGTGGTGGAAAACGTGGTCACGCGCCTGCAGCGCGACGACCATGGTCGCCTGCCGCGACTGCACATCATCTACCGGGCGGTGAAGGACGTATCGGCGCCGGTCACATCGGGCATCCTGATCATCATCATCGTGTTCCTGCCGCTGCTGTCATTGCAGGGGCTGGAGGGCAAGCTGTTCCGCCCCGTTGCACTGACCATTGTGTTTGCGCTGGCCGGTTCGCTGGTGCTGTCCCTGACGGTGATCCCGGTGCTGTCCTCGTTCCTGCTCTCATCCACCAAACACGAGGAACCCTGGCTGCCCCGCAAGCTGGCCGCGCTGTACCGTCCCCTGCTGCAGCGGGCCCTGGAGCGCGAGTGGCTGGTATTTTCCGCCGCGGGGATTCTCCTGCTGCTGGCGGTCGTGGCCTTTCCCTTTATCGGCAAGACCTTCATGCCGACCATGGATGAGGGCGACCTCATCGTGCAGCTGGAAAAGCTGCCCTCCATCAACCTGGAAACATCCCTGGAACTGGACATGGCCGTGGAGCGCGCCCTGCTCGCCGAGGTGCCGGAGATCAACCGTATCGTGGCCCGTACCGGCTCCGATGAGCTGGGCATGGACCCCATGGGACTGAACGAGACCGATATCTTTCTGGAGCTGCAGCCGGCTGATCAGTGGCGACCTGGCGGCAAGGCCGAGCCTGGAGGACGCGATCCGCGATGTCATGGAGCACTTCAAGGGCATCAATTACGGCTTCACACAGCCGATCGACATGCGCGTCTCGGAAATGCTGACCGGTTCCCGCGGCGATCTCGCGGTCAAGATTTTCGGGCAGGACCTGCAACAATTAAACGAATTGGCCCAGCAGGTCGGCGCCGTGCTTGAAGGCATCCAGGGCAGCGCTGATGTGCTGGTCGGTGTGAACGAGGGCATGCAATACGTGGTGCTGCGCCCCCGGCGGGAAATGCTGGGGCGCTACGGTTTCGACACGCAGCAGCTGCTCGACCACCTGCGGGTGCAGGTGGAGGGACTGCCGGCGGGAGAAGTCGTTGAGGGTACGGCGCGGGTGCCGGTCATCCTGCGCTATCCCCAGTCCGACGGCGACCCCCTGCAGACCTTTGCCGCCGCGCTGATCAGTCTTCCCGATGGCGGCCAGGTCCCGCTGACCAGCCTGGTTGACCTGGAACGCGTGGAGGGTCCGGTTTCCGTGAAGCGCGAGCAGGGACAGCGGTTCGTGGTGGTGGTCGCCAATGTGCGTGACCGCGACCTGGTCGGCTACGTGGAGGAGGCGCAGCAGCGCATCGCGGAGTCCCTGGACATCCCCCCCGGCGTCACCATTGCCTGGGGCGGCGAATTCGAAAACCAGCAACGGGCCGCGCAGCGCCTGATGCTGGTGGTGCCGGTGGCGGTGCTGCTGATCTTCCTGTTGCTGTTCTCCACGTTCCGTTCCGTGTCACAGGCGGCGCTGGTCCTCGCCAATGTGCCACTGGCCCTGATCGGCGGGGTCCTGGCGCTGGCCATCTCCGGCCAGTACCTGTCGGTGCCGGCGTCCGTGGGCTTTATCGCGCTGATGGGCATCGCCGTGCTCAACGGCGTGGTGCTGGTGAGCTACTTCAACCAGTTGCGCGACCGCGGACTGTCCATCAACGAGGTGGTCCGGCAAGGTGCGGAACGACGGCTCAGACCGGTACTCATGACAGCCTCCATCGCCGCACTGGGCCTGGTGCCCCTGCTGTTCGTGACCGGGCCGGGCTCGGAAATCCAGAAGCCCCTGGCCGTGGTGGTCATCGGCGGGCTGGTGACCAGTACGGCCCTGACCCTGTTCGTGCTGCCGGTCCTGTACCGCCGTTTTACCAAGGATGAATCCTGATGAATGAATGCGTACTGCTGCGGATCAATATTCCACCGGGCCTGGAAGAGGAATTCCTGGATGCCCTGTTGTCCGACGAACGCATCGTCGGCTACCAGTGCTATCCGACCAGCGGTCACGGGCAGGTCGGAGCGATGACCCTGAACGAGCAGGTCGCCGGACGCCGCAACCGCGTTCTATTTGAACTGGTGCTGGAAGCGGCCCTGGTCGAGCCGGTTCTGCATGAACTGAAGCTCAAATTGCCGAGCCGGGACATCATCTGGTGGACCCTGCCGGTGATCGCCTCCGGACGCTTTGCCGGGTAGTCAGCCGGCGCTGCTATCATCATCTGGAAGATCACGGTCCGCAGTCAGGACTCAGCCGCATTCCGGAGCATGAAGTGGGTAAAACACTCGACGATGTAATCAGCTTTGCCACCAGTACCGCCGAAACCGAGCGGTACCCGACACCCCGGGAGCGACTGGTGCGCGGGGAGCCGGTGCAGGAGGCCGTCACGCACTTTGCGGCAGACGATCGCTTCTTCGCCGGCGAATGGGGCGCCGGGGTGGGTTGCTGGCGGGTCAGCTATACGGAGAATGAGTACTTTCGCATCCTGGAGGGCCGCTCCGTGCTGCGCGACCGTCAAGGCAACGAGCTGCAACTCGGCCCGGGTGACCAGGTCTGCATTCCCGCCGGCTTCGAGGGCGAGTGGGAGGTGCTGGAGCCGACACGAAAGGTCTTCGTCATCTACGAACCCTGAGAAGGCGCTTACGCACCCTCCCTGGCCGGCGAGCCTAGTCGTCGGTTGCACCCACAAAAATTCCGATCAGCATGATCATGGCGCCGTAGCGAAACGCCGAACCCAGCACCGGGTCGCGCATGACAGGGGAATTCCACACTTCGAAAAATCCGTCGGCAATCACGACAAATCCGCCAAACAGCATGAACATCGCGACGCCGCAACCGGCCAGCGCCATTTTTTTTGCCTGCGCAAATGCCAGCGCCGGCCCGGTCCGCGCCCGCGTCATGCTGATTGCGCCTGCCGTGCAAAGAATCGCGGCGGTAAGTTTTGAGAGGCAGATAAACAAGGCGCCCAGCCATGCAAGAACGGGACTGGATACCGCCTGCCACTTATCCGGCCCGCCTTCGACTGTCACCATGGATGTGACCGCACCGACGGCGCCCAGGGTGCCGGGCCAGTCCAGCAGGTTGTGCATCGCGCCCAGGAAACCCCAGGCGGCAACCGCGCAAATCAACAGGATCTTGCTGAATCTCAACATCACGTGTTTCCTCATTTCGACCTGAATCGCCGCTCATTACCAGGCAGACTGAAACCCGGTGGCTCAGGAAGCTTAGTGTGCGCCGCGGAGTCTTTCCATAACGAAAATTCCCGGTTCATCGCGATAATTACCTATCAGTACTGGTATGGTCGCTGCCATGACTATCAAATCAGAACCCTACGACGCCAGCGCCTTTCACGACGAGCTGTTTGACCGCGACGGTTCGGCCAGGCCTCATGCCGCAGCCCTCGTCGACTATTTTGAGCGCATGACCCCGGACGAGCTGCAGGAGCGCCAGCGCGCTGTTGAGCGCACGATCATGGACATGGGCATCAGCTTCACCATTTATTCCGAGGGTGACAACATCGACCGCGCCTGGCCCCTTGATCTCGTACCGCGGGCCATGTCCGGCCAGGAATGGGACCGGATCGAAGCGGGCCTCAAGCAGCGGGTACAGGCGCTGAACCTGTTCATCGACGACCTCTACAACGACCGCCGGATTCTGGCCGACAAGGTGGTGCCGGCGGAAATCATCGACAGCTCCCGCAATTACCTGCAGCCCTGCCGGGGTGCAAAGCCGAAGCACGGGGTCTGGGCCCACGTGACCGGTTCGGACCTGGTGCGCGGGGGCGACGGCGTGATGTACGTGCTGGAGGACAACCTCCGCGTGCCCTCCGGGGTTTCCTACATGCTGGAGAACCGCACGGTCATCAAGCGCGCCTTCCCGTCCCTGTTCCGCAACCTGCGGATCCGTCCGCTGAGCGAATACCCGACGCGTTTGCTGGACATGCTGGAGTCCATCGCGCCGGAACGTGACGGCGTTGATAAGCCGGAAATTGTCGTCCTGACGCCGGGAATCTACAACAGCGCCTACTTTGAGCACAGCTACCTGGCCCGCACCATGGGCGCGGAGCTGGTGGAGGGTAGTGACCTGTTCGTTGGCGATGACGATTGCGTGTACATGCACACCATCGAGGGGCCGGCGCGGGTGGACAGCATCTACCGGCGCATTGACGATATATTCATGGATCCCGAGGCGTTCCGTCCCGACTCCCTGCTGGGCGTTCCGGGCCTGCTGCGCGCCTGGCGCGCCGGCAATGTCGCCCTGGCCAACGCCCCCGGCTCCGGGGTGGCGGACGACAAGGTCGTGTACTCCTACGTGCCGGAAATCATTCGCTACTACCTGGACCAGGATCCGGTCATTCCCAACGTCCCGACCTGGCGCTGTTCTGACCCGCAACACCTGGAACACGTGCTGACCCACCTGCCGGAGCTGGTCGTCAAGCCCGCCAACGAGTCCGGCGGCTACGGCATGCTCATCGGTCCGCGCGCCAGCAAGGCCGAGCACGAGGAGTTTCGCGCCTTACTCAAGGCCGACCCCCGCAATTACATCGCCCAGCCGACCCTGGACCTGTCCACAGCGCCAACGCTCTGCGATGACAAGCTGGAGCCGCGCCACCTGGACCTGCGACCCTTTATTCTGCAAGGCGCCGGGATATCCGTGACGGCCGGCGGCCTGACCCGTGTCGCCATGCGGCGCGGCTCCCTGGTGGTGAACTCGTCACAGGGCGGCGGCAGCAAGGACACCTGGATCGTCGAGGAGGCCTCCTGATGCTGTCCCGGGCCGCAGAACGCGTTTACTGGCTGGGCCGCTACCTGGAGCGCGCCGAGAACACGGCGCGCATTGTTCAGCAGTATTCGCAGCTGCTCCTGGACCTGCCGGACGAGGTGGGCGTGGGCTGGGATGAACTGATTACGGTGTTCGGCGCCAAACGCAGCTTTCGGGAACCGGTTGCTGATGAGACCACGGTGCTGCGCTTCCTGGTATCAGATGCCGAAAGCACCGCGTCACTCGCTTTCTCAATCCGCATGGCGCGGGAAAACCTGCGCAACACGCGGGACCTGTTGCCCACCGAGAGCTGGGAAGCGGTGAACGAACTCAGCCAGTTCGCCCGCCGGCGTCTTGGCGACGTGCTGGACGACGAGGACCGCTTCGAGGTGCTGTCCGAGTGCATTGCACGCTCCCTGACCATCAGTGGCAGCCTGATCGAAACCATGAGCCACGGCGCGCCCTACCAGTTCCTGCGCCTGGGCCAGGCCCTGGAGCGCGCCGACATGACCAGCCGCATCGTCGATGTAGCCACCGCGCATGTCCGCAAGGATCCGGACCTGGTCGCGCGCTTCGGCTCGGAACTGGGCACCAATGTGCTCAAATCCGTGTCCGGCTTCCAGATGTACCGCCAGTACTGCGCCCCCCGGGTAGAGGGTCGTCGCGTGGTGGAGTTCCTCACCCGGGACACGCAGTTTCCGCGCGCCATTGCCTACTGCATCAAGCGTTGCCGCAAGGCCTGCGCCGCCCTGCCCCGTGGCGAGGCTCCGAGGGCGCTTCTGGACCGGCTGGCGCAACAACTTGCCGTACCCGGTGACCCGGGGCTGGACGCCTTCGCGGTGAGCGAGACCATGGACCGCTTACAGAGTGACATCGGCCAGGTGCATGCCGAGGTGGCGCGCACCTGGTTCCTGGTGGGTGGCGAACAGTGAAAGCGCTGCACTGCCGCTGCGGACAGGCGGTCTATTTCGATAATCACCAGTGCGCGGTCTGTGGACGCGCCCTGGCATTCGACCCGGGATCGCTGAGCATGGTGTCGGAGATCGAGCCCGGTGCAGGCCTGCCTACCTGCGCCCAGCGCGACAGCGATATCCGCTGCAACTGGCTGTCCCCGCAGGGCGGACTGTGCCTGTCCTGTCGCAGCAGCAAAACCATCCCGGGTCTGTCCAAAATCGTGAACCGGGACCGCTGGCGCAAGCTGGAGCAGGCCAAGCGACGCCTGCTTTATGACCTGCTTCGTCATGGCCTGCCGGTGTCCCCGCAGCACCTGCGCTTTGTATTCAAGGAGGACCGCCGCAGTAATCCGGACGTGTCCGAGAATCACGTCGCCATCGGCCACCTGGACGGGGTGATCACCATCAATGCCGCGGAAGCGGACGAGGTCTACCGGGAAGAAATGCGCCAGCGCATGAATGAACCGGTGCGCACCCTGCTGGGACACTTTCGTCACGAATCCGGCCACTACTACTTTGATGTGGTGCTGGATGAGTCGATGAAAAACGCGGCGCGGCAACTCTTCGGCGATGAACGAACCGATTACAATGCTGCGCTGCAGGCCTATTACGACAATGGACCGATGGGGAACTGGCAGGATGAGCACATCACTGCCTACGCCTCAGCGCACCCCATGGAAGACTGGGCCGAGTGCTGGGCGCACTACCTGCACATCCGCGCCGCGCTGGAGTCGGCAGACACCCAGGGGCTGCAGGAGATGGGTCCGGAGACGGACTGGCACCGGGGTTTTGTTTCCCTGGCGCTGGGGCTGAACGAGGTGCTGCGCAGCCTGGGCCTGCCGGACGCGTACCCCTTCGTGATTACCCCGCCGATTGCCGCGAAGATCGAGTTTGTCCACACGGCCATAGAGCGCTTCAGGTCTCAACCGCACGAACCCTAGGCGGCGGCAGTTCGATGGCGGGCAGGCTGTCAAAGGCTTGCCGCAGGCTTTCAGCCCACGCCTGGCGAAGTTGCCTCAGGTAGGCATCGTCCTCCTGGAACACCATGTGCACCCAGGAGCCCGGCGAGCCGGCCCGGTAGAGCATCATCTCGATGGGCGGCCCGACGCTGGCATTGCTGCGCATGGTTGAGTCCATCGATACCAGGCCACAGCGGGCTGCGGTTTCCAGGCTGGTTTGCGGGGTAAGGATACGGTCCAGAATCGGCTTGCCATACTTCTGTTCACCGATCTGCACGAAAGGCGCGAGCCTGGTTGGAGAATAAAAGTTGCCCGCAGTATAGATATGAAACAGGGCGTGAGGGCTGCCGCCGATTTGCCCGCCAAAGATAAAATCCGCATCGGGCGTAAAGCCCGCCGGGCGCTCTTCTTCCGGATAACGCGCCTGCATTTCCCGGTTAATTCCGCCGACGTACATGGCCGCATCGCGAATGCGCTCGATGGTGGCCAGGCTTTGTTCCGCTCCCTCGCGGATGTCCCGCTCAAGGCGGGCGATCACCGCCTGGGTCGTGGCCAGGTTGCCGGCGCTGAGCAGCGTAAAAAATCGCCCGGGCATATCGGCAAAAGGGTGCATCTTGCTGAACGTGCCCAGCTGATCAATACCCGCATTGGTTCGCGAGTCAGACACGAAGGCAAGTCCGTCATCAACAATGGTGGCGAGGCAGTAGGTCATGGGGGCAGCTTAAACCGGCAGGCGGACCAATGGAACGGGCATGGTGCGCCGGCCCGGCGGGCGCGGCGCTGCATGCCTTTGGTTCACTGCCTCAGCTTCAGGGGACAGGTCCCTCAAAGCCGTCCTTGAACATGAGCTCCGGCAGCACATCGTCATCCAGGTTGAGCACCGACACGTCGGCGGCGTTGAAGCCGTTATAACCCGGATCGCTGCTGCTGGCCGGAGCAGTCGTGATCGTGTAGGCCACGTCGCCGTCAACCACCAGGTCGTCGACACCGGTCACCGTGACCTGCTGGGGCTGATCCCAGTTACCTGCAGTGAATGCCAGGCTGGACACAGAGACTGTTCCTTCATCTGTATTCGTGCTGCTTAGGCCGATCACAACGTCAGCCGACGGTTCACTGTCCAGGACGACGCTGAAGGTTGCCGTGCCACCCGCTTCCGTGGTGTCACCGGAAATTGGCGATACGCTGATTCCGGCGGTGTCATCGTCCTCGTTCGTGACATCAACATCGTCGACAGCAATTCCGTTATACATGCTGTCCGAACTGCTCGCTGTCGTGACAATGGTGTAATCCTGGTCCCCGTCATCGATGTCGTCATCAACGCCGTCAACCGGGATAATGACCTCGACATCCCAGTTTTCAGCGGTAAAGACAATGTTCGGCTCAGGCGGGACGCCCTCACCAGGATCAGAACTGACAAGCCCGATGGTGACATCGCTGGTCGGCTTGCTCAGCAGGACCAGGGAGAAGACTGTGGACCCACCGGCCTCGGTCGTGTTGCCCTTGGCCGGTGCAACAGTGACCCCCGCAGTATCGTCATCCTCGTTACTGACGCTGACATCATTCGGGTCAAGGCCGCTGTAGGTCTCATCAGCGCTGACCGCTGCCGCGGTAAACACCGTGTAGTCCTGGTCGCCATCCGCCACATCATCATCCACACCGGTAACCGTGACCTGTTGGGCAACATTCCAGTTCTCCGGCGTGAAGGTCAGGGTACTGAGGCTGACCGTGCCCTCCTCCGTGTCCGAGCTGCTTAAGTTGGTGGAAACATCAGCAAGGGGCTCGCTATTGAGCACCACCGTAAAGCTGGCAGACCCGCCAGCCTCCGTGGTGTTACCGCTGATCGCGGAAACCGTGAAGCCGGCGGTGTCATCATCCACATTCCTGACACTCACGTCCTCAACAGCCAGGCCGCCGTAGTTGCCATCGGCACTGGTGATTCCGATCTGGATGGCGAAATCCTGATCGCCATCATTGATGTCATCATCGACACCGGTGACCGTGATCTGCTGTGCACTGTTCCAGTTGCCCGCGTTGAAATCGAAGCTGGACGGACCGACCGTGCCCTCCGCCGGATTTGTGCTGCTCAGGTTGACGGTAACTGTCCCGATCGGCTCCGAGTTCAGCGTGATCGTAAAGCTCGCCGTACCGCCCGCCTCCGTGGTGTCGCCGGAGATGGCCGAAACGCTGACACCGGCAGTGTCATTGTCCAGGTTGACCACGTTTACGGCGGATCCGGTCAGGCCAGTGTAGTTCCCGTCCGCGCTGCTCGCGGCCGCCAGGTTGATACTGTAGGGAATATCTCCGTCAACGACATCATCATTGATGCCGGTCACGGTAACCGTCTGGATTGAACTCCAGTTGCCGGGGGTGAACAGCAGGCTGCTGACATCGGGCGCACCCTCACCGGCATCGGAGCTGACCAGTCCGATCGTGACGTTGGCCGTGGGCTCGCTGCTCAGAACCACACCAAAGGTCGCCGTGCCACCGGCCTCCGAGGTGTTACCCGAGATGGCTGAAACCTGGATCCCCGCCTGGTCATCATCAATGTTGGTCATGGCAACGTCCGGCGGATTCAGGCCGTTGTAGTCCCCATCGCCACTCTGGGCCGCGCCGGTGACAATCGTGTAGACCTGGTTGCCATCATCCACATTGTCATTGACCCCCGTCACGGTAATGACCTTGGGGGCGTTCCAGTCAACGTTGGTGAATTGCACGTTGCTTTGCACGACGCCTTCCCCCGGGTCGTTGCTGCTCAGGGGAATGGTGATACTGCTGGAAGGAGCGGTATTGAGAACCACGGAGAAGCTCGCCGTGCCGCCGGCCTCCGTGGTGATGTTGGAAATCGGGGTCACCGTGATTCCGGGACCAGCCGACACCGTCGTGCTGTCCGAGTCCGTGGACAAGGTCGTATTCGTGATATTGGCCGGCAAGGTTACGCTGACCGTGTTGACCAGCTCACCGGAGAACGCGCCGCTGATCGTGCCATTGACTTGGAAAGTGATACGCCCACCCAGCGGAATGGTCACATTGCTGCTGATGTTGCCGGAACCGGCGCCGCTGGAACAAACTGCATCGCCACTGCCGCTGCAGGTCCAGCTGGCGCCCAGGAAGGCGGCCGGCTGTGTATTGGTGACCAGCGCATCCACGATGGTCAGGTCCGCGGGCCCGTTGTTGTCGAGGGTAATCGTGTAGCTGTTGGACAGACCCGCCTGCCGCGTGTTGCGGCCATCGGTGATGCTGACATCCAGCTCCAGCATGGTAATCCAGCCGATATCCAGCATCAGGTGGTTGGTTAGCCGTTTCTCGTTAACGGTAGTCAGGAACGGCTCCATGATCTCGTTGGGCGACAGGGTCGTATCGAAATGACTGACCGAGGACCCGCCCGCGAACGGGATGGTGCGTACATCTGCACGCGACCGGACTGGCGGTTGCCTGCCCGTGCTTCAGGACGCAGGTCGACATTGGCCGACCTCAGGTCCGTCCCAGGTCAGTCCGTTTACGGACAGGGCCGACGACGCGTCGCTGTGCGTCATCCGAGGTGACGGCCAACGACTCGCTTCAGCTGTCGCTGTCGAGAAATTGCGGCGTAGTGGTCAGGGAAGCCATTGAACAATGCGCCCGAATTGCCGTCTGCAAAAGTCAAAGAAACCAACGACCATGACCGATTTCGTGGATCACGGTGTTGTAGAAGGACAGCCCGGACGTGCGGCAACGAGTGGTGATCTCGTAGGACCAGCCGTCGGAGAACTCGCGAGGCAGCCGGGATGTAGCCGCATGGTCCGACGTTGAAATTCGCCGCGGATATCAGGATGTCCGCCGTTCAGAATCAGAAACCGCCGAGCGAGCTTGACCAGCGCAGCCGGATACCAGGTGCCTGGGTTCGAACACCGGGGAATTCGGGAAATTACGCTGAACCGTCGTTGGACCAGCGGAGCCAAGCGTGGCGCTGCAGCGGCATCACAGAACAAATCCGGGTCATCTGGGCCTCGACAACGATGGTCACATGACTGACCAGCATGGCCGCCCACTCGTCCGCGGCCGCCTGGAAGGCGTGTCAGCCGTTGCTCACCCAGGGTCGTTCCGGGTTACCCGTCACCGGCGTGACCGGCGTCGGATCGTTGAAGCCCTCGCCGGGCTGGTTCACGTTCTGCACGACGACGGTCGCGGCCAATGCCGCAGGACTGACCGCCAAGCCGGCATAATCAGAGCCGTCAGCAAAGCAGCTTATGCGATCAGGGACGGTTTAGCGCTGCTCATCGTTAGCGCCCTTGCCTGCGAAGCCGGCTATCAGAACCGACGTTCTCAGCCGCGGGTGAAGCGGGGCGGTGACAGGTCACCAATTTCGCCATCGACAACCTCGACACGGAGTTCGGTCATAAACCGATTGCCAAGCTCGACTGCTCACGGTCCCATCCGGGCTGAACGACCTGGGGAAGCCTGGTTCAGGTGCCTGGGCAGGATCGACCGGCGGTAACATCTGGCGGGCGATCGTCTGCCTGGCGGCGGCTCTGTCAGCTCGCCAGTTTGCGGGATCAATATAGGCCATGACCCCGCCGGACGACGAAGTCGCCGCAGCCGGTTCGGCGGGCTGATCACTGCATCCGGACGCGACGGCGTGGCCGGTGGCCAGAGTCAGAAACGCTCCGGCAAAAAGCTTGGTGATGGTGGTCATGGCTAACGTCCCTGTTTGATTTTTTGCTGCGCCCCGTTCGCGTGCCCGTTATCTTAGCTGTTAATGAACAGCTGTTTCATCAGTATGTTTTTACGGGTCAATAGCCCGGCTGACCGTGACCGGGAAACGGCGGCACGCCAATGGCAATAAATCTCGCGATAATGAGCGCCGTCCTGGTCGTGGCGCTCCTGTTGTGGTCAAAGCGGGTGCGCAACACGATCAGCTGGCGCGCCATGACCACACCGCTGGCCTCGATTATCGGCAGCGGTTTCCTGGTGCTGGGGCCGATCCTGGATTCCGAGTATGGTCGTTATGCCCCGCTGGTCATGGCCGCCCTTTGCCTCGGTGCCTACCTGTTTGGCGCAGCCATTCGATACAACATGCGCCATCTCGATATTCCGGGCGGGTCCTCTGATCGTTTCTCACTGGTACTGGACAGCGCCGCCAGCTGGTCGCTGGGGTTCGCCTACATAATATCTGTCGCCTACTACCTGAACCTTCTCGGCGCCTTCGGGGTAAGCCTGACCCCGGTCAACAATCCGGAAAGCGCGCGGATTCTGACCTCCGCCGTGTTCGTCATTATTCTTTTTGTCGGCTGGTCAAAAGGCTTCAAGTCACTGGAAAGTATGGAGTATTTCTCCGTCACCACGAAGCTGGCGATCATTGCGGGCCTGTTGCTTGGACTGGGGCTCTATTTCGCGCAAAAGGCCCAGGCCGGCGCCCTGATCTTCAACCCGATGGCACAAACGGGTTGGGGGGCGGTGACACTGGCGTTTGGACTTATCGTCACCGTGCAGGGCTTTGAAACCTCGCGCTACCTGCGGGATGAGTACGACGAGAAAACGCTGATCAGGTCCATGAAGGGCGCGCAGTGGCTGTCGAGCCTGATCTACATGGTGTACATCATTCTCATGGTCTACGTGTTTGAACGCGGAGAACTCGAACTCAAAGAAACGGCGATCGTCGACATGATGCTGGTCGTGGCGCCCATCCTGCCGGTGCTGCTCGTGGCTGCAGCGCTGGCGGCCCAGTTCAGCGCGGCGGTGGCGGACACCAGCGGCTGTGGCGGACTGGTGGCGAAATTGACGGCGCACCGCGTATCGCCCCGGTTGGCTTACCTGGTTCTGACCCTGCTGGGCCTGGGGCTGACCTGGTTCGCGAACGTGTTCCAGATCATCAGCTACGCCTCCCGCGCTTTTGCCCTGTACTACACCCTGCAGGCTTGCCTCGCGGCACGGACAGCCTTGAGAAATGACGACCGCTTGACCGCCGCGGGCTTCGGATTGCTGGCCGTGCTCGGTCTGTTGATCATCCTGTTTGGACAATCGGTCGAGTCCCACTAGCCCGCATTTCAGTCGCATGGCGTGGCGGCAACGCCCGATTCACCGGTGATTGCTCAGGTCGACACCCCTCCGGCCCAACGCTGAAGTCGGGGCCGAAGGCGCAAAAACTGCAGGTAGAGCATTTCCAGCAAATTCTGCAGCGGCTGCCACCGGACCGCGAGGCCCAGCGGGCGAAGCACTGGAATGGCGCGCCACATGGCGGCGAAAGCCGCCGCACCGGAAACCAGGTCGCCGTTCCGTTCACGGGCATGAAAGCGTTTCAGCAAGGTTTCCGGATCCAGCGGACAGCCTTCCGAGGTTGTCACATCCACAAACTCGATGGCGTGGCGCTGGTCCAGGCGACGCATCAAACGGATTTCACGAATACACAGCGGGCAGGCACCGTCGTACCAGACCGTCACCTCGGGGCAGCGTGTTTTACTTGCAGGTTCAGTGTTCACATGCCCAAGATATGCCTGAAAACGTGAAGCGCGGGTATTGTTCTCGTGAATTCCTGCTCCCGGGCGACCCGTTCGCTGCTGCCGGCAGATTTCCGGCACGTTATGGGCAATGCAGCAATGCAGTCACGGTATGATGGTTGCAATCGAGGCAGACCGGTTGACATGAAACATACAGAAGCCCACAAATCGCACCGCATCGGGTGGCTGAGAGCCGCTGTGCTGGGCGCTAACGACGGGATCGTTTCGACCGCCAGCCTGGTCCTGGGCGTGGCGGCGGCCGGCGCGGATTCCAGGGGCATCCTGGTCGCCGGCGTCGCCGGCCTGGTGGCCGGCGCCATGTCCATGGCCGCGGGTGAGTATGTCTCCGTGAGTTCCCAGGCGGATACCGAACAAGCCGATCTGGATCGCGAGCGGAAAGAGCTCGCCACGAGCCCGGCCCACGAGCACGCGGAGCTCACCGAAATTTATGTGCAGCGCGGGCTGGACAGGGAGCTGGCGTCCAGCGTGGCCACCCAGCTCACCGAACATGACGCGTTGGGCGCCCATGCCCGCGACGAACTGGGCATCTCCGAGACCATGAAAGCACGTCCCGTGCAGGCCGCCCTGGCATCAGCCGCCACCTTCGCGGTGGGCGCGGTGCTGCCGCTGCTGATGGTATTACTGTTCCCGGCGCCCATCCTGATATGGACGGTTTCTATCAGCTCGCTGTTTTTCCTGGCGCTGCTGGGCGCCGTGGCCGCCCGGACGGGCGGCGCCCCCGTGCTGATCGCAACTGCACGCGTCACCTTCTGGGGGGCCTTCGCCATGGGCCTTACGGCGGCCATCGGGTCGCTCTTCGGCGTCGCCGCTTGATGACCGAAGAGTCACCCTGGGCTTACTCCGGAGCGTATCCCTGACTCAGGTTCGCAGGGGCAGTGTCACCTGAAAGGACGCCGCAGGAAGGGTTAATTCAGCAATTCGCTCGCAGAGTGCCGGGGACAAACCCCGGCGATACGCGTCCAGGACAGAAAGGTCCAGGCCCTCCCGGACCTTACGCGCCTCCACCACCGGCAGTGGCGCAAAGACCGTTTCAGGAACATCGAGTCGCAGGTGCTGAAAAATCGCCTCCCGTTGTGCATCGAAATCAAGCAGCAGCTGTTCCAGCTGAAAGATTTTGAGATTCCCGCTGCCCTGATCCAGGGTGGTTTGCAGATTTTCATGAACCTGATTGTAAAGGCGGGAAAAAACGCCCAGATCAATCACATCCTGGTCCATTGACACCATGACACCCGGCGTAACCGGCGTTCCCCGGCGGTTTGACTGGCGTTGAAACTGCGACCAGAAAACTGCACGCGGGTCACGGACCACGGCAAATATCGGAACATTCAGCTTGCCCGCCAGGGCAGGCAAGCGGCTGGTGTAACCCGGATACTTGTCAAAGGTCAGGCGAGGTTTCGGCTCGACACAGGATTCGGCCACCAGCACCTCGTAGGCCTCCCGGAAAGTTCTTTGCCTTCCCATCCGATCAATGGTGCGGTCGTCGATTTTCCAGTGGGTACGCAAATGCTGCTTTACGACATCCGGCAATTCGTGGATTTTTGCCGGCTCATCAACCGCCAGAATGCCGCATTCAAAGCGTCCGTCAATGTCCGGGTGAGCGCGAACCAGGCGCGAGAACAGGGTCGTTCCGCCCTGCGCGTGACCACAAATCACGCAGGCCAGCTTCTCATCAATTCTGTCGTAAACATTCATTCAACGATGGAAAATCGAAACGACCCAGGCCGCTAATTCGGACTCGCAGCATCACTGGCGCGCGGATCCGCCAGCACCCTGGTGATGTAGTTATAAAGCGCGGTGGCATCTGCGTCGCTGAGCTTGGACTGATCAAAGCCCGGCATCGGCCCTTGCTTGCCGCCCGGCATGTGGGGGCTACGAATAAACTGCTGGAATGATGCCTCGGTCTTCAATTGGGCGGCGCCAAGCAGGGGCAGATTGGGCTTGATCACATTACCCCCGCCCGCGTGACAGCCGGAGCAGTTGTTCTTGAACAGCGTGGCGCCGGCCTGGTACTGCTGCGGAGCGTCCGGTTGTTTGCCGCCATACACAAGATTACCGCCCTCGTAGCCAAGTCCCACGACCAGCCCGAGGTTGAGCGTCGCCGGTAAGATCATGACGCGCGCCAGGGCCCCGGCATCTTTCTTGCGCCAACCCAGGATAAATATCG
Organism: uncultured Gammaproteobacteria bacterium; assembly: GCA_963695135.1. GTDB lineage: Bacteria > Pseudomonadota > Gammaproteobacteria > Xanthomonadales > SZUA-36 > Marinihelvus. Next base: position 532,603 of record CAVOGA010000003.1, read on the forward strand.
TGAACAGCGACACGACCAGCACCGAGGCAAAGCCAAGTTTCAGCTGAATCGGCGTGGTTTTTGCCCCGGCCAGGAAATGCTGCCAGTCGGCCGCTCCCAGCAATACCGTGGGTACCACGAACACCAGGGCAAAGACGCTGCAGTAGTAGGCGCTGCGGCGCAGGCCATCATGATTTCGCCACATGCCCAGCACGCAAAAAAACCAGGCCGCAATCACGGCGCCGATGGGCAAGTGAACGATCGCCGGGTGCAGCGGGTGCTCGTAACCCAGCGACGCGAAAAAACCGTAAAACGTGTCCAGCATATCCGGAAGCCCGGGGTTGCAGGCCCTCAGTGTAAACGAGACTTTCCCATTAACAGAAGTCCGCCGCCCCCGCCGCGAACCCTGAGTTACCGTGTTGTGCGTACCCGTAGCTGCAGCAGGTCAGTGAGCAGCGTAACATTCGGGCCAGGTCCACAGCAGCCGGGAGAAAGACCATGGAAAGCCCAACGAAGGCGCATCGCACGGCAAGGCCCGGCAGGACAACCATGCGCTATGTTGTAATAAACGCCGCAGCAACCCTGCTGCTACTCACCGGAGCGGCCATGGCCACGGAAGAAGCGGAATACCGCCTTGTCATGCAGGACGGCGATTTCGAACTGCGGGACTACGCGCCACAGATCGTCGCGGAAGTGGTGGTTAAGGGTGAGTTCTCCCGGGCCGGCAACAGCGCCTTTCGCCCGCTGTTCAACTACATCTCCGGCGATAACACGGCGCAGACCGAAATTGCCATGACCGCGCCGGTGTCACAGGTGGCGCAAAGCCAGGAGATCGCCATGACCTCGCCGGTCGGCCAGCGCGCCAGCGGTGATGGCTGGGCGGTGAGCTTCATGATGCCGGCGCAGTTCACCATGGAGACCATTCCTGTACCAACCAACCCGGAAGTGACCCTGCGGGAGATTCCCGCGCACCGCATGGCGGCGGTGCGCTATTCAGGGCGCTGGACGGTGAAAAACTACGAGTCGCATCTCGCAGCACTGCAGGCCTGGGCCAGGGACCAGGACCTGGCGGTGACCGGCGAACCGGTTTTTGCCCGCTACAACGCGCCCTTTACGCCCTGGTTCATGCGCCGCAACGAAATCCTGCTGCCTGTCGCCGAATAATCACCAGCAAACCGGCCTCGCCGCTCGGTTTGACTTGGTCAGTGCATCCAGATGTTTTACGCTTGCGCTTTGCGGTCCGGGAATCAAAACATGTTGATGGGCAAAGCACGGGCATCGTTTTCCTTTTCAATCCCGTGTCTGCAGCTCTGGACCCTGGTACTGCTGATCCAGATCATGCCGGCGCAGGCAGCCGACGAGCTGGCGCCTGACGCGGTGCGCAAAGCGCAGAACGCGCTGCAACAGCTGACACTGGAAGTGTCCACGGCGGACACCGCATCATCCCGTGAACTCAAGGATCTCAGGTCAGAGATCGCCGGGGTCCGCTCCACGGCTCAGGACTGCACGCAACAGCTGGCGCCACAGCTCTCACTGGTCAATAACGAACTCGCCGTTTTCGTTCCGGAGAGCCCTGCCAAAACCGACAGTAAAAAGCCGGATACCGCTGCCGAGGCCGACCTGCCAAGCGGGCCGCTCTCGCCGGCCATGGCAGAGCAACTCCGGGAGATTCAGGCCAGGAAAGCCCGCCTGGATGAGCTGAACGCGACCTGCAAGTTAATGCTGCTCAGCACCGCTGACCTGGACTCGCGGGTCGAAGGCTACCTCGGCACACTGCGCCACCGCCAGCTGCTGACCCGGGGCCCGACGCTGTTCAATGTCGTGCGGGCCAATCTGGGGGAAGAAACGAGCTGGCTGAATTTCATCACGGCATTTGCTGAGCGCATAAGGGATGCAGGAAACCTGCACCCGGCTCAGCTTGGTGTTGCCCTGGCCATCGCCTTACTGGGTCTGATCCTGGGTTTCATGCTTAAACGCTGGGTTCACTCCCGGGCAAGCAAACAACAAGCCCAGGCCGCAGGAGAAGACGCTGCTTCCGGATTTCTGCACGCGCTGGAGGCCACGTTTGCCGGCTACGCACCGATCCTGCTGGCGCTCGGGGGCTTCCTGGCATTCCTGAGCCTGAACCGGCACGAAGGCGCTGATTTACCGTTTTTTGTTACCTTGTTGACCGGCCTGCTGGCGTATTTCGCTGCGGCCGCTTTCATCAGGACGCTGCTGAACCCCTGCCCGCCCGCCGCTCAGTACCTCCACTTGCCGGCATCCGTCGCCGTGAAGCTCAGCCGGCGCAGCCGCGTTCTCGCTGTTATTGCCCTGCTCAGATGGCTGATACTTGAACTGCATGCGGAAGGCCTGATCAATGACATCATGTTTGCCCTGATCCGCCAGATGCTGATCTGGGCATGGGTTCTGAACGTCATCTGGATTGCGTGGCTGCTGCGCAGCTTTGCAAAGTGGCGCAACAACTGGACCGTCCTGCTGCTGATCAGCGTGGTGCTGCTCACGGGTGCGCTCGCCTCGGGTTTCGGCTATGTGCACCTGGGTGTGCTGGTCATCGTTGGCACCGTCTACAGCATGGGAGTCATTGCCCTCACACTGGTCGCAAACCAGGTCTTGAAGGACCTCTTTGACGGACTGGACGAAGGTCGCTTTCGATGGCAGAAGGCCCTTCGCAAGGTGCTTGGTATCGAGGACGACCATTATGTGCCCGGCCTGGGCTGGTTGCAGCTTTTTGCCAACCTTGCACTGTGGACCGGCGCCGCCCTGCTGCTGCTGCGTATCTGGAATACCAACGAGGAGATCACCACCGATATCCTGGGCTACTTTACCGAGGGCTTCCAGGCTGGCGGCCTGACGATCGTGCCGCTCAACCTGCTTGGGGCCCTGCTGGTTCTGGCGGGTTTACTGGCCCTGACCAGCTGGGTCAAAGGCCAGATGAGCAACAAATGGCTGGCCGGCACACGCATGGAGCCGAGTGCGCGCGATGCGCTGGTCACCGCCTTCGGTTACGTGGGCACCGCTCTGGCGATCCTGTTCGCGCTGGCATTTGCCGGCATCAGTGTTGCCAACCTGGCCATTGTCGCGGGCGCGCTGTCGGTGGGCATTGGCTTCGGCTTACAGAACATCGTGAACAACTTCGTGTCCGGCATCATCATGCTGGTGGAGCGCCCCGTAAGGAAAGGGGACTGGGTCGTGGTCGGGAACACCCAGGGCACCGTTGAGGCCATCAGCGTCCGCACCACCACCATCCGCACCTTCGACCGCGCTGATGTGATCGTGCCCAACTCGGACATGATTTCCAACCAGGTGACCAACTGGACGCTGGGCTCCAACGTCGGCCGGGTCGATGTGCCGGTTGGCGTGGGCTACGGCAGTGATCTTGAGACCGTCGTGCAGACCATGCTGGATGTGGCCAACAATCACCCGGATGTCATCCTGAATGACCCGCAGCTGTCCAAGCCCTACGTGCTGTTCCTGGCCTTCGGCGACAGTTCGCTGAATTTTGAGCTGCGCGTGCATGTCCATGACATTACCCGGCGCATGCATGTCCTGAGCGATTTGAACACGGCCATCGACGCGGAATTCAGGAAGAAGGGCATCGAGATTCCCTTCCCGCAACGTGACATCAATTTCCGCGGGCCGCTGCAACTCGGGCAGAACAACAGTACCAAAACGGAATCTGAATAGCGCGTTCAGTGGGTTGGACGTGCGAGCACCAGCAGTCCAGTGACGGGCATGCGTGACTCCATGCGCAGCCTGATGGTCTGCACTTCGACCAGATCGAAACCGGCCGTCGCCAGCGCGGATTCAAGGTAAGACCGTTTGTGACTGTAACGGCCGTGGGTGTGCAGGCGATAACCTGCTCCTGCAGCGCCTTCTGCGGCCAGTTCAACCGTGAAAACAAAGCCGGCGCCGGGTTTCAGCACTGCGGCCGCTGCCTTGAAAATCGTCTCGAGCTTGCCGAAATAACACAGGGTGTCGATCATCAGGACCAGGTCGTAATGGTCCGGGTGACCGGCCAGGAATGCGCCCAGCTCCGCCTCGACCAGTTCATCGTACAAGTTCTTGGCCCGCGCACGTGCCAGCATGCCGGGCGAGAGGTCCACGCCGACGAGGTGTCCGGCATACGCGCGCAGGAACGAACCACACAGCCCGGTTCCACAGCCGGCATCAAGCACCGACAGGTCGCCCGCCGGTTTCCCCAGGTGTGTCTTCAACAGCTGCCTGGTGAGTTCAGGGCCCTGGTATTCCAGGCGCCCGAGATGCTCTTCAAACGTGTCCGCAGACCGGTCAAAGAGTTCGGCGATCACCTCATCGGGCGCCCGCTCGGGGCGCTCGCCATCCAGGGCCAGCAACATGAACCTGGCAAGCGGGTTGTTTGGCTCGTGGTTCAGCCAGTCCTGGTAGGCCTCCCGGGTCTTGCGCAGTCGCCGGCGCCCCAGGAAGCTCCGGGATTCCAGGGTCATGAGGCTGCGGCACAACGCATCGCGGGCAGGAGAAAAATCAGCGTTCAGCTCCAGCGCCCGGCGATAGCTTGCCGCGGCCTGTGGGTATTGATGACTGGCCCGGTAGGCGTTACCCAGCGTGTACCAGGCAACGCTCTCCTGCGGGGACAGTTGCGTGGCGCGCCGGCCTGACGCGATCGCCTGCTCAAGCTCGCCAAGGTTTCTCCGGGCCACGCTGAGGTTGGCGTGCAGCGAACCATCCGCCGGTTCCAGCACCAGGGCGCGCTGATAAAGCTGACAGGCCTCGCTGTAGTCCCCCAGGTCAACCAGCACGTTGCCGAGGTTGCGTAAGGCCGGGGCAAAATCCGGCTCCGCGTCCAGTGCCTTGCGAAGCCATTCAACGGCCTCCTCGCGCCGCTTTTCCTGGTTCGCAGCCAGGCCAAGCAGGTTTAGAACCTGCGCATTGTTGGGCTGGGATTTGAGAATTTTCCGGTACAGGCGCCGGGCGCCACTGCGGTCACCGGCGCGATGCAGCTTGAGCGCCGATTCGAAAACCGCCTGGCTCTTGCTCCTGCCGCTAGGGTTGGGGCTCAAAACCATCTTTGAATACAGACGGCGGCCTGAGTCGCACGGTCAGCCCGGCTTCGGTGGAAACCTCGCTGTCCTCATCCGAGGCGAAAAAGCTGATGCGGTAAAGCCCTTCGTTCGCCGGTGCCGTGCCGGTGACGCTGCAGTTCAGCGTGCCGGCCCCGGGCGTGCAGCCTGCGGCAAGTCCGGCGGGCAGTCCAGCGTTGTCCGGGCCGCCATCCACCCGATAGGTAAAGCGCTGGGCAAGATCCGTACTGTCCGTGTCCGCTGCGGTAAACACGATGGCCGCGATCGCCTCACCCGGCGCACGTTCCTGTCCATCGCCGGATGCCACGTTAACCACCGGTGGATCATTGACCGGCGGTGCCGCGCGTACCGTCAGTCCTGCCCCGGCGGAGACCTCGGTCTCCTCATCCGCTGCGAAAAACTCGATCGAGTAGACACCCGCAACGGCGGGCGCTGTGCCGGTGACGCTGCAGCTGAGTGTGCCGGCGCCGGGAGTGCAGCCGGCGACGAGACCGGCGGGCAGCCCGGCGGTGTCCGGTCCACCATCCACGCGATAGGCAAAGCGCTCGGCAAGCGTCGTGCTGTCGGGGTCCGCGGCGCTGAACACGATGGCCGTGATGGCCTCACCCGGCGCACGTTCCTGTCCATCGCCGGATTCCACACTGACTACCGGTGGATCATTGACCGGCGGTGCCGCGCGCACGGTCAGCCCCGCCGCCGCGGAGGCCTCCAGTGCGCCGTCGGATACGAAAAGCTGGATCTGGTACTGGGCCAGCGTAGCCGGCGCGGTCCCGGTGACGCTGCAATCCAGGGTTCCGCTCCCCGGGGTACAGCTTGCCGACAGCCCGGCAGGGAGGCCATTGAGCGCGGCGCCACCATTAACCCGGTGGACAAAACGCTCCGTCAGGACAGGGCTGTCCACGTCCGAAGCTGCAAAGACGATCGGCTGAATGGCCTCACCCGGCGCCCGCGCCTGGGCATCGCCCGACTGCAGGCTGACCACCGGCGCCTGGTTACCGGGGGGCGGGGGACAGACGCAGGATAGCGCCTGGGCAGTAAATTTCGGCGCTGGGCTGATGATCACCGAGGTGACCTGCTGGCCCGGCGACGCCTGGGCGGCTTCGGCGGAGCCGCCGGCCAGTTCCATGGCGTCCTGCCGCGTTGCGCGGGGCAGGCTTTCAAGGGGCGCGCATCGCTTTGTTGAGGGCCGGTAGACCACGAGGCCACCCGCCCGGGAAGGCAATCCGATACAGGCCAGGATCACCTGGCTGGCAAACACCGGCGGAAGCGACCGCTCATGGATGACCGCCGGCAAACGCTGCGCCCTGACATCATCAAGCTTGAAGACGATGGCCGTCTCCTCGACGTCACCGCTGATCACTTCCCAGCTGCCGGCGAACGCGGGAAGAACGAACAGGCCCAGGGCGAAGGCAAACAGTCGGGTAACTGGCGCGACGGCGCTCATGCGGTCAGAAAACGCTTAGAAGCCCTGGCCTTTCTCCAGATCGTACCCCTTGCAGTTGGCGGCAGTGGCCTTGCCCTGGGCATCTCTGCCCGTGTAGCAAAATTCGATCTTGGAATAGTTGAGCGATACGCTCTCGGTGCCCACATCTTCATCCGTTCCACCCTGGCTCAGGCTGGAAATCAGGACGTTGTCCATGGTGATTTTCAGTATGTTGGCGTCGGTTTTGCAGGTATCCGGGCAGACCTGGTCAATGAAGAGCTCGGCCTTGGGAAACGCCTTGCCCAGGGCCACGCCCTCGAACAGTTCGGGGGAAGCCTGGTCGATCTGCCGGGTCAGGTTCATCTCGTTGAAACTTGGCGCTGAAATTTGACGCCCGCCGCCGCCACCCGCCGCGATTGACCGCCCGACTCCCCAGCTCCAGGCGAGCACATCAATACAGTCCTGCCGGTCCGGGTTTGAGCTTTCCACACCCCCGTCGATCGGATCCATGCACAGTGTCACGTCCGCGACGGCCGCACCGGCCTGTAAACCGAAGAGCCCGAGCAGAACGTTCAGCATCATTTTCAATGGCTTTTTCAATGTCGTGTTCCTTTTGTCCCCGTGGGCCGGCACTGCAGCGGCAGGTGAAACCGGCACTGTATAAATTGCGCATGTTCTGCCCCGGATCATAGCACCTCTGCGCTGACGAGAACTGCCTACCCTTAAACGGCCGGAGCCTTTAGACTTCCGGCAGCGGCAATTCCGGAATTCACAGGACGCGCAGTCATGACCAGCATCAGCAGAAAAACCGAACACTGGGGTTCGCGCTTTGGCTTCATCATGGCTGCGGTGGGGTCATCGGTGGGGCTGGGCAACTTCTGGCGCTTTCCCTACACCGCGGGCGAAAACGGCGGCGGCGCGTTCATCATCCTGTATCTCCTGTGCGTATTTCTCATCGGCCTGCCCCTGCTGATTGCCGAATACACCCTGGGGCGCAAATCCGGTCGCTCGGCGATCGAGGGCTTCGAGACGCTGGCGGAGGAGGAGGGCCGCACCCGCTCCTGGGGCGCGGTGGGCTGGATAGGCTCCTTTACCGCCTTCTTCGTGCTGACCTTTTACCTGGTAATTTCCGTCTGGCTGATCGCCTTTCTGCTGCAGGCGCCGACGGGCCGGTTTATCGGCATGGACGCGGCCAGCTCGGTGGCCAATTTCAATAACACGATCGGCCAGGGCGAAAACGCCCTCGCCACCAAGTGGGGCATCCTGGGCCTGCTGGCCTTGCTGATGGTGGCCAATGTCTGGGTCGTCGGTCGCGGCATCAAAGGCGGCCTGGAACGCGCCTCGACCATCCTGATGCCGGCCTTTTTTGTCATGCTGCTGGTCGTGGTCGTCTACGCGGTAAGCCAGGGCGACATCGGCAGCACCATGCGCTTTCTGTTTGAGCCCAAATGGGGCGATGTCAGCTTCCGCACCTTTCTGTCCGCCCTGGGCCAGGCCTTTTTCTCCATCGGCGTCGGCGCCGGGCTGATGATGACCTATGGCGCCTACCTGGAGAAAGACACGGACATACCACGCGCCTCCATGATCGTTGTGGGCACCGATACGCTGGTCGCCCTGATCGCCGGTTTCGCCGTGTTTCCCGTTGTCTTCATGGCCGGCCTGGACCCGGCGGGCGGACCGGGGCTGTTTTTCATCTCCATGCCGGTCGCCTTTGGCGCGGCGCCGGGCGGCAGCCTGTTCGCCACGGTGTTTTTTGCACTGGCCCTGTTCGCCGCCTTCACCTCCTCCATTGCACTGATGGAGGTTTCGGTCTCGTGGCTGGAAGAGCGGCACGGCGTGACCCGCCAGGGCGCGGCGATGGGCATCGGTTTCGTGCTGTGGATGATCGGCGCCGCGCACGTGTTCTCGCTGGACTACCTGGATTTCCTGGACTTCATGACCGAGGGCCTGATGCTGCCGCTGGGGGGGTTGCTGATCGCAATCTTTGCCGGCTGGGTGATGCGCCGGGAGTCGCTGGTCAGCGAACTCGGTGACGGCAGAACCATGGACCTGTGGCGCTTCATGATCCGCTGGTTCGTGCCGGGGTTCGTGGCCTTTGTCCTGCTGTTCGGCTTCCTGGACAAAATCCAGGATCAGTACCAGGTGCCCCTGCCCGGCTTTCTGACCGTCTGGCTGGGACCCAACGGCTGATCACGGCGCACCCGCTCAGGGGCGGCCTATCGCCGCCTTGATCGCTTCGAGCGCCCGGTCAACATCACTGCGCGTGGTGCGGAAATTGCTCAGGGAAATCCGCATCACCCGCATGCCGTTCCATACCGTCGGTCCAAACCACGCCTCGCCGCTGGCATTTACCCGGTTAATCACCTCATCGGTCCACCGGTCATGATCGCCATCCGGGTCGAGAAACCGCACCAGGCCCTGGTTGATGATCGGGGTCGTCAGCACTTCCACGCCCGGCAACAGTTCCAGTTCGCTGACAAACTCCCGGGTCAGGTCGCAACAACGCTCAATCATTTCGGCAACACCGTTTCGACCCAGCGTTCGCAATGCAGCATAAATGGGAATACCCCGGGCACGTCTTGACCACTCCGGGCCCCATTCGAGCTGGTCACGCACATTGGCAACCTCGACCTTGTAGGCGGCCGGTATGGTCATTGCGCTTTTGTGCGATTCCGGATCGGCGACAAATGCGATGCCGCTGTCGTAGGGAACGTTTAACCACTTGTGCGCATCGGTTGCCCAGGAATCCGCTTTTTCAATGCCTTTGACCAGGTGGCGGTAGCGCGGACTCGAAGCCACCCACAGACCGAAAGCACCGTCGATGTGCACCCAGGCATTACAGGCATGGGCCAGGTCACAGATCTCCTCGAACGGGTCGAAGGCGCCCCGGTTAAGGTCGCCGGCGGCCAGGGAAACGATGGTCGGTGTATCCGGGTTCTTTTCCAACTCGACTTTCAATGCAGCCACATCCAGGGTGCCATCGTCTTGCATGGCGACCTGCACCACCGCATCGGTGCCGATTCCCAGGTGACGCAGGGCGCGCAGCAGGGTTTCGTGGTGTTCTCCGACCAGCACGCGGATCGGTGGACTGCCGGCCAGGCCGCGGGTTTCGACTGGCCAGCCGACATCCGCCAGCACCTTGTGGCGGGCGGCGGCCAGGCAGGTGACATGGGCCATCTGGCAACCGGTGACAAACGCGTAGGAGGCCTGCGCGGGCAACCCGAGAATGTCCTTCAGCCAGCCGCCAATCACTTCCTCGATGATGGCCGCTGATGGCGAACAGGCATAGGCGCCGGCGTTCTGGTCCCAGGCCGAGGTCAGCCAGTCGGCGGCTACGGTCACGGGAATGCCGCCCCCGATAACCCAGCCGAAAAAGCGCCCGCCGGCGGTGTTGAGCAGGCCGTCCCGGGCGTCTTCTGCAAGTTCGTTGATCACCTGCAACGGCGGCAGGCCATCACTGGTCAGTTCCTTGCCCAGCCGGTCGCGCAGTATCCGGGCATCGACCTCCCCGCTGACTTTCTGCCGGTCAAAGGAATCGATGTACTGCGCAGCGATTTCCGCAGCGCGTTTAAGTTCGGGGTTCACTCGTCATCTCCATGGGCAGGAAGCGGGCAGAATCCTGCCCGCCACGCGGGATACACGCCGTTGAAAAAGCGCTCAGACCGTCAGGGCGTTGCCGCGGAAAATCCGCGCCAGGTAGCGGCTGTCCCGGGGACTGGGCGCCGGTACGGCGCACAGCAGAACGGCCTGCACCAGGCGTCCCATTTCCTCGGCCAGCTCCCGCTCCGTGCTGGGCTCCTCGGCCCGGGCACGACGGGTGAGCTGTACCTGGTTCACTGCCGGCTCCGTGGCCAGGCGCTCACTTTCCACACCCAGCGTTGCGGTGAAGGCATGCAGGGAGCTTTCGATAAACATCGCCAGGGCGAACTCCTCGCGGGTCGAAGCACGCGAGGTATCCGGCGTGACCAGGGCGAGCTGACAGCGGGGCATCAGCGCGCATTTGCGGGCCACGCGGTAATGATGCGTGAGCTGATCATTCACCACCCGGGCAAATTCATCGCGGGACAGGACCCGTTTCCAGTCGCCGCCGGCTTCACCGGTCAGGGCGTTCAACGGCAGACGCTCGAAAGGCGTGCACACCACCGTATTGATATGCCCGATGTCCGCCATGATCCGGTCCAGGCCTGCTTCCAGGCCGTCGCCCACCGCATGCACGGCAAAGTGAACGCCTTGCGGTGCGCTGATCCGGTTTCGAAGATCGTCCGCGGCGGCATCGCTGCGGGTCAGCACGCTCAGACCGGCAATATCCTGGGCGAAAAAGCCCTGCGCCATCTCCACCAGCTCGTTGCTCAGCGCCTCGCCGATCAGCACCACCTGCTGACCCTTCAGGCGCGCCAGGTCCTCGGCGCCGGGGCGCAGCATCATCTCCCCTTCCGACACGGAACGGTCAAATTTCAAACCGCCCGAGGGGTGGAAGGTCTCGCCGCTGACAATGTCGTCGGCAAGGCTGAATACCGTGGAAAGCGCTACCTGCTCATCGGTGGGCATGCGGTGCAGGTGCAGGCGGTTGATGATGCCCTCTTCGATCTTCTTCGCACCGCGATCGATATCTTCCTGGGCAAAAAAGGGCTCGTCTGCCGGAGGCGCGACGAAATCGCTCATGAACCGGTCCGCGGACTCCCGGTTCAGGACACCGCCGACCACCAGGCGCTCCATGAGCTTTGTGGCCAGTGCCTCGTTGAGCAGGTAGCGGCTGGCGCCGGCTTCCGGACGACCCTCGTTCACCTGGGCGAAGAGTCGCCGCAGCGCCTCCGGCGCCGTATCCCAGCGAAGCAAACCATCAATACCGTTGGCGGCCATGCGCCCCAGCAGTTCTTCGCCGTTGCCCTTGTCGTCCTCCAGGATGGCCAGGATGGCCGTATGCACCTGGTTCAGGCGCTTGTTTTCAAGTATCAGTCGTGCACGGCGGGAAAACAGGCCCGGCGCGCCGCCGAGACCGCGCAGGCGGGCGCCGTCCACGGGTCCGGGCGCCATGGCGTTGATCTGTATTTCCGGACCGAGATGCCGCGAGAGAATTTCCGCCAGCACCCGCTGGCCTGCCTTGGAGACCGCGTAGTCGGCGCGGTTCGGATAGGCCACGGCCAGGTATTTTTCGCCACCAAAATAACTCGACACATTCAGGATCCGTCCAAAGCCGCGGGCCTTCATGCCCGGCGCATACTTGCGGATCAATGAATAATTGGAGATGAGATTCGCCTCCATGGTGCGGTTCCATGCCGCCAGGCTCATGTCCACGACCATCTCCTCGGCCCCGGAGATGCCGGCGTTATTCACCAGGTAGTCCACTTCGCCAAAGAGCTCGGTCGAATGATCGAACAGTTTCTGCAGGGCCGCTTCGTCACCGACATCAATGCCGGCCAGGATATGCACCCGCTCATGCGGACGCGCGTACCCGATGGAGCGCAACTCCTCGATGATCTCATCCCGGGCGGCGGCCAGCTTGCCCTCACTGCGGGCGCTCAGCAGCACCCTGGCCCCCGCGAGGGCCAGGTAGCGACCCAGCTGCAGCCCGATACCCAGGCTGCCGCCGGTAATCACGACGTTCTTGCCCAGGTGCAGACCGGGCAGGACCCGCTGGATGGACAGTGGCATGGCGGATTTACCGGTGGCGCGCTCAATGCTTTTGGGCACCCACAGGTTGATCGGGTCCATGCGCCGTACGCGGTTGTTCAGCGTGGCCGTCCAGTCGGCGGCGAAGGTCAGGTTGTCCGGCTCACGGTTATCAAACCGCACCAGCTGGTTCGGCAGACAGGCCCAGGCCCGCTGGCCCTCGCGCACCGCGTGTTCCTCTTCCAGGCGCCATACCCGGATCAGCTCTTCGGTCGCGGCCCGCTTGATGTCGTTCAGGCGATTGCCGTGACCATCGTCCGGGTTGGTGACAAAGGTAACGGCCGGCGCTTCGGATCCCGCCAGGCGGTCGTGCAGGTTGCGCGACAGCGCACGGGCAAAAGCCACGGGTGCCACCACCTGCTCATTGACGAACGCTTCCACGTCCTGGTCTTCGGCGGTGCCGAGTGAATAGCCGTGCTCACCGTTGGGCGTCGAGGACAGCATGATGACGCCGTCGAGACGCGCAAACTCCTCGACAATGTAGTCAAAGGCGCGGTCAACAGACTCCTGGTGCAGCGGGTCGAGGCGTAACAAGTGGATAGACGCATCGTGCATGGCCTGGACCCTGGCACGGGCGCGGGAGACATTTTCCGTGCTGCGAAAGGCCAGCACCACGGAAGCACCGCGGTTGCGGTTACGGCGCACGAACTCCAGGGCCTCGTCCACGTCGGCGCCGCCGACGATCAGCACCACCTGGTCGCGCAGATCCACCAGCCGGTTATCGGGCCAGGACACGAGCTTGGCCCGGCTCTGCGCCGGAACCTGCATGCCGTTGGTCACCTCGAACGCGTGACCGGAAAACGCTTCGGACTCGTTCGAGGCAAGCCAAAGAAGGGTGTTCGCGACATCCTGGGGAACCGGGTAACGGTAGACCATGTTGCCGTCTGTACCCTCGCCCTGGTTGTCGGCGCGACGCACGATCATCAGGTCCTTGAAGTGTTTCGAGGTACTGCCCGGCTCCTGGTTCTGCAGCTTGTCCATGGCCTCGAACACACCATGAATGCGCTCGGACTCGATCGGACCGGGAAATACGGTATTCACGCGGATACCCCGGTCCCCGTCGCCCAGCTCGCGGGCCAGACCGAGGGACAGGGCATTGAGCCCGCACTTGGGCACCACGTAGGGAATGCGCCCGTAATAGGCGGTGCGCGAGAAGATGGTGGAGACATTGACGATGGCACCGCCCTTCGGCAGGTGCGGCACCACCGCGCGGGCCATGTTCCAGGGACCGCCGAGCAGGTTCATGGCGGACTGGTACAGGGTCTCGGCATCGCCGTTGGTGCGCGCTTCCGCCTCGGTGAGGGGGATGTTTTCCAGCGTCTGCTTGGGGCCGGCGCCGCCCGCGTTGTTGATCAGCACGTGCACCTCGCCGAAACGCTCCAGGGCGGTGGCAACGATGGCGCGGCAGACTTCCGGATCCGCCAGGTCACCGGTGGCCGGGCACATGGCCTCGCGGTCGAAACCCTCAGCAGCCAGTTCGTCGATAAAGGCGAGCAGCTTTTCCTCGTTGCGACCGGTCATGACCACGCGGGCGCCCTCGCGCAGGAGCGAGCGGGTCACGTAGCTGCCGATGTTGCCGGCCGCACCGGTCAGGATCACCGTGCGTCCTTTCAGGCGGGCCCCGGCCATGCTGGAGGCGTTATTGCGCTTGTTCATCTCGTTCATCTCAGTGTTCCTGCTGAACCGGTATCAACCCGGCGTAATTCAATGCCCTGTGCTTCCGCTTCCCGGATCGCCCAGGCACGGTACAGTTCGTCCCGCGTTTTCAGGCCCTCGCGCGGCAAGCCGTGAACCGCAACATAAGTAGCGCCGGCGTGGACGTTGTCCCACATGGCCTGGTGGGCGCCGGGGAGTTCGGTCAGCGGCACCGGCACCGGCTCAACCACGTCAATCATGCCCGCCGCGATGCGCTCCAGCACCTCCGCATATTCCCGCGCGGTATTCAGGTGCGTGCCGCGGATTTCCGCCGATGGCATCAGAATCCGCCGCTGGCGCATCCACACCTGCGGCGCATAAAAACTGAAGCGGCGCCCGGCCAGCTCTTCCGCATACACCACCCGGCCCACGTTGGGCTTCACCAGCGAGGTCGCCAGCGCCAGGCCGTCCCGCCCGCGCCGTTCGAACACCACGTCGGGCAGGCCGCGACGGTCCAGCGTATTGCGCAGCAGGGGTCCGATGGCCGAGCCGATGGGTTTGAGCGTGCGGTCCGAGAAGGCGCGCACCGCCTCCTTGAAGGCCGCGGACTCGGTGAAGGGGTTGGGGAGATTGATCATCGGCCCGGGCGGATCAAAGTCGCTGCCCAGGCGACGGGCGATTTCCTCGACACTGACCACGCCGGTGAGCTGCGCGCCAAAGCCCAGGGAGGTGACAAACTCACGCTGGGGAACCGTATCGGTCAGCACCGCCACGCGGGCCCCGCGGGCGCAACCAGCCTCGATGGCCTCCACGGCCACCTCGTCGACGATGCCATCATCGGCCCCCGGGCCGTAGATCACCAGCAGCGCCTGTCCGGCGCGCAGGCGCGCCCGGCTGAACATGGTCTCCGCGGTTGCGGAACCCGGCTTGCCCATGAAGGAAAAGCGATAGCCGGAGGTGGCGCCGAAGAAGGTCAGCACACCGCCATCGCCCAGCAGCTGGAAGGAGCGGGAAAACGCCCGCTCACCGGCGTGCGAGACCACGTAATCGATCGGCCCGCCGGCCCGCGCGGCCACCTCGGCCAGGTAAGCCTCGCCGGCCCGTTCCCAGTTTGCCCACTGCGCCTCGTCGTCCGGCACCGGCGTAAAGATGTCCGCCCAGCGCTCATCCTTGCGGTTGACCGGCTGTCCGCCATGGGCCCGCACGCGCTCGGCGCGCTCCTCGCTGGACACCATGCCCACCACGCCCAGGCCCGAGCGCCGCGCGGCGCGCAGGCATTCCAGGCCGGTCCCGGTGGATGCCCCTTCGACGAACAAGCGTTTGCCCGGCTGAATTTCCAGCGTGCGGAACAGGGCCCGGTGAATCGTGCCCTGGGTCAGCCCGCTGGCCGCCGCCTGCTCGATGGTCAGCCCGGGCAGCTTGGGCTGCAGCTGCGGTCCCTGCACCACCAGGAACTGGCCGTGGGACCCGTCGTTGATCTCGTAGCCCTGGATATGGAAGTCGGCGGCCATCGGGTCCAGGCCCTGGTCCGGCGACAACAACTCGCTCTGGCCGGAATAGATCGTGACCAGCTGGCCCACCGCCAGGCGGCCCTCGCGCACCAGTTCCTCGCCCAGCTGGGCGATCAGCGCCACCCCGCCGGAGCCGGTGACCTGCAGGTCGGCATCGCGGGCGTCAAAGGGCGATACGGGGATGCCCGTGATGGCCCAGATGTCATTGAAGTTCACCTCCGAGGCCAACATGAACACCAGCGCATCATTGGGACCGGGACGGGGTGTCGGCAACACCAGCAGGCGCTCGGCCTCGGCCGGATCGCCATGCGCCGGCTTGGCTGTCTGTGGATCCTTGGCCACGCCCATGCCGTACTGGTAAGCGGGGATGGGCGTGACGCCCGGATAGAACGGCGCCTCCAGGGGCAGCAGCTGCCCTTCCGCCTCCAGGCGGCTGCGGATGGCCTCGTCCGCCCAGGGCGGCACCTCGGTGTACTTGAGCGGCAGCGGTGCGCTGCGCCGCTCCAGGAAAGCGGTGATGCCCGGTGGCCCGCATTCGGGGTCACAGACCGCCTCGGCAAACAGGCGCGCCTCGTGTTTCAGCCCGGCCGCCTGCCCTTCCCGCGCGCCGAGCTCAAGCGCTTCGAGGATGCGCGCGACGGGCTTTTCCCGTCCACTGGCGCGGGCCTGGGCAACCGTGGCCACCAGCCGTGGGTGCTCCAGCAGCGCGTCGCTCCAGGGCAAGGGTGTTTCGCGCGCATCCAGCAGCGCGCGGCGCTCGGCCATGGCTTCAACCAGCGGACCTTCACCGTTCAGCCAGCTCCGCACCCGGTCCATGGCCACGGCCACGGGCCCCTGTGCGTCATGGCCGACCACCTCGTCGACCAGGCCCAGGTCCTGCGCCTCTTCGGCATCCAGGGCGCGACCACCGATCACCAGCCGCGCGGCGTCCACCAGTCCTTCTTCCGCGCGGCGCGAGTACAGCCGGCGCGGCAGGCGCTGCGTGCCGCCGTAGCCCGGCAGCAGGTTAAGGTTGATTTCCGGCTGGCCGAAGCGGGCATGCAGGTCCGCCACCACGTAACCGCAGGCCAGCACCAGCTCGTTGCCACCGCCCAGCGCGGGGCCGTTGACCGCCGCGATCACCGGTTTGTTGATGTTCTCAAGCGTGGAGAAGGCCGCGTGCGCCGCGTTCGGCGGCGTCTGCGCGCTGTCCAGGTCGCCGGCTTCGCCAACTTCCAGCAGTTCCTTCACATCGGCGCCGGCAACAAAGGCGCTGCGCGCCCCGGTAATAATCACCGCTGCGGTATCGGCGCGGTGCTCGATGTGCTGCAGCACCGTGTGCAGCTCGTCCAGGGAGCGCTCGTTCAGGGAGTTTACCGGCGGGTTGTCGATGGTCAGCAGCGCGACGGTCCGGCCGTCTCCGAGCGGGTGGTTCTCCAGGCGCAGGTAACGGTAGGTCTGGACGATATCGCGCGCGTCGCTGAGGCGCCCAAACGCATGCCACTGGGCCACGGTCTCGCGGATTTCGTCGATGACCTCCGGGTTACGCAGGGTCGAGGTATCACCCAGCGGCTCTTCCAGCAGGATCGCGCGCAGCGTGCGCCGCATGTACTTGCCCGAACGCGTCTCGGGAAAGGCGGAAACCACCAGGAAGTCCGACGGCACCGCGGTGACGCCTTTTTCGCTGCGCACCAGGCCTTTAAAGCGGTCCAGGTCTTCATCCTTGAGACGCGAGCCGGGGGCCGCGATCACAAAGGCGACCGGGGTTTCACCCTTCTCGTCGTGGGGCGCACCCACCACCACGGCGTTGCCCAGCGGCGAATCCGGGCGCAGAACCTTATCGCGCAGGATGGCGCCCTCGATTTCCTCCGTGCCGATACGGTGGCCGGAGACGTTGATCACGTCGTCCGAGCGGCCGTGCAGGGTGTAGGAGCCGTCATCGTGGTAACGCGCATAGTCGCCCTGCGTGTACGCCAGCCCGTCATTCCAGCGGTCAAAGTAGACCTCGCGAAAGCGGTCCAGGTCGCCGCGCCATTCATCGCTGCCGAGGCGTTCTGCATCGCCCCAGATGGTCCGCGCCAGGTAGGGATAAGGCCGGGTAATCACCAGTTCGCCTTTCTCACCGGCCTCCGCGCGGCGCCAGCGCGTCACGCGCCCCCCGGCGTCGGTCTCCTCGGTAATACGGACCTCCGCATCGATCCACGGCAAGGGCCAGGTCTTGGCGTCCGCCGCCAGCGGCTTGATGTCGCCCCAGGGACAGGAGAACACCATCCCGCCATGCTCCGTGGCCCAGTAGGAGTTGATGTAGTGATCGCAGACCCGCTCCATGGCGAACTGCTGCACCGCCGGCGACACCGGCTCGGCGCAGAACGTCGCCGCCCTCAGGGAGGACATGTCATAGGCGGACATGTCATCGGTGCTGGCCGGGTCGGTCATGACCGCCTTCAGGAAGGTGGAGCCGGCCTTGAACAGGGTGACGCCATGGCGTTCGATGGTGGAGGAGAAGCGACCGGCATGCGGGAACAGCGGCGAGCCCTCGGCCACCACCGAGGTCATACCCAGCGCCAGGGGTGCGCCGATCAGGTAGGACTGCCCGGTGATCCAGCCGGGATCCGCCACCACGTACAGGCGGTCGTCCGGCGTGGCGCCAAAAACCGTGCGCATGGTGTGGGAAATCCCCGCCAGCCAGCCGCCGTGGGTATGCACCACGCCCTTGGGCTTGCCGGTCGAGCCGGAGGTATAGATGATGAACAACGGCCAGTCCGAAGGCACCGGGACAGCCGGGTAGCTGGCAGCCAGGGCGCGCCAGAGGTCCTGGTCATCCAGGGCGAGCAATTCCTCGCGGTTGTGCACCGCAAAGCCCGCCTCCCGGGCGCGCTCCAGCACGGCCGCCGTGGCCGTCTCCAACAGCTCGTGGGACCAGCGGTCCCGCGGTTGCTCGACGATCTCCTGGCCCGTGTAGCGCACCACCAGCACGCGCTCGACCGTATGCCCGACCTCCGCCAGCCGGCGCGCCACGGTGGTGCGGATGTTCGCGGTGTCCGCCGGCGGCAGGTCGGTTTCCTCGCCCAGCACACGCCCCAGTTCACGCATGAGATCGCTGCGCTCGATGGTGATCTCACCGGCCAGGGCGTCACGTGCAGCGGCGACCAGGCGCTCTCCGAGTTCGCCAAGCTGCAGCTCGTCGAGTACCTCGCCGAGGGCCTTGAGCGCCGAGGTCAGGGGAATGAAGTTGTCCAGCGCCGGGTCGGTATAAGCCTCCTTGAACGGGACGACCTCGGCGTTGCGATAGCCACCGTCGGCCGTGACCACGACGCGCGTACCGGCGTCATAGATGCGGTCCGACAGGGTCTTGGCGGAAAAGCCGCCAAACACCGGGGTGTAAATAATGCCAAGGCGCTTGGCCGCCTCGGTGTAGAACAGCTGTTCGGGAATGTTTGGCAGGTTGAACGCCACCCGGTCGCCCCGCTCGAGCCCGAGCGCGGTCAGCACCCCGGCGCGCAGCACCGTCTCCAGCAGCAGCTCGCGATAGCTGATGTTGCGCTCCACCACGGGCCCGCCCCGCCCCTCGTTGCGCGAGGGATCCCAGCGGTCGCCTTCGAAACGGAAGGCCTCATGCGCGCCGCGTCCGGCCAGCACGTGGCGATCGACCTCGTTGAAGCAGGCGTTCGTATGGGCGCCGCTGTACCAGCGGTAAAAAGGCGCCGCGGAGTCATCAAAGGCCTTATCCCAGGGCCGCCAGTCTGCAGGCCGGATCCCGGGCGCCGTGGCGTCACCGCTCTGCGCATCGAATCCGCTCCAGCTGCCGTCCCGGCTGCTGCGCCTGAGCCAGGCGCCCTGTTCATCGTCAAACCAGTGCAACTCTGCGGCAGCGATATCCCCGTGAAAGGCACCGGGATCGGTGCGGGCATGCTCCCGGGCAACCTGCTCCTGGTCAGTGCTGCGCAACTGACCCCAGCCCTGCGGATTTGCCTGGTTTTCCTGGTGACCAGAGCTCGATGACATAGACACATCTCCTGCATTGATAAGGCTCATTTTTGAGCCCGGGTAACCCAACGGCGCTCCAGCTTGCCAGAACACACGGCGCTGCGCCATTCATCGCAACCGCGGGCTGTCTGTCGCGCCCATGAACGCCACTTGGCAGGGCGCCCCCGGGAATTCCGGGGCCGGCTTTCGCAGTGGCGTTGCAGGGCGCGGGATGGGTACTATCGAAACCCTCATGCGCACCACCACGTCAATTCGCCTGCTCGCCATGCTCGGGCTGTCCCTGGCCCTGGGCGGTTGTGGCGAACCGCCGGCGGACAGCGCTGCGCCGCAGGCCGGTCCGGGCAAGCCGGTCCTGCACACCGCCAGCCCGGGCGTCAGTTACGAGGGCGGTCTCAGCGCCGATGGCGCGATAGGCCATTTTCTCGGTATTCCTTTTGCCCGGGCGCCCGTTAACGAGCTGCGCTGGCGGGCGCCACAGCCGCTGTCGGTGGCGCCGGGACGCTACGCCGCCACCCGGTTTGCAGCGGCCTGCATGCAGGGCCGGCACATGATCCGGTGGTATCGCGGCGTGGTGGAAAGTTTCGGCGGCGATCCGGACAGCTTCCCAAGCCCTGAGTTTGACGAGGACTGCCTGTACCTGAACATCTGGCGGCCGGAGGGGGCCGGCGAGCCGTTGCCGGTAGTGGTTTATTTTCACGGCGGAAGCAACCGCGGCGGCTGGGCCTACGAGCCCAACTATATCGGCGAGGCCCTCGCACGCCAGGGTCTGATCGTGGTAACCATTCCCTATCGCCTGGGTGTGTTCGGTTTTCTTGCCCATCCCGCGCTGGCGGAACGTAACTTTGGCCTGCTCGACGCAATCGCGGGCTTGCAATGGCTGGCCGACAACATTGCCAGCGCCGGCGGGGATCCGCAGCGCGTCACCATCATGGGCGAGTCCGCCGGCGCCGGGCTGGTGCAGTACCTGCTGGTCGCGCCCGGTGCACAGGGCTTGTTTCAGCGGGCGATCAGCCAGAGCTACGGGCACGGGGTGACCAGCGCCGGCGACCCGTCGCCGCAGCTGGCAGCGGGCCTTGCACTGACCGGGGCGCTGCAGCTGCCGGCAGACGGGGCCGGGATCAACACCCTGCGCCAGCTGCCTGCAGAAACGATCCTGGCTGCCGCGGAGACGGCCTATGGAGACCTCTATTTTGAAGCGGTCATCGACGAGGCCACCCTGCCGTTCAGCCTGGCCACGCAGATTGCCGGGGAGCAGCTCGCGCCCGTTCCCTTGCTTGCCGGAAGCAACCTTAACGAGTGGCGCATGTACCTGGCGGACGGGGAACGTCCCGAACAATGGCTGGATCGGCACCTCGGCCGGGACGGCGACGAGCTGGACATCCGCAATGCCGTAATGGCGGAGCTGGCGCCTGAAGGGGACGCCCTTGCGCAGCTCGACCGCCTGACCAGCGCCGCCGATTTCGACTGTCCAACGCTGCAACTGGCCGCGGCGATCCGCCGCAGCGGCGCCGGGGCCTGGGTGTACCACTTTACCCGGCAACGGCCGGGCGAACTCGCCGCCAGCATGGGCGCTTACCACGGTGCAGAGCTGCCCTACGTGTTCGACACCCATGATGACTGGCTGCCCACCGACCCGGCAGACCGGGAACTGGGGGACATCATGATGCGTTACTGGGCCAACTTTGCCCGCAGCGGCGACCCCAACGGTCCGGGGCTCCCCCGGTGGCAGGCTTTCGACCGGGAGGGACCAACCGTCCAGAGACTGGACCGGAACATCGGGTCAGAGGTCCACCGCAGCCTGGCGCTGTGCGAGCTTCTGGAGACCGCCGCGACAGAACAGCAGCGCTAGCCGCCCGGCCCCTGCATTTCCAGGGCGACCCGCTCGCCGATGGCCAGTGCGCCTTCGATCAGGCCGGGGCTCAGCTCGGAGACCTCGGACACCGCGAACCGGAGACGCCCGTCAAGCCGGGGCTGCCTAAGAATGCCGGGGCCGACCAACGGGTGACCGCCGGGCAGCGCCAGATCCAGGTCCGTGGCAATGCGGGTGTTCACGGCCCAGTCCTGGATCACCAGCTCACGGGGGTGCGCCGCGGCTGCGCCGAAGCATTCGACCAACTGCGCCACAATTGCCTGCCGGAGGCCCTCCGGATCGCTGCGCCGCTGCTCCGGCGACCAGCCGATGAAACCGAATACCGCCGCCGGCCGGTCATCGGGGCCGGAATGATCATGGGCTTCAACCAGGGGGCCGCTGCGGCTGGCAATCCGGCCTGACAGTCCCGCATCGCGCCAGAAGGGCCGCTCATAAAGCGCAACCGCCTTGGCCTGCGTGGCCATCCAGGTGGGGGTGCCGCGCATGGCATCAGCCAGCATGTCCGGCAGCCAGGGAAGCTGCAGGGTCCGCAGGGCGACACGCAGCGGCACGGCGATAATCACCCTGGAGGCTTTGATGACCTGGCCGGACCCAAGCTCAACCCGCAATGTCCCCGGCATCGTCCGCAGACACGCCACTGACCGGGGCTGATGTCGTGATGCGGCCGGCGCCGACCCGCCGGGCCAGTGCCTCGACCAGGGCGGCAGGCCCGCCGACGATCCGGACCATGCCGTCCTGCCCGGGCAGGGGCTGGTGCATCGGCGCCGGGCTGTAACCCGTGATCACCGCGTTGCCGTTGTTGAACTGTTCGAAGGTCTCCAGGCCGAGCATGTCGAGCCATCGCGCGACCACCGGCTGGTACTTCGGCCACACCCAGGTCGGGCCGAGGTCGGCGATAGCACGCCGGCTTAGCGGATCACGCAGGGCCATGATGCGCCCGCCAATGGCGCTGCAGGCTTCGAGGACCTGGACGTCGACGCCCGCCCCGCGCAGGGTTGCCGCGGCGGTCAGCCCGGCAAGGCCGGCGCCGATGATCACGGTATCCAGGAGTTACTCCGCCGCACAGTCATAGCCTGGAGTCAGCCCCGTCCCGCGAACCGCCGGTCGCCGGGGGCCTGCCGGTTACTCAATGCCGCCCAGGGTCACGCTGATGGCCTGGCCGCTGACGCCGCTTGACTCCTCCGCGGCCAGGAACGCGACCAGCTCCGCCACCTCCTGCTGCGTGGGTACCCGTCCCGGCGGGTACATGGCCGCGCGTTCTTCCCAGACCTCGTCGACAGACATGCCGCGTTGTTCAGCCTCCGCCTCGGCCGAGCGCTCGGCCATGGCCGTCCTGACCCAGCCGGGCAGCACGGCGTTGGAAGTGATCCCGAAAGGACCGCCGTCCAGGGCCACGGAGCGCATAAGGCCCAGCAGGCCATGCTTGGAGCTGGTGTAGGCGCTACCGGCGTACTCGGCGATCTCGCCGGCGGTCGAACTGGTGTAAACCACCCGGCCGTAGCCCCGGTCTTTCATGGCGCCTACCACCAGGCGCGACAGGTAGAAGGGCCCATCCAGATTGATGCGCAGCGTTTCGTGCCAGAGTGCCGGGTCCTGCTCCCAGATCACCCGCTCGTGCGCGGAGCCGATCCCGTGATTGCAGGCAAGAATTTCAATGGGCCCCAGGCGTTCCGTGGTCTCCCTGAACGCCTGCGCACATCCCTCCGGACCGCCAAGGTCGGCGACCACGTAGTCCAGGCCGGTCGCGGCCAGTTCCTCCTCGGTCCGGGACACGCACATCACGCGGGCGCCCCTCGATGCCAGCAGCCGCGCCACCGTGAGACCGATACCCCGTCCCGCCCCGGTGACCAGTGCAACCCGGTTTTCAACTCCTGCCATGACTCTCCGTCCCCCAGTTCTGCAATGGGCTCGATTCCGGCCCGGCCAAGGCTGCGGATTCTACCGCGCGCCGCTCATCCGACCCTAGCAGCTCGTAGTCCCGAAGGCGAAACCAGCGGCGGGAAAAGATGAAATGCACCACCGATTCAGGTGACAGGCTGGTGACATCGCCGGTCATGTTTTTGCGGTAGAACGCCGGCACATCGCTGCTTTGCCACACGGTCAGTTGCAACTGTTCCCGCACCCTGTCGACATACGCCCGCTGCACGTCGTTTTTTACATCGACTGCCTTGATGTCCTTGTTGCGTTTAACGGCCAGGATGGCCTTGACCGTGTAGCTCACCATGGTCTGCATGTAGCTGATCTGTGAGCTGTGGCCGGTGCCCGTGTTGGGGCCGTTGACCTTGAAGTAGTTGGGATAGCCGGAGACGGTAATGCCCTTGTAGGAGGCAATCTCCGTCTCCCATTCCGCGTTCAGATTGCGCCCGCCCCTGCCAAAAACCTGGAAGGTAAGCGCCTTCTGCATATCCGTGTAGGCATAAAAACCCGTTGCGTAGACGATCATGTCCACGGGGATATCCTTGCCCTGCCGCGTGCGGATGCCGGTCGGCGTGATTTTTTCTATCCCGTCAATCTCCACGTCCACGTTTGCCCGGGCCAGGGCCGGCAGATAGGCATTGGACGGTATCACCCGGCGGCAACCCAACTCGTAGTCGGGCATCATGTGTTCGCGCAGGCGCTCGTCATCAATGAATTTTTCGAGGTTTCTTTTGAGGCTGCGCCGGTAAACGCTCTTGATGGATTTGCTGATGGCCGCCGTGAACGGATAGCGGCGAAAGGCCACGAAGCGCACCTCGTGGTAGGCAAAGATGGTGAAGCGCTTGAGGTGCCGGATCCCCGGCAGATTCGTGACAAAGCGCTCCAGCGGGCCGTAGTTGCGATCCGACCGCGGAATGACCCACTGGGCCCGGCCCATGAACAGCGTCAGCCGGTCAACCTTGCCGGCAATGGCCGGCACAACCTGCGCCGCGGAGCAGCCGGAACCAATGACTGCGACGCGCTTGCCCTCATAGGGCACGCGGTGGTCCCACCGGGCCGTGTGAAAGGCGGGCCCCTGGAAGGTCTCCGCCCCTTCGATATAAGGGGTCCTGGGGTTTGCGAGTACGCCGCTGGTATCAATCACAAAGCGGGCAATATAACGCTCGCCGGATGCGACCTCGACGTGCCACAGACAGCGTTGTTCATCAAAGGTCAGCCGGGTAACCGATTGCCCGGTTTTCGCTGACGCGCGTAAATTGAACTTGTCGATGATGTGGTTGGTGTAATCAAGCAGCTCGCCCTGGGGCGCATAACGCTTCTTGAAGGGATAGGGAACAAAAGACAGGGAGTACAGGCCGGTCGGCACATCCACCTCGGCGCCCGGATAGGAATTGTCCCGCCAGGTGCCGCCGAGCTCGGTACTCCGCTCGAGTATGAGGAAGTCCTCGGCCTTGTGCTGTTGCAGGCGGATCGCCGCCAACAGGCCGGAAAACCCCGAACCAATGATGATGGTCTCAAAAAAGGGCGGATCGGCCTCTGCAGCCTGGCTTGAGATGCGCTCAGGCATTGATGTCATCACGATCGCCTGCGGCGAAAACGTTCGAAAATAAGCGCAAGGTCTTTCTCACTTTGGCCGCAATGATGTGCATGAGAATACGTGCGGCGGCGTAAAAGACCGTTAAGTAATTGTGCTTAAAAGGTAACCCGCTGGAATACCAGTGCTTCATCGCCGCCATGAACCGGCGAGGCCAACGGGCCCCGGGAGCGCAGCAGGCCGTCTGCCTGGGCAGGCAGCTGCGTCGTGATGTCCATCAGGTAAGCCGTCACCTCTGAGCGGTCCGCAAAATCCATCGTGATCTCCACCTCCTGGTCCTGCACGCCATAGAACAGGAACCGCGCAACCCCCTCGTCTGCGGCGTTGCCCGAGCGCAAGGGCTCGAGCTCGTTGCCGCCGAGCTGCATGCGCAAGAGACTCGCATCCGCCATGACATTGAGCTGCAAATAGCGGGCCCCGCGCAGCGAGCGCAGTCGCAGCACCACCTGCCGCCCGGCGCCGAGCGGTTCATCGGACACGACCTGCAGTTCGGGCGTTGGCAGGGGCGCCACCGGCGCCGGGGCCAGGCCCGCCAGGGAATCGCTGGTCCAGGGATAAGGCCGGGTTTCGGGCAACGAGAAGTCCGCCTCCGCCCGCATGCGATCCGGCGCATCGGCGCTGGCGCGGAGTTGCCAGAACGCCTCCTGCCGATCGGCATCGAGGATGTACTGGATATTGACCGGCTGCGGTCGCCAGGCCGAATACAGCGGCAGCAGGCTGGCGGCCAGCAGGCCAATTAACAGCGCCAGCCCGCCGGCCTGTTGCGCCCGCCGCACCAGCGGGCCGCGCACAAAGGGGCCAAGGCTGATACTGACCAGCGCCAGGAACAGGAAGGTGCTGACGATCAGCCGATAGCCCTGGGACTGCTCCAGCAGCAACACCAGCGCGAACAGGGGCGCCACCGCCGGCAAGGTGGCCAGGCAAAGCATGGCCTTGCCGTAATCACCAGAAGCAAAGCGCGCTCCCAGGAACAGCAGCAGCGCTGCGAGCAACAGCGGGACCAGCAACAGGTTGGCCGCATCAGGGACGGTTAACTGGGCCGCCAGCGCCAGGGCAAACCAGAACACCCAGGCGCCGAGCAGGGCCACGAACAGCGGCATACGGCGGTTGACCCGTGCCGATATCACCAACCCGGTGGTCAGCATCGAGGCAAACAGCACCAGGCGGTAGGACCACAGCTGCGCAGGCCAGGGCACGGTCGTGCCATGCACCAGCCCCAGGATCCAGAAACAGAAAAAGGCGAGCGCGGAAGCCCCCAGCACAATCGCCAGGGGGACCAGCGTAGATGCCACCAGCAACTGCCCGTAGCTGCCCGGCAGCTTCCAGGCAGCGCCGGCCAGCAAAGCCGCGGCCAGCAGCAATATCCACTTTGACCACGCGGCGGGCCATTGCAGCCAGCTGCCGAAGAACTGTTGGTAAACGACATGCTCCTCTTTGAAGCCGCCCAGGTCGGTGTTGGCCAGCCGCAAGGCCATGGGAAGCAGGTTTTCCCCGTGGTGCTGCACGGTGCGCGGGTCGAGGTTGGCCAGGTTGTCGTTGGGCGTATGGTAGTGATTGCGCTCGGCAGCGAAAGCAAAATCAATCCCCGGCACCTGGTTGCGCATGGACACGGAGAAATCCGTGTCATTCGGCATGCGCCTGAACACCTCGTTGGCCAGGGAGGCGCCCGAGGGATAGTCCGCGCCCTCCCGGTAAAACCCCATAAGAGAGGCGTTGTTCAGGGTGGTTCTCAGCACCAGGCTGGGACCCCGGGTTCCGCTACCCTCGACGTTGAGGATGACCCCGACCTGGTCAGCCAGCGGATGGAATTTGAAAAATGCCTCGGCGCCGATCAGCCCCAGTTCTTCACCGTCCGTGATCAGCAACAACACCGGGTTGCGCAGCGGACCCAGGGCCTTCAGGGCGCGGGCGGTTTCCAGCACCGCGACCACGCCGGCGCCATCGTCTCCGGCACCGGGGGCACTGGGCACCGAATCGTAATGCGCCATCAAAGCCACGTACTGCTGATCAAAAGGTGACTGATCAGCGCCGGATCCCGGCAAAACCGCGAGGATGTTTTCCACCCAGGCACAACCGTTGTAGCGCGCCGCGCAACCCCAGGTGGCCTGCACCTCCGTTGCGAAACCCTCCACTTCCAGCCAGTCGATAATCCGGGCCTTGATGCGCTGGTTGGCCGCAGAGCCGGTGGGGTGGGGTTCGTTTTCCTGCAGGAGGGTTTGCAGCAGCCCCAGCGCCCGAGCGCCGGAAAAGGTCGTGGCCGGGGCATCCGCCGGGACCAGCGACGGGGCGCGGGCCAGGTATTGATTGGCTCCGAACGCGAGAAGCATCAGCATCCCGGCCAGCAAAAACAGTCTTGAATCAGTCATGAAATTGGCCCATGGCGTGAATCATGAGAATGCGCCCTTGTCTGTTTTCAGCCACGGCGGCAACACAGACCGTGAGCCAGCGCCCGAACTGTCATAAGATTATCAGCAATTGATGTGCAACTTCAGTTGTCCCGGCTGGTCTCAGCCGGGGTAGCGTAAACCAGGGAAAAACTTCCAGACATGAGTGATAAGACCGAACGCGCCGTGCTTGCCGGCGGATGTTTCTGGGGCATGCAGCAATTGATACGCCGCATGCCGGGGGTGCTGTCCACGCGGGTCGGCTACTCCGGCGGCGAGGTGGATCATGCCACCTACCGCAACCACGGTAACCACGCCGAGTCCATCGAAATCATCTTTGACCCGGAGAAAATCAGCTTTCGCGATTTGCTGGAATTTTTCTTCCAGATTCATGATCCCAGCACGCCCAACCGCCAGGGCAATGACCTGGGCGCCAGTTACCGGTCAGCGATCTTCTACACCAGCGAAGAACAGCGGGAGATCGCCGAGGATACGATTGCCGATGTGGACGCTTCCGGCCTGTGGCCCGGCAAGGTCGTGACCGAGGTCACCGAGGTTGGTCCCTTCTGGGAGGCGGAACCGGAACACCAGGACTACCTTGAGCGAACCCCCGGTGGCTACACCTGCCATTTTGCCCGTGCGGGCTGGAAATTGCCGAAACGGGCCTGAGCAAAGGCAGCTTCAGGAACTGCCGGGCTGGGCCTCCAGCCCGTCCTCCTCACGCGCCGCCGCCCGCTTCAACTCCTGCTCCGTCGCCATCAGGTAGGTGGTGTAGTACTTGAATATATTGGCCACGTATTGAACCGTTTCCCGGCCGATTTCCCTGGCGGCAATGACTTCGACGTTGTTGAACCAGAGGTTGGGATCAAGCCCCTGGCTGGCGGCTTTTTCGCGCATGCTGTTCACCTTGGCGGGCCCGGCATTGTAGGAGGCCAGCGACATCAGTGTCTGATTCATGGTGTCCATGGCCGGATCATCAAAATACCGGCTGCGAATGAAGGCCAGGTACTTGACACCCGCCTGGATATTTTTTTCTTCCACCGTGATATCGGGGATGCCCACATTGGGATCCTTGGCCGTGCTGGGTAGCAACTGCATCACGCCGACCGCACCGGATTTGCTGCGCACCGATTGATCCAGTCCGGATTCCTGGTAGCCCTGCGCGGTCACCATCAGGTAATCGATACCGTACTGATCACCGTACTGCTTGAACACTTCGCTGATCCTCTGGAATTTTTGGTATTCCTGCGGATCCATCGCATTGTTCACGAAATCAAAATCCTTGATATAGCGGTTGATCAGGATGTTCCCGAACAGGGTTCCCTGGCGGTTGGCCTTCAGAAACGCGTTGAGGCTGGCTGCGAGCTGTGGGCTGTCTTTTCTGAAGGCATAGGCCACGTGGCCGCCGGAGCGCAGCACCAGGTCGGTGCGCAGGGTCAATTGATCAAACACACCAGCCCAGATCTCGGCCTGGAAGTCATCCACCACGGTCCAGGGCAGCAGTCCGGAGTGAACCATTTCCAGGATATCCTCATCTTCGAGCAACTCGGAGATCGGCTGGATATCAATTGGCGGCTTGCCGGCCGCGGTCAGCTTTTTACTCAGCGTCTGCAGGCTGGAAAAATAGCTGCTGGACTCGCGGACATGAACGGTCTGCCCGGCAAGGTCGTCCAGGGTCTGCACCGGTGGGGCGGCCGGCCCGGTGACCAGGATCTCGCTGATCTCCTTGCTGGCCGGAATGGTGAAATCCACCAGCGCTTCGCGCTCCGGCGTCGTGGTCAGGCTGGCCACCGCGATGTCGCCCCTGCCCTCACGCAAACCGGGAATCAGCTGGTCCCTGGCCACCGGAATGAAAATGACGT
Source organism: uncultured Gammaproteobacteria bacterium (assembly GCA_963695135.1). Lineage (GTDB taxonomy): Bacteria > Pseudomonadota > Gammaproteobacteria > Xanthomonadales > SZUA-36 > Marinihelvus. The sequence goes on from CAVOGA010000003.1 coordinate 561,474, forward strand.
GGACCTTGAGATTGCCCGTCTTCTCCTTCGCGTTCAGTTCCTTCTCATATTCCTTCAATGACTCGTAAACGATGCCTTTTTGTTCCGGCCCGTCGAGGAAGTAACGCGGCGCCCCGTAGACCGTCAACACGCGGATGACGCGCCGCTTGATCATTCCCTGCAGATCGCCTGACCAGGGCTGAGACAGAAACTTCACGCCAAGCTGCGCTTCGAGCGCCTCCAGGCTGGTCTCTGATTCCTGTTCGATGATGGCTTCGGGGGAAGACTGTTCAGCGGTTACCGTGCCGCTGCCTGGCGGGTCAGTCTCTGACGGATCGGCGTTTCCGGCCCCTGAGATTGATGTGTCGTCACAGGCAGACAACAGGAAAGCCAGGGTCAATATCAGGGCAATCGTGCGCATGGTAGAAAATCCCGCATGGTCAGTCAGTCAAAGGCGGTGGGATTGTAACCCGTAACGGGCCGCCCACCAGCTTGTCCTGCGGCGCGATGGGCCCGGCGCCAGCCCCGGCCCGGGTCATCAGGACTTCACGAACATCGTTACCAGCGGCTCGTTGCCGGCCTGCCGGCTCCAGTGCCCGTGAACCTGCGGATCGAACACCGCACCCTCCGGCAGCGTATCCGCGGAGTAGAAAAACTCGCCGGCTGAGAACCGCCGCACGGTGCCGTCGAGCAGCCCGATCTCCATCGCACCGCTGAGAACCACCACCCACTGGGGCTCGCCGGTGACGTGCACCGCGCTGCGAAAGCCGACCGGACTGCGGCGCAGTTGCACGCCGGAGGCGGCCAGCAGCCCGGAAAGGCGGACGGCCTCGTTGCCCTGATCCAGCGGTACCGGCTGCTCGCGAAACTGCGCCCTGCCATCCGGGCCGGTAAAAAGAACGGTCTGGGTAATCAGCCTACTTTTGTCCAAACAGCGCGCCCGCGGCGCCCAGCAGGCCCGTCGCACCGCCAAACTGGTCCAACAGGCTGCCGCCGGAACTGCCCTTGTCCATGAGCTGCGGCAGCACATCGGCAAGACCCCGCGCGGCCTCCTGGCTGCCGATACCCAGCCGGTCCGCAAACTGGCCAAGCTGCTCGGAGGTGAAGATTTCCTCGACCTTGCCCGCAGAGATCGATTGATTGGCGCCATCACCCAGCCAGCTGCCCAGCAAGGCGCCCAGGTCCTGATTCTGCATCATGGCGGAAGCCAGTCCCGCCAGGTCTATCCCGCCCTGGCCGTCACCGATCAGTTGCGACAGGGCGCGGTTCACTGTTGCGGCATCCACGTCGATATTGAGCTGCTGACGGAGCAGCTGCGTTCCCATTTCAATCAAGTCCATTGCTGTTATCCGAATCGTTTGCGGCAACTGATTATAGGCCAGTCACCCGGCTTTATGACCTTCGCCGTGATGGTCCGCTGACAGGATGCGGGTGACGTGCGCAGCAAAGCCGGCGCCTGCCTCGGTGAAGGTGTTGAAGACCATATTGGCGCCCGCTTCGAGCAAGCGCTCTTCCTGGTCCGGAAAGCGCGCCGTCGCGGCAATCTGACCCTGGAAGCCCGTCTTGCGCAGTTGCCGGATGACCGCCAGGCTCGTCACCGGAATGGGCAGGGTGAGCATGATGACCTCGAGGGAATGGGATGCCTGCATGCGGTCCCAGAAATCCGGATCGCCCGGGTCGCCGATAATTACGTGACGGCCACTGAGATCATGCTCCTGGACAATCAGTGGGTTCACATCCACGCCCACTACGTGTCCGGGGTAATGCGCTTCCATGGCCTCGTAAGTCCCGGTGCCCACCCCGCCCATGCCGATGACCGCAATACGGGCGTTGCGAAGATCAATGGCGCGGTCCTCGGGAATACGATGCTGGCGCTCCAGCTTGTGCAGCCTCGGCCTGAGCGCCGCGTGGATCGCGCTGGCGGAGGCGTTCAAAGGCGCGCTGACCATGAAGGACAGCGTCAGGGCCAGCGCCAGGATGACCAGCCATTCAGGTGGCAGCCAGCCATTGGCCACGCCGATCGCGCCGACAATCAGCCCGAACTCGCTGTAATTGGACAGGTTGATGGAGGCGAGCGTCGCCGTACGGGTCCTGAGCCTGAAGGCCGACATCAGCAGGAAAAACAGCGCGCCTTTCAGAAAAATCAGTGGCGTCAGCGCCGCAGCTATCCACAGAATGGTCAGGCTGGGTGAACCGGACAGCCCGATGGAGAGGAAAAAGCCCAGCAGGAAGAGGTCCTTGAACCCGAGCATGGTCTTGGCCAGCTCCTCGGTTTTGATGTGGCCGGCAATCAGGACACCGGCCGCCAGGGCGCCGAGGTCGCCTTTCAGTCCCACCAGCTCAAACAGCTCGGCTCCGCCCAGCGCCAAAAGCAGGCCATAGAGCACCAGCAGTTCGCCGTGTCCTACCCGTACCAGCAGGCCCTGGAACAGCGGTCGCAGGGGGATCAACCCCAGCACCAGGAACGCCAACGGCGAGGGCCATTTCCCCGTCGAGGCGGCCAGGAAGACAACTGCTACCAGGTCCTGGACAATCAGGATGCTGATGGCAATGCGCCCGTGCAGAGTATTGGTATCGCCACGCTCTTCCAGGGCCTTGGCCACAAACACGGTGCTGGAGAAGCTCAGGGCAAAGGCAACGAGCGCCGCGCTGTAAAGATCCAGTCCGGCGAACGCGGCAACCGCCGCGGCGGCCACACCGAGCAGCGCCATGCTGACCACGGCAACCACGATGCCCATGTGCAGCAGGGTGACAGCCATGACTTCCGGGCGCACCAGCGTGCGCAGGTTCAGCTTCAGGCCGATGGTGAACAGCAGCAGGGTAATGCCGAGGTCTGACAGCTTTTCCAGCATCTGGCCACTGACCGCGCCCTGGGCATGCAGCAAGAAGCCCGCGCCGATGAAGCCGATCATCGGCGGCAGGCCCACTGCCCTGGCAACGAGCCCCAGCGCAAAGGCCACGGTGACCCACGCGAGGTCACCCAGGGCGATGGCTACCCAGCCGAGGTCCATGACTCAGCGTACGGAGCCGTGAGGTTTCATTCGGTTTCGGCAGGTGGGCTTTCGGCTTCCACCAGCGTCCACGCCAGGGTCACCGCCCGCGTGGAATGGTCTGATCTCAATGCTGCCGTCCGTGATGCGTTCCGGCACCTGGAGCGGGCGACGTTCCAGCACGACACGTTCCTCGTTTACCGGCAGGCGGTAAAAACCCGGCCCATTGAGAGAGGCGAAAGCCTCCAGCTGAGCGAGCGCGTTTTCTTCCTCGAAGGTTTTCGCATAGCTTTCCAGGGCCACCGGGGCGCTGAAGATGCCAGCGCAGCCGCAGGCGCTCTCCTTGTCTGCAATCGCATGGGGCGCCGTGTCCGTGCCGAGAAAAAACTTCGCATTCCCGGAGGTCGCGGCTTTGCGCAGGGCCAGCCTGTGGTGCTCCCGCTTGGCCACCGGCAGACAGTAATTATGGGGCTTGATACCGCCCACCAGCAGGGCGTTGCGGTTGAACTCCAGGTGATGCGCGGTGATGGTCGCGGCCACATTCGCGTCCGCCTCGCAGACGAAATCGACCGCCTCCTTCGTGGTGATGTGTTCAAACACCACCCGGAGTTCCGGAAAGCGCTGAAGCGTGGGCACGAGCACCTGGTCAATGAACACCGCTTCCCGGTCAAAGACGTCGATATCGTCATCGACCACTTCGCCGTGCACCAGCAAAGGCATGCCGATGGCCTGCATGCGTTCGAGCACCGCGTCAATCCTGCGGATGTCCGTCACCCCGCTGGCGGAATTGGTGGTGGCGCCGGCCGGGTAGAGCTTGCAGGCGGTAAAAACGCCTTCCCCGAAGCCGCGCGCCACCTCCTCCGGGTCGATCTCATTGGTCAGGTAGGCGGTCATCAGGGGCGTAAAACCGGTCCCATCCGGCAGGGCAGCGAGGATGCGCTCGCGGTAGGCGCGCGCGGCATCCACCGTGGTCACCGGGGGCACCAGGTTGGGCATCACGATGGCGCGCGCAAACTGCCTTGCCGTGTACGGGGCAACCAGCGACAGGACCGGTCCATCGCGCAGATGGACATGCCAGTCGTCGGGGCGCCGGAGCACGATGCGTTGCGGGTCGTCAGTCATGGCGGGCTCCGGTTGCCGGGTCAGAATCGGTCGCCATTTTAGCAGCCGCTCAACTCAGGCTGAACACGTAGTATTTCCTGACCGTTTCAAGCACTTCCCAGGTGCCCTTAAAGCCGGGCTCGACGATAAACACGTCACCGGCTTTGAGCTCGATGGGCTCGCCGCCTTGCGGCGTCAGCACGCAGCGCCCCTGCAGAAAGTGGCAATACTCCCAGTCCTGGTAATCCACGTCCCAGACGCCGGGGGTGCACTCCCAGGTGCCCATCAGCAGCTTGCCGTCATCCGACTCGTAGCCGTTCATGGTGACCGTGTGCGGGTCACCGGAACGCACGGTGCCGGGCCAGGGTGAATCAACGAGGATTTCAGGCGTCGCATTGCGGTGTAGAAAGATGTGATGGCTCATGGTGAATAACTCTGATGGTGGGGGGATACGGGCAGCATGGCTATGCCCCGCTGATTCGTGAGTCTACCCACAAGGTCGGGGCGGTACCATGGCGGTGAGCAATGCGAATCCGGTAAATCAGCCTTTGGCGATCCGATCTCCCGTGACGATGTCATGATCCTGGACGTCGCGAACGAAAAAGCGCCGATGGAAGTCATTCAGCAGCGCTTTCCAAACGCGCGGTTCGCACAGGAGGACTTCGTTCTTGCGTCAATCAACTCAATCCTGACCAAGACAAAGAACGATTCAAGAATAAAGTTCGCCCGCCCGGGCTGTGCCCGGCTCGATTCATTCCAGCATATCGCCGGGCGTTGGCGGCAGGCGCGGCATCATCTGCTCGGGGAACTCGCCGGTGAGCCCCTCAAGGAAAGCCACGATGTCATTGACCTGCGCATCGGTGAGTTGCGTATTGAGCTGCGTCGAGGCCATCACACGCACGACCTCGGGAAGCGTTTTCACCAGTCCATTGTGTAGATAGGGCGCCGTGTAAGTCAGGTTGCGCAAGGTGGGAACCCGCCACATGTTCTGATCTTCAATTTTACCGGTCTGCACCGCCTTACCGCCGTCATCCAGCAGCTGGTATTGCGCCACGTAGGGAGAGTCCGGGTAGGTCGGGAATTTCATCATGAAACCTGTGCCGGGCGGCAGGGTTGGGCCGCTGAAATTCGCTCCCGAATGACAGGACACGCAACCGGTGTCCGCAAAGGTCTGCATGCCCCTTTGTTGCTGGGCAGTCAGTGCGTTCTGGTCGCCTTTAACGAAAAGGTCATAGGGGCTGTTGGGGGTGATCAAAGTGCGCTCATAGGCAGCGATTGCCATGGCGATCGTGTCGTCACTGATCACTGTATCCGGGCCGAAGGCTTCGTCAAACATTTCCTGGTAGCCGGGGATGCGTCCGATCCTGTCGACCGCCAGGCCCGTTGCCATGCCCATCTCGATCGGGTTGCCTATCGGCCCCTTGGCCTGCGCCTCCAGCGTGGGGGCCCGGCCATCCCAGAACTGCACGGACAGGAATGCCGCATTCCACACCGTCGGTGAATTGCGCCCGCCAATCTGGTCATGCACACCAATGGATGTCGGTCGATGATCATCTCCCCCTTCCATGACGTTGTGACAGGAGAAACACGATACGGTGCCCGTTGAGGAAAGCCGGGGATCGAAGTACAGGGTCTTTCCCAGCTCGACCTTGGCCGGCGTAGTCGGGTTATCGGCTGGGCTTGGGGCCTGCTCGGGCAGCGCCTGCCAGTCTGCGGCAAATGCGCCGGCGCTCATGAGCATGAGAACGACGGGTACAAGAAGTCGTGGCTGCATCATCAATTCCTCTTCCGGAAAATGGGGTCACGCCAAACAGCAAGGTTGTTTGCGAAGACATTAATTGTTTTAACTTTACGCAGGTCCCCGAGGTTTTTCTGTTCGGTGCCGCGCACTACCAGTAGTGCGTCACCGCACTCCGCGCGAGGCCCGCCCGGCGTCTGACAGCCACGTAAGGCTTAGCCCGTTGGACGATTGGTTGTATTGTTGTCTCACGATTCTCAGGGCGCCAGACTTCAGCGCCCCCGCTCACGAAAAGAAAGCAAGGTGAAAAAATGCAGAAAATCTGGCTCCCGGTTCTGCTTCTTGGGTTCCTGGGCTGGCATGGTGGTCAGGCCACGGCACAGGATGGCGCCCTGCCCGTCACCCTATTCGAAAACGTCCGCGTATTTGACGGCACGGGCGATTCGCTCTCCGGACCGGCCAACGTGCTGGTGCGGGGCAACCGGATCGAGCAGATTTCCGCCGGGCCAATCCCCATCCAGCTGAGTGCGGACACAACGGTCATCGCCGGCGAAGGTCGAACCCTGATGCCCGGCCTGATCGACGCGCACACGCACATCATCATGTCCTCGATTCCGGTCAGCACCATGATGACCGCGGACCCGAACTACGTCATGTTGCGCGCCTCCAGGGCCGCGGAGGATATGCTGATGCGGGGCTTTACCTCGGCGCGCGACCTCGGCGGCCCGGCCTTCGGTCTCAAGCGCGCCATTGACGAAGGCTACGTGACCGGGCCCCGCATCTGGCCGTCGGGCGCGACCATCTCGCAGACCTCGGGTCACGGGGATTTTCGCACCGTTCATGAACTGCCGCGCCAGGACGGTGATCCGCTGAGCTATGCGGAGCAAATGGGCTATACCGCCGTGGCCGACGGCCGGGCGGAGGTGCTGCGTCGGGTGCGGGAGCAGCTCATGCAGGGCGCCAGCCAGGTCAAGATGATGGCGGGCGGCGGCGTTTCCTCGGCATTCGATCCCCTCGATGTCACGCAATATACGCCCGAGGAACTGCGCGCCGGTGTGCAAGCCGCCGAGGCGTGGGGTACCTATGTGACCGTGCATGCCTACACACCGGATGCGATTCAGCAGGCGATTGAGGCCGGGGTGAAGTGTATTGACCATGGTCAGCTGGCGGACGAGGCCAGCGCCAGGATGATGGCGGAAAACGGCGTCTGGTGGAGCATGCAGCCGTTCCTGGACGATGAATATGCCAACCCCCATCCGGCCGGCTCGCCCAACCGCGCGAAGCAACTCGAGGTCAGCAACGGCACAGATCGCGCCTATGCGCTGGCCAAGCAATACAACATCAAGCTGGCGTGGGGCACGGACATCCTGTTCGACCCGAAGATGACGAAGTACCAGGGAGCGCAGCTTGCCAAGATGGTGCGCTGGTTTGAGCCCCCCGAGGTATTGAAGATGGCGACCCATGACAATGCGCAGCTGCTGGCGCTCTCCGGTAACCGCAACCCCTATCCCGGGGCGCTGGGCGTGGTCGAGGAAGGCGCGCTCGCCGACCTGCTGCTGATCAATGGCAACCCGCTTGAAAATATCAATCTGATTGCCGATCCGGCAAACATGTCCGTCATCATGAAAGACGGGCGCATTTACAAGAACGACGGTTGAGAAACACGCGTCTCTGGTCGGCTATGCGAGTCCAGTTCGCCATCATGCCGTCCGGCGCCAATAATCCCTGACCAGCTGCTCGATCATCTGGGCGTCGCCACTCCAGGTGAGAAAAGCGAACCCGACGATGTTGAGAGCGACCGTCACCCAGAACACGGTCAGGAATTCCGACTTGCTGGATTTATGTCGCAGCAGCCGTTGTGCCGCCAGGGCGCCAGGCCAGCCACCGATCAGCGCGAGAAAGTGCAGGTTGGATTCCGGGGTGCGCCAACGGCCCGCCCGCGCCGAGGATTTGTCCCAGGCGTAGACGGCAAATGCCACAAGGCTGGCGATGAGGTAAACCGCCACCAGAAGCCAGGCAACGCGGCCAAAAGCGGCGGCCAGCAGCAATAAACACAGGAAAGTCCCGGTAAACCACACCGCGATGGCGGGATTGTGCCGCTTCGCGGCAGAGGGTTGCTTTGGTCCGGGCTGATCTGCAGAGCAGACCTTCGCTGCCCTTGACTTTCCGTTCTTGCCCATGCCGATCTCGTAGGTCACGACATCCCCAACCGCCGGTCTGCGCGATGCCCCGTGGCAGTGCTGATATGTGAAAGAAGACCTCGCTGGCATCGCCATGCCAGGCAATAAAGCCATAGCCCTTCCCGTCATTCCAGCGTGTGATTTTTCCTTGCAGGCGCATTGCAATAGTTTTCCAAAATACCGGCAACGGCGATGACGTCATAAAGGACGAGATCAAGCCTGTCACAGATACTCATTCTGTAATAAATCAAGCGCAGTATCCTTGAAAACAGGCCAGAGAGGCTGGGAACACTGGCAATGTCCCAGTCCATTTGCTCTGCTATTCTCGAGGTTAACCATTCTTACAAATGATTGGGAAAACGCTATGACACTCCGCACCACCCTCGCAAGCTGCACGGTCCTGGCCCTGGCCATGGTGAGCAACGCCGGCGCCGACGTATCGGCAGCGACGATCAAGGCGCTCGGCGCTCCCGATAGCGTTGAGACCCGGGCCGGCAGGCTCACCTTCAAAGATGGCGTGCCGACCAGCGACACTGTGCAGAAAGTTGCGGATACGCTGGACTTTACCCGCGCGCTGAACGTCTACAACAACAGCTTCCGCGGCGCTTCAGCCTTGGGAATTCAAAAGGGCTTTCAGAGCATCGGTGCCGACTATCAACGACATCGTCATCACCTCCAAACTGACTGGATTCGACATCGCTGTTTCTGACCGGCAATGCGGACACGGTCTATTACCTCTCCGTGATCGACCTGTCCAAGGGGCCGATGGTCATCGAACAACCGTCCGATGGTGTTGGCACCATTAACGACATGTGGTTCTCGTGGATCATTGATGTGGGCGGCCCGGGCCCGGATCGCGGCAGGGGCGGCAAGTACCTGATCGTCGGGCCGGATTACGACGGCCCGCTGCCCGAGGGCGGTTACTTCGTCGCGCATTCCAAGACGAACCGGGTCCTGTACGCCTCGCGCGCCTACCTGGTGAATGACGACCCCAAGCCCGCGGTCGAAAACGTCAAGAAGAACATGAAGATCTACCCCTATGCACCGGGCGGCTATGGCACCAGCATCGCCGAGGCGCTGACCGGCGCGGTGCGCCTGGGGGCAGATGCGAAGATACCCGACACGAAATTTGTCGAGGCGAGCGGCCTGTCGTTCAACACCATTCCGCCCAGCGACTTCGGCTTTTACGAGATGGATCAATGAAAACGTGCAGGCCGAGCCGGCCACCAGCTACGACGTGGAGCTGTCCGGCCAGCTTGCTGCCATCGGCATCGTCAAGGGCAAGGAATTCGCCCCCGACGAGCGCATGAAGAAAATCCTCACCGAGGCGGCAATGGTCGGCCAGGCGACGGGCCGTATGCTGAACTGGCGCGCCTACGACATCCACCCGGACTGGGCTTATTACGAGGGCTCAATGTGGGGCAGCATGCTGTGGGAGGGCGGCGCCTTTTTTGAGACCCCGCCGCCGGCCTTTGAGGACGGTGAGTTCAAACCGCTACCGCCCTACCGGGGCCCGCACGCTGGACTCGCGTACAGCCTTCTATTACGGCTACACGCTCGACAGCCCGGGCATGATCATGACCATTCCCGGCGTGGGCTCACAGTACCTGATGGGGTTCCTGGATGAATCCGGTGAGCCGATGGATGGCGCAAAAACCTACAAGGTGACGCTGCCGAAGGACATCCCGGCCAGGGCCTTCTGGTCGTTTACGGTGTATGACAACCAGACACGTTCCATGCTGCAGACACCCCAGAAGTACCCACGTGCCGGCTCACAGAGCTATCCCTCGCCGGCGGCAGCGGCCGCCAAAGACGGCTCCACCACGATCTGGTTCAGCCCCGAACAACCCAAAGGGGTCGATCGCGGCAACTGGATCCAGACAGACCCGGAACAAAGGATGGTTTACCATCCTGCGTCTGTACAGCCCGCTGCCGTCCTTCTTTGACAAGTCGTGGCGGCCGAGCGAGATCGAGCCCGTCAAATAGCCTTTGCCATCAGGCGCCCCGGGTCTTTGCTCCCGGGCGGCGGCGGTTGCGATGCGCCCAATTTACAGGACCAGGCCCAGCCTCAGGCGCCAGGCTTCGCCCTCTGCCCCGTTAGCGCTTGCAAAGATGCTGCCATAGGTAAAGGCCAGGCCCAGGTGCCGGTTGACGACCAGTCCCAGCGCCAGTTCACCGTACCACTGATCCAGCGCCGCACCCCGGCGCTGGCCGTCGGCAAACGTGGCGCCACCATTCTGATACTGGGCGCCCAGGGCGACCCACCAGCGGCCCGTGATGTGGTGCATGACTTGGAGTTCACCGGTGTACAGCGGGTCCTGCTCGAGCAGATTGGCCACACCGAAAGGTTCTTTATTGGCATCGAAAAACCGCGCCTGCGGGGTAATCTCGAGAAAGGTCGTTCTTCGCGCCCCGTCGATGGGCAGCACCATGGGCAAGGCCAAATCCAGCGCCTGGCGGTTGAAACCGGGGTTGAGCAAGCGCCCGGGGTTGTAATCCCCGTAGGGCAGAATCCAGTTGACCTGCGCTGACATCTGGAAACCCTGCGTGTACTCACGCCAGGCCGGGCCGTCCAGGGCCGGCGTGCCCACGAGGCCCATCCGAAAGCTGACCGCGGGGTCGGCAAACCCGGTGACCTCCCTGGTCAGTTGCAGTCGTTGCTCAGGACCGCTTACCAAAGCTTCGGCGCTGATGTCCACGCGCGTCAGAGTCATACCCACCATGGCAAGGCGATCCAGCAAGGACAAGCGATAGAAGAAATTCAGGCTGCTGCTTCGCGTGCGAATATCCAGTTCAGCAAAGTCGACCTGGCCGAGGCGAAAGTTTGTCTGGGAGTCCAGGTAGCTGAACGACGAGGTGCGCAGGCCAACCGGGGTAAGGAAATTGATATTGGGCCCGACGCCCTGCGCCAGGGCGGGTCCCGCCTGGGCAAGGCCCAGCAGGATCAGGAGCATTGCGATACGCATCATTATCACGCGTAACCTCCCCGGTCAGGTTCCCGGCAGAGCCCGTACGACGGTGTCATTAGTCTACCGGCAATGATCCTGCCCTGCGTCCTGCGTGTCGTGAGGGCCCGGTCCACGGCCGGCATGGAACCATCGTATCGCGAAAGGCGGGTCGGTTCCCGGCCCGTGCAGGCGCTGGTCGCATTGAGCCACACACCATTGGTCACCTGGCAATCGACGGCGTCAAGGGCCATATGCACCACCAGGCCGATACCAACGAGCCTTAAGACGGGCGCTTTGGGCACAAAACAAAGCGCCAGGTAGGCCGCAATAAGCCACGGTTGATGCAAGGGATGGAATCCGATGCTGCAACGGCTTGCATCGTAAATCGGATCAGCCAGCAGGTGGTCCAGGTCGACAAGCATCGTCGCAATCATGACGAAATAAGCCACTTTCCAGCGTTTTCTGAAAAACAGGCCGGCAAGGATGGCGGGAACGATAAAGTGCAGGGCCAGGTGCAACATCAGGTCTTCTGTGCAATCGCGCGACCGCGGCATTATGAAGGATATGGCGGGCGCTCAGCATGGCCGGCCAGGCCGGGGCACCCTGCCGTAACCGCCAACACTCTGATCGCGGTTCGCGGCGGTAAGCGTTAAGCAAAAAAAACCCCGCATCAGCGGGGCTTTTTTGCGGCTCGATCAGGAGCTTTATTCCGTTTCGATGCTCACGTACTTGCGCTTCGGGAAGCCGCGCAGTTCGAACTTCACCTTGCCGTCTTCCAGGGCGTAGAGGGTGTGGTCGCGGCCGACGCCGACGTTCTCACCCGCTTTGAAACGCGTGCCGCGCTGGCGCACGATGATGTTACCGGCTACTGCAACTTCGCCGCCGAATTTCTTCACACCCAGGTACTTCGGGTTCGAATCGCGACCGTTACGTGTACTGCCGCCTGCTTTCTTATGTGCCATGACTCAGGTCTCCGTTAGGGTCGTTGATTAATCGTCTGCTTTGTCAGCTTTCTTGGCAGCGGCTTTCTTGGCCGGTGCCTTCTTGGCTGCAGCTTTCTTGGGCGCCGCTTTCTTGGCGGCTGCCTTCTTCGGTGCGGCCTTGGCCGGTGCTTCGGCTTTCTCAGCCTTGGCCGGCGCGTCGTCCTTCTTCGCAGCCGCTTTCTTGGGGGCCGCCTTCTTGCCGTCCGCGCCTTCGATGCCGGTAATTTCCAGCAGCGTGTAGTACTGGCGATGGCCCATGCGCTTCATGTGGTGCTTGCGGCGCTTGAACTTGATGATTTTGACCTTGTCGGCGCGACCGTGTTCCACAACAGTGGCCAGCACTTTACCGCCTTCGACCAGCGGCGTGCCGATCGCGACGGACTCGCCTTCGCCAACCATAAGGACCTGGTCCAGCTCCACGGTGGAGCCTTTATCGGCCTCGAGTTTTTCGACCTTCAACCGGTCGCCGGCAGTCGCACGATACTGCTTCCCGCCGGTTTTGAATACTGCGTACATTGTTCCCGCTCCAAATTGATGTGTCCCAGGGCGCCCGTCAGTCATTGCTGGGGGTCTTGAACTGGCCCGGAAGCTGGGTGTTTCGTCAGCCGGTTTTCTGTTCCCTGATCCTGCTCACCGTTCCCGGAGGTTTAGCGGCTTGCGACCAGGGGCAAATCGGCCCCACAAAAGAGGCGGGATGGTATCGGTTTTGGACGCCCGGGTCAACCATTTCAGGGGTTTGCCGGCTTACCGGCGGCTTGGTTTTGCCCTGCATTGCGAAAGTCCGGCCGCCTTTGCCCCGTTCACGTGCGGGGGAGTATCATTGGCGGTTTACTTTACGTAGCGCATTTGATGGAAAACATCCTTATCCGGGGCGCCCGGACCCACAATCTCGATAATATCGACATCGAGCTGCCTCGTGACAAGCTCATTGTCATTACGGGCCTGTCCGGGTCGGGCAAGTCTTCCCTGGCCTTCGATACCATTTATGCCGAGGGGCAACGGCGCTACGTGGAATCCCTTTCCGCCTACGCCCGGCAGTTCCTGTCGATGATGGAAAAGCCGGACGTGGACCACATCGAAGGGTTGTCGCCGGCGATTTCTATCGAGCAGAAATCCACCTCCCACAACCCTCGCTCCACCGTCGGGACCATCACGGAAATTTACGACTACCTGCGCCTGCTGTTTGCCCGCGTGGGTACGCCCTGCTGCCCGGAGCACGGCATCCCCCTGGAGGCCCAGACCATCTCCCAGATGGTGGACAGCATCCTGGCGCTGCCGGAAGGCGCCAAGGTCATGCTCATGGCCCCGGTGATCCGCAACCGCAAAGGTGAGCACGCCCAGCTGTTCGACGAGCTGCGCGCCCAGGGGTTTGTGCGCGTGCGCGTCGATGGCGTGATTTACGGCATCGACGATGTGCCGGACCTGGAACTTCGCAAGAAACACAGCATCGAGGTGGTCATCGACCGCTTCAAGATTCGCGAGGATCTCAAGCAGCGGCTTGCCGAGTCCCTGGAAACCGCCCTGCACCTGTCTGACGGCCTGGCCCTGATCAGCCCCATGGACGACGAGGAAGAGGTCCCGGAAAAGCTGTTTTCATCCCGCTATTCCTGCGTGCACTGCGATTACAGCCTGCAGGAACTCGAGCCGCGCATGTTCTCCTTCAACAACCCCAACGGCGCCTGCCCGAACTGTGACGGGCTGGGAGTGAGCGAGTTCTTCGATCCGGAGCGCGTGGTCAGTAACGGCGCGGTCAGCCTGGCCGGCGGCGCCGTGCGAGGCTGGGACCGGCGCAATGCCTACTACTTTCAGCTGATCCGGTCGCTGGCCAAACACTACAAGTTTGACGTGGATACGCCGTTCGAGGAACTGCCCGAAGCGATCCGCGAGGTGGTCCTGTTCGGCAGCGGCGACGAGGTCATCGAGTTTCAATACTTTGGCGACAAGGGCACACAGACCCGCAAGCACACCTTCGCCGGCGTAATCCCCAACCTCGAGCGCCGCTATCGCGAGACCGACGCGCGCATCGTGCGCGAGGAACTGTCCAAGTACATTTCCAGCAAGCCCTGCCCGGTGTGCGAGGGCCAGCGGCTGAACCGCGAGGCACGCAACGTGTTCGTCAACGACACCAACCTGCCGACGATAACCGGCTGGACCATCGAGCACTGCCTGGAGTTTTTCGACGCGCTGGACCTGGGTGGCACCAAGGGTGAGATCGCCACCAAGATCGTCAAGGAGGTGCACGAGCGCCTGACATTCCTGGTCAACGTGGGACTTGATTACCTGACCCTGCAGCGCCAGGCCGATACGCTGTCCGGGGGTGAAGCCCAGCGCATCCGGCTCGCCAGCCAGATCGGTGCGGGCCTGGTCGGGGTCATGTATATCCTGGATGAACCCTCCATCGGGCTGCATCAGCGCGATAACGAGCGCCTGCTGGCCACCCTGACCCGCCTGCGCGACCTGGGCAACACGGTGATCGTGGTCGAACACGACGAGGAAGCAATCCGCGCCGCGGACTGGGTGGTGGATATGGGCCCGGGCGCCGGCGTGCACGGCGGCAAGGTGGTGTTCAGCGGTACCGCTGAGCAGCTGATTGCTGACGAGCACTCCATGACCGGTCAGTACCTGTCCGGCGTGCGCGAAATCGCGGTGCCCAGGGAGCGCGTCAAGGCCGACCCGAAACGCGTCCTGACCCTCAAGGGCGCCTCCGGCAACAACCTCAAACACGTTGACCTGGAAATTCCGGCGGGCCTGCTGGTGTGCATCACCGGCGTGTCCGGCTCGGGCAAATCAACGCTCGTCAATGACACGCTGCATCGCCTGGCCGCGCGCCACCTGTATGATTCCAGCGCCCAGCCGGCGCCCTATGAGTCGATCGAGAACCTGGACCTGTTCGACAAGGTCGTGGACATCGACCAGTCGCCGATAGGCCGCACACCGCGCTCAAACCCGGCCACCTACACCGGGCTGTTTACACCCATCCGCGAGCTGTTTTCCGGCACCCAGGAAGCACGGGCGCGCGGCTACAAGCCGGGGCGTTTCAGCTTCAACGTCAAGGGCGGCCGCTGCGAGGCCTGCCAGGGGGATGGCCTGATCCGCGTCGAGATGCATTTTCTGCCGGACATCTACGTGCCCTGCGACGTCTGCCACGGCAAGCGCTACAACCGCGAAACCCTGTCGGTGACCTACAAGGGCAAGAGCATCCACGAGGTGCTGGAGATGACCGTGGAGGACGCGCTGGAGTTTTTCCAGCCCGTGCCGACCGTCGCGCGCAAGCTGGAAACGCTGGTGGACGTGGGCCTGAGCTACATCACGCTTGGCCAGAGCGCTACCACCCTGTCCGGCGGCGAGGCGCAGCGCATCAAGCTGGCCAAGGAACTGTCCAAGCGGGATACGGGCCAGACCCTGTACATCCTCGACGAGCCGACCACCGGCCTGCATTTCCAGGACATCGAACAACTGCTGCAGGTGCTGCACCGCCTGCGCGATCACGGCAACACGGTGGTGGTCATCGAGCACAACCTGGACGTGATCAAGACCGCGGACTGGATCGTCGACCTGGGTCCGGAAGGCGGTAACAAGGGCGGCGAAATCATCGCCACCGGCACGCCGGAGGACATCGCCGCCGCACCCCAGTCACACACCGGGCGTTTCCTCGCGCCCCTGCTTGAGCGCGGCCAGAACGCGCGCCGGAGCGCCTGATATGGCCCGCACGATCACCGTCGACATACCGGTGCGCTGGGGCGACCTGGACGCGTTCAACCATGTGAACAACACGGTCTTTCTGCGCTTTCTGGAAGAAGCGCGGATCCGCTTCTTTGCTGCACTGGGCGACGCCTGGATGAGCGATAAAAGCGGCCCGGTGGTGGTCAACGTCAACTGCAACTTTCGCCGTGAGATTCGCTATCCGGCCACGGTGCGCGTCACGCTGAGCGGCCGTCAGGCCAGCGCCAGGCGCCTGGTCATGGAGCACACCATCAGCGATGCGGACCACCCGGACCGGCTCTACGCCGATGCAGAAGTCACCGCGCTGTGGGTCACCGCCAACGGCGCCGGCAGTATTCCCCTGCCGGATGCGGTAGTGGCTGCCCTGCACGACGATCCCCCCGAACACTCCTGAAACGAAAAGGACATACCCATGCTCACGATTACCGACCACGGCGCCGTCCGTGAAATCCAGATCGACCGCCCGCCGGTCAATGCGCTGAACCCGGAACTGGTCGCGGCGCTGACCGACGCCATGAAAACCGCGGCAGTGGAAGCGCGCGCGGTGGTCCTCAGCGGACGCGACGGCATGTTTTCCGCGGGTCTTGATGTACCCACCCTGCTGACCCTGGACGAGGCCGCCATGAGCGATTTCTGGGGCTCGTTTTCCGGGCTTCTCGAGACCGTGGCGCGCATGCCGATCCCGGTAGCCGCCGCGATCACCGGTCACTCCCCTGCCGGCGGCGCCGTTATCAGCCTGTTCTGCGACACGCGCATCATGGCGGATGGCAAGTACAAGATCGGCCTGAACGAGACCCAGGTGGGCCTGATGCTCCCGCCGTTCATTCACGAGGCGCTGGTGCGCCTGGTCGGCGCCCACCGGGCGGAACGGCTGATCGTCGCCGGCGCGCTGGTCAGTCCGCAACAGGCGCTGGCACTGGGGCTGGTTGACGAAGTGGTCGAGGGCGCGGAAGCGACCGTGGCAGCCGCCATCGCGTGGTGCCAGGCACACCTGGCGCTACCCCCGCACGCCATGGCCACCAACCGGCGCACCATGCGCAAGTCATTGACCGATCTGTTCGACGCCGACGGCTCCGGGGATCACGAGGCGTTTATCGGCGTCTGGTTCAGCGATGAAACCCAGAACACGCTGCGCGCGCTGGTTGAATCCCTGAAAAAGAAATAGGGCCTCAGCCCGGCGCCGCCGGTCCCGTGGCCCGGGGTCTTTCCGGGTCACGAATCCACTCGCTCCAGGAGCCCGGATACAGCCGGCTGCCCTCCAGCCCCGCCAGCGCCATCGCGAACTGGTTGTGACAAGCGGTCACGCCGGAGCCGCACATGTGGACAACTTCGTCCGCCTGCCGCGCGCCGCGCAGTTCATCAAACGCCGCCCGCAGGCGTTCGCGACCATGAAAACGGCCCTGGGCATCAAGATTCTCGGCGAAGGGCCGGTTCCTGGCGCCGCTGACATGCCCGGCGACCGGATCGATGGTCTCGTTGTTTCCCGCAAACCGGTCTGCGGCGCGGGCATCCAGCAACAGGATGTGATCAGCAGCCAGTTCGGCCTGCACAGCCGCTGCCTCGAGCACCATTTCCGGGTGCGGCTTGAGGGCGGGCAACGCTTGAGGGCAGCGGATTTTCCTCGCCACTGACAAGCGCCCCCCCGCCGGCAATCCAGGCCGGCAGCCCACCGTCCAGCAAGAGCACGCAGTCCTGGCCAAAGTAGCGCATCAGCCACCAGAGACGCGCGGCAAACGCGCCGCCCTGCGCGTCGTAGGCGACGATTGTCACGCCCTCGCGCCATCCCCAGCGGGACAGCAGGGCCGCGAAGTCGGCGGTTGCCGGCAACGGATGACGCCCGCTGAGCGGGCCCACCGGCGCGGCGAGATCCTGGTCCAGGTCGGCATACACGGCACCGGGAATGTGCGCGTCAAGCCAGTCCCGGCGACCCTGCTGCGGTTCTGCCAGGCTGAACCGGCAATCAACAACAAGATGGTCTTCCGAGTCCAGCAGTGAGCGCAACCGGGGCACATCAATCAGGAGGGTGCTGTTCATGGACTTGCTCCAGGTTTCAGGCCGCGGCAGCCCGCAGCGCCAGGTTTCTTAAAATCGAAGCCGTGACGCCCCAGACCTTCTGTTCGCGCCATCTCAGGCTGTGCACCACGCGCGTTTCACCGTGGCGGTGAATCCGGGTCTCGCGATACGCGCCGGGATCCAGGACCCGCTCAAGGGGAACGGTAAAAACGAGGTCTACCTCGCGCCGGTCCGGAACCAGCTCAATATTGCCGTATACCAGGCCCACCACGGGCAGCACGCGAAAATCACTGACGGTGTCGATCCGGTCGAGGAAGCCCAGCGGCTGCACCTGCGACGGATCAAGGCCGATTTCTTCCTCGGCTTCGCGCAGCGCCGTGCGCACCCCCGATGGGTCTCCCGCGTCTGCAGCGCCACCCGGAAACGCAACCTGTCCGGCGTGCTTTGCCAGGCGGCTGGAACGAACGGTGAGAATAACGCCAGGCTCGGGACGGTCAAGGACCGCGACCAGGACCGCGGCGGTCCGGCGTGGACGCGTGCGGTTAGCGGGTTCCGGGTGCCAGCCGTGCACCTGCAGGGGCGCCGCACCGGCTTCAAAGGGGGAAACCGCGGCCCTCAACAGGGATTGCCAGGGTGCGGATTCGGTCAAGGCGGAATGTTGACATGCCCGGCCGGGCGTGATGCCCGGCCGGTCGGATTACCTGTTACTCGATCACTTCGATCAGTTTCAGATCGAACTGCAGCGCCTCGTTCGGGCCCACCGCCGGCGGGTTACCACGCTGACCAAATGCGAGCTCGGGCGGAACCCAGATCTGCCAGGTAGAACCGACTTTCATGAGCGGCAGCACTTCCTGCCAGCCCTGCAGCACCTCGTTTACCGTGAATTCCTGGGGAACGCCGCGGGCGAAGGAGCTGTCGATTTCGATACCGTCAATCTTGGAGCTGCGATAGTGAACGCTGACCCGGTCTTCCAGGCCCGGACGGCCGCCGGTGCCTTCCTCGATGATGCGGTACTGAACGCCGGAAGGCAGAACAACCACGTTGGTCTTACCCTGGTTTTCCGCAAGGAAGGTTTCTGCCTTGGCCTGGTTCTCCTGAGCCAGCGCCTGCAGGGCAGCGATCTGCTCCTGGCGGACCTTCTCCTGGAGTTCGGTCAGCAGCCGGCGCATCTCCGCCGGTGCAACCTGCGGCTCGTTACCGGCCACGGAGTCGCGAATCGCATCAATCAGTGCTTCCACGTCGAAGTCTTCACCGCGGCGGCCGATATCGGCGCCGAGGTCCCAGCCAACCGCATAGCTCAGTTGGCCTTTTTCAGTAGACAGGTCCTGGGCCATCACGGCGGCCGGGGCCAGAACCATCACAGCAGTCAGTGCGAACTTGAATCGCATCACAATCCCTCCGGATCTTGTTGTATTGGGCGGCGGCCGGTGGAAGGGCCGTCGCAAAGGGGCGCTATTCTAACGCAGCGGGCCATGAAAAGCACAGGCGTAACTGCAGCGCCGACCTGTGTGACCCCTGACCCGGTGAATCGTTCACCCCGATCAGCTAGCCGGGGCGGGCCAAACAGTGGTGGGATTTACCACCAACATGCACCGTCCCACGCCATATAAACGAATATCAAGAATATATTTTGATATTTAACAGGCAGTTACAGAATTATAAAAAATTGGCACGAAGACTGCATATATCTTCTCATGGAACCGAACAGGAGCGCCCCATGAGCGTATTTTCGAGATTAAGTGACATCATCAACGCCAACCTGAACTCCCTGCTGGAAAAAGCGGAGGATCCTGAAAAGATCATCCGGCTCATGATCCAGGAGATGGAGGATACGCTGGTTGAGATCCGCTCCGCCGCCGCGAAGTGTATCGCCGATCGCAAAGAGCTGCGGCGCCGCATCGACTATCTCGGCAAAGAACAGGCCGAGTGGGCCGACCGGGCGGAACTCGCCGTGCGCCGTGAACGCGAAGACCTGGCGCGCGCAGCCCTCGCGGAAAAGCAGGCCGTGGGTGACGAGATCGACGCCCTGAGCAATGACCTGGACCTGCTCGACGATCAGCTGGAGAAGTTCAACCAGGACATCGCCAAACTGCAGTCCAAGCTCAGTGACGCCAAGAACCGTCAGCGCAGCATCGTGCTGCGGCACAAGACTGCCAGGACACAACTTGCAGCGCGCAAGCACATCCATGACGACAGCATTGACGACATGCTGTTCCGTTTTGAAAACGCGGAACGCAAGATCGACCGCCTCGAATCCGAGGGTGAAGCGCTGGGCATGGGCCGCCGCCGCAACCTGGCCGATGAGATTGCCGGCCTGGAAGACAGCGACCGGGTCGAAGAAGAGTTGGCAAACCTGAAGACACAGGTCGGCAAGAAGCCTGCCAAGGACAGCGGCAACAAGCAGGGAGATAAAAAATGAGCGAAGCCATTCCAATTATCTTCCTGACCGTCTGCCTGCCCCTGTGGATCGTCTTCCACTACATCACCAAGTGGCGAAGCGACAAAGGGCTGACCACGGAAGACGAAAAGATGCTGAGCGAGATCTGGGAATCCACGAACCGCATGGAAGAACGGATCAACACGCTCGAACGCATCCTGGACATCGAGGCGCCAAGCTGGCGGTCACGTCATGGAGCGTGAACGGACCAATCCGCACCGCCTCTATCGGAATCGCGATGACGCGATGATCGCCGGGGTGTGCGCCGGCCTGGCGGATTATTTCGGTTTTCATCGTCGCGGCCTGCGGCTGGTGGTGGCCATCAGTGCGCTGTTCTTCATGCCCTTCGTGGTCATCAGCTACATCGTGCTGGCCATCATCCTGCCGGTCAGACCCTCGGAGCCGGTCGTGGATGAAAAAAAGGCCGTTTTCTGGCGCGAGGTGAGCAATGCACCGGCCGATGTGTTCGGTAACCTGCGCCACCGCTTCCGCGAACTCGACCATCGCCTGCAGCGCATGGAGGCCTTCGTGACCTCGCGGGAGTTCGAATTTGACCGGGAAATGAAACGGGAAGAATCGGCCGCCGGGAACCACTGAGCAACGGGCTGGTGCGACCAGGCGATCGCGATAGCCGCCGAACCGTAACGGTATGGCAATCAAATACGTCAACTATTTAAGGGCAAAACAGTCTTGAGTAGGACGAAGGCTGACAAAGCGTATCAGGATTGACCATGAGGACTATCGCAATGAGCTTGAATGAAAACGGTCGCGATCCGGAATCCGGCGCCCCGGCACCAATCTTCGCTTCCAGCTGGATGGCCCTGTTACTGCTGCTCCGTAACGAGTTCGGCAATCTATACTCCGGGATGGCGGCGCAGGAGCTCGAGGACGGAGAAGACGGCAACACCCTCAACTGAGCCGTTCGACCAACAACGCCACGCCCCGCCGGAATGCCGCTCAATGCGGCATTTTGCGTTTTTGGGGGTTCTTGTCTTGAACCGTCACCTGGTTCCCCTATCATGCAGCCCTTGGACAACAGCGGACCCCGGCCATGACCAACAACACCGTACTCAGCCGTCACGACAACGGCGTCACCACCCTGACCATCAACCGGCAGGAAAAGCTCAACGCGCTGAATGCGCAGGTCATAGAGGCACTTGAGCACGCTTTCGGGGAGGCGGCATCCAACCCTGAAACGCGGGTCGTGGTGGTGACCGGGTGCCGGGGAAAAGGCCTTCGTGGCGGGCGCGGATATCGCCGAGTTGAGCGGCCTGGATGCCCGTGAAGCGGAAGCGTTCGTGGCGCGGGGCCATGCGCTGATGCGGCAAATTGAGCGACTCGGCAAGCCGGTAATTGCAGCCATTAACGGCTTCGCCCTGGGTGGCGGCTGCGAACTTGCGCTGGCCTGCACGATCAGGATCGCCGCGGACAATGCAATGCTTGGCCTTCCGGAAGTCAAACTGGGACTGATTCCCGGCTATGGCGGCACGCAGCGTCTGAGCCGGATCGTCGGACGGGGCCGCGCGCTGCACATGATGCTGACCGGCGACCCGGTCAATGCGGCGGACGCCCTGGCGGCCGGCCTGGTAACGCGGGTAGTCGCCGCAGCCGACCTGGCCGAAGAGGCCGGCAAGCTGGCGGCCAAACTGGCCAGCGGGGCGCCACTGGCCATGCGCGCCATCATGGACAGCGTTCACGAGGGTGCGGACCTGCGTTTTGAGGCGGCGATCGACGTCGAAACCCAAAACTTCGTGGCGATCTGCCAGACAGACGATATGCGCGAAGGCAGCAGCGCCTTCCTGGAGAAACGGAAACCGGCGTTTACCGGCCGGTAAGCTGCTGAACGGGCGCCCTGGGCAGCCTAGCTGCGCCCGTAAATGTCCTCGAAGCGCTCAATGTCATCCTCGCCGAAGTAGTCCCCGGTCTGTACCTCGATGAGGTGGATGTCCTCCGTGCCCGGGTTTTCCAGCCGGTGCATGGTGTTGACCGGGATGTAGGTTGACTGATTCTGCTGCAGCAGGAGTTCCTCGTCGCCCAGGCGCACCTTCGCCTTGCCCTGGACCACGGTCCAGTGCTCGGCGCGACGCTGGTGACGCTGCAATGAGAGCACCTGGCCGGGCTTGACCACCAGGCGCTTGACCTTGCAGTCCGGCGCATCCTCCAGCACGGTGAAACTTCCCCAGGGGCGGTGCACGGTCTTGTGAAAAATGGCCGATTCATCGTCCAGCGCCCGGAGCTGGCTGACGACCTGGCCGACATCCTGCGCCTGGTCCCGGTCTGCGACCAGCACCGCATCGCCGGTATCAACAATCACCACGTTGTTGACCCCGACCACGGCAACCAGGCGCTCCTCGCTCTGCACAAAGCAGTTGCGTGAGCCCACCAGCACGGCTTTGCCACGCACGCGGTTGCCCGCCTCGTCCGATTCGTAAAGCTCGGAAATCGCCTTCCACGAACCGATATCACTCCAACCGAAGTCGGCAACGACCATGGCCGTGTTTTCAGAACGCTCCATCACCGCGTAGTCGATGGAGATGGAGGGACACAGGGCGAACGACTCGGCGGGCAGTTCCAGCGGGTTGGCGTCCGCTGCGAGGCCGTTGAACACCGCTTGCACTGCATCCATGACATCCGGCGCGTTTGCCCGCAGCTCCGCCAGCAGCGTTCCCGCGGTGAAACAGAACATGCCGGAATTCCAGTGATAGCCGCCCTCGGCAAGGTAGCGTTCCGCTGTTTCCAGGTCGGGCTTTTCAACAAAACGGGCTACTTCGAAACCCTCGCCCAGCGCATCACCCTGGCGCAGGTAACCAAAACCGGTTTCCGGATGCGAGGGGTGCATACCAAAGGTGACCAGCCGGCCTTCCCCGGCCAGGCCGCGCGCCCGCTCGACCGCCTGGACGAAAGCATCCAGTGTCATTGATCGAGGTGATCGGCAGGCATCACCAGCATGACCGCATCTTCCCCGTAGAGCGCCTTGACCTGCAGAGCTGCGAGCCCGATGGCCGGCGCCGTGTTGCGGCCCATGGGTTCAAGCAGGAAGCGCGCCTGCTCCGGGCCGGCGCCGAGCTTTCGATACAGGTCACGGGTGTAAAAAAAGTAATCGCGGCTGGTCACTGTCAGGATCGGCTGGTCGCCAGCGACTCGCTGGGCCCGCAAAAAGGTCTTTTCGGCCAGGCTTTGTCCGTCCGCAAGCTCCATGAAGGGCTTGGGGTGCGCGCGGCGGGAAACCGGCCACAGTCGCGTGCCTGCGCCGCCGGAGAGAATCACCGGCACCATGGGCGCCTCGGCGGATGCTTTTTGAGGGTCAGTCATGACGGAGCAGTTCTCCAAGACAGGCGGCTACGGATTCCTTCACCGGGGCGGGATCCAGACCCAGGCGCCGGCGCAGCAGGCCGGTGCCAAGCACCGATGAGGCCGGCCGCTGTGCAATCGAAGGAAACGCATCGGAGCCCACTTCCCGGACCTCCGGCATGCGTTCCAGCAGCCCGAGACTCACGGCAGTTTCAAAGATCAGCCGGGAAAATTCAAACCAGCTATAGGCTCCGGCATCGGCCGCGTGCATCAGGTGTGTTTCCGGTTGGGGGTCATCCAGCACGCCGCCATCAACCGCAGCCAGTGCATAACGGGCAAGATTTGCGGCCCAGGTTGGGCGGCCCACCTGGTCGCTGACCACGGACAACTGGTCACGCGTCCTGGCCAGTTCCAGCATCTTCAGCACAAAATTCTGTCCGTGGCTGGCATACACCCAGGACGTGCGCAGGATGAGATAGCGGCAACCGGATGCCTGTACGGCCTGCTCGCCGGCAAGTTTCGTGACGCCGTAGCGGTTGATGGGGTGCACCTGGTCGGTCTCCAGGTACGGCGACGCCTTGCGGCCATCAAACACGTAATCGGTGGAAAAATGAACCAGGGCGGAACCGGCATCAGCAGCCCAGGCGGACATGATCTCCGGCGCCGTGCCATTCACCCGCTGCGCCAGGTCCGGCTCTGACTCGGCCTTGTCGACCGCGGTATAGGCCGCCGCGTTGAAAATCAGCGACGGTCGATAGTCATGCAACAGCGTTGTCAGGCCGTCGGCATCCGCCAGGTCCAGGGCCCGGTCCGCGCCGGCCCCGTCCAGGGTGGTGGTCAGAAGCTCGCCACGACCGTCCAGCAGCGGCAGCAGCTCGCGCCCGAGCTGGCCATCTGCGCCGGTCAGAAGAATGCGCATGGTTGAAGTGTGGGCGACTCAGGAACCCTCAGAAGGGGATGTCGTCATCCTGAAAATCGGCACTGTCATGGGATTCGGCAACCGCCGGCTGCGGCTTGTCACGGAAGCCCGATGACTGGGAGGGGGCGGGACCGCCGCCACTTTCATCGCGTCCTCCAAGCATCTGCATTTCGCTGGCAACAATCTCGGTGGTGTAACGATCCTGGCCGTTCTGATCCTGCCATTTTCGCGTCTGCAGCCGCCCTTCAACGTAAATCTGGCGGCCCTTGCGAAGATATTCGCCGGCGATTTCCGCCAGGCGGTTAAAAAACACCACGCGGTGCCATTCCGTACGCTCCTGCTGTTCTCCGGAGGCCTTGTCGCGCCAGCTGTCCGTTGTCGCAAGGCTGACGTTGGTGATTGCCGAGCCGCTCGCGCTGTAACGGGTTTCCGGGTCAGCGCCCAGGTTGCCGACCAAAATGACCTTGTTAATGCCTCTTGCCATGATTCCTCTCCAGATGGGCGTGCGTAGCGCCCGTAATGGTTGTAAGCCGCAGCCCGCCGCGCACCTTGGCAGCCTGTCGTTCCAGCCCGAACCAGGGTGCCTGCCGGGGTCTGATTTGAAGACCCGGAAGTTTATCACAGGGCCAAGCGGGTAAAACCAGGCCCGTGTCCAGCTTGCGTCTTCATCTGTCAGATTAAGCGTGCCAGCCGCAGGGTTTGGCGGCGAGGGAAAATTGACCCGTAACCCTGCCGGAAATTTCCTTTCAACTACCTTCACGCCTTCACTTCATCCGGAACAACCCTGCTCGTATAATGAGGGTCCCGCCCCGATCCGCAATGAGCATCACACCCATGCCCGAGGAGCATCGTTTGACGCCCGATCCGTGCACCGCCGATTCACCCCAGGACCAGCAAGCTGGCGCTTGCCGATATCCTGGCCATGGGCGCGCCGGATATGGAGCAGGTCAATGGCTGCATTCGTGCCGCGCTGACCTCCGATGTGGTCCTGGTCAACCAGGTATCGGAGTACATCGTGGGCAGCGGCGGTAAACGGCTGCGACCGCTGTTACTGTGCCTGGCCGCGCGCGCATGCCGCTACGACGGGGACCGCCACTGGACGCTGGCCGCGATCATCGAGTTCATTCACACCGCCACCCTGCTGCATGACGACGTGGTTGATGAGTCGGACACGCGACGCGGGCAGCGCTCCGCACACGCGGTATGGGGAAACTCTGCCGCGGTACTGGTCGGCGACTTCCTCTACAGCCGCAGCTTCCAGTTGATGGTGACGCTCGACAGCCTGCGCATCATGGAAATCTGGCCGATACCACCAACACGATCGCCGAGGGCGAGGTTCTGCAGCTGCTGAACCTGGGCGATCCGGAGGTTACCCGGGAAGCGTATTTCCGGGTGATCGATAACAAAACCGCGAAACTGTTCGAAGCCGCCGGCCGCCTGGCCGCCGTGGTCAGCGAAGCGGGACCCGCCGTCGAGACCGCGCTGGCCGCCTATGGCACCCACCTGGGTCGCGCCTTCCAGATGGCCGACGATGTGCTGGACTACGCCGGCGATGCCAGCAAGCTGGGGAAAAATGTCGGCGATGATCTCGCCGAGGGCAAACCCACGCTGCCGCTGATCGTGGCGCGGGAGCGCAGCACCAGCGATGAGCGGGCGCTGATTGACCAGGCCATTTCCGCCGGCGGCAAGGACCATCTTGAGCAGGTGCTGGACATCATCCGTCGCACCGGCGCCCTGGCGACCACGGCTGAACTGGCCCGGGCCGAGGCGGAATCAGCGCTGAACGGCACTCGAGCACCCTGCCCGACTCGCCCTGGCGCGATGCGCTCGCCTCCCTCGCTCACCACAGCCACCAGCGCAGCAGCTGAAGCTGCCGGCCGGTGACCGGCTGAACAAGCGGCAAACGAAGAACTGATCCCGGCTCAGGGCGCCCCGGCGGCCAGGGACAGGTTCCATTCGGCGATGCGGTCGCTTTGCGCCTTGAGCAGTTCGTCCACACCCTCGACGGTCACCTTGTCAATCGTGTCACCCATGGCGATCGCATCGACCACTGCCTGGTCCTCGTGCTCCATGACCTCGCCGAACACGGTATGTTTGCCGTCCAGCCAGTCCGTTGCCGTGTGCGTGATAAAAAACTGGCTGCCGTTGGTTCCCGGCCCCGCGTTGGCCATGGACAGTTTGCCCGGCGCATCGTGCCGTGCCTGCGGCGAACATTCGTCTTCAAAGCGATAGCCGGGTCCACCGGTGCCGCTGCCGTGCGGACAACCGCCCTGCACCATGAAATTGGGAATGACCCGGTGGAAGTTGAGCCCGTCGTAATAACCCCGGCGCACCAGGTTGGCGAAGTTGGCCACCGTGACCGGCGCTACCGTATCGAACAAACGAAGCCGGATAGGCCCTTTCGAGGTTTCCATGAGCGCCGTGGCGCCCGAACTGAGGTCGGTCATGATTGTTTATTCTCCGCTGCGATGAGTGATCCGGTGTTGCAGGCCCGGCATTAAAAATAATCCCGCCATTTTAAATAATTTTGAAACTTTTGCCGCGCCTGCGCGGTCTACTTTCCTGAGACCGCGGGACCATGGTCTCTCCCTCAAACCGACAGGGTATCTCTGCACTCCTCAAACCCCTGGGTCCCGCGGTTTCATCCTGTTTTTTTGTGCTGCACCGGGTCCATGAACCGTCTTACGCACCGACGGGGGTCGCGCCAAGCGCCCTCGCCGCTGCCCAAAAGGCGTTCCCCCGGTCTGCAAAGTCCCGGTAATGAGGAAAACTCGGCGCGCCCGGCGAGAGCAGTATCACGCCCCCGGCCGGCGTCAGGCGCGCGGCCGTCTGCACCGCCGTCATCATATCCCCCGCCTGGTGATAGCCGGCAGCCGGCTCGCAGACCACCCGCCGTCAGCACCTCCCGGATGCGCCCGCCGCTGTCCGGCAGACCGATAACCGCGTGCGGCGCCAGGTCCCGCAGGGACGCGGCGTGTTGCGACCAGTCCAGCCCCCGGTCCAGCCCGCCGAGCAACACGGTGACCGGAAGCCCCGCGAAGGCGCGCAATGCCGCCAGCGTCGCCACCGGCGTTGTCGACAGGCTGTCATCCACCAGGCGAACGTCACCCAGCCAGCCCACCAGCGACTGGCGGTGCGGCAGGCCATGAAAGGATTCCAGGGACCGTGACAGGTCGCCGGGACGCAGCTTGATCGCGTCCAGAATCGACAAGGCCGCTGCAAGGTTGGCCAGGTTGTGCGCCCCGGGCAGCTGCGTCAGCCCGGGCAAGGGCTGGTCGCCGTCCCGCAGCTCACCGCCCTCTACATGAATGCCATGCGGATCATTGAAGGTATCAAGCCCGGGCAGACCGCGGCTTGCGCGCAATAACTCGGGGTCCGCCGCGTTGATCAGCCGGCGCCCCTCGGGCGCCAGGGTCAGCAGGCGCAGTTTGTCCCTGCGGTAGGTCGCCGCATCGCCATGCCAGTCAAGGTGCTCATCGGACAGGTTCAGCACCGTGGCGTGCCAGGGTGCCTCCACCAGGTCACAAATCTGGTAGCTGGACAGTTCCACCACCCACCAATCCGCCTCGGCCGGGTCGCAATCGAGCAGGGGCCTGCCGATGTTTCCTGCGAGACCGGCGCGTGCGCCGGCAGCGCGCAGCAGGTGTGCGAGCAGCGCCGAGGTCGTGCTCTTGCCCTTGGTGCCGGTAATGCACAGGGTCCTCGGCCCGGGGTTCTCCGCCATCCACAGGTTGGTGCCGGAGGTAAACGCCACCCCCGCCTCCCGCGCCGCGGCCAGCGGCGCCCGGTAGGGACTGATGCCCGGCGAGCGCACCAGGATATCGTGGGACGCGAGCTGCTCGCCGTCCAGGGGACCGCTTACCAGCCGGTCCCGGCGCGGCGCAGGCGCTTCAACATCGTCAAAGCCACGCTCGCTGTAAACGGTGACGGCCTGGTCCGGGGCCAGCGCATGCAGCCGCCGCCAGGCCGACTGACCCTCGCGGCCGGCGCCGAGAATGGCCACGTCCCGCCCGACCAGGTCAGAGACCAACACGGTCGGCGACCTCATCGGGAATTTCGTGGGGTCCGGCGGGCTCCAGCAAGCCCGCGAGCTGACCGGCAAAGTCGCCGACTTCCGGCCCGAGCCGCCGCACGATCGCCGCATTCGCCCAGGCCGGCTGATCCACCAGCGCCGCCAGCAGGGCGCGACTTTCTTCCAGGGTGCCGACACACTCGAAGGGCTTGTCCATGCCCAGCGCACACAGGGCTCGAAAGCCTTCCTCCTGCGCCGGATCATCCAGCAGGTTGGCGCCCTGGATCGCAACCAGTTCGTCCGGGGAGAGCCAGGGCGCCAGCGCCAGGCAGGTAAAACGACATTTCGGACAGTCGCCGCACCAGCGACCCTCGATGCGACGGCCATCCCGGTGGAAGTTACGGTTACAGCTGGAAAACACCGGGTGATAGGCCGTCAGGCGGGCAAAACGCTGCGCCACCGCCGCCTCGCTGAGCGGGCGCAACAGCGAGAACACCTCCAGGTCGGGCGCCACGCGCTCGTGCACCACGTTGCGAAACTGGCGCTCGAAAGCGAGGCTCTTGGAATACTGGTGGTTCACCGCCCGGCCATCCGCCGCGGTGAGCGTCGCCTGCTCCGCCGACCGCTCGTTGGAGAACACGACCCAACGGTAGCCATACAGCAGCGCGGCGCAGGTCAGAATGGCCATGTTGATGGCGGTGACCGGCACATGGCCGTTCCAGGCGCCGGCCTGGTTCATGTCCATCAGCCGCGGCGCCAGTTCCCGTTGGATACGCAGCAGAGGCAACCCGGCCGCCCGCACCGTGTCGCCGATCAGCGTGGAAGCGCCGACCGTGACCGGCTGAACCTCGATCCCGGTCTCGCGCAACCATTCAAGGCTGACCAGGCTGTCCTTGCCACCGCCGATGGCGACCAGGGCCCGTGCCGGCAGCTCCAGCGGCTCCGCCAGGCTCATGCCGCGCGCAGTCTCCGTATCCGTGCCGCTGGCGACGGGAAAGCGGATGCGTCCGGACAGGTCCAGTTCATTGACGTGCGCGAATTCCGCCAGGCCCTCGGTCCAGGTGTTCTCGAGGAAGGCCGCCAGGCGCGCATCCAGCACCTGCTCGCCGGCATCGATCACCGGCGGCAGCGCCGCCTTGTAGTAACTCACCCCGGCGACCAGGTGCAGCAGGCCAAGCGCACGCAAAAACGCCGCCTGCCGGGCGGGGTCCTCCGGCCAGGGCGCGTAGGGAAAGGTTATGGTCTCAACCAGCGGTGCGCCCCGGCCAAAACCGTAGGCCAGGGTCGCCACGCCGGTGTGCGGATCGTAACGATGTTCCAGGAACTGAAACCGCTCCGCGCGCGCCGGATCAGACATCGCGGTCATTCACTTCCGGCCCGGGAACCGGCCGGCCTGACGGCCGCGCCACGAGCGCCTCATGCAGGCAATGGGCAAGCTCCTGCGCCGCTTCCGCCGCCACCAGCAGGCTCACGGAGCGGTCCGCCGCCGAGTGGGACATCATGTGCAGGGCATGCGCCTCGAAAAAAGGCCGCGTCGCCGCCAGGCCCTGCAGCTCCAGGCGGACGTCCTGGCCGACCACGCTGACGCAGGTGCAGTCTGGAAAGGCCTTGACGTGGCACAGGGGCGAGAGCCGTTCAATCAACGCTTCGGCCCCGTCCCGGTCCAGGTGGTTGCCGGCGGCATCAATCGCCAGCGTGGTCGTGGTTTCCGACGTTGCGACCTGGTCAACCGACAGCCCCAGCTCGCTGATCACGGCAAAAACACCGGCCAGGAAGCCCACCTGCTGGCGCGTATCGAGGTTGCGCAGCAGCAGCACCAGCATATCCGGCTTGGTCACAACCGCCCGGGCGCCGCGCGCCTGGGGTCTCACGGTAATTCGCGTGCCGGTACCGGCTGGATCAGCCAACTCGCGAATCCACAGCTCTATGCCGGCAGCAGCCGCAGCCCGGATGCTGCGTCCGTGAATCACGCGGGCGCCGCTGGCGGCCATTTCCAGCGCCTCCTCCCAGCCGAGCTCCGGAATCAGTTGCGCGCCGGGCTCCACGCGGGGGTCGGCGGTATAGATGCCCGGCACATCGGTCCAGATCTCCACGTGCTCCGCTCCGAGCCGGGCGCCGAGCAGGGCCGCCGAGGTATCGGAACCGCTGCGGCCCAACAGGGCCGTCCGCCCGTCCGGCGCACGCGCCACGAAACCCTGCGTAACCAGCAACTCACCCTGCTCAGCCCAGGCGGCAGCCAGCTCCGGATCGTGGTTGGACTCACAGCGTGCGCCCAGCCAGGCGCGCGGGGAATCGGGCTGGGGCTCCGGTACGATGGCCAGCGCATCCCGTGCATCCACCCAGGCAACACCCCGCTCAGTGCCGGACAGGAAGGCCGCACCGAGCCGGCTGCTGAGCCATTCGCCCATGGCCAGCACGGCGGCGGTGCGCGCGGGCCCGGGCGCCATGGCGAGCGCGTCTTCCAGCAATGCCTGCCCCTGCTCCAGCCAGGGCGTGGTGCTGACGCCGAGCTGCCGGGCGAGACCCGCGTGCCGGTCAAGCACGGCGGTCACGGCAGCCGGCTCCACTGAAGGCGCGGCGGCCAGTTCCAGCAGCTGATCCGTGATCCCCGCCAGGGCGGAACAGACCAGCAGCAGGCGTTTTCCCTCCGACCGCCGCTGATCCACGAGCGCAGCAATCTTCGCCCACTGACCGGCATCGGCCACGGAGGTCCCGCCAAATTTCATTACGATCCAGGATATCAGCCACGACGCCAACATCCGCGTTAACTGGTGGCGGAACGTTACCGGATGGCCAGCGGGCTGTACAGGTGCGGCTGCCTTGCTTTGCCGGTCGGGTCGTTTATCCTTTCAGCGTCTCATGCGTGGACAAAGGTAGTCAGCCATGCAAATGGTCGTTATAGGCATGCACCGCAGCGGCACCTCGATGGTGTGCCGGCTGATCAACATGATGGGCGCCTATTTTGGCCCGGAGGGCTGCCAGTGGGATCCCAATCCGGAAAATCCACGTGGTTTCTGGGAGCGGAAGGACTTCCGGACCCTGAACGATGACATCCTGGAATCGGCAGGGTGCACCTGGCATGAGGTGGACCCGTGGTTCAGGAACGAACACGATAAAGCTGCAGAGCCAGGCTTCCGCAAGCGCGCGGGTCAGCTCATTTTCCGCATGGAAGGGTTCCGTCCCTGGGTCACCAAGGAGCCCCGTTTCTGCCTCACCTTTCCCTATTTTCTTCCCCACCTGGAGTTCCCGGTCGTGATCCTGGTTGCCAGGAGCCCGCGTGAGGTCGCGCTGTCACTGCAGGCCAGGGATGGCTTTGCCATCGAAAAGGGGCTGCGACTCTGGCGCCAGTACAACACCGAAGCGCTCCGGGTGAGCGCCCCCTGCCCCCGGATCGTTGTCAATCATGATGAATTGATGGCCGGTCCGGTTGCCGAAGTCAGCCGGCTGTTCGAAACGCTCAACGGGCTGGGTGTCCGCGGTCTGCGCCTGCCGTCGGAACGGGAAATACTCGGTTTTATCGATCCGCAGTTGCACCGCTCAATGGATTCCGGCAAGCCTGCCAGGGGTCCCGAAGCCGAGCTCTACGGGCGCCTGCTGAATGCAGCGCAAGCCGGAGCCGGGAACGCGTGAAAAGGCGCCCCTGGCCGGACGTATGAGCGCACCGGTACTGTCATTCTGCATTCCCGTTATGAACCGGCTGGCGGACCTGCGGGAAACCCTCGAACAAAACCTTGAAGACAACCGGTCGGCGGCGGGACGTGTCGAATTCGTGGTGGCCTGTTTTGACCGGGATGACACCACGGAACACTGGGTGCGTGAGCGCTTTGCCCGCGATCTCGGGAGTGGCTACCTCCGCTTTGAACGCTGCGCGCCTTTGCCGTTCTGGCATTTCGGGCGGGCCAAGAATGCCTTCAGAAACCTGATGCACGGGCAGATTTATGCCAGCCTGGACGGCGATAATTTCACCGGACCGGGCGCGGCCGATCACATCATTTCCGTGTTTGAGCGGTTCAACCACCGCTGCGTTTTTCACCAGTTCCAGGGCCAGTGGGGTGATGGCACCTGCGGGCGCATCGCCATGCCCCGGGCCGAGTACGAGCTCTATGGCTACGATGAGCGCTTCCTGCCCCGCCAGTGGGATGAAATGGACGCGCTGCTCAGCACGCTCTCGCACAGGCCCGACTTTGCCTACGTGTGCTACCACGGCAAGGGGGTGTTTCGTAAAAGCCCGCATTTCCGGCGCTTTTTCAAGGACCACCAACGCCGGCCCCGAATCTGTGAGCTGCCTGCGGAATCAAACCCGGGCGCCCGCCGGTCAGATCCGGCGGCAGCCGCGCAACGCGGTGCAGACTACGTCAGCCAGAAACCGCTGCTGATCGAATTTTCGAACTACAACCAGTACCAGTCCTTCTTCAAAAACACCGATCAGGAGCCATTGCGCACCCGCTATGCGGCGGAACTCGTGTCTATCGGGCAAAAACTGGTCCGCACAGCGGATCCGGAACAACTGGAGCGATGGGTTCTTGAACCCGGCACCAGGCAACCGGGTGGCCCGCTGCAGGACGGGGTGACCGTGCTGGCCTGCCTCAAGAACGAACCGGATCCGGAGGCCTGGTACCGGCATTACCGGTCACTGGGTGCACGGCGCTTCCTGCTGGTTGATGACGGCTCGGAGCAGCCCCTGTCGCGGACCCTGGCTTACGACGATGTGCACATCTGGACGCCACGCGTGGGGCGCTTCCGTTACGCCAAGACGTTATGGCTGGAAACGTTGCTGGCGCGTTACTGCCAGGACGGCTGGTGCCTGACGGTGGATGGTGACGAATTCATTGCCCTGCCCTCACCCGGCGATAAGCCGGAGAGTTCAGATATGCCCCTTGACGGCCTCGTGCGCCGGGCGGATAAGACGCAAAAGCCCTATTACTGCGGCTTTCTCCTGGACCTGTTTCCAGGAACGGCTGCCGGCCGTTGCGCACGCGAAGACCACGACCATTATCAGTACCGTGATGAGGAGCCGCCACGGGAGTACCTGGAGTCGCCGCCGGTGCGCTGGAGCTATGGCGCCTATGGCGCCTGGGCATTTCGCCTGGACCTGCGCTACCGGCTGAACGACACCGTTGATTCACTACGCAAGTTTCCCCTGTTCCGCTACCACTCGCAGGTTCACCTGAACCAGGGCTTTCACGACCTGCTGATCGACGGCAAAGGGCGCAGGACAGAGGAATTGGCGCGCGCCGACCTGTTGCCCATCCTGCACTACAAGCTTTGGAATATGCAGCAAAAATGCCCCGTCACGGGCGAGGGAACAGCATTGCCGGACGCTCCGGATTACTCGGCCTACCATGAGCGCACCCGGCAGAACCTGGAGCGCCTCGAGGCAGGCCTGGACCAGCATATCGAGGCCGCGGCGGCTTCTGACCGGCGCTTTCGCTTCATTGACTATGGCCTGGTGCCGGTTCCGGGCGCGCCGACGATCAGCGTGCACCGCTCCCCGCCCTCCGATCACAACCAGGATCCGGTCGGTCGGCACCGCGGGTTCTACTTTGACGGGCCGCGGGCCGATATCCGGCTAAATGGCTTTGCGCTGACCGGGCCGGATTTTGAAGCGGTTATCGAGTGGCTGCGCGTCAATACGCCCTATCGCACGGTCGAGGAAACGCGTTCCGACCGGGTGACGCTGAGGGCCTGGCCGGATCCGTCGGAGCGGTCTGCGGTAAAAACCCGGCTGCGGCTGCCCTGGAGACGGGCGCGGCACTGACGGCTTGAGCGGCCTTGTCAGCCGGCGGACACCGGCGCCCCTTGTCCGGCACAAATCCGGATAATCTCCCGGGCCCGGTTGGTAAAGGTGTGTTCCCGGGCGATGCGCCCGCTGTCCACGGCAGCGGCCGCGGCCAGCTGGTCATAGTCGACCAGCAGCCGGTCCAGGGCCTGCCTGAACGGCTCGTCCGGCGCCCGGGTGCGGATACCGCCGAACCCCAGCTCGGCCAGCCCCTCATGAGCGTCGGACAGGACCGGCAGACCACAGGCCAGCGCGTCGAAAACGCGGTTGTTGACGTACTGCAGCCGCGACATGTCCGCCCAGTGGTCGTTCAAGGTACAGAAACTCTGGCGATACAGGGCGCCCAGGTCGGCATTCGGGATGAAGCGCTGAACCACGTGCGGCTGGTACCCGTAGCGCTCCCAGCCGCGCCCCCAGATCTTCAGCGGCAGGCCGTCGGCCATCGCCTCGTGCACCACGGTTCGTTCATCCCGGCCATTGCCAACGAACACGAAGGAATGCCGCAACTGATCGGGATCCCTGCCGCGCGCGTGAAAGACCTCATCATCGGTGCACTGCAGCAGCGGATATGCACGATACCCCTGCGCCCTCAGCTGCTGCGCGTGGTCGGTCGCCGCGCAAAAAATAACATCGAACAGGTCCAGCTCGGCGCGGCTGACATCCTCCGGATGGCTGATCACCCAGAGCGCCTTGCAGCCAAAGCTGCCGAGCGGAGGACTGATCTGACGGGTCCCCCTCAGCATGAGGAGCAGGTCCGCCCCGGCCGGGTCATCCCACTGCTCCCAGAACGTCATGGCAACCTGGTTGCCTTCCGCCTCCAGGCAGCGGGCCAGGCTCCGGCCGAAAAAGGTATCGCCCCAGAAAACCTGCTCTTCCGGATCCGACGGCGCGGGGTTTTTTATAAGGATTTTCATGCGGAACAGCCGCTAGCCGGGCTCCGTTCCACTCCTGATGATCGCGAGCTGCCGGCGGATTTCCACGTTCAGCCGGTCCAGGGCGGTGGCCGTGAGTTCAATCTGGCGCGTCTGCGCCAGCCGGCTCGCGCGCAAGTTTTCCAGCGCCGTCTCCAGCGCCTGCCCCGTCATTGCCGATGCACCCTCGCCTTGCGTCAGCAGATGCGACAGGAGCTCGGCCAGCGCCTGGTCGCGTTGCTCCATGCGCTGAATGCATGCAAGCAGCTGACCGCCGAGCTCCGTGGGCAAAAGCTCCAGATCCGTTCCGGCCGGTTCTCCCGGACCGGCGCGCCGCGCGGGCACGTTCAGGCTCCAGGGCGGCGGTATGCCGTAGGGCGGTAACCTGGCTTCCGTATTGAGGCGACCGGAAATCGACCGGTAGACGCCCAGCAGCGCAAGCCCGAACGACGCCCCTGCGAGCAACGCGAGCATACCGATCAGCCAGTTGTTCAGGGCCAGGAAAGCCGCCAGGCCCAGGCAGACCGACCCGAGGGCAATCAAAGCCGCCAGGACGACGGCAGGCAGCAGACCCGGGTTGGGACCGGTACCGGGCACCGCGTGCTTGGAGACGGCTTCCTGAGAGTCTGGCATTGGAGGGCGTACCTTGCTTTACGGCGCTTGTTGATATGCACAATTCGACCAGTGTGCGCCGGGATCACCGCCCCCGCGAGTATAATTCCCGGATGGTGCTTAAGCTAGCAACGACCCCCAGGCATGTTCGCCAGGTCAGAAAGCTGGCCCGCTCCGTGGAACTGCAGCCAAGCGTCAGGCAGCGGCGCCCGGCGCCGGGCAGTCCCGCGCTGATCAGCGTGATCCGCAACGAGCTGCCGCGGCTTGCAGCCTTCCTGGCCCATTACCGTTCCCTGGGGGTTCGCAATTTCCTGTTCCTGGACAACAACTCGGTGGACGGGTCCACGGATTTCCTCGCGGCACAGGACGATTGCAGCGTGTTTCCGGCCAGGGAACCGTTCAGCTGGCAGCAGAAACAGGCCTGGATCCAAACGCTGATCCAGCTCCATGACCCGGCGGGCTGGTACCTGGTGGTGGACGCGGACGAAAAGCTGGTATTCGACCAGTGCGAACAGCGCACGATTGACGACCTGGTGGAATGGCTGGAACGCCACGACCTGAAGCGCGCACGGGCCCTGCTGATCGACCTCTATCCACGCGGGCCGCTGCTCGCAGCGAATGGTTCGGACCCGGAGGATCCGCATTGCTGGTTCGACACGGCAGGCTATATCGACCGGCGTAAACGCCATATGCCCTCGGTCACCGGGGGGCCGCGCTACCGGGCCTTTCAGTCCGCGGGCCGTCCGCTGGACCCGGAGCTGACCAAATTCCCGCTGTTCCGCGCCGCGCCGGGGGACATCATGTCCAACCCCCATCATCACTACCCTTTTGCTGACAATTTTCCCTCACCCCGGCTGCTGGGTTTGCTGCATGAGAAGTTCGACAAGGACTTTGCGCAACGGGTCGCGGTTGCGGTCAGTGAGGGTCAGTACTGGAACGGTAGCGCGGAATACCGCGCCTATGCGGCTGCGCTGGAGGCCAATCCTTCACTGACGCTGTGGAACGACAACAGCAGGGCCTATGAAAACAGCGCTGACCTGGTGACCTCAGGCCTGATTGAACCGGTCAATTGGCCGGATTAGCCCGGGGCAAAGGCAGGCGCACTTCGATCCACTGCGCTGCGATGCGCACATCCCAGCAGGCAACGGCGCCCGATGCGGGCGGTGACAGCGCCCGCCCGGTACGCAGACAGAACCGTGCGCCATGGCGCGGGCAGAACACCTGCCCGGCCTGCACCGGACCCGCTGACAGGCGCGTGTGCTCGTGCGTGCAGCGGTCGTCCAGCGCCCGCAGGACGCCGGCGTCATTGAAAACCGCGAGCGGCCGGCCGTTGACCTCGCCGGCAAACACCTGCCCCGGCGCCAGGTCAGCTGCCGGGCAAATGCGCACCCAGCCCGTCGTGCCGGAGCTATTCAATCACGCGGCTCAGACAAACATGGCCCGGGTTTTTTCCAGCGCCTCCACCAGCGTGTCCAGTTCCCCGACCGTGTTGTAGACCCCCAGGGACGCACGCGCGGTGGCTGGCAGCCCGAGATCAGCAATGGCCGGCATGGCGCAATGGTGACCGGTCCGTATGGCAACGCCGTGATGGTCAATGATGGTCCCGATATCGTGCGGGTGGATGCCATCAATGACAAAAGACAACACGCCGGCCTTGTGCGGCGCGGTTCCCACGATGCGCAGAC
Organism: uncultured Gammaproteobacteria bacterium; assembly: GCA_963695135.1. GTDB lineage: Bacteria > Pseudomonadota > Gammaproteobacteria > Xanthomonadales > SZUA-36 > Marinihelvus. The sequence goes on from CAVOGA010000003.1 coordinate 598,775, forward strand.
CCGGCACCGTCTCCAGGCGCTCCGTGCCCGCCCGCAGAAGCTCGGCCTCGTGCGCGGCGACCTGCTCCATGCCCAGGGAATCCAGGTATTCGGCGGCGGCGCCCAGCCCGATCGCACCGGCGATGTTCGGGGTTCCGGCCTCGAACTTGCCGGGCGGGTCGTTGTACTCGGTGGCTTCGAAACTGACCTTGCGAATCATCTCGCCGCCACCCTGGTAGGGCTCCATGGCATCCAGCACCGCGTAGGGCGCCCACAGCCCGCCGATGCCGGTCGGGCCGTACATCTTGTGTCCGGAGAAACAGAAAAAGGTGCAACCCAGGGCCTGCACATCCACCGCCTGGTGCGGCAGGGCCTGCGCGCCGTCCACGAGCACGGGAATATCCATGGCGCCGGCAGCGGCGCAAATCTCCTGCACGGGATTCACAGTGCCCAGCGCATTGGACACCATCACAATGCCCACGAGCTTGACCCGGTCGGTCAGCAGCTCGCCAAAGGCCTGCATGTCCAGTACACCCCGCTCATCAAACGGAATGGTCTTGAGCACGGCGCCGGTCTGCTCACAGAGCATCTGCCAGGGCACGATATTGGAGTGATGCTCCATGCGCGATACGAGTATCTCGTCGCCCGGCGCCAGCTGCGGGCGCAGATAGGCCTGCGCCACCAGGTTGATCGACTCGGTGGTGCCGCGGGTAAAGACCACTTCCCGCTCCGCCGGCGCATTGATGAACCGCGCGATCCTCGCCCGCGCCGACTCGTAGAGATCGGTGGCCTCCTGGCTCAGCGTGTGTACGCCGCGGTGGATGTTCGCGTTGTGCTCGCGGTAGAAGCGATCCACCGCCTCGATCACGGCCAGCGGTCGCTGCGCGGATGCCGCGGTGTCCAGGTAAACCAGCGGCTTACCATGCACGGTGCGCCGGAGGATGGGAAAATCCGCGCGCACCCGCTCAATATCAAGCCGGGGCACTGCAAGCGGGCTGGAAAGCTGGCTCATATGCGTTGCTCCAGGGTGGCATCCAGGCGCTGGAAGAATGCCGTTCGCGCCGCCTCATTGCTGATCGCCTCCACCACCGAACGGCAAAAGGCCCCGGTCAGCATGCGGCGCGCAGTCTGCGCATCAATGCCGCGGCTGCGCAGGTAGAACACCGCGGTTTCGTCCAGCTGCCCGACCGTGGCGCCGTGACTGGCGATGACCTCGTCGGCTTCGATCACCAGCTCAGGCTTGGTGTCCACTTCCGCATCCCGGGACAACAACAGATTGGCATTGGACTGGTGTGCCTCGCTGTCATCCGCGCCCGGCAGCACGTGGACACGTCCGCTGAACACGGCGCGGGATTGACCGTTGAGCACGCCGCGGAAGGTCTGGTCGCTGCGGCAGCCGGGCGCCTCGTGGCGCACGTTCAGGTGATGATCCACGTGCGCCGCGCCGTCGGTCAGGTAGGCGCCGAGCAGCGCACAGGAAGCGCCGCGATCCGCCAGGGCTACTTCCAGGTCATAGCGCGCCAATCCGGCGCCCAGGTCGATGCTGGCCTGCTCGAAGCGGCTGTCCGCCGCCTGGGTCACGGCCATGGCGCTGATCAGCCAGGCGTCCTTGCGGTTGTCCTGCAGACGGGCGTGGGTCAGGTTGCTGCCCGCCGCCAATGCGACCTGGGTGACCAGGTTAAGCGCCTGGTCCAGGCGCTGATGTTCGATCCAGTCCAGTCGGGCGCCCTTGCCCAGCTGGATCAACACCCTGCTGTTAAACAGTGCGGGCGTGTCGCCCGCCGTATTGCGCCACTCGGCAACCAGGCTTCCGGCATCGACGCCATCGCTGACCCGGATGACCGCGCCGTGGGCCAGCGTTGCCGTGTTGAGGGCCAGCATGGCATCGGTAGCGTGTTCGGCATCCAGCGCCTCGAGCTGCGCCTGGAGCGTGCCGTCATCCGCCGCAAGCGCCCGGTCCAGGCTGACAATCTCGACGCCTGCCGGCAGTTCGCCAGGGACGCCCTGCAAGGCGCCGTCGGCAAAGATGAGACGCCGGGCCCCGTCAATGTCCAGGAACGCTTCCCTGTCGGTCTCTTTGCCCGGTATGCCCAGACCCCGGACGGCTTTGCCGAGTCCATCCAGCGGCGTGTATTTCCATGCCTCGAGGCGCTTGTGGGGCAGGCCGTGATGCGTGAATTGCTCACGCCCGCGGCTGCGCAGCGTCATCGCCCAGTCAGGCAGCGCCGGCTCCAGGCCGGAGCCGTCCGCCGTGGCCAACTGACCCAGTGATTCGACCAGGGTGCTCATGATGCTTCGGCAACCTCGACAATGCCGCCTTCTTCCAGCCACGCATAGCCTTCTTCCTCGAGCCGCAGCGCCAGGTCCGGACCACCACTGGTGACGATGCGTCCGCCCGCCAGCACGTGCACGTGGTCCGGCTTGATGTAGTCCAGCAGGCGCTGGTAATGCGTGACCAGGATCATGGCCCGATCCGGGCTGCGCAAGCGGTTAACGCCCTCGGCCACGGTCTTGAGCGCGTCGATATCCAGCCCCGAGTCGGTTTCATCAAGGATCGCCAATTTGGGTTCCAGCACCGCCATCTGGAAAATCTCGTTGCGCTTTTTCTCGCCACCGGAGAAACCTTCGTTCACCGCCCGGTGCAGCAGCTCTTCGCCGATGTGCAGCACCTGCAGCTTCTCGCGCACCAGGCGCAGGAACGCCACCGAGTCGAGCTCCTCCTCACCGCGATACTTGCGCTGCGCGTTCAGTGCGGCGCGCAGGAAATAGGTGTTGTTGACCCCCGGAATTTCCACCGGGTACTGGAAGGCCAGGAAGATCCCCTCGCAGGCCCGTTCTTCCGGCTCCAGCTCGAGGAGATTCTTGCCCATGTACTCGACGCTGCCCTCGGTCACTTCGTAACCTTCGCGTCCCGCCAGAACGTTTCCGAGGGTGCTTTTACCGGAACCATTGGGGCCCATGATGGCGTGAATCTCGCCCGCCTTGACCTCCAGGTCGAGTCCGCGGAGGATGGTTTTTCCTTCAACACCTGCGTGTAAATTTTTGATATTAATCATTTAAACTTTTCCACTTAAAGCAAATTCTTGAGTGACTGGCGCTGAATTTATACGCTATTAAATACACGTATATTAATTCGCGTATTATTTATCCTACTGCGCCCTCGAGACTGATCTCGAGCAGCGCCTTGGCTTCAACGGCAAATTCCATGGGCAGTTCCTTGAACACCTGCTTGCAGAAACCGTCCACGATCATGCTTACCGCATCCTCCTCGCCGAGGCCGCGTTGCAGGCAATAAAACAACTGGTCCTCGCCGATCCGCGAGGTGGTTGCCTCGTGCTCCACCTTGGCGGTCGGGTTCTGTACTTCGATGTAGGGAAAGGTGTGCGCGCCGCAACGCTTGCCGATCAGCATCGAGTCGCACTGGGTGAAGTTGCGCGCGTTTTCGGCGCCCTTGCCGATCTTGACCAGCCCCCGGTAGGCGTTCTGCCCCCGCCCTGCGGAGATGCCCTTGGAAATGATCGTGCTGCGCGTGTTCTTGCCCAGGTGAATCATCTTCGTACCGGTGTCGGCCTGCTGACGGTTGTTGGTCAGGGCCACGGAATAAAATTCACCGACCGAGTTGTCGCCGCTGAGCACGCAGCTCGGGTATTTCCAGGTAATCGCCGAGCCGGTCTCCACCTGGGTCCAGGAAATCCGTGAGTTATCGCCGCGGCAGTCGCCGCGCTTGGTGACAAAATTGTAGATTCCGCCCTTGCCGTCCTCGTCACCGGGATACCAGTTCTGCACCGTTGAATACTTGATTTCGGCCCCTTCCATGGCCACCAGCTCCACGACCGCGGCATGCAGCTGGTTCTCGTCCCGCATCGGTGCGGTGCAACCTTCCAGGTAGCTCACGTAGGCGCCTTCATCGGCAATCACCAGGGTACGTTCGAACTGGCCGGTCTCCGCGGCATTGATGCGGAAGTAGGTGCTCAATTCCATGGGGCAACGAACCCCCTTGGGCACGTACACAAAACTGCCGTCGGAAAACACGGCGGAATTGAGCGCCGCGAAATAATTGTCGTGTTGCGGGACCACCGAGCCGAGGTATTTGCGGACAAGCTCCGGGTGCTCGCGGGCCGCCTCGGAAAAAGAGCAGAAAATGACGCCGGCCTTCTCCAGCTCTTTTTTGAAGGTGGTGCCTACCGAGACCGAGTCAAAAACCGCGTCGACGGCGACACCGGCCAGCCGGGCGCGCTCGTGCAGGGGCACGCCGAGCTTGTCGTAGGTCTCAAGCAGCTTCGGATCAACCTCGTCCAGGGACTGGGGGCGGTCCTTGTCCGACTTGGGCGCGGAGAAGTAGGAAATCGACTGCAGATCGATCGACTCGATGTTCAGGTGGGCCCAGTGGGGTTCGCTCATCTTGAGGAATTTGCGGTAGGCCCGCAGGCGCCACTCGAGCAGCCATTCCGGCTCCTGCTTGCGGGCGGAGATGGCCCGGATCACGTCCTCATTCAGCCCCGGGGGCAGCGAATCCGCCTCGATGTCGGTGATGAATCCGTGCTTGTAACGCCCTTCCAGGTGTTTCTCGACGGTGCGGTTGCTGGTGCTCATAGGTGTTCCTCGAAAACGTCAGGCGGGACCTGTCATGCATTCAGGGTGGCGATTCGCAATCCCGCGTGGCCACCCCTGGCCCACTCGGAAGGGCGGCTCATGTCCGCCAGGCTGATGTTCTGCAGCGCGCCGGCGACAGCCTGGCTGACCTTCTGCCAGTTGTCCCGGGCGCTGCAATTGGCCTCCACGGAGCAGAGGCCCTCGTGAACGCTGCACTCGGTCATGGCGATGGGACCCTCCATGGCGCTGATCACCTCCGCCACGCTGACACCATCGGCAGCCGCGGCGGCGCGGTATCCGCCGCTGGCGCCGCGCTGGGAGCTGACCAGGCCCGACCGGCAAAGGGTCTTCAACACCTTGCTGACCGTGGGCAGCTCAAGGCCGCAGCGTTCCGCAAGCGCCTGGGCGCTCAACACGCTGCCATGGCTGGCGCACAGTTCCACCATGACAAGAATGGCGTAGTCGGTCAGTTTGCTGATTCGCAGCACCGGGGCGCTCCACGTGGTTAATGTCTATATGGTACCAAATCGGTACCAATTAAACCCGCAGCAATTCACGCAACCGCACAGCGGGCGGCAAGCCCGGCCCGGATGGCCCGAAGGATGCCCCAAAGCGCCCCGGTGGAAACGCTACAATGCGCTGCATGGATAAGCCGGACAAAAGCATCAACGGGGTCGACCAGCGCTGGACGCAGGGTATCGCCTGGGCACAGGCGCAACTCGGCATCAGTGCCTGCCAGGCCCGGCCCGTTGCCGGAGACGCGAGTTTCCGTCGCTACCTGCGCCTGGCTGACGCATCGCGCAGCTGGATTCTCATGGACGCGCCACCGGAGCGGGAGTCCAGCGAGCCGTTCGTGGACATCACCGGGCGCCTGCGCGCCGCAGGCTTGCATGCGCCGCGGCTGGAGGCCGTCGACCTTGAACAGGGCTATCTGCTGCTTGAAGACCTGGGAGACCGGTTGTTCCGCGACCTGATCAACCGCGACTCCGCGGACCGCTGGTTCCCCGAACTGTTTGACGTGCTGGCGGGCTTTGCCGGGCGCGTGGAAACCGGCAGCCTGCCCGCTTACTCGCGCAAAAGGCTGCAGGACGAACTGGAGCTGTTCCCGGAATGGTATCTGCGCCGGCACAAGGGACTGCAGATTGACTGCACGTTCTTCGATTACTGGGAGTCCCTGTGCACGGACCTGCTCGTCTCGGCGGAGACGCAGCGCCAGGTCTTTGTCCACCGGGATTTTCACTCCTGCAACCTGTTGCTGGCCCCGGACGACACGATCGGCATCATTGATTACCAGGATGCCGTAACCGGGCCGCTGAGCTATGACCTCGCTTCCCTGCTGTGGGACCGCTACCTGCCCTGGCCTCGCGACCGGCTGGAATCGTGGATGGAAACCTTCCGGGAACGGGTGACGCCGGAAACGCCCGCGGCGGTCTGGCAACGACAGGTCGACTGGATGGGCTTGCAACGTAATCTGAAAATCGTCGGAATTTTCGCGCGTCTCCACTACCGGGACGGTAAATCCGGGTACCTGGAAATGATCCCGCGTTTCTGGGGCTACCTGGCGGACGTCCTGCCGCGCTATCCCCGCTTTGAGCCTTTCCTGGAACAGCTGGAGCAGTTGCAATGCGCGCCATGATCCTCGCTGCGGGCCGCGGGGCGCGGCTGCGCCCCCTGACCGACAGCACGCCCAAGCCGCTGATCGAGGTTGGCGGCAAACCGCTGATTGAGCACCACCTGGAAAACCTTGCCGCTGCCGGCTTTCACGAGGTGATCATCAATACCGGCCACCTGGGAGAACAGTTGCCTGCGGCCCTGGGCAACGGGGAGCGCTGGGGGGTGCGGATTCGTTACTCCGAAGAACCGCCGGAGGCGCTGGAAACCGGCGGCGGTATCTTCCAGGCCCTGCCGCTGCTCGGCCCGGCGCCCTTCGCGGTGATCAGCGGCGATGTCTGGTCCGACTACCCACTGGGGCGCTTGCGCAACGTCAAGTGCGACCACGCCCACCTGGTCATGGTGCCGAATCCCTCGCACCACCCGGAAGGAGACCTGGCGCTGCGGCACGGCCGCCTGAGGAGCACCGGCGACGACCGGGTAACCTTCAGCGGGATCGCGGTTTACCATCCGCGCTTCTTTGCAAACGCCAGTCCCGGGCGCTGGCGCATCACCGCCCTGCTCAAGGAAACCGCGGACCGGCACCTGGTAACCGGCGAGCTTTACCACGGCGCCTGGTTCGACTCGGGCACCCCGGAACGCCTCCAGGCCCTGCGCGACGCCCTCGACCGTTGCCGCTAAAGGCCGCGGCTGCTCCGCCGGGCGCGCCCGGCGGTCCAGGTCGTCCACCGGGCTCAACGTCTTTCTGAAACCGCCGGTCAATGTTTGTGTTTAGTGTTGTACTGTGGTATAACACCTAACCATACCCTTATCGCTTCACCTGAAAGGAAACCTCACATGAAAAAACGCGCGCTCACCCTGGCCCTCACCGGCGGCACGCTGCTCCTTACCGCCTGTGGCGGAGGCGACGAGCTTGCAGAAGGCGCCAACCCGTTGCTCGACCTGGTGCCGGCCGACACGCCCTTTGTACTCGCCAACCTTGAACCGGTGCCGGCAGACGTCGTGGACGCCTACCTCGACCGGCTGGCGCCGATGATGCAGCAAACCCAGGCTTCACTGACGGAACTGCGCAACGCTATGGAAGACGGCTCGCTGGAGACCGATGACGCCGCCGACGCGGCCCTGATCGGCGCGGTGCTTGCGGAACTGGACGGCAATATGAACCGCGAGGGCATGGAGCGCCTGGGCCTGTCCCCGGAGTCCTACAGCGTGTTCTATGGCAATGGCCTGTTCCCCATTGCGCGCATCGGCATTGAAGATGCGGACAAGGTCAGGGCCATGGTGGCGCGCGTCGAATCGCGCTCCGGCCAGTCCGTGCCTTCCCTGGATTTTCAGGGCGTTGCCTACTGGCGTTTCGCCGGGGCGGACATGCCCATGGCTTTGTATATCGCCATCCTCGAGGACCACGTGGTCATGACGGCCGCGCCGCCCCTGCGCGAGGCCGAGTTCCTGCCCGGCCTGCTGGCGCTGGAGCGCCCGGCCGAATCACTGGCGGACAGCAAAGCCCTGCAGGAACTGGCCCGGGACAAGGGCTACTCACCCTACCTGTCCGGCTACATGGACCTGTCCGGAGTGGTTGACGAAATGTTTGATGAAGACAGCACAACCGCACTGTGGATGAGCGGCATGGGTGAATTTGACCTGGCCGCTGTCGATCCGGCCTGTGAACTGGAGGCGCGCCTGATCACCACCGCCGTGCCGCGGCTGGTCATGGGCGCCACGGAAATTACCGCGGACCGGATCGGCATGCGCTACCAGGTGGAGACCAATCCGCTCATCGGCGGCCAGCTGGCCAAGCTGGTGTCCGATGTGCCGGTGGCTGCCACCGGGGGGCCGAACATGGTCAATGCCTCCATGAGCCTGGAAATGGGTGCGCTCGTCCAGTTTGTCAGGGATTCGGCCAACGCCATGGCCGCGGTGCCCTTCCAGTGCCCGCAGCTGCAGTACCTGAACGGACAGATCACGCAGATGGCATCGACCCTGAACCAGCCCCTGCCGCCCTTTATCGGCAACCTGAAAGGCTTCCGGGCCGAACTGCTGGAGGTCAACCCGGCGGCGCCGGAACCGCAAACCATGCGGGGCATGCTGTCCCTGGAGATGGAAAGCCCGCAGATGGTGGTTGGCATGGCGAGCATGTTGGTCCCGGGCTTTGAGAACCTGCAGATTGAGCCCGGTGCAGACCCGGTCGCCATCCCGCAGGACCTGATGATGATTGCCACGCCGGAGCTCGAGGTTTACGCCGTGATGAGCAAGGACGCGATCGGTCTCTCCCTGGGCAAGGGCCAGAGCAAGGAACTGCGCCGCTTCCTCGATGAGGAGGGCAAGTCCGACACCGCATTCTTCTCCGTGGAATACGACATGGCCATGCTGGCCGAGCTGCAGGCTGCGGGTCAGGACTGGGCGGATTATGACGTCGACGGTATGGCCGATATGGACCAGGGGCCCGCGCTGGAGAACCTGATGGATGATTACCAGGCGCTGCTCGGCCGCTCACGCATCGAATTGCACTTTGATGGGGAAGGACTGACCGTCGACAACGTTCAGACCTTCCGGTAACCGCGGCGCCGCTGCGCGCCGGATGTTCAAAACGTATCTGCAACCCTTGCGGGGCCTTCGGGCCCCTTTTTTTAGCCCTTCAGAAGCTGCCGGGCCACGGGCACGGTGACCTGACGCTTCTCCCGGAACGCGACCTGCTGCAGGCGCGTGACCAGGCCTACCAGGGTCGCCATGTCCCGCGGACCCCGTTTCAGAAGATAGTCGCTGACATCCCTGGGCAGGGCGATACCGAGCGCCCTGCCATGCGATTCGAGCACTGCCCGCTTGTCATCATCTTCCAGGGGCTGCAGGGACAGACGCAGCCCCCAGGCAAGGCGCGAGGCCAGGTCCGGCAGCTTCAGGGGCAGGCGGCGCAGACGTTCCGAGCTGGCAACCAACAGGCTGCCACCGCGCTCGCGCAGACGGTTGATGAAGTGAAACAGCGCCTCTTCCCAGGGGTCCACGCCGGCAACCACCTGCAGGTCGTCCAGGCATACCAGGTCCATGGCCTCCAGGCCCTGCAGGCCGGCGCTGTCACCCTCGGCCAAGCCGCGCAGGCCGAGGTAGAAAGCCGTCCGTCCGGCTTCCCGCGCCTGCAGGCAGGCGGCATTCAGCAGGTGGGACTTGCCGCTGCCGGCCGGACCGGCAAGAAACAGGCTGTGATCAGCCGCGCCGGCGATCTCGCGGACCGCCGCCACCACGGCGCCGTTGGGCCCGGCGATAAACTCGTCCAGGCGGCCGACGCGACGGGGCTCCAGGGGCAGGGGCATTTGTGGTGAGAACAACATGGGCCGGGCTACTCCCGGTACCAGGCGCTGTGCTGGTAGATGTCCTGGATATGCATGACCACGACATTCAGGGCCGCGGCGACCGGCAGGGCCAGGAGAATTCCGAGGAATCCGAACAGCTGGCCGCCGGCGAGCACCGCGAAAATCACCGCCACCGGATGCAAACCGATCTTGTCGCCAACCAGGTTCGGCGTAAGCACCATGCCCTCAAGACTCTGGCCGATGGCAAAAACCCCGAGCACCAGGACTGGATGCAACACGTCACCGAACTGGAACAGGGCCATGGCAAGCGCCAGGGCCAGGCCGATCACCGAGCCCAGGTACGGCACGATGCTCAGAAGCCCGGCAAGCATGCCGATCAGAAACGCCGCCTGCAGGCCGACGGCCCACAGGCCAAAGGAATAAATCACGCCCAGCGCCATCATCACCACGAACTGGCCGCGCAGAAAGGCGCTGAGCACCTCGTCAATTTCCTGCGCAACACCGGTTACCATTTCCACTGAGCTGCGGGGCAACAGGTTCTGGATACCGGCAATCAGCCGGTCCCAGTCGCGCATCAGGTAGAAGGCCACCACGGGAATCAGCACCAGGTTGGTGAAGAAGGTCAGCGCCCAGGCGCCGCCGCGCCCCAGCGTCTGCGCCACGTTCACCGCAGCGCCGGCCGCCTGCGACCAGTATTCCTTCGCCAGCCGGACCAGTTCCGGACGGTCCATGCCAATGTCCTGGATTCCCAACTGGCCCAGCACCCAGGGCAGCGCGGTCCGGTTGAACCAGTCGATCATTTGCGGCATCAGCTCCACCAGGCCTTTTCCCTGGCGGATCAGGGCCGGGATGATGACCAGCAGGGACACCGCGACCAGCACCGTCAACAACAAAAACACCAGGGCAACAGCGAGGCTGCGCCCCATGGCCCAGCTGCCGATCTTGAAATGCTCCAGCCGGTCGACCAGCGGATCGCTCAGGTAGGCGATGGTCGCTGCGACCGCAAAGGGCGTGATCACCGGCGCGAGGCGCCAGATCAGCCAGCCGCCAAGGACCAGGATGGCGAGCAACAGCCACTGCCTGCTGGCGCTCATCCCGCGGGCTCCGCAGACGTTTTCATGCGGTAGGCGCCGGGCACACCGGTGGTCTCCAGCACCCCGTCCATGCGCAGCGAGCTCTCCAGGTAACTTGGATCCGCATTCAGTCTCAGCTCCAGCCGTAAGCCGGCCGGGCCGATGCCCAGCACCTCCACGCCATCAACCAGGCTGAGCGATTCGAGATAGTCCAGGCAGCGGGTATAGGCCCTGCCGCCCGCCAGCCCGGTCAGCAGCAACTCGGTCCGGAACACGCCCTGCCCCGAGGGGTCAATGGAATTGATTGATGCCAGCAGATCAACGAGCTGGTTGATGCCCTCGTCCAGGGCCAGCTGCAGTTCCGTGCCGCGACTTCGCCAGTTGTTCGAAGCACTGCTGTCGGAGTACGACCAGCGCACATTCCAGACCGGGCCCTCGCGGCGGGCTGCGGCTACCAGGATGCCGGCGTTGTCCGCCCCGTCCGCCACCAACTGGTCGGTATAACCGCCCCACAGCAGCTGCAGGTCCACCTGCTCCTGCAGCTCCGGGCTGAGCCCGGGCCACTCCAGGGGCTGGCCCCGGGACTCCGCCAGGGACCGGGCGGCCTCGTAAGCAAACTGGTACTCCAGCGGCATCAGCGAGCGGCCGCGGCCGTCATCAACAACAATCCACAGCACCACCGGCGTGCGCTGCGGCCTCCAGAGAGGCAGTTGCAAGCTGCGCAGCAGCTGATCGGTCGGACCGGGCGCGAAGCGGACTTCCAGCTGCAGCTGCTCCAGCTCGGTTCCATCCGACGCGAGGCGGGGAACAGTCCGGTAACCGAAAGCGACCACCAGTGACGAAGCGCCCGCCAGGGCGGCTTCGACGCCGGGGGTCTCGGGCAGGGCCCGTTGACCGCTGAGTTTGCGCAGCACGTGCGCCAGCGCCAGGGGCAACGCCGCCTGGCGCTCCGCCTCGTCCTGGCTGCTCACGTCGACCTCTCCCGTATACAGGTCAGGCGCGGCAAATGCCCCGGCGACAGGCAGGCAAAGCAGGAACAGCAGTAACAGTCTGGAAACGGATTTCACGGGCGGGAATAAGCCTTTGAGCCTTCTTGTGTGCGCCATTTACGATACCATAGCGGGCTAATGTCACGAACCGGAAACTTTCACCAATGGCCGACGAAAACAGCGCTCCAGCACCCCTGAGTTACCGCGATGCGGGCGTGGACATTGATGCGGGCAACGCGCTCGTGGAACGCATCAAGCCTGCGGTCAAGACCACTTTCCGTCCCGGCGTGCTGACCGGCCTGGGCGGCTTTGGCGGCCTGTTCAGCCTGGATGTACAACGCTACCGCGAACCGGTGCTGGTTTCCGGGACCGACGGGGTGGGAACCAAGCTGCTGCTGGCCCGGCAACTCGGCAAGCATGACACGATCGGCATTGACCTGGTCGCGATGTGCGTTAATGACATTCTCGCCTGCGGCGCGGAGCCCCTGTTCTTCCTCGATTACTTTGCCACCGGCCGCCTGTCCCTGGACCAGGCCCAGGAAGTCATTGAGGGCATCGCGGCCGGCTGCCGGGAGGCAGGCTGCGCCCTGATCGGCGGCGAGACCGCGGAAATGCCCGGCATGTACGACGATGGCGACTACGACCTGGCGGGTTTCACGGTGGGCGCCGTCGAAAAAGACCGGATGATTGACGGCAGCCGTATCCAGCCGGGGCACCGCTTGCTCGGCCTGGCGTCGTCCGGCCCCCATTCCAACGGCTATTCGCTCATCCGCAAGGTGCTGGAACGCTCCGGCGCCAGCCCGGACGAACCGCTGGCGGATTCCACCCTGGGCGAGGCCCTGCTGGCGCCCACGCGCATCTATGTGAAGACGGTGCTGGCGCTGCTTCAGGATCAAACCCTTGACGGGCTCGCCCACATCACCGGTGGCGGCATCACGGAAAATATCGTGCGCGTGGTCCCCGCGTCGATGGGTATCGAGGTTGATCTGCAGGCCTGGGAAATGCCGGCGGTGTTTCGTTGGCTGCAGGAGCAGGGCAACATCGAGCGCCCGGAGATGCTGCGGACCTTCAACTGCGGCATCGGCATGGTACTGATCGTACCGGAGACGCAAGCGCAGGCGGTGCGCAAGGCCTGCACCGCACTGGGGGAAAGCTGCGTGGACATCGGCGCGGTCATTGGCCTGGACGGAGACAGCGGCAACAACGAGCGGGTGCGTTACCGGTGAGCCGTCCACTGCGCCTCGCGACACTGCTGTCCGGCACCGGCTCGAACTTCAGTGTGCTGCTGGACGCGCAAAAGACCGGCGTCCTGCCGATCGAGTTTGTCCATGTCATTTCCAACAAGGCCGCAGCGCCCGGCCTGGTTCGCGCCCGGCAGGAACAGATTCCCTGCACCGTCATCGACCGGCAAACCGCCGGCGCGGCCGGCCAGGACGCTGCCATCGGGCAACTTCTGCACAGCCTGGATCCCGACCTGGTGCTGCTGACCGGGTATATGCGCATACTCGGCGCCGGACCGGTAAATGCCTTCCTCGGCCGCATGATCAACCAGCACCCGTCGCTGTTGCCCCGCTACAAGGGGCTGCATACCTATCGCCAGGTGCTGGAAGCGGGTGACCGGGAGCACGGAGCCAGCATCCATTTCGTCACACCGGAGCTGGACGACGGCCCGGTGATTGCCCAGGTCCGTATTCCCGTCCAGGCGGGTGATGATGAAACCAGCCTGGCGGACCGGCTGCGGCCCAGGGAGCATGCCCTGTTGCTGGCGGTCATGGCGCTGTTCGGCGAACGGCGCCTGGACATGCACAACGGCCGGGCGCGGCTGGATGGGGCGCCGCTGTCCAGGCCGCTGCAATTGAACCCGGAGAACAGGCTTGTTGCAGACTAAATTTTTCCTTGTTGCGCTTCTGGTGCTCGCCAGCGGTCCGGCTGCAGCGGCAGAGCCGCCACTGCCCTTCGAGGGCGCCTTCGAGCTCTACCGTAACGGCAAGCTGATCGGCGAGGCCACCTTCAGCTTCTCGGTCGAGGGCGGCCACTGGCAGATGCGCTCCAACACGGAGGGCACCAAGGGCCTGGCCCGGTTCCTGCGCCTGAAAGAATGGTCGCTGGGCGAGGGTGACTGGGTGGACGGCGCACCGCGCCCCGGCAACTTCGAACAGAATGTGAAGGTGGCCATCAAAACCATTACCACGGCGGCGGAATTCGACTGGGATGCCGGCACGGTCCACTCCGTGTACCAGGATGGCGAGGCAACCCTGGAAACCGTGCCGGGACTGCTGGATCCGGTGTCCGTGGGCCTTAAGATTCGCGCCGGACTCGCATCCGGCGAAACGGAATGGCGCCTGCCCATGGTCGACGAGGACCTGATCGAGGAGGAACACTTTCGCGTAGACGAAACGGTTGCCCTGGACACCGCCCTGGGCTGTCTTGAAACGCAGCGCGTGGACAAGATTCGCGGACCCCAGAGCACCCGTTATACGCAAACCTGGTACGCCGGTGAACTGGCCTTCGTACCGGTTTATATCGCGCACGGCAAAAAGGACGGCGACCGCATGGAGAGCCGGATTGTCTCCCTGACGCTGGATGGCACGCCGGTGGAAGCCGGGGCGCCCTGCCCCTGAATCCCGCGCCGCCTCAGGCGGCGTTGATGGAGTCCACGCGGCGGATGCGGGCGCCGAGCTGGCCGAACTTTTCCTCGATAATCTCGTAGCCGCGGTCGATGTGATAAACCCGGTCCACGTAGGTCTTGCCCCGCGCCACCAGGCCCGCCAGCACCAGGCCGGCAGAGGCCCGCAGGTCCGTGGCCATGATCGGCGCGCCCTCCAGGTGGTCAACCCCCTGGATAATGGCCGTGTTGCCCTTCAACTGGATGTTGGCGCCCAGGCGCTGCAGCTCCAGGACGTGCATAAAGCGGTTTTCAAAAACCGTTTCGGTGATGATCCCCGTGCCTTCCGCGATCGTGTTGAGGGCCGTGAACTGGGCCTGCATATCGGTCGGAAACGCCGGATAGGGCGCGGTGGTCAGGCTCACGGCCCGGGGGCGCCGGCCCTGCATGTCCAGGGTAATCCAGTCCTCCCCGGTCTCGATCCGGGCGCCGGTTTCCGCCAGCTTGTCGAGCACCGCGTCCAGGTCCCGCGGGCGGGCCCGGGTGAGCTTGATGTTGCCACCGGTCATGGCGCCCGCGACCAGGTAGGTGCCGGTCTCGATCCGGTCCGGCAGAACGCGGTGGCGGGTTCCCCCCAGCCGCTCGACGCCGTGCACCGTGATGATGTTCGTTCCAGCGCCCTCGATCCTGGCGCCCATGGCATTGAGGTAAATGGCCAGGTCAATGACCTCCGGCTCCATCGCGGCGTTCTCGATGGTGCTCGTGCCCTCGGCCAGCGTCGCGGCCATCATCAGGTTCTCCGTGCCGGTGACGGTCACCGTATCCAGCACGATGCGCGCGCCGCGCAGCCGCCTGGCCCGCGCGACAATGTTGCCATTCTGAACCTCGACCTCCGCCCCCAGCTGCTGCAGTCCCTGCAGGTGCAGGTTGACCGGGCGTGAGCCGATCGCGCAGCCGCCGGGCAGCGCCACCACCGCCCTGCCGTGACGCGCCACCAGCGGGCCGAGCACGAGGATTGACGCGCGCATGGTCTTGACCAGGTCGTACGGCGCCTCGAAGGAATCGATGCCACGCGGATCGATGCGGATGTTCATGCGCTCATCGATCTCGATACTCGCGCCCATGCGGCCGAGGAGTTCGATCGTGGTGGTGACATCGCGCAGGTGAGGCACGTTACTGATCACCGAGGGCTCGTCACCAAGCAGACTTGCCACGAGGATTGGCAACACCGCGTTCTTCGCGCCGGAGATCCAGACCTCGCCCTCGAGCGGGACGCCCCCGGTGATTTCAATCGCGGCCATCAGGCCCCGGATCCGTCTTGCGGAAGCTCCGTGCGCAGCCCCAGGGCATGAATCTCGCGACCCATCTTGTCACCCAACGTTGCATAGACCATGCGGTGCCGTTGCAGCGTGCTCTTGCCGGCGAAGGCCTGGCTGATCACGACCGCTTCGAAGTGCACACCGTCGTCACCCTGCACGCTCACTTCTGCACCGGGAATGCCGGTCAGAATCATTTGCTCAATTGTCTTGCTGTCCATAGACTAGCGCTCAGTCAAAAATGCGAGGCCCGCCCCTGCCCCGGCGAACCGGAAACACAGGGTCAATCGGGACCCGACAGGCGGGAATTTCTGGAGAAGCGTATCTTAAAGCAATCACGTCGGGGGCAAAACACCCGCCAGCGAAGACCCCACAGCGCGCGGCACAGGACGTTCGCGCCCGTGCCGTGGTGCCGTGCATGCTGATCTTCTTTATCCAGCTCGTGGGCGGATTCCTGTTGCTTGTCTGGGCGGCGGACCGCCTCGTGGCCGGCGCTTCGGCGACCGCCCGCAACCTCGGCGTATCACCGCTCATCATCGGCCTGGTCATCGTCGGCTTCGGCACCTCGGCGCCGGAACTGGTGGTGTCGGCGGTGGCCACGGTGCGCGGCAACTCGGGACTGGCGGTGGGCAATGCCATCGGCTCAAACATCGCCAACATGGGCCTGATCCTCGGCTTCACCGCGATCGTCTACCCGCTGCGGCTCGAATCGAGCACGCTGAAACGGGAGTACCCCCTGCTGCTGCTGATCATGCTGGTGTCCCTGTACATGGCCCTGGACATGAAGCTCAGCCGACTGGAGGGTGTTCTCCTGATCATCGGCCTGTTCGCCATGGTGGGCTGGCTGGTGCGCTTCGGTATGCAGCGCCCGGAATCGGACCCGTTCGCGAAAGAACTGGAAGCGGAAATCCCCAAGGATATTCCCACCCGGGTCGCCGTGTTCTGGCTGATCGTCGGATTCATTGCCCTGCCGGCCGCCTCCCACTTCCTGGTGGAGGGCGCGGTGGGTATCGCGCGCACCCTGCACGTTTCCGACACCGTCATCGGACTGACCATTGTCGCGTTCGGCACCAGTCTCCCGGAGCTTGCCACTGCGCTCACCAGCGCCTTCCGCAAGGAAGACGACCTGGCGATCGGCAATATCATCGGCTCCAATATGTTTAACCTGCTCGGGGTGCTGGGGATCGCCGCAACCATCAACCCGGTCGAAGTCCAGCCCATGATCCTGGCCCGGGATTTCCCGGTCATGTTCCTGCTTACCGGGCTGATGTTCCTGCTGGCCTCGGATTTCCGCGGGCCGGGAAGAATCGGCCGCACCGCGGGCGCCGTGCTGCTGTGCATCTTCGTGGGTTACCAGGTCATGGTCTGGACCGGCATGGGTGGATTTGCGCCTGCCGTCTGAGACTGCCCTCCGCACCGGCCGGGAGTTACAATAAGCGCATGGATGAAGATGCCCTGAAACAGCTCGCGCGGGCCGTTATCGAAACCGAGGCCCAGGCCGTGAGCGAGTTGCTGACGCATATCGACGACGGCTTCGTGGCTGCCTGCCGCGCCATTCTCGACTCACCCGGCCGCGTCGTGGTGCTCGGCGTCGGCAAGTCCGGCCACATCGGCAATAAAATCGCCGCGACGCTGGCCAGCACCGGCACCCCCGCTTTTTTTGTACACGCAGCCGAAGCCGCCCACGGCGACCTGGGCATGATCACCGCCGATGACGTGGTGCTGGTGTTGTCCAACTCCGGCGAGACCGACGAGGTCAAGCAACTGCTGCCGGTGCTCAAGCGGATGGACGTGGTGATCATCGCCATGACCGGCAACCCCGCCTCGTACCTGGCGGAACGTGCTGACATCAACCTCAACGTCAGGGTGAGCGAGGAAGCCTGCCCGCTGGGACTGGCCCCGACCTCCAGCACCACCGCCTCCCTGGTGATGGGCGACGCCCTGGCCGTCGCCCTGCTGGAAACGCGCGGCTTTACCCGCGAGGATTTCGCACGCTCGCACCCGGCGGGTCAGCTGGGCCGCCGGCTGATCATCCGCATACGCGATCTCATGCACAGTGGCGAGGCCATGCCGGCGGTCGCCACCGATGCCACCGTGGCGCAGGCGATCGTGGAGATTTCCGAAAAACGCCTGGGCATGACCGCAACCGTTAACGCCGATGGCTCCGTGGCCGGCGTCATAACCGACGGTGACCTGCGCCGGGCCCTGGGACAGGGCATTGATCCACACCGGTCGCTGGCGCAGGACGTGATGTCCGGCAGCCCGGTCAGCATCGGACCCGACACGCTGGCCATCGATGCGGTGCAGCTCATGCAGGACCGCAAAATCCAGGGCCTGCTTGTAATCGATGACACGCAGCGCCTGGTTGGGGTGTTGAATTTCCACGACCTGCTGCAGTCCGGGGTGGTCTGAGATGGCCTCCTATGACCCACAGCTGATCGAACGCGCCGCGGCGCATCCAGCTGCTGGCCCTCGACGTGGACGGTGTGCTGACCGACGGGCGCCTGTACTTCGATAGCCACGGCAACGAGATGAAAGCCTTCAGCACCCGCGACGGCCTGGGACTGAAGGCAGTCCAGGGCGCCGGAATCACCCTGGCGGTGATTACCGGCCGCGCCTCGCGCATCGTCGCGGATCGCGCGGCAAGCCTGGGCATCGAACATGTCTACCAGGGCCAGGACGACAAATTGTCCGCCTACCATGATCTGCTGCAAAAGACCGGCATGCAGGATGAGCAGGTCTGCTATGCGGGCGATGACTGGATCGATCTGCCGATCCTGCTGCGCGCCGGGCTGGCGGTCTCCGTACCCGATGCAAGCGAAGACGTGCAAGCCCAGTGCCACTGGATAACGCCCCAGCGTGGCGGCGAGGGCGCCGTGCGTAACCTGTGCGAACTGTTGCTCGAAGCCCGCGGCGCCAGGGCGGCGCTGCTGGCCCGTTTCGGCCTGTGAGGCCCCGGCCATGATATCCCGCAGCACCCGTCGCGGCCTGGTGATCGCTGCCGGGCTGGCCGTGCTGACCTGGTGGCTGGCGGAGAACCAGGGAGACGGACCGGACGGGCCGATCGAGGGGCTGGACACGCGGCTGGACTATGCCCTGCAGAACTTCGAAATGCAGGCCTTCGATGAGAACGGCAACCCGGCGATGCACATGTGGTCACCGCGGCTGACCAATGACGCGACCACCCGCATCGGGCGGGTCGAGTCGCCCCGCATTGAGTTACGCTACGAAGGCTACCTCTGGTATCTGCAGGCCGAGTCGGCCATCATCAGCGAGGGTCAGGACGAGGTGTTTCTCGCCGGGCGGGTGCGACTGGATCGCGAAGGCTCCAACCCGCTGGATGCGCTGAACATCGACACCAGCGACGTCATGCTGCTGGTTGATAACCGCGTGGCGAGCTCTGATGGACCGGTGCGGATCAGCGACAGCGCCGGGGTGCTGAGCGCCACCGGATTCCGCGTCGACATGATCACCAATGAATTCCAACTCGATAACAATGTCCAAGGTGCCTATGTCACAACGCCCTAAGTGTCAGACCCTGACCGCAGCCCTGCTGGCTGCCCTCATGCATTGCGGCGCCGCCCATGCCCTGGAGTCAGACCGCCAGCAACCGCTGAAAGTCGACGCCCAGCAAACGGAGGGGTCGCTGGGTGACGGCGCCACGGTACTCAAGGGCCAGGTGGAGATCCGCCAGGGCAGTCTGCTCATCACGGCGGATGAAGCCGAGGTCATCAAAAACGAGGGCAAGGTGACGCGGGTAACCTTTACCGGCAGCCCGGCAACCCTGGAGCAGGAAATCGAGGAACAGGGCATGGTCAACGCCGAGGCCAACCGGATTACCTACGAGGTCAGTGCCGGCACCGTAAAGTTGGCCGGCAAGGCGGACGTGAACCACCCGCAGTACCAGATCAGCGGCGATGTCCTGACCTATGACCTGGACACCCAGCACTTTGAAGGCAGCGGATCGGACAGCGGTGACGGGCGCATCAGTATCCGGCTGGAGCCCGAGGTGGCCAGCGGACTTGCAAAAGCCACCTGCAGAGCCCGCACCGGACGACGCCGGCAGCAATGCCACCGACGATCCCGATAACTGACATGCTGCAAACGGAAAACCTTCACAAGAGCTACCGCAAGCGCCACGTGGTGCGCGGCGTCAGCATGCAGGTCGAACCGGGTCGCGTGGTCGGCCTGCTCGGCCCCAATGGCGCCGGCAAAACCACCTGCTTCTACATGATCGTCGGACTGATCCCGGCCAGCGAGGGGCGCATCACCGTGGACGGCCATGACATCACACATGATCCGGTCAATATCCGCGCCGGTCTCGGCGTCGGCTACCTGCCCCAGGAGGCCAGCATCTTCCGCAAGCTGTCGGTGCGCGACAACGTCATGGCGATCCTGGAGATGCGCAAGGACCTGGACCGGACCGGCCGCGAAGATCTGCTGCAAAGCCTGCTCGAGGAACTGGGCGTGGCCCACCTGGCCAGCCAGGCCGGTATCAGCCTTTCGGGCGGCGAGCGGCGGCGCGTGGAAATTGCCCGGGCGCTGGCCTCCAAGCCGCGTTTTATCCTGCTGGATGAACCCTTTGCGGGGGTGGACCCAATCTCCGTGCGCGAAATCCAGGGGATCGTGGAACACCTGAAGGAGCGCGGCATCGGCGTGCTGATCACGGATCACAACGTGCGGGAAACCCTCGGCATCTGCGACCACGCCTACATCCTGGCGGACGGACAGATTCTTGCCGAAGGCACGCCGGAAATGATCCTGCAGAACGAGGACGTTCGCAGCGTCTACCTGGGCGACGAGTTCCGCCTCTGAGCATGATGGACCAGTCGCTCCAGCTCCGCCTCACCCAGAAACTGGCGCTTGCGCCACAGCTTCAGCAGGCCATCCGGCTGCTGCAACTGAACCGCATCGAGTTGCGCGAGTACATCCAGGAAACCCTCGAGTCCAACCCGATCCTGGAACAGGCCGAACCCGGCGAAAAGCAGGGCGAGGACGGTAATGAGTCCTCCGAAACCGAGTGGGAGAGTGCCGCAGAGGATGCCTGGGAGGACCCCTACGCCGATGACAACTGGGGCGAGGACAGCAGCCTGGGGGACAACTGGGGCGAACCACAGGCCTTTACCGGGGACCGGGAAACCCAGATCGAGGATCGCGGCGGTGACTCGCTGCGCGAGCACCTGCTGTTCCAGGTCAGCCTGGGTCAGTTCAATGATCTCGATGCGGCCATCGCCGCAGCCATCATTTTCGCCCTGGACGAGGACGGCTACCTGGCCGACTCGCTGGAAGAAATTGCCGCCAGCCTGGCGCCCGACCACCGCGTCGAACCGGCGCAGGTCGAGGCAGTCCTGCAACGCATCCAGCGCATGGAGCCGGTAGGCGTCGCCAGTCGCGATCCGGCCGAATGCATCCGCGTCCAGCTCGCCGTGCTGCCCGGCAACACGCCCGGGCTGGATACGGCCAAGCGCATCGCCCGCGACTTCCTGGACTTCATCGTGGCCGGGCAACATGCGGAGCTCGCGGAGGAACTCGGCGCGGACCCGGATCGCGTGGAAACCGCCATTGACCTGATCCGCAGTCTCGAGCCCCGGCCGGGATCCCGCTACGACAACCGGGCCGACGAATACCTGGTGCCCGATGTGTACATCAAGCAGGTCGACGGGCGCTGGGTCACCGCGCTGAGCCCGGAAAACGACCCGCAACTGCGCCTCAACAAGTACTACATCCAGCTGCTGCGCAAATCCGGCGGCGCCAAGGACAAAAAATACCTGGAAGGCCGTTTACAGGAGGCGCGCTGGCTGCTGTCCAGCCTGGAGTTGCGCAACCGGACCCTGCTGACGGTCTCGCAGTGCATCGTCGATGCGCAGCAGGGATTCCTGGAGCATGGCGAAATTGCCATGAAACCCCTGATCCTCAAGGACATTTCCGAACTCGCCAATGTCCATGAATCAACCGTATCGCGCGCCACCACGCGCAAGTACCTGCTGACCCCGCGGGGCCTGTTCGAATTGAAGTATTTCTTCTCGAGCCATGTCAAAACCACCGACGGCGGGACAGTCAGCGCAACGTCCGTCAAGGCGCGCCTGGCCACGCTGATTAACGCGGAGCCACCGGGTCAGCCGCTCAGCGACCAGGAATTGTCCCGGCTGCTGCGGCAGACCGGAATCAAGGCGGCACGCCGCACGGTGGCCAAGTACCGGGAGTCCCTGGGAATCGGCTCCAGCAGTGACCGGCGCAAGGCCTGGCGACGCCTGTCCGCAGGGCGTGCCGGGCGACGGGCGGCAGACTAGGAAACGCCGTTAGCGGCGTATAGAATCATGAGACCAGAGCGGTCAAACGCAACAGGAGTTACTCAATGCAGTTCACAATTACCGGACACCACGTGGAAGTCACACCCGCCATGCGCGCTTACGTCACGGAGAAAATGCAGAAGCTGACCCGGCACTTTGACCAGATCAATTCCATCGACGTCATCCTCAGCGTGGAAAAGCTGGACCAGATGGCCGAAGCCACGGTTCTGGCTGCCGGCCGCAAGCTGTTCGCCAATGACACGCAGGAAGACATGTATGCGGCCATTGACGGCCTGACGGACAAAATGGACCGCCAGGTGCGCCGCCTGAAAGACAAACTCAGCAATCACCACGCTGTTAAACCAACCCAGCTTGAAGCAGACGGCTGACGCTCCGGCCCACCCGGCCTCAGCCCGGTAGACACCTATGCTAGTTGATGATCTGATCAGTGCCGATACGGTACTTCCGCGGGTGCAAACGAGCAGCAAGAAACGGTTGCTCGAGGTCATCAGCAAAGCCCTGGCCAAGGAAGACGCGGGCCTCAACGCACGGGAAGTTTTTGAAAGCCTGTGCGCGCGCGAGCGCCTCGGCAGCACCGGCCTGGGCAAAGGCGTGGCCATTCCGCACGGCCGCGTGGCGGGCTCCTCCCGCGTCAAGGCGGTTTTCATACGACTGGCCAAGCCACTGGCCTACGATGCGGTGGATGGCAAGCCGGTTGATCTGCTGTTTGCGCTCGCCGTTCCCGAGCATTGCACCACGGACCACCTGAAGCTCCTGGCGGAGATTGCGGAAAAATTCAGCGACGAAGAGTTGCTGAAAAAACTGCGCGAGGCGGACGACGCGGCAGAACTCGTGCAGTTGCTGTCCCAGACCCACCATTGATCTGACGGGACGGTGACGCGCACGCTCACAGCAGTCGATCTTTACGAAAACCTGCGGGAGCGCCTGGACCTGCACTGGGTGACCAGCCCGCAGGGCGGCAACGACACGACCATCAGCGAGGAGGACATGTCCTCCCGTCCGGCACTGGCCGGCTACCTGAACCTCATCCACCCGAACCGGGTGCAGGTCATCGGCACGGAAGAGCTCAATTACCTCGCCAACCTCGAGGCCCCGGAACGGGCCGCGACACTGGCACGAATCTTCGACGCGGGACTGATCGCACTGATCGTCGGTGGCGGCCTCGAAACACCGCAGGACCTGGCCGAAGCCGCGCAAGCCGCCGGCAAGCCCCTGCTGCGCTCCAACGAATCCAGTTACGACCTGGTCAACTACCTGCAGTACTTCATCAGCCGCGCGCTCGCGCGGCGCTGCACCCTGCACGGCGTGTTCATGGAAATTTTCACCATCGGGGTCCTGATCACCGGCGGTGCGGGCAGCGGCAAGAGTGAACTGGCCCTCGAGTTGCTTAACCGGGGTCACCGCCTGATTGCCGATGATGCGCCGGAGTTCACGCAGATCACGCCGGAAATCATCGACGGGGCCTGCCCCGAGGCCCTGCAGGACTGCCTGGAGGTTCGCGGCCTTGGCGTGCTGAACGTGCGCGAGATGTTCGGCGACCAGGCGATCAAGCTGAACAAGTTCCTGCGCCTGATCGTGCACCTGGACATTCCGGACGGAAATGCGGCCCCGGAGAACATTGACCGGCTGCGCGGCGCCACCGGCACGCGGGAGGTCCTGGGCCTGACCATTCCCACCATTACGCTGCCGGTACTTGCCGGGCGCAATATGGCCGTGATCAGCGAGGCCGCCGTGCGTGACTTCATGCTGCGGCTGAAAGGCTATGATGCAGCCTCGGCTTTCATGGAACGGCATTCGCGCATACTGCGCGGTCAGCGCGCGCACTGGGAGGAGTAGGCACTTGGCAAACGACGACCGGCAGCCTCACATCATCATCGTCAGCGGCCTGTCCGGGGCCGGCAAGTCGACGGCGCTCAATGCGCTGGAGGATATGCGCTATCACTGCGTTGACAACCTGCCCGCAGAGCTGATGCATGACTTTGCGACCCACATCGAGGCCGCGCCGCAAAATTATCCACGCATCGCCCTGGGCATGGACGTGCGTTCATCGGGGCTCGACCTGTCGGATATTCCCGGCTGGCTGGAGCGGCTGCGGGCCAGCGGCGTGCGCACGCAGCTGCTGTTCCTCAATGCCAGGGATGCCACCCTGGTCAAGCGCTATGGCGAGACCCGCCGGCGCCATCCGCTGGCCAACGACGAAGGGGTGCTGCAGGCCTCCATCGAGAAGGAGCGCCGCCTGCTCGAGCCGCTCCGCCAGGCGGCCGACTGGGAGATCGATACTTCAGATATCAATATTCACCAGCTCACTCACCAGACCTGGCGATGCGTTGCCCCGGGTACCGAGCACATGACCGTCGTGGTCCAGTCGTTTGGCTTCAGCAAGGGGGCCCCGGCGGATGTAGACTTCATGTTTGATGCACGCTGCCTGCCCAATCCGCACTGGGACGACAGCCTGCGCGCACTGACAGGCCGCGACCCGGAGGTCGCAGCCTGGCTGGAACAAGAGCCCATGGTGAACCGCCTGGGAGACGACATTCTCGACTTCCTGGTGCAGTGGTTGCCGACCTTCGAAGCGGGACACCGCAGCTTCATCACCATTGGTATCGGCTGCACCGGCGGCCGTCACCGCTCGGTCTATCTTGCCGAGCGCCTGGTCCCGCAACTCAGGAAACGCTTTCCGGAAGTCATGCTTCATCATCGCGAGCTCAGCCCATGACCGTCGCCATTGCGCTGGTAACCCACCCCGGCATTGCCACGGCCATGCGCAAGCAGGCCGCAGAGCTGCTGGGTGTTTCCCTGGATGAAATCCATATCGCTGAACTCGATTCAGGAACCACCGACCCGCGCCTGCGGCTGGCCGAGCGGCTGGCCAGCTATGACCGTGGCGACGGCGTGCTGATTCTCACCGATCTGCCCGGCGCCACGCCATCGAACCGGGCGCGCGAGGCATTGCCGCGACCGGGCACGATCATCAGCGGTCTGAACATGCCAATGCTGATCCGCGCGTGGAACTACCGCGACCGGCCGCTGGACGAGTTACGCGAGCTGGTCATGGAGGGTGGCCGCAAGGCCATCATGGAGCCGGACTGATGCCTGCCGATACCGCCACCGTGGTGAATGACCTCGGACTTCACGCGCGCGCCGCAGCCCGGCTGGTGGAGCGCGCCAATGCCTTTGAAAGCCTGGTGCAGATCAGCTATCGCGACCGCACGGTCAACGGCAAGTCCATCATGGGCGTGCTGATGCTGGCCGCGGCAAAAGGCGCGGAGCTGCGCGTGGAGACGGAAGGCCCGGACCAGGACGAGGCCCTCGCCGGTGTGCTTGCGCTGATCCGGGACGGGTTCGGGGAGCTGGAGTGACCCTCGCCCTTTCCGGACAAATCGTAGAGCCGGGCATCGCCATCGGCCAGGCGCACAACATCCAGCGCAACGAGATCGAGATCGGCGAATACCGGGTGCAGCCCGAGGCGGTCAGCGCGGAGATCGACCGTTTACTGGCGGCGTCCCAGGAGGCCGCGGAACACCTGGAAGAACTTGCCAAACGTCTGCGCAAGGCGGCCGGCGCGTCCGGCGAGGAAATCATCCGGACCCACCTGGCCATGCTGCGCGACTCCAGCATTGTCCAGGCCTCGGCACGTCACATCGAGGAACAGCTCTGCAATGCGGAATGGGCCCTGCAACTGCAGCTCGAGACCCTGGTCGCCGAGTTCCGCACCATCGACGATGACTATATCCGCAGCCGCGAGGATGACATCGTGCAGGTGATCCGCATGGTGCAGCAGTCGCTGTCGTCCGGGCAGCCGGACAAACCGCTCAGCGACGTGCCGGACCGGCTCGGCCAGACCCTGGTCGTCGCCCAGGAGCTCACGCCCAATGAGCTGGCGGTGCTCCATGACCGGGGGGTTGCCGGCGTCATCACCGAGCACGGCAGTCCCTATTCGCACACCGCCATCCTGGCGCGCGGCATGGGCATTCCCGCGGTGATGGGTGTGCGGCGCGCCCAGTCCCTGATCACGGAAGGCGAACAACTGGTCCTCGACGGGGCCTACGGAATCGTATTTGCAGGACCGGAAGAATCCCTGCTGCGTCACTATCTGCAGAAGCAGTCCGAGTCCGACCGTTACCGCAAGGCCCTCGAGGCCAGCCGCGGTCAGCCAGCCCGCTCCCTGGACGGGGTCGCCATTTCCCTGCAGACCAATGCCGAACGCCCCGAGGATATCCGCCGGGCGCTGGAAGACGGCGCCGAGGGCGTTGGCCTGTTTCGCAGCGAATACCTGTTCATGCAGGGCGAGCCCCCGGATGAAGAGGCCCAGCTTGCCTTCTACCTGGAGGCGCTCGACAGCCTGGACGGCGCACCCCTGACCATAAGGACGCTCGACATCGGTGCGGACAAGAACGCCAGCATGTTGAACTTTGCCAGCCTGCGCAACAGTCCCAACCCGGCCCTGGGCCTGCGTGCGGTACGCCTGTGCCTGCGCGAGATGGACCTGTTCAAGGTTCAGCTGCGCGCGATTCTTCGCACCTCGGCCCACGGCCACGTGAACTGCATGATTCCGATGCTGACCACGGACCGGGAGGTCAAGGCCGTGCGCTCCCTGCTGGATGAAACGCGCCATGAGCTGCAACAGGAAGGCGTGGCGGTGGATGACAAGCTGCGCCTTGGCGGCATGATCGAGGTGCCCGCAGCGGCGCTGGCGCTCGAGGAGGTCGGCCGGCACCTGGACTTCATCTCTGTCGGCACCAATGACCTGATCCAGTACAGCCTGGCGGCGGATCGCATTGATGAGCACGTGGCGCATCTCTACGACCCGCAGCACCCGGGGGTGATTTTCCTGCTGAGGCACATATTCGATACCGCCGCCCGCCTCGACCTGCCCGTTGCCGTCTGCGGCGAAATGGCCGGTGACCGGCGCTTTACCCGACTGCTCCTTGCCCTGGGCCTGCGGGATTTCAGCATGCAGCCCCGATCCCTGCTGGAAGTGAAAAAAATCATCATGGAGACGGACATCAGCGCCGCCCGCCGGGCGCTGGATCAGTGGCTGTCCGGCGAGGCCCGCAAAAAGGGGCTCCAGCTCGCGCAGCACCTCGATCAGACCCAACTGCACAACCAGCCATCAAAAACGGAGCTTTAAAGCCTCCGCGCCATACCGGATAATGGGCGCCCGCGCCGCCACTACACCACGCCACGCCAAACGGGGGACCGCATGAGCGAACCGGTGATGGAAGAAAAGATTGCACGCCACCTGCACTCGTTGACCGAGGTGCTGGACAGTGGCGCGCGCGCGCGTGTCCGGCTGATGGTCAACAGCCTGTCCCCGGCGGAAATCGGTGATTTGCTCGAGTCCCTGCCCCCGGCCAAGCGCCTGGCGGTGTGGGAACTCGTGGATGTCGACCTGGACGGCGAGGTGCTGGTCGAGGTCAACGACGAGGTACGCGCCGGCCTGATCCGGGACATGGATGAGGAGGAACTGGTCGCGGCCGTTGGCGACCTGGACATCGACGATCTCGCCGACATTCTCAACGACCTCCCGGACACGGTAATTCGCGAAGTCCTGACCTCCATGACCCGCCAGGACCGGGAGCGGCTGGAGCATGTGCTGTCCTATCCGGAGGATTCCGCCGGCGGCCTGATGGACCCGAACGTCATCACCATCCGTTCCGATGTGAACCTGGACGTGGTGCTGCGCTACCTGCGCGCCCGCGGCGACCTGCCCGCGGTCCTGGACCAGCTGTTCGTGGTCAGCCGCGACGGGCGCTTCAAGGGCATTCTGCGCCTGGCCGACCTGCTCACGGAGGATCCCGGGCTGAGCGTGAACGAGCTGATGCAGACACCCCCGGCGGTGCTTCCCGTTGACATGAGCGCCAAGCAGGTCGCGCAGGAGTTCGAGCACCACGACCTGGTGTCCGCGCCGGTCATCGACCTGTCCAACCACCTGGTCGGCCGCATTACCATTGACGACGTGGTCGACGTGATCCGCGAGGAGGCGGAGCACTCGGTACTGACCATGGCCGGCCTGGACGAGGAAACCGACATCTTCGCCCCGGTGGCGAAATCCGCCGTGCGGCGCTGGTTGTGGCTCGGCGTCAACCTGGTCACCGCGCTGCTCGCCGCCATGGTGCTGTTCGCCTTCGAACCCACCCTGGAGCAGATCGTCGCCACCGCGGTGCTGTTTCCGGTGGTGATGAGCATGGGCGGCATCGCCGGCATGCAAACCCTCACCATCATGATCCGTGGCATGGCAACCGGCCAGGTCAACGCGGGCAATACCGCGGTCCTGTTCCGCAAGGAACTGGCGGTGGGCATCCTTAACGGCCTGATTTTTTCCGTGGTCGTCGCGGCCATTGCCTGGCTCTGGTACGGCAGCGTGGAACTCGGCATCGTCATTGCCATTGCGATCATCACCAATCTGCTGGCCGGTGCGGTAGCAGGCTTCCTGATTCCCATCGCCCTGAAACGCCTGTCCATCGACCCGGCCCTCGCGGGGGGCGTGGTACTGACCACGGTCACGGACGTGGTGGGTATTGTCGCCTTCGTCGGCCTGGCTACCTATATCCTGCTGGGAACCTGAACGGGTTCCAGATTCCATGCGTATCCTGATCCTGAGCCAGGAACCACCGTTTGATGCGGCGCAGGTCACCACCGGCAACGCGCTGCGAACCCACCAGCTCAGCACATCCCTGTCGGCCGCCGGCCACGAGCTCTCACAGGCATGGCTGGACCGGAACGGCGGCCCAGGCGCCTTTCGCTCCGCGGACGAACTTCGCGGCCTGATCCAGCAGCCGCGCCCCGGACGTTATCCTGGTGAGCTACTGGGAATTGCTTGAGTTGCTGCCCTTTGACCCCCCCGTGCCGGTGGTGCTGGACTTCCTGGCGCCGCGACCGCTGGAGGTGCTGTTCGAGAACCCGGAGCAGGTCGGCGGCATGCTGCGGCGACTGCGCGTGGCGCTGGCCCGCTGCGACCTGCTGCTGGTCGGCAACGCCGAGCAGGAAAAGCTGCTGGCCTTCTGGCTGCTGGAGGCCGGCTTTGACCTGCGCGAGGCAAGCCCCGTCTGCGTGGTCGGCCTCGCCGGCGATCCGGTCGGCGTGGACCTAAGCCACCACGGCGACCTGCCCGGGGAACCGCTGCGGCTGGTCTCAGGCGGCGTCAGCTGGCCCTGGCGCCGGGACGAGCGTTACCAGCAGGCCATTGAGCAGGCGATTCGCCAGCTTGACCCGTCAGGCGCCCGCCTGGAGCTGGTGCGGTTCGGCGGCGCCTACCGGTGGCATGACGAGGAAGCCGACGAAGCGCCGGCGCAGCAGAGTCCGCAACAGCGGTCCCTGGCGCCTTACCGAGACTGGTCGGCGTTCCTGGGCACCGCCCATATCGGCCTGGAGCTGGGCAGGGACCATATCGAGCGGCGCTTCAGCCAGTCATTCCGCTCCCTGGACTTTCTGCGTCACGGCCTGCCCCTGATCTGCAGCGCGGGCCAGCCGCTGGCGCAGGAGGTGGAGCGCTACGGCGCGGGCTGGGTGGTCGAATCGCCGGACGAAATACGCGGGGTGCTGCAGCAGATCCTGGACGAACCGCAGCAGCTCCGGGAGGCTGCACGGAATGCGCTGCGCCTGGTCCGCGAGCGCCACGACCCGGCACAGGCCATTGCACCGTTCCTGACCTGGCTGGAATCGCCGGCACGCGCCACCCGGCTGGCCGGCCGCGGCCTGCCCGATCCGCAGCCCCCGGTGCTGGGCAAACCACCCTTCCGCGACCGCCTGGCGCGCCGCTACCGCCTGGCGCGGCGCATCATCCTGAACCGCTTGCTGACGGGCGGCGGTGCGGCAAAACCCGGCACGGCGATTGTCATGCTGTCCCGCGAAGACCTGTTTCCCACGGATCACGGGGCCGCGGTCAAAATCGTTGAAACAGCGCGGGGCATCTCCCGCAACGGCCGCGAGGTATTCCTGCTCACCCATGACCGCTCACGCTACTGGCGCTTCCGGAACGGACGAACAGACGCAACATGCGCTGCCCCGCTGGCTGCGGCTGCTGGGCCGGCCCCTGCCGCTGGTCAAACTGTCCCACTACACGCTGGACATCCCGGAAAGCAACGCGTTCCTGTACCTGCCCCTGAGCGACGGCAGCTTTTTCTGGCGGCTGCTGTGGGTCGCCGCCCGGCATCGCGCCGGGGTCCTGCAGGCCGAGTTTCCCGCCTACGCGCTGCCCTGCCAGCGGGTCGGTGAGGTCCTCGGGATCCCGACGGTGCTGGTGGAACATAACGTGGAATACGACCGGCTGCGGGCCCAGGTGCCCGAACTGACCCCGGAACAGTTTGATCGTTTCCGCGCCATCGAGATCGACCTGTGCAATCGCAGCGATGCGGTGGTGTGCGTCTCGGATAACGACCGGCAGCGGCTGGCCGCCGATGGCGTGCACCCGGGTCGCTTACACACGATCCCCCACGGCATTGACCTGCAGAGCTTTGACCAGGCCGCGCCGGTGGACGCCCGGGAGCGCTTTTCGATCCCCGCAGCGGCACTGTTGCTGGTCTACCACGGCACCTTTGCCTACCCGCCCAACCGCGACGCGCTGCAGATGCTGGCGGAGGAAATTCTCCCCCGCCTCGAGCAGCGCGGTATCGAGGCACATGTGCTGGCCGTGGGCCACCAGCCGCCGGCGGACCTGCATCCCCGGATTCACTGCACCGGCAGTGTCGAGCAGGTACCCCCCTGGCTGAAAGCGGCGGACATCGCCGTGGTTCCGCTGCGCGAGGGCGGGGGCACCCGCATGAAGATCATTGATGACTTTGCCGCCCGCCTGCCGGTGGTCGCCACGGCCAAGGGCATTGAAGGCATTCCCGCAACAGACGGCGTGCATGCGCTGATCCGCAACGACTGGGACAGCTTCAGCGACGCCCTGGTGAGCCTGGCCGGAGACGCGGCCCTGGCCGGCCGCATCGGCGCCGCCGGACGCAGCCGGGCAGAGGACCTGGACTGGAGCGGGATCGGCGCCCGCTACCTCAAGCTGATGGACAGCATCGCGCGCTGAGGCCCTGCCGGCCCCGGCTTAAGCAGAGTTCGGCTTGTCGGCAACCTGGTTACGCAGGTACACGGGCTGGGCCTGTTCCGCGGGCAGCGCCAGGCCGCGCTCGAATTCCGCCGCGCCCAGCCGGGCCAGGTCCGCGGCCCGCGCAACCAGCGCCGGCCACCGGTCCCGAACCGGCACGGCGGACAATGCGGGGAATCGTTCAAAACCGTTGCCGACGGCGCTCCACGACGCAGGCTCGGCAGGGATAGCCGCCGCGGGTGCGCAAACCTGTTCAGCGCCGGCCGCTTCCATCAAACCATCGGTGACCGTGAAGCACCCGCTGAATACCTCGTCCATGCGTGCGTCCATGGCCACCCAGGCGCGTTCCACCCCCTCGCCCGCCGCCGCCTGCGCCACGCAGCGCAGGGAGGACACCGGCACCACCGGCAGCCCGGCGCCCCAGGCCAGCCCCTGGACCACGCCGATACCAATGCGCAGGCTGGTAAAGCTGCCGGGACCGCGGCTGAACACGATGCCGTCCAGGGCGCCCAGGACCAGGCCGGACTCGTCCAGCAACTCCTGCACAAACGGCAGCAGGTGCTCGGCATGTCCGCGGGGGCCCGGGGCAAAGCGCTCCAGGCACTCGCCGTCCAGCCACAGGGCCGCGGAACAGGCCTCAAAGGCGGACTCGACGGCCAGCAGTTTCACGCGCCGCCCTTCATGCCGCCGCCCCCCGGCCGCCGTCGCGCACAGCGTCGAAGAACGCCACCACCTCGGCAACATCTTCCGTGCGCCGCATGGGCGGGAGGCTGTCGAGAAAAACGGGACCGTAGCGCCGGGTGCGCAGGCGCGGATCGCAGATGGCCAGCACACCACGGTCGTTGACGTCGCGGATCAGGCGGCCCGCGCCCTGCTTCAGGGTAATCACGGCCTGCGGCAGGGACAGCTGCATGAACGGGTTGCCGCCCTCGCTGCGCAGCCGCTCGCCGTGCGCCTCGAGCACCGGGTCATCGGGCGCCGCAAAGGGCAGCTTGTCGATGACCACCAGCGACAGCGCGTCGCCGATCACGTCCACCCCTTCCCAGAAACTGGCCGTGCCCAGCAGGATGCCCTCGCCGGATTCCCGGAATGACTCCAGCAACAGGCTGCGCGGTGCCTCGCCCTGCACGAACAGGGGGTAAGGCAGCCGTTCGCGCAGCAGCCCGGCGGCCTCCTGCAGCGCGCGGTGCGAAGTAAACAGCAGGAAGGCGCGCCCCCGGCTGGCCTCCAGCACCGGCACCAGTTGCGCCATCAGCTCGGTGATATAGGAGGGATCACGGGGCTCCACGGGCAATTCCGGCAGCCACAGCAGCGCGTTGTTCGGATAGTCAAACGGCGAGTCCAGGCACAGGGTCTGCGCCGACTCCAGTCCCATTTCCCGCGTGAAGTGGGAGAAGTCGCCGCCCACGGCCAGGGTAGCCGAGGTGAACACCCAGGCGGCATCCAGTTCGTTCCGGTAGCGCTGAAAAACGTCCGAGACATCCAGCGGCGTGATGTGCAGGCCAAAGCCCCGACCCTTGCGTTCGAACCAGCGCACCACGCCGCTGCCGGAAGCGCTGTCGAGCAGGTCGAACAGGGCCTGCAACTCCGCCCGCCGGTCGCGGCAGGCGTCCAGCCCACGGCTGGCGCCCTCAAGCGCGGCCAACGGCGGCTCCAGGTCCACGATCGCCTGGTCCAGCTTCTGCAGCCCAAGGCGCAGTGGACTCGTGCTCAATGACCTGCTGCCAGGTCCCCCGGTCCGCCAGGCGCTCCGCCATGGCCGCCTGCAGCTCACGCAGGGCCTGGCGACAGGCATCAACCGGCTCGCGCAGGCAGCCGAGTGCTCCGGGGATCTCCGCCGCCTCCGCCTGGATATCCCGCATCAGGTCATCGATCCGGCGCCGCGTCAGGCTGGCGCTGAAAAACCGCGAGGCCAGTTCCGGGGCCTGGTGCGCCTCGTCCACGACGAAGGCCTCAGCACCGGGCAGCACCTCGCCAAAACCGCGCTGCTTGATGGCCATGTCGGCAAACAGCAGGTGATGATTGACCACCACCACGTCGGCTTCCTGGGCGCGCCGCCGGGCCTTGAGCACGTGGCAGTCCTCAAAGTCCGGGCACTTGTTGCCCAGGCAGTTGTCATTGGTGCTGGTGACCATGGACCAGACGGCGCTGTCATCGGGAATGACGTTGGCAACGGACAGGTCACCGTCGCGGGTGCGCGATGCCCAGGCCTGCACCGCCTCCAGTTCGCCGATCGCCTCCCGGGTCGGGTACTCACCTTCCCGTCGCGACTGCTCCATGCGGTGCAGGCACAGGTAGTTGGCGCGGCCCTTCAGCAGGGCGATATCCGCGCTGATGTCCAGCGCCTCCAGCACCATCGGCAGGTCGCGGAAAAACAGCTGGTCCTGGAGGGTTTTGGTGCCGGTGGAAATAATGGTGCGCAAACCGGACAGCAGCACCGGCACCAGGTAGGCCAGCGTTTTGCCGGTACCCGTGCCCGCCTCGGCGACCAGTGAACCCCCGTCGGCCAGGCAGTCGGCAACGGCGGCGGCCAGCTCTTGCTGTTCCCGCCGGGGACGAAAGCCCGGCAGGTGCGCCGCGAGTGGACTGTCCTCGCCGAGGAGACTGGCCGCGTCCGGGCCGTCGCTGCTCATCGGGACCACTCCACCAGGTTTCAGAGGCCGGTGGGCCGGGTCACCATGCACTGTTGCGCGCGGTCCTCGGCCATGCGTGATTCGCTGGTCTCACCGAGCCGCTCGTAGGCCACGCTCATGGTGCGCCAGTTGCGGGCGCAGAGCTCGCCGACCCGCGGACCGATATCGTGCGAGCGGGTCGCGAAACTCACCGCCTGGCTGTATTCACCGCGCTGCAACTGTAACTCCGCCATTTGCTGCAGCAACTCCGGGTCGCGGGGCTGGATGCGCATGGCGCGCTCCAGCAGGATCGCCGCCTGGTTCAGGTTGCCATCCGCCTCCGCCTGGCTGGCCTGGGCGGTCAGCTCGGCAACGGCAGGGTTTTTCAGGGGATAGACCTGCACGCCCGCGGAGTCCTCGCGGGCCGGCGTCCGGACACGCTCTTCGACTTCACGCTCTTCAATGGGCGCCGGTGGCTGACTGGCGCAGGCAGGCAGCAGGAGCGCTGCGGTCATCAGCAGCACACCGCGCACGGCGGAAGGACTAATCTCGATCAAACCATTTTCTCCAGAAAGACGCTTCATCATCATTTTGCCGGACCCTGCAGGGGCTGCCATCGACCGGGGCGGAACCCTCGACAAACGGCATCTGCTGGGCCCCCGGGCACCCCTTGGCGCTGAGCAATGCACTGTCACGCTCCACCCAGGTCCAGTAGGCCCCTTCGGGCATATCCAGGCTGACCGGGGCCAGCGGCAGCTGGCGGAACAGGCGGGCCCAGACCCGCAGGGCGGCGTTGCTGCCGGTGACCCCGGCCGGACGGTTATCGTCCAGACCAACCCAGGCCACCGCCAGGCGGTCCCGAGTATAGCCGACAAACCAGCTGTCCCTGCGCTCGTTGGTGGTGCCGGTCTTGCCCGCCACGGTCACCTGCTGTCCCAACAGACCCGGCAAGGCGCTGGCCGTTCCCTCAGCCACCACGCGGGTCATGCCGTAGTTCAGTACGGCGACCGCGTCCCGGCGCTCCAGGGGCCGCAGGCGCAAGGGATAGCGGTTCAGCGCTTCGCCCTCGGCGGTCTGCACCGCGGTCACCGCCCGCAGCGGCACGCTGAAGCCGCCGGCGGCCAGGGACTGGTAGACCTGCGCCACTTCCAGGGGGGTGAGCTCCACGGCGCCCAGCAGCGTGGCCGGCACCGGCGGTATCGACTCCTCAACGCCCAGCTGGGCCAGCTTGTCGGTGAACTCGGTCAGGCCAATGCTCACCCCCAACCGCACCGTGGCCTGGTTGTAGGACCGCGTCATCGCCTCGAGCAGGCTCACCTCACCGTGCGAGCGGTTGTCGTAGTTGGACGGCGTCCACAACGTGCCATCGGCCTGGCGCAGGGTAATCGGCTCATCTTCGATCCTGGTCAGCCAGCTGTAATGCTCCGGGTGCTCCAGGGCCAGCAGGTAGACGATCGGCTTGATGACCGAGCCGACCTGGCGACGCGCGTTGAGCGCGCGGTTAAAGCCCTTGCGCGCCGGGTTGCGGTCACCGACCAGCGCGCGAACCTCGCCGCTGTCCACATCGGCCAGGACGATGGCGCCCTGCAGATCCGGCGGCAGGCCGGCGGTGGCCAGCTCATCCAGCCCGCGGGTCACCGCCTCCTCCGCCGCCGCCTGTTCCGAGGGCGCCAGGGTGGTGAAAATGCGCAGGCCTTCATTGCGCAGGTCGGCTTCCCGGTAGTCCCGCTGCAGCTGGTCCCGAACCAGGTCCACGAAGGCCGGATAGCGGTTGCCGGAAATCGACGGCGCGGGTGTGACGTCCAGGGGCAGGCCTACGCAGGGCCTGGACCTGCTCGCTGGTCAGCAGCCCGGTTTCGCCAAAGATGACCAGGACCTGGTTACGCCGTTCGAGCGCGC
Organism: uncultured Gammaproteobacteria bacterium; assembly: GCA_963695135.1. Taxonomy (GTDB): domain Bacteria; phylum Pseudomonadota; class Gammaproteobacteria; order Xanthomonadales; family SZUA-36; genus Marinihelvus. Next base: position 634,108 of record CAVOGA010000003.1, read on the forward strand.
GTTCGGGGTTGCGGCGCGGGTTGTAGAGGGATGCGCCCTTGACCATGCCCACCAGGAGTGCGACCTGGTGCGGCTGGATCTGGTCCAGCGGCGCGCCGAAGTAATACTGGCTGGCCCGCGCAAAACCGTGAATTGCATGGTTGCCCTGCTGCCCGAGAAACACCTCGTTCAGATAGGCTTCGAGAATTTCCGCCTTGTCGTAGTGCCACTCCAGCAGCAGCGCCATCAGGGCCTCGTTGATCTTGCGCGGCAGGGACTGCTCATTGCTCAGGTAGTAGTTCTTGACCAGCTGCTGGGTCAGGGTGCTGCCACCCTGCACGGTGCCGCCCTCGCGCAGATTGACCCACATCGCCCGGGCGATGCCGCGCGGATCGACGCCGTAATGGTGTTTGAAATTCCGGTCCTCGACCGCCTGCAGGCCGGTCACCAGGAGTTCGGGCACCTCGTCCAGGGACACCAGGGTCCGGTCCTCGTCGTGCAGGGGATAAATGGACGCGATTTCCGCCGGATCCAGGCGAATCAGGCCCAGGTCGCCACCACCGGCCGGCGAGGACAGGCGGGACACGATGCCGTTGTCGAGCTCAAGACGAAATTTCAGGGGCTGCTGGACACCGTCTTCGAAACGGAAGCCGCGCCGGTAAATCTCATAACGCCCGCCGGAACCGGACCAGGTCCCCTCGCGGTCAGCGCCGGCGGTTTTGCGGTAGGCGGCCGCCTGCAGCTCCTTCTCCAGGAATTGCGGCGACAGGGACTGGCCCTCAAACAGGCTGAGGGGGCGCGCAAAGACGCGGCTGGGCAGGTCCCACTTGCGGCCCTCGAATTCGGCCGTGACCAGGTGATTGAGCCAGAACATCCAGGGCACCAGCATGCCGATACCCAGGCCGGCCAGCATCAGGCCCAGCCGGAACAGCCGGCCTGCCAGGGAGCGGCGCGGCGCGGCCTTTGCACCGCGCGCCCGGCTGCCCGCGGAGGAACCCCGGGCTGTGCTGGACTTGCGGCTGGCTTTGGTCTTCTTCTGACCGGTCTTTTTCTTGCTGCCGGTTTTGCTTGCTGGACTCATGGGCTCCTTGCCGTTTACCGGGTGACATCAGGGGTGGCATTGACCATAATGGCCCGGACTTCGAGACTGGTCCGCTGCGCCACGCAGAACGGTGACGCCGGACCGGAATGCGGACACCAAAAGGCAGACGTCATTCTATCCAGCCCGGGCACCCCGCCGCCAGCGCGAACTTCGCACTGGAGCGCACGAGGCCCGTTTCAACCATGGCAGCGCATCCCCCCACATCCAGCCAAACCCAAGGCACCAGCCCCCGCGGCAATGGACCGGCACTGGCCTTGTTTCTGCATGCGACCGGCAGCAGCATTCCCGACCCCGACTGGGTGGAGCGTTTGCGTGAGCATGGCCACCGGCTGTTCAGTCACCGCGCGCTGGAAGGCGTCGAACAGACACAAGCGACCCTTGAGCAGCCCGGTGACCTGTGCCTGGAACTGCAGCAGGCAGCGCCGGATCACCCCCTGGTGTTGCTCCGCTATCCGTTGAGCCCGTCGCCTGCGGCTCTGGAAGACCTGGCGGCGCTGCTCGCGCGCGCGCCCGGCCCGGCAGCGTACACCACGTTCAGCAATGCGGATCCCGAGTGCAATCCCTGGGCAGGACTCGCGGCGGACCGGCTTGGCCTGTCCACCCGCGAGCAGCTGATCGGCTTGCTTGGCACCGGTCGCCTGATGCCCCTGAACCACTGGCCAAAGCACCTGCTCGCCTTCAGTGCCGCAGCGCTGGACGCGCTTGCCGAGCCGGGCCTGGGCTGGTCTGCTGCTTACGGACTCCTGCGGCGCCTGCGGGTGGCCCCGGAGCTGGCCGACTGGATCTACATCGAAACGCCCTCGGTACCCGTGGGCAACAGTGCCCGGCTCGAGCCACATGAATCACCCCGTCCGCGACCCTGGGGCACCCTGGCCAACCGGCTCCAGGACTGGGTCTCGGCCTGCGACAAGGGCACCCGGCCTGAGGGCGGCATTCCGCGCCCCGGCGCAGCGCCGGTGACCCTGCATATCACGCACAGCTGGGGCGGTGGCGTGGCCACCTGGATCCGCTCATTTATTGACACCGACACCAGCGGCCTGCACCTGCAGCTCCGTGCTGAAGGCCCGCAGACGGGCCAGGGCGCCGGACAGCGCCTGAGCCTGTATCTCGGCAACGAACTCGAGGCGCCGATCGACCGCTGGTGGCTGCAGCCCTCCATCGATGTCATGGACACGGTCAACGGCCAGTACCGGGAGGTCCTGGACCAGGTCTGTGACCGCTACGGGGTCGGGCGTATCCTGGTCTCATCCCTGATTGGCCACAGCCTGGATGCCTTGCGCACCGAGCGCCCCACGCTGCAGCTTTTACATGACCCCTTCCCTGCCTGGCCGTTACTCGGCATTCACCCCGGTGAATTTGACAACAACCTGGCCGCAGCCCTGGAAGACCCGCGCGCCAGGGAGCCGTTCAAGAACATCTCGCCGGAGTACTGGGAGCGGGTGCAGGCGCAGTACGCGGATGCCGTCCGGCATATCCAGTTGGCCGCGCCGTCCCGCGCGGCCGCCGAGCTGATGACCCGCCTGGTGCCGGAACTGGACGGGCATGACATTACGGTCATACCTCACGGTCTGCCGGCGCCACTCCGGGCCCCGGGAGTTGCAAAACCGTCCCGGGCCAAGCGGTCCCGCGAAGGCCAGCAGCTGCGCATCCTGATTCCGGGCCGGGTGCAGTCGGGCAAGGGCGCCGCCCTGCTGCAGGCTGCCTTGCCGGCGCTGCGCAAGATCGCGCACATCACCCTGCTGGGCACCGGCAAGGGCGGTGAGCAGTTTTTCGGCCAGGGCGGCGTCAACGTCGTGCTGCAATACGCTCCTGAGGAGCTCGCCGACATCGTCGACCAGTTGCAGCCGGACCTGGCGCTGTTGCCGTCCGTGGTGCCGGAGACCTTCAGCTACACGCTGTCGGAAATGTGGGCGCTTGGCGTGCCGGTGCTGGCGACCCGCGTGGGCAGTTTTCCGGAACGGATACGGGAAGGTGAAACCGGCTGGTTAAGCGATGCGGATCCGGAGTCACTCGTGGCAACGGTCACCGCGCTCGCCGCGGAACCCGACAGCATCAGCCGGGTTCGCGAGCGTTTGCGTGACGAACCGGTGGCGGACCTCGACACCATGACAGCGGCCTATAACAAGCTGTGCCCTGCACGGCTTATCGCGCCACACCGGCCCGCTTCCAGCGGCGCCGACCTGTCCCTGGCCCAGGCGCAGGCCGAGGCCCGGTCCGACCAGCTGCGCGGCGCGCAGGGCGCACTGGACCAGGCGGCACGCGAAGCGCAACAGCTCAAGGCACTGGTCGAGGAGCGCACAAAATGGGCCGAGGCGGAACAAAGGCAGCACCGCAACTCGGTTACCCGTCTCGGCGCGCAGATTGCGGAAGCCGAACAGGAACTGCGGGTCCGCGCCGACCATATCCACAAACTCGATGGTCAGATCGAGTCCCTTGACGCGTCGCTCAATAACGTTCTGAACAGCCATTCCTGGCGCGCGACGGCACCGCTGCGTGGCGCGCGGCGACTGGTCAAGGGCCTGGTGCGTCAGCGCGCCTGGAACCCCCTGCGCTGGCCGCTGTTGCTTTCACAGACCGTGCGCAATCTCAGTACCGTGGGGCTGCGCGGCACCCTCAACCGCATGCAGCATTTCGAGCCGCAGCAGGCGGCCCCGGGCACTCAAGCGCCAGGAACGGCAGGTCGAAACGCCAAAGGACGTTGTCCTTCCCGATGCCGTGCCATCCAGCGCGAACCCACGGGTCAGCGTTGTCATACCTGCTTACAACCACCTGCCACACACCGCCGCCTGCCTGGCCAGCATCGCCCGCGCCAGGGACACCACGCCCGTGGAAATCATCGTGGTCGATGACGAATCGACCGACGATACGCAGGCGCGCTTGTCCGGCCTGCCGGGATTGCGCTACTACCGCAATGCGGCGAACCAGGGGTTTATCCGCAGCTGCAACCGCGGCCTGGCCGAAGCGCAGGGCGAATTCGTCCTGTTCCTGAACAACGACACCCAGGTGCAGGATCACTGGCTGGAGCGGCTGCTGGAAACCTTTGACGCGCGGCCCGACGCGGGCCTGGTCGGCGCCCGGCTGGTCTACCCGGACGGCAGCCTGCAGGAATGCGGCGGCATGGTCTTCCAGGATGGCTCAGGCTGGAATTACGGGCGCGGCGACAACCCGGACAAACCGGAGTACCAGTTCCTGCGCGAGGTCGACTACTGTTCCGGGGCCTGCATCATGCTGCGCCGGACCGTGCTGGAGACCCTGGACGGCTTCGACGAGCACTATGCGCCCGCCTATTACGAGGACACGGACCTGGCGTTCAGGGTCCGCGCCGCGGGCCTGAAGGTCTATGTCCAGCCCGCGGTCAGCATCACCCATTTCGAGGGCGTGAGTTCGGGCACGGACCTGTCCAGCGGCATCAAGCGCTTCCAGGTCGTGAACCGGGAAAAATTCCTGCAACGCTGGCGGGACGAGTTGCAAAAGCAACCGCCGCCCATCCAGGACCCGCTGGACACCGCGGCGGTCCGGCGGGCCCGCGACCACCGTCTGCAAGGCCGCGTGCTGGTCATCGACGCCTACACCCCGGAACCGGACCAGGATTCAGGCAGCGTGCGGCTGGTCAACCTGATGGGCTGCCTGCTGGAAATGGGCTACGGGGTGACCTTTTTCGCTGACAACCGGGCCTGGGACGGGCGCTACACCCGTGCGCTGCAGGCAATGGGCGTGGAGGCCAGCTATGACCCCTGGCTGAAATCAGCGGATCATTTCCTGCGCGAGCGCGGACCGGACTTTTCCCAGGTACTGATCAGCCGCCATTACATCGCGGGGCAGTACATCGCCACCCTGCGCAAGTACGCGCCGCAGGCAAAGTTCATTTTTGACACGGTTGATCTTCACTACCTGCGCGAGGAGCGGCTGGCGGAGCTGGAAGACAGCACCGCCCTGCGCCAGGTGGCCAGGCAGACCCGCCGCTCCGAGCTGGCGGTTGTCCGCGCAGCGGACGCGACCCTGGTGGTCAGCCCGGTGGAGCAGGCGTTGCTGACGGAGACTGCTCCGGAGGCGAAGGTTTTTATTCTTTCGAACATCCACGACCTGGGCGCCGAGCCGGCCGGTTTTGCCGGACGCAAGGACCTGTACTTTGTTGGTGGTTACCAGCACCCGCCGAATATCGACGCGGCGCGCTGGTTCGTGCAGGACATCTGGCCGCAGATTCATGCGCAACTTCCGGACGTGCGCTTTCACCTGGTCGGCAGCAAGGCGCCGGATTCGGTACGCGAGCTCGGCAAGGCGCCGGGGGTCAGGTTTCACGGTTTTGTCGACAGTCTCGAGCCTTTCCTGGACGGGTGCCGGCTGTCGGTGGCCCCGTTGCGCTACGGCGCCGGCGTCAAGGGCAAGGTGAACCAGGCGATGGCGCACGGACAGCCGGTGGTGGCAACCAGCGCCGCGGTCGAGGGGATTCATGCGGTCAACGGGACCGACGTGATGGTGGCGGAGAGCGCGGCAGACTTCGCGCAGGCGGTGGTGAAGCTCTACCAGGACCAGGCGCTGTGGGAGCGCTTGTCCGCAAACGGCCGGATCAACGTGCAGGAGCACTTTTCCCGGGATGCCGCCAAGCGGGACATCAGCGCCCTGTTCAGCGCCCTGGAGGACTGAAGGTCAGGAGGCGTCGCGCAGGCGGCGCGTTTCAATCACGTTGCGGATTGAACCCAGGCGGCTGAGCAATTCGCTGAGTTGCTCGTAGCTGCGCACTTCGACCTGCAGGCGGACCTCCATGCGTTCGTCGCCGTCCACCCGGTGGCTGCTGATGTCACGCACGGGAATTTCTTCCGCCGCCATGACCGAGGAAATGTCCTTGAACAGCTCGCGCCGGTCCCAGGCGACGATCTGCAGCCCCACCTTGTAACGCTGCGCATCGCGCTCACCCCAGTGCACGTCCAGCAGGCGCTGCGGCTCATCGCCCTGCCAGCGCAGCACGTTGGGGCAATCGGCGCGGTGCACGGTCACACCGCGCCCGCGGGTCACGTAGCCCACCACCGGGTCGCCGGGCACCGGCTGGCAGCAGCGGGCGATGGTGGTCATGAGGTTGCCGACGCCCTGGATCGTGATCCCGCTGTCACCGGTGGCGGTTTTGCGGGTGGTGCGCTTCGGGCTGCGGGTGAGCAAATCCTCCGCCTGGGTCGGCGTATCCGGCGCACGCAGCCGCTCCAGGGCCCCGGTGACCTGGGCGACGGTCAGGTCGCCATTGCCCACGGCCGCGTAGAGGTCATCCACGGTCTTGAGTTGAAAGCGTTCCGGGACCCCGGCCAGGTCGGGCTCATCGAAGCTCATGCGCTGCAGTTCCGCCTCGACCAGTTCGCGCCCCTGGGCCAGGTGTTCCTCGTGGCTTTCGCGCTTGAACCACTGGCGGACCTTGCCGCGGGCGCGCGCGCCGTGGATAAATCCAAGGCGGGGATTCAGCCAGTCGCGGCTGGGGCGCGGCTCCCGGGCGGTGAGGATTTCCACCCGGTCACCGTTACTGACCCGGTGGGTCAGCGGCACGATCCGGCCATTGACCTTGGCGCCGCGGCAGCGATGGCCGACTTCGGTGTGCACCTGGTAGGCGAAATCCAGCACGGTGGCGCCGCGGGCCAGGTCAATGACACGCCCCTGGGGGGTGAGAACGTAGACCCGGTCCTCCGCCGTGGCTGAGCGGAAGCTCTCCAGCAGGGACTCGTCATCCAGGTCATCCTCCCCGGCATCCAGCAGCTGGCGCATGACCACGATCTTGCGGTCGAAAGCCGGGTCGTTGGGGCCGCCCTCCTTGTACCGCCAGTGCGCAGCCACGCCCAGCTCCGCGTGGGCATTCATTTCCCAGGTGCGGATCTGCACCTCCACCGCCTTGCCTTCCGCCCCTACCACCGCGGTGTGCAGGGACTGGTAATTGTTGCCCTTCGGCGTGGTGATATAGTCATCGAATTCGCCGGGAATAGGCTGCCAGTGCGTGTGCACCAGGCCCAGCACGCTGTAGCAGGTCGGCACGTCGCTCACCAGCACACGCACCGCGCGCAGATCAAACAGCTCCTGGATGTCGAGCCCCTTCTGCTGCATTTTCCGGTAGATGCTGTAGATGTGCTTGGGCCGGCCCAGCACGTCACCCTTGATGCCGGCATCGCGCAGCACCTCTTGCATGCGCCCGATAAACTCCTCGATGAACGCCTCGCGCACCGTGCGGCGTTCCGCCACCTGGCGGGCAACCCGCCGGTAGGCTTCCGGCTCGGCGAAACGGAAGGCCAGGTCCTCCAGTTCCCATTTGAGCTGCCAGACACCCAGGCGGTTGGCCAGCGGCGCGTGGATCAGCATGGTCTCACGCGCCAGCCGGGCGCCCAGCTGCGGATTGTCCCGGGCGCCGCGCAGCCTGACCAGTTGCCAGGCCAGGGCAATCAGCACGACACGAACATCGGTCACCAGCGCCAGCAACAGGCGACGCAGACCTTCGGCGCTGGCGCCGGAATCGATGCCCGAATCCCCGGCCGAATCGGCCGGTACATTTTCCGCCTGGACCTGCTGCAGCCGCAGCAGGCTGTCGAGCTGCTGGGCAACGCTTTCCGGTAACTTGCCGTGCCAGCGATCCATGGGTTCGCCGTGCCGTTCGGCCACGAACAGCATCGCGCTGCACATGGTCTTGAGGTCCGCGGACAGGCCCGCCATCAGCTCCAGCAGACCGGCGAGCTGTTCCTCGGCCGCCGCCTCGCCGAGCGGGCCCTGCAGCAGTTGTTCCAGCAGCGGCACCACCAGCTGCTCGTCCTCCTGCGCAGACTGCGCATAGCGACCCAGCCAGGCGGACAGCGTCCCGAGGCTGAGCGGTCGTTTTATCGGTTCCAGGGATGCCATTTCACGAGTCTAACGCAGCATCGAGGGATGGGGACGTGACGACGGTCACGGACCCGCGCCCCGCGCGGCGTCCGGCAGCCCGTCAGGCCGCCAGTACCGCCCGCCAGGCCTCCTCGAGGCGCTTCGGGGACACTTTTTCCGCGGTGCCAAGGCGCTGTGCGAACACGGAAACCCGGAACTCCGCCACCAGCCAGCGGTACTGGTCGAGCTCCAGCGTGTAGTCCGCACCGGAGACCAGCTGCTCCTGGTAGCGCGCCCAGAACGGCGCGACCTCGCCCAGCAGGCGCTGGTCCTTGCCGGGGTCCAGGCGCGCCCGCTCGAGCCGCTCTTCCAGCGCCTGCAGGTAGCGGGGATAGTGGGCCAGGCGGCCCGTCTCCAGTTCCAGGAGAAAGTCCGGGTAAACCATGTCGTCCAGCTGGCCCTGCGCGTCTTCGCGGCTGGCTGACGGCAGCCCGCTTGAACGGGACAGGGCCTGGCGTATGCGCCCCGTCGCCAGCAGCACCTGCTCGAGATCGCGCGCCAGGTCCTGGAACCGCTGACCGATCTGTTGACGGGTCGCCTCCAGCAGCGCATTCCAGTCCGATTCGCTCCGGACCGCCTGCCCCTGCAGGCCGACCGTATCCATCAGCGCCCGCCACGCCAGCGCCGCGACCAGGTCCTCGCCGGCGCCCACCGGGGACCAGGCCAGCAGCGCCTGGCGGGACAGGCCGTGTTGTCGGTGCATCCAGCGCATCTTGTCCGGCAGCGCCAGCGAGAGGAGTCGCAGGATGCCCTCGCCGTGATTCAGGGCCGCCTCCTCCCAGCTCTCGAACAGGCGCAGGCCCACCGCGTCGCCCTGGTCCACCAGCGCCGGGTAAGCCAGGCTTCCCTCCGGTGTCGTTACCTGCTCCGGCAGGTCGCCGGGCAGCCAGGCAATAATTCCGTCGCGGTTCCAGGCGCTGCCCTGCCGGTCCATGAACTCCCGCTGGGCCTTCGCGCCGAGGCGCGCCTGCAACTGCTCCAGGTCGCGGCCTTCCGCCAGGGTTTCGCCGTTTTCGTCCAGCACCACCACCCGGATGCGCAGGTGTTCCGGCACCGCGGCGGGGGCGAAGTCATCCACCGCCAGTTCGACCCCGGCGACTTCACGAAGGGTATCGACCAGGGCCCGGGACAGGGATCGTTGGTCCTGCCCGCCAAGCGCATTGACCGCCGCGTCGGCAAATTGCGGCAAGGGCGTAAGCGCGCGTCGCAGGGGCTTGGGCAGGGTGCGCATCAGCTCCACCACCAGGTCCCGGCGCAGACCGGGCACCTGCCAGCTCAGCCGCGCCGGGTCCAGCGTATTGAGCAGTTCCAGCGGCACCACCAGGCTCACACCGTCGGCCGGGTGGCCGGGATCAAAACGGTAGGCCAGGGGAAAGCGCTTGCCCGCCGCAGACCAGTCGTCGGGAAACAACTCCGCCGGGGCGTCGCCCGCGTCTTCGCGCAGCAGCACGGACTCGCCGAGGTGCAGCTGCTGCAGCCCCCCGGAATCCAGGGTCTCCAGCCAGCGGGCGAGGGACTTGGCGGTCGCCACGTGCGCCGGAATGCGCGCATCAAAAAATTCCGCCAGCGCCGCCTCGTCGACCAGCACGTCGCGCTGGCGGCGCTTGTGCTCCAGGCGTTCGAGCTCTTCCCGGGCCTGCCGGTTGGCCTCCAGGAAAGGTGCGCGCGTATCCAGCTCGCCGCGCACCAGGGCCTCGAGAATGAACAGGCGCCGGGCCTCCACCGGATCAATCTTGGTAAAGTCCACGCGGCGTTTTTCCACGATGACCAGGCCGAACAGGCTCACCTGCTCCCAGGCCAGCACCTTGCCGCGGCGCCGGGACCAGTGCGGATCCATGTAACTGTGTTTGAGCAGGTGCGCACCCTGGGTTTCGATCCAGGCCGGATCGATGCGTGCATTGGTGCGCGCATAGGGCTTACTCGTCTCGACGATCTCCGCGGCCATGATCCACTGGGGTGTTTTGCCGAACAGTCCGGAGCCGGGAAAAATATGAAAGCTGCGGTGCCGCGCACCCTGGTAGCTGCGGTCCTCCGGGTGACGCTGCCCGACCTGGCTCAGCAGGCCGGACAGCAGGGCCTTGTGCAGCGCATCGTAGTCTCCGTGCTGGCCGGTGAGCGGCATGCGGTCTTCCCGGGCCAGGTCGCGCAACTGCTGGTAGAGGTCGAACCATTCAAGCACCCGCTGCCAGGCCAGGAACTCCCGCTTGCACAGCTTGCGGAACTGGTTGCCGTTGCGCGCATGGCGTTCCTTGCGCAGCCAGGTCCAGAGCTTCAGCAGGCTGGCGAAATCGGAGGCCTCGTCCTTGAAGCGGGCGTGCGCCTCGTCCGCCGCCTGCTGGGCATCCAGCGGACGCTCGCGCGGGTCCTGGATGCTCTGCGCCGCGGCCAGGACCAGCATGTCCTCCAGGCAGCCTTGCCGCTCGCCCTCCAGGATCATGCGGCCCAGACGCACATCCACCGGCCAGCGCGACAGGCGCCGGCCCAGCGGTGTGACCGCCCGCTGTGCATCCAGCGCATCAAGCTCAAACAGCAGCTGGTAGGCATCGTTGATCATGCGGGGCGCCGGCGGGTCGATGAAAGGGAAGTCCTCCACCGCACCGAGGCCCATGGTGAGCAGGCGCAGGATCACGCTCGCCAGCGAGGTGCGCAGGATCTCCGGATCGGTGAACTCGGGTCGCGAGGCAAAGTCCTCCTCGCTGAACAGGCGGATACAGGTTCCGGGCCCCAGCCGCCCGCAGCGGCCCATACGCTGGTTGGCGCTGGCCTGGGAGACCGGTTCGATGGGCAGGCGCTGGATGCGGCTGCGATGCGCATAGCGGCTGATCCGGGCCAGGCCCGTATCAATCACGAAGCGGATCCGCGGCACGGTCAGGGACGTCTCCGCCACGTTGGTGGACAGGATGATCCGCCGCGCCGCGCCCGGGTGAAACACCCGCTGCTGCTCCGCCCCGGACAGGCGCGCGTAGAGCGGCAGGACCTCGGTACCGCGCAGATTAGCCCGCTCGAGCTGGTCACGCGCCTCGTGGATCTCGCGCTCACCGGACAGGAACACCAGGATGTCGCCGCGCCGGTCAACCCGGTCAAGCTCGTGAACCGCATCAACGATTCCCCGGTACAGGTCGCGGCTGTCGCCGCCATCGCCCTCCAGCGGGCGATAGCGCACCTCCACCGGGTAGCCGCGGCCGGACACTTCGATGATCGGTGCGCCATCGAAATGCTGCGCGAATTTCTCCGTGTCGATGGTGGCCGAGGTGATCACCAGGCGCAGCTCCGGCCGCCGGGCGGACAGCTGCTTGAGGTAGCCGAGCAGGAAATCGATATTCAGGCTGCGCTCATGCGCCTCGTCGATAATGATCGTGTCGTACTGTTGCAGGCGCCGGTCCCCGATCGCCTCCGCCAGCAAAATGCCGTCCGTCATGAACTTCATGTAGCTGTCCGGACTGGTTTTTTCGCGGAAGCGCACCTGGTAACCAACCGCCTCGCCCAGCTCGGAACCCAGCTCCTCGGCGACCCGCGAAGCCATGGCGCGCGCCGCGATACGGCGCGGCTGGGTGCAGCCGATCAGGCCGCGTATGCCGCGCCCGGCTTCCAGGCAGAACTTCGGCAGCTGGGTGGTTTTACCGGAGCCGGTCTCACCGGCAACGATAACAACCGGGTGCTCACGGATCGCCGCGATGATCGCCTCGCGGTGCGCGGTAATCGGCAGCTCCGGATCGTACTGCGGCTGCGGCAGATCCGCCTTGCGCTGTTGCACCCGCTGATGCGAGGCCTGCACGCGCTCCATGACCTGCGCCAGCAGCTGGTCCACCGGCTTGCCCTGGCGCTGCCGCGCGCCGGCGCGGCGCAGCTGCCCCGCCACCCAGTGCGCGTCCACCAGCGTGAGTTCGTCCAGACCGCGCTGCAGGCGGCGAATGTCATCGGCGATGCCCATGGCCGCGCATTATACGTTTGCGTACCGGTGATTTCGGGCTCACGCGCGCCGGCCGCCGGACTCGCTATAATCTGCGCCTTTCCCAGGATCACAGGACAGCCCGTGCGCGCCAATTTTCGCAGCGATAACGAGACCCCGGTTGCCGAGCCGGTCATGCAGGCCATTTTGGAAGCCAACCATGGAACCGCTTTTGCCTACGGCGAGGACGACTGGTCCCTGCGCCTGGACGAAGCGTTCTCCGCGCTTTTCGAACACCCGGTGCGGGTCTTGCCCGTGCCCACCGGCACGGTCGCCAACTCGATTGCGCTGGCCAGCGTGACCCCGCCCTGGGGTGCGGTGCTGTGTCACCGCAACGCGCATATCTATTGCGATGAATCCGGCGCCCCGGAGTTTTACGGCAGCGGCCTGCGCCTGGTGCTGGGCGACGGCGACAATGGCAAGCTGAACCCGGAGACCCTGGGCCGCGCCATGCATGGCGCCGCCGGGCATGGCATTCACAGTTACGAGGCCGCGGCCCTGAGCCTGACCCAGTGCACGGAAAGCGGCACCCTGTACACCCCCGGTGAGCTGTTGGCGCTCAATACCATGGCCAGGGAGGCGGGCCTGGCGACGCACCTGGACGGCGCGCGTTTTGGTAACGCCGTCGCCGCCCTGGGCTGCGCCCCGGCGGACCTGACCTGGCGGGCCGGTGTGGATATGTTGTCCTTCGGAGCCAGTAAAAATGGCTGCATGGCGGCCGAGGCGCTGGTGTTTTTTGAGCGGCACGAGGCCTATGCAGTAGCAGAGCGGCACCGCAAACGCGGCGGCCATTTGTACAGCAAGATGCGCTATCTGTCCGCGCAACTCCTGGCCTACATCAAGGACGACCTGTGGCTGGAACTCGCCGGCCACGCCAACCGGCAGGCGGCGCGCTTCGCGGCAGCCGTCGAGGCGCATCCGGAAGCGCGCCTGGAATACCCCGCGCAAGCCAACGAGGTCTTTGTTCGCTGGAATACCCCGGCTTTTGAGCGCCTCGAGGAAGCCGGCATCGGCTTTCTGACCTGGCCCGGTCAGGACGACCTGGCGCGCTTCGTCTTCGGACACACGACCAGCGACGATGACACACGGCAGCTGATCAATGCCCTCGGCTCCCACGGGTGACTGACCCCGCCCCCGGAGCGCAACGCGAAATTGCCGAGCCGCTGCGGCGCGACATCAGCCGTCTCGGCTTTGGCGCGATTGTTCTCAATGGCCTGATCGGCGCCGGTATTTTCGGCTTGCCGGCGGTGGCCGCAAGCCGTGCCGGGGACTTCAGCCCCTGGATGTTTCTCATATGTGGCGTGCTGACGCTGACCATCGTTCTGTCTTTTGCGCGCGCCTCCAGCCTGGTCAAGCGAACCGGCGGCGTGATCGTTTACGCCAGCTCCGCCTTCGGCCCGTTTGCGGGCTTTCAAACCGGCTGGCTGAGCTACCTGAGCCGGGTAGCCAGCATGGCCGCCAACACGAACCTCCTGGTCACCTACCTGGCCTGGTTCTGGTCGCCCCTGGATCTGAATCCCTGGCGCGGCATCGCACTGACCGCAATTATCGGGGGCATGACCTGGCTCAACGTGGTCGGCGTGCGCAACAGCATGGCGGTTATGTACGCCTTCACGGTCATGAAGTTACTGCCCCTCAGCCTGCTGGTGCTCTTCGGCCTGGGTCATGTTGATCCCTCAACGCTGTTTGGCGCTGCGTTTCCGGAACTGGGGGAGTTTGGCGGGACCGTGCTGGTGCTGATGTATGCCTTTGTCGGCTTTGAGGGCGCAGTGGTCAACGCGGGCGAAGGTCGCGACCCGAAACGGGACCTGCCGCGGGCCCTGATCAGCACCACCGTGATCATCGCCCTGTTCTATTTCATGATCCAGATGGTCTCGTTGGCGGTCCTGCCAACGCTGTCGGAGAGTCGCACCGCGCTGGCGGATGTGGCAACGGTGCTGTTTGGCACGCTGGGCGCCGCGGTGCTCACGCTCGGCGCCGCGTTTTCCATCAGCGGCAACCTGATGGCCTCGGTGGTGTCGGCCCCGCGCATGACCTGGGCCCTGGCGCAGGATGGCCTGCTCCCCGGCTGGCTGGGCAAGGTCCATCCCCGGCACCAGAGTCCCCATACCTCGCTGTGGTTTTACGGCGCCCTGTCCATTGCGCTGGCACTCACGGGAAGTTTTGTCTGGCTGGCGATCATGAGCACGCTGATCCGGCTGCTGACCTACATGATCTCCATACTGGCGCTGCCGGCGCTGAGCCGGAACGCCCGGGAGCCGGAACTGGCCTTCAGGCTGCCCGGCGGATTGCTGATACCGGCCATCGCGTTTGCCCTGTGTGTCTGGCTCATGCTGCAGGCGCCAGCCAGCGCCTGGCTGACCCTCGGCGCATTTTTCCTGGCCGGCACCGCGCTTTATGCGTTGATGAAAAGCCGGCAGCCAGCCCCCTGAAGCATCAGTCCCAGAGCGGGTGCAGCAGGGGAATCATCGCCAGTTCAAGGGTCTGGGCATAGACGCCGCCACGCGTCATGCGCCCGTCGGTCAACAGGCCGAAAGCGCCGCCTTTTTGCTTGCTGTTGTGGGTCGCAAAGACCCGGTCATTGGCCTCCCCCAGCTCCAGGCCCTCGTCCAGCAGGGCTTCCACCGCCGGCGGTAACGGCAGGGTCGGCGTGCGGGCCAGTCCCATGCGGCCCCGCGCATCAAACACCGCCATCCAGGCCGAGGCCAGCCAGCGGTCTTCAAGCCGCTCCAGGCCGCCTTCCAGGCCCACCCAGAAATCCGCCCGGGGCTGCGCTTCGCGCGCCGCAGCGGCCCGGTTAATGGCGCCCTGGCGGGTCTCCCCGTCGGAATCGGGCTGCTCCTTGACGCCGGAGTCGACCGCCAGGCCCGAAACCTCGTGTTCTTCCGCGGACAACACCGCGGCAAATGCCCGCCTGGCAGCTTCCAGCTTGGCGGGGTTGGTCGAAGCAACGACGATCTTCATAAGAAACTCCAGCCCTGGCTGTGCCGCTTGAATTGGCCTGCAAGTGTAATCAATCCGGCATGGCGACACGGCATGTTCCGACACCGTTCACCGACGTCCTCTCTCATGGCGGTCCGGCCGACCAACCTAGGCTGGGACTGCTCATTCAACTTCAGAAGAGGAAACGTCATGAACAAAACCATCGTCCACCTGCTGGCGCTGACCGCGCTGGCATCCAGCCAGGCCCTGCTCGCCGATGTGCAGGCCATCAGCTGTCATGGTTGCAGCAACGGCGCAAAAAGCCAGGCGGCGGCGAACGCCACGTCCCGGGGCACGGTTTACGTGTTCGACCAGCAGCGCGCTACCGTATCGACCTACAGCGTCTACTCCGAGCTGCTCGATACGGTACCGCGGACCACCTGGAAACAAGCCCGTCTGGTGCAAACCGACAACGCCCTGCAGAACCGCTACAAGGCCCTGGTCGAAGCGCAGGAAGAGGTTGCCGACATGGGCACGATTTACCTGCCCCCGGACTTTGTCATCGGCTCCGTGGCGCATGCCCTGCTTGACCCGGCGCAGGCCACCACTGCCATCGAGGATTACCTGGCCACCCAGCAGCAATGGGCCGCGCTGAATCATGCCCTGACCAACCTCGTAAGCCGGGTCGCCCAGCTGGACCTGGGTGTCATCGACCTGAAGGACATCACCAAGAACCTGATTGTAAAAGTTCAGTTTCCCGATCAGTCGGATCTTTCCTTCGATCTGGAGTTTTCACTCAACACGGGTAACAACGACTTTCGCATAGAGTTGACGCCCTTCGGCAACGCACACGGACCGGACGGCCGGGCCTTGCCAAGCCACCGCATCGGCCTGAACGGCATGGTCTTTACCAACCACAACGGCTCGATGTCCGCCTGGATCGAGTTTGTGCGGTCCATGGGCGCTTTGGTACGCGGAGCTGGCGGAAGCAGGGGCAGCAAAACGACCATGGTTTGCGAGATTCACGGCACCGACATTATCTGCACGGTTCGCCTGGTAGAGTAATCTCTCCTATATCCTGACAGCGCCGCGGCCTGGTCGCGGCGCTGTCAGTTACGGCGCAGATCCTCCAGTACTTCCCCCGCCGCCAGCACTTCACGTTCGTGGTCTGCATCGCGCCAGGGCTCCTCCAGGGCAGCCGTGTACCAGTCGATCATCGGCGGGAGCGCGAGCAGCCGCTCCACGTAGGCACTGGCGTGCTCCGGCAGATCCGGTCCGTAGGTCTGCGCCCGGAAGGCCAGCGGCGCAAACATGGCGTCGACCACGGTGAAACCGGCACCGGCCAGGAAGGGACCACCAAAGCGCTCCAGCCCCTCGCCCCAAAGCGCGGCCACCCGGCGCCACTCCTGAGCCAGCGCGGGCGTTGGCGCAAACAGCCGCACCCGTTGGCCGCAGCTCATGCTGCACTCGCCGCGAATAGCAAAGAACCCCGAGTGCATCTCGGCGCTGGCGCTCCGCGCCCAGGCGCGTGCTGCAAAATCCCGGGGCCACGCGTCAGGGCACCGCTCGGCCAGGGTTTCCATGATGGCCAGGGAGTCCCACACCGTGTGCCCGTCGACCTCCAGGCAGGGAACCTTGCCGCTTGGCGAAAAGGCCAGGAATGCCGCCTGCGGGCCACTGCCTTCGAAAGGCACCAGCACCTCCTCAAACGGCAACTGCAACATCTGCATCAGCACCCAGGGCCGCAGGGACCAGGAAGAATAATTCTTGTTGGCGATATATAACTTCACCGCGGCGCGCTCAGAACGGCCCGGACGTCATTGCTGCGTGGCCGCTCACCCGGGATATTCCTCGAATTCGGCGATGTCGCGCCGGTCGCAGGACCAGGCTGCCCTGGAGCCGGTAAAGATCCGCGCCTGCGGAGCGATGGGGGGCTCCTCATCCAGGGATCCTGCAGGAATCATGACCACGCCGGCTGCCTCGATATAGCGCGGCATCCGCGACCCGCAATACGGACAGAAGGTATTGGTGAAGCGCTCGGCCTCCGGCACCTTGTACGTGACCAGGTTCTGCGGATCCGTGTCCCACTCAAGCGTTCCCTTCAGGAACAGGTTGGAAGCATGCCCGGTGCCCGTGACCTTGCGGCAGCGTTGGCAGTGGCAGTGATAGAACCGCTTCGCCTCGCCTTTCGCCGTATACCGAAATGTCCCGCACAGGCAGCTGCCTTTCAGGCTGATGTCGCTCATGAGTTGGCTCTCCAGGTGGCCTTGAAGGGCGGATCATCTCACAAATGACCCGGCCGGCAACGGCCGCGGGAGTTGCTCCTATACTTGTCATGATCCATTTCCGGACCGGCACCTGCACCAGGAGACGCCCGATGATTACCCTTTACTGGTTTCCCAGAACCCGCGCGACCAGGACCCTGTGGCTGCTGGAAGAACTGGGCGAGCCGTTCGAGATGCAAATGATCGACCTGCGCAGTGAGTCCTCGCGGGCGGATCCCGGCTTCCGGGCGGCCAGTCCGATGGGCAAGGTGCCGGCGATCCGGGACGGGGAAGCCGCCATGGCGGAATCAGCGGCCATCGCCATTTACCTGGCCGACCGCTACCCGGCTGCCGGCCTGGCCCCGGCGATTGATGCCCCGGACCGGGGCAAATACCTGTACTGGACCAGCTACACGCCGGCCGTGATTGAGCCGGCGATGATGGAGCGCTTCAACCAGTGGAAGGTCAATCCCCAGTCGTCCGGCTGGGGAAACTTCGACCTCATGATTGCGACCCTGGAAAAAGGCCTTGCCGA
Organism: uncultured Gammaproteobacteria bacterium; assembly: GCA_963695135.1. Taxonomy (GTDB): domain Bacteria; phylum Pseudomonadota; class Gammaproteobacteria; order Xanthomonadales; family SZUA-36; genus Marinihelvus. The sequence goes on from CAVOGA010000003.1 coordinate 651,741, forward strand.
GGGCCCGTGGATTCTCGGCGACCGCTTCAGCGCGGCCGACACCCTGCTTGGCTCATCCGTAAACTTCATCAAGCTGTTCGGCATCATGCCGGAATCCCCGGTTCTGGAGGCGTACCTGGAGCGCTGCCTGGCGCGCCCGGCGTTCCAGTCGGCAATTAACCGGACGGCTGACGCACCGGACGACGACTGAAGGCTTCGACCGGCGCAGTGCCTAGCCGGCCAACAGCCTGGGCGTCTGGTAGGCGACCAGCCGGCCCGGCGTGCTGTCCACCAAGCCCCATGACACCATGGGAAAATCGATGATTGCGATTGCACAGGTCGGCAGGTTATCCAACGGCTCCCCGGTTAATTCCCGGAACAACCCGGTCATCACCGGGTTGTGTCCAACCAGCATGAGCCGGTCAACCGCGTCGTCGCTTCTTTCAATCGCCGCCAGCATGCCGCGCATGCCCCTGAAATAGATATCCGGGTCGATCCCGATATCTTCCGGGTCCATGCCGAGCGCGGCGGCCAGGATCTTCGCCGTGCTGTGCGCGCGCCGGGCGGGGCTGGACACGATCTGCTGGGGTTGCAGCGGCTGCTCCGCCAGCCATTCCCCCATCAGGGGGGCATCATGCCGGCCCCGCTCGTTCAGCGGCCGCGCCTCGTCACTCAGCGTCGGGTCGTCCCATGAGGACTTGGCGTGCCGGACGAGAAAGAGGGTTTTTTGTGCCTGTGTCATGAGCTTGATCCGATCGCCCGCGGGAGCATCGAGTATAGGCGGAGCCGGCTATTTTTCCCCGCGCCGTGTTCCCTTGACCCCGGTCAACACGGGCACCCTGCCGCGTTCGCTACAGTGCTGTTGCACAACGCGGAGTCGCTTACATGCATCATGTTTACCTGCTTCACCTGCTGATTATCTGGATCGCGGTCGGCCTGGCAGGGCGGATTGCCGACAAGACGCGGCTGACTCCCGTGCTCTGGTACCTGTTTGCCGGCGCCGTGCTGACCAACCTGGGCTGGTTGCCGATTGAGCCCCTGCCCTTTGTTGCCGGTGTGGCTGAGCTGGGCATCATTATCATCATGTTCGCCCTGGGCTTCGAAGAGTCACTGGAGAATTTCCTCGGCGCGTTGAAGCGCAGTTGGGGGGTCGCCCTGTTCGGCGCCATCGCGCCCTTTTTTGCTGCTTATTACCTGGCGCTGTTTTTCTGGGGCAGTAACGCGGTTGCCCTGATGTGCGGCCTGGCAATGACCGCCACGGCGGTATCGCTCACCATGGTGTCGCTGCGGACCGAACGGCTGTCCCGCACCCGCGCGGCAACCGGCATCATGTCGGCGGCGGTGCTTGACGATATCGCGTCCCTGGCCCTGATCGCGGTGCTGGTGCCGGTCGCTACCGGCAATGCCATTGCCGGCCCGGCGGAACTGGCCTGGATCCTGGGCAAGGTGGTGATCTTTTTCGGTATCGTGGTGATCGTCACCGCCTGGCTGTTCCCGCCGGATATCAAGACCGGCATTGTGCGGTTCATCCCCGGACTGCGGGACATCGGCATCAGCCATTTCCTGCAAATGCGCGCCGGCACGCAGGCCACCCTGGTCATGCTGCTGGTCGCGGTATCCCTGGGGTTGCTGGGCGAGGTATTCGGTTTTCACCCGGCGGTTGGGGCCTATTTCGCCGGACTGGCCCTGCGCGAGGAATACTTCGTGGCCAAGCGCCAGCCGGACCGGGCCCAGTACGACCGCGCCCGGCACATCATCGATGACATGGCGTTCAGCTGGGTCGGCCCGGTGTTCTTCGTTGTCCTGGGCGGATCCCTGGTGTTCGACTGGTCACTGGTCGCCTCGGTGATCGATGAGGCATTGCTGCTGTTCGCCGCGCTGTTCATCGCCCAGATCCTGTCCGCAGGGCTCGCAGCCCGCTATACGGGCCGGTTTGCCTGGCATGAAAGCGTCATGATCGGGGTGGGCATGCTGGGGCGGGCGGAACTGGCCTTCGTGGTCATGGGCATCGCCTATCTCCAGTACCCGATCCTCAGCGAGGCGGCCTTCTACACGCTGATGCTGACCGCGGCGCTGCTGAACATCTCCGTGCCCCTGATGATTCGCTGGTGGAAGCCCTACTACGTCGGCCGCGTTCCCCTGCCGGGCTGGATGCAGCCCCCGGACGGTTTCCGTCCGGATCCCGGCCTGGCCGATGAAGACCGGATCGATCCCGCAGGCGCCGACCCGGCGGCAGCCGGGCCTGAAGTGCGCAAGGAGGAGCCCGTCTCCTGACCTGGTCCGCTGCGCAAACCTGCGTGGTGGCTGGTGCCCGGCGCCCGGTAGCAGGGTGTGCTTGGGACGGCCGGGTTTTTTCGGTACCCTGTCGCGCCTGAACCACCCGCAGCCCGTACCGTCGCCGACCAGGATCCGCTTTCATGACCAGTAAACTCGACCAGCTCAAGACCATGACCGTGGTGGTCGCCGACACCGGTGACATCGAGGCCATCCGGCGTTTCGAACCGGAAGACGCAACCACGAACCCCTCCCTGTTGCTGAAAGCGGCGGCCCTGCCGCATTACCGCTCACTGGTCCTGGCAGCCCGCGACTGGGCGCACGCCCGGGGTGGGAGCAGCGCCGAGCAGTTAGCCAACTGCTCGGACAGGCTCGCAGTGGACATCGGCTGTGAAATCACCCGCATCGTGCCGGGGCGCATTTCCACCGAGGTCGACGCCCGCCTGTCTTTTGACGAGCAGGGCACGATCGATCGCGCCCGGCGACTCATTGACCTCTACGAGTCGGCCGGCGTAGGCCGTGACCGGGTACTGATCAAGACCGCCTCGACCTGGGAGGGCATTCGCGCCGCTGAGCGGCTCGAACGGGAAGACATCAATTGCAACCTCACCCTGCTGTTCGGGTTCGGCCAGGCGGCCGCCTGCGCGGATGCCGGTGTGACGCTGATCTCGCCCTTCGTGGGCCGCATCCTTGACTGGCACAAGGCCAACACGGACCTGGTCGTGAATCAGCCCGGGGACGACCCCGGTGTGCAGTCCGTTACCCGGATTTACGACTACTACAAGTCCAACGATTACCGCACCATCGTCATGGGGGCGAGCTTCCGTAATACGGGGGAAATCGAGGCGCTGGCCGGCTGCGACCGCCTGACCATCAGCCCGGAACTCCTCGAGGCCCTGGCCGCTGACGAAGCGCCCCTGCCCCGCCGGCTTGCACCGGACGGCGCGCGAAGCGATGACCGGAACCCGGCCGGCAACGAGGCGGCCTTCCGCTTCGACCTGAACGAGGACCGCATGGCCACCGAGAAACTGGCGGAGGGCATCCGGAATTTCGTGGCAGACCAGCGGCGCCTCGAGGCGTTGCTTAAATCTTTTGCATAACGCGATCTGGCAAACCCGTTTCGCCCGCTTTGCCCGCCGGCTGCACAAGTGGGTAGGCTTTTCGCTGGCCCTGGCCATGACCGTGCTGGCGGTCACCGGCGCCTTTGTCGCCTGGAAAAAACAGCTGGAATACCTGCAGCCGGCGACCCGCACGGGTACGGAACTTGACCTGGCCCGCATCCTGCCACCGGCAGAGATTGCACGGCGGGTCCTCGCGCTGGATTTACCCGGGGCGCAGAGCATCGAGGAGATCAACAGGATCGAATTGCGCCCGTCCAAAGGCATCTACAAGGTCCGGCTCGAAGCCACCGGCGCCTGGCGTTCCCCGCGGGAGCTGCAATTCGATGCAGGCAGCGGCGCGCTGCTCAACGAGGGCTTGCGCGGTGACCAGCTGTGGATGGACCTGCACTCTTTCGCCGTCTTTGGTGAGGCGACCAAGCTGATTGTCATGAGTCTCGCCGGCCTCAGCCTGCTCTGGCTGAGCCTCTCGGGACTGTACCTGTTCGCCTTTCCGCCCTGGTTTCGGGCCAGGAAGCGGCGTGCGCTGGCACAGGATGGGAACCACGGTCGGGACCAGGGTCAGGACCTGGACCCGGCAGAATCCTGACCGGCCCGCCCGCGGGCCGCAGGCGCCGTTGGCAAGTCGCCGCTCGCTGGGACACAATGCACAACATTCCAACCGCACACCCGCAGGGGGTAACCGCAATGAAACGGATGATTCTTGCCGTGACTTTCGCAGCAATGCTGCCAGGAGCCGCCCTCATGGCGGATGATGAGCCGGATTTCGAGTTTGGCGAGTGGGAGACCACGAGCACCATGAGCATGGAGGCGGCGCAGTTAAACGTACCGCCCCGCACGACCACCTCCGTGGACTGCGTAACCCGGGAAGACTTTGATCAAGGCCGCGCCTTCATCCAGGACATGGAGGACTGCTCCATTATCTCCGAAGACACCCGCAGCGACGGAGCCGACTACAGCATGGTCTGCAGCCAGCCGGATGTGGGCGAGATGACGGTGGACATGTCCATGCAGTACATGGGCGACACCATGAGCGGTGAAATCGTCAGCAGGATGGACAGCCCCATGGGCCCCATGACCATGCGGATTCAGCTTGCAGGCAGGCGCCTCGGTAATTGTGAGTAAACCGGCCGTCTGCCGCCCGGCCCGCTAAAGCTCGAGCGCCTTTTGCACCTGGCGCTCGAGGTTTTCCATCGGCAGCACATCCGGCCCGCGTTTCAGAACGAACTCCAGGAAGCGGTCCGCGACGGGCGAGAGGTTCTTGGCGGCGGGATAGGCCACATACCAGTCGGACAGGATCGGAAAGCCTTCCACGCGCAGCTGAACCAGGTCATGACCCACCGCGTCCGCCAGCACGTAGGCGGACAGGACCGTGATGCCCATGTTCTCCACCACCGCGTATTTGATCGCCTCGTTGCTCTCGATGGTCATGGCCTTACCGATGCGCTGGCCGCGCGCATCAAGGTGCCTGCGTATCGCGTTGTAGGTGCCTGAACCTTCCTCGCGGAGGATAAATTTTTCCCCGGCCAGGTCTTCCCAGCGCAAGCCGGAGCGACCCGCCAGCGGGTGCCGGCTCGAGGCGATCACGGCCAGCGGATTGGGCAGAAACCGGTGCGCGGTGATGTCCAGGTCATCGGGCAGGTCGTTGAAGATATACAAGTCATCACGGTTGTCTTCGAGCCGCTTGATCACCTGCGCCCGGTTGCCGACGCTGAAGGTCACATCAACCTCCGGGTATTCGCGGCAAAAGGGGCCGAGGATGCGCGGCAGAAAGTACTTCGCCGTGGTCACCACGGAAATGCTCAGGCGCCCGGCGGTCAGACCCTTCAGGGCGCTCAGGCGCTCATCCAGCCGCCGGATAGCGGCAAACACCTCGCCGGCGCTGTTGACCACCGCGCGGCCCGCTTCCGTAAGGTGCAGGCGCTTGCCGATGACCTCGTGCAGCGGCATGCCAACCGCCTCACTCAGCTTGCGGACCTGCAGGGAGACCGCCGAATGACTGAGGTGCAGGGCCTCCGCGGCGCCGGTAATGCTGCCGTGTTCGGCGACGGCCAGGAGAATTTCCAGCTGGCGGAGCGTGCTGCGGCGGCTCAGGGACTGGGGACTGATCATCGTTGTTCTGCCGGTCGTAGGATAGAAAATATGTTTATAAATACTAAACTATATTGTCGTTATTATTAATTATTAATCGCTGATGCGGCGACGTATCCTTGAGCGCTAATCTGATTGAAGGTGAAATCCATGCGACCCCACGTAGAACTGATCGATGAGAAAGACCTGCTCTGGCATGTCGCCGAATTGCCCCACGGCGAAGGCGAGGCCCGGCAGCAGAACCTGTGCTACGACGAGGAAAACGGGGCTGCGTCCCTGCGTGTGAATTTTGACACGGACTGGCGGCGCGGCCCGGGCCTGCATGCGGCGCAGACCGAGTGGTTCGTGCTGGAGGGCACGGTCCGGTTTGGCGACCAGACACTCACCCGGGGCGGCTACTGGTGCGCGCCGCAGGGGGTCGCCACCCCGGAAGTCCGCGCCGCCGCCGGCACCAGGGTCCTGCTGTTTCGCGAATTCGGCGATTGGGGCTTTACCCCCGGCGCCGGCAGCGACCCGGATGCGGAATTGCCCCTGGTGGTCAAGGACTCGGAGGCGATGGAGTGGTATGACGTCCAGGATCCGGAAAACGGCAGCCCCATGGACTTCGAGCGCGGCGGCACCCCGGTCCCCGGCCTGTACATCAAGTTGCTTTACCGCGACCCGCGCACCGGCTTTTATACCCGCCTGATCAAGGCGAAGCCCGGCTGGCGCGAACACCCGCTGGCCCACCACCCGGTCTTCGAGGAAGCCTATTGCCTGGACGGAGAGTTTGATTACAACTTCGGCTTCATGACCGCCGGGCAGTACTTTTTCCGACCCGCCGGGGTTCGCCATGGCGACTTCACCGCCGGCGAGAAAGAGGGCTGCACCTGGATTCTGCGCTGCGATGGCGACCTGGTTGACTGGTACACGGACAACGCCCGCGTGGAAATGAAAGGCGACCCGGTGAACTGGGGCGAGGGCTATCCGAACACGGAACCGCCGGCCCACATCCAGCCCGTGCGGTCCAGAAGCGTGGGTCCCTGGAAAGACCCGGGCTACCAGTAAGGCCGGCCGGGACCATGCCTGACGCCCTGGGCTGGCGCGCCAAGTTCGGCGTACTGGGTCCCTCCACCAACACCATCGTGCAGCCGGAGTTCGATGACCTCCGGGTGCCCGGCGTGACCAACCATTACAGTCGCATCGTCATCCAGAACGCCAATGCCGTCTCGGACGAGACCTTCATGGCCGGTACGCTGGAGATCAACGCGCACGTCATGGAAGCCGTCCACGGGGTGCTGACCTGCGCCCCGGATTACCTGGTGATGGGCATGTCGGCGGTGACGTTTTACGGCGGCGCCGAGGGCGCCATGCGCTGGAAACGGCAAGTGGAAACCGAATCCGGGCTGGGCATCTCCATCGGCTCCGAGTCGATCGCCGCGGCCTGCGAGGCCATCGGCGGGATCCGCCGGGTGGCGCTGCTGTCGCCCTATTTTCCCGTCGCCAACCGCGAGGTGATCCGCTTCCTTGCCGACCACGGCATCGAAACGGTGCGTGATGACTGCCTGCGCTGCTCAAGCTGGACCGGTATTGCCGAGGTCCAGGAACCGCAGATCCGCAAAGCGATCAGCGCCCTGGACGGGGACGACGTGGACGCGATTCTCCAGGTAGGAACCAACCTGTGCATGCTGCGCCTGGCCGCCACGCTGGAAGCGGAACTCGACAAGCCCGTCATTGCCATCAATGCAGCGACCTACTGGCACGCGCTGCGGCACAACAACATCGAAGACCGCAAGGAAGGCTTCGGCCGGCTGCTGGCCCGGCACTGATTCGATGCGGCGAATGACGGACCGCCGTCAGGGCCGGACCGCGCCCGCCCGGGCCGCCGCCACGCGTGCCTCCTGCGCCCAGATTTTCCGCCAGTGGTAAAGAATAATCGCCAGCCCGGTGACCAGGGGCACCGCCCAGAGGCCCGGGTGCAGGGCCAGTTCCGGGACAAAACGGACGGCTCCGAAGGCGAGGAAGGCGGTATACACCGAGATACCGGCGCCGACCAGGCCCTTGAGATGCTCTTTCAGCCAGTCCTGCGGGCCCGGGTGCCGGCGCAGCATGAACCGCAGATTGGTCGCCACCGTGGCGAAACCGACCATGGAAATGCCCATGATCAGCAGCGGCTCGATGCGCCCCTCCTGCAGGAAAAAGTCCCGCAGAAGCCACCCCTGCCACAGGCAGTTGGCTGCAGCGACCAGTAACACGGCCTGGGAGAAGAGGTTCAGGAACCGTCGCTGTCGCACATGCGTTTTCCGGTTCTGGATGCACTCCCAGCCATACCAGGCAAGGTTGATCGTGAGAATGGCCAGGTAGAGCATCATCCAGCCGAATATGCCGCGGATCAGCGGCACGGGAAAATCCAGCCCCGGGTGGGTGCCGACCGGGTCATGGATGGTCATGCTGGAGATGACCACCGCGATGCTGCCGGTGACCAGCATGGACAGGGTAAAGACCTTGCCCCAGGCGCGATGCGCCTGCCCCCTTTCTTCGCCAGCACCGGCACCCAGAACGCCACCAGCCCGACGCTGCCGGTCACGATATGCGCCAGCACGACCGCGTGAAAGGGCCAGACGAATTCATGAAAAAGCGCCAAGGCTGCTTGCTCCTGAAGCCCGGCGTTGCCGCCGAATCGCGCTCATAATACCCTTGCTGCAGTCCCGGCCACCACCGTCCGCCGGAACGCGACGCCATTAAGGGAGGCCGCTTGGCCCACGGGATCAAAACCACCACACAGGCCGCCCGGCAACAGACCGGCCCGTATATTCCACCGCGCCCGCGCCCCCTGTGGCCCATCGCGGCGCTGATGCGCACGGCCTGGCAGAGGGAAGGCAACCTGCTCAGCCTGCTGCCGGCGGCGGCCTACCGCAAACCGGTCACGCCACTGGGCTACTCGCGGCGTTCGATCTGGCTGATCAATCAGCCGGAGCTGATCCGCGACGTGATGACCGACCCCTCGGGCATCTATCCGAAAAATGACCTGATGGTCGGCGCCCTGGAGCCGCTGGTCGGCGATTCGATTTTTGTCAGCAGCGGGGCGCAGTGGAAACGGCAGCGCGCCATGATCGATCCGGCCTTTTCCCATATTCGCCTGAGCCGCGCGTTCACCTCGATGTCGGCGGCGGTGGATGATTATGAGCAGCACCTGGACGCGCTGGCCGAATCCGGTGAGCCCTTCTCGCTCGACCTGGCCATGAGCCACCTGACGGCGGACATCATTTGCCGCACCGTGTTCTCCACCTCGCTGCAGTCGCGGGTGGCGCAGGAAGTATTCGACGATTTCGAGGTGTTCGAACGCAGCGTGGCCCACGTGGAGCTCAAAGCGCTGATCTTCGATCCGCCCTTCAAGAAAATCCCGCAGCACGAGCCGGTGCTGCGCGCCTGTGAGCGCATTCGCGAACACCTGGGGGAATTGATCGACACGCATTTACAGGACGACGGCGGCAACTATAACGACATTGCCTCGGCCTGCATCGCGGCGCGGGATGCGGAAACCGGCTGCCCCTTCAGCCGCAAGGAACTGGTGGATGAACTGGGCGTCATGTTCCTGGCCGGTCATGAGACCACGGCCAGCGCGCTGACCTGGCTGTTCTTTATTCTTGCCGTGCGCCCTGAGGTCCTGGCAGGCGTCCGCCGGGAGGTTGATGAGCAGGCCGGTGACGGGGACATCGCCTTTGAAACCGCCCGTGGCCTGCGCCACGTGCGCAGCGTATTCCGGGAAACCCTGCGCCTCTACCCGCCGATTACCTTCATTCCCCGCGTGGCCATGGAACCGGTCACCATCGGCAACACGCGTATCCGCAAGGGCGCCATGATCATGATCTCGCCCTGGGCCACGCACCGCAGCCAGCTGCTGTGGGACCGGCCCGAGGTCTTTGACCCGGAGCGCTTTTCCCCCGAGCGCGAAAAGGACATTGCCCCCGGCAGTTACCTGCCCTTCGGCATGGGCCCCCGGACCTGCGTCGGCGCGGGTTTTGCGCAGACCGAGGCGAACCTGATCATTGCGCGCCTGGCGCGCCGCTACGATTTCGAGGTGCTTGATCCGGCCGGCGTGCGGCCCGTGGCCCGCCTGACCACCCGCCCGGTGCGGCAGATCATGATGCGCGTGCGCCGCCGCTGCTAGTCCGCGGGCCGGTACCAGCCGATGTCCCCGGTGGTCGCCTCGCCAAACGACTGACCCCGCAGGATGGTGCGGCGCAATATCTCCCAGGAAGCGAACGGCAGCAGCAAAAACGGCCACGGGTCGGACCGGGACCAGCACACGTCCCGGCAGCCAAACAGGTATTTGAGATTGGCGCGCCAGGGCCGGCCCTTGAACGCTGCGCCCTGGGTCTCCGTCAGCGCCGGGTAGAACTGCTGCAGCACCCGTTCGTCGCGAAGCCGGAAGCGGTTGGGCGCATCCGGCTCAAGGATCGCGCCGGCCAGGTCCTGCGGATCGACGAAATGGATTCCGCTGGTGGTGCGCGGGTTGCACTCCATGGGTAGCAGGCGCCCGCCGGCGTCGCGGCGAAAATCGAAAGACAGGAATCCGCTGTGGCCGGTGCCGGCGACAAAGCCCTCGATCCATTCAAGGAGCGCCGCTTCGGGTTCCGGCAGCACCTCGAAGCACACGGCGACCGTGCCGGACACGATGCGTCCCCGGTACACCACGGTGCCGATCACCCTGCCCTGGTCGCAAACAGAAAAGCTGCTCAACTCCTCGCCGGGCAAAAACGCCTGCACGATCCCCGGTTCGTCCAGACCGGGCAAGGCAGCGCCGGCCCGGTGCCGGGTCAGCCCTTTGCCCGCCGAGGACAGCGCTGGCTTGACGATAAAGTCCTCCCGCCCCGCAAAGGCCCGGGCACTCTCGCTGTCCAGCGCGTGGGTTTCCGGTACCGGCAGGCCCAGTCCGGCGGCCAGCTTGTTGAAGGCCAGCTTGTCGTGCAGTGTCAGCAGGCGCTCCGGCGCGGGCACAAACAGTCGTACCGATTCGGGCGCGCGGCCATGCAGCGCGGACAGGTGCATGATTTCCTCGGACACGGGCACCAGCAGATCAAGTTGTTCCTCCGCCAGCACCGCGCACAGGTCATCCAGGTAGGCTCCAGGATCAGGATTCGGCGGCCGCACCCGGCGGGAGGCGGCGACCGATTTGGACAGGCGGCTCAGGTGCCAGGCCCAGGGTTCGGCAATGACCACGCGGCAGCCCGCCGCGTCCAGGGCGCGGGCCAGCTCCAGCCCCTTCGGCAGGCGCCCGAGCGTGATCAGGGCGCCGCTCAAGAAGCGCCATCCGGAGGTGACGGGGAGGCGGTGAAGATGACCATCATGCGCATGTCGCTATGATAATCTGCACTGGTCAATCGACAAACCGGTGACTGTCCTGGTCACCGCGCAAAACAACGAGGTCGGAACGATACCCATGGAGCTACTGGAACACCTGATTACATCAGGCCGGATCATCGACATCATGCTCGCTTTCCTGGCCGCAGAGACGCTTTTACTGGTCTGGCGGCGCCAGCGCTCCGGACGCGGCCCAACGATCGCGGCAATCATCACGAATGCCGGCGCGGGCGGCAGTCTCATGCTGGCGCTCAAGGCGATCATGACCGGCGCCGGCTGGCCCCTGGTGGCCGCCGCCCTGCTCGGCTCGCTGTTCTTCCATGTCTCCGACCTGCTGATGCGCTGGCGCGAGGCGCCCGCACCGGCCAAGGAGGTGCTTCCATGAGCGAGTCTGTGAGTGCTGGCAGGAAGGCGGTCGTTATCGGCGCAGGCTTCGGCGGCCTGGCCGCGGCGATACGCCTGGGGGCGCGCGGTTACCAGGTCACGGTCGTGGACAAACTCGACAAGCCCGGCGGCCGCGCCTACGTGTACGAGGACGACGGATTCGTGTTTGACGCGGGCCCGACCATCGTCACCGCACCGTTCCTGCTGGAGGAACTGTGGGCGCTGTGCGGCAAGGAGATGAGCGAGGACCTGGAACTGGTCCCCATGAACCCCTATTACCGCATCCTGTTCGCCGATGGCGAGTACTTCGATTATTGCGGCGATGATGCGGCGATGAAGGCGGAAATCGCCCGCTTCAATCCGGCTGACGTGGCCGGTTATGAGCAGTTGCTGGAGGCCTCGTCCCTGCTCTACGACATCGGTTTCGACAAGCTGCTGGCGGTGTCCTTCGACTCGATTCCGAAAATGATCAAGACCATCCCGGACCTGCTCAAGGGCCAGTTTTACCGCTCGGTGCATTCCCTGGTGGCGCGCTATATCAAGCACCCCAAGCTGAGAATGGTATTCAGCTTCCACCCGCTGCTGATCGGCGGCAATCCGTTTACCGCGACCGCGATCTATGCGCTGATCGGCCAGCTTGAGCGGCTGCACGGTGTTCACTTCGCCATGGGTGGCACCGGCCGCATCGTCCAGGGCCTGGTCGGGCTGATCGAGGGCCAGGGTGGCACGATCCGCCTGGCGAGAACAGGTCCGCGAGATCCTGGTCCGGGACGGTCGCGTGCGCGGCGTGCAACTGGCCGGCGGGGAAACACTGGAGGCCGATATCGTGGTGTCCAACGCGGACTCCGCGGCCACCTACCGCCAGCTGCTGCCGGCGCAATACCGCAAACGCTGGACCAACAAAAAGCTGGACCGGTCCCGCTACTCCATGAGCCTGTTCGTGTGGTACTTCGGCACCAAAAAGCAGTATCCGGATGTGCCCCACCACATGATCATGCTCGGCGAGCGATACAAGGAGTTGCTGTCAGATATCTTTGACCGCAAGGTGCTGGCGGAGGACTTCAGCCTCTACCTGCACCGGCCCACCGCCACCGATCCGTCCCTGGCGCCGGAGGGCTGCGATACCTTCTACGTGCTGTCGCCGGTGCCCAACCTGCTGGGTAAAACCGACTGGGAATCCGAGGCCGAGCGCTACCGGGTCGCGATCGCGCGGGCGCTGGAGGCCACCGTGCTGCCGGGCCTGGAAGAGAACATCGCCACCTCGCGCCTGCTCACCCCGATCGATTTCCGGGACCGCCTGCTGTCTGAGAAAGGGGCCGCTTTCGGCCTGGAGCCGGTGCTGTGGCAAAGCGCCTGGTTCCGTCCGCACAACCGCAGCGAGGAGGTGGAGGGTCTGTACCTGGTTGGCGCCGGCACGCACCCGGGAGCCGGGATGCCGGGAGTGATCTCTTCGGCCAAGGTGCTGGACGAGGTCGTACCGGACCCTGCCTGACGGGACCGTTATGGTCAACCCGTGGCTTGCTAGGCCCGGGCTTAGTTCCAGGTCCTGCGCGACGGCCCGCGCGGCGATGCGACCGGACAATGCCGCCATGGGTATGCCCGGCCCCGGATGCACGGTGCCACCGGCAAAATAAAGACCACCCACCTGCGCCCGTGAACCGGAACGCTGGAACGAACCCTGCATACCGTGGGTCGGCCAGCCGTAGATGGCGCCACCGCTGCCGGGAAACCGCTCCGCGTAGTCCTGCGGGCTCGTGCGCTCACAGCGTCCGTTCACCTCACTGATGTCGAGACCGTGCCGCGCGAGCAGCGCGAACACCTTGTCTTCCACGGCAGCCAGCGCTGCCTCGCCCCTCAGTCCCGGTGGCGCGTTGACCAGCACGAACAGCCGCTCGTCATCGACCTTCTGCCCCGCCCGCTGCCGGTGCGTCGCCCCGGTCCTGGGCACATAGATAAAGCGTGGGCTCCGCGGTGAGCCCGCCCCGCTCGAAGATGGCCCGGAACTCGTCCTCGTAGTCCGAACCAAAAAAGACCGTGTGGTGATGCAGCGGGAAACCCGCCAGGCGACCCACGAGACTCCAGGTGACCGCCGACAGCGAGCGGGGCTCGGACTCCCGCGCCGGCAAGGCGGCGGCAACGGAAGGGCCCAGCAGCCCCTGCGACAGGGCGGCCACATCGCCATTGAACACCACCGCCTGCGCCGGCAGGCGCTCGCCGTCATCAAGATGCACTGCCCTTACCCGGCCCTGCGCGGTTTCGATCTCCTTCGCCGCGGTGGAAAAACGCAATTCCACGCCGAGCGTGGCCGCCAGGTCCGCCATGGCCTCCGGCAGACGCTGCATACCCTCATCCAGCGCCCAGACGCCGGCGCGCTCCGCGTGCGCGATCAGCATCAGGGTTGCCGGCGCCTGCAAAGGCGAGGACCCGCAATAGGTGGCGTAGCGACCGAACAGCTGGCGCAGGCGCGGATCGCTGAATTGCCGGCCCAGTTCATTCCACAGCGTGGTGTACGGCTTGGTCGCCATCAGCCGCGGTATGCCGCGCAGGCCGAGGGAGGCACTCAGCCCGACCATGCCCGGCTTCTCCCGGCGCATGAAACTGTGGTCCAGGGTCTCGAATATCTGCCCGGAGCGCCTGGCAAAATCGCGGTAGGCCCTTGCCTCGCGACGACCGGCGAACGCCTCTATGGCCGCTGCGGATTGCTCAATACTGCCAAACAGGTCCAGGCGGCTGCCATCCAGCCAGCCGTGCCGGGCCAGCACATCCAGCTGCGAGAGCTTCAGCCGTTCTTCCAGGCGCGCGCCCGCGTCTGCGAACAATGCCTCAAACACCCAGCGCATGGTGAACACCGTGGGGCCGGAATCGATGGGCTGGCCGGCAACGGGCAGGCTTCTGACTTTGCCCCCCGGCGCATCGGCGGCCTCGAGCAAGGTAACCTGCGCCCCGGCACGCGCCAGGTCGATGGCCGCCGCGAGGCCGCCCATTCCGGCGCCGATCACAACAATGGCTGGTGCTGAATTGCTCATGACTGATTACTTACGGCTGATCATTCTGGAATCGAATGCGCTGCAGTATAGGTCCTTTGGCTGCTGGAAAAGCCGCTGCCCGCGGACGCAAACCACGCTCATTTCATCGCAGCCGGACTAACTTTTTTTTAATAAATGGTTTACACGAGCATCACACTTTCACCATACTGTTGCCACCTCAGGCATGACCTTTGGCCTAATCGCAATCGTTCATTGCCTGAAAAACACCCCAAAAGCCTTATAAAACGGGGACTTCGAGAGCCTGGATCGTGGAGACCCAGGCTCGCCACTGCCATTTTCGATGCCATGGGAGACGACATGTCAGCCGAATTGAACGTTAAAAAAGGGAATGTGACCAAGTGTCTCTTGGCACTCGCCCTTAGCACCCAGGTGCTAACCGCCTGGGCACAGGACCAGGATGACGATACGGGACCGAACACCGGTTCTGCTATCGAGGAAAAAGACCAGCAGGCAGAAGAATCGGTAGAACTTGGACGCGTCCAGGTCACCGGTTCTCTGATCAAGCGCGAAGATTTCACGTCCACCAAGCCAATGCAGGTGATTGACGCAGAAACGCAGTACCGCGCCGGCCAGTTGACTGCCGCAGACATTCTGCAGACCAGCACCATCGCCGCAGGCACCACGCAGCTGAACAACCAGTTCGGCGGCTTCGTGGTCCAGGGCGGTACGGGTGTAAATACCCTTGACCTGCGTGGTCTGGGCGCCACCCGCACGCTGACGCTGCTGAACGGTCGCCGTACGGGCGGTTCCGGTACCCGCGGCCAGGTCCAGGCATTCGACCTTACCGCCATTCCGGATATTGCCGTGCAGCGCTTTGAAATCGTTGCAGACGGTAGTTCTTCCATCTACGGTTCCGACGCTATCGCTGGTGTTGCCAACATCATCACGCGCCGCTCCGTTGATGAGACCGAGGTGAGCCTGATTACCGAGCTGCCCATCGACGGCGGCGCCGAGTTTTACCAGGCCGGTATCATTACCGGCGCCAACTTCGACACCGGCAGCCTGACCCTGTCTGCCCAGTACGTGAAGCGTGAGGCGCTGCGGGTCGACGATCGCGACTACCTGGGCTGTGAACTGGACCTGGTGACCAACGCGCAAGGTCAGAACATTGACCGCGTGGACGAGTCCATCACGCGCGGCACACCGCTCTCACCCTGTGAAAACCTCTACGCCAACACGGCGATCGACGCTCTGACCGGTCTGCGTTACATCCCCGCACCCGATGGCAACACGATCGGACCGATTGCCGGCTACCGCCCGCGTGTCAACGGCACCTACGCCAATGGCGGCCAGGCGTTCTATGAAGACGTGCTGAACTTCGACTTCATCGGCAACGAGACGGCCATCAACGAGCAGGAACGTATGCAGGTCTACGCCACCGCCGATTTCACCTTCGGCAACGTGGATTGGGATGCGGAATTCCTGTACAGCAACCGTAAAACCACCCGGGATGGCTGGCGCCAGTTCTTCCCGCTGATCGGTGGGGCCAACGCCGCCGCACTGACCGGCTTCGGACCGTACGCCTACGCCAACGACCCGACCTACAACCCGGTCGATTTTGACGACCCGGTTGTGCTCGCTCTGTCCCAGCCGGTCTATCCGTACCCGCTGAACACGCGATAT
This sequence comes from uncultured Gammaproteobacteria bacterium, assembly GCA_963695135.1. Classification (GTDB taxonomy): domain Bacteria; phylum Pseudomonadota; class Gammaproteobacteria; order Xanthomonadales; family SZUA-36; genus Marinihelvus. The sequence goes on from CAVOGA010000003.1 coordinate 667,600, forward strand.
CGACGTTGACTACTATTACTTCACCACCGGCCTGTCCGGCGTGTTCAATACCACGAACTACTGGGATTGGCAGGTCTGGGGCACCTACTCGTACTCCGACGGTGATTACGCCGGCAATGACATTAATGAACTGACTTCCGGTGACGTCCGTTTCGACGCCAACCCACCGGCCTACGACCCGTTTGATCCCGGTTTCCTGAGCGGCAGCAACCGCCAGGGCCTGATCGACATCGTCGGCGCCAACACGCTGGGTAACACGGTTTACGAACAGTGGTCCGTGACGGGCGTTATCACCGGCGACCTGTTCGAACTGCCGGCCGGCACCGTGGGTTCTGCTTTCGGTGTGGAATACCGTGACTTCAGCATCGACGATGTGCCGGATCCGCTGCAGCAGGCCGGCCATTCCTGGGGCCTGTCGTCCGCTACCATCACCAAGGGCAGCAACGATGTCGCGGAAGCCTTCGCGGAATTCGAAGTGCCGATCCTGGCCGGTATCAAGGGCGTGGAAAACCTGACCTTCACCGGTTCGGCCCGCTACTTTGACTACAACTCCGGTGGCAGCGACGTGGTGTGGAATGCCGGCCTGAGCTGGCAGGTTGTTCCGAGCATCCGCTTGCGCGGTAACGTGGGCACGTCTTACCGCGCCCCGGCCCTGTTCGAGCAGTTCCTCGGTGACCAGACGGCCTTCGCCGGCCAGCTGGCGGTTGACCCCTGTATCGACTGGGGCGAGAGCTCCAACGCGAACCTGCAGGCCAACTGTGCGTCACTTGGCATTCCGCCGGACTATGCTGCAGGCGGTTCTTCCGCTCTGATCATCACCGGTGGTGGCGTTGACAACCTCGAGTCAGAAACCTCTGATTCCTGGACTGCAGGTGTCGTCTGGACGCCGGAGTTCACGAACCTCAGCGTTTCTCTGGACTACTACAGCATCACGATCAACGATCAGATCGCGCAGCTGGGTGCGGGCTCCATCTGCTTCCGGTTGTTACGCGGCGGAGAACTTCCCGAACGCGTTCTGTGACCTGATCGTGCGTGCACCGGGTGACGATCCGGTTCGCCCGAACCAGATCATCGAGATCAACGACAGCTACGTGAACATCAACTCCCAGACTGCTGAGGGCGTTGACCTTAACCTGCTGTGGTCTCTCGACTACGACTGGGGCAACGCTGACCATCAATAACACCGCGAACTGGCAGATTTCGAATGAATTCGATCTGTTTGATCCGGGCCTGGTTGAAGGTTTCGACAACATCGACGTGGTTGGCGACATCGGCACCCCCGATTTTGTCAACAACCTGGTGGTCTCTGCGACGAAGGGTGACTGGACCGCTACGTGGTTCATGATCTATCGCGCCGAGACTGATCAGTCACGGACGGTGGATGCGGAAACGACGTACTTCGGCTTTAGCTCCGGCGTACCTCGACATCACCTTCGACACCTACATCCAGAACAACCTGACGTTACGTTTACGAGCAGGACAAGTGGGATGTGCTCTTCGGTGTCAACAACGTATTTGACGAAGCAGCCGGATGTGGTCTCCTCCGGTGTGGTAGCCACCCGCGGCAACGTGCCGATCAGCCGGTACCCAGGCCAGCCTGTTTGGCCGGTCCTTTGTCGGACGGTTCAACTACCGCTTCTGATCGACCCTGCTACAAGCAGTGCCCGCAAGGGCAACCCGCAAACGGCGCCTCGGCGCCGTTTGCTTTTTGCAGCACCGCGTTTCGCCATTGCGTCGCTTTTGACGCATAATTTGACGCCCGCACCACGCTTTCACGTTAAACTGCGCCCGGTTTGCACCAATCATTCTTTTTCGAGGTATCAATTCATGCACCTGACTCGACGTCTTCGCCTGGCGTCCTTGCCCCTGGCCCTGCTTGCAGGAACCAGCATGGCGGACCCCATTTCCATCGAATCCATCGCCCGGGAGCCTTCGATCCGCTCCGTGTCCATGAGTATCGATGGCACCCAGATCTCCGCCATCATTGCCGCACCCGGTTCCGACTACCGGGAAACGGCCCTTGCCACCTGGGATCTTGACAATTTCGACAAGGGCCCGGTGATTACACCCAGTGGCGACAAGATGAAATTTATCGGCGCCCGGGAATTGAAAGCCGGCAAAACCAGCGTCGTCGGACGCCAGGAACTGACCGGCGCCCTCGGGGGCTGTGCCGAGGGCAACGCCATCGGCTCCGAGGCAACCTTCATCGTCAAGAACTACCTGACGGACAGCACCCATTCGGATTTTGAGCCGGCGTTCGAGTCCGGAGAACGCATGAGGGGCGTGAGCGAGAGGACCAAGCGCTGCGCGGAACTCAACACCAGCGCCAGGCTGGTCAGCGCGCTGCCGCTGGACCCGACACGGGTCATTATCAGCCGCACGGATATGGTCACCTTTGTTGGGAATTTCTATTTCTACGATGTGACAACGGAGCGGACCGAACTGCTGTTCAGGGGTAACCCCGAATCGACCGCCGGCCTGTTTGATGACCGCACCGGGAACTGCTCACCCGCACCGACCTCGAGTACTTCGGTGACAACGAATACAAGCAGACCGTTCTGATTCGTGACCCTAAAACCGACGAATTCGAGGTGCACGACAAGCTGACCACCATGCTCACGGACCGGAACCAGCTCAGATTATTGAGCGGGATGAAGAAACCGGCAAATATTACGTGCTGACCGACAAGTTTTCCGACCTGGTGCAGATCTGGATGTACGACGCGCAAACCCGCGAATTCGATGCTGAGCCGCTGCTGGCCCATCCGCAATTCAACGTGGCGGGTCTGAGCTTTGGCTACCAGCCGAGCAATTTCAACAAGATCATCGCCTATACCATCGAAGGTCCGGATTTTGAGACGACCTATATCGATCCGGATATGGGCGCGATTCACGCCGGCCTGCAACAGGTCTACAAGGGCCAGAACATCAGTCTGCAGGCCTATAACAACGATCTGTCCCGAATCCTGTTCACGACCGAGAGCAATAAAAACCCGCGAACCTATCATTTGCTGCAGGACCGCAAGACGGTCAAGACCATCGGCAGTGAGCGCCCCTGGATCAATCCGGAAGACCTCGGCGAACAGCGCTGGATCACCTATACGGCCCGCGACGGCATGAAGATACCGGCGATCCTTGACCTGCCCGCCGGCTATGACAAGGAAACAGACGGCCCGATACCGCTGGTCGTGAACCCGCACGGCGGTCCCTGGGCGCGCGACTACACCGGCTGGGACAGTCTCCGGCTGGGTTCCTTTCCTGACCTCGCGCGGCTACGCCGTGCTGCGCCCGCAGTACCGCGGCAGCACGGGGCTCGGGCGACAGCTCTGGACTGCGGGCGATGCGCAGTGGGGGCTGAAGATGCAGGAAGACAAGGATGACGGCGCGCAGTACCTGGTCGAACAGGGTATTGCCGACCCGGACAATATGCTGATCTTTGGCTACTCGTACGGTGGATTTGCTGCAGCGGCCGCCTCCGTGCTTCCGGACAGCCCCTATCGCTGCGCCATTTCGGGCGCGCCGGTTACCGATCTGGGTCGCATTGGCAACAACTGGAGCCGAAACCGCGTACAGCGTGCGCTGCAGGGTGTGACCGTCAAGGGCATGGACCCGATGGAAAACACCGGGAAGGTGCATATGCCGGTGCTGCTGTACGTGGGCAGCCGTGACGTTCGCACCCCGAGTTTCCATGCGGAGAACTTCTACAACGCGATCAAGGACAAGGTCCCGGCGCGTTACGAGTTGATCGAAGATATGCCGCACTCGCTGCCCTGGTACTACCGTCACCATGAGCAGACCCTCACCCTCATCGAGGATTTCCTCGAGCAGGAATGCGGCATGCCCCAGATGACCGTAGCCAGTAATTAAGCTCCAGAACACCGCCCCCGTCTCCGGGGGCGGTTTTTTTGTCCGCATGATTCCGGGTTCACCGGCTTGCCCGCCCCCTGTAGCCTCCCTGTGATGCATACCGACACATTGAAAAACCGCCGCTTTGCCATGGTCGACGTGTTTGCGGAGACGCCCTTTTCCGGCAACCCGCTGCCCGTCGTCATCGATGCAGAAGGCCTGGATACCGAGGCCATGATGCGCATCACCCGCTGGTTCAACCAGTCGGAAACCACCTTTCTGCTGCCGCCGGAGAACCCCCGGGCGGACTACCGGGTGCGCATCTTCACGCTGGAACGCGAGTTGCCCTTTGCCGGCCACCCGACCCTCGGCAGCTGCCGGGTATGGCTTGACCAGGGGGGACAGCCGGCCGGCCGGGACATCGTGCAGGAATGCGGACTTGGCCTGCTGCCGGTCCGGGCCTCGGAGAACTTGCTGAGCCTGGCGGCGCCGCCACTGCTCAAAAGCGGGTCCGTGGACAGGGCGTGTTTCCAGGAAATCACCCGGGTGCTGAATCTCGCTGAAGAAGATATCCAGGAGATGACCTGGGCGGACAACGGTCCCGGCTGGATTGCGGTCCAGCTGGAATCCGCTGAAGCCGTGCTGGCGCTGCAGCCCGCGCGTCACCATGACCGCCGGCTGGAAATCGGCGTGATCGGCGCGTACCCGGCCGGGCACGAATTTGCCTACGAGGTGCGCACCTTTTTCAGCGATGCGCACGGTAACCTGCTGGAAGACCCGGTCACCGGCAGCTTCAACGCCTCAGCCGCGCAGTGGCAGTTGGCAGTCGGGCCGCGTAAAAAGCCCCTACCTGGCCCACCAGGGCCGGTGCCTGGGCCGCTCCGGCCGCATTCACGTGTTTGAAGCCGACGGGGAGACCTGGATCGGCGGGGCAGTCCAGCGCATTGTCAGCGGCACCATCACGGCCTGAACACTTCGGTCAAAATTGATTGAAAGGCAACTACAGCTGAATTTTTTTGAAGGGGAAACCTTTGGATAATTAAGCGGCTACTTGCGCCGCCAATTCCCTGGAAGGTTTTCCCATGAAACAAGCCATCGCCGCACTCCTGTGTGTCACCTCCCTGCTGCTGGCCCCCCGGGCATCCGCCCAGGTCGATGAAGACCAGCTGGGCGCCTGGTACATGTATTTCTGGGGAAAACGCCTGGACAACAGTCGCTGGGGCTTCCAGGGCGATGCCCAGTGGCGCAACTGGGACCTCGGCGGCGACCTTGAGCAACTGCTCCTGCGTGGCGGCGTGACCTACACGCCGGAGAACACGAATATCCTGCTCACCCTGGGCTACGCGTACGTTGAGAGCGGTGAATTTGACGGCAACGGCATCACCGCCCGGGAAAACCGGACCTACCAGGAGGCGCTGATTCCGCAGAAACTGGGTGAACGGATCTACCTGCGTCACCGCCTGCGTTACGAGCAGCGCTGGGTCGACGGCCAGGACTTTCGCTCGCGCTTCCGCTACGCCCTGTTCATGGATATCCCGCTCAACCGCACGGACCTCAAGGCCGGCGCCTGGTACCTGGCCTTCTACAACGAGGTGTTCCTGAACATCGGGGAGAGTATCGGCAACGGCCGCACCGTGGACACCTTCGACAGGGACCGGCTGTACGGCGCCTTCGGCTATTCGATCAGCGACAGCCTGCGGGTCCAGGGCGGCTACATGTACCAGTGGTCCGAGGCGGTCGACAAGGGTCAGCTCCAGCTCAGCCTGCACCAGGCCTGGTAGGCGGCACCATTAATGCAACGGCCGGCCACGCCCGGCCGGCCGGTCTTCATTTGCATTACGCGCGCATTCCGCTATGGTTCCGCGCTGAACCTGATTGGAGATGCCGGTATGCAGCGAGTGCTTTGGGTCCTTTGTCTTGCCCTGCTTGTTCTTAACCCCCGGGCGCAGGCGGCGGCTGATGTCGACGGACCCGTCGACCCGCGCAGCGCGGACCTGGTCATGTTTCCCCCGGAAACAACCTACGACGCCAACATCCCCACCCCCGCTGAATTTCTCGGTTTTGAACTGGGGCGGCACCCGGTGCGGGTTCACCAGATGGCGGAATATCTGCAGCAACTGGCCGGGCTGAGTGACCGGCTGAGCATCGAGACCATCGGGTACAGCCACGAGCGCCGGCCGATCCTGTTCCTGGTGGCCACCAGCCCGGACAACCACCAGCGCCTGGACGAGATTCAACGCCAGCACGTGGCGCTCAGCGAGCCGGACCAGGACCAGGCAATCAGTGACGATATGCCGGTGGTCACCTGGCTGAACTATGGCGTGCATGGCGCCGAATCCAGCGGTCTGGACTCGGTATTGCCCGTGGTCTACCAGCTCGCCGCCGCCCGGGACCCGGAAACGGAACGGCTGCTCAGCGAAAGCGTGATCCTGATCACCGCCGTGTTCAACCCGGACGGCCACGCCAACCGCATCAGCTGGTTTGACCGCTACGGTGGCGAGCAGATCATCGCCAACCCGGATCACGCGGAGCACCGTTATGACTGGGGAACCGCACGCACCAACCACTACGGGTTCGACCTGAACCGCCAGTGGCTGCTCCTGACCCAGCCGGAACCGCGCGCCTGGATGGCGAAATGGCACGCCTGGCGCCCCAACCTCACCGTGGACTACCACGAGATGGGCAGCAACTCGACCTACTACTTTCACCCCGGTGTGCGCACGCGCACCAACCCGCTGGTGCCGGACGAGGCGGAAACCCTGATGGCGCAGACTGCCGCCCGCTCGGAAGCCTTCCTGGACAGCGAGGCGCGCCTGTATTTCCACGGCGAGCAATTCGACAACTTCTACATCGGCAAGGGTTCGACCTTTCCCCTGGTCAACGGCGGCATCGGCGTGCTGTTCGAGGCCGGCGCCGCCCTGGGCCGGGAAATCGAGACGCCCAACGGGCTGCGCACCTACCGGGAAAACATCCGCAAGCACTTCATGACCAGTATCGCCAGCGCGCAATCCGCCGTGGACCTGCGCCGCGAATACCTCCAGTACCAGAAGACGTTTTACGCCGACGCGCTCAAAGCGGGTCGCGATGCACGCCCGCGGGCTGGGTGGTCACCGCCGAGGGCGACCAGGCCCGGCTGCACTACTTCGCCGACCTGCTCTCCCGCCACCGCATCGCCACCTACCGGCTCAGGGAAGACCTCAAACTTGATGGATCCACCTTCCGGGCAAGGGAATCCCTGCTCATCCCCGCCGCGCAGCCCCAGTACACGCTGATCCGCAGCCTGTTCGAAGCACCGACCGAATTCGAGGACAACACCTTTTACGACGTGTCCAGCTGGACCCTGCCGCCCGCTTTCGGACTGCCGTCCGCTGCCCTGGGCAAACGGTCCCTGGGCGATGTGCTTGGTGAGGCCTGGGTGCCGGCACTGCCGACGGCCAGCCCGCCGCCGGAAGCAGGCTACGGCTATCTTTTCGAGTGGGACAGCTACTACGCGCCGCGGGCGCTGAACCGGCTGCTGGAGGCCGGCGTGATGGCGCGGGCCGCCCTCAAGCCGTCCAGCCTGACCACCTCGGAAGGGGTCCGCGATTTTGGTCGCGGCGCCGTGTTCATTCCTTTCGACCGGCAAACGGTGACCCGTGAGACCATCCATGAACTGGTGGCTGCCGCGGCGGAGCAGGACGGTATCGAGGTGCACGCGATAGAGCGTGGCGTCAGCGCCACGGGCACGCGCGGCATTGACGCCGGCGGTCCGAGCTTTGCACCCCTCGCAGCGCCGGAAATCCTGCTGGTAACCGGCCCGGAGACCAGCACCTACGACGGCGGCGAGATCTGGCACCTGCTCGACTACCGCATGCACATTCCCCTCACCCTGCGGGATCGCGACGAGCTGGATTCCATCGACTGGAACCGCTACACGCACATCGTTTTTCCCGGCGGCGACTGGGAGGGTTTCGAACCCGCCTTCGGTGACCGGCTGCGCCAGTGGGTGAAGGAAGGCGGCACGGTGGTCGGCCTTCGCGAAGCGGCTCCCTGGCTGCGGCTGCAGACGCTGGACTGGAGCCCCGAGGTGCCGCCCGGCGATATCGTGGCGGCAGAAACGCCTGACGACGGCGACTGCGGACCAGGAAGAGGACACGCGACTGAACGCATCGCCTACGAGGACATGGAGGCGACGGAGGTCAAGGACCTGCTGCGCGGCGCCATTTTCCGGGGCGACCTGGACTTCACGCATCCGCTGGGTTTTGGCTATGACAACCGCGAAATCTTCCTGCACAAGAACCTGCCGGAGGTGATGCAGCGGCCGCAGAACCCGTTCGCCGTGGTCATCCAGTACACGCAGCAGCCACTGTACGCCGGCTATGCCTCCGCTGAGAACATCGAGGCACTGGCCGGCACGCCGGCGCTGGTGGCCGAGCGCTCGGGTGCGGGCAGCGTGGTGCTGTTTGCGGACAACCCGAATTTTCGCGGCTACTGGTACGGCACCAACAAGCTGTTCCTCAACAGCCTGTTCTTCAGCCGCCTGTTCGAGGCGCCCTCGGAGCCGTAATTAACCGGCTCCGGCAGGTTTGCAGGGGCCGCAACAGGGGTCTAAACTCGATGGGACTGAAAAGCCATTGAGTCAACCACTTGGAGCCAGGAGTTAACGAAGCGGTCGCGTCCGCGCTTGCCGCCCACGCGGGCGAGGACGGGGCGTTGCTGGAAATCCTGCACCAGGTCCAGGCCTCGGTCGGTTTTATCCCCCCCGAAACGGTGCCCATGCTCGGCCGACGCACTGAATCTGAGCCGCGCCGAGATCCAGGGCGTCATCAGTTTCTACCACGATTTCCGCAGCGCGCCGCCGGGCCGCACGGTAATCCAGGTATGCCGCGCAGAAGCCTGCCAGGCCATGGGCGTGCGCGAACTGGAAGCCCATATCCACGCCCGGCTGGGCATTCACTACCACGAGACCACCCCGGACGGACGCTTCACGCTGGAGCCGGTGTATTGCCTGGGCAACTGCGCCTGCACGCCATCGTTGAGGATTGGCGATGCGGTGCATGCGCGCGTGACCCCGGCCCGCTTTGATGAACTCTGCCCGGCGGAGGATCGGCCATGACCGGCAAGCTGTTTATTCCGTCCGACACGACCGCCGCGGCCCTGGGAGCTGATGCGGTGGCTGCAGCAGCGGTAGCCTGTGCAGCCAGCCGCGGCGAGCGTATCGAGCTGGTGCGCAACGGCTCGCGCGGGGCCTACGCGCTGGAACCCCTGGTCGAGTACGAGGACCAGCACGGCCGGCGGGGCTTCGGGCCCGTTTCGCCGGCAGATATCGACGGGCTGTTTGAAGCCGGCTTCCCCCAGGCGGGTGGCCACCCCCTGGCCCTGGGTGACGTGGAGGAGCTGCCGTGGCTGGCCCGGCAGACGCGCATCACCTTTGCCCGCGCCGGCGTGGCCGATCCGCTGTCCCTGGAGGACTACCAGGCGCAGGGCGGGTTACGGGGACTGCGCCATGCGCTGGCCGGGACACCGCAGGAGATTGTTGACGAGGTGAAGGCTTCCGGCCTGCGCGGGCGCGGCGGCGCCGCCTTTCCCACCGGCATCAAGTGGCAGACCGTGCTCGACACGCCCGGAGAGCAGAAGTACATCTGCTGCAACGCCGACGAGGGGGACTCGGGGACCTTTGCGGACCGCCTGCTCATGGAGGCGGACCCCTTTCAGCTGATCGAGGGCATGGTCATCGCGGGCCTCGCCGTGGGCGCCACCCGGGGCTATATCTACCTGCGCTCGGAATACCCCCGCGCCTTCGACGTGCTGACTGCAGCCCTGCGCCTGGCGGAGGAGCAGGGTCTGCTCGGGCAGGATATTCTGGGCAGCGGCAAGCCGTTCACCATTGACCTGCGCCTGGGCGCCAATGCCTATATCTGTGGCGAGGAGACCTCGATGCTGGACAGCCTGGAAGGCAAGCGCGGCCTGGTGCGCTCCAAGCCGCCCCTGCCGGCCATGCAGGGCCTGTTCCAGAAACCGACCGTGGTCAACAACGTGCTGTCCCTGGCCGCAGTCACCAGCATCCTCGCCGACGGCGGCGCCGCCTACCAGGCGCACGGCACGGGACGCGCCCGGGGCACGCTGACGGCGCAGCTGGGCGGCAATATCCGCCACGGGGGGCTCATAGAAGTTCCTTTCGGCACCAGCCTGCGCGAGATCCTGTTCGACTTCGGGGGCGGCACTGCCAGCGGCCGGCCCATGCGCGCAGTGCAGGTTGGCGGCCCGCTGGGCACCTATCTGCCCGGGTCGCTGTGGGACACACCACTGGACTACGAGTCGTTTGCCGAGGCCGGTGGCATGCTGGGCCACGGCGGCATCGTGGCCTTTGACGACACGGTGGATATGAGCGCCATGGCGCGCTTCGCCATGGAGTTCTGCGCGGTGGAGTCCTGCGGCAAATGCACGCCCTGCCGCGTGGGTTCCGTGCGCGGCATGGAGATTCTGGACCGCATCCGCGCCAACCAGGCGCGCGAGGAAAACTTCGCGCTGCTCGACGAGCTATGCGACACCATGGTCGAAGGGTCCCTGTGCGCCATGGGCGGACTGACCCCCTACCCGGTGCGCAGCGCCCTGAAACACTTTCCCGGAGATTTCCGGCGCTAGCCGGAAGCAAGTAGCCAGCTTATGAGCCAATCAATCAAGCGCCGCCCCTACCAGCCGCAAGCCGACCTGGGTACACCCGCCGCTGCAGGGCCGCCCGTTGCCCTGACCATTGACGGTCATGAGATCACCGTACCTGCGGGTACTTCCCTGCTGCGCGCCGCCGCCCTGGCGGGCGTGAACATCCCGAAACTGTGCGCCACGGACAGCCTCAAGGCCTTCGGCTCCTGCCGCGTTTGCCTGGTCGAGGTGGAAGGCCGCCGCGGCGCGCCTGCCTCCTGCACCACGCCGGCGGAGGAAGGCATGGTGGTGCGCACGGAATCGGAAAATCTCCACAAGCTCCGGCGCAATGTGATCGAACTCTACCTGTCTGACCACCGTCCCCAGGACGGCGTGGAGAACCAGCTGCTGGACCTCGCCGCGGACCTGGGCGTCAGCGGCTCGCGCTACGACCTTGGCGGCGCCCGCCATGAAGCGCTGCCGGTGGATGACTCGAATCCCTACTTCCGCTTTGACCCCTCGTCGTGCATCGTCTGCTACCGCTGTGTGCGCGCCTGCGAGGAAACCCAGGGCACCTTCGCCCTGACCGTTGCCGGCCGCGGCTTCGATTCGGTGATTGCCGCCAGCCAGCTGGAACCCTTCATGGAGTCGGAATGCGTGTCCTGCGGCGCCTGCGTGGACGCCTGCCCGACCCCGGCGCTGGTTGAGAAATCCGTGCTCGAAGCGGGCCAACCGGACAGTTACCAGGTCACCACCTGCGCCTACTGCGGCGTCGGTTGTTCCTTCCGGGCCGAACTGCGTGGCGACGAGGTAGTCCGCATGACGCCCTGGAAAGACGGCAAGGCCAACGAGGGTCACGCCTGCATCAAGGGGCGTTTCGCCTGGGGTTACGCGACCCACCAGGACCGCATCACCCGGCCGATGATCCGGGACAGCATCGATGAGCCCTGGCAGGAGGTCAGCTGGGAGGCAGCCATCGACTTTGCCGCGACGCGCTTGCGGGATATCCAGGCCCGCTACGGTATCGACAGCATTGGCGGCATCACCTCGTCGCGCTGCAGCAACGAGGAAACCTACCTGGTGCAGAAGCTGGTGCGCGCCGGTTTCGGCAACAACAACGTGGATACCTGCGCGCGCGTTTGCCACTCGCCCACCGGCTATGGCCTGAAAACCACCCTCGGGGAATCCGCCGGCACGCAAACCTTTGCTTCCGTGGCGCATTCTGACGTGATCATGATCATCGGCGCCAACCCCACGGACGCACACCCGGTGTTCGCTTCCCGGCTGAAACGCCGGCTGCGTGAAGGCGCGCAGCTGATCGTTGTCGATCCTCGCGAGATTGAGCTGGTCAGCGGGCCCGCATGTAAAGGCCGCCTATCACCTGCAGCTGCGCCCCGGTTCCAACGTGGCCTTCGCCAACGCCATGGCCCACGCGATTCTCGACGCGGGCCTGGAAGACCGGGAATTTATCGAGGCACGCTGCGAAATGCCGTCTTTCGAGGCCTGGCGTGAATTTATCCTGCGCGAGGAAAACTCGCCGGAAGCGCTGGAAGACGACCACGGGCATTCCCGCGGCAACCCTGCGCGCCGCCGCCGAATGCTTCGGCAGCGCCGGCAACGGCTCCATCTACTACGGACTGGGCGTCAGCGAACACACCCAGGGTTCGACCATGGTCATGGGCATCGCCAACCTGGCCATGCTGACCGGCAACCTGGGACGCGAGGGCGTGGGGGTCAATCCGCTTGCGGGGACAGAACAACGTGCAGGGGTCCTGTGACATGGGCTCCTTCCCCCACGAACTGCCCGGTTACCGTCATGTTTCCGACGACGCGGTCCGCGCACAGTTTGAAAACGAGTGGGGTGTGACCCTGCAGCGGGAGCCGGGCCTGCGCATCCCCAACATGTTCGACGCCGCCGTGGCGGGTCACTTCAAGGCCCTCTACTGCCAGGGCGAGGACGTGGCCCAGTCAGACCCGGACACACACCACGTGGACGCGGCGCTGCGCTCGCTGGAGTGCCTGATTGTGCAGGACCTGTTCCTGAACGAAACCGCGCGCTATGCGCACGTGTTCCTGCCCGGCTCTTCGTTCCTGGAAAAGAACGGCACCTTCACCAATGCCGAACGGCGCATCTCGCCGGTGCGCAAGGTGATCGAGCCGCTGGCCGGTTACGAAGACTGGGAGGTTACGCAACTGCTGGCCAATGCGCTGGGCTACCCGATGAGCTACGAACATCCTTCGGAAATCATGGACGAAATCGCACGCCTGACCCCCACCTTCCAGGGCGTCAGCTATGCCAGGCTGGACAAACTGGGCAGCGTCCAGTGGCCCTGCAACGAGGAAGCGCCGGAAGGCACGCCGACCATGCACAGCCTGGAAATGGTGCGCGGCAAGGGCTATTTCGCCATCACCGGCTTCGTGCCCACGCCGGAGCGCACGACCCGCAAGTTCCCGCTGCTGCTGACCACCGGGCGCATCCTGTCCCAGTACAACGTGGGCGCCCAGACGCGACGGACGGAAAACTCCCGCTGGCACGAGGAGGACATGCTCGAAATGCACCCGTCCGATGCAGAGTTCCGCGGTATCCGTGACGGGGACTGGGTCGGCGTCGCATCGCGGGCCGGGGAGACGGTTCTGCACGCCTTGATCTCAGACCGGGTTCAGCCGGGGGTGGTCTACACGACCTTCCATTTCCCCCTCACCGGGGCCAACGTCGTGACGACCGACAACTCGGACTGGGCCACCAACTGCCCGGAATACAAGGTCACCGCGGTGCAGGTCACGCGGGTAACCCAGCCTTCCGAGTGGCAACGTGAATACCAGGCGTTCAGCGACCGGCAGGATGCGCTGCTGGCCGAAAGCCGGGACGACTGATCGCCGGCGCGACCAGAATCGGCACCGGTACCAGTAATCCATGAGCGGGCCCACAGCCATCGCACCCCTCCAGCGCTGGAGCGGCGGTTCGCCGGACATGCCGCAGGAGCGGCTCCGTGAGGACGAGGACCTGGTCGCCGCCGAAGTACCGGTCGCCCTGAGCTACAACCGCCAGCCGCACGTGGTCATGATGACCACCCCCCGGGACCTGGAGGACTTCGCCCTGGGCTTCAGCCTCACCGAGGGCCTGATCGAGAGCGCCGCGGAGTTGCTCAGCTGCCGGCTCATTCCCAGGAGCGAGGGTATCGAGGTAGCGCTTACCGTGAATGAGGACGCCGCGGAGCGAATCCAGCGGCGCCGCCGGAACCTGACCGGACGCACGGGCTGTGGCCTCTGCGGGGCGGAGCGCCTGGAACAGGCGGTGCGCATTCCGCCGAGCGTACCCCGGGCCCTGCAAGTGAGCCACCGGGTCCTGCAAAAGGCGCTGGCCGCGCTGAGCGCACAGCAGCCGCTGCAGGCCGCCACCGGCGCGGTCCACGCGGCCGCCTGGTGCCTGGCGGACGGCACACTGCACCTGGTGCGCGAAGATGTGGGTCGCCACAATGCGCTGGATAAACTGATCGGCGCCCTGACCCGGGCCGGGGGACGGCCGGAACCCGGATTCCTGCTCGTCTCCAGCCGCGCCAGCTACGAGATGGTGCAAAAAGCCGCCAGCGTTGGCATGGAACTGCTGATGGCAGTCTCCGCGCCCACCAGCCTGGCGATTGAACTGGCGCAGGACTGCGGCCTGACCCTGGTCGGTTTTGCACGGCCGGGGCGGCATAATGTTTATACGGCGCCCGGGCGGCTCGCATCGCAGGATGAACAGCATGGGTGAACATCATTCAAATGACCGGGAACTCGAGCATCTCGTTCAGATGCTGGGTGACATCGAACGCAACCTGGCCTTCAACAAGGATGCAGAAGATCGCATCGCGGACCACCTGCAGAAATTCTGGGCGCCCAGCATGCGCCAGCGCATTCTCGCCTTTGCAGCGAGCGACGAAAGCACACTGTCCGAGCTGTCCCGGTCCGCCCTCAGGAGGCTTGCCGACCGGTGAGCAACGGGCAGGTCAGAGTGGGTCTGGTGCTTGCCGGTGGCGCCTCGAGGCGCATGGGCGGCGCAACCAAGGCGCTGGCCCCGCTGGGCGGAAAAACCATGATCGATCACGTCATTGCACGTTTTGAACCCCAGGTGGATGAACTCTGGCTCAGTGTTGCCGCAGACCCGGGCCCAATCGCACACCTTGACCATCGACAACTGGTGGACCCGGAGCCCAGGCACTGCGGCCCCCTGGCCGGGCTGGTGCAGGGACTGATTGACCTGCCGGACGACGGCTGGTTGCTGCTGGCCCCCTGCGATGCACCGCTGCTGCCGGGGGACCTGGTCGAGCGTCTGCTGGACGCGGCAGGTCCGCAGCACCTGGTGGCCGTCGCCCGGGAAGGCAGCCAGTTGCACCCGACCTTTTCCGCCTGGCGCAAGGCCGCCCTGCCCGATGTTGCCCGGGGACTGGCGGGCAGCAAGGGGCTCTGGCCGACCCTGCACAAGCTGCCCCACGCGATTGCGGAGTGGCCCCTTGCAGAGCCCTCCCCGTTTTACAATGTGAACGAACCGGGCGATCTGCAACGCGCAGCGCGTTGGCTGTAAGCGCCCCACAACAACGAGGAGAACCCATGCTCACGGACCACGAAATCGCCCGGCAAGCCGACCTGAAACCCGCTATCGACATCGCCGGGGCGCTGGGCATCAAACGCCAGTACCTGGTGCCTTACGGGGACGACGTGACCAAAGTTCACATGGACGCGCTCACCGAGCCGTCCTCCCGCAAGGGGCGCCTGGTGCTCGTCTCCGCCACGACGCCGACCGCCGCCGGGGAAGGCAAAACCACCACGTCCATCGGTCTGGGCCAGGGGTTTAAACACATCGGCGAATCGGTCGCCATCGCCCTGCGCGAGCCCTCACTCGGCCCCTGCTTCGGGGTCAAGGGCGGGGCCACCGGCGGCGGCTATGCGCAGATGGTCCCGGCCGACCGCATCAACCTGCATTTCACCGGCGACTTTCACGCGATCACCTCCTGCAACAACCTGATCGCGGCCATGCTCGACAATATGCTGTTCCAGGGCAACGCATTGAACCTGGACCCGCGCCGCGTGCTCTGGCGCCGTGTCATGGACATGAACGACCGGGCCCTGCGCAACCTGGTCATGGGCCTGGGCGGCCCCGTGCAGGGCGTGCCCCGGGAGGGCGGCTTCGATATCACCGCCGCCTCGGAAATCATGGCCATCGTCTGCCTGGCGAACGACATGGACGATCTCGCGGAGCGCCTGGAGCGCATCCTGATCGGCTTCACCTATGACGGCGAACCGGTACGTGCCGAAGCCCTGGGCATTCGCGGCGCGATGCTGGCGCTGCTCAAGGACGCCATGCACCCCGAACCTGGTCCAGACCCTGGAGGGCGTGCCCGTGTTCGTGCATGGCGGACCCTTCGCCAATATCGCCCATGGCTGTAACACCCTGCTGGCCACGCGCATGGCCATGCACCACGCGGACTGGGCCATTACGGAAGCCGGCTTCGGATTTGACCTGGGCGCGGAGAAGTTCCTCGATATCAAGTGCCGCACCGGCGGGCTGGACCCGGACGCCATCGTGCTGGTGACCACCGTGCGCGCACTCAAGTCGCACGGTGGCAAAGGCCACGACGAGCTGGAACAGCCGGATGAAGCGGCCGTGCGCGCCGGTCTGCCCAACCTGGACAAGCACCTGGAGAGCGCCGGGGTGTTCGGTAAAAAACCGGTTGTTGCACTGAACCGCTTTGCGGCGGATACGGACGAGGAAATCGCGGTGATCCGCGATCACGTGCAGGGCGCCGGCTATCGCTTTGCCGAGTCGCGGCATTTTTCCGAGGGCGGCCCCGGCTCAGCCGACCTGGCGCGGGAGGTCATGGCCTCGGTAGCGGACAACGGCCCGCTGCGCTTCAGCTACGCGGCTGATGATCCTTTCGAGGAGAAGGTGCGCAAGGTTGCACGATCAATCTACGGCGCCCGGGACGTCATCTTCAGCAAGGAGGCCGAGAAGGATTTCGAGGGGATTCGCAACGCCGGGCTGGGGCGACCTGCCGATCTGTATTGCCAAGACCCCCGCATCCCTCTCGGACGATCCGAAGCTGCTGGGACGTCCAAGGGACTTCGACATCACGGTTCGCAACGTCCAGGTCAGCGCCGGCGCCGGCTTCCTGGTGGTACTGACCGGCAATATCCTGCGTATGCCCGGTCTGCCCAAATCGCCGCAGGCGCTGCGGGTCAAGCTGAACCCGGACGGGAGCGTGGAAGGCGTCGCCTGACGCCGGCCCTGGCGAAGGGGGCCGCGGCGCCAGGCCGCGGCCGGTCACTGCATCCCGGGATCAGCTGGTGCCGCCGATTTCCTTCAATGCTTTGAGAACTTCCGCCCGCCGGCCCGCGTCGGCCACGGGACGTCCGGGACGGTCCGGCGCCTGCAGGGCCTTTTCGAGGTAGGGGCGGGCCTCGTCATCGCGGTGCTGGTCAATCAGGAAACTGGCATAGAAGTAATTGGCGTCAATGCCGTCCGGATTGAGGCTCAGGCCCTTGAGGAGCAGCGTTTCGGCCTCCTCGTCATCACCGCCCATGAAGCCCGGAATCTGGTAGAGCAAGGCGCCCAGTGAGGTGTAGGCGGAGCCGTGCATGGCTTCGGGATTGATCTCCAGCGCCCGGGCCAGCTCTGCGCGCGCCCGTTTAACCTGCTTGCCGGCACTGAACATGCTGACTTCGCCGGCGTAGGTGGAGTAGACAATCCCCGCCCAGATATGCGCATCGGCCTGGTCCGGCAGTGCCTGCACCAGCTGGTCCGCTTCGACCGTGAGCGCCTTGAAGGCCTGCTTGCGGGCCTTGCCCTCGGTTTCGTAGTTGGCGTGCGCCCAGTGCTGCTGCAGCGCCACGACGGGCTCCGGGACCGGCTCCGCACCCGCGGCGGCTTGCACCGGGATGCCCGTGAGCATCAGGCCCAGGGCCATCAGCGCGGTCGCTGTCCGTCGCTGGAAAACGGGAAATGACGTCATGATTGCGTCTCCTTCTGTTTGCTGTTGTGTTTACGAATGACTGGCATTTGCCTGGCCAGGGAGCCATCGACGATGGCGGGAAAAAGCTGGTTCACGCGCGCGAAAAAACGCTCCGGAAGCCCGAGAATGCGGCTGCGCACCGGGTTACGGACCGCCTCGATTACTGCCCGGGCCACGGTTGCCGGCGTGTCGTAGTTGGCCTTGAGCTCCTCGTTGAGCTGGTCGATCGCGCCGGCATTCATGGCCGTGCGGGTGGCCCGCGGCGCCACCCAGGCCACGCGGACCGGACCATCGGCGCATTCGCGCCGCAGCGCCTCGGTATATCCAAACAGGCCGAACTTGCTGGCGCTGTACAGGGAGAACCCGGGAAAACCGATGTGCGCAAAGACGGAACCCAGGTTCACGATCACCGGCTCAGACCCCGCCTCCAGCAGCGGCATCAGCGCCCGTGTCAGCTGCATCGGGGCCACCAGGTTCACCGCAATGATCTTTTCGATTTGTGCGTCCGACTGGCTGTCGTGCAGGCCAAAGGCATTGATTCCGGCGCAGTGCACCAGGCCGTCCAGGGCGCCGAACCGGGCATGCACGCGGTCAACCAGCGCCTCGCGGTCTTCCGCTCTGGCCAGGTCGCAAAGCTGGTAGCACTGACCGAGCTCCCCGGCCAGGGCCTTGAGCGGTCCGGGGCTTTGCCCCACCAGCAGGAGCTCGGCGCCCTGCGCCACCAGACCGCGCGCCACCTCGCTGCCGATACCACCCGCCGCTCCGGTCAGGAGCAGGCGTTTGCCCGGCAGATCGGTCATCAGGCCGCCTCGCGGGACAACTGCCCGGGCAGGCTTTCAAATATGCCGCGGTACAGCGGGTACATGATCCGGGCGGTGTCGATCACCGCCTGCTGGTCAGCGGAATCATCCAGCCGGTCCATGAGCCGGTGGAAGAAGCCGATATGCTCCTGGTCGATTGCACCGTGCGAGCGCAGGTAGCGAAAGGCCTGGTTCGGCAGGTGCAGGGCGTCCTGGATGCGGTCCGCCGCCTGGCTGGCCACCAGGACGCTGGTGCCTTCCAGGACCAGCACCATGCCGAAGAAGCCCACCGGGTTGCGCCGGTTCACCGTGTCCCAGGCATAGGCCACCATGAGGTCCGTGGCCTGGCCTGGCTTGCCCCTGCGCACTGTCTCCGGATTGCCGCCGGCCGCCGCGATGTCATCGAGGATCCATTCCTGGTGACCGGTTTCCTCCTCGATGTATTCGGCCACCGCCTCGCGCAACCACTCCAGGCGCTCCGGCAGGCGGGCGCCGCAGGCCATCAGCAGCGGCACGGTGTACTTCACGTGGTGATAGGCCTCCGTGAGAAAACCCCGGTAGGTTTCCAGGCTTATCTCACCGCGAACACCGCGGCTAATCACCGGGGTGCTTAGCAGGCGCTCGCGCTCATCCTGCGTTGCATCAAGCAGTGTCTGGTAAAAGCTCATTGGTCCGTCGATCTCCCTGGTATGAGGATAGGTTGTCGTAAAGGGCGTCAATTGTTTCCGCGTGGTCGGACAGGATCTTCTCGCGCCGCAAGCGCCCGTTGGCCGTCAATTGCCCGCTGGCGGGTGTGAACGGCTCAAGCTGTCGAAAGTCGTGAATTCGCGCATAGTCCGGCAGCCGCCTGTTGACCCGCTCCAGGGCCTTCAGCAGCTGATCACGGCTAACGCCCGGCGGCGTCACCAGCAGGGCAGCCAGTCCCGGCTGGTCGTCACCAATGACCATGGCCTGTACGATGACCGGCTCGCTGAGCAGTTCGCTCTCCACCCACTCCGGCGACACATTGCGTCCAAAGGCGGTGATCAACACCTGTTTGGCGCGGCCCCGCACGTGCAGGAAGCCGTCCGCATCCACTTCGCCCAGGTCGCCGGTGGCCAGCCAGCCCGTATCGTCATTGCCCCGGGCGGCCTGGACTTGCTGGTCCAGCCGCACCTCGATTTCCCCGGCCGGGGAAATGCGCAGCTGCGTGTGCGGCAGGGGACGTCCCACGCTGCCGGGCCTGTCCGCACCGGGATGGTTAACACACACCACCGAGGCACATTCGGAGAGGCCGTAACCCTCGAAAACCGGCAGGCCCAGAGCGCGCGCCCTGAGCAGCAGCTCCGGGGCGGTGCGGGCGCCACCGACTGCGACGTAGCGCAGACCGTCGATGCGCGTGCCGGTCGCTTCCAGGTGCGCTACCAGCAGCTTGAGCATCTGCGGCAGCAGTATCAGGCTGTGGGGCCGCTCCTGGCGCAGGGTCTCGATCAACAGGGCCGGGTCAAAACCGGAACTGCCCTGCAAGCCCGTGCGCGATGGCGGCGGCAGCAACAGCTCCGCGCCGCTCATCATGGCCGCGTAGACCCCGGCAACATTTTCCAGCAGGACAGCCAGGGGCAGCAGGCAAAGATGGCGCTTGAGCTGCAACTCTGCGGTCACTGCAGCCAGGGAAGCAGCCACCCGCAGCTGGGCGTCCAGCGACAGGGGCACGCCCTTGGGTGTGCCGGTGGTGCCGGAGGTGAAGGTCAGCTTGTCCGCTGCCGGCGCCCCGGATCTCAACAGAGATGAATCCGGCGCCGGGTCGAGGCGCCGGAGGCCCTCGCTGGACACCACGTGATCCATACCCGTTTCAGTGACGAGGTGCGCACGCTGGGCGGGGGTAAAAAACGGGGGCAACGGCACGCAGTCCACACCCGCGAGAGCGCAGGCAAAGTCCGCCACGAGCCAGTCCGCGCCATTGGGAAGATCAATACCGACTACCCGGGCCTTGTTCTTGAGCAAACGTTTCGCCTGCTGGCAGGCGCGCGCCACCAGCTCATCGGGGCTCAGCCAGGCGCGATTGCAATCCTGCACCGATCCCGCGCGGGACAACAGCGCGTAAATGGCTTCCCGGTTCAAGAGGCCGCCTCGCAGGTCTCGGGGACATCCACGGAGCCGGGCCTGGATTGCCCGCCGGTCCAGCGGCCGCCTGCGCGGCTGAGCTGATAGCCCTCCAGCGAGCGCTCCAGGGGCGCCGCCATGACCCTTGGGTCGCGGCTGTAGTAGCTGCCCCAGTCATCGCCGGAGGGATACAGCAGCGAGCGGTCCGCGGCGCCCAGGTCAAGCATGGGAATGCCGGAGCGGCCAAACAGGCGGCGCAGGGAGTCCGTCAGGGAAAACAGCAGCCAGTCCACCGAGTAACCCTGCAACCAGGCGCCGATCATGCTGATGAAGGGGTAGGTCAGGGCCGGCCGGGCGACAGAAAGATTGCCCAGCTCCACCACCCGGTTTCTCGTGACCTGGCGCCCGAACTGCTCACTGATCAGTTCCTCGGCGGGCCTTTTCAGGTATTGCTCGGTGAACAGCGACTGGCCTTCAGCGTGGCGGGCGCCAACCGCGCCAACGATGCGGTCCCGGCTGTCGTGCAGGCAGACGATGCTGGCATAGAAACTGTTCAGTTCCGCGCCAAAAATGCGCCGGTATGCCTGTTGAATAAAGCGCTCTGCTTCTTCCCGGCCCGGCGCGTCCGGCCCGATCACGTGCAGGTGATAGGAGCCGCACTCCAGTTCGAAGACGCGGGTGTCCGCTTCGATCTCGCCGATGTCATAGCCGGAAACGGCTGCAGGTCGTGTGAGTAGCTGTTGCAATGTCTTGCTTCCCCCGGGTTACTCGCCGGGCAATTGTGCGACAGGAACTGTTAACAGGTACTTAAACGACCATTAGCATTTAGTGCGAAAATAAAATGACAAATAATATTTATTCTCAATTGGTTGCCGATGGATTCTTAACGCTTTTAAAAGGTTTGCCCCGGCCGGTCAAAGGCGCTATGCAAGCCGTGTTTCAATAGTTTTCAATGGCTTGGCTGAAGCCCGGACCGGTGTGTTCCCGTTCCGGCCGGCCCCCGATCGATGGGAACCATGCCGGTCCACGGGTCATGGCCCGTTAAGAAATCATTGCTCCGCCGGGACTCAGACCGGCTATTGCGGAAAAAAGTCTTTTTACCCTGCAGCCCGGCGCCACACGGGTCAGGACTTTTCCGGCCGGATTCGCTAGCCTGCATACTCCGGATGACCCAGGCAACAAAAATGACCATGCGTATCACCCACCTGCTGTGCGGCCTTGTCCTGTTGAGCGCCGGCGCGAGCCAGGCCCAGCAAACGACCTCCGCGTCCCCCGGCCTCATCGCCCCGGACACGGCGCCGAGAAGCGATCAGCCCTTTGATGATCCCGTTAACCGCTTCCGCTTCGTCATCCATTCGGACATAACCGGCGGCGAGCGCGAGGGCGTATTCGAGGTGGCCGTGAAGCAGATGAACCTGCTGCGGCCGGAGTTCATCATCAGCGTCGGCGACCTGATTGCCGGTACTGATGACCGGGCGGAAGTGGATCAGCAATGGGACCGTTACGCGCGGCGCGTTGACGAGGCCGGCGCGCCGGTGTTCTACGTCGGGGGCAATCATGACCTGCTCGGGCCTGTGATGCGCGAGGCCTGGGAGGAACGCCTGGGACCGCGCTACTACCATTTTGTCTACAAGGACACGCTGTTCCTGGTGCTGGACACGGAAGACCATGAGCCGGCACGGCTGCAGGAAATCGCCCGGATGCGGGCCGATGCCTATGAGCTCGCTGCGCAACAGGGCTGGGAGGCGTTTGCGCTGACGCCGTACGCCCTGCTGCCGGAAAACGCGGCGGGCGCCATTTCCCTTGCGCAGTCAGACTATTTCCAGGACGTGCTGGCGGAGTATCCGGACGTGCGGTGGACCTTCCTGTTCATGCACAAGGCGCCCTGGCTGCGCGATAACTACGCGCCCTTCGACGCACTCGAGGCGGCGCTGGCCGGCCGCGACTACACGGTCTTTCACGGCCATGAACACGCCTACCAGTATCAGCAGCGCCAGGGTGCGGACTACATTCGGCTGGCCACTACCGGCGGTGTTTTCCTGCCGGAGAACGGCCGCTCCGTGGACCAGCTGGTGCTGGTCACGGTGGACGATGACGGGGTGGATATTGCCAACCTGCTCATGGAAGGCATCCTCGACAAGACCGGCAACATTCCGGGCAATGGCGACCGGCTATGCCTGGACAGCCAGCGCTGCCCCGCGCCCGCCGACTGAACGGTCCGCGACGGGAACCGCCGGGGTACGTCAGTTGCCGATCGGTGAGCCGGGCGGTGCGATGACCGCTCTCTCCGGGGCCCAGCGCGCCGGATCCGCCTGCAGGCGCTCGAGATCGTCAAGCGCAAACTGGTAGTGGGCCGTCCAGGCCTCGCTTTGTCCCTTGCCGGGCTTGCGGTTTTTCAACCAGGTTTCCAGCGCACCCAGGGTCGCAAACGCCTGTTCCCTGACAGCGCCACTGGCGCCACTGCCGGCGGAGAGATCGATCAGCGCCTGCAGAACCTGGCGGTTGGTCTGGCGCTGCAAGGCGCCCGGCATGCCATCGGCGCGTTCGGCGTACCAACTCGCCTCCATGAAGCCATCCAGCACCACGGCAAAGTCCGGGTAGGCCGGGTCCGTGTCATGCATGAGGTTCATGCGTGCCGCCCGCGACGGATTAAAGGCCACGTCCAGCACCAGGGACACCAGGGCGCGGCCGGGGGCCAGCGCGTCGAAGGTGCTCCCGGTGTCACGCCGAAAGCGCTCGCGGTCGTCCTCGAACTCGGGCGGGCGCGGCGGAATCAGCGCCACCAGTTCATCCGGCAGCTGCAATGAGGCCGGTGCTATGCTCGCCAGCAGTGCGGCCAGGGCCTGCTCCTGGCGCGCCGGGCTGACCGGCTCGGGCAGAGCGAGGTTGTCACCGCGCAGCTTGTAGGTGAAGGTTTCGCCGCCAAGCAGTTTGCCAACCGCCTGTAGCTGGAAGCGGTGCAACAGGTAAACCGGCACCAGCGGTTCTTCCAGCGTCGCCAGGGGACGCCCGGGGCGGATCACCCGTTCATTGAAGCGGTCCAGCGCGTACTGGCGCACCGCGAGCAGGTGTTCCAGTTCCACGATCGCATCGCTGCCGTTGTCCCAGAGATTGCCATCCGGGTGCGCAGCGCCGATGCTCCGCGAATTCCCGTCGGCCACGAACAGGAAGCCATCGGCATAGGTCTGCTCGAGGATGGCCTCGCGCGCCGCAGGCGCGTCGACACCCGCGGGGAAATCCCGGTAGGCGTAATTGATGGTGCGCTTGTCCCACTCACCGATGCCCACCGCGTAGGCATCCGACAGGTCCAGGCCGCCGCCCGGTGCAAAGCGAATCAGCGGGAACGGATAGTCCATCACCGAGGCCCGGTCGTTCACGCTGGCGGCAAAGTTGTGTTCAATACCGATCGTGTGCCCGACCTCGTGGGCGGACAGCTGGCGAATACGCGCCAGCGACATGTCCAGCATGGTATCCGGCACTTCCCCGTCCACGTAGGGCGCCAGCAGCCCTTCGGCGATCATGTAATCCTGGCGCACGCGCAGCGAGCCCAGGGACACGTGACCCTTGATGATCTCACCGGTGCGCGGGTCCACGACCGAGTAGCCATAGGACCAGCCGCGCGTGGAGCGATGCACCCACTGGATGGTGTTGTAACGCACGTCCATGGGGTCCGCGCCCTCGGGTAACAGCTCGACCCGGAATGCGTCAACAAAACCGGCAGCCTCGAACGCCTGGTTCCACCAGGAGGCACCTTCGATCAGCGCCGAACGAACCGGCTCCGGTGCCCCCGGATCCACGTAATAAACGATCGGTTCCACCGCCGGAGAGCGCTCCGCTGACGGATCTGTGCGCTCCAGGCGATGACGGCGCGCGTACTGGACGACGAGCGGCTCACCGATAGGACTGGCATAGTCCTGGAAGCTGGCGCCGGGGAAAATGCCGCTGCGCGGGTCATAAGGCATGGGCTCATAGCCGGGCTCCGGCAGGCGCACGAAACTGTGGTGCAGGTGCACGGTCACCGCAGTAGGGTCCGGCACCACGGTGCCCAGGATCGGTGACTTAAGCAGGCCGTTGCCGTCATAGTCCAGCGTGCCCGTGAAGGTCACCAGGGCCTCGACTTCACTGTTGTCCGGGAAGGCCCGCGTACGCGGCAGGTAGATGGCGGACCGCGAAGCATCGACGCTGAAACTGCCCTGCTCCGAGCGCGCCAGCCAGCCGGCCATGTCGTCCGCATCGCGCAGGAAGAAATCCGTTCCGTCCACGAGCACCTGCCCGCCGGTCTCGGCCACCACCTCGAAGCCCCAGACCACGGACCGCGCGAAGGAATCCCCGACTGCCTGGCGTTCCGCGTTATCTTCCGACAGGGCACGGTAATCCGTGTTGTGCTGAACCATCAGAACTTTCGGACCGATGCGCTCAAAACTCACCAGTCGCGTCTGGCCCAGCAATCCGCGGTCCAGGCCCAGGTCATTGGAGCCGACACCCCGCGCCAGCGATGACTGGTAGATCATTGGCTCCTCCCACTGGTCCACGGTGAAGAGCAGACGCCCTCCCGCACTGTCCCAGTACAGGTCAACAAAGCCCTCACGGGCCTCAAGGCCGGCCAGCGCCGTCTCGACCGGCGGGAGCTGCGCTTGAACCGGCTGGAACGGCAGGCTGAGAAGGACGAGAAGCGCGACGCGCGGGGCAATTCCGGACATAAGGAGGGCACCTGACTATTGGACGTCCCCAGTTTAGCCCAGTGCGGGTGAAACGGGCACGGGCCCCTGCGGCGCGCGAAGCCGGTACAATAACGACCCGTTGCCGGCCTGCCGCCGGCGCCTGTAACGGGACAAACCCATGAAACCATTTCTGCTGTGGATTGCACTGGTGCTGGTCGCACCCATCGCCCCGGCCCTGGCCGGTGACATCTCCTACACCTACATCGACGGCGAGGTCCAGAGCACGGATCCGGACTTTGGCCCGGCGGATATCGGCTACCGGCTGGAGGGTTCACTCGGACTGCCGTTGAATTTCTACGCCATCGCAGTGTGGGAGCAGGCCGATACCGATGACCCCGGTGGCGATCTGGACGCCGCCGATCTCGGGCTCGGCTGGCACCTGGGTCTCGGCGACACGATTCACGGCCTGGCGGAGCTGACCTGGTCCAACCGCGAACTCGGCGTTCTCGACGAGGACGGCTACACCGCCAGCCTGGGGGTTCGCGTGGCGCCCGGAGACCGCTGGGAGTTCGGCATCAAGGGCGGCTACCGCGACCTGGAGGAAAACCTGGCGGGGGGCTATGGCGAAGCCTACGTGCTGTGGAAGGTCTGGGGCATAGTCGGCCTGACCGCCCGGGCAGAACTTGCCGAGGAGGCAAACCGGGTAGGTGTCGGCGCCCGCGTGAGCTTCTGATCCCGCCCGGCCGGATTAACGGTCGCTGATGCGTTCACGGCGCGCGCGTATACTGTGGGGTCGCGCTCTTAAAAGGAAACCTGCATGGACTGGGCCGTTTTTGTCATCCTGGTAGTCGCCAGCGCTTTTTCCGGCGCCTTCTTCAAGCCCGGCGAGTGGTATGACAATCTCTTCAAGCCGCGCTGGACCCCGCCGGACTGGGCATTTCCGGTGGTCTGGGGCTTTCTGTATGCCTGCATCGCCTGGGCGGGCGTCCTGGCCTGGAACGCCGAAGGCGGCGGCGCCGCGCTGGTGTTCTGGGCAGCCCAGTGGGTTTTCGGTACCGCCTGGTCCTGGCTGTTTTTCGGGCGTCGGCGCATGGACCTGGGCTTTCTCGATGTGGGCCTGCTCTGGCTCAGCATACTGGCATTCATCATCGCCGTATGGCCGGTCTCGAAACTCGCCGCCGTCCTGTTTCTACCCTACCTGGCCTGGGTATCCATCGCGGCCTCACTGAACCTGGCGGTCTGGCGACGCAACCCGGACCAGGAAGGCTTTGCCGTTCCCGGCACCCGGCGCGCCTGGCGTTAGCCGTCGAGCACGAAGGTGACTTTCATATTGACGCGCCACTCGGTAACCCGGCCGTCGCTGATCACCACTTTTTGCTCATTGACCCAGGCAGACTGCATGCCATGAATGGTTTTGCCTGCCCTTGATATGCCCTGTTGAATGGCGTCTTCAAAACTTTTGCTCGAGCTGGAAGAGATTTCCGTGACTTTTGCAACGCTCATGGTGCGGTACTCCTTTTCACTGAATGTGATTCAAGTCTAGGCGCCGGCGGGTAACTTTGCTGCCGGTGCGTCTGCCCGCTTTAACAAGACCCTTCGCAAGTAACAACAAATACTTAATTCATGGAAGTCTAAAATAAGTCTGTCTTGAGCTTTGGCCACAAAACATATGCAGACCCGAACGGTTGCTGCCGGTTACTGGCAGCCCGACCAAACGTTTTGGATCAGCCACCTGCTTCTGCCCCTGACAGCCGCCGTGCTGGTGTTATGGACCCTGGAGAGCACCACCGTTGACCTGTGGCTGGCGGACCGCTGGTATGCCCTCGAAGGTCATCAATGGGCCTGGCGGGACCACTGGCTGACCTACGATGTGATTCACCACCATGGCAAGCAAGCCCTGGGCGTCCTGTGGCTGGCCCTGCTGGGCGTGCTGCTTGCCAGCTACCGCGTTCCGCGCCTGGAGATGTGGCGGCGACCGCTGGGCTACCTGCTTACCGCCATGGTGCTGCTGCCAAGCCTGATCTCCTGGTCCAAGCACCTCAGCCCGGTGCCCTGCCCCTGGGACCTGGCCCGCTATGGCGGTGACATGCTTTACCGGCATAACCTGGACCACAGCTTTGGCCTGACAGATGCGGGCCACTGCTTTCCCGCCGGCCACGCCTCCGGCGGTTATGGTCTGCTGGCCATGTACTTTGCCGCCTATCCCTTTGTCCGCCGGCCGCTGTGGTTTCTGCTGCCCGGCATCACCGTTGGCCTGATTTTCGGCCTGGGCCAGCAGGCACGCGGCGCGCACTTCATCTCGCATGACCTGTGGACCGCCAGCCTGAGCTGGTTCGGGGCGTTGGCCCTGTTTCTGCTGTTCCGCCCCCAACGCTGGGGCGCGCCTGCTCCGGCCGCGGACGCAACACCCGAACTCACCCGGGCGCAATCGGCATGAACCGCTTCTGGAAGGGCCGAATACACTGCAGCGTAAGCCAGTTGGTACTGGCATCGGCAGCGTTTCTGCTGCTGTTCGCCAACCTGGCATTTTTTCGGAACCTGTCGGAAAGTCTCACCAGCAGCAACAACGGCGCGCTGCATTTCCTGCTGCTGGGGCTCATGCTGGCTGGTGTCCTGGTGCTGTTCCTGGCCCTGCTGTCTTTCCGGCGCCTGCTGAAACCCGCGCTGGCGGTGCTCTTCATCACCTCCGCCGCTACCGCGTACTTCATGGACACCTACAACGTGGTCATCGACCAGGACATGTTGCGCAACGCGCTGGCTACCGACGCCGCCGAGACCGCCGACCTGATGACCCTGCGGTTCTGGCTGTATCTCGGGCTGCTGGGCCTGTTGCCCACCTGGTTGCTCACCCGCGTGGAGTTGCCGCCGCAAAAGGCCGGCCAGGCGGCGCTGTCGCGGGTCAAGCTGGCCGGTGGCGCCCTGCTGCTGATCGTCTCGCTCGCCGTCATTTCCAGCGGCTTCTTTATCCCGTTCATGCGCGAGCACAAGGAGTTGCGTTTCTACAGCAACCCGCTGACGCCGGTTTACGCCGTGTACAAGCTGGGCAAGAAACGCCTGGCGCGCGAACCGGCGCCCCTGCAGGCCATCGGCACCGATGCGCACATCGGCGCCGAGGATCCTGATCGCGAACTGGTCATCGTGGTGGTCGGTGAAACCGCCCGCGCGGACCGCTTCTCCCTGAACGGCTACGACCGCGAAACCAATCCCCGGCTCGCCCGCGAAGACGTGATCAGCTTCCACCAGGTCTCCGCCTGCGGCACCTCGACGGCCATCTCGGTGCCGTGCATGTTCGACATGGAGCCGCAGGCCAGCTTCGATATCGACGCCGCCGGCTCGATGGAAAACGTTCTCGACGTGCTGCATCACGCCGGGGTTTCCCTGCTGTGGCGGGACAACAACTCCTCGTCCAAGGGTGTGGCCGACCGCATTCCCTATGAAGACTTCCGGACGCCGGAGCTCAATCCCGTCTGTGATGAAGAATGCCGGGATGAGGGCCTGCTGGCCGGTCTCCGGGAGCATATCGCGGCGCAGCCCGGCGGTGACATCCTGGTCGTGCTGCACCAGATGGGCAGCCACGGCCCGGCGTATTACAAGCGCTACCCGGAAGCCTTCCGCGTCTTCCAGCCCACCTGTGACACCTCGCAGATCGATAACTGCAGCAAGGAAGCGATCGGCAACACCTATGACAATACGATCCTGTATACCGACCATTTCCTGGCGGAAGTCATCGAATTACTCAGCGAATACGACGAGGACTTCGATACGGCGATGATCTACGTGGGTGACCACGGGGAATCGCTGGGTGAGTTCGGGGTCTACCTGCACGGCCTGCCGGCCTGGATGGCGCCGGAGGCACAGACGCGGGTGCCGATGCTGATGTGGTTCGGTGATCATTACGATGACGCCGATACGGCAGCTTTGCGACAGCTGGCCAACTCACCGGTTTCCCACGACGAGCTGTTTCACACGCTGCTCGGCTTATTCGAGGTCGACACCGAGGTCTACGACAGTGAACTGGACCTGATCGAACGCTCGCGGCAACTCAGCCGTGCGGTGGCAGACAAGACGCCGAAGACGCAGCAGGTGGTTGGCGGGGGCGCCCAGGGAGAACCCGCGCCCTGATCACTCGGCAGGGGCTTTACCCGCAGCGCCTGATTTTATCGCCGGAACCGCACCCGGCAGGGGCGAAAACCGCAGTGCAAGCGCCGCCAGCCCGAGCACGAAAATCGCCGCCGCCTCGTAAAGGATGGTTTCCGGCGCCATCTCCTTGCTCTGCAGGACAATCAACCTGGCCAGCGCCGTGATGGCAATGAAGATGGGATAGATGACCGGAATGGTCTGGCTTCGATAGAAATTCCCGACCATCGAGATGACCTCCGCATAGAGGAACAGCAGGAGGATATCGGCGATCTGGATGGTGCGGTTTTCCCACACCACGCCCAGCTCGATCAACACCGCGCCGACCGTGAGCACCACGATCAGTACGAGAATGATTTTTTCGATTGCGGCAATGGTTTTGGAAACCAGCATTGAACCCCCTTTCTGCACCACCAGTTACCGACAATACTAGAGCGCCGCTGTTTAAACCAGCAAGGCGGCACCAGGGCATTCACGGGGCGCGACAGCGCCAGCGCTTCCGGCGGCTAACCCGCCCCCCTGCAGCTAAAACGCCAGCAACAGGTAGCCGACAGCAGCCACGCCGGCGGCGATCATCGCATAGGGTATCTGCGTAATGGCGTGCTGGTAGGGCGTGGTTCCGCAGGCCTGGGCCGTCAGCACCGTCGCGTCCGTGTAGAAGCAGGCGTGACTGCCAAAGGTCGAGGCGGACAGGGTGGCGCCGATGACCAGGGTCATGTCCGCACCCACGCTGTTGGCCAGGGCGGTAACAATCGGCAAGGTGATCACGAACACACCCCAGTTGGAGCCTGTGCCGAAAGCCAGCAACCCGGTCGACACGAACACGATGAAGGGCAGCAGCGGCGCGGTAACGTGCGGACTGACCACCGCCAGCACGTACTCCGACAGGCCCAGCCGTCCGTTGATGGCGTCCAGCAGGTAGGCGCAGACCACGGCCGCCAGGGGTTCGACCATGGTTTTGAAGCCGTCGAGCATGGCCACCATGGTTTCATCCGCGCTCAGGGAGCGCGTGATCGCAATCATGGCCAGGTACATCGCCATGGTCAGAAAAATGCCTTTCAGGAAGTCGTAATCAAACCACCAGGTGGACACCGCGAGCACCAGGATGGGCATGAGAAAATCCGCCGCACGCGCCTTGGCTTCGGGCCGGGGCAGGATGGCCTGGTTGGCTGCCTCGATATGCTCGGCGCCCGGGGGCACGGTCTGGCCCGCCTGGGCCCGCAGCTCGGCCCGCCGCATGGGCCCCAGCGCCGGGACAACGCCGATAATGACCAGCGGCACCAGCAGAATGGCGGCCCAGGCGTAGAACATGTAGGGAATGGCCTGGATATACGCCTGTACCCCCTGCCCCTCCGTCGCCACGCCGTTCTCCACCAGCAGGGCGCCAAAGAACACGGCCCAGGTGGAGATGGGGATAATGACGCTGACCGGCGCGGCCGTGGAATCCACGACGTAAGCCAGCATCTCACGGGAGGTGCCGT
Organism: uncultured Gammaproteobacteria bacterium; assembly: GCA_963695135.1. Taxonomy (GTDB): domain Bacteria; phylum Pseudomonadota; class Gammaproteobacteria; order Xanthomonadales; family SZUA-36; genus Marinihelvus. The sequence continues at coordinate 698,213 of CAVOGA010000003.1, forward strand.
AACTGTCCGTCACGCGGCGCATTGCCGCGCCCACCGCCAGCGAGTTGAGATAGTCATCGACAAACAGCGCCAGGCCGAGAAACCACGCCGTGAACAACCCGCCCCGCCGTGACCGGGTGCGACCGATCACCGCGTCAGTGAAGGCATGCACGGCGCCGGTGCGCAGCAACAGGCCGATCAGGCTGCCCATGAGGCCGCAGACCAGGATCAGCCAGGCCACGGTCTCGTTCATCATGACTTCCAGCGAGATGTCCGCGGCAAGTTGCAGCGCACCGGTCGGCGCCAGCATGAACAGGCCCACCACCACGCCGGCCATCAGCGATTCGATGGCGCGCCGCGTCCACACCGCGAGGCTGACGACAACCAGTGTCGGAACCAGGCTGAGGACCCCGAAATCGTTCATCGCTGTAATACTGGCCGTACTGGTTTGACTGGCCTGCGGCTCAAGTATCGAACGTCGCGTTGAGCACCACGAGTTTCGGCTTGGGAATCGAGTTGAACTCGCAGGCCGTCACGATGCTGTAGGCGCCCATCTGCTCACCGACCACGATATCGCCGATGTCCAGCTTCGGCAGCATGGCCAGCTCGGAGATAATGTCGATGACATCGCAGGTCGGCCCGGCCAGCACGCTGGGCTGAACCGCTTCGGCATCACTGAATACGGTCATCGGGTAGGCCGCGTGGTCAAAAATCTGCCCGCTGTAGGCGCCGTACACGCCATCATCCAGGTAATACCACCACAGGTCCGCACGCTCGGCGCGCCCCACGATGCTGGCGATAGAGATCATGCAAGGTGCGCTGAGCACACGGCCGGGCTCTGCAAAAAAGCGCACGTCTTCCGGGTATGCGTCCAGGGCCTCGTTAATCGGCGCGCAAAAGGCTTCCAGGTCCAGCTCCTGGCGTCCGTAGTCCACCGGCAGGCCGCCGCCGATATCGAGGATGCGCAAATCCCCGGCGCCCTTGAGGCTCCGGTCCTCGAAAAAGACCCGGCATACGTTGACCGCATCGACGTGGGCCGCCGCGGTAATGGATTGCGAACCGACGTGAAAGCTCAGACCGCAGACTTTGAGGCCCAGGTCGGCCGCCGCCGCCAGTAATTCCGGCACCCGCTCGGGGCTGCAGCCGAACTTGCGCGACAGGTCGATGGTCGCCTCAAGGCTGCGGAAGGAAACGCGCAGGAGGATCTCCGCCTCGTCCCGGTAGGGCACAAACTTGCGCAACTCGTCCAGGTTGTCCGCCACGAAGATGCGGCAGCCGAATTCCAGGCCGTCGCGAATGTCCTGGTCCCGCTTGATCGGGTGCGTATGGATCACATCAGCGCTGCCGGCGCCAACGGAACGCAGCAGGTCCAGTTCGCCGGTGGTTGCCACGTCAAAACCGGATCCCTCCGCCAGCAGGGTTTTCAGAACCGCCGGCTCGGACAGCGACTTGATGGCGAAATACAGGCGCACCCGCGGCAACGCACGGGTCAGTTCCCGGTATCGTTGGCGCAGGGCCTCACAGTCCAGCACCATGAGTGGCGAGCCGTGCTGCGCGACGAGTTGACGGTAGGGTTCCTGCTCCGCAAGCGGGGCGATGGCGACCAGGTTCATAAGCGGTCTCCCGGGGGAAAGATGACAATAACCCGCGGCATTGCAGTGCCATGTTCCGCAGGGGCCATTCCGGCCCGCAAGCCGAAAAGAGCGCGCATTCTATTCCTGCTGCAAAAAATCACAACACTTTTTTTGGCGGGGGTAAAAGCACATCAAACGCGCTGATTTTCATGGTGTTAAAGCGCTCACGCGACTATGCTTGAACATCATACAGGCACGCAAGAAAAAATCATGGCAGAAGAACTCATCAGTCAGTGGCTGGCGGAGAACGCGATCACCGAGGTCGAATGCATCGTTCCGGACATGACCGGCAACGCGCGGGGTAAATTTATCCCGGCGGACAAGTTCATCAAGGAGGACAGCCGGCTGCCCCAGGCCATTCTCGTAACCACCGTGACCGGTGACTACACGGAAGAGGAAGAAGAGCTTATCGGTCCCACGGACAGTGACATGATGCTGCATCCGGATCCGAACACCATGCGCCTGGTGCCCTGGGCAGAGGAACCGACCGGCCAGATCATTCACGACTGCTACCTGCGCGAGGGGGGGTTGCACCCGCTGTCCACCCGCAACGTGCTGCGCAACGTGCTGAAACTCTATGAGCAGGAAGGCTGGCAACCGGTCGTGGCGCCGGAAGTGGAGTTTTACCTGGTGCAGAAAAACGCCGATCCGGACCTTGTGCTGGTGCCGCCCATCGGCCGCTCCGGACGGCAGGAAGCCGGCCGCCAGTCCTACAGCATCGATGCGGTCAACGAGTTCGGCCACATCATCGACGACCTCTACGACTACTGCGAAGCGCAGAACCTGGACGTGGACACGCTGATCCACGAGTCCGGACTGGCCCAGATGGAGGTCAATTTTCTGCACGGGGATGCGCTGGACCTTGCGGACCAGGTGTTCGTTTTCAAAAGAACCATGCGCGAGACTGCCCTGCGCAACGGGGTGTTTGCGACTTTCATGGCCAAACCCATGGCCCGGGAACCGGGTTCCGCGCTGCACATTCACCAGAGCATCATTGACCGCCGCACGGGCAAGAACATTTTTTCACGGGAAGATGGCAGCGAAGAACCGCGCTTCCGGCATTTCATCGGCGGCCTGCAGCGCTACACGCCCGGGGCCATCGCCTTCTTTGCGCCAAGCGTGAACTCCTACCGGCGCCTGACGCCTGACTTTGCCGCGCCGACCAATATGCACTGGGGTTATGAGAACCGCACCACGGGCATAAGGGTACCGGACAGCAACCCTGCGGGGCGCCGCGTGGAAAACCGGTTTCCCGGCGCCGATTGCAACCCTTACCTGGCCATTGCCGTCTCCCTGGCCTGTGGTTACCTGGGCATGAAGCAGGAAATTGATCCGCTCGCGCCGCACGAAGGCGATGCCTACGCGGAGCCACTGACGGTTGCCCGCAGCCTCGAGGAAGCGCTGCGACTGCTGAATGAACACGACGATCTGAAGGAAATACTGGGTGCGGATTTCGTACGCGCCTATTCGGCGGTCAAGAGCCACGAGTTCGAAGCCTTCAACAAGGTGATCAGCTCCTGGGAGCGGGAGCACCTGCTGCTGAACGTTTAACACAAGCGCGCCCGCCCGGGGCGCGCTTGTGCCAATGGCCTTCAGCCGAAGACGAAGGCCCCGTCCGCCACGTCCACCTTGACCGTGGTGCCCGGCTCGAAATCCCCGGACAGGATTTTCTGCGCCAGCGGGTTTTCCAGCTGCTGCTGGATGGCACGCTTGAGCGGCCGGGCGCCGTAGACCGGGTCGAAACCCGCCTCGCCAATCAGGTCCAGCGCGGCCTCGGAGACCTCCAGGTCCAGCCCGGCGGCCTGCAGACGGCCCCGCAGCCGCTCCAGCTGGATGCCCGCGATCATGCGGATCTGGGCCTTGTCGAGCGGATGGAAGACGACGATCTCGTCCACGCGGTTGATGAATTCGGGGCGAAAATGCTGGCCCACGACCTCCATCACCGCGTCTTTCATCTCCTCATACGGCCGTCCGGACAGCTCCTGGATGCGGTCCGACCCCAGGTTGGAGGTCATGACCACCACCGTGTTGCGAAAGTCCACGGTGCGGCCCTGCCCGTCGGTCAGGCGACCGTCGTCGAGCACCTGCAGCAGGATGTTGAAGACATCCGGATGCGCTTTTTCGACTTCGTCGAGCAGGATGACGCTGTAGGGGCGCCGGCGCACGGCTTCCGTCAGGTAGCCCCCCTCCTCGTAGCCCACGTAGCCGGGAGGCGCGCCCACCAGCCGGGCCACGGAGTGCTTCTCCATGAACTCGGACATGTCGATGCGCACCATGGCCTCATCCGTGTCGAACATGAACTCGGCCAGGGCCTTGCACAGCTCGGTTTTACCCACGCCCGTGGGGCCCAGGAACAGGAAGGAGCCAATCGGCCGGTTCGGGTCCGACAGGCCGGCACGGGAGCGGCGGATGGCGTCGGCCACGGCCTTGACGGCCTCGTTCTGGCCCACTACCCGGTCATGCACCTTGTCTTCCATGCGCAGCAGCTTGTCGCGCTCGCCTTCGAGCATGCGGCTGACCGGAATGCCGGTCCAGCGCGAGACAACCTCGGCAATCTCGTCCTCGGTCACCTCGTAGCGCAGCAGCTGGAATTCCTGCTTGCCCTCGCCTTCCTCGGCCTGCTGCAGGGCCTTTTCCAGCTCCGGAATGCGGCCGTATTGCAGCTCTGACATGCGCGCCAGGTCACCGGCGCGGTGCGCCGTCTCGAGGTCCGCACGGGCCCGCTCCAACTCCTCCTTGATATGGGTCGCGCCCTGCACCGCGGCTTTTTCCGACTTCCAGATTTCCTCCAGGTCGGAAAACTCCCGCTCCATTTCGGAGATTTCCTCTTCCACATCTTCGAGGCGCGCCCGGGAGGCCTCGTCGGACTCCTTCTTCAGCGCCTCGCGCTGAATCTTCTGCTGGATCAGGCGGCGTTCCAGGCGGTCCAGGACTTCCGGCTTCGAGTCGATCTCCATACGGATGCGCGAGGCGGCCTCGTCCATCAGGTCGATGGCCTTGTCCGGCAGCTGCCGGTCCGCAATGTAGCGGTGCGACAACGTGGCCGCGGCCACCAGGGCCGGGTCCGTGATGTCGACGCCGTGGTGAACCTCGTAGCGCTCCTGCAGGCCGCGCAGGATGGCGATCGTGTCCTCCACGCTGGGCTCGTCCACCAGCACCTTCTGGAAACGGCGTTCCAGGGCCGCGTCCTTTTCCACGTACTGACGGTACTCGTCCAGGGTGGTGGCGCCAATGCAGTGCAGCTCGCCGCGGGCCAGGGCCGGCTTGAGCATATTGCCCGCGTCCATCGAGCCCTCGGCTTTGCCGGCGCCCACCATGGTGTGAATTTCATCAATGAACAGGATGACGTTGCCTTCCTGCTTGGCCAGGTCGCTCAGCACGGCCTTGAGCCGCTCCTCGAACTCGCCGCGAAACTTGGCGCCGGCGATCAGCGCGCCCATGTCCAGGCTCAGCACACGCCGGCCGCGCAGGCTCTCCGGCACCTCGTTATTCACGATGCGCTGGGCGAGACCCTCGACGATCGCGGTCTTGCCAACCCCGGGCTCGCCGATCAGCACCGGGTTGTTCTTGGTGCGCCGTTGCAATACCTGGATGCAGCGGCGGATTTCCTCGTCGCGGCCGATCACCGGGTCGAGCTTGGTCTGCTCGGCCCGTTCTGTCAGGTCGATGGTGTACTTTTCCAGCGCCTGGCGGGATTCTTCGGCGTTCGGGTCCACGACCTGTTCACCACCGCGCAGCTCATCGACGGCCTTCTCCAGGGACTCCAGGGTCGCGCCGTTCTGTTTGAGCAGGTCTGCCAGCGGGCCCTTGAGCTCCAGTGCCGCGAGCAGGAAGAGTTCACTGGAGATGTACTGGTCACCGCGCTTCTGCGCGAGCTTGTCCATCACGTTGAGCATCTTGATCGTGTCATTCGACAGGTTGACCTCGCCGCTGGCGCCCGAGACGCGCGGGAAGCTGTCGAGGCGCTCACCGAGCTGGGAGCGCAGGGAGTTCGCGCGCACGCCGGCGCGCGTGAGCAGGTGGCGAACCGAGCCGCCATCCTGATCCATCAGCGCCACGAGCACGTGCGCCGGCTCGATGAGCTGGTGGTCCATGCCGATCGCAAGACTCTGCGCGTCGGCCAGGGCCAGCTGGAACTTGCTGGTAAATTTATCCATTCGCATGATGCGTACCCTCTGAAATAGCCTGGGGCGTAATGAGCCCTCGAATGCCCCCTATTTTGGGGCCGAAGGGTTTTCCATCAAGCGTTTAGCGCGCTTTAGTTGACCTCGGTCAAGCGTTTGTCCATCCGGGTTAAACGTCCATGTGCGATGCACCCGAGCCGGGCTCACGCCGCCGGATGTCGCTGCACACGGACAGCCGCAAAGAGTCCGCGCAGGCTCACGCGCGAAAATAATTAGGGTGTAGACTCACGCTATGTAGCGGTGAGAAACGCTGTACCCGCGGCGCCAACTGTTGACCAACGTTTTTCAGGGAGGGTTGCTCAATGCAAGTCGGAAAGTTCTCAGGCAGGCAGCTTTTTGCACTGCTGATGATTGCCCTCGCCGGAGCGCCGGTCCTTGCCCAGGAGCAGGTCACGCAGTGCCGTTCCCTGCCACCGGCAGAAGGTGCCTGCGACTTTACGCCCGGCAACGATGCCTTGCTGATCCGTGCAGACCTGCTCACGGCAGACCGTGTTCTGGTCAACGGAGAACTGCTGGTCGACGAAACGGGCCGGATCGCCTGCAGCGCCTGCGACTGCTCGGGCGAAGCCGGTTATGCGCAGGCGCGCCGCCTTAGCTGCCCGGGCAGCACGCTCGCACCGGGCATGATCGACGGCGACCAGTCCATGACCTTTGCCAATGCCCCGCCCGTCGATCACGGAGCCGAGCGCTACGAACACCGCCACGACTGGCGCCGCGGCCTCGGTGGGCATTCCCAGCTCAGCGTCAGTCCGGGGACACTTCCCGCATCCGCCTGGGCGGAATTTCGCGCCCTGGTTGCCGGCACCACGAGCATGCAGGGCAGCGGCGCGGCGGCCGGCCTGGTGCGAAACCTTGACCGTAACGGCAACCTGGACGGTGTCAGCGGACCCGCCTGGGACCGTGATACCTTTCCGCTGGGCGATTCAAACGGCCAGAGTCAAAGCGACTGCAGCAACTACAACTACACCACCCCGACTGAGGGTGCGCCCTATCACATGAACGTTGCCGAAGGCATGGATACGCGTGCCAGCAACGAGTTCGAATGCCTTTCCGATGATGCTGGAGTGGCGGGCGGCGTCGACACGGCCGCCGGCGCCACCCTCAGCCAGGGGATCGGGATCGGCTCGGCACAGGTCAGGGAAATGGCCGCCAAGGGCGCCTCACTGGCCTGGACGCCCCGCAATGACATCAGCCTCTACGGGGTCACTGCCCCGGTCACGACCATGCACTTCAACCGCATTCCCATCCAACTCGGCACACGCTGGCCGGCCACCGGCTCCCTCAACATGCTGCGGGAACTGGCCTGCGCCAGCGAATTCAACCGGGATTACCTGGACGGCACGTTCTCGGACCGGGACCTGTTCAGAATGGCCACCGTCAATGCCGCGATCAATGCGGGCATGGCCGATGATATCGGGCACCTTGGGGTCGGGACGCTGGCGGACCTCGTGCTGTGGGACTCCAACGGCGGCCAGGGATACGGGGTCGTCACGGGTGCCGGCGAACAGCAAGTGCTGCTGGTTCTCAAGGGCGGCCTGCCCATGTATGGCGATGCCGCGCTGATGGAAGACCTGGGCTGGAGCGATCCGGAATGTGAAATGATCGTTATCTGCGGTGAATCACGGCGCATCTGCGCCATCCGCGAGACCGGCATGCCCTTGCCGACGGGTTTTGTTACGCCCATTGCGGCCTGCGGCGCTGCGCCGGCAGACGAGCCAACTTGCGTCCCCTCGCGGCCGGACCAGTTGCCGACCCAGCCACCGGCATTCACCGGTATTCGCCAGGCGGGCGACAGGGATGGCGATGGCGTGGAAGACAGCGCCGACAATTGTCCCGACGTTTTTAATCCGCCCCTGCCGATCTCGGGTTTCCTGCAGGAAGATACGGACGGCGACGGGCGGGGGGATCCCTGCGATGGACCCCTGTCTGAACTGGTGGCGAGCGGCTTCGAGGAGGGTTTCGCCGTCGCTGTCAACGTCAGTGGCCTGACATCCGCGGGTCTGAGCCTGAGGCTCAACAACGGCGCGATACTGGAACCGGGCGGCAACGGGCTTTTCCAGTTCACCAGCATCATTGAGACCGGCCATCCCTACGACGTCGGCATTGTCACTCAGCCGGCGGACCAGCACTGCACCCTGAGTGAAGCGAGCGGCATCGTCGGGACCGCTGACGTGGAGCTGGCGGTGCTGTGCATCGAGACACCCTAGCCGGAAAGCGGCCCCGGCAATAATGCCGCCGGGGCATCACGACCCGCTCCGGGACCGTTCCCGGGCGGAGTCGCCGGGGAGCCGGCTCAGCCCGCCTGGTAGGCCGGGTAGTCCGTGTAGCCTTCCGCGCCCGAGGTATACCACTCGCTCATGTCATCGGCGGGCGCCAGGGGCCAGCCGTGCTCGAAGCGTGCGGGAAGGTCCGGGTTGCTGATAAAGGGCCGGCCAAAGGCCACCAGGTCAGCCAGGCCGTCACGGATGGCCGCCTCAGCCGAGGCCTGCGTGTAACCGCAGTTGGCCATGATCAGCTGGTCAAAACGTGGCCGGAATTCCGCGAGGGTCATGGGCTCACCCTGTTCGTGAAAGCCGAATGCGAGACCGTCCATGACGTGCAGATAGCCCAGCTTCAGTGCATTCAGGCGCTCGGTCGCATACAGGAACGTCTCCCGGTAATCCGGCGCACCCATGTCATTGAACACGCCGTTCGGCGACAGGCGCACGCCGACCCGTTCGGGCGGCAGAACCTCGAGCACCGCGTCGAGCACCCGGGCGAAAAAGCGGAAGCGGTTTTCCAGGCTGCCCCCGTATTCGTCCGTGCGCTGATTGGAACGACTGTCCAGGAACTGGTTGACCAGGTAGCCATTGGCGCCATGCACCTCGACGGCGTCGAAGCCCGCCTCCAGCGCATACTGCGCTGCGCGGCGGTAGTCAGCCACGGTCCGCTCGATATCTTCATGGCTCATCGCCCGGGGAACCTCGTAGGCTTTTTTACCGAGCGGCGTATGAATGTGGTCGCCTTCGATCTTGACCGCGGAGGCCGAGAGCGGCAGCTGTCCGTCGTGAAAATCGCTGTGCGAGGCGCGGCCGCAGTGCCACAACTGCAGCACGATGGGCGCGCCGGCCGCATGCACCGTGTCCGTGATGTTTTTCCAACCCCGGACCTGGGCCTCGTTGTAGATACCCGGCGAGTCGATCCAGCCAATGCCTTCCTTCGACACGACCGTGGCCTCGGTGATCAGCAAACCCGCTCCGGCGCGCTGGCGGTAGTACTCCGCCATCAGGTCGTTGGGAATGCGTTCCGGGCCGGCCCGGCCCCGGGTCAGCGGCGCCAGTACCACCCGGTTATTCAGGGTTGTGCCGGCGAAGTCGAGCGGATCTAAAAGCGGACTGTCTGTCATAGTCGGGGTTCTCGCAAAAAGAGTCAGGGTAGCAAAACCAAATGATCGTTACGTGTGAAGCCGGCCGGAACCCCGCGCAGCGCCCCGCCCGGTAGCCGTTCAGAAAAGCCGCTTGAGCACCGCCTCGTAAGCAGCCGCAAGACGCTCCGGATCCTCTACCGGCACCGCCTCGTCGACCTTGTGAATGGTGCGGTTGAGCAGGCCAAGCTCGACCACCTCTACCCCGAGCGGCGCCAGGAAGCGCCCGTCCGAGGTTCCACCGCCGGTGTTAAGCTCCGGCTCAATCGCCAGCCTTTCCCGCACCGCGGCAACCACCGCATCGCGCAGGGGACCGGGCTTGCTGAGGAAGGGCTCGCCGGAAACCCGCCAATCCAGCTCATAGTCCTCAACGCCGTGGCTGGCCAGCATGTGCTCAAGTTCCGCGCGCAGCGTCGCGCTGGTCCACCGGGTATTGAAGCGCAGGCTGAATGTCAGCGTCACCTCCGCCGGCGTGACGTTGCTGGCCCCGGTACCGGCCTGCAGGTTGGAGACCTGGCAACTGCTCGCGGGAAAGCTGCCGGACGGCTCATCCACGCCCTCGTCCCAGGTCCGTGCAGTAAGCGCCTGCAGGAATGGTGCAAGCCGGTGGACCGGGTTATCGACGGTATGCGGGAAGGCCGTATGGCCCTGGATACCGCTGACGTTGAGTGTCGCGACGATCGAGCCGCGGCGGCCAACCCGCAGGGTGTCGCCCAGCTGCTGCTGGCTGCTGGGCTCGCCGACCAGGCAGTAATCCGGCACGCGGCCGGCGGCCGCCAGCGCGGGCATGGCGCGGCGGATACCGTCGATGGCGTCGCCCTCCTCGTCGCTGGTGAGCAGGATGCCGACCTCGCCGGGGTGATCCGGGTGGTCCCGCACGAAACGCTCCAGGGCGACCACCATGGCCGCGACAGCACCTTTCATATCACAGGCGCCACGCCCGACCAGCATGCCCTTATGCACCGTCGGCTCAAAGGGTGGTGAGTGCCACAGGCGCCCGGGACCCGGCGGCACGACGTCGGTGTGCCCGAGAAACCACAGCGCAGGCTCGCCGCGGCCATGGCTGATCACCACGTTGCTGACCGCGCCAAAGGACCGCCAGTCCGCCGTGAAGCCGAGCGGCTCGAGACGGTCCACCAGCAACTGCTGGCAGCCGGCATCCTCGGGGGTAATGGACGCCCGCCCGATCAGTGCACAGGCCAGTTCCAGCGTTTCGCTCACGGGACCAGGTCCAGCCTGGTCTTCAACAATGCGGGATCGAAACCAACGGCAATCACCTCATCGTCCGCGTCCGGCCCGGCGGTGAACACCGGGCGCTTAACCAGCGTCGGATGCGCCAGCAGCAGCTCGGTCAGCGCCGCGCCGCTGGCCGCCCGGGCCGTCTCATCCAGGTTGCGCCAGGTGGTGCTGCGACGGTTCACCAGCCCGTCCGCAAGGGGTGAAGCCAGCCAGCTGTCGACCCGGCCCCGGTCCAGGCCGTCGCTGCGCAGGTCGTGGAAGCGGTGATCGACCCCCTCCGCTTCCAGCCACTTCAGCGCCTTGCGGCAGGTGTCACAAGTGCGAATGCCGTACACGGTAATCATCGGTGGTCATACTCCCTCAGCAGTTCATTGACGCTGGTTTTGGCCCGGGTTTGCTCATCCACGCGCTTGACGATGATGGCCGCGTAAAGACTGTGCGACCCATCCTGCGCCGGCAGCGAACCCGGCACGATAACCGAGCCCGGGGGCACGACACCCCGCAGCACCTCGCCACTCTCGCGGTCGTAGATCCGGGTGCTCTGCCCGATATACACCCCCATGGACAGCACGCTGCCGCGGCCCACGATCACGCCTTCGACCACCTCGGAGCGCGCGCCGATGAAACAGTCATCTTCGATGATGGTGGGATTGGCCTGCAGCGGCTCGAGGACGCCGCCAATACCTACGCCGCCGGACAGGTGCACATTGGCGCCAATCTGCGCGCAGGAGCCGACCGTGGCCCAGGTATCCACCATCGTGCCCTCCCCCACCCAGGCGCCGAGATTGACATAGCTGGGCATCAGCACCGTGTTGCGGCCCACGTGGGCGCCGCGGCGCACCACCGCGGGCGGAACCACCCGCGGCCCCGCGGTTTCAATGCCGGAATCATCGCCCGCCCAGCGCATGGGCACCTTGTCAAAATAACGCATGCCGCCGAAGTCCATGACCACGTTGGGCGAGAGGCGAAAATAGAGCAGCACCGCCTTTTTCAACCACTGGTTCACGCGCCAGCCGCCCGGCGCTTCGGCATCCGGCTCAGCCACGCGAAACTCGCCGCTCTCCAGCCTGTCGAGCACCGTTTCCACCGCGGCTTTCAGGCCAGCTGGCGCCGCATCCGGAGTGATGGTCGCGCGGTGCTCAAATGCCGCTTCGATTTGATCTTTGAGTATGTTTGTTGGTCATGGGCTGTTCTTGGGGTCCCGGGTTCGCAAATCCAATTCAGGTTCTGATCCAGGTTTCTAATCCAGGGTCTGGTGAATCGCCCGGGACAGGGCGTCCTGGGTGGCTTCATCCAGGGGCCGGCCGTCGCGCCCCGTCAGGTAGAAAGTGTCCTCGACACGATCACCGAGCGTGGCCACCATCGCGTCGTGAATGTTCACCCGGCTCGCGTGCATGGCGGCGGCCAGCTTGGACAGCAGGCCTGGCTGGTCCGTGCAGCTGATTTCCAGCTCCGTTACCTGCCCGTCCCGGCCAGCGCGGAATTTCAGTTCGGGCCGCGTCTTGAAGGGTCGCAGGCGCCGTGGCATCGGGCGCTGGACCGGGTCCAGGATCAGGCACTGGGACAATGCCTCGCCGAGCCGGTCCTGCAGCCACACCGAATCCTGCTCATCCAGTGGCTCACCGCGCCCGTTCATCAGCTGGAACAGGTCGAAGCTGCGCCCGTCGCTGCCGGTGGCAATGCGCGCGGACAGCACATCGAGGCCCATTTCGTCGAATACGGCGGTGATGCTGGCGAACAGGCCCGGGTAATCGGCGGCCACCACCAGCACCTCGCTCACCTCGCGCTCCTCGCAGGGGCGCAGGGCGACCAGCGTGGCGTCCGGTGGCACGTCCAGCACCGAGGCCGTCGCCCAGGCCAGCTGCGAGGCACTGAGACGCAAGAAACACGCTGCTGGGCAGCGTGTCCCACACGCGCTGCACCGCCTCACGGTTGTACCCTTCACTGACCAGGCGATGCAGGGCGGTCACACGCGACTGGGCGATCGCATGCTCCCGGAACTGGGGCACCTGCGGATTCTGCGCCAGCACGCGGCAGGTCACCTGGCGCAATTCCCAGAGCAGGCCGCTTTTCCAGCTGTTCCAGAGCCTCGGACTGGTGGCGGATATGTCCGCCACGGTCAACAGGTACAGATAGTCCAGCCGCAGCTGGGTTTTCACCCTGGCCGCGAACTCCTGCACCGTGGCCGGGTCACTGATGTCCTTTTTCTGCGCGGTCTGCGACATGAGCAGGTGCTCGCGCACCAGCCAGGCCACCAGTTCGGCGTCTTCTGCGGGCAGCGGCAGGCGGCTGCAGAAGGCCATGGCGTCGATGGCCCCGAGTTCCGAATGGTCACCGCCGCGGCCCTTGGCGATGTCGTGAAACAGCGCCGCCAGGTAGAGCAGCTCGGGCTTGCGCACGCCCTGGAAGACCCGCGGGGCCTTCGGATACATGTCCCGGTACTTGCCGTAGGCAAAACGGCGCAGATTGCGGACCACGAACAGGATGTGCTGGTCCACCGTGTAGACGTGAAACAGGTCGAACTGCATGCGCCCGACGATGGCCGCAAAGTCCGGAATCAGTCGCGCCAGGACGCCGTAGCGGTTCATGCGCTGCAGCTGGCTGTAGACGCCCTGTGGCTGGCGCAGGAGCTCAAGAAACAGGCCGAGCACCTGCTCGTCGTTCCGGTAGTCCTCGTCGACCAGGTACAGGTGATCGACGACCAGGCGGATCGTGGACGCCCGCACACCCTCGATGAATTCGTGCCGGGCCATGAGCAGGAACAGCTCCATGATCGCCAGCGGCCGCTTGACGAAAAGCTCCGGATCGCGCGCCTCCAGGTAACCATTGACCAGGCGAAAATCATCGCCGAGCGGTTCCGGCGGCAAGGCTTCCTGGTCCATGAACTCCTCGCGGAACAGCTGCAGGAGCCGCTCGTTGAGCCGCTCCAGGCGCGTGACTTCCCGGTAGTAGCCCTGCATGAAGCGCTCCACCGCCTCGTTGCTGGCCGGGTCGCCCTCGTAACCGAACCATTCGGCGATCTGGCGCTGGAAATCAAACAGGAGGCGGTCCTCCGCGCGGCGCGCCAGCAGGTGCAGGGCAAAGCGAACGCGCCACAGGTAACGCTGACCCTCGACCAGTTCCCGGTATTCGGATTCGCGGAGAAAACCATGACGGACCAGGCCGTAGAGGTCCGTATCTCCGAAACGCCGCTTGGCCACCCAGCCCACCGTCTGGATATCACGCAAGCCGCCGGGGCCTTCCTTGATGTTGGGCTCAAGGTTGTAGGCGGTTTCTCCGAACTGCGCATAGCGCTGTTGCTGCTCTTCGAACTTGGCCCGGAAAAATTCGGCGGCGGGCCAGACGCGATCCGGGGCAATCTCCGCTACCAGGGCGCCGTAGAGCCGCTCGGGACCGCAAAGCAGGCGCACCTCCATCAGGCTGGTGGCGGTGGCAACGTCAGCGGAGACTTCCTCGAAGCATTGCTCGAGATTGCGCACGCTGTGGCCGAGATAGAATCCCGCATCCCACAGGACGGTGACAAACTGCTCGATCGCCTCCCGCGCCGGGCCCGGCAGCTCGTCCTGTTCGTGAAGCAGGAGGAGATCAATATCCGAGTGGGGGTGAAGCTGACCGCGACCGAAGCCGCCCACCGCGAGCAGCGCGACACCGGCAGCTTCGGCCATCAGGCGATCCCATGCAAAACGCAGGAGTTTGTCCACCGCCCAGGCGCGCGCACTGACCAGTTGCTGGATGTCCGTGCCCGCACGAAAGCGGGCCTCCAGGTCCCGGTCCACCTGCTCCAGCGCCCGGCGCAGGCTTTTCACCACCGCGGGCGCGCTGTCGCCGGTCAGCTGATCGGTGGCGAGCAACTCACCGGCAAACGCCGGATCTGGCAGGGCATCCTGGCGGCTGGCGGTTGCCGGCATGACGGCTCCGCTCAGAGCGGGTCGCCGGGCAGGCGCGTGAGAACGTCGTAACCGTCTTCTGTCACCGCGATCGTGTGTTCCCACTGGGCCGAGAGACTGCGGTCACGGGTCACCACGGTCCAGCCGTCAGGCATCAGCCGCGTTTCGCGGCGCCCGAGGTTGACCATGGGCTCGATGGTGAACACCATGCCGGGGACGAGCACCTCACCGGTGCCCGGCCTGCCGTAGTGCAGCACCTGGGGATCCTCGTGGAAGACCTGGCCGATGCCGTGCCCGCAATATTCGCGGACCACCGAGCAACCCTGCCCCTCGGTGAAGCGCTGTATCGCATGCCCGATATCACCCAGCCGCACACCCGGCGCGACCATCTCGATGCCCGTGGTCATCGCCTTGTAGGCAATATCGCAGACCCGCTTGGCGCGGATGGTCGGCTCCCCCACGATGAACATCTTGCTGGTGTCGCCGTGCCAGCCATCCTTGATCACGGTGATATCGATATTGACGATGTCGCCATCCTTGAGCACCTTGTCTCCCGGGAATACCGTGGCAGACCACGTGGTTCACCGAGGTGCAGATGGACTTCGGAAAGCCCTTGTAATTGAGCGGCGCCGGAATCGCCTGCTGTTCACGGGTGATGTAATCGTGGCAGATCTGGTCCAGTTCACCGGTGGTAATGCCCGGTTGGACGTGTTCGCGGATCATCTTCAGCACCGTGCCGGCCATCTGGCCGGCGACGCGCATGGCTTCGATGTCCTGCGGAGATTTCAGAATGATGCCGTTATCGCGGGGTTTGAGCATTTTGAGAGGGCCTTGCTTGCTATTCACTGGCAATTTTCCATTGTACCCTGCGCACGTGAAAACCGCCTGCCCCGTGGTTCACCGGACGACCATGGCTTCACGGTCAAAGCGCCACAATGGGTACAATTCTGAACAATTGCGCAACATTTTCCGGTTTCAGGCGTCAAAGCGGGCGCCGGACGCGGATCACTGCATAACAACCATCGCGCACCAGGGAACCACCGGACCACTGTCATGACTTTTGCACGCAAGTTTTTTCGCTACATCCTTCCGCTGGGCTTGATCGTCCTGTCCATTGTCGTGGTCATCGCCATGATTCGCTTCGCGGGCAGCAAACGTCCGGAACGCGTTGACAGCGGGCAGTCCGCAGTGCTGGTCGACACCATTGAGGCCCGGGCGGAATCGCTCAACTTCATTGTCAACTCGCAGGGCCCCGTGCGTCCGCGCACGGAGACCACGCTGGTCGCCGAGGTAACCGGCAAGGTGGTGCGCGTGTCACCGGATTTTGTCGCCGGCGGGTTCTTCCGCGCCGGGGAAGTACTGCTCGAAATTGATCCCAGCGACTTTGAAACCGCGGTGAAACGCGCCGAGGCGGCCCTGGCCTCGCGCCAGGCGCAGCTGGCCGACGAGAAAGCCCGCTCGGCGCAGGCGCTCAAGGACTGGCGCAACCTTGGCCGCACCGGCGAGCCGCCGCCCCTGGTCGCAAGGCAGCCCCAGCTGGCCGATGCGGAAGCCAATGTGATGGCGGCCCAGGCCGACCTGGAAAAGGCCCGTCGTGATCTGCAGCGCACCCGCATTTCCGTACCTTATGACGGACTGGTTCGCAGCAAGCGCGTGGACATCGGCCAGTTCGTATCGGCCGGTTCCCAGCTGGGGGTTACCTTTGCCGTTGACCGGGCCGAGATCCGCCTGCCCCTGGCTTCCGCCGATCTGGCGTTTCTGAACCTGCCTGCCGCCGCTGACCTGGAGCCGGATGCCTATCCCGCCGTCAGTCTGCAGGCGGAGGTCGGCGGTCAGACCGAACAATGGGACGCCCGGCTGATTCGCACCGAGGGTGTCATCGACGAGAGCAGCCGCGTGCTCTACGCGGTCGCCGAGGTGGACGATCCCTACGGGCTCCTGGGCCGCAGCCAGCAACCGGAGCTGCGCATGGGTACCTTCGTACGGGCGGCCATCGAGGGTGTTCATATCGACAATGCGGTGATTCTGCCCCGCTACGTACTGCGTAACGACAATACGATCCTGGTGGCCAACCAGGAGCGGGAACTGGAAATCCGCGAGGTCACCGTGGCCCGGGCGGAACCGCAGCTGGTGTATCTGACCGGCGGCGTTGAGGGTGGCGAGCTGGTGGTGACCACCACGCTCGACGCCCCGATTCCCGGTACCCGCCTGGTCATTTCCGGAGAAACCCCGGCTCAGGACGCCGTTGCGGTGGACACGACCGAAGCGGCGCCGGTCAAGGAAGGTTGAGGCAATACCCATGAAAAGCATGAACCCCTACATGGCCCTCATCGACTGGTTCGCCCGCAACTCGGTTGCCGCGAATCTGTTGATGATGATTCTCATCGTCGGCGGCCTTGCCACCGCGCTGACCATGAAGAAAGAGGCCCAGCCAAAGATTGAGCTCAACTACGTCACCGTCACCATGCCGTTCCTGCGGCGCCAGCCCGGAGGACGTGGAAGAAGGCATCCTGGTAAAGATCGAGGAGGCCATCCAGGACATCGAGGGCATCAAGGAACTGCAGTCCACGGCCCGGCGGGGCTCGGGCACGGTGCAGGCGGAGATTGACCCGGAATATGATGTCGCCGAGGTCATGGACGAAATCAAGAGCCGGGTTGACGCGATCCCGACCTTTCCGGACAACACAGAGAAGCCGACGGTATCCCGCACACGGTTCCAGTCCCGGGTACTGATCGTCACGGTCTCGGGCGATGTGAACGAGCGCACGCTCAAGGAATACGCCAAGCAGGTCCGCAACGAGATTGTCGCCCTGCCGGGCGTGACCCGGGCCCAGATCCTGGGCTCGCGGGCTTACGAAATCAGCATCGAGGTCAGCGAGTACGACCTGCAGCGCTTTGACCTGACCCTGGCCGAGGTTGCCCAGGCCATCCGCCAGGGCTCCCTGGACCTGCCGGCCGGCGCGATTCGCTCCGAGGCCGGCGATATCCAGGTCCGTACCAAGGGCCAGGCCTACGTGGGCCGGGACTTTGAGGACATCGTCGTGCGCACCAATGCGGACGGCACGCGCCTGCTGCTGAAGGAAGTTGCCGATATCCGCGATGGTTTCGAAGACGTGGGGCGCTTCTCCGAGTTCGACGGCAACCCGGCCATCTCCATCGAGGTGCAGTCAGTCGGCACGCAAAATGAGCTGGAGATTTCCGCCACCGTTCGCGAGTGGGTTGACGGGCGCAAGGACAGCCTGCCGGCGGGCATCAACATCGACTACTGGGCGGACATTACCTACTACCTCGACGGCCGCCTGGACCTGATGCTGAAAAACCTGTTTTTCGGCGCCCTGCTGGTGTTCCTGTCGTTGTCCCTGTTTCTGCGCCTGAAACTGGCCTTCTGGGTCATGGTCGGCCTGCCGGTGGCCTTTCTGGGGTCCTTCATCTTCCTTCCCAGCCTGGGGGTGACGGTCAACCTGATCAGCCTGTTCGGATTTATCGTGGTGCTCGGTATCGTGGTCGATGATGCGATCGTGGTTGGCGAATCCGCCTATACGAACATGCGCGCCAAGGGACACTCGGTGGACAACATCGTCGAGGGAGTCAAGCGCGTCGCGGTGCCGGCGACCTTTGGCGTCCTGACGACCATCGCCGCCTTTTTGCCCATATTGCTGGTCAGCGGCACCTCCGGCCAGTTCATGGCGCCGATCGGCTGGGTGGTCGTGCTGTGCCTGGTCTTTTCCATCGTCGAGTCCAAGCTGATCCTGCCCGCTCACCTGGCGCATATGAAAATCCGCCCCTATGCCGCGGACACCCACAACCCCTTTGTGCGTTTCCAGCGCTTTTTCAGCGAGGGCCTGCATACCTTCGTCGACCGGTTCTACGTGCCGCTGCTCGAGAAATGCCTGAAACGCCGCTACCTGACGGTCGCCGGCTTTATCGCCGCCCTGATCCTGTCCATCGGACTGGTGGCCGGCGGCGTCCTGCGCACGGTGTTTTTCCCGGATGTGGCCTCGGACTTCCTGCGCGTGTCCGTGGAGATGAACGAGGGCACGCCATCGACCCAGACCCATTTCGCGCTGCGCGAACTGGTGGACGGCCTGTACGAAACCGATGCAGAACTGAGCCGCCGGCAAGGCAAGGAGCCGGGCTCGGTGGTCAACCACGTGCTGACCATCGCCACCGGCGAAACCTCCGGACGCCTGACCGTGGAACTGGTCCGCGACGAGGAGCACGGGCCTTCGGGCAACGAGGTACTGCGCCTGTGGCGGGAGAAGGTTGGGCAGATTCCGGGGGTGAAACAGCTCGGATTCAGCAACCGCGGCGGCGGCCCCGGGGGTGGTGCGGCCATCTCCATGGAGCTGATCGGCGCCAACATCGACCAGGTGGCGCGGGCCGCCGCAGAGATGGAGCGGCGCATGACCGCCTACACCGGCGTCTATGACATTCGCAACAGCTATGAGCGCGGACGCCCTGAAATCAAGCTGAACATCAAGCCGGAAGCGGAAACCCTGGGGCTGACCCTGGGCGATCTTGCGCGCCAGGTGCGCGCCGGCTTCTACGGTGAGGAAGTCCAGCGGGTCCAGCGGGGCCAGGACGAGGTCCGCGTGATGGTGCGCTTCCCCGAGGATGAGCGCGATTCCGTGGGCTACCTGGACACCATGCGCATCCGCACGCCCAGCGGCGGCCGCGTGCCCTTCAACGCGGTAGCCGAGATCGAAAAGACCGAGAGCCCGCTGTTTATCCAGCGCTTTGACCGGGAACGCGCAGTGCGGTTGACCGCCGAGGTGGACAAGGACCTCGCCGAGCCGGAGAAGATCACGGCGGACATCCTGCGCCGGGAATTGCCCGAGGTCCTGTCCCAGTTCCCGGGCGTGCGGTCCCGCCTGAGCGGTTCCAGCCAGGCGGCCCAGGAGGTGCAGGGACAACTGCTCAGCGGCGCGGCCCTGGCCCTGTTCCTGATCTACGCCCTGATGGCCATTCCGCTGCGTTCTTACGGCCAGCCGCTGCTGATCATGTCGGTCATTCCCTTCGGCATCATCGGCGCACTGGTCGGCCACTGGATACTCGGTATCCCGGTATCCATGTTCAGTTACTTCGGCATCATCGCCCTGTCCGGCGTGGTGGTGAACGACAGCCTGATCCTGGTGGACTACATCAACGAGGAGAAACGCGAAGGCGTGCCGCTCAGGCAGGCGGTCCTGGACGGCGCCAGGGTTCGTTTCCGGCCCATCCTGCTCACGTCCCTGACAACCTTCCTCGGGCTGGCGCCGATCACGATCTTTGAAAAGAGCCTGCAGGCGCAGCTGGTGATCCCGATGGCGACCTCCCTGTCCTTTGGCATCGTGTTTGCCACGGCCATCACGCTGATCCTGATCCCGACGCTGTACCTGATCCTCGAAGACGCGACGCGCTGGTGGAAAAACGCCATGGCCGCAATTTTGCCCGGCCGCAAGGACCCGGAAAGCGGGACCAGTCCCCTGGCGGAGGCGCGGGTGGCCGATGATGAGGCGCGGCCGGCGGACGCCTGAGTCGCTGATCGCCACGCCTCAGGCCACGATCATTGCCCGTGACCATCGCCGAACAGCTGCGCGCCGCTGCCGCCCGCCTGGCGGACCGTGATGACGAGGGCGCCGCGCCGCGGCTCGAGGCGGAACTTTTGATGGCCGGCGTTCTGCAGCGCCCCCGCGCCTTTCTCTTCAGCCATGGCGATGAGCCGCTGGCAGACACCCAGGCAGCTGAATTTAGCCGCTTGCTGGACCGTCGCCTGGCCGGCGAGCCGCTCGCCTACCTGACCGGCAGCCGGTCATTCTGGACCCTGGAGCTGGCGGTGGACCCCGCGGTCCTGATTCCCCGGCAGGAAACTGAACTGCTGGTGGAAGCTGCGCTGCAGCACATGGCGGAGAATACGCCCTTGCGGGTCGTCGACCTGGGCACCGGCTCCGGGGCCATCGCACTGGCGCTGGCCGCCGAACGTCCCAATGCGGAGCTCGTGGCGACCGATATCAGCACGGCGGCGCTGGACATCGCAGGCGCCAACGCGCGGCGCAACGGACTGGAACGCGTGACCTTTCTGCACAGTGACTGGTTTGCGGCGCTGGAAGGCCCCTTTGACCTGGTGGTGAGCAACCCGCCCTACGTGGCGGACGACGACCCGCACCTGTCCCGCGGAGATTGCCGCTTTGAACCCCGTGGCGCACTGACGCCGGGCGCCGATGCACTGCTGGCCTACCGGCGCATCGTGAGCCAGGCCCGTGAGCACCTGAACCGGGGCGGCTGGCTGCTGTTTGAGCACGGCTTCGACCAGGGTGCGGCGCTCCGCGCGCTGCTGACGGACTCGGGCTATGTACAGGTGGAGAGCCGCTGCGACCTCCAGGGCCACGAGCGGGTCACGCTCGGACAGCTGGCCTAGGCGCCGTCCCCGGCGCTCTTTTCTTCTGACCCGGACGACGCATCCGGCTCGCTGTCCTGCTCCAGGGCGGCGCGATCCGGGTCATCCCTGACCACTGACAGGCGGTGCGCCCGGGATTCCTCGACCAGCCCGTCATCCAGCTGCTTGTTGTGTTTCGCGCCCAGGGCGCGGAGTTTTTCCGCCTGGCCGACCAGGTTGCCCGCCCCGCTGGTCAACTGGGAAACCGCCCCGTCATAAGCCTTGCGCGCCTGGTCCAGGCGCGCGCCCACCTGTTTGAGGTTCTCCGCGAAGCCGACAAACTTGTCGTAGAGCAAGCCGGCCCGGCTGGCAATGTCCCGCGCGTTGGCGTTCTGCTTGTGCACCATCCACACCGAGGCCACGGTCCGCACGGTGGCCAGGAAATTGGCCGGGGACAACAATGCAACGCGTCGCTTCAGGGCGTACTCGGTCAGCGACGGGTCCTGCTGCAGGGCCGCAATCAGCGCGGACTCGATCGGCACGAACATGAGCACGAAATCCAGCGCGTTGAGCTCCTCGACGCTGGCGTAGTTCTTGTTGCTGAGGCCGTCGATGTGCGCGCGCAGGGACTTGATGTGGTTATTCAGCTCGCGTTCCCGCACGCCCTCGTCCTCGGCCGCCTGCAGCCGTGTCCAGGCGGTAAGCGACACCTTCGAGTCCATGACGATGGTGCGACCCTCCGGCAACAGCAGCACCAGGTCGGGTTGCAACCGCTCGCCATTCTGACCGGTCACCGAGTACTGGGTGTGATAGTTCTCGCCCTTGACCAGCCCGCTGAGCTCGAGCAGTTTTTCCAGCTGCTGCTCGCCCCAGCCACCCTGGGTTTTCACATCCGTGGTCAACGCGCGCGTGAGGTTTTTTGCGTCCTCGTGCAATTGCAGGTTGAGGTTTTCCAGCTGCTTGAGTCGTTCCCGCAGCGCCGCGTGCTGCTTGAGCTCCTCCGAATGGGTGGACTCGACCCTGCCCCGGAAGGCTTCCAGGTCCTTGGTGAACGGTTTCAGCAGGCTGCCGAGCTGCTTCTCGCTCAGCTCGGTGAACTGTTTTGAGCGCTGGTCAAACACCTGCCCCGCCAGGCGCTCGAACTGCTCGCCAAGGCGTTTTTCAGCGTCGTCCAGCGCCGCCCTCTCCCGCCTGTAATGGTCCTGCTGCTCCTGCAGCCTGGTCTGCTCGACCGCCAATTCCCGCCGCGTCTCAGCCAGGGCCTGGTTCAGCTCGTCGGCGCGGACCTGGGCCAGCTGCAACGACGCTTCCCGCTCGGCCAGGCTTTCCCGCAACCCGCCGATTTCGGGTTCCGCGATCGCCCGGGCATTGTTCGCCCCGCGACGAAATGCCAGCCAGGCGAGGAACAGGGAGACCAGCAGACCGCACAAACCGCCGATGACCAGGCTGTTGGGGTCCAGTGTTGTTATCCAGTTCTGCATGAATCAGCGCGTCCTTTTTACCATCTGCCAAAGCTGCTCCTGCGCATCGAGGTCAAGCGAGGCAAACGCCTCCGTGCCGCCGGCCTGCTCCTCCATCGCGCGGAACCGCTGTTCGAATTTACGGTTGGCCCGGCGCAGCGCCACGCCCGGGTCCAGTTTCAACTGGCGCGCCAGGTTGACCGCAGCGAACAGCAAATCACCCAGCTCCTCCTCGATATGATCCTGGTTGCCGCCGGCGATCGCCTGGCGTACTTCCTGCCGCTCTTCCTCGAGTTTTTCCAGCACCGGCTCCGGACCGGGCCAGTCAAAACCGGCCTGCGCGGCACGCTTCTGCAACTTGCGGGCGCGCATCCACTCGGGCAGACCCGGGGCGACACCATCCATGAGACTGGTCAGGCCCGCAGCCTGGCGTTCGGCCGCCTTGCTTTCTTCCCAGGCGCGCGTCTGCGCCTCGGCGTTGTCCACGCTGGCATCAGCAAAGACATGCGGGTGGCGCCGCTCCATCTTGTCGCTGATTGCGGCCTCCACGTCGGCGAAGGCGAACAGGCCCTGCTCATCGGCGATCTGCGCATGAAACACCACCTGCAGCAGCAGATCGCCCAGTTCGTCGCACAGGTCCTCCGCGTCGCCGCGCTCAATCGCATCAGCGACTTCGTAGGCCTCCTCGATCGTATAGGGCGCGATGGTCTCGAAGGTCTGCTCAAGGTCCCAGGGGCACCCGTTTTCCGGATCGCGCAGCCGCCGCATGATGCCCAGAAGTCGTTCCATCAGTTGCTGTCCCCTATTGCCAAATGACCCGCGGGAATTATGACCGAGACCTCGGCCCCGCCGAGCGGGGATTGGCCGAAGCTCAGACGCCCACCATAGGCGCTGGCGATCTCTGCAACAATGTTCAATCCCAGGCCATGGCCCTCCACGGCCCGCTCATCGCCACGCAGACCCCGTTGCACCAGGCCCTCCAGGCTCACCGGCTGTCCGTCGTTGCCCACGACCAGTTCCAGGCCGGGGCGCGGACCCGCGCCGACAGCGCGCGCCTCGAGCCGCACCTGTCCCGCGCCATACTTGCAGGCGTTGTCCAACAGGTTACCCGCCAGTTCCATCAGGTCGCGTTCCTCGCCGAAAAACACCAGGCCGGGTTCCATGATGCACTGCAGGTTTCGCAAATCCTGAGAATGCACCTTGCGCAGGGATGCGGCCAGCCGCTCCACCACGGGCGCGACCGGTAAGGGGGCAGCCAGGGCGCGGCGGGTGCCGGCCGCAGCGCGCTCCAGGCGCGTGGCGATTAGCAGCTCCATGTCGCTCAGCGCCTGGCGCCGGGCCGGATCGGAGTCCGGGTTGGCCTTGAGCACCGCCAGCGGGGTTTTCAGGCTATGCGCCAGCGAGTCCAGGGCGTCGCGATACCGCGCCTGGTTGGCCTGTTCCGAGGCCAGCAGGTGATCCACGTTGCGCGTGAGCGGCTCCAACTCGCGGGGATAGGGCCCGGCAAGACGGCTGGTCCGTCCCGCCTCGACGTTTGCCACATCCAGGGCCACCTTCTTCAGCGGGCGCAGGCTGATGGCGGAAAACAGCAGCTGCGCCAGCGCCAGCAGCAGTGCTGCCGCCCCCAGGGACTGCCAGAGCCCGGTGCGAAAGGAGGCCAGCGCGGGCGCGAGGCGTTCGCGATCGACCAGCACGGCAACGGTCACCGGTTCGACCTGGTCGTCCGGCAGTTGCCAGTCCAGGCCGAAGGTGATCTGAAAAAACGGACTGTCATCCGGCGCCTGGAAGCGTGTCATGCCGGCCGGCTCGGCGGGCACTTCCGGCAAGGCAACGCCAAGAACCGAGGGCGATTTCCAGCTGTCTCGCAGACCCTGGATCACCCCGTAAACACCGCTGTCCGGCTGCAGCAGCAGCGGGTCCGCGGGGGCGACACCCAGGCGGATCTCACCGTCCGGATCGACCTCCATGGCCGCCATCAGGCTATACGCCCAGGTTTCCATCTGCTGCTGCAGGCCGACCTGCGCACTGCGCTGGTAGGCCGCGTCCAGCGCCACGCCAACGGCGCCCAGTGAAATCACCAGCGTCAGGGACGCGAGCAGGGTCAGCCGCAGGCGCAGGGACGCGGGCCTGCGCGGCCCGGCAGCCCGCCCGGAAACCCGACCGGAAACCCGAGGTGAACCGGTTTCGCTCATACGCTCACCGGCCGCTTCACTCACCCATTGCGTCACCCTGGAGCGCGCGCTGATTCAGGCGGTAGCCGCGCCCCCTGAGCGTTTCTATCGGCTTGATCGTGCCCTCCGGATCCAGCTTCTTGCGCAGCCGGCCGACAAACACCTCGATCACATTGCTGTCCCGGTCAGCGTCTTCCTCGTAAATGTGCTCGCTGAGGGTGGTCTTGGTCACGACCTGGTCAGGGTGCAGGGCCAGGTATTCGATCACCTTGTATTC
Source organism: uncultured Gammaproteobacteria bacterium (assembly GCA_963695135.1). Classification (GTDB taxonomy): domain Bacteria; phylum Pseudomonadota; class Gammaproteobacteria; order Xanthomonadales; family SZUA-36; genus Marinihelvus. The sequence continues at coordinate 722,802 of CAVOGA010000003.1, forward strand.
GAACGTGGTGAGTTCCACCTCTTTGCCCGCCATGGCCACGCGCTGCGCGGAAAGGTCGATGCTCAGCGGCCCCAGACTGACTTCAGGCTGCGCGTGGCCGGCGGCGCGGCGCAGCAGGGCGCTGACCCGGGCTGTGAGTTCCTGCGGGTGGAACGGCTTGGTCAGGTAATCATCGGCGCCCGCTTCGAGCCCGGCGACCTTGTCCTGCCAGTCGGCCCGGGCGGTCAGGACCAGGATGGGAAACTGCCGCCCCGATGCGCGAAGTTTGCGAATCAGCTCCAGGCCCGAAAGCCCTGGCAGTCCCAGGTCAATCACCGCCAGGTCGACGGGGTACTCCTCGCCGTAATACAGCCCTTCCACGCCATCGGCAGTCAGGTCCACGGCGTAACCGGCGTCGCGCAGCAGCTCCGCCACAGAGGCCTGCAGTGCCGGGTCGTCTTCAACGATCAATACACGCATCGGTCGTTTTCCTCAGCTGTCTTCCGGTACCCGGACGGTTTTGACCACCCCTTCTGCGGTGATCACCCTGATCTCGTGCACGCGCTTGCCGTCACGGGTCACGGTTTTGGCCGACAACACGCGCGCGTCGTATTCCTCGGCGACCTTGCGCGCCGCATCCTCCAGGGTGATTCCCCAGGCAGGCAGGACCATCTACCGCGCTGAGCGCGGCGGCAAGCAGGCCTGTTATCCAATGTTTGAACATGAGCGGAATTCTAATGCATGAGGCTGAACCCGTTCTGAACCGGCAGGGCGCTGCGTGCGCCGCAAGGCGCCCGTGGACACGCTTTCACACGGAATTGGTCAGGCTGCGCCTAAAGCTGGCTTGTTTTACCCGGGCCTGCAAGCCATGCATGCTTTCCACGCGCGTCTGCTGATGACTCATCACCCTGCTTATGCTCCTGGCCGAGGCAAGGGCGCAGGATCTGTCATTGACAGGTCAGCTTTGCGACGCCCGCTCTGCAACGCGGGGAGACACTGCAGGTCGGCTTTATCGTGGCCAATCCGACCAACGAGTCGGCCAGCCGCTACCGCGTCGATTTCTACGGTTCTGCCGATGCGGCTCTGGGTGACGAAGACACCCTGCTCGGCTCGTTTGCATCCGAGGGCACTATCCCGGCCCAGTCGTTCCGCGAAAACCGGCTTGCGCTGGACACCTGCCACCTGGCCGCGGGCGACTGGCGGATTATCGGCCGCATCGCGGACGTGGAGCCCGGTGACAGCAATCCGCTCAATAACACGGCCATCGCCCAACCCACGCTTTCCCTGGCGGAGGACACGACGCGCTGCGGCGACAGCACCGCCGATGGACTCATCAACGCCGGACTGAACGATGCCTGGTACGATCCCGCCAAGCCCGGGCAGGGAATCCTGCTCAGCGTATTTCCGGACGCCGGCCTTATCTTCCTGGCCTGGTTCACCTTTGATCTCGAAACGCCGGGACCGGATGCCACGGCCACGCTCGGCGACCCGGGTCACCGCTGGCTGACCGCCGCCGGCCCCTGGACAGGGCAACCGCGCCGAACTGGCGGTCACCAACACCCGGGGCGGTATCTTCGACAGCGCCGCGCAGCCGGTGAGCAATGATTCGGAGTACGGAACCCTGGAGATTGAAGTTCATGACTGCAACAGCGCACAGGTGAGCTATGCGATTGCAGGGCTCAGCGGGTCATTCCCCATTGAACGGGTGGTGCGGGAGAACGCCACGCTCTGCGAAGCTTTGGCAGAAAGCCCGCCGCTGATTCCGCTTATCCCGGTTCAGAACAGCTCGGTCACCATGCAGCGCAGGCTGCCTCCCGCCCGCTCCAGTTCGGACAGGTCGGTTGAATGAATCGTAAAGCCGAGGGCCTCCAGTGACTGGCGGCTGCCGGCGCTGAGTGCCTGCTCCGCGCGTGCACTCATGAACAGGTCCCGGTCCGTGAGCGCAATGCAATTGCCGACAAAACCCTGCTTCTCTGCCGGGGTGATCGATATGCATCGACCGTCAAAAGCCCTGTGCAGCGTTGCGGGCACAGATGCGGTCGGCAAAGGCGGAGGGGTCGAACAGGCAGGCCCTGCCCGCGAGCACGGACAGCACAACATTGGTGTGGTATTCGCCGGGCACCAGGTCAAAGCGATAGGTCAGCGCCAGGCCCAGCGCCTCGTGCATGGCGACCAGGCCGGCCTCGTCGACGCGGCCGGACATGCCGCACAGCCCGACGTTGCGCGCCCGGTCAATGATCAACGGCCCGGTCAGCTCGGCGATGCACTCCATCCCGGACAGGTCCGCCAGGGCATAGCCCTGCGCGATCAGCCAGTCCCTGATATCCGTTCGCCGGGTCTCCGGCTGGCGGCTTGCGAAGGCCATGTGCCCCACCACCGCGCGCCCCGGGGCCGTGGCGAAGACATTGTTGCTGAACACGCCGTCCGGCTGGTCAGGCCGGCCGGGAAAACGCCGGACCGGTATTCCGATCGATTCGATCAGCGCGGCCAGGGCCTGCGCCTGCTGACTCGCCAATACCGGGTCGGCACGGTCCCGCAGGTCCAGGTACACATTATCCGCTGCCGTTTCCGGCTCAACGTAAAACTGCTCGGGCATCACCATCAGGACGCCGCGCGGCAAGGCGCGCGACGGATCGCTCTCCAGCGCGCCCAGCCGGTCCAGGAACTCTGCCGGATCTGCGGTGATCATGCCCGGGCGGTCTGCACTGTGCGCATGGCGGTCACGGCTTCGCGCAGGATTTCCGCATTGTCGTCCTCGCGGTGCGCATGCTCGCTGAGGTAGCGGCGCCAGACCTTCGCGCCGGGTTGGCCCTGGAACAGGCCCAATACGTGGCGGGTGATGTGCTTGACGGGAACGCCCTGAGCCACGTTGTCCGCCAGGTAGCGCGACATGGGTTCAAGCAGCGAATCGCGCGTGGCCGGTGCAGCGCCGCCGATAAACGCGTGCTCGCACTGCGCCAGCAGCCAGGGGTCGTGGTAGGCCGCGCGACCGATCATGACGCCGTCCACGTGGTCCAGGTGCTCCCGCGCGGTATCGATGTCCTCCACGCCCCCGTTGATCACCACCGTGAGCCCGGGCAGCTCGGATTTCAGGCGGTACACCCAGTCATGATCCAGGGGCGGTACGTCGCGGTTCTGCTTCGGGCTCAGCCCGCTCAACCAGGCGCGGCGGGCATGGGCGACCAGCACGGTGATACCGGCCTCGAACAGCATGCCGGCAAAATCGCGAAAGTAGTCATAGTGATACAGCTCGTCCACCCCGAGGCGGGTCTTGATGGTGACCGGGACAGCCACCGCGTCCTGCATCGCCGCAAGGCAGTCACGAACCAGCTCCGGCTCTTTCATCAGGCAGGCGCCGAAGCGTCCCCGCTGCACCCGGTCAGACGGGCAGCCGACATTCAGGTTGACCTCGTCATAGCCCCAATCCACCGCAATTTTTGCACAGGCGGCCAGGTCCGCCGGGTCGCTGCCGCCGAGCTGCAGCGCCACCGGATGCTCCTCCGGGTTGTAGTCCAGCAGGCGGTCGCGTTCGCCGTGCAGAATCGCCCCGGTGGTGACCATCTCGGTGTAGAGCAGCGCGGACGGCGCCAGCAGCCGGTGAAAGTACCGGCAGTGCCGGTCGGTCCAGTCCATCATGGGCGCCACGCAGATGCGGTGGGCGCCGGCAGGCACGGCGGTGTTCTGGGGCTGCGCGTTCATCGGCCAATTATACGTTTGGCCCGTACCGGGCTGGAACCGGCTTTAACGACAGCGGGAGACCCTGGTGCTGATCCTGGGAGACTGGCTGTTCCGGGTGCCGGTGCGCGGCAACCTGCTGGACGCCTACAGGGTAATCCTGCTGTCCGGCTTCATCTCTCCCTTTGACGTCATGCCCCGGGCCGCCCAGGTGGATTGCCGAGGTGCTGCCAATGACGCCTTTCATGCGCCTGATTCGGGGGTGATTCTGCGCGGTGCAGACCTGTGGGAGCTGCGCCATTCCTCCGCGCGCAGGACAAAACGGTCCGGGTCAGGCGTCAGGCGTCAGGCGTCAGGCGTCAGGCGTCAGCCGACAATAATCTGATCCGCCACGCGCAGCCGGTTCGCCATGACCTGCATGATGTGCAGGGCGAAATCCGGGTTATCCGCGATAATTTCCCGAAACTGGTCCCGGGTGACGCGGGCAGCGGTCACTTTTGTCAGGGTAGTCGCCGTGGCGGAGCGCGTTGCCTTGTTGATCATGGCCATCTCGCCGACTATGCCGCCCTCGAGCTCCGCGCCGAGCGGCTCGTTGCGCAGCGAGACTTCCACTTCCCCGCTGAGAATCACGTACATGAAGTCTGCGGTATCCAACTCGTGGAAAATCTGGGTCTGCTTCGGAAACTCGACCACGTCGTCCCACGTTCTGAAATATTCAAGCATATTCATCGATGGATTCCTTCCGGTTCACGGTCACCTGTCCTGCTGCCGGTTAGTATAGCCAAAAGACGTCGTCGGGGGCATGGGACCTTGCGCCCTCTCCCGCTATAATGGCCCGCTGTTCCAACGCCTCGAAACCTATGAGCGAAATTCACACGTCATCGGAAACGCCCGCCCAGGACCCGGCCCGGGAAGTCATGGACTATGACGTCGTGATTGTCGGCGGCGGCCCGGCCGGTCTGGCCTGTGGTTTACGACTGAAACAACTGGATGAGTCGCTCCAGGTCGCGGTCATCGAGAAGGCCTCGGAAATCGGTGCGCAGATTCTTTCCGGGGCGGTCATTGAGCCTGGTCCGCTGGACGAACTGGTCCCCGGCTGGCGCGAGGCGCCGCCACCGGTCTGCGTGCCGGTAAGCAACGACGAGTTCTGGCTGCTCGGCCCGGAATCCCGGCGCAAGCTGCCCACACCGCCCCAGCAGAACAACCATGGCAATTTCATCGTCTCCCTCGGCGCCACCTGCCAGTGGCTGGCGGAGCACGCGGAAGCGGCCGGCGTGGATATTTTCCCCGGCTTTGCGGCCAGTGACATACATTACACGGACGAGGGCGCCGTCGGCGGGGTCATCATCGGTGACATGGGCGTGGACCGGGCCGGTCAGCCGAAGGACAGCTTCGTGCAGGGCATCGAGATCCACGCGGCCACCACGGTGCTGGCCGAGGGCTGCCGGGGCCACCTGAGCAAGCAGCTGATCAAGCGCTTCGAACTGGACCGGGACGCCGACCCGCAGACCTATGCGATCGGCATGAAGGAACTGTGGAAAGTCGCACCCGGCAAGGCCAGGCCCGGCCTGGTCCAGCACAGCATCGGCTGGCCGCTGGACACATCGATTTATGGCGGCAGTTTTGTCTATCACCTGGACGATGACCGGGTCGCGGTAGGTTTTGTCTGCGGCCTGGACTACCGGGACCCGGACTTTATGCCCTTCGAGGCCTTCCAGCAGTTCAAGCATCACCCGATGATGCGCGAACTGCTCGAGGGCGGCGAAATCATCTCCAGCGGCGCCCGCGCCCTGGTCGAGGGCGGCTACCAGTCACTGCCCCGCGTGGAAATGCCCGGCGCCCTGCTGATCGGCGACGCCGCCGGCCTGCTGAACGTACCCAAGATCAAAGGCACCCACCAGGCGCTGCGCTCAGGCATGCTCGCGGCCGAGCACCTGAAGGACAGCGGCACCGTGAGCGGTTTCGACGCGCGTTTACGCGGCAGCCCGATCATGGCGGAGCTGAAAAAGGTGCGGAATATCCGCCCCGGCTTTAACAAGGGCCTGTGGCGCGGCCTGTGGACCGCGGTGGTGGAGACCATCACCGGCGGCGCCCTGCCACGCACGCTTCGCAACCACGCCGATTACGCCCAGCTGGAGAAGCGCGCCGCATACCACGCGCCGGACCGGCACTGGGTTGATCGCGAACTGGCGCCCCGCGACCGCCTCGCCTCCGTGTACTTTGCGGCCACGGAGCACGACGAGGACCAGCCGGTGCACCTGCAAATCCTCGAACCGGACGTGTGCACGACCCGTTGCACGGAAGAATATGGCAACCCTTGCACACGCTTCTGTCCGGCCGCAGTTTATGAAATGGTCGAGGACAACGGCGCGCAGCGGCTGCAGATCAATTCGGCGAACTGCGTGCACTGCAAGACCTGCGACATCAAGGATCCGTACCAGATCATCAACTGGGTAACACCGGAAGGCGGCGCGGGCCCGAATTACCAGAATCTCTGAACACTCCTGCCAGCGGCCATGCGCGCGGGGCAACACCGGACACTAGCGAACCACTGCAAGGACAAAGCATGAAAATACTGGTCGGCATCAAACGAGCGGTGGACTACAACGTCCGCATCCGCGTGCGCAATGACGGCAGCGGCGTCGAGACCGACGGCGTGAAGATGAGCGTCAACCCCTTTGATGAAATCGCCCTGGAAGAAGCCCTGCGTATCAAGGAGGCCGGCAAGGCCGACGAGGTCATCGTGGTTTCCGTGGGCGGCAACGAGGTGCAGCAGCAGCTGCGCACCGGGCTCGCCATGGGTGCGGACCGGGCGATCCAGGTCGACACCTCCGATCCGCTGCAGCCGCTGACCGTGGCGCGCGTCTTCAAGACGCTCGCCGAGCGCGAGGGCGCCGGCCTGGTATTGCTGGGCAAGCAGGCGATTGACGATGACAGCAGCCAGGTCGGCCAGATGACCGCTGCGGTCTGGGGACGGCCCCAGGCCACCTTCGCCTCCAGGGTCGTCATCAATGGCGATACCGCCACCGTGACCCGCGAGGTCGATGCCGGCCTGGAAACGATCGAAGTCGACCTGCCCGCCGTGATCACCAGTGATCTGCGACTCAATGAGCCGCGCTTCGTGAAGCTGCCGGATATCATGAAAGCCAAGCGCAAGCCGCTGGACGTTGTGCCGCTGGACGAGCTGGGCGTGGATGCCGGTAACGCGATCCAGACCGGCCATCACGCACCGCCGGAACCGCGCGGCCGCGGCATCATGGTGGAAGACACGGCCGCCCTGCTGGGCGAACTCAAAAACCGCGGACTGCTCTGAGGATACGGGACAATGAACAAGATACTGGTCATCGCCGAGCACGACGGCGAACAACTCAACCCCGCCACGGCCAAAACCATTGCCTGCGCCAGCGCGATTGGCGGCGACATCCACGTACTGGTGCTGGGCGACGGCATTGACGGCATCGCCGGGCAGGCCGCCGCCATTGACGGCGTTACCCGGGTACTGGCCACGAATGCGCCGCACCTGGCTGCGCCGCTGGCCGTGAACTGGGGTGCGGAGCTGGCGGCGGCGGCCGAGGGTTACACGCCACGTACTGGCGCCTTCCACCACCTTCGGCAAGGATGTGCTGCCGCACACCGCAGCCCTGCTGGGCGTCAACGCCCTGAGCGACATCATGACGGTCGAGGGGCCGCGCAGCTTCAAGCGGCCGATCTATGCCGGCAATGCCATCGTGGACGTCACCGTGCCGGAGGGTATGCCCGTGGTCGGGACCGTGCGTTCCGCCTCCTGGGCCGCCGCCGGTGAAGGCGGCCCGGCGCCCGTGGAATCGCGCGCCGCAGTCTCCAGCGCCGCGCCGCATACCCGTTGGGTCAGCGTTGAAGGCGGCAGCAGTGACCGCCCGGACCTGCAGACTGCATCCGTGGTGGTTTCCGGTGGCCGCGCCCTGGGCAGCGCGGAGAACTTCGAGGTGGTGTACCGCCTGGCCGACAAACTCGGCGCCGCGGTTGGCGCCAGCCGCGCGGCGGTTGATGCGGGCTACGTTCCCAACGAAATGCAGGTCGGCCAGACCGGCAAAATCATCTCGCCGGACCTGTATTTTGCCTTCGGTATTTCCGGCGCCATCCAGCACATCACCGGCATCAAGGACGCGGGTACGATCGTGGCGGTGAACAAGGACGCGGACGCGCCGATTTTCGAAGTGGCGGACATCGGCCTGGTTGGCGACCTGTTCACGATCATCCCGGAACTGGAACAGCAGTTGTCCTGAAGCCAGGGTATCAAAACGCCAGATCAACAGCTCCAGGATTGAACAACATGAGCCAGGAACAGCCGCTATGGCAACCCACCCCGGAGCAGATTGAACGGTCCAACCTGGCCTGCTTCATGACAGGGCTGGCAAAAAAGCATGGGCGTTTCGACGACTATGCCAGCCTGTACCGGTGGTCCATTGAACAGCCGGAAGCCTTCTGGGCCGCCGCCTGGGACTATTGCGGCGTGCTTGGCACCCGCGGTGATCGCGTCCTGGTTGATGCCGACCAGATTGAGAAGGCGCGCTTTTTTCCCGATGCGCGTCTGAATTTCGCGGAAAACCTGCTGCGTTACCGGGACGGAGCGCCGGCGATTCACTTCAGAAACGAGGCCGGCGCAAAACGCACCGTGAGCTTTGCCCAGCTGCACCGGGAAGTCGCCCGCACCGCGCACGCGCTCCGCGCGCTCGGGGTGCAGCCGGGCGATCGCGTGGCCGGTTTCATGCCGAACGTTCCGGAAACCATCATTGCCATGCTCGCGGCAACCAGCCTCGGGGCGATCTGGTCTTCCTGCTCACCGGATTTCGGCGCCGCCGGCGTGCTTGACCGGCTCGGCCAGGTCGAACCGCGCGTCCTGTTCACCGTCGACAGCTACTGTTATGGCGGCAAGACCCACGACTGCCTGGACCGGGTGCGGGCGATCATCGACGGCATCCCCAGCATCGAGCAGGTCGTGGTGTGCCCTTACCTGTCCGAAACAGCGGACACCGGCGGGCTGGACAAGGCCGTGAGCTACGGGCAGTTCACCGATAACGACGCCAGCACCATCAACTTTACGCAGCTGCCTTTTGATCACCCGGTCTACATTCTCTACTCCTCCGGCACCACCGGTGTGCCCAAGTGCATCACCCACGGCGCCGGCGGCACCCTGCTGCAGCACCTGAAGGAGCTGGTGCTGCATACGGACATCACCCGTGCCGACACCGTGTTCTACTTCACGACCTGCGGCTGGATGATGTGGAACTGGCTGGTCAGCACCCTGTCCACCGGCGCCGCGCTGGTGCTCTGGGAAGGCTCGCCCTTTCACCCGGAGCCCACGGCAATGTTCGACCTCGCCGACGAGCTGGGCATCACCGTGTTCGGAACCGGCGCCAAGGCCATCTCCGCCTGGGAAAAAGCCGGCCTGAAACCGCGCGAGACGCACCGGCTCGAAGCCCTGCGAACCATCCTGTCTACGGGGTCCGTGCTGGCGCCGGAGAGCTTCGACTACGTCTACCGGGACATCAAGCAGGACCTGTGCCTGTCCTCCATCTCGGGCGGCACGGATATCGTGTCCTGCTTTGCGCTCGGCAACCCGATCCTGCCGGTCTGGCGCGGCGAGCTGCAATGCCGGGGACTGGGCATGGCCGTGGAAATCCGCCGTGATGACGGGACGGTGGCGGAGGTCGGCGAGACCGGCGAGCTGTGCTGCACCCAGCCGTTCCCGTCCATGCCGGTCAGGTTCTGGAATGACCCGGACGGCAGCAAATACCACGCCGCCTACTTTGCCACCTTCGACAACACCTGGGCGCACGGCGACTTTGCGCGCCTGACCGAACACGACGGGGTCATGATCTTTGGCCGCTCCGACGCCACCCTGAATCCGGGCGGTGTGCGTATCGGCACCGCGGAGATTTACCGCCAGGTGGAGAAACTCGACGAGGTCCTGGAAAGCGTCTGTATCGGCCAGGACTGGGATGACGATGTGCGGGTCGTGCTGTTTGTGCGCCTGCGTGACGGTCTTCAGCTGGATGAGGATCTGACGGACCGCATCAAATCAACGATCCGCGCCAACACCACGCCGCGCCATGTGCCTGCAGTGGTGCTGCAGGTGGCGGATATTCCGCGCACCGTATCCGGCAAGATCACCGAACTGGCCGTGCGCGACGTTGTGCATGGCCGGGCGGTGAAAAACACGGACGCGCTGGCCAACCCGGAGGCCCTGGCGCTGTTCCGGGATTTGCCGGAGCTGCAGCCCTGAGCCAGGCGCTGGACAAGCGCCTGGAGCAGGAACAGGCGGCAACGCCCTGAATCCGAAAAACACAAAAGGCTCAAGATTCCAATGAAAACGCCCCTTCTTTCCCTGGCTGCCGTCCTGCTGGCCGCTGCCCCAATGGCCCTCACCGCGCAGGAAGCGGTTTTGATGGAGGCCGAAAGCGCTGACACGCCCGCAACCGAGGTCCGCTTCCGCGTGCTGACCTCGGGCGTTGACATTGGCGAGCTCGCCGTGGAACGTTCCAGTAACTCGGCCGAAATTGACTACGAGTACCGCAACAACGGCCGTGGACCGACCCTCAGTGAATCGGTTTCCTTCAACGAAGCGGGCCTGCCCCTGTCGTGGAGCATCGAGGGCGCCACCACGTTCGGCAATGGCATCAACGAGCGTTTCAGCTTCGATGACGGCCGGGCGGACTGGCAGGACAGCACCGGCGCCAGCAGCCAGCGTCTTGATGATCCAAGCCTCTACGTTGCCCAGGACGCCAGCCCCTTTGCGCTGTGGATTTACGCCCGCGCCCTGCTGGCGGACGACGACCGGCGCATGACAGTGCTGCCCGCCGGCGAGCTGGAGCTCACGGAGCTGGAGACGCTGGAGGTCGAAGGCCCGGAAGGACCCCTCACCGTGACCAGCTACGCGCTGTCCGGCATCGATTACCATCCGGACTACCTGTTACTGGACCAGCAGGGCGAGTTCTTCGCCACCATGTCGCCACGCTTTGCGGTCATCCGCGAAGGCTTCGAAGCGGAAGACAAACGGCTGCGGTCCCTCGCTGAGCGCTATTCCACGGATCGCCTGAAACGCATCCAGGCCACGGTCGCACACGACTATGCGGGGCCGGTCCGGATCGAAAACGTTTTCGTATTCGACCCGCGCAGCCTGACACGCCGGGGGCCCGTGAACGTGACGATCGAGGACAATGTGATTATCGACGTGTCCGAAGCGGGTGCGCAGGTTTACGCCGCTGACACGGTGATAGACGGCGCCGGGGGCACCCTGGTGGCGGGCATGTATGAAATGCACGGGCACTTCAACCAGGACAGCGCCCTGCTGAATATCGCGGCCGGAGTCACCACGATCCGCGATATGGGGAACAACAACGAGGTGCTTACCGCGCTGGTACAACGTATCAATGAAGGGACGCTCGGCGGGCCGCGCGTGGTGCGCAGCGGTTTCATTGAGGGCGCGAGCCCCTTCAGCTCGAACAACGGAGAGCTGGTGTCATCCGAGGAAGAGGCGGTGGCCGCGGTCAGGCGCTATGCCAATGGCGATTTCTTCCAGATCAAGATTTACAACAGCATGAACCCCGAGTGGGTGCCGGCCATGGTGGCGGAAGCCAGGGCTAACGGCTTGCGGGTAGCCGGCCACGTGCCCGCTTTCTCCAATGCAGACGCCATGATCGACGCGGGCTATGACGAGCTCACGCACATCAACCAGGTGATGCTCGGCTGGGTACTGGAACCGGGGGAGGACACGCGAACCCTGCTGCGCCTCACGGCCCTGCGGCGGCTGCCGGAGCTGGACCTGGCCGATCCGCGGGTCACGACGACCATCGATGCAATGATCGAGAACGAGGTGGCGCTGGATCCGACCCTGGCGATTCATGAAACGCTTTTGCGTTCCCGCAACGGCGCTGTGTCTCCCGGCATGGTCGATTACGTGGATCACCTGCCCCCGGCCGCCCAGCGGGCCGCCCGCACCGCCTGGGCCGATACGTCCAACCCCGAAGACGACACCGCGTACTGGCAGGCTTTTGACAAAATCGTGGAAACCCTGAGCCTCATGCATGAAAGCGGCATTCTCCTGGTGCCCGGCACGGATCTCGGCGGTTCCTTCACCTACCACCGTGAGCTGGAGCTCTACCAGCAGCTGGGCATGAGCGCCCCGGAACTGCTGAAACTGGCCAGTTGGGACATGGCCGAATACCTCGGCCAGTCTGACCAGCTCGGCGCCGTCGAAGCAGGCATGCTGGCGGACTTCTTCCTGGTTCCCGGCGATCCCACGCAGGATCTGCAGGCCATCAAAAGGATCTCCATGGTGGTCAAGGACGGCACCGTTTACTTCCCCGGCGAGATCTACCCGGAATTCGGTATCCGGCCCTTCGTTGATGCACCGGCCGTGATCAAATAGCACTTCGTGACGGGTAGCACGCCCAACGAGGCGGTAAGCAGCGCGGTCCGCCTCTGGGTCGAGACGCTGATCGTGGGTCTTAACCTGTGCCCCTTCGCCGGACGCGAGGTCCGGCGGCGCAGCGTGCGTTACGTGGTCAGCGACGCGACTTCGGAGGACGAACTCCTCGAGGCCCTGTTCGACGAGTTCAGCCACCTCGACCGAAACCCCGAGACCGAGACCACCCTGCTGATCCACCCGCAGGTGCTGACTGCTTTCCCGGCCTATAACCAGTTCCTCGACAAGGCGGACGCCCTCCTCGCCGGGGCCGGCCTGGAAGGCATCTACCAGGTCGCCAGCTTCCACCCCGATTACCGTTTTGCCGGCACCGCTGCGGACGATGCGGAAAACTACACCAACCGCTCTCCCTACCCCCTCCTCCACCTGCTCCGCGAATCCAGCGTCGAGCGCGCGGCCGCCGGCGCCGACGTCGACGCCATTCCGGAGCGTAATATTGAGCTGATGAACAAGATGGGGACCGAGCAGCTGCGGGAACTGCTGGGTAAATGCCGGGTTGAGTAGCTCCACAATCGCAGGAGGGGCGGTTGGATACCCCCTTCCATGCACAGAGACGAAGCTGCGTGCGGATGGTCAAGCCGTCCGCGACAGGCTAAGGTTTCAAGGCGCCGTTCAACGAGGACAACGCATGGATCAGACCACGAATCGCGCCGCTTACTGGCGGGCCAATCTGCGGCTTCTCGGCGCATGCCTGCTGGTCTGGATGACCGTGTCCTTCGGATTCGGCATCATCCTGCGCGAAACGCTGGACCAGTTCCGCCTGGGCGGCTATCCCCTGGGCTTCTGGTTCGCCACCCAGGGCAGCATCTATCTGTTCGTGGCGCTGATTTTTTTCTATGCCTGGCGCATGAATCGACTCGACAAGGCCTTTGGCGTGCAGGAAGACTGACCGCGCCATGGACCTGCAAACCCTGACCTACCTGGTGGTCGGCGCCAGCTTCGCGCTGTATGTCGGCATTGCCGTGTGGACCCGGGCATCCAGCACCGGCGAGTTTTACGTGGCCGGCGCCCACGTGCACCCGGTGGCCAACGGCATGGCCACGGCGGCTGACTGGATGTCCGCTGCCTCGTTTATTTCCATGGCCGGCCTGATCGCCTTTCTGGGCTACGACGCCTCGGTCTATCTCATGGGGTGGACCGGGGGCTATGTCCTGCTGGCCCTGCTGCTGGCGCCTTACCTGCGCAAATACGGCAAGTTCACGGTGCCCGAATTTATCGGTGACCGTTACTACTCCAAAGCCGCGCGGCTGGTGGCGGTGGTGTGCCTGGTGATCGCCTCCATCACCTATGTCATCGGCCAGATGAAGGGGATCGGTGTCGCCTTTGGCCGCTTCCTGGAGGTGGAGTTCGAGACCGGCGTGATGATCGGCATGAGCATCGTCTTTTTCTACGCGGTCCTGGGCGGCATGAAAGGCATTACCTACACCCAGATCGCCCAGTACTGTGTGCTGATTTTCGCCTACACCGTGCCCGCGGTCTTTATCTCGCTGAACCTGACCGGCAACCCGTTTCCCCAGCTTGGCCTCGGCGCCGCCATGAATGACGGATCCGGGGTGTATCTGCTGGACAGGCTCGATTCGGTCATCACGGATCTTGGTTTTGCCGCCTTCACCGATCAGAAAGGCAGTACGCTGAATATTGTCCTGCTGACCGCCTCCCTGATGATTGGCACGGCGGGGCTGCCGCACGTCATCGTACGGTTTTTCACCGTACCGAAGGTTTCAGACGCGCGTATATCTGCCGGTTGGGCGCTGGTATTTATCGCCATTCTCTACACCACCGCGCCGGCGGTCGGCGCCATGGCGCGCCTCAACCTCGTGGACACGATACAGACCGGCGAGGTCGGCAGCACCGGGGGCAACCTGGTGTACGAGTCGCGCCCCAACTGGTTCCGCACCTGGGAAGCTACCGGCCTGCTCGCGTTTGAGGATAAAAACGGCGACGGCCGGATCCAGTACTACAACGACCAGAACCCTGAATTTGCCGAACAGGCCCGGGCCTATGGCTGGGCGGGCAACGAGATGGTCACGGTCGACCGGGACATCATGGTGCTGGCCAATCCGGAAATTGCCGGCCTGCCCAACTGGGTCATCGCGCTGGTCGCCGCCGGCGGACTGGCGGCTGCCCTGTCGACGGCGGCAGGATTATTGCTCGCCATCGCCTCGGCGTTCTCACACGACCTGCTAAAAGGCATGCTGATGCCGCGTATCACGGAAAAACAGGAACTGCTCGCCAGCCGCCTGGCCATGGCCGGGGCCGTGCTGGTTGCGGGCCTCCTGGGCCTGAATCCACCCGGTTTTGCCGCGGAGGTGGTCGCACTGGCCTTCGGCCTGGCTGCCGCATCGTTGTTCCCGGCACTGATGATGGGCATCTTTTACCAGCGCATGAACCGTTATGGCGCCATCGCCGGCATGCTCGCGGGGCTCTTCTCAACCGTGCTGTATATTTTCTGGTTCAAGGGCTGGCTGTTTCTTCCCGGGACCGCGATGGCGCCCAATACACCCGACCACTGGCTGCTGGGCATATCGCCGGAAGCGTTCGGTTTTGTAGGGGCCATGCTGAATTTCACAACGGCCATGGTGGTGTGCCACCTCACCGCCCCGCCCCCGGCATCCATCCAGGCACTGGTGGAAGACATCCGCGTGCCCATCGCCTCGAAAAGCCGGGCCGATCGTTAATTAGCCCAGCGCAACATCCAGGTCAGCAATCAGGTCGTCGAGGTCCTCGATCCCGACTGACAGACGGACAAGATCGTCGGTGATCCCTAAACGCGCGCGGTTTTCGGGGGGGACCGAGGCATGGGTCATGATCGCCGGGTGGTTCACCAGGCTTTCCACGCCGCCCAGGCTCTCCGCCAGGGAAAACAGCCGGGTCCGTTCCAGCATGGTTCTCGCCGCCTCGAAGCCGCCCTTGGGGACAAGACTGACAATGCCGCCGAAGCCCTGCATCTGGCGCGCGGCCAGCGCGTGCTGCGGGTGCGCCTCGAGACCCGGGTAGATGACCTTTGCGATGCGGTCATCGGCCTCCAGCCAGCGGGCGATGGCACCGGCATTTTCGCAATGGGCCTTCATGCGCAGGTGCAGCGTCTTCAGGCCGCGCAGGGCCAGGAAGCTGTCGAAGGGACCCTGGATGGCGCCGGTGGAGTTGAGCAGGAACCACAGCTTTTCCGCCAGTTCCGCCTCGCGTACCACGGCGATGCCGCCGATCATGTCCGAATGGCCGTTCAGGTACTTGGTGGCCGAGTGAATGACGATGTCCGCGCCCAGGGCCAGCGGCTGCTGCAGCATGGGCGAGGCGAAGGTATTGTCCACCACCAGCAGCGCGCCATGTTCGCGGGCCACGGCGGCGACCGCCTCGATGTCGACAAGTTTCAGCATCGGGTTGGTCGGCGTCTCGACCCAGATCATTTTCGTTTCGGGCGTCAGCGCTGCACGCAGCCGGTCAACATCGTCCAGGGCTTCGAAGCTGAACCTCAGGCCGGCGCTGCGTTCCCGCACCCGGTGAAAGAGCCGGAAGCTGCCGCCGTACAAATCGTCCATGGCCACCACGTGGTCGCCGGAATCGAGCAGCTCCAGAACGGTGCTGATGGCCGCCATGCCGGACGCGAAGGCAAAGCCCCGGGCGCCGCCTTCCAGGTCCGCGATGCAGTCCTCGTAGGCCTGCCGGGTGGGGTTATGGCTGCGCGAATACTCCCAGCCCTGGTGCTCGCCGGGACTGGACTGCACGTAGGTGCTGGTGGCGTAAATGGGCGTCATGATGGCGCCCGTTGACGGGTCCGGTGCCTGGCCCGCGTGGATGGCGCGGGTGCCGAGGCCCTGTTTGCGGTCGTGGCTCATGCAAAATTCCTGTTGTGGGTTAACAGCGGCTTGCTAATCAGGTCGCTGAAGATCAGGCGTCAGCGCGGCGGCGCAGGTGATGCACCAGGTCGACCCGGGTAATCAGGCCCAGAAAAGCGTCGCCGTCTTTCACGATGGCCACGTAATCCTTGTCGAAGATCGGCATAAGCGCTTCGAGTTCGTCATCAACCTGCACGGAATGCAGGTCGGTAACCATCGCATCGCGCACCGGTTCATTAAAACGCTCGCTGTCGCCGACCACGGCCAGCAACAGGTCGGACTCATCGAGGATGCCGACAATGTGGTCATTCTCGATCACCGGCAGCTGGGATACGTCGTAAAGTTTCATGCGCGTATAGGCGTTGGCCAGGGGCTCGTCCGGGTTGACGGTCACCGTGTCGTGGGTGCTGTAGGGCCGTGCGATCAGGTCCCGCAGGTCGCCGTGTTGTTCCCGCTCCAGGAAGCCGTGATCGCGCATCCAGAAGTCGTTGTACATTTTTGACAGGTAGCGGTTGCCGGTGTCACAGGCAAAGGTCAGCACGCGCTTCGGCTCGGTTTGTTCCCGGCAATAGCGCAGGGCCGCGGCCATCAGGGTCCCGGAAGACGAGCCGCCGAGTATGCCCTCGCGGCGCAACAGTTCCCGCCCCGTGTGCATGCTCTCCCGGTCGCTGATCGCATAGGCCTTCGTGACCCGCGTAAAGTCGCTGATCGTGGGCAGAAAGTCTTCGCCAATGCCCTCCACCAGCCAGGAACTGCTCTTTTCAGACAGGTTGCCCTCGTTGATGTACTCGGCAAGGATCGAGCCCTACCGGGTCCGCCAGGATCAGTTCCAGGTCCGGTGCGACCCGGGCAAAATAGTTGGACAGGCCGGTGACCGTGCCGCTGGAGCCCACGCCCAGCACGATGGCGTCCAGGTCCTCGCCCATCTGCCGCCAGATTTCCGGGCCGGTGACTTCCTCGTGCGCCTTCGGGTTGGACGGGTTACCGAACTGGTTGATGAAAAACGCGCCTTCGATTTCGCCGGCCAGGCGTTTGGCATAGTCCTGGTAGTACTCCGGATGACCCTTGGCGACATCGGACCGGGTCAGCACCACCTCGGCGCCCATGGCCTTGAGGTTGGAAATTTTCTCACGGCTCATCTTGTCCGGAATAACCAGCACCAGCCGGTAGCCTTTCTGGGCCGCGACCAGGGCCAGGCCCAGCCCCGTGTTGCCCGCCGTGCCCTCGACAATCGTTGCACCCGGTTTGAGAGCGCCGGACGCCTCGGCGTCCTCGATCATTTTCAGACCAATACGGTCCTTGATCGAACCGCCGGGATTCTGGCTTTCCAGCTTGATGAACAGGTCGCAAGGGCCCGTGTCGAAATTGCTGACGCGAATAACTGGGGTCTCACCAATAAGGTCGAGGATGCTGTCCTTGATGGGCATGGAATCACCGTCCGGATCGAAGTGCACGCATTATATCGCCCGCCGCATCGGTGGGCGCCATAAAAAACGGCCGGACAATGCCGGCCGTTTTCGCGGGTTACTGGCGGAACGGTCAGTCGGACCCGGAACCCAGGATCCTCGCCAATTGGTCCTTGGCAAGAAGCTTTTTCTTCTTGAGCTGCACCAGGGTGACATCGTCCATGGGCTCGTCGCCCTCTTCCGCCGCAGTCACCTGCTTGTCGAGCATCTGGTGACGGTTGTAGATCGCGCGAAACTCGTCGCTGTTTTCCAGCATTTCCTGTACTTGGTCCTGGCGGTGTTCAAACATCTAGAGCCTCCTTCAGAGCCCCGTATAACGGACGCAAACATGCGGCGGCAAGCCGCAGCGGCCCGCGTGGGGTGTGGTTTCAGGTTTGAAGATTGAACGGAAGCGTTCGCGAGTCGTCAGGGCAGTCGTGAAGACCGACCGGCTCACGCGGTAATTCCGTTCTTGAAGTAGGAAGAAAACATAGGCTTTCCTGAACCCTACTCCAACCTTTACGGGGCTTCAAGTGATTTTGCCGCAGGGATAAAACCAGCTTCGTTTTTTAACGAATTTCTAATGAAAACAATACGAAAAGGTCCTGCACAGGGCCTTAATCGCCATCCAGGAGAATCACATCGACACGCCGGTTCCTGGATTTGCCTTCCTCCGTTTCATTGCTGTCGATTGGGAAGTCCTCCCCCATGCCGACGGCCTGCAGGCGATCGGCAGCAACGCCAAGACTGATCAGCGCCGCCATCACCGAGTCCGCCCGCTGCTGGGACAGCTGCAGGTTGGCTTCCGCCGCGCCCGTGGCATCGGTGTGCCCCTCGATGCGGATCTGCTTGTCCGGCTCGGTCTGCAAGAGGTCAACCACCTCGACCAGGCTGGTCATGGCCTCGTCCCGAAGCTCGGTCTCGCCGGTGTTGAACAGCACATCGCCCAGGGTGACCACCACGCCGCTCTCGGTTTCGCGCAGCTGCAGGTTTTCCAGCTGGCGCTTCAGGCTGTCCATTTGCGCAACCGCCAGTTCCGCCTCGCGCCGCGCCAGTTCCGCCTCCGAAGCCCTGGAATCGGCCAGCCGGCGCGCCTGCTCTGCTTCCTCGCGGGCCATTTCCGCGGCACGGGCCGCTTCAAGCTCTTGCTCGCGTGCTGCCTCGGCCTCGCGGCGGCGACGTTCGGCGTCTTCTTCCGAGGCGGCCATCATCATCCGCGCCTGGGCAGCCTCTTCCCGCGCCTGCGCGGTCTCCAGTTCGCTCGCGCGGATGCGCATGGCGTTGCGGTCATCCTCGAGTTGCCGGTAGCTGGTCTGCAGCTGCTCACGCTGGGCAATCGCGCGGGCAATCAGGATCTTCTTGTCCGCCATGTACACCAGGTGGTCGCGCTGGGCCTGCGTTGTGGCCTGCTCCGCCTGGCGCAGGGCGCGCTCCGCCTCGCTCACGGCCAGCGGCGCATAGCCGGCCAGCTGTTCATCGTCCTGCAACTGCTGCAGGGATGTACGGATGCGCTCCAGGGCGAGGTCCTTTTTCGGGGTGGACTGGCAAGCCGCGAGCAACAACACCGGCGCCAGCAGGATAAGGGTCCGCTGAAGCTTGCTCATTGCAGGAACTCCTCGCCATAGGTTTTCACCAGCTCCTCGCGCAGGGCCTCGTTGGAGCGCTGCAGCTCATTGACCTTGCGTCGCTCGAGGGCGGCGCGGGATTTTTCAATGGCCAGGGTGGCGTTGATTTCAGACTCGTCGATTTTCATCAGGGCATCGTCATAGTCTTTTAGCGCCATGGCGGCTTTGGCCTGCTGCAGACGGTCCTGGGCGAAACGCAGCTCGGTCGGGGACAGCTCGTCAGCGCCGGCAGCTTGCGCTGCGGCAATCGAACGCTCGGCGACATCAAATACGCCCGGATCCGGCGCCGTGGTGACACAGGCGGCAAGTCCTAGGCAGGCGATCAGCATGAACAATTTACGCATGGGCTTTAAAACTGGTGGCGACCAGCGGCAATTATGAAGCATGGGCGCGGTGTCGTGAACCGTTCTTCCCTCCAACAAGGCTCCGAGGGAGGGGACTAGGGTGCATCCGGCTGGTTTTCCGGCAGCGCCAGGCGAAACGGCTCCAGCGCCCGGCAGTTCATGATCACCTGGCGGGTCAGCGGATAATCATCCAGGGGTACACCAAAACGGTCGGCATTGTAGGCCTGGGCGACGATGACAATGTCCGCCAGGCCGGGGCTATCACCGAAACAGAACGGCAAGCCGGGCTCGCCCGGTGCGCCGTAGCGGGCCTGCAGGCGCCGCTCCACGGTCGCAAAACCCCGCTGCATCCACTCGAATACCCAGGCCGTACGCGCCGCCTCGTCCTCATCCAGGGTCCGCTCCAGGTACTGGAGCACGCGCAGATTACACAGCGGATGCACATCGCAGGCGATGTCCAGCGCCAGCGCCCGGACCCAGGCCCGGTCTGCAGCCTGCTCCGGCAGCAGTGGCGGCTGCGGCTGGATCTCGTCGAGGTACTCGCAAATGGCCAGGGACTGGCTGAGCACCACGTCCCCCCACACCAGCACCGGGACCAGCCCGGCCGGATTCAGGGCACGGAAGCCCGGCTGGTGCTGCTCACCGCCCTCGCGAACCAGGTGAACGTCCGCGTATTTCCAGTCAATCTGCTTGAGATTCAGCGCGATGCGCACCCGGTAGGCAGCGGAACTGCGCCAGTAACCGTGCAGGGTGGGGACGCCCGCCGGCGCCACGCGCCTCACCGCGCATACTGCTCGATCACCTGCTCGATACTGCCGAAGATGTTCTCATCGTCCTGGTTGAGCATTTCGATGCGAATCGAGTCGCCAAAGCTCATGAACGGGGTGGACGGTTTGCCGTCGGCGATGATTTCCAGCATGCGCTTCTCCGCCAGGCAGGACGCACCAAGCGCCGTGTCCTGGTTGGCAATGGTCCCGGAGCCGACGATGGTGCCCGCGACCAGGGGGCGGGTACGGGCCGCGTGGGCCACCAGCTGGCCGAAGTTGAACTGCATATCCGTGCCCGCATCCGGGCTGCCGAACCATTCCCCGTTAAGGTAGCTGTGCAGGGGCAGGTGCAGCACGCTGTCCTGCCACGCATCGCCAAGCTCGTCCGGGGTGACCAGCACCGGCGACAGGGCCGAGCGCGGCTTGGACTGGAGAAAGCCGAAACCCTTGGCCAGTTCGCCGGGAATCAGGTTGCGCAGGCTCACATCGTTGACCAGGCCGATCAGCCGGATGTGCGCCGCTGCTTCCTCGGGACTGACGCCCATCGGCACATCATCGGTGACCACGATCACCTCCGCCTCGAAGTCGATGCCGTGCGCCTCGCTCACCGCCTGCACCGGGTCACGCGGGCCCATGAAGCCGGCTGCCGTGGCCTGGTACATGAGTGGATCCTCGTAAAAGGAGTCCGGCACCTCGGCGCCGCGCGCGCGACGCACGCGCTCCACGTGGGGCAGGTAAGCGCTGCCGTCGAGAAACTCGTAGGCGCGCGGCAAGGGCGCCGCCAGTGCATGCATGTCAAGTTCGCGGACATCCGTGCGCTTGCCCTTGGCAAGATCGTCGGACAGCGCCTGCAGCAGCGGCTGGTATTGTGTCCCAGTCATCCAGCGCCTGTTGCAGCGTGGGCACGATCTCCAGGGCGGAGACGTACTGGTCGAGTTCGCGGCTTACGACGATCAGCTGACCATCACGGCCGTTCTTGAGGGAAGCGAGTTTCATGGATACGAGCCTGTCTTGAAAGTGGAAAGAATAAAGAAGGTGTTGGGTCGGTCGCTCAGCTTTTCCAGGAGTCGACGTAGCCGGCCCACTCGGTGCGTTCGGCATCCGCAAAAACATCCAGCGCATCGCGCGTGTCGATCATGACCGCCACCTCGTTGGTGCCCGGGGCACTCTGTTCGAAGGCCTTGGTCAGCGCTTTCGGGATGGGGGCCATGGGTAAATCCGCAGGGGTGCAGTGTCATCATGCCCGGGTGGATGTTGTCGCGGCTGAAGAACTCACCCGCGTGGTAGAACAACACCTCGTCATAGTCGTCATTGTTATGAAAGAACGGCACTTTGAGCGCGCCGGGGTCGGTTTCAAACGGGCGTGGCACAAAGGTGCACACCACGAACCGGCCGGCCACGAAGGTCGTATGCGCCGAAGGCGGCAGGTGATAACGGTGGCTCATCAGGGGACGGATATCCCGCCAGTTGATGCGCACCGGCATCAGGTCACCGTGCCAGCCGGTTGCATCCAGCGGGTTGAAGGGATAGGTGATGGTCGTCAGTTCGTTGCGGCGCTTGATCAGCACCTGCCATTCACTCTCGTCCTGCTGCGCCTTGAAGGCCTCGTCGATGAGCGGCGCGTCCAGCATCGCCGGATCGAAAATCGCATGCGGACCCAGCAGGCCCTTATCCGGCAGCATGTAGCTGGAGTTCGTGGCCTCGATCATGAGGATCTGCACCGGCTCGTTCACCTCGAGGCGCCACATCGTGCTGCGCGGCAACATGATGTAGTCCCCGTCGCGGAATTCCAGGTGGCCATAGTCGCAGTACAGGTGCCCGGCACCGGCATGAATGAACAGCAACTCGTCACCGTCCGCATTGCGCACGAGCTGTTCCATGGACTGGTCCAGCGCCCAGAAGCGGACCTGCACGCTGGCGTTGCCGAGCAGCGCTTTGGCATCCCAGGGGCTCGGGCCGAAATGGTCCAGGCGCGTGGTATCGAAGGCGCGAGGACGCAGGGGGCCCTCGAAGCGGGTCCAGCCGGTCGGGGGATGGCGGTGGTGCATGTGCGTTGCCGGCCCGAAGAAACCCTCCTTGCCCAGCTCGCGCTCAAACGTGCCCTCGGGCAGGTCCGCGTGGGCCTGGCGCGAGGCCTCACCTTCCACCCTTGGTGTTGCGATCCAGCGTTTGCTCATGACCCGCTCCCCCGACTCAGAGTACGCCGCGGCGCATCTGGTCCAGCTCTATGGACTCAAACAGCGCGGTGAAGTTGCCCTCACCGAAGCCCTTGTTGCCTTTGCGCTGGATGATCTCAAAGAAAATCGGACCGATGCTGGTGGTGGTAAAAATCTGCAGCAGCTGTTTTTTGCCGGTTTCGGGGTCCGCATCGATAAGAATGCGGTTTTTGCGCATACGTTCGACGTCTTCATCATGCTCCGGCACGCGGCGGTCAATGATTTCGTAGTAGGTATCCGGTGTGTTGAGAAACTCCAGCCCGGCATCACGCATGCCTTCAACGGTGGCATAAATGTCATCCGTGTACAGCGCAATGTGTTGTACGCCTTCGCCCTTGTACTCGTTCAGATACTCGTTGATCTGACTCTTCGGGTCTTCGCTTTCGTTGATCGGAATGCTGATGGAGCCATTGGCCGCTGTCATGGCGCGGGACTTCAAACCCGTCTGCTGGCCCTTGATATCGAAATAGCGCACCTCGTAAAACCCGAACAGGCGCTCGTAAAACCCGGCCCAGTCGTCCATGTTGCCGAAGTAAACGTTGTGGGTGAGGTGATCGATAAAGGTAAGCCCGAAACCCTTGTGGTTGGGATCCGCACCCTCGATCAGCTCGTATTCCCGGGCCCAGTTGCTGCCCTCCTTGCGATCCACCAGGTAGAGCATGGAGCCGCCGATACCTGCGATACGCGGAACTTCCAGCGCGGCGCAGGGAATATCGCTCATGGACTCAGCGCCGTTGGCCAGGGTGCCCTGGTAGGCCTTCTGCGCATCTGCCACGCGCAGGCCGAAACCCGTGCAGCTGGGCCCGTGCTCAGCCGCAAAGCGGCTCGCAAAACTGTCGGGCACCTCGTTAACCAGCAGGTTGATGTCACCCTGGCGGTAGAGGGTAATCGGGTGCTTGCGATGGCGCGCAACACGCGCGAAGCCCATCTGCTTGAAAAGATCATGAAGCAGCTGCGGCTCGGGAGCCGCAAACTCGATAAATTCAAAACCCTCCACGCCGTGGGGGTCGTGCCGTACATCCGTCATCTGAATCCTCCGGGGCCACCGTGAACCGGCCGGCCAATGCGTCAGAAGCTGGTCCGGTGCGGACCGTTTGCATGTCGGTTATAATAGTTTCATATGTAACTATTTGCAAGGATCAACCCCGTGGACCAGCCTGTGCGAACCGACCAAAACGATGCCATCAGGGCCGAGGACTTTGCGCTCGAGGACTTCCTACCCTATCGCCTGTCACTGCTCAGCAACACGGTGAGCGACGGTATCGCCTCGACGTATCGCCACGATCACGGCCTGAGCGTTACCGAATGGCGTGTCCTGGCCATACTGGGGCGTTTTCCGGGGCTTACCGCCTCCGCCATCATGGAGCGGGGGGCAATGGACAAGGTGGCGGTCAGCCGAGCGGTCATGAAACTGGACGAAAAAGGCCTGGTGATCAGGACAGCCGATGAACAGGACCGGCGTTGCTTGACCCTGAAACTTACCCGCCGGGGCGTGCGCCTGTTCAACGCGGTGATCCCGGGCGCCATGGCCTATGAGCAGCGATTGCTGGACAGCCTCGACACCGCGGAGCGGGCCACACTGAATGCCCTGCTGGAACGGCTTCAGCATCAAGCCCACAAGCTGAATGGACGGAACTGACAGCCGTTGTTGACCCCGGTTGAACGACAAACCGTGAAAATCCGACCCGGGCCGGCCCGTCTCAACCCCCTGCATCTATGCATGACAGTCCCTGAACGCGTTTTTCGGGCGTTTTCCCGGTCATCTTCGGGTAAGTACCTGTTTGTACCCTGCCTTCACAGCTCCTAGAATTTCAATGACATGCAACCGAGCCGGGGCTTCGCATGACAACAGGTCTGCCGCTGAAGATATTGATCGCGGTGCATGAATGGAAAGTGAGGCTGTCCATTGAATCGGCAATGAAAGAGGCGCGGGTCGAGGTGACATCCGCCTCGAACTCTGACGAGGCCGTAACATTTGCCGGATTGAGACGGCCCGAGGTTATCGTCATGGACCGCAATATTCCGCCGATGGGCGGGATTCGCCTGTGCGTGAAACTTCGCTCCAATGCTGATTTAAGCGAGAGCCGCATCATCGTCCTGGGCAACAGCGAGGACCATGCCAGTGAACAGGCAGCCATGACCGCCGGTGCCGATGCCTACCTTTCCAGGTTGCTGGACGCCAAATCCCTGCTGCACAGAATCACCGGGCTCAAACGCCGGCGCCCGGCACCCCCAAGCCCCACCGTGCTGAAGGCCGGCGCCATCGAAATGGTGCCGGAGCAATGGGTGGTTTCCGTGGACAAAAATCCGGTCCATCTCACGGCAATCGAATACCGCCTCCTGCAGGAACTGTTGCAGGTCAGGGGCCGCGTGCTGACGCGCGAGACCCTCATGGCGAGGGTCTGGGGTCATTCGAAATCATCGAAACTGGAAACGCGGACGCTGGACGTGCACATGAGCCGCCTGCGAAACAAGCTGGATTCAGCTTCCGAAAGTATCATCACGGTGCGCAACGTGGGTTACCGGATTGATGTCTTTCCAGACTGGCTCAGTCGTTAGCTGCCAGGCCGTACGCGGGGCTTCCCTTACAACTTTTGCGGCTCAGGCCTCGATCATTCCCCGTCGGATCGCGTAACGAACCAGGCTGGCGACATTGTGTACATCGAGCCGGCTCATGATGTTCGACCGGTGGGACTCCGCCGTCTTGACGCTAAGGTGCAGCAGATCGGCGATGTCTTTGGTGGTTCTGCCCTCGGCAATCAGTTGCAGGACCTGTTTCTCCCGGGCCGTCAAAAGGTCGCTCGGCTGCTCTTTCTTGGACAGCAGGGCCGTGACTACCGACTCGGAAATGGAGGGGCTGAGGTAGATCGAGCCGCTCAGCACCTGGCGTAGTGCAGTAACCAGCTCCTGTGCCGCCTGCTGCTTGAGCACGTAGCCCCGGACACCGCTTTTCACCGCTTCCAGCGCGAAGGACTCGTCGTCGTGCATGGTCAGCAACACAACCTGGGTCTCGGGTGATCGCTTGAGAATCTCCGCGGCGGCGAAGCTGCCGTTGAGTTTCGGCATGCCGTAATCCAACAACGCCAACTGCGGTGAATGCTGAACCACCAGCTTGACCGCTTCGTGCCCGTCTTCGGCCTCACCAAGAACGTCAAAGCCCTCTTCTTCCAGCAAGGACCTGATTGCCTGCCTGAACATCTGGTGATCGTCAGCGATCACACAGGTCGGCTTTATACTGCTGTTCATAACGGTATCCCCATTTTAAGTTCCATTCCCTTCCGGCCATCAGAGAGGATGTGGCATTCCCCTCCAAGCGAATCGATCCTTTCGAAGATACCAACGAGACCCAGTCCCGATCCGTATCGTCCTTTAGATTTCTTTTCCGCTTGCTGATAACCGATGCCATCGTCCCTCACGGAACAATGCAACTTACCCCTTGTTTGCCATAGCCTGACCTCTGCCTTGCTGGCCTCGGCATGACGCACAACATTTGATAACGCTTCCTGCACCGCCCGGTACACCCCTACTTCGACAGCCAGGGAAAGGTCGGTAGCCTCACCGGTAACCTTCACATCCAGTCCGGAGCGCTTTTTCACACCCTTGGCCAGCTGGCGCAAAGCGGGCAACAGACCATGCCGTTCCAGCACCATCGGGTGCAATTCATGGGATAGCGCACGAATCTGTTCGCTCACCGAGTCGAGGTGCGTAATTACCCTGTCGATCCGCTCAGCGGTCGGCTTGGGGCTGTTACGGGCAATGTGCGCCAGCTCCAGGTAGACGATGGCAAGCATCTGTGACGCCTCGTCGTGGAGGCTTTGAGCGATGCGACGCGCGATCTCTTCCTGCGCCTCGAAAACGCGACCGATACTCTCATGGTGCACCAGCCTGAGGAAGGCTGACCGGCAGAAGAATCAACTGACGACCGGGCGGCCCGGTCGCCGACAATTTCGCGCAGCGATTTGCGAAACGCGCCATTATCGACGGCAAGTTCCAGGCACAGAGCATCGTTCCCTGGTCGGGAAAGCCGGCCGAGCTGGCAGAGCCTGTCGGTGGATTTATTTCGAGATTGCGCCAGTGCAGGCCGCGATCCGTTGTTGTTGTGGTATCCGAGTCAGGAGTGCGCTGATGGCTATCCTGATCGGGCATATCCCTTGGTACCCATGGTTGAATCCCCTGAAGAACTGGCGGTATTAACCTGAGTATATTAGAAATTTTGTGTTTTGCATCCTTCAAAGACAAAAACGCAGCATGCCTTCAGACATGCTGCGTTCAAATTTACGGCGAAAATCTGGATCAGCTGGCCGTGCGGGGCGCCCGGATTCTCCAAACGGGAGACACCACAGACGCTCAGTTCGAGCGCACCTCGCAAGTGACCTGCGTGCCCGCACCCGGCCGGCTTTCGATGCTGAAGCGATCCATGCATTGCTTGAGACCGCTTAATCCCAGACCACCGCTGTCCGTGGCGAACAACGAACGGTCAATGACCACGGAGACGTCTTCGATACCGGGACCCTGGTCACTGGCGACCACGGTTATCGCTTCACCGGAACCGCTGTTTGACCGCGACAGGATGATCTCTCCGTGGTTGGCATACCTGATGATGTTCCGGGCGAGCTCGGAAATTGCCGTCAGGACGAGAGCAACGCGGCTCTCGGAGAGGCCGATTTGCCCCGCCAGCAGGCGTCCCTGCACGACGCGCGGTAACAATATCATCCAGGCATCTGATGACAATTCTGACATCAGGCTTGCTGGTAACCGGTGTGAATTTTGGCGTCGATTTACGCACCAGTGACGGGCGCATACCGTCAGGCTGCCAAATCGGTAATGGATGTTCCAATGCCACAGGCACGGAATCCGATATAATGCTGGACACTTCATGTCCCCCCCTTCGGCCGCTCAGGACCTACTGCAAGAGACCTCCGTGCTCTCGACACAGTTAGAACTAACTGCGCAGTACTCCATACTACGCAGGCCACCCCGCACGGAACATGGGGTATACAAGGTATATGCATCAGGTAAAACCACCATTCCCCTGGTGGTGTATACCCTGCCAACCGGGTTTCAGACCGGGACGATAAGCCTATTTAACTAATTTTTCACATTTAAGGACAAAAAATAAACGAAATCGTTGCATGACAGCGGGTTTCGCACGCACTAGTCTAAGGACCTTGGTGACGCCGCTGGCGCGTCAAGACGATAACAGCTCAACCCAAACCGCTAACAAGGATGTAAGTGATGAGGTTGCTTCGACCTATACGATACGCAGGATGCGTAGGTTTACTCTGGATTGCGGGCCTCTCGATGCAAACTGCCCTGGCCGCAGATGCTCCCGGTGGCTTTCTTGAGATCGCCGGATCCGCCCAGGCCCGCCAACCTCTCAGTAAGACTCAGATCAATAACCTGGTGCCCAACCGCGGCAGGTTCACGTTTCCAGCGCCCTATAGAACCGAAGCCTTCCGACTCACGAACTCCAGCGACTGCGGAGGTTCTGACTGCGTGCACTACGTGGGCTATTCCTACTGGCGCAATACCAACAATCACGTCGGTCAGGACACCATGCTTGTTCTGGTGGGTCTGAGACGCAGCCAGGGAGGCGCTGGACCCTCCCTGATCGCCTACAACAAGCAGACAGACCAGGTTGAATCGCTTGGGCCCATTTTCGGCCCTAACGACAACCTGAGCTGGGCGAATGCAGAGGGCTGGTATTTCAGCGGCACCATGCCTCACGCCATCTATGTCGCGAACGGGCCCCGGCTCGAGCGCTACGACGTGTTCACCCGCGCAAAAGAAACGGTGTTCGATGTGAACGCAAAACTGGGTAGTGGCCACATCCTGTGGCAAACCCACTCCAGCGATGATGACCGCGTGCATTCCGCAACGCTCAAAAACAGCAGTAACGCTGATCTTGGTTGTGTCGTTTATCGCGAGGATACTGATCAGCTGACATTTTTCGCCAAAAAGGGCTCGTATGACGAGTGTCAGATCGACAGAAGCGGCAAATGGCTGGTCATCAAGGAAAACGTCGACGGCAAACAGGGTGAAGACAACCGGATCATTAACGTCCAAACGCTCGAGGAGCGGACATTACTCGACCCGAGCGGGGCCGGTGGCCACTCTGACCTGGGTCACGGCTACATGATCGCCGCAGACAACTGGGCCAACGAGGCGAATACCCAGGTGCTCTGGAAGTTCGATGAATATCCTCTGCAAGGCAGACCGCTCTACTACAATAACGATTGGGGTGCGCAGGCTCCGGCGCACGTCAGCCACACCAACAGCCTCCCCGGCGTTTCACCGGAAAATCAGTTTGCCTGCGGCAGCAGCGTAAACCAGACCAATTCCGCGCACGCCAATGAAATCATCTGTTTTGGCCTGGCGGGCAGCGGGGAGACGCTCGTGGTGGCCCCGGTAATGACAGACATCAACGCCAGCGGGGGCGGCAACAACTATGCCAAGGCGCCCAAAGGCAATCTAGATGTCACCGGTCAATATTTTATCTGGACCAGCAATATGCGCGGATCCAGGCTGGACGTTTTCATGGTCAAAGTGCCGTCTCATCTGCTGCCGGGTGTGCAGGCCGCGCCACCACCCGTAGCGGGCGATGTCATCTTCGCAAACGGCTTTGATTGAGCCACGGATTTTTCCCGCCGAATGCCCACCGGCAACCCCGGCGGCTTGCTTCGCGCGGCAACAGCCCGGCTACCGTCCTCGGCCTGGACCAGGTGACCTGCTGCCGGCCCCGGATAAAGCGGTAAAAACCTGCACTGGTCGCCACGTTGAGCAGACAGAAGGCATGGGGAACCGAGAACAGGATGCTCTTGCGCGCCAGGGCCGGTGAACTGCCGGCCAGCAGCGCCAGCAGGTAGAACGCCACTTGCAGCAGCAGGGTGAACTGGTAGAAGCCCTCGCGCAGCAGCAACAGGTTCGCACCGAACGCGATCACCAGAAACGCCGGGCAAAGCAAGCGGCTGAGCTTGTGCGAAACCGTCGCGAACCAGATTCGATTGCTTCCGGGGTTGAGCAACCAGCGCTGAGCGGAGAAGAGCTGAAAATTACCCGCGATGGTCCTCACCTTGCGACGAAACTCGGCTTTGGGATTCGCTGACAGGGGCTCCGAAGCCCTCGCGGCGGGCTCGAACAGCACCCGGTAGCCCTGGCGCACCACCTGCATGGGAATGAGCACATCGTCGAGCAGGGTGTCTTCCGGAATGGGCTGAAACAATGACCGGCGCAACGCGTACAGTGCGCCGGTGGCGCCGACGGTGGAGTCGACGCGACTTTCACTCAGACGTATGAACTTTTCGTAACGCCAGTAAAAGCCTACCCCCTCCAGACCCTCGCCGTCCGTATCGTGACCCGTCAGCATCAGTTCGCCACTCACTGCCCCCACGTTTGGGTCTGCAAAATTCTCCACCAGGCGACACAACGCGTCTTCGGCAACCTGCTGGCGCACATCCATGAGGACCACCACCTCACCGGCCAAGCGGGGGATCACTTCGTTCAGAACGGCCGGCTTGCCGCGGTTTTCCTCAAATGCCATGACCCGGATGCCACGGTCCTGGTAGCGCCTGGCCAATGCGACGGTGTCATCCGCGGAGCCGTCGGAGGCGATTACGATTTCCAGGCGCTCAGCGTCGTAATCGAGGGTCAGCAAATTGTCGATTCGACGGGTGATCCGTGCGCCCTCGTTATACGCCACCACCAGAATGCTGATCTGCGGCGCCAGCGCCCCCTTGAGCGACGGTCGGCCAAAATACCGGGCACGCAACGCCGCGAGAAACGGATAAACCAGGTACGTGTACCCCAGCAACAGGGCGGCGGACCAGAATGCCACAAGCGCTGCAGTCACGGTCTTCCGCCAGCGTGGCGCCTGCTGCGCCTTCGCCTGTGCCGGTTCAGTAATACGCTTGCCCGCACCTGATTCCGCCCCGATTCAGTCCAGATCCAATAACCGGATCCGGCGCTGGACTCAGGCCGCTTCCCGGGCCGGGGATGTCTTGCTGCGGGCATTCCGGGTCAGATCGACGATAACCTGGTCCGGCTTCGCAAGGGCGCAAACGCGCTCTGCATCCTGGTCCTCGGTGCCGATCACCAGCACCTCTGCATGCTCCAGCAGCTCCTCGACACGCTCACACATCAGCGAGGAGATGTGGGGGATTTCTTCATTAATGTATTGCCGGTTGGCGCCGGTAAGCCTGGCCAGGGAGACGTTGCGGTCGAGAATGCGCAAGTCAAAGCCCTTGCCAATCAGGGCTTCCACCAGCGTGACGAAGGGACTCTCCCGCAGGTCATCCGTGTTGGGCTTGAAGGCCAGGCCCAGCACACCGATCCGTTTCTTGCCGGTCGCCAGGATGGCGTCGATACCGCGCTGTATCTGGGCCTGGTTGGACGGCAGAATCGCGTCCAGCACGGGCACTTCCACATCGGCGTGATGTGCCGCATACAGGAGGGCTTTGACGTCCTTGGGCAGACAGGAGCCCCCAAACGCAAATCCCGGGCGCAGATAAGCCGGCGAGACATTC
This sequence comes from uncultured Gammaproteobacteria bacterium, assembly GCA_963695135.1. Taxonomy (GTDB): domain Bacteria; phylum Pseudomonadota; class Gammaproteobacteria; order Xanthomonadales; family SZUA-36; genus Marinihelvus. The sequence continues at coordinate 753,678 of CAVOGA010000003.1, forward strand.
AGCTTGTCGTCCATCCGGAAGATGCGCATCACCTCCTGCGCATCGGCGCCCAGTGCTTCGCAGCTGTCACCAATTTCATTAGCAAAACACACCTTGAGCGCATGAAAGGCGTTGCAGGCGTATTTGACCATTTCGGCCGTGGTGATGCTGGTATGCACGAAAGGCGCGACCACATCCTGGTATACCTCGTGAAGCAGGGCCGCCGTTTCTTCGTCCTCACAGCCGACCAGGGTAAACGGCGGTGCAACAAAATCCTTCAACGCCGAACCTTCACGAATAAATTCCGGATTGATTGCCAGTTTCAGCAAGGGCTCGAACGCCTCCCCTGCAGCGCCCATGAGCGCCGCCCGAACCGTGTTGTCGAGGGTGCCGGGCAGCATGGTGCTGCGCACCACCACTGTGAAGGGGCGTTCACGTTCCCGCAGGGATTGACCGATATCCCGGCACACGCGCTTGAGTGCGTCCAGGTTCAATTGCCCCCGGGGGTCCCCCGGAGTTCCGACGCAGATAAAAGCCAGGTCGGATTGCTCCAGGGCCTCGCTGCACGAAGTCGTCGCACGCAGCCGGCCGGCCCGTGTCGTCTCGCCGATCAACTCCTCGAGGCCCGGCTCGATGATGGGCGACTGACCCTGGTTGATCAGGCCAACCTTATCCGGATTGATATCAACACCGATCACCTGGTGACCGGCCCTGGCCAGGCAGGCGGCGCTGACGCAGCCGACATAGCCCAGTCCAAAAATACTGATTGTCTGTTTCATGGAACATGCTCCTGAATCACAAAAATGAAGAAACTCTCGAATGGTTTCGTATTCATGAGACGACCTCGCGGCAGTGCGCCTCGAACTCCTGGGCCACCCGGGACCAGGAAAAACGCTCTTCCATCAGCGCCCGGCCTGCGTCTCCCAGTGCTTCGCGCCGTGCCGGATCCTCCAGCAGGGCCAGCACCTGCCTGGCGAAATCCCCGGGGTCGTCAGCACGCACGATATGCTTGCCCTCCTCCAGCGGCAGTCCCTCCGCGCCGATCGCCGTGCTGACCACGGCCTTGCCCATGGCCAGGGCCTCGTAAATTTTCAGGCGCGTGCCGCCCCCGATACGCAACGGCACGATGTAAACCGCGGCACCCTGGACAAAGGGACGCACGTCCGGAACCGTGCCGGTTACGCGCACACCGGCCCGCTCTGCGGCAGCCCGGAGCCTGTCACTCGGGTTACGGCCCACCACGGTGACCGTGACATCGGGCATCTTTTCGCGCACCAGGGGAAGAATGCTGTCCATGAAGAACAGCATCGCGTCCTCATTGGGATGCCAGTCCATGGAACCGGAAAAAACGATCTCCCGTGGCGCTTCCTTACTGCGGTCGCCGGGCTGGAAATAGTCCAGGTCCACACCGGTGGCGATGGCCCGGATACGTGCCTGGTCCAGGGTTTCCCCAAGCTGATCCCGGTCCTGCTCTGACACGGCCACGGTGAGGGCCGCACGTCGACATGCTGCGACCTCGTAACGGCGCATTTTTCGCCATTCCACGGCCAGCAGGAGCTTGTGCGGCCAACGTTGTTCGGTGGCGCCCAGTCGTTGCCAGATCATGTATTCGACGTTGTGGGAGAAATACAGCACCGGCGTGTCGCCATCGAGCGGCACGTTCGGCACGGCAACCAGAAAGTCCGCGACGACCAGGTCAAAGTCACCCGACGCCAGGCTGTCCGCCACTTCGGCCTGCAGGGCGCTGACCCGGCTCCGGTAAATGTCCACGGGCAGCGACGTCAACCACGAGCGCACCAGCGCCAGCAGGAACCGGCCGCTGCTTTTCTTGACCGGGGTGTGCGGCAGTGACTGAACCCGGCAACGGGGCAACTGCCGGGCCAGGTCTTCCGGGTCCTGGTCCGGGCCGTGCGTGGTCAGCAGCGTCACCTGGTGCGACGCGGAAAGCTCGCGCAGCAGGTGAAAACTGCGCAGACGACCGCCCGTATTCAGCGGCCACAGCCCGCCTACCTTGACCCAGAGAATTCGCAAAGGCCTGCTTACCGAACCGGTCACCGGGCAATCGACGAGGCCTGCTTCGCCACGGGAAGGTCGTGTCGTTTCCACGGGGGTCGAATGCGTCATTTCGCCGCCACCAGCCGGGTTGAACGACTCAGGCCCGGGTCCGGGGAGAGCGACTGTCCACCCGCCGCACCCATGCTCTCCACCGATTCACCATCAATGAACAATCGGTGCCAGATCTCGAGATTAATCAGAAGCCACAACTGGTCGGCATGGTCGACCTGCCCATCCCGGTGCTCCCGGGCCAGGGTCTGCAGCACAGCATCCTCGAAGTAGCCGCGCTGCCGGGCCCGGGTTCCCAGGACATACTCATCGATCAGGTCTGAAAATGGTCCGGCAAGCCAGCGACCAATGGGTACGGGAAAGCCCATCTTGCCCCGGTTCATGATGGGCTCGGGCACCAGGTCACGCACCGCATCACGCATCAGCGCCTTGGTCTTGCCGCCATGCAGTCGCACCTTGCCGGGAATCCGCGACACCGCCTCAACCAGCGGATGATCAAGGAATGGAACCCGGCTCTCCAGGGACGCGGCCATGCTCATCTGATCCTGCTTCATCAGCAATTCCACCAGGTAGGTCTGCAGGTCCGCCCGGCTCATATCGGCCAGGTCGTCACTGCCGCCCTGCCCGTAAAAGGCCAGTCCAAGCCGGTACACATCACTGCCGGCTGCGCGTTCCGGGTCCCGCAGCAACTGCTGTCGCGCGGCCTGACGAAACACGGAGAAATTCTCAAAGAACGCATCACGGGGACTGCCATCCATGGCCAGGAAGCTTCGTTGCGCATAGCGTCGCAGCGGCCAGGGCAGTCCGGGAATGGCGCCGGCCAGGGCGTCGCGGATACCCTTCGGCAGGCTATGCCCGTAAAGCTTGCCCAGACGCAGGTTCCATTCCGTCACGCGGTAGCGATAGTCATAACCCAGAAAGAGCTCATCAGCGCCCTCCCCCGTGAGCACCACTTTGACGTGCTCCCGGGCCAGTTCCGATACGGCGTTAAGCGGCACGCTGGAAGCAAAGGCTATCGGTTCATCCTCGTGCCAGACCAGGCGCGGTAATTCAGCGAAGAACTGCCCGGGTGACAGCAGTATTTCGCGGTGCTCGGCGCCGACATTGCGGGCAGCCAGCCGGGCGTACTCGAATTCGTTGGCCTCGCTTTCGCTGAAACCCACGGAAAACGTGTGCAGCGGACCATCCATGCGGGGCGCCATGAGCGAGGCCAGCACGGTGGAATCCAGGCCGCCGGACAGGAACAAGCCCAGGGGCACATCACTGACCAGGTGACTTTCGACCGCATCCTCGAGACCGGCGCGCACCGTGTGCACATGCTCTTCATAGGAAGTGCCCGGGTCTTCCTGCGCCACGGGCGGTTGCCAGTACCGCTCCGTTCGACAGCCACCCCCGGGCGTCCATAAAAGCCGGTGCCCGGGAAGCAGCTTCCGTATACCCCTGAAAAACGTTTGCTCGCCGGCGACGTAGCGGGCGGCCAGGTACTCGGGCAGGATCGCGCGATTGAATTCAGGCGATCCGGGCAGGCCTGCCAGCAGGCCCTTGATTTCCGACGCGAACAGCAGCTCGTCATCACGTTCAGCCAGGTAGAGCGGTTTGATTCCCAGGCGGTCGCGGGCCAGGAACAGCTGCTGCTTTTGCTCATCCCAGATGGCGAAGGCGAACATGCCACGCAGATGCTCGACACAGCCGGGGCCGTAGACCTCGTAGGCGCGCAATACCACTTCCGTATCCGACTGCGTTGCGAACCGGCAGCCCCGCGCCTTGAGCGTTTCCCGCAGCGACTGGAAGTTATACAGCTCGCCGTTATAGCAGATCCATAGCTGTCCTCCGGGATCGCTCATGGGCTGATGGCCGCCGGCCAGGTCGATGATGGACAAACGCCGGTGAGCCAGCCCGATCCGGCCCTGCACCATCAGCCCCGCATCATCCGGTCCCCGGTGCACCAGGCTGTCACGCATACGTTCCAGGCGACGATCCTCGACCCGCGCGCGGGCGTCAAACTTCAGGATGCCCGCTATGCCGCACATGCTGGAACCCCCCTCATGAAGTCAACCTCTTGCCATGTGAGGGCGATAGCGCGTCTGCCCCAAAGTCCGGAACTTCGAGCTTCGAGTCACTGATGGAAAGGCCTGTCAGCAGCCCGTTCAGAATGCGGGGCGTCACCAGCGGAGGCGCCGCATCCGGGTCACGCCGGGGAATAATCAGGGTCGCCAGGCGCAGCGGCAGCTCCCCATCAGCACTCAGGGTGAGCGCAGGTGCCGGCACCATCCGCCCATAGTTTGGCGAGAACCAGCCCCGGAGCGGTTCGCGGCCTCCGGCCACCAGCTCGGTATGCAGTGCCTGCGCCGAAAACGTTTTCATCAGCAGGCTGCTGGCCTGACCCCGGGCCCGGATCCAGCCATCAACTTCCCCGGTCACCGGCAAGGGCGCGAACTGAAAGCGCAGATCCACCCGGTGCGGCATGGCGCCGAACAGGTCATCGACGATCAGCCAGGCCGCGGAATCAAGGAACCACACGCGCCGCCGGTGCGTGACCGGATCCGCGAGGCGCGCATAGGCGTCATGTTGCGCAGCGGCGAAAACCTGCCCCGGAGCCGACTCGAAATCCAGCAACCGCGCAGCAGGACGCTGCAGCCAGGAAAAGGGGCCGGCCGTGACCGCCTGGTCCAGGCCGTCCACCAGCACCGTGCTGTGCGCCCGGGTGCTGCGAAAATACTGACGCCAGGGAGAACCCGGCAGGTAGCAACCGGTTCCGGGGTCAACCAGGTAATTTTCACCAAAGGCGCTGCATTGCACGGCAAGCAGGTCCGCATGGCCGTGACCACCACTGACCCGGCAGCCCAGGGGGCCCGTGTCGAAAATGAGCTGATGGGCATGCCGGCTCCAGTCGCTGCGCATTGTCACGCAGGCCCCGGGGACATTCGTGACGAGCGGCGGAACCGAGGGCTCGCCGCGGGTCAGCCCTTTAAAACGCGGGCCTGCCTCCGGCCCCAACAACCAGAGTGCCTCGGGGGTGAGCCCGCCGGCGGCCCAGGCCAGCTGTGAATCCTCCAGCAGCACCGCTGCAGCCGCAAAAAGGCCGCGGTAATCACCAACTTCGCGGTGCACCAGCGGGCACAGCCAGCCACCATCCGTATCGCCGATCTGGGGCACTGTGCCATCCGGGCGCCTGAGCGCCAGCAGGTAGCGCAGCATCGCACCCAGGCGTTCATGGACCTGTGCCGGCAAGACGTCCCCGTTGCGCGCTGCGAGAATCGCAAAGTGCAGATAGATTTCCACCGTGTAGTACTGGTAACGGGTGGACTGCTCGAAATAGACACCGCTGTCGGTCACCTGGACCGGCAATTGTTCCAGCAACACCTCGCGGCCCCGGGTCCGCCAGCGTCTCGCGCCCCGGAGCTCCGGCAACAGGGTTCCCGTGTAGTACAGGGCAAGGGCTTCAACGGTGAGGTGTGTGTTGGGCGAAAAATACCGGGACAGGTAGCGCTCCACGAAACCGGCATGTTCCTGCAGGCTCGCCAGGAGCGCCTCGAACCGCAGGGGCGTCAGCGCCGGCGAGTCCTTGAACAGGCTTAGTGCCCAGCACCAGGAAATCAGCCGCATCGCCACCTCGAGGGCGCTGCTCCAGTTGATTCCCCGGCCGTAGGGGTTATGTTCCAGCCAGTCCGTGACCAGTGCAATGAAGGCTTCCGCGTAATCCTCATCGCCGGTGAGCCGGTAGGCCTGCCCGAGGTCCAGCATCCATTGATGCCGGTTCAGCTCCCAGACCACCTTGCTGTCACCTACCTGTTCCGGCTGCAGGGGATCCAGCCGGCTCCAGTGAACCAGGAGGCTCTCCCGGCCGGACACAGGATCAAGATGCCAGTTGACCGGGGAACCGAAAGACAACTCGCCGTAACCGAGGATCTCGAATCGTTGCCGGCATACGGCATCGGCCCGGGCGATCACCTGCCGGGCCCCGGTGGCGAAATCGTCGGTCAGCGCCTGCTGGACGTCCCCGGCGCCAGCCCCTGACCCCGCACCGGCGAAAAATCGCTCACTCATCCGGCCCTGGAGATACCGCTGCAGATCCTCGTCGAAGTGCTTGGCTCCTTCACCGTCCCGCCCGTCCAGCAGTTCCCTCAGCGGGACATCAATCGCGGAACGGTCGAACCGGCACCCCGCCCGGCGGCGGGAATCCGCGACGGAAAGCCGTTCCAGGGCCTTGAAAGCCTCCTGCCGGCCGCGGAACACCAACTCGGCGGGGCTCAGGTCAAGCAGCCTTTGCAGTCTCATACCGGCTGCTCCCACCCGGGCTGCTCCGGGGACTCGCCTGGCACCGCGGTGGAGACTGGTCCTGCATCCTGAACGGCAGCGGGCTGATCCAGAAACTTGCGGCACCATAACTCGAAGGAAATCATGGTCCAGATTTCGAAATTGAGCGGCCGGCCCGCATTGTGAAGCCGCAACAATTTCTGCACATAGGCAGGATTAAACACTTTCCGCGCCCGGCTGGTGTCTGACAGCAGCAGGTCGTTCACGAAGCCATCCAGTTGCCCCCGGAACCAACTCTCCAGGGGAACGGCAAACCCCTGCTTGGCACGGTCGATGATGGCGTCCGGCAGGATGCCGCGCATGGCTTCCTTGAAGATATATTTGGTTGTGCCCTTGCGCAGCCGCAATTCGGGCGGGATCGTCATCGCATATTCGACCAGTTTATGATCCAGCAGCGGAACGCGGGCCTCCAGGGAATGCGCCATGCTCATGCGGTCAACCTTGGTCAGGATGTCCAGGGGCAGATAGTTGTGCAGGTCGAGCGTCTGCACCCCTGACAGCCAGTGACCCTGATTTTTCATAAGCTCTCTACTGAGCCCGCCCCAGGGATCGGAGGCGAGAATATGCTCAGCGGCCGGCGCCAGGAACAAGGACTGTTGTTCTTCGCGATCAAACACGGTGTACGCGTTCACGTAGCGTTCCGCGCCATCCAGCGCGATGTGACGCAAAAAATTGCGACCTTTCATGCCCTCTTGCATCCGCCCGCCAACCGCACCCATCAGGGAACGGAGCATGGCCGGGATGTAACGGTAACGGCGTTCCCGGCGCTCGACGCCATACCTGTCGTAGCCGCCGAACAACTCGTCACCCCCATCACCCGACAACACCACCTTGACGTGTTCGGCAGCCAGCCGGGATACCATGTACGTGGGAATCGCCGAGGCATCGCCAAAGGGTTCGTCAAGGTGCCAGGAGAGGTCCTCCAGAACGCTGACCACGTCCGGCTTGAGTACCAGCTCGTGGTGCTCCGTGCCAAATTTATTGGCCACTGCGCGGGCATGGTCCAGCTCGCTGAACTGCTTTTCTTCGAAGCCTACCGTAAACGTTTTCACCGGCCCTGAACTGAGCCCGGCCATGGTGGCCACCACGGCGCTGGAGTCGATACCGCCACTGAGGAACGCTCCGAAAGGCACATCACAGGCCATGCGCAACCGCACCGACTCCGCCAGCCTTTCCCGCAGACCTTCGACGAATTCGGCCTCCCCCGTCTCTTGATCGCTCTCGAAGCGCGTGTCCCAGTAGCGGGAGATCTGCGGAGGCCGGCCGGCCTCGGCCACCAACCGGTGTCCGGGCTCAAGTTTGTGTATGCCGGCGAGGATGCTCTGGTCCCTCGGCGAGGTCAGGAATGCGAACAGGTGGGCTACTGCCCCCCAGTCCAGGTCGCGGGGCACCCAGGGCAGCTGCAGCAAAGCCTTCAGCTCGGAGGCGAACACCAGCTTGTCCTCAAACAGGCCGTAAAACAGCGGCTTGATGCCCAGCCGGTCCCTGGCGATGAGCAGGCGGCGGCGCTTATCGTCCCACAGCGCAAAAGCGAACATACCGCGCAGGTGTTGCACACATTCGTCACCGAATTCCTCGTAGAGGTGGACGATGACTTCCGTATCGGAGGCCGTGTAGAACCGGTGTCCCCTGCCCTCGAGCATGCTGCGCAGCTCGCGGAAGTTGTAGATCTCGCCATTCAGCACCACGTGCACCGTGCCGTCTTCGTTGCGGATTGGTTGGTGGCCACCGGCCAGGTCAACGATGCTCAGGCGACGCATGCCAAGGGCAATCGGGCCCTGCACGAAATAACCCTCGTCATCCGGCCCCCGGGCGATGAGCGCATCGCACATGGCTTTCACCTGCCCTGCCCGGGCCGGTTCACCGTTAAATGCGAAGATGCCTGCGATACCGCACATGGTCAGTTCAGCGCCTCCATCACGTTGCGCGACGCAACCAGAGCAAGGGTCTGTTGACCCATTCGCTCAGTTGCTCCTTCTCATCCTGCGCAAGCGGGCCAAAACGGCGCAGCAACAGGTAATAGACCAGCACATAGGTCGGTCCGGCCAGCGCAAGCAACGCCAGGTTCGGCGCATTCAGCGTATTGACGATCAGCCAGGCAGGGATTGCAGCCAGCGCAGCCAGCACGGCGGTGATCGCCAGCGACTTCCAGGGTAACAGGCGCGCCAGGTCGACCTTCAGAGCATGCCGAACCCGCGCCAGCGCCAGCGTTTTGACAATGATCGCGGCCAGCAGCGTCACCATAACCGCGCCCATGAGGCCGAATTCCGCCATGAACCAGTGCAGGAGACCCACGACGACGGCCAGCGCGACGAGGTTCTGAAAGATCAGGAACCGGTTGAGCGCAAAGACCCGCAGTGCACTGTCCGTCAGTATTGCGGTCAGAAGCATACTCAGGCTCCACACCATGAAGATCGGCACGCTGGCCTCGTAACTCCGGGTAAACAGCAAAACGATGAAGGGGTGCGCCATGACCAGCAGGCCCGCCACCAGCGGGAAAAATATCAGCGCCAGTTTGCGGTTGCCATCCAGCCAGACAGCGATCGCCCCCTCTGAATCGTTGTCCAGCACCCGCTCGCGCATGTTCACCATCATCACGTTACTGGTGGAGGTCATGAGAAAGTCAGACAGCGGGATTTGCAGGCAGCCAACCGCATAAATGGCGAAGGTCGCAGCATCGAATGCATTGGAAACCGCGAACAGGTGATAGGTGGTCTGGGCTGTGCCGATGATGGCCGCAAAGCCGAAGGTGGCGGCATAGCGGATTTGCACGGCAAATGCCTCCCGGTCAGGCCTCAGTTCCGCGCCGAACTCCCGCCCGACATAGACGAGCGTTGCGGCCAGGCGCGCCAGGGCAAAAACCACCGCGCCCAGCATCAGCACCCGCAGATCGGTCAGCAGCAGCACCGGGCCGATATAAAAAATGGCGCGGGCGGTGTCCGTCAGGAAGTAACTGACGGACGCGGCCACATACTGCTTGCGGATGGTCATGAGGATTTCCAGGACCACGGCAATCAACATGAACAGCAGGTACAGACCGACGGGCAGAATGAGGTCCGCGAGCGCCGGGTTGTTCATCAGTATCGCCAGTTCGTCGCGGAACAGCCACAGGCCCAGCAGCGAGCCGAGGCCCAGGGTTCCCAGGGTAAGGAGCGTGTTGAACACGAAGCGCCCCGCGTTATCCGGTCGCGATGGCAAGAAGTAATAGAGGCTCTCCGCCATACCCATCTGCGCGACCCCGTAGAGGGTGCCGAAGATCAGGAACAGCTGCTTGTAGGTGCCGAAATCGTTCTGATCGAACAAGCGGGCCAGAACCATGGGTATCGCAAAGGCGACGACAAACCCGATCGTGCGCCCGGTCATAAGGACCAGTGCGGGCCGGAACAGGGCCTCGAGGGACTTTGTGGGCAATACGCCGGAGGAAGTCATGACCCGCTCGCCGGGCCCCGGGCCCGTTGCCGGCTGTTGCTGCTCAACGCCACGCCACTGCCCTCTTCGCCTGACCCAGCTCCTCACGGTAGAGACGCTCGGTTTTAGCCACCATGCCGGCCAGGGAGTAATCTCTCCACGCCATGCTCCTGGCCCGGGCACCGAGGATTTCGCGCTCTTCCGGGTTCGCCAACAGGCCCTCCATCGCCTGCGCAAGGTGCTCCGGAGACCGCACCGGAACCAGCCTGCCGTTGATGCCCTCCTTGACCAGTTCAGGGTTGCCACCGACATCGGTAGCGACCATCGGCACGCCGGATGCCATGGACTCCAGCAAGGTATTGGACAGACCCTCGCTGTGCGATGGCAGGACCGAAATGGCGGCTGCGGCGAGCAGATCCGGTGTGTCGTTCCTGTGGCCGGTGAAAATGACCTGCTCCCCGACGCCCAGGGATTGCGCAAGCTGCTGCAGTGATTTCCTGTAGGTCATATCCTCCGATGTCACTCCGTCCTTGGTCCGCAGGTCTGCACCAACGACCAGGAAGCGCGCATCGGGCTGCCGGGCCGCCACCATGGCGGCGGCCTTGATGAAATCGTCAACCCCTTTGGACGGATTGAGCCGGGCGATCAGCACCGCTACCGGGGCAGTATCCGGAATACCCAGCTCCCGCCGGATGTTTCCAGGCGCCCGGTTTTGCTCGTAACGGGACAGGTCGATACCGTTTCGGATAACGGAGATCCGCTCGCCGTTCAAACCCTGCTCCTGCAGCCAGTCGCGAATCGAGTCTGCATTGACAAGCACCCGGTCCGCCAGGCCCAGCACCCATCGCTGCAGCCTTTTCTGAGCCTCGGTCAGGTAAACACCCCGGTCACGGACAGAGGCAAGCACCACGGGCACACCGGCAAGGCGGGCAGCCGGAACGGCAAAAACATTGGCGTAGAAGTTGTAGCTGTGGGATATCTGGACGCGCTGCGCGCGCAACAGGGAAGCGAAGCGCAGTTGCTGCAGAAAAGTCTGCGGATGGTAAAGCCTTTTCACCCTGAACTCGCTGATGGGCACCTTGAGCGCCTCGAAGGCCTCCAGGTGGTCGCCGGCCCTCTCCAGGCAGGAAAAGCCGAGGTCAAACTTATCGCGATCCAGTCCGCGAACCAGGTTCAGGACCTGGCGTTCCGTTCCACCGGAAAAAAAATTCGTCAGGACCTTGTGCAGCCTGATCGGCTCCGAATCACCGGCATGGGCTTCCATCGCTCCGACCGGCTCAGACCGGGAACTCATGACTGTAATTCCGGGGTAGTAGTGCGGGAGATCCGTCCTGCGGCGATCACCATACCGGCGAAGAAGTAAAAATAGAAGTTGTAGGCCACGGGATAAAACATGGCAGATAAGGCAAAGGCCAGCAGGCTCACGCGCAAGGCTTCGGCCAGGTACGCCATGCGCTGCGAAGTACCCTTGCCGGTGGAGGCGCTGGTGATCCTGTTGCTTACCCTGAGGCAGTGCAACAGCAGCAGGAGAAACAATGCCAGGCCAATGAAGCCGATGTCCACCGCCAGCTGCAGATAGACGTTGTGAACGTCCAGCCAGTTTTCGCCACGCGCCTCGTTAAGCGCCAATGAGCTCATGCCAACACCGGAACCGACGATCGGCTTGGAGAACGCCAAATCCACGGCGACTTTCATATCAGCCAATCGCGTCTGCGCGGAGTTGGTCTGGTCCTCTTCGATGTTAATGATCGTATCCAGGCGCTCAAAATAGCTGCTCGGGACCATTGGCAAGGCAAAGATTCCCATGATGAGAATGATCGGAATCCAGATCCGTTGCGGACGATGGCGCAGCAACCAGGCGTAACAGATCCCGATAAACATCAGGGTCAGAAATCCCGCGCGTGAAAATGTTGCGATCACGGCGACCACGATCAGCACCGCGACACCCGCCAGAATCATTTTTTGCATACTGCTTCGGGAACCGAGCATGAGCGCGATGCACAGCGGCAGAATCAGATTGAGCATCAGCGCCATATCATTCGGGTTCTGGGCCAGACCGGAGGCATAACCAAGCACCCGCTCACTGCCGTCTATGTGCGTTCCTGCGACATAATTGCCGATGGTGTGCAGCGCCAGCGGGACGGAGCAAAGCACGAGGCACCAGCTGATTCCCAGCAATTGCTGAAAGTTACTGATGGCATGTGACAGGAGCAGGAAACAGATAACAGCCTTCAGATACGTTCCCGTGAGAAAACCGACGCTGCCTCCCGGCCAGTAAGAGAACGGTATGGTGAAAATGGCCCAGGCCGCCAACATGAGTGCCAGCACCACGCCGGGACTGAACTCGAGAAGCGGCATGCGCAGTGACAAGCGGTTCACAACATAGGCGAGACAGGCGACGGCGACGCTGACGAGCGCAATGCGCAACGGGGCCAGAGCGGCAAACTGTTCTTGCGGGGCCAACAGCAGGATGACGGTAAATCCGATAAGGGCCCAGAAGGTCAGCCTCGAGCCCGGCAACTCCCGGATATCGCGCTCAGCGACCCGGGCAGATTCCTGAGGCCGCCACCAGCTTGAACCCGAGTCCACGCTCATCGCCTGCCCTGAAGGCCATTGGAGAGAGACCGGCTCATGACACCGAAGTATGTCCTTCGGCCGGCACGTCGTGGGCACTCGCAGCCCCCTCGTCCGGCTTTGCCCCGGACTTCACCACGTGCCCGGCAACAACAACCCAGACGGTCTCCAGCAAAATGCGCAGATCCAGCCACAGCGAGTAATGCTTGAGGTAGTAAAGGTCGAAATGCAGTTTTTCGATCTCTTCCTGCAGGTTGTTCGCATAGCGATAGCGCACCTGCGCCCAACCGGTGATTCCGGGGCGCACGCTGGAACGCAGGGCGTAGTAAGGAATGGGCAGGCCGGATTCCGCGGTATTGCGGGCCACGAGTGCGAGCATCGCAATGTTGCTGGCCGGATGGGGTCTCGGACCCACGATGTTCATATCACCGCGCAGAATGTTCAGAAACTGCGGAAGTTCATCGAGGCGAAACTTCCTCAGCCAGCGCCCCACCCGGGTAATCCGGTGGGCATTGTCACCCTCCCATTCAGAGTCGGTGCCGTTGTCCGCAACCATGGTCCGGAACTTCATCAACATGAAACGTTTGCCCCGAAAACCGGCACGCTCCTGTATGAACAGCACCGGACCTTTCGAGTCCAGTTTGATCAACGCCGCAATCAGCAACATGATTGGCGCCATGAGAACCAGGCCAAACAGGGCCGCAACCAGGCTCAGAAGCCGGGTTGCCAACAGGGACAGGCGGCCGGGGCGGAAGGTGTCGGAATAAATGACATCCTCCAGTTCGTAGGCCTCGAGCGGCAACTTGCCACTCAGTCGCTCGTAGACCGCTGCGGCCCGCTCAATCCGGATTTCTTTTTTCAAGCTGGCTTGCAGCAGCTGATGCTCGAACAGCTCAACCGCGCCGCGCGTGCGCGCCACGATGATGACCTCCGGCTTATGATCGCGCATGATCCGGGTCAGGTCATTGACCGAACCGAGAACGGCATAGTCGTGATCGATTTCACCATCAGAGGATTGCTCCGACACGATGCCGACGATGTCATACCCGCAGCGGGGGTTGCCCTCTATCTCTTCGAGTAATTCACGGAACAACGGCCCCGTGCCAATCAGCAGGGTCCGCTTTCCGGAACGACTCCTTCTGGTCCACATTAAAACACCCCCCCATCGATCACTGGTTCTCGGTGACCGCATTGAAAACCAGGCCGAGAACCTTGTCCTCGGTCATCAGGTTCAATGCTTCCTCGAGCTTTGCCTGCCGGGTCTGGCCGGCCCTGACCACGATAAGGAACCCGTCGACCAGGCGGGATACCAGCTCGGTATCCGGCAGGCGAAGGATTTGTGGCGTGTCGATAATGATGAAGTCATATTCCTTTCGCGCACGGCTGATCAGCTCATCCAGCCGGGACGACTTGAGCAGCTCGTAGGGCAGATCGGGAACGCTGCCGGCCACCATGACATGCAAATTGAATCGCTCAAGATAGTGCGTGAAGGGCTTGTCGGCTTCATCTGTCTCCCGGATCCAGTCCACAATGCCGCGTTCCTTGGCTGATTTCATGCCAAGGTAATCCGACATGCCGTCGCCCTGCCGTCGCAGGTCCAGGTCGAGCAACAGCACCCGGCTGCGGGCGTCTTTGGCCAGCGCACCGGCCAAGTTGATGCCGGTCAGGCTCTTGCCGTCACCCTGGCTGGGGCTGGTGACACCGACAACCAGCGCGGAACCGGCAACCCGGCGGGTTTCCAGCACGTAGCGCAGACGGTAGTAGCTCTCGGCCAGCTCGGATCGCGGCGCCAGGAGACAGACCAGGTGCGGGTCAACCTGACCCTCGGCCACGGTCACGAATGTTGTTGGCGGCGATTCTGTCCCATCCGGCGATTCCGCCTCCTCGACGCGCACCGGTTGCGGCTGCGTGGTGCGGGTATCAGGAACCGGGGTCAAGCGTGGATTCGCCATTTCGTTGGCCAGCTTTTCCAGAGATTTATCGAAGGAATTCATGGTTCGCTATCCCGAGATGGCCCAGACCAGTTGTTTACCGCCCAGTCCAAGCTGGTAGCTGGCAGCGGTCACGAGGAACAAGCCGGCGGCCACCATGATGAAATTCAGACCACCGCGTGCCCTCGCTACCCAGCGGTCCCGGCTGGTCTGAATGTTGGCAATGCTGGCAAGGACGGGAATACGCGTGAATTTGCGCAGTTCGCGGGTTGAATGAAATGTTTTATTGAGTTGTTCGACCAGGAGCAAAACACCGACGGCGAATCCGGCGGCAAGCATCAGTCCGACAAACATCAGCCTGAGCTTTTGGGGTGCTGACGGAAAATCCGGGGGAATGGCGACTTCCACAATCTTGACCTCCTGGTTTTGCTCCGCTTCCAGGGACTGCGCCAGTACCGCATCCCGGTAACGCTTCTGAAGCGCCAGGTATTCTTCCCGCGCCGCGTCATAGTCGTAGGTCAATCGATTGAGCTGCTGCTCGATTCGCGGGATACCCTCGATTCTCAGCGTCAGCGAATCGATTGCCGCCTTCAGTCGCCGCTCATCAGCTTTCAGCCTGGCCAGGTCAAGGTCAAACTCCGCAGAATTGATGTCCTCGGAACCACTGCCATCCGGGCCTTGAGCGCCCGGTCCGGCGTTGGAAAGTTCCAGCGACAAGGCCTGAATTTCCCGTTCAAGGCGAATGATTTCCGGGTGGCTTTCCGTGTACATCGACTGCAGCTGTGCCAGGTCCTGTTTCATCTTTTCAAGTCGCAGCCTGCCGGGGACAACGTTCGTTCCCGCGCTTGTTGAACCAACAACCGCAGCGGCCAGCATCGCTCCCTGGCGTTCCGCAAGC
This sequence comes from uncultured Gammaproteobacteria bacterium, assembly GCA_963695135.1. Lineage (GTDB taxonomy): Bacteria > Pseudomonadota > Gammaproteobacteria > Xanthomonadales > SZUA-36 > Marinihelvus. The sequence continues at coordinate 768,849 of CAVOGA010000003.1, forward strand.
TTCATTTGCCGCTCACCGTTGAGCGTCAGCTCAGCATTCAGGCGCGCAAGCGTCGCCAGGTTGACCTGCTGCTGTTCCGGCAGGTCGCCCATGTGCTCGTTTCTGAATTCTGTGAGGTCCTGCTCCTGGGCAAGAAACTTCTCCCTGGCGCCATCAAGTTGCTCGCGGATGATGTCCGCGGCCCGCGCTGCCTGGCTGGAGCGCCTGCGTTCATTCTCATCCTGGAATCGCCTGGCAAGGTCGTTGGCAACCCGGGCCGCCAGGTCAGGATCCCAGGCCTGGTAGCTGATGGTGACCGCGAAGGTGGCGCTCTGGCCCCACTGGGGCTGGGCGTAAGCCTCCTGCTTGATTTCGATATCCTTGCGTAACCGTTCGATCACGGACTCGGGCGGCGCGGTTGCGCGCATCTCTGAGTAAAGATTGAATTGCTCAATCACATCCTGCAGCTGCCCGCGACTCATGAGCGCCTGGCGAATGATCCCGAGGCGTAACTCGAGTTCGGTGGAGACGTTGTTTTCAACCAGGGACTCCGCCACGTCATCCTGACCCACGATCAGCGTTGTTGACGAGCGGTAAAGATCCGGCAGAGCCTGCACGAGCCCGGCCACCAGGCCAAAAACAGACAGAAAACTGATCATCAACAACCACTTGCGCCGGCGCCATATCTCCAGCGCCGTCTCAATCAGTGTTCGACCGTCGTTTTCGTCTTTCATGTCATGAGTCCTTGATTCAGGGAACCAGGATGATGTCGCCGGGAAGCACCGGCACCCAGGCCGATGTACCCGCTGATTTCACGAGGCGGTTAAAGTCAAACTCCAGTTTTTCGTCTTTGCCCATGTAGGTTCTGAAGATCACGATATTGGAACTGGAGGCGAACTCTGTCAGTCCTCCCGCCTGCGCCAGGGCATCCAGGACCGACACCCGGTTCTGGAATTCAAAGCGCCCGGGCTGCCGCACCTCACCGAGCACCGAAACCGTGTAGCTATGGATTTCGTCCACGACGACCGTCACCTCGCCGGCGAGGATATTGATGTACTCCGCGAGGGCAGCCTCCATCGCAGCCTGCAGCTCAACCGGCGTCAGGCCGGCCGCCGTCACGTCGCCGACCAGGGAGAAGGACAGCTTCCCATCAGGCCGCACGGTCACGGCCTGGTCCAGCTCCTCGTGGCCACGCACGCGAATGGTGAGCACATCGGACGGGCCGATGCGGTATTCCATGATCTGGCCCCATTCCGGATTAGACGGCGCGCTGGCGCCGGCCGCTGTCTGGCTGTACACAGGCGTCGCCAATCCGGCGAGGACTAAAGCCAGCGCCAGGAGCAGGACCCACGACCGCTCTATGACCCGGTTTCGTTGCCGGGTGTCGTGCACCACCCCCCACGGGGCCCACATGTGGTTTTCCGTTATCAACTTGGACTCCTTTCCGTGTCACGTCGCGGCCGGGTAAAGGTGATGGCAATCGACATGACGCCATGGTTCACGCGCCCGGTATCGTCGCCAAGGGAATCTACATTCTGCGTGTTGAACGCGTAGCGAGCCGTCATGAAAATGGCGGGGTTGAACTGGTACACGCCCGATAACTCGAAAGTTGCGATGTCTGTCGAAAAGCCGGTGCCGGTCAGGTACGCGTAGCCGGCTGTGCCGGTAACCTCCAGATCCGAACTGAACTCGTGGGTCCAATTGGCCTGCACCGACCTGGAATCCAGAATGCCGACCTCACCCAGCAGGGTGCTGTCGTCCCACAGCGCCCCGATCTGAAAGTTGCCCCGGGCATACTCGCGCCGCCAGTTCACGAAAACATACGGCTCCAGATCCCCGGCGGAAACTCGCGGTCCCACCTGCAGTTCCAGGTCCGATGTTTCGCTCAAGGCCTGCGCCAGACCTACCCAGGCAGTGTTGCTGTCCTCGGTCTCGTTCAGCACGAAGCCCGTGTCGGCGTCTGTTTCAGTCTCGAACTTGTAATTTCGGTACCGGTAGCCGTAAAGGATCGACCGGGCAGGCGTCATGATTTGCTCAAATGCTGTTGCCGCTGACAGGGTCTCGTTCAGGCTGGATCCGATGAGCGTGTCCTGCACCCAGGAGACAGCGAGATCGCCGGACACACTCGGGGTAATCAGGTAATTGGCCCCGCCGGCGAACAACAGGCGTTCTGCTTCGTTCCTGCCAACCAGGCCGGGGATGCCGCCACCGGGTGTCAGGGTGATGTCCTCGGCCGAGTTGGTCTTGGTGTAGTTGGCATCGCCCACCAGGGTCCAGCGACGATTCGGCTGATACTCGATTCTGCCGACAGCGAAACTGCGCGCCGAGTTCGAATCGAGTTCGGTCAGATCGTTGTACCACTCCGCGTCGTTCCGGTAACTCATCAACCAGCGAAGGGTTTCTGAGTCAAAGCCCAGATCGAGCTGCGGACTTACACGGGTGTAGAAGTCCGAGACGGGGTCTTCGGCATCGAAGAAAATATTGTCATCGTAGAGTTCCTCGACACCGAGCCAGGGCACCAGGAACAATCCGGATTCAGCAAAAGCTGCGGGACTCGACAACATTAAGGCGAGCACCCAGCACGCCGGGTGGCGAAGATACGGTTTTTGGCGAAAATGACAGCGCATCACGTTCCGCCGCGAACTTGTCGCAGTATAAGCATGGTTGCCCCCTCGATAAGTGATTGGACCGTCCCTGCTCACGCGTCGCTCCCCTACTGCCCATGCTTTGGCAGCCAGCGGAATCATTGACCCGATTGCAGCGTCAGGAAAGCGCCGTGCGGCAGACCGGTGCAGCGTCAGGAGGTGACTTCACCCCGCAGTGCAGGGCCTGGTGTGACAGCACGCTTACGGCACATTTCAAGCGCTAAACAATCTTGAACGTGATTTTCATCGGCCCGGCAAGCTGCACCGAACCGAATCTCCCTTGTTTCCTTTCCAAGCTTAGACGTCAATCTTCCATTGGACGATGGGGTAAAACCCCCATTCATCATTTAGAAAGCACTGATAAGAAACGAGACAGGAACAACGGATACCACTGTGAAATTATTGGTTTTTTATTCTACCATCAGACGAGTGGCGCACCGGCAGCGGCTTCCAGATTCGTCCGCAGCCCCCCGTAAAGGCACTCAGCCGCGCGGAAACCGCCGAATACGTTACGACCTGGTTACGCACCTTGCAGTCTGGGCGGGGCTGAGTATTCTGGAAAAGGGGCAGACCCGTTGTCTGCAACCATTTGGGGTTCAATTTGAAACAAAAGGCCGAGGCGCCAGGGGAGCCACCCTTACGGGTTGGGCTCTTGCTCAACACAATGGTGGTCCCGGCCTGGGTCGATCACATGCTGACCCGCATTGATGATTCGCCGTCGGCGGACATTGCGCTGCTGGTGCTGCGCCAGGCGTCACCTGACGCCCCGGGCAAGCCCGCCGGACCGCGGACCCTGGTTAGCAAACGCCTTCTACGCATGCTGGAGATGCACGGCGCGCCAGCCGCCGGCAGCGCCCTGCAATCGCAATCCATCGAGGATCGATATGCGCGCGTGCCCAGCATACGGGTCAATACTGAAATGCCGGAGCCGGCCCAGCATCTCGCGGCAACCGAGGCAACCCAGATTCGGGCGCACGAAATCGATGTGCTGCTGGGCATTGATTTCAACCTGGCGCCCGGTGACACGGAAACGATAGCCCGGCACGGCGTATGGTCGTTATTTGATATCGACGGGCGCGAGCCGCTCGACCTTGCCGCCGGTTTCTGGGAGGTGCTCGAGGGTGAACCAACCACCGGCGCCACACTCGTAATGTGCAACGGCGATCCGGAGAACCGGGTCATGCTCGCCCGGACACAAACTGCGACCCATCCGACCTCGGTGGCGGTAACCCGGGAAACACTGTTTTGGGGCGCTTCATCGCTGATCCCCCGTCAGCTTGTGCAACTGCACCGCCTGGGCGGCGACGCGCTCAAGACGGAGCGTGAAAAGCCGGCAGACCCGCCCGCCCGGCCCGCTCGTAACGTTGCCCGGGCGAGTTCGTTAAGCACGCCGCAACTGGCCGCTTACCTGCTGCGACTGTTCGCCAAACGCCTGAAGCGCTCAATCCATTACCGTCTCTTCGAGGAGCAATGGCACCTTCGCTACGCCTTCGAGGATTCACCCTCCAATGCTTTTAGACATTTCGAGTTGCTCGAGCCTTCAAGGGACCGCTATTGGGCTGACCCGATGCCGCTGTACCACGAGGGGCGCTGGCACATCTTTTTTGAAGATTTTCGCCATGCCAACAAGTGCGGGCATATTTCCGTCATCAGTTTTGATGAAAATCGTCAGCCCCTGCCACCAAGGGACGCACTCGTGCGGCCCTACCACCTCTCTTACCCTTTCGTTTTTCACTGGAACGACAAGCTCTGGATGATTCCCGAGACGGCCAGCACGCGGGCGGTCGAGATCTATGAATGCGTTGGTTTTCCAGACCAGTGGGAGTTGCGCCGGCGGGTGCTGGAAGACCGCTATATCGTCGACGCCACCCTGGAGCACCACGGGAATACCTGGTACCTGTTTGCCAACGAGGCCAAGAGCCAGCGCGCCTCATCCTGGACCGAGGCTTTTCTGTACGTCAACAAGGGCGATCTGCTCGATGGTAACTGGGAGCCCCATCCGCAAAGCCCCATCCGCTCCGATGTGACCTGTGCGCGACCGGCGGGGCCCCTCTTCAGCGCGAACCAGGTACTGTTTCGCCCCTCCCAGGACTGCAGCATCCGTTACGGGGGCGCCATGGCGATTCACCAGATAACCGAACTGAGTCCCCAGCGTTACGCTGAACGCGTGGTTGACCGCATCCGCCCGGACTGGGAGCCCGGTTTGCGCGGCACCCACAGCTACTCACACCGCCCCGGGCTCACGGTCATTGACGTCATGCGGGAGGTTCCGCGCCCAGGCATTCTTGATCGCCTGCCGAAGGGTCTGCAGCAGCCGCTGATCCGGTTGCTGGAGACGCAGCCACGCACCGGTTCGTAGCGATCAACACTGAGGCCGCCAAGCGGTGAGACGGACTGAACCGGGGCAAGCGCGCGTCGAATGGCAAACGGTGCGCAGAGCTTTGAGCTGGACACGATGCGGGTGTTTGCTGCTGCTCCTGGCCGCCGGCGGGACGGCAATGGCCGCCGGTCAGCGCGGATTCATTGCCGCGCCCGGCCCCTCCGCCGCCGACACCACGACGCGCTGTCCTGCGCCCCCGCAAAAACCCGGAGACCCCGAATTACCCCGGGTTTTCGTCGACACCCGGATGCCGCCGGTGACGGGCGAAACCATCCATGTCGACGCCGGCCAGAGCCTGAAGGTGGCACTGCTCAAGGCGCGACCGGGCGACGAGATCGTGTTGCAGGCCGGCGCCACGTTTACCGGACCGTTCACGCTGCCGAAGAAAAACGGGGACGAGTGGATCATCATTCGCTCTTCAGCCTCGGCCGAGCTGCCGGCTGACCGGCGGGTGGACCCGGCGGACAGCGTCCACATGGCGACCATCCGCACCACTTCCGCCGAACCCGCGATCCGGACGGCGCCGGGTGCCCACCACTACCGCCTGGTCGGGTCTCGAGGTAACGTCGACCGGGTACAGCCGCGGACTGCTGGATATCGGCGACTGGGATGCTGCCGACCCGGATCAAATCGCCCACCATTTCGTTCTGGACCGCCTCTACGTGCACCCCGGCGCCGGTCAACCGACCCGTCGCGGCATTTCGTTGATGGTCGCCCATGGCGCCGTGATCAACTCGCACATCGGTGATTTTTTCGAGGTCGGCGCGCAATCACAGGCGCTTCTGTCGGGTAATTCGCCGGGACCGCTGCGTATCGTGAACAACTACCTCTCAGCGGCCAGCGAGGGACTGTCTGCTGGGCGGATTTGATAACGCCAGCGAGGCCATGATCCCGCAGGATATCGAGATCTGTCGCAATTTTTTCTTCAAGCCCGCCCGCTTTGAGCCCGGCCACCAGGACTACCCCGGCCCGATTGACGGACGTCACCACTTCGAGTCCAAGTACGCCAAGCGGGTGTTGTTCAGCGGCAATGTGCTGCTCAACAACTGGAACGACGCCTACGGCTACGCCATTTTGCTCAAGTCGACCAACCAGGACGGCAACAATCCCTGGACCGAGACCAGTGACGTCACGATTGCCTACAACCACGTGCGTAACAGCGATTATGGTTTCATGGCCATCGGCGACGGCGACGGCGATGACAACGGCCCGGACAATCACCACGTCAAGCTCGAGCACAATCTGTTCGAGGACATCCGCAACCGGGTAATGATGGTTGGCGACGGGCTCGATCACCTGCGGATCGTCAACAACACCTTCATTACCAGCGACGCCAGTGCCGGGGTCTTCTTTCTGCCGGACGTCAGACCGTTGCCCGGCGAGTACCTGATGGCCGGCTTTCAGCATGAACAACAACATCTTCACGCGCACAAAATACCCGCTGATCGCCGGCGACATTGGCACCAGCATCAAGGACATTGCCAGTCACATTTTTTTCCGACCAACCGGATTTCTCCGCCAACGTGATGGTGGGAAGGGTGATGGCCCCTATGCCAGCTTCGGAATCGTACCTGATCAAAAGTGCCTCGCGGATTGGTTTCGTTGATCTCCCGGGCCGCAATTACCGTCTCGCCCGCGGCAGCGCCTACCGCTCGGCGGGGACGGATGGCGGCGCCCTGGGTGCGGACATCGATGCGATTGAGCGGGCCACCGGGGTCACTTTACCGGCACCGGACTGAAATCCGCGTCTGCTGCCGGCGTGCCGCAAAGCCCGGCTCCGGGGCAATGATTGCAATTGACTGGATTTATTCTATTAATCAGAGTGATCGGAGCGGTGCACGCGTGGGCGATCGGCGGCGCCCGGCAAAGCGCCCTGTGGGTTTTTGCGGCCGGGTGAGCGCCCAAGGCAGTATTATTGGGGTGGATCCCGGTCGCTGCCGTCCGGGTCCAAGGGGGAAGGCAATGGCCAAGGTATGAACGAGGGCGACGCAGCGATACCGACGTGGACCATCACCCGGCTGCCGGTCGCGACCTGGTCTCTCGATTCGAGAACATCAGCGCGTCATGCGCCGACCAGGTCGCCATCATCGAGGCGTCAACGGATGCCGGACGCAGCGATACTGTCCTACAGCTACGCCGCCCTGGACCGACGACGCCCGACAATCGCGACCGCCCTGGTCGGCGAACACGCTGTCCGGACCAGGCGATCGTGTCGGCCTGGTGCAGGCCCGCCGGTTCGAGACCATCGCGGCGATGCTCGGCATCGCCACCGCGGGCGCAAGTTATGTCCCGCTCGACCCGGAGCTGCCGGTCGGACCGGCGGCGCTTTGTGCAGGAAGATGCCGATGTCCACGTCGTCTTGTCGGCGGACTCCGGGTCTGCCGGCGGGGATTTCCCGGCGTCGTGCCCATCCAGGACCTCAGCGGCGAGCCGCCGAGCCACACACCGGCCCCGGGGCCGCAACCCGCTTTATGTCATGTACACATCCGGTTCGACCGGAACGCCGAAAGGCGTCGTTGTTCCACACCGGGCTGTCTATCGCCTCGTGGTCGCGACCGATTTCATGGCGCTGGACCGCGCGGACACGGTTTCTGCACCTCGCTCCCCAGTCGTTCGATGCCGCGACACTGGAAATCTGGGGACCGCTGCTTAACGGTGGAACCTGCGTGCTCTACCCCGACGGGATGTCTTGACCCCGGCAAGCTCGAGGCGGTTGATCGGCAAGCACCGGGTAAATGCCTGTGGCTCACGGCGACCCTGTTCAACCAGGTGGTCGCACAGCGTCCTGTGGCACTCGGCCAACTGGACACCCTGTTGTTTGGCGGCGAAAGAGCGTCTGTCTCCGCATGTCCGGCAGGCGGCCGGACTCTGGCCCGGCGACGACGCTGATCAACGGCTACGGGCCCACCGAAAACACGACGTTCACCTGCTGTCACCGGGTTGCACGCACGGGATGTGGACGAGCACACCCAGGAGATTCCCATCGGCAGGCCAATTGCCGGAACGACGGTGCGAATCGTCGATGACCAGACTTGAGGACGTGGCTGACGGGACCACGGGTGAGCTGCTGGCCGGCGGCGAAGGCCTGGCCATCGGCTACCTGAATCGGGCTGAACTGACTGCCGAGCGGTTCGTCTTCGATGCGCAACGGGGAACGCTGGTACCGTACCGGAGACCTGGTGAGCCGCGACGGCGCGGGGCTGATCCACTTTCGCGGCCGCGCGGACCGGCAGCTGAAGATTAACGGGCACCGCATCGAACCCGGAGAAGTCGAGGCGACGCTGCTGGCAGACGGGCGGATCAAAAACGCCCATGTGCTGGCCGTAAAAACGCCGGCCAGCGACCAGAAACTGGTTGCCTACGTGGTCGGGGAATTTGACCGGGCCACGCTGCAACAGCGACTGGCGCAGGCCTTGCCGCGATTCATGGTGCCGTCCGCATTCGTGGGTATCGATGAGCTACCGACAACGGCCAACGGTAAAGTCGATACAGCGGCATTGCCGAATCCGTTTGTCGTGATGGGGGAGATCCCCGCAACCGCTTCCGGCGAGGAGCATGACGCGACTGGTCGCCGCCACCTGGCAAAACGTTGTGCCCGGCATCGCCCTGGAGAGCCATGCGGATAATTTCTTCGATGTGGGCGGCACGTCGATGGACATGCTGATGGTCAGAGAAGCACTGGAGAAACAGTTGGCGGCCAGCATTTCGCTCGTCACCCTGTTCCAGTACCCGACGGTGGCGAAATTGGCGACCCACCTGGAGCAACTCGACAGGCGCGATGCGCCCGCCGAACCCGCCAGGCAGCGCGCCAGCCCGGCGACGGGAACAGCTGGCCCGGCGCCGGGCCAGCCAGGCCCGGAAGGGACATTGAATTTCTGGGAGCCTGCCGCAGAGATCAGTCGTCCAGCCAGTGATTCAGGTGATATACCATTCGTTCACAGGGGAGAACGATGAACAAGCAGATCACTTGCCCGAGAACGCCATCGCGATCGTTGGAGTCGCGTGCCGGTTCCCGGGCGCACAGAACCTGGACAGCGTTCTGGAGGAATCTTCGGGAGGGCCGCGAGTCCATCACGTTTTTTGCCAGGGACGAGCTTGACCCGACGATCCCGGCGGAGATCAGCTCGCGGCCGAATTATGTCCGCGCCAAAGGCAAGCTGGATGATGTCGACAAGTTCGACGCGCCGTTTTTTGACATTCCCCCGCTTGAAGCGGACCTCATGGATCCGCAGCAACGCCTGCTCCTGGAACTGTCATGGGCCGCGCTTGAGGATGCCGGCATCGTACCCGGAGAAGGCGACAACCTGATCGGCGTATGGGTCGGCACCAACTGGAATCGATACTACGCCAGGCACGTCCGTGGCAGCGCGGCCGAGCAGCGCTACGGTGAGTTCAACGCCCAACTGGCCAACGAATACGACTTTCCCGCCTCCCGGATCGCCTACAAGCTGAACCTGACCGGCCCGGCGGTGACGCTCGCCACCGCCTGTTCCACCTCGCTGGTCGCCATCGGCCAGGCCGTGCAGTCGCTGCTCAATTTCGAATGCAACGCCGCGCTGGCGGGCGGCGCCAGCGTATCGGTGCCGCTGCATGCCGGCTACCTGTACAAGGAAGGCGAAATGCTGTCCAGAGACGGACACTGCAGACCCTTCGACGCCAACTCCAGCGGCACCACGTTCAATGACGGCGCTGCCGTCGTTACCCTCAAACGCCTCGAAGACGCCGTTGCGGACGGTGACGATATCTACGCGGTGATCCGGGGCGTCGGCATCAACAATGACGGTTCCGACAAGGTCAGCTACACCGCACCCAGCGTCAACGGGCAGATTGACGTGCTGAGCGCCGCGCTGGCCGTGGCGGATGTCGACCCGGCGACCATCGGCTTATATCGAGACGCACGGAACGGCGACCCGGCTCGGGGACCCGATCGAGGTCGCGGCGATGCGCGAAGTCTACGGCACCGACCCTGCCGCGCCGCCCTGCGCACTCGGCTCCCTGAAGAGCAATATCGGCCACACCATTCACGCCGCGGGTATCGCCGGCGTCATCAAGGCGGCGCTGGCGGTGCGCGATGGCGTCATTCCGCCGACCATCAATTTCGAATCGCCCAACCCGGAACTGCAACTCGAAGACAGCCGGTTTTTCGTCAACAGGGAGCCTGCCCCGTGGCCGGCGCCGCGCCGCGACGGGCGGGCGTCAGTTCCTTCGGCGTCGGGGGCACCAACGCGCACGCCGTTATTGAGCAGCCGCCGGCGGTGGACCCGGAGGTTGCCTCCAGGGCCAGGAAGCAGTGCGCCGCCGTTGTTGCTGGTTTCTGCCAGGGACGCCGAAGTCTGCATGCGGCAGATCATGAATCTCGCCGACTTCGCCCGGACTCATCCGGACTCGACGAATCTTGCCGACATCGGATTCACCCTGGCGCAGGCCCGGACCCGGTTCGATTCCAGAGCCGCCGTCTTTGCGCGCGACCTTGCGGAACTGGCAGAGGTCGACGAGCAATCCCCACGGATCATTCGCGGCAAGGCGCAATCCCGGAACAGGCTGGTGTGGGCATTCCCCGGCCAGGGCGCCCAGAGACGCGGCATGGGCGCAGAACTGGTAGCCGGATCACAAACCTATCGCGACGCCTTGCGCGCTGTCACGGCGCGAACTCAACAAGCACCTTGACCTCGATATCAATGACCTGCTTGCGCATCACGGCGCCGCGGACGACAGGATCTCGGAAACCCAGCTACGCGCAGCCCGCGCTGTTTGCCGTCGGTTACGCGCTCGCAGAGCACTACACCGCCTGCGGACTCAAGCCGGACGCACTGATTGGCCACAGCATCGGCGAGTTCGCCGCGGCCTGCATCGCCGGCGTCTTCAGCCTTGAGGACACCGCGCGCCTGGTGTGTGCGCGCGGGCGGCTGATGCAAGCACAACCCCGCGGCGCGATGCTGTCTGTCTCGGCGCCACCGGAGCAGTTGGAGCCGGTTTATTGACGAACAGGTGTGCGTGGCGGCGCAAAACTCGCCTGACACCAGCGTGCTGGCAGGGCCGGTCGAGCGGCTGGAGCAGATCGCCGATGAGCTCCGGGCGGACGATATCCGCGTGACCATGCTCAAGACATCCCACGCCTTCCATTCGCCGATGATGGACGGGGCGCTGGAAGCATTCGGCGCGGTGGTGGACGAGGTGCAGCGTCATGCACCGCAGATTCCGATCATTTCGACCTGCACGGGCAAGCTGCTGACCGACGAGGAGGCGCGGTCCACCCGCTACTGGGTCGAGCAGATACGCAAGCCGGTGAGGTTCAGCGATGCTGTCGAATCACTGCAGGCACACGCGCAGGACCAGGGCATCGCGATGCTGGAGCTCGGTCCCGGGCGGACGCTGGCTTCCCTGTTTTCCCGGCAAAGCCATGCGCAACACTTTGCCACGCCGTCGCTCGGGCTGCTGGAGGACGACGCGTACATGGCCTCGTGGCTGGCATTCGGCGCCCTGTGGTGCGCGGGCTACCCGCTGCCCGTCGGTGACTGGTGGGACGCGGAACAGCATCACCGGGTGCGACTGCCGACCTATCCGTTTCGCCGGGAAAGTCACTGGCTGGAACCGGTGTCCGCACCGACACCGCGGGCACTTGCCGGAGGCCGCCGGGGACGACACGGAGCCGGCCGAACAGGACATCAGGGCGCAGATAACGACGCTGTTTACGGACCTGACCGGCTTCGATCTGATCGCATCCGATGCCGGGAAACCCCTATCGGAGCTGGGCCTGGACTCCCTGCTGCTTACCCAGGCCGCGGTTGCCCTGCAGCAGGCGTTCGGGGTTGCAGTAACGATCAAGGACCTGCTGCAGAACCACGACACCATCGACAAGATTTCGGCCCTGATCGAGAGCCAGGCGCCTGAAGCAGGGACCGCAAGGAATGCGCGGACAGGCTGCCCCGGCTGCACCCGGCCAGGACGGAATTGCCATTCAGTCCTCGCTGCCGAGGCGCACATCCAAGCGCAAGCGCAAGGGCCGCCACAGACGCGACACCCGGCCCGTCAGCTTCGGCTCATGGTCTGAACTGGGTGAGCGGCGCTCACAGGCCATCAGGGATTTCATCACCGCGCACGTCGCGAAAACCCATGGCTCCAAGCAGCACACGGCGACGTTCCGCAGAGCCCATGCCGACCCCAGGACGGCTTCAGGGTTTAACCGCCTGTGGAAAGAAATGGTCTACCCCCTGGTCTGCACCAGAAGCCAGGGCTCACAGATCTGGGATATCGATGGCAACCAGTACATTGACATGCTGAGCGGCTTCGGCCCCAACCTGCTGGGACACGCGGAACCTGACATCAACGCGGCAATCAAGGCGCAGCTGGATGCCGGGATCGAGATCGGCCCCCAGTCCCATCTCGCCGGCGAGACGGCTGAACTGGTCTGTGAGCTCACCGGCATGGACCGCGCGAGCTTCATGTGCACCGGTTCGGAAGCGGTACAGGCCGCCCTGAGATGCGCCAGGACCTATACCCGGCGCTCGACCATCGTGGTCTTCGAAGGCGCCTACCACGGCAATTTCGACGAGGTGCTGGTGCGCGCGGCCAACTCCCCGGGCAACCTGCGAACCGTTCCGAGCTCGCCGGGAATTCCGTCGTCCAGCGTGGAGCAGGTGGTCGTCCTGCCGTGGAACAACGACAGCAGCCTGATGTGATCGAGGAGATCGGGGACCGGGTGGCCGCTGTGCTCGTCGAACCGGTGCAGAGCCGCACCCCTGATATTCGTCCGGCGGCCTTCCTCAAGTCCCTCCGGGACATCACGCGCCGCCACGGCGCCCTGCTGATCTTTGACGAGGTGGTGACGGGATTCCGTTGCCATCCCGGCGGCGCGCAGGCCTACTTTGGTATCGACGCCGACCTGGCCACCTATGGCAAAGTCGCCGGCGGCAATATGCCCATCGGCATCGTCGCCGGCCGCGAAGACATCATGAACACCTTCGACGGCGGCTACTGGAGCCTATGGTGACGACTCCGGGCCGGATGCGGGCGTGACCTTTTTCGCGGGTACTTTTGTCCGCCACCCGCTCGCGATCGCCGCGTGCCGCACCATGCTGGAGAAGCTCAGGCAAGCCGGCCCGCAGCTGCAGACTGACCTTGCCGAACGCACCGAGCGCTTCGCCCAGGACGGTCAACACGATTGTTCAGACGTTTTGAGGCGCCCTTCGAACTCGCTCATTTCACGTCCGTGATGTATCTGCGCAACAGTGATGTCAGCGCGCTCGGGTCACTGTTCTGGTACGCCCTGCGGCAGCACGGGGTGTTCGCCCTGGAAGGCTTTCCTTCCTACATGACGCTGGCGCACAGCGATGAAGACCTGGCGAAAGTCATTGACGCCATCGAGAAGAGCCTGCAGTGGATGGTCGAGTCGCAGCTGCTGGTAGAGCCCAGAAAGCTCAACCTCGACCAGGCTGATGCGGCGGCCTTTCCCCTGGCAGGCGCCCGACGAAGAGGCGCGCCTCGGTGCGCACAAGGACGGCAGCCCCGGCTGGTTCAAGACGCTGGACGGCAAGTACGTCGACGTCGTGTCCGGGCGAACAACGGATATCGACCCGTGGACCCGCGGCTCGACAAGGGTGTTCCCGACCAGCGAATCGCAACAGGAAATCTGGTCATCCGCGCAGCTGGGTGACGATGCCTCCTGCGCGTTCAACGACTCGGTCAGCGTAACGCTGCCCCGCGGATGTGGATGCGGCAAAACTGCAGCAGGCGATTGACGACGTCGCTGAACGCCACCAGGCGCTGCGCGCGTCGCTGTCACCCGACGGCACCCTGGTCAAGATTGCCGCCAGCGCCAGCGCATTGCGCTGACCATCAGTGACGAGGGGCTGGAGCGACTCGTGAGCGCGGACGTCAGCACGCCCTTCGACCTGGTCAACGGCCCGCTGTTCCGCTTTACCCTGGCCCAAGCGGCTGACGGCACGAACCGGCCCTGGTCGTGACCTGTCACCACGTCGTGTGCGATGGCTGGTCCATCCAGCTGCTGCTCAGGGAGCTGAGTGAGCTGTACAAGGCGCGCTGCGACGGCAGCGCAGGCCGGTTTGCCCGCGGCCGACAGCCTGTCGGACTACAACCGCGATGCATCGGACCTGGCCGACACGGAAGCGGAAGACTACTGGCTTGATGAATTCAGCACGATCCCGCCGGTGGTCGACTTTCCGGCGGATCATCCGCGACCGAAAATGCGGTCTTTCGAATCAAGCCTGATCGAGCTGCGCGTCGGTCGCGACCAGCTCGACCGGCTCAGGGCCCTGGCCACGTCCACCAACGCCAGCCTGTTCAATGTGCTGCTGTCCGGCTGGTTTGCCTTCACGGCAAGACTGACCGGCAACGGTGACATCGTCGTGGGTATTCCGACGGCCGGACAGGTTGCCTCCGGCATGCCCAACCTGGTCGGGCACTGCGTCAATCTGCTGCCGTTGCGCGTTGACATTGACGTGCATGACCCGTTCGAGAATCTCGTTGCCGCCGTGCAGGACAAGCTGACCGACGGCCTGGCCCATCAGGGCTACACCTTCGGCCGCCTGCTGAAGCGTCTGCCGATACCGCGGGATGCCAGCCGGCTGCCGATCGTGTCGGTGCAGTTCAACCTCGACCCGCCGGCTGACCCGTCCGACCATGACTTCGGCTCAGCGAGCCCCGGCATGACGACGAATCCGCGTTCCTTCGAGAACTTCGAGCTGTTCATCAATATCGCCGAAGACCAGGACGGCCTGCTGGTCCTGCTCCAGTACAACAGCAATCTTTTCGACGAAGACTCGATGCGAAACCGCATGGCGGAGTACTTCGCCCTGCTGGATGCCGCCTGCGCGTCGGCCGGCAGGCAACACGGCTGAACTGAACCTGTTGACCGGGGATGACCTTGGCCAGCTTGAACAATTTGCAGAGGGCCCGGACGGGCTGGACCACGACCGGCATTTCCTCGACCTGTTTGCGGCCCAGGTCGAACGCGCGCCGGATGCCATCGCCGTCATCGGTGATGACAGGACCCTGAGCTATCGCGAACTGGACGCCGAATCCACCCGGCGGGCCCACCGGCTGGCCACCCTGGTGCCCGGCGTCGACAA
The DNA here is from genome assembly GCA_963695135.1 of uncultured Gammaproteobacteria bacterium. Classification (GTDB taxonomy): domain Bacteria; phylum Pseudomonadota; class Gammaproteobacteria; order Xanthomonadales; family SZUA-36; genus Marinihelvus. Next base: position 783,941 of record CAVOGA010000003.1, read on the forward strand.
ACGCCCTGATCGGCGTCGCATTGCCGCGCAATGCCGACATGCTGGTCTCCCTGCTGGCCATCTGGAAAACCGGCGCCGCCTACGTGCCGCTCGACCCGGAATTCCCGGCGGACCGGCTGAACTTCATGATGGAAGATGCCGGGCTGTCCGCGCTCGTCACGGGCAGACAGCACCCGGCCTGAAATCGATACCGATATCCCGGTACTGCTCGTCGACGAGGAAGGCGAAGTCGACACGACAACTGCCGCAGCAGTCCGCAACACTGTTGATGAGCGCGCCTACGTCATCTACACCTCCGGATCCACGGGTCGACCCAAAGGCGTCGAAGTCGCGCACCGGGCCTTCAGCAACTTCCTGCAGAGCATGAGCCTCACGCCGGGCCTGGATGCGAACAGCAGGCTCGTGGCCGTCACGACCCTGTCCTTCGATATCGCGGGACTCGAGTTGTTCGGCCCGCTGGTCAATGGAGGAACGACGATCATCGCCAGCCACGAGCAAGCCCAGGAAGGCCGGTTGCTCAGGGATCTGCTCGAGGCTTCGGACGCCAATGTCATGCAGGCAACGCCCGTCACCTGGCGAATGCTGCTGGACGCCGGCTGGTCCTGCCCCGGTGACTTCAAGGTGCTGTGCGGCGGCGAGGCCTTTCCCGGCGACCTGGCCACCGACCTGCTGGCGCACACGGACCAGGTCTACAACCTGTACGGACCGACCGAGGCCACCGTCTGGTCTACCGTCTACCGGGTCGATCGGGAGCAGTGGCAAGCCGCTCCCGAGGCCATGGTGCCGATCGGCGCGCCCATCCACGGCACCCAGACCCGGGTGCTGGATGCACAAGGGAATGCCCTGCCGGCAGGTGTGCCCGGCGAGCTGTTCATCGGCGGCGTCGGCCTGGCAACGGGCTACCTGAACCGGGAAGAGCTCACGCAGGAGCGGTTTATCCGGCACCGGCAGTACGGCCGCCTGTATCGAACGGGCGATGTCGTCACTCTGGGCCAGGACGGGCTGCTTCGTTTCCGCGAGCGCGTCGATACGCAGGTCAAGGTCCGTGGCTTCCGGATCGAACTGGGCGAGATCGAATCCGCCATGGCGGCCATTCCCGGGGTCAGCGAGGCGGTCGCCGCGGTTTACGAACCGGCGCCGGGCGATTCCCGCCTGGTGGCCTACTACGTCTCGTCGGCCGGCAAGCTCGACGACAGCCCTGCTGCGTCAGCAGCTCCAGGACCGGCTTGCCGGCGTATATGCTCCCGCAACACTACGTTGCGGTCGAGGCGATGCCCCTGACCCCGAACCGCAAGGTGGACCGCAATGCCCTGCCGAAACCGGTTTCCCGGGCAAGCGACGCCGTGGCGCCCAGGAATGAGACCGAGACGCTCATCGCCGGCCTCTGGCAGGAGCTGCTGCATGTTGACAAGGTCGGCGCGCACGACGATTTCTTTAACCTTGGTGGACACTCCATCCTGGCGACCCGGATGATCTCCATGCTCGAGGACCGCTCAGGTCTGCGCGTGCCGCTGCGGGCGCTGTTTGCCAATTCGGTGCTGTCCGATTTCGCCGGCCACGTGGCGGCCGCCGGTCTCGTGACTGGCCGCCCGGGCGACGAGACCGAGGAGAGGGAGGTCCTGGAATTTTGACCGTTGTCGAACTGCTCCAGGAACTCCGGCGTCTCAAAGTCAGCATCAGCGCCAGCAATGCCCGCCTGGTGGTTGATGCGCCAGCCGGTGTCATTACGCCCGCGCTGGCCCAGGAAATTAAGTCGAATAAAGCCGCCTTGCTCGATCTCATCGGGTCGATCGGGGAGGAACAGGCGGCGGAGAAAACGGAGCTCACGAGGGCGCCCGATGAAGACCGGCTCTCACTGACGCAGGAGCGCATCTGGGCGATTGATCAACTGAACCCGGACAGCAGCCAGTTCAACCTTCCGGGAGGATGGTGGCTCGACGGCGCGCTGGACGTTGACGTCCTGGCCAGGGCGGTCAGCGAGTTCGCGGACGCAGCACGATATTTTCCGGCGCCGGTTTGTCTCGCACAACGGAAGTCCACGGGTGTCAGCAGCGGATCATCCGGGTGTCGATTTCAGGATCATGACCCTGCAGGACATCGGTCTGGAAAGCGAAGACCCGGCCCGCCTGACGCGCTGGTTCGAAGAGATTTCAGCGGCGCCGTTCGACCTGTCGGATGATGCGCTGCTGCGTGTCGTTTTGTTGACCGTCAACGAGACCCGCCATCTGCTCTCGGTGATCAGCCACTCGATCGTGTGGGACGCCTGGTGCTACGACATCTTTCTGTCCGAAGTCGGAAAATACTACGAGGCGTTCCTTGCCGGTGAAACGGTCGGCACGCCGGCCTGCGAACCCGGTTCATCAGTATTCCGATTTCGTGCATTGGCAACGGATTCATCAGGAAAGTCCCGCTGCCCGCAAAGCTCTCGAAAAGGCCATCGCCGGGCTGGAGGGATACGGACAAAGAATCGCCCTGCCCCATGTTCACCCGGCACCCGATCAAAAAGATCATTCGGGCGCGCGTTTCAACTTTGATATCCCGCCTGGACATGCGGGAGCGCCTCAGGGCGTTTTCCCGCAACAAGGGGGTGACGCCTTTCATGGTGTTCCTGTCCGCCTACGCCTTTCTGCTGTGCCGTTACGCCGGCAAGGACAAGGTGCTGATTACGATTCCGCTGCGCGGCCGCGAGCGGCAGGAGTTCGAAGCCATCCCCGGTCCCTTTACGAACAACCTGTTCTTTCCGGTTGACGTGCAGGACCATACGTTTTCGAGCTTGCTGGCCCACGTCAAGCAGGAGACCGGACGAACCTTTGGCGGGGAAGTGCCAAGTTTCGAGCGACTGATCGAGGCCATCAATCAGGACCTTGCCGATTCTGCATTCTTTCAACTGCAATTTTCCTATCAGAACGTCGAAAATCGCGGCACCCACTGGGCGGAGGGCATCAGGATCTCGGCCGGTCCGGCCCATGATTCAGACAACGCCCATGCCGAAATCAGCTTCTGGATGCGGGAAGGGAAAGAATCCATGGACGGGGCGATCGACTACCGGACCCGCCTGTTCGACGAGGCCTTCATCACGACCTTCTTTGCGCGGCTCATGGCGCTGATCGGAAGCGCCATCGCAACTCCGGATGCGCGACTCCACGACCTGGACTGTAAAGCGCCTGCCGACGCGCAGCCGGGGCCGGCAGTACCGCACCGGACACAGGCCAGCACGCTTAAGGAGCTGCGCGAGACGTTTGCCCGGAATACCGAAAACACCGTCGTTGTGACGCGCTCAAGCCGGATTTCTGCCGGTGAATTGCTGTCTTATATCGACGATCCCGGCCGTGCTTTGCCGGAAGACTCCGCCGATTCGGCGAGAGAACTGCTGCAGGCATTGGGTGAGCTGGCTGCCGCCCGCGAACTCTCCGGTCACGGCCCCGGGCGGTCATTGGTCCAGCGAGGCATGTGATACCGCCGTTGCTGCCTGGCGGGATCGCTTTCCAGAGCCTTGCGAGAGCGTACTCATCGCCCTGCCGGAACATTCGGCCACCCGCGTCATCGCCTGGCTGGCGGTACTCGCAGCCGGCCGGCGCCTCTGTCTGCCCACGAATGCCGAGGCCGCGGACGAGGTGAGCCTTGCCAGGCTGATCAAACGGGAGGCAGCCCAGCCTGGTGCTGGTGCAGTCGCCGGCGATGGAGGCCCTCCTGGACATGGGCGGCCTTCCTGCTGAGCCGCTCTACCTGGTATGGGCAATGCCAGGCGCCAGCCAGCTGCAGGACCGGATCACAGCGCAGGGACTGAACGTCCGCTACCTGATCGCCAGTGAGGCGACGCTGGGTATCGGCCTGACCGGGTCCGGAGACGACTGGCCGCTGACCTTCGAGCAGCAGGAAAACGGGATCGCCCTGCGTGTTCTTGATCAGGCGGATCGTGAGCAGCTGACCGGTCTGGACGGTCGCCTGGCCCTGTCCCTGCTGGAATCTGAGCCCGCAATCGTCCAGCCGGTCATCACCGTTCGACGCGACGCTCAGGGCAGGATCCGCTGGCCGGACCTGGACCAGGTCGATGCAACCGGGCTGGCACATGTCTCAGAGCACCTGGCAGCGCTCGATTCGGTGCGTGACGCCTACGTCGAGGTTCGCCGGGCGAATCCTGCCGCGCCGGCAACGATCGCATGGATCGAACAGGAACTGGGACGCCAGGCAAGCAACTCGGAAATACGCAGCGCCCTGCGCGCACGCGGCGTTAAACCGCCATCGATTATCATCAATGTTGACCGGATACTGCGTGACCGGAACCACCGGGTTTTGCGCCAGGAACTGGACCATCCCGACCATATCCCCGCCCATTCACGGTTCGAACCGCCCGTTACGGACCAGGAAATCGCCTTCGCCGGGATCTGGAAAGACGTACTCTCGATCGACCGGATCAGCATCAACGATACGTTTGCCAACCTCGGCGGAAGTTCGGTTCAGGCGCTGGTGATTCTCAGTGAGACCCAGAAGCGACTGGGCTGCTCTTTCGAACCAAGGCTGCTGTTTTTCCAAAGCCTCAAGGACATCGCCGCCCGGTTCCCTGATGACCTCTTGCCGGGGGCGCCGGCATGATTCCCGTGCTTTTCGGTCCGGAAGACCGCCGCAAATACGGCGTATTTCAACCGGCCGTGGGGCGCGGCAGTAAAGGCCGGGGCGTGGTGATCTGTGACGCCCTGTTCGACGAGGCCCTGTGCGCGCACAGGGCCCTCAGTTTTGCCGCGAGGAGCCTGGCCGAAGCGCGCTGGAACTCACTGCGCTTCGACTATTTCGGCACCGGCGACTCTGCGGGCGAGACCGGGGAGTTCTCGCTGGCCCAGGCCCTGGCCGACACCTCCGATGCGATTGACGAACTGAAGTCCAGCACCGGTCTTGAAGAAATCTATTTGCTGGGCCTGCGTCTCGGCGGCGCGCTCGCAATGCAGGTTGCCGCCGGCCGTGAAGATGTCCGCGGGCTCGTGCTCTGGGACCCGCTCATCGAAGGTGAAACGGTGCTGCAACGCTACGGTGTATCAGAGTCGAACGAGTCCGGTGGCGATTCTGTTGAGGGGTTCCGGCTGCCGGTGCGCGCACAGGATGAGCTGCGCAAGCTGACCATCGCCGACTTATTCGGGGCCTGTGACCGGCCCCTGCTGATGGTCTGCACCTCGCCAACGACGCAGCACCGGCAGATCGCCTCGGCGCATCCGCAAATCGACTTCCGCGAAATTGATGCGCCGGACGCGTGGTCGAACACGGCGGTCGGCGGCGTGCGACCGATACCCACCGCGGTCGTGAATGAAATCCGGGAATGGGAAGGCTGATGACAGCGACACATGCCCCACCGGAGCGAATCATGCGCTACGGCAAACGCACGCGGCTCACCGGCATCCTGAGCCACGCGAACCCGGCCAATACCGCAACGATGCCGGCGTCTACCTGCGCCATCATTCTGAACGCGGGCGTCGTGCGCAAGGTCGGGCCGGGGCGCCTGAATGTTGAACTGGCCAGGCGCATTGCAGACAGCGGCCTGGATACGTTCCGGTTTGACTTTGCCGGGGTGGGAGACAGCCCGGCCAGGACCGACGGCCAGGATCTTGCGGGCGGGATCTTGACCGATGTCCAGGAGACCATGGACCACCTTGAGCAGACCCTTGGCGCCAGGCGCTTCATCGTCATGGGTCTTTGCTCCGGTGCTGATAACGGCATGCGTGCAGCGGAGCGGGATGAGCGGATCGTCGGCGTCGTCATGTTCGACCCCACGATCGACCGCACCACGCGCTGGTACTGGGAGGCCCTGAAAATGAGACTGCGGTCATTCGAGCGTTTCAAATCCATGCTTACGCCAAAGAAACCCTTGTTCCGGCGCCTGCTGGGATTGAAGCCCCTGGAGCGGGAACTGGAGGACAACGTCGAGGAACGGCCGGAGTTGTACCAGGTCAGCTATGCCGACCGCGCCAGCATCACGCAGTGCCTGGCAACCCTGGTGGCGCGGGACGTCAGGTTATTCGTCACGTTCACCGGCTCCTGGGACTTCATCTATAACTACGAGTCCCAGTTCCTCGATGTGTACAGCGGCATTCCGTTTGCGGACCGGCTGAACCTGAGCTTCAGGCCGCAGGCGGACCACAGCTTCCTTGACCATCAACACCGCAACGCGCTGATTAACGACATCAAGGACTGGTGTCGTCTGTTTGCCTGATCACCGGAGAAACCCATGGCCACCCAGTCCCCGATCTACTCGGGCAATACCATTCCCCTGAGACCGCGCATACGGGACGGGGTCAAGGTGCTGATCCAGTCCCTGCCGTTGATTGGCGACCTTTTTTACCGCTACTACGTTTTCCCAAGGACCATGACCGCCTGCCGTGGCGTCTACGCGTCCTGCCAGCAAGCCCGGGCGGCCGTCGACCAGCAGATTCCCTCGGCCTATGACGCGTGTAACGAGACCCGGTCGATTGAGCAGGACATTGAACAGGACAATCATTACGAGTACGAGGACTACCCGGTGCTGTTCTGGCTCAGGGACCTGCTGCGACCGGGTATCCGCATTGCCGACCTGGGCGGCAGCACCGGCGGAACCTTTTACGCATTCAGCCGCGCACTGAACTTCCCGGCAGACCTGTCATGGACTGTCTCGGAGCTGCCGGCGGCGGCAGAGAAAGGCCGGCGTGTCGCCGAGGCACGCCGTGAGCAGCGGCTGCATTTCGTCACCAGGCTGGACCAGGTCCAGGAGCCGGATCTCCTGCTGACCATGGGTACCTTGCAGTATCTTCCGGAAACCCTGTCAGAAATCGTCGGGGCGCTTCCGGCGCGCCCGCGGGACATTATCGTGCACAAAGTTCCCGTCACCGATGGCCCGTCGTTCTGGACGTTACAGAACCTGGGCGCCGCGCAGGTGCCATACTTCATCTACAACCGCAACGCCCTGGTTCACAGCATGGAGGCAATCGGCTATACCCTGCAAGACAGCTGCAAAACCCTGAGGGCCATTCGCATTCCGTTCCACGCTGACCATGACGTTCACCACTATGCCGGCTTTGTCTTTCAAAGAAGTGCGTGACCATGGCGGGCACGATGACCTGCCGGGCGCCCCGTGAAGCGGGCATGCTGGCTGGCAGGCCTGCTGCTGTTTATCGCCGCATGCGACACGGTGGACGGCGACAGTGGCGAGGTGAATACTGACCTCGTGAATGAGCAACCAACCACGCTGGGCGCACACGCGCTGGTCTTTCAACGAATCGATGGCGGACTGGAGAGGGTGCAAACGCCCCCGCTGTCTACCGCCGGGACTGGCAGCACGATTCTTATCAGCATCGGACGCGGTCAGATTTCGGCGTTCGAGGCGCCGACGGACAACCTCAACCGGGCGCCTTTTACCCAGCTTGGCGAAACACACCGGTACACGAACTGGCCCAACTCCGGCACCGCGCTGTACGCATTGGAAAATGCGCGCGGGGGAGCCGGCCATGTCTTTCAAACCCGCACCCCGCCCGAGGATGAAGTCACGCTGGCGGCGGTGGAGATTATTGGCAGCCACGTTGAGGATGCCGCGTGGAAGGAGGTCCTTTATCCGGATTCTTTCGGACGCTTGCGCCGGGCCGTGTTTTCACAAAACTCGGTCACCAGCGCCAGTGTCGAGACCTCGGGACCCGCGACCCTCGTGGCCTTCTGGTGGGGCGACGCGGGCGTGGACGGGGACAAGACCGCTGAACCCGGCAACGGCTTCAGGCTCATCGACGCCGTGCTGGAGCCGGGGGCCCTGGTCCAATGCGCGGTAGCCGTCAGACACGTCGATGAAGCGGGTCGCTATGACGTTACCTGGACCTCGAGCCCGCTGCAGGGCGCACAGCTGTGGCTGGTTGCGGTAGCCGACCAGCCGCGCTGACCGGCGGCAGAGCGGGAGCAGGCGCACATCACGCGTTCGATGACACGACATGCATTCCATTGATTCCAGGCTGCTGCCCGAGGGCAGGTCCGGGCTGCCGAACGACTTGCTGAACTTTGGCGTGGAACTGGCTGCCGCTGAACTCGGAGGCTACTGGGATGACAAGGCGCACTGGCTTTTCCCGCCGGAGCAACAGTCACTGGGAAACGCGGTGAGCAAGCGCCGGCGGGAAATCATTGCCGGACGATTGCTTGCCCACCTGTTGCTGCGGCGGACTGGGCAGGGTCGAAACCCCGATACGGCAAGGTGCGGACCGCTGCCCGGATTGGCCGGAGGGAATAGCAGGCTCGATCACCCATACGGACACCGTCTGCGCCGTGGCGCTCTGTCCAGGGGATCAGGTTTATGCCCTGGGCATCGACCTCGAGCCACGCGCTCCGCTCCAGCGCGAGGTATGGAAACTGGTCTGCCGACCGGAGGAACTGGACATGGCGCTGAGGTCGCCGGCGCCTGCGCTCTGGGCGCGATGGGCATTCTGCGCCAAGGAGGCTTTCTACAAGGCGCAGTTCCCGAAAACGCGAAAATTCTTCGAACCACTGGATATTGCGGTGACCCTCGATCCCGCCGGCCGTACATTCGGCGTTACAGTCGTGAACTTGCCCCGGGACGACCGCGCGCTGGACAGGTGCCTGTCTGGAACCGGACTGTTGTCATCCTCTGACCAGCTGCTGGGTGCGGCATGGGTGGTGGCCGCCGATGGCGAGCAGCATCCCGGGCAACCCGGCCTTCAAGTAGACTAGGCAGCCTCTGGCGATGTTTTGAAGCTATGAAGAATCCCACAGCCATTGGCTACCTGGTCAGCCGGTATCCGACCGTCAGTCACACTTTTATCCTCAGGGAGATTCGTTCGCTTCGCCGGGCCGGGCTGACTATCGCGGTCGCGTCAATCCGGCCTCCCGATCAGGCGCCTGCAAACATGACGGCCGCCGAACTGGAGGAACAATCCCGGACCTATTACGTTCTGGGGATTGGCATCCTGCGTATTGTTCTCATTCAGGCCGGGGTTTTTTTAAGCCGCCCCATCCAGTACCTGAAGACACTGTGGTTTGCGTGGTCGCTTTCGAACGGATCGCCCGGGAAGTTCCTGAAAAATTCAGCCTACTTCGCCGAGGCGGTTATCGCCGGACACTTTTTTGAAAAGCAGCATGTCACCCTGGTTCACACGCACTTTTCTTCAACCGTTACCCTTTTGGTTTCCCGCCTTTTTGACTTGCGCTTTTCAATGACCCTCCACGGATCGGACGAATTCAAAGACCCGATTGGTTTTCACATGGCCGGCAAGGTAGCCGCGGCAAGTCTCGTGGTTACCATAAGCAAGTACGGGGCGAGCCAGGTCATGCTGGCGTCGGATCCGGAGGATTGGCACAAGGTCAGGACGATCCCGCTGGGTATCGATCCGGCGAAGTTCGTTCCGCAACCCGCTGAACCGGCGGCGCAGGGCAGCAGGATACGGCTGTTGTTTGTCGGTCGCCTTGTCGCGGAAAAAGCGCTTCATCTCCTGATCAGGGCGGTGGCAGAGCTCCGCGGCAAAGGCAGGGATGTCTCACTGACAATCGTCGGTGACGGTCCACTGCGACCGTCCATTGAACAAGAGATAGCCAGTCTTGACCAACAGAACCACGTGACCCTCGCGGGCTCGTGTAATTTCGATTCGGTCATCGGGTTCTACCGTGACTCCGACATCTTCGTGTTGCCGAGTTTCGCGGAAGGTGTTCCCGTGGTCCTGATGGAGGCGATGGCGATGCAAGTGCCTTGCGTGGCAACCTGGATAACGGGAATTCCAGAACTGATCACGGACAAGGTCGACGGATTGCTGGTCCCTCCTGCTTCGGTGGAATCTATCGTTGAAGCGATATGCTGCCTTATCGATGATCGCGAGCTTGCCGACCGCATCGCTCGCGCCGGTCGCGAGAAGGTGCTGTCCAAATACCACCTGGTGCACAACGCGGCGGTCCTGGGAAGCGAATTGCAGGCGTTGGCCGAAGCGGGACGTTCCTAGCAGACCCCGTCAACAGCGGCCAATGACCGCTCACATACCCCTGGGCTTGGGTAGCCTGCCCAGCGCAGACAACGCCCGGATCGACACAAAACCGAGCAGAAACTTAACGTAATCACGCAATGCGCTCACTCCCGGCGGAGCCGGTGCAATCCCCAGGCGTCGTTGAATCGCATTCCATGCATAAACATTTGCCCGTCGCTTTGACGCTTTGGAATAAAACACGAATCCCACAGACACGGAAACCTCACCACCGGGCGTCTCTGTCTGCGTCATGTGCGCGGCTGTCGGAGGCATGAAGACGCCCTCACCGGCGCGCAGATCACCGTCAACGGCCGCGAAAGGCAGCCGGGACTGATCGAATCTCACGTCCTCGAGCGTTTGATGAACGATCCAACCCTCTACGGCAGCCTCGGAGACCGTGTCCCGGTCGTCGGGTTGCCAGACCGACATGTGCTTGACGCCACGAATCTGCAGGAAAAAATTGTTCTCGCGGTCAATATGAAAGGGAGTAACGGTGGGCGCACAGGAAATGAACACATAGGCGTCGGTGTCGAAGATTTCCCCGTCATCGCCGCTTAGCAGGCCTTTGCCAGCACTGATCACATCATCGACTACCTTGCGGAACTCCGGGTCTGCCTGCGCCTCGTAGATCGCGATATAGGTGCCGGGCGTGTCCAGGGAATCAAACACCTGGTCAACGGAGCGCCCATCAGGGGCCTGCATAATCGTGATGGAGGCGGGAATCCACGCGCGTGGCGGGGTCAATGAACTTCACGTGCCCGCGGTCCCTGGCCTGAAGCCGGTTCGCGACGCCCCGCAGCGCCTCGGTTGTCAGTCCCGGATGATCGTAAAAATTATGCGAGAGCCGGCACACCCGGGATGCGTCGAAAGGATCAGCCTTAATTTCAAACCGGGTGATCATGGTTGGAACAGCCGCAGATGAAACTCCAACGAGTCTAGGCGGGCCACCCGCCTTTGTCGACCGGGCCACGCCAGGCGCTTTGCAACATGCTTGCCGGGCTGTTCGTCAGAACCGTCTGCCGGCACTCAGCCGATGACCGTTCGCACATCCATCAACTCCGGAAAAAAGGTCAGGTCCAGGGCCCGCTTGAGAAAGCCCACGCCGGAGGACCCGCCGGTGCCGTGCTTGTGACCGATAATGCGTTCGACGGTCTGCAGGTGGCGGAAGCGCCACAGCTGAAAACTTTCCTCCACGTCCACCATCTTTTCGCACAGCTCGTACTCCAGCCAGTATTTTTCCGTGTTCTGGTAAATCTCTTTCAAAACGGGAACCAGCTCCGGATCACGCTTGTGCGGCAGGCGCCAGTCCCGGTCCAGGTGTTGCGCGGGAATGGCGAGCCCGCGCCGGTGCAGGAAAGCACAGAAACTCATCGTAGAGACTGGGGGCGTCCAGCGCAGCCTGCAGCCTGGCCTGCAGGGCCGGATCGTAGTCGAACACCTTCAGCATGGCGCTGTTCTTGTTGCCCAGCATGAATTCCATCACCCGGTATTGCAGCGACTGGAAGCCGGAAGCAAAACGCAGCACACCGCGGAATTGCGCATATTCCGCCGGCGTCAGCGTCGACAGCACGTTCCACTGCTCAAAAAGTTGCCGCTGGATCTGCTTCACGCGCGCCAGGATCTTGCTGACCGGTCCCGGATTATCGGCGGCGATCAGCCGCATGGCCGCGCCAAGCTCATGAATGATCAGCTTCATCCACAGCTCGGAGGTCTGGTGCTGGATGATGAACAGCATTTCATCGTGATGCTCGGGCCGGCTGTGCGGAACCTGCGCGTCCAGCAATTTATCCAGGCCCAGGTAACCGCCATAAGTCAGGCGACCCTGCAGGTCCGTCTGGATGCCGCCCTCGAGCGGCCTTAAGTTCTCGTTGTCTTCACTCAATGGACTGCACGATGCGGGCCGCCCCGCCCATGAAAAAACCGGGCAAAACTGGACCCCTCCCGGGGAAGTCGAAGTATAATAGCGGACTTTGCCTTTCGCGGGGCACCAGCCCCGGACGCTGCTTCGGGCTCCGCCCGCGCCTCAACGAGGAAGCCACAATGTCGGCAACGATTGCCTCCTTCAAAATTGATTTTTTCCAGTTCCTGTCGCCGGACGGGCGCCTGGTCAGTGACGATGTGCCGCCGCTGGCCAAAGACTTCGACGAGCTGCGCCGGCTGTACCGGCTGATGGTCCAGACCCGTGTTTTCGACAAGAAAGCCATCGCGCTGCAGCGCACGGGCAAGCTGGGCACCTATGCATCCTGCCTGGGTCACGAAGCCGCGCACCTGGCCATTGGCAGCGCGATGCGCGAAGAGGACTGTTTTGCGCCCATGTACCGCGAGTACGGCGCGCAGTTTGTCCGCGGCGTCAAAATGTCCGATGTACTCAATTACTGGGGCGGCGACGAGCGCGGCAGCGACTTCGCCGGACCCGCTCACGATTTCGCCTGGTGCGTGCCCATCGCGACCCAGTGCCTGCACGCGGCCGGCGCCGCGCTGGCCTACAAACTGCGCGGCGAGAAGCGCGTGGCGGTCAGCGTGGTCGGTGACGGCGGCAGCTCCAAGGGCGATTTCCTGGAAGCCATCAATGCTGCCAGCGCCTTCGAACTGCCCCTCGTGCTGGTGATCGTGAACAACCAGTGGGCAATCTCCGTGCCGCGCAGCAAGCAGAACAAGGCCAAGACCCTGGCCCAGAAAGGCGTCGCCGGCGGTCTGCCCTCCATCCAGGTTGACGGCAATGACATCATCGCCGCGCGCTGGGCCATGGAGCAGGCCATCGAAAAGGCCCGCGAGGGTGGTGGCGCCACGGTCATCGAGATGATCACCTACCGGCTCTCGGACCACACCACTGCCGATGACGCCACCCGTTACCGCGACAGCGCCGAGGTGGACCGGGCCTGGAAACAGGAGCCGATCATGCGCCTGCGCCAGTACCTGGTCGCCCAGGGCGAATGGGACGACGAGCGTGAAGCGGAGCTGGAACGCGAGGCGATTGCAGCGGTAGACCAGGCGGTCGAGGAGTATGTCTCCCTGGGCAAACCGCCGATCGAGTCGATGTTCGATTACATGTACGCGGAGCTTCCGCACGACCTGGCAGCGCAGCGCGAGCGCGCCCTCGAGGAGTTGAAGTAATGGCCAATGTTGCAATGGTTGAAGCTGTGACCATGGCCCTGGCCTGGGAAATGGCGCACGATGATTCCGTGGTGGTGCTCGGCGAAGACGTCGGCATCAATGGCGGCGTGTTTCGCGCCACCGCCGGCCTGGCGCAGCGCTTCGGTGACAACCGGGTTATCGATACCCCCCTGGCGGAAACCATGATTGCCGGCCTCACGATTGGCATGGCGGCCCAGGGCATGAAGCCGGTAGCGGAAGCCCAGTTCATGGGCTTTATCTACGCCATGGTTGATCACATGATCTGTCACGCGGCGCGCATGCGGCACCGCACGCGCGGGCGCCTGAGTTGCCCGATGGTGTCTGCGCGCACCCTTCGGCGGCGGCATTCACGCCCCGGAGCACCACTCGGAGAGTACCGAGGCGATGTTTGCGCACATGCCCGGGCTGCGGGTCGTGATCCCCTCCTCGCCGAGCCGTGCTTACGGCCTGCTGCTGGCCTCGATCCGCGATCCGGATCCGGTGCTGTTCCTTGAACCCAAGCGCATCTACCGCCTGAACAAGGAAGAGGTCGAGGACAACGGCGAAGACCTGCCCCTGGATGTGTGCTTCGTGCTGCGCGACGGCACCGACATCACCCTCGTGACCTGGGGCGCGATGATCAAGGAGACGCTGGAGGCGGCTGACAAGCTCGCCGAACAGGGCATCAGCGCGGAGGTCATCGATGTCGCGACGATCAGCCCGCTGGATATGGATACGATTATCGAATCCGTGGCCAAGACCGGACGTTGCGTCATCATCCACGAGGCAGCGCGCATGTGCGGCGTCGGCGCGGAGATCGCTGCCGGACTGGCGGACGCGGGCCTTTACCACCTGCATGCCCCGGTCAAGCGGGTCACCGGCTACGATTCGGTCATGCCCCTCTACAAGATGGAAATGAAGTACATGCCCAGCGTTGGGCGTATCCTCAACGCGGTCAACGAGGTGATGGAAGTCTCATGAAAATATTCAAGCTGCCGGACCTGGGCGAAGGTCTGCCCGACGCGGAAATCGTTGAATGGCTGGTCGCCGAGGGCGATGAAGTGAAGGTTGACGACCCGATGGTCAACATGGAAACGGCCAAGGCGGTCGTGGAAGTGCCCTCACCATTCGCGGGCAAGATCGTCAAATTCTTCGGCCAGGCCGGCGACGTAATCGAGACCGGCGCAGCATTGGCGGGCTTCGACACGGGCGACGGCAGCGAGGATGAAATGCCGGAAGCCGCGGCGGAAGAGGCCCCGGCGGCAGAAGCGCCGGCCGCAGAACCAGCGACGGAAGAGCCTGCCGCATCGCGCGCCGACTCCGGCACCGTGGTCGGCGCCATGGAGAGCTCGGACGACGTGGTTGCCGAGTCGGTATCCAGCGTCGGCGGCATCAAGGTGACCCCCGCGGTGCGCGCCCTGGCGCGCAAACTGAAGGTGGACCTGGCGCGCGTCACCCCCACCGGCAAAGGTGGCGTGGTAACACGGGCCGATGTCCAGGCCGTCGCAAAAAACCCGGCGGCCGCCGCTCCCGCAGCAGCGGCTCCGCCGCCCCGGGCTGCAGCTCCGGCGCCGCGCGCACCGGCGCCCCCGCCACCCCGGGCGACCGGGGAGTGGGAACCCATACGCGGCACGCGACGCACCATGGCGCGGGTCATGTCGAAAGCCCAGGCCGAGGTGGTTCATACCAGCCTGATGGACGACGCCGACCTGCACGCCTGGCGGCACGGGCAGGACGTCACCGTTCGCCTGCTCCGCGCCCTGTGGGCCGGCGCGCAGGTCGAGCCGGGCCTGAACGCCTGGTATGACGGCGACAAGAACATGCGCATGATTCACAAGGGCATGGACGTGGGCATGGCGGTGGATACGCCGGACGGCCTGTTTGCCGCTGCCCTGCGGAACGTTCACAGCTCAACGCCGCAGGAAGTCCGTGAATCGATCAACCGCCTGAAGGAAAACGTGGTGAACCGGTCCATTCCCCCGGAAGACCTGAAGGACTACACGATCATGCTGTCCAATTTCGGGGTCTATGCCGGCCGTTACGCCACGCCGATCATCAGCCCGCCCTGTGTGTGCATCGTGGCGGCGGGCAAGAGCCGGCACGAAGTGGTGCCTGTGCTGGGCGGAATGGAAGTGCATCGCATCATGCCCCTGTCGCTGACCTTTGATCACCGCGCCTGCACCGGCGGGGAGGCAGCGCGCTTCCTGAAGGCCATGCTCGAGGACCTGGCGCTGCCCGAATAGGCAGCGCACGGCCCAAGACCGCGGCGCAGAGCGCCCGTGACGGCGGCGGCAGAGCTTGCCGCTGCGGCCTTATTCCGGTAGAATTCGCGCTCCTTCGAACCGGGCCCGCCTGCTTCGGGGAAAAATCTGCCTGCAACCACGACCTGTCCCCGGACCGGACCGCGGTCACCGCAGGCCAATACGCACACTTGCCGCAACCGTCCGGTTGGGTGCCCCGCGAAAAAACGGGGTTTCCGGATAGGGCAAGTGGAGGATGAACCCGGGATTCTTAACGCGTAACGGCGGCCATTGCCCCTGCGCGGGATCCCTTATGCAAGGAAATTACCATGGCAGATGTCACCATGCGCCAGATGCTCGAAGCTGGCGTGCACTTCGGTCACCAGACCCGCTACTGGAACCCCAAGATGGCCCCGTACATTTTCGGCGCCCGGGGCAAGATTCATATCATCAACCTGGAGAAAACCCTTCCCCTGATGGTTGATGCGCTGAACTTCACCAGCAGCCTCGCCGCCCGCCGCGGCACCATTATTTTCGTCGGCACCAAGCGCGCAGCCAGCAAGGCCATCCGTGAAGAAGCGGAGCGTTGCGGCATGCCCTTCGTGTCGCATCGCTGGCTCGGCGGCATGCTGACCAACTTCCGCACCATCAAGCAGTCAATCAAGCGCCTGAAGAGCCTGGAAGCGGCCGCTGAAGACGGTTCCCTGAACCACCTGCAGAAGAAGGAAATTCTCCAGCTGCAACGTGAACAGGAAAAGCTTGAGCAGTCCCTGGGCGGCATCAAGAACATGAAAGGCCTGCCGGACGCCATGTTCGTCGTGGACGTCAGCCATGAAGACATCGCCATCAAGGAAGCGCACAAGCTGGGCATCCCGGTCGTGGCCGTGGTCGACACCAACTGCTCACCGGAAGGCATCGACTACGTCATTCCCGGTAACGATGATGCGATTCGCTCGATCCGCCTTTACACCCAGCTGGTGGCAGAGTCCATCCTGGAAGGCCGTGCCTCCATGCCGGCCCCGGCCGATGCAACCGACGAGTTCATCGAACTGGACGAAGATGGCAACCCGATCAAGCGCAGCCCCGCCAAGAAGGCCGGCGCCGGCAAAAAAGCCGTGACCCAGAAGGTCAGCAAGAAAGCAGCGCCGAAGAAAGTTGCGGTAAACAAGCCCGAAGCGATTGAGCCTGAGCCGGTTATTCCGGAGTCCAAGCCGGCAGAAGCCTCCGAGGTCGTTGCAACCACCGCGCCGGCTGATCCCGTGATGAGCTCAAAGAGTGAAGCCAAGGCACAAGACGGAAGCCAAGACGGAAACCAAGGCAGACAGCGCCGAAGCCGAGGCTGAAGCGCCGAAGAAAGCCGCCAAGAAAGTAGCCAAGAAGAAGGCCACGACCAAGAAGGCGACGACCAAGAAAGCTGCCAGCAAGAAAACCGCAACGAAAAAGGCCGCCAGCAAGAAAACGGCAGCCAAGAAAGCGGACGCAGACGACTGAGGCTGACACGCCCCGGGTCAAACACAGTAATGCCGGGCCCGTATGGCGGCCCGGCAACCACTTCAGAATTCAGAGAGGACAGAGTCATGGCAGTAACGGCTGCAATGGTCAAAGAACTTCGCGAGCGCACCGGCGCCGGCATGATGGAATGCAAGAAAGCCCTGGTGGAATCCAACGGCGACATGGATGCGGCCATCGAAAACCTGCGTAAATCCGGTCTCGCCAAGGCTGACAAGAAATCCGGCCGCGTTGCCGCGGAAGGTATCATCATCGAAGCACAGCAAGGCGGTCGCGCCGTGCTGGTGGAAGTGAACAGCGAAACCGACTTCGTGGCCAAGGACGATAATTTCCTCGGCTTTGCCCGCAAGGTGGCAGATGCCGCCGTCCAGCAGGACAGCGACGATGTTGCCGATCTGATGGCAGCAGAAGTTGACGGCGCCACGCTGGAGCAGGCCCGGCAGGCCCTGGTCGCCAAAATCGGCGAGAACATCCAGGTCCGGCGCATGGCCGTCGTGGAAAGCGATGCCGTGATCGGCAGCTACATTCACGGTGGCCGCATCGGCGTGCTCGTGGAACTCGATGGCGGAGACGAAGAACTGGCCCGCGACCTGGCCATGCACGTGGCCGCCTTGAATCCGGCCTATGCACGGGAAGACGAGGTGCCCGCCGAAGTGCTGGCCAAGGAAAAAGAAATTCTCATCGCGCAAGCGCAGGATTCCGGCAAGCCGGCAGACATCATCGAGAAGATGGTCGAAGGCCGCCTGCGTAAATTCCTCGCGGAAATCACCCTCGTGGGCCAGCCGTTTGTGAAAGACGGCGATGTCACCGTCGGCAAACTGCTTGATCAGAAGGGTGCCTCTGTGAAAGGATTCACCCGCCTTGCCGTGGGTGAAGGCATCGAGAAAAAGGAAGAGAATTTTGCCGAAGAGGTCATGCAGCAGGTGGCGGGCAGCTGATTGTCACCCGGTCGGAGTGACATGAAGAATCCCGTTTACAAGAGAATCCTCCTCAAGCTCAGCGGCGAAGCGCTGCTGGGCGACGAGGATTACGGCATTGACCCGAAAATTCTTGACCGCATTGCCCAGGAAATAGCCGATGTCATCAACATCGGCGTGGAAGTTGCCGTCGTCATCGGCGGCGGCAACATCTTCCGCGGCGCCGGGCTGGCCCAGTCCGGCATCGACCGCGTCACCGGAGACCACATGGGAATGCTGGCCACGGTGATGAATTCCCTGGCCCTGCAGGACGCCTTCGAAAAGAACGGCACCGAGGCCCGCGTCATGTCGGCCCTGGCCATTCACGACGTATGCGAAGACTACATCCGCCGCCGTGCGGTCCGTCACCTGCAAAAAGGCCGCGTGGTGATCTGCGCTGCGGGCACCGGCAACCCCTTTTTCACGACCGATACGGCCGCAGCCCTGCGCGCCATAGAGATTGACGCCGACATCCTGCTCAAGGCAACCAAGGTCGACGGCGTCTACGATGCGGACCCGGAAATCGAAAAGCAGGCTTTCCGCTACGAATCCCTTTCGCTACGATGAAGTCATCGAGGGCAAGCTGCGCGTAATGGACGCCAACGCCATCGTTCTGTGCCGGGAACAGGAGATGCCCATCCGGGTTTTCAACGTCTTTGGTGCGGGCAATCTGATGAAACTGGTAACCGGTCAGCCCATCGGCTCGATCGTCCACTGACATTCCGCGCCACCCCGGCGCCCGAATTTTGCCCGCTCGTCGCCCGCACGCGCGGCAGGTATTGCTGATAGAATTCCGAAGCTGCCATGCGCGTGGCGCTGTGCACGCGCACATCCAGGATAAGAAGTGGAGTAAACCATGCTGGAAGACATCAAGAAAGACGCCCGGGTCCGAATGAACAAGTCGCTCGACGCCTTGCGCAAGGAACTGGCCAAAATCCGCACCGGCCGCGCCCATCCCAGCCTGCTGGAGCACGTGCAGGTGGAATACTACGGCAGCGAGGTGCCCATCAGCCAGGCGGCAAACGTCGTGGTTGAAGACGCGCGCACCCTGGCCGTAACGCCCTTCGACAAGAGCATGATCGGCACCATCGAAAAGGCGATCATGACCTCTGACCTTGGCCTGAACCCGACCACGGCCGGTACAGTCATCCGTATTCCCCTGCCGCCGCTGACGGAAGAACGTCGCCGCGACCTGGGCAAGGTCGTCCACCAGGAAGGCGAGAGCGCCAAGATTGCGATTCGCAATATTCGCCGTGATGCCAACGGATCCATGAAAGAACTGCTGAAGGAAAAGGAGATTTCCGAGGACGATGAGCGCCGCGGGGAGACCGACATTCAGCAACTGACGGACGAACACGTGGCCCTGGTCGACAAGATCGTCGCCGAGAAAGAAAAGGAACTGATGGAAATCTGATGCCCCGCACAGACCTTCCAGGCCATGTTGCCATCGTCATGGATGGCAACGGCCGTTGGGCCGAGAAGCGCCGCCTGTCCCGAACCCTCGGGCACCAGGCGGGGCTGCGGGCGCTGCGGCGCACCGCCGAGCACGGCGCCAAGCTGGGCATTCACACCCTGACCGTGTTTGCCTTTTCCAGTGAAAACTGGAGCCGGCCCGCAACGGAGGTCACGCGGCTCATGGAACTGTTCATGAGCGCCCTGGACAAGGAAGTGAAGGGCATGCACGAGCACGGCGTGCGCGTGTGTTTCATCGGCGATCCGGAAGCCTTCGATCCGGAGCTGCAGGACCGCATGCGGGCCGCGGAGGACCTCACGGCCAACAACACCCGCACGCAGCTCAATGTGGCCGCCAACTACGGCGGTCGCTGGGACATCCTGCAAGCTACCCGCCGCCTGGCCGCAGCAGCCCGTCGCGGTGAGATTGACCCGTCCCAGATTACCGAGGAACTGTTTTCAGCCCAGCTGGCCATGCCCGACTCCCCGGATCCGGACCTGTTCATCCGCACCGGCGGCGAACACCGCATCAGCAATTTCCTGCTGTGGCAGTCAGCCTATACCGAGTTTTATTTCAGTCCACTCCTGTGGCCTGATTTCAACGCAGCGGAACTGGACCGGGCCATCGCAGCCTATGGCCAGCGTGAACGGCGATTCGGGCTGACCGGGGCGCAACTTCGCGAGCGCGCGCAAGCCTAGGCGCAACGGTGCTCAAAACCCGCATCATTACAGCCCTGTTACTCCTGCCGCTCGCCCTGGCGGCAATTTTTCTGTTACCCGCAGAGTGGTTCCGCCTCCTGGCCGGCGTCCTTTTGCTGATCGGCACCTGGGAGTTTTCCCGCCTCGCGGGCCTGAAGCTGCTGCCCGGTGGTCTGCTGTTGCTGTTGGCGCAGGGTGCTGATCATGGCCGGCATGCTGATGAGCTGGGACCGCTGGACGGCTTCACCGGTGCCACCGGCCTTCATGGCCTGCTTCGCCTGGATGTTCATGTTTCTGCAGATGGGCACTTACGCCCCGGGGCGCGCCATCACGCCCGGCTACAAGGCCCTGGGCACAAGCAACGCGCTGTTGGCAATCACCACCGCCTGGGGTGCGCTTTCCTGGTTGCGCACTGGAGCCCGGCGGCGAGTGGTGGATTCTGCTGTTGCTGCTCACGATCTGGGCCTCGGACGTGGGCGCCTATTTCAGCGGGCGGGCCATTGGTGGCGCGAAGCTGGCGCCGCGCATCAGCCCCGGCAAGACCCGCGCCGGATTTATCGGGGGCGTGATCTGCGCCGCAGCCGTTGCAGTCGCAGCGGGCCTGGCCATGCCCGAAATCGATGCAAGCCTTGCGCAGCTGGCCATACTCGGTGCGACGACCGCCGTGGTCTCCGTGGGTGGTGACCTGTTCATCAGCATGCACAAGCGCATTGTCGGACTGAAGGATTCCGGCCGCCTGTTTCCGGGCCATGGCGGTGTCCTGGACCGGCTCGACAGCCTGCTGGCCGGCGCGCCCTTTTTCGTGCTGGCCAAGTTACTGATGGGAATCTGAATGCAGCAGCGCGGCATAGCGATTCTGGGCGCGACCGGATCCATCGGCTGCAGCACGCTGGACGTGCTGGCGCGACACCCGGACCGCTACCGCGTTGAAGCCCTGTCCGCCCACAGCAACCCGGAAAAGCTGGCCGCCCAGTGCGCCGCGCACGG
This sequence comes from uncultured Gammaproteobacteria bacterium, assembly GCA_963695135.1. Taxonomy (GTDB): domain Bacteria; phylum Pseudomonadota; class Gammaproteobacteria; order Xanthomonadales; family SZUA-36; genus Marinihelvus. Next base: position 804,863 of record CAVOGA010000003.1, read on the forward strand.
AGCCCGAACCGCGGCCATCAGCGACCCGGCACAGGCCGACGAGCTGAGTCGCGCGCTCAAGCGCCACGGCAGTGACGCCCGGGTGCTCGCCGGGCCCGATGCCTTGCTGGAGATCGTCGCGCTGGACGCGGTGGATACGGTCATGGCGGCCATCGTGGGCGCTGCGGGCCTGCCACCGACGCTGCACGCCGCGCGGCTTGGCAAAAGGCTGCTGCTGGCCAACAAGGAGGCCATGGTGATCGCCGGCCCGGTATTTCGTCGCGTCATCGAAGAGAGCGGCGCGGAGCTGGTGCCGGTCGACTCGGAGCACAATGCCTTGTTCCAGTCCCTTCCCGCGGGCTTCGCGGAACGGGGGCTCAAGGCCGCGGGTGTTCAGCGCCTGATCCTGACCGCTTCCGGAGGTCCGTTTCTGCACACGGACGCCGAAACCCTGGCGCGGGTCACGCCGGAGCAGGCCTGCGCCCACCCGAACTGGGACATGGGCCGCAAAATCTCCGTCGACTCCGCAACACTCATGAACAAGGGTCTCGAGGTTATCGAGGCGCGCTGGCTGTTTAACGCCGATCCCGGACCAGATCGACGTCGTTGTGCACCCGCAGAGCATCATTCATTCCATGGTGTCCTACGTGGACGGCTCCGTGCTGGCGCAGCTGGGTATGCCCGATATGCGCACCCCGATTGCCCACGCGCTGGCCTGGCCGGATCGCATCGAATCCGGCGTGGCGTCGCTGCAGCTGCCAACGATCGGCACGCTTGAATTCCACGAGCCGGACCTCAAACGTTTTCCCTGCCTGGAGCTGGCGTTCAAGGCCATGCGTGCCGGCGGCAGCGCGGCGGCCACATTGAACGCAGCCAATGAAGTTGCTGTCCAAGCGTTTCTGGACGGCGATTTACCGTTCATGGCCATCTCCGAGCTGGTGCAGGAAACCCTCGAGACGGCCGCGCACAACGATGTTGCAACACTGCAGGATATCCTGCTCGCCGACCGGGAAGCCCGCGAGCTCGCCCGGACCGCACTGAAACGATGGAAGCCGGTTTAATGTTTGAAGCTGATGTTTGAAGTTCTGGGTTCAATCTGGTGGCTGATCGTCGCCCTTGGCGTGCTGGTCACCTTTCACGAATTCGGCCACTACTGGGTCGCCCGCCGCTGTGGCGTAAAGGTTTTGAAGTTTTCCGTGGGTTTTGGCCGCTCACTCTGGTCACGCCGCGCCAGTGACGGCACCGAGTGGGCCATCAGCGCCATCCCGCTGGGTGGTTACGTCAAGATGCTGGATGAGCGGGAGGGCGACGTTCCTGAAGACGAAGTCGACCAGTCATTCAACCGCAAGCCGGTGGGTCAGCGCATCGCCATCGTCGCCGCCGGGCCCGTTTTTAACCTGGTTTTTGCCGTGCTGGCCTTCTGGGTCATGTTCATGGTCGGGGTGCCGGAGACCCGTCCCGTGATCGGCGAGGCAAGCGGCATTGCAGCACAGGCCGGCTTCCTGCCGGAGGACGAGATCGTCAGCGTGGACGGGGAGCGGACACGCTCCTGGTCCCATGCGCTGCTTGCACTGATTACCCACGCGCTGGACCGCGACCAGGTCCAGGTGGAGGTTGAGCAGCCCAACGGCGTACGGCGTGATCTGACCCTGGACCTGTCGCAACTGGGTCCGGGATTTCCGCGAGGACAAGACGCTGGAGTCGATCGGCCTGGAGCCCTGGCGCCTGGTCCGCGAGCCGGTCGTGGGCGGGGTGACCAGCGACGGTGCTGCGCGCCAGGCCGGCATCCGTGTCGGCGACCGCATTACCGCGATCCAGGGCGAGGAGGTCACGGACTGGAACTGGCTGGCGTTTCTGCTGGACAAACATGCGCCAAACGGCGAGACCCTGACCGTCACGGCGGAGCGCAATGGCGTGAGCCGCGACTACGAACTGACACCAACGGCGGTAAAAGACGGCACATTCGGTACGCGCTACGTGCTGGGTATCGAGAGTACGGAGCTGAGCGCGGCGCAGGAGCGGCAGATCGAGCGGGTGTATCTCACCCTGCAGTACGGGCCGGTTGAGGGCCTGCAGCAGGCGTTTTCTGAAACCGTTCGTCTCACCGGCGCGACGCTGGGCCTGATCGGCCGGATGATCACCGGCAGCGCCTCGGTGCGCAATGTCTCCGGGCCGATCGGCATCGCCCAGTTCGCGAATGACTCGGCCAGCGCCGGCCTGACCAGCTTCCTGTTTTTCCTCGGCCTGATCAGCCTCAGCCTTGGCGTTCTGAACCTTCTGCCGATTCCAATGCTCGACGGCGGGCACCTCCTCTATTACCTGATAGAATCCGTGACCGGACGCCCGGTATCCGAGCAGGTGCAGATTACCGGCCAGTACGTGGGCCTGGTTGCACTCTTCGGCCTGATCAGTCTGGGCTTCGTTAACGACATTTTAAGGCTGGTTGGATAGAATCCCTGTTCTCCACACCCGCCGAGCTGGATAAGTTTCAAAATGAGAATAATTTGGGCGGCCATTCTCGGCCTGCTGCTCGTCGGTAACGCGCATGCTTTCGAGACTTTTGTCATATCGGACATCCGGGTCGAGGGCCTGCAGCGCATATCCGAAGGCACGGTATTCAACTACCTGCCACTGAACCCTGGTGACACCATCACCGGGTCGGACACACGCGCCTCCATCCGGGAGCTTTACCGGACCGGGTTTTTCTCCAACATCACCTTTGGCCGCGACGGCGACATCCTGGTCATTACCCTGGAAGAACGCCCGGCGATCTCCGACATTGCCCTGTCGGGCAACAAGGCGATCAAGGAAGAGGATCTCAGGCGCGTGCTGGCTGACATCGGGCTGGCCGAGGGCGAAGTCTTCGACCCCCAGGCCCTGGACCAGATCAAGCAGGAACTGATCGCCCAGTATTACTCCCAGGGCCGCTACGCGGTGGCCGTGGATACCCGGGTGGTCCAGCTGGACCGTAACCGGGTGCGGGTCGTGATCAACGTGGATGAAGGCAAGACCGCCAAGATCCGCCATATCAATGTGACCGGCAACACGCTCTTCACGGATGAGGAAATCAGGGATGATTTCGAATCCGGCACACCGCCGTTCTGGAAGTTCTGGTCGAAAGACGACGACTACACCCGGGAAAAGCTGTCCGGTGACCTGGAAAAGTTGCGCTCTTATTACCAGGACCGCGGTTATATCGATGCCCAGGTGGAATCCACCCAGGTCTCCATCAGCCCGGACAAGCGGGACATCTTCATCACCGCCAACGTGACCGAAGGGGAGCTGTTCAATATCGATAAAATCCAGGTTACCGGTGACCTGGTGGTCGACGAGGCCGCACTGCGCCGGCTGATCATGACCGACACCGGCGAGGTCTTCTCGCGCAAAGAAATGGAGATGAGCGTCGAAAACATCACCGCACTGCTGTCCAACATTGGCTATGCCTTCGCCAACGTCAACCCGATTCCCCAGATTGACCGCGAAAACCTCACTGTCGATATCAATTACTACGTGGACCCGGGCAAGCGCGTTTACATCCGCCGCATCCAGTTTGTTGGCAACACCGGCACGAAGGACGAGGTTCTGCGCCGGGAAATGCGTCAGCTGGAAGGCGCCTGGTTCTCACAGGCCGCGATTGATCGCTCCAAGATCCGCCTGCAGCGGCAAAGCTACTTCGAGGCGGTGGAAATCGAAACGCCGCCGGTGCCGGGTACGGATGACCAGGTGGATATCATCGTTTCCGTGGTCGAGCGGCCCGCCGGCAGCTTTTCCGTTGGCCTGGGCTTCTCCGAGATCCAGGGACTGATCTATTCCGCGTCCATTCAGCAGGACAACTTCCTGGGCAGCGGCAAGCGCGTCGGGGCCGCGGTCTCGTCCAGTGACATCATCAGCAACTTCAACTTCAGCTATGAGAACCCCTACTGGACCGATGAAGGCGCCAGCCGTGGTTTCTATGCGCGTTACTCTGAATTCAACCGCGCGGCAGCCAACATTTCGACCTTTACCAGCAGCGAGGCTGCGGCCGGTGTGAACTTTGGTGTGCCGCTGACAGAAGTGGACTATGTGCGCGCCGGGTTCGGCCTGCGCTCCCAGGACCTCAACATCGGCCAGTTTGTTCGCGACCAGGAGATTCCGGATCCGGACGATGACGGAACATTTATCTGTTTTCCCGGCCTGACCGGCGGCGTGCCGCCCTGCGATGATTCCTATTTCGTTCCGAGCTTCGATGATCCACTGTCCAACTCGCTCGACTTCAACGGTGACGGTGTGCTGGAACCCAAGGAGCGTGAGTTTGACGTGGGCGACCTGATCATGTCCTGGTCACGGGATACCCGCAACCACTTCCTGAACCCCACCACCGGCTCATCGCAGCGCTTTACGATTGAAGCCACGGTGCCCGGAAGTTCGCGGGAATATTTCAAGCTCCTGTATCAGTACGTCAAATATATCCCGCTGACCCGCTCGGGCCTGACGTTTTCGTATTCCGGTGATGTCGGCTGGGGTGACGCTTACGACAACTACGACGCCGAATCACTGGCGCAGCCGCAGGATACCGCCCTCCAGCCGGGTGCTGTGTGCCTGGAGCAGGAGGTCATGGCTCTCGACACCGGCCTGCCTTTCTACGAGCACTTCTATGGCGGCGGTGTACGGGACATCCGGGGCTTTGATGACAACACGCTGGGGCCGAAGGATCCCTTCTGCCGCGCGGTCGGTGGCGACCTGAAAATCGTCGGCGGTCTGGAACTGGCGATTCCCACGCCTTTCACCCAGGGCTCCGGATCGCGGATCGCCCTGTTTGTTGACGTGGGCAACGTCTACCAGAACCTCGAGTCGTTTGATGCGGGCCTGTTCCGCGCCTCGGCCGGCCTGTCGGTCACCTGGCAGGCGCCCGTGGGGCCGATCATCATGAACTTTGCCTTCCCGCTGATCGAGTTTGAGGGCGACCAGACCGAAACCATCCAGTTCTCCTTCGGTACCAACTTCTGATTCGACAGCGCCGGCCCGCAGGCGCCGTAAGCCGTATTCAACAGAAACGGCATTTCATCACCAAATCAGACGCATAGCCTGACTTGTGCAGATCCGGCGGGGGTGTCTCGAACCCCCCGGATGTGTATAATTAGGTTGTGAATTTGCGCCTAACATTTACGCTCCTGATGCTTGCGATGCTGCTGTCGACGACGGCGGCCGCGCAGGAGTTACGCATCGGCTATGTCAATATGAAGGCGGTGCTCGACAATGCGCCCCAGGTCGTTACCGGGCGCGACAAGCTTGACCTTGAGTTCCGCCCGCGCAACGACGCCATCGAACGCGAAGAAGCGCAGCTTGGCGCACTGGAACGGCGCCTCACCAACGGCGACCTGAGCGCGGATGAGCGCAGCCGGCTGGAACGTGACGCGCGCGAGATGCAGCGCAATATCAACCGGCAACGGGAAGACCTTCGCGACGAACTCTCCTTCCGCCGCACGGAAGAGGTGCAGCGCCTCGAGGATCAGATCAACCTCGCCGTGGAGGACATCGCGCAGAGCTACGGCTATGACCTGGTGCTGTCCAGCCCCGTGGTCTACGCCAACCCCGCCCTGGACATAACCGGGCTGATTTTGCAGCGGCTGCAGGAAGAACACGATGCCGACATGCTTGAGCAGGGTCTTCGCTGATCGTTGCCGCCGGCAAGATGCCATTATCCCGATCCACCCATACGCTGGCCGAACTGGCCGAACGCTTTGAACTGAGCCTCGCCGGCGACGGTGAACACCGCGTCGATCGCGTCGGAACGCTGGTGGACAGCGGCCCGGATGCCATTTCCTTTCTGGCCAACCGTTCCTACCGCGCCCAGCTGGCGGACACGCGCGCCGGCGCGGTCATTCTCACGGAAGCCGACGCCGTCGATTGCCCGGTCAATCACCTGATCGCAGCGGACCCCTACCTGGCCTACGCCCGGATCGCGAAGCTGTTCGACCCCCGGCCGGTTCCCGAGGCGGGCATTCACCCCTCGGCCCAGGTTCACGACACGGCGCAACTGGCCGACGGCGTCAGTATCGGGCCCTGTGCGGTCATTGGCGCCGATGCCACGCTGGGCAGCGGCTGTATCATCGGCCCCGGCTGCGTGGTTGGCGAGGGCGCCGTGCTGGGCGAAGACTGCCGCCTCGTGGCCAATGTCACACTGGGTTACGGCGTGTGTCTCGGCAAGCGCGTCACGGTTCATCCGGGTGCGGTCATCGGCGCGGACGGTTTCGGCATTGCCCGGGGTCCGGAAGGCTGGGAAAAAGTGCCGCAAGTGGGCACCGTGCGCATCGGAGATGACTGCGAAATCGGCGCCAACAGCTGCATCGACCGCGGCGCCATCGGCGATACGGTCCTCGAGGAGGATGTGCGCATCGATAACCTCGTGCAGATCGGACACAATTGCCACATCGGCGCGCATACCGCCATGGCCGCCTTTGCCGGCGTAGCGGGCAGCACGCGCATCGGACGCAACTGCCTGCTGGCCGGCCAGTCCGGAATCCACGGTCATCTTTCCATCGCAGACGGTGTAACCGTCTCGGGTGCTTCCATGATTCTGAAAGACATCACGGAACCCGGTTCGGTCTGGGCTTCAAGCATTCCTGCCCTGCCCATTCGTGAATGGCATCGCACGCTCGGACACTTACGTAAACTCGGTAAAAAGCACAAACGCAACGGCTAAGCCAAGCAGGGAACAACAATGAACGATCTTAAACTGCCCTCCTCAGGGCCCCTCGGGATAGAGCACATCAATCTCCTGATCCCCCACCGCTATCCCTTTCTTTTGGTTGATCGCATTCTGGATTGGGAAGCGGAACCCGAGCGGGTGATTCGCGCGGTAAAAAATGTGTCGGTGAATGAGCATTTCTTCCAGGGACACTTTCCGGACCACCCGGTTATGCCGGGCGTGCTGATTGTTGAAGCCATGGCGCAGGCCGCCGGAGCACTGGGCGCGATCATGACGCAGGGCGTCAAGTACGGCGGCCTGTATTACCTGGCGAAGGTAGAGGAAGCCCGGTTTACGCGCACCGTGAGCCCCGGTGATCAGCTGCTCATGACGGTCAAGGAAACCAAACGCAAACGCGGCATGGGCTTTTTCGAGGGCGTGGCGGAAGTTGACGGGCAACGCGCCGCGAGCTGCAAACTGGTCTGCGCAGGGCGCTGAGCATGGCAATTCACGAACTGGCGATCGTTGACCCGAAAGCCAATATCGCCGATGACGTGGAAATCGGACCCTGGTCCATCATCGGGCCGGATGTCACGATTGGTGCGGGGACCTGGATCGGCCCGCACGTGATCATCAACGGCCGCACCACGATCGGACGCAACAACCGGATTTTCCAGTTCAACTCCATTGGCGAGGCCCCGCAGGACAAGAAATATGCGGGTGAAGACACGGAACTGGTCATCGGCGACAACAACCTGATCCGGGAATTCTGCACCCTGAACCGGGGTACGACGCAGGACGGGGGCGTAACGCGCATCGGCAATGACAACTGGATCATGGCCTACGTCCACATCGCCCATGACTGCCAGCTTGGCAACAACATCATCATGGCCAATAACGCCAGCCTCGCGGGGCATGTCACCATTGGCGACTTCGCGATCCTCAGCGGCTTTTCCCAGATTCACCAGTTTTGCGATATCGGCGCCCACGCCTTCATTTCTTTCTCAAGCCTTGTCAACCGGAGCGTGCCGCCCTACGTGACCGTGTCCCCGGAAAAGTCACACCCCCGGGGCATCAATGCGGAAGGTTTGCGCCGCCGCGGTTATACGGCGGAGCAGATCCAGAACGTGCGCCGCGCCTACCGCGTGCTGTACCGCTCCGGCAACACGCTGGATGAGGCCAAGCAGAAAATCCTGGAGATGGCCAGGGAAGCGCCGGAACTGCAGATGGTCGTTGACTTCATCGACCAGGCCGACCGTTCGATCATCCGCTAACCCGGCCGGCATGGCCCGGGCCCGGACAACGGCATCAGCAGCATCATGAGCAGTCAAACCACCATTGCACTGGTTGCCGGCGAAGCCTCCGGCGACCAGCTTGGCGGCAAACTCATCGAGGCGCTGCGCCGCGACTATCCGGCAGCGCGCTTCTGCGGCGTCGGCGGCGACCACATGCGCCGCGCCGGCTTTGAAACCTGGTGGGACCGGGATGAACTCTCGGTCATGGGCCTGTCGGAAATCATCCGCCACCTGCCCCGGCTCATCAAGTTTCGCCGCGCCCTGCGCGAGCGTCTGCTGGCCGAACAACCCGATGTCCTGATCGGCATCGATGCCCCGGACTTCAACCTGGGCCTGGAACTCCAGGTAAAGCGCGCCGGTATCCTGACGATTCACTACGTCAGCCCGACCGTGTGGGCATGGCGCTCGTGGCGCACCAAAAAAATTGCCCGGGCCACGGACCTGGTGCTGTGCCTGTTTCCCTTTGAACCGGCGTTTTATAAAACGCACGGGGTCAAGGCGCGCTATACCGGTCACCCGATGGCGGATGTGATCCAGGGTGACCCGGACCGGCTATCCGCCCGGCAGGCGCTGGGTCTTGAAACTGACGGTCCGCTGATTGCGCTGCTCCCGGGCAGTCGCGGGTCCGAGGTGTCACGCCTGGCGCCTGCACTGCTTGAATCAGCCAGCCTGCTCGCCCGGGAACGACCCGCCGCCCGGTTTGTGGCGGCGCTGGCCGATGAACGGACCGCCAAGATGTTTCGCGAGGCGGCCGCAGCCTTTCCCGACCTGGACTGTGACATCGTGACCGGCCGCTCGCTGGACGTTATGGCGGCGGCCGACGTGGTGGTTTGCGCCTCCGGCACCGCGTCGCTGGAATGCATGCTCGTCAACCGTCCGATGGTGGTGGTCTACACGGTGTCGCCCACGACCTACTGGATGTTCAAAACCTTCAAGCTGTTGAAAAGCCGCTTCATCGCCCTGCCCAATATTCTTGCCGGCGAACCGTTGATTCCCGAGTTGAAGCAGGCGGAAGCCAACGGTGCAGCAATCGCTCGGGAGGTCGGCGCCTGGCTTGACGACCCGCAGCGCCGGGAGGCCCTGAAGGCACGCTTCACGGCGCTGCACGACGAACTGCGTTGTGATGCCGCGGCCAGCGCCGCCCGGGCCGTCAGGGATCTGCTCCAGGCTGGTCGTGAATAAGCCCTGTCGCGGATCTGGTGCAACCCTGACGGCGGGTGTCGACGAAGCCGGACGGGGGCCGCTGGCCGGACCGGTGGTGGTCGCGGCCCTGATCCTGCCGGCAGAACATGAACTGCCGGGACTGAATGACTCCAAGAAACTGTCTGCCGGGCAACGCGAGGCGCTGTATGAACCCATCCTGGCGGCGAGCCTGGCATGGCACATCGAGGTCGTCGGCCTGGAAGAAATAGAGCGTTTCAATATTCTCGGCGCAACCCTGCGCGGCATGCAGCGTTGTATTGAGGCACTGGATCCGCAGCCCGCACTGGCCCTTATTGACGGGAACCGTTTGCCGGCTTCGCTACCCTGCCCGGCCCGGGGGCTGGTGGGTGGCGACGGGCTGGAGCCCTGCATTTCCGGCGCATCAATATTGGCGAAGGTGTATCGGGACCGCCTGATGGCGGAGCTTCACGACCGCTATCCGGACTACGGTTTCGACCGGCACAAGGGTTACCCGACCGCCCTGCACCTTGAGCGACTGGCGCAGCTCGGCCCCTGCGCCGAGCACCGGCGTAGTTTCGGGCCGGTCAGAAAAATCCTGGAACTATGGGAGAACGACTAGCGTTTACTGGCTTTCCGCCGCAGCAACGAATTCTTCGATCTGCGCGCCGGTAACGGGCCCGACAAAGGTCTTCACCAGGATGCCGTCCGGGTCCAGGAGATACGTGGTCGGTAATGCCCGTGGTGTGCCAAACGCAGCCGGCGGGTTGTAGACATCAACCAGGCCGTTGGGATAACTCGGCTGCAACTCCTCCAGAAACAGGACAAATTCGGCCGGTTCGGTATCCTCGTAGGCGATGCCGAGCACGCTGATGTTGCCGGCACGTTCATGCAGCTCGCTCAGATCCGGTATTTCCTTGCGGCAGGGGGCGCACCAGGTGGCCCAGTAATTCACCACCACCCATTGACCGCGGAGATCCGCCATGGCCAGGTTGCTGCCATCAAGCAGCTCAAGTTCAAAGTTGACGGGCTCATCAATGTCCTGAGCTACCGCGATCGTTGTCGCCAACAGCAGCAACGCTGCCAGCCTGGTGAACAGTATTCTCATCGGTTCGGTTCCTTTTCGTGGCCAAGCTCCGCCAGCGTGTACAGCGAGGCAAGGCTGGATTCCAATTTCAGTTCACGAGCGTTCAGCAATCCCAGGAAAGGCTTGTCCCATGGACTGGCGCTGGGTACATCCAGTGATTTGCCTATCGGCAGATGGTAATCGCCGGCGGCGTAAAGGTCCCGAAGACTGTAGTTCGACAGATCACGTACCAGGAGCCAGGACCCATCGTTGTCCTGCGTGATCAATTTGTCCTGCACAAGCTTATTCAGAATTTCCTGAAGCTGGGATGAAGGAATACCGGGCTCCCGTTCCAGCAGGGTTTCCAGCTCAACCGTTTCCCCTTTCAATTGGGCCTCGTAGAGGTGACCGAGCAGACGAAACACCAGCAGGAACTGCCAGGCCCTGGGCCACTCCCAGTCCGCGCCCCGATCGGAAAATGTGGTCAGGGCTGCGGCCAGGCTGGCGCCCAACAGGATGACGATCCACACAATGTACAGCCAGAACAGGAAAATGGGGACAGTTGCGAGGGCGCCGTAAATGACGCTGTAGCTGGCCCGGCTGACATAGGCCACGAATCCGAACTTGGCCAGGGAGAACAGCACGGTAGATACAAAGGCGCCAAGCGCCGCATAGCTGACCGGCACCTTGCAGTTGGGCACCAGCAGAAACATGAGCCCGAAAGCCAGCCAGGTCAGTAGAAACACGCCGATATCCCGGCCCGAGCTGGTGTCAATAATCCCGCCGCCCAGCGCATCGAACAGGGGCTGGGCGCTCAAGGCGGTCGCACCACCCAGCGCCATCGGGCCAAGCGTCAGGACGGCCCAGTACATGGTGACCTTTTGCACCAGGGGGCGCGGTTTGGGTACCCGCCAGATCAGGTTCAGGGACTTTTCAATACGCATCATCAGCATGAGCGCGGTGACAATCAGCACCAGGGTGCCGGTCAGGGTCAGCTTGTCGACACCGCTGAGGAACTGGTCAAAGTTGCTGGCCAGCTGGCTGCTGGCCTCGGGAACCAGGTTTTCAAACACCATCTTTTTGAGCTGTGCGGACCAGCTGTCGAACACGGGAAAGGCAGAGGCGATACCAAACACAACCGCGAGCAAGGGGACCAGGGACAGGAGGCTGGTGTAACTCAGCGAAGCAGCCTCGGAGAAACAGCGGTCTTCCTTGAAATGCGTCCAGGCATGCATCGCGAGCCGGCGCGCCCGGGCCGGGTCGGTGAGCACACCGCGCAACTTCGTTTGGTGGGTGGATTTTGCCATGCCTGCCCTTGTCAGCCTTGCGCCACAGTGTAACCGACCCCATCCCTCAGGAAACGAGCCGAGATGCCCGTCGCCGCCACCGAAAGGAGATCACTGTGTCCGTCAGGATTCTGCACAACCCCCGCTGTTCCAAATCCCGCGCCACCCTCGCCCTGCTTACGGACCGGGGTATTGACCCGGAAATTGTCGCCTACCTGGAGCAACCGCCTTCCGCAGCGGAGCTGAAACAGATCCTGGCGCTGCTGGGCCGCAGTCCGCGGGAGCTGATGCGCAAGGGCGAGGCGGAATACCGGGACCTGGGACTGGCGGACGAGACGCTCAGTGATGCGGCGCTCATCGAGGCCATGGCGGCCCATCCGAAACTGATCGAAAGGCCGATTGTCCTGGCCAACGGCAAGGCGGCCGTCGGACGCCCGCCGGAAGCCGTGCTGGAGATACTCTGAGGTGGAAATCCTGGTGCTCTACTACAGCCGCGAGGGAAATACGCAGGACATGGCCCGCCACGTGGTGCAGGGCGTGGAAAGCGTGGACGGCGTCACGGCCCGCCTGCGGACGGTGCCGCCGGTCCACGATGGCCGCAAGACAGTGCAGGCGGACCTGCCCGAAAGCGGGCCGGCCTGGGTTGAAGCCGCAGACCTGGCGGAATGCGGCGGCCTGGTGCTCGGCAGCCCCACCCGCTTCGGCAACATGGCGGCCGCCCTGAAATACTTCTTCGACGGCACCGGGGCCGAGTGGTTCTCCGGCACGCTGACGGGGAAACCCGCCGGCGTCTTCACCAGCTCCAGCAGCCCGCATGGCGGCCAGGAAAGCACCTTGCTGAGCATGATGATTCCCCTGTTGCACCACGGCATGCTGATCGTCGGCCTGCCCTACTCGGAACCGGGGCTCACCCGGACCAGGGGCGGCGGCAGCCCCTATGGCGCAGGCCATGTGTCGGGCAAGGACGGTGATCGCAAGCTGGATGAAGACGAGAAGGCGCTGTGCCGGGCCCTGGGCCGCCGCGTCGCGGAAACGGCGTTGCGGCAGGGTTCACGATGAACGACGCCGACGCCGCAAAGTCATTGATGTCCGAAGCAGCGGGACGCCAGCTGGGACGTGCAGCCTGGATCGCCCTGCTGCTGTGGCAATTCACCTGGCTGGCCCTGGTGCCGGAACCCCATGGCAAGCACAACCTGGTGCTGGCCACCCTGCTCGCCATACCCATGCTCCTGCCCCTGCCCGGCATCCTCAGGCTGCAAGCCCGGGGCCTGATCTGGGGCGGTTACATGGCCCTGTTCCTGGCCATGTTCGGTTTCATGGAACTGTGGGCCGACCCCCCGGAACGCCCGGCAGCGGGCTTACAGCTCCTGCTCTGCGGCCTGTTCCTCACCGGCCTCGTCTTCGGGACCCGGAAGCGGCGCTGAACGGGGCGCGGCCGGCTCCAGCGGCGACAGGAAGAACTGTTCATTGATCGCTTTGAGTCGCAGCAGGCCGTGGGCCACGCTGTCCGACACCGTACCCTGGCGCCGCACCGCCTCGGGCACCGACCGCCACTGTTGACGGAAGGCCTCCGTACCCTGGTAGGCGCTGGCCAGCAGTTCGTCAATGGGAATCTCCTGCTGGCGGGCGCGGGCTACCAGGCGCCGGTCCAGCAGCCCCTGCTGGCCGGTAATGGCCGCGCGCAGCGCGTCGGAATGGATCAGCGTGGGCGGATAAAACAGCATCATCTGCGTGCGCAGCAGCAGCTTGAACGTGGTCAGGTCCTCCAGCTCGGCCGACAGGTTGGCGCCGGCGCCGGAACCGGTCAGCACACCGTAGAGCGTCGCCCGTTCCTGGCGGTACAGTGCCTCCAGCCGCTGGTTCAGCGCTGCGCTGATGTCCGGGGGCGGCGGCAGCTCGAGGCGCTCCACGCCCAGCCCGGTGACAAAACGATCGCGCCATTCCTCACCCTTGGCCCAGTTGCTCTCCAGCAACCGGGACGGCAGTGTCCTGGCCGCGGACAGGTAGGTGAGCCGGTCCGGCACGATATGCAGCCGGCCCTCGGGCAAACCGGTCACGATACGGGTTCCAACCCACTGTGCCGGACAGGCGGCATCCAGGATCTCGTCAGACGCCGCTGAGAACAGGTACAGGGACTCTTCCGGCGCGTCGAAGCGGAACGCAAACAGGTCCTCATCCCGGTCCTCGAAACGAAACCGTCCGCGCAGCTCGAACGTCAGGTGGCCAAAATAGTTCGCCACGTTCTCATCACCGGGCCTTACCGGTTCAAGCCGCCGGTCCACCCAGCCCACGTTGTCGTAACAGATCTCCAGTGCGCCCAGGCCCGCCTGGTCCGCGAGCAGGAACTGATCTTCGAACAGGCCGGTCAGGGCGCGCGTGGAACTCAGCTGCCCGGTCATTTCACACACGCGCGCCGGATCGCAGGGTCCGATCGCCAACTCGGCGGGCCGGTATGCGGTCGTCTGGTCTGCATTGCCCTCCAGGCGCAGGTCGGCGCCCGGCTTCAAGATCTCGGCGCGGTAAGCCTCGCGCGCACTCTCCAGGCCGCGACCCATTTCCCGCAATTCGGCCTGGTAGTCTGCCGCAATGCGCTCAATCGGATCGTTCACTGAGGCCCCGGCGCCCGCCAGGCAGTCCACCTGTTCCGTGATCACGGTCACCAGCTCATCGCCGATCTCGCGCATGCGTGCGAGGCGCGCCTCGTTTTCCGGTGTCTGGAAGTACACCGGCGCCTGCTCGGCAAACCAGGCCATGAAGGTTGCCAGGTACGCCCACTCCAGCGGGTTGGGCAGCGCCAGCTCCGGCAGGAGGCAGCCGGTGTCGTAGCGGTCGTTAAGGTATCCAATGCCGTAGTTGATGCGCTGACCCGCGGTCAGCCCCAGCTCGCGACGCAGTTGGGAAGGTCCGAAGGGACCATCCATGCTGCCGGCAAGCTGCGCCTCGCGCGCCTCCACGTCGGCCATCTCCAGCAGGGTCGCCTGGCAGTCATCAAACAGGTCGCGGGTCATCGCCGGGCTGCCATCGTCCTCCAGCTGACCGGCCTTGCCGGTGCAGGCGTCAACCCCGCCAGCGACCGGATCGCGAATCGGCTGGTCAAAGTAATACCCCAGGTCCGGGACCAACAGCGACAGCTTGGCCACCGCATCGCCCAGTTGCAGGCGCAGACCGGCACGCTGCCCGGCGCTCGTGCCCCGCGCCAGCGCCTGCACCACGTCGTAGGCCGTGGCCACGGTGGAGTTCAACTCCGGGTCCACCAGGGCCAGTTGCCGCGCATAGCTGGCGGAAATGATCGGAAGCAAGCCGGCCAGCCAGCCGGCGAAGGCCGGCATGCGTTCCGGGTACCAGGCCGCCTGCTCCTCGAGCTGGGCGGTCACCGCCAGCAGGCCTTCGACGAACTGGAAATACTGCTGACCCTGCAGGCCTTCGACGAGGCCCGCCAGGTGCAGCAGCATGGCTGCCTCCGCCCGCCCGGCCATGTCCAGTTCCGGCATGGCATCGAGCAGTGTGAGTCGCAAACGCCTGAGCCGGTCGTCATCCGGCGGACCGACACCGGTGGTCAGCGCCAGCATCACCGATAGTGATTCCATGGATTGGGCCAGCAGTTGCTCACCCGCGGTCCGGCCCTCGCTGTCGACCGCATTCCAATCGGTCACGCCGCCGGCGGGCGCCCCTGAATCCGCAACCGGGGCCGGCCAGTCAAACAGCACACTGCCCTGCTCCATCAGCGCGACAGACAGCCAGGGATCCTCGTCCAGCCGCCGCATCAGCCCCTGCCAGACCAGGGGCGCATCCACCTCCAGGCTCCACAGCAATTCCGGCAGCGCGGCAGCCGCCAGGGACGGGTTGTCGCGGTCCAGCGCCTGGCCGGCCAGGACATCACGGCCCGGACCAAGCGGTGAGGCCAGCGCGCTATTGGCAAGACCAATGCGGTCCAGCTGCACCTGGACCTGCCAGGCCGCGGGGTCCAGCGCCGGGCTGCGGGGCGTAACAGCGCCGTAGCGGGTTTCCAGCGCCTGTAGCCATTCACGGTTGCTGAGCAGCTCCCGGGCGCGCAGCTGGGCATCCTGCGGCGTCGTGACCGGGGGACGCTGGGGCAGCGCCATCAGGGCGGCCAGCGTCAGCAGGGTGTCATGGCGGGAAACGTTTTCCGCCAGGGCGATGTTCAAGCGGTCAATGCCCGGCCAGCCTGGCGGTTCCGGGGGAGGCGGCGGTGGCAAGGCTTCGAGCTCGGGTACGGTGGCCTCGGAAACCGGGGTTTGCCCCTCCTGCGGAGATGACAATGGTTCCTCCCCGGCGGGCCCGGACAAATCCTGGCCCCACGCCAGGACCGGCACCAGCAGTGCGAGCAGCGACAGGGGGCGGAGCAAAGCCCGCCATCGTGCAAAATTTGGGGAAATCATGTTGTACAGCACGCGTCGCATCCGGGCGGAAACCCTCGGCTATACTACCGGACGCCTGCGCTGCGGCAAACTTGCATCACGACTGACGGAACCGACCAGACCATGCTGAATCACCTGCTCATCATCGCCACCGGCGGTACGATCGACAAAATCTACTTTGACGACAAAAGCGATTACCAGGTCGGTGAACCGCAGATCGCCGGCACGCTGCACCACATGAACGTGGCGTTTGATTACGAGGTGCTGGCGCTGATGCGCAAGGACAGCCTGCACATGAACGACGCTGACCGCCGCGCCATCCGCGCCGCAGTGGAGGCCAGTGATGCCCGGCATATCCTGATCACCCACGGCACGGACAGCATGGTGGAAACCGCGCTGGCGCTGGAGGGGCTGGAAGACCGGCGCATCGTGCTGACCGGCGCACTGCACCCGGCCCGCTTCCGGGATTCGGACGCGGTGTTCAACATCGGCTGTGCCCTGGGGGCCGTGCAATGCATGGCGCCCGGCGTACGGATCGTGATGAATGGCGCGGTGTGGGATCCGCACCGCGTGAAGAAAAACGTGGACAAGAACCGCTTTGAACCCGCCTGACCGGCAACGGTAAGCGCCGGCCCAGCTTCAGTAGCCGGCCCAGGTCGTGAGGCCGTAGATCAGCACGCCGACCAGCCCGCCCACCAGCGTGCCATTGACCCGGATGAATTGCAGATCCCGCCCCAGGGAAAGCTCAACGCGCCTGCTGGTATCCCGGCCATCCCAGGTTTTCACCGTGTCGCTGATCAGGCTGGCGATCTGCGTGCGGTTCTGCTCGATGATCGTCACCAGTGCATCCAGCATCCAGTCGTTCATCCAGGCCTGCATGTCCTGGTCGGCTTCCAGCTCCGTGGCCACGCGCTGCACCAGCTGCGCAATCTCATGGCGCGTGCGCGAGTCCTCCTGGTCCAGGTCGGCTGCCAGGCGACCCGACAGGTCTTCCCACAGGCCATAGAGATAATCGAGCAAGCTCCTCGTTTTCCATCAGCTGCTGCTTGAATTTCTCGCCCGTGCGCCGGTGTTCCGGGGCGGTCTTCAGCTCCTGGGCCAGGGTGGTCAGCCAATCGTTGAACTGGCCCCGCAGCGGATGCTCCGGGTCCAGGCTCATCTCGAACAGGCGCAATTCGACGCGATCCAGCACCTTGCGCAGGATGCGGTCGTCGACGAAACCGGGCATCCACCAGGGGCTTTCTTCTGCGACCCGCTCGCGGATGTTCTCGCGGTTCTCGGACAGCACGATGATGGCGTAGCGCAGGGCCTGGGTCAGGATCTCCTGGTGCCGGTTCCCCTTCACCAGCCACTGCACGGTGCTCCCCACCACCGCGGCCAGGTCCAGGCTCTCCAGCTGCTTGCGTGTCACGCGCCCCAGGAACTGGCGCACGCGTTGTTCATCCAGCGCAGCCAGCGCCCAGCGAATGCCGGCATCCGCCAGGTTCAGCAGCCGCTCCTGGCCGCGGTTCGATTTCAGCCAGGCGGTGGCCACCGCGGCCATGTTGATGGTTTCCAGCTTGGCGCGCACCGCGTCGGGGGCGAGAAAGTGCTCGGAAACGAAGCGCGACATGGCCTCGCCGAGTTCATTCTTGCGGGTGGGAATGATCGCCGTATGCGGTATCGGTATGCCCAGCGGATGCCGGAACAGCGCCACGACCGCGAACCAGTCCGCCAGCGCACCGATCATGCCCGCCTCGGCAAAGGCATGAACCCAGGGCGCCCAGGCTTCATTGCGGCCGAGGGTCGCGACGAACAACGCCGCCATCGCCAGCAACAGCAGCAGGGGAAAGCGCTTCATGCGCCTGAGCGCACGCGCGCGATCCTGCTCGGTTACCGGATCAAGGGCCCGCACGGCTGCTCAGAGTTTTATCCGTCCGGTGAGCATGTCCTTCCACATCACCCAGTCGCCGATAAAGCTGTAAAAAGGGTACTTGAACGTGGCCGGGCGGTTTTTTTCAAAGAAGAAGTGACCCACCCAGGCAAAGGCATAGCCCACCAGCAGCGCGCCCGGCAGCAGCCAGGCATTGGCCAGCACAATGGCGGAAATGATCAACACCAGCGCCAGGCTGGTGCCCACAAAGTGCAGGCGGCGGCAGGTGCGGTTGCTGTGCTCTTCGAGGTAGAACGGATAGAAATCAGCAAAGCGTGTAAAGCGTGTGCTCACCGGTCCCCCTCAGGGCTCGAGGCCGTGGGACGCGCAATCGATGTCGGCATAGCCGGTCAGTTTCCAGGCGCCATCGAGGTAGTCGGCCTGGTACCAGGCGCAGCTGAACTCAATCACCCCGCCCTCGTTGTTGTCCTGCCAGCGCACTTTGTAGGTCGCCAGCCTGTCATTGATGCGGTCCATCTCCAGCGCCGACAGCTCCGAGTTCAGCCAGCCCTCATCCCGCCAGGTCTGCAGGTTCTGCAGCAGCCAGTCATTGCCCATGACGACCAGGCCGTCGTCCGCGGTATGAATGACCACCTGGTCCGCCGAGTGGGCCATCAGCGCCTCCGGACTGTCCCAGGGCGCATCCGCCCAGATGACCGCGTAGCTGTCCCGGTACCAGGCTTCCGGGTCAGGAATCATCTGGTCCGCCAAAACAGGGCTGGCGGGGAAAAGCAAAAGCAACGCGACGAGGCAACGGTTCATGAGCAGAAACTCCTGCATGGATGAAGTCAGGAGTATAAGACACAGTTCAAAGTCCCTGTGTTTTCAGGCGCGGGAGAGTCGACCTGCATCCTGCGTGACCGGCCGTTATCCTTGACTCGCCGCCAGCGATTGGTGAGAATACGCGCCCCTTCGGAGGGCGATTAGCTCAGTTGGGAGAGCGCTGCAGTCACATTGCAGAGGTCACTGGTTCGAACCCAGTATCGCCCACCATCTTTGGGGCCCCTGGCCCCAAAGCTGATGACCATACCTGAGTCCACAGTGGTCGACTCACTATTCTTGACTCAGAGTTCAGTGCCGGTATCGGCAGGCTCGGCGGGGTCATCCCGCCGGCCCAGCATTTTCCTGACCATGATCACCGCGCCCACCAGCAGAGCAACGATGATAATGGGCATCAGCACCGCAAAGATGGTAGTGAGCACGGAGCTGACCAGTTCGACAGTCGCAACCAGGGGGTTGCCCAGGCCGCCGGTTGTGGCGCTTGATGCGCCGCGGGTCAGCACCGTACCAGCCTGCACCAGGCCGCTGGAACCGCCACCGGCAATCAGCGCTGCGGCCCATTTCAAACCGCCATCACCGAGCGCTTCGGGCATAAAGGCGCCGCTCAGGAACGTTCCGGCTGCAATGGCCGATGGTGTGGCCAGCGCATCAAGCAGATTATCCAGCCAGGGAACGTAGAACCCGCCAATTTCTGCAAGCGTGGCTACCCCCAGCCCCGTTGTGACCAGCGGATTGCCCAGCCAGGCCATATCGTCACCGATCAGGGACCGTATGGCCGTGTCCAGACCCAGGGGCATGTCGACCCCGCTGTTCAAGGACAGACTCACCAGGAACAAGGGCACAAAAACACGAAAGCCACAAGCAGCGGCGAGCCCAATTCCGGTCAGTGCGGCAACTGCGGTTTCCATGGTCAATCAGTCTAGCGCGCTTTTTCACTTATCTGACAATTAACCGGCCAAGGTACGCGCAATACGCAGCAGGCCAAAAAGGGAACAAGCCAATTATCAAACGGTTGCGGCCGGCAGTGCAGCGACGAACCGACAAAATCGGTGTTACTCTTACCTTTTCCCACTAATACTAGTTAGGCTACCGTGACGAATTCTGTTGATGCACAAGCACTCATGGACGAAGCTTGGGATAACTACTTTGCGTTATCAGATGTTCTTAGGAGTGATTTCAAGGCACTGTT
Organism: uncultured Gammaproteobacteria bacterium; assembly: GCA_963695135.1. GTDB lineage: Bacteria > Pseudomonadota > Gammaproteobacteria > Xanthomonadales > SZUA-36 > Marinihelvus. The sequence goes on from CAVOGA010000003.1 coordinate 824,577, forward strand.
GAAGTCTCAATCAAACTCTCAATACTGGAAGCGAAACTTCATAAGAGTCAGTGTTGCGCTTATGGAGGGCTACGCACATTGTTTTAGAAAGGTGTGTGCTGTCAGCTTTGTTTGTGACGCGCCTGAAATCTCCAAAAAGGAAAAAGAAGTCCTTCAGTCCGAGAAGCTCTTTGGTGCGAAGGAGAGATTTAGGCGAACCTTGTCTGTTGCGTATAAGGTGTTTGAGCTCGAGCCAACCCCAGATTTTGGAGGTATAGAGTGGAATCGCGCGCAGCAAGTTCTCACGATACGAGATGGGCTTATGCACCCAAAGACACCGGAGGATTTGTACATCTCAGACGAGCTTTGGAAAGAGATTTGGCAGGACACAACCTGGTTATTTGAGCAGATCTTTGCCTTCGTTGAGGCAGTGCATGCGAAGTATGGTAGCTAACAAATCGTTCAAGCCGCAGCCTTCGGCTGCTCGGACCGCGCTGCGCGCGGCCGCTTAATTAAAAACGTTATGTACCTAGAATCCTAGATAGATGTTCGTGCGAGGAGAAAGGCTTCCGGAGTTGGCGCTGCATTCAAAAGACGAAAAGCGAAGAGTCTTACGTCGCGCATGGTCTGTGACACCCGGCTACTGGAATTTCCAGGTTGTTGTGATGTCTGTCGTCATTCTCATTGTCGTGCAATGCTTTGGTCATCTTGGTATTGATTGGTTAATGCTTTTCGGTGGACTGTTCGGTGCGGTCAGCGCAGTTTTGTACATGATCTTGTTGCTCAACACTGTGGTGCGGGTAGAGGTACGTAAAACCGTAGCGCAGGAACACAACAAGTCGTTCAAGCCACAGCCTAGCGGCTCTTCGGACGCCGGCGATGCCGGCGCCGCTTAACTCAGGCGTTATGCAAACAACCAAGGGTAAATACTGAACATGAGTCTAAATATGGAATCTGGCACCAACGTGGAATTGAAGCGTCTCGGGCTGGGCAGACGAGAACAAAAACGCAAAGAAGCAGTGCTTGAACTCCTGTTGGGTTGGTTTTCATATGCGTTCGTTATTGGCTGTTTTGCGTTTTTCTTTGGTTTTTTATATGCGAATGGTGTTACTTGGAAAAACTCCGTCGCGGTGGCTCCTAAGGCTGGATTGCTCTTACTGATTGTCATCATTGGTCCAGGGGCCTATTTGACACGCAAGACCAAAAAGCTTTCCGAACCTGAAATAACTTGAGTCATCTGTGCCTGAGTTGCATAACAAATCATTAAAGCTCGCCCCTGCGGGGACGAACGCGGCTGCGCTGCGCCGCTTAATTTAAGCGTTATATGAAAACGTGCACATATCAGAGGGTCTATGAACATTTTTGACAGGCTTGATCAAAGAACGCCCAAGTCAAGGCACGTGGTGTTTTACATTGTTCTCAACTTGCTCGGAATTGTGTTTGTCGGAAAGGGTGTGCTTCTCTTGAGCGCGGCGGTTTCTGCGGGCATTGGTTATCTACTTCTTGGGTGCGTGATGTTAATTTGTACGCCGTGGATTCAACATCGCATCAGTGAAGCGGACCCAGATTGGGAAATACCCCCCGTGTTGATGCTAGCAATGTATTGGTATGCAGTATTGGAATTTATCGGCATGATCAATCCGTTCATCTAATGGGGGTGGTTTCATATAACAAATCGTTCAAGTACGTTCCGCCATCTAGCTGGCTCCACCGGACTCAGCTGCGCCGCGCCGCTTAACTCAAACGTTATCTTTACAAACGGTACGTTATAGCGTACGCTTTAGCCATGAGTACTCTTACCGCTAGTGAAGCACGGGCGAATCTGTATCGGCTGATCGACGAGGCCGCTGAATCTCATACGCCCATTCGAATCACCGGGAAGCGCAATAGCGCTGTTCTCATCTCCGAGGAGGATTGGTCTGCCGTCCAGGAAACCATGCATTTGCTGTCGGTACCGGGCATGCGGGAGTCCATCCGGGAAGGCCTGGACACTCCGGTCGAAGAGCTTTCCTCGGAACTTGACTGGTGACATGGCGGCTCGTCTACACGAGGCACGCCCAGAAAGATGCTCGAAAGCTGGCCAAGAGCAACTTGAAAGAGAAAGCGCAACTGCTACTCGAGTTGCTCGAAGAAGACCCATTGCAAACCCCTCCGCCGTTCGAAAAGCTAGTCGGCGATCTCGCCGGGGCCTATTCCCGCCGAATCAACATCCAGCATCGACTTGTCTACCAAATATTGGCCGAGGAACGAATCGTGAAAGTCATTCGAATGTGGACGCATTACGAATGAAAGATAACAAGTCATTCAAGGCGCAGCCTACGGCTGCTCGGACCGGCCTGCGGCCGGCCGCTTAATTCAAACGTTATTTTTCATGATTAGATTCGCACCCCTGGCGCTGATTCTTACCTGCTCCCTTTCTACGGCCAACGTGATTGCTGAGCAAGAAGGCGAAATCTTGTTTATCAAATATCCTGAAGGGTACTCAATGATTCGCCAAGAAAGAGTTGGCGATACGGGAATTGCTGAGTTTGTGCCAGACAATGAAATCGACGAGGAGTGGCAGAACAAACTCACTAGCGAGATTCATTATGGCGGTATTGCGGCTTCGCCCAAGCAATACGCGCAAATGCTCGTTCAAATCGTTCCTTTTGAATGTGTAAACGGAGGGGCCGAAATTGTAAGTACAGGTAAGGAAAACAAATATAACTTTGCACTCTGGATTGAAGCATGCCCCAAGAACCAACAGACGGGATTTGCTGATTACAAACTTATTAAAGTAATTGAGGGTAAAGACTCTTCCTATGTCGTTAAAAAGGTTTGGCGCTTTGAACCTAGCCTTGAAGAAATACGAGACTGGAGCAGTTATCTTAGCAACGTTTTTGTTTGCGATACTCGTTCAAAGAGGCGACCGTGCCCGGAAGGCACATAACAAGTCTTTCAAGTACATTCCGGCCCTGGCGGGCCTCCACCGGACGCAGCTCCGCTGCGCCGCTTAACTCAAAACGTTATGCATTAAAAGGACAGCTTATGAAATTGAGATTTCTACCCGCAATTTTCGTCAGCCTGTTGGTCTCAACAACCGTCGCGGCTGAAGCCGAATACGAGTCCGTTTCTTCCGTCATGGAGCATTTGTCGTCTCAGGACGGTGTCCGGATCCGCACCGAACAAGGTTGGACTATCGCGGAGGATCCGGGAGAAATGGCTCTTTACACCTTCACCACAGAAGGTCATGCTGCCCATCCTGCTGTTTTCATGCGTAAAGTAGTCGAGTCGGATGGGGCTGTCTTGTTGAGAACCTGGGGTATCTGTGAGGCCGAAGAGAGCGCGTGTAATGAATTGAGTGATGAATTTGAGGCTCTCAATGAGTTGATCCGTCAAGACATGAATAGATAAATGCTTAACAAAGCGCTCAAGCCATTCCAGCCCTCCGGGCCTCCACTCGGACGCGCCACGCCCGCCGCTTAGTTAAGACGTTAGCTACTCGAATCGAGCTTACTTGTAGACTGAAAATGGTATAGTTTCTATCCCATGTTTGAGTTCGACGAGTCCAAAAGCCAATCCAACCTCAAGAAACACGGCATTGATTTCGTTGAAGCTCAACGGCTCTGGAACGATTCCAATTTATTGGAGGTTCCAGCCAGGACCGTCGATGAGCCCAGGTATCTGCTCATCGGCACAATTGAAGCTAAGCATTGGTCGGCTGTAGTGACCTATCGGAATGAGAGCATTCGAATGATCTCAGTCCGAAGATCCAGAGCCGAGGAAGTGAGTCTCTATGATG
>CAVOGA010000004.1:0-2500 GCA_963695135.1 uncultured Gammaproteobacteria bacterium
GAAAGGTTCGGAAAACGTCCTTCCAGATATTCGGCATAGTCGGGCGTAATGAGCTGCCTTAAATCCGGCCATGCGTCTTCCACTAAAGGATTCTTGAAGGTCACATCTCCGTAACCAAGCGTATCCATTGCCGCCTCGTCAAGAAGCTCCTGCTGAGTCTGTAGATAAAGGCTTTCTCCGAGCCTGATCCATGACAGTAGCTGTGCTCGAATAATTCCTTTGTCGGACTCCGATAGGTCCAGATAGCCATTATTTCTTGCGACCGCTGACCAAACAGCATCACTAAGCTCTCTATTTTGGGCAAGAACGGACCATCCTGCGGCAGTGGCGATTCCAATTTCCTGGAACGCCGACGCCCTGGCTTGCTTATTCTGGCCTCTTATCTGAGCTGCCAGGTACATCAACGACGCAAATACAGCCAGTGCACCGAGTATCTCTCCAACAGCTCCAATTGCATCCCAATTCACAGTCTCTCCACTTGTGACATCTGTTAAACATTACACCACTTCTTGGCAACGAACCTCAGTACCGTCGAAGATTTCCAGACAAAGAAAAACCCCGACAGCTTGCGCTATCGGGGTTTCATAATTGATGCCTGGAAGGCCCGCCGGAGAGTGCTTGCGGTTTTCGCGAAGCGAAAGAAGCGACGTCGCGGAGCGGTTAAGGTGGCGCCTGCGGAGCAGTAGTGCGGTTTACGTGCGCAGCACGTAAGAAGCGCTGCTGTGGAGCAGATCAGCGCCCGACCTACGTAGGGCACTGCCGTCGTTATATCCAAAAAAAGGAAAGCCCCGACCACTCTCGTGATCGGGGCTTCCGGATTGATGCCTGGCAGTGACCTACTCTCACATGGGAACTCCCACACTACCATCGGCGCTGTACCGTTTCACTGCTGAGTTCGGAATGGATTCAGGTGGTTCCAGTACGCTATTGCCGCCAGGCAAAAGGGCGCGAGGTGCGCGGCAGCAAGCTGCCACCCGGTAAACCGGGCTGCGTCACACGCAGTAATCCCTAAAGATTACGGTGTGCTACACCTCATGACGACGAGTCCGGCAAAAGCCAGGGCTCGACGCCTGCATATTTGGTAGTCCTGTCAAGAGCTGCTTCACCCTGTTAAGGGTTGCGCATATGTCAGCAAAGATGCTTTGCCGATTTATAACCTGGAGATACATCATCTTCAGGTCCTTCATCGGAAGACTTTGGTTATATGACCAAGCCTCTCGGGCAATTAGTACTGGTTAGCTTCACGCATTGCTACGCTTCCACACCCAGCCTATCAACCTCGTAGTCTACAAGGGCCCTTACACTCTCGAAGAGTGAGAAGTCTAATCTTGGGAGGGGCTTCCCGCTTAGATGCTTTCAGCGGTTATCCTTTCCGAACATAGCTACCCGGCAATGCCACTGGCGTGACAACCGGAACACCAGAGGTTCGTCCACTCCGGTCCTCTCGTACTAGGAGCAGCTTCCCTCAAATTTCTAACGACCACGGCAGATAGGGACCGAACTGTCTCACGACGTTCTAAACCCAGCTCGCGTACCACTTTAAATGGCGAACAGCCATACCCTTGGGACCGGCTACAGCCCCAGGATGTGATGAGCCGACATCGAGGTGCCAAACACCGCCGTCGATATGAACTCTTGGGCGGTATCAGCCTGTTATCCCCGGCGTACCTTTTATCCGTTGAGCGATGGCCCTTCCATACAGAACCACCGGATCACTAAGACCTACTTTCGTACCTGCTCGATCCGTCGATCTCGCAGTCAAGCGGGCTTATGCCTTTGCACTAATCTCACGATGTCCGACCGTGATTAGCCCACCTTCGTGCTCCTCCGTTACTCTTTGGGAGGAGACCGCCCCAGTCAAACTACCCACCACACACTGTCCCCGACCCGGATAACGGGCCTGGGTTAGAACTTCAATTACATCAGGGTGGTATTTCAAGGTTGCCTCCACGCAATCTGGCGATCACGCTTCAAAGGCTCCCACCTATCCTACACAAACCTAATCAAAGTTCAGTGTGAAGCTATAGTAAAGGTGCACGGGGTCTTTCCGTCTAGCCGCGGTTACACTGCATCTTAACAGCGATTTCAATTTCACTGAGTCTCGGGTGGAGACAGCGCCGCCATCGTTACGCCATTCGTGCAGGTCGGAACTTACCCGACAAGGAATTTCGCTACCTTAGGACCGTTATAGTTACGGCCGCCGTTTACCGGGGCTTCGATCAAGAGCTTCGCCTAAGCTAACCCCATCAATTAACCTTCCGGCACCGGGCAGGCGTCACACCCTATACGTCCACTTACGTGTTTGCAGAGTGCTGTGTTTTTAATAAACAGTCGCAGCGGCCTGGTTACTGCGGCCCCCACCAGCTCAGAGAGCAAGTCTCATCACCAGCAAGGGCGTACCTTCTCCCGAAGTTACGGTACCATTTTGCCTAGTTCCTTCACCCGAGTTCTCTCAAGCGCCTTGGTATTCTCAACCTGCCCACCTGTGTCGGTTTACGGT
>CAVOGA010000004.1:7500-37917 GCA_963695135.1 uncultured Gammaproteobacteria bacterium
GGCCAGCGCTGCGTTATCAATAAATGCTTCCGCATGTCCCGCGGACCACAGTCCGATACTCGACGGCATGGCGCGTTGCAGGTGGGTATAGCCGGGCATCGGTTGCCCGCCCTCGTCCCCGGCACGTTCCAGCAGTACCCCGGCGATATCGACGCAGATCATTTTGAGCTGTGACAGACGGTCTTTCATGTACAGCCGGAGCGCAACGGCCACCTGGTCATTGCGGCTTCGCCCCGTATGCACCTTGCCGCCCAGCGGTCCGACCCGTTCCGTCAGCCAGGTCTCCAGCGCTGAATGGCCGTCTTCGAAACGCGCATCCAGCACCAGCGCACCGGCCGCCAGATCGGCACCGATGTCATCAAGCCCCCCGACCAGCCGCTTCACCTCGTCTTCCGACAGCAGGCCAATCGCGCCCAGACCGCGCACATGGGCCTGGCTGGCGAGGATGTCGAACCCGATCAACTGGCCATCGAGAACCACGTCCTCACCGGCGAGAAAACGCATCACCGCTTCACCGGGACCGTCACCCTGGCCCTGCTTTTTCCAGATCGGTTCGCTCATTGGATTATTCCCTCGTGCTCGTCCAGCCCCAGGGCAAGGTTGATGTTCTGCAGCGCCTGGCTGGCCGCGCCCTTGAGCAGATTATCCAGCACAACCACCAGGCTGACGCGTCGCGGGTCGCGGGCATCCACGGTAAAGCCGCCAATCAAACAGTCCGGGGTACCCTGAACGTCGCGCACTTCCGGAATCGCCGCCTGGACGTGAACGCGGGGCTCGCCGGCGTAGTAACGCTCAAAGCGCTCCTGCAGTCCGGCAACATCAACCGGGGTGCGCAGCGGCACGGACAGGGTCAGGCTGATGCCCCGGAAAAAGGACGCCACGTGCGGCATGAAACGCACCGGGTAATCCAGCTGGTGACTGACCTCGTTCTCGTGCACATGGCCGGCCAGCTTGTAGGGCACCAGGTTGTCACGCAGCCGCTCCGGATCGTTGTTTGGCGAAGGCTTCTTGCCGGCGCCGCTGAATCCGGAAACACCAAACACCGACGGCACGCCATCCAGCTCATCAAGCAGCGGCAGGAGTCCGAGCTGCATGCCGGTGGCGTAACAACCGGGGTTGGCGATGCGCTGCGCCGTGTTTAACTCGTCCCGGAAGCGTTCCGGCAGACCGTAGGTCCAGTCCGCATCAAAACGATGATCGGCGCTCAGGTCGAGGATCACCGCCTGCGGATGCGCCGCGCCGATCGCTGCAGCCCAATCGCGCGCAACCCCGTTGGGCACCGCGAGCACCCACACGTCAGCCTGCTGTGCGGGCACGTCGTCAAGCCCGAGGGCAATAAACCGGTCGTCCCTGTTGGGCCAGTCCGGGCAGGCGTCCTGCAGCGCGGTGCCGGCCTGGCTGCCGGAACTCGCGAATGCCAGTTCAATTCCCGGATGCCGCGCCAGCAAGCCCAGCAGTTCGGCGCCTGTGTAACCCCGCCCCCCAATAAGCGCCAGGCGCTTCATGCGCTTTCTTCCCAACCCGGATCGCGGCTCATGGCCTCCTTGACGATCCGGTCGCGCAGCAGCGGATCGTTGACGCTGTTGCAGAAAACCACCCAGGGCCCGTGGCGCTCGCTGGTGTCCGCCTGCAGGAAATACCACGGCGTGATCGGGTTCTGGTTCCGTGAACGCCAGTACAGTTGCGGGTAGCGGGCCCGCAGCACCTGCCACATGGCGGCGCCCAGGCCTTCGCCCTGCGCCTCCGGCGTCACGATGAATTTTTCCAGGTAGGGGATACCATCCTGGCCGCGCACCACCACCGCGGCCGCGCGCCGCGTATCTGACAGGAGAATGACCGGGTCCTTGAGCGTCTCCGCCCAACCGGGCTTGAGCGTGCGGCCGAAGGACGCCTCCACGCGCTGCGCCACGTCGGCCAGCGTCTCCGCATCCGGATGCTCCAGTACCGCGATGCCCTCACCCTTGCGCACCAGGGTGCCGGCACCGCGGTAGGTAAACAGCTCGCGCGTCAGCTGGTCCGCCGAGGTGATAGAAACCGACGTGCTGTCATCCAGCCCCTGCAACATCTCGTTGATCTGCTGCAGCTTCAGACGCATGCCGGAGTGAACCCAGTCCTCCCGCATCAGCGCCTCGTAGTCGTTGTTCAGCGTAACCGCGGAAATGATCCGTCCGTTGCGGTCCAGCAGACCGCCGCTGGGCGTGAGGAAAATAATCTTGTGCGGGCGAATCGCCCACACCAGTTCGCGCGCCGCGATGTCCGCGTTGATGTTCAGCACCTGGCCGGACGCTGATTCCCCGAGGAAGGTAAGCACCGGCAGCGCACCGGCGCGAACCGCGCGGCGCAGGCCGTCCAGGTTCACCTCGGTGATCTCGCCGACCAGGCCGTAACGCTCCTCATCCAGGTAGCGGGCCTGGAAGGTGCCGTGCTGCAACCCCCGGGCGCGGATACCCCGCGACTCCAGGGCCTCGACCAGGCGCAGGTTCTGTTCGTAAATCACCGGCCGGGCGACCTGCATCACCTCCTCGGTGGTGACCCGCAGGTTATCAATGCGCTCGCTCTCGATGCCTGCCGCTGCCAGCGCCGCGTCGACCTGGGGCCCGGCGCCATGCAGTACCACCGGCCGCAGCCCGAGGCGGTGCAGGAAGGCCAGCGCGGAGGCGAGCTCATCGAGGTGATCCTGGAGAATGCCGCCGCCGACCTTGACCACCGCAAAGCGGGACTCCTCGACGGAGGAGAACTCTTTCAGATACTGGCGCGCCTCGCGGCTGGAACCCAGCTGGGCGAGCAACTCGAGGACAGTCTCGCGTACCTCAGACATGCGCGTTCACCAGGCGGGAATAGATTTGCAGGCAGTGCTCCAGTTGCTCCACGGCCACCCATTCGTTCAGCACGTGCGCCTGTTCGATTGAGCCGGGGCCCAGCACCAGCGCGGGAATGCCGGCCGCGCCGAACAGCGACGCCTCGGTCCAGAAATCGAGGCCATCACCGGTTACCAGCTCGTGGCGCCGGGCAAAATCACGCGCCGCCGTGTCGTCATGGTCGCCGGTGGGCAGGGGCGGCCCGGCAAAAGATACGACCCAGTCGGCCGCCGCGGCGCCTTCCCACTGGCGGCTTTGTTCAATAAAGGCCTCGTTGCTGTCCCCGGGGGACAGGCGGGCACTCCAGAAAATATGCGCATGGTCGGCAATCACGTTGGACTTTACCCCACCCTCCACGGTGCCGATGTTGAAGCAGGTGCGACGCCCTTCACGCTCGGCGGCTTCCGCCGCTTCCAGCGCAGCGCTGCTCCAGCGGGCCAGGTGGTGAATGGCATTTTCGCGCAGTGCCCGGGGTTCGGAAGAATGTCCCCCGTGGCCTTTGAAGTGACCGCGGGCGGACAGAAAGCCCCGGTGCCGGAACTCCGCGCGGCACCGGGTGGGCTCTGCAACCACGACCTGCCGGTAAGGCGCCGCGTGTCCCGCCTTGATGAATTCATTCACGCAACAGCCCTCGCCACCCTCCTCATCGGTGGTGAACAGCAGCGCCAGCGGCGCATCGCTGCTCCGGGCCAGGGTCAGCAGGCAGGCAGCGGCGCCCTTGATGTCACAGGCGCCGCGCCCGTAGGCCCTGCCGTCCACCATTGTCAGTTCCAGTGGCGGATATTCGCTGCCCTCGAGCGCCGGCACGGTGTCGAGGTGCACATTGAACAGCAGCTCCGATACCCCGCGGCAGGCATAAAAGCTGACACGCCCCTTGCCGTGATCGAACAGCTGGATTTCAAAATCGGGCAACTGTTCGCGCAGGTAGGCGAAGATCGGCGAGTCGCCGGCCAGGTCCCGGGGCGGGTTCTGCGTGTCGCAGGCCACCAGCGCCTGCAGGTGCGCGAGCAGCTCCCGGGACGTATTGACCGCGGTATCCACAGCGTTCACGAATGGCCCTTGCGGACCCGCGCTGCAATCGTCGAGCTCTGACCCAGCAGCTTGATGAACCCTTCGGCCTCTTCCGGCGTCCAGCTGGCACTTTGCGCGTAAACCGAACCCTCATCCTGCAGGATGAAAGGTGAGTCGATGGCCACCGCCAGCAGGCTGCCGCCCTCGGTGCGCAGGGTCACCGTGCCGGTTACGTGCGACTGGGACGAGGCCAGGTAGGCTTCCAGGTCGGCTTTATGCGGCTCATAGAAAAAGCCCGTGTACACCAGCTCGGCCCAGCGCTGGGCGACCGTCTGGCGGAACTGGTTCTGCAGCTTGGTATTGACCGTGTCTTCCAGCGCCTGGTGCGCCATGAGCAGCGCATCAATGCCGGGGCACTCGAAAACAATGTGCCCCTTCAATCCGATGCTGACGTCGCCGGTGTAAATGTGGCGCCCGACACCATAGGGCCCCAGCGCGGCGTTCAGCCGCTTGAGCATTTCCGGACCGGCGACAGCTTCACCATCCAGGTGCGTTGCGACGCCCTGCTCAAAGCCCAGCTTCAGCTCCAGCGGCGCTTCGGGCCATTCAGCCCGTGGACGAACCAGGCTCCAGGTGCCCGGACCGGGCGCCTCGAAGCGGTCGATTTCGCTGCCGGATACGGTGACCCCGAGGAGGTTCTCATTAATGGAGTACTGTCCGGATTTCGTCGGGATCTCGACCCCGGCCGCCTCGAGCAGGTCAATTTCATGCTGGCGAATGTCCGTCGCCACCTTTTGCAGCTCGCGCACCGGGGCATGAATCACGTAATCGCCGACACTGCGAACCGTCTGGTCAAAACGCAGCTGGTCGTTGCCCATACCGGTGCAGCCGTGCGCGAAATGCTTCGTACCCAGCTCATCGCACAGCGCCAGGCAACGGCGCACAATCAGGTAGCGGTCCGAGCAGAGCAGCGGGTACTCACCCAGCATGCGGGCATGGCTCCACACCAGGGGTATGACAAATTCATCCCAGATCGCATCGCTCGCATCGACAAGGTGATGCGCCGTGCTGCCCAGGGAGCGGGCGCGCTGCTCAATCCAGTCAATCTCCGCCTGCGGCACGCCGCCCGTGTCCACGAACACGGTGTGGACTTCAAAGCCCTGCTCCCGCAAGGCCATCACGCAGTAGCTCGTGTCGAGCCCGCCGGAGAAAGCCAGTACCACTTGCTTGTTGTCAGTCATTCAATTGACTCCAGATGTTAGGTGGCGCCGAGGAGTTCGAGCATGATGGCTTTTTGGACGTGCAGGCGGTTTTCCGCCTCGTCGATGGCGACGCAGTAATCCGCATCCATCACCGCGTCCGTGGCCTTGATGTTGCGGCGCAACGGCAGGCAGTGGCTGAACAGGGCATTGTTGGTCAGCGCCATCTTTTCCTCGTTCACGATGAAGTGCCGGTAGTGCTGGCGCAGTGACCACTCTTCTTCCGGCTTGCCGTAAAACGGCAGGGCGCCCCAACTCTTGGCGTACACCACGTCCGCACCCTCATAGCTCGCTTCGATGTCCGTACTGACCTGCAGGCTGCCGCCACTGGCCTCGACGTTGGACCGCGCGCCGTCCATGAACTGCCCGTCCAGCAGGTACGCCTCTTCGGGTATGAGCAGGGTGACGTCCATGCCGAACTTGGTGCCAATCAGCAGGGCCGAATTGGCCACCGCGGTATTGAGCGGCTTGGGATGCCAGGTCCAGGTCAGCACCATCTTCTTCTTGCGGACCTCGCCCAGGTGCTCCCTGAGCGTCTGCATCAAGGCCATCTCCTGGCAGGGGTGGACGATGGTTTCCATGTTGATGACCGGCACACTGGAGTGCTTTGCCAGGGCCTTGATGACATAGTCCTGCCGGTCCAGGGACCAGTCAATGAACTTGGGAAACGCACGGATGCCGATCAGGTCGACATAGCGGGACAGCACGCCGGCGACCTCCGCAATGTGCTCTTCCGCATCGCCGTCCATTACCACGCCGGGGTTGAACTCCACACCCCAGGCGTCCTTGCCGGGCTCCAGCACGATGGCGATACCGCCCATCTGCTGCATGCCGAGCTGGAAGGATGTGCGGGTGCGCATGGAGGGGTTGAGAAACAGCAGCGCGATCGACTTGCCAGCCAGCCGGTCATTGATCGGCGCAGCCTTGAGCTCGCCGGCCAGGTTAAGCAAGCCATCCAGCGCCTCGAAAGACCAGTCCTGCGTGTTGAGAAAGTTTTTCACGTTACCTGCGCCTCAGTCCCTAAATGGAAAAACCCAGCCCTGGGGCTGGGTTTTCATTCGAATCATTTCCCGAAGGAGTTATGCGAACAAACACCCGGCCGCCAACGGTCGCGGCACGCGTCGTTCGCGGCGAACCATCACTGCAGGCTGGTAGCGTGTCATGCTCATGGCGAGAAAGTAAACGCAGGCGGCCGGAAATGCAAGCCGCCGGCCGATACCCCGATGCCCTTGCCGGCTCAGCCGGTACCCGCAGCAGTGACTTCCGCGGGCTCCGGGGTTTCATGGCGGCGCATCAACCAGCGCACCAGGGCCGGCATCAGGATAATCGCGCCCACCATGTTCGCCAGGAAGATAAAGCACAGGAGAATGCCCATGTCCGCCTGGAACTGGAGATCCGAGAATATCCAGGTGCCGACACCCGCCGCCAGCGTAAAGCCGGTAAAGATCACCGCGCGGCCGGTCAGCCGAAGCGTCTGGTAGTAAGCCTCCTGCAGGGAAAAACCTTCCTTGAGCAGGATATCCAGCCGGTTATAGATATAGATGCCATAATCGACACCAATACCAACGCCCAGTGCAACCACCGGCAGCGTATTCACCTTCAGGCCGATACCGTAAACGGCCATCAGGGCCTCGGTCAGCGTGGCTACCAGGACAAGCGGCAAAACAATGCACAGGGTGCCCAGGAAGGTTCGATAGGTAATCAGGCAGAGCAGAATGATGCTGGCAAAGACCAGGGCCAGCATGGGTTTTTCCGCCGCTGCGATATCTTCATTGGTGGCCGCCATGACGCCCACGTTGCCGGTCGCGAGGCGCAGCTTGAGCGTGTCGCCCTCCAGCTCGCGCCCCTCGGTTTCCATCTGCTCCATATATTCGGTGCCGGCGACGTACTCGACGCCGGGAATGTTGAGCTCCTCGCGAAGTTCCTTGACGCGCTCAACAACCCGCGAGATGGTCTCCGCGCGATGGTCGGAGGTGAAAATCATCACCGGCATCGCGCTGCAATCGCGGTTCAGCAGGCCGGTATCGGTTTCGATACCGCTCAGGGCCTGGCGCATGACGTAGCGGTCTGTCGGCAGCACCTTCCAGCGCACATTGCCCTCGTTCCAGCCGCTGTTGACCATCTTGGCCACCTTCGGCAGGGTGATGACTTTCTGCACGCCCTCCACGTTTTCCATGTGCCAGGCAAAGCGATCAATCCGCTCCATCACGTCGTAGATTTCCGTGCAGGCATTGGGCAGGGTTTCGGCGACCACGGTGATCACGTCCGAACCAAGCGAGAACTTCTCCGTGATGACAATCGCATCCTGGTTATAACGTGATTCGGGTCGCAGCTCCGGCACGCCCACCTCGGAATCGCCGATCTTCATGCCCTGGGCCACCCAGGCGCCGATGACAAAAAGCACCACGCTGACAATGATGGTCACCATGGCGCGCTTCGGCTCCGTAAACCGCGCCGCGACCTCCCAGAAACGTGATTGCTCGTGCGCCTTTTCCAACAGGCGCCGGCGATAGGCCTGGGGGTTTTTCAACTGCACCCAGCTCAGCAACACCGGCAGGAGCACGAGGTTCGTGAAAATGATGACAGCAACGCCGACACTCGCCGTGATCGCCAACTCCTGGATGATCCGGATCTGGATGAACAGAATGGTCAGGAAACCGATCGTGTCGGAGATCAGTGCGATCAGTCCCGGGGCGAGCAGTTTCTTGATCGTTTCTCGTGAACCATGCTGCGGCGAACGACGGGGAATCTGGGTCACATCGGTGACGCCAGCCTTGGCCCATTGGTCCGGCGTACGCCCGCCAAACTCTTTCTCCACCACCCAGGCGCTGATCTTCTGCACGCTGTGACTCACGCCGATGGAGAACACCAGGAACGGCGTCAGGATATTCATGGGATCCAGGCTGTACCCCAGCAGGCTCAGGGTTCCCATCTGCCAGATCACAGCGGCCAGGGAACAGGCCAGGGGCAGTACGGTCAGCCATACCGAGCGCGTATACAGGTACAGCAAAATCGCCGTAACCACGAAGGCGATAAAGAAAAACCACACAACGCCCTGCGCACCGTCGGAAATGTCGCCGACAATCTTGGCGAAACCGATGATGTGTACCGTGAAGTCATCACCCTCGTATTCGGTGCGGATTGCTTCGAGTTGAGCGGCTACCTCGCGATAGTCCAGCTGCTCCCCGGTGGCCGGATTCTCTTCCAGCAAATTGGCCCAGACCATGGCCCCGGTAAAATCAGATGAAACCAGGCGGCCGACCTCACCGGACTTGACGATATTGCCGCGCACCCTGGCGAAGTTCTCCGGCGAGGGATAAAAGTCCGATGGAATAACGTTACCGCCGGCAAAACCGTCTTCAACGATTTCCACGAAACGCACGTTGGGCGTGAAGATCGAGCGGACGCTGGCGCGGTCCACGCCGGGAATGAAAAACACCTGGTTGGTGATGTTCTCAAAGGCCTCGAAGTATTCCGGTGTGAAGATGTCCCCGTCTTTGGCCACCAACGCCACGAGAATCCGGTTGGCGCCACCAAAGTCCGCCTCGTACTCCTCGAAGGTGACCATGTACTCGTGCTTCAGCGGCAACTGCTTCTTGAAACCGGTCTCGATGCGGAGCTGAAACATCTGGAACAGCATGAAGATCGTGATCAGCATAAATAAACCCACAACGGCGTACCGGTTGCCGATCAGGAACGTGGCGATCTTGTGCAGTCGGGTTTGCGTGCTCACGTCCATCATTGGGCCTGTTTGCTGTCGTAGATATGCGACCCCTCGTCGCCGACCAGTAGCCATGCGCCGCCATCCAGCGGCACGACCGCTGCGAAATCAACACCGCTGGGATGTAATACCGCCTCGAAGCTGCCGTCTTCACGGCGGATGAGAATCTGGCCACTGTTGCCGGCCAGCAGGGTCACGCCATCCCGGTAAGCGCCGCCGGCCAGGCTGTATTGAACGGGGGTCTCCAATTCCTGCCAGGAAATCCCGTCATCGCAGGATTCCTGAACATTGCCGCGCAGCCCAAAAGTGATCACGCAGGGACCCGCAGCAATAACACCGAACATGGAACCGGGATAAGGCATCTCGACCGGCGTCCAGCTGTCGCCGCCATCGTTGCTGTAGTAGCTGAAGCCCGCCTCACCGGCAATAACCAGGTTGCCTGCACCCAGGTCGGCGATGGCGTTTAGGTGCCAGCCTTCTTCACTGATGTCCTGATCCTCCCAGGTGGTGCCGCCGTCATAGGTTCGCAGCATGAGCCCGTAGCCGCCAATGGCGAAGCCGTTTTCCTCATCGAAGAAATAGATGTCCATGATCGGCTGTTGCCGCTCCGGATCATAGTTCTGGAGTTCCCAGGTACGGCCTTCATCCGCGCTGAAGATGATCGTGCTGTCGTGACCGCCGGCCCACAGTGAATTGCCGGCGGCGGCAACTGCGGTGAGCGTGGAACGTGTTGGGACCAGGTCCGCCTGGTCCCATTCGGCGCCATCTGAAGACAGCACCACGTGACCGCGCTCACCCACGGCCACGATACGGCCGTCCGGCGTTTTTACCACGTCAAGCAGCAGGGATTGCGGCGCCAGCGGCAGAAGCTCGGCGTTGGGTGGCTCGTCCTGCGCGGACACTGGGGCAACGAGAGCGCCGGCCAGGAAAAGTACCGGGATGGTTCGGCGAAGGGCTCTTCGAAAATTGCGCAGCAAAAGATTTACGTCCCCATCAAGGTCGCGAAACTCCCCGGGCGGGAAGGCCCGGGGAGCAGTGGTCAAAACGGTCTAGCGACGCCCGCGGGTTCGCAGTGCCTGGGGCGTGAACTGGGCCGCCGTCATTTCCTGGTTGAACGTCTGTGCCGGACCCTGGTTGTCAAAACCCTGGGCGACGTAACGACCGGACTGGAGATCGTAGTGCGCCTCGAAGGTGCTCCAGAACGTCGGCACCTCGTAGTAATTGATGCAGTGACCCTCGGACAGGCGCCAGAGCTGGTCGCGACTGTCATAGTGGTCGATGAGCACGATCTGGTAGCTGTCCTCGTCCAGGTAATAGGTACGACGGGGGTTGATGTGACGCATACCCTCTTTCAGTTGCGCTTCAACAATCCAGACCCGGTGCAGCTCGTAGCGGAAATACTCCGGGTTCAGGTGACCGGGCAGAACCAGGTCCTCCGGTGTCACATCGGGCTGGTGGGCCTTGTAGGCATTATATGGCACGTACATTTCTTTCTTGCCCACGATGGTCCAGTTGAACCGGTCCATGGCGCCGTTAAACATGTCCGTCATGTCGTTGGTGCGCAAGCCGTCCGAGGCGGTACCCGGGTTGTCATAGGCCACGTTGGGCGCACGGCGTACGCGGCGCTGGCCCGGGTTATATACCCACGCTTGTCGCGGCTGGGTGATCTGGTCCAGGGTTTCGTGAACCAGCAGAATGTTACCGGCCAGACGTGCGGGAGACTCAACCTCCTGGAAGAAGTACAGCAGGATGTTGTTGATATCTTCCGTGGTTACCCCTTCCTTGTAATACAGGCCCAGCAATTCCTCGCGAATCGTGACGAAGGCGTAGCTGCCGTCTGCGGTCGGGGTGACCTGGTTGTTGTAGCGAACACCGCCGGTGCCTTTCGGCTTCAGCTTGTGGTTCCAGATCAGCTCGTAAGCATTTTCCGGAAACGGAAATGGAAACCCTTCCGCCGCGCCCTTCACACCTTCCTGGTCATTGACCAGCTCGGCGGTTGCCGCGTTCTTGGCGGTCATCTCGTACACGCGCTCCGTAAAAGAAACCGAGCGGCGGGTCGGATAAACGTTCATATAGTAGGTGTCAGGGTAGCGCTCAAACATCGCTTTCTGACCGACACCGAGCTGGTCCGCGTACTGCTGATAGTTGCTCGCATCAATGCGGAACAACACCTCGTCATCGGCGAACGGATCCGGCTGGTGCATGCCCACCTGGTACTCCGGCGGTGGCGAGGTGATACCGCCGGTCCAGGCTGGAATCGTTCCGGCAGCATTACCGGCCCGTTCCGAGCCCATGGGGGTGAGGTCGCCGCTCAGGCGCGCAATTTCTTCCGGCGTGGCGCCGGCGAAAGCCTGGCTGGTACCCAGCGCGAGACCAAGAACGGCACACAGGGCGTAGGGTTTGAACTTATGCATGAACTGTTGCTCCGAAAATCAGAATGAGTAGCTGACGCTGGCGCTGAAGAAGTCGCGGGTCTGCAGCAGGTTGTACTGTCCGCCGCCTGAGTAGTCCGTGTAGGACACGTCAACAATCCACTCGTTAAGCAGGTTGAACGCTACGGCGGCAGTCAACTGCCGGCGACCGTCAATAAAGGCGCCACCGGGTCCGGGCGTCGTGCCATCCACGTCATGCCCAAAGGCAATTCGCGGACTCACGGTCCAGGAACCCAGCGCGTTGTAGTAGTCGGCCCGTACGAGCATGCGGTAACCCCAGGAGAAGTCATCGGCAAAGCCGTTGGTCTCGGTCACCGGGTTGTTGAAGTCGCCGGTGGTCACATCGGGACCACCGCCGGTGTCCGTGCCTGAGCCGTTAAAGCGCAATTCGCTGAGCGGCGGCAGGTCCGGCACAGCATTGAAGCCGACTTCCGCCACGAAGGCCACCTGGCCGGCGCGCAGGAACGTATCCGGGCCCCAGACACGCGTCGTGGTGGCCTGCAACTGCCAGGAATCGAGCTCCTTGTAGCCCTGGATTTCCGCGCCCGGCGCAAACTGGCCCAGCTGACTCTTATAGCGGTTGACCGGGGCCGGAATCAGCGGGTTCAGCGGCGTCAATGCGCCGAACAGGATTTCCACGTCGTCAATCTGCAGCGGCAGGTCGGGACGGTAGGTCAGCTCACCGGACAGGGACCAGAACCCGATACCCGAGTTGAAGCTCAAACCGAACATCTCGATGTCTTCCGGGTACTCGGTAAAGTAGCTCGCGCTCGTGAACGGCGGCGGCACTTCGGTCAGGGCAAAGCCGCTCAGCAGGGGCAGACGGCTGTGGTAGCGGAGGTAGTAAAAGCCGAATTCCGAGGCGTTGAGATTTTCCGCGAAATAGCGGAAAGAGATGCCAAACTGGCCGCTATCACTGGGATTCCGTGTCTCGGAGCGCGGCACCGCAAGGTTACAGCCCGTGGCCACCAGGTTTAAGGGCAAACCCGTGTCCGACTGGCCATAGTTACCGTCCAGACAAACCGGGCCATACAGGTCCGGATTGATCACCGGCTGCGGGTAGGTGCCAAAGCCCAGCATCGCATAGGTGGCCCCGGGAGTCGCAATGTCACTCTGCGAGTAATAGGTGCCGGCCGGGTCGGGGATGATCGGCTCCCACTCCAGCATGTAGAGGGCCTCCATGGACAGCGCGTCGGTCAGCTCGACGGAAGCGAAGATCATGTTGATGCCTTCAAAGGCTTCCTTGAGCTCGGAACCGGCCAGGCGCAGCTTGGAAACATCCACCGGGTTGATCACATTCAGGCCACCCTGGATAAAAGTGGACTCACCCCAGGAAACGACCTGCTGACCCAGTCGCCAGTTGATCAGGCGTTCATTGGGTCCGACAAAATTCTCACCCCAGATGAACGCGTCAAGCAGACGAAAGTCTTTACCAACCCGGTCCTGGGCCTGCTGCGACAGGCGCGGATTGTCCGCGTTTTCAAAATCGTAGAAGGCGGAGGCACGGAAGAAGGCGCCGTAGTTCCGCCACCTGATTTCCGCTTCCGCGGTGATCTTGGCGAGGTTTGAAATGACATCGCCGCTGTCGGGATAGTTCAGGTTCGGATCATCGTCATTGTTCGACCAGCGGCCCACCTGAGCCACCTGCTGCTCGTAGGGCAAGGTGAAGGTCAGCGGATTATTCACCGCCTTCGCCACCTCGGACGCCTTTGCACTGCTGGTCCGCCAGGACGCGCCGTAGCTGATGGTCGTGTCGATGCTGCCGTAGATTTCGTTGTCGTCCGTGGAAAATTCCCAGGCGAGAACCGGCGAACTGGACATGGCGGCCAGGGCCAGGCCGATCGAGGCGCAGAGCAGGCCGCGCTTCAGCGAGTTATTGATTTGAGCGTTTTTCATTATGTTTGCCTCTGTCCAGCTCAGTCGAAGTGAACGTCGAGATCAACGTCTTTGCGAATGCCTTTGGTCCCACCGCCCCCTGAAAAGGGCTTGCGGGGCACGATGAAGTCGTTCTGCGGCTCCACGTTATCGTCAGCCCCCGGCATCATCATCACCGGCACCATGGTGTCCTCGTTACTGACCTGCACCAGCGTGCCGTCGGACCCAAGGAAGGAGATCATCTGGCCACGCATCTCTGCGGTGGCCGCCGGTGAACTGGCCGGGCTGATCAGCGAGCCATGGGTGGCCGGGGGAACAAAGCGCGAAGCCACCCGCAGACCATCAGGGTTCACCTGCGTGGTGCTGAAGGACTCCAGCGGAGCGATGCGGATCATCGGTTCGGTGCCCGACAGGGGCGCACCGGGCACGAAGTTCGGCAGCACCGTATCGCCGATCACTTCCTGCAGCAGTATCGGCTTGGCCATGGCCGCGTTGGCAATCCAGTTAATCGGGTCCGCGGAATCCACCACGGTCTGCCCGACAGTCAGGTAAAGCTCGAACAGCGGGTCTCCGGGGAAGATGCCGACGGACGCCAGCCCGGCACGAATGCGCGGCCCAAACGTGGGTGAGGCCTCGCCGGCGCGCACCAGGCCACCGGCCGGCACGTTGAGGTTGGCGCGATCCACCAGCGGTTCGAGCGCCGAGAAACCGGTGCCATTGATGCCGCCCCAGGAGATGCCGGTATAGCCGACATTGAAGGGCCGCAGGTCACCCTGGCGGTCCCCGTCAAGATCAAAGTTGGCCAGTGACGAGGCAACGACGGACAGGTCGATGATGCCCTGGCGCACGTTGTCACGCGAGGTGCGGTACTCCTGGAAGTTCAGGGCGTGAACACCGGACTCATCCACGAGACCGTCCGGCCCGGGCGCGCCGGTGCGGTTGTTGATGTAGTCAACATTGAAGGTTCGCTCATTGGCGATTTCCCCGAACGGCGTGTTGCCGATGTAGAACGCGCCGAACAGCGGATCCTGCGGAATCACGCCGTGCAACGGGAAGTCGATGGCCACAACCGCAAAGCCGCCGGCCGCGAGCGTATCGGCGAGCAATAAGCTGTTCAACCGGTTACCGCCGAGACCGTGCCCGGAGATGACCACGGGCCAGCCGCCGGGTGGTTTGGTCAGACCACTTCTCGCACTGGGGACGGTCACGATCACCGGCACGGTCTGCATACCCGTCACAACCGGGAAGGGGTTGGCGAAAGTCAGATTGGTGGACGTCGGATCCAGTCCCAGCTGGTCAAACGGCGGCACATAGGCGCCCGGCTCAGCGGTCCAGAAATCAACCAGCGGGGCAACCGGGTTTTCCGCACTCGGAATGCCGCTGTAGTAGGGCAAGGTAATTACACCCTGGTAAAAATCCGCCAACCCCGGCAGGCCAAGACCAAGGTCTGCCGTACTGCCGATTCTCGGGCCCATAATGACCGGAGCGGCCTGCACGGTGGATCTCAGCAAACCGAGTACCGGCGTGATGGATTGGGTCTGCACCGTCCAGCTCAGGATGATGTCATCCGGGTTGATGCCCACGGAGGCAGCAGCGCCTTCCATCGTTGCCGTGATCTGCCGGAGGGGCTCAATCGCCTGGGCAGTCGTGTCCGGCAGCAGGGGGTAGGTGCTGTTGCCATTGGCATCGACCCAGGGCTGATCGGCCTGGGACAGGAAGTAGGTCTGGTCGGGCGTCGCGTCGTTACCGTTCGCGTCGTTAATGTCGTTGGTGAGCACCGCCATGTAGCTGGAATATTCAGCGAGCGGCTTCAGCGGCACGATGGCCAGCACGTTGCCGCTGGCCACGGCGGTGAAATCCACGCCCGGGGTCAGCTCGCGAATGATACCGGTTACCACGACAAATCCGCTGGAGGTGACCTGGAAAACACGGACAGACTGGCCGGGCACCACGGAGGCAGGGTCGATCGAGCCGGGGTTGCCGTTGTCATCCACGAAGGTCGTTGTCCAGCGCTCGATGGTGCTGAACCCGTCCAGGGAGTTGATCTGGTTGACCAGCGACGCGGCGGTCGGCGTCAGGCCGGTGGTCGGTGCATTCAGGGTCAGGTCGGTTGTACCCAGGTAAAACAGGTTGTTCGGAACGGGCACACCGTCAAGTCCGGCGTTGGGATCGAAGCGCGCGGTAAGCACACCGGTCACTACGCTGCCGTCCTTGTTCAGGGCCGGGCCGGCGTTGCCGCCTGGTATGTGCTGAGCAACCGCCACGCTGCTGACAAGCAGCAACGGAAGGAGTAGACGCAATTTCATTATTGTAGTTCCCCGTGAGTCATCTCTGGTTAAGGCTGCGACCCTGGTCCTGAGCCTTGGGATTGGACCGTCGACGGGTTCGCTGCGCCCGTATAATAGGTATCTTTTTCAGCGCAGTGCAAGCTGATCTGTACCCGTTTTCAGCACTGCACTGGCTTCGTCAAAAGCCGAATTACCCCGGGTTGAACCGGTGTGCAGCCCGATTTACAGGATAACTATACGTCATGGCGCCCATTTCCCCAATGCCCCGTTCAACGCGCGACGCAATAACAGGCCGTCCATGCGTTTACTGAGCCGCTCCAGCTTGCTGGTGCTGGGGCCCGCCCTGGGCATTGCGCTGGACCTGTATCTGCAATCCATGGGCTGGTCCTTTGCGGCCTCCGCCACCGCGGCGATCACGCTGGTGTGCGCGCTCTGGTGGATTTTCGAGCCGGTGCCGATTCCCTTCACTTCCCTGCTGCCGCTCGCCCTGTTTCCCATGCTGCAGATTCTGACCCCGGCCCAGGTCGGCCAGGCCTACGGCAGCCCGCTGATCCTGCTGCTGCTTGGCGGCTTCCTGATTTCCGAGGCCATGGCGGACTCCGGTGCGCACAAGCGCCTGGCCCTGTACATGGTCAATATTTTCGGCGGTAACAGCGCGCGGGCGCTGGTCCTCGGGTTCATGACCGCCGCCGCGGTTCTGAGCATGTGGATTTCCAATACCGCCACCACGCTGATGCTGTTGCCGGTCGCACTGGCGGTACTGGCCCATGCCGACCGGCGCCTGGCGGTGCCCCTGCTGCTCGGAATCGCCTATGCAGCGAGCATTGGCGGTATTGGCACGCCCATCGGCACGCCGCCAAACCTCGTGTTCATGCAGGTATATGAGAATCAGTTTGGCGATCCACCGACCTTTCCCGAGTGGATGCTGTTTGGCCTGCCGGTGGTCCTGCTCATGGTCCCGATGGCCGGCCTGTGGCTGACCCGCGGCCTGCGCTTGCAGCACCCGGTCCAACTGCCTTCCGTCGGGGCCTGGCAGCCGGTGGAGCGGCGCGTGCTGGCCGTGTTCCTGATCACCGCCGCCGCCTGGGTGACCCGCTCGGCGCCCTTCGGTGGATGGAGCAGCTGGCTCGCGCTGCCCGGCGCCAGCGATGCAACCGTCGCACTGCTGGCTGCGGTGGTCATGGCCATGCTGCCTGCCGGCAGCGGTGACGGTCGCAGGCTGCTGCGCTGGGAGGCCGCAAAGCGTATTCCATGGGAGGTGCTGATCCTGTTCGGCGCCGGAATCACCATCGCCAGCGCCTTTATCGAAAGTGGATTGGCGGATCAGATCGCCGCGCAGCTCACGGTGCTGACCACCATGCCCACCTGGCTGATGATCCTGCTGATCTGTCTCTCGGTGACCTTCATGACCGAGGTTACCAGCAACACTGCGACCTCCAGCCTGCTCATGCCGCTCCTCGCTTCTGCTGCAGTGGTCATGGAGGTTAACCCGATGCTGCTGATGGTGCCCGCGGCCATGAGCGCCAGCTGTGCGTTCATGCTGCCCGTGGCAACCGCGCCCAACGCGGTGATCTATGGCAGCGGACGCGTACGGGTCGAGGACATGGCGCGCGCCGGCCTGGTATTGAACCTGCTGGGCGCCGTGGTGATCACGGCGGTGTGTTACTTCTTCCTGGGTTAAGTGGCCAGCTGACGCGAAGTGCCTCAGCCGCCCACCGGCGCCTTCTTCCGCGGGATATACAGATCGGTGACCGTGCCTTCAAAAACTTCGGCCGCCAGGCCCACCGTTTCCGAGAGGGTCGGGTGCGGATGGATGGTCAAACCGATGTCCGCCGCTTCGGCGCCCATTTCAATGGCAAGTGCAGCCTCGGAAATCAGGTCGCCGGCGTGGGTACCGACAATGCCGGCACCGATGATGCGCTTGGATGCCTTGTCGAAGATCAGCTTGGTAAAGCCTTCCGCGCGGCCATTGCCCAGGGCGCGACCACTGGCCGCCCACGGGAACTTGCCAACGCCATAGTCCAGGCCCTCCGCCCGGGCGTCGTTTTCCGTGACGCCCACCCAGGCAACTTCGGGATCCGTGTACGCCACGGAGGGAATGACCCGCGCGTCAAACTGGCTCTTCTCGCCGGCGCAGACTTCGGCCGCCACCTTGCCCTCGTGCGTGGCCTTGTGGGCCAGCATCGGCTGGCCGACGATGTCGCCGATGGCGAAGATGTGCGGCACATTGGTGCGCATCTGCCGGTCGACGGGAATGTACCCGCGATCGGTGACCTCCACACCCGCCGTCTCGGCACCGATGCGGCTCCCATTCGGACTGCGGCCGATGCTGACCAGGACCCGGTCAAAAACCGTCTGCTCCGGAATGCTCTCGCCCTCGAAACTCGCGTGCAAGCCGTCCTCCCGTGCCTCGATACCGACCACCTTTGTGCCCAGGCAGATTGCCTGGTAGCGTGGCTCGATGCGCTTTTGCAGCGGCTTGACCAGGTCCGGATCGGCGCCGGGCATAAGCTGGTCGGTGAGCTCAACCACGGTGACCGCGCTGCCAAGGGCCTGGTAGACGCTGGCCATTTCCAGGCCGATGATGCCGCCACCGACCACCAGCAAACGCTCCGGTATATCCCTCAGTTCAAGCGCGTCGGTGGAATCCATCATGCGCGGGTCATCCCAGGGCAGACCGGGCAGCTTGATGGCCTGGGAACCGGCGGCGATGATCGCCTGGCGGAAGCTGAGGTCCTGCCCGCCACCGGCGCTCTCAACCGAGATGCGGTGCGCGCCGGTGAATGTTCCGGTACCGGTGATCACGGTTACACCGCGGCGCTTGGCCATGCCGGCAATACCGCCGGTGAGCTGGCCGACCACCTGGTTCTTCCAGGCCCGCAGCGGGTCCACCTGGATCTCCGGCGTGCCGAACACGACGCCGTGTTGAGAAAGATGGGCAGCCTCGTCGATGACCGCGGCGGCATGCAAAAGCGCCTTGGAGGGAATACAGCCCACGTTAAGACAGACACCACCCAGGTCCGGGTAGCGCTCGACCAGCGCGACCTTCAACCCCAGGTCGGCGGCGCGGAAGGCGGCCGTGTACCCCCCGGGGCCGGAGCCAAGCACGACAACGTCATAATCGAAATCACCCGCCGGTGGCGGGGGCGCCTCAGCAGCTGAAGCAGCTGAAGTCGCTGGAGCCTCAGCGGCGCGGGACGGTCCGCCGGCCGGGCCGGGCGCCGCGGAAGCTTCCGCCGGAGCGCCCTGCTTCGTGGACGCGCCATCCGGGACCGCGGCATCGACCTCCATGATCGCGACCAGGTCACCCTCGGACACACTGTCACCGACAGCAACCTCCAGGGAAACCAGGGTGCCGGATTCCGGCGCCGGAATCTCCATGGTGGCCTTGTCGCTCTCCAGGGTCAGCAGCGACTGCTCTTTTTCCACCGTGTCGCCGGGCGCGGCAAGCACCTCGATCACCGGCACGTCTTCAAATTCGCCAATGTCCGGAACCCGGACCTCGAAACGTTTGCTCATGGTCCGGTACTCCCGGCGCTGGCAATGATCAGGTTGCCGCCTTCCTGGCGGATGGAAAAGTGTTTCAGAAAGCTCATGCCCAGCAGTGCCTGCTCGCCCAGGCCCGGGGTGATGCTGGCGCGCACATTGTCGTGGCGCAGCCCGCCGATGGATACGGAATCCAGGCGGGTCAGCCAGGCGGGCGCGGGGCCGGCGGCGGTCATCACCGTGACCTGTGGCCCGAACTCCAGGCCGAGGCGCCGGGCGACATCGTTGGAAATCGCAACATCCGTGGCGCCCGTATCAACCATGAAAGCCACCGGCTCCCCGTTGATCGTGCCCTCAGCAAAGTAATGGCCGCCCTGCCCCTGGGCAAGAATGACCGTCGAGCGACCGGAGGCGTCCACACCGCCGGACATGCCGCCGGACTCCTGGCCCACGAGGCTGAAGAGAAAGGTCAGCCCGCCGAGCAAACCCAGGGCCGCGGCCCAGAGCATCCAGCGTCCGGCGCGCGCATCACCATGGGTGGCTGAATCGTTCACTCAGAGCTCCAGGTTCGCCGGGTCTTCGATGTGCTCAGCCATGGCGCGGGTGAACCGGGCTGCCTGGGCGCCGTCGATTACGCGGTGGTCATAGCTCAGGGACAGCGGCAGCATCAGGCGGGGCTCAAAGCCCTCGCCATCCCAGACCGGCTCAATCCGTGCGCGCGATACGCCGAGAATCGCCACCTCGGGCAAGTTGATGATCGGCGTGAAAGGATGTGCCGCCGATCCCGCCAAGGCTGGAAATGCTGAAACTGGCGCCCTGCCAGTCCGCCGGCTTGAGCTTGCCGTCCCGCGCCCGCTGGCTGACCTCGCCCAGCTCCCTGGCCAGCTCCATCACACTTTTCTGGTCGCAGTCCCGGATCACCGGCACCACCAGGCCGTCCGGCGTGTCGACGGCGATGCCCAGGTGGTAGTACTTCTTGAGGATGAGATGCTCGCCTTCCGGATCCAGCGATGCATTGAAATTGGGAAAGGCCTGCAAGGCCGCCACGGCGGACTTCATGATGAACGCCAGTGGCGTCAGGTTGAAGCCCTGCGCCCTGGCTTCCGCCTTGTGCTCACTGCGAAACGCTTCCATCGCCGTGCTGTCAGCCAGGTCATTTTGTGTGACGTGCGGAATCGTGACCCAATTGCGGTGCAGATTTTTGCCGGAAATTTTCTTGATGCGCGACAGTTCAAGGGATTCCGTCTCACCGAACTTGCTGAAATCGACCCTGGGCGGCGCAGCCACCTCGAAACCGGACGTTGCGGCGGGGGCCGCACCGCCCTGCATCACCGATTTGACGAAGGCGCTGACGTCCCCGCGAACGATTCGGCCGTTTCTGCCGGACCCGTTGACGCGGAGCAGGTCGACACCCAGCTCGCGCGCGAAGGCGCGGATTGCCGGGCTGGCGTAGGGCACCTTACCCGGCAGCAGCCGCTCAGCGACCAGCGCCACCGGCGGCGAACGGCGCTCGCCAGCGCCGGCCGGGGCTGCCGGGCTCGCCGTGGTCACCTGAGTCTCCTGTTCTGCCGGTTCTGCCGGGGTTGCATCTGCCGCAGCGCCGGACCCGGAGCCGGGCTCACTACCGGACCGGGCATCATCGTCCGCGCCAGGCCCGGCCGCTTCAGCGGCTGACGTTTCCAGTATCCCGACCAGGTCGCCCTCGGACACCGTGTCATTCAGGGCCACCTTGAGGCTGACCAGCACACCGTCGGCGGGCGCGGGCACTTCCATGGTGGCCTTGTCGCTCTCCAGGGTCAGCAGCGACTGCTCTGCGCTGACCGTGTCGCCCTCGGCAACCAGTACTTCAATGACGGGGACATCCTCAAAGTCGCCGATGTCGGGCACCCTGATCTCAATTCGCTCTGCCATCGTCAGGCCCTCAGCGGGTAGATGCGGTCCGCATCCACGCCCAGTGCATCCCGGGCGGCGAGCAGGTCGTCCAAAGAAAAATCGCCGGCACGATACAGCCCGTAGAGCGCCGTGTAAGCAACGTAGTTACGATCGACCTCGAAGAAACGCCGCAGGTTGGCGCGCGTATCGGAGCGGCCATAACCGTCTGTGCCAAGCACCAGGTACTGATCCTGCGGAACCCAGGGCCGGATCTGTTCGGCGTAGGCGCGCATGTAATCGGTCGCGGCAACGACCGGTCCCGCCCGGTCAGCAAGGCAGGTCTCCACCCAGGATTTCTGACCCGCTCCCGGATTGAGGCGGTTGTGGCGCTCAACGGACTCGCCGTCACGACGCAACTCCGTGAAACTGGTGGCGCTCCACACATCCGCGGAAACCCCGTACCCGTCTTTGAGCAGTTCTGCTGCAGCCATCACCTCGCGCAGGATGGAGCCACTGCCCAGCAGCTGCACGCGACGGTCACCCGCCGGGCCTTTCTGGAGCGGGTAGAGACCCTTGCGAATCCCCTCCTCCGCGCCCTCGGGCATCGGCGGGTGCTCATAGTTCTCATTCATGAGCGTGATGTAGTAGTAGACGTCCTCGCAGTCCGCGTACATGCGCCGCAGGCCGTCCTGGACGATCACCGCCACCTCGTAATTGAACGTGGGGTCATAGCTGACGCAGTTGGGAATGGTGCCTGACAGGATGTGGCTGTGGCCGTCCTCGTGCTGCAGGCCCTCGCCGTTCAGCGTGGTCCGGCCGGACGTGCCGCCGAGCAGGAACCCGCGCGCGCGCAGGTCGCCGGCTGCCCAGGCCAGGTCGCCGATGCGCTGGAAGCCGAACATCGAGTAGTAAATGTAGAACGGGATCATCGGCTCGCCGTTGGCGCTGTAGCTCGTTGCCGCAGCAATCCAGGACGACATGGCGCCGGCCTCCGTGATGCCTTCCTGGAGAATCTGCCCTTGCTTGCTCTCCTTGTAGAACATCAGCTGGTCGGCATCCATCGGGTCGTAGAGCTGGCCCTTGGACGCGTAAATACCGAGCTGGCGGAACATGCCCTCCATGCCGAAGGTGCGCGCCTCGTCCGCCACGATGGGCACCACGCGTTCCTTGAGGTCTTTCTGCCGCAGGATAATCGCCAGGGCCCGCACAAAGGCCATGGTGCTGGAGATTTCGCGGTCGCCGGTGCCGGTCAGCAGGGACTCGAAGGCCTCCAGGTCCGGCACGGCGAGCGGCTGCACCTTGTGCCGGCGCTCCGGAAGCGACCCGCCAAGCGCCTTGCGCCGCTCGAGCATGTATTGCACCTCCGCACTGTCCGGCCCCGGATGGTAATAAGGCACATCCGCCAGTTCGTCCTCCGGTATCGGCACGTTGAAACGATCGCGAAACTGGCGAATCGAGTCCACGTCCATCTTTTTCTGCTGGTGCGTGATGTTCTGCGCCTCGCCGCTTGAGCCCATCCCGTAACCCTTGACGGTCTTGGCCAGCACCACCGTTGGCCGCCCTTTTGCCTGGGTTGCCGAGTGGTAGGCGGCAAAAATTTTGTGCGGATCATGGCCGCCGCGGTTGAGGCGCCAGATGTCCTCGTCGGACATGCTGCTGACCATCTGCTTGAGCTCCGGGTACTTGCCGAAGAAATGCTCGCGGGTGTAGGCGCCGCCCTTGGCCTTGTAGGCCTGGTATTCGCCATCCACCGCTTCTTCCATGCGCTGGCGTAACAGGCCGTCCTTGTCCCTGGCCAGCAGCGGATCCCAGTAGGAGCCCCAGATCACTTTCAACACGCGCCAGCCGGCGCCGCGGAACACCCCTTCGAGTTCCTGGATGATCTTGCCGTTGCCGCGCACCGGCCCGTCCAGGCGCTGCAGGTTGCAGTTGATCACGAAGATCAGGTTATCCAGGCCTTCGCGCCCGGCCAGGGAAATCGCGCCCAGGGATTCGGGCTCGTCGGTCTCCCCGTCGCCCAGGAAGCACCAGACGCGACGCTCGGAGGTATCGGCGATGCCGCGGTCGTGCAGGTATTTGAGAAAACGCGCCTGGTAGATGGCCATGATGGGACCCAGGCCCATGGACACCGTGGGCAACTGCCAGTAGTCCGGCATCAGCCAGGGGTGGGGGTAGGAGCTCAGTCCATCGCCGTCCACTTCCTGGCGAAACCGGTCAAGCTGCTCGGCACTGATGCGCCCTTCGAGGAAGGAACGCGCATAAATGCCCGGCGAGGAGTGGCCCTGGATGTACACCAGATCGCCGCCCCCGGGGTGATCGTTGCCGCGGAAAAAGTGGTTGAAGCCGACATCGTAAAGCGTCGCGGCCGAGGCAAAGCTCGCAATATGGCCACCCAGGTCACCGCCGCGCTTGCCGGCCCGGAGCACCATGGCCATGGCGTTCCAGCGGATGATCGAACGGATGCGCCATTCCAGGTCGCTGTCGCCGGGACTGGCTTCCTGGAGATGCGGGGGGATCGTGTTGACGTAGGCAGTCGTGGCGTCATACGGCAGGTAACCGCCGGACCGGCGGGTAAAATCGACCAGGTGCTCGATGAGTTGGTGGGCGCGCTCGGGCCCTTCCCGCTCAATCACCGCCTGCAGCGACTCCAGCCACTCGGCGGTCTCCTGGGGATCCGTGTCCGGCACACCGTGGCGGCCAAAGGGCTTGATGTTCGCGCTCATGAGTTAGGTTCCTGTGGTTTCCTGCCCGCCGTGCGCATCTGCACCTGACTGGCGTTGGTCACTCTCGTTGATTTGCGCATCAACGACCGCCAGGGCCGTCATATTGGCAATGCGTCGCACGGTGGCCGACGGGGTGAGTATATGGACTGGGCGCGCCATGCCCAACAGTATGGGACCGACGGTCACCGCGTTGCCGGCCAGGCGCGCCAGGTTGAGGGCGATATGCGCCGAGTCTATGCCCGGCATCACCAGCAGATTGGCCGGCGCGTGCAGACGCGAATTCGGGAAAACCCGTTCCCGGTAGCGCACATCCAGGGCCGCATCGGCGGTCATTTCCCCTTCGACCTTCAGCTCCGGCGCCAGCGCGCTGATCCGCTCCACCGCCTCTTTCATTTTCACGGCCCCCGCATCGCGATGGCTGCCGAAGTTGGAATGGGACAGGAGCGCTACCCGTGGCTCGATACCGAAGACGCGCACGGCGCGCGCAGCCATCAGGGTGATTTCCGCCAGTTCTTCCGCCGTCGGGTCCGTGTTCACGTGCGTGTCGCACACAAAATAGGTGCCCGCATCCGTGGTGGCCGCGCCCATGGCGGCCACGACCTTTCCGCCGGGCCGCTTGCCAATCACATCCAGGGCGATCCGCAGCTTTTTCTGAAAACCACCGACCACGCCGGTGATCAGTGCATCGGCTTCACCCCGGCGAACCATGATCGCGCCGATCACCGCATCGTTGTTACGCACGATGGCCTTGGCTGCATCGGGCGATACGCCCTTGCGCTCCATGAGCTGGTGGTAGGTGGTCCAGTAATCGTAGTAGCGCGGGTCCGACTCGGGGTTGGTAATCTCGAAATCCACCCCGGGGCGAATGCGCAGCCCGAGCTTTTCAATGCGGCTCTCGATCACCGAGGGCCGGCCGATCAGCACCGGACGCGCTGTCTGGTCATCGCAAATCACCTGCACCGCGCGCAGGATCACCTCTTCCTCGCCCTCAGAAAAACAGACGGTCTTCGGATCCCGCCGCGCCGCATCGTAGATCGGCTTCATCAACAGGCCTGTGCGCCAGATGAACTGCTCCAGTTTTTCCCGGTAGGCGGGCAGGTCTTCGATCGGTCTGGTAGCCACGCCGCTGTCCATGGCAGCCTGGGCCACCGCCGGCGCCAGCTGGGGCAACAGCCGCGGATCGAAGGGTTTGGGAATCAGGTATCCCGGCCCGAACTTGAGCATGTCTCCGCCGTAAGCGGCCGCCGCGTCCGCGGGAACCTCCTTGCGCGCCAGCTCCGCCAGCGCGCGGACGCAGGCCATCTTCATCTCGTCATTGATGCCCGTGGCGCCGACATCCAGGGCGCCGCGGAAGATGTAGGGAAAACACAGAACGTTGTTGACCTGGTTGGGAAAATCACTGCGGCCGGTGGCAATGATGGCATCGGGCCGGACCGCGAGCACCTCGTCGGGCATGATTTCCGGCTCCGGGTTGGCCAGGGCCAGAACCACCGGGCGCTCCGCCATGCTGTCGACCATCTCCCGGGTCACGATGCCGCCCACGGAAACACCCAGGAAGATGTCCGCGCCGACCATGATCTCCGCCAGCCGGCGCTTGTCCGTGTCGTGGGCGTAGCGGGCCTTGTGCTCGTCCATGTCTTCCTTGCGGGTGGCATGGACCACCCCTTCGCGGTCGCTGACAAAAATATGCTCGCGCTTCATGCCCAGCTTGACCAGCAGATCGAGGCAGGCCATGCCCGCGGCGCCGGCCCCGGAGGCGGCCAGGCGGACCTCGCCGATGTCCTTGCCGGTCAGTTCGAGGGCGTTCAGGACGGCCGCGGCGCAGATGATGGCGGTGCCATGCTGGTCATCGTGGAACACCGGGATGTTCATGCGTTCGCGCAGCTTGCGCTCAACGATGAAGCATTCCGGCGCCTTGATGTCCTCGAGGTTGATGCCGCCGAAGGTCGGCTCCATCGCCGCGATGATGTCCACCAGCTTGTCCGGGTCTTTTTCTTCCAGTTCGATGTCGAAGACATCGATGTCGGCAAACTTTTTGAACAGCACACCCTTGCCTTCCATCACGGGTTTGGCCGCCAGCGGGCCGATGTCGCCCAGGCCCAGAACCGCCGTGCCATTGGTGATGACCCCCACCAGGTTGCCCCGGATGGTCAGATTGCGGGCCTCGGCAGGCTGCTGGTGGATCAGCTCACTGGCCGCCGCCACGCCCGGCGAATACGCCAGCGCCAGGTCTTTAGCAGTGGTCAGGGCCTTGGTCGGAGTGACCTTGATTTTCCCCGGCGTGGGCCGCCGGTGGTAATCAAGCGCGCGCTCCTTGAAATTGTCAGTCATCTGTTTGTCAGTCGGGCAGACTGCTCCGGTTGTGTTTGGTGGGCTGGGGCAGGGCGACCCTGCCGGGTTAGCGCAGCGGATCGCGCGGGTCGCCAGGGGCCCGGCAAGCTCATCATTTTATCGGCTGTGGGGGAACAACTCCACGACGGTGGCCTAATGCAGGTCGAGTTCCGC
The DNA here is from genome assembly GCA_963695135.1 of uncultured Gammaproteobacteria bacterium. Taxonomy (GTDB): domain Bacteria; phylum Pseudomonadota; class Gammaproteobacteria; order Xanthomonadales; family SZUA-36; genus Marinihelvus. The sequence goes on from CAVOGA010000004.1 coordinate 33,531, forward strand.
CTGGGCGTCCGCGTAGCCGGTTTCGGTGACCTGGATAAGGCGCATGGTGTTGGTTCCGCCTTCATTGTCGAGCCGGTCGCCCATGGTCAGGAGCACCCGGTCACCGGCGCGGATAAAGCCCCGGTCCAGCATCATGGTGATGGCGTTGCGTAAAACCTTTTCCATTTTCTTGCCCACGGGCTGGTGCGCAATCGGGTAGACGCCGCGGTACAGGGCCATGCGCCGGCGGCTCGCGGCCACCTGGGACAGGGCGTAAATCGGGGCGGAGCTGCGCACGCGTGACAGCCACTGGGCCGTCGAACCCGACTCGGTCAGCGCGACGATCGCATCAACGCGCACGTGCTTGACAAGAAACATCGCGGCGGAGGCGATCGCCTGGTCAATGCGGTGGAAGCGCACGTTAAGCTGCTGGTTCTCCTTCTGCGCTTCCACGTGGCGCTCGGCGCCAAGGCACACGCGGTCCATGGCCTGCACGACTTCCACCGGGAACTTGCCAACGGCGGTCTCCGCCGAGAGCATGACCGCATCCGTGCCGTCGATCACCGCGTTGGCCACGTCCAGCACCTCGGCGCGGGTGGGAATCGGGTTATCCACCATGGACTGCATCATCTGGGTGGCGGTTATGGCCACGCGGTTCTGGTGCAGGGCCTTACGGATGATCTGCTTTTGCAAAAACGGGAGCTCCGCATCACCGATTTCCACGCCCAGGTCGCCGCGCGCCACGAGGGCCGCGTGGGACGCCTCGATAATTTCCTCCAGGTTTTCGATCGCCTCCGTGCGCTCGATCTTGGACACGAGCCGCGCATGGCTGCCGGCTTCGCGCAACAGGGCGCGGGCCTTGTACATATCCTCGGCGTTGCGCGGAAAGGAGACGGCAACATAGTCCGCGTCCATCTCCGCGGCCCGCTGTATGTCCTTGCGATCCCGTTCGTCGAGACCGGGAATGGACAGGCCGCCGCCTTTGAGGTTGATGCCCTTGCGGCTGGACAGCCGTCCGCCATTTTGCGTAATGCAATGTATCTCGTCGCCGACGACTTCCCTCACGGTCATGGTCACCATGCCGTCGTCCAGCAGCAACAGGTCGCCGGGCTTCACGTCGCGGGTCAGGCCCTTGTAGGTCACCCCGACCCGGGACTGGTCACCGAGTGCCGGCTCCGGGCTCGCATCAAGGATGAAGGGATCACCGTGCTCTAGTTCAATGTGGTCATTCAGGAATGTTTCCAGGCGGATCTTCGGCCCCTGCAAATCCACCAGGATGGCGATTTCCCTGCCCAGCCCCGCGGAGACCTCGCGCACCGTGCGTGCACGGACCATCTGGTCTTCCGGACTGCCATGGGACATGTTGATGCGCACCACGTCCACGCCGGCCCTGAACATGGCACGGAGCACTTCCGGATCATCGGTGGCCGGGCCGAGGGTGGCGATGATCTTGGTCTGACGAACTTGTTGGGTCACGGGGATTGCCTGCAGGCGTGGGGTTTTCGGCTATGGATTATCTCCCATGACAATGACACGGAGAAGACGTCCCGGGTCAAACGGCCTCCCCCACCACGTCGGCGGCCACCCAGCGCCCGCAGCCATAATGAACGGCCAACTCGCGCTCCCGCTCCTGCAGGCTTGCCTCCTCCTCTTCCGCGAGCTCGATAAAACGCTGGGCTGCCCGGGTTAACGGCTCCCCGGAGCGCCAGGCGAGCCCGTAATTGAGGCGCAGCCAGGGCGCCTGGAACGGCACCATGGCGACCTCGCCGGCCGCGAGGTGCGGGTGGGCAACGCCCAGGGGCAGAATTGCCACGCCGTCTGTTGCCCGGCACAGGCCCAGGGAAGCCGTGAGCGAGGTAGACACCACGCTGGGTGTAAACCAGCCGGTTTTTTCATCCAGCCGGCCCATGGCGCCCCCCTGGAGAAAAGGTGCGACCGCGCGAGGGGGAATACGGGAGCAGATCCAGGGGTACGCGAAGAGGTCTTGGGCGACCGGCGACCGGCTTCGGGCCAGGGGATGGTCCGGCCGCACGATGGCGCGCAGGGGCTGCCGGTTGACGACGCGCGACTCGAAGCCGGCTGCAGGACCGAGCTCACCAAACATCAGCTGGCTACTCCCGGAATCCAGTAGCGCCCGGGCCTGGGTCCAGTCCGTGATCTCGACGTTGAGCTCCAGGCCCGGTAAGTCGTCAGTGAGCCGTCGCAGCACCGGAGCGAGCGTCATCTCGGCCGGGAAAAGCCCGCAGGCAAGGTCCAACTCATCGCGCAACCCCCCGTGCGAGGGCTCGATCTCAGCCTGTAACTGGTTGGCCGCGGTAAGCAGTTCGTGACCGCGATCCAGAAAGTGGATGCCCTCCCGGGTTGGCGTTACTCCGCTTCGGGACCGGTCAAACAGGCTGCAGCCCAGCCGCTCCTCCAGGGACTTGATGCTCCGGCTCAGCGCAGGCTGGGTAATTTCAAGATGCTCGGCAGCACGACCGAAATGCCGGTAACGCCCGAGAGCGAGAACATGCTGAACCTGCGCTAGCGTGTATTTCATTACATGAAGTTATCATATTATTCATTTTGATATATTGATTGCATGGGCCGGACAGGCCAGACTGCGGTGTCGAAAAATCCGGTAATGCCCGCATCCAATCAGGCAATCCAAGTAAGTAAACCGATGCCGGACCATCGACCGCACATACCAATCGCCTGCCATTAAATTTTTCTCTGGCAGCGGTTATAGTTGAATTTCAATGTAATTCGGAGATCGTTATGCGCTTATTCACACGCAGCCTGGCCCTGGTCACGGGCCTGCTCTTTCTCGCTCCGGCGTTTGCCCAGGACAAACCCAACATCCTGGTCATCTGGGGCGATGACATCGGCTTCTGGAACATTTCCAATAACAGTCGCGGCATGATGGGCTACCAAACGCCCAATATTGATCGAATTGCCGATGAGGGCATGGGCTTCTCCGACTATTACGGGGAACAGTCCTGCACCGCCGGACGCTCGTCCTTCATCATGGGTCAGAGCGTGTTCCGCACCGGCCTGTCCAAGGTCGGCCTGCCGGGCGCCGAGGAAGGCATGCAGGAAGAAGACCCGACCATTGCCGTGGTGCTGAAGGACCTCGGCTATGCCACGGGCCAGTTTGGCAAAAACCACCTGGGTGACCGGGATGAGCACCTCCCGACCAATCACGGTTTTGACGAATTTTTTGGCAACCTCTATCACCTTAATGCCGAGGAAGAGCCGGAAAACTTCGATTATCCCGAGGACATGATCCTGGCCGACGGCAGCAACTTCCGCGAGGAATACGGTCCGCGCGGCGTGATCCACTCCTACGCGGACGGTCGCATTGAAGACACCGGCGCCTTGACCAAGAAGCGCATGGAAACGGTGGACGACGAAACTTCAGCCGCCGCCCTGGACTTCATCGAACGCCAGACCGCTGCCGGCAAGCCGTGGTTCGTCTGGTGGAGCGGCACGCGCATGCACTTCCGCACGCACGTGAGCGAGGGTAAAATGTCGTCGTGCAAGGCACGCTACCCGAAGGCGGACGAATACACCTGCGGCATGGTTGAGCATGACGACCACATCGGCCTGTTCCTGGACAAGCTGGATGAACTGGGCGTTGCCGACAACACCATTGTGTTCTACTCCACGGACAATGGCCCGCACATGAATACCTGGCCGGACGCGGGCATGACACCCTTCCGCGGCGAGAAAAACACCAACTGGGAAGGCGGCTGGCGCGTCCCGGCGTTCGTCCGCTGGCCCGGCAAGATCGAAGCCGGCAGCTACACCAACCAGATCGTCCACCACATGGACTGGCTGCCCACTTTTGCCGCCATTGGCGGCAACGACGACATCAAGGAAGAGCTGCTCGATGGTTATCGCTCCTCTTCCATGGACCGCAGCTACAAGGTTCACCTGGACGGCTACAACATCCTGCCGATGCTGACCGGCGAGACAGAGCTGTCGCCGCGCAAAGAGATTTTCTACTTCTCTGATGACGGCGACCTCATGGCGCTGCGTTATGACGACTGGAAAATCGTCTTCCTGGAGCAACGCCAGGTGCAACTCTGAAATCTGGGCCAACCCGTTTACCGAGTTGCGCGTGCCGCTGATCTTCAACCTGCGCCGTGACCCGTTTGAGCGCGCCCAGATCACGTCCAATACCTATTACGACTGGCTGATAGACCGGGCCTATCTGCTGGTTCCGGCGCAAGCCTACGTCGGCAATTTCCTGGCGACATTCAAGGAGTTTCCACCCAGGCAGGAAGCAGCCAGTTTCTCCCTGGAGAAAGTCCTGGAAAAACTGAAAGACCCTGGCGGAACCCAGTAAACCGGGTAAATAAGCGGGGCCCTCGGGTCCCGCTTTTTAGATGACGCCCCATGGAACTGCCCGGTTTTATCCCCGAAG
>CAVOGA010000005.1:0-200000 GCA_963695135.1 uncultured Gammaproteobacteria bacterium
GCATCGGTTCCTTACCCTGGCGACTCCGAGATTGTGATCACCAGGTACTATGATGATGAAGGTATAGCTGATCACTTCAGGGGGACATCGTGGAGAGATCATTCAATAGTTGACTTGCGCGTGCATTACACGGCGATTTCTACAATGTTTTCGCCAGCCGCATATCACTACTGGTTGCCAGCGTACTTGATCGCTGCAGTCGAAGACTTGGAAGAACTTAGCCAAGGTGGGGATGGAGTCATGAAGTCGCTCATCCCCATTTCGGGTCCTGATCGTACGAATTTGAGTTATTTCGTTCTCGAACAAGAAAAGAGATACGCGTTGCTTACCAAGGAACAAAAGCTCGCGATAGTTTCCGTCCTTGAGCATCTTGCTTGCGAACTGCAGAGCTCTTGTTTTCCTTGGAGCAACAGAGATGAAAAGCGGGTGTTAGAGCGGCTATATGCGGAAACATCGTCGACATAACAAATCGTTCAAGCCGCAGGCTGCGCCTGCTCGGACCTGGCTTCGCCAGGCCGCTTAACTAAGACGTTATACAAAGGCAAGCATTACACAAACGGAGGCGTGAAAGTGGGCAAAAAGGAAAAGCGATCACTTGGTTTGAGGCTTCTCAATTCTTTGTGTGCCTTCGCAATAATTGGTGCAGCCATTTACACGTTCGTGGCTGGATTTCAATTGGCCGTTGTTGGCATTGCAGCGCTAGCTCTAGCAGGTATTGCCGTACCGGCTGCTGCCAGTGGTGACGGTATTTTGGAGATATTTGCTGGCATATTCGAAGGACTTATTGAAGGCGTCTTGGGTGTCTTCGAGGCAATCCTGGAATTCTTTTCAGGTTTGTTCGGGTAGATGTATAACAAGTCGTTTAAGCCGCAGGCTGCGCCAGCTCGGACCGGCCTGCGGCCGGCCGCTTAATTCAAACGTTATAGAACAAGTCATGGGGTCTACCAAAAGAGTCCTGCCCTAGCTGCAATCGTGAAGGCGTTTCTGCTTGGGCGTGGTTATTCGCAGGTTGGCCAACCTATGCAACTTGCAGTTTTTGCGGTGTGAGAATCAGAAATAAATTTTCGCCTTGGCTAAGTATGTTTTTTCAGTTGATTGGAGGGTTTGTGCTTCTCGCGGGAGCAGGGCAACTTCTCACAAGCAACTATGTAAGCGGGGCAGCCTGTGTAACCCTCGGTCTGGTTAGCTTTTTCCTCCCTGCATATTTTGGGAAGTTGGAGGCTGTAAAGTGAAGTTCTATAACAAATCATTTAAGCCGCAGCCCATGGCTGCTCGGCACGCAGCTGCGCTGCGCCGCTTAATTCCAACGTTATGTAGTGGTTCATCAATTTCGTTTAGGGGAATACAAATGGAAACCAGCACATCCACAAACTTCACTCGACTTCATTCCGCGAGGGAAGCTCAGGCTCGAAAAGACGATCTCCTGGAGTTGCTGCTCTATTGGTTCGCCTACGCGTTCGCTCTTGCAGGTGGCGGAGTGCTTTTTGGCTTGCTGTTCGCGTCCGGGGGATCGCTCTCCAATCTGCTAGGTAGTGGACCCGGCGTCCTAAATATCTCGATGATCGTTTTGTTTGTGATTGGCGGGGCAGTTTTTCTGATCAGGAAAACCAGGGCCCTCGTAATGCCTCATGATGTCAGTGGTGATGACTCGGGTGCTACATAACAAATCATTCAAGCCGCAGCCTTCGGCAGCTCGGACCGCGCTGCGCGCGGCCGCTTAATTCAAACGTTATGCTCTGGCGCGCCTCCCAAGCTGATTGAGAACTCCTACAACTGCTCGAAGCGCGATCTGATTTAAGACAGCCATTCATCTCGCTACAACGGCGAGGTGAAAGTGAAACAAGTCATTAAGCGGCTGAAGCGGGATGGTTGGGTTCAGGTCGCCTGTAAGGGAAGCCACAGGCAGTTCAAGCATGCCTCAATTCCAGGACGAGTAACCGTGCCTGGAAAGCTGAGCGACGATTTGGCTCCTGGCACGCTGAATAGTATCTTCAAACAAGCGAGGTGGAAGTAGAGGTGGGCCATGAAGTACGCGATCGTCATTGAGAAAGCGAGTTCGAATTATTCGGCATACGTTCCCGATCTGCCCGGTTGTGTTGCAACGGGCAAGACTGCGCGAGAAGTGAAGCGGCATCTCCGAGAGGCTATTGAGCTCCATATTGCGGGAATGCGAGAAGACGGTCTGGAAATTCCTGAGCCGAGTAGCGCAGTGAATTATGTCGAGGTCGCCGCATAACAAGTCATTCAAGGCGCAGGCTACGGCTGCTCGGACCGGCCTCGGCCGGCCGCTTAATTAAAAACGTTAGATGAATATGGAAGGAAGCGGCATTATGGAAGAGATCACTTTTTGGCTTTCTAACCTGAACTCTGGATTCGGTCTTCTCACCTACTGGTCCTACAATCTCATCATTGTTCTTGCCTCGATCATCCTGCACGCTAAATTGCGGCTAAATTCGACATTCTTTCTCATGGCCGGCTTTACGATCGGTACGCTCTGTCAGGTTATTGGCTACTACAAGGCGTTTGAGTTTCTTTCTCAGGTGGCATTTCTTTCTTTCAACATTGCCTATGTCGCATTTCTCGTTTTCGCAGTACGCGTTAAGCCCAGGAGCTCTGGGGCCACATCTAACAAGTCATTAAACACGGACGCCAGCGATGCTGGCGCCGCTTAATTCAAACGTTATGTATACAAACGACGATAAGGACACAGCTAAAATTGCGGACCGGCTGATTGCTGGTGTTATTGGTGGACTGTGTGGCTATTTTTTCGGAGTTGTGCTCGCCTTCCTGGTAGTTTCTTTTTTCGGCAGAGACTTTGGTCTGCCTTGGTTCGTTGCGCTTGGCTTTGGCGTGTTTGCTTTTCTCTCGCCATCCAGATCCACGGAACTGTGGTCGGAGATTTGGGCTAAGGCTCTTGAGCTACTGGGTAAGCTTGCCCTGGGTTGGAGAAGGTGATTCATAACAAATCGTTCAAGCCGCAGGCTGCGCCAGCTCGGACCATGCTGCGCATCGCCGCTTAACTAACACGTTGAGCGCCAAAAGATGGAAAGCTCACTGAACGAACTTGGGCAGCCAATCGGAAAGTTGGTCAAAGATTGGGTCGTTCCAGATCAACCCCACAGATCAAGAATCGTGGGTCGTTATTGCACGCTTGAACCACTTAGCCCTGAAGCCCATTCAACACAGTTGTTTGGGGCTTATAGCCAGGACAAGTCCGGGGCTAACTGGACGTATTTGCCCTACGGCCCATTCCAGGACTCAGAGCATTTCTACACTTGGGTAACCGAGCAATCTGAAAAGTCAGACCCGCTATTTTTTGCAGTCGCAGAAGCAGCATCTGGCGTTGCTGTAGGTGTCGTAAGCTTTATGCGTATAACTTCCAGCATGGGCTCCATTGAAATCGGCCACATTCATTTTTCACCCGGGTTGCAAGGAACGCCTGCAGCGACGGAAGCGCTGTATCTGATGCTTCAGCACATTTTCAGCCTTGGCTATCGCCGGTGCGAATGGAAGTGCGACGCTTTAAACCAAGCCTCACGAAACGCAGCGCTTCGGCTTGGGTTCACGTTTGAGGGTGTTTTCCGGCAGGCCGGGGTGGTAAAGGGCCGGAACCGGGATACCGCATGGTATTCAATTCTGGACCAGGAATGGCCAGCATTGGATCGGGCATTTCGGGCCTGGTTGGGGCCTGAAAACTTTTCGCCTGGCGGTGCTCAGAAGCAGCGTTTATCAGAACTCACAGCAAATGCCATTGTGAAACAGGCTTAACCTGAAAGGGGAGTTCGTTGGCGCCTGACATTTCGTTACACCGGGCATTCGTATCGCACAAATTCCTTTAAACCTTTACCGGTTATGGGCATCATTCCTGCCCGCATGTCTGGAACCGGAATTTTGAGCGCAACTCGTGTAGTGCCTGCTGCGGCGCACCTCCCTGCGGTGAAAAAATACCTTGTGGTGGGCCTGGCGCTGTTGTGCGGCCTGTTGCTGACGTCAACCGGTTTCGGGCAGAGCGACAGCGGGCAGCCGGCTGCCGCGGCAGTGCCCTCGGTCTACGATCACGGCTTCCGGATTTCCTATCCGGACCGGGCCATCGGCATCGGCGGGGCGACCATCCGGGCCAAAGCGGCGGAGGACGCCCGGGCCGCGGGGCTTTACCTGCTGCTGTTGAATGAAGCCGGGCAACCGGATTCGACCTTCTATACGAAAGACTTCAACGAGCTGCTGCGGACCTTTCCGAATCGCATGGTCATCGGCATTTCCATCCAGGACCCGGACAGTGAATACCCCGACCAGTTCTTTTTTGGCCGTCTCAAGGCGGACCTGAGCGGCCTGGCCATCGCGGAATTTGCCGGGGACGTCTATATTGATCCGACCAACCTGAGATTCCCGCCCATGAGCGATCCGGCGCCAGCCAACGGCCACCCCCTGTTCACGATGGGCAGGGTCGCCCACGCCGGGGGCGGCCTGGGTAACCTGACCTACACGAACTCTTACGAAGCCCTGGATGAGAACCTCGAAAAAGGCTTCAAGTACTTCGAAATCGACTTTGTATTCACCAGCGACATGCAGCTGGTCTGCCTGCATGACTGGGACGAGAACTTCGAGAGGACCTTCGGCTTTGCCAACAGCAAGCCGCTGTCCCTGCAGGCGTTCGGTGAACTCGTTGCGGCAAACGACCGGTTCAAGAACTGCACCCTGGACGGCCTGGCGGAGTGGATGGGGGCCAACCCGGACGCCTACCTGGTAACCGATGTCAAAGACGACAACCTGCTGGCGCTGGAGCGGATCAAAAGCACCCTGCCGGATGCAGAACGCCGGGTCATTCCGCAGATCTACAACGCCGGGGAGTACGATGCCGTCAGGGCCATGGGCTATGAGCAGATTATCTGGACGCTGTACCGGATAGCGCCCACTGACCTGGAAGTGGTCAACCAGGTGACCGCCTGGGAAGGCCCGGTTGCGGTCGCCATGCCCCGGAGCTGGGCCGATTCGGGACTGGCGCTTCTGCTGCAGGCAAGAGGTGTGCCCGCTTATGCGCACACGGTCAATTCGGCTGAGGACCTGGCTCTTCTGACCGGGCAGTTCGGCTTCACGGACGTCTTCACGGATTACCTGCCGCCCGGGCCGGGTGCGACCGGCTCACCCTGATACGGCGCCACCCAGCCACAGGGCGGCGCCCAGCACGGCGCTGGTTCCCAGCACAACAACCAGGCCGGCACGCCGGGTCTGCAGCGCGATAAACGCGAGCATGGCCAGCACGACCGCAATCCAGTCAACACTGCCGGGCACCGGCAACAGGAACCGCAGCACGCCCGTGTTGACGCCATGCAGCTCGCGGAACAGCACGTGCAGGGCAAACCACAGCGCCAGGTTAAGGATCACCCCCACGACGGCGGCACTGACCGCACCGAGCGCCCCGGCAAGCCAGGGGTTGCCGCGCACCCGCTCCATGAACGGCGCGCCCAGGAAAATCCACAGAAAGCTCGGCGCAAACACGACCCAGGTTACGATCAGCGAGGCGCCCAGGCCGAGCCACCAGGATGGCTCCACCGCCGGGTTCTGCGCGGCCAGGTAGCCGACAAACTGGGTCACCTGGATCAGCGGCCCCGGCGTGGACTCGGCGAGCCCGAGACCATCCAGCATCTGGGATGCATCAAGCCAACCGTGGGTCTGAACCGCCTCCTGCGCCATGTAGGCCAGGGCCGCGTAGGCGCCGCCAAAGGTCAGCAGCGACAGCTTGGAAAAGAACACGGCCAGCTGCGTCAGCAGGCTGTCGGGCCCGGTCCACAGCCACAACGCCAGGACAGGCAGCAGCCAGACCGCCAGCCAGGTCAGCCCGGTTTTCAGGGCATCCTGCCAGGCGGTCGCGGTATGGACCGGTGGCGTCTCCGGTAAAGGCGCAGCCGCCTGCGGCTGGCGCCGCCAGGTGGCGGCCAGGCCCGCAACGCCTGCGGCGCCGATCACCCAGGGGAACGGTACGGCGAAAATAAACATCGCCATGAATGCGCCCAGCGCCAGGACGCGCTGCACGCCGCCCTGCAGGCTGCGCCTTGCCATGCCCGGCAGCGCGGCGAAGACCACCGCCACCACCGCCGGCTTGATGCCGTACAGCAGACCCTCCAGCCACGGCATGCCGGCCCAGGCCACGTAGGCATAGCTGAGCAAAAGGATGCTCAGAAAGCCGGGCAGAATGAACAGCAAACCCGCCGCCAGCCCGCCGCGCACCCCGTGCAGCAGCCAGCCGCTGTAGGTCACCAGCTGCATGGCCTCCGGGCCGGGCAGCATCATGCAGTAGTTCAGGGCGTGCAGGAAACGCGACTCGCTGAGCCAGCGCTTTTCTTCCACCAGCAGGCGGTGCATGACCGCGATCTGCCCGGCGGGACCGCCAAAGCTCAGGGCTGCGATGCGCAGCCAGACACCCAGGGCCTCGCGAAAATCTACCGCCGGTAGTGACATTCAGGGACCCTTTCGTACTTGCCCATGCGTGATTCCCGCCAACCCACGGGCCTGTCGCCCGATAGCTGTCCAGTATAAGCAGCCGGGGTCACCAAACCATTAGCGGAACACGGCCAATTGCTTTACACTTTTGCTTGGTTTTTGACTTTTTCGTCAATTTTTGGAAAGCACTGTACCGTGATGGATCTCCAGAAATCCCTGAACACACATGAAGTCTCCGCGCTCAGCCGCGGCGTCCAGGCCGTGCTGCGCCGGTTGATCCGGCCGTTGATGGGTTCGATCAGCCTGGCGCGTCTGCAGGAGATGCTCCGGGTGGTCTTTATCGAAGTTGCCGAAGAACATTTGAGCCAGGAGTTTCCGGATCGCTCGCCGCCCGTCGGCCAGATGGCTTTGCTGACCGGCCTGGATTCGCGCCAGATCAACCGCCTGCGCCGGTCGTCGAAGGCGGGAAGCAACAGCCGGCAGAGCAATGCCCGTTACCAGCACAGCATGACACCGACCAGCCTGTTGCTGGACAAGTGGTCCACCGACCCGGAGTTGGTGGATGAAGAGAGCGGACAACCACGCGCCCTGACGGTTTTTGGTGAGGAGGCAAGCATCGAGGCACTGATGCGGTCCACGAGCTTTATCAGGGGTGTGACCCCACGATCTGTCGCCGACCGGCTGATTCTGAGCGGGACGGTCATCGAAGACGATGACGGCCGTTTGCACATGGTGACGGAAATGTTCCTGCCCAGCGCTTCCAGTGACTTTGAAGGCGCTATCGAGGCCGGCTTTGATGCCATAGAGCGCCTCGTGGAGACGGTGGTCACCAACCTGGAAAATCCGGGCGCGGAGGTTCCGCGACTCTATCAACGCAACTTCTGGACCTACCGCCTCGCGCCGCATCAGCAGCAGGCGCTTCGCGAACGACTCGAGGCGCTGCTGACAGAATGCGAAGGTCAGGGAAAAGCCATCCTGGCGGACATGGAAATGAAGATTGAGTCCCCCAGCCAGGTCACTGCCGGGTTTGGACTCTACTATTACGAGGACCAGTCACGGCCTGGCGGCTCGTGACCGCGGCACCTACTCCCGGCGCGTCGTCGGGTGCATCCTCGAACAGATACAAACCGAAACCGGCGGAAATCTGGCTGGGCGTGTCGAACGACTGCTCCAGGTCGATCAGTTGTTGGCGGCCGGCCTGCTCCGCCTCATCCAGCAAGGCAGACATCTTCTCCCTGAACACCTGGCGCTGCTGATTCGGCAAGCGGCTGGTCCAGTAAATGCGCTGATACAGGCGCTGCTCATTGGGCAACTTTTCGTCCAGGTTACCCAGCACCGTGTCAATCAGGCGGCTGACGGCCAAAAAGCCAATTTCCAGGGCCCCTTCCCGGTCCTTGCTCGGTGACGGGAGGTAGCGTTCGGTGCGCATCCTGATGCAGCCGGTTTCCGGGTCATGGTGAATCAGCTCACTGCCCTCCAGCTGGTCAACAATTGACTTGATCGTTACACCCCGCGGCAGCTTCAGCAGGCCGGCCATTTCTTCGAGACTGCCGCTTTTCCCACGGACCGTCAGCGCCCGGGGCAGGCCCGTATCGGGGTGAACGAAACGCTCATCGGTTGACCACAGGTGCAGAAACCTGGCGGCCGGGGTGAAATCGCGAAAGAATTCCGCCTCGTTGAGCAAACCGCGCCGGTAGCCGCGGCTGTTCGTGATCCGGTTGATCACCCGGGTATCCAGGCCGGTGTTCATGGCCATGGCGGACAGGGTGACCTGGCGCTTCGGGTTCTCCCGGCGCAGCTTCTCGTCCATCTCTTCCACGTAGATGAAATCGATAAGTTCATGCAGCTTGGCGAGAGAAATCACGCCGGCCAGGAAACGAATCAGCCGCCGCAGCACGGACTCGACTCCGCGGCCGATGATGGCCACCTCCGATTGCTGCAGCGTATCTCGTCGGTGCATGAAGGCGTCCGGTGAAAGGAGCGTGCAGTATACCTAATTTGTCCTTCAAGGCCTATTTTGCCTTTTGTGTCAAAGTATGATTTGCAAACGCCACAGCGGATGCCCGCTGGCGTGATACTTCGCCTCGAAAGGCGTCAGGGCCCGGGCGGGGTCCGGCAGGAACTGCTGAACTTCCGGCGCTTGCATGCCCATCTCGACCAGCGCCAGGCTGAATTCCCGCACATAGGTCGCCCAGTTGCTGCGCAACTCCAGCACACCGCCGAGCTGAACCAGGACCGGAAATACCGGGTGCCCGTGCCAGCGCCGGGCCAGGTGCGCACTCTTTGGCCAGGGGTTGGGATACAGCAGGTAGTGATAGTCCACCCGCCAACCCGCTGCGCGGGCCAGGCGCCAGAAACTGGCCAGCTCTACACGCGCCCAGATCACCCGGCCCGTTTGCCGTGGCGCGGCGTCGGCCGCCACGCGGGCCAGGCGCGCGGCGGACTGGTCCAGGCCCAGAACCACCGCGTCCGGATGCCGCTCGGCCAGGCGCCGGGTGCTCGCCCCGGTGCCGCAGCCCGCATCGATGACCAGCGGGCGGTCGCGACCCGCCGCATCAAGCAGCGCGGAGAGTTGCTCAAAACACCGCCGGGTCGGCACGTGCAGGGGCTGCCGCCAGGGTGTTCCGGCATGCCGTTGCACCATCTCGCGCAGGCGCGGGTGAACGCCGGCCTGGTTACTGGTCACCGGGCGGGAAGCACCCTGCGGGGGTCCGGCCGGGCCGGGTGCCGGGCGGAGCGGCGCTTGCGAATCCGGCGCGGGATTTAACTTCGATTTCTGCTTGGACATCTGTTCACCCGGCTCAGAGCAGTATTCCCCCGCAAACTCCCACGATGGACGTTGGGGGCGTTATCATTACGCTAAACGATCGGGGTGACCCGGCGCCATAACCATCGCGAGACGCCCTGCTACCCATGTCAGCTGCCACCCAGTTTCTAGAAACCCCGCAGCCTTTTGTGCTGCGCCGCGGTGGCACCCTGCCGGGCCTGAAGCTCGCCTATGAGACCTGGGGCGAACTCAACGCGGACCGCTCCAATGCCGTGCTGCTGTTCACCGGTCTGTCCCCCGATGCCCATGCAGCCTCCAGCGACAGGGATCCAAGCGACGGCTGGTGGGAATTCATGATTGGCCCGGAAGGTCCAATCGACACCAACGTCTTTTTCGTGATCTGCGTTAATTCCCTCGGCAGTTGCAAGGGCAGCACCGGGCCGGCCAGCGTCAACCCCGGGACCGGCCGCCCCTGGCGCCTGGATTTTCCCGAACTGTCCCTGGAGGACATTGCCGCCGCCACGCAGCTGGTGGTCCGGCACCTCGGCATCGACCAGCTCTGCGCGGTCATGGGCCCGTCCATGGGCGGCATGACAACCCTGGCCTGGGCCATGCAAAACCCGCAGGGCGCCCGCCACTTGCTGACCATTTCTTCTGCACCGCGGGCCGAGCCGTTCAGCATCGCCATACGCTCCCTGCAGCGCGAGATGATTGTCACTGACCCGCAGTTTGCCAACGGTCAGTACACGGACGAGGCCTGGCCCCGCCAGGGCATGCGCCTGGCGCGCAAGCTGGGCATGGTGTCCTACCGCTCGGCCATCGAGTGGCAGGAGCGGTTTGGCCGCGATCTGCAGTATCGCTACCCGAAGCGCCCCTTCACGATGAATTTCGAGGTTGAGTCCTACCTGGAGGCGGCCGCGGACCGGTTTATCGGCGCCTTCGACCCCTGCTGTTACATCTACCTGTCGCGGGCCATGGACTGGTTCGACGCCAGCGAGGGCTTCGACGGCCTCGCGGACGCGCTGGCCTCGCTGCACCTGGAATCGGCCCTGGTGATCGGCGTGGATACGGACCTGTTGTTCCCGCCGCGGCAGCAGGGCGAGATCGCCCGCACGCTGACCCGCCTGGGTATCGACACGCGCCTGGAAATGCTGCCCTCGCCGCAGGGTCACGACGCATTTCTGGTAGACTTTGAAAACTTTGGAAATGTTGTGGGGGGCTATTTCCGATCCATCGCACGACAGGAGTTTGCAGCGCCATGAGCCTGGAATTTGAAGGTAAGGATCGCTTGATCCAACGTATCGATAATGCGATTGACGGTGATTGTCCGTTCGAGATCACCACCTGCCTGCGCCGCGCGCTGGTGGAGTGCATCGCCGACCCGGGCATCCGCCTTCCCGACTGCGTGTTCGAGGCCATTCCCGGCCACTACGCGCGGCGCGAGGTGTTCACCCACCCGACCAAGGGCTTCAGCATGATCGCCATGACCTGGGGCCCCGGCCAGGGCACGCCGATCCATGACCACGCGGGCCTGTGGTGCGTGGAGGGCGTCTGGGCCGGCTGTATCGAGGTGGTCAGCTACCAGCTGGTGGAGGAACGCGGTGACCTGTGCCGCTTCGAGGACGTCGGCACCATTGTCGCCGGCTGCGGCTCCGCCGGCAGCCTGATTCCGCCGCACGAATACCACACGATTGCCAATACCGATCCGGACAAGGTGGCCGTGTCCGTGCACATCTATAAAAATGCCATGCAGTCCTGCAACCTCTTCACCGAACAGGCGGACGGCTGGTACAAACGCGAACCGAAAATCCTCCAGCTGGACGCGGCCTGAGCCGCGGAACACATCACCGCGCGCATCTGGCATGAAGCAGCGCTCGTGGCTATACTGAGCGCCCGCCGCGTACTGGCTACCCGGCGGTCCACCCTGGCCGGAGTGGCGGAACTGGTAGACGCGACGGATTCAAAATCCGTTTCTGGAAACAGAGTGAGAGTTCGAGTCTCTCCTCCGGCACCATCAGACCAACGAACCTTATCCCCCTCATGAGAGCCGCCCTCAAGGTGCTGGCCCTGCTCTGCTGCCTGATCCCGGCAACGCCGGCGCAGGCCTGGGGCATGCGCGGTCACGGGGTGATCGGTGTGCTGGCGGTTGAACGGCTGCAGCCGGCGACCCGCGAGGCGCTGAGCCAGGTTATCGGCGCTACGGATTTCGACGCCGTGGTCGGCGCCTGCTACTGGTCTGATATCTGGCGTGATATCGGCGACGGGCAGGAAACCGCGCCCTGGCACTACGTCAATATTGATCCGGAGGCGATCGCCTATTCGCGCCGCCGGGACTGCCCGGAGCGGCAGTGTGTCCCCGAGGTCATTAACCTGCAGGCGGCCATTCTTGGCGACCCGGCGCGATCCGCCGGGGAACGGCGCCTTGCCTTCAAGCACCTGTGCCACTTCACCGGCGATCTGCACCAGCCGCTGCACGTCGGTTACGCCGATGATGAGGGCGGCAAACGGATCACCGTCCGTTATTACGGCCAGCCCATGACCCTGCACCGTTACTGGGACCTGGGCCTGATTGATCACAAAACCGGGTCGGTCGGCGAACTGGCCGAGCTGTTGCGCAAGCGCCCGGACCAGGCCCCGCGGGGGTGGTCGCCGTTGGATACCTATGGCTGGACCAACGAGAGCTTCGCGCTGACCCGGAATTTCGCCTATCCGCCGGTGCGCACCATCGATGAGGAATTTGAACGACGCAGCTGGCAGGTGACCCTGCAGCAGCTGGATGCAGGTTCCGGACGGCTGGCGGCCATCCTGGAATCGGTCCTGGGCAGGCCGTCTCAGGTCCCGCAGGACGTGGTCGAGCCCTGAGCGACCCCGTCAGGCGACCGGGCCGCTGACGAGCCCCTTACCAGAGATCCCGCGCCACGCGGAAACCCAGCTGCGGACCCTTGAGCGACTGCGGGGCGGACAGGCGGGCCGCCGAACGGGCCTGCCGCTCGGAACTGGCCCAATAACCGCCACGCACCACGCGACGATCACAGCCGGGGTTATCCCAGGCCACGCCGGTGACCGGGGCACGGACATAGTTGCCGTGCCAGCAGTCCTGGGTCCACTCACTCACGTTACCGGCCAGGTCATACAGGCCGAAGGGGTTGGCCGGGTACCTGCCGACCGGCGCGGGGCCAAAGTAGCCATCCCCGTAGCCCCGGATCGGGTTGCTGAAGCGACGGCCGGTTGCCGAGACATCGTCGTCCCCGGCCAGGTTCTCCAGCGCATCGCGGGGCCTGCCATCCCCCCACCAGTAGGTGGAACGGGAACCGGCGCGCAGGGCGTATTCAAACTCCGCTTCGCTGGGCAGGCGATAGCTTTTGCCCGTCCGGCTGGATAGCCAGTTAACGTAGGCCACCGCGTCACTCCAGCTCACGTGGAGCACCGGCTCGTTGTAGTCGGCTGTCTCGCCGCTGAAGCCCATGCGCCAGTTAACGCCGTCGCGATCCGTGAGCTGGCCCATGTCTTCATCCCAGACCGAGCTGCCCCTGGACCGCTCCGCCTCGGTGCGATAGCCGCTCGCCTCGACAAAGGTGGCGAACTGGCCGACGGTGACTTCCTGCTGGCCCAGTGCAAAACCGCGCTCGAAGGTCACCCGGTGCTCCGGCTTCTCGCTGTCCAGGCTGTCGTCGTCTCCTGCGCCTGAGCCCATCATGAAACTTCCGGCGCTGATCACGACAACCGCCGGCGCAAAGCCGGAGCCGTCGATGAAGGGATCCTGGAGAATCTGTCCCGGGTCATACTGGCCGTAGCTCTCTTCCTGCACCATCATTTCGCGCAGTTCCGTCACCCGGTCCTCGTAGCCGCCCAGGGCGATCAGGTCGATCAACTTGAATTCGGCCAGGTTGTTGTCACCGGCGCGGATCGCCTGGATGATCTCCTCCTCGAAACCTTGCGCCATTTCGTCGCGGAAGGCGTCAATCTGTCGACGGCCGTCGGCCACTGCGGTCTGGTTCTGCTGAATGCCTGACGCCTCGGTGAGCCAGGCCTCGGCGAGTTCAAAATCGAGGTTGCGCGCGGCATCCAGCGCAAACACCACCATGGCCTGCTGGATGCTTGTCAGGCCACGTTGCGCTTCGAGGTTGTCGGGATTGATGGTCAATACGCGACGGTAATGGTAATAGGCGCTTTCCAGGCGGGGCTCGACAAGCTTGCCCTCCTGCTCTGCAAGCCGCGCAGCCGCCAGGGACGCCTGGATGTCCTCGCCCTGATTAAGCAGGCGTATGACCTCGGCAAGCCCCCGCTTGCGCGGGTTGATGTCGCGCACCGCATCCACCAGGTAAGCCGCCGTCAGAAACTCGCCGTCCCGGATGGCCGCTCTCGCCTGGTTGAGCAAGTCATCAAGCAGGGCGTCAAGCTCGGCCAGGGCCGCCTGGCTGTTGGGACGCGCGGCGATCATCACGAGCAGTTGGTCCAGCCGTTCCGCCTGGGCGGCGCTGGGCAAGCGGTAGGTATTTTCCGGTCGCACCTGTCCGGTTTTGGACTGGGACCAGTCCTGCTCGGGATAGGCGGGGGAGGCCGCGCTCGGCGCGCTGCTGCTGGCCTGGGAATTCTCCGCCTCGGCGAGTTGCGCCCAGGCTTCGCTGAGCCCGGACTTATTGGGCTCAACCATGCGCACCGCGTTCAGCAGGTCGGTCGCCCGTGCATAGTCGCCGCGCCGGGTGAATTCAGCGGCACGCTCAATGACCTCATCGAGGATCGCTTCCACTTCTGCGGTAGCTTGCGGGTCACCCTGGCGGATCCGGAGTACGGCGAGTGCGTTCTGGAGCCGGGCTTCAAGCTCCGGGTCGTTGAGCGGCAGCGACTCCTCCTGCTGCCTCGACTCGGTAGGTGCTGGAACCGCGAGGTCAAACTGGAATTCGTCGCTGTCCACGTCACCAAGGCGGCGCACGCGTGGTCCCGCGTCCTCCGCTGCCTCCTGGGCCTCGCTGTCCCCCTCCGCCGAAGCGGGTGATGCGGTACCGGGTTCTGAGGACTGGCCAAAGGCCGGGCCATGCATTGCCGGGAACAGCATCAGGGTCGCAAGGAATAGTGTGGTCAATCGACCCATTGGATACGCATAGTCCCTTGCTTTTTGATCCGTCACGGCGCGCCGTGCCGTGTTAATGTTGTTTTGTCGCCTGTCGTGACGCGTCAGGCACCGGCAACAATAAACCATGACTGACCCGCCCACAAGGGTCCGAATTCTCTCAAAAAACCTTTGACAAACAAACATAACAGCGGGATTCAGGAACCGTATTATCAACTGCCCATGAACTACTCAGACACCCTCGACACTGCCCTTGCCGCGGCGGACTCCCCGATCATGCTCGAAAGCGCCGCCCAGGCCGGGCGCGCCGCGAAGGCCTGGCGTCGCGCACCGCTGCTGGCGGTGGACACGGAATTCGTACGTGAGCGCACCTACTTTGCCAACCTGGGGCTGGTCCAGATTTCCGACGGCCAGACCGTGTGGTTGCTGGACCCGCTTGTCGAAGGCAGCCTGGAGCCACTGGCGGAACTGCTTGCCGACCCGGCCATTACCAAGCTGCTGCACAGCCCCTCCGAAGACCTCGAGGTGCTGCAGCATGTGACCGGTGCGCTGCCCACGCCGTTGATCGACTCGCAGTTGGCCTGCGCCCTGCTGGGCCAGCCGCTGCAACTGGGCTACCACAAGGCGGCGGAATGGCTGCTGGATGTGCCCATCGACAAGGACCTGACGCGCAGCAACTGGATGGCCCGGCCGCTCCGCGAGGACCTGCTGCGCTATGCGGCGCTCGATGTCTGCGTGCTGCCCCTGATGTGGGACAAGCTACGCGAAGCGCTCGATGAGCTCGGTCGCCTGGCCTGGCTCGAGGAGGACTGTGCGCGGATGCTCAGCGATGCGGCGAAGCCGCTCGATCCGGCCAACAGCTGGCTGCGCATCAAGGGTGCGGGCAGGCTGGATGGACGCGCCCTGGCAGTGCTTCAGCGGATCGCCGCCTGGCGGGAAGAGGAAGCACGCCAGCGGAACCAGCCGCGCGGATTTATCGTCCCGGACCATGTGCTGATCGCGATTGCCCGCGATGGCATGCGCGAACCGCAGGCGCTGGAGCGTATCGATGACCTGCACCCGGGCGCCCGCAAACGCTGGGGCAATACCCTGACCAGCCTGGTTGGCCAGACCCTGGATGAAGGCGGCACGCTGCCGCCGCTGCCGCAGGCCGGGCCTGCGGAACGCCAGCAGCTCAAAGCCATGCGTGATGTGGTCAGTGAGCAGGCGGAGCAGCTCAAGCTCGAACCGACCGTGCTGGCCGCCAAGCGGGACCTGGAGGAAATACTTTTCGCAGAGGCGCCCGGGCACCTTCCCGAACGCCTGCAGGGATGGCGAAAACCCATTGTTGGCGAGCCCTTACTCGAACTAATCAGCCGGACCAGCCGGCCATAAGGGTCAGTGGCGCTTGCCGCCCGCCCAACCGGACGTCCGGGTCAGCGCAGCTGGTTCCACAGGTGCGTGTAGGCCAGCGCCAGCCGGTAGGCCAGCTGGTCGTTGGTGCTGGACCCGCCGTGGCCACCTTCAAGGTTTTCGTAGTACCAGACTTCCTGCCCCATGGATTCCATGCTGGCCGCCATCTTGCGCGCGTGGCCCGGGTGCACGCGGTCATCCCGGGTCGAGGTATAGAAAAAGGTCGCGGGATACTCAACGCCCTCCTCGAGGTTCTGGTAGGGCGAGTAGCGGCTGATATAGGCCCATTGCTCCGGGTCGTCCGGATCACCGTACTCCGCCATCCAGCTCGCCCCGGCCAGCAGCTTGTGATAACGCTGCATGTCCAGCAGCGGCACACCGCAGATTACCGCGCCATAGAGTTCAGGACGACGGGTCATGGTGGCGCCAACCAACAGGCCACCGTTCGAGCGGCCTTCGATACCGATGTGCTCCGGCGAGGTAATGCCGCGCGCGACCAGGTCTTCGGCGATGGCCTCGAAGTCTTCAAAAGCCCGTTCGCGGTTTTCCTTCAGCGCGGCCTGGTGCCAGGCGGGTCCAAATTCACCGCCGCCGCGAATATTGGCCAGCACGAAGACCCCGCCCCGGTCCAGCCACAGCTTGCCATAGGCGCCATACAGCGCCTCGTAGGATCCGCTGTAGGAAGGTGTCAGCGCATTGCGGAAACCGCCGTAGCTGAAGATATGCGTCGGGTTCCCGCCGTCCATGGGCGTGTCTTTGCCCATCACCACGAAGTACGGCACCTGCGTGCCGTCCGCTGATGTCGCGAAAAACTGCTGCGTCACGTAGCGGTCACCGTCGAAGCTCGGCGCCTGGGCCTTGACCTCCCGCGGAAGCGTCTCCTCATCGCCCACGAAGAACAGGGTCGGCGGCGTGGTGAAAGACTCGAAACGGGCGAAGAAATTGCCCGTCTCATCGTCCGCACTCATGACGGACAGGGAACCATCATCGGGGAAAGCGATCTGTTGCTGCTGCCAACCGCCCTCGGGACCCGGGGTAAAGCGGATCATCTTGCCACGCACATTGTCCAGCACGGTCACCAGCACGCTGTCGTCCGTGGTCGTCACGTCTTCGACGATGCGCGATGCATCCGGCTGGATCATCACATCAATCTGCCCTTCCCCGCCACGCAGCGCCGCCATGTCCGCCACCAGCACGGCGCCCTGCGGATAGACGGTGCCGTCCCGGTTCCAGTCTTCTTTCAGGGAGACAATAAGCCGGCCCTGGAACACGCCGTTGACCGTGGCGCTGGCCGGCATGATCAGCGGGTATTTCCCGTCATCCAGCAGCTGGTACCAGTCCGTGGTCCAGAACGTCCTGCCCTCGCGCACCAGGTCGACGTCGCCACCCGCCGAGCGGCCGCGGAAGGCGCCAACGGAGACCGACGTCACGTCACCCTCGTGGAGCAGCTGCGCCGATTCCAGCGGCTCACCGCGACGCCAGCGCTTCACGATGCGCGGATAGCCCGAGTCGGTCATGGTTCCGGGACCGAAATCGGTTGCGACAAAAACCGTGTCTTCATCCACCCAGCCAATACTTCCCTTGGCTTCCGGCAGATAAAAACCGTCCTCGACAAAGGTCTTGTTGACCGAGTTGAACTCCCGCGTGACGGCTGCATCGCCGCCGCCGGGTGACAGGCGAACCAGGCAGTGCTCCGGTTGCCGGGGCAGGCAGTCCATGCCGCGGAATACCCACTGCATCCCCTCCTGCTCTGACAGGGCATCCACGTCGATAACCGTCTCCCACTGCGGGTCATCACTCGCAAAGCGCTCCAGCGTGGTGCGGCGGTAGATGCCGCGGGGGTTGCTGTCATCCCGCCAGAAGTTATACAGCCAGTCACCCTGCTGGCTGATGGTTGGCAGCCGCGATTCGCTGTTCAGCGTCTCCAGCGCCTGCGCGTAGAGCTCATCAAACAGCTCGTCCTCGGCCAGCCGCTCAGCGGTCGCGGCGTTTTGCGCCTTCACCCAATTCAGCGCCTCCTCACCATCGACCTCCTCAAGCCACAGGTACGGATCGTCCTGCGCAGCAAGCTGGGTAGAAACCAGGCCGGCGCAGGCCATGGCAATAAGCCAATGCTTTTTCATGATTCGATCCTTGCATGGAGACAGCTGCGATATAATGAATGGTGCGCCCGGCAGGACTCGAACCTGCTACCCCCAGATTAGGAATCTGGTGCTCTATCCTGATGAGCTACGGACGCGCTGCGGGCGAAGTTTACCAAAAACGGGGATCGTCATGAGTTCCAGCACCAGATTCCTGATCTGGTGCAGCCCAGGCAGTGAAAGTCCTGCGGTTTTCGCGCAGCGAAAGAAGCAGGGCTTGAACGCCGTCGGGCGTATCCTGATGAGCTACGGGCGCGCCGCGGGCGAAGTTTACCAAGAATCCGGGGATCGTCATGAGTTCCAGCACCAGATTCCTGATCTGGTGCAGCCCAGGCAGTGAAAGTCCTGCGGTTTTCGCGCAGCGAAAGAAGCAGGGCTTGAACGCCGTCGGGCGTATCCTGATGAGCTACGGGCGCGCCGCGGGCGAAGTTTACCAAGAATACGGGGATCGTCATGAGTTCCAGCACCAGATTCCTGATCTGGTGCAGCCCAGGCAGTGAAAGTCCTGCGGTTTTCGCGCAGCGAAAGAAGCAGGGCTTGAACGCCGTCGGGCGTACTACGCGGGTTCTTCCCTGACCAGGCGAAGCTGGCCGTCCAGGTGCACGTCCCGCTGCGGGAAAGCAATAACGATGTCATTCTCAGCAAACAGCTCATCAAGACGAAAACGGATGTCGCTGCGCAGCTTGCGCAGGTCACCGCCGGGTCGCAGCGAGGTCCAGAAAAACACGTCGAAGATGAGCGCATTGTCGCCAAAGTCCTCGAAAATCACCACCGGCGGCGTTTCTGAATCCACGTCCGGGTGTTCGTTGGTGGCCTGCTCAATTAACTCCGCCACCCGCCGGACCGGTGAGCCGTAGGCCACCCCCACGCGGACGCTGGTGCGAATGCGGTCATCCGCGAGCGTCCAGTTGATAACCGTGTTTTCCAACAGCGCGCTATTCGGGGTCACGATGTCCACACCGTCAATGCGGCGTATGCGCGTGGAACGCGTGTTGATGGCCTCCACCCGTCCCAGCGTGCCTTCAAACTCCAGCAGGTCACCAATCCGTATCGGGCGCTCCCCCATCAGAATCCAGCCACTGATGAAGTTGTTGATGATCGCCTGGGCGCCGAAGCCCACACCAATCGCCACCGCGCCGGAAATAAAGGTAAATGCCCCCAGCGGCACATTCAGCATGCCGAGCGCCATCAGCAACAGGCAGGTGATGGCGACCGCGTAGATACCGCGGCGAAGCAGCTGGATCAGGTTCGTGTCATAACCACGGTTGCGCATGGTCCGGCTCAGGCGACGCTCGATAATGCGCACCGCCAGCAGGCCGAAAGCCAGCAACATTGGCGCCGCGATCACCTGGGACACGGTGATCGGCGATTCACCGAAAACGAACAGCTGGGTACTCAGCGCCTCGGAAGTGCGCCCCCAGATCGTTTGAAGAAATTCCATGATGCGCCTTGCAGTCGTCGAAGCCGACAGTTTAGCGGAAGACATGCCGGATGCAGAGCGACCAGGCAGGGAACGGTGTGCAAAACAGCGGGTCGACCACGACCCTGGCCGACCCCTGTCACCGTGCCGCTATCAGCCTGGCTGCTGAAGCGCCGCTGACCTGTTCTCCCCTTCAGGTCACCGGACAGCCCGCCGGTAGACTGCACTGGCTCGGGTGTTCCCCTTAATTGTCATTATTATCTTTATTTGACTTATTTGTCAATATTTATATTTATGGCTAAAAATCTAGGGACGACCGATGGGCCTGACCAGCCACCGGGCCAGCTGTAGAAACAGCCACAGGAACACCAGCGGCAGGATGCCGGTCTGCAGGACGAACACCACGCTGAGCTGGATCAGGTGTTCTATCAGGTTTGCGGCCCGCGCCTGGATCACCTCGAGACGGCCGGAGAACCCACCGGCGGTTGCGCCGTCCCAGGCCGCGCCCAGGGCATCGAGCACACCACCCAGGGCGCCGGCTTCAGCGGCCTCCTCCATCTCGGCTTCCTGGGTCTCACCAAGAACCTCCAGGTCATTACCGGCCGCCTGGATAATCTCCGCACTTTGCTCGTAGCGCGCCTCGAGAAACAGGTCGTAAATCGCGTTATTGGCCACCAGGCTCAAAGGCACGGCAAACCTGAGGAACAGCACGATCAACAGAACGCGCCAGGCCACGGCCCGGGTTTTGCCTGCGGCCGGCTTCCACCAGTGGAGTATCAAAACGCCGAAGGCCAGCAGCACCACGACACCCTGCAACACCCACCAGGCGCTGATATCGAGCAGCACATTCTGTATTCCCAGGGAAATGGTGGCCCCGAGCATGATCCAGGAAAACCGCTCCACGAGATCATTGACCGGATCCAGAACCTCGCCGGGCGTGAGGGTCACGCCAACTCCCGCCGGCTGCAGCGCCACCTCGGTGCCCTGCGCCGCGGAAATAACCCCATTCAGCGTCCGCGCCAGGGCGAAGGTCACGACAGCGCGCTGGAACAGCGACTCGAAGTCGTCGGCGGCACGCTGGTCGAGCACCGGGCTGACGGCAAGCAGGGCAATGGACAGCAGCAGCGCGGTGACGCCCAGGCGCCGCCAGCGGGCGCCGGATGGTGAAACCTGGTTCGGCTTGTCGTTCATCGCTTCAGCCTAGGGCAGCCGGATCAAACCAGCAACATGACCAGCACGCCAACCAGGATAAACCCCACGCCCAGCGTCCGGCGCCGGTCGATCGGTTCTTTCAGGAACCACCAGGCAAACAGGACCATGAATATCAGCTGCGATTCGTTGTAGACCGCAGCCTCCGAGGCCGGAATCAGCTTGTAGCCCGCCAGCCAGAACAGGCTGCCGAGATAGCCGCCCAGCACGCAGGCAAACAGGGTCATGGCCCAGGGGTGGGGCTTGCGGTAGCTGTTCCACAACGTTCGCCACTGCCGCCGCCAGGCCGTCAGCAGCAGCATGGCCGCCACACCGCCGGCCAGCCTTATCGTGACAACCCACAGGAAAGGCCCCTGCTCCAGCTGCGGTTTCACCATCACCACCCCCAATGCCATGGTGACCATGGCCGCCACGCCGATCAGCAGTCCACGCCGCAATTCGGTGGTGGACACCTCGGTCCGGTAACGCTTGAGGGTCACCACCAGGATACCGGCCATGACCAATGCAAAGCCGGCCCATTGCGCCAGCCCCAGTCGCTCGCCCAGGTACAGCGCAGAAAAGAGGATGACGCACGGGCTGAGCAGCGCGCCGATCGCGCCCGTGCGGCCGGCGCCGATCAGGTTCAGCGTGCGCAGGTATAAAGTATCGGCCACGGCCATGCCCAGCACGCCGGAGAGCAGCATGATGCCCAGGTCCATGGCGCTGAAGCCCGGGAGGGGCTCCCTGGCGTAGACCGTCACGGCAAGCAGCGTGAGAACCATCAGCCCGAGCGAAAGGGCGTTTTTCAGCAGGTTGAGGGCAAACGGCGCCATGCTCTCGCCGGAGCGCTGGAACATCACAACGGCCAACGCCCAGGCCATGGGCGAAGCCAGGGCGAAAAACTCCCCCCACCCCATTATCGAGAGTGCCTCGCCGCGTCCGCGCCGACGCCGGCCAGGCTACTTGACGCTCACCTTGATCAGCCTGACAGGGGTCACGGGCACGTCCTGGTAGTCCATTTTCGCGTCATAACCGGTCTTCACTGCCGCGATATCTTTCAGCACTTCCCGCCCGCTGATGACCGTGCCAAAGACCGTGTAGCCCCACTGACGAGGGCCCGGGTTGAGCTTGCTGCTGTTGTCCGCGACATTGAAGTAGAACTGGCTGGTAGCGGAATGCGGGTCAGAGAACCGCGCCATGGCGATGGTCCAGGCGTCATTGGAAAGACCGTTACCGGATTCGTTCATCACCGGTTCGTGTTCGGTCAACTCCTCCCACCCGGACTTGAAGCCACCCCCCTGCACGACGAAATCCTTGATTACCCGGTGAAAGATGGTGTTGTCATATTCCCCGTCAACCACGTAGGCGAGAAAATTATTCACCGAGGCGGGCGCCCGCATGCGGTCGAGCTCGACCTCGACCACCCCCTGGTCAGTCTCGAAAACCACCACGGGGAAGGCGTTTTCGGGCAATACCTCTGCCGGGACGCACTGGAATTCTGCCCGCGCACCTGTCGAGAGTCCCAGGAGAAGAACCAGGCTCAGAAATCGTGTCATTCTTTTCACCGTATGAAGTGCAAACGATTATGATAAACCCATGAGCCAATCAACGTTATATGTTGCCGCCGGCCTGTTTCTCATGGTGGCCAGTTGGTACGTGCTGCCCAAGCAATGGATGATCGTGATGAGCTTCCTGGCCAGGCGGCTGAGCGGCCTGCGGTCAAAGAAAATCGTCGTGGACGGTGTGCGCTGGCACTACCTGGAGGGTGGCAAAGGCCCCACGATGGTGATTCTCCATGGCATTGCCGCCGAGGCTGATCACTGGCTCGGCGTCGCCGGACCGCTGCGGCGCCAGTTTCACTTGCTCATCCCGGACCTGCCGGGCTTTGGCAAAAGCCAGCCTCCCGCCGGCCTGAACTTCCGTATCGATGAGCAGTCCCTGCGCCTGGAGCGTTGGCTGGATACGCTCGGCGTTGGCGAATGCATCGTGGCGGGAAACTCCATGGGCGCATGGATCGCCGCAAATTTCGCGGCGCGCAATCCGGGGCGCGTCAAGGCGCTGTGGCTGCAGGATGCCTTTGGCGTCAAGGGGGCGCCCTACAGCAAGATAATGACTGAATTTCTGGAAGGAAACATCAACCCGTTCCGGGTCGAAACAATGAAAGACTACGCCAACCTGGTCGACCTCATGTTCTTCAAGCGGCCCCACGTGCCCTATGCACTGGCGCGGGCCGGCTACCTCAACACCGCCCGCCTGAAAGACGAGTTGCCCCGCATGCAGGATGAGTTCCTGCGTCAATCAACATCCATGGACGAACTGGCGCCCCGCCTGACCATGCCCGTGCTCATCGAGTGGGGTCTCGAGGACCGGGCCACGCACCCGGACGGTGGCAAGCTGCTCCATGAACTGATACCAAACTCGGAGCTGGTGACCCACGAGGGCGTCGGGCATCTGCCCATGCTCGAGGCGCCCAGCCTCGCCACCCAGACATTTTCTGACTTTTCCGCCAAGCACCATCTCGGTCACTGACCCCGGCCACAAGGGCTGCCGGCGCGGAGGGATATTCATGGACCACGCCTCAAAACTCCCACCCGAACAGCTGCGCTGGCGTTTCGATGCGGCGACCCTGCCCTTTAAAAGCACGGAGGAGGTGGATCCGGCGACCGGTGTGGTCGGTCAGCCCATTGCGCTCGAGGCGATGCGTTTTGGCCTGGAGTGCGATGCGCCCGGCCAGAATATTTACGTCCGCGGTCTTTCCGGAACCGGTCGCATGACCCTGGTGCAATCGATGCTGGAGCAGCTCGATCCCAGGCCGAGCCGGCAACTTGACCGCTGCTATGTCCACAATTTCGCGCAACCGGACCGCCCCCGGCTCCTGACGCTGGAAGCCGGCCAGGGACCTAAATTCCGGCGGCGCATGCGCGAGGCCGCCGAGTTCATCGAAACCCGCCTGGCGGACATCCTCGAGGCCCCGGCGGCCCATGCCAGTCTCAACACCATCCAGGAGGAGGCCCGCGCCGCCGTCGAATCCGTCACTGCGCCCCTGGAGAAGGACCTTCGGGACAACGGCCTGACGCTGGTGCAGTTACAGAACGGACCCATCACGCAGGCCGCGGTTTTTCCCCTGGTTGACGGCAAGCCGCTGCCGCCGGATGAATACCGCCAGCAGGTGCTCGATGGCGTTATCGAAAAGGCTGCCGCCGGGAAGGTCGAGGAAGCCCTGCGCAGCTTTGAACCACGAATCGACAGCATCGGCCGGGAGGCGGCCAAGGCCTGGCAGCAAGGTGAACAGCAGGCGGCGGATTTCATCGAACAGGAGATTCGCACGGCGCTTGACCAGCTGTTCGCACCCTTGCGCGAGGGCTTTCCGACAGATCCGGTCTGCTGCTTTCTCAGGGAAGTCACCGAGGACATCATCGAGAACCGGCTGCCCGGCAGCGCAGGCCGAAAATCTGCCGGATGCCGTGGACATCTATGGCGTCAACGTGGTTCACAGCCATGCAGCGGGTGACCGCACCAGCATCATCACGGAGAACGCACCCACGGTCGCCAACCTGCTGGGCAGCGTCGAGCCCGATTTCGTCAACGGCGGGCAGCTGGTGTCCAACTACAAGGGCATCCGCGCCGGCGCCCTGGTCCGCGCGGACGGCGGGTTTCTGGCCCTGGATGCCTACGATGTGCTCACGGAGCCGGGCGCGTGGCGCATGCTCATGCGCGCCCTGCGCACCGGCAGCGTCGAAATCGTTCCGGCGGAACTCGGCTGGCCGCTGACCAGCCAGTCGCTGAAACCGGAACCGATCGACATCAAGGTCCGGGTGATCCTGCTGGGTGGCAGCGACCTGTTTTACGAACTCGACAACATCGACCAGGATTTTTCCGACCTGTTCAAGGTGCTGGCTGATTTTGACTCCGAGATTGAACGCAGCGAGGCCGGCGTGGGCAAATACGCGGGCGTCATCGCGCGACTGTGTCACACGGAGAACCTGCCGCCCTTCAGCGCGGACGCCATCGCCGCCATGGCGGAACATGGCGCGCGAATCGCGGCGCGCCAGGGCAAGATCACCGCGCGCTTCAGCCGTGTCGCGGATATTGCCCGGGAGGCCGCTTTTCTCACCGCCAAGGCAGGCCAGGCCCTGGTCGATCGCGAGCAGGTCGAAGAAACGGTGCGGCGCACACGCTACCGGGCCAGCCTGCCCTCCCAGCGCTACCAGGAACTGATCAGCGACGGCACCATCAACGTGGTGACCGGGGGCGCCGTGACCGGCCAGCTGAACGGTCTTGCGGTCATTCATGCCGGCCCCCTGAGCTACGGCTTTCCCGCGAGAATAACCGCGACCGTGGGACCCGGACGCGCCGGGGTGATCAACATCGAGGGCGCCTCGTCCCTGTCCGGCAATATTCACACCAAGGGCTTTCACATCCTTGGCGGGCTGCTGCGCTTTGTCCTGCGCAGTGAGCATGCGCTGGCGTTCAGCGCCTCCATTGCCTTTGAGCAAAGCTACGGCGGCATTGACGGCGATTCGGCCTCCGGCGCGGAGTTCTGCTGCCTGGTCAGCGCGCTGACCGGGACGCCGCTACGCCAGGGCATCGCCATGACCGGGGCGATCGACCAGCACGGCCACCTGCAAGCCATCGGCGGCGTCAATGAGAAAGTCGACGGTTTTTTCGATGCCTGCCACGGCCTGGGGCTGACCGGGGAACAGGGCGTCATCATCCCGGCCGCCAACGCCGGTGACCTCATGCTCCGGCAGGACGTGGTGGAAGCCTGCACGGACGGGCAGTTTCATGTCTATGCCGTCAAAACCATCAGCGAGGCGCTGGAAATACTCACCGGCGGGCCCGTGGGAGACCCGCTGGCAAAGACTGACTATCCGTCCGGCAGCCTGTTCGACCTCGCCCAGCAGCGGGCCTACGCGTTCTTCAGGAAATCCACCGGCGCGCAGGAAGACCAGCCGTGAGCAGGGCCTTGCGCCGTGTCGGGGTCATTCGCTGGGGCCTGGCTACCGGGTTCGCACTGCTCGCAGTGTATGCCGCCGTGCAGGTTGGCCGGGGCATGACACCCCCGCTCTCCTGGGGCGGCCTCGTGCTGGCAGCGGGCGCACCGCTGGCCGGCATTCTCACCCACCGGGACGCCAACACGCGCCCGCCGCTGGTATGGACCGCCATGAGCGGTCTCGGCCTGGCCGTCACCATGGCCATGTCGCATCGCTTCGGACCTGCTGCGGGCCTGGTCCATGTGTGGGCAGGCGCCGCGCTGATCGCCTGGTTTGCCTGGGTGCGCTGGCTGCGCCAGGTACCGGCTGAAAGCTGAACGAAAAAAGGGGCCGCCGGCCCCTTTTTTCGATTCGGTTCCCGGCTTACCAGTCGCGCCGGAAGCGAACCCCGAATTCCCGCGGACGGTTAATCGTCTGGCGGCTCTTGCCGAAGAAGTAATCGAACTCGAAGGGATTATCGAACAGCACCGCGCGCTCGTCGGTGATGTTGTTGATGAACATCATCAGGGTCCAGCCGTCCCCGGTGATACCGGTTTTCAGGTCGCCGATGTTGTAGCTGGGCATCAGGAACTGCGGTGTCGGGCTAGTCTCCGGGTAGGGCTCAACCTGGTTGAGGCGGTCGCCGGTATAGCTCCACTGCAGGCGGGCGTAGAAGCCGTTTGCGAGCCCGTTAAACCAGTTAACGTCCCAGTCATACTGGACGTAGGCAGAGCCTTCCTCTTCCGGGACCAGCGGCAGACGGGACCCGGCCGACACCGGAATGCCGAAGTTGAAGCCGTCATCCAGGGTCGCATCCAGCATGGTGAAGTTGAAGCCGGCGGTAAAGTTGTTGGTTATGATCGCGTCAAACTGAACTTCGAAACCCTCGGAGGTCGCATCGCCCACATTGGCCACCACCACCTGGAAGGGCTGTCCGCAGAACGGCGCCTCAGGCGCGTTTGGCGCGCCGCAGGGCGCGTTACTGGGGTCGATAACCTCGAGCTGGTAATCCTCCCACTTCATGTCGAAGTAGGTCGCTGTGAGGCGAACCCGGCCTTCGGCGAGGGTCATCTTGGTGCCGAGTCTCGAAGTTGTTCAGGTAGTCCGCGTTATATTCCTGCGGGAAGAACGTGTTCTGCGTTCGTGAGCGGTTCACGCCGCCAGGCCGGAAACCCTCCGAGTAGAGCGCGTAGAACAGCATGTTGTCCGTGGCCTGGTAAGACAGGCTTACCTTGGGCACCCAGTCACTTTCCGAGGCAGGCAGCTCGAGAATGCCGTCTTCGGTCAGGTTAAAGCGCGGGTTTTCCACGTAGTAGGTACGGTCCGTTTCCCGGTCAAACCAGCGGGCGCCGAAGGTTGCGTCCCACTTGTCGGTCATGTGCCAGGTGAATTCGCCGAACACCGCGTACTGGGTCCAGTCCGTGGAATCGGCAGAGCGCCACCAGGCGCCGCCCGGGTTCTCGGTCGGAATCGGTCCGACGCGGCCCGCCAGGAAGTTGGCGTAGGACTTGGACTGGTTGTAGCCATCGGTGAAGCTGTCGAATATCCAGTCCTGCTCGGCCTGTTCGTAGAACACGCCGGCCACCCAGTCGAAGCGGTCACCCGTGTGGGACAGGCGGAATTCCTGGGAGAACTTGGTGTCCGTCTGGGTGTTTTGCAGGTAGCCGATCGGATCGTTGTAGTAGTTACCGACACCGTTGGGCTGGAAGCAATAGGGGCTGTAGTTCGAGTAGGCCACGTAGTAGCCGTCGTAACAGAAGGTGCCGAAGTAGGCCGCGTAGGTCTGCGTGCCCTGCTGATAGGTCCAGTCGCGCGTGAAGTAAGAGGTGGCCGAGACGAAATCGGCAAAACCCAGGTCACCTTCGAAGGTCAGGTTGTACTGGGTCCAGTCCTGGTCATCCCACTCGTTGTCGATTTTAAAGCGGGAGACGGCCAGGTCCTGATCCAGGGACGGCGTCCCGCTCCGGGCGGCCGTTGGAATAGGTTTCCTGGTAGACAATACCCGCGGTCACGGTCCAGTCATCGTTCATGAACCAGCGGGCGGAAATTCGCCCGCCGTTATATTCGACGGAGTTGAAGTTCTCCCGCTCCTGCCCGGCGTTGTTGAAGATGCCGTAGGGCACCGAATCGCCGTTGATGTTATCGATAAAACCACCGTCCTCGGCGGTGAAACCGACCAGGCGGATCGCAAAATTATCGCTGAGGGGGAAGTTACCCATCGCGCTGACATCCCAGCTCGCGTCACTTTCCGAGCCGCCGCGAAGCATCACGTCGGCGAAGGCGGCAAATTCGGTCGGATCAGGCTTGTTCGTAATGATGCGCAGCAGGCCGGACTGGGCGCTGGCCCCGTACAGCGTGCCCTGCGGACCGCTCAGCGCTTCGAGGCGCTCGATGTCCACCATGCGCGGGTTCGGGTTGGCGTTCAGCGTCAGGGACTGCTCGTCCAGGTACATGGCCGCGGAAGGCTCGGCGATAAACGAGTTGGCCGCATCGGCAACGCCGCGGAAGTAGATGCTGGCGGTACCGGGATTGATGGATACATAGGACAGGCTCGGGATAAACCGCGAGTAGTCATTGATGTCGTTCAAACCGGCGGTGATGATCGTCTGCTCAGATATGGCCTGGATGCTCTCCGGAATGTCCATGACGCTTTCCGAGCGCTTACGCGCCGTGACCATGACCTCCTCGAGGAGCATCACGTCATCGGTCATCTGGGTATCATCCTGGGCGACCGCCATTCCGGCAGGGGCGGCAAAGACGGCAGTGAGGGCGAAGGTGACGTTCCGGTTCGGAACGGAGGCTGGGACTTGCTTGCTACCGCTGGCTTCTGGCATTTAAGTACCCTCAATGCTGTTTTATTTTTCAGAAACTTCTGATGAAGTTTGGATGTGGACGTTAAGAAAATGTCAAACTTTCAACCGCCGGTCAAGCCTTTGACAGTGAAAATACTTCAACTGGCCGTATAATTCCGGCAAATCGGCACGCAGGACACCCATGGAATTTGACGGCACCCTCAAGGATCTCGGCCAAGTCGACTCGGCCGCCCTGATCGATCGCATCACCGGTCTGGACGAATCCGCCTGGCGGGCCAACCAGTACCGGCAGAACGCCTACTCGGTGCACGAGCACACGGAATCACTGGTCATGGTGTTCTGCAACGGCTGGCCGGAAATGACCGTCAGCAAGGAAGAGTCCTGGGACACGCTGCACGACCTGGCGGTGCCGCTGATGGGCGACATTCTCAAGGCCCATTACCCGCCCGGGGGCACGATTATTCGCGCCATGGCCGCCAAGCTCAAGCCCGGCGGCGTCATTTCGCCCCACCGGGACACACACCAGTCCTTCGTGGTCAGTCACCGGATCCACGTGCCCATCACCACCAACCCGGGCGTGCGTTTCATGATTGACGGCCGTCCGCACCGCTTTACCGTGGGACATGCCTACGAGATCAA
This sequence comes from uncultured Gammaproteobacteria bacterium, assembly GCA_963695135.1. GTDB lineage: Bacteria > Pseudomonadota > Gammaproteobacteria > Xanthomonadales > SZUA-36 > Marinihelvus. The sequence continues at coordinate 28,843 of CAVOGA010000005.1, forward strand.
CAACCAGCGCAACCACAGCGTGATGAACAGCGGCTCGGAAGACCGCATCACGTTTATCTTCGATTACCTGCCACCGAATCCGGCACCGCAGGCGGGCGACCCGGCCGTCACCACCCGAGGCTAGTGCTCGACGCGCCCACCGAGGCTCAGGGGACGGTCCGTCTCGGGCAGATCCCGCAGCAGGGGTTCCAGCTGCTCGATCAGCTCGTCCAGCTGCGGTTCATAGTGACGCCAGAAGTTCAGGCCGCCGGTATAGATCGGCCGGCGCACCTGTTCTGAGCTCGCCGTGTTGATCGCCCGTTCCGTTTCCCAGAAGCGCAGGCACGGCTCCTCGAACTCCAGGCCCAGGAAGTCGAGCATGCGCCGGGTCTGGCCTTCCTGGTCGCGCACCACGTCCTCGTAGCGAACATCAAGAATCCAGCCGGGAAACAGGCGGTGCCAGTGGTCCATGATGCGCTGGTACTGCAGGTAGTACTGGCCCAGTTCGAACCAGTCGTAGGTGAAGGACTGCCCGCGGTAGAACAGCTGCTTGAAGCTCCCCAGGCAGCTGTCGAGCGGATGGCGCACCGCGTTGATGACTTTCGCCCGGGGCAGCATCAGGCGCAGCAGCCCCAGGTGCGCAAAGTTGTTCGGCATCTTGTCGATGAAAAACGGCGCATCGCCGCGGAACCGCGCCGCGCCCTCCAGGTATCGCTCCGCCAATGCCGCCACATCTTCCTCCTTGAGCTCGAGGGTGGCTTCCGGGTATTCCCGGCGGTCGCGGCGGGCCCGGGAGATCTGGCGAATACAGCGGCCCAGGTCGCCCAGTTCCATGGTCGCGTCCACCTGGCTGTGGCTGGCCAGGATCTGTTCTATGAGCGTTGAGCCGGAGCGCGGCAGTCCGACCACCAGGATCGGCGCATCGTCGTCCAGACCCCAGCCCTGGTGCGCCTCGAAAAAGGCCGCGTCAAAGGTTTCCATCACGCGCTCGTTGACGACCTGGTTCTGGACCGGGTCATAGACCTCGTTGGCGCGCCGCAGGCTGGCGCCCGCCTGGTAATGGGTAAAGGCCCGCTCATAGTCCTTGTCGTTTTCGTAGTGTTTACCCAGCGCGTAGCGCATGTTGACCCGCGGCTCATCACCCAGCGATTCGCGGGTTACCAGGTCTTCGAGCACAGCGACCTCCTCTTCGTCGAAGCTGAACGTCTTCAGGTTCGCCAGGCTCCACCAGGGCTCACCGAAGCCCGGGTGCAGCCGGATGCACTCGCGGAACGTGGCGATGGCCTCGTCCGTGCGGCCAATGGTTTTCAGCACATGGCCCTTGCCCGCCATGGCGCCACTGTGCCCGGGGCTGAGCGCGATCGCCTGGTCATAAGCGGCAATCGCCTCCTCGTGGCGCTGGGCACGTGACAGCACGTTGCCCTTGAACACCCAGCTGTGCGCCAGGCCGGGGTCCAACTCCAGAGACTTCTCCACCGCGGCCAGGGCCTCGTTGAAACGGTCCTCCTTCATGTACAGGTCCGCCAGATCGTTATGCGCCAGGATGAAGTCCGGCGCCAGCGCCAGGCAACGCTGCATCAGGCGAATCGCCGGGCCCCGGCGGTTGGAATCCATGGCGACACGGGCCAGCATGCGCAGGGCAATCGGGTCCTCCGGGTGTTTGGCCAGGTGCTCGCGCAGCAGCTTCTCGGCCTCCTGCGCGCGGCCGTCCTCCAACGCTTCTGCGGCTGTTACGGAAATCGCCCGGTTCGGATCCAGTTCCAGCGCCCGGGCCACCGCCGCATCGGCCTCCGGGCCCTGCCCGGACAGGGCCAGGGCGCGCCCCAGGGCCAGGTGCGTCGAAACCCGGTTGGGCAGGGCCTGGGCGGCGCGGCGCAGAAATTCGGCGGCCTTTTTGGGGCGTTTTTCCGCCAGCCAGCTTTTGCCCGCGCCTTCCAGCGCCCGCGGGTAGCCGGGAAACAACTCCAGGGTGCGCAGAAACCAGCGCCGGGCCTCCTGCGGCTGGCGACGGGACAGCAAGGTCTCACCCAGCAGGCACTGGATGTTCGGATCGCGCTCGTAGATCGCAACCGCCCGGCGCAGCGTGCGTTCCGATTCATCCAGGTCACCGGCTTTCTTCAGGGCCAGGGCGGTCTCGTAGAAAGCGCGAATGGCTTCCCTGCGGTCGTTGGCGGTCTTGGTGGACATGGCGCGGCGGTCTGACCTGCTGATCATGGGACTGGCGGGAGTGTGCCGCAGCCAGTGCCGGGTCACAAGGCGGCAACTTGCGCCGGACCAGTGCCCGGAGGACACTAGGCACCCTCGCAAAAAGAGAAAGAGCCATGCTCGACAAGACCATTATTGACTGGCAGCAGGACGCAGAGCGCCTGGCCATTGAGGGCCGCGCCTTCATCAACGGCCGCTACGTGGACGCGCTGTCCGGCAAAACCCGGCCGACGCTTAACCCGGCCAACGGCGAGACGCTGGCGGAGGTTGCAAGCTGTGATGCGGCGGATGCGGACCTCGCCGTCCGCGGGGCCCGCGAGGCCTTCGAGGATGGGCGCTGGTCGCGCATGGCGCCGTCTGATCGCAAGGCCGTCATGGTCCGCTGGGCCGGACTGATCGAGAAACATGCAGATGAACTCGCCCTGCTCGAATGCCTGGACGTGGGCAAACCAATCGCTGACACCACGGGGGTGGACGTGCCGTCCGCGGTGCGCACCATTCGCTGGAGCGGCGAGGCCATCGACAAGGTCTACGACGAGATTTCGCCGACCCCGCACAACACGCTTGCGCTGGTCCAGCGTCTGCCCCTGGGCGTGGTTGCCGCCATCGTGCCCTGGAATTTCCCGTTTTCCACCACGGCCTGGAAACTGGCGCCGGCCCTGGCCACGGGCAATTCGGTTGTGCTCAAGCCGGCCAGCAATACACCGCTGACCGCGATCCGCCTCGCCGGACTCGCTGCCGAGGCCGGGCTGCCCGACGGCGTTTTGCAGGTCCTGCCCGGCCCGGGCGGCAGCCTGGGCAAGCACCTTGCCCTGCACATGGACATCGACGGCCTGACCTTCACCGGCTCTACCCCGGTCGGCCAGCTGCTGATGCAGTACGCCGGTCAGTCGAACCTGAAGCGAACCTTCCTGGAACTGGGAGGCAAGAGCCCGAACATCGTTTTCGCGGACGCCAACCTGAACAAGGCCGCCGCCATGGCCGCGGTGGCGGTGTTCTACAACGGTGGCCAGACCTGCACCGCCGGCACGCGACTGATTGTCCAGGACACGGTGCTGGACGCCTTCATGGAGAAGGTCACCGCCCAGGCAAGCCGCTGGATGCCCGGCAACCCGCTTGACCCGGCGACGCGCATGGGACCGATGGTCGACCAGGGCCAGTACGAGACGGTCGCGGAATACGTCGACATCGGCCGCAAGGAAGGCGCGGAGCTGTGCTTCGGCGGCAAGCGGGTCATGAACGAGTCCGGCGGCTGGTACCACGAGCCGAGCATTTTCACCGGGGTGAATAACCAGATGCGCATCGCGCAGGAGGAAATCTTCGGACCGGTGATGTCCGTGATTCCTTTCCGCACCGCGGAGGAAGCGGTAAGCATCGCCAATGATTCGATCTATGGCCTGGCCGGCGCCGTGTGGAGCAACAACATCAACACCGCGCACAAGGTGGCCGCCGCCGTGCGCGTGGGCACCATGGGGATCAACAACTACTTCGGCGGGGACATCACCGTGCCCTTCGGCGGCTTCAAGCAGTCCGGCAACGGCCGCGATAAATCCATGCACGCCTTTGATGACTACACGGAACTGAAAACCACCTGGATTGAATTCGACTAGGGCGGCGCCGGCCGTTCGGGGTCACAGGGTCAGGAGGGAACCGCGCTGAGCCAGGGCAGCAGCGACAGGCCGCAGGGTAAAAGTACGGGTCATGATCTGACCCGGGGCGCCGTGGGCGCCAATCTGCGGCGGCAGGCCCTGCCCTTCTCCATCGGCCTGATCGCGATTTTCTCCTTCGAGGCCATTGATCTTTTCTTCATCGCCCAGTTGGGTGAAGACCCGCTGGCAGCAGTGAGCTTCGCCCTGCCGGTGATCTGGCTGGTCTACGGCATTGGCATTGGCTTTGAGGCCGGGGTTGCCTCCTGCGTGTCGCGGGCCATGGGGCGCGGCGAGGCGGCGCGCGCGCGGCGCCTGACCACGGACTCCTGCGTGTTGGGCCTGGCGGTGGCGATCCTGATCCTGTGTCTCGGGCTGGTGCTGATTGAGCCGGTATTTCGCCTGCTGGGCGCCCCCGGGTCGCTGCTGCCCCTGATCCGCGACTACATGCAGGTGTGGTTATTTGTCGCACCCCTGGACATGGTCCTGTGGTGCTCGCTGGCCTCCATGCGCGCCCGCGGCAACAGCCTGTTCGAATCAAAGATCATCATTGCCGCCGCCCTGCTCAACCTGGCGCTGGACCCGGTCTTCATTTTCGGCCTGTTCGGGTTTCCGCGGCTGGAGGTGGCCGGTGCGGCGCTGGCAACCGTGATCGCAACGGGCACCATGCTGGTCTACACCCTGTGGCAGCTTGCCGGCCGGATGCGCGTGCTGGCCACACCCCTGGCGCCGCTCACCACCATCGTGGGCTCCTGGCGGCATATGCTGCAGATTGGCATACCGGCCATGGCCACGAATGCGATCGTGCCCCTGTCCAGCGCCATCGTCGTGGCGCTGCTCGCCAGCTACGGCGTGGCCGCAGTCGCCGGCTTTGGTATCGCGATGCGTATCGAGCCCATGGCGCTGATCCCGTTTTATGCCCTGTCCGCGGTATCAAGCCCGTTCTTCGGCCAGAACACCGGTGGCGGGCATTTTGAGCGACTGCTGGAAGCCCGCCGGCTGATCACGCGCTTCTGCCTGGCTTTTGGCCTGGTACTGGCAGCCAGCGCAGCACTGGCGGCGCCCCTGGTGGCCCGCTGGTATACCGATGACCCGGAAATAATCCGCATTACCACCCTGTATATCTGGCTATCCGCCTGGGGCTGGGGCGCTTACGGGCTGGTGATGTCAGTCAATGCGGCGTTCAACGGATCCGGGCGGCCGTTACCGGCGGTGGTGCTGTCTGTCTGCAGGGTGATCGTGGTTCTGCTGCCGCTGATTGCCCTGGGCCGCTGGCTGTTCGGCCTGCCGGGCCTGTTTGGCGCCATTTTGCTGTCCAACCTGCTGCTCGGCGCCACGGCCTGGCTATGGCTGGGCCGGCATATCAGGCGGGAGCGACTGCGCTTTGCTGCCAGTGAGCCCGAACCCAGCGCTGTATCGTGAGCGCCTCCTCCCAGCGATCCGACAACTCACGCTGCTCACGGTCCGTCATCGCGTAGGGCGGTGGCCCCAGCTCACACAGGAAGACCAGCTCCGCGTCGTCCGCGTTGCGCGCACGCCAGCCACGCATACCCTCCTCCCACCAGGCGCGAAACTGAGCTACCCAGGCCTGGTGCTGGGGAAAGTCGATCTGCACCTGGATCTGCTCGCGGTTGGCCACCCGACCCTGGAAGCAATCGGAGCGGGCCAGCACCCGGCGCATAAAGTCCGCGTCGCGCTCACCGATGGGCAGGCGCATCTCCCGGTCAATCACGTAGTGGGACAGGTCAGCGCACAGGCGCATTTCCGGGACCCGGTCCATGAGCTGCAGGGTGTAGTAGAGGTCGTTCAGGGTGCAGTCGCGATGCGTCTCGAACAGCAGCGGAATGCCGACGTCCTGCGCATCCGCCATCCAGCGCCGCACCACCTGTTCGCCTTCGGCCACGGTCAGCGGCATGACCGCGCCAATGGCGTTGACCATGACCGCATCCATGGACCTGGCCATTTCCAGCAGCGGCCGCATTTCGTCCAGGGTCGCGGGAAACGCGTTGACCATCACACCCAGGCCGCGCGCCTGGATCAAAGGCGCCAGCGCCAGCGTGGCCTCGATTTCCGGCACCGCCGGATCAACGCAGACCCCGTCAAATCCCGCTGCGGCAATGCGGTCCAGCCATTGCTCCGGCGCTTCCTCGGCCACGCCGGGACGCCGCTGCTCCATGGCCCAGAGCGACTGGTAAACGCGCAGCTTTTGCATCAAAAGGGCGTCAGGAAGGACACGGCGTTGCCGCCATAAAGCACCCCGCGCCGCCCGGCAGCCAGGTACTCATCCTGCTTGCAGTCCTGCTCCGCATCGAAGGGACCACCATGATGATCAACCCGGTACACGCGGTGCCGCGCATACATGCGCAGCTGCTGGCGGAAAGGAATCACCGACGCGCTGTCGCTGCTGATGTGCTCGCGATAGTAAGCCGGCAGGCGGTACCAGGGCAGCGTCGGCCGGTGATGATGGGCGTTGTGGAAACCGAAGTTCAGCACCAGCCAGTTCGGCAGGTCGTGATCAAAGCTCAGGGGGTTGGAAAACGTGTGTAACTGCTCGGTTTTGCGCCCGCCGAACCGGGACGGCGGGTTGTCCTGGAACAGCGTGGGATTGGCTCCGTAATCGTGCTGCAGCGCGTCCATGAAGCGCAGCAGGTGCATCATCAGGAGATAGGCGATCAGGTAGCCGATTGCGACCCGGGGCCAGATCACCAGCACCGTGAAAAACACGCCGCCACGCAGCGCGAGCACCAGCAGCTGCCGCCGTCGCTGGTCACGGCGCTCGGGGATGATAAACGAGGAAAACATCAGGATGCCGTGCATGAGAATCTCCTGCGCCGGTATCCAGGCCCACTCAAGGGCCTTGACGACCTTCAAGACCAGCGGGTGCCGGGCAAAAAAATCATCCGGCACGAACCAGACCGAGTCATCGTTATCCATGTGATGGCGAAAGTGCTTGTAGCGAATGTCCTCGAAGGTGCCGTAAGCGGTTCCGGTAATCCAGTTCAGGACCCGCCCGAGGCGGGCGTTGTCCTCGTTGCGGCGAAACACCGTGTTGTGCCCGGCCTCGTGGATCAGGTAGGCCGCAATGGTCATGCCGTGCGCCCAGAACAGCACGGCCAGGGCATTCAGCCACAGGCTGTCCTGCAGCAGCCCCCAGACGCCAAAAGCATAGGCGGCGATGGCGTAGAGGAACGCCCCGCCGTGGTACCAGAGGCCGGCCGGTTCATGAAAGCGGGCGGTGATAGACTGCATGCATGCCTCAGAACGCGCAGGAAATGCAGACAGTGTATCGCAGCCAGAGCTACTGGTTGGACTCGCTGCGTGGCAACCTGGAACCGAGGCCGGGCCTGCACGGGGAGCACACGGCGGACATCGTTATCGTGGGCGCCGGCTACACCGGTTTATGGACCGCCTACTACCTGAAAACGCACGCGCCGCACCTGGATATCGCGGTGCTGGAAGCCGATATCGCTGGCTTTGGCGCCTCCGGACGGAATGGCGGCTGGTGCTCCGCCTATCTCTCGGGGATCGAATACTGGCTTGATGACCCGCACAGCCGCCAGGGCGCCATTGCGCTGCAGCGGGACATGTTTGCGACCGTCGACGAGGTCGGACGGGTCAGCTGCCTGGAAAATATCGACTGCGACTTTGACAAGTCAGGACACCTCTCTGCCGCGGTCAATCCATCCCAGTGGCAGAGGGAGCGTGAAGCGGTGGATTACTGGCGTGGCCTGGGCTTTGGCGAGGACGATATGCGCCTGCTCGATGCGCGCGAAGTCCACCTCAAGGCGCGCATCCGGGGCGCCATCGGCGGTGCGTTCATGCCCCATTGCGCAACCATCCAGCCGGCGGCCCTGGCCCGCGGCCTGGCCAGGGCCGTGGTGGCGAAAGGGGTGCGGCTCTTTGAAGGCTCACCGGTGCGCGCGCTTGATGGCCTCACCGTGACAACACCGGGAGGCAGTATCCGCAGCGGCGCTGTATTGCTGGCCACCGAGGGCTTTACCGGCACCATCCCCGCGCTTAAGCGGCGACTGCTGCCGGTGCATTCCCTGATGATCGCCACGGAACCCCTGACAGAAGATGAGATCGAGGCGACCGGCTTGCGCCGCCGTCATGGCTGGAACGATGGCAGGCACCTGGTCACCTACGGGCAGCTCACCCGGAACGGGCGCATCGCCTTTGGCAGCCGCGGCAGCTACTACTGGGGCTCGAAAATTCGCACGGTCTTTGACCGCTCAGAGCCGCTGATTGCCGAAGTGCGCCAGGCCCTGGCGGACATTTTTCCCGTTCTCAGGGACAAGCCCATTACGCATGCCTGGGGCGGCCCGATGGGCGTGGCCCGGGACCTGCGCCCGGGCGTGGTCTGGGATAAAGGCAGCCGCTTTGGCTGGGCGGGTGGCTATTTTGGTGATGGCGTCGGCGCCGCCAACCTGGCCGGCAGGACCCTGGCCGACCTGGTGTTGTCCAGGGACACGGCGCGCAGCCGGGCGCCGTGGGTCAACCCGCCAGGAGTCAGCGCACCCCCGGAAGCGCGCTGGGAACCGGAACCCCTGCGCTGGCTGGCGGTCGCGGCGCGCTACCGGCTCATGCATCTTGCCGATGACGCGGAGACGGCGGATCGTCCCGGCGCCGCGCGCTGGAACGCGATACTGGAAAAGGTATTTCCCTGAACCGCGAACCGGCGGGCAGTAAGCGCCCTAGGCCTTGCGCAATCCGGAAGCGTCAATGGCGGAGGCCAGTAACTCCGGTTCACCCATGCTCATGAGGTGCAGGCCGGACACCCCCGGCATGCCCGCGATTTCCCGCATGGTCTCGGCACAGATCGCGATCCCCTCCGCCGCCTCATCGTCGGCGGCTTCCAGGCGCTTGATCAGCGCATCGGGAATCTTCGAGTCCGTCATATTGGTTTTTACCCAGCGGGCGGACGCCGCGCTGGGAAACACCGTCAGGCTGATGATCACCGAATAGCGCCAGGTCAGCCGTGCGTCGACGACGGCGGCAAGCCAGTGACGCAACAGCTCCGTGTTGAAGCACAGCTGGGTCTGCACGAACTGGGCGCCGGCTTCACCACGGGCAACCAGGGCTTCCGCGGCCCAGCCGGGTTTGACCCGGTGCGCCTTGGCGCCGGTGCCGATAAAAAACGGCCTGGCTCCTTCTTCCTCGCCAAGCTCGGCAGCCATCGTGATCAACTCGCGCCCGGTCATGTCGAAAACGGTGGTCGCGTGCAAGGGATGTTGCTTACCGACCCGCCGCCCACGCCCGAGCATGAGGCTCTCAACCCCGAGGGCCCGCAGTCCGAGCAGGTCGGTCAGCAGGCCGATCCGGTTTCGATCGCGACAGGTAACGCGCGGCACGGGGTCGATGCCCCGGGCCAGGAGCAGGCTGGAGGCCGCGAGCACAGACATATTCACCCAGGCCAGCGGATTGTCCTGGACCTGCAGCCCGTCGACCCGGTCGCGGAACAGCTCGGCCTGGTCAGCCACGTCTTGCGCAGTGCTGTTCCGGTGCAGCGCCAGCTCCGCGCTGATCGCGGTGCCTGCGCCGGCCACCGCCGCCTGGAAGCGTCGTGACGGTTGATTGCCTTCCCTGCTCATGAATGTATTCCCCGGGACTTCTGTGCCGCGCCAGGGAGGGATAATATGCCAGGCGGCCCCGCTTGTCCGTGCTTCCGATCGCGGGTACGGTAAGCGGCTTCCGGAATGCCCGCCAAGAGACACGTGCATGAGCGCCTTGGAACAACGCCAGGAACATACCGGCAGCTATTACGCCGCCACCATCAAGGGACCGGTGCGCTACCCGGAACTGGACGGCGAAGTGGATGTGGACATCGCCATCGTCGGCGCCGGCTTCACCGGCGTGGCCAGCGCCCTGACGCTGGCGGAGCGCGGTTACAAGGTCGCGGTCATCGAGGCCAACCGGGTCGGATGGGGCGCTACCGGCCGCAACGGCGGCCAGCTGATTGCGGGCATCAGCGGTGAGAGCAAGGTGCGCGAGAAATACGGTGAGGACGTCGCCGACCTGCTCTGGAAGCTGCGCTGGCGCGGCAACGACATCGTTCACGAACGGGTCGAGAAGTACCAGATCGATTGCGACCTGAAAAACGGCTTTATCGAAGTGGCCAGCAAACCGCGGCAGATGCCCTGGCTGGAAGCCGAAGCCGAGGCGCTGACGCGACGCAATCACCCCTACGAATTCCGCCTGCTGGACCGGGACCAGACCGCCGAGGCGGTCGGGACCGACGCCTACGTTGGCAGCCTCGTGACCTATCGCAACGGCCACCTGCACCCGCTGAACCTGTGTGTCGGCGAGGCGCGGGCGGCAACGGAACTGGGCGTGCAGTTCTTTGAGCAGTCACCGGTCACGGGCATTGAGCACGGCCCGCGCCCGGTGGTGGTCACCGATCGCGGCCGCGTCCGGGCTGATGCCGTCATTCTTGCAGGCAACGCCTACCAGCGCCTGGAACTGAAGGAACTCGGCGGCTACGTGTTCCCGGCAGGCAGCTACATCATCGCCACGGAACCGCTGGATGAGGAATCGCGCCGGCAGGTCAGTCCACAGGACCTGGCCGTGTGCGAAATGAATGAAATCCTTGAGTACTGGCGCCTGAGCGCCGACGGTCGCATGCTGTTCGGCGGGCGCTGCAACTACTCCGGGCGGGACCCGAAAAGCATCCAGGCCATGATCGCCCCGCGCATGCACAAGCTCTATCCGAGCCTGCAGGGCCGGCGCATTGACTACGAGTGGGGCGGCAAAATCGGCATCCCGGTAAACCGCATTCCCGTCATGGGCCGGATCAAGGGCAATGTGTACCACTGCATTGGTTATTCCGGTCACGGCGTCAACGCCACCCACATCATGGGCGAAGTGCTGGCCGACGCGATTGGCGGCACCCTGGAGACCTTTGACCTGTGGGCCGGCATGGAGCACTTCCGGGTGCCCGGGGGTCAGACTTTCGGCAACCAGATGATCGCCCTGGGCATGCTGTACTACCGCATGAAAGACCTGCTGCCCTGACCTACTGCACCTCCAGGTATTTCCCAAACCAGTCGATATAGCGCCCGTATAAATCCTGCTCCAGGCTCGGTGTATCGATGCCGTGGTACTGGTCCGGGTAAACGATCAGCTGCGTGTCGATGCCGCGGCGCTTGAGCACCAGGTACAGCTGCTCCGAGTTGATGATCGGCACATTCCAGTCAATTTCACCGCCGACGACGAGGGTCGGCGTGGTCACCTGGTCCAGCCGGTTGAAGGGTGACAGCCTTTCAAATCGGGCCCGTGCTTCCGGGTCCCAGGGCTGCCCCAGCTCCTGCTCCCACCAGGCAATGTATTCGTCATGGCCATAATTACCGACGTACAGCGTCGCGCTGGCCCCGGTGGCCGCCGCCCTGAAGCGATCGGTCCTGGTAATGATGTGGTTGGTCAGCATGCCGCCGTAGGACCAGCCCATGACACCCAGCCGCTCCGGGTCCGCCCAGCCAAGTTCCACGACACCGTCGACTGCGGCCATGACGTCCTGGTAATCAATCCCGCCCCAGTCGCGCCAGATGGCCAGGCAGAACTCGTAACCGTAGCCGGTGGAGCCCCGCGGGTTGGGCAGGATCATGACGTAACCCTGGGCGGCCAGCAGCTGCGATTCAAAATCAAAAGCCCAGTCATACTGCGCCTGGGGCCCGCCGTGAATATTGAGAATCGCCGGATAGGAATCCTCCTCGTCAAAGCCCGGGGGCAGGATGACGAAGGTCTCGATGGGGGTGCCGTCGGGGCTGATCACGGTCATTTCCCGCACCTCGCCCAGCTGCAGGCCGGCCAGCACGGTCCCGGTTGACCTGCGTGCGCGGCTGCAGTTCGCCACCGGCCAGGAGAAACAGTTCTCCTGGCGCTTGCGGCCGGGCAACAAGCGCCGCCACGCTGCCGTCCGGGGCTGGGTCGAAGGCATAGACCACGTCCTCCCCGCTGATCAGCCGCTCCAACTCACCGCCACCAACCGGCATGCGCACCAGGTTCTGCTCACCGCTGTCCTCCAGCATGAAGAGCAGGCTCTGCCCGTCCGCGCTGAACCGCGGGCCGTACACCCAGCGATCTATTGCTTCCGTCAACACCAGCGTGTCGCCGCTGCCAACCCCGGTCACCGCCAGGTGCTGCGTCTCGTAGTACAGGGTTTCCGGGTTCAGGGTGGTGATGTGGGCCAGGTACCGGCCGTCCGGCGACCAGACCGGGGTATCGTCCGAGCCGGTGCCCACGGGTCAGGCGCCGCGGCTCCTGCACCCCCTGCTCGAGGGGTTCGGCGGACACCAGGAAGATATCGGTGTTGGTTGACAGGTCCGGCAGATCCACCCGCTTGCTGACAAAAGCCAGCTGCAGGCCATCCGGTGACCAGGCCGGCTGGGAATCATCAAAATCACCGCCCGTGAGCTGGTGCAGTTGCCGGTCATCCAGGTCAAAGCGGTAGATGTGCGTGCGCCGGCGGTCCAGGTAGCCCACGTAATCCTGCTTGAAGAACTCCCGGTCGATGACCCAGGGTTTCGGTGCAGCCGTCCACTCCTCGCCGGCGGCGAGCGCCGCAGCCTGCTCCGGATGCAGGTCCTGCAGCACCAGCGCCAGGCTCTTGCTGTCCGGCGACCAGGCAAAATCGCTGACACTCTGAGGCGTGTCTGTCAGCATTTGGGCCTCGCCGCCATGGCGGTTCAGGACCCACACCTGGGCCGGCTTGCCATCCCGTGCCGACAAAAAGGCCAGGTAGCGCCCGTCGGGGCTCCAGCGGGGTTGCCAGGAACCCACATCCCCGGCCGTCATGGGCAGCGGATCGCCACCGGCGGCGGGCACCATCCAGATGCGGCTGCGCGACTCGTCCGCTGTCTTGTCGTTGCGACTGACCGTGTAGGCGATCCAGTCACCCTCCGGGCTGACTTGCGGATCGCCGACGCTGGCCAGGGACCAGCGGTCGGCTGCCTGGAGCGGGCGGCGCTCCTGCGCGGACACGAGGCCCACGGCAAGCGCGAGCACAACAGCAATCAACGACCGGGTAAGGGACGGCAATGACTTAAACATAAGGCTTCCTTTCCGCTTGCCTGCGGCTTGAGGGTTAACTAAGGTCAGCATACACACCGCTCCGGAAAACGCCATGCGCCAATTCTTCTGCCCTGCCCTTCTGCTGCTTTGCTGCGGACTCATGACGCCCCCGGTTTTCGCGCAGGCCGGGGAATCGCTGCTGGACCAGGTGCCCTACCGGGAAATCGGCCCCTGGCGGGGCGGCCGGGTCACCGCGGTAACCGGCGTGGTGGGCCAGCCACAGCGCTACTACATGGGCGCCGCGGGCGGGGGGATCTGGACAACACATAATGCGGGGGTGACCTGGGAAAACCTGAGCGACGGCGATTTCCAGGTGGGAACCATCGGGGCGATCGCCGTGGCGCCATCAGACCCCCAGGTGCTCTGGGCCGGTACCGGCGAAGCGCCGATTCGCGGCGTCACGACAAGCCACGGGGACGGCGTGTGGCGCTCCACGGACGGCGGTGCGAACTGGACCCACCTGGGGCTGGAGAACGCAGGCCAGATCGCCCGCATCATCGTTCACCCGGATGATCCGGACACGGCCTGGGTTGCCGTACAGGGCCAGATCTGGGGTCCCAGCGAGGAGCGCGGCGTCTTCAAGACCACTGATGGCGGTGAAAACTGGGAGCACGTGCTCAGCGTGAACCCGGACACAGGCGCCACCGACCTGGCCATGGATCCGACCAACCCCCGGATTCTGTATGCCGCCATGTGGCATCACGGCCGCACCCCCTGGTTTATCAAATCCGGCGGGCCGGGGGACGGAATCTACAAGTCCACGGACGGTGGTGAGTCCTGGACACAATTGAAGAACGGCCTGCCCGAGCCGATCGGCAAGATCGGCGTGGCCGTCGCCGCCAGCAAGCCGTCCCGCGTCTACGCCATTGTCGAGGCGGAATATGGCAAAGGCGGCCTGTACCGCAGCGATGACGCGGGGGAAAGCTGGACGTTGATCAATGACCGACGCGTGCTGCACTCCCGCGCCTGGTACTACATCCACATTGCTGCCGACCCGACCGATGAGAACACGGTCTGGGTCATGAACGTGCCGCTGATGAAGTCGATTGATGGCGGCAAGAGCTTTCAGCGCGTGGATACGCCGCACAGTGACCACCATGATCACTGGATCAACCCGGATGATCCGCTGAACATGATCAGCGCCAACGACGGCGGCGCCACGGTGACCTTCGACGGGGGCCAGACCTGGTCCACCCAGATGAACCAGCCCACGGCCCAGTTCTACCGGGTCGTCACGGACCGCCAATCCCCGTTTCGCATCTACGGCGGACAGCAGGACAACACCACGGTGAGCATCGCCAGCGCCAGCGCCTATGGCGGTATCGGACCGGAGGACTATTTTGACGTCGGCGGCGGGGAATCGGCCCATATCGCCTTCGACCCGGACCAGCCGGACCTGGTCTACGCCACCACGATCAACAACACGCTGACCGAGTACGACGTCCGCGACCATGGCTACCGCTCCATCGTTCCTTACCCTGAGCACGTGTTCGGCATGGACTCGAAGGACCTGAAATACCGGGCCAACTGGAACGCGCCGGTGATTGTCTCTCCCCACGACCCGGCCACCATCTACTACGGCACCCAGGTGGTGCTGCGCAGCCGGGACCGGGGGCAAACCTGGACCGAGATCAGTCCGGACCTGACCCGGGACGAGGAAGACAAGCAGGGCCGCAACGGGGGGCCTCTGACACCGGAAAACGTCGGCGCCGAGTACTACAACACGATTTTTTACCTCGCCGAGTCGCCGCAGGAAGCCGGCACCCTGTGGGTCGGTTCCGATGACGGCCTGGTGCACCTGAGCCGTGACGGCGGTGACAACTGGAGCAATATCACGCCCCGGGGCGCGCCCGAGGGCATGATCAACGCGATCGAGCTGAGTCCGCACGACAACGGCACGGCCTGGTTTGCCCTGGCCCGCTACAAGCTGAATGATTTCCGTCCCTATATTTACGCCACCAGCAACTTCGGCAAAAGCTGGACCCGCATCGACGAAGGCCTGCCCCAGGACAGCTTCGTGCGCGTGGTTCGCGAGGACCCGCTGCGACCCGGCGTGCTCTACGCCGGCACCGAGGCGGGCCTGTACCTGTCCCGCAACAGCGGGAAGGACTGGAGCCGGATGGACGGCAAGCTGCCCCCGGTGCCGGTCACGGACCTGGCGATCCGCAACGACAGCCTGGTGGTGGCCACCCAGGGGCGTGGTTTCTGGGTGCTGGATGACCTGGCCCTGGTGGCGCAGCTGACGCCGGATGTTGCGGAGCAGCCGGCCCGCCTGTTCCAGCCGCCGAACCAGCAGCTGAACCTCGACTGGTCCGGCGCCGGCAATTTCGAAGGCGCCAATCCACCGGACGGGCTCGTGCTGACCTATCACATCGGCGACGAGCAGGCGCTCCCGGTCACCCTGGATATCCTGGATGAGAACGGTCGACTCGTGCGCCGCTATTCCAGCGAGGAAGGCCCGTTTGAGCAATGCCAGCTGGCCAACATGGACCTGCGCCGGCCCTTCACGATCAGCTACCCCGAAACGACCGCCGGCCTGCACCAGTGGGAATGGGATCTGCGCCGGCAGCCGCTGAAATGTATCGACAACGCGCGGATTTACGTGGGCCACGACGGCGCCTACGTGCTGCCCGGCGCCTACCAGGCCCGGTTGACCCGCGGCGACATCGTGCAAACCGTCAGCTTTGAGATCACCGCCGACCCGCGGCGGCCGGCCACGGCCGAGGAGCTTGCCGAGTGGGAAACCGCAGTCACCGCGCTGACCGCCCTGTTCAACGAGATCACCGGCGCCATCGAGGACAGCCGCGCCGCCCGCGCCGCCATCGAAACGCTGCTGGAGAACCAGCCCGGGGCCATTGACGAGGCCCAGGCGGAGGCGGCAATCCAGGCCCTGGCAGACTGGGAGACGGGGGTGACGCAGCTGAAGTTCGACACCTACGAGGATGAGGACAGCTGGCCCACCCTGGTTGACGGGCAGGTGGCAAACCTGCTGGATACGATCAACAGCGGCGGCGCCCCGGTCGCGGAGGGCGCCCGGATGCGCGCTGCGGACCTGGCCGCCTCCTGGTCCAACTCGAAGCGGGAACTCGAATCAATCGCCAGCGGCCAGATCGCCGCGCTGAACGAACAGGTCGCAGCCCTGGAGATACCGGCCATACCGCGACCCTTCGCGGAATAAAAAACGGGCGGCCAGGCCGCCCGTTTTCCAAATCTTCTCCTCCGGGACTCAGCCCCTGGCGATAGAGCGTCCCTTGGAACCCAGGTCATCGCAGGCTTCCTGCAGGCGCGCCACAATGCCCTGCTCACCGAGACGCAGGTATTTGCGCGGGTCGTAAAACTTCTTGTAGGGCGTACCGTCTTCCGGATCCACCTGGTACTGAAACGCCTTGTGGTTGGCGTCAACAAAGGCGCCCACGGGCTCGGAAAACGCGAACTGCGTGTCCGTGTCGATGTTCATCTTGAACACGCCGTAGTCCACCGCTTCCTCGATCTTGGCTTTTTCCGAACCGGAGCCACCATGGAAGACCAGGTGCAGCGGATTCGGGCCCGTGTCATGGGTTTTCTGCACCAGGGCCTGGGAGTTGCGCAGGATTTCAGGCCGCAGCTTCACGTTGCCGGGCTTGTAGACGCCGTGCACGTTGCCGAAGGACGCCGCGACCGAAAAATGCCCGATGTGCGCGAGGCGGTCCCAGGCCTGCAGGACGTCCTCCGGCTGGGTGTAGAGTTTCGAGTTGTCCGCACCATGGTCAAACTCGCTGCCAATGCCGTCTTCCTCACCGCCGGTAACGCCCAGTTCAATTTCCAGGGACATGTCGATTTTGGCCATGCGCGTGAGAATCCGCTCGCACTCCGACAGGTTGAATTCAATCGGGTCGGCGGACAGGTCCAGCATATGGGAACTGAACAGGGGATGGCCGTGCTTCTCGTACCAGGCCTCGCCCTCGTCCAGCAGCGCCTCGATCCAGGGAATCAGTTCCTTGTTGGCGTGATCGGTGTGCAGCGCCACGCAGACGCCATAGTGCTTCGCCAGCAGATGGGCGTGCTGGGCGGCGGCGACGGCGCCCTGCACCTTGGCCTGGAAGCCGTCGGGCATGCCGGCCCCGGCGTAAAACGCCGCCCCGCTGTTTGATAACTGGATGATGATGTCAGACTTGGCTACCGCCGCCGCTTCCATCACCGCATTCAGGCTGTTGGTGCCCACGACGTTGACCGCAGGATAGGCATAGCCCCCCTGCTTGGCCGCATCAACCAGGGTTCGATATCCGGCGCCGGTAACGACGCCGGGCTTCAGGCTGTGTTCGCTCATGATTTTTTCCGCAAATGTTCGGGGAGTCAGCCGACTAGGATAAAAGGCCCGGACGCAAAGCTCAAAGACATTCGGCCGGCACAATAAAAAAGGCCCGCCATGAGGGCGGGCCTTTGTCCGTATCGCAGACCGTCCCTGGGGTCAGAACTTGTAACCCAGGCCCACCTGCAGCGTGGAGTCATCTTTCGTATTGCCGGGGGCCGGCTCGGTCTCGTAGTCGTAACGCAGTCCGACATTCGCGTAGAGATCACCCACCAGGTCAAAACGCACGCCGGTGACGGTCTTGATGATCAGGTTGTTGTTGCCGTAGAACTGTTGCGTGGTGTTGTTGTTCAGGTAAAAGGTCATCCAGTCCGTGTAGGACTGCTCATAGCGCATGGCGAACAAACCCACCGTACCGCTCTCCTTGACCCCGCCGATTTCCTCGTCCGAGTAACCGGCGCCCACCGAAAAGGTGAGGAACGTCGTCGAGTTTTCGATCAGGTTGCGACCGACCACTGCGCCGAGCGTGTAACGGTAAGTCAGTTCGCGGACCGGATCACGCTCGTAGGTGGCGGAGCCGCCGATATACCAGGGCTCGTTGAAGTACCAGCTGTAGGCGTAGTTGAACAGGGTCTGGTCCTGGGTCTTGACGCCGTTGGTTTCCTCGTCACGCAGGGTGAAGTTGGCGTAGTGCTGTTGTTCACCGATATTGATGGTGCCCTGCGCGTACAGCAGCGTGTTTTGCGAGTCCGTGTTGCCGCTGTTGTAGGAGGCGTTGAGGTCCGCCAGCGCGCTCCAGTTGAAATAGGGCTCGGGCGCTTTCGCCTCGGCGATGTCCGTCAGCGAGAACGGCCGTTCGGCGCCGTCGACGACAATCACCTGCTGACCGGCGGCATTGACCTTCAGGGTGGCTTGTTCAACTGTCTTGTCAGCCAGCTCAACCTGCAGCGATTCGTCCAGTTCGATGGTGGCCACCTCGGCCAGGCTGACCGCAAACTTGTCCGCGTAGCTGGGATCGATGTAAACGTCCGACCCGTCGATCAGCGAGACGTCGCCGGTGATCACATCGCCGTTTTTCATGACCACGCGGTCAGCGGCGATGGCGGAGAAAGCAAAGGTCAGGCTCAGCATCGCCAGGGCAATGCGCAAAGAATAGTTGTTCATGATTCCCCCCGGGGAGTGTGGTGTGTGGCGCAAAAACCGCGCATTATTCCAGATTTTGCGCCGCATACCCAGCCTGCTGACGCCGCAGCAAGACAACCATCGCCAGGGAACTGATCAATCCCAGCCCGGCAAACAGCGCCAGGAAGGCGAAAAAGTCCTGGTGCCCGGGCAGGCCGGGCGAGGCATCCAGGATCACACCGCCAAAGTAGTTGACGAAAATGTCCGGGGTATAGCCGATCACGGACACGATGCCCACGGCCGTGCCGGTGACTGCCAGGGGGATTCGAGCCTCTTCAAAAATCGCGTAGTACAGGGCCCGCAGCCCGAATATTGCCGTGCTGCCAAAGAGGATATTCACCCACAGTACCCAGCCGAGCCCCGGCGCCGGGGTCAGAAAGGCGAAGACCAGCTGCGAAACCAGCAGCGCCAGGAAACACAGCACCGTCATGCGCGACACCATGAAGCGGTCACCCAGCAGCCCGATGGCCAGCGCCGCGACGGGTCGCACCCAGGCCCCGAGCGCAGTCAGGCGCGCCGCATCCACCTCGTCCATGCCGAAGCCCTGCACCGCGTACAGGCCGTAGTTGTCAAAACCCTTGTAGGCCACGTAGGCGCAGACCACGATCAGGGCGGTCAGCCACACGGCCGGCAGGCGCAGAGCCCGCAGCAGATGCTCTGTCACCGGTTCCTTTTTCGGGTCCCAGCGGCGGCCCCGGCCGGGCGGCGACTCGGGGATGGCGAACCAGACAAAGATCCCTGCCGCAAAGGTGGTCAGCGTGTAAATATGAATGATGCTGACCAGCGCCTGCTTGCGCTCGGCAAAACTGGCGTACTCGTAGCCGTCAGGAAAAGACCAGGCAAACAGGCCCGCGCCGATGGAGGCCATCAACGCCGCCAGGGCGCCGCGCCCGCTGTCCAGCAGACCGAAGGCGCGACCCTGCTCATCGCTGCCGCCCCAGTCCCGGGTTGCGCGAATCAGCGCGGCCCAGAACAGCAGAATGGTGGTCACGCCGAAATACCCCCAGAGCCACAGGCTGCCTCGATAGTCCGGCAGGGTCGACATGTACAGCCCGCCGGCGGCGGTGCTCCACAGGGAAAGCGCCAGCAGTTTGCGCGCCGAGAAGCGGTCCGCCAGCGGACCGCCCGGGAAATAAGCCACCATCGCCACGATCCCGTAGACCGCCATCGCCGAACCGAGCTCCGTATTACTGAGCCCGAACGTTTCGAGCACGGAGGAGCGGAAGAACCGGGTCACCGCGAAAGGCAGCAGGTAAACCGCCTCGCCCGCCAGGATCAGCCCGGTGATGGTCAGAATGCGTTGTCGCTGACTGGATTGGGGAATTTCGGGCACCGTGGGTGCATGGGTCAGCGGCTCACGCTACCACAGCGCACGGACGCGCTGCACCTTCAGCGCGCGGGCTTTGACGCCGAGGGCTTCCAGGTCCGCACCGGTCGGCTGCTGAAACAGGCGCAGGCCAAATTCCGGGATGATGGCGCAGATATGGTCAAACAGATCGGACTGAATGCCCTCGTAGCGGACCCAGTTGGTATCGTTGGTGAAGCAGTAGATTTCAATCGGAAGCCCGTCACTTCCCGGCTGCAGCTGGCGGACGATCAGGGTCATGTCCTTGTGGATGTCCGGGTGGTGACGAAGGTAGTTGATGATGTAGGCCCGCAGGGTGCCGATGTTGGTCAGGCGGCGCATGTTCACACTGCTGCCGCTGTCCACCCCGATCGCCGCGTTGTAGCGGTCCAGCTCCGCCTGCTTCTCCACCATGTAGTCCTCGAGCAGCCGAAACGTCTTGAACCGTTCAATTTCATCCGGTTTAAGAAAACGGATCGAATTCAGGTCGATTCGAATCGAGCGCTTGATCCGGCGACCCCCGGCTTCCTGCATGCCGCGCCAGTTCTTGAAGGAATCGCTCATCAGCCGGTGCGTCGGGATCACCGTGATGGTCTTGTCCCAGTTCTGCACCGTGATGGTGTAAAGCGCCACGTCAATCACGTCGCCGTCGGCGCCGAACTGGGGTAACTCGAGCCAGTCGCCGACCCGGATCAGCTTCTGGCTGGTGAGCTGGATGCTCGCGGCCAGGGACAACAGCGTGTCCTTGAACACGATCATCAGCACCGCGGTCATGGCGCCCAGGCCGCTGAGCAGGATCACCGGCGAGCGATCGATCAGCGCCGCGATGACCAGGATCAGGCCGACCAGGTAGACCACCATCTGCGCCAGCTGCAGAAAACCCTTGATCGGTCGCTCGCGGCTCTCCGGGCGCTGCTCGTAAATCCTGTTCACCGCCTCGAGCACGGCGGTAATACTGAGCGCAACGGCCACAACGGTCCACGCGGTGGCCAGGTTGCGAATGATGGTCTCGAATTCCTTGCTGACCCCGGGCACCAGGCCTATGCCGTACCCGACGACCAGCGCGGGCATGAGCCAGGCGAGCCGGTGAAAGACCTTGCTGTCCACCAGCGCGTTATCCCAGGTCGCCTCGGTCTTCGCGGCAATGCGGGTAACAACGGCCAGCAGCGTGTGCTTGACGACAAGGTCCGCTATCCACGCGGCCAGCGCCAGCAGCAGCAGGCCCGTTATCGCCGGGGCCCAGGGATGAATGACGGTAAGCTGTTCCAACATGGAGCGGAATTATAGTGGTCGGGCCGCGACCTGTCCGTCAAACGGCGCGCAGTGGCAGCGTAAAGACTGAGGCTCAGCGGGTTTCGCCGATGACCCCGGTTTCCTCGATCCGCTGCGTTGGCATGAAGCCTTTGAAGTCGATCTTTGCCGAGACCCGGTATTCGAGCTTGTCCAGGGTTTTCCGGCCGCCACCCAGTTCCGCAAAGAAGCGAATCAGCTGGATCATGTTCAGACCTGATTGCAGGGTCACCACTTCTTCCGAGTACCCTTCAAGACGCGGCACGTCGTTACTCACACCACTGACCAGCTCGATATCCTGCAGTGCAATCTCATAGCTGATGCCGGCAATGTCCAGGGCCTCCGCATTCGGGTTCTGAATGCGCAGGTCGATTTCAAAACGGGGGCCGCTGCCTTCGCCGGGAATACTCCGGAAGTTTTCGATGCTGACCCTGGGCGGATCAACATCTTTCCCCAGCCCGGCGCAGGCGACGAGCCCCAGGGCAAGCAGGGCGAGGAACAGGTTTTTCAGCATCTGCGCGATCCGCAAAACGGGAGGGAAAAGTGTAGCATGGCGATGCCATCGAACCCTGAGTGAACCATGAGCAAAAATAAAACCTCAAAGCCCTGGGGCGACGAAGAAAAGGCGGCCTGGCGCTCCCGCCAGGTCGTGCAGCGCAGCTACCGGGAACTGGTCCTGGACCGCATTGACGCGCTGCCTGACAGCCTGGTGGTGGAGCAGTACGGCGCCCTGTCCTGTGACCCGCGGCGCTACCCCCTGTACCTGGCCAGGAGCCGCGACTGGGTCGCCGAACGTCCGCTTATCCTGGTGACCGGGGGCGTCCATGGCTACGAGACCAGCGGCGTGCTGGGCGCCCTGGCCATTCTTGAACGGGTGGCTGATGGCGCGGCCGGTGATTTTGACATCACGGGCTTCAACCTGGTCTGCGCGCCCTGCGTCAGTCCCTGGGGATTTGAGACGATCAATCGCTGGAATCCGCTGGCCCTGGATCCGAACCGGAATTTTGTCAATGACAGCCCGGCCGAGGAGTGCACCGCGTTGATGGGCGCGATCGGCGCGCTTGGCGTCACCCCGCTGGCCCATATTGACCTGCACGAGACCACCGATACCGACAACACGGTGTTTCGTCCGGCACGGGCTGCCCGCGACGGGATTGAGCAGGACGTGTGGAATATTCCCGACGGCTTTTACACGGTGGGAGACTCGCGCAATCCTCAGCCGGAGTTCCAGCGCTCAATCATCGATGCGGTGCGCGGGGTTACCCATATTGCCGCTGCAGACGCGGATGGCCGCATGATCGGTAAGCAAGTGGAACAGGAAGGGGTCATCAACTACGACGTCACGCGCCTGCACCTGTGCGCCGGCTTTACCGGCGCCGCCTACTGCACGACCACCGAGGTCTACCCGGACAGCCCGCGGACCACGCCCGCGGAGTGCGTCGCGGCCCAGATGGCGGCCGTGCAGGGCGCACTGGAGTTTTTACGTCACGTGGCGACAATAAGCCCATGAAAGCCCTGTCTCCGGAACGTGACGAAAGCCTGCGCCGCGCGCTGCAGGCCTTGCAAAAGAATCGCCCGCTGCGGGCCGAAGAGGTGTGCCGGGATTACCTCGACGAACACCCCGGCTGCGCCGAGCACCTGCGCCTGCTCGCCCATGCGCTGACACGCCAGAACCGGCTACAGGAGGCCGAGGAGCAGCTGCGCTTCGCGCTGGAGCTGCGGCCGAAGCAACCACACCTGCACGAGGACCTGGGCACCACGCTGGCGCTGCAGGGCCGTGCGGCGGAGGCCGTGCCCTGCTTTGAGCAGGCCATTGAGCTCGACCCCACCCTGCCCCTGCCGCACAAGAAGCTCGGCCGGGTGCTGGCGGCGCTCGGTAAGGGCCAGGAGGCGGACCAGGCCTTCGAGGAATACTTCGACCGGGACCCGGACAAGGGCGCTGTCGCTGTCGGCGCGGATCACCTCAAAGCCGGGCGTGACCAGGAGGCGGTCGCAAGCCTGCGCGACGTGCTGCGCCAGGACCCGGACAACGTCGACGCCATGCTGTTCCTGGCGCTGGCCTACCGGAAGCTGGACGAACGCAAGGATGACGCGGAAGCGCTGCTGCGCCGCGCCACCCAGCTGGCGCCGGATCATGTACCGGCCTGGCTGAACCTGGGCTCGATCCTGGCGGAACGCAACAAGCGTGATGAGGCGCTGGCGGCCTACAAGCAGGCGACCCGGATCGAACCCGGGCACCCGGGCGCCTGGAGCCTGCTGGCAAACTGCCAGGCGCACCTGGGCATGACCGAAACCGCGGTGGCTTCCTTCCGCCGTTCGCTCAAACTCAAGCCGGACCACGCGCACACGCAGATGGGCCTGGGACATGTGCTCAAAACCCTCGGCGACCAGGAGGGGTCCCTGGTCGCTTACCGGGAAGCGATAAGGCTGAACCCGCGCTTCGGCGAGGTCTACTGGAGCATGGCCAATCTCAAGGTCTTCAATTTCGAAGACGACGAGGTGGACGCGATGCTGGAGCAGGTGGAGCGCGGCGGACTTAACGACAGCGAGGACGTGCACTTTCGCTTCGCGCTCGGCAAGGCCTTCGAGGACCGCAAGGATTACGCACAGGCCTGGCATTATTACCACACCGGCAACCAGAAGCAGCGCGAATCCGTGTACTACGACCCGGCGGACACGCGCGAGAAACAGGAAGCGATTCGCGCCGTGTTCAGCGCGGAGTTCCTGGACAAGCACGCCGGCAGCGGGTTCGATGCGCCGGACCTGATCCTCATCGTCGGTCTGCCGCGCTCCGGCTCAACGCTGATCGAGCAGATCCTTGCCAGCCACAGCCAGGTGGAGGGTACCGCGGAGCTGCCCAACCTGCGGCCGCCTGTCCCTGTCCATCGGACGTTACCGGCCGGATGGTATTGCCTTTCCCGAAGCGTCGCGGGACCTGCGCCCGCGCGGACTGGCGCCAGCTCGGCAAGCGCTACATGGATGAGACCCGCCAGTTTCGCGGAACCGACCGGCCCCGCTTCACGGACAAACTGCCCAACAACTTTCCCGCTCGTCGGCCTGCTGCACCTGATCCTGCCCCGGGCACGGGTCATCAACACGCTGCGGCACCCGCTGGACACGCTGCTGGGCAATTACAAGCAGCTGTTCGGCAAGGGTCAGAATTTTACCTACGATCTGTTTCGACCTGGCCGAGTATTACAAGGAGTACCAGCGCACCATGCGCCACTGGCACGAGGTGCTGCCCGGCAAGGTGCTGGATTGCACTACGAGGACACGGTGCTGGACACACCGGCGCAGGTGAAACGCATCCTGGATCACTGCGGCCTGCCCTTTGAAGAAGCGTGCCTGCGTCCCTGGGAAACCGAGCGGGCGGTAAAAACCGCCAGCTCAG
This sequence comes from uncultured Gammaproteobacteria bacterium, assembly GCA_963695135.1. Lineage (GTDB taxonomy): Bacteria > Pseudomonadota > Gammaproteobacteria > Xanthomonadales > SZUA-36 > Marinihelvus. The sequence continues at coordinate 53,235 of CAVOGA010000005.1, forward strand.
AGCAGGTCCGGCAACCGATCTACACCAGCGCGCTCGGCAAATGGCGGCGCTATGACGAGCAGCTTGGTTTCTGGAAGGACAGCCTCGCCGACATCATCGAAGCCCTCCCCGACCGCATCAAAAACGCCGGCAAATAGGGGCTGCGCAGCGACAAAGATTGGCCCAGGGATGGGCCATATCTTTCCAACTAGTAAGGCCAGACCTCCAGCCCGTGAATCGCGTTGCGTATGTCGGTGGTCAGGCGCACGGACATCAGCTGGCGGCTGTCCTTGAGATCGTAGACGGTGATGGTAGACGGCGATGACCCCCCGGCCACGACCCGGCCGGATAGTTCACAGAGGCCGCGGGCAAAGCCCTGGCGCGCAATGGCACTGTCGTCTTCATCGCGGTGCGTGAGCTCCTCCAGCGGATAGCGCGGTACCGGCAACGCCCGGTCCTCCAGCCCGTCGCCCCGGCCGCTGTAAACGACCTGGTCCGACTGCGTGTCATTGAACAGCACGCCGTCACGAAACGGCCGCGCGTTGTGCGTACCCGGCGGCAGGGTGGCGGACATGCTGACGGTCTCGCCATTGAACAGGAGCAGGCCGCCGGACTTCAGCCCCGCCATGTACATGCCGCCGCTGGTGCAGACCACGTTGTTCAGGTGCAGCTTGTTGAGCATCAGCGGGCCGTCATCGCCCATCGGGTCATAAACCCGCCCCTCGAAACGAAACTGCCTGGTTTCCACGAACAACGCCCAGTGAAAAACCTCCCGCTGCGGGTCGAAGGCAATGATGCTGTCGTAGCCGGTCGAGGTGAGAAAAATCTGGCCGTCCCAGCTGTCAATTTCGTGGCAATGCTTCAGATAGGGACAGCGCCAGGAGCCGATCAGCTGAAAATCCGGCGTGTAGGCGAACAACTCGTCGCTGGCGGCAATGTAGACGCGCCCGTCATGGAAGGTGATACCCCGCAGGCCACGGTCCCAGCCTCGGCCATGCCAGTCGATATTCATGGTGTTCCAGTCGATGACCCGGCGCGCCTGCTGCTGCGCAAGGTCCACCAGGTACACACCGCCGTGGCTTTCGCCCTGGCGCGAGCCCCGCACCACCGAGGTCGTGATCAGCTTGCCGGTGCTGTGCATGTCACTCATGTGTCCGCCAGGCCGGCAAAGCAAAGCGGCGGCCCGAAGGCCGCCGCATCGTTCGGAAGGTGCAATGCCCTACCAGGTCTTACGCACCGAGAATCCGTAATGGATCGGCCGGTTGACGAAATCGAAAAACGCGTATTCGTCGGTATCAAACCAGTCCGAGGCATAACTGTTGTCCTGCCGGTTGTTGACGCGTCGCTCGTCAGTCAGGTTGCGCACGAACAGCGTGACGATCCACTCATTGGGCAAATTCAGACCGAGCTGGAGGTTCGTGTTGCTCCAGTCCGGGATCAGGCCGGCAGGGGACCGGTTGATGGCAGCACCCGTGCTGTTCCACCACTCATCCCCGTAGGCGTAGTCCACCCGGGTCCACAACTCGCCGCCGAACAGCTCGAAGGGAAAGGTGTAGTCCAGCGCTGCCCAGTACTGGAGTTCCGGCGCGTTTGGCAGGGGATCACCGGGCTCGATGACATCGCCATTGAGGAATTCGTAGGTGCTTTTGGCCTCGGCTTTTAGATTGGTCAAATTGCCGGTAAACAACAGGCTGTCGGTAATCTGCCAGGTCACACCGAGTTCCACGCCCTTGTATTCCGTATCACCACCGTTAACCGTTCCCCGCAGCCACCACTGGCCACCCACGCCGCCCTCACTGAACTGGCGGTTATTCCATTCCATGAGGAACAAGGTCAGGTTGATTTGCAGGCGGTTGTCCAGCCATTCGGTCTTGCCGCCGATTTCGTAGTTGTTCAGGAAATCGGGTTCAAAGGTAACCGGAATGAGCCCGGTGCCGGATGCTCTCTGACTGTTCTCACCCCCGGGGCGGAAACCTTCGCTGTAAAGGAGGTAGATCATGTGATCGTCGTTGAAGAAGTATTGGGTAGAGAACTTGTACACCATGTCATCAACGTCGGTCTGAGACGTCACGATGCCATTCGTGGCACGGCTGCCTGGGGGTGCGAGGCCTTCCGGAAACTGGTTCTGCTCCAGGTAGTCCTGTTCAAATTTGAACCAGCGGGCGCCGCCGGTCACCCACCATTTCTCCGTGATCTGGAAGGTCGCCTCGCCGAAGAAGGCCAGCTGGGTGTTGGTGCGGTCCAGGCGCTGCGTATACGCCAGGTTGGTCGGCGTCAGCGGATAGGGAATGTCATAAATTCCGTTGTAGCTGTAGTAGTAGGCCAGGTAGTTGGCGTAGTACCAGCCGATGGTGTCGACCAGGTCGTTGTTGACCGCGCCGTAGAGCCACTGGTCGTCGATCTTCTCGTAGAACGCGCCGACCATCCACTGGAAGCGGCTGTCGCCGTTCGAAGTGAGGCGCAGTTCCTGCGATACCCGGTCCTGGGTCTGGTCGTTGAACAGGTAGCCGTAGGTGTACTCGGTGTTGTACAGCGCGAAGCCGTAATAGACACCGAAGTAACTGTCCTTCCACTGCTCGTAGATCATGTTGTCAAATTCGTAGGTGATCTCGCGATCCAGGTAGGTCGTGCTCGAGGTCAGGGTGGCGAACCCGAGATCACCGTTGATGAGCAGCCCGGCGTTCCACCAGTTGTCGTCACGGTTTTCCTTGTAAAACAGGGAGTGCTGGTATTCCGGCAGGTTTGAGTCATCCCCCCAGGCGCCCTCGGAGGAGTTGTCTTCCGCGATCAGGGTGACAACGGTTTCCCAGTTGTCATTGACGTTCCACAGCAGGGAGGCGCGCCCGCCGGTCAGTGAATAGTCGTTGTAATTGTCTTCGACAATGGCCGAGTTATTGCCAGGCGAGGTAAATTGCGGTGCCGGCTGAACATACGTATTGCCAAGAACGTTGTCGATCCACCCGCCTTCGTCGCGGGTATGTCCCACAAACCGCATGGCCAGCGTGTCTTCGATGAGCGGCACGTTCAGCCAGCCGTTGACGGCATAACTGCCATCGCCGCCCTGGGTGTCAAAATATTCAGCGTAGACCTGGCCCGAATAGCCGGTCGTATCAGGCCGGTTGGTGACCACCCGGACCGTACCCGCCAGCGCAGCAGCACCGAACAGCGTGCCCTGAGGTCCCGGCAAGGACTCAACACGCGCAATGTCGACCATGGCCGGCCACAGCTGTTGCGAGCTGAAGGTGAGCGGCGTCTCGTCAAAATAGATGGCGCTGGTGCTGTCGGTGTAATACTCGCCCGTACCAGTTGAAACACCGCGGAACTTGACCGAGTTTCGCCCGGGCTGGTCGGCGATAAGGGTCAGGCTGGGCAATGCGTTGGCAACATCGTTGAAGTTGGTAAACGCATTTCGTTCGATCTGCTGGGTGGTGAAGGCCTGCAAACTCTGCGCCAGGTCCTGCATGGAAGACTCACGCAGGGTCGCGGTGACCATCACCTCTTCAATGATATTTTCGTCGGTCTCCGGTTGTTGCGCGACAGCATAGCCGGCTGGCGCAAGCGCTGTGGCAATGGCCGTGGAGATGGTGGTCCTTTTCGACCCGATCTTGCCGTACCTGGACGAATCGCTCATAAGGTTCTTCCTGCCTCTGACGGTGATTGGCTTCCCAAATGACTGCAAGTAAATCTCATTAACCAGCCGTGAGATCTTTATTTTATGACCGCCTTTCCCGCCCCGCCCAATCAGCACAGAAACGGTAAATAACGGTTTTCTAGCCAGAATTTAACAACTGTAGCGCGCCCGCACAATGCAAGACGGCATAAAAGCCCTGTTTTAAGTTGACGATTTATCAACCCAGGGTCTCCCCGACCCCCTTACCGCCCCGCCCCAAAACATTATTGGGCGGAAGGCCGTGGAGAGGGGGTGCGGTTTGCGCCAAAGGCGCAAGAAGCGCCCCCTTTCCACGCCGGACGCCGCCGGGTCTCCACGGACCCTCCTTACCGCCCCGCCCCAAAAAAATATTGGGCGGAAGGCCGTGGAGAGGGGGTGCGGTTTGCGCCAAAGGCGCAAGAAGCGCCCCCTTTCCACGCCGGACGCCGCCGGGTCTCCACGGAACCCTCCCTTACCGCCCCATAACCCCCAGATACCACGAAAGAAAATCCCAGGTGTAATACTCCATCGGACTCAAGGGCCCCGGCCGGTAAAAGCGCGACCGCACCCCCTGCGCATTGCGCTCAATGATGCGTTTGTCCGCATGGGTGGTCACGTCCCACAGCCACACGAGCTTGTCCTTGTCGTAGTCCTTGCCTTCCTCCGCGTCACCGCGCACCAGCCAGGTGATGTCGCAGTCCGCCCGCTGCGGGCCAAGCGGCTTGAAGGCGTAGATCACCACGTAGTCCGGGTACGCCAGGGCGAAAGTGACCGGCCCGACCTCGAAGTCGGTGCAGCCGCCGTAGTAATCCTTGATGCGCCCCATCAGCGGCGCCAGGGGTTGCCCGTCCTTGCTGCCGGTGACGTGCGAACGCACCAGGGGATAGCTGGAGAAACCATAGCCGGCGCCAAACGCGGGAGCATTGGCATATTTCTTGTCCAGCCCTTCTTTGGGCAGACCACAGGCGATCGCCCGCTCCTTCAGCGCAGCGTAGTTCTCCGGCGTCTTATTGGACGGATCAGCGAGCGAATGGCCCCGGGAATATTCCGGGTGCGAGGGCGCGCAGTGATAGCACTCGCAGTAATTTTCGACCGCCAGCTTCCAGTTCGCGTCCATCGGATAGCTCTGCCGGTGCGCGACCTTCGCATTGGCGAGATCCCAGGGTTCCAGACAGGCGCCCAGTTCCCGCTTGGCGTCGGTCAGCGGCGCCGGATCGTCGGCAAAATTAATGTAGATCATGCCCCCGATCAGCTCACAGGCAATGGTCTTCAGGCCCAGCCCGGACTGGTCAAAGTCCTCTTTCATGTGCGCGGCAGCCACCAGTTTGCCGTCCGCGTCGTAGGTCCAGCCGTGGTAGCGGCAGGTCAGACGGCGCCCGTGGCCCTGGGGTTCAAGACAGACCCGCGACCCGCGGTGCCGGCAGACATTGACCAGCGCGTTCACACGGTCCTCCGCGGCGCGGATGATGATCACCGACTCCCGGTCGAGCTCATAGAGAAACCAGTCACCGACCCGCGGGATTTCGCTGATATGTCCCGCGTAGAGCCAGATACGCATGAAGATGCGTTCCAGTTCTTCCTGGTAAATGCTCTCATCCAGGTAAAAAGCCTGGTCAATGGCCCGCATATCCGTTTGTTGCGCAGCGAGCTGCGCGATCTTGTTCATTTCCAAGGGTGTTTCCTCCGTGCTTACATTCCATCCAGCCCGCGCTTGGCAAGCTGCCTGGCGATGATCAGGCGCTGCACTTCGCTGGCGCCTTCCCAGATCCGGTCGACGCGCAATTCGCGTGCAAAGCGTTCGGCGCAGTTCTCCCGCATGTAACCGCGACCGCCAAAAATCTGCTGGGCGCGGTCCGCGATGCGGCCGGCCGCTTCCGAGGCGTAGAGCTTGGCCACCGAGCAGCGCGTGTGCAAGGCTTTTACGTCATCACCGCGGTCATGGGCCGCAGCGGTTTCGTAGGTCATCAGGCGGGCGGCCCACAGTTCCGTGACGCTGTCGGCCAGCATGGCCTGGATCATCTGCTTGTCCAGCAGCGGCTCACCGGACACTTCCCGGTGCGCGGCAAACGCCGTCGCCTCCTCGATCAAGCCGTGCCGCCGCGCCGCAGTTGCGCGCCGCGATCATCAAACGCTCGCGCCGGAACCAGGCATGCGACCAGGCCATGCCCCCACCCTCTTCGCCAATCAGGTTTTCGGCTGGCACGAACACATCCGTAAATTTGAGCTCCGGGTGATGGTGATCGAAGGTGTGGCTGAACAGCGGCGTGCGCAAAACCTCGATGCCGGGCGTATCCGCGTCCACGAAGAGCAGCACATCGCTGCCTGCGTGAGGCCCGTCAGCAAGCCGTGCCTGCACGAACAGGTAGTCGGCCAGGTTATGGCTGGTCACAAACCACTTCACGCCGTCCAGGCGGTAGCCCCCGTCCACGCGCCGCGCGGTGGTCTCTACCACCACGTCCGAGCCGGAAGCCTCCTCGGTGATGGCATAGCATTCCTTGCGCTCGCCACGCATCAGCGGCAGCACGTAGCGCTGCAACTGGTCCGGCGTGCAGGCCTCGAACATCCACTGGTGCGGCTCCGAAAAACACCAGCACAGCGCATTGGTCACGCGGCCCAGCTGCTCCCAGACCGCTACCTGGTCAACCTGGCGCAAACCCAGGCCGCCATGCTCCGGAGGCACGTCCATGGAGCTGAAACCCAGCTCGCGGGCACGCAGCTTGTGGGCCTTGGCGGTCTTCTCCGGCCAGGCGGCCCTCGTTCATCTCGGCCTCGACCTCGCAGGGAATCAACTCTTCCTCGGCAAAGCGGCGGGCCGTCTCCAGCCACCCCGCGGTGGTGGCGTCCATGGGTACTCTCATGAGGCTTCGCGCTCCTCGATGCGATCAAAGTGATCGGGAAAAATATGTGCCAGGTAGGTCATGGATACGCGCAGCGCATGGCGGCGGCTCAGCGAACGCGGGTTGGCGAGCATGTCCAGCCAGAGCCCCTCGGTGATGGCGGCCAGCGCCCGGGCGGCGTATTCCGGATCGATGCGGTCATACCCTCCGTCGCGAACCAGTTCGCGACACAGCTTGATCATGATCCGGTCGTAATCCCGGTCGCGGGCGGCGCACAGCTTGCGGTAGGTCGGGCGCGCCTTGGACTCGCTCCAGAAAGCGAACCAGACCGCCAGCTTGTCGCGGTCACAGACCGAGTGGTGGAAATCCACCTCGACCAGTGCCGCCAGCCGCTCCGCCGGACTCCGGCGGCGCCGCCTCCAGGGCCGACTCCCACAGCTGGCGATACTCGTCCACAACCCGCTCCAGCGTCGCCAGCAACAACTTCTCCTTGCTGTCGAAATGCAGGTTGATGATGCCCTGGCTGAGCCCCGCCTCGCTGGCCACCGAGGCCGTGGTGGTGTCCGACAGGCCGTTTTTGGCGATCGAGCGAATCGTGGCCTCGATCAGCTGGGTCCGCCGTTCCGCTTTACTGGCGGTGCGCGGCATTTTGGTGTTGGCGTCCTTTTTCATGAACTCGCGTAAGGCTCCAGAAGCGCCGGCCAGAATGCTTAGCGGCAGCGCCTATCAGCTATTGACTGAATGTTTATTCATTCAGATGGACAGTATACGCGGATTATGGGAAACTCGTCACCGTCTTTTTCACTATCGGAGCAATCATGGACACCCCCCGGCGACGTCGTTCGCTAAAGCGATCTAACGCACACTTCAAAAAAGCCGTACAGGCCATGCCCCTGGGTGTGTCATCCAATTTCCGCTACTGGGGTGACGACAAAACCCTGTACATCGACCACGGGCGCGGGGCGCGGATAACCGACATCGATGGCAATGAATACATCGATTACCGCATGGGCTACGGGCCCGGCATTCTCGGCTACGCGGATCCGCGGGTGGATGAAGCAGCTCGGGAGGGCATGCAGGTCGGCGGTGTCTTTGCGCTGTCCACGGAACTGGAATACGAGGTCGCCAAACGCATCACCAAGATGGTGCCGGCGGCGGAACTCGTGCGTTTTTCCAACTCGGGAACCGAGGCGGTGATGGCAGCGCTGCGCCTGGCCCGTGCCTTCACGGGCAAGGACGCGCACATCATCGTCGAGGGCGGCTACCACGGAATTTTTGATTCGGTGCTCTGGTACGCAGACATCGAGGAATGGGATCAGGACACCGGCGAACCCTCGGTGGAGGCGGACAGCGAGGGCATCCCCGCGATGCTCAAAAAACTGGCCCACTTTACGCCGCTGAACGACGCCAACTATCTCGAGGATGTGCTGAAAAAGCACCATCAGGATATCGGCGCCTTCCTGATCGAGCCGATGATGGGCAATTGCTGCTCAATCACGGCCACCAGGGAGTACGTCCAGGCCGCGCGCGAACTCTGCGACCGCTATGACGTGGTGATGATCGTGGACGAAGTGAAATCCGGTTTTCGGGTTGCCCGTGGCGGCGTGCAGGAACTTATGGGCTTCAAGGCCGACCTGTGCACCTTTGCCAAGGCCGTTGCGAATGGATACCCGATTTCCGTGGTTGCCGGGCGCGAGGACATCATGAAGCCAGGTCGGCAACGGCGTGGTGCACGGCGGCACCTATACCTGCCACTCCGTGTCCCTGGCGGCGGCGCACAAGACCCTGGAAATTCTCGATGAAACCGATGCCCTGGAAACCATCGCCGACTATGGCAGCCGGATGCAGGCCGGCATGAGCCAGATCCTGACGGCGCGCGACATCCCGCACAGCTTCGTGGGGCACCCGTCGATGGGCGGCCTGTTCTTCCATGAAACCGCACCGGGCAATTATCGCGACTGGCTGGACTCGGACTACACGTTTTATGACACCATGGCCCCCGAACTCCATGAACTGGGCATACTGTGTGAGCCGGACTCCCGCGAACCCTGGTTTATCTGCGAGGCGCATGCCCGGGACAACAACCTGGCGCTGACCCTGGCAGCCTTCGAGGAAGCGGTGGACATCACGCTTGAACGCATCAACAATCTCCCGGCACAGATCGGGGCAACGGGGAATAACTAGTGAAGAAATACGACGCCATCGTGGTTGGCGCCGGGCACAACGGCATCACCAACGCCGCCTTCCTGGCCAAGGCCGGGCTGGACGTGCTGCTGGTGGAAAAAAACGACTGGATCGGCGGTGCAACCGTCAGCCGGAACCTGCACGAGGACTGGATCTATTCCAATTGCTCCTACGTCTGCAGCCTGCTGCGTCCGGAAATCTATCGCGAACTGGACCTGGCCAAATACGGGCTGCAGGTCGTGCCCTACGGCGGCTCGGTCACCATCAGCCAGAACGGCGATTACCTCGGCAGCTACACGGACAGCGATGCGTCGCGGCGCGAAATGATGCGCCACAGCCACCGCGATGCGGATGCGGAGCACCGCTACTGGCGCGACATCATGCGCCAGGCCCGCTTCATCCGTCAGTTCCTGCTGCGCACCGCGCCGGACCCCACCTCCTTCAAGCCCCGGGACCTGCTCGAACTGCTGCACCTGGGCCGCAAGTTCTGGGACCTGGGCGAGCAGACCATTTACGACACGATCCGCTTCTACACCATGAGCATCTCGGACTTTCTCGACGAGTATTTCGAGAACCCGCTGATCAAGGCGGCGCACGCGGGCAGCGGCATCATCGGTTCCGCCCTGGGTGTCATGTCGCCGGGAACAGCCTACGTGCTGCTCCATCACGCCATGGGCGACGTGGACGGCACCGCCGGCGCCTGGGGCTTTGCCCGCGGCGGCATGGGCGCCATCGCCAACGCGATGCACGCCTGCTACGAGGACAACGGCGGCACGACCGTGGCCGGCTCCGGCGTTGAGCACATCATCGTCAAGGACGATCAGGTTACCGGCGTCGCCCTGGAAAACGGCGATGAGTACCATGCGGACATCGTGGTTTCGAACATGACCCTGCCACGCACCTTCCTGGAATGCATGGATCCCAAGGACCTGCGGCCCGAGTTCCTGGAAAAATGCCGCAACTTCAAGATCCGCGGCTCCTCCGGCAAGCTCAATATCGCCCTGGAAGGCGTGCCCGACTTCCCTGCCCTGCGCGGCAACCCGGAACTGATCAAGGCGGACATGCACCTGATCGATTCCATCGAGCGCCTGGAGCGGGCCTACGACGACTGGAAAGACGGCACCTGGTCGCGCGACCCCTACATCGACATGCTGATGCCGTCGCTGACCGACCCGACCATGGCCCCGCCGGGCAAACATTTCATGTCCGTCTTCGTGCAGTACGTGCCGCCAAAAATCCGCGGCAAGGACTGGACCGACGAGGACCGCGACGGCTTCCGCGACACGGTCCTGAACCAGATCGAAAACTACGCACCCGGCTTCAAAAAGCTGATTGCCCACGTGGAGGTGCGCACCCCCCGGGAACTGGAAAACGAGGTCGGCCTGACGGAGGGCAACATTTTCCAGGGCGAACTGACCATGGACCAGCTGCTGTTCAACCGCCCGATACCCGGCTACGCGCAATACCGGGGGCCGGTCAAAGGCCTGTGGATGTGCGGCTCCTCCAACCACCCCGGCGGCGGCGTGATGGCCGCACCGGGCGCCAACGCGGCGCGCGAGATTCTCATGGACCTGAAGAAACCCAACACGGTGCCGGAGGGCTGGCTCGATGACTAAGCCCACAAGCCAAACCCCTAGAAAAACCTCCCGCAGGAAGCCCGCCTCCGCCATCATTATCGGCGCCGGCCATAACGGCCTGACCTGCGCCGCTTTCCTGGCCCGCGCCGGCGTGCGCGTGACCGTGCTGGAAGCCTCCGACCGCGTCGGTGGCGCAGCGGTGACCCGCGAGTTTGCCCCCGGCTACCGGGTGTCCGCGGGCGCGCACCTGCTTTACGGACTGGATGACGGGCTGCGCCGCGACCTGGCGCTCGAGCGTCACGGGCTGCGCATGGCCGCGGAGGGTCTGCACACGATCGCCCTGGCCGAAGACGGCCAGTACCTGTCGATAGACAAGGGCACGCTGGGTGGCCCAAGCGCCCTCAACGATGACCGTCCGGCCATGGCCGAGTACTACCGGCAGATGAGCGCCTTTGCGCAGGTCATCTGGGATCTGCGCGACCAGGTACCGCCGCGCCTCGGGACCCTGCACAAGAACGACCTGCTGGCGCTCGGCAAGCTGGGTCTGAAAATCCGCCGCCTGGGCACCGATGACATGCGCGAATTCCTGCGCATCACGGGGATCAACGTGTTCGATATCCTGCAGGAACGCTTCGAGAGCGATTTGCTCAAGGGCGCCCTCAGCCTGGACGGCACCCTCGGCACCTTCCTCGGACCCCGCTCCAACAACAGCGTGTTCTGCGCCCTGCACCGCTTCGGCCAGGGCAAGGGCTACAGCATTCCCGCCGGCGGCATGGGCGCCCTGACCGTGGCGCTGGACGCCGCCGCGCGGGCCGCAGGCGCCAGCGTGCGGGTCGGCACCAGGGTCAGCGAGATCCGCATGGACTTTGACCGGGCCTGCGGCGTGACGCTGGAGGATGGCGAGCAGCTCGATGCGGACGTCGTGATCTCCAACGCCGACCCGAAAACCACCTTCGAGCAGTTGCTTGGCGTGCGCAACATCGAGGCGGGCTTCGCGAACCGGATTCATAACATCCGCACCCGCGGCTGCGTGGCCAAGCTGCACCTGGCCCTGGACCAGCCGCCGCAGTTCGCCGGACTGGATGCGCAGCAGCGCGGCCAGCGCCTGCGTGATCGCCCCGGACCTGACCTACGTGGAGCACGCCTTCAACCACGCCAAATACGGCGAGCATTCCGCCAGCCCGGTGATGGAAATCTCTGTGCCCAGCATCTTTGACGACAGCCTGGCCCCGGCCGGCAAGCACGTGCTGTCCGCCAACATCCAGTGGGCGCCCTATGACCTGAAAGGCGGCTGGGATGATGCGCGGACCGGCTTCCAGGACCGCTGCATGGAGATACTCGAGGCCTACGCCCCGGGCATCGGCAAGCTGGTCACCGCCAGCGAGCTGCTGACCCCGGCGGACCTGGAACAGCAATTCGGCATGACCGGCGGGCACTGGCACCATGGTGAACTGTCGCTGGACAGCTTCTTCATGCTGCGCCCGGTACCGGGCGCCGCCCAGTACCGCACCCCGGTCAACGGCCTGTACCTGTGTGGCGCAGGCAGCCACCCGGGCGGCGGCGTGATGGGCTGCGCCGGTCGCAACGCCGCCGACGTTATCCTGAGCAAGGGAGCCTGAACGAATGAAAACCTTCAAGATCGACTCGCGGGACCACTACAAGCAAAAGGTCTTCCCGAGCCCTTTCCATGCCCGCCAGGCCGAACACAACGAGAACCAGGAATGGTCGCGCTGGTATGACTACCTGTCCGTGCCCGCCTATACGGATGCGACGCTGGAGTATTTCGCCGGACGCAATACCTGCGGCGTGTTCGACATCACGCCCATGACCAAGCACCGCATCCTCGGACCGGACGCCGAAGCGTTTCTGAACCGCCTGGTGACCCGCGATGTGCGCAAGATCAAACCCGGCCGCGTCGGTTACGCGGTCTGGTGTGACGACGAGGGGCGGGTCATCGACGACGGCACGATCTTCAACTTTGGCCCGGGCGATTACCGGCTCTGCTCCCAGGAGCACCAGATCGACTGGCTGATGATCAATGCGCGGGGTTTCGACGTGGATATCGTCGAGGATACGCACGAGGTGGCCGGCCTGGCGCTGCAGGGACCGACCTCGGCAGCCGTGCTGCGGAAAATGGGCATCAAGGAGGTTGAGGAGCTGACACCCTTCGGCCTGGTCCAGATCGACTGGGAAGGCGGCAAGCTGACCCTGTCGCGTACCGGTTTCACCGGCGACCTGGGTTACGAGCTGTGGGTCGAGCCGGACAAGGCGGAAACGCTGTGGGATCAGCTGTTCGAGGCCGGCAAGCTGCTTGGCATCAAGGCCATGGGCTCGGAGGCGCTGGAAATGCTGCGCATCGAGGCCGGCTATCATCCTGGCGGCAACGGATTTTTCACCCGCCATGCACACGGTGCGGCCGCACAACACCCGTTCACCCTTCGAACTCGGCCTGGGCTGGCTGGTGCATTTCGACAAGCCGGTATTCAACGGTCGCAACGCCTGTTGCACGAGCGTGATAAGGGCTCGCGCTACGCGCTGGTCAAGCTGGATATCGAGGACAACAAGCCGGCCCACCACTCCTACGTCTATGACACGCGCGAGCGCAAGATCGGCTGGGTAACCTCGGCGCTGTGGTCGCCATCAGCCAAGAAGAACATCGCCCTGGCGACGGTCAAGGCGCCCCACGGCAAGGTCGGCGAAAAGATGATGGTGGAAATTTATTACCAGCGGGAGCTGGCCTGGAGCCGCAAAATGGCCAAAGCCGTGGTGGTCAAAGATCCCTTCTGGGACCCGCCCCGCCGTCGGCAGACCCCGCCGGCAGATTTCTAGGCCGGCTCGTGCGTATCCCGCGACGAGCCGCCGAAGCCACACCCCGCCGAAGGCCGGTGCCCCTGTGAGCCACCGCCTGGACCCGCTGCTGCGCCCGCGTTCCATTGCCGTGATCGGCGCCAGCGAACGTGAGCACTCGGTGGGCCGGCTGACCCTGCAAAACCTGCAGACCGGGGGCTTCAGCGGCCCGGTCTACCCGGTCAATCCGGGCCGCGACAGCGTCCTGGGCCTGCGCTGCTATTCCTTCCCTGTGCCGCGTTGCCGGAAACCGTGGACCACGTGGTGTTCTGCCTGGCCGACCGGCACCTCGAAGCAGCGCTGGACAGCGCCATTGAACACGGCGCGAGGGCCATCACCCTGATGTCGCAGCTGATCGTGGAGGGCGATCCGGACTTCGCGGAGCGCATCCGCCAGCGCGTCTGGTCGAGGCCGGATTGCTGGTCTGCGGCCCCAATGGCATGGGCTTCTATAACCCGCGCGATGGCGTCTGGGTCTGCGGTTTCGACACCCGGAACAACCACCGTCCCGGGGGCAATGTGACCCTGATCAGCCACTCCGGCGCCGGCATGTCCGGCATCGTGGACTGCGAGGAACGCATCGACTTCAACCTGGCGGTGTCGACCGGCAGCGAGTTCACCGTGGGCGTCGCGGACTACATGGATTTCGTCATCGAGGAGCACCAGCCGCGCGCCATCGGGCTGTTCCTGGAGACCGCCCGCGACCCGCAGGCGTTACGCAAGGTGCTGGCGAAAGCCTTTACGACGCGGCATCCCGGTGGTGGCCGTGAAGGTGGGCCGCACGGCCCTGTCCGCGCGCCTGGCCCAGTCCCACTCCGGCGCCGTGGCCGGCGAGGACGCCGCCTTCCAGGCAATTTTTGACCGCTACGGGGTGCAGCGGGTCGGGGACATGCACGAACTGGTTACGGCCCTGATGCTGTTCGCCCAGCCCCATCCGCTGCCGGACGCGGGCGGCCTCGTCACCCTGCACGACTCCGGCGGTGAGCGGCAGCTGCTGATCGACCTGGCCGACGAGCTCGGCACCCCGCTGGCGGAGCTGAACTCCGCCAGTGTTGCAGCGCTCGAACAGCGGCTCGATCCGGGCCTGCCGGCGGTCAACCCGCTGGACGCCTGGGGCGCCGGCGGCAGCGATGCGGACCAGATCATGGCCGATTGCCTGGGCATCATGATGAACGACCCGGACGCCGCCATCGGCGCCGTGGTCCACGACCGGGCGCCGCTCTCCATGCTGTACCCGGAGTACCTCGAATACCTGCGCAAAGGCCATGCAGCCTCCGGCAAGCCTGCCGTCCTGGTCGCCAACCACCAGGGCAGCGGCAGCTGACCCCATGGCGGTTGCCATGACGCGGGAAGGCTTTCCCGGTGGTGGACGGCTTGCGGCCATTCCTGGTCGCCGTGCGCGCCCTGCTCGCCTGGCGCGATGCGCAACAGCGCCCGCCCATGATGCTGCCACAGGTCGACGGCAACGCGCTTGCGGGCCTCGAGGCGGCGCTGACCAGCGGTGCAGCAATTGGTGAAGCGCAGGCCCTGGAGCTGCTCGGCGCCTGCGGCCTGCCGTGTAACCTGACCCTGGAAGCGGCCAGCCGGACAGAAGCCCTGGAAGCCGGCCGGCAACTGGGTTTTCCCGTGGTCATGAAGAGTGCGCTACCCGGCCTGCATCACAAGACCGATCAGCAGGGCGTGCACCTGGGCCTGGCGGATGAGGCCGCCGTAACCCGGGCGTGGACCGACCTGTCGCAGCGACTGGGGCCGCAGGTCAGCGTGGCGCGCATGGCTCCGCCGGGCGGCACCGAGCTGTTCCTTGGCATGGTCCAGGACCAGCACTTCGGGCCGCTCGTCGTGCTGGGCTTTGGCGGCATCCACATGGAAGCCCTGCACGACACGGTATGCGCCGTGCCGCCGTTTGACGAGGCGGAGGCGCACCGCCTGCTGGCGCGACTGCGCCTGAAGGCCCTGCTGGCGCCGGCCCGCGGCAGAGCCGGCCCGGACCTGGGGGCTTTCGCAAAGTGCGCCGCGCAATTCTCCGTGATTGTCGCGTCATTGGGCGGCGCGCTGCAGGAACTGGATCTGAACCCGGTCCTGGTGCACGAGTCCGGCTGCCTGGCCGTTGACGCCCTGATTTTGCCCGCCCGGGCGGCGGATCTGAAACCCAACAACAAACGGAGGGCTTCATGAGCCTTGAACGTATTGCAAACCATTCCCTGGCCGACTGGCAGGCCGTTGCGGATCGCCTCGCGGGCCGATTCGAAACCCGTCACTTTATTGACGGGGAACTGTGTGATTCGGTCGACGGCGGTCGCTTCGAGTCAGTCAATCCGGCCACCGGCGAGGTGCTTGCAGAGATGGCCGCCGGCACCGGCAAGGACATCGACCGGGCCGTCGCCGCCGCCAAGCGCGCCTTCGAGGCCGGGCACTGGTCCCGCATGGAGCCCCGTGAGCGGATGCGGGTGCTGTACCGCTTCGCTGAACTGGTGGAGGCGAACGCGGAGGAACTGGCGATCCTGGACACGCTGGACATGGGCAAGCCGATCGGCGACATGGTGAGCGTGGACATCCCCCTGGTGGCGGAGACCATCCGCTTCATGGCCGAATGCATTGACAAGGTCGACGGCTCGGTCACCAATACCGCCGATGACCAGCTGGGCATGGTGCTGCGCCAACCACTGGGCGTGGTCGGCGCGATCACGCCCTGGAACTACCCGCAGCTGATGGCCGCCTGGAAGTTCGCCCCGGCCCTGGCGGCCGGCAACGCGCTGATCCTGAAACCGGCCGAGCAGTCACCGCTCAGCGCAGTGCGCCTGGCGCAGCTGTTCATGGAAGCGGGCGGTCCGGCCGGGATCTTCAATGTCGTTAATGGCCCCGGCGAAACCGCCGGCAAGGCGCTGGCGCTGCACATGGATGTCCGCAAGCTGACCTTCACCGGCTCCACCGCCGTCGGCAAGCTGATCATGCAGTACGCCGGCCAGTCCAATCTGAAACACGTCGGCCTGGAGTGCGGCGGTAAATCGCCGCAGCTGTTCCTGGCGGACCTGCCGGACATGGGCGCCGCCATCGAGGCCGCCTATGGCGGAATCTTCGAAAACATGGGCGAGGTCTGCAACGCCGGCTCGCGGCTGCTGGTGGAGCGCACGATCTATGACGAGTTTCTGGAGCGCTTCAAGGCGGAAGGCGAGCACGCCTACCGCCCGGGCAACCCGCTGGACCCGGAGACCAGCATGGGCCCGCTGGTCACCAAGGCGGACCAGCAGCGGGTGCTTGCGATGATCAACGCCGGCCGTGCAGGAGGGCGCGCGACTGGTTTTCGGCGGCGATGCGCCCGCGGCCCTGGAGCCCGGCGCCTTCGTGAACCCGACGCTGCTCGCCGATGTGCGCACAGACATGAGCGTGGCCCAGCAGGAGATTTTCGGCCCCGTGGCCAGCGTAATTCCCTTCGACGATGTCGACGAGGCGCTGGCGATCGCCAATGACACGGACTACGGCCTGGCGGCGAGCGTCTGGACCCGCGACATCGACCGCGCGCTGCGCCTGGTGAAGCGGATCGAGGCCGGCATGGTCTACGTCAATGGCTATGACCTGGGCGACTTTACCCAGCCCTTTGGTGGCTGGAAGCAGTCCGGCAACGCGCGGGACGCGTGCATGGACAGCTTCAAGAGCTACACCCAGACCAAGGCCTGCTGGATTCAGTTGTCCTCGTAAACGTTGCGCAAGGTGAGCCCGGCATGAGCGAAATTCGAGTCAGTTATGCAGTTGATGGGCCGATCGCCACCATCACCATGGACCGGGATGCCAAGCTCAATGCGATCGACGATGCCATGGTCCGGGCCCTGCTCGAGGCCCTGGCGCGTGCCGAGGGCGACCCGCGGGTACGCGCGGTTGTCCTGACGGGCGCCGGCCGGGCTTTTTCCGCCGGCTTTGACCTTTCAGAAACTTACCCGGCCCAACCGGGCGAAGACGCGGTCGCCGCCGAAATCGATCGCGATTTCTCTTTTATCATGCGCTTCTGGGATGCGGAAAAACCCGTCATCGCGGCGGTGCACGGCGCCTGCCTGGGCGGCGCCTTCGAGCTGATGCTGGCCTGTGACCTGTGCGTGGCGGCCGAGAACAGTCGCCTCGGCGAACCGGAAGTGACCTTCGGCAGCGGCATAGTCGCCATGCTGCTGCCCTGGTTCTGCGGGCCGCGTCGTTCAGCGGAACTCCTGCTCCGGGGCGAACAGCATTTTGACGCCCATCGGGCCGAGCGCTGGGGCCTGGTCAACCGCGTCGTGTCCAGGGAGCAGCTGCAGACTGCGGCACACGAACTGGCCATGGACGTGGCGCGTAACGACGCACACGCGGTGCGTCACGCACGCCGGGCGATCAAGGACGGGTATGATAAGGCGGGCTTCCGCGAGGCCATGGCCGAAGGCGTGCGCCATTGCATCAGCGTTGAACGCGAGCCCAGCGAGGAAACCACAGAGTTTCACCAGCGCCTGCGGGACGACGGCCTGGCCGCTGCCCTGGCCTGGCGCGACAACAAGGTCAACACGACCGGCACATAAGCAGAGGGAGAAGCATGACGGACGATGTCTTACTCGAGGAACTCGAGCGATTTTTGGAGGAACATCCGGAAACACGCTTTATGGATGCGTTCGCCGCAGACATCAACGGCATCATCCGGGGCAAACGGCTACCACCGGAAGACTTCCGCAAGCCCTTTGATAAAGGCGCCAACTTCTGCGCCTCGGTTGCCTTTCTCAACTCCCGTGGCGAAGCCGCGGAGAACCTCAAATATGGCGCCCACGACGGCGACCCGGACATCCGCAGCGTGGCCATACCCGGCTCCCTGTGCTCGGTGCCCTGGGCCAGCGTGCCCACTGCCCAGGTCTTGCTGGAGCTGCAGGAATTCGATGGCTCACCCTTTTTTCTCGACCCCCGCAACATGCTCAAGGAGACCATCAAGCCTCTGAAAGACATGGGCCTGCACCCGGTGCTGGCCACGGAAATGGAGTTCTACCTGGTTGACTACGATGGCGAAACCTTCATCCCGCGCCACCCGAAAATCGCCGGCTCCGACTGGGACCAGCTCGGCGTGCAGTACGGCAGCTTTGACGACCTTGACGACGTGGAGCCCTTCCTGGTTGACCTGGACAATTACTGCCGGATTCAGAACATACCCGCCGGCGCGGCGCTGGCCGAGTATTCACCGGGGCAGTTCGAGGTCAACCTGCATCACGTGGATGACCCGATTCTCGCCTGCGATCACGCGATTCTCCTGAAACGGGCGGTCAAGGCCGCGGCGAAGAAGAACGGGCTGTCGGCAACGTTCATGGCGAAGCCTTTCCAGGAGCACGCCGGATCCGGGCTGCATATTCACGTCAGCCTGCTCGACGACGACGGCAATAACATTTTCTCCGGCGAGAGCGCGGACGGCCCCTGGTCTGATGCGCTGCGCCATGCCATTGGCGGGCTGGCCGAGACCATGTCCGAGTCCATGGCGGTATTCGCGCCCAACGCCAACAGCTACCGTCGTTATGCGCCGGGCTATTTCGTACCTGCCACGCCCAACTGGGGACCCAACCACCGGGACCTGGCACTGCGAATTCCCGTTTCCAGCCAGGTTAACCGGCGCATCGAGCATCGCGTCTCCGGCGCCGACGCCTGCCCTTACCTGGTCGTATCAGCCATCATGGCCGGCCTGCATCATGGGCTCACGAACCGGTGCGAGCCGGGTCCGATGACGCCGGAGCGGGAAGATATTGATTACGAGATCACCCTGCCCGTGCGCTGGGAAAAGGCCCTGGACGCCTGGGATGCCGCCACCATTCTGCCGGGGTATTTTGGCAAGGAATTCCACAAGACCTACGGTATCGCCAAGCGCGAGGAAGCGGATATCTTCCATTCGGAGATCACGGACCGCGACTACGAGTGGTATTTGAGGGCTGTTTGATTTTTGTGACGCTGGTGTTGTTCTCTTGCTTGCCTTCTTCGCCCTGCGGGCGAAACCGGCGGCGCTCGTTCACAACAAATTAGATTCATCGTGCTGGTAAGTTGGCTCGCCGGGTGACGCACGCGCCGCGTGACCTGCGCCGGCCATTTGCCTAGAATCTTTCCCAGAACACCCACCCGTTCCCCTGAAGGCACAGCATGAGCAACCCCCCGAAGAAGATCCTTGTCGTTGGCGGCGGCACCGCAGGCTGGATGGCTGCGCTGCACTTCAAGCACACCTGGAAAGACCGTGATATCGATATCACGCTGATCGAGTCCGCCCAGATTGGCACCGTGGGGGTCGGTGAAGGCACCACGCCGCTGATCAAGGAGTTTTTCAACCGCCTGGGCATCTCCGAGTCCGAATGGATGCCGGCCTGTAACGCCACCTACAAGTGCGGCATCAGTTTTCCGGACTGGTCCACCGTGCAGGGTTACGAGAGCTACTTCCATCCGTTCTTCTCCGAACATGACCGGGCCCACGTCAACCACTTCTGGGACAACTGCAACCTGCGCCGGAACGGCCATGATGTCCCGGCGCACCCCGATGACTATTTCGTCTCCACCGCGATGGTTCGCCAGCAGCGCTGTCCGATTTCCATGGAAGACGGCGTGCCGGATGCGGTCTACGGCTACCACTTCGATGCGGCCCTGATGGGCCAGTACTTCAAGCGCAAGGCCATGGAACTGGGCGTGAACTTTATCGAGGACACGATCGCCAGGGTCAACCTTGATGCAACCGGCAACATCGCCTCGGTGACCACGGAACAGCATGGTGACGTGGCGGCAGATTTCTTTGTCGACTGCACCGGCTTCCGCGGCCTGCTGATACGCCAGGCCCTCGGCGAGGAACTGGTCAGCATGCGCGATTACATGTTCAACGACTCGGCGGTAGCAATTCCCACCCCCCACCCGGAGGAGCACAGCCTCTCATCGGAAACCGTTTCCCGGGCCCTGAGTCACGGCTGGTGCTGGCATATTCCACTGGTGAGCCGCATGGGCAACGGTTATGTCTACAGCTCCGACTATATCGACGCGGAAGCCGCGGAGGCAGAATTCCGCGCCTACCTGGGTGCGCAGGCGGAGGGCGCCAGGGCCGTTCACCTGCACTGGAAACCAGGCCGGCTGGAGCACCACTGGCAAAAGAACTGCGTGGCGGTCGGACTGTCCCAGGGCTTCCTGGAGCCGCTCGAAGCGCTGATGATCAATGTCATCCAGAGCAGCATCGAGGCCTTCACGGAAAGCTATGAGGCCGGGGACTTCACCAACCAGTGGCAGGAGCGGTTCAACCAGTACGTCAACCGGTTTATCGATGGCGTCCGCGACTACCTGCAGCTGCACTACAAGGCCAATACCCGCAGCGATTCACAATACTGGATCGACGCCCGCGAAAATCCCCACATGTCAGACCACCTGCGGACCATTCTCGAGGCCTGGGACAACAACCAGGATTTTGACCGGGTGCTCTTCGACCACATCAACCAGCAGATTTACCCGCGCACCAGCTGGTACTGCATGCTGGCCGGCATGGGTCGCTTTCCGCAGGCTGACAAGCACCCGCTTCGCGTTCCGCAACGACACCAGCAACGTGCCGCGGAAGCCAGCGCGAGGCAAGCCGAGTCCTTCTGGCCGCATGCGCAATACCTGGAAAAAATCTACGCGGGCTGAGCCCGGATGCAAATACGCCCGGCGTACCGGGCGAGTGTTATTTTTATTACTTTTTTTATAGCGAGCCCGAACTTATCCGGATCGCCTTCTTGTTGACTGGAGGTAGATGCCTGCGGTCAGCAGGGTCAGGAACGCCAGGAACAGCCACCAGCCGTTCAGATCCTGGGTGAGATTCTGGTCCAGCGCTCCGCCTGCCGCCAGCGCTGACATGCTGAGGCACAGACTGAACATCACGATACACAGTTTCACCGGCCCACGAGCGAGGCGGGGATGACGGCGGGATACAACGGGCTGTTCTTGTAGTATCAAGGGTCGGGCAAGTCCTGTTGTTATTACTCCGGCGTCGCCGACATCGTGTCGGAACACCGTACGGACCCCCCCCGGGCTGCTGCGCATTGTGCGGCAAGACCGGCACGCATGCAAGGCGCCGATGGATTTTTTACGCCCGGCCCCATGATTCCTTTATGACGCGCGGACGGTCCGGGCATTAACGCGACGCACGGTGGTCCAGCCAGAACTCCAGCCCCTGCGTGTTGAGCTTGACGTCCACCGCGACAATTTCGCGAAACGTCTCGCTGCCGAGCATCACACCGTGCGCGCGGGCGGCGTCCTCCAGACCGTCGAGCATGGCGGCGGCGATCACCTTGCCACGGTGATCCGCATCCGAGTAGTGCTCGGCAATCGCCACGAATTCATCAATGCGCGTCAGCAGGTCGCCGGCCAGCCGCGCCAAATCGCCGACCCGACCAAAATGCGTGAGGTACATCCACCGCGGCCCGCGGTCCATGAGTTTTTCAATGGAATGCTTCAGGGCGCCCGGGTCGAACTGGATCGGCGTGGTCGTGGGAAAAATAAACGGCCCCTTGCCGGTATCCAGTTCCCGGTAGGAGAGGCCGAAGGTATCGCCGGTGAACCAGCCGCGCGTGGCTTCGTCCCATATGCAGAAATGATGCCGCGCATGGCCGGGCGTATCCCGAAATTCCAGCGGACGTCCGCCCACCTCCAGGGTTTCACCGTCGTCCATTTCCCGCACCCGCTCCGCAGGAATCGGCAGTAGCGTGCCGTAGTCACGGTCAAAGATCTCATCCCCGTAGACCTGGCGGACGCTGGCCTCGAGTTTGGACGGATCAATCATGTGGCGTGCGCCGCGCGGGTGGACCACGAAGGTGGCATTGGGACAGGCCTGCATCATGGCCCCGGCGCCACCCGCATGGTCCAGGTGCACATGGGTGACGATCACGTGGGACACCTGTTCCGGGGCCCAACCCCGCTGTTCCAGCGCCTGCATCAGGCGCGGCACACTGTCGTTGGTGCCGGTTTCAATGATCGCCACCGCGCCTTCCCCCTCCAGGAGGTAACAGGCGGCCATATGCGGACGGTTGTAGGTGCTGTCCACGGCGATAACCCCGCCGTCGTATTCGAAACTTGCCGCGTCAGACATGACTGCTGCTCCCCAGATTGGCCGGCGACGGGGACGTTATTGAATCTGATATCTGATGTTGGCCCCCGCTTCAGAAATCTATTGTGGCCTGGCAACCCCGCCACTTCGAATCAGGATCAGGCGTTTTTTTTCGCACCCTTATCATTCGATTGACATCCATTATTCCGGATTCAGCAAACATAATCTTTCGCCTCCGGACGCTACCACGGACTCGGTGGAGATCACACGTACGAGGGGCGCTAAAACGAATTGCTGGCCACAAGACCCAAAGTTAAAGAAAGTGGCGTGATCCTGGTAAACGACTATGTGTATTTCAGCACCTCTGATTTCCAAAAATACGGAGTTGTAGAAGCGGTCAATGAATTTTGCATAGAGCACAACTATGCAATTCTTTATCGAGCGTTACAAGGAAGAATGTACAACGATGTTTTACAGAAGAAGATCAATAACCTATAGGCTGAAATACACGCCCTGACCCAGAACCCTATTTTCGCCCACCCCCGTCGAACTCGCTGGACTGGGGATCCTTCAGTAACCGCCAGCTAAGGTCTTCCAGATAGTCGTGCCGCGCCTCACCAGGTGCGGGACCGGCAGGTGCCGGCACACTGAAGGCAGCCCGAAGCTCCGCATAGACAGGATCGAGCAGCATCCCCCCGGCATGGAAGACCTGTGGCAGAAGCTGGTGAATAGGCAGGTGCGCGGGCGGGTTTGCCTCGAGATCGAAATTGGCGAGGACCAGGAAGGGGGTGAACTGTTGCGGTGGCTCGAGACCGTTATCGAAACCGAGCACCTGGAACACCTGGTTGAGCCCTGGCAAATGGTCGCCAAACACGATAAGCAGCGTATCGCGGTCGCGTGCTTTGAGCTGGTTCCAGATCGCGGTTAACTGGTTCACGAAACGTTCGGCATGAAACAGGTATTGCTGAAGCGGCTCCCCCTCGATATCGGAGACCACCTCGGGTACCTCTATATCGCTGACGGATTCCGGCAGGCGATCTCTGCGATTCACGTCCCATGGGCCGTGGTTTTCCATGCTGATCAGGAACGTGAAGATGGGCCGGGACGAGGGTGCGGATTCCAATGCTTTGTACAATTCCGGTGTCAGTACGTCGTCGCTGGCGTAAAAGCCGAGTTCCTCAATGCCCTCCATTTTTTCCATTGCCACGAAGCGGTGGAAGCCCAGGAGCGGCAGGGCCCGGTTCCGATTCCAGAAATAGCCCATGTGGTTGTGAATCGCCACGGTTTCGTAACCCTGGCCGCGCAGCATCCATGGCAGGGAATGAACCGGGCGGGTTACAACACTCAGATACACGTAATCGACCCCTTCGAAGATACTGAACGGCACTGCGGTCAGGAGCTCGAACTCACTGCGCGTGGTGTTGCCGGCATAGGTCGGCACTTCCAGCGTGCCACTCACCCCTTGTGCCTTGAGTGCGCACCAGGCCGGCAGCAACTCGCATTCGCCCACTTGCGCGAGAATCGAAGGGTCGAAAAAACTTTCGGCGAGCATGACAATGACGTCCGGCGAACGCGGAGGCTGACGAAGGGGGGCAGTCTGCAAACCTGCCAGGGATGCCGGACGGACAGGCTCAGGGGTTTGCGTATCAGGTAACTGGAATCTGGCCCGGGAGCTGGCCCGGGTAATGCTGGCCACCAGGCCATTGAGCCGGACACTTTCGATTGGGTTCCATTCCTGCGGCGTGATGGGCGCCTGGTGATACCACTTGCCGGGCGGAAGCCACTCCTGCCCCAGGCTCAGCAGCAGCAAGGAGCAAGTCCCGGCCAGGGCCAGACCGGCCGGACGCCGCAATACCGGCGGCTCTTTGGTGAGTAGAAACACGATCGCGGCCGCAAAGGATACCAACAGCAACAGTAACGGCAGCGCATTGCCGTAGTTACCCAGCAACCCGAAGCCGCGGATCGTCTGCCAGATGAGCAGGAAATCGCTGAACACGGCGGGCTGCAACAGTGCTTCCAGCTTCTTGGCGTTGACAAAAAAGATCCAGACGATAAAGCCGGTCAACATCAGCAATGACAGACCGGGTCTGCGTGTCAGTCCCAGGCACAGGCCTGCCATGATGACCAGGGGGAGCGCATTTAAGGCAAGCAGCGCGGTCCCGTCGCTTGGCTCGAGATTGGGATCGAGCCAGAGCGGCAGTAGGATGGCGCCGGCAACCAAGAGCGCAAGACGAATGGCGGACCAACTGGGTCGCAAGGATGATGACCGTGCCGCAAATACAGGGCAAAAGGTTAGCATAGGTATGGTGCCGGCGGTGTTTTGCACGCTAGTTGTCGCGTAGCTCATGCTTCGGCGTTGAGTGTCTTGCGCGTCGCCTGATCGGGGTTGAGTGCGACCTGTCTGATGGGTCGCCAGTTTCGGGTCCGGGTTGACCAGCATCGCGGATTGCGCTGCCTGGCCCGTTCATAGACCACTTCGCGATTCGCCAGTATGGCAATTATCACTGTGCAGGATCGGCGGCTGATCATGACAACGCTGCCGCCACATGGCCTGTTCGGTCAGTTGGGCGGCCTGTTCGCCGGATTCCTCTTCATGCATCTGCCAGTGCACGCCGTAGCGGCTGTACAGGTCGCTGATCAGGTACAAGTGAAAACCGCAGCAACCAGGAGGAGGACGCATTTTTTACCTCCGGTATCCATGACGACCTGCTCACGCAGCTGGCGCAAATTTCTTCCCTGCGGGTCATCTCGCGCACCTCCGTCAGCCAGTTTGCCGATACGAACAAGAGCATCCGGGAAATCGCCGGGCTGTTGAATGTGGCGACGATTCTTGAAGGCGGCGTGCAGCGCGCCTGCGTTTTGAGCAAGCGCGCCGGATGGACCCGGAATTTGCCCAGGCCTGGGCCAGCGAGGCACAGGCCATTTTGTTGTTTTCAGACAGTGGCTCATCCTATGGCGACATTCCTGCCGCCGAGGTAGAGCGCCTTGCGCGCCCGCTGATGGAGCGGGCCTATGAACTGGCGCCGACAGAACCGCTGGTTTTGGCGGTTTATGGCCTGTTGGAGAGTCAGGCCGACAATTTCCAGTTGGCCAATGAGTTCTATGACCGCTCGCTGGCCATCGAACCCAACAGTGGCGAGGTGATGAACTGGAAACGCCTGAACCTGATACCGGCAGGGCGTGCCGGGGAAGCGCAGTCACTGGTCCTGCGCATGATCGAAGCCGACCCCATGTCGCGAATTACCCTTTTGAACGGCATTGCGAGCATCGCCCGCTTCGGTGACGGAACGCCGGAACTGGTGGACAGCCTGCTGAACTCGAGCCTCTTTGAACGCTTAAGCGGCAACCTGCAGTTTCAGACCGTAATCGCCCGTATGCGGGAACTGGCCGCACAGGAACGCTCGGAGGTCCTGGACCTGCTGTGCGGGCCGGACCAACTCGAAGGCTGGGACCCCGCGCCTGATACCTGCACCCTGTGGGCAGAAGGCAGAAAGCCCGGGGTTTCGGCCCCGATTTAAGCTCGCGGATTCCGTGCCCATGCTCAGGGTCAGGGTAAAAGCCCCCACTCCTCTATCCTGACGGCATCAGACCGGACGGCGCCCACCTGGTCCGCGCGGCCAGGGAGCCAATACCCGGCGCCTGAATCAGAACCAGAAAACCGCTTTCGGAAGAACAGTTGACCTGCGTCATCCTGTCCCCGGCGGCGTTCTGTACAGTACATATATCAGATACTTCTAAATTAGATGATTATGGTTTTCAACACGAACAGATCTTTGGCTCGAGCAATAAATCGGCGACTCCGATTGCTCCCGGTCATCCCGCTGGCGCTGCTGCTCGCAGCCCAGGCGATGGCCCAGGGTCAAGAGGAAATGCCCGAACCGGCCCGGCCGGAATGGTGCAACTGCGAGTGCGTGGCGGCCGCGGAAAGTGAGGAGGAGCGGACGCGCCTGTTGAATCAGATAAGGGTCAATCAGAGCCTCTGCTGGAAGGAGCTGGGCGTTGCTCCCGATCAAGCCCGCAAGGGCCAGGGCGCGAGGATGGATGCCTGTGCCTGCGACTGCCTGAACGAGGGAGCCGAGCCCGCTGAGGGTCCCTGGGGCGACAAGAAAAAGCCCGCCAGCAGGACAGGGACAGGGACAGCAGAACGGCACACCAGAAGGACAGTAAGGAAAGCGAGGACCCGACAGATTTCGGTTTCAGGGACCAAAGGGATAGATCATGACGACGAAACGATTGCTGACTTGCCTGGCATTGGTCTTGAGCCCGGCACTGCTCATGGCGCAGGAGAACTTCCTGAGCAACCCCACCACGCCCTATCCCCCGGGATGCGCCACCAACACCGAGGCGTTAAGCGACATACCGGGGCGTGAAACCGTCATCACCTCCGGAACCATCCAGTTTGCGGGTTTCAGCGGTCCGCAAAATGCCACTTCTTCCGGCTTTCTTGATGTGGAAATGCAGTTTTTGCGTCGCGGCTGTGCCGAGGCGGATCGCTCACTGCTCATGGTGCAGCTCACGCCGCTGGACAACGGCGACAGCGTTAAGGACTCAATCATGTTGCCGGCCTTCCAGGCCGATCGCTTCGGCGTGATTCACCAGCTGCGGGGCGTGGTCGAACCGAACTCCTGGAGCGCAGAGTCAACCGGCGAATGGCTGGCCGAGGGTCAATCGATACGCCTGTTCCTCGACGGGCCGTCCGTGTTCGAGCCGGGACTCGATCCGCAAGAAGTCCTCAGCCCCGCTGAATACAACGGTGACTGGGAGCTGCTGATCATTGATCCGGCGCAGCTCAACGCCTACCGCGTTGATGTGCCGGAGTACCGCAACCAGCTGCAGGCCGACAGCTTCGTTCTGAACGGCCGCCTGTCCGGTATCTGGTGGGTCGCCGATGCCCCCGACCAGGGCATTTTCCTGGGCTTCCACGAACGCGCCAACGATGACTCGGGCGTGGTCTTTCTGTCCTGGAACACCTTCGGCCCGAACGGCGAAAACCTCTGGTTTTCCGGTTCCGGCAACTACCAGATTGGCGATGGACAAGTGGTATTTCCCATCGTGTGGGTGGAGGGCGGCGAGTTCATGGGCCCCAAAAATGCGATCCGCACACCGGCCGGCACCGTCACGCTGACCGCCAACAGCTGCAACGACCTGACGATGACCTACCAGATGAACTTTACGGGGCTGGACAGCGGGGTTCGCCAGCTTGTCCGCCCCTTTGCACTCGAAACGCAGGGATTTACTTGCCGCGACCGCGAAGCACGGGTGGACAGCCTGTGAACGCAAGAGGCAAGACATGGACCGGGCTCAGTACGGGCCCGACACAGAGGGCGCAGACCTCCGTGCCAGGATGGCGAACCATTAACCCAACTCACCAGGAGAAAAGCGCATGAACATGCTCAGACCCAAAACATTAACCCTGGCCATGGCCGCGGCGACCGGCCTCATGGCCGGCCTTCCGGCCCAGGCCTATGAATCGCCGGTGCACATCTTTTCCATCGACGACGTGCAAGGCGGTTTCAACGGCTCGACCTTCGGCCCTGCGGGGGTCGTCCAGGATCAGACCATCCTGTGTATCCCCGGCATCACACAGGACACCTGTCCCGTCGCGCCTATTGTGTCCGACGGGGTTACGCTCTACCCCATTGATAGCGAATTCGGTTTTGAGGTCGTCGACTTTCTCGGCGCTCAGGCCAAAACGCGCAATGACGACTACCAGGAAGGTTTTGCAGGCAACATAACGGACGGTCTGGATGTCATCGGCGTGAAGATTTCCAACGCCGCGACCGATACCTACAAGGTCAAACCACCGCTCGGCACCTGGTGCCAGGGCCTGGGTGGCACCTCGGTGAAATGCTCCACGGAGCACTACACGGTCCTGGAGCACGTGGTGAGTTGTCACGAGGTGGTGCCTTACTCGTTTGCAGACCCGTACACCGGTGAGCAACAAACGCTTGGCTTCACCGATGAGCCGGACCTGGTTGACTGCGCGAATGAAGAGTTGGATAACGACGTCAGGGTGATTACCGGGGGCGTGTTGGGTGACACTTATAACCCGATAACAAACCCCATGCTCCCTAACGACAACACCACCGTGCTGAACGACATCGCCACGAGCAGTGACTATTCCATCACCCTCAAGGATGACGGCAAGGTGCTCTATCGCTGGGGCAGCCTGATCAAGCGGCCTAACGACGTGCGACTCTATGCGCGCCTGCCGCTGCCGGATGAGTGGAAGGTGGAGGGTGCAGACTTTCCCGTGACCCGGGCTGAACTGCAGGTAACGCACTGGATCACCAATAACCCCAATGACCAGCTCCGGCCCGAGGATCTGGAAAACGAGGGCGCCACGGGCCGCACACCGGATTACGAGGTGAGGGACGTGGGGGGCGACGAGTACTGGCTTTCAACACGCTCCTGCTACGAGGGCGACGGCGACTTCATCACGGGTGAGGGCGACATCGCGCCAACACCCCTGCCGGCCGAAACCGTGCTGAGGAACGGCCAGTTCGTTTATCCGAACCTTGCCGCCAATCCGGATACCCAGCCGCAACCACTCTCGGCGGACCTGACCAGCGGCTTTACCAACGGGTTCTACACCACGATCAACCGGGATCCCTTTGAATGGTCCTACCGTATTCTGGACGGCGACGGCAGTGGCACCGTGGACCTGGCCGATGATGCTTTCTTCAACTTTGTCGGGTTCCCTTTCCCGTTGACTGATGCAGAAGCCGCTACCTCAGGCGTGGAGCTGGTCTCCGGACCCCGCTGGCGGCTGAAAGCGAACAAGTTTGGGCAGGATATCCCCGGCCTGGAAATTCCCCTCGAGGAATGCAGCGAGCCCCCGTTCACGAAAGAAAACATCAAGTACGAGGTGGGCGAACTGGTGACCACGGTCATCAATCTCCTGGATTGGAATGAAGAAGCACAAGGCGCACCCTCTCCGTTGTCCACGAGCAGGGGCTGGGTCGATGTCACCACCAATGACTTCGTGACCATCGTAACGCCGGAAGGCGAAGCGCCGGTCACGAGCAACGGCCTGCCCATGACCGATGATTTCGATCTCGCCGTGTACATCAAGGGTGACCGGAAGCCGACCGCGATCTTCGATGCCAAGCTCGTGCTCGAATACGAGGGCGAGGTGATTGAGAACGAACTCCTCAGTCTCTCCGCCAGGGCCGAGGTAGGAGCCGGGGCAGATGCGCTTGTCGGCGGGTTCATTATCGACGGAACGGCCGAAAAATGTGTCGTCCTTCGCGGCCGCGGCCCAAGCATCAACCTCGACGTGACCAGGCTGGCAGATCCGACCCTGGCGCTGTTCCCGGCCGGCAGCTCGGTGGCGCTTGCGTCCAATGATAACTGGCAGGACGATGCAGCCGCAGACACGGTTGTTGAACTGGGCCTGGCGCCTGCTGATCCCCTGGAAGCGGCGATTTACACCTGTCTCAACCCGGGCGTTTACACCGCCCAGTTGCGCGGTGTGCCTGAAACCCAGCTGGGAGTGGGTCTGTTCGAGGTGATTGATGTCGATCAGAGCGAGTCGAAGCTCGTTAACCTCTCATCCAGGGCCCAGGTGCTTGAAGGGCCTCAGGCTTTGGTGACCGGATTCATTATCCAGGGCGATCAACCCCGAACGATTCTGATTAGGGGTCGCGGTCCGTCGATCAACCTGACGTCACCAACCATTGAAGATCCCATCATTGAACTTTTGCAGGGAACCACCCCGCTCAAGGTCAACGATAACTGGGGCGATGCCGATAACGTTGCAGAGATCATTGCAACAGGAAGTGCGCCGACTGATGAACTGGAGTCAGCCATTCTTATGACGCTGGATCCCGGAGCCTACACGGTCCGCTTGCAGACGGTCACCGGCGAACCGGGTATCGGGATCATCGAAGTGGTTGATCTGACTGAGTAGTAGCGGTGAGCTCCTCCCGGGGGACCAATGTGCGGTCCCCTGGGAGGATTTTTCTAACGCGCGCTGTAAGTGTCAATTTGAGGGCCGGATACAAAAGGTATCCGGCCTTTTTTTTCTGGATATTGGCTGTGCTTGAGACGTTTTATCAGGCGAGAAAGGGACAGTGGGAAGGTAGCGGTATCGGGGATAGGCTGGATTTGGCGTGTTGTTAATGGTGCCGGCACCAAGATTCGAACTCGGGACCTACTGATTACAAATCAGTTGCTCTACCAACTGAGCTATACCGGCACTGAGCGCGGGATTTTACCCCAGGGCTGGTCGCTTCGTCATCCGTTGTCAGGGTCCGACTTCGGCGTTGCAGGGGATCGCCCGCTGGCCACCGGCGGGTAAGGCCCGGGCCGCCTGCTCGGCCATTTCCGGCTGGCTGAACGCATAATCCAGCCAGTAGCGGGTTTGCGTTTCGCGCTGCAGGCGCGTTTCCACGTCAAATCCCAGTTCGCGGACCTCGTCGCGACGCCGGCGGGCGTTGGCCTCTTCGAGGAAGTAGCCCAGGGAGACGCGGTATTCGCCGCTGTCATCGCTGACCACGGCGATGTCCTGCAGGCCGGCTGCCTCCAGCTGGCGGAGAGATTCACCGGCCTCGGTGAAACTCGCTACTGCCGGCAGGGACACCCAGTAACCCAGTTCAACGAGGGCTTCGCTCTCCCGCTCGCGGACGTCTTCCGCGCCCGAACCCAGCGCCTCGCGGGCGGTGATCATGGTCGGCACCGTTTCGAACGGACCGGCGGAAAAGCACTGGCGTGGATCGCTTCGTGGAAAGGCGCCGGGCGCCAGTTCATCAATCAACTGAAGCTCCGGCACCCCGGAGGGCAGTGGTGCAGGTGATGCGACGGGTACGTCAGGACCGGGGGGTTCGCTGGCGACATGAACGCCAATCAAGAGCAGGTTACAGGCAATAAGAGCGACGACGATCAGTCGGAGCATTTTGGTCCTTGCGCTTCGGTTGGGGGAATTTACGCCACCATTATAGCCACGGTTAAAGATCTTTTTGGGGCCATGACCACGTCCTGATCAGTCGGCCTGTCGCAGACGCGCCTCGCCGGCCAGCTGCTCGGTCACCTGGCCGTCATGCGCCACCAGCAAGCCGCCGCGGGGACCCAGTCCCCGGGCGGTGCCCTGCACCGTTTCCGTCTCGCCACGCAGGGTTACCGTGCGGCCCTGCAGGCAGTCATACCGGTCCCAGTCGTCACGGAAGGGCTCGAAGCCCTGCTTTTCATATGCGGCGACATCGGTCAGCAGGTTCCGCAGCAAGACGGCCGCCACCCGGTTTCGCGATACGCCATGAAGACGGCTGCCCAGGTCAGCCCACGGCTGGTCAATGGCCTCCAGGTCCGGCGCGCCGGCCATGTGCACATTCAGCCCGACGCCCATCACGGCCAGGCAGGGACCGCCCAGGTCTCCGCGCACCTCGACCAGGCAACCGCCCAGTTTCTGCAGCGCACCATCCGTCTCCAGCACGATATCGTTCGGCCACTTGAGTCCGTGGCCCGTGAGACCGAGCGCCTCGCAGGCCCGCGCCGCTGAGACCGCCACCACCAGCGGCAGAAAAGTCAGGGACCCCAGGCCGGACTCGAAGCGCCATGCCAGGCTGAGGTAGATATTGCGGGCAAAGGGCGAAAACCAGGGCCGGCCGCGACGACCCCGGCCGCCGGTCTGGCGCTCTGCCAGCAAGGCATGTCGATGGACTTCATCCCCGCGCCGTGTCAGCAGGTCGGCATTGGTCGAACCGGTCTCAGCGACCACATCCAACCCGCCCAGCCCGGCAGCCCGGGCGCCGAGCGCTTCGCGAATCGCCACCGGGTCCAGCAACTCCAGCGGCTGCGCGAGCCGGTAGCCCTGCCCGGCGCGGGCCTCCACCGCCACCCCGAGCTCACGCAGGGCGCTGACGTGCTTCCAGACTGCGGCCCGGCTGCAGCCGAGCATGCGGGCCATGTCTTCACCGGAACACCAGCCGCCGCCGGACAACCGGCGCGCCAGCTCCACCGTCACGGCGCTCACGACAGGCGCCGGCCCAGCCAGCGCGCCAGCCGCACTTTCTCAAAACGGTGCTCCGTGCCGGCCCTGAGGTTGCGAAAGTTACTGCGGTGGGTAAACGCCATGAAGCAGGCGACCAGCAACGCGTACAGCGATCACCCCCGGCGGCCCGCCCAGCCAGGCCGCACCGGGCACCAGGCTGAAGCCGGAGACGACCGTCGCCAGCCCCACGTAACCGGACAGCACCAGGGTCAGCAGCCAGCTTCCGAGCATGGGCAGCAGCAGCCAGGGGTTGATGGCCAGCAGGGTGCCAATCAGCGTGGCGGCGCCCTTGCCGCCGCGAAATCCATGCCATACCGGGTAACAATGACCGAACACGGCGGCGAAGCCGCAGAACAGCCGGGCCGATCCCTGGTCGGCGCCAAACAGGCCGGGAACCACGCCGGCCGCCAGCCAGCCCTTGCCCACGTCAATGACGATCACCCCGAGCGCAAAACCGAACCCCACGCTGCGCAGCGCATTGGTGCCCCCTGCATTGCCGCTGCCCATGGTGCGGATATCAACATGCTTCAGACGCCCCAGCACCAGGCTGCCGGACACCGAGCCCAGCAGGTAGGCCACTCCGATCGCGAGGCCAAGCGCCATCATGCCGAAGCCTCCAGAGCATAAGGGTCCGGCGTAAAGCCGACAATCAGCCCGCCGATGCCCATGTGCACGCCCAGCGCCGGGCCCGCTTCGGCCAGGTAGCAGGAGTGAATCTTGCCGTGCCCCTCGAGAATCAGGCGGCGCAACTCGCGGGCGCCCTCGATGTTGTCAATGTGCGCAATCAGCAGGCGATAGGTCCGCTCGGGGTTGAGGGATTTGAGGACGCGCCGCGCAAACTTGGCGGGATTCACCCCGTAACCAAGATGAAACCCGTCCAGGCCCATGCGGCCCTGTTTGGCGGTCAGGACCGGTGTAATCCGCAGCCATCGCGCCAGGCTGCCGACCACGGCCGGGACGCGACCGCCGCGCACCGCCGAGTCCAGTTCGTCCGGCATGGCGAGCACGCGGGTCAGGGGGATCAGCGTTTTCATTTTTTGCACGATCAGGTCGCGGGGCTGATCTTCGGCGGCCATTTCGGCCGCCACCATGGCCAGCAGGCCCTGGCCGCAGCTGGCATTCAGCGTGTCCAGCGCCAGCACATCGGTATCCGGGGTCCGTTCAGCCGCCGACTCGCCGGCCTGGAAGGTGCCGCTCAAAAAGTGCGACAGGCCGAGATAAAGCACCTGGTAGCCGTGCGTACCGAGCAGCTCGTAGACGCGACGGAAATCCTTCGCCGGCGGCTGGGAGGTCCGCGGCGATTCGCCGCCCGCCTTGAGCATGGCGTGGAATTCCTGCATGCCCAGCGTGACGCCATCCAGGTACTCCCGGTCACCGAAGCTCAGGCGCACCGGCACCACGTGAATACCGAGTCGTTCTACCTCGGCGGCCGGCAGGTCCGAGCCCGAGTCGGTCACGACCGCCACGCTGCCGGTGTGGTTCAGCAGCCCGTGCTGCCAGCGCATGTCGTCGGCTTTTTGCTGGGTGATCTCACCAAAGGCCTCGCAGGCCAGGAACACCTCCGCCGGGTTGTTCACGTGTACATGAACGCGCACGCGCCGGTCGCTGCCGGCCACCACGAGAGAGCTCTGGTCCAGTTCCAGCAGGCGGCTCATGACCTGTTGACGATCGAGGCCGGTCCCCTCGATTACGCACTCGGTGCAGAACTGGTGGTCGCCCACATCCAGGCCCTCGTGGGCGACTTCTTCTGCGGGCGCTTCCCGCCACGACGCTTCAAGCTCATCCATGGTGCCATCGCGCAGAAAGGTCTGGATCCCATTGAGCAGGTCAACAAAGCCCTGCCCCCCGGCATCCACGACCCCGGCCTGTTTCAGAACCGGCAACTGGTTGGGTGTGTTGTCGAGGGACACCTGCGCACCCTCGACGCTGGCCGCGAAGGCCTTGCGAAGATCCCGCGGGGTTCGGCCGGCAGCCGCCTCCAGCGCCCTTGCATGGTCCTCCAGCACGGTGGGAAGTGTTCCCGGAACCGGCTCGCTCATGGCGGTCCAGGCCTGCATCGCGCCGCGGGCACAGGCCGCGGCCAGTAACGGCGCATCCAGTGCCGCCCGGTCCCCGGCGGCTTCGCAAAAGCCGTGCAGGTACTGGGCCATGATGGCGCCGGAGTTGCCCCGCGCCCCGTCCAGCGCCGCCTCGCCGATGGTGTGCAACAGGTCCGGCAAAGGCCAGGACTCGCGCTGCTCGATCGCCTCCAGGATCGCCTTGAAGGTGAAGGCCATGTTCGTTCCCGTGTCGCTGTCCGGCACCGGGAACACGTTGATGCGGTTGATGTAGTCGCGCCGCTGAAAGAGGTGACGGATGCCCGCAACCAGCACGCGCGCCAGGCGGTCGCCGTCTACGGTCATGTCGCTCTGCCGGATTCTGCTCACGTGGTGAATCCTGCCATGGAATGGCCAAATACGATATCCCCGGCGCTGCTGTGCCGCAGCATCACCCGCGCCGGACGCCGTAAATCAACGGGGTTCATGACCTTTGGCACGCTGGCATGGAATCTGCATCATTCATACTGTGACCCTACGCGCAACCTGGAGACTGAAGATGGCGTCCAATGAATTTCTCGACAGCGTCCGTGACAACCTGAACGGGCGGCCCGGCCAACCGCTGCTGCTTGGCGTTTGCGGCGTGCTGGCGAAAAAACTCGGGGTAGAGCCCTGGCTTACCCGGGCCGGCGCCATCATCCTGGCCCTGTTCTTCACCACCCTGGTCCCGATCGCTTACGTGGTGCTGGGCCTGGTCATGGATGAGACCGCGGACCGCACGCGGGGCATCTTCAAGGGCCTGTTCATTGCCATCCAGGAAGGGGTAGAGAAAGTCCTGGACGCCGCCGGCGACCTGTTTCGCAACGACCGCAACAGCCGGGGCGGCAGAGACGGCCAGCCCTGAGCCCGGGCTCAAGCGATCAGTTAACGGCCGCCTGCAGGGCGGCCGTGTGCCATCCAGGACCCGGGTTTTTACCTCAGGGGTGCCTGAGAAACTCGCTGAGTTGGGCCGCGTCAAAAGGCCAGCCCAGCTCACTGCCATCCGGCTCGCGCCGCAACACGGGAACGCGGATACCGTAGCGGTCCAGCAACCGGATATCATCCTCGATATCCACCGTCTCGAAAGCCTTACCCGGCGCCACAACCGCCAGCAGCGCTTCCGCCTCCTCGCACAGGTGGCAGTCCGGCCTGGAATACAGCAACAGTTCACTCATGACGCGCACCTCCCTTCAGGACCGCTACCCTAACGCCACCCCGCTTCGCCGGCAAATACTCGCCGGCCCTCATGCCGCAGGAGGCGCGCTGCAAGACCCTTTGTCCCGGCCGGGGGCAGGCACTAGAATCCCAACTCTGATCAGCCGCGCCGAGAGCCAGCATGTCCGTTAGCGTGTTCGAACTGTTCAAGGTCGGTATCGGGCCATCCAGCTCGCATACGGTAGGCCCGATGCGCGCTGCCCGGACCTTTGTCCGGCGCCTTGATGAAAACGGCCTGTTGGCGCGCGTCGCCCGCCTGGAGACCACCCTGCACGGCTCATTGGCGCACACGGGTCGCGGCCACGGCACGGACAAGGCCATTATTCTCGGACTGCTCGGCGATGAGCCGGACTCGATCGATCCGGACTCAATCGACAGCAAGCTGGCCGCGGTGCGTGACGCCGGGCGGCTGGCGCTGCACCAGGGGCCGGAGATCGCCTTCGATGAGAAGGCAGACCTGCGCTTCAACAAGCGCGAAAGCATGCCGTATCACCCGAACGGCATGCGCTTCAAAGCCTTCGACGAGCAGGGGGAACTGCTGCTGGTGCGGGATTACTATTCGGTGGGCGGCGGCTTCGTGGTCAACGAGGACGAGGCCGCAGCAGACCGCATTGTGCGTGACCAGACGCCTGTCCCCTACCCGTTCACCACTGCCCGCGAATTGCGCGCCCAGTGCGCGGCGCATGACCTGCGCATCGCCGAAGTCATGCTGGCCAACGAACAGGCCTGGCGCAGCGCAGCGGAGGTTCGCGAGCGCTTGCTGGCGATTCACGAGACCATGAAGCTGTGCATCAAGCGCGGCTGCGAAAGTCCCGGCGTGCTGCCCGGCGGGCTCCAGGTCAAGCGCCGGGCGCCCGGCCTCTACCAGGCGCTGCAGGCCCGCGAGCCTACCCCGGGTGAAGCCTCACTGGGCGCCCTGGACTGGGTCAATCTGTTTGCCCTGGCCGTGAACGAGGAGAATGCCGCCGGCGGGCGCGTGGTTACCGCGCCGACCAACGGCGCCGCGGGCATCATTCCCGCCGTGCTGGGCTACTACATGCACTTCGTCGACGACGCCGACGAAGACGGGGTCATCGAGTTTTTGCTGACCGCCGGGGCGATCGGCATCCTCTACATGCTCAACGCGTCGATCTCCGGCGCCGAGGTCGGTTGCCAGGGCGAGGTGGGCGTGGCCTGTTCCATGGCCGCCGGCGGACTCACCGCCGCGATGGGCGGCAGCACCGCGCAGGTGGAAAATGCGGCGGAAATCGGCATGGAGCATAACCTGGGGCTTACCTGCGACCCGGTGGGCGGACTGGTGCAGGTGCCCTGTATCGAGCGCAACGCCATGGGCGCCGTGAAGGCCATCAATGCGCAGCGACTGGCCTTCCGCGGCGATGGCCAGCACATCGTCTCGCTGGACAAGGTCATCAAGACGATGGCGGAAACGGGGCGCGACATGAAGCGTCGTTACAAGGAAACGTCCCGCGGCGGCCTGGCGGTCAACGTGATCGAGTGCTGAACCAACGCGCATCGCGGGCGTCCAAGCCACCAGGCCCACCCGTCACCCCGCCACGCCAGGGACCGGCATGAGCAGAAGCATCATCAAAACCGTTTTCACCCTGCTGCTGATCCTGTTTGCGGCCTGTGCCCATGCGCAGCATTACAAGTGGCAGGATCCGCAGGGCCAGTGGCATTTCAGCGACCGGCCACCGGCCGATGGCTCCCGTTTCGAGACGATCGGCCTGCCGCGGGAGCCGCGCTCCATGGTCAGCGCCCGTCGCGGCGGCGAGCAGCACCGGCCGCGGCACTACTTTTTCAATCATTATCACGGCCCTGCACAAATCGAACTGCGCCTGACCGAAGCGCAAAACGTCGTATCCAGCCCGCCGCTGCCAGCGCGCTTCGTCATTCCCGGGGACAGTGAACTGGGCCTGGTGCAGTTCGGGCCGCGGGACCCGTCCCAGCCCTTCAGTTATCGCCTCGCCTACTCGCTGGTGCCCGGCGCGCCGAGTGCCGAACTGCCGGATGACCTGGCCTTCTACCCGCCGTTTGCAAGGGACCGGAGATTCCCGATCTCCCAGGGGCTGGATGACGCACAGACGCACCAGGATGCCGCCAATCGCTACGCGGTCGATATCGT
Source organism: uncultured Gammaproteobacteria bacterium (assembly GCA_963695135.1). Taxonomy (GTDB): domain Bacteria; phylum Pseudomonadota; class Gammaproteobacteria; order Xanthomonadales; family SZUA-36; genus Marinihelvus. The sequence goes on from CAVOGA010000005.1 coordinate 90,738, forward strand.
GATGCCCATCGGCACGCCGGTCTTTGCCGCCCGCGGCGGCGTGGTGATGGACAGTGAGCAGCAGTACCCGGATACGGGCAGGGAAGAGGAGCGCTACCTCGACCAGGCAAATTTCGTCCGCATTGCGCATGACGACGGCACCATGGCGGTCTATGCGCACTTGCAGCGCGACAGCCTGCGCGTGGTGCCGGGGATGCGCGTGCCCGCGGGCCATTGGATCGCCAACTCGGGTAACAGCGGCTACAGCTCCGGGCCTCACCTGCACTTCGTCATCCAGATGAATATCGACATGGCGCTGGAGTCCCTGCCGATCAGCTTCCGCAGGCCGGACGGCGGTGTCATGGACCCGGACCGCCCGCAGATGCTCAGCGGCGTGCTGCCCGGCGCGCGCTGAGATTTTCTGCCTCTCCCCGGGGCGTCAGTCCTCCGATTCGGGCTCAAAGTCCTCGAGTTGCTCGAGCAGGTTGATCGCTACCGCGACAAAATCCGAGTCGGTCACGATACCCACCAGCGCGCCCCCTTCTACCACCGGCAGGCAGCCGATTTTGTGCCGTTCAAGGTACTTTGCGGCCAGGCGCACATTGGCTTGTGGCGATACCGTGTCGATTTCCGTGACCATGGCGTCCTCCACCGGGAAGAAGGCCGTATCCAGCTGCGAGTCACGATCCTTGAGAATCGAGTCGGAGGCGGCGAGCACGTCTGACTGGGTCAGCAGGCCGACGAGCTTGCCGTCGTGGTTCACCACGGGCAGGTGACGTATACCCTTCTCGTTCATCAACTCGCGGGCGTGGTAGAGGCTGGCGGAAGGATGCACGGTAACCAGGTCCGTACTCATGATGTTGGCGATTTCGAACATGGGCTGTCTCCATAACGTTGCGCTGATCTTAGCGAACGACCGGGGAACGCCGCATGACCCCGGTCATTTAATGGGCCTGTCTGCTAGAATGCAGGGCTTTTTTCGTTCCCGGAAACCGTTCCTGAGTTCATGTCCAAAGTCCAGCAACAACTTGAGCGCCGTCGCACCTTCGCCATCATCAGCCACCCGGATGCGGGCAAGACCACGCTGACGGAAAAACTGCTGCTGTTCGGGGGCGCCATCAATATGGCCGGTGCGGTGAAAGCCAAGAAGGCCGCGCGTCATGCCACCTCGGACTGGATGAAGATGGAGCAGGAGCGCGGCATCTCCGTGACCAGCTCGGTCATGCAGTTCACTTACGGCGACCGCATCGTGAACCTGCTGGATACACCGGGCCACGCGGACTTTTCCGAGGACACCTATCGCACGCTTACCGCCGTGGACTCGGCGCTGATGGTCATCGACTGCGCCAAGGGCGTGGAGGAGCGCACCATCAAGCTGATGGAGGTGTGCCGCCTTCGCCAGACGCCCATCTTCACCTTTATTAACAAGCTGGACCGCGAGGGCCGCGAGCCCATCGAGCTCCTGGACGAGGTGGAGGAGGTGCTGGGCATCGCCTGTGCGCCGGTCACCTGGCCCATCGGGATGGGCAAACGGCTCAAAGGGGTTTACCACCTGCTTGACGACACGGTGCACCTGTACGAGCCCGGCAAGAACTACGTCACCCAGAACGCGGAAATCATCCAGGGACTGGACAATCCGATCCTGGATGAACGGCTGGGCCGGCAGGTCGCGGAATTCCGCGAGGAAATCGAGCTGGTGCAGGGCGCCAGCCACGAGTTCGATGCGCAGGCCTACCTGGCCGGAGAGCAGACCCCGGTTTTCTTCGGCTCCGCCATCAACAACTTCGGTGTCACGCCGCTGCTGGACGCGTTCGTGAAGTATGCGCCGCCGCCCGGCCCCAGTGAGACCACCACGAGGACGGTGCAACCCGATGAGCCCAAGCTGACCGGCTTCGTGTTCAAGATCCAGGCAAACATGGACCCGGCGCACCGGGACCGCGTGGCCTTCATGCGCATCTGTTCCGGCCGTTTCGAACAGGGCATGAAGATGTTCCACGTGCGCCTGGGCAAGGACATCAAGATTCCGAACGCGCTGACCTTCCTGGCGCAGGACCGCGACTCGGTGGAAGAGGCCTGGCCCGGGGACATTATCGGCATCCACAACCATGGCACGATCGCCATCGGCGACAGCTTCACCACGGGCGAATCGCTTCAGTTCACGGGCATTCCGAACTTCGCCCCGGAGCTGTTCCGCCGCGCGGTGCTCAAGGATCCTTTAAAGCTCAAGGCGCTGCAGAAAGGCCTGGTGCAACTCTCCGAGGAAGGGGCGACCCAGTTTTTCCGCCCGGCCCAGGGCAACGAGCTGATTCTCGGCGCCGTCGGCGTGCTGCAGTTCGAAGTGGTGGCCTACCGCCTGAAACACGAGTACAACGTGGAGGCCATCTTCGAGGCGGTGAACATCGCAACGGCCCGCTGGGTGCGTTGCAAGGATCCGAAAATGCTGCGCGATTTTGAAAACCAGCTCGGCAACAACCTGGCGCGGGACGCGGCGGACCAGCTCGTCTACCTGGCGCCAACCCGGGTCAACCTGCAGCTGACGCAGGAGCGCTGGCCGGACATCAGGTTCGCGCAGACCCGCGAAACGGTCAACTACACCGAATGACACCCGGGCACCGCCCATGAGCCAGCTGGCCGTCGGGCGGGTGCTGTCCCGGCTCGTGCCGGACGCGGCGCGGCGCAAGGCCATCTGGCCGATTGCCCTGCCCATCATGGGCGGGATGATGTCGCAGAACGTGCTCAACCTGGTGGATGTGGGCATGGTAGGCCGCCTGGGTGATGCATCGCTGGCCGCAACCGGCCTGGGCGGCTTTGCCAACTACCTGGCCATCTCTTTCATCATCGGTCTGTCCGCGGGCGTGCAGGCGCTGGCCGCGCGGCGCCTGGGGGAAGGGCGTGACAGCGAAACCGCGGTCCCGCTCAACGGCGGCCTGCTGCTGGCCCTGATCATCGGTGTGCCGCTGTGCGCGGTGCTGTATCTGGCCACGCCCACGGCCTTTCAATGGCTGACCTCCGACCCGCAGGTCGCGGAACTGGGCATACCCTATTTGCAGGTGCGCCTGCTGAGCATGGTGGCGGTGGGGATGAATTTTTCCTTTCGCGGCTACTGGAGCGCCATTCACCTGACCGGCATCTACCTGCGCACGCTGCTCATCATGCATGCGGTCAATATCTTTCTGAACTGGGTGCTGATTTTCGGCAACCTGGGCGCCCCGGAGCTGGGCGTTTACGGGGCCGGCCTGGCAACGACCATCTCGCTATACGTGGGCACGGCCCTGTATTTCTGGTTTGCCTGGCGGCATACCCGGGAGCGCGGTTTTCTGGACCGGGTTCCCAGCCGCAGCACGCTCTGGCAACAATTCACCCTGTCCCTGCCCGCCAGCCTCCAGCAACTGTTTTTTTCCGCCGGCCTGGTGGCCCTGGTGTGGATCGTCGGACGCATCGGCACCGCCGAGGTGGCAGCGGTCAATGTGCTCATGACCTTTCATATCACTGCCCTGCTGCCCGCCTTCGGTATCGCGCTGGCCTGCACCACGCTGGTCAGCAATGCACTGGGACGCAAGGACCTGGAAGATGCAGCGCGCTGGGGCTGGGACTGCGCGGCGCTGACATTTATCTACGGCGTGGTGCTGAGCGTGCTGATCATGCTCTTCGCCAAGCCGCTGCTGGCCGTGTTCCTGACCAACCCGGATACGCGCGACCTGGCCTACTGGCCGCTCATCATATGGGCTGTGGTACTGGGCTTTGACTGCGCCGGGATGGTCCTGATGAACGGCCTGATCGGCGCCGGCGACACCCGCCGCGCCATGTGGATCAGCACCCTCTCCCAGTGGGCATTCTTCCTGCCGCTCGCCTGGCTCATGGGGCCCGTGCTGGGGTTCGGCCTGCTCGGCGTGTGGACGATCAACGCCATCTACCGTCTTGGCCAGGCCCTGGTTCTTGCCCGGCAGTGGTCCGGACGCCGCTGGGCCAGCATCGATATCTGAAAATTCGCCGGCGGTTTGCCTGCACCGGCAACGCAGGCTACATTGCCCCTCCAAGAAGGGCGGTTCCGCCCCTGCCCCGGAGCCTTAAATGACAAGCATCGCGTTCGGAGTGTTCGGACTCATCGTACTGCTCGGCCTGGTCTGGTTGCTGTCCATGGACCGGCGCAACGTCAACTGGCGTCTCGTGGCATCGGGCATCGGCCTGCAACTGGCTTTTGCCATTCTCGTGATCCTGGTTCCGGGCGGCCGCGAGGTGTTCAATTTCCTCTCCTCGATCTTCGTCAAGGTCATCGACTTCGCGATGGTCGGCTCAGGATTCATCTTCAACGACCTGGCCAACCCGGCGCGCTTCGGTTTCGTATTTGCCTTCCAGGTGCTGCCGACCATCATCTTCTTCGCCTCGCTGATGGCGGTGCTGTATCACCTCGGCATCATGCAGCGCATCGTCCAGGGCATGGCCTGGGTGATGCAGAAAACCCTCCGGGTATCCGGCTCGGAATCCCTGGCGGTGGCGGCCAACGTGTTCGTCGGCCAGACCGAGGCGCCGCTGGTGGTGCGGCCCTATATCGCGCGGATGACCGAATCGGAACTGCTCACCATGATGATCGGCGGCATGGCGACGATCGCCGGCGCGGTGCTGGCGGCCTATATCGCCCTGCTCGGCGGTCCCGACCCGGAGCAGCAGCTGTTTTACGCGCGGCACCTGCTGGCCGCCAGCGTCATGGCCGCCCCGGCGACCATCGTCATCGCCAAGATTCTGCGCCCGGAGACGGAAACCTCCCTGACCGGCGGCACGGTCCGGATCAAGGTGGAGAAAACGGCCGGCAATGTCATCGAGGCGGCCGCCAACGGCGCCGCGGACGGGCTCAAGCTGGCGCTGAATGTCGGCGCGATGCTGCTGGCCTTTATCGCCCTGCTCGCCATGCTGGACTGGCCGCTGGCCTGGCTGGGCCAGCTCAGCGGCCTGGAAGCCACCCTGGGACAGCCGCTGTCCCTCAAGCTGATACTCGGTTACCTGCTCTCACCGCTGGCCTGGATTATCGGCGTGCCGGCCGTGGACGCGGTGGCGGTCGGTGGCCTGATCGGCGAGAAGGTTATTGCCAACGAGTTCCTGGCCTATTCCAGCCTGAACCAGATCAAGGACACGCTGGACCCGCACTCGGTGCTGATTTCCACCTACGCGCTGTGCGGATTTGCCAACTTCTCCTCCATCGCCATCCAGATCGGCGGGATCGGCGGGCTCGCGCCGGAGCGCCGCAGTGACATCGCGCGGCTGGGCCTGCGCGCCGTGTTCGGCGGCACCATCGCGACCATGATGACCGCCACCATTGCCGGCGTGCTGACCACGCTGGCAGGCTAATAAAAAAGGGTGTCAAACCGCTCCCAGTTCAGCCTGTTTCGCGAGCGGCGCTTCGCGCCGTTTTTCATGGTGCAGGCGCTGGGCGCACTGAACGACAACATCTTCAAAAATGCGCTGGCGGCGATGCTGGTGTTCAAGGGCAGTCAGCTGGGCAGGCCTGAACACGGACCAGCTGGTCAATTTCAGCGCCATGGTGTTCATCCTGCCGTTCTTTCTCTTCTCCGCCCTGTTCGGCCAGTTCGCCGACAAGTTTGAAAAGTCCGGGCAGATCCGCCGCATCAAGCTGTTTGAACTGGTCATCATGGCCCTGGCGACCGCGGGCTTCTGGCTCGATTCGCTGCCACTGCTGTTCACGGTGCTGTTTTTGCTCGGTCTGCAGTCGACCATCTTCGGGCCGATCAAGTACGGCATCCTGCCGCAGGTGCTGGAGCGCCGCGAACTGGTCGGGGGTAATGCGCTGGTGGAGATGGGCACCTTCGTGGCGATTCTCGGCGGCACCATCGCCGGGCCGCTGCTGGCCGGCATCGACGCCCCGTGGCCCGTGTGGGTAAGCACGGCGGCGCTGGCCGTGGCCGTGCTCGGCTGGCTTTACTCCCTGCGCGTGCCCGCGGCGCCGGCGGTCGACCCCGAACTGAAAATCAACTGGAACGTGTTCACGGAGACGGTGCGCAACCTGCGCTTCATCAAGCGCGACCGGACGGTGCTGCACAGCGTGCTGGGCATTTCCTGGTTCTGGTTTTTCGGGGCCACCATCCTGGTGCAGGTGCCCAGCTACACGCAGAACGTGGTGGGCGGTGATGCGGCGCTGATGTCCGCCCTGCTGGGCCTGTTCATCATCGGCATCAGCAGCGGCTCCCTGCTGTGTGAAAAGCTGTCCAATGGCGACGTGGAAATCGGGCTGGTGCCCTTTGGCTCCATCGGCCTGACCGTGTTCGCCATCGACCTGTATTTCGCCAGCCCGGCATCGCCCACGCCGGGCCTGACCGTGGGGGCGTTTTTCAGCGCCGCCGAAAACTGGCGCATCGTGCTGGACCTGACCCTGATCGGGGTGTTCGGCGGCTTTTACATCGTGCCGCTTTACGCGCTGGTGCAGCAGCGATCCGACGCCGCGCACCGCTCCCGGGTCATTGCCGGCAACAACATCCTCAACGCGATGTTCATGGTGATTTCGGCGCTGTTTGCCATGCTGATGCTGGGCCGGGCCGGGTTCAGCATCCCGGAACTGATCCTGGTGACCGCGGTACTCAACGCGGTGGTCGCCGTCTATATCTATCTGCTGGTCCCGGAGTTTCTGCTGCGCTTCCTCGGCTGGATCCTGATTCACAGCCTGTACCGCGTCCGCGCCACCGGGCTGGAGAACATCCCGGACCAGGGGCCGGTGCTGCTGGCCGCCAACCACGTGAGCTTTGTCGACCCGCTGATCATCGGCGGCCTGGTGCGGCGGCCGGTGCGTTTCGTGATGTTTCACGGCATTTACCGCACGCCGGTGTTGCGCTGGCTGTTCGACGCCGGCAAGGCCATTCCGATCGGCTCGGCGCGCACCCATCCTGAAGTGCTGGCGGAAGCCTGGGAACGCATCGATGATGAACTGGCCGAGGGCTCACCGGTGGGTATTTTCCCGGAGGGCGGCATCACGCAAACCGGGGACATTGAGCCGTTCCGGCCGGGCATTGAAAAGATTATTGCGCGGCGGCCTGTACCGGTGGTGCCCATGGCCCTGTGCAACCTGTGGGGATCGATGTTCAGCCGCAGCGACCCGTTGCACAAGCGCCGCCCGCGCAAGTTGTGGCAAATCGTGGAACTGCGGGTCGGCGAGCCGATCCCCGCCGAAGAAGCGACCGCCGGGCGCGTGGAGGCGGCGGTGCGGGCGCTGCGCGGTGAAGACCGCTAGCGCCTGATCACCCTGCGGGCGCTGCTGCTACCTGGCGAACAACCGCGAGGGATCCGCGAAGGCCTTGAACTCCAGCGCGTTCCCGGCCGGGTCACGCAGAAAGAACGTCGCCTGTTCACCGGGCTGTCCCGCAAACCGGACCCGCGGCTCAATGACGAACTTGACCCCGAGTTCCTGCAGGCGCCCGGCCAGGGCCTGCCAGCGGCTCATGCTTAACACGACGCCAAAATGCGGAACCGGCACCGCGTCCCCATCAACTGCATTGGCGGTGGCATCAGCGCTGGAATTCTCGTCCAGGTGGCACACCAGCTGGTGCCCGAAAAAATCAAAATCGATCCAGTGGCTGTCGCTGCGGCCCTCTGCGCAGCCGAACGTCCCGCCGTAAAAGCGGCGTGCGGCCGCGAGGTCATCGACCGGGATCGCCAGGTGGAAAGGTCCGGCGGTTCGCAGGCCGGTATCGGTTTCACTCATGGTCTCTGATCCTTGTCCTGTTTTCATCGGGATAGCAGCGCGAAGCTTACCGCAGAATCTGCCGCACATGAGCCGGGCAGCACAACACGCCAGCCGGCCCACCGCCGCCTGGCGGCTGCGCTTCATTGTGCCGCCGGCGCCCGGCGTTATACTTGCCGGGTTCATCTTCAGCGGTCTGGTGTCATGAGCGAAAAGATTCAAAAAACCGATGAGCAGTGGCGCGCCCAGCTCACCGGGGAACAGTACCGGGTAACCCGGCAAGCGGGCACCGAGCGGCCGTTCACCGGGGAATACGACGACTTTTTCGAGCCCGGCGCCTACGAGTGCGTGTGCTGCGGTCACGAACTGTTCGACTCCTCGAGCAAATTCCATTCCGGCTGCGGCTGGCCCAGCTTTCACGGGGAACTGGAGCAGGCCGGCATCGTGCAGAAGCGCGACCTGAGTCACGGCATGGTGCGCACGGAGCTGCTGTGCCCCCGGTGCGATGCGCACCTCGGGCATATTTTCCCCGATGGCCCCCCGCCGACGGGACTGCGTTATTGCATCAATTCCGCCTCCCTGGTGTTCCGTCCCGCCGCGGCGGATGACGATGAGTGAGCGCGCCGGGAACCGCTAGACGGGCCGCCGCCGCGCTGGGCGCGACGGCCCTGCTGCTGCTCTCGGGCTGCGCCAGTCCGGCCTACTACACGCAGGCGATATCGGGCCACCTGTCCCTGATGGGTTCCCGTGAGCCGGTGGAGGAATACCTGGCCCAATTGCCGCCGGACGGCGAAACCGCCCGGCAGCTTCGCGCTGCACAAGCCATCCTTGCCTTCGCCGAACAGGAATTAGATCTTCCTGCGGGAGACAGCTACCAGACCTATGTTCCGATGGACGGGGTCGCGATTACCTGGAACGTGGTGGCGACACCGCCGTTTGAACTGAAGCCCAAACGCTGGTGCTTCCTGGTTGCCGGCTGTGTGCCCTACCGCGGCTACTTCAAACAGCATGACGCGGACCGTTTCGCCGGCAAGCTGCGCGGCAAGGGCCTGGACGTGTCCGTATCCCGGGCGACCGCCTACTCCACCCTCGGCTGGTTTGATGACCCGATCCTCGGCACCATGCTGTCCGGCCCGGTCGCAGACCTGGCCGAGGTGTTGATTCATGAGCTGGCGCACCAGTCGGTGTACGTTCGCGGGGCGACCTCGTTTAATGAATCCTATGCCACCTTCGTGGCCCAGGTTGGCGTTCGCGCCTGGATGCTCCACAGCGGTGACGAGGACGGGCTGGCGCGCTGGGAAGCGCGGGAGGCGGCCACCCGCGACTTTATCCACCTGCTCGGCGCCACGCGGGATGAGCTGGCAGAGGTTTATGCGGGTAGTGATGATGCGGAGCGGCTGGCGATGGAGAAACAGCGCGTTTTCGCCGGGCTTGAAACCGCCTACCAGCAGCTGGTCACGGACCGCTGGGATGGCCGCAACTGGTACCAGGGCTGGTTCGAGCCACCCCCGAACAATGCCGACCTGGCGCTGGTCGGCAGCTACACCGACGGCCTGTGCGCCTTCGAGACGCTATGGCGTGAGTCGGGCGCTGACTTCGCCCGCTTTCACCGCGCGGTTGCCGCCAAGGGCGAGCTGGATCCTGCCGCCCGGGCGCTCTGGCTGGAAACGCCGTGCCCGGAGCCAACACCGGGCATTCCGTTCATTGAACCGGCCAGCGTTTTGTGACACGGTAGCGCGGATTTCCACGGCCAAGGCTCAGCGTGCATTTTTCATTCGCCAGGCGGGCGTTCCTATGGACGGCCGGTGTGCTCACCCTCAACCTGTTCGCCCTGGTGCAAGCCGTCGCGGACGATGCACAGCCGCTGGCCTGTCCTGAGCCGGCGCTGGCCCCGCAAATCGGCCCGGTTCCCGACCGCAGCGGCGCGCCGCTGGACGTTCGCGCGGACACCTTTACGGTCACCAATCCGGAGCTTGGCCAGGCTATCGGCAATGTCGAGCTGTTTCGCGCCGACCAGTACCTTTCCACAGAGATACTGAGGTACCGCCTGGACAGCGGCCTGGTGACCTTCAACAGCCCGTTGGATTACCGTGATGACCAGCTGCAGCTGTCGGCCTCCAGCGGCCAGTTCGGGCTGTTCGAGGAAAGCGGCGATTTTAACGATCTGAACTACAAGCTGGTCGGCTCCACCGCCCAGGGCGGGGCCGAGGCACTGCACATCACCAACGGTAAGCACTCGCAAATGGTGAATCTCTGGTTTACCACCTGCCCGGGCGAGGATCCGGCCTGGGTCCTGTCGGCGCGCGAACTCGAATTGCGTCATGACGAGGGCGTCGGCGTGGCGCGGGGCGCGAAGCTCAAACTCGGTAACGTGCCGATACTGTATTTGCCGTGGATGACGTTCCCGCTCGACGACCGGCGCAAGAGCGGTTTTCTGTACCCCACTTTCAGCACCGCCAATGACAACGGGGTCGAGGTCAGTGTGCCGTACTACTGGAACATTGCCCCGCAGCAGGATGCGACGATCACGCCGCGCTACTACACGGACCGGGGTTTCATGCTGTCCACCGAGTACCGGCTGCTGACCCGCCGCACCCTGAGCTTCTTCGACGGCGACTACATGCCGAACGACAAGGCGACTGACGTGGACCGCTGGCGCTACCTGGTGCGCTGGGACATGGCCATCAATGGCAACTGGCGCTCGGACGTTAACCTTGAGCGTGTCAGCGACAACGAGTATTTCCAGGACTTTGGCGGCGACCTGGCGCAGACCTCGCGGCAGTTTTTACGCAGCGATGCGAGTATTGACGGCGCCGGTCGCTACTGGATTTTTTCCGCCCTGATGGATGACTTCCAGGTTATTGATGATGCGGTCGGGCCTGACCAGGAGCCGTACAGCCGCCTGCCGCGCCTGGCATTCCTGCTCGATGCAGACCACTCGGACGCCAGGGCTTTGGCCTGGGGCTGAACGCCGAAGCCGTCTATTTTGACCGCAATACCGGCCCGATCGGCGCCCGCGTCGACCTGTTTCCGAGCCTAGTCTGGGGCACCCACCAGAGCTGGGGATTTTTCGAGGCCGACGCCGGCTATCGCTATACGACCTACGACCTGGACCTGCGGGGCGCGGAAGGCGACAGCTCGCCCGACCGCGCGCTGCCGATTCTCAGCCTCGACGCGGGAACCTTCCTGGAGCGCGAGGCCAAAAATGGCAACCGCCACACGCTGGAGCCGCGGCTGTTCTACCTGTACGTGCCGTATGAGGACCAATCCGATCTGCCGGACTTTGATACCGGCGAATTCACTTTCGGCTACGCCCAGCTCTTCGCCACCAACCGCTTTACCGGCGCCGACCGCCAGACCAATGCCAGCCAGTTGACCATCGCCGCCAACATGAGCAGCTTCAGCGGCGTGAACGGCCGTGAACTCTGGAACCTCGACTTTGGGCAGATCGTCTACTTTGAGCAGCCGCTCGTGTCCCTGACCGATGAACCGCCGCCGAAAGAGGACACCTCGCCGTTTATTGCCGAGTTCAACTGGCACCCGCTGGACCGGATCAATGTCCGCCTCGGGGTCCAGTGGAGTTGGGAGAATAAGGAACTTGATGTGGGTGTTGTCGGTCTGGGACATACGGCCCGCAACGGCAGCCGCCTGGCCTTTGAGTATCGTTTCCGGCGCGACCGGCTTGACCAGTTCGACATTCGTTACCTGTGGCCGATCAATACCAACTGGAACGTGTTTTCCCGGGTGAACTACTCCCTGGTGGACTCGGAACTGCTGGAAGGCCTGGTGGGCGTTGAGTACGAAAGCTGCTGCTGGGCGCTGCGCGTTGCTGCCCGCCGCTTTCTGCGGGATCGCAACGGCGGCCAACGCGATGCACTCTACCTTGAACTGCGGCTCAAGGGCCTGGGCGCCTTCGGGCGCCGCGAACCGCCCCTGTTCTACACACCGGCGCCCTGATTCGCAGAGCGCCTGCTTCGGCTAGAATAGGGGGCTGAAACAAATACACCGAATCCGGTCACAATGCCGTGCCGGAACCAGGAGCGAATTACCGGATATGAAAATTCTTCACCCCTTCCTGCTGGCCGGTATGTTGCTGACCGGCGGGCTTATGCTGACGCCGAACACTGCATCTGCCCAGACCGTCGAGCAGCTGGACGAAATCATTGCCCTCGTGGAAGAGGACATTATCCTGCGCAGCGAGCTGGACATCGCGGTTGACGGCGTTGTGCAGCGAATTCGAGCAGACCGGCGCCAACCTGCCGCCTCAGAACCTGATTGAAAAACAGGTGCTGGAACGACTGATCAACCGCAAGCTGCAGGTGCAGCGGGCCCTGCGCACCGGCATTCGCGTGAGCGACTCGGACATTGACCAGGCGATGATGAACCTGGCGCGGCAAAACAACATCACCGTGGCGCAGATGCGCCAGGTGCTGGAGCAGGACGGCGAGGACTTCGCAGAGTTCCGCAAGAGCATCGGCGAGGAAATCATGTCCGAACGCCTGCGCCAGCGCGTCGTCAGCAGCATGGACCCGGTCAGCGAGACCGAGGTGGAAATCCTGCTGGCTTCCGATGACTTTTCCGGCGGCGAATATGATATCTCCCACATCCTGGTCTCCCTGCCGGACGGCTCCACCCCCATTGAGATCGCCGAGGCCGAGGTGCGGATCAACGAAATCCACGGCGAGCTGGACGACGGCATGGAATTTGCCGCCGCTGCCATCAGCTTCTCCGAGAGCCAGGACGCACTGGAAGGCGGCCGGGTCGGTTGGCGCGACCTGAACTCCTTGCCGGTCGAGTTCTCCGAAGTGATCAAGGGCATGCAGCCCGGGCAATACTCCGATCCGTTGCGCAGCCCGGCGGGTTATCACATCGTCATGGTGAACGACTTCCGCGAAACGGTGCAGGTATTTGCCGAGGAGTTCCGCGCCAACCACATTCTCATCCAGATCAACGAGCTGGTGGATGCGGAGGACGCCATGGAACTCTCCCGGGAACTCTATGACCGCATCGAGGCCGGGGAAGACTTTGGCGCGCTGGCGCGGGAGTATTCCGACGATACCACCAGCGCCAATATTGGCGGCGACCTGGGTTGGTTCGAAGCCCAGCAGTTCGGCGAACGCTTCGCCGTCATGCTGGCAGGTCTTGAAGACGGCGAACTCACCGAGCCCTTCCAGTCGCAGTCCGGCTGGCACATCCTGCAACGGACCGGTTTCCGGGAGACGGATGTCACCGACGCGGCCCTGTCCAACAAGGCCCGCCAAATCATCATGCAGCGGCGTGCGGAATCGGAGGTCGAGAACTTCATCCGCCAGATGCGGGAAGAGGCCTTCGTCGAAATCCGCCTGCCCGGCTAAGGCCGCCATGCTACCGCTGGCGCTGACGCCGGGCGAGCCCGCGGGCATCGGACCCGAGTGTGTCCTGCGCTATCGTTCCAGCCACCCGGACACGCCTATCGTCGCGGTGGCCGACCCGGACATGCTTCGGGCGGTGGCCGGGCTACTGCGCCTCGACATTGCCATTAAACCCTGGGAGCCCGGCCAGCCGGTCGCCCGGGGGGGATTATCCTGTCTTGCCGTGCCCCTCGCCGCGCCGGCCATTCCGGGCCAGCTGGACCCGGCCAATGCCGCTTACGTGCTGAAAACACTCCGCCTGGCAGCCGGGCTGGTCCAGGACGGGCACGCATCGGCGCTGGTTACCGGGCCGGTGCACAAGGGCATCATCAATGACGCCGGCCACGCATTCACCGGCCACACGGAGTACCTCGCCGCGCTTGCCGGAGTGCCCCGGGTCGTGATGATGCTCGCGGCCGGATCGCTGCGCGTGGCCCTGGTGACCACGCACCTGCCCCTGTCGGCCGTGCCGGCCGCCATTACCCGTGAGTCGGTGGCAAGCGCCATCCGGATTACCCTGGACGCGCTGCAACAGCAGTTTCACATCGCCCGGCCACGGCTCCAGGTGCTGGGACTGAATCCCCATGCCGGGGAAGGCGGTCACCTTGGCCACGAGGACGATGCGATTATCGCCCCGGCCATGGCCGCCTGCGCCCGCGACGATGTCGAACTGATCGGCCCGGTGCCCGCAGACGCCGCCTTCAAACCTGCGGCCCTGGCATCCTGCGATGGCGTGCTGGCCATGTACCACGACCAGGGTTTGCCGGTGCTGAAACATGCCGGCTCGGGACGGGCGGTGAACATTACCCTGGGGTTGCCCTTCATCCGCACGTCGGTCGACCACGGCACGGCCATTGACATCGCCGGCCGGGGAATCGCGGATCCCGCGAGCCTGGCCTGCGCCATTGACCAGGCCCTCGAGATGGCCGCCGGCCAGTGACAGCGCCCGGCACGCACCGCGCGCGCAAGCGCTTCGGCCAGAATTTCCTGGTCGACGCACGCATCATCGAGCGCATCATCGCGGCAATCGCACCGCAGCCGGGTCAGCAGATGATCGAGATCGGACCCGGACGGGAGGCCCTCACCGGGCCCCTGCTGGCCTCCGGTGTCGACCTCAAGGTGGTTGAAATCGATCGCGATCTCGTGGCCGCGCTGCGCCAACGCCACCCGGCGCTCGAGGTGGTCGAGGGCGATGCATTGAAGGTGGATTTCGCGGCCATCGCGGACGGCAAGCCATACCGCCTGCTCGGCAACCTGCCCTACAACATCTCCACGCCACTGCTGTTTCACCTGCTGGCGCAGACGCCGCCGCCGGATGACATGGTGTTCATGCTGCAAAAAGAAGTGGTGGACCGCATGGTCGCGGCGCCGGGCAGCGGCACCTACGGCCGGCTGAGCCTCATGTGCCAGGCCAGGGCGGAAATCGCTACCCTGCTGCAGGTGCCGCCAACGGCCTTCGCGCCCCGCCCGAAGGTGGACTCGGCCGTGGTCAGGCTGGTACCGCGCGCCAAACCGCTGGTCCCCGATGAGCTGGAGGGCGATTTTGACCGGGTGGTTCGCGAGGCCTTCTCCAAGCGCCGCAAGACGCTGCGCAACAGCCTCAAGGCACTACTGACAGCCGACCAGATCCTGGCGGCCGGGGTCGACCCGACCCTGAGACCGGAGCAGCTTGACCTGGGACAGTTCCTGGCCCTGGCCGGGGCGGTCACACACGCGGGCTGAAACAGCCGAACCGTTTAACTTCCTTGAACCGTGCCTTTATGATGGACACCTCAGCCCCGGAGGCCTAATGAGCACCAGCATGCCCGTCAAAATCGAACCACTTCCCCAGTACCTCGGCGTGCATGAGGACCAGTTTGCTTTTGCCTACACGATCCATATCACCAACCAGGGCGCGGAAACCATCACCCTGAAAGACCGTCACTGGATCATTACGCATGGTGACGGCCGCCAGGAAGAAGTATCCGGCGAGGGGGTGATCGGCGAGACGCCGGAATTGCCGCCGGGCGCGCGCTTCACCTACACGAGCGGCGCCTTTCTGCCGACCCGGACCGGCTCCATGCGGGGCTCCTACGGATTTGTGACCGAGGGCGGTGAGGGGTTTCGCGTTGATATTCCCGAATTTGCTCTGGTCGTTCCGGACGCGCTGAACTGATTAACCTGGCAGGACTCCACTCTTGGCGACTTACCTGATCGGCGACATCCAGGGCTGTCTTGACCCGCTGGAACGCCTTCTTGAAACCATAGCGTTTGACCCGGCAGAGGATTTCCTCTGGCCTTGCGGTGACCTGGTCAACCGTGGCGGCCAGTCGCTGGGTGTTTTGCGCCTGCTCTACAGCATTGCACCGCGGGTACACACGGTGCTGGGTAACCACGACCTGCACCTGCTCTCGGAGGACATCCGTCACCCCCAGGGCCACAGTCGCAATCCGGAGTTTGAGGCGATTCTGCATGCGCCGGACCGGCCGGAACTCATGCGGTGGCTCAGCGCTTTTCCGCTGGCCGCCTGGTCCGAAGAGCACCAGTTGCTGCGCGTGCATGCCGGCGTTGTGCCTTCCTGGGACCGCGACACCACCCTGGCCTATGCCGCTGAAATCGCCACCATCATGGCCTCGAAAGAGCGCAAGAAGTTCCTCAGCAAAATGTACGGCAACCGGCCCCGGCGCTGGCGCAGCGACCTGGGCGGCTGGCGGCGCCTGCGCCTGATCACCAATGTCCTGTGCCGCATCCGCTACTGCGACCCGGAAGACCGGATCCACCTGGGCACCGTGCGACCCTCGGGAAAAAAGATGCAGCAATTCAAGCCCTGGTTTAAACACCAGCACCGCGCGACCCGTGATGTCCGCATCGCCTTTGGTCACTGGGCGGCGCTCGGCCTGCGCATCCGCAAACGCTACATTGCCATGGATTCAGGCTGTGTCTGGGGCGGTGAGCTGAGCGCCTACCGGCTGGAGGATGGCCGGTTGTTCCAGGTGCCCGGGCACCATTGATCCGGGAGCACGCCTGACTTCAGCTCAGGCGCGTCGCTGCCATTCGGCAATCTCGAAAGCCAGCTCATTGTCCGGGCCGGCCGGCACCTGCTCGCTCGAGACCAGCATCCATTCCGTCGGATCCCAGGCGGGAAACCAGGTGTCGCATTCAGGCTCAAGGTCAATCGTTGTGATCACCATGCGTGACGCCAGCGGCAGCGCCTGGCGGTACAGCTCGCCGCCGCCGATCACCATCAGCTCCATGTCCTCGGCCAGCTCAATGGCCTCGACCAGGGAACTGGCCCGGTCGCAGCCCTCCGCCACGTAGCGCTCGTTACGCGTGATCACGATGTTTTGCCGTCCGGGCAGCGGGCGGCCGATCGATTCGAAGGTTTTGCGACCCATGAGCACGGGTTTGCCCAGCGTGGTTTTCTTGAAATGGCGCAGTTCCGCCGGCAGGTGCCAGGGCATCCCGCCCTGCCAGCCGATGCCGCCGTTCCTGGCCATGGCCACCACCAGTGTCAGGGTTTTATTGGCCATGCCGTCTCAAACCGAAATCGGCGCTTTGATCGGCGGATGGCAGCGGTAGTCAAGCAGCTCGAAATCCTCGAAGCGGAAGTCCCACAGGGATTTCACCTCGGGGTTGAGCCGCATCACCGGGGGCTCATAGGGCTCGCGGGACAGCTGCGTACGCACCTGCTCCATGTGGTTGTTGTAGATATGCGCATCGCCGAGCGTGTGCACGAAGTCGCCGGGCTTCAGGTCCAGCACCTGGGCGATCATCAGGGTCAGCAGCGCGTAGGAAGCAATGTTGAAGGGGACGCCGAGAAACACGTCCGCACTGCGCTGGTACAGCTGGCAACTCAGGCGGCCGTCGGCCACGTAGAACTGGAACAGCGTATGGCATGGCGGCAAGGCCTGGCGACCGGCGGTCGCGTTGTCCCTGGGCGCCATTGACTCGTCCGGGAGTACCGCCGGATTCCAGGCGGAGACGATGTGGCGCCGGGAGTCCGGGTGCTCACGCAGCCGCTCCAGCGCCTCGGACAACTGGTCTATCTGCCCCCCGTCCGGCGTTGGCCAGCTGCGCCACTGGGCGCCGTACACCGGGCCCAGGTCACCCTGGTCATCGGCCCACTCATCCCAGATCGTTACCCCGTGCTCCTTGAGGTAGGCAATGTTGGTATCACCGCGAAGGAACCAGAGCAGCTCGTGAATGATGGACCGCAGATGCATCTGCTTGGTGGTCAGCAGCGGAAAGCGATGCGCCAGGGGAAAGCGCATCTGGTAGCCGAACACGCTGCGCGTGCCGGTGCCGGTGCGGTCGGACTTGTCGGTACCCTCGTCAAGAATGTGCTGCAGCAGGTTCAGGTAGGTTTGCATCAGTTGGACTCCGGGGCGGTCGGCATCTTCTTGCGGCGGTAGGCAAAGGCCATGAGCACGGCGCCGGCCACCACCATTGGCAGGGACAGTAACATGCCCATGGTCAGCCAGCCGCCGGCAAGGTAACCGATATGGGCATCCGGCTCGCGGAAAAACTCGGCCATGAACCGGAACACGCCGTAGCCGATCAGGAACAGGCCGGATACCGCGCCCAGCGGTCGCGGGCGGGCGGAAAAAATCATGAGTATCGTGAACAGGGCCAGGCCCTCCAGGCAGGCCTGGTAAAGCTGGCTGGGGTGGCGTGCGTACCCGTCAAGCAGGCCCGAAGCCCAGGCCTGTTCCAGGCCGTCGCGGGCAATGCCGGGCGGCAGGGAGCCGGGAAAAATCATGGCCCAGGGCACGTCACTGACCCGGCCCCAGAGCTCTCCGCCGATAAAATTACCGATACGTCCGAAGGCCAGTCCCAGCGGACCGATCGGCGCCACGAAGTCCGCCGCCTGCCAGAATGACCTGCCGGTGCGGCGGGCAAACCACGCTATGCCACCGATCAGGCCCAGCAGTCCGCCATGAAAGGACATCCCGCCGTCCCAGATCCTGAACAGGAACAGCGGATCGGCCAGCAGGCCATCAAGGGAGTAGAACAGCACGTAGCCAAGGCGTCCGCCGATGATCACGCCCAGCATGCCGTAGAACAGAAAGTCACCAACGGCCTCGGGCGTCCACCCCATCCAGGGCCGGCGCTCCGCCAGCTTTGCGGCAATCAGCCAGAAGCTGACAAAGGCCAGCAAATAGGCGATGCCGTACCAGTGCACCTGCAGCGGCCCGAGGTCGAGCGCCACCGGGTCAAACTGCACCAGGAAGGGACGCTCCATCAGCGTCTCCAGGGGGCGTGGCGCAGACCGAGCCACTGCTCAGGGGTTCTTTGCTGCATGGCAATCAATCGGCGGCGGAAGAGGTTAGCGAACAAGCGTCCGGCAGAATAGGACACTCACCCGGACTCCGCAAGCGGTCAGCCCGGGAGCCGGCGTGGTTGACATGCCGCTGTCTCATGGCGCGGTCCGATGGGTTAAACTCGGCGTCATTCTGTCCCGGCAAGCGGGTCTGTGCGCCGCTTGACCGCCCATTCGTTCGTGGAGTGAGCCTTGGCTGAACTCGCGTTTCCCAATATCCATGCGCTGGCGGTGATGGTTCTCATCGTCGTGGCCCTGGTGCTGTTTTCCCGGGAGCGTATTCCCCTGGAGACCACCAGCCTGGTCGTGCTGGTCCTGCTCACCGTGGGCTTCACGCTGTTTCCTTACGAGGCGGACGGCGAGACCCTGGCCGCCAGCGATTTTTTCCTGGGATTCGGTAACCGGGCGCTGATCGCCGTCTGCGCCCTGATGATTGTCGGGCACGGGCTCGTATCGACCGGGGCGCTGGAGCCCGTTGGCCGCTTCCTGGCGCGCGTGTGGCAATGGGGACCGGTGGTGTGCATGCTGCTGACCCTGCTGATCACGGCAGCCCTCAGCGCGTTTATCAATAACACGCCGATCGTGGTCATGATGCTGCCGATCCTGGTTGGTGTGGCCCTGCGAACCGGCTCCTCGCCCGCGGCCACGCTGATCCCCATGGGCTTCGCCAGTATTCTCGGCGGTATGGCCACGACCATCGGCACCTCGACCAACCTGCTGGTGGTGAACGTGGCGGCGGACCTGGGCATGGACCCTTTCAACATGTTCGATTTCGTCGGGCCGGTCCTGGTGGGCGGCACCTTTGCGATCCTGTACCTGTGGCTGATCGTCCCGCGCCTGCTTCCACACCGGGAAATGCCCATTTCACGGGGCATCTCGCGCATCTACACCGCGCAGGTCCGCCTGGACGAGAGCAGCCCGGTGATCGGCAAGACCCTCGCCGAGGCGATCACGCGCAGCGGCGACAAAATGAAGGTCGAGACCATCGAGCGCGGCCACGGCGTGTTCATCACGCCACTGCCGGACGTCAAGCTGCGCAACGGGGACCGCATCACGACGAGTGACACCCAGGGTAACCTGCGCGAACTCGCGCGCCTGCTCGGCGGCACCCTGTTCAGCGGCGACCAGGAGGTCGACGCGGATCACCCGCTGCGCGCCGGCGGCGCCCTGATCGCCGAACTGGCCATCACGCCCGCCTCGCGCCTCAAGGGGCTGGCCATCGGCAAGGCCCACCTGCTGTCGCGTTATGGCGTGCGACTGCTGGCCTTCAACCGCTTCGATGAAGTGGGAACCCGCGAGACCAGCGGCGTGGAAGAGGTGTTGTTGCGGGCCGGGGATGTGCTGCTGGTGCAGGCCACGCCGGACCGGCTCAACGAGTTGAAAAGCGGTAACGATTTCCTGGTGCTGGATGGCAGCGTGAATATTCCGCATACGCGCAAGGCGCCGATCGCGCTGGCCACGATCATCGCCGTGGTGGCCCTCGCAGCGGCCAAGATCATGCCCATCGAGATCAGTGCGCTGCTGGGTTGCTTCGTGCTGCTGGTGACCGGCTGCCTGAACTGGAAGTCCGCCATGAGCGCGCTCAGCACCCAGGTCATCTTCATCATCGTGTCCTCGCTGGCCATGGGTACGGCGCTGCTGAAGACCGGCGGCGCAGACTTCCTGGCCAACCTGTTTGTTTACATCACCTTTGGCGCGCCGGCAGCGGTTGTGCTCATGGGCCTGATGCTCATGATGGGAATTCTGACCAACGTGGTGTCCAACAACGCGGCGGCGGTCATCGGCACGCCGATCGCGATCGGGATTGCCCAGCGCCTGGGCCTGCCGCTGGAGCCCTTCGTGCTGGCGGTGCTGTTCGGCGCCAACCTGAGCTTCGTGACGCCAATGGCCTACCAGACCAACCTGCTGATCATGAACGCTGCGGGCTACAAGTTTGGTGACTTCGTCAAGGTCGGCCTGCCCCTGGCGCTGATGCTCTGGGTGACGCTGAGCCTGGTGCTGATCTGGGCCTACGGACTCTGGTGACAGGAGGCCCCGGCGGACCGGCCGGGATAAATCGGGGATGTGCAATACCCGGTCACGCGGTTATATTAAAAGCCTCGGACCAGTCCGGTCCGGTCAGGAAACCCGGAACCTCATTTGACCAGCGACACACTGTGAGCCTCAGCACCCAGCCCAACAATCCAAACGAAGCGCCGCATCGGGATGCGGGCAACTGGCCCCTGCTCGGCCCGGATGACCCGCCGCCCTTCGAGGTGGTCAATCCGTCCGGCAGCGCGCCGTTTCTGCTGGTCTGCGACCACGCCAGCCGGCAGATTCCCCCGCGCCTGAACAAGCTGGGCCTGGCTGACTGGGTGCTTGAGCGGCACGTGGCCTGCGACATCGGCGCCAAGGCGCTGACCCTGGCCCTGAGCAAGCGCTTTGACGCGGTCGCCGTGCTCGCCGGTTACTCGCGCCTGGTCGTGGACCTGAACCGCCAGCTGCACGACCCTTCCGCCTTTATCAAGGTCAGTGACGGCATCGCCATACCCGGCAACATCGAACTGGATGAAGCGGAGCGCCAGGCCCGCATCGAAACCTTCTTTGATCCCTACCATGCGGCCGTCAGCGACGCGCTGGATGGCCTGGCCGCGCGCGGGCCATGTCCCGGCAGTGGTATCGATTCACACCTGCACCCCGGTATTTAACCGCGTCGTTCGGCGCTGGCATATCGGCATCATGTGGGACGTCGACTCGCGCATCGCCAGGCCCTTGCTCGCGAACCTGGAGCAGGTTCCGGACCTGTGCGTGGGCGATAACGAACCGTATTCCGGCGCGCATCCGAATGACTTCACCATTGACTATCACGCGGAAAGCAATGGCCTGCCCTGCGTTGGCATCGAAGTCCGCCAGGACCTGGTGGACAGTGCTGAAGGGGCTGAGCGCTGGGCGGGCATCCTGGGCGACGGCCTTGCGCCGATTCTCGCGGAGCCGGGGCTGTACGCCCGGCGCCGTGACTGAACCGCCCGGACCGTGCTGTGCTGTGCTAACTTTTGTTTAACACCCTTGGTGTCAGAATACCGGACGGCAAGCTGGCAGGACGCCGGCCGGATGAGACCAGTACCCCGCCAAGAGGGTTCTCTCGCTGCCAAAACAGGGCTACCGTATTGGGTAAGTGAACGCCGCCAGTCGAAGAACCGGCGTCGGAAACAGTCATGTTTGACGGTTTTCCAGCTTGGAGCTAGAGTGTTCGCTCCGTGGGCACCCCCATAACGTACCGATAACCAATTCCAAACCGAGACCTGAAATGATGAAAGTGCGAATGCAACGAGCCCTGGCGGGCGTCGCCACCCTTGCGGTGGTCGCCTCTGTCGGGCTGGCTGGAGCGGCCAGCGCCGCCACCATCAAGGAAATCACCGACGCTGGTGAAGCACGTGCCGCCGCGGCGCGCGCCGACCAGACCCGCATCAACCAGGTTGCCGACCAGATCGAGCAACTCGTGATTGACTTCCAGACAGAAGCCAAAGTCGTTGATGGCCTGAAGGTCTACAACAGCCTGCTCCAGCGACAGGTGGACAACCAGGAGGCGGAAATGGACGCCCTGGCCGAGTCTGTCACCAACGTGGAACTCATCCAGCGCCAGATCGTGCCGTTGATGACCCGCATGATCGATTCACTGGAAGCCTTCGTGGAGCTGGACACACCGTTCCTCCTGGAAGAGCGCACCGATCGCATCGTGCGTCTGCGTAACATGATGGACCGCTCTGACGTAACCCCGGCCGAAAAGCTGCGGCAGATTCTCGAGGCTTACTCGATCGAAAACGACTACGGTCGCACC
This sequence comes from uncultured Gammaproteobacteria bacterium, assembly GCA_963695135.1. Taxonomy (GTDB): domain Bacteria; phylum Pseudomonadota; class Gammaproteobacteria; order Xanthomonadales; family SZUA-36; genus Marinihelvus. Next base: position 112,907 of record CAVOGA010000005.1, read on the forward strand.
ATCGAGGCCTACAAGGGCACCCTGGAAATTGACGGGCGTGCGCTGGAAGTTGACTTCCTGCGTATCGGACGCGTCTCGCTGACCTACCAGTCTGTCGGTGGCAATAACACCGGCGCCTGGGACAGTGAACTTGGTGACTGGGTAACCCTGCCCCCGGCAGTCTACAAAACGCAGATTGCGGAAGGTCTGAAAATCGCCCGCAAGCAAGTGGCGCCGGACCTGATCGTTGCCCCGGTCCACTCCCCGATGGAGGTGAGCCAATGAGCCGCTTGAATCGCACCCTGCGCCGTGGCGCATTGTCCATTGCCGGCCTGGCCTTGACGTTGTCGATGGCCCAGCCGGTGACTGCCGCTGAGCCGGTCAACCTGGACGACCTGCTGAACCAGGTAAGCCAGGGCCGCGTGAACGACGCGCAGGAAGCCGAGGCCCGGTTGCAGGCGTTCCGTAACGATCGCGCGAACCAGCAGCGGCTGCTGAACGAACTGGCAGCCGAGAAAGCCCGTGAAGAGCAGCGGTCCATGGCCCTGGAAGCAACCTTTGACCAGAACGACCAGCAACTGGTTGTCCTGGAAGCGGAACTCAACGAGGCCCTGGGCGACCTGAAGGAACTGTTCGGCGTGCTCCAGCAGGCTGCCGGTGATGGCATCGGCCAGATGAGCAGCTCGATTACCCAGGCCCAGTTCCCGGACCGCCTCGAATGGATGACCGAGTTCGCGGCCAAGATGGGCCAGACCAACCGCATGGCCTCCCTGTCGGAAATCGAACGCCTGTGGTTCGAGCTGCAGCGCGAGATGACGGAAACCGGCAAGGTCGTTTCTTTCCCGACCATGGTGGTGACCTCCGACGGTGAGGAAGTCCAGCGCGAAGTGGTCCGCGTCGGCGCCTTTAACCTCGTCAGTGACGGCAAGTACCTGGAATTCGTACCGGAAACCGGCCGCGTGGTGGAACTGCAGCGGCAGCCGGCGTCACGCTACACCAAGCGGATCGACGGCCTGGAAGACGCCACCTCCGGCGTGCACCCGCTCGGCCTGGACCCGACCCGCGGCCAGTTGCTCGGCCTGCTGGTGCAGTCCCCGAGCCTTGGCGAGCGTATCGCCCAGGGTAAAGAGGTGGGTTACGTGATCATCGTGCTGGGTATCATCGGCGTGCTGATCGCCCTGTGGCGCCTGCTGGTCCTGTCCGGCACCAGCGGCAAGGTCCGCGCGCAGATCAAGAACCCGGATCAGCCCGGCAACAACCCGCTGGGTCGCGTGTTCAAGGTCTACAAGGACAATGAGGGCGACGACGTGGAGGCGCTGGAACTGCGCCTGGGCGAAGCCATTCTCCGCGAAACGCCGAAGTTCAACGCCTGGCTGCCGATGCTGAAGATCATCTCGGTGGTCGCACCGCTGCTCGGTCTGCTGGGTACGGTAACCGGCATGATCGTGACCTTCCAGGCCATCACGCTGTATGGCGCCGGTGATCCGAAACTCATGGCCGGTGGTATCTCCACCGCGCTGGTGACCACGGTGCTGGGCCTGGTCGTGGCGATCCCGACCGTGTTCCTGCACACGCTGGTGTCCAGCCGCGCGCGGCGCCTGACGCAGATCCTCCAGGAGGAAGCTGCAGGCATTCTGGCTGAACAGGCCGAACGCAAGCCGAAAAGCGCCTGAGGCTGAAGCATGGATACGGTCCTTTACTACCTGCCATTCCTCGCCACGATCCGGGACTTCATGGAACTGGGCGGGGTCGTGCTCTACGTCATCGGCGGCCTTACCCTGTTTATGTGGGTGCTGATCGTTGAGCGCATGATCTACCTGCGCAGCGGCCACCGGAAGATGGTGGCCGCCACGCAGGAAATCTGGGGCCAGCGTACTGACCATGCCTCCTGGAATGCCCACCAGGTCCGCAGCCGACTGATCTCCGTGGTCAGCCGGCACCTGGACCGGAATCTGCCGCTGATTCAGACCTGCGTTGCCCTGTGCCCCCTGCTGGGGCTGTTCGGCACCGTGTATGGCATGATCACCGTGTTCGAGGTGATGGCCATTTCCGGGTCGGGGAATCCCCGGTCGATGGCAGCGGGCGTTTCCATGGCCACGATACCGACCATGGCCGGCATGGTGTCCGCCCTGTCGGGCATCGCCATGAGCACCTACCTGACACGCCGCGCTGAGCGGGAACGCGAACTCCTCAGTGACAACCTGGTCATAAGACACAGCTAAGACCCGCCGCCCCGCGCGGGGCGGCCGGTCGGAGAAACCGCCAATGAAGCAGTTTTACCAGCAAGCCCAGCAGGAAGAAGAGTCCGAGATCAACATCACGCCCATGCTGGACGTGGTCTTCATCATGCTGATCTTCTTTATCGTCACCGCCACCTTCATCAAGGAGGCCGGCATTGACGTCAACCGGCCGGATGCGGCAACCGCAACCAAGCAGGAAAAAGCCAATATCCTGATCGCCATCGGTCCGAACAACGACATCTGGATCGACCGCCGCCAGGTCGATATCCGCTCGGTGCGTCCGAACATCGAACGGCTGCACGCCGAGAACCCGCAGGGTTCGGTGGTGATCCAGGCGGACAAGGAATCCAAGACCGATACCCTGATCCAGGTGATGGACGCCTCGCGCCAGGCCGGCGTGTACAACGTCGCTATCGCGGCGCAGGACGACTAGGGCAGCAGCATGGCAGCAACCGTCAACGAAACATTCAGCGCCAATGAAGGCGGCGGGCTGTTCCGGCTGCTGGCGGGGCTGGTCATCGGCCTGTTCGTCACCCTGTTCCTGTTCTGGTTCATGCAGTACATGATCGAAACCGCGGACCGCACCCTGGACGATGAAAACCGCGGTTCACTGGTGGACTTTGTGCGTGTTGAGCGTGATGAGCAGATTGAGCGCAAGGACCGCAAGCCGGAAAAGCCGCCGGAACCCGATCAGCCGCCGCCGCAGCCGCCTACCCCGCAGCTGGATAACCTCGACCCGACCGCTGAAAAAATCGCCATCCAGGCCGCACCGGTGCAGACCGATATCGACATGACCGGCGGCTTCAGCCTCGGCGTCGGTGAAGGCGACTACCTGCCCATCGTGAAGGTCGCACCCATCTACCCGCAGCGCGCCTCTTCGCGCGGCGTCGAGGGCCATTGCACCGTGCAGTACACCGTGACCCGGCAGGGCACCGTCCGGGACGTGACCGTGGTGGAAAGCGATTGCACCAGCAGCCTGTTTGAACGGGCTTCCGTGCAGGCGGCGCTGAAGTTCAAGTACAAACCGCGCGTGATTGACGGGCAGGCCGTGGAAGTTCCCGGCGTGCAGAACCGCTTCACGTTCAAATTAGAAGAATAGACCCATGGCCAAAACCACCCGCAAACAACGATTGCTGCGCACCGCCCTGAGCGTGGCGCTCAGCAGTGCACTCGGCCTGGCTGTCGCGCTGCCCGCGGCCGCCCAGGACGGCGAACGCGAAACCAAGCAGACCGTGGCCATGAGCCAGCAGGTCTACGAGGGCCTGACCGCCGCCCAGGAGCTGGTCGAGGCCAAGCAATATGCCGATGCCAAGGTGGCGATTGACGATCTGCTCTCGCGCGGTGACAAGCTGTCGCCCTACGAGACCGCACAGATCTGGAACCTGACGGCCTACTCTTACTACCTGCAGGAAAACTACGAAGCGGCGATCCAGGCCTACGACCGGGTCATGGCCCAGCCGGAACTGCCGGAAGCGCTGATGCTCAGCACGCTGAAAACCAAGGCGCAGCTCCAGTTCACGGTCGAGGACTACCAGGGCGCCCTGGCCACCATCAACCAGTTGATGGACCAGGTCGCAGAGCCGTCTGCCGACGTTTACATGCTGCTCGGCCAGGCCTACTTCCAGATGGGCAACTACGACGCCGCGCTGGAGCCCATCAAGACCGCGGTCGACATGTACCGCGACCAGGGCCGCGAGCCCAAGGAAAACTGGCTGCTGCTGCTGCGCGTGATCTATTACGAGAACAAGGACTACGAGAACATGATCGCGGTCCTCGAGGAGCTGATCCAGTACTACCCGAAAGACACCTACCTGCTGACCCTGGCCGGCGCCCATTCGGAACTCGAGGACACGCTCAAGCAGCTGGTGATCGTAGAAACGCTGTACGAGAAAGGCTATCTGCAGACCGACAGCCACATCGTCAACCTGGCCAACCTTTACCTGCTGCACGAAACGCCCTACAAGGCCGCAGTGCTGCTCGACAAGGAAATGGCTGCGGGTATCGTGCCGGAAACCGAACGCAATCTGCGCCTGCTTTCCCAGGCCTGGTACATGGCGCGCGAGGACGAGAAATCCATCCCGCCGCTGGCCAAGGCCGCTGAGCTCACCGGCGACGGCGAGCTGTACGTGCGCCTGGCCCAGTCCTACCTGAATCTCGAGGAATGGGACCAGGCCGCCAGCGCGGTGCGCACCGGCCTGCAGGCCGGCGGCCTGAGCCGCGAGGACACCGCCAACATCATGCTCGGCATGGCCCTGTTCAACCAGGAAAAGTACGCGGAGGCCCGCACCGCCTTTGAGCGCGCCTCCCGTGACGAGCGCAGCCGCCGCGCAGCGCAGCAATGGATGAACTACGTGGACAGCGAGATCGCCCGCGCCGAGCTGATGGCCCAGGAACTGCCCGTGGATACCCAACCCTCGGAGATCGACCAGCTGCTGGAGCAAGCCGAGGCAGCGACCGGCGACGGCTGAGCGGCTTCCACCAGGCGCTTTCCGCAGACTTCAAGGCCCGGCGCCCTGCCGGGTTAAGGAATAAGGGCCGCCGGCAGCGGCACCTCGGCCCATTCACCGCGTACTTTCCAGATCAAGGCCACGCGCAAAGCGCGCCCGTCCGGCGCCAGTTCAATGGGTTGCTCTTCATCGGCCAGCCCGGGTGGTAGCTGGTCAATCAGCGCGTCGGCTGTTGCGCCGGTGGCGGCAGACTGCTCGCGCATCCACGCCAGCACACCCAGCAGGCGCAGGCGGGCGCCGAAATCCCGCAGGCGGTCGGCGTAGTCTCCGTACGCATTGGCAGCGGCGAGTTCAACCGTGGCGCAGCCGCCCAGGTTGCCGAGGCAGGACCAGCGTAACAGCTGCCCCGGTCCGGGCTCAGGCGAGTCGAGGATCTGGCGGCCCGGCCGGTCGAGTCCGGCAGTAGGGTAGCCAGTTTCTCGGCGTAAGCTGCGGCCGTTGACTGCTCGTCAAAAATCGGCCCGGTCGCCATGTGATCCAGCCGGACTCAGCCAGTCATCCTGCTGTTTTGAGGGCTTATTCAAGTCTGCCCAACGCCTGCCGAACAAACCGGAATTCACCGCGCAGGGCATTGCAGAGGAGCAGTTCTTCGTCAGCCGGCAGGCGCCAGCGCCGCATCGCAGGCCTCTGGAAGGGGGCGGTCCACGGGCCATTCGCTCAGCATGTCAGCCAGCAGTCGCGCGTGGCCGCGGCCCGCGAACGTAATGCCCCTAATCGTGCCGACGAGCATATCGGTGTTGATTGCCAGCCGTCGCCAGGTCGCCAGATCACGACAGGTCTCCGCAACGGCATATTCCTCCTCACCCTGCACGAAGGCCAGCGCATGCGCCGTCATCGGCAGCAGTGAAAAATAGGGCAGCGGGGCATAGCCATTCGGCATCGCATTGCGCAGGACCTCTGTATCTCTCAGCCTCCGGGCGCGCTCCAACAATTGCGTCTGGCGCGCCAGGGCCTCTGCCGTGTCTTCCGGCGCTGCGCGCACCTTTGCAAGGCAGGACATGTCGTCACTGGGCATTGCAGAATAAGGCCCGATCCTGATCCGACGGTGACAGGGACGGGTAGGCCTCGCGCCGCCACTCGAACAGGTCCCACGTGTGCTGGCCCGAATCCCTGGCGGCCCTCAGGGTGTCTGCATCCCAGACGACCGGCCCGTCGGCGGCAGTGGCGATGTCGGCATCAACCACGGTCCCGATCTCATTGGCCGGCACGTCCCGCTCCAGGGTGTACAGCAGGCCGTAGGCGTCGGGGCCATCCGGCAATCCGTCCTGCTCCATCAGGGCCAGGGCCTCGCGCTGCGCCGCCGTCGGCGTGGTCAGCCGCGACAGCACACCCAGCAAGACGATGATCAGGAGCGGCCGACGATGGCCAGCAGCCCTTTGCGCAGTATGCGTTTGGTCCGACTCACCAGTGCTGTCCCCCTTGTCCTTCGTCCACCATTAATTCCACAACCAACAGCCCGACACTCCAGGCCGCTACCCGGGTTGCGACACCGGCCGGGCCCTCGTGACCATCGGCGGAACTCCAGGCCATCGTCCAGGCCAGTGGCCGGCCGTGAGCCTGCGGCAGGTGAAACTCCACCTCGTGGTCATGGCCGTTGATATAGACGGCCACCAATTCATCGTGAGTTGTGCCGTGCGGGTCTGAGAGGACCTGCAAAGCGGCCCGTCGCTGTCCCCAGTCGTTGCCGCTCAGCAGGTCGCCTTCCGGCGCGTACCAGCGGATCAGGGGCGCTGCATCACCGCCGGGATACCCGCCCTGTTCTTTGCCGGAGCCTGCTCCGGCAAGGTTGCCATGCAACAGGCCGTGCGCTGAACGCAGCGCAAGCAGCCGGCGGACCGAGGCAAGAAACGCCTCGTCCTCGCCCCGCAATGACCAGTCCAGCCAGGCCAGCTCATTGTCCTGCGCGTAGGCGTTGTTGTTGCCCTGCTGGCTGTGGCCGAGCTCGTCACCCGCCAGGAGCATGGGAACCCCCTGGGAGAGCAGCAGGGTCCCGACCAGGTTCAGCCGGTGGCGGCGCCGCCGGGCCAGTACCACCCGGTTGTCCGTGGGGCCCTCGATGCCGTGGTTCTCCGAGTAATTGTGCCGGTGACCGTCCCGGTTCTCCTCGCCGTTTGCCCGGTTGTGGCGCCGCTGGAAACTGACCAGGTCAGTGAGGGTAAAACCGTCGTGTGCTGTGACGAAATTAACGCTGTTGGCGGCGCCCCGCCCGGGTGGCCTGAACAGGTCCGGCGAGCCGTCCACGGACAGCGCAAGCTCGTCCAGGGGCAGGTGATCCCCGCGCCAGAAGCGTCTTAGCGAGTCCCGGTAACGGTCGTTCCATTCCGACCACCGCTCCGGAAAGTTGCCCAGCTGGTAGCCGCCCGGTCCCGGATCCCAGGGTTCCGCCACGAGTCGCACGCTCCGCCAGTTCGGCAGTATTGCCAATCGCCCGCAGCAGGGGGTGATCAGGGTCAAATCCGTGGGCGTGGCGCCCGAGCACCGGCGCCAGGTCAAAGCGGAAGCCATCGACGCCCATGACCCGGTGCCAGTAAACCAGGCTATCCAGGACCAGGGCCCGGGCCCGGGGATGATCCGCGTTGAGCGTATTGCCGGTGCCCGTGTCGTTGATATGAACCGCCGGGTCATCCGGCTCCACCCGGTACCAGGCCAGGTTATCCAGTCCCCGGAAACACAGGGTGGGACCCAGCGCGTCCCCTTCCCCCGTATGGTTATAGGCCACGTCCAGCAGCACGCTCAGACCGGCCTCGTGGAGACTTGCCACCATGGCCCGGAACTCCTGCACCGGGTCCGGACCGGCCAGGCGCTGATCGGGGGCGAAAAAGCCGATGCTGTTGTAGCCCCAGTAATTGCGCAGACCCTGCCGGGCAAGATGCTGTTCGTCGATCCAGTGATGCACGGGCTGGAGCTCGATCGTGTTGACCCCCAGCGCCTTCAGATAGGCAATGATTTCGCCATTTCGCAAACCAGCGAATCGCCCGCGCTCGGCCGCAGGAATGTCCGGGCAGCGCATGGTAAAGCCGCGCACGTTGGTCTCGTAGATGATCGAATCAGACCAGCGGTGCAATGAGGAGCGCTCCAGCGGCGGGGGATCGGCGCACACCATGCTGCGCGGTACAAAGGGTGAACTGTCCAGCTCATTGAGTTGCCAGTCACCCTGCGTGGTGCTTCGGATATAGTCAAAAACCGCGTCATCCCAATGAAATTCACCGGTGATCTGCCGGGCATAGGGGTCGAGCAGGAGCTTGGCCGGGTTGGCCCGCAAGCCCCGGTCCGGCGACCATTCCCCGTGGACGCGGTAGCCGTAGCGCTGGCCGGCGCCGATGCCGGGGCAGTAAAGCGCCCAGTCACCCTCCCCCTCGGGGGTCATGTCCAGGCGCGCGGTTTCAGATACCGGCCGCGTCGAACAGGCACAGTTCGACCCGCTCTGCGCAGGAGGAGAACACCCGGAAGCGGGTGCCCTCCCCGTCCGGCACGGCGCCCTGGCGCCGCATCTGTCTCAGGAGATCGTTACCGGCTCCAGCCGCCATATGTCCTCGTTGTATTCACGCATGGTCCGGTCAGTTGAAAAACGACCTGAGGCGGCGCAGTTAAGGATGCTCATGGTGGTCCAGCGCGGCTCGTCGAGAAACGCTGCAGCCGCACGCGCCTGCGCATCGACAAAACCGCGGAAGTCCGCGGCGGTCATCCACAGGTCGCCGGGCTGCTGGAAGGAGGCCATGACCGAATCGAGGACCCCGGGCTCCATGCGGTTGAAATGACCGCTCTCCAGCAATGCCACCACCCGCTGGAAATCCTCATCCGCCGCAATGATCGCCGCCGGGTCATAGTCCGGCCTGAGCTCGGCAATTTCGTCCACGGTCAGGCCAAACAGGAAGAAATTCTCATCGCCGACCGCCTCGCGGATTTCCACGTTGGCGCCGTCCAGCGTGCCGATGGTGACAGCGCCGTTCATCATGAACTTCATATTGCCGGTACCGGAGGCCTCCTTGCCCGCCGTGGAAATCTGCTCGGACAGATCCGTGGCGGTGCAGATGGTCTCCATGGCGGTGACGTTGTAATCGGGAATAAATACCATCTGCAGCTTGCCGCGCATGGCCGGATCCTGGTTGATCACCCGCGCGACGTTATTGATCAGCTTGATGATGTCCTTGGCCATCGCGTAGCCGGGCGCGGCCTTGCCGCCAATGATGATGGCGCGCGGCACCAGGCCCGCATCATCGCCGCGACGGATGCGGTCATAGAGGTGCACGGCGTGCAGGACATTCAGCAGCTGGCGCTTGTACTCGTGGATGCGTTTGACCTGCACATCAAACAGCAGGGACGTGTCCAGCGACATGCCGGTCCGCTCGCTGCACCAGTTCGGCGCCAGCCGCTCCTTGTTGAGCTGCCGCACCTCGCGCCAGCGCTGGCGGAACGCCGGCTCGTCAACGTGCTCGCGCAGGCCCGCCAGCTGGTCCAGGTCGGTGACCCAAGCCGTCGCCGATCGTATCGCGTGATCAGAGTCGCCAGGTCCGGGTTACAGGCCGCCAGCCAGCGGCGCTGGGTCACCCCGTTGGTCTTGTTGTTGAAGCTGCTCCGGCCACAGCTCGGCAAAATCCCGGAACAGGCCCTCCACGAGCAGGCGCGAATGCAAGCGCCGCCACGCCGTTGACCGAGTAGCTGCCGACAATGGCCAGGTAGGCCATACGCACGCGCCGCTGCTCGCCCTCGGCGATCAGGGACATGCGCGCCAGGCGCCCGTTATCGCCGGGCCAGCGGATGCTGACCTCGTTCGAGAAAGCGCGCGTTGATCTCGTAGATGATCTCCAGCAGGCGCGGCAGGAAGCTGTTCGAACAGGGCAACCGGCCAGGTCTCCAGCGCCTCCGGCAGCAGCGTGTGGTTGGTGTAGGCCATGGTGCTGCTGGTGATCTCCCAGGCTTCATCCCAGCCCAGGCGCATGCTCATCCATCAGCAGCCGCATCAGCTCCGGCACGGCGATTGCCGGGTGCGTGTCGTTGAGCTGAAAACAATTGGCTGCGGCAAATCCGGACAGGTCTTTGCCGTTCTGCTTGACCCACTGCGGCCAGCACGTCCTGCAGGCTGGCGGAGGCAAGAAAATACTGCTGGCGCAGGCGCAACTCGTGGCCACTCTCGGTGGCGGTGTTGGGGTACAGCACCATGGAAATGTTTTCCGCCTCGTTCTTGCTCTCTACCGCCTCGTGAGTAGCTGCCGGCGTTGAAGTCCTCCAGGCTGAACTCGTCGGTGGCCTCGGCGGACCAGAGTCGCAGGGTGTTCACGACGCCGTTGCGATAACCGGGAATCGGCACATCGTAGGGAATCGCCAGCACGTCCTGGGTATCCACCCAGCGGTGCCGCACGGCGCCATTCTCATCTGTCAAAGCGCACCGTGCGACCGCCAAAAGTGAATCCGTGCGGGCCAGTTCCACGCGTTCAATTTCCCAGGGAAAACCATCGCGCAGCCAGGGGTCAGGGTCTTCCAGCTGGAAACCATCGACAATCCGCTGGCGGAACATGCCGTACTGGTAGCGCAGGCCGTAACCCACCACGGGCAGACCCAGGGTCGCACAGCTGTCGAGAAAGCACGCAGCCAGCCGGCCGAGGCCGCCGTTGCCCAGCCCGGCATCATGCTCGGCATCCTCGACCTGGCCGAGCTCAACGCCCAGCGCCGCCAGCGCCTGCTCGGAGGCCTCCTCACTGCCGAGGCTGTACAGGGCATTATTCAGCAGGCGGCCCATGAGAAACTCCATGGACAGGTAGTAGGCGCGCCGTGAGCCGGCGCGCTCCAGCTCAATATTGGTGTCGTTCCAGCGCTCCATGAGCCGGTCACGGATGGCGTACACCAGGGCCTGGTAGAGAAACGGCGTATCGGTTCGCAGGGTGCGCCGGCCCAGCATGCGCGTGTAGTAGTGCGACAGGTCGCCAAGTATCGAGTCTGCATCCATACCCAGCCGGGTTTTCTGCAGGAACTCCAGACTGCCTTCGCCATCGCGCCTCGGATCGTCTTCATTCAGAACGTTCACGTACTTGGTCTCCTTCATCTACCCTGCCCCCTGCACCGGCTTGAGCCAGATCGTGGCGAGCGGCGGCAAGGTCAGTTCAATCGATTCGATGCGCCCGTTGGCCGGGAATGGCCTCCACGACCAGCTCCCTGTGTTGCGCCAGCGTCCGCGCCACCGAACATCGCTTCGTCCGTATCCAGCACCACCCGGTAACGCTCCGCCCCCGGTACACCCATGCGGAAATCCGTGCCGGACCACGGGCGTGAAGTTGCTCACACACACCAGGCATGTGCTCGCCGGTGGCGGAATGCCGCACCCAGGAAAACACGGAGCTGTCCCGGTCTGCCGGGTCGATCCACTCAAAACCGTCCGGGGTAAAGTCTTGCTGGTACAGCGCCGGTTCGGCCCGGTAGAGACGGTTGAGTGTTTTCACCAGCCGCTGCACCCCCTGGTGCCGGGCGTCCCTGAGCAGATGCCAGTCCAGGTGACTGGTCATGGTTCCACTCGCGCTCCTGGGCGATCTCGGCGCCCATGAACAGCAGTTTCTTGCCGGGGTGGGCAAACATGAAGCCATAGTAAGCGCGCAGGTTGGCAAAGCGTTGCCAGTCATCGCCGGGCATGCGCCCCAGCAGGGATCGCTTGCCGTGCACGACCTCGTCATGGGACAGGGGCAGGATAAAGTTCTCGCTGAAGGCGTAGACCAGGCCGAAGGTCATCTTGTCATGGTGGTGCTTGCGGTGCACCGGCGTCTCGCTCATATAGGCCAGCGTGTCGTTCATCCAGCCCATGTTCCACTTGTAGGTAAAGCCCAGGCCGCCCGCGCTCGGTGGGGCGGGAAACGCCGGGCCAGGCGGTCGACTCCTCGGCATGGCTTGTTGCACCCTCCCGGTGCACGACCACGTTAAGTCGCTGCAAAAAGGACACCGCCTCGAGATTCTCGTTGCCGCCCTGATCATTGGGCAGCCATTCCCCTCGGTTCACGCGAGTAATCCAGGTACAGCATCGAGGCCACCGCATCGACGCGCAGTGCATCGACATGAAACTCGCGCAGCCAGCACAGCGCGCTGCCGATCAGGTAGTTAACCACCTCGCGGCGACCATAGTTGAAAATCAGCGTGCCCCAGTCGCGGTGCTCGCCCCTGCGCGGGTCCTCGTGCTCATAAAGGGCCGTGCCGTCAAACCGGCGCAGCCCATGCTCGTCCTTCGGAAAATGCGCCGGCACCCAGTCGGCGATGACGCCGATACCGGCCCGGTGAAGGTGATCGACGAAGTAGCGGAAATCATCCGGCGTGCCAAAGCGCTGGGTGGGGGAAAACAGTCCGATCGGCTGGTAGCCCCAGCTGCCGTCGAAAGGATGCTCGGTGACCGGCATCAGCTCCACGTGGGTAAAGCCCATTTCGCTGCACATACGTTCGACCAGCTCACGGGCCAGGGTGCCGGTAACTCCAGCAGGCCGTTGTCCTTGCCGCGGCGCCAGGAGCCCAGGTGCACCTCGTAGATGCTCAGCGGCTGATCCAGCGCGGGAACCGGGTCCGGCGCGTGCCTGCCAGTCTTCATCCCGCCAGCGGTAGCGGCTGCGGTAGACGATGGAGGCGTTGCCCGGGGGCGCCTCCTGGTACTGGCCGACCGGGTCCGATCTTCAGCGGCAGCAGATCGCCGGCCGCATCCAGCAGCTCAAACTTGTACTGCGCACCCTCACCGACGCCGGGGATGAAGATTTCCCAGATCCCGTTGCCCGGATGCAGGCGCATCACGTGCCGGCGCCCGTCCCAGCTGGTTGAAGTCACCAATGACACTGACGCGGCTCGCATTGGGCGCCCACACGGCAAAAACCGTGCCGCGCACGCCCTGGTGGCGGGTCACGTGGGCGCCGAGCTTGCGGTACAGGTCCGCGTGCTCGCCGACGCCCAGCAGGTACAGGTCCAGGTCGCCCAGGGTGGTGGGGAAACGGTAAGGGTCGTGGGCTTCCCAACGGGCCCCGTCAAAACCGGTCATGCGCAGCCGGTAACTGCGCAGGCGCGGAGGCAAGGGAGCGGCAAACAGCCCGCCTGCGTGAACCCGCTGCAGCGAGGCCCGCTCCTTGCCGGACGCGTCCAGCAGGGTCACCGCAGCGGCCGCGGGTTCAAAAACACGCACCACCCGGCGTCCCTGCTCACGGTGCACGCCGAGCACGCTGAAGGGGTTGTTGTGGGTACCGGCAACGATGGCCTGGTAAGCATCCTGCAAGCCGGACCGCGGCGTGCCCGTGCCCGGGGTCCCGTAACTCATGGCATGTACAGCTCGTCGACGGTGCGCCGCGCGGCGAGTTCCCAGGTAAACCGTTGCGCAGCCGCCGCCTGACGCATGCCGGACCAGCCTTCCGGATCGGTCTCGCGAAAATGCAGCGCCCGGCCGACCGTGTCGACCAGCGCGACAGCCTGTTGCGCCGGCGTGGCCCCGTTGAACACGAAGCCCGTCACCCCGTCCTCGATCGTATCGGCCAGGCCGCCAACGCCATGCACCAGGCAGGGTTGCCCGGCGCGCAAGGCCAGCAGCTGGCTGATGCCACAGGGCTCAAAACTGCTGGGCATGACAAACAGGTCCGTATCACCGTAGAGGCGATCGCTCAGCGCCTGGGCGTAGCCATTCAGAAACAGGAAGTTTTCCCGCCGTCCGCTGATGGCGTGCAACTGCTGTTCATAGTGCGCGCTGCCACTGCCGAGCAGAATAAACAGGCCGCGATCACCCAACTGCTCCAGCACCGCGTCCAGGGCCGTCGGGAAACCGGGTACGGGCTCGAGCAACAGGGCAACCTTTTGCGGCACAATGCGGCCAATATTCAGCAGCGTGTGCCGCCGCCGATTGCCACGCAGGCGCTCAAGCCGCTCATGCAGACCGGCATCCCGGCTTGCAACTGCCGGCTCGGCAGCAATCGCTTCCAGCAACGAATCCCAACCGCTTTCCAGCGCCCGGTCTTCCGGATACTCGCAGCCATTCAGAATGCCGACCAACCGCTTTTCCGAGGCGACGTGCTGGAGAATGCCCTCCAGCCCCTCACCGCCATGAAACCCGGAAGCCGGATCGCTGGGACGGAGAATTTCCGCGGCATAGGTCGGGGACACGGTTGAGATATGGTCCGCCAGGCGCAGTGCGCAGGCCATGAAATTGACCAGCGTCGGGTCCGCCGGATCCCGCGCGGCCTCCGCCTGGCTCGCGAGACCGGGAAACCAGCTCTCGAAGGACGACGGCACACCATCCATGGGGCGCACGCCCTGGTAGGCCAGGTTATGCACCGTGAACACCATGCGGGTCCTGCCCAGCGTCCCCTGCCCACCGGCCAGCTGGCGCAGCAGCGGCACCATTCCCGTGTGCCAGTCATGCAGGTGAACAACGTCCGGCGGCGCGGGTAGAGCGTCGAGCCAGGCCGCGACGGCGGCGCCAAAAAAGGCGAACTTGTTCGCGTCGGTTGCGAAGGGCTGGTCCGGGGGGTCCATGTGATAGACCTCCCCGGGCGGCCCGGGATTGAGCAGCGGATGGTCGATCACCACCTGTTCAACACCCGCCGTCGACCCGCTCAGCTGCCAGGCGCTGGCCTCGAAGGGCGCGCCGGCAAAGCGGCCCTGCACCGGCCCGATTTTCTGCGCCCCCGGCTGCCGGTGGAATGCGCCGTAAGACGGCACGACCACCCGCACGCGCCAGCCCTGCTTCACCAGCGCCGGCGGCAAATCACGAATCACGTCGCCGACGCCGCCGACCTTGCCGCCGGGAATCCAGTCGTTTTCGGCCGCAACTATCCAGGCGACGGGCGCGTGCTTATCCATGAATCAGCGGGTGTGGTGCAGGTACTGGCCAAGCATTTCAGCGGTGACGAGGGTGCGACCGCCTTCCGTGATGCGCAGGCCGTTGGCACGGTCCTCCTCCTCGTCGTAGCCAATCCGCATATCGCTGGGAATGATCGTGCCCCGGTCAATGATCGCGTTGCGGACCTGTGCGTGGCGCTTGATGACGCAGTCCGGCAGGACCACGGAACCCTCGACCCGCGCATAGGAGTGCACGCGCGTGTTGGAAAACAGCAAGGAATTTTCCACCGTGGAACCCGATACGATGCAGCCGGCGGACAGCATGGACCCGACCGCCTCACCCCGTCTTCCCGGCTCGTTGAACACCAGCTTCGCAGGCGGTAACTGCGGCTGGTAGGTAAAGATCGGCCAGTTCTGATCGTAAAGATTCAGCGGCGGATTGATATAGGTGAGCTCGATATTGGCCTTCCAGAACGCGTCCAGCGTCCCGACATCCCGCCAGTAGGCCTGTTTGCCCGTATCCGGATGGCGAAAAGGGTAGGCGTAGACGCGGTAACTGTTGATGATCGACGGAATCACATCCCGGCCGAAGTCATGGCTGGAATCAAAACTGTCCGAGTCCTTGATCAGCTGCTCAAACAGAAACCCGGTGTTGAAGACGTAGTTGCCCATGGAGGCCAGGCAAACCCCCTCCTTACCGGGTATCGGGTTCGGATGCTCGGGCTTTTCGTCAAAGGCGATCACCCGGCCATTCTCATCGACGGTCATGACCCCAAGCTGGCCGGCCGCTTCCTCCACGGGCACCTCGACGCAGCACACCGTCATGTCCGCCTGCATGTCCGTGTGCCAGGCCAGCAAGGGCCCGTAGTCCATCTTATAGACATGGTCCCCGGCGAGGATCAGCACCAGCCGCGGATTGTGGGTACGGATAATGTCGATGTTCTGGTAGACCGCATCCGCCGTACCCTTGTACCACTCCCCACCCACCCGCTGCGAGGCGGGCAGCAGCTCCACGAACTCGCGTGGACTGACCTGGAAGCCCGTCCAGCCCCGCACCAGGTGCCGGACCAGGGAGTGGGCCTTGTACTGGGTCAGCACCCCCATGCGGCGTACGCCGGAATTGATGCAGTTGGACAGGGGGAAATCGATGATGCGCATCTTGCCGCCAAAGTACACGGCCGGCTTGGCGCGCCAGCGGGTCAGCTCGTACAGCCGTGAGCCCTGCCCCCCGGCGAGCACCAGCGCAAGCGTATCCCGCGTTAGCAGGCTGACATGTCGACGTTCACTGACGGGCAGGTCCGTGCTCATGGGCACTCTCCGGGCCGGGCGTTGATGGCACCAGTGTACTGGATGATGCGGACGGGTTGAGCAGGCGAATCGCCTGGCCGCGTGCACAGGCTTCCACGAGCCTGGTCACGCCGCGACGAAATTCACCGGTGAACTGTTCAGGAAGCATTCGCCAACGCCAGTTGTTCAACGTGGTGCCCGGGGTATTGAGCCGCGCGTCGGAACCGAGGCCCAGCAGATCCTGCATCGGCACGATGGCCAGTTGCGCGGGCGAATTGAACGCCAGACAGGCCATATCCAGGTGGATGGTTTCCGCTGCGCCACCGGTCATGCGCAGGGCGGCCTCGCGCGTGGCGAGCAGTTCCTCCGCGCTGCGCGTATCGGCCGCTGCGCCCTCGAACCAGCCCGCGGTGGTGTCATTGTCATGGGTGCCCGTATAGCAGACGGTGTGCGGGTCCATGGCGGCCGGTTCGAAGGCCGGGTCGCACACGGCGAACTGCAGGACCTTCATGCCGGGAATGTGGTGCCTGTGCCGCAACGCATCGACCTCCGGCGTAATAATCCCAAGATCCTCGGCCACAATCGGCAGCCTGCCCAGCGCCGCTTCCAGCGCTAAAAAGACCCGGTCGCCGGGACCCGGCTCCCAGGACCCGTTGCGGGCCGTCGCCTCGCCGAAAGGAATGGACCAGTAGGCCTCGAAGCCCCGGAAATGATCGATGCGGACCAGGTCGTAAAGACGCACCGCGTGCGCCATGCGCTGCACCCACCAACCGTAGTCATTGGCCTCGTGATGCGCCCAGTCGTACAGCGGGTTGCCCCATAGCTGGCCGTCCTCGCTGAAATAATCCGGAGGCACTCCGGCGACCCGGTACGGCACGCCGCTCCCGTCGATACGGAGGATATCCGGATGCGCCCAGGCGTCCGCGCTGTCCAGCGCAATATAGATCGGCATGTCCCCGAACAGCATGACCTGCCGCTCATTCGCGTATGCCTTCAGGCGTGACCACTGCTGGTCAAAAAAGAACTGCTGCCGCTTGACCCTATCTATCGCTGCCGCCTCGCGTTGCTCGAATTCAGCCACTGCGGCGGCGTTACGGTGCACGAACTCCACCGGCCACTCGTGCCAGGGGCGCCCGGCAAAACGGCTTTTCAAAACGCGGTACGCCGCGTAGTCCGCCAGCCAGGCCTTGTCGAAACGCTCGAGAAACTGCGCATAAGAGGCTTTCATGGACGCATCGGCGCGCTCGTCGAAGCGGCCTGCAGCCAGCTCAAGCAAGGCTCGTTTGCGGGGAATCAGCTCACCGTAATCAACGCTGTCCATGGGCAACCCGAGCAGCGGCTCCAGCTCCGGTTCTTCCAGCAGCCCGGCACGCAGCAGGGGCTCCAGGCCGATCAGGTTTTCATTACCGGCAAAGGCGGACAGCGGCTGGTAAGGGGAATCACCATAGGCGGTGGGACCGGTCGGCAAAAACTGCCAGACCCGCAGCCTCATCTCGACCAGGCCGTCAACGAAGGCCAGCGCGGCGTCGCCGATGTCGCCGATGCCATAGGGCGAAGGCAGCGAGGAAAAATGCAGCCCCACCCCCGCGCTGCGCGTCTCCGGTAATGGATAGGCCGTCGGACTGCGCCGGCCGTGCAGCCGGGCTCAACAGGAACTCCCGGGTGATGCCTTCCATAGCCGCCGGGCGCAATCCGCGGCGCCCAGTAAGCCGGGATCGGGATGAACAATCAGCAGGGTTGGAATCGCTTCGAGCAGGGCCCGGTAATGTCCCTTTGCTTCGAAACCCTGGCGGAACGGGCTGCGCTCCAGCAGGTCCGGATAGCGCGGGGCGATACCCCCCGCAATGAAGATCCCGTCGAATGCCCCGAGTTCGAGCGCCAGGTCACCGGCCACCTGCCCGAGGACCTCGAAAAACAGGTTCACCGCCTCCGTGGCGACCGGGTGCCCGCCCTCCTGCGCTCGTGTGAAAATTTCGACGGCGTGCGCGGGGTCGCCAGGCGCCCGGTGCAGGACACGCAGGGCATCATAGATATTTTCAAGGCCCGGACCGGAGACCAGCCGCTCAGCGTAAACCCTCGGGAAACGCTCGCGCAGCAGGCCGAGGACCTCGAGTTGCCGGGCGGTTTCCGGGGCGAAACCCCGGTGGCCGCCTTCGCCAACCACCGGGTAAATGGCGCCGGTACGCCCCAGCAGGCCGGCCACCCCGAGACCGGTTCCCGGTCCGAGCACGCCAACGGTGAAGTCCGCTTTCGCCGGCACGGGCGCGGCGCCGGAGCCGGAGCCGGAGCCAACGGGGCGGACATCCGATGCATCCAGAAATGGCAGGGAACGGGCGACCGCCTCGAAATCGTTCAACAGCCCGACGCGCTGCGTGGCAAATTGCTCTGCCAGGGAGCGCCGGTCCAGGTGCCAGTGGTTGTTGGTCAGGTTGATTGCGTCATTCCGCAGCGGACCGGCAGCCGCCAGGCAAATCACGTCCGGCGCGGTCGTGATGTGTTCAGCCAGGTAGTACTCAATGGCCGCCTCCGCCGTCGCGTAGTCCCCGCAGGACAGTTTCATGACCTTGTGAAAGCCGGGTCGCCCGGCATACGCCAGTGCTAACCGGGCATGGGTTCCGCCGATATCGCCAATCAGCAAGACTGGATCTGGCATAAGGCGCTCCACCGGGAGGGACAATTTGCGCGTCAGCGGGCTCTTGCTGTGGCTGCCGCGCTCAGGCCCGCTACCCCGGATTCGCCGTTGATACCGGCGAGTGATTCAAGGCGCTTCGCGCCGCGCAGCGTTCGGGTCAGCGCACTGGGAAACTGCTCGGCCCATGCGGGAATCCCGTGAAAGGCGTTCAGGTCACGAATCAGGACAAAATTGCGTTCCGGCTTGTAACCCCAGGTTTCGAGCTGATCCACCATGGCGTCAATACCCGGCTCCAGCAGCGCGTCGGCGCCCTGCGCGCCGTTATACAGGTAGAAAAATACCGGGCGGAACTCGTCGCCCTGCTCCGCAAACCAGGGCAGGGCATCCATGCGGCCCTCCAGCTGGAAGGCCGGAGACAGGCTGATGGCGCCGCCAAAGGTTTCGGGGTACCGCCATGCGGTGGCGAAAGCGATCAATCCGCCCATCGCGGCGCCTCCCACCAGGGTGTTCTCGCGGCCCGGACGTGTTCGATAGCGACTGTCGATCAATGGCTTGACGCGGTTGACCACAAAGTCCATGTACGCCTCGCCCTGCTTGAGCGGGGAGTATTCATCGAGCCGCTCCTCGGTGCTGTAAATGCCCACGATGATCATTGGCTCAATCAGCTCGTTGCTGATCAGTTGCTCGACCGCCTCGTCCACCTGCCAGTCCCTGCCACCTTCAGCGGTGGACGGATCAAACAGGTCCTGGCCATCATTCAGATAGAGCACCGGGTAAGTCTGCTTCTTCTTCAGGTCGTAGAATCTGGGTAACCAGACCACGAGGTCACGGGAAGGCAGCACCGCGTCGCGCACGTGACGGTGATAGCGCACGTCACCACTCAATTGGCCGCGCGATTCGACCACGGTCCTGTCGCTGGTCCAGGCCGTGACCGTGTCATCGACCTTCAGGTTGCGCTCCGTTACAGCGCTGAAACGACGCAGCGGCTGACCACGCTCGTCGGCTGGCAGGCGCTCATCGCTGCCGAGCGTGTAGTGATATTCGATTGGCATGGGCTGGCTGAACAGGACCACAGCGCGCCAGCGCTCGTTTCCTAGGGGCTCCATGGCCACCGCGTCCGGCGCCCAGTTGCCGAGCGCCGGCACGCCACCACTGAGGTAGACGCGGCTGCCCTTCGGCAAATCAGGCGCATGCAGGGTGAACTCGACGCTCACCGGCATCATGTTCTGGGCGAGGGCGGGCATCGCGGCCACGGCCAGCAGAGCCGCTAACAGGCGGCCAAGGAATACCATTTTCTCTCTCCCTGTGCCCGGCACGACGCCGGACATTGAACTCAGATTACGAGGTTACCGCATTAAATGCTTGTTTAACAGGCAATTTATTCCTGCTGACACCAGCTGTTAATGAGAACCTTGATTGGTCCGCCTGGTTCGCATCGAGGGTGCCCCGGTGGCACGGAGCAGATCCAGCTTGCGAAGCCGGCGAACGTGAAGCCTCGGTTCCCGGCATTGTGCATATCAAGACCCCTTGCAGGCCTGTCGGTGCTGAAAGCGGGCTTCCAACATTATCTACGCATTCGCGGGGTAAATCGAATCACCGGCAGGAGGCCAACGGCGGGGCGCCGCGAGGGGCGAATTGGCGGGATTTTTCTGCCCCGATCAGCGCACGCGAACGCGCCTATGAAACAGTCATGCACTGCGCTTCGCGTGCTTTACATCGAATTCACAGCCCTCATCTAGACTGCAGGTCATTAGAACGAGGATAAACTCCCGTGAGTATCATTCTGCTGGTTGAAGACAACCATGACATTGCCGCAATGGTCGGCGATCATCTTGAGAGTAACGGTTACGAAGTCGATTATGCCGCGGACGGCCTCACCGGCCTGCACCTGGCGGTGACAGAGACTTTTGACGCCATCATTCTCGACCTCATGCTGCCCGGAATGGACGGGCTGGAAATATGCCGCAAGCTGCGTGACGAGGCCGGCAAGGACACCCCGATCCTGATGCTGACCGCGCGCGATACGCTGGAAGACAAGGTGGCGGGCCTGGATGCGGGCGCTGACGATTACCTGGTCAAGCCCTTTGAAATGCCGGAGCTTGATGCGCGCATCAACGCCATGCTGCGTCGCGCCTCCGGGGAAATGACCAGCCAGCAACTGCGCGTGGCGGACCTGACGCTCAACACGGGCACCTACGAGGCCTCGCGCGCCGGCAAGCCGCTGACCCTGACGCCGATCTGTCTGAAGTTGCTGATCGCCCTGATGAAGGCCTCGCCCAAGGTCATCAGCCGGCGCGACCTGGAACGCGCGGTCTGGGACGATATCGTTCCCGACAGCGATGCGCTGCGCAGCCACCTGTACAACCTGCGCAAGGTCATCGACAAACCCTTTGATCAGCCCTTGCTGCACACGGTCCAGGGGCTCGGGTATCGGCTCGCCGAACTCGATGGCGGTTGAAACCGGACTTGACCGCAGGCTCGGCAGGAGCCTACTCCTCCAAGCGATCTACATTTCCCTGGCCGTGCTGGTCGGAATTTTTGTGTCCGCCCGGCTGGTGGAAAATGTCCTGATCGAACAGGCCTTGATCGGCGAGTCCGATTACTACTGGTCGCAGCAGGAAACCAACCCGGCTCACCCGCTGCCGGACACGAAGAACATGACCAGCTACCGGTCCGGTTTCGGGCCGGGCGTACCGGAGTTCATTGCCGGGCTGGAACCGGGCTTTCATAACCTCCAGGAACCCCGCGAGCTGCTGGTCAAGGTCACGGAAAAGAACGGACAGCGGTTGTACCTGGTGTTCGAGGTTGAACAGGTTGAAGAACTGGTTGCCCTGTTTGGCCTGATTCCCCTGTTCCTGGCCCTGACCGTCATCTACCTGTCCCTGTACAGCGCCTGGCGGGTTTCGCGCCGCGCCGTTTCGCCCATCGTCAGCCTGGCCAGGCAGGTGCAGCTTCTCGACCCCGCTGCGCCGGATGCCAGCCAGCTGGTCATTGACCCGACCATGGAACCCGACGAGGAAATCACCATTCTGCATGAGGCCCTGCAGGACCTGATCAGCAAGGTGACCGATTTCGCAGAGCGCGAGCGGCGCTTCACCCGTGACGCCAGCCATGAGCTGCGCACCCCGCTGACCGTAATCAAGATGGCTGCAGAACGGCTCCTGACCACCCTGCCGGAAGACAGCAAGGACCGCGAAATGGCGGTCCGCATCCGCAACAGCGCCAGCGACATGAACCGCCTGACGGAGGCCTTCCTGCTGCTCGCGCGCGAGTGGGAAGAGGGTCTCGACCGCGACTGGGTGTGCGTCAACGAACTGGCGAAGTTCGAACTGGAGCGGATGCAGATCATCTACCCGGGTGCGCCGGTTGAAGCCAAAATTGAGGAGGCCTTCCAGCTGTTTGTGCTCGCACCGTCCAAGGTCGTGGAGAGCGTGATTGGCAACCTGGTCAGGAACGCGTTTGCCTACACGGACGCAGGCAGCGTCACCGTGGTGATTGACCGCGAGGAGGTGCGAATCGTCGACACCGGCGCCGGCATGGGCGCCGACGAGGTCGAGCAGATCTTCAAGGCCTTCTACAGCAAAGGCAGGCAGCGCGGCGGTTTCGGTGTCGGGCTGACCATCGTGAAGCGGCTGACCGACCGCTTCGGATGGAACGTCAGCTTTTCCTCCGAACCGGGCAAAGGCACAACGGTGACCGTTCAATTTCCCGGCTCACGGCACGTAAATCTCCAGTGATCAGGCACAGTACCCATCGGCAGTTGGAGGCGGTTCACGGTGAATTCACCGCCCGGGCACAGATGCTTCACCACGGTTGCTGCATAGTGCAAAAATCAAAACAGAAAATACGTGTCTTGTGATGGGACCTTCAGTAAAAAACTTCGTGCTCTACAACATCGGGTGGTTTGCCGCCGTGTTTTTTGCCGCCCAGGGTCAAGCCTGGATCGGCAACGCGGCCATTGCCCTCGTCGTCGCCGCCCACCTGCTCAGCGTGCCTTCCTGGAAGAAGGAAGCACTGCTGCTGGCCTTTGCAGCCCTGATCGGCGTGGTCTGGGAAACTGCCCTGGTGTGGAACGGTGTGCTGAGCTATCCGGCCTCGCCCGGGATCGGCATGCTCGCGCCGAGCTGGATCGTCGCCATGTGGGTCCTGTTCGCCACCACCATCAACGTCTCCCTGAGCTGGGTTAAGCGCAGCTGGTGGCTGGCATCGCTGTTTGGCGCGATCGGCGGCCCGCTGGCTTTCGCCGCCGGCAAGGCGATCGGGGCCGTGGCGTTTGGCGACCCGGTGACCACCCCGCTGATCATCGGTGCAGGCTGGGCGGTACTGCTACCGCTGCTGTGTCGCATGGCGGACGCCATTAATGCCAGTAATTTCATGGAACCCGCAACGCAGCGCAAGCGACGCTACTCGCTGCTTCAGCAGGCGCAAATGCTGGTCACCGGCAAGGGGCTGGACAAGTAAATGGGTAACAGCGCCAAACTGCTGCTTGCCGGGCTGTTCCTGGGCTTCGCTGCCCATGCCAGCGCTGACGCCCCGCCGCTGCCTGATGCCGGCCCGGAACGCTGGGAATTCCGCGTGACACTCGATGACCGCGAGATTGGCTATCATCATTTTGAGCGCCGGCAGTTCGGTGAGCTGGAGCAAGTGGATATCGAGGCGCGCTTCGAGGTGCGGGTCCTGTTCATCACCGCCTACCGCTACGCCCACGACAACAGCGAGACCTGGTCCGGCGACTGCCTGCAAACCATCGAGTCAAGCACCAACGACAACGGCACCGATTACGCGATCAGCGGCACTGACTCCAGCCAGGGGTTCTCGCTGCTCCGCAACGAGGAGCGCGCGGAACTGGAGCAGGACTGTGTGCAAACCTTCGCCTACTGGAACCCGGATATTCTTGACGCAACGCTGCTCCTGAATGCACAAACCGGCCAAGTGCAGCCGGTAAGCATAGAATTCCGTGGACAAACCGAAGTAGCGTTACGCGGCGCCAGTGTGCCAAGTGACGAATATGTCATCAGCACGCCGGACGGGGACATCACCGTGTGGTACGCGCAGGACAGCAGACAGTGGCTGGGGCTGGAAACGCTTGCCGACGGCGACCGGGTCCTTCGATATGAGCCGCTACTGGTCCCCGCAACGCCCGGCACGCCGGAGCAGTTCGCCGGCGCCGTCAGCGCCCCCTGACCCGGAAAGGATTGGCAAGCGGCCGTCGTGCCCGCATAATTCACCCGTCATGCGGAATTCAGGTAAATTTCAGTCCTTCCTGCGCGGTTTCCTGCTCGCGTGGGTTCTGCTGGCCCAGGCCGGGGCATTTGCCCATGAACTGAGCCACGAGGGCATTGGCGACCAGGAGGTGTGCGCAACCTGCTCCGCCGGAACGGTTCTGCAGGCTGCCAGCTGCTCCAGCAGCGAGGGCTTCCTGCCCGCCAAGCGGCTCGAAGCCCTGCCGGTCCTTCCTGCCACCCCCCTGACCCGCGTTTCCCTGGTCCCCCAACAGGCGCGCGCACCACCAGCATCCTCCTGATTCAACCATCTATTGACCCGGCCGCCGAGATACGTTGCGGCCCGCTTCCATGATCAGGAGTAATACCCGTGAAACAGCCTTATTTTTCTCGCTGGCGCCAGACGAGCCTGGCGTTAGCCACCAGTAGTTTCTGTGCCCTGTGCACCCATACCGCTTTTGCCCAGGACGACAGCGCTGACCCGCGGCATGGCGAGGACCACGACCACAACGTGCTCGAGGAAGTCGTCGTCACCGCTACGCCGATCGGGCGCAATGCGGCGGAGCTTTCGCAGTCCGCCGTCGTGCTTTCCGGCGACGCGCTTGCCCGGCAGGTCAGCGACAACATCGGCAGCACGCTGGCGCGTCTGCCGGGTCTGTCCAACGCCAGCTTTGGACAGAATGTGGGCCGCCCCGTCATCCGCGGCCTGCAAGGCGGCCGCGTGGGGGTTCTGAATGACGGCATGAACAGCTTTGACGCCTCTGCGGTGAGCCAGGACCATGCGGTGGCCTCGGAGCCGTTCATCGCGGACCGCATCGAGGTGCTGCGAGGCCCCACTACCCTGCTGTACGGCTCCGGCGCGATCGGCGGTGTCGTTAACATCGTCACCGATGTGATCCCGGACAACGTTCCCGAAGAAGGCGCCGAGGGCCGGGCGCTGTTGCAGGGCGATACCGCCGCCAACCTGGGACTTGGCGTTGCCCGCCTGGACCTGGGCGCCGGCAACTTCGCTGTGCACTTCAACGGATTCTATCGCCGCAGCGACGACTACGAGATTCCCGGGGCGGCGGAGCTCTATCCTGACGATGAACACGACCATGATCACGATGATGATCACCACGGGGAGGACCACGAGGAGGAAATGACGGGCATCCTCGAAAACAGCTTCCTTGACAACCAGGGTGGCAGCGTCGGCGGTGCATGGATTGGCGACCAGTGGCGCTTTGGCCTGTCGGCCACCTTCTACGACAGTGATTACGGTATTCCCGGCGCCCACTCCCATGGGCACGAGGACGACCATGACGATGAGCACGGCGAGGAACACGTCGATGAGGAGGGCGAGGAAGAGAATGTCACCATCGGCCTCGAATCCAACCGCATCGACGGGTTGATCGCGGCCCAGAATCCGTTTAAAGGCTTTGCGGATCTGGAGTTCAAGATTTCCGCCACCCAATACACGCACACCGAGTTTGAGGGCGCCGAAGTCGGGACGGTGTTTGACAGCGACACGCTGGACATGCGCCTGGAACTGGGCCACTCCCCCTGGGGAGCCTGGGAGGGCACTTTTGGCGCTCAATGGTTTGACAACGATTTTTCCGCCGTAGGCGAAGAGGCCTTCGTGCCACCGTCAATGACCGAGACCGCGGCCCTGTTCTGGGTAGAGTCCGCCGAATTCGGGGACTGGGCCATTGACCTGGGAATGCGCTACGAGGATACCCAGATCGACGCCAGCCCCTTTGTCGGGGGCGGCCTGGGTGCAGCCGCGGAAATACCCGGCCTGTCCCTGGAAGGGCGCGAGCCGTTGCCGCAGACAAGGGATTTCCAACCGTTCAGCATCTCCGGCGGTGTGGTGTGGCACGTGAGCGAGTCCAGCCACCTCGCCCTGACCGTGGCGCGGGCAGAGCGCGCGCCCAACGCGGCGGAGCTCTTCTCGGATGGCCCGCACGTGGCCACGCAGAGCTTTGAAATCGGCGACCCGAACCTCACGATTGAGACCAATATGCACTACGAGCTGTCCTGGCGCCTGCACCAGGGCCCGGTGACCGGCAGCGTTACCTTGTACTACGATGATTTTTCGGACTTCATCTACGAGCAGGATAGCGGCCTGGAGTTCGAAGAGCTGCCCGTTTACCTGTGGACCCAGCAGGACGCCGAGTTTACGGGCGGCGAACTGGAAGTCCGCTGGGACATAGGCAGCAACAACGCCGGACATTGGCAGGCATTTGGTTTCTATGACCAGGTGCGCGCGACGCTGGCAAATGGTGAGCCGGTGCCACGCATTCCGCCGAACCGGTTCGGCCTGGGCATGGACTGGGACCGGGGGCCGCTTGCCGCCAATGTGCTCTGGATTCATGCCGCCGCCCACGACCGGACCGCGGACTTTGAGCCGATCACGCCCGGTTACGATCTGGTCAACGCGGAGTTCTCCTGGTACCTCCCGGCCCTGCCGGAACTCGGCCTGGAGCTTTTCCTCAGGGGCGAGAACCTGCTGAATGATGATATCCGCAACAGCACCTCGTTCATCATGGACCAGGCGCCGCAGATCGGCCGCAACTTCGTGTTCGGCATTCGCAGCGCGTTCTAGGGCAAGGCGTCGGTGCGTTCCTGGGCTATGCTTGGCGGATGAACCTACGTCCCTTCAACAACCGCCGGCCGGTCATCGGCCGGCGGTGCTGGATCGACCCGCAGGCAGCGGTGATCGGCGACGTGGTGCTCGGAGACGAGAGCTCGGTCTGGCCCATGACCGTGATCCGCGGTGATATTCATCACATCCGGATCGGCAAGCGCACCTCCGTGCAGGACGGCTCCGTCCTGCACGTCACCCACGACGGACCCTTCAGCCCCGGCGGCTACCCGCTGACGATCGGCGACGAGGTGACGATTGGCCACCAGGTCACGCTCCACGGCTGCACGCTGGGCAGCCGGATCCTGGTCGGCATGGGCGCCATGATCATGGACGGGGCCACGGTCGGCGACCAGGTCATCATCGGCGCCGGCAGCCTCGTGCCACCGGGCAAAACGCTGGCAAGCGGCCATTTGTACCTGGGCCGACCGGCCCGCGCCGTGCGCGAACTGACCGACGAAGAACACCGGTTTTTTGCCTATACGGCGAAGCGTTACGTTGACCTGGCCGCCGCCTACCTGGATGAAGCTGATTCCGCGACCTGACGCCCGGGCCGCGCAGAAGGGATGCGGCGCAAGGCTTTAAACCACGCCTTGGCGTCCCCATCTGAACTAGCAAGCTCCTTAACGCACAACGACGACCCGAGGGGGATACCCAATGACCTACGAACTGCCCGCCCTGCCCTACGCCAAAGATGCACTGGAACCGGTGATTTCCGCCGAAACCATTGATTACCACTATGGCAAGCACCACCAGGCCTATGTCACCAACCTGAACAACATGGTGCCCGGCACCGAGTTTGAAGGCGCCAGCCTGGAAGACATCATCATGAAGTCCAGCGGCGGCATTTTTAACAATGCGGCCCAGGTATGGAACCACACCTTCTACTGGAACGGGCTGAGCCCGCACGGGGGCGGTGAGCCTGCCGGTGCACTCGGCGACGCGATCACCGAGGCTTTCGGATCCTTCGCAGCCTTCAAGGAAGCGTTCATCAAGGCCGGCATCGGCAACTTCGGTTCCGGCTGGACCTGGCTGGTGAAAAACCCGTCGGGCGGCCTGGAAATCGTCAACACGGACGATGCGGGCAACCCGATGACCGACGGCAAGATTCCGCTGCTGACCATCGATGTATGGGAACACGCCTACTACATTGACTTCCGCAACGCGCGCCCGAAGTACCTGGAAGAGATCTGGAAACTCGTGAACTGGGATTTCGTCGAAGCCAATTACAGCTGATCGGCGACACCATAGGCACGTCCTAAAGCCCGGCTTCGGCCGGGCTTTTTTATTGCTTCTGGCCTGATCGGTTACCGCGAAAGGTGCCTTGCGATTCTTTGACCGGTTGCGGTTGGCTTGCCCCGTCCTGCGCGGCCTGGTTTTCGGCCTGCGGCTGCCCTCTCTCGCATCCGCTTGGCGGGGTCGGTGACACAAATCATCCTGATTTGGGTCACCTTATTTCGCCATCCCTGGCGAAATAACCCCGGTCGCTTCTGCTCCGTCGGCGAAAACCGCCAATGGCCGCGCAGGACGGGGCAAGCCAACCGGAACCCGCCGTCCCCGCACCCACCCCGGCCCACAAAATCTCAGGCTTTAACCACCAGCCAGGTACCGGCAAAGACCAACCCCAGGCCGAGCAGCTTTTGCAGGGAAATCGGCTCGACCTGCGTCAGGATGCCGAAATGGTCCAGGGCCGTGCCGGCCACCATCTGTCCCAGGATCAGCAAGACCACCAGCGCCGTCGGACCAACCACCGGCACGGTAATGATCGTCAGGCTGACGTAGACCGCCCCCATGAGGCCACCCACCCAGGCCCACCAGGGCAGGGCCAGGGCGCCCGGCCAGTTGGCCGCGCCCAGTTGCCCGCGGGCGGCGATCCAGACCAGCAGGCCGAGGGTACCCACCACGAAGGAGATGGTCGTCGCCCACAGGGGGCTTTGAAAGCCCTGGCTGAGCCGGGCATTGATCAGGAACTGGATCGGTAGAAGCATGCCGCCAAGGGCGGCAAGTCCAACTGCCAGGGAATAGTTCATGGTTTCGTCCTCCTGCCGTCCTTATACCACCCCGTGCCGCCCGCCGACAGGACCGTCCCGGCCTTGCAAAGGCCGGCGGGCGCGGCCAGAATGCCGCGCAAGCACCGGACCGGGGCCAGTCGGCACCTGCGCAACAACAAGGAGGCTGCCATGGACATTTTTTCCGCCGCGACCGTGCTGTTCCTGGTCATGGACCCGCTTGGCAACATTCCCATCTTTCTCTCTGTGCTCGAGCGCGTGGCGCCGGAGCGGCGTTTACGCGTGCTCGTGCGCGAACTCCTGCTGGCCTTTTTTGTCCTGTTGGGATTTCTCTTTTTCGGACACTACGTGCTCGGCTTTCTGGGCCTGAGCCCGCAGGCGATCCGCATCGCGGGCGGTATCATCCTCTTCCTGATCGCCCTGAAAATGGTGTTCCCGGTGCCGCGCTCGGCGCGCGATACCGAGGAGGAGGAACATGACGAGCCGCTGCTCGTCCCGCTGGCCATCCCCCTGGTGGCCGGCCCGTCAGCCATGGCGATCCTCATGCTGCTGTCGACCAAGGAGCCAGAGCGCATGCTTGACTGGGTCAGTGCGCTGACCATTGCCTGGGTCATTACCGCGGTGATCCTGCTGTCTGCTTCCGGGCTTCAGCGCTTCCTGGGTCGTCGTGGCCTGATCGCCATGGAGCGCCTTATGGGCATGATCCTGATTGCCCTGGCGGTGCAGATGCTCCTGGAAGGCGTCAGCGGATATCTCGCCAGCGGCACGGGCGCCTGACCGCGACCTGAAAAACCTGGCAGCCTGCCGCGACTGCCGGGTTTTATGACGGTCCTGTTACCGAATCCCGCCACGCCCGGGATGCTGCAACAGAAACGCAATCAATCGTTCATCAAAGTGGCATTTTGCAATGGCACGATCCGGTACTTCCCAGGAGTTAATCCTGACCAACCGGAGAGACCAACATGCCCTTGTGCAAACGCAGAGTTCTAACCACCACCATCGCCCTGTGCCTGGGCGCCACCCTGAGCTCCGGCGCCCTCGCTGCTCCGGCTGCTGTTGTCACCAGTGCCGCGGACAGCGGCGCCGGCAGCCTGCGCGAGGCCCTGGCGAGCGGAGCGACACGGATCCGGATCAGCCGGGCGGTGAAACAAATCAACATCAACAGTACGCTGACTTATGACGGTTCGAAGCCCCTGCGCATCCACGGCAACCGGAGCCGGATCGTCGCCAGTGGCGACTTCACGATTCTCGAGCTGTCCCAGGGCGCCTCCCTGCGGGCCGATCGCCTGCAGCTGGAAGGACCCGGCGGCTTCTCTTTCGCCAACCAGGGAGTCGGCAAGGGCCTGTTCGTGCAAGTCCCCAACGAACGGACGGGTACAGTCAACGTGGAACTCATCGACGTTTCGGTGAAAGGGGTTGCCAACCACGGCATCCATGTCTCTGACTGCACGCTGGGTGACGACTGCGGTGCCGGTGGCGGCGGCGGCGGGGATGGATCTCCCGCCTCCATCAGCCTGCTGGCCCTGGGCGTCGAGGTTGATGATGCGGGTAACGGCAAGTTTGACGCGGACGGTATTCGCATCGATGAGCGCGCGGACGGCGACATCAGCTTTATGGCGGCCGGTTCCACCTTCCAGAACGTCGGTGCGGACGGCGTGGAACTGGATGAAGGCGATGATGGCGATGTACACATCGAAGTATGGCGCTCCGACTTTCTCAACAACGGCGCCTACTGCCTGCCCTCACCGCTGGTGATCGAGGAGCCCTGTGTCGAGGACGACGATGGCGATCTGGTTCTCGACCTGGATGACGGTTTCGATATTGACGAGGCCGGTCCGGGCAGCGTCACCGGACGCATCGTGATTGCCACCGTGGCCAATAACCTGGATGAAGGCCTCGACTTCGACGAGGAGGGAGACGGCGGCATGGACGTGGACTTCGTGCTCGTCGACGGGTATTCCAATGGCGATGAAGCAATCAAAATGTCTGCCGCCGGTCCCGGCGATCTGTACGCAAACATCGTCAACTCCGTGGTGATCGACAACGGCAACGATGGCGCAGAGTTCGAGGTGGAAGACGGCGACGGACAGGTGCATATCCGCGTCCGCCGCTCGGTCTTCGAGGACAACGACAGCGAGGGCATCGCGGCGGCCCAGGAAAATGAGCTGGAGCGCGGCACGATCCGCATACGGGCTTCTATCGTAGATGAACTGGACCTGGAAAACGTCGACGAAATCTGACGCTCACGGAGTCTGAACAAAAAAGGGCCGCTGCCAATGAAGCGGCCCTTTTTTGCCCCGGGGGCGCGTCAATTTCCCCGCCGCTAAAGCGCCTGGTTCACCGCGTCGAGGGTTTCCTTGGCGTCACCAAACAGCATGCGCGTGTTGTCCTTGAAGAACAGCGGATTCTGCACACCGGCATAGCCGGTCGCCATGCTGCGCTTCAGGACGATGGAGGTCTTGCCGTTCCAGCACTCCAGGACCGGCATGCCGGCGATCGGGCTGTTCGGCTCCTCCATGGCGGAGGGGTTGACGATATCGTTCGCGCCGATCACCACCGAGACATCCACGTCCGGGAAATCGTCGTTGATCTCATCCATCTCGTACACGATATCGTAGGGCACCTTGGCTTCAGCCAGCAGCACGTTCATGTGCCCGGGCATACGCCCGGCCACCGGGTGAATACCAAAACGGACGTTGACCCCCTTCTCGCGCAGCTTTTTGGTGATCTCGAACACCACGTGCTGGGCCTGCGCGACGGCCATGCCATAGCCGGGAATGATCATGACTTCCTTGGCGTTTGACAGCAGTTCGGCGGTCTCTTCGGGGTCAATGGGCACCACTTCGCCCTGGTCTTCGCCGCCGCCGGCGGCAACCGTGCCGCCACCGGTGCCGAATCCACCGGCGATCACGTTCAAAAACTTGCGGTTCATGGCCCGGCACATGATGTAGCTGAGGATGGCGCCGGAGGAGCCCACCAGGGCGCCGGTCACGATCAGCAGGTCATTACCCAGCATGAAGCCGATGGCCGATGCGGCCCAGCCCGAGTAGCTGTTCAGCATGGAAACCACGACGGGCATGTCCGCGCCGCCGATGGCCATCACCATGTGCAAGCCGAACAGCAGGGCAATAACGGTCATGATGACCAGCGGCTGCAGGCCGTCACCGGCTGCGGACTGCTGGACAAAGGCAATACCGAACCACACCGCCGCCAGCAGCAGGGCGAGGTTCAGCCAGTGCCGCGCCGGCAGCATCAGCGGCTTGCCGCCAATACGGCCGGACAGCTTGCCAAAGGCGATTACCGAACCGGCGAAGGTCACCGCGCCGATCAGGATGCCGACGTAGGTTTCGATGTCATGAATGGTCTTCATGGCCCCGTCATAGGCGCCGCCATGGCCCAGGAAACTGGCGTAGCCGACCGCTACCGCCGCCAGACCCACCAGGCTGTGGAGGATCGCCACCAGTTCCGGCATTTGCGTCATCTGCACGCGCCGCGCGGCCAGCAAGCCGATCGTGCCGCCGATCACCAGCGCGCCACCGAGCAGCGCGTAGTTGGCCGTGACGCTCCACAGTACGGTGGCCACCAGGGCAATGGTCATGCCGATGATGCCGTACCAGTTGCCGCGACGCGCGGTTTCCTGCCGGGACAGGCCGCCAAGGGCCAGGATAAAGAGGATCGTGGCCAGAACGTAGGCCATGGGAAGCATGTTTGCGCTCATCGTCATCTCGTCAGCCTCACTTGCGGAACATTTCAAGCATGCGACGCGTCACCGCGAAGCCGCCGACAATGTTGATGGCGGTGATCAGCACCGTTCCCGTCGCGATCCACATGATGAGTCCGTCCGGGGATGAAATCTGCAACAACGCGCCAATCACGATGATGCTGGAAATGGCGTTGGTAACGCTCATCAGCGGCGTGTGCAGCGACGGCGAGACGTTCCAGATCACCATGTAGCCCACGAAACAGGCCAGCACAAAGACCGTGAAATGGCCCATGAACTCGGCCGGCGCCACGGCGCCCAGTCCGAGGAGCAGCACACCGGCCAGCGCCATGCCGATGGCCGGTCCGGTAAAGGATTTGGGCTGATCATCCGCCTCCGGCTTCCGCACCGGCTTGGCCGCGGGCGGCTTGGGCGGGGCAGCAGAGAGTTTCGGCGCCGGCGGCGGCCAGGTGGTCTTGCCGTCCTTGCACACGGTGGCGCCGCGAATCACTTCGTCATCCATGTTTACAACGATTTCGCCGTTCTTCTCGGGCGTGAGGTCGGTCAGCAGGTGGCGCAGGTTGGTCGCGTACAGCTGGCTGGACTGGGCCGCCAGGCGGCTGGGCAGGTCGGTGTAACCGATGATGGTGACACCGTGCTTCACGACCACTTTGTCCTTTTCCGTGAGCTCGCAGTTACCGCCCTGCTCTGCTGCCAGGTCCACGATGACGCTGCCGGGCTTCATGGAAGCCACCATCTCGGCGGTGATCAGCCGGGGCGCCGGCTTACCGGGAATCAGCGCGGTCGTGATGATGATGTCGACGTCCTTGGCCTGCTCGGCGAACAGGGCCATCTCGGCCTTGATGAATTCGTCGGACATGACCTTGGCGTAGCCGCCTTCACCGGAACCGTCCTCGTCGTCAAAGTCGAGCATCAAAAACTCGGCGCCCATGGACTCGACCTGTTCCTTGACCTCGGGACGCGTATCGAAAGAGCGTACGATCGCACCCATGCTGTTAGCGGCGCCGATCGCCGCCAGGCCCGCAACACCGGCGCCGATGACCAGCACCTTGGCCGGCGGCACCTTGCCTGCGGCGGTTATCTGCCCGGTGAAGAAGCGCCCGAAGTGCTGTGACGCCTCGACCACGGCGCGGTACCCGCCGATGTTGGCCATGGAGCTGAGGGCATCCATTTTCTGGGCCCGGGAAATTCGGGGCACCGAATCCATCGCCATCACGGTGGCGCCGCTGGCGGTCATCTGCTCGAGAAGCTCGGGGTTCTGGGCAGGCCAGATAAAGCTGATCAGGGTCTTGTCGGGTCCCAGTCGCGCGGCTTCGCCGTCTTCAGGACCGCGGACTTTCAACACGATATCGGCATTGCTCCACAACTCATCGGCCGATGACGCGATCGTGCAACCGGCTTCCCGGTAGGCTTCGTCAGTGAAGTTGGCCGCAGCGCCCGCGCCCGCCTCAACGGACACCTCGAAACCAAGCTTCTGGAGTTGCTGCGCCACCTCCGGGGTGGTTGCGACGCGTTTCTCGCCCGCATGAACTTCCTTCGGCACACCGATCTGCATACTGTTCTCCGACTGTCATTACCGGGCCGGCCCGCTCCGGAGAGGGGTTTCCCGGTGTGAAATTCGCTTCATTCTCATTGTGGACGGTGCGCGGCCAGCAAACCCGCCTTGACCGTCCCGGCTAGTGAGCATACCCCGATCAGGCGCAAACGTGAACGTTCGCGGCACGAAAGGGGCACGACCCGGCTACGAGATGCGTGCAATTGTTCCAAGGTTTCCGCGATTCGGGCGTGAAGAAAACCAGGACTGGCGCCAGCGGGGGCGGCAAGACGGGTCGAATCCCTGTCCTGCCTCTGCTAACCTAGTGGGTGTTAACCATCACTTTACGACTCCCCCGTTAGAGCAACGTGCTGATCCCGTGGACCCTGGTTCACTCACTGGACGTGGCCGGGCGGTGAGTCCAGCAACCAACGGAGATCATTATGAGCCAGGCTAAAGCAGGCGATACGGTACACATTCATTACACGGGCACCCTGGAAGACGGCACCCAGTTCGATTCATCCGCCGGCCGTGAACCGCTCGAGTTCACCGTGGGCGGTGGCCAGGTCATTCCCGGTTTTGACCAGGCAGTCGAAGGCATGGCGATAGGCGAAAGCAAAACCGTCAATATCGCGCCCGAGCACGCCTACGGCGAACACCACGCGCAGATGGTTCAGGAAGTGCCGAAAAGCGCCCTGCCCGGCGATATGGAACCGGAAGTCGGCCAGGCCCTGAGCGCACGCAACCAGGATGGCCAGGAGCTGCGCCTGGTGGTAACGGAAGTCAAAGACGATGCGATCGTGGTAGACGGCAACCACCCCCTGGCCGGCAAAGCGTTAAACTTCGACATTGAACTGGTCAAGATTGCCTGACCATCACTGACAAGAGGAGAGCCGTGCCTTGATCCGGAGTCTGGCGCCCGTCGCCATGCTGTTGCTGGGCACGGCGATTCTGCTCGCGGGCCAGGGCCTGCAGGGCGTGCTCCTGCCGGTGCGCGCGACCCTGGAAGACTTCAGCGCCCTGTCCGTGGGCCTGATTGGCAGCGCCTATTTCCTGGGCTTTACCCTTGGTTGCTGGCAGGGCGTGACCCTGATCCGGCGCGCCGGCCATGTGCGGGTATTCGCCGGGATGACCGCCGTCGCATCGGCCGTCCCCCTGCTTCACGGCCTGTGGGTCAACCTGGGCAGCTGGGTCGGCTTGCGCATGGTGACCGGCTTCTGCTTCGCCGTGCTGTACGTGGTCATCGAGAGCTGGCTCAACGAGAGCGCCACCAATGAAAACCGCGGCAAGGTCTTCTCCGCCTATATCCTGATCAACATGACGGTCCTTGGTGTGGGACAGCAGATGCTGCTCCTCGAAGACCCGCGCGAACTCCAGCTGTTTGCGGTGATCTCGGTGCTGGTGTCCCTGGCAGCCGTGCCGGTGGTGCTGTCCGGACAACAGACACCGCAGCCGGTGGAAAGAATCAGTATCAACTTTCGCCAGTTGTTGCGCAATTCACCCGTGGGCGTATTCGGCACCCTGGTGTCCGGGCTCAACAACGGTATTTTCTGGTCACTGGCGGCGGTTTTCATCGCCGCCTACTCCGATGACCCGAACATGGCGGCCGCCTTCATGACCAGCGCGCTGGTCGGCGGCGCCATCAGCCAGTGGCCGCTGGGTTGGTGGTCCGATCGCACGGACCGGCGCTGGGTCATCGTATTCGTGGCCGCCATCGGCGCGCTTATTTCCCTGGCGATCTGGCTGCTTGCCGCGGAATTGTCCATGTTCAGCCTGCTGCTGCTGGGCGCCGCCTGGGGCGCCGTGGCCTTCCCGACCTATTCCATATCGGTTGCGCACGCCAATGATCTCGCCGGTCCCCGGGAGTTCGTGCAGACCTCGGCCGGCCTGCTGCTGCTCTACGGTGTGGGGGCGATTATCGGCCCGGTACTGGCGCCCCTGCTGACCGGCCGGCTTGGCGCGGCCGGCCTGTTCCTGATCAATGCGATCAGTTTTTTGATCCTGATGCTCTACACCCTGTGGCGCATGCGGGTCCGCGAGTCAGCCCCGGAGTCACACCTGCACGACTTCAACGAATCCCTGACCGCCTCGCGGACCGTGTCCGTGGTCTATGAGGAAGAAGTCGAGGCTGCCCAGGAGCAGGAGTCTTTCAAGCGGGACTAGCTGTCCAGAACACCGGCGGGCACACACACGGCGCCGGCCATGAGACGCCGCGCGCTGCGGCTCATGCTGACCCGCTCCACCTGCCACTGATCGTCTACCAGGGCGGCGCGGGCGCCGACTTCCAGCGTGCCGGACGGGTGTCCGAAGCGCACCGCGTCACGGGCGCCGCCACCCGCCGCCAGGTTGACCAGGGTGCCCGGAATGGCCGCAGCAGTGCCGAGCGCCACTGCCGCGGTACCCATCATCGCGTGATGCAGCATGCCCATGGACAGGGCGCGGGCCAGCAGGTCGATATCCGCTCCGCGGATGGCTTTGCCGCTGGCGGCCACATAGTCTGCCGGCGGGGCGACAAAGGCCACCTTGGGCGTGTGCTGGCGGGTGCGGGCTTCCTCCAGGTCGCTGATCAGGCCCATGGCCAGGGCGCCATGTGCGCGGATCTTTTCGAAGCGGGCCAGCGCATCCGGGTCGTTGTTGATGTCGTCACGCAGTTCCGTACCCCGGTAGCCGATATCTGCGGCGTTCAAAAAAATCGTGGGGATACCGGCGTTGATCATGGTCGCCGGAAACGTGCCGACGCCCGGCACCTCTAACTGATCAACCAGCTGCCCGGTGGGAAACAGGGCCCCCTCGCCGCTGTCCGCCGGATTCATGAAATCGAGACGGATTTCAGCGGCGGGAAAGGTCACCCCGTCAAGTTCAAAGCCGCCATCCTCCGCCGGCGCGCCTTCCACCATGGGCACGTGCGCAATAATCGTCTTGCCGATGTTCAGCTGGCGAATACGCACGGTACACATTCCATCCCGTGGCACCCGGTCCGCGTCGACCAGTCCCATGCGAATGGCGGCGGGGCCAACCGCCGCCGACAGGTTGCCGCAGTTGCCACTCCAGTCCACGAAGGGCTGGTCGATGGAGACCTGCCCGAACAGGTAGTCCACGTCGTGGTCCGGGTCGTCGCTGGTGCAGAGAATGACCGTCTTGCTGGTGCTGGAGGTGGCGCCGCCCATGCCGTCGATGTGGTTGCGGTACGGGTCCGGGCTGCCAACAACCCGCAGCAGCAGGGCATCACGCACCGGGCCGGGAGTGCGCGCCGGCAGTGGCAGGTCGCGCAGGCTGAAAAAGGTGCCCTTGCTGGTGCCGCCGCGCATATACAGGGCCGGTATCTCGATCTGGGGCCTGGTCACCATGTTCATCAGGCCGCCGCGCTGGCCAGGAAATCCTGGGCGAAACGCTGCAGAACACCACCGGCAGAATAGATGGACACTTCTTCCTCCGTATCCAGCCGGCACAGGACCGGTATCTCGACCCGCTCACCGTTGGCGCGG
Organism: uncultured Gammaproteobacteria bacterium; assembly: GCA_963695135.1. GTDB lineage: Bacteria > Pseudomonadota > Gammaproteobacteria > Xanthomonadales > SZUA-36 > Marinihelvus. The sequence goes on from CAVOGA010000005.1 coordinate 149,926, forward strand.
TGCATGACCAGCGTAAGCCGGGCGCCCGCGGCCGGATCACCCTCGACATCAAAGGTTTCGGTCCCGTCCATCTGGAAACTGTGGCGCGTTTGGCCGTCGACAAACTCCAGCGGCAACACCCCCATGCCGATCAGGTTGGTGCGGTGAATGCGCTCAAAGCCTTCCGCAACGATCGCCTCCACCCCGGCCAGGCGCACGCCTTTCGCCGCCCAGTCGCGGGAGGAGCCCTGCCCGTAATCCTTGCCGGCAATAATAATCAGCGGTTGCTTGCGCTCCATGTAGGTTTCAATCGCCTCCCACATGCGCGTGACCTCGCCCTCCGGCTCCACGCGGGCGAGCGAGCCTTCCCGTACCTCGCCATTTGCGTCCAGGACCATTTCGTTGCGCACCCGCGGATTCGCCAGGGTCGCGCGTTGCGCGGTCAGGTGATCGCCGCGGTGGGTGGCGTAGGAGTTAAAGTCCTCCTCCGGCACATCCATGCTCGCCAGGTATTCGCCGGCGGCGCTGCTGGCAAGAATCGCGTTCGACGGCGACAGGTGGTCCGTGGTGATGTTGTCCCCCAGGATCGCCAGTGGCCGCATGCCCGTGAGATCACCAGCTTCCGGCCAGGGCGCCTTCCCAGTAGGGCGGGCGGCGGATATAGGTGCTCTTGGGGCGCCAGTCATAAAGCGGCTCAACCTTGTTGAAGGACGCCTTGATCTTGGCAAACATCGGGTCGTACACCTGGTGGTACTGTTCGGGTTTGACGAACTCGGCAACCACCGCGTCAATTTCCTCGTCGCTGGGCCACAGGTCCTGCAGCCGCACCGGGTTGCCCTCATGGTCCGTGCCGAGAATGCCCCGTTCGATATCAAACCGGATCGTACCGGCCAGCGCATAGGCGACCACCAGCGGCGGGGAGGCCAGGAAAGCCTGCTTCGCATAGGGATGAATACGGCCGTCAAAATTGCGGTTTCCTGACAGTACCGCGGTCGTGTAAAGGTCCCGCTCGATCAGTTCTTTCTGAATCTCCGGATCGAGCGCGCCGCTCATGCCGTTGCAGGTGGTGCAGGCAAAGCCGACGATGCCGAAGCCCAGGGCTTCGAGTTCCGGCAGCAGGCCCGAGTCCTCCAGGTACAGCTGAACCGACTTTGAACCCGGCGCCAGGGAGCTTTTTACCCAGGGTTTGCGGGTCAGCCCGGCCCGGTTGGCATTGCGCGCCAGCAGACCGGCGGCGACCACGTTGCGCGGGTTGCTGGTGTTGGTGCAACTGGTGATGGCGGCGATGATGATGGCGCCATCCGGCATCAGGCCTTCCTCATTTTCGACCACGCCGCTGATCCCCGCTGCCGCCAGGTCGCTGGTGGACACGCGCCGGCTCGGGCTCGAGGGCCCGGCAATATTGCGGCCGACGCTGGACAGGTCAAAGCGCAGCACGCGTTCGAACTGCGCATCCTGCAGCGAATCAGACCAGAGTCCGGCGTGTTTCGCGTAGGTTTCCACCAGCCGCACCTGGTCATCCTCGCGGCCGGTCAGGCGCAGGTAGTCGATGGTGTTGTCATCAATGGAAAACATGGCCGCGGTGGCCCCGTACTCCGGTGTCATGTTGCTGATCGTGGCCCGGTCGCCCAGGGTCAGGTCGCCGGCCCCTTCGCCAAAAAACTCCAGGTAGGCGCCCACGACCTTTTCCGCGCGCAGAAACTCGGTGATGGCCAGCACGATGTCCGTGGCGGTGATGCCCGGCTGACGCCGCCCCACCAGTTCCACGCCCACGATGTCCGGCAACCGCATCCAGGACGCGCGCCCGAGCATGACGCTCTCCGCCTCCAGGCCGCCAACACCCACCGCGATGACGCCCAGGGCATCCACGTGTGGCGTGTGACTGTCGGTACCGACCAGCGTGTCCGGATAAGCCACCCCGTTGTCGTTATGTATGACCGGCGACATTTTCTCCAGGTTGATCTGGTGCATGATCCCGTTGCCCGGAGGAATCACATCCACGTTGTCAAAAGCGAGCTTGGTCCAGTTGATGAAATGGAAGCGGTCCTCGTTTCGCCGGTCCTCGATTTCCCGGTTCTTGTTAAAGGCCTCCGGATCGGAGCCGGCGTACTCAACGGCCAGGGAGTGATCAACGATCAGCTGGGTCGGCACGACCGGGTTGACCAGGGAAGGGTCACCCCCCTCCGCAGCAATGGCATCGCGCAAACCCGCCAGGTCCACCAGGGCGGTCTGGCCCAGAATGTCATGGCAGACCACGCGCGCCGGAAACCAGGGGAAGTCCAGGTCGCGGCGGCGTTCAATCAGCTGCTCCAGGGAGGCGCGCAGGCGCTCCGGCGGACAGCGTCGCACCAGGTTTTCCGCGAAAACGCGGGAGGTGTAGGGCAGGCGTTCGTAGGCGCCGGGCTTGATGTCATTGACCGCTTGTCGCGTGTCGAAGTAGTCGAGATCGGTGCCAGGCAGGGGTTTGCGGTAATCGGAGTTCATGGTGTCGGCGTACGGCTATGAGTTGCGTCCCATTATCCTCGCTTCTGACCCGGTCGTCACACGCACACGGCACCCGTAAACAAAAAAACCCCGCCATTGGCGGGGTTTTTTTCGATCTGGAACGGAAAACGGTATCAGTTACCGAAAACCGCCCTGGAAGCAGAGCTGCGTCCGCCGTTACCGGACGAGGCCTTGCGACCCTGTCCGTTGCGACGGCCACTGCGGTTCGGCTTCGCAGCACCATTGCCCGAAGCGTTACCGCGGCCCGCGCCATGGCCTGAACCATTGCCCGAACCATTACCCGCGCCCTGGCGGGCACTGCGTGACGCAGATCCCCGCCCGGCGCCGGCGCCGGACTTGCTCCGGCCAGCACTGCGGCCATTGCCGCGGCCATTGCTGCGGCCGTTGCTCCGGCCATTGCTGCGACCATTAGGGGGTGAAGCCGTGGTCGGCTTGTCCATCGGCTCATAGCCGTCCAGGACCTCCAGCTCAAAGCCGCGTCCGAGCAATTTCTCGATATCGCGCAGCAGGCCGTGCTCGTCGGCAGCCACCAGGGAAACCGCTTCGCCCTCATGACCGGCCCGCCCGGTGCGACCGATACGGTGCACATAGTCCTCGGAAACGTTGGGCAGGTCGTAGTTGACCACGTGCGGCAACTGGTCAATATCCAGGCCACGCGCGGCGATGTCCGTCGCCACCAGGATCCGGGTGTTGCCATTTTTGAAAGCCTTGAGAGCCTTCGTACGCGCACCCTGGCTCTTATTGCCGTGAATCGCCATGGCGGTCAGGCCATCCTGCTCCAGCTGCTGGGCCAGGCGGTTGGCGCCATGCTTGGTGCGGGAAAACACCAGTACCTGCTGCCAGTTGCCGGAGCCGATCATGTGGCTCAGCATTTCCCGCTTGCGGGACTTGTCGACGCGGATAAAGCGCTGCTCGATCCGCTCGGCGGTGTTGTTCGTGCCTGCCACCTCGATCAGCTTCGGCTGATCCAGCAGGGTGTTGGCAAGGGCACGGATTTCTTTTGAAAAGGTCGCAGAAAACAGCAGCGTCTGGCGCTCGGTTTTCGACGGCAGCAGTTCCAGTACGCGCCGGATGTCATGGATAAAGCCCATGTCCAGCATGCGGTCGGCCTCGTCCAGTACCAGCATTTCGACGGCTGACAGGTTGATGGTGCCCTGGCCCGCGTGGTCCAGCAGGCGTCCGGGCGTTGCCACGACGATGTCACAGCCGTTGCGCAGACGGCTGGCCTGCGGGCCAAAGCCCACGCCGCCGAAAATCACCGTGGAACTCAGGCCGAGGTGCTTGCCGTAAACGCGAACGCTCTCGCCAACCTGGGCGGCCAGTTCGCGCGTCGGCGCCAGCACCAGGGCGCGGACTTTTCCGGAGCCCTGGCGGCCGTGCAGCAGCTGCAGCATCGGCAGGGTAAAACCTGCGGTTTTGCCCGTGCCCGTCTGGGCGCCGGCAAGCAGATCGTGGCCTTCCAGGATCGCCGGTATGGCCTGTTCCTGGATGGGTGTGGGGGTATCGTAGCCCTGCTCACGCACGGCACGTAAAATCCCGGCCTCGAGGCCGAAATGATCAAAAGACATTGGATATTGCTCCAGTCATGCCCATTCCCTGCATTCAGGGAAAACCGGTCAGGGCTGGATAAGATGTGATTTACCAGGAACTCAGTGAAGTGACCTGGAATCCTTTCGGGCGGCCGGAAAAATGACCCCGACCTGCAGAGATACCACCGGTTGGGTACCCGCGAAAGGCGATAGTCTAGCAGGAAACCGCTTCGCGCGCTTGAAAACCTCAGCGCGCCGGTCTCATTGCCCGGTTCTACAGCAAGGGCGCCGCCAGCCGTGAAACCTGCACCCCGGCACGCCACCACAAGGTTTTCCGGTCAAAGTCCTGCGGATCGATAATCTTCGCCTGGGCAAAGTCCGCCTCAAGCATGCGGGCCATCTCTGCATTGAAAGCCTCATCGACAATCACCGCACTGACCTCAAAATTGAGCCGGAAGGACCGGTTGTCGAGGTTATGCGTGCCGACGCTGGAAATATCGTCATCGATCAGCATGACTTTCTGGTGCATAAAGCCCGGCGCATAGGCATAGAAGCGAATTCCCAGGTCACGCAGTTCGTTGATGTAGTGAAACCCCGCCAGGTGGGTCGGCCAGCTGTCGCCCTTGGCGGAGGTGAGGATACGCACATCCACGCCGCGCAGCGCGGCCAGCTGCAGCGCTTTCATGACCGCGTCATCGGGCACGAAATAGGCGGCCGACAGCCAGGCGCGCTCATGCGCGGCGTTCAGGGCAGATACGAAAAACAGGCTGGCGTTCTCCAGCCGCGAGGCAGGGCCCGTGGGCAGGATGACCATGTATTTGTTCGCCTCCACCGCGACCGGCTCCCACCTGACCTCCGGCAGTTCGCGGGTCGCCCAGTACCAGTCACCGAGAATGGTCAGTTGCACCTGCATAACCGCCGGCCCCTCGATACGGATGTGCGTATCGCGCCAGGGGCTGAACTTCGGGTCCTTACCGAGATAGGCATCGCCGACGTTGTGGCCGCCCAGCCATGCCTGAACGCCATCGACGACCACCATTTTCCGGTGGTTCCGGAAGTTGATCTGGAAGCGGTTGCCACGGCCGCGCGTCGGTTTGAAGGCGCTGACCCCGATGCCCGCCTCCTCCATGCTTTCGATGAAAGCGTCCTCCAGGGTGAGACTGCCGACCTCGTCATAGAGCACGTAGACCCTGACACCTGCGCTGGCCCGTTCGACCAGCGCGTCGCGCACCCGCCGGCCAAGCTCGTCGTCATTGATCATGTAGAACTGGAACAGGATGTATTCCTGCGCCCCCGCAATACCCGCCATGATGCTGTCGAAGGTCGCCTCCCCGTTGATCAGAAGTTCAATGTCGTTGCCACCCGCCATATCAAACCCGGTCAGCTTCTCCAGCGCGTGGCGCCAGGACGGCTCATTACTGGACTCCAGCACGTGGGGCGCGAAACTCTCCCGGTAACGCTTCATCACCTCTTCAACGCCACCGTGGCTCTCCCGGAATGCGGCAGCGCGCCCGGCAAACTTGTTGCGCCCCAACACCAGGTACAGGGGCAAGGCCAGGAACGGAAAGCTGACCAGGGACACCACCCAGGCCACCGCGCCCTGGGAAGTCCGGGTGCTGATGGCGGCGTGCAGGGCGGCGCCGAACCCCGCCAGGTAAAACACGGCGACCATCAGGCCAATGATCGCGCCGATCACTGCCCCGTCCCGTTCACATCATTGCCCTGAAGCCTCAGCTCGGCGCTTCCGTCTTCACCGAGCAGGCTGGTTATCAGGGCCGCACAGAGTTCGAGCTGTTGTTCCAGCTGCCACGGAGGATTGAGAATCCACATACCGCTGCCATACATGCCACGCGCAGCAGCGCTTGCGACCTGCAGCTCCACGCTCAGCTGCTTGCCACCCAGTTGCCGGAGCCCCCTGCGCATGGGCTCCAGTTCGGGACGGTCAAGAAGCGGGTACCACACCAGGTAGACACCCGTGGCAAAACGCCGCTGTGCCGCCCGCACCGCGTCGACGACCTGACGATAGTCATTTTTTATCTCGTAGGGCGGGTCAATCAACACCAGGCCCCGCCGTTCCCGGGGCGGCATCAGTGCCTTCAGGCGCTCAAAGCCATCTGCGCGGGTGACGTGGATGTTACGTGCGCCGGCAGCCCAGGCGCTCAGCGCCTCGAAGTCGGCAGGATGCAATTCGCTGAGCTCCAGGCGATCCCCGCCCCGCAGCAGGGCGCGCGCCAGGGCCGGCGAACCCGGGTACTCACCGGGAGCCTGCCCGGGATTGAATGAGCGGATCAGCTCGCGAAAACGGTCCAGTGGGGCCGGCAAATCGGCCGCCGCCATCAGCCTGCTGATGCCGCCCTCGTGTTCCCGGTTTTTGCTGGCCGGCCCGGCATCAAGCCGGCAGGTGCCGGGACCAGCGTGGGTGTCGACAAAGCACAGCGGCTTCGGTTTTAGCAGCAGTCGCTCGAGCGCCAGCATCAACACCAGGTGTTTCAGCACATCGGCGTGATTACCCGCATGAAACGCATGCCGGTAGCTCAGCATGGGGCGTGAACCTGGCGCGGGCGCATTGCGGTCTTGCGGGTCAGCCTGGACATGGCGCCACTATGCCACAGGCCCAGCGACCCGGTGACGGCCCAGACCCGGTCCCGGGCTCAGGCTGAACCCGGAGTCTCGCCGTACACCGCATGGCGACGCCACAGGTCCACGTAGTTGTTGCTGCCCGCTATGCCGATGGCTTCGATATTGCCCGCCTTTGCCCAGCGGGGCTTGCGCTTGGCCACCAGTTTGCCGGGTTTTAGCTGGTAACCGCGCAGGTAGTTGCGCCATTTCACGTCCACCACGTTGCCAATCAGGACGCCTTCATGCACCTGGTGCCGGGCGATGGCCGCGCCGAGCGGCGCCATGGTGGGCATCAGGGGGTTGGAACCGTAATGACGCTGCTCGCAGTGGCTGACCACGGTATCAATGGCGGTATCGAAAACCGCGTGTCCGGGGCGGGCGTACATCAATGCGACAGAGCAGGACCACAGGGTGTCCCAGGGACCCGTGGAGCGGAAAAATACGAACTCCGGGTCGCCACCGGTGCTTTGCCGGTCCAGGGGATTGGTGAACATGGTGACGCCAATATCAACGTACCAGCCACCCAGGACCCTCAAAAGACAATATTTGAACAGATCCGCCTTGTAGGCGAATGGCCTCAACCGGTCAAAGGCTTCGCGCACCCGGGACGGGAAGTTGTCATCGATAAATTCCGCCGCATCCTGCAGGGACCAGCAACGGTACTCGTGACCGGCAAAAACCTTCTGGACCGAATGCGCCGCCTGGCGGGCGTAACCCGTCAGCGCGGTCGACCCGTTCTCGCTGAACACCACCTGGTGTACCCTGTTAACCATGCCCGGAAAGTAACGATTCAGCGGCGCGCAGTCCAGCGCGGCTGCAATGAACCGACGGCACGTTGCCCATCGCCAAACAATTGATCCCTTATGAACAGCGAAATGATCCACACCCCATCATCGCTTGACGTGACCCTCGACGAGGTCAGGCGCACGGGCGCGGGCGTGATTGAGGGGGTTTTCGGTCCCGATGAGGTCGCCCGGGCCAGGCAGCTGATCATGGATCACGCGGATGCCATGCCAAACACCCGACCCTACCCCGGCGCACGCCACCTGGCCGGTTTTCACCGTTTTCCTGCGCTTGAACCGCTGCACCGCATGCTCACCGGCAACCCGCTTGTCCAGGCCGCCATGGCCGGACTGTGTGGCGGCAGCTACCGGACCATCGGCCTCAGCGACATCACCGTGGACCGCTCACAGCAGTGGCACAAGGATTTGCTGCGCGGCGAATTCACGCGCTACCTCGGTGAGCCGCCCTACTGCCCCGCCTGGCATGGCACGGTCTTCAAGGTGATCGCCTACCTGCAGGACACCCGCTCGCTGCGCATCGTGCCCGGCTCACACCGGGTGGACATCGATCTTGCCAATGACGCGGCGGCGATCCCGTCGACCGAAACGGCGACGCAGGCGATAGCCGCTTCCCTTGGCGATGCGGTGATCATCGATATCTGCACCACCCATTGCGGCTCCCCGGAGTCCGTGTTTCTGGAGGCGGATAAGGGTGCGCCACCAAAAATCCTGGTCTCAACAGTATTTGGTCGTTCACAGGCCCCGCTGACCGACCGCCTTGAACTGGGTAACGCTGCCCGCATGAACCACTGGACCCGGAGACACCAACCGGCGCTCTGAACTGCCTCAGGTGCGATCCTGCTCGCGGGGGCCCAGCCATTGTGCATACTTCCACGCAGTGACCCCGTGCAGCACCAGGCTCATCAGCACCGTGCACGCGACCACCAGGGACATGAGCGCAGCGTTTTCCAGCCCTTCGTCGAGCACGATGATGGCAAAAACGATGCTCGCCAGCCCCCGTGGACCAAACCAGCCCATGAACCAGCGCGCCCGGGGGCTTTCACCGGAACCGGCCATGCTCAGGTAGACCGGCAGCATGCGCACAGCGGTCAGGCTGAGTGCGGCGTAAAGCGCGATGGTCCAGGTGAACTGGTTGAATATCTGCCCCACAACCGCCGAACCGAACATAAACCAGGTCAGCAGCGCCAGCACCTCGGCCACACCCTCGGCCGGCTCAAGCAGGTGCGCCGCCTCTTTCCGCACCAGGTGACCGAATAAGAGACCGCCGGTGAAAGACGCGATATATCCACTGCCATGCAGGCTCTGCGCAAAGGCAAAACAGGTGAGCGCCAACGCCCCCGTTGTAATCTGGTGCCACACAGGGTCATTCCACCCGAGTCGCGCGGCGTAGCGCATCAGCCAGGCGCCGGCGGCAGCGACAGACAGGCCAACCAACAGGCCCACGCCGAGCTCCTCCGCCAGCAGCGTCATGATCAGGCCTTCCCCGACGGCCTTTTCGCTGCCCAGCTCCAGCGCCACGAAAACAAACAGTACGGGAACGCATAACCCGTCGTTCAGGCCGCTTTCCACGTTCAGGCCCTCCCGCAGGCGGTCAGGCACCTCCGGATTTGTCACCACCGCCTTGCCCAGCGCCGCATCCGTTGCGGCGAGCATGGTGGACAGGATTGCCGCCTCGAACACCGACAATACGTCGAACAGGACCAGGGTCAGACCGAAGCCGAACAGGATCGACAGGGGCAGGCCGAGCAGCAGCAGACGCGCCGGAATGCCAAAGCGGGCCTTCAGGGTAGCGAGATTGGCATTGGCCGCGTCGGTGAACAGGAACAGCGCGAGGGTCAGATCCGCCAGGGTTCGCAGCGTGCTCCTGTCGCTCTCGCCGGGAAACCAGCCCAGGAATACCGGACCCATCAACAGCCCTGCCGCCACGAAGATGATCGGCCCGGAGAGGACGCTGCGGGCTACGCGTCCGGCAACCAGGCTGTACAGAAAAACGAACAGCGCGAGAATGGCCAGTTCGAGGTGCATCAGCCCCTGCTCAGAGCACCGGGCCAAGCATGGCCAGCGTATTGTTCCAGAGGTGCCTTCCCATGGACCACTGCTCGATATCATCGAGCGTCACCGGCTTGGATTGGGCCAGGTAAGCCAGCTGGCGCTCACGCATGGTCGCCGTCGTGTCCCGGTCAAACAACAGGATGTTGTTCTCGTAGTTCAGATCAAAACTGCGCCGGTCCATGTTGGCGGAACCAATCAGCGTGACGTCCTCATCCACGGTCACGGTCTTGGCGTGCAGCAGGCCATTGCGGAACTCGTGAATCTTGACCCCGGCACTGAGCAGCTGGCGGTAGTAGCTGCGGCTTGCCGCGGCGACGATAAACGAATCATTCCGCTCCGGCACAATAAAGGTGGTTTCAATGCCCCGGTTGGCGGCGGCGCAGAACGCTGCCTGCATGGCCTCGTTGGGGACGTAATACGGCGTGGTGATCATGATGGACTTCCGCGCCGCAAACAGCAGGGAGCTGAACACCTCGGGCATCGCCGAGGCGCGCACGGTGGGCCCGGTGGCGATCACCTGCGCCGGGAACCCGGCCTGCGCCGGCACCGGCGGCGCCTGCAACAGCTGGCCAATATCCTCTGTAACGTAGGTCATCCAGTCGCTGACAAACACACGCTGGTTTTGCATGACCACGGGGCCTTCAAAGCGCATCAGCACATCAACCCAGGGGGCGTACTTGGCCTTCACCCGGAACTCCGGATCGGCGCAGTTCTGGCTGCCGCAATAGGTGATCCGGTTATCAATCACCACGATCTTGCGGTGATTGCGCAGGTCCAGGCGACCGCTGAACGGCTTGAGCAGCGGGTTGTTCATGGGCAGGGCGATGCCCGTCTTTACCCCGCTTTGCTGCAGCTTTTGCCAGTGCTCTGATTTGATCATGGCCCGGGAGCCCAGCCCGTCCGCCATGGCCCGGCACGTTACGCCACGCCCAGCGGCCCGGCACAGCGCATCGGCTACCCGCAGGCCGTTGTTGTCCGCCAGCCAGATGTAGAAAATCAGGTGTACATGCTCACGGGCAGCGTCGATGTCCGCGACCAGGCAGTCAATCGCGTCATTCGAGTCGGCGGTCAAACGCGCCGTATTCCCATTGACCGCGGGGAATCCGTTGATGGATTCGCCGAGGCGGAACAGGGCGGCATGATCGCCCAGGTGTTCGGGATCCGGTTCCGACGCGCCCTCCGGCACGAGGCTGGCCGGCGCCGGCAGCTCGTCACTGACCTGCCGGGCACGCGCGACCCGTTTGCGCCCGATATTGGTCTCACCGAGCAGCAGGTAGGCCACCAGGCCGACGCCCGGCAACACGATAATGACCACCACCCAGGCAACACGGGATGTCGGTTCCCGGTTAGGGCGCAGCATCACCCGCAGGATCACCGCCACGTGGGCGAGGATAAACAGCAGCAGATAGAGGATGTGCAGGTCAGCCATGAGACTTAGGTCAGAGCGCTAGCCGATGTCTTTCGCCAGCGCCCGGCCCACGGACCCCACCATGATCATGGCCATACCGGCAAAGATCAGCCGGATACCGACCAGTACGCCCACCAGCCAGACTGCGGAAACGGGCCACTGCAGGTAGATCATCACGCCCAGCACGATGGAAATCAGGCCACTGAACGCCATCCAGCCCCAGCCCCTGGCCTGCCTGATGCTGAACGCCGCGATCAGGGTAAAGATACCGTCTACCAGGAACCAGGCAGCGAGCAACAGGGTAATGGTGGCCAGGCCGGCGCCGGGCTTCGCCACCAGCGCCCCACCGGCAAAGATGGCCAGCGCACCAATCAGGAAGCGCAGGACACCACGCCCGAAGGAGTGCGAGCCGAACGAGAAGATCAGTTTCGCAACGCCCGCCAGGATCAGTGCGATACCAATCATCAGCACCAGCCCCAGGCCCGGAATCCAGGGTACCGCAAGACTGAAGATACCGAGCAACAGGACCAGGATTCCCCACAGGGTGCTCATCCGGGAACCGGATTTTATCTCTCGGGAAAAGTCGCTCATTGCTCACATCCTCCTAATTCAAGGCGCAAGTATAACGACAGGCGCAGGTGGAACGGCAGTCCGCCGTCTCTTCCGGGCTCGCGTTGCGCATTCCTTGCAGCTGCGGGATCGTTGACTCAACCGACTCCAGCCTGGCCTCGTTACGCCCGGGAGTTGCCTGGCGAAAAATCGCCTGCCGCCTGCCGTTCACAGCTCCAATCCCGCCGCGCGCAGGTCGTCAGTCGTCCTCTGCAGTAACTCGGGTTGCGCAAAGAACCAGCGTTCGTTGTTGGCCCGGTAGTCATCCATGCTGCCGGTCCAGACATGCCGCCAGCGTTCAATGCAGGCCCTGGCCTCGTCCATGTCGCCGAGCTTCACATTGATCAGGGCCATCGTTGAATGATAGGCCTGGTAATGGGGCATATCGACGCGCTTAACGTATTCGAGCGCCGCCTCATAGTCGCCATGCCAATAGGCATAATAGGCATCACCGAACCAGTACCAGCCCGGGCCGTGGGGATTAAGCTCGATACCCCGGTGCACCAGTTTAATGCCGCCCTCCCAGTCCCCGGTGTAGGTCAACAGGATGCCGATCCACGCCAGCGCATCCGTATCACGCGGATTGAGTTCCAGGGCTCGCGCCGCAGCCGCACGGGCGGCGGCCGCATCGCGGCGCCAGTAGCAGGCATCAAACAGCGCGTATTGCACGAAGGCGCTTTGCGGGTCGATCTCCGCCGCGCGCCGGGCACAGCGAACACCCAGGGCCAGGGATCCATCCTGGTTGTTGATCTGGTTCTTGAACTCTTCCAGGTGAATAAAGGCGCGGGCGGCCCACAGGTTGGCGTTGCCCGGCGCCCGCTCCACGGCCAGCTCCAGCGCCTTACGGGCTACGGCGTGGTCTTCGGGGGTTACGCGCAGGCGGTAGACAAAGCTCCGGATCAGGGCTTCATAAGGGCTCATGACCTCGGGCTCCAGATCCAGAACCGGCGCCGCCAGGTGCCGCATCAGCGCGCCATAGGGATCAGCCACCGCTGCGACCACGTGGTCGGTCAGGTCATCGTGGAGGTCAAAAATTGTCTCGCTGTCAAAGGGCCGCTGGTAGTTTTCGCCCCAGACCTGCTGTTCACTGTTGGTGGCACTCAAACGTGTTGTCAGTCGCAGGCTTGAGCCGGCCTGGCGCAACGTGCCTTCCAGGATGTACCTCGCCCCGCTGCGTTCGCCCTCGGCGACAGAAGCCTGCGAGGCCACGTTTAACCAGGAAAAGCGCGCCAGGCCGCTGGCAATGCTCTCCGCCAGGTCTTCGGCCAGGTCCAGCAGGTCCGGGTCATTGCCGCGCACCTTGATCGGCACCACGGCGATGCGCGGACCCTTGTCATCCAGCTTGAGCGGTGTGCCCGGGGCCACAGATGTTGGCCGCGCCTGGGCAGCTGATGACGGATCATCTCCCAGCCGCGTGGCTACGGCGCGGTTCAGCTCATGAAAAGGCCCATGGTCTGCTTCGCCATTCCAGCCTGAGAAATCGATCGCGTGAAACTGACGAAAGCCCATGGGCGGTATGCTGCCATCCAGGCTTATGGCCACCAGCTTGCCGGCCGTTGCGGCCACCTGCGCCTCATCGCGCACCCAGTGCGAGCCCGATCCGGCATCGGACCAGGCCACGACCACGGCGAGGGCCGCCTCTAGCTCACGCTCGATATTGACGACAAAATCATCGCCCCCGAGGATTTGACGGTCCCACCAGACCGAGCGTCCACTCGCCTCCAGGGCGTCGGCAAGCCGCTCCACGCGCTCCCGGTCGGTCCGCGCATAAGAAATGAAAATATCAGCCAAGAATTCCCCGCACCAAAGCCATTGCCCTCACCAGAAAGTATAGGGCAGCGGATGTTTGGGATCAGATGTTTGTGACCTTTCACGGCCCGGGTAAAAACGGGCCGCCTGTGAAGCCAGGCGATGATTTTCCTCACGACTCCATCACGCTGTGTGGAACCCCTGTGCGTCAAATTGAAAATGCCAGGCCCGTTCAGGGCCCCAAATCACTCGTTTCCTGGAGCACGACACCATGAAAAAAGGCACGAACGATGCCATACATGACGCCAGCACTACACCCATGGACGCCGGTTTGCGGCGCATGATTCGGGCCCATCTCTGGTATGGCATGGCCGGCCTCGTCCTGGGCCTGGCCGCGGCCATGGCCTCCATCACCTGGGGCGCAGATTATCTGCAGGCAAGCCCGCTGTTTACAATCATCGCCCTTGCCATCGTGTGCACCATTGCCGTATCCATGCTCGGCGGACTGCTGACTTACTGGTCCGATCCGGAAGCCGAACTCGAGTAAGGCGCGCCCTTCCTGCCCGGGTGCGCAATTTTTCATCGCTGCGGCGATCAATTCATGGAACAGCCCGGCCGCTGAGTGGTACGGTTACGACCCATGAAAACCACACAACTGGCCCACCGGGCAAAACTTCACCCCATGGTTCGCCTGGGCCTGACCAGCGCGCTGTTCCTGGGCCTCGCCGCCTGCGGTAACGATGACCCGTCGACGGCGGAGACGCCGCCCGCGGCGCGCGATGATGTCGTCGTCGAAACCTCAACCGACACACCCAAAGACGATCTGGAAACCCAGGTCTCCCGCATGGCTGCGATCGGCTATGCGGCCGACCCGAGTTTCTCGCCCGACGGACAGCGGGTGGCTTACATCACGGCCTTTGAGGGCGTTCCGCAGGTCTGGACCGCCGGCGCTGATGGCAGCAACCGCTCTCCCCTGACCAATTTTGCCGACCAGGTGACCGGCGCCGAGTGGCGGCCGCACACAGACCCGGCTGATGAGGAACTGGCCGTGCTGGTGGCGCCCGGCGGCGGCCTGAACTCGCAGATCTATCTTGTGCCCCTGGATGGCGGCGAGCCACGATTGATCACCGACGGCGGCCAGGTCAACAACTGGCTGACCGGCTGGAGCGATGACGGGCGCTACCTGAGCTTTTCCAGCAATGCGGACGGCGGCGTAGGCATGGATTGCTGGTGGCATGACACGCAGACCGGCGAGAACACCCTGCTGGTAGAGAACGACGGCATCGGCAGCTGTGCGCCTTCGCCCAATAACCAGAAGCTCGTGGCCTGGCGCATGGTCAGCCGCGGCAACACCAACCTGTACCTGGTGGACCTGGCCAGCGGCGGTGAACAGTTGCTGACGCCACATATGGGCGTGGCCCTGAGCGACGACGTGACCTGGCTGGACGACGACAGCCTCCTGATTGCCACCAACGTGGACCGGGAAATGATCGCCCTGGCGCGCGTGGAAATCGACGCGCAAGGCAATGCGCAGCCGCTGTCGATTATCGCCGGCCGCGACGATGCGGACCTGTCAGGCATGGAGCTGCTGGCTGATGATCGCGTGGCGCTGCTGTGGAACGTCGCCGGGCGCAGCGAGCTGAGCTATCACGACCTGGACAGCGGTGAAACCGTGCCCGGCCCGGAACTGCCGGCCGAGGTGGCTGGACAGCTGCGCGCCAATGCGCAGGGCACCGCGCTGCTGATGGGCATCACGGGCCCGGCCGCGCCGTCGAATTCCTGGCTGCTGGATGTGGCCAGCGGTGCCTTCACCCGGATCAGCGACACGGCCCACGAGGGCGTTGACCTGGCGAGCCTGGTACGCCCGGAGCTGCGCACCTACACCGCGCATGACGGGCTCGAACTGAGCGGCTGGCTCTACCAGGCGCCGGGCGTCGAGGGACCGGGACCCCTGGTGCTGAGTTTCCACGGCGGACCCGAAGGCCAGGCGCGGCCCTTCTTCCGCGCGGTGTTCCAGGCCCTGCTGGCCCGCGGGATCAGCGTGTTTGATGCCAACGTGCGCGGCTCTTCCGGCTTCGGCAAGACCTTTGTGAACCTGGACAACGGCGCCTTGCGCTTTGACGGGGTCAGGGACATCGAGAGCACCGTGCGCTTTGTCACCGAGGCAGGCCTTGCGGACCCGGAGCGCATCGGCATTATGGGCGGTTCCTACGGCGGTTACATGGTGATGGCCGGACTTACCGAATACCCGGACAGCTTCGCCGCCGGCGCCAACCTGTTCGGCGTGGTGAACTTCAAGACCTTCTTCGAGAACACCGAGCCCTGGATGGCCGCCATCTCCACCGTGGAATACGGCGATCCGGTCGCGGACGCGGAACTGCTGGAGCAGCTCTCACCGATCAACAAGGTGGACCAGGTAGTGGCGCCGACCATCGTGCTGCACGGCGCCAACGACACCAATGTGCCGGTGGTCGAGGCCGAACAGGTGGTGGAAAGTCTCCAGGCGCGGGGCGTGCCCGTGGAGTACGTGCTGTTCCCGGACGAGGGCCACGGCTGGCGCAAAACGAAAAACCGCATCGCCTCGGACGTGGCCATCGTGCGGTGGTTCGAGGAGCACCTCTGAGGCAATGCGGCTTCGCTCTGCCTTGGATGACATGGGACCCGCGGCCTTTTAAGCAGCCCTGTTAAGCGGGTCGGTCGCCCTGGTCGTTTTTGCTGTCTCCAGCTGCCGGCGCATCAACCGGCTGTCCCTGCAGCACTTTGCGTCCGCTGATCATGGCCGAGGTCAGGCCGCCGCCTTCGCGCAGCTCCGTGATCACCACCCCGGAGATATGAATCGCAATGCCAACCAGCAGCACATAAAAACTGTAGAGATGAATCTGCGCGAAGGGTTTGCGCAGGGCGCGCATCTCTGCATAGGCCGCTTCGTCATACAGCTCCGGCGAGTACGGCACCAGGGAGGCCGGGTCGACGCCGGGCGCGGCGATCCACCCCGCGATCCATGAACCCAGTGGCGGGTAGTAGATGTCCGTGCCCGCCAGCATCAGGCCGGTCACCGCCTGCACCATCATCAGCAGCAGCAACCCGGCAACCGCAATGCGCCCCAGCGGGTTGTGGCCGAGGTAGGACTCGGGTTTGCCCGAAGTTAAAGACGCCACATAGCTGCGCAGGCGCCGGAAGTAGCCCCTGCCGCCGGGCAGCATCTGGCGCCAGCGGGCGTGGTGGTTGCCGGCGAACCCCCAGACGATCCGCACAAGAATGTTCACCACAAACACGTAGCCGACCCAGACGTGCAGGGTCTTCAGCAGCACCTTGCCCGTGTTGGGTATGTCAAAAGCGCTGGCGTTCAGGATCACCAGGCCGAACACGGCAAGCGCGAGCACGCAGAGCGCATTGATCCAGTGAAACCACCGCGTGGGTAAATCCCATACGTGGTAGGACTTGAGGTCGGGGCTTGCAGATTTTTGCGTCATTGAAGTTTCCAGTCAAAGGGGCCATACGACCAGCAGCATCGGGACACCTATGGCCACGATAAGGATTTCCATGGGCAGGCCCAGTCTCCAGTAATCACCGAAGCGAAAACCGCCGGGGCCCAGGATCAGCGTGTTGTTCTGGTGCCCGATCGGGGTCAGAAAGGCGCAGGATGCACCGACCGCAACGGCCATCAGGAAGGCATCCGGATTCGCATCCAGGTGTTGCGAGGTGCTGATGGCGATCGGGCACATCACCGCCGCGGTGGCGGCATTGTTCATAAAGTCCGACAGCGTCATGGTCACGATGAGGATCAGCGCCAGCGCGACCACCGGGCGGCCCTGGGCGACATCATCCAGCAGGCTGTTGGCCAGCAGATCCGCGGTACCGGTGGTTTCCATCGCGATGGCCACGGGTATCAGGGCGCCCAGGAGCACGATCACCGGCCAGTCCACGGCTTCATAAAGCCGCCGCAGGGGCAGAATACCCAGCAGCATGTACAGCAGGACACCGGTTGCAAAGGATATGGCTGCGGGCAGCAGCCCGAAGGCGGCGCCGGCGATGGCCAGCACCATGACAATCACCGCGGCGGCGGCTTTGCGCCGGTTGGGTATGCTCAGATCCCGCTCCGCCAGCGGCAGACAGCCTGACTCGGAGGCAAAGCCCGACAGGGCGCCCGGGGCGCCCTGCATCAACAGCAGGTCACCCGGCTTGAAAATGGCGGTCCGCAGGCGCTTGATGGACTGTTGTCCCTCGCGCGAAATCGCCAGCAGGTTGATGTTGTAGCGGGTGCGCAGGCGGATATCGCTGGCGGAGCGGCCGATCAGCATCGAGTAGGGTTTCACCACGAGCTCGCGCAGCACGATCTCCTTGTCTTCGTTGCCCTGCTCTCCTGCCTCGGTCTGTTCCGCGTCCGCATCGGAAGACTCCTCGTCTGCCGGCGCCTTGCGGTCCTCGTCACCATTGGATGCACCCTCTTCTTCGAGCACCAGCCCAAGCGTTGACAGCGAGGCCAGCAAACTGTCCGGCTCCGCCTCGATAATCAGGATATCGCCAGGCTTCATTACACGACGGGCATTGGGCGTATTGACCCGGAAGCCGTTTCTGACCATGCCAATGATCTGCGCATCGGCGTTTTCCAGCTCATCATCGATGTCCCTGAGGGTCTTGCCCACCGACTTGGACCCTTCGACGATCCTGGCTTCGGTTAAATAGGTGCTCGCATCAAAACTTTCGCCACCGGCCTGGGGCCGCGCCGGGACCAGTCTCCAGCCAAGCAGGGCGACAAACATGATCCCACCCCCGGCGACGGCCAGTCCTACCGGCGAAAAATCGAACATCCCAAAGCTGCCCATGCCGGCCTTTTCCCGAAAACCGGAGACGATCAGGTTCGGCGGCGTGCCAATCAGCGTGGTCATACCCCCCAGGATGGTGCCGAAAGCAAGCGGCATCAGCACTTTGCCCGGGGGTAATTCGAGGCGTTTGGAAATCTGGATGGCCACGGGCATCAGCAGCGCCATCGCGCCCACGTTGTTCATGAACGCGGACAGCACGGCCCCGAGGGCGGTGATCGAGGCAATGGTGATCATCGGACCGGTGGTGGCGGGCAGAACGCGCCGGGTCAGCACATCCACTGCGCCCGTATCCTGCAGGCCGAGGCTCAGAATCAGCACGCAGCCGACGGTGATCACGGCAGGGTGACCAAATCCGCTGAACGCCTCGCTGGCCGGCACCAGGCCGGCGAAAACACAGGCGAGCAGACAGGCCAGAGCCACCAGGTCATGGCGCCAGCGCCCCCAGAGGAAGATGGCCACGGTGAGGCCCAGGATCACCAGGATCTGTATTTGTTCTGAACTCATGGCAATGATTGTAAGGGGTTCCGGCGCGTGCTCAGCTAAGGGGTCCGCTGCTTTCAACATCCTGCGGCACCAGCAGATCTTCGAGAAAAAAGGCCGAAAGCTCTGAACGCCCGGACAGCCCTGACTTTGCATAGATCGCCATGGACTGCACCCGCGCGGTTTTCTCGGCCGTGTTTCGAATCGCGGCAATCTCCTTCAGGCTCATGCCTTTCAGGAGCAGAAAGGCGACTTCTTTCTCGGCGGTCGACAGCTGCCATTTTGTAAGCTGCTGGTCTATCGCTGTGGAAAGGCCGTCCAGGTATTTCCGGGATTCGATTTTCCAGAGCTCCGCCTCTTCCTGAAAATCCCTGAATTCCGCAGCATTTTTATTCAGGCGATGTTTCAGTTCGACAGAGCCCCGAAGCACATAAAAGACGCCGAACAAGGCAATCAGTGCAACGGTCGCTTCAACAACAACGTGCCACAGGGCCACGCCCTCCCGGGAATCGGTGATCAGATCCAGCCCCACCATGATGGCGATGACTGAAAGCACGGAGACAATGACGAACCTTTCCTGCTGATTCAAAACTCACCTCTCCGTGCTTTCAAAAACCCGGTCAATCATCGTCATCGTCGTCGTGATCACTTTCCCGCCCGGACCCATGCCCGCCGTACTCATGACCTTCGTCCTCACCCAGCTGGAGCGTGGTGCCGAACAATTGCAGGGACCGGCTCTGTACATCGTAGTTTTTGTACAAATTAAGTCCAAATGCGACCACCAGGGCAATCAGCAGGACTCCGAACGCTGATCTCGAAGAGCTGATCGTCTCCTTGACCGGAACATCCGTCTTTTTGCCATCGACCATGCTGAGTCCGATCATTTCCTTATGGCGAATGCTGTGAAACACCACGCCGGCGACGTGCAGCACGACAACCACGATAAATGCATCCGCGAACAGCTCATGGATATCCTCGAAGGCGTCCTCGTTGCCTGATGCCATCAGGTAGCCGGTGGTGGCCAGCCCGAGCGCCAGGAACATCATGATAATACCGGCCCAGCTCGATGCGGGGTTGTGCCCGGCCCAGCGCTTCTTGTCACCTGAAAGCATCCCCTTGAAGTAGCCCACGAGGGCCAGGGGGTTCAGGGAAAAATCCGAAAACCGGGCATGTTGCGTACCGAAAACGCCCCACACGATTCGCAGCAGGACCAGGAAACCGAGTGTAAGCCCCGCCAGCGAGTGATAGTTGAACCAGGAAGAATCGTCATCGAGCGTATTGGCGATGATAAAGGCGGTTAAAAACAGGCCGGCGAAAAGCCAGTGAAACAGTCGTGTGGGTAAGTCGTATACCAGTTGGCGGCTCATTTTGGGACTCCTGTACGAAACGGACGGAAATGTCCGCTTCAGGGTCAATATCGACCCGGAGGTCCCCTCTTGCTATTGACCATATGGCCTAAACCGGGAAAACGGCGGGGCCCAGGCCCCGGCAGGGTGCAATTCGGGCTATGGACGGAGCCGCCACGGGGTCGAATTCAACTTTTCACATTAGCCCGGCGCAGGCAGCGGCGTCTGTTCGGCAACAGACCGAGGGGAAGGGCTCGCGGCTAGCGGCCTTCGCCCATGGCCTCGATCAGCTCCTTGAGCAGCGTATTGGGAAACTGCCGCGCCAGCGTAATGGCGGCAAACTGCTCGAAAATGTCGGGGAACCGCTCGATTTCAACCAGGCGTCCGGAGGCCAGCTCATCCTGGACCACGATCGGCGGGGTAACGACGACACCCTGGTTACGTCGGGCCAGCAGCCGCAACAGCGCCATGTCATCAACCTCTGCGATGATTTTCGGGCGCAGGTTATGGCGTTCGACAAAGGCATCGAAGGCGCCACGAATCGCGGTCTCGATGGTGGGCACCACGACCGGCTCCTCCGCCAGGGTGTCGCACAGCGACCGGCCGGGTATTTTCCGCTCCGGATAGCCGACCAGGCTGACCGGCTGGCGGGCCAGGGGCTGCACAATCCACGGTGTGACCGCGTCACGCGGCGGCACCGTGTTGGTCAGCACCACGTCCACCCGGTGTGCCTCCAGCAGCCTGAGCATCTCATCCAGGGTGCCGGAGCGGACCGTCATCGCGACGTCTTCGCGGCCGATCACCGGCGACAGGAACTCGATCTGGAGGTTGCGCGACAGCGTGGCGAGCACCCCGATGCGCAAAACCTCGACGGACCGGGACTCACCGCGCAGGGTGCTGACCAGTTCATTGCCGCTGGCAAAGATGACATCCGCATAATCCAGGGCCCGCTGCCCGGCCCCGGTCAGGGTCAGCTGCCGGCCCGTGCGGTCGAACAGCTCGTGTCCAAGCTGTTCCTCGAGCTTCTTGATCTGCAGCGACAGGGCGGACTGGGAAACATGCAGCTGCTCCGCGGCTCGCGTAAGGTTGCCGTTGTGGGCGACGGCCCAGAAATAGCGCAGGTGGTTGTAGTTCAGTCGCACGTTCCAGGCTCCGGGGGAATCAGGCAGTTCGCTGTACGTTCTATTTTATAGAACGATTCTTTTAAATCTTTATATTTTATATATCATAGCATTTTCTGCAAACTGCGCCCCGTTCACCCACATCTGGAACGGTAGGCCATGACTGATCAACTGCTCTACGCATTACCCTTGCTGGTTCCCTTCGCTTTTGCGCTGTTGGGAATGGCGTTTTTTGCCGGCCTTGAGCCCCGCGAACAGGCACGGCGCGGCATTCTCACCGCCGCCTTCCTGCCCGGCGTACTGGCCCTGGCATCAATAGTACTGCTGGCGGTGCAAGGCCCGGACAACAGCCCGACCTGGGGCATGGGTGATGTCGGCCTGTCCGTGCACCTGGATGCCCTTTCCGCCACCATGCTGTTGCTGGTGAGCTTTCTCGGCGCCGTGGTGCTCGGCTTCAGCATCCGCTACCTCGACGGCGACCCGCGGCACCGGTCCTTCCTCGGACAGCTGTGCCTGACCCTGGCATCCGTCAGCCTGCTGGTGATCGCCGGCAACCTGTACCAGCTGTTCGCGGCCTGGGTCGCCATGAGCATCAGCCTGCACGGCCTGCTCCTGTTCCGCCGGGAGCGCGCCGGCGCGCAGCTGGCCGCGCGCAAAAAGTTTGCCCTGGCCCGCATCGGCGACGTCGCCCTGTTCACGGCCTGTGCCCTGATTATCTGGCAAAGCGGCACCGCCGACCTGACCGCGCTGAGCGCCTGGATTGGCCAGCAACCCACTGCCGCATCCGGCTTGCCGCTGGCCTTTGCCGCCGGCCTGATCGCCCTGGCCGCGGTGCTCAAATCCGCGCAGTTCCCGACCCACGGCTGGCTGGTGGAGGTCATGGAAACGCCGACCCCGGTTTCAGCGCTGCTGCACGCGGGCATCGTGAATGCCGGCGGCTTCCTGCTGCTGCGTTTTGCGGACCTGATGCTGCTGTTTCCCGCCATCATGCTGTCGATTGCCGCCCTGGGCGCGCTGACCGCCGTCTTCGGATCCCTGGTCATGCTTACCCAGACCAACCAGAAGGGCTTGCTGGCCTACTCCACGGTATCCCAGATGGGCTTCATGCTGTTTCAGTGTGGCCTTGGCGCCTTTGCCGCCGCCGGGCTGCACCTGGTCGGTCATTCGCTCTACAAGGCCTATGCCTTCCTGGCGTCGGGCACGGCGGTAGCGGAGGTTCGCGATAACCGGCCACCGGCGCTCGCCGCTGCGGCGCCCGTTGCCCGCGGTGCGCGACTGGGCCTGTTGCTGGCCGGCGCCGTCGTCTACGTCCTGCTTGGCAACTACTTCGGTACGACCTGGCAGACCCAGCCCGTGGTCTTCACCCTCGGCGCGGTCTTTATGCTCGGTATCTGGATCTTCCTGGCCAGCGGGCTCGGCGCCCGGGACTGGACGGCGGCCCTGGCGCTGCGGGTCATCGGCGGGGTGGCATTGACTGGCACCGCCTACTTCGCACTGCAGGCCGCTGCGGCGCGGATTCTGGCCAACGCCGTTCCCGCCACCGTGCCCCCCGGCGCCTTCGGCCAGGCGCTGCTGGCGCTGGTGCTCCTGCTGTTCCTGGCCCTGGCGGTCGCCCAGGTTTTGCCGGCGCAACGCTGGTCGCGCCTGGCCGGATCACTGCGCATCCACGCCGCCCGCGGCTTTTACGTCAACCTGCTGATCAATCGACTGATCGGCGCCTACCGCTATCGAGGTGCTCGCAATGCTTGAAGCCAACATCATGACCCCCGCTGAGGACCTGGTCTGCGATTCAGCCGACAAGGCTGCCGCCCCGGCTGAGAATCGCGCGCCGGGCGAGGCGCAGGAACAACGCTGCTCCCCGGCGCAAGCCGTCGAACAAGCAGCCCTGGCCGCAGGCAACCGGATTGCGCCGCTGTGGCCGCTGCAACACTTTGTTGCGGTCAACCCGCTGCTCGGTCTTGCGCAACAGTCCCTGTCCGCGAGCGGCCGCATCCTGGCCCGCAGCACCGGCGCCCGGCTGACCATGCCGCGCGCTTACTATCGTGATGCGATCACCAGCGGAGAGATCAGCGACCAGGACCTGGCCGCAGCCCTCCGCGAACTGCAGCACGAGTTACCCGGGCCCCTGACGCTTGAGCAGATTCACGCGCAAGCCAATGAGACCGGAACGGATCCGGCGGCGCTGAAGCTGCCCACGGTAGCCAGCATCGCCGCGCAGCTCACCGGCACGGACTGGGAGGCCGTGATCGTCGAGTCGATCTCGGGCTGGGCAGGCGACTATTACGACCGCGGCATTGCCCCGTGGACTTCCCCGCTGCGCGAACTGGAGCCCTTGCCGGCCTACCTGGCCCTGGCCCGCTCCGATCGCAGCGCCGAACTGCTCGGCCTGCGGGAGGCCCGCGCCGCTTTTGCGGCACTGCCCGCGAACCCGGAGGTAATGCTGCAGGAGCTCACCACGACCCTGGAGGTTCCCGCCGCCGGAATGGAGAACTACTTCCACCGGCTGCTGGCCGATATTAGCGGCTGGGCCGGCCACGCCCGCTATGCGGGCTGGGGAGCGGAGCTTGGCGGCGACGCCCCGCGCGCAACGCTGCCGCTGCTGGCGGCCCGGGCGGCCTGGGAGCTGGTGCTGTATCGCACGCTGGATTCCGCAGAGCTGCGCAAGGCCTGGGCTGATTGCCGGAGTCAGCTGGCCTGCGAAGATGCCCGCGAGTGGCGCACTCAGCAGGCGGCAGACCACGTCTTGCACCTGGCCTTCGAGCGCGCAACACAGCGCCGCCTGGCGGGCCGGCTTCAACAATCGGCAACGCAGACAAGCGCGACGGCGCAGGAACGGGCAACCTGCCAGGCCGTGTTCTGCATCGACGTACGGTCCGAGCGCCTGCGGCGGGCCTTCGAGCAGGCGTCGCCGGGTTCCGAAACCCTGGGCTTTGCCGGGTTCTTCGGCCTCGCGGCGGCACGCCGCGATGCGGCTGGAGATGCCACGGCGCGCTGCCCGGTGCTGCTGGAGCCGCAGTTCACGGTGGATGAAACGGCGTGTGGATCAAAGGGCGAAGCGCCCGGGTTTGGCGCCACACAGGCCCGCGGCCTGGCCGCACGCTGGTCACAGTTCCGGCGCGCCGCCGTTGCCAGCTTCGGCTACGTGGAGGCCCTGGGCCTGTTCTACGCGCCGGGCCTGTTGCGCGCCGCCTGGGGCCGCTTTACCGGCAAGGGACCGGAGCCGGCCTCGGTCAGTCGTGACTCAACCCTCCATTTCGGGCTTGAGCTGCCGCAACGCCTGGACCTGGCCGAGGGCATCCTGCGCGGCATGTCCCTGACCGATCACTTCGCGCAGCTGGTGCTGTTTGTCGGTCACGGCTCCTCCTCGGCCAACAACCCTTACGCCTCCGGTCTGGACTGCGGCGCTTGCGGCGGTCATGCGGGCGACATGAATGCACGGCTCGCCGCCTTGCTGCTGAACGACCCTGAGGTTCGCGCCGGACTGGTGACCCGCGGCATTGAAGTACCGGAAGACACCGTATTCATCGCCGGGCTGCACAACACGACGACCGACGAGGTGGAACTGGCGGCCGGTGACGATCTGCCGGCAGAAGCCGCGACGCGGGTGCCGGAACTGCGCCAGCAACTGGCCCGGGCCGGCGCCCTGGTGCGTGCCGAGCGCGCACCGACCCTTGGCGTCAGCGAGGCCGTGGGTGGAGATCCCTTTGCACGGCGGGCGACGGACTGGTCCGAGGTGCGCCCGGAGTGGGGTCTGGCGGGCTGCGCCGCGTTTATCGCCGCCCCGCGCAGCCGCACCCGCGCGGCGGGACTGGATGGTCGCAGCTTCCTGCACAGCTATGACTGGCGTGACGATGCAGACTTCCAGGTGCTCGAGGTCATCATGACCGCGCCGCTGGTCGTGGCGAGCTGGATCACGCTGCAATATTTCGCCTCCAGCGTAGACAACCGCCACTTCGGCAGCGGTGACAAGACCCTGCACAACGTGGTTGGCGGGCTTGGCGTGCTGGAGGGGGCCGGTGGCGATCTGCGCACAGGTCTGCCCTGGCAATCCGTCCACAACGGCCGGTCACTGGTCCATGAACCGGTGCGCCTGACAGCGATCATCGAGGCGCCGCGTGACGCCCTCAACGACATCATCGACCGGCATGAACCGCTGCGTCAGCTGATCGACAACGAATGGATCCAGCTGCACGCCATGGACGGGCAGGGCCAACTGTGGCGGCGCGCCGATGCAGGCAAAGCCTGGATTCCGGTGGAGGTGTAACTGGCATTCCGCCCGGGGCTTTTACTCTGACCCCAAACATGCGGTGGGCGCATACTGTGGGTATGTGCAACAAGCCACGGGACTGACCCATGTCGATCAAGCTTACCGCCAGAGCCTCAGCGCTCACCCTTGCGTGCGCCGCAACCACCGTGTTCCTCGCCTGCAGCGCCCAGGCGCCGTTGGTGCGCGATGTGGGCCCGGACCCGGAGTTGCCGCCACCGGAAAAATCCCTGCTGCCGACGGTCAACATCGCCCCGGCTATCGGCTGGAGCCAGGGCGGTACGCCGCTGGCCGCCGGGGGCCTGGCGGTGAATGCCTTCGCAGCCGGGCTTGATCACCCACGCTGGCTGTACCTGCTCCCGAACGGGGATGTCCTGGTCGCTGAAAGCAATGCGCCGCAGCGCCCGGACGACAGCAAGGGCCTGCGCGGCTGGATTGCGGGCAAGATCATGTCCAAAGCGGGCGCCACCGTCCCCAGCGCCGACCGCATCACCCTGTTACGCGACACGGACAACGATGGCGCCGCAGACCTGCAAACCGTGTTCCTTGAGGGGCTGCACTCGCCCTTCGGCATGTACCTGCACGGCGGTCAGCTGATCGTTGCCAATACGGATGAGCTGGTCAGCTTCGATTACACAACCGGAACCACGTCACTGTCAGGTCCCGGCAAGGTCATTGCGCAGCTCCCTGCCGGGCCCATCAATCACCACTGGACCAAGAATGTCATCGGCATTCCCGGCACCGACGAGGTGCTGGTCACCGTGGGGTCGAACAGCAACATCGCCGAAAACGGCATGGACAAGGAGGTGAATCGGGCGGCGATACTGCGGGTCAGCCTGCAAACCGGGGAGACCAGCGTTTTCGCCAGCGGGCTGCGCAACCCGAACGGGCTGGCCTGGCAGCCGCAGAGCGGCATGCTGTGGACCACGGTCAACGAGCGCGACGAGCTGGGCGATAACCTGGTGCCGGATTATATGACCTCGGTGCAGGAAGGGGCTTTTTACGGCTGGCCTTACAGCTACTACGGTCAACACATCGACGAGCGGGTAAAGCCGCAGAACCCGGAGCTGGTGGCCAGCGCCATCGCGCCGGACTACGCGCTGGGCGCGCACACCGCATCGCTGGGCCTGGCTTTCTATGAGGGTGACCTGTTGCCCGCGCGCTATCGCAACGGGGCATTTATCGGGCAGCACGGCTCCTGGAACCGCGAACAATTGGCCGGCTACAAGGTGGTCTTTGTCGAGTTTGAAAGCGGCGAGCCGGTGGGGCTTCCGCAGGACATACTGACCGGTTTCATCACCGAGGGCGGCGATGCGCGCGGGCGCCCGGTCGGGGTAATCGAGGATGGCCAGGGAGCGCTGCTGGTCGCTGACGACGTGGGTAACGTCATTTGGCGGATCAGCCCGGACAATGCCCGTTAAAGCGAACCCCGGACAAAAAAACGCCCAGTCCCTCGTTGGATAGACCAGGCGTATAAACCCCCCCTACGTATTCCAGGACCAGGGCGCAATCTTTTGCCATGGCCAGAAACCTGAACCGGCCGTTTCTGCCGCGTCAGTGAACAATCTACGCTTTGCAATGGAACAAGTCGGTGCGCTAGCGCGCCAAGGCCGAGAATTGGAATTAGTTGCAGGATTACGCGGCTGATATCATGAAGGCTCAGGGACAGATATGGCCTCAGGATGACGCATAGCGATTTTGGCAAGATTCTCGTAGCGGCAATGCTGCTTCTGACCTTGCCCCCGGCCGTCGCCGGGCAAATGTTCGCTGACGGGTTTGAGTCCAACGACCTGCCGGTCATCCCCGGCAGCACGGACCCAACCTCCAGCAGGCATACGGCCCGGCCGCTGGGCAGCACCGCGGCGGGCCAGGGCTATTACGAGTACCTGCCCCCAGGTTACAGCGATGCGCAGCGCTATCCGCTGCTGATCTTTCGTCCATGGTCTCGGCGAGAACGGCAATGGCGGCAGTGAACTCTCAAGAGTACTGAGCAACGGCCCGCCCCGGCTGATCAACCGCGATGAATGGGATGCAACGCTACCCTTCGTGGTGCTGTCGCCCCAACGCAGCGGCGGCGGCTGCACGTCCAGCAGCCAGATCAAGGCGCTGATCGATTTTGCCATCGGGGAATATGCGCGTTAACACGGACCGCGTGCTACCTGACCGGCCTGAGTTGCGGCGCGATCGGCAGCTGGAGCTATGCCGGCAACTTCATCAACACGCAGATCGCCGCCATGGTGCCCATTGCCGGTAACGGCAACGGCGCCTTCAGCCAGGCCGGCTGTGCGCTGGGCGACCTGCCGATCTGGGCCTTTCATGGCGACAGCGACCCCACGGTGAACGTTTCCGGCACCACCGGGCCGATCAACAACCTGCTGGCCTGCGATCCGGCGCCCGCGAATGTCCAGATGACCATTTACCCCGGCGTGGGTCATAACTCCTGGTCCCGCACCTATGACCTGAGCGCCGGGCATGACATTTACCAGTGGATGCTGCAGTTTCAGCGGCCGGGGCAATAGCATCTCCCGTGCGCCGCGGGTGCCTGCCGCTGCTGCCTGGACCCTGAACCCCATATCCCGCACGAACTGCAATTGTTGGTCACCGAAGATCGTCAAATCTTTTCCCTGGTAACGGTTGTTTGAGCCGGTGTCCCGGGGAATGGCGTGGAGCGCTTTCCGTGTTGAACGGGGGAGCTCCAGCCCCGCAAAACGCGGTATAGCGTATGATCTGCGCATCCTCTTCCGTCCAAGGACCGCGATGAACCCTATGCAACGCAGATACTGGCTGCGCCTCGCCCTGTTCGGTTCGCTGGCCACGCCGCTGCTGCACGTGGTGGTGCTCCTCGCCAACGGTCAGAACCCCGTTTCAACGCCGATCAGCGAGCTGAGCCGCGGCACGCTCGGCATCGTGCAGACGGGGGCACTCGTGATATTCGGCGCGGCACACATCGCCCTGGCGATCGCGCTCGGCGGCCTGGACCGGGGCCGCCTGTGGCCCTTTGCGCGGCTCCTGCTGGTCGCCGGCGGCATCGGTAACGCCTACCTGGCCTGGTATTTCATGACCGCGCCGGAATCAACGCTTTACGGACCCGATGCCAACGACCCCCTGTGGATCCTCGCCAGCGTGACCGGCATCGCCATGGGCGCGGTTCAGCCGGGGCTGGCGCGCCAGGCGCGAGGTTTGAGCATATTCGCCGTGCTGGTGCTCGGTATCTGGCTGTGGCTGATCCCGCTGATTCTGCTGGTCAATGAGCACTGGCTGGGGCTGTACGAGCGCATCGTCGGCCTGACCTACGTGGTCTGGATGAGCGGGGTGAGCTACGGCCTGCTGCGGACCGAGCGGCCATGAGCGCCAGGTGCGGAACGCTGCGCTGTGCGCTGTTGCTCACCCTGCTGGCCCTGCTCCCGGCCGCCGCCCATGCCGACAGCTTCCTTATCGAAAACGTCCGCATCTTCGACGGCACCAGCGACGCGCTTTACGACGGCAACGTGCTGGTCATCGACGGCGTGATTGCGGCCGTGTCACCGGGCCCGATCGAGGCTCCGGTTGAAGCCATCTTTATCGACGGCGAAGGCCGCACCCTGTCGCCCGGCTTCATCGACATCCACGCCCACCTGTCCCTGCAGGAGCCATGGGACTGGATCCGCAGCGACCTGACCGTGGCCGGCGCGGTGTTCGCCACGGCGGCGGACTACTACCTGGATGCGGGCTTCACCACCGTGCGCGATGCCGGCGGTACGCATCCGGACCTGGCCCGGGCCGTGGACGCGGGGCTGGTGCGCGGACCGCGCATCTTTCCCGCGGGTCATTTCATCTCCCAGACCTCCGGCCACGGGGATGCGCGAATGCGCCACGAGCCGAACCCCTACCTCTCGGACACCTCGCCCTACACCCTGGGCAATCGCTCGATCATCGCCGACGGGGTGGACGCGCACCTCAGCGCCGTGCGCGAGAACCTGAAAAACGGCGCCACGCAGATCAAGATCCAGGGCGGTGGCGGGGTCAACTCCGAGTACGACCCGATCCACACGCTGCAGCCCTCACCGGCCGAGATCCAGGCCGCCGTGCAGGCCGCCGGCGACTGGGACACCTACGTGATGGCCCACGCCTACACGGCCCCGGCCATCCAGCGCCTGGTCGAGAACGGGGTGCGCTCCATCGAGCACGGCCTGCTGATTGATGAGGAGACCGCGCAACTGGTCAAAGAGTACGACGTGGTCATCAGCACCCAGGTGGCGCTGTTTGGCTCCGCGGACGAGGACCCGACCATGGATGAGAACCGCCGTGCCAAGAGCGCGATGGTGCGCCAGGGCCTGGACAACCTGATTCGTCTGATTCAGAAATACGACATCACCACCGGCTTCGGTACGGACTTCGCCATGGGCGACTACCCGCGCATCGGTGAGGAGTTCACGGCCCGCGCCGCCTACTGGACGCCCGCCCAGGTGCTGCAGCAGGCCACGGCGGAAAGCGCCGAGGTCATCCGCATGAGCGGCAAGCTCAATACCCATGGCGACTTCGGCGAGATCCGCGAGGGCTGGGTCGCCGACCTGGTGCTGATCGACGGCGACCCGCTGGAAGACATATCGCTGCTCGAATCCCCCGACAACATCGTGTGGGTGATGAAGGCCGGCGAGGTGTTCAAGGACGAGCGTTAAGGCCAGGTAAGCCGGGGGCTCTGGCCCGTTCCCGCGCTGCTGACCTGACCGCAGCGCCAGGCGACCACCGGGCGCCTGGCGCTGTCCTGGCTAAAACTCAGTCGATCTCATTGCCATCGGCGTCGATGAAGCGCACCTCACCGTAGTCGCCGTCCAGGATGCCCTGTTCGATCTCGGCGCGGTCACCCACCACCACCCAGATCAGGCCTTCGGGCTCGAGGACGCGGCCGGCCTGGGTGCTGATGTCCTCCAGTGACAGGGCCCTGATCTGGTCCGCATAGCTGTCCCAGTAGTCATCCGGCAGGCCAAAGCGAACGACCTCGGCCAGGTCACCGACCACCGCATCATTGGTCTGCCAGCGACCCGGAAGCGTCAGGGTATTGGTGTCCTTGACCTTGGCCAGTTCCGCCTCGGTCGGGGGCACCTCGCCCTGGATGCCAACTATCTCTTTGCGGATTTCCGCCATGGACTCGACGGTTTTGTCGGTCTGCACCGGGGCATAGGCAAGCCAGGGCCGCTGTGCGGCGGCATCCAGCATCAGCGTGCGCGCGCCATAGGACCAGTGCTTGTCTTCACGCAGGTTCATGTTCAAACGCGCGGTGAAGCTTCCGCCGAGAATGTCGTTCATGGACTCGATGGCCAGGTTTGAAAAGTCTGACTTCGGCGGCACCACGTGTCCGGCAAAGATAATGGACTGCTCCGCACCCGGCCGGTTCATGATGTAGACCGTTGAGGCATCGCGGTTGGATACCGGCGCCAGGTTTTTCTCCGGCACATCGGCGGGCTCCCAGTCGGCAAAGGCTTCTTCCAGCCTGGGCAACAGGGCATCCATGGAGATATCACCCACCACCAGCAGCGTGGCGTTATTGGGGCGCACCCAGGTGTCGTGGAAGGCTTTGAGATCGTCGGTGCTGATGGCCGTTACGCTCTCAATGGTGCCGGACCCTGACAGGGGCATGGCGTAGGCATGGCCATCGCCGTACATCAGGGTCGGGAGCACCCGCAGGGCCATGCCCAGCGGTTGAGCTTTTTCACTCTGAATCGCGGCGATCTGCAGTTTGCGCAGGCGCTCCAGCTCATTTTCCGGGAAGGCGGGGTTCAGGATTACATCGGCGTACAGGTCCAGCGAGTCATCCAGCTCGGAGCTCAGCGCCGACATGCTGACCGAGGAGATATCCAGGTTGGAACCGGCCCCCAGTTGCATGCCCAGGCTGGCCAGCTCGTCGGAAATCTCCAGCGCATTGCGGCTGCTGGTGCCCTCGTCGAGCATGGCCATGGTCAGGCTGGCGGTGCCGGGCGTGGCGAACATGTCGGCCGCGTAGCCTGCGTCGATCTGCAGGTTCATTTCGATCAGCGGCACCGCGTTGCGCTCGGCGAGCAGCACCTGCGAGGCCGTTGGACAGCGTGGCGCGCTGGAAATCCGGAAACTCCCCGGCGGGAAATTCTTCCGGAATGGGCATTCCCTGGCTGCGGTCAACATCGCTGGCCACCGTGGAGCGCTCTTCAAAAGGGTGCACCTCGAGAACAAAAACGCCCTCGTCCAGCCATTCCTCGGCCGCGGCCTGCACCTGGTCGGCGGAGGCGTTCAGGATGCGCGCCTGCGCGGCCTCGTGGGCGTCGGCACTGCCTTCATAAACTTTGCTGGCGGCCAGTACGTCGGATTTGCCGCCGAAGCCACCGACCCCTTCCACGCCGCGCAGGAAGCCGGCGCGCTGGCCGGTCTTGGAGCGCACCAGTTCGTCGGCCGTGGGGCCTTCCTCGCGCAGATCTTCCAGTTCCTCGAGGATGGTCGCCTCGACCAGCGCCAGGTCACCGCCCGGCTGAACGGTGGCGATGATGCCGAACAGCCCGCCCAGTTCCCGGGGATAGGCGAACGCGCCAACGTCGGTCGCGATCTGGTCCTCGTACACCAGGCGCTTGTACAGGCGGCTGGACTTGCCGGTGGAGAGCACATCGCCGGCGATGGTCAGGTATTCGACGTCATCCATGCCAAAGGCGGGGCCGTTCCAGATCATGTACAGGCGCGCCTGCGGCACGCGGTCTTCCATGACGAAGCGGCTGCCCTCGGTACGCCGGGCCAGGCTGACGGCCGGTTTGACCAGCGGCGGGCCGGCAGGAATATCACCGAAGTAGCGCTCGACCCGCTGCAGCACGTCTTCGGGGTCCACATCACCGGCCACGACGAGCACGGCATTGTTGGGGCCGTAGTACTGCTTGAACCAGTCCTGCACATCCTCCAGCGAGGCAGCGTTGAGGTCATCCATGGAGCCAATGACCGAATGGGCGTAAGGGTGCCCGGCAGGATAGGTGTTCTCAAAAATGGTAATAAAGGCCTTGCCGTACGGCTGGTTTTCACCCTGGCGTTTTTCGTTCTGCACCACGCCGCGCTGCTCATCGAGCAACTCCTGGGTCACCGCTTCGAGCATATGGCCCATGCGGTCCGATTCCAGCCACAGCACAGAGTCCAGCGCCGTCGTGGGCACGACCTGGAAGTAGTTGGTCCGGTCAAAATTGGTCGTACCATTCGTCCCCGTGGCGCCCAGCCGGTCCAGCGCTTTGAAGTAATCATCATTGAAGTTTTCCGACCCGTTGAACATCAGGTGTTCAAACAGGTGGGCAAAGCCGGTCTTGCCGGTTTTTTCGTCCGCCGAACCCACGTCGTACCAGACGTTCACCGCCACGATCGGCGCCTTGTGGTCCTCGTGCACGATCAGGGTCAGACCGTTGTCCAGGGTGTACTCCGTGAACGGAATGTCGATCACGCCGTCCTGGGCCGCCAGGGTGAGCGGTGTGGACAGACACAGAACGAGAACCAGGTTAATTAACTTGCGATGCATTGCTGTCTCCGGGGTAAAAGGCAGATTTGCCTCTAACGAGGCTGAACGGCAAAACCGTTGGACTGCGGGGAATAACCGCAAAATACTAGCATGGGCGGCAGCGTGATTGAATCGGGGTTGAATTGGGAGCCGCTTTACAAAAGAGTAATAGTGCCGGTTTTTGCCAGCGCACCGGCGATGAGTTTACCGCCCGCGCCGCGCACCAGTCAGCCCCCGGCAGGTCCCGGACGGGCCGTATCCTCCGGGTACATGGAACTGGACAGGATCCGCTCCAGGCAGCTTCTCCAGTCCCAGTCGCGGAAGTCAATGTTGCGCACCTTCCTGGCCAGGACCAGGGAGTGCACGTACAGGCTGTAGATGGGATCCCCGACCGGTTCGGATCACAGTCAATAGAAAAGCGACCAACAATCGGGCTCTCCATTCCGGCATCAAGCACTTCGAAGCCCAATTCCTCGCAGAACAGGTTGCGCAGCGCCAGCTCATTGAACTGGAAAAAGTGCCACGGGTACTCATGCTCGCTGTGTGAGAAGTGCGTTATGACCGCGGCCTTACCGCCCACCTTCAGGACCTTGGCGATCTCCTCCACAACCAACCACGGCAAGGCCAGGTGTTCAAACACGGCGGCGGAATAAACGAAATCCACGCTCTCTTTCTCAACGTAGTCCGACAGCCGGTGGACGTCGCCAACGATGTCAACATTGGGCCCTTCAATGAATGTCCATGCCACGGTAGTTGGCGAGCGGAATCAGCCTCTTGATTTTCGATGGCCCGGTAACCTCGCGGGACCCTATTTCCAGGAACTCGCAACCGGCGTAGTTGGCGTGTTCCTCCAGGTATGCCCATTGTGTACTGCGGGAAAAAAACTTCGGTTTGGCGTCCTGGTAGCTTCTTCGACCTTTGGCCCCGGGGGGGAATTCGTACAACTCACGGTCTCGGGGGGACGGCGTGCCAACGATAAACGGATCCTTGCCTCTCATTACTCTCCTGCCCTCCCGCATTCGTGCGGCACCTGAAGCCAACCCCGGTAACAGTGGCTGTTACCGGTAACACCCGGTTTGCCTTGTCTCAATGCCCGGACCGGCACGCCCGGTCAGGCTGACGTTCCTAGCGCGGCATACCCGAATAGCCCGCGGCCGCCCGCAGCTCGTCGCCATCCATCACGTAGCCGTCGCTGACCACGGTCACTACGCGGCGCAGCGCGCCGAGGTCCTGGCTGACATCACCGTCCACCAGCAGCAGGTCCGCTTCCTTGCCCACGGTGATCGAACCGGTACGGTCCGCAATGCCCACCAGCCGCGCCGGGTTGATGGTGGCGGTCTGCAGCGCCGCCGCCTTGCTCATACCGGCAATCTCGTAAATCTCGATTTCGCGCACCAGCTCAATGCCATCGCCATCGGTGCCGGCGACAATCGGAATGCCCGCCTGGTACAGCCTGGCCAGCAGGGACAGCATCTTGTTGTAGCTGGCAATAAAGTCCTCGCGGGTGACCTCGTCAAACAGCGGGTAACCACCCGTATTGAGGGCCCTTTCGTACACCGCCGGCAGGGTGCCGGCATAGGGCTCGTAGGCGGGCCCGAGCTCGGGCTCTTCCTTGGTAAAGAAGCGCTCGAAAATCATGATCGTCGGGTCCACCCAGGTGCCGCGCTCCTTCAACTCGGCAATAAACGCCACCATCTCCGGGCTGTCCAGGTCGACTTCCATGCCATATTCCGCCGGACCCTCAAAGCGCGCCGAGGTGTTGGAGATATCCACGACTTCCTGCGGCAGGGCCTGCATGATGATGAAGTTCAGGTGCGTCACCTCGTCGTAGCCGGCGCGCACCGCCTCGATGGGCCGCATGGTGGCCGGCACGTGGCCCAGCACGTTCAGGCCCAGGCGATGGGCCTCGGCTGCAGCCGGCGCAATCCACTCGGGGTTCATCGAGGTGTAGAACTTCACGCCCCACAGGTTGTTCTCCGCGGCCAGGCGCACCGCCTCGATGGTCTCCGCCTCGCTGGAGACCAGCTGCGCGCCTTGCGCCGACAGCGGGTGCTTCTGGTCGATGATGATGGCGCCAAACACTTCCGGGGCCACGATCTCGCCTGCCGCCCGCGCCTCGCGGGCGTCCACCAGGGTCTCCAGGCTGTTACCGGGGCTGCGGATGCTGGTCATGCCCACGGCCACGTTGGCCAGCAGGTCATTGCCGTTCCCGAAATGCTTGTGTGAATCCCACAGGCCCGGCACCAGGGTCATGCCCTGGCCATCAATGTACTGTCCGCCCTCCGGCAGGGGCAGCGTGCCGGCCGGGCCGATACCGGTGATCAGGCCGTTGGCGGTGGCCACCGCCTGGTTGTCAATAAACACGCCGGCAATCGAGTCAAAGATCCGCACATTGTCCACCAGCAGCGGCGCGCGCGCGGCCTCGGTCAGGAAGCGTTCCGCCACGGTTTCAATCGCTGCTTCCTGGATGGCGTCCTGGAACGCCCGCATCTCCAGAAAGTGCTCTTCGTAGCCCTCGCGCATCAGGCCCATGCCGCCCACCGTGGCCAGGTGCCGGCCGTCCTCGTCCACCCACACCGGTGTCGGCGCCTGCTCCAGGCCCTCGATAAACAGCAGGCGGGCCTCGATGTCACCGGACTCGTCCTCGAGGAGCAGCGTGCCGCCCTCGGTCAGGGTTGCGGTACCGGTGGGCAGCAGCTGAACCTCACCGTCGGCCAGGATGCGTTCCGCCAGCAGACCGAACATGGCCTGCGGGCCGCCACGGGACAGGTAAAAACCGCTGTCCGCCGGCGCCGTGCCCTTGTCCGCCCCGGAGTCCCAGCGAATGCCCTGCGGGCCCGTGGCCATCATTTCCGCCGCATCGCCCTCCGGCGTCACGCCACGAATCTGCACGCTGAGTGGGTCTCCGTCCTCATCCAGGGTCACGACCGCATCGGTTTCCGTGATCCAACCGCGCAGGCTCTGGGACTTGCGAAAGGCGATGCTGCCGTCCTCCATTTCCCAGCGCCACTCGTCCCCGTGCGTGTTGGTGTCGGACACGATGATGTAATGGATCGCGCTGTCGGGCGGCACCAGCAATTCAGACTTCGGCGTTGGGTTGGCGACCGCAAGGTTGGCGCAGGACAGCGCCACGGCCAGGGGCAGGAGCGGGACAATGGAGTGCTTCATGGGTGACACCTGTTTTGTGAAGCGCCAAGAGTGCCGCCGATCGTGCAGCGGTGCAACCGGTGGTTTTGCTACCAGGCTGACCTGTCTGCGGTCTGGCGCAGGGAGGGCTGAGGATTCACTGCGGACGGGACTCCGTCTCCGGGTGGCTCACGGGCTGGGCTCGAACCCGTTCCTGAACACCGGCCCGCCTGCCGCGTTCAACTCCACCGCGCCCAGGTCCGGGGCCGGGCCGCGGTCGCGACCGAGGATGTCTTCCGTGGCGCTGGACGCCGGATCGGCCGCATCCACGATGGGGCTGCCGTCTCCGGCCTCGGCATAGTCATTGACCAGGCGCGCAAAGGCCTCACGGATGGTCTGTGAACCGTCAGCGAACACGCTGCCATCCCACACCGGCGCCACCAGCCCGGACTGCGCCGGCAACAGCGGGTCGCCAATAATGGCATTGGCATCGTCGTTCAGATCAAGAAACTGCCCGCTGTCCAACGGCACCGGGTCACCGCCATTGAAATACAGGTTGTGGTCCAGCAAGGCCGAGTCGGTCTGGTCCGTGGGCGCATCAAACAGGTCAACACCGCTGAAGGCCTCGCTGCCCATGCTGCCCGTCGGGTCAGAATAAATGTTGTTCACGAAAACCAGGTTCAGATTGCGCGGATTGGCCGGCGCGGCGATCAGGCGCCCGGCAAAGCTGCGCGCCGGCATATTACCCGCCACCGTGTTGTTGCGAAAGATCACGTCCCGCGAACCCTGTATTGTCAACGGCGCGCGCATCAGGGCATCCGAATTGCCCAGCATCAGGTTGTTCTCAATCAGCACGTCGCGGGCCTCGAAATTGCTGGTGCCGTCCTCGCCCACGCGCACAAAACCCTGCCCGCTGCTGCCGTACCAGTTAAGAAAAATATTGCGCCGCAGCTGGATCTGCTGCGAGCCCAGCACCGTGTCAAAGCTGCCGTTCGAGTCCTTGATCACCACAAAGGAACTCGTATCCGGGCGCTCCGTCGTATTCAGAAAAATATTGTCCACCACCTCCACATCGATCACGCTGTTGATATCAATGTGCTCATCCGAGCCCTGCTGGTTAAAAAACAGGTTGCCCTCCACGCGGATGCGCTCGGCGCCGTTGTTGATTTTCAGCAGGTCATTGTTGGTGCTGGAATGGATGATGTTGTTGCGCAGCACAATGTCAGACACCACGGCATCGCTGCCATTGTTGCTGCCATTGAAACTGCCCAGGAGGTCCTGGATCTGCACCACCAGCCCGGCCGTATTGCCGGGCGCGTGGGCGATATCGAAACCCTCGACATGGATATTGCTGCCATAGAACACGATCAGCGCGGCGCCGGCGTCATGGCGCAGGCGCGCGGCGTAGGGAACCTCGGACCGCACCAGTAAGGGCGTCGCGAACTGCCGCCGCAAGGCCTGCCGTCCGTTATAGGTACCCGGCCGGACAATAACCTGGTCCCCGCCATCGGCATTGTCTACCGCATGGGTGATGCTGGCCCAGGGGTTGGTGCTGCTTCCGTCACCGCCAGCGTCACTGCCGTCGGTCGCCACATAAAATATGGCCGGAAACACCGGCCCTGCGAACAACAGCAAAACCAGCGGGGCAATACGTACCGTCACCAGGCGTGACCAGGACCATTTGCGCCTGCCGGGCGCCTTGTGTTCACAGGCGTATAAGCAGCAATTACGCGTGCCCGGTGGTTCAGTTACCAAGGGCTTTCTGCCAGGCTTCAATTTTCACCTCCAGGCTTACTGCATGCGCCGGGCTGGACGAGGGCAAGCGCACGAAACGAATTCCTTCGGTACTCAAAGTGGGTTGCACATACCTTTTGAAGCTGTTGGCAGCCTCCGCGCCATTAAACCCGACCAGCCTGATATGTGGATGATCTTTGAAGAACGCCGAAAAATCATTGGGAACCCTCGACCCCGCAGCAATCGCGCTATCGAGACTGCCAGGGCGCACACATGAATGAAGCACATCCCACAATGCAACTTCCGATGCTTTCAATGCCTCCACCCGGGCGTCGTATGGCGCCTCGGCGCTGAAGTTGAATATGCTGCCCATGATGCGCCAG
The DNA here is from genome assembly GCA_963695135.1 of uncultured Gammaproteobacteria bacterium. Taxonomy (GTDB): domain Bacteria; phylum Pseudomonadota; class Gammaproteobacteria; order Xanthomonadales; family SZUA-36; genus Marinihelvus. Next base: position 187,933 of record CAVOGA010000005.1, read on the forward strand.
AACCCATTGCGGGGGTGGGCGTAATACTGGTTGGACCTCAGCGAGAGAACACCGGGCATGCTGCCCAAAATGAGGACATTCGCTGAGTTATTCGCAATGGGATCGAAGCTGGTAACGGCGCTCATATCCGGGGGGCTGGTTTTAGCTTGCTTGATTAGCGGTTATCTCTGTCTTTTTGCCCTCAAAACCATCGAAAAGAGCGCGATGCGCAGCATATGAAAGCGAACCCTCCCTTTTCATGTATCCGGCAATCCAGTCCAGGAGCATGGGCAGATTGTCGTCTTGAGCTTGTTTTGATTCGTATTTGTGCGGCTCCCAGGGTCTGCTGCGCGCATTTTCCTGGCAGATCTGAACCGGCAAATTCATGAAAATCGCCTCGTTTGCGAATGGCTCCACCAATTCAAGCAAGTCCGCATAACAACCTTCCACAACCCACTCGTCATTGTCGCTGATGAAAGACAGGATCTGTTCCTGCGCCTGCGCTATCGGCCGCCGTTCGGGCGGGTCAGACGCAAGCCAGGCCAGGGTATCCAGATCGAGGTGGGCTATTCCTTCATCACGAAGTGCTTTGGCCAGTGTGGACTTGCCCGAACCTGAATTTCCAAAAACAATAATTTTTCTCACCGGCGCGCCGTTCCCGATTCAGGCTCAATGATACAGCCTTCAATTACCAACTACCTGTGACATCCCCCGCCAGAATACCTGGGCCAGCATGGCAGCGATTACAAATATATGAAAATACGGAGATTTAACATAGACAGCGATGATGGCGAGGACGGCAATGCCGATCTGTGAGGCAAACACGACGGGAATGATGGCATCGAATACAAACGGCGACAGAAAGAGCGCCAGGCTGACGTAAATCGCGGCAACCAGCCACCAGATTACCTTGCCGACCCGCAGGTAGTAATTTTTCAGGTCCGCATCGGTCAAAACCATCGGAAAGCACAGGCGTGCAATGATGTACAGAATCCCGACCGGCAGCAGGAACAGCAGGAACTCCAGGAAGGTCCAGACCTCATGGTCGCCGACGCTCCAGATCGCCCACCAGATCTGGAGCAATAACATCAGCGTCCACGTCGCCATCAGGAGCAAACGATAGCTGACCTTCACCCCGTCCGCGCGAATAAGCTCCGCGAGTCCACGCAGGATTTGCGCAACCGCCAGGCCCACGATGATGGCGTGGGCGACCAATACAAATTCCAGTGTTGACATGGCGTCCTTGGGCTTGACCTGGCGTCTCGGTTACGGCCCTTTAACCCGCGTCCGGAGGAGGACGCAAGCCGGAGCGAACTTGAGAGATCTGTTAGACATTAGCGAACTCCAATTTGCAATTTTCCATGCCAAATGGATACCGGGCTATTCCCATTGGTTGGCCTTTTCTCCGAAGGCCGGTTTCTGTTCCTGGATTACACAAAACCGATGCACAGCAATTAACCCACGGGGCCGGCTTTGCCGGTCCCAGCGAATAAAATAAGTGTCTTTAGCGCCTTGATAGACATCGTCACACCGATTGCTCAACAACTACTGGCAAATACAGTATGTATGTCATAAGAGGAATGAAAATGACGAGGCTGGCGATACCAATCAGGCAAGAAGACAAAGCTCCATGCTTTGGTTTTGGCCAGCAGTACCATATGCCCAGAACTGCGAGGGGTAGCAGCCAGAGTGCGCGATAGTAGCCCACCATTAGCATGGTAGCTGTGGGTAGTTCGGCCTGAAATCCTTCAAATACAGCCCTGAATTGTGGAATTACCAGCTCAGCAACTGCTGCTGTAATGGCTGCGCACAATAAGCCGACGGTGAGAGCGATTTTTTCGGAAGTGGTTCTCATGATTTTTCACGGGATTCTGACGGTTGAATTACCGGAAGCCGCGGAGCGCGCTTCCCCTTGAATGAATTGTCAGACAACAAGCCCGCAATTGTCACGGCAGTGGCCCGATACGAGAAAGTAACGATGAAGTTTTGCGATAAGCACTGACGAGTGCATCGATCCCAAGGAAGCCGATGATCGCGGCTGCAACAACAGATCCGAGGGTGAGCTCAGCGACAATCAGAATGCCAATGGCCACGCCTGTGAACACCAGGCCAAAAACTGCAGTTACCAACCGGTAGGCCGGTGATCTTGTTACATACTTCCGGTCAGTTTTTACCATGGGACGTGACGTTTGAAGCAAGCGGCCGACCGCAGGCCCTTCCGGGCAGCCTTGGCTGCGGCTTGAATGACTTGTCAGCTTTGAACATGCTCAGCGTTCCAGGCTCCGTTCCCTTAGCAGGCGCTCAGCCCTCATGACATAAAGTACAAATAGCGTCTTTCCTTCTTGCCGATAAAACACCCTGCACGGTGGCTCGATGATTTCCCGGTATCGCGAGCCCTCCATCTCGGGCGGGGTACGGCCGAGACGCGGGTGTTGCTCAAGCTTGTCAATGTGAGAAAGAACTCGTCCAACGAATTCGGCCGCTGCTACAGGATTCTCAACCGCGATGTAATCAGCAATAGCCTCGAGATCCGCTAAGGCGGGCTCAGTCCAGACTACTTCAGCCATCGCGACAGTTTCGCTTTCGCCTCATCATGCGTAAGCGTTCTGCCTTCATCAACGGCCCGCTCACCTCGGGCAATGCCCTCCAACAAACTCATTCGGGTCTGGAGGCGCTCAAAGCTCTCAACGTCAACCAGGTACGCCGACGGGACGCCATGTTGTGTAATTAATACTGGCTCTTTATCGCGGTCGAGTTCTGCCAGAATGTCTGTAGCCTTCCTTTTTAGGGTCGTGACCAGTTCAGTTTTCATAAAGTGATACTATAGTGTCACTCTGCTCCACGCAAGCAATGCGAAGCGAACGGATGAATGATGCCTCGATCTATTGCAGGAACCGTGGATAGTGCTCGGCGACGACAGCATATACGGCCGATTGCTCTGGCCGGTGGCGGCGGTAGGCAGGTGCTGAGGCAGCGAGTCCGAGCGATGACACAGTGAAACGCTTCTCCGAAACATCTCAACGTCACCTTCGCTCGATCTGATTGTCTTCAGTTAGTTCACTCAGCCAAGAGCAGGAAATCCACTCGCCTACATGTTTCGGCGGTACTCGAGGGCATTTGTAACTCCGAGAACTGACTCGCCGAAAGCCAGGGTCTGGCGCAAAACTGATCCGGAATAGACTTTGCCGGCTGGGCAGCAAATTAAGGGGCCGAATACATCTAACTAATTGTATCCGGCCCCTTAAATCTAAATCGGCTACCTAAATCAGGCCCCTCAAATCTGGCAGATAAAGACTCGCAAATAGGAGTAAGCTTTTAAGCAACCTAATTCTTTTTGAAGAGAGACAAACAATGAATCGCCTGACCGCTTTGAGTGTACTCGCATGCACCGTCGCCATGGGCCCTGCGTTTGCCGAGGTTTCGCCTGCCGAACTCAAGGCGATTTCGATCCCTGACAAGGTCGATACCGCAATTGGCACGCTCGAATTCTTTGATGGGGTGCCGACTGACGCCACCATCTCCAAAGTCTATGACAATCTCGACCGCATGCGCGGCATGCAGGTATTTCTCGACAATATCGGCGCCGTGTCGATGTACAGCGTGCGCAAGGGGCTGGACGATGCCGGGGCCGAGGGCGCGAACAAGATCGCGGTGTTCGAAGGGCTTTTGGACTCGCAGACCGTGATGGTCACCGCCAACACTTCGACGCTTTATGCCTTCACCTATACTGACCTTGCCAAGGACGGGCCGACGGTGATCGAGGTTCCGCCCATGATGCTCGGCTTTCTGGACGACGGCTGGCAGCGCTTTATCGGCAACATGGGCGTCACGGGGCCCGACAAGGGCAAGGGCGGCAAGTATCTCGTCGTTCCGCCTGGATACACTGGTGAGATCCCCGATGGGTATTACCTGCTCAAGCCGCCGACCAACCGGAACTTCGTGTTCCTGAGGGGTCTGGTCGAGAACGGGCTGGCGCCTGCGGTCAAGAACATCACCTCGAATCTGCGGGTCTATCCCCTGAAGGACGCGCAGAATCCGGCTGCGACCGAATTCGTCAACATGTCAAATGGGGCCTTCAACACCGTCTTTCCAAGCAATTTCTCGTATTTCGAGAACCTGAACGAAATTGTTCAGGAAGAACCTATTGACGCCATCAGCCCCGAGGTGCGCGGCGCCATTGCATCCATCGGCATCGTCAAAGGCAAGGCCTTTGAGCCTGACGCGCGGATGAAAAAGCTGCTCACCGAGGCAGCCACGCTCGCCGACGCCACCTCCCGCGCCATCACCTACCATCCGCGTATCGACGGCGTGCGGATCTATCCTGACGACCCCAAGAGCGTTTGGTCCACCGCGTTCGCCAATAAGAACACCAGTTTTGAGGCGGATGGCATCATGGGGCTTGATGCGCGCACCCTTTATTACTTCAACGCTGGCGGCGTGACCCCTTCCATGGCCGCGACGAGAGCCGGCGAGGGTTCGGATTACGCCTTGGCCGTCCTTGACGCCAACCAGCAGGCGTTCGACGGTGCGAAGACCTACAGGCTGCATCTGCCCAAGGACGTGCCGGTCAAGGACTTCTGGGCCGTCACGATCTACGACACCCAGACCCGTTCACAGCTTCAGACCGGGCAGGCCTTTCCCACCGTCGGCAGCGATAGCAAGAGTTTAGTCGCGAACGCCGATGGCTCCTATGACCTCTACTTCGCTCCCAAGGCGCCGGAAGGCAAGGAAGGCAACTGGCTGCAGACCGTTCCGGGCAAGAGCTGGTTCACCATCTTCCGCCTGTATGGCCCGCTTGAACCCTGGATCAACAAGACCTGGCGTCCGGGTGAGATCGAACTGGTAAAGTAAGAGTTCAAAGGCGATTATCTTAAAGGGGCCGTACCTTAAAGGGGCCGGATACATTTAATTAAATGTATCCGGCCCCTTAATTTCCAACGCGATGGCGTAGTAGTGCTGCTCGCGGATGGCCTTGGATATGTTTTGCAGGATCATCGCAGCTCTCTCGCATCGATTTCGTCGCGCACCCGCTGCCGGATCGCTTCAATCTCTGAGCGGTCCCGTGCGAGAAGCGCCGCTTGGAAACGGTTTTGGAGGGCGGCGTAGTTGATGCGCCCCAACAGCGCTTCGTTCTGCGAGACCGCATCAAAATCGAACTGAATGGTTTGGTCTGTGTAGCGAACCTCTGAGAATTCTGTCACATCCTCAAGCCGGGCCTGAAAGTGCGCGGAAATCTCGAAGGCGACCGGGGTGAGATCAGACGCCATCTGGTGCAGTGATGCGTGCGAACGGCCTTGCAGCTGGGTCACTGAAGCAAGGTCCGACCTTAGCTCAGCGTTCTGGATGAGCTTCAGGTCTCCTGCGCTGATCATTTCTCGCAACGCCGCAGGTTCGATCGTGATGATCTCGACATCCGTAATGGCGTTCAGCCCCCAGGACCCCTGCTGCGCCTTGGCCGGGTCGCCTTCGCGGACCCCCTCGAAAAACAGCGTGATCCAGTTGAAATAGGCGTCGAGCGCGCTTGTCGCCGAATCGAAATCCTCCACGACGGCGGTCATCTCGGCGTCGAGCCGAAGAAGATACTCAGCCTCGCGGGCGCGCTCGCTGCGCCCTTCATTCCAGTCCTGAATCTGAAAGCCGATCACCACGCCCGCGATGACGATGATGAACTCCAGCGCCACAGCGTAGTAGTTCTGCTCGCGGATCGCTTTGGATAAGCTCTGAAGGATCATGAGCTTTCTTCCGTGCGTGTCACGAGCATAGCTTCAGTCTCCAGCAGGACCTCGAGAAAGCCGGTATTCAGCCTTATCTTGCTACGATGGGCATGTTGGAGGTCGAGGAGAGCGTTGTGGAAACGAGTGTTCTCGCATAGCGCCCTAAGATCGAAATCTGGCTCCACCATTACGCCGAAAAGCGCTTCAGGATCAGGCGCGAATGGAACGATGTTTGCGATCACCGCGCTCGCGTCATAGGCTATTGTCTGGTTGCTGCTTTGTGCCTCGCGCTGGTTGTTGTTCAACAGCGCGTAACTTCGTTTGATCTGAGCCTTTAGCTCCGCATCCTCAAGGCGGGCAAGCGCGCCGCTGGCGACCATCTCCTCATACGTGCCATCGATCACGAAAACGGCCGTGCGTATGCGGTGGACGGCGAGCGTTTGCCTCACCTGGCTCCATTCGGTTTCATCAGCTGGACAGGATTGCAGGACCTCAACCGCTTCACCAAGTTCGGTCTCGTATGACCTAAGCTCGTTAAGCTGTTCCATGTACTGGATCATTCCACGCACATCCGCGAGCAGCTCGTGGAGGTATTGCCTCTCACGCGCTGCGATCTCGCGTTCCTGCGCCCAGTCCTGAATCTGAAAGCCGATCACCACGCCCGCAATGACGATGACGAATTCCAACGCCACCGCATAATAGTTTTGCTCGCGGATAGCCTTGGAGATTTTTTGGAGGATCATGGGAGTCAGACCTCCATTTCGTCGGGGCAGGTGCCCCCCGTCACCAAGGCCAATTGCTCGCACACTGCTCTAGCGCGGCTCTCATACAAAACGACATACGAAGCGAAAATAGCGTGCATGCGTGCGACCTCGACCAATGCGCTCACTGCTTCCGGATCGGCTGAGAAAGGTTCAATGTTTATGCTAACGATTGTGCGCCGTGGATCAGACGTAGGGTGATGAAAAACATAGGGTCGCCAATACTCCGCCAATTCTGACATGCCTTGCCGGAAACTTCCGTGTTGACTATCGACCCAATCCAGGACCGAACGAAGCTCGTTGAGTTCAAGCCGCAGGTCTGCATCGCGGATTAGCGTCAACTCGCCGGATTGCTCCAAAGCGTCATAGGCGGGTTGGCTAATTGGTGGACGGCTGAAGAACATTATCCGAGCCACAGCAGTTTGAAAAATCTCAGCATTGACTGGCGCGATGGAACCGGTAGTCACGGTATCGACCATTATCCGGTGGTTTTCCACGCGTGCATTGTCTGAAATTATCCGGCTCTGAAGTTCCAGAATGTTTTGAACTAATTCATCCTGAATACGAGCAAGCGTCGCCGCTTCGCGCTCCCGATTGGACCGCCCTTCATTCCAGTCCTGAATCTGCAAGCCGATCACCACCCCGGCGATGACGATGACGAACTCCAGCGCCACGGCGTAGTAGTTCTGCTCGCGGATCGCTTTGGAGATTTTTTGCAAAATCATTCAAATTCTTCCAAGTGACTAGCCGGAATCGACGTCGATGAGTCCGTTTCCAATGGCGAAACCCGCGAATTTGTCGCTTCGCAAGCCCTTCGAGCGTACCAAAAACCCCGAAACTGTGCCGCTCCAGAGCAGCGGCGCGCAATCACCCCTGGACACCAAGATCCTTTTCAAACGCGGCCTGAGCACGCGCTCACCGGCACACCGGCAAGGCTTCTTGCGCTACCGCGCAAATCGCCATGCCGTCTTAGCCGGCGCTAACGCTGCCAACCGGACCATGAAGTCCAGCGGCTCCAGCACGACGTGCGTCGATCCGTCACGAACGTGAGCGCCTTGCGACCGGCCTGCGGGCCGATGGCGATGCGATACTGAATGGATACGGCGCCGCCAAACTCCCTCTCGGCCTCAGGCGTAAGCTTGGATCATCAAGCAAGCGCCTGCATTGGCAATATCTTTTCCCCGCCGCAGGAATCTCTGAAGATCCAAGATCAGCCGGCCACTTCTATCGTTGGACAAATAGAATTAAATATCGCGTTGCGTGCCGTGCAAAATGCTGAATACTGCCTACAACGAATCTTGCTTCTGTCGAGAAAGGTTCGGAAAACGTCCTTCCAGATATTCGGCATAGTCGGGCGTAATGAGTTGCCTTAAATCCGGCCATGCGTCCTCCACTAAAGGATTCTTGAAGGTCACATCTCCGTAACCAAGCGTATCCATTGCCGCCTCGTCAAGAAGCTCCTGCTGAGTCTGTAGATAAAGGCTTTCTCCGAGCCTGATCCATGACAGTAGCTGTGCTCGAATAATTCCTTTGTCGGACTCCGATAGGTCCAGATAGCCATTATTTCTCGCGACCGCTGACCAAACAGCATCACTAAGCTCTCTATTCTGGGCAAGAACGGACCATCCTGCGGCAGTGGCGATTCCAATTTCCTGGAACGCCGACGCCCTGGCTTGCTTATTCTGGCCTCTTATCTGAGCTGCCAGGTACATCAACGACGCAAATACAGCCAGTGCACCAAGTATCTCTCCAACAGCTCCAATTGCATCCCAATTCACAGTTTCTCCAGCTTGTGACATCTGTTAAACCTTACACCACTTCTTGGCAACGCACCTCAGTACCGTCGAAGATTTCCAGAAAAAGAAAAACCCCGACAGCTTGCGCTATCGGGGTTATCTCATTTGATGCCTGGCAGGCCCGCCGGAGAGTGCTTGCGGTTTTCGCGAAGCGAAAGAAGCGAGTGCTCGGAGGCGATCAGGCCGTGACCTACTTAGGGCACTGCCATCGATGAATTCCAGAAAAAACAAAACCCCGACAGCTTGCGCTATCGGGGTTTCGTAATTGATGCCTGGCAGTGACCTACTCTCACATGGGAACTCCCACACTACCATCGGCGCTGTACCGTTTCACTGCTGAGTTCGGAATGGATTCAGGTGGTTCCAGTACGCTATTGCCGCCAGGCAAAAGGGCGCGAGGTGCGCGGCAGCAAGCTGCCACCCGGTAAACCGGGCTGCGTCACACGCAGTAATCCCTAAAGATTACGGTGTGCTACACCTCATGACGACGAGTCCGGCAAAAGCCAGGGCTCGACGCCTGCATATTTGGTAGTCCTGTCAAGAGCTGCTTCACCCTGTTAAGGGTTGCGCATATGTCAGCAAAGATGCTTTGCCGATTTATAACCTGGAGATACATCATCTTCAGGTCCTTCATCGGAAGACTTTGGTTATATGACCAAGCCTCTCGGGCAATTAGTACTGGTTAGCTTCACGCATTGCTACGCTTCCACACCCAGCCTATCAACCTCATAGTCTATAAGGGCCCTTACACTCTCGAAGAGTGAGAAGTCTAATCTTGGGAGGGGCTTCCCGCTTAGATGCTTTCAGCGGTTATCCTTTCCGAACATAGCTACCCGGCAATGCCACTGGCGTGACAACCGGAACACCAGAGGTTCGTCCACTCCGGTCCTCTCGTACTAGGAGCAGCTTCCCTCAAACTTCTAACGAACACGGCAGATAGGGACCGAACTGTCTCACGACGTTCTAAACCCAGCTCGCGTACCACTTTAAATGGCGAACAGCCATACCCTTGGGACCGGCTACAGCCCCAGGATGTGATGAGCCGACATCGAGGTGCCAAACACCGCCGTCGATATGAACTCTTGGGCGGTATCAGCCTGTTATCCCCGGCGTACCTTTTATCCGTTGAGCGATGGCCCTTCCATACAGAACCACCGGATCACTAAGACCTACTTTCGTACCTGCTCGATCCGTCGATCTCGCAGTCAAGCTGGCTTATGCCTTTGCACTAATCTCACGATGTCCGACCGTGATTAGCCAACCTTCGTGCTCCTCCGTTACTCTTTGGGAGGAGACCGCCCCAGTCAAACTACCCACCACACACTGTCCCCGACCCGGATAACGGGCCTGGGTTAGAACTTCAATTACATCAGGGTGGTATTTCAAGGTTGCCTCCACGCAATCTGGCGATCACGCTTCAAAGGCTCCCACCTATCCTACACAAACCTAATCAAAGTTCAGTGTGAAGCTATAGTAAAGGTGCACGGGGTCTTTCCGTCTAGCCGCGTTTACACTGCATCTTAACAGCGATTTCAATTTCACTGAGTCTTGGGTGGAGACAGCGCCGCCATCGTTACGCCATTCGTGCAGGTCGGAACTTACCCGACAAGGAATTTCGCTACCTTAGGACCGTTATAGTTACGGCCGCCGTTTACCGGGGCTTCGATCAAGAGCTTCGCCGAAGCTAACCCCATCAATTAACCTTCCGGCACCGGGCAGGCGTCACACCCTATACGTCCTCTTACGAGTTTGCAGAGTGCTGTGTTTTTAATAAACAGTCGCAGCGGCCTGGTCACTGCGGCCCCCACCAGCTCAGAGAGTAAATCTCATCACCAGCAAGGGCGTACCTTCTCCCGAAGTTACGGTACTATTTTGCCTAGTTCCTTCACCCAAGTTCTCTCAAGCGCCTTGGTATTCTCAACCTACCCACCTGTGTCGGTTTACGGTACGGTCAACTGTTACCTATGCTTAGAAGCTTTTCCTGGAAGCATGGCATCAACACCTTCGTCCCTATGTTGGGACCCCTCATCACGTCTCAGAATAAATGATCCCGGATTTGCCTAAGATCAATTCCTACCTGCTTGAACCGGGACAACCAACGCCCGGCGTGTTTAGCCTTCTCCGTCCCTCCATCGCAGTAACAGTTGGTGCAGGAATATTAACCTGCTTCCCATCGACTACGCTTTTCAGCCTCGCCTTAGGGGCCGACTCACCCTGCGCCGATTAACGTTGCGCGAGGAAACCTTGGGTTTTCGGCGTGCGGGTTTTTCACCCGCATTATCGTTACTCATGTCAGCATTCGCACTTCTGATACCTCCAGCAAACCTCTCGATTCACCTTCGCAGGCCTACAGAACGCTCCTCTACCATCCAGAACAAGTCTGAATCCACAGCTTCGGTACACTACTTAAGCCCCGTTAAATCTTCCGCGCAGGCCGACTCGACCAGTGAGCTATTACGCTTTCTTTAAAGGATGGCTGCTTCTAAGCCAACCTCCTGGCTGTCTGGGCCTTCCCACATCGTTTCCCACTTAGTAGTGATTTTGGGACCTTAGCTGGTGGTCTGGGTTGTTTCCCTTTTGACTACGGACGTTAGCACCCGCAGTCTGTCTCCCGTGCTCATACTCCTAGGTATTCGGAGTTTGCCATGGTTTGGTAAGTCGGTATGACCCCCTAGCCATAACAGTGCTCTACCCCCTAGGGCAATACACGAGGCGCTACCTAAATAGCTTTCGAGGAGAACCAGCTATCTCCGGGTTTGTTTAGCCTTTCACTCCTAGCCACAGGTCATCTCCTAATTTTTCAACATTAGTGAGTTCGGTCCTCCAGTTGATGTTACTCAACCTTCAACCTGCCCATGGCTAGATCACCCGGTTTCGGGTCTACTCCTTGCAACTATGCGCCCTATTAAGACTCGGTTTCCCTTCGCCTACCCTATCCGGTTAAGCTTGCTACAAAAAGTAAGTCGCTGACCCATTATACAAAAGGTACGCAGTCACCCGTCCGAAGACGAGCTCCTACTGCTTGTATGCACACGGTTTCAGGGTCTATTTCACTCCCCTCTCCGGGGTTCTTTTCGCCTTTCCCTCACGGTACTGGTTCACTATCGGTCGGCAGAGAGTACTTAGCCTTGGAAGATGGTCCTCCCATGTTCAGACAGGGTTTCACGTGCCCCGCCCTACTCGATTTCACCTAAAACGCCTTTTCGTATACCGGGCTATCACCGTCTATGGCCAGACTTTCCAGACTGTTCTACTAAAACAAATTAGGCTTAAGGGCTAGTCCGCGTTCGCTCGTCGCTACTAACGGAGTCTCAATTGATTTCCTTTCCTCTGGGTACTTAGATATTTCAGTTCCCCAGGTTCGCCTCGTTACCCTATGTATTCAGGTAACGATACCGCCTAAGCGGTGGGTTTCCCCATTCGGAAATCCCCGGATCAAAGCTTGTTTGTCAGCTCCCCGAGGCTTATCGCAGACTTCCACGTCCTTCATCGCCTTCTGCCGCCAAGGCATCCACCGTGTGCACTTAGTCACTTGGTCATATACCAAAACCTTCCAATAAAGCCGGATGGATTCGTTACATGCTCATGCGGATCAAACTGACTCCGCGGACTATATAACCACAATATCAACAACGACCATTGATATTGCTTTGCTGACACAGTCTTGTGTCTAACCCGACGAAATTCGCTTACTCCTCATCACAAAGAGATCGCTGAAAATCGGGCCAAACCCAAGACGCTCTTGACAGAACTACCGAATTGTTAAACATCCATCATCACGACTACCCGGGGCATCTCGCCGGCAGGCTACTACTGTC
>CAVOGA010000005.1:202500-205964 GCA_963695135.1 uncultured Gammaproteobacteria bacterium
CGGCCAGTTTTGCACCGACCTGCCGGTAAGCCTCGCGAAACGGGATCCCCTCGCGGGCCATGTCTACGGACAGGTCGGTGGCGAACATTTCCGGTGAATTGGCCCCGTCGCAGCGCATCGGGGTTCCATTCCATGGCGCGCAGCAGACCCGGAACCAGCGCCAGCGCGGCCAGGCCTTTCTCAAACGCCCGCAGCAGGGGCGGCTTGGTGGCCTGCAGATCACGCTGGTAGCCCGACGGAAGGCTCAATACCGATTCCAGCTCGACACGGGCGCCGGCCACCACGCCGAAGGCCGCGCGCAGGAGCTCCACCACGTCCGGGTTGCGCTTGTTGGGCATGATGGAGGACCCGGTGCACCAGGCATCGGGCAGGCGCAGAAAATCAAATTCGCTGGTGGTAAACAGGCTAAGGTCCCAGGCCAGGCGGCGCAAATCGAGCATGGCTGCCGAGAGCGCGCCCAGGGCTTGCAATTCGACTTTGCCGCGACTGTTTTGCGCATACTGCGGATTGACCAGCAGGCGGGCGAAGCCCAGGTCTTTTGCCACTTCATCTCTCGCCAGGGGCAAATTGATCCCGAAACCGGACGCGGTGCCCAGCGGGGAGGCGTCCAGCCATTCGCAGGTCAGCCCGGCCAGCGCTGCGTTATCAATAAATGCTTCCGCATGTCCCGCGGACCACAGTCCGATACTCGACGGCATGGCGCGTTGCAGGTGGGTATAGCCGGGCATCGGTTGCCCGCCCTCGTCCCCGGCACGTTCCAGCAATACCCCGGCGATATCGACGCAGATCATTTTGAGCTGTGACAGACGGTCTTTCATGTACAGCCGGAGCGCAACGGCCACCTGGTCATTGCGGCTTCGCCCCGTATGCACCTTGCCGCCCAGCGGTCCGACCCGTTCCGTCAGCCAGGTCTCCAGCGCTGAATGGCCGTCTTCGAAACGCGCATCCAGCACCAGCTCACCGGCCGCCAGATCGGCACCGATGTCATCAAGCCCCCCGACCAGCCGCTTCACCTCGTCTTCCGACAGCAGGCCAATCGCGCCCAGACCGCGCACATGGGCCTGGCTGGCGAGGATGTCGAACCCGATCAACTGGCCATCGAGAACCACGTCCTCACCGGCGAGAAAACGCATCACCGCTTCACCGGGACCGTCACCCTGGCCCTGCTTTTTCCAGATCGGTTCGCTCATTGGATTATTCCCTCGTGCTCGTCCAGCCCAGGGCAAGGTTGATGTTCTGCAGCGCCTGGCTGGCCGCGCCTTTGAGCAGATTATCCAGCACAACCACCAGGCTGACGCGTCGCGGGTCGCGGGCATCCACGGTAAAGCCGCCAATCAAACAGTCCGGGGTACCCTGAACGTCGCGCACTTCCGGAATCGCCGCCTGGACGTGAACGCGGGGCTCGCCGGCGTAGTAACGCTCAAAGCGCCCCTGCAGTCCGGCAACATCAACCGGGGTGCGCAGCGGCACGGACAGGGTCAGGCTGATGCCCCGGAAAAAGGACGCCACGTGCGGCATGAAACGCACCGGGTAATCCAGCTGGTGACTGACCTCGTTCTCGTGCACATGGCCGGCCAGCTTGTAGGGCACCAGGTTGTCACGCAGCCGCTCCGGATCGTTGTTTGGCGAAGGCTTCTTACCGGCGCCGCTGAATCCGGAAACACCAAACACCGACGGCACGCCATCCAGCTCATCAAGCAGCGGCAGGAGTCCGAGCTGCATGCCGGTGGCGTAACAACCGGGGTTGGCGATTCGCTGCGCCGTGCTCAGAATCGTCCCGGAAGCGTTCCGGCAGACCGTAGGTCCAGTCCGCATCAAAACGATGATCGGCGCTGAGGTCGAGGATCACCGCCTGCGGATGCGCCGCGCCGATCGCTGCAGCCCAATCGCGCGCAACCCCGTTGGGCACCGCGAGCACCCACACGTCAGCCTGCTGTGCGGGCACGTCGTCAAGCCCGAGGGCAATAAACCGGTCGTCCCTGTTGGGCCAGTCCGGGCAGGCGTCCTGCAGCGCGGTGCCGGCCTGGCTGCCGGAACTCGCGAATGCCAGTTCAATTCCCGGATGCCGCGCCAGCAAGCCCAGCAGTTCGGCGCCTGTGTAACCCCGCCCCCCAATAAGCGCCAGGCGCTTCATGCGCTTTCTTCCCAACCCGGATCGCGGCTCATGGCCTCCTTGACGATCCGGTCGCGCAGCAGCGGATCGTTGACGCTGTTGCAGAAAACCACCCAGGGCCCATGGCGCTCGCTGGTGTCCGCCTGCAGGAAATACCACGGCGTGATCGGGTTCTGGTTCCGTGAACGCCAGTACAGTTGCGGGTAGCGCGCCCGCAGCACCTGCCACATGGCGGCGCCCAGGCCTTCGCCCTGCGCCTCCGGCGTCACGATGAATTTTTCCAGGTAGGGGATATCATCCTGGCCGCGCACCACCACCGCGGCCGCGCGCCGCGTATCTGACAGGAGAATGACCGGGTCCTTGAGCGTCTCCGCCCAACCGGGCTTGAGCGTGCGGCCGAAGGACGCCTCCACGCGCTGCGCCACGTCGGCCAGCGTCTCCGCATCCGGATGCTCCAGTACCGCGATGCCCTCACCCTTGCGCACCAGGGTGCCTGCACCCCGGTAGGTAAACAGCTCGCGCGTCAGCTGGTCCGCCGAGGTGATAGAAACCGACGTGCTGTCATCCAGCCCCTGCAACATCTCGTTGATCTGCTGCAGCTTCAGACGCATGCCGGAGTGAACCCAGTCCTCCCGCATCAGCGCCTCGTAGTCGTTGTTCAGCGTAACCGCGGAAATGATCCGTCCGTTGCGGTCCAGCAGACCGCCACTGGGCGTGAGAAAAATAATCTTGTGCGGGCGAATCGCCCACACCAGTTCCCGCGCCGCGATGTCCGCGTTGATGTTCAGCACCTGGCCGGACGCTGATTCCCCGAGGAAGGTAAGCACCGGCAGCGCACCGGCGCGAACCGCGCGGCGCAGGCCGTCCAGGTTCACCTCGGTGATCTCGCCGACCAGGCCGTAACGCTCCTCATCCAGGTAGCGGGCCTGGAAGGTGCCGTGCTGCAACCCCGGGCGCGGATACCCCGCGACTCCAGGGCCTCGACCAGGCGCAGGTTCTGTTCGTAAATCACCGGCCGGGCGACCTGCATCACCTCCTCGGTGGTGACCCGCAGGTTATCAATGCGCTCGCTCTCAATGCCTGCCGCTGCCAGCGCCGCGTCGACCTGGGGCCCGGCGCCATGCAGTACCACCGGCCGCAGCCCGAGGCGGTGCAGGAAGGCCAGCGCGGAGGCGAGCTCATCGAGGTGATCCTGGAGAATGCCGCCGCCGACCTTGACCACCGCGAAGCGGGACTCCTCGACGGAGGAGAACTCTTTCAGATACTGGCGCGCCTCGCGGCTGGAACCCAGCTGGGCGAGCAACTCGAGGACAGTCTCGCGTACCTCAGACATGCGCGTTCACCAGGCGGG
>CAVOGA010000006.1:0-8407 GCA_963695135.1 uncultured Gammaproteobacteria bacterium
GTTTTCTGGTTCTGATTCAGGCGCCGGGTATTGGCTCCCTGGCCGCGCGGACCAGGTGGGCGCCGTCCGGTCTGATGCCGTCAGGATAGAGGAGTGGGGGCTTTTACCCTGACCCTGAGCATGGGCACGGAATCCGCGAGCTTAAATCGGGGCCGAAACCCCGGGCTTTCTGCCTTCTGCCCACAGGGTGCAGGTATCGGGCGCGGGGTCCCAGCCTTCGAGTTGGTCCGGCCCGCACAGCAGGTCCAGGACCTCCGAGCGTTCCTGTGCGGCCAGTTCCCGCATACGGGCGATTACGGTCTGAAACTGCAGGTTGCCGCTTAAGCGTTCAAAGAGGCTCGAGTTCAGCAGGCTTTCCTGACGCAGCCCGTTATCTACCGAGCGCTCCAGCGCGGCCAGGGCCTCGGCATCGCGATTGTCATAAGCCGCCAGGGCGGCCAGCTGGAAGTCGAGAAAAGCCCCGTTCCAGTCATTACTGAGCCATTGCTGCACGGCGGCGGCGTAAGCATTCCGGTAGGTGCTGGCCTGCGCCGGCCGCTCTGTCCGGCGTGCCATCTCGGCCATGAAGAGTGTTGTGCCGCCCCAGTTCAATGCGTCTGGCTGATTCCCGTATATTGCCCAGAGCTCCTCACCCAGGGCGATGGCCTCCTCGAGTTGCCCGGCCCGGTAGAGGGCGTCCAAATAGTCGGTTTTGGCATCAAGGCTGTCTGGTGAGCGCGCCAGGGTCTCGCGCGCGCGCCGCAGGTTTTCTTCCCAGTCGCCGGTGAGGTAGTCGATATATTCGTCCGCCGCAGGGTCAACATTACGCGCCTCGGCATACAATCCAAGCTCGGCGAGTGTAAAGCCGGTGCCCCGGCGCACGTTGGATTTCCCGGGATCCAGCAGCATGGCCTGAAGCCCGTAACGCACTGAGGCAACCGCTTGCCCGCGGATGTCGGCCACGATTTGTCGCGTAGACAGCCCCATGACCGGGTCAATGCCGTCCAGGCGGTCCAGCAGGCTGTCCACCAGTTCCGGCGTTCCGTCACCGAAGCGGGCGATGCTTGCAATGCCGTTCAAAAGGGTAATTCGCGACATGGGGTCGGCTTCGATCATGCGCAGGGCCAGCGACTGCGCTTCCCCGGTACGCCCTGCCGGTAACAGGTTCAGGCGTTTCCAGTTCATCACCTCGCCACTGTTGGGTTCAATGGCCAGCGAGCGGTCATAGAACTCATTGGCCAACTGGAAATTGTCGGCCTGATTCTCCAACAGGCCATAAACCGCCAAAACCAGCGGTTCCGTCGGCGCCAGTTCATAGGCGCGCTCCATCAGCGGACGCGCGAGGCGCTCTACCTCGGCGGCAGGAATGTCGCCATAGGATGAGCCACTGTCTGAAAGCAACAAAATGGCCTGTGCCTCGCTGGCCCAGGCCTGGGCAAATTCCGGGTCCATCCGGCGCGCTTGCTCAAAACGCAGGCGCGCTGACTGAATGGAGTCTTTGGACCGGTTGTCCATTTCTGCGCGGCCTTTGAAGTATTCCTCCAGCGCTTGCATGTTTTCCGTCGGCACCTGGGCAATACGCGAGACCTCGTCCTCGGTCAGCGTGGCGCGCATCGCATCGGTCACGGCGGTGGCAACCTCGCTCTGGATGGCAAAGATATTGTTGGCGGTCAGTTCGCGGTCAAAGGTCTGCGCCCACAGGTGCGCATCGGTGGCCGCATCAATCAGCTGCATATTGATACGCACCTGGTTGCCGGCGCGCTGCACGCCGCCTTCAAGAATCGTCGCCACATTCAACAGCCCGGCGATTTCCCGGATGCTCTTGTTCGTATCGGCAAACTGGCTGACGGAGGTGCGCGAGATGACCCGCAGGGAAGAAATTTGCGCCAGCTGCGTGAGCAGGTCGTCATGGATACCGGAGGTAAAAAATGCGTCCTCCTCCAGGTTGCTGCGGTTTTCAAAGGGCAGCACGGCGATGGATTTGTCGGTCGGCAGGCTGATCGCTTCAGCAGCTGGTGTGCGTTCCACGGGCTCCGCGGGCGTGGTGTCTGCCACCGGCTCAGCGCGCTCAGTGCGCAGCATGAATTTATCGACGACAAAATAGCCCAGCGCGAGCACGAGGATGGCAATGACGGCCAGGTCAAGTTTGCGGCCGGTGTGCCGCACGATGGATTGGCCCCGGTCGACCTCTGATTCTTTCTTGATGCCTTCCGGGGTGAGCTCAAAGGCCCAGGCGAGGAACAACACGATGGGCAGGCCCAGCAGCAGCAGGGCCACCACCAGGCGCATACTCCAGTCCGGTGCGTCAAAAGCCTCCAGCAGGATGTCGCCCAGCTGCAGCACGAGCCAGGAAGCGACGGCATAGGCGATGCCCACGCGGAACACGTTCCTGCGCTTGAGTTCTTCGAAAAGGCTCATAGTTCCCCGTAGTGCCCTGGACGGCAGCTTCAGGCGGAAAGACTACGCACTTGGGTCACTTTTAGCCAGCGGCACCCGCAGCTGCAGTGCCCGGATCGAAATTCCCAGGGCTCGCTGATCATCGTTAATGCCCAGTGCCCTGGGGGTGGTGGCATCAGGAAGCGAGAACTCCAGATCCAGGACGCCATCCTTCAGGAGTGAGCGCTCAATCAGAACCGTGTAGGTCCCCCCTGACTCCAGCTGCCAGTCAGCCATTGTCTGACCCCGGCTTGACAGGATGACCCGCTGCTGCGCCAGCTTGCCATCGCCCAGGAACGGGCTCAGTTCCATGACCAGTTCGAGGCCCCCTGTCTGTGATCCCATGACGCCTGAGAACAGCGTATCGAGCCCTTGTTCATCGAATTGAATCCAGATTGATGCCCGGGTGCGGTTGGAATTCAGTGTGCCGCTCTCCCGGCTGAAACCATGCACGCGAAACGCGCAGGCCAGCTGTTCGGCGGGCAGGTCGGTAAGGTCCGTGTCCAGGGGCAGGGTCTTTGCCGGGCCCAGTTCCATGGCCATCAAGTAGATGCCAAGCAGGCGGAAATCATCACTCAGGCCAAAGTCATTGGGCGCCGCGGCGTCCGGTAGGCTCCAGCGGAAGCTGAGTGTATCCCGGTCCAGGGTCTCCGCACCGGGTAAGGGCGCGGCGTAGCACCCCGGGCTGCGAATCCGCCAGCTGCCAACGGGCGTATCACCGACAGAAAGCGTGGTGGATTGTGCCTCGATCCGGCCATCGGCCAGAAACGGCGCCAGCCAGAAGTGCGCGTGGGTGGGCCGGGGTGCGGTGTCTGAATCAGCCACGGGCACCCGCATGAACGCCTCGCGGTCTGCGGACCAGGTGCCGCGCGCCTCGGCGCCGCTCCAGCCACTGCTCAGCCAGGTGCTGGCCTGTCCCTCGCCGTTGAACAGCACCCGGGTGCCAATCTGGTAACCCCGGCTGCGCTGGACTTCCCCGCCGGGGGCGAGAATACGGCCCGTGGCCACCCAGTCGGACAGGTTCCAGCTGTGGCCGGTCACTTCAAACTCTTCCATGGGCGGCAGGTACACGCCACTCCAGCCGGAGTGGCGGTAGAAATAATAGCGGCGCGGCGAGCTCAGCCCGGCCTGCGGATCGCCGATGGCGCCACCGGCCCTGGGCGCTGTGCCGGCGGCGCGGGCCAGGGTGGCTGCCACATTGCCTATGGACACGGGAGCATCGGAAATTTCCAGGGGGCCATGCGCACCGGCGGATTTCACGAGCACCAGGGGCAGGGCCGAGGCGTGGTACTGGGACGACATCGTCGACACGGCCTCCAGGGAAGGTTCCGGCACGATGCCCGCGGCACGCACACCTGCATTGTAATCACCGCCGCCATGGTCGGCGACGATGACAATCGTGGACTGGTTGTAGATATCCAGCGCTTTCAGTCGCTCAATGAACTTTTCCAGCACCCGCACCGTGGCGGCCGACTGGCCGACATAGCCCTCCCGGCCGGCGGGCCAGCGTTCGACGGAGAAGTCCTCGCGCAGCAGAAAGGGCTCGTGGGGCACCATCAGGTGATAGAACTTGAAGGCCGGCTGATCCCAGGTCACCCGCCCAAACTGCTCCGTGGACAGGGCAAAACGTGCGGCCGCATTGGGGTGCCTGGCCCGGCGCAGTTTGCTGTCGTCTGAGCGGTTCTCGACCCACGCCGCCCAGGCCGGGGCAAGGCGCCATTGGTCGTCGTTCTGCCAGAAGCGTTTGAGGAAATGCGGTGATACCCGGAACAGGGAAAGGTCGGCCAGGTGACCCGATTGCGCAGCCACGTCAACCGGGTCGCTTCTTTCGATGACGTTGCTGGCGACCCGCTGGTCATGGTGAATCACGCGTGGAATGTCCGGGAAAAGATCAACACGCCAGCCGGCCTCGAGCATGTCGGCGGTGACAGAGTGGTCCAGATAAGCCCGCTCAACAAACGTGGTCACTGGTTCGGCATTGGCGTACCACTGGCCGGTGAGCATCAGCGGTATGCTGGGGTAGGTCTTGGCAAAGCCCGCTGTTGCATTGCGGTAATAGGTAAAACCGTCAAAGCCGGGAAACAGTTCGGGCCTGGTATCGAGCAGTTCCTGGAACACGTCAGACTGGAACGCGTCAACCACGATCAGAAAGATGTTCTGCTGTTTCGAGAAGTCGTACTTGTGCGTTGCATCCAGCGTGTAGCGGTGAAAGGCCGGGGCGGGCTTGCGGTTGTTGATACTGCTGAACATCGTTATCGAATAGATCAGCAGCAGGGCGCCGGCGAGCAGGCCGGTATGCGGTTGCAGCCTGCGCGCACCGAACCAGGCGCCGAGCAACACGCAGAGCCACAGGCCCGTGTCCGCCAGACCCCGGAGCCACTGGGCCTGCCAGTCAATGGCCCGCCCATCCAGAACACCGTAATCCCATACCAGCAAGTGGCCCTGGAGCCAGAAAAGATAGGCAACAGCCAGGGTCAGGGCTGACAGGCGGTTATTGAATCGGGGCCAGCGGCCGGTATGCCGAAGCAGTAGGTAGATAAGCAAAAACAGCACGGCGGCGATCAGCAGGGGACCGCTCAAGGCGCGCAGCAAGCCCACGGAAAAATCAAGCACATTGGTGCTGTGCACTACCACGGGAGTGACGATCAACGGGCCGGCAACCAGGGCCAGCGCAAGGAGAAAAGCCGTAAAGGGCGTCGGGCGGGTCAGCTCGGTTTTGCGGTTTTGCATGGGCTGATCCCGGCGGTGGAAGGTGAACAATGTTGCAAAGGCGCGGCAGCGGATGCAAAGGCTTCGCGGCCCGTTTGCCGCTCCTTACAGCGGCATTTTCGCGCCAAAAGGTCGCGGGACGGGCTCGCGTGTTAACATCACGCCGCGAAATATTACAATATCCTGACGATTCCAAGACAATTAGAAGACAGGTGTGCGCTATGAAATCTCTGGTCCTGATGCTGGCATTGCTGGCGGCAGCCTGTGCTGCGACCCCGGCTTTTGCCTATCTTGACCCCGGAACGGGCAGCATGATCCTGCAGGTGATTCTTGGTGGTGCGGCGGCGGCCGGTGTGGCGTTGAAGCTTTACTGGCAGAACATCAAGTTGTTCTTTTCGCGCGGCACGCGGGCAGAACCCAATGCACCCGAGAACGATGAATGACCCAACCGCCCTGGTGCAGGCGCGGGCGATGATCAAGCCTTGAGCCAGGCAACAGCAGGTCACTTTGACGGCGGCTCATTCCGCGATCGCCAGGGGCGCGTCTACCAGGTCGATGGAAGAATAATCCGGGGTCTGAAAGCCTCTTCCCTGGCGCATTTTGAGGCGCTCGGCAAAACCACCTTTTATCAGCGCCAGCTTGAGGCCGGATCAATCGTGTCCAGCCGCCGGCTCGCTGCGGAGGAGGTGCCGCTGGAGGCAGGGCAGCGCGCCGCCTGGGACGGCTTTCTCGAGCACGACCGGGTGGCGGTCATTTCCTACCCCTACGAGTGGACCGCCTCCATGCTCCAGGCCGCGGCGCTGTTGCAGCTGAACCTGCTGGAAGAAGCCCTGGCCGAAGACTTCACCATCAAGGATGCAACGCCCTACAACATCCAGTTTGTCGGGGGCAGGCCGGTGTTTATCGACATTCCGTCCTTTGAGCCGCTGCCGGCCGGCAAACCCTGGACGGGCTACCGCCAGTTCTGCGAGCTGTTCCTGTTCCCGCTACTCCTGCAGTGCTACAAGGGCATCGACTTTCAGCCCCTGCTGCGTGCGCGCATCGACGGCGTGGATCTGCAGCAGGCGAACCGCTTGTTCGGTTTCCGTGATCGTTTCCGCAAGGGTGTGGCCAGCCACGTATGGCTGCAGTCCAAACTGGATGCCCGGTTCAGCAGTACGAGCCGGGAGGTCAAGTCGGATCTCAAGGCGGCCGGTTTCAACAAGGAGTTGATCCTCGCCAATGTGCGCAAGCTGAAGAAGCTGGTCGGCAGCCTGGAGTGGAGCCACGGACGCACCGAGTGGGGTAACTACGCCGATACGCACAATTACACGGAAGCCGATCACGAACAGAAGGCCGGTTTCGTCGATCAGTGCCTGGCCGGGAAAACGCGTGGTTTGCTGTGGGACATGGGCAGCAACCAGGGGCAGTTTTCACGCGTTGCCTCCCGGAATTGCGAGCAGGTGCTCGCCCTGGACGTGGATCACCCCTCCCTGGACCGCCTCTTCCAGGAGCCGGACCGGCCGCAAAATATCTTGCCGCTCTTGCAAAATGTTCTTGATCCGTCACCTGACTGGGGCTGGCGATTGCGTGAGCGCAGGGACCTGGTCAGCCGCGCACAACCGGATGTGATTCTCGCTCTGGCCGTTATTCACCACGTGGTGATCAGCGGGCACGTGCCGCTGGATGATTTCATTGCCTGGCTGGCGGAGATCACCCCGGAACTGATTATCGAATTTGTCGATCGCAGTGATGACAAGGTGCAAACCCTGTTGCGCAACAAGGACGATGATTATGCGGACTATGACCTCGAACCCTTCGAGACGGCGCTTAAACGGCATTTCTCTGTCGAGTCCCGGTTGACCCTGGGGGCGGGTAAACGCCATCTTTACCACGCGCGGCGTCCAGCAAAGGGCGGGCAGGCTTAGCGCACGCGCCTAATTCCGGCTGAGAATGGAACCGGCAAGCGTCATGATCTGCGCCCCCCGTTCGCCCGGGTTCAGCTCATCCAGATTGCAAAACAGCACAACCGATAAACCCTGTGCCGGCCGCCGCTCGTAATAGGCCCGGAAGCCGACCCAGGATCCGCTGTGCGAGTAGACCGTTTCACCATTTTCCTCGCTGACAAACTGGCCGAAGGCATAGGCTCCCGCTGGGCGTCCTTCGTCCTCCACATCGGCGCCCGGCGTGTTCATTAAACTCAGCAGGTCCGCGGAGCCATCGCCCAGGCGGTTGTCGTAGAAGTTCCGGTCCCAGGCGATGAAATCCTCCAGGCTGGTGTAGACCCCGCCGTCGCCGACAATGTCCAGGTTGGTCATGTAGATGTCGTAGCCACCGGTGTCGTTGCGCTTATAGCCGTCGGCCCGGTTCTTGATGACGCCGTCCACGTTGTCGTTAAACAGCGAGTGGGACATGCCCAGGGGTGCGAAGATTTCCGCCTGGGCAAATTGGCGCAGGGTCTGCCCCGTTACCTGCTCGACCACCTGGCTGAGCAGAAAATAGCCCAGGTTGGAATACTCCCACTGTTCACCCGGCGGATGCCGGAGCGGTACGCCCTGCACAACGGTGTAGAACTCCTCGACGGTCCAGTAGTCCTCGTTGCCGAAGCGAAAGGGCTTGCCCTCGATCTGAAAGATGTCCTCTTCGTAATCCCGCATGCCCGCGGTATGGGTTAGCATCTGGCGGATGGTGACCTTGTGGCCATAGTCGACGAGTTCCGGCAGATAGTCATGGATATCGGCATCCAGGTCGATGTCGCCGCGCTGCGCCAGCAGGGCAATGGCCATGGCCGTGAACTGCTTGGACACGGAGCCCGTGCGGAACACGCTCTGTGCGCTGATGGGGATGTCATATTCCAGGTTGGCCAGGCCGTAGCCCTTTTCGACCAGGTACTCGCCCTGGTGAATCACGCCCACGGCGCAGCCGGGATCCTGCGCCGGGTCAATGTCGCTGAATATCTCATCAATGCCCGTGACAAGGTCTGACTCCGGAGCCTCTGACGCGCCGGCAGGCGGCATCGTTCCGACGCAGAGCGCGAGAAGACTGGACATTACCAGGGCATTTCCAATGATCGTTTTGTGCATGGCCTGCTCCGTTACAAGCCCCAAGCATAGGGCAAAGGGCTTCTCGTCGCCCGCCGCCGGCCGGTCCTGTGCTAACGTCCCCGGCATCATGAATTCAAGGAGCAGCAGTCATGTCTGACGCGGCAAGTTTCGAATACGACGGCGGGGTTATCGCCGTGGACAGCACCTACAACCGTCCGCATATGGCCGCCTGTTACCTCCTGGAGGGGGAAGGCGCGGTG